>OY730227.1:0-3120557 GCA_963422535.1 uncultured Mucilaginibacter sp.
TATTGCTATCAAATCGGCAGTTGAAAAATCGGGATTACAACCCTCGCACATACAAGAGGTATATATGGGCAATGTACTATCGGCCAATGTAGGGCAAGCCCCCGCAACACAAGCAGCCATATTTGCTGGTTTGCCTTATTTGCCTGCTACCACCATCAATAAAGTATGCGCATCGGGCATGAAAGCCATTATGCTTGCTGCACAAAGCATTGCCGCAGGCGAAAACGATATTGTAGTAGCTGGTGGTATGGAAAGCATGAGCAACACCCCCTACTATTTAGATAAAGCACGCAATGGCTACCGTTTGGGTAATGGGCAAATTATAGATGGTTTGATAAAAGATGGTTTGTGGGATGTGTATAACGATTATCATATGGGTTCGGCAGCCGAGTTATGCGCTACCGATTGCCATATCAGTCGCGAAGAGCAAGACAAACACGCTATCGAATCGTACCAACGCTCGCAAAAAGCACAAGCCGAAGGCAGGTTTAAAGCCGAAATTACGCCAGTTGAGCTGAAAGATAAAAAAGGAGAAGTTACTTTATTTGCTGATGACGAAGAACCCAAAGCAGTAAAGTTTGATAAAATACCATCGCTGAGACCCGTATTCAAAAAAGATGGCACGGTAACCGCAGCCAACGCATCAACCCTAAATGATGGTGCAGCAGCAGTAGTATTGATGAGTAAAGAAAAAGCCGAAGAGTTGGGCATAAAACCATTGGCACGTATCGTATCGTATGCTGATGGGCAGCAAGCTCCCGAATGGTTTACCACAGCACCAGCAAAAAAAGCGATCCCTTTGGCTTTGCAACGTGCAGGTTTAACCGCCGAGGAAATAGATTATTACGAAATAAACGAAGCATTCTCGGTAGTAGCTATTGCTAATAATCAGGAACTAAAATTAGATGCGAGCAAAGTAAATGTAAATGGTGGCGCAGTGGCAATAGGGCATCCGCTTGGTGCATCAGGCGCACGCATCATGGTAACATTAATACACGTACTGATGCAAAACGGTGGTAAATATGGTGCTGCTGGTATTTGCAACGGTGGCGGTGGTGCTAGTGCAATGGTTATCGAAAATTTACGTTAACATATACAAATGAGAAAGGTATTTTTACTGTATTTACTAATAAGCATAAGCTCGGTAAGTGCTTTTGCTCAACACTCTGACAATAGCGGAAACATCAAAACCTTGAATTTATACCAAGATAGCCTACGCTATTTGGGCAATAAGTTTATTAATGATAGTACCGAAACATTGCGCCTGAGTGCCAATGCCGAGTTTATTAAAACATTAGTAAAAGCATTAAAAGTACCTACCTCTTATAATTACCCTTTCGATTCGCTCAAAAGTATTCATATTTTAAACTCGCCCGATAGCCGTTTTCGCATCCTCACTTGGGATGTGCAGTTTAATGATGGCAGCTATCGTTTTTTTGGAACGATACAAATAAATACTGGCGATAAATTGCAACTATATCCGCTTATTGATTATAGCTCTTTCATTAAAAATGCCGAAGATACTGTAACCAACAACACGAAATGGTTTGGTGCAATATATTATAATATTATACCTATATATGCCGACCAAAAGCCCTACTACGTATTGCTGGGCTGGAAGGGCAATAATATACACTCGAACAAAAAGGTAATAGAAACGTTTTCCTTTGATAGGGATAATAAACCCGTGTTTGGAATGCCTGTGTTTGAGGGGAACAACAAAACCCGTAATAGAGTAGTGTTTGAATATGCCCGACAAACATCCATGCTATTAAAATACGAAAGCGAAAAGCACCTTATCGTATTTGACAACCTTGCTCCTCCTGATAAAAAACTAAAAGATAAGCCCGAAACCTATGGTCCCGACTTGAGCTACAATGGCTATCAATTTAAAGATGGCAAATGGGCGTTTGTGGATAATATAGATATGAGGAACGCTGCTGATGGTAACGAAGGCGAATACATCGACCCAAAAAAGCAAGCTAAGATTGATAAATCAACTGCTGAGAAAAAGTAATCATTACGCTATATTTTGCATCCATCAATCTACCAAATATTAATAGGCTCGTTACATTTATTTCCACACAATATTTTGATTTACCAAAATAATAGTATTTTAGTCAAAATTATATAACCAATAACCAATGCAAGAAACCACAACCGCTACGCTGGAGACGAAACCCCAGTATCCTAAAAGTGTGCCCTTTATTATTGGTAACGAAGCCGCCGAGCGGTTTAGTTATTATGGGCTACGTTCCATTTTAGTAACATTTTTAGTTGTACAATTTTATAATCCCACATTAAACCCAGCACTAACTGCGGTTGCAGAGGCTAAAGCAAATGAAAGCACACACTTTTTTGTTGCACTTTCATACACCATGCCATTAATTGGTGGGCTATTAGCCGATTGGTTTTTTGGTAAATACAAAACCATATTGTACATATCATTGGTGTATTGCTTGGGTACTATGTTCTTAGCAGCATTTGTAGATAACTTAAGTTTATTTACAACAGGTTTGGTAATGATTGCCATAGGCGCGGGAGGTATCAAATCGTGCGTATCGGCAAACGTGGGCGACCAGTTTGATAAATCAAACCAAAGCTTACTATCAAAAGTATATGGCTGGTTTTATTTCAGCATCAACGCAGGCTCTACTGTATCCACCATTTTAATTCCTTGGGTATATGCAAATTATGGCCCAAGATGGGCATTTGGCATACCAGGCGTGTTAATGGCCTTGGCTACAATCATTTTCTACTCGGGGCGTAAAATGTATGTGCGTGTACCACCTGCTGGTGTAAACCGAAACAATTTAATTTTCATCTCTCTATATGCTTTAAAAAATATTGGGAAAAAGAAAAAAGGCGAATCATGGTTGGATGTAGCTAAAGAAAGCTTCGACCCCGAAAAAGTAGAAGGCATGAAAGCCGTATATCGTGTAATCACCGTATTCTTTTTCACCTTGGCTTATTGGGTGGTTTGGGATCAATGCTTATCAGAATGGGTGTTACAAGCCGCAAAAATGGATCTTAACATCAATTTAGGGTTCGCACATTTTACTGTATTACCTGGACAAATGTCAACACTTAATGCTGCCTTTTTATTAATATTTATTCCGATATTCAATTATGGCATCTATCCATTTTTTGATAAAATAGGCTTAAAAACTACACCGCTTAGACGTTTGGGGGTGGGTTTATTAATCACCGCATTATCATTTGTAATTATAGCAGTAGCTCAAGGTAAAATAGATGGTGGTGCTACTCCATCAATATGGTGGCAGGTATTTGCCTTCGTAGCCTTATCAGCAGCCGAAGTATTGGTATCTATCACAGGTTTAGAGTATGCTTATACCAATTCGCCAAAATCAATGAAAAGTACCATGTCGGCAATATGGTTATTAACCGTTGCCTTAGGTAATGTGGTTACCGCAATGATAAATGGCAACATTTCAAAAGGTGGCTTTTTAGCAAAACACTTAGTTGGAGCAAATTTCTATTGGTTTTTCGTAGGCTTTATATTGGTATTCTTTTTAGTGTTTATTTTTGTTTCGCCTCGATTAAAAGAGAGAAACTATATTGACGAACCTGATGCCGAAGAAGAAATTGCATAATAATTTATCATAAAATATAAGATAAGCAGGATGGTAGCAGTTACTATCCTGCTTTTTTATTTTAATACATCATAAAATGAAGTATTTTTGCAAACTGTTAATATTAAATTAAAAACAAATCAACCTAACAAGTGCCCGATAGCATAGTTATTATACCCACCTACAACGAAATAGAAAATATCGAACGTATTATTCGTAAAGTATTTTCGTTGCCGCACGATTTCCACGTACTTATTATTGACGATGGCTCGCCCGATGGAACACCTCTTATTGTAAAGCAATTACAAAAAGAATACCCCGACCGCCTTTTTATGGAAGAGCGTGCTGGCAAATTGGGTTTGGGCACAGCTTATATACATGGGTTTAAATGGGCTATTGCGCATCAATACGATTATATTTTTGAGATGGATGCCGATTTTTCGCACAATCCTGACGATTTGTTAAAACTGCGTCAAGCTTGTGTGGATGGGGCTGATGCTGCTATTGGTTCGCGATACATAAAAGGCGTAAATGTGGTAAACTGGCCTATGAGCCGCGTATTGATGAGCTATTTTGCATCGGTATATGTGCGTTTTATTACAGGTATAAAAATTCAGGATTCTACCGCAGGTTTCATGTGCTACAAACGCAAAGTGCTTGAAGTGGTGCAACTCAATAAAATAAAATTTGTGGGCTACGCCTTTCAAATAGAAATGAAATATACCACCATTAAGCACGGCTTTAACATTGTAGAAGTGCCTATCATATTTACCGATCGCACCGAAGGCACTTCAAAAATGTCAACAAGCATATTTCGCGAAGCGGTGTTTGGGGTGATACAGATGAAAATTAATAGCATTTTCAGGAAATACCCCGAAGGTTGATATTGATTTTGAAAGCATTAAGCCTATAACAATCGCAATAGCTCAAATCCAAAACTGAGCATACTATTTTCGAAATAAAATACTAATTTCGTTGGCAATGAATGAGCATCTTGACCCTGAACGTGAACGCCTATCGCCTGCCGAACGGGATATCGAAAAGGTATTGCGCCCACAGGCTTTTGAAGATTTTACCGGTCAGCACAAAATATTAGCCAATTTGCGTGTGTTTGTGCAAGCAGCACGCCAGCGTGGCGAAGCATTAGACCACGTGCTACTACATGGTCCTCCCGGATTGGGCAAAACCACCCTTTCGCATATTATTGCTAATGAGATGGGTGTAGGCATCAAAATCACCTCAGGCCCTGTATTGGATAAACCTGGCGATTTGGCTGGGTTGCTCACCAATTTAGAAACAGGCGATATATTATTTATTGACGAGATACACCGCCTTAGCCCATTGGTCGAAGAGTATTTATACTCGGCTATGGAGGATTTTAAAATAGATATTATGCTCGAAACAGGCCCTAATGCCCGTTCGGTGCAGTTATCCCTCAATCCGTTTACGCTGGTAGGTGCTACCACCCGTTCGGGCTTGCTTACCGCTCCGCTACGTGCTCGTTTTGGTATCAATTCGCGCCTCGAGTATTACGATGCCAAATTGCTCACCACTATTGTACTACGCTCGGCATCTATCCTAAAAACACCCATAAGCGACGAAGGTGCTTACGAAATAGCACGCCGCAGCCGAGGCACACCACGTATTGCCAATGCTTTGCTACGCCGAACCAGAGATTTTGCCCAAATAAAAGGCGATGGCAATATTGATACCGCTATTGCAAACTATGCGCTGAATGCCCTCAACGTTGACCAGCATGGATTGGACGAAATGGATAACAAAATACTCCTCACCATTATTGATAAGTTTAAAGGCGGCCCAGTAGGACTAAAAACCATTGCAACTGCCGTAGGCGAAGATGAAGGCACTATTGAGGAAGTGTACGAACCATTTTTGATACAAGAAGGCTTTTTGATGCGCACCGCACGCGGGCGCGAAGCTACCGATAATGCCTACAAGCACTTAGGCAAATTGAGGCAAGGCAACAATCCCACTTTATTTTAATCACACGGGCAAATATTATCCACATTTTACCCTACGTTAAGTCATATTTATTTTAATTTCGCAATCGTTATTAATCGCTCAAAACTATGTTCAAATTATTATCTACAAGTATCTTATTTTGCCTTTTAGGCACTTCAGTTTGTTATTCAAAACCTATTACGTCGCCACCAACAGACAACAACGCTGCTATAATGGCACGCAAACAAGTGCCTATTTTATGCTATCACCAAATACGCGATTGGAAAGCAACCGACTCAAAAGGTGCTAAAGACTATATTATGCCTATTGCTGCTTTTAAAGCACATATAAAAATGCTTGCCGATAGTGGTTACCATACTATTTTGCCCGACCAATTATATGATTACCTTACCAAAGGCACACCGCTGCCAAGCAAACCTATTATGCTCACTTTTGACGATACCGATATCGACCAATTTACCGTAGCTCGCCCCGAGTTAAAGAAATATGGCTTTAAAGGTGTCTATTTTATCATGACGGTATCGCTCGGGCGTAAACCGCATTATATGAGCAAAGAGCAGGTAAAACAGCTATCAGACGAGGGCAATGTAATAGCCAGCCACACTTGGGATCATCATAACTTCAAAAAATTTGCAGGCAAAGATTGGGAAACCCAATTGGACAAACCAACCAAAAAACTGGAAGAAATAACTGGCAAAAAAATAAAATACTTTGCTTTTCCGTTCGGACTTTGGAATGCACAAGGCTTACCCGAATTGCACAAAAGAGGTTTCAAACTCGCTTTTCAATTGGCTGATAAACGTGATGCGAACGACCCATTAATGACCGTTCGCCGTATATTAGATAGCGGTTACTGGACCGTAAAAACATTGAGCAACAGCATCAAACGCAGCTTTTAAGCACAGCTCCATTACATTATAGGTTGGGTATCAATACTCAACCTATAATGATGATAATTTACCTTGATAATAATCTAATATTTTGCTGTAAATAAAATAATCGTAACGCGCACTTATCCAGTTCAGGTTGGCGTTGTCCATATTATTTTTAGCAATAACAAAATCAACCGACGTTAATACACCCGCTTCAAATCGTATTTTAGCTACGCGAAAACTCTCGGTATAAGCTTTCACCTGCTCATCTAATGCTTGATATTTGTTATAGGCGGATGTCATGTTATTATACGCCTGCTCAACCGTTTGTCGTAATTGAGTTTTGGTAGCATCCTCTACATACTGCGCATTTAGCAGGTTTATTTTGGCTAATGATACATTATTCTTTTTGATATGATTGGTAAACAACGGAATGTTTAACCCCAGCCCTACGGCATTACCATAGTTGTTTCGTATTTGGTCGGTATAGCTTACCCCTTGCGTAGCACTCGAATAGGTAGTATTTAAGCCTCCATTAATGTATAAGGTAGGCATCATTTGCCCTTTGGCAGCCTTCACCCCTTTTTCGGCACTTTCGCGTTTCAATGTGGCAGCTTTTACCAATGCCAATTGTTGTAAAGCCGTTTCGTACACCTTATCAGCACTTACGGCATACGTGCCTGTAAGCTCTTGCGCATTTAACGGTTGCAGTTCGGCATCCTTGTTATAAGGCACATTCATTACCTGATACAAGCTCAATTTTGCAGCATTTAATGCGTTTTCGGCATTTACCAAAGTTACTTTGCTACCTGCATACGTTCCTTTCAAATCAGCCAAATCCGAAGCAGTTTTGTTTGCACCTTCTTTTTCTAAGGTTTCGGCTCTTTCTGTTTGCTCTTTTGCAGCTTGCAATTGCTTTTTGCTTTGCTCCAGCAATTCCTGATTATTCAACACCAATAAATAACTGGTTATCACATTGATGGTTACCACATCCTTTGCCGCCTGAAAATCCATTGTATTAGCTTGATAAGCCAACGATGCTTGTTTCACCGCATTTTGGTACGATAAACCATTAAACAAGGTTAAACTACCCGAAAGGTTATAGTTATCAGAAGTAAGCGACTGGTTGACATAGGTATTGGTTACCGTATTTATTCCTCGCCCTTGGTTCAGTTGCCTGCCTGCGCTAGCTGTAATGGTAGGCAGTAAGTTTTCTTTTGCTTGTAGGAAGTTTATTTTGGCACTCTCGGCATTTAACCCACTTTGTTTTACTTGCAGGTTGTTTTTAATCGCCATATCAATACATTGCTGCAGGCTAAGGCTATTATTTTGCTGCGCGATGGTTGCCGTAGTGCAAGCTACAAAAAGCAACGTTGTAAAATATATTCTAATATTCATTATTCGATTGATTTTAGATGTTTTTAGATGATTCTATTTTACCATCCAAAAGATTAATAATTCGGCTGCCATACTCGGCATTTTTTTCGGAGTGCGTTACCTGAATAATGGTTACACCATCCTCTTTATTCAATTTTCTAAACAATTGCATTATCTCGTCGCCCTGTTTCGAGTTCAGATTGCCCGTAGGCTCATCAGCTAATATCAGTTTAGGTTTAGCAATCAAAGCACGTGCAATGCCTACCAATTGCTGCTGCCCGCCCGATAGTTGCGATGGGAACAAATCTTTTTTACCCACTATCTGAAACTTATCCAATATATCAGCCACCATAGCCTTACGCTCCGAGCCTTTAAAATCTTGATATATCAATGGCGTTTCGATATTCTCATACACCGTAAGCTCATCAATAAGATGGTACGCCTGAAAAACAAAACCGATATACTGCTTGTACAAAGCCGAACGCTGCTTCTCTTTCAACTGGTGCACCGCCTGCCCCACAAAATAATGATAACCCTCCGATGGCGCATCGAGCATACCAATTACATTAAGTAACGTTGATTTACCCGACCCTGATGGCCCCATGATAGATATAAATTCGCCCTCGTCAACATCGAGGCTAATATCATTGAGCACAAAGTTTTTGTTGCCCCCTACTTGGTAATACTTTGATACGTGTTGTAATGATAACATCTTTTTATATTATTAAATTTTTATTCACTCCTCAAACTCTTTACTGGGTTTGATATAGCTGCCTTTACAGTTTGAGAACTTAATGTAACAAAGGCAGCAATAAGCATCCCCACACCACTCAATGCAAATATCCACCAGCTGATAGGCGTTTTATCGGCAAAGTTTTGCATCCATTTGTTCATAGCATACCAAGCTATCGGCGTAACTATTACTAAAGCCAATATTACCAACATTAATAATTCGGTTGATAGCAGCCGCACTATTTGCGATACCGATGCCCCTAGCACCTTGCGCACGCCTATTTCTTTGGTGCGCAAATTGGTAGTATAAATAGCCAGCCCAAGCAAGCCAAGGCAACTTATCAGGATAGATAAACCCGTAGCCCAAGTAAGCAATTTGGATATATGTTGCTCTTCCTCATAAAATTTGGCAATTCTTTCATCAAAAAACTGATACTCAAAATCATCATTAGGGTATATACCCTTCCACAAGCTTTGCATACTGGCAATAGCGGCTTTCCATTCGCCGCCACCTGCAGTTTCGGGCTTCAAGGCAATATGAAACGTGTTGTTATTAAATGCTTTTTCGTGATAGGTAATTGCCAATGGCTTGATAGGACTACGTAATGATTTGGGATAAAAATCATGAGCCACACCTATTATTTCCGAATTAACCTTATCAACCTTACCCATATTTATATACTTACCAATAGCATCTTGTGGGGTTTTAAAACCAAGCACTTTAGCATAGTTTTGATTAATTATCAATTGCATTGCAGTATCACTCGGGTTTAAATTGCGACCAGCAAGTAATTTTATCTTATAAATATTAAGATAATTTTCATCGCCCATTTTCAGCTCCAAATCGGTTTTTATTTCCTTTTTGCCATCCGTATAAGAAACACTTCTAGAGTGAGTTCCACTCGATGATGGCGGTTCGCCTCCTACACTTACCAATTCTATTTGTGGTATAGCGCGCAATTGGTTTAAGAAAACTTGCTTTTTACCTGCTGTATTGTTTTTAAAAGGTGTAGTAATAGATAAGATACCGTCTTTTTTAAATCCTAAATCTTTATGCAGCGCATAATAAATTTGCTTGCTTATCAATAGCGTTGCCATAATAAAAAACTGCGCTATTACAAACTGTGTAACTGTTAGCGATTTTCGTAACCAAGCATTGCGTGTTTTATTACTCCCCGATGTAATCTGATTTTTAAGTACCGAAATTGGTTTAAAACTCGACAATACCAGTGCGGGATAAAATCCCGAAACAAAACTCACAATTATAGTAAGCAGGAGAATAAACACCATCAAACTTGGTTGGCCGAACAAATCAAACTTGATATCTTTCGATACAAAATCAGCAAAAAGCTTGAGTATGAATGGGCTAACTACAATGGCAACAATTACTGCTAGTGAGGTAATTAAAAATGTCTCGCTCAAAAACTGACTGATTAATTGCATACGAGTGCTGCCCATAGTTTTGCGCACACCTATCTCTTTGGCACGTTGCGACGCCTGTGCAGTAGTGAGGTTAATAAAATTGATACATCCTAATACCAAAATGAAAGTAGCAACAGTCAACAACCCATACAAAGTGCTTTTATTTGCAATAGTTCCCGAATCGAAACTTCCATACTTTTCGTTAAAATGTAAATCGCTCAATGCTTGTAATTGAAAACTCGATTTAGAATTATCATCAGCTTTTTTGGGGTTGTGCTTTTTTAATAGCGCATTCAACTGTTGTTCGATATTAGCAACTGATAATTTAGCCGAGATTTTAACAAAAAGTTGTGATGACGAGCTAGTACTCCTCCATTCATCTAATGATATTTGTTCTTTTAAATCTTTCACACTATTAGCAGTGCTATACGATATAAAATCAGAAAACTGAAAATCAGTGTTTTCTATTGGTTTTTGCACTATCCCACTCACCGTTGCTTTTATGGTATCTTCATACACTACTTGCTTGCCTATTATTTGTTCAAATGTTAATAAAGGGAAATACACTTTAGCTTTATCTGATGTTAATACCACCTGATAAGGAGCATTAAGCGCGCTTTTAATTGAACCAGCAAGCCATTGGTATTCGAACAATTTAAAGTATGATGCATCGGCTAATACAACATCTTGCTGTTTCTTAAATTTTGTAGGTGTTTTCGAGCCGTTGGGTATAATGGCATTAAAATCATTTAGTGTATAAAAAGGCGCAGCACTCTCTATCCCTGTCATCTCATTTTTTACTGCTGCGGGCAAAGGCCCACATACGCCCGAATTGTACGATGGATCGCCCGAAAAAGAATAGTTAGAAACCACCCTGTATATCCTATCCCCATCTTTATGAAATTGATCAAAAGTAAAATCGTGATGAACAATCAAATAGATAACCAATGCTGCACTTATACCAATAGATAAGCCAACAATATTGATAATCGAGAAAACTTTATGTTTCCAAATATTCCTTATCGATAATTTCAAATAGTTCTTTATCATGGTTTTATGACTATTATCTATATTTTTACTTTATTCACTCCTCAAACTCTTTATAGGGTTGGCTACAGCCGCCTTTACAGCTTTATATCCTACCGTAATACACGCCAATGCAATAGATGTTACTACCGCTAGTACAAATACATCGGTAGTGATGGTAATACGATAGGCAAAAGTTTGTAACCAATCCGTCATCATATACCACGCTATGGGCACAGCTATTACAAACGCGAATGTGATAAGCAGCACAAACTCTTTTGAGAACAGATAAACAATGCTTTTTACCGATGCACCAAGCACCTTACGCACCCCCACCTCTTTGGTTCGTTGCACCACCATAAACGATACCAAACCATATAAACCTAGGCACGAAATAAAGATGGCTATACCAGCAAATATTTTATAAATCAATGCCATTTGATTTTCTTGCATATACAGTTTGGCTATGCTTTCGTCCACAAACCCCCCATTATAAGCATACTCGGGATAAGTGCTTTCCCATTGCTTTTGCAAAGCGGCAACAGTAGCCTGCAGATTTTTAGTATCTATTTTAATCGCTATTTCTGATTCGAAGGCTTTAAGTGGGAAAATAATGGTTGGCTTTACTTTATCGCGCAACGAGTTGGTTTTAAAATCTTTTACCACACCCACTATAGGTCGCCAAGGCGATTTGTCGCTCCCTCCCACTTTTATGGTTTTACCTATGGCATCTTCGGGTCGTTTTATTCCTAATTTTTTGATGAGGGTTTCATTTACTACTACTTGTCTTGCGGTATCGCTTTGCTCGTATCCTTTACCTGCCAAAAACTGCAAACCAAAAGTTTTAAAATAATCGGCATCGCCCGCTTTTATAAAAAGAGTGATATTATTATCTTTAGTTGAGTGGTCGAAATAAAAATTAGTACCCCAATTATTATCAGACGAAGGTGCATCCGATACAAAACTTGCTGCACGCACATTGGGGTTTTGTAGCAAACTTGCCTTATACGATTTCATTTTTGCAAGAGAAACACTATCCGTTGAACCTGGGATTAGTAAAATAGCTTCTTTATTAAAGCCCAAATCGGCCTCATTCACAAAATCCATCTGCTTTACTGCAATTATAGTACCTATTATAAGCAATTGCGCAATACCAAACTGTGCTATTACCAATACCCTACGCAACGGAATACCACCAATAGACGAAGCCGTGATTTTGTTTTTTAAAGCCAATACAGGTTTAAAACCCGACACTATCAACGCTGGGTAAATACCTGATAATAAAACAACCACTATTGACACAACAATTAAAAACACTACGCTACCAATGTTGAGTAACGGGATAGAATCGGGCACACTTGATATGTTTTTAAGCAGAGGCAACAATAGTTTTGCCACGCCAATAGATAAGAGCACTGCACCTATCACAATAATGGCTACCTCGCCTAATATTTGCGCTACCAACTGCCCCCTTGTGCTACCCAATACTTTGCGAATACCTACCTCTTTCGACCTGCCTACAGATTGCGCTGTTGATAAATTTATAAAGTTGATAGATGCCATGATGATGATAAGTACACCGATAAACGATAAAGTGCGCAAGGTAGATTTAGAAGTCAGGTGGTCGCCCAATGTGCCCCCAAAACGTGTATCAAAGTGCATATCAGCCAATGGTTGTAAATACTGGAAGTTTCGCATTCTACCTTTATCACCAGCATGTCTATAACTAAATGTCTTGATTTGAGTATTTATCTTGGCTACATTTTCAGTTTCGGGCAGTAACATAAACACTTGATGGTCGCTCCCTATTGAATGCCATTGCGTATTATAATTATAGTTTTTAGGATGTTGCTTCCACGTAACAAACGACACCAAAACCTTTAAGTTAAAATCACTATTCAATTTTGCATCATCTATTACCCCAGCCACTTTTAGGTTTAGCAAATTATCCATCTTCAATAATTTACCTTCGGCGGCTTTCCAATCGCCAAAATATTTTATAGCGTTGCTTTTGCTTATCACCACCATATCAGGTTGTTTCAACACATCAGGACTACCCACCAACCAGTCTGCTTTGAAAATTTCAAAGAATTGTGGCTCTATAAACATAATACCTTTATCTTCTGTAAACTTCTTATCAGCACTTACATTACTACCTGTAGGAACAGTAATTTGACTACCGTAACACGAATGTATAGTAGCTACTTTGGCTTGAGGAAAATCAATACGTAAAGCATCTGTTGCAGGAGTAGGAATACCTGGATTAAAATTAAGCACACCATTTTCTTGCTCATCCTGCGTTACTATATGATATATATTTTTGTAGTTGGGTTGAAAAGCATCGAAACCCAATTCAAACTGCACCACCACAAAAATGAGCAAACAAGCGGCTATGCCTACGGTTAAACCTACAACATTGATAGTCGAATAACCCTTATGACGAATAATATTGCGCCATGCGATTTTGAAATAATTTTTTATCATAACATTAATTGTTAAATTTTTATTCGCTCCTCAAACTCTTTACTGGGTTGGCAATGGCTGCTTTTATAGCCTGAGAGCTTATAGTAACCAGTGCCAATATAATAGCGATAACGCCGCCAATAACAAACACCCATCCACTTATACTTATCCTATAAGTAAACTCCATTAGCCATTTATTCATCATATACCATGCGATAGGCGACGCAATTAAAATAGATATAATTACGAGTTTTAGAAATTCGCCTGTTAGTAATTTTGTAATACGAAAAACACTTGCTCCAAGCACCTTACGCACACCTATTTCTTTGGTTCTTTGCTCTGCAATAAATGCAGCTAAGCCAAACAAACCTAAACAGGCAACAAATATGGCTAATAGCGAAAATACAGTTACCGTATTAGCAGTATATTGCTCCGATATATAAAGGTTTTGAACATGACTATCCAAAAATTCATAATCAAAACTCGAATTAGGCAAAGTAGATTTGAATCCATCTTGTACTTGTTGCATAAATTGAGGAAGATTTTGAGCATTGTACCGTATCAATAATTTTCTCAAAGGTTCAGGCCCTTTGTTCATAGCGTAATAAATATAGCCTCCTACTTCGCTCTTGAGTGATTGATAATTAAAATCTTTAACTACACCTTTTACAAGCGATTTATCACTTAGTTCAGTAATTATATATTTACCTATTGCATCCTGCGGTGTTTTAAATCCCCAATACTTTAGTATGGCCTCATTAATCAACACATAACAAGTGGTATCGCCTTCGGCAATAGTTTGCGGCAATGAACTACCTGCCAACATTTTTAACTGTATCGTTTTTACAATTGAACCATCCGTTCTACAAGTTTTTACTGGATATCCTTCTTTATCTGTTGATAGTTTTTTGATGCTTCTGCCACTCTCAATATCGCCTGGAATAGATTGCACAGCAGAAACGCTTTCTACACTAGTCAAGTTTTTCAAATTATTAATAAATGAAAAAACTTGCTGCTTGTTTTCAGCTGCTTGGATAGAAACAGCAACCACCCCCTTAGGAGAATAGCCAATATCTTTGTTCTTGATATAATATATCTGCTGAAGTATTACGACAACAGCAATAATTAAAATGATAGAAGATGAAAATTGGAAAACCACTAACGATTTGCGTACAAAATCGGCAGCAGAATGCTTTAATTTTAGCTTATTCATTAAAATTATTGGCGAAATACTTGATAAAGAGAATGCTGGATAGCTGCCCGCTATAATAGTTACCACAACCCATGTTGCTAAAAGGCATACCAAAATAGGCAAGGCAATTAAAGCTGAAGGTACTAATTGAATACCCGTTATTTTTTGAAACAATGATTGGGTTATAAAAGATAGCGCATATCCAATAATAATAGCAATAAGCGAGAGTGTAGCTGTTTCGGCATATAAAAACGCTAGTAGTTGCCGCCTGCTTGCACCCAATACTTTATTTACACCTACTCCTTTTGCACGCTTTTGTGACCGAGCGGTAGCAAGATTCATATAATTAATACACGCAATAACTAATATCAAAATTGACAAAAACAGCAATGCTCGTACAGTACTAATACTCCCTATTTTAGCCGAATATCCTTGTCTTATATCAGACGAATAAAGATGGATATCGGTTAATGGTTGAAACAAAAATTGAGTAAAAAATTGATCTTCTTTAGTTACATTCTTATCAATAAGAGATGTAGCCGCCTTTTGCATTTGATCAACATTTGTATTGGGTTGTAACTGGCAATAGGTTTCGTAGCTTGCATTACTCCAGTAAACATTTTTCCCAGCCCACGAATCCATAATATTATAAATCATATCACAATCAATGGTACTGTTGGCAGGCAAATCTTTATAAACTCCCGAAATATGCAAAGTATCTTCACGATTATTGATATAAATAATTTTCCCATAGGCAGGTTTATTGCCATATAACCTTTCTTTAGCTGTTTGAGAAATAACAATTGATTTGGGTTGTATAAAAGCCGAACGAGCACTTCCTTCCACAAAACTAAAATCAAACATTTTAAAAACAGACGAATCTGCCATATACAATCCCTTTTCTGTGAAGATTTTATCATCCGTTTTAAGTGACACATTAACACCAAAGTTGTGCTTTATCAATCGTGCCATTGTTGTTACCTGGGCAATGTTTTGCACAATTGCAGGCCCTACCGCATTAGGCAACTCAGCCCATACCTTATAATTGTATTGCGCAGATGTTTGCATATTCACACGGTAAATATTTTTTGAGTTTTTATACATACGGTCAAAACTCAATTCATACGAAACACATGCAAACAAGGTAATGCATACACACATACCTATCGCCAACCCTACAATATTTAATGATGTGAATAGTTTATTGGCACTAATATTACGCCACGCAATTTTGAAATAGTTCTTTATCATACTCAAGTTTTAAATTTTTATTCGCTCCTCAAACTCTTTACTGGGTTGGCAATGGCTGCTTTTATAGCCTGAGAGCTTACCGTGATAATGGCGATAACAAGGGTTAATATAGCCGTGATAATAAACACCCATACCGATATGGTAATGCGGTAGGTATAACTTTGCAGCCACTTATCCATAGCCCACCATGCAATAGGCGATGCAATAAAGAATGAGATGATAACGAGTTTCAAAAAGTCTTTTGATAGTAAAGTAGCCACCCCCACTACTGATGCACCCAATACCTTGCGCACACCTATTTCTTTAATACGATTTTGCGCCATATAGGAAGCTAAACCAAACAATCCCATACACGAAATAAAAATAGTAAGCCCAGCAAACAAAGCTGCCAGTACACCTACTCGTTGCTGCTCTTTAAATTTATTGGCATACGATTCGTTTGCGAAAGCATAATCAAAAGGATATTCGGGGTTATATTTTTTAAATATCTGCTCGGCCTTAGCAATATTATTAGCCGTACCATTTACAGGGTTAAATTTGATGTGTATCACCTGAAAAAACCTATTTGGTCCAGTAATAATCATCGGGTTCAATTTACTTTCAAATGGCGATTCCATTATAAAATCTTTAACCACCCCTACCACATGATAACTTCTGTTGGCATAATATTTATTTCTAAGCGTCATCCCTATTGGGTTTTTCAAGTGCATCGCCTTCACAGCTGTTTCATTTAACATTACTGCTGTCGAATCGGTAGGATAGTTATAAATATCTATATCTCTACCTTGTGCTAGTTTTAGGCCTATTGTTTTTATCAAATCAGCATCGGCACCCAATCGTACAAAATCGATCCGTTCATCGGCTTGGGTCGAGCCTTGCCACGAGTAACCCCAATTATCGCCCCAACGTTGCGTAATAGGGTTTTCGGAACGTGTAACAGAAAGTGCTGTTCCCGAACTTACAAGGTCTTGCTTTATCAATTTGTAATTTTTATCCGCATCGCCTTGTACAAAAGCATAAATAAGGTTTTCTTGATTATACCCTGCATCTCTGTTTTGGGCATATTGTATTTGGTTTTTTACAATAATGGTGCAGATAATAAGCACTATGGCAAAAGTAAATTGCATTACTACCAGCACTTTGCGTGGCGTTACGGCGGCATTTACTTTTTTAAATGTGCCTTTCAAAACCTTTACGGGTTGAAACGATGAAAGATAAAATGCTGGATAGCTACCTGCTACAATGCCTGTAAACAAAATAAAACCGATAGAAAACAACCAAAATGTAAGGTTATGATAATCAATAGTAAGCTGCTTGCCAGTAAGTTGATTAAAGCTTTGCAAGCTGACAAATACCAAGAGCAATGCTACAACAAAAGCAATGATAGAAAACATGATGCTTTCGCCAATAAACTGCGCAATCAAATTTGACTTAACAGCTCCCGAAACTTTACGAATTCCTACCTCTTTTGCTCGCTTTTCGCTTCGCGCGGTTGATAGGTTCATGAAATTGACGCAGGCAATTAAAAGAATAAATAAAGCGATGAGTATAAATAGCCTTACCGCTATTATCTGCCCGCCTACCAGTTTTCCATTCTCATCTTTTGAATATAAATGTAATCTGCTTACAGGATGGGTAAAAACTTGTGCCGTTTCTTTCGAATGGCTAATTTTTATATTTTTTACCTTCTCGTCAAAAGCTGCTTGCGACGCCCCTTGTTTTAGTAAAGCATAAGTTTTTACCGTATTATTCCCCCACTCACTATCATCCCAGCCCAATTTTTTCATATACGCCCATGGCAGCATATATTCAAAATTAAAATCGGTATTGGCAGGCAAATCTTTCAATACACCTGTTACCGTAAAGTTTGCATTACTATCTACCCTAATGGTTTTACCCATTGCGTTTTCGTTACCAAATAGTTTTACTACGAGTTTTTTGGTAATTACAATATTGTTAGCCCCTTTTAACGCTGTTTTTTCATTCCCGCTTTCGAGCGGAAAACTAAACATATTTAAAAAGCCTTCGTCGGTAAAAATCCCTCGCAAGTTCAAATGCTTCTCGCCCGAAGTGAGCAAAAAAACAATTGAATTTACCCTTGCCGCATCTTCTACTTCGGGGTAATCTTTTCTTAACGCCTCAGCCATTATTTTCGGGGTCGAATTCCACGAATGCAGCTCGCCATCAAACTTATCTCGGTTATACATCATATACAACCTATCGCCCTTAGGGTAAAAATTATCATAGTCGAGCTCGCTTTGCACCCACATCAAAATAAGGATAGCACTAGCCATACCAATAGCCAGCCCAGCTATATTGATGAATGAAAATGCTTTTTGACGAAGCAAATTCCTGAAAGCAATTTTAAAATAGTTCTTTATCATAAACTAATCATTAAAGCCGATTAAAACATTGCTCTATCCTAAGCCCGCTTATACAAGCGGGTTAGGGAGCACACTATTAATTAACTGATTAAACTAAACTCAATTTTTTATTCTTCTCGATTGGTATCAAATCATGATATTTTCTACCACCGTTTGCCCATCCAACAAGCGTATAATACGATGACTGTAACGTGCATCGTGCTCCGAGTGGGTTACCATCACTATGGTGGTGCCTTGCTCGTTCAGGTCGGTTAGTAGTTCCATCACCTCGTTACCATTGCTGCTATCCAAGTTGCCCGTAGGCTCATCCGCCAAAATCAGTTTAGGCTTGTTTACCACCGCTCTGGCAATAGCCACACGCTGCTGCTGCCCACCCGATAATTGCTGCGGATAATGGTTTCGGCGATGCATGATTTGCATTTTATCCAACACTTCTTCTACACGTTTTACCCTATCGGCACTTGGCACACCAGTATATATCAATGGTAGCTCCACGTTTTCGAACACGGTAAGCTCATCAATCAAATTAAAACTTTGAAACACAAAGCCAATGTTGTGCTTGCGCAAATCAGCACGCTTGCGCTCGTTAAAATGCGCTACTTCTATATCGTTAAATAGATAGCTACCGCCGTCAGGGTCATCCAGCATACCCAAAATATTCAACAAGGTTGATTTTCCGCAACCCGAAGGGCCCATAATGGCTACAAACTCGCCTTTGTTTACATAGATAGATAGTTTGTTTAATGCTATGGTTTCTACCTCCTCGGTACGATAAAATTTTTCTAAATCGGTTATCTTTATCATTTGTGCCTCCTAAACTCTATGCTGTTTTGATGAAGAGTTTTTTTAGTGTTATTGGTTAATATTTTTATTACTTAATTTTTATTTGGTCAATACAAGTTCTTGTATATCACCATAGTTCTCGTAGCTCGATGTAATTACCTTGTCGCCTGGCTTCAAGCCCCTTGTTACTTCATAGTAATCAGGATTTTGGCGGTTCAATTGTATTTCTACCTTATAGGCTGTTTTGCCATTATCGCTTACTTTAAATATCCAGTTGCCGCCAGTTTGCTGATAGAAGCCACCTTTTGGCAATAACACGGCAGGTGCTTCGTCGCTAAATGCCAATCGTATTTGCAAAGTTTGCCCTTTTCTTAATCCTTTTGGCGATGCACCCACAAACTCCATATCTACCTGAAACTGCCCACTTTTTACCTGTGTATATACCTTTTTTACTACCAATTTATAGTTTTGCTCGTCGGTAGGGTAATAAGCTATTAAACCTGTAAACACACGCGAAATATAATGCTCATCAACATTAGCAAGCACTTTTAAGCCCGACATCCCATCAATTTGCCCTAAGTGTTCGCCTTTATTTTTATTCTGCCCTATTTCGGCATCCAAAGCCGTCAGTTGCCCATCTATTGGTGCTCTCACTATCAAATCGCCTACTTTTTTCTTCATCAACTCCAAAGTACTCTTCATGTTATCGTACGATTCTTTTGATTGTGCCAACTGTTGTTTTACCGCTACCGAGTCTTGACTCAATATTTGCGTAGCCAATTTTTTGCGCCTCAACTGGTAGTTATAAGCATTCTCGGCAGCTTGATACTCTTGCATACCTATGGCTTTTTGCGCAAACAGGCGTTTATCCAATTTATACACCCGCTCGGCTTCTTTCAAAGCATTATCTACCTCTGCCATTTGGTTTAGTTTGCCTACGGTGTTCTGACTGGCTTGGTCGCGCGATATTTGCATCTGCGTAAGCACATTAAACACTTGCGTTTGCTGGTTTGCCAAACTCAACTCCAAATCGGTGTTTGATAGGCGAAGTATTGGGTCGCCTTTTTTCAATTTGGCACCATCCTCTACATATTTTTGCTCTACACGCCCGCCCTCTATCGCATCCAAATAAATGGTAGTATGCGGCATCACTACACCATTTACAGGTATAAACTCTTGAAAAGAACCTTTTTTAATCTCGCTAATTGTTATCCTATCAACAGGCACATTATACTTGCTTTTGCCCGTCAAACCGGTGTAGGCTACAAACCCGATTAATGCTACAAGGATTGCTCCCCCCGCAATAACCACGATACGTTTGGTGTTCCACTTACTTTTTTCAATTTTTCTATCCACTGGTATTTATATTTTTTTCAATAAGCTTATAAAAAGACGTGCCAAAAATTAAATAATTGATTTTCAGCACATTAAATAACACCGCCAAAATCAAACCGTACGCTTGCATTACACCAAGTGTACGGTTTCGATACAGTTCGCTTTAAGTACTATCATCCTCAAAACTCAATTATACATTCATAATTAACGTTTTACTGATTAAAACACACCTTTTGCCAATTTTAGCACAAAAATTGCTGCGTGGGTATTAAATTTAGCAATAGCAGCAAACACAGCTAAGTTTTTATAACATTTGCAAATTGATAACTAAAATATGGTAAATTGGTGGGTAAATACCGAGCCGCATCAAAACTTAAGTTAGGCGATGACGCACAAAGAATTATATTTATTATGGTACTAAAAAAAGCAACAGTATTGGTGGTTGATGATGATGTGGATGTGTTAACAGCCGTAAAACTACTGCTTAAAACCGAAGCACAGGAAGTAATTACGGAGAAAAACCCCGAAAACCTAAACTGGCTGCTGCAACGTAATCGGGTTGATTTGGTACTGCTTGATATGAATTTTAATAGTGCCATTAATACCGGAAACGAGGGTTTATACTGGCTCAAAAAAATAAAAGAGTGGAAGCCAGATGTATGCGTAATTATGATTACCGCTTATGGCGATATTGATTTGGCAGTGCGTTCGTTAAAAGAAGGTGCTAATGATTTTATTGTGAAACCTTGGCACAACGAGAAACTGATAAGCACCATAAAAGAGTTATTATTAGCTAAACAAGAAGGCTCGAAACCTGCCAAATCCAGTAGCAAACAAATAAATAGCAGTACCGCTATATTGGGCGAATCGGGAGTGATGGAGGATATTTTTTATAAAGTAAACAAAATAGCTCCTACCGATGCCAATATTTTGATTTTGGGCGAAAACGGCACAGGTAAAGATTTGATGGCAAAAGCTATTCACGAACGTTCGCTGCGTGCCGATAAGCCATTTATAAAGGTAGATGTGGGTGCACTTACCGATACCTTGTTTGAGAGCGAACTATTTGGACATAAAAAGGGTGCTTATACTGATGCCCGTGAAGATAGAACCGGACGATTTGAAGATGCCGAAGGCGGTACTTTATTTTTGGACGAGATAGGCAACATCAGCCTGCAACAGCAAGCCAAATTGCTTACCGTATTGCAAAACAGACAGGTTACACGCTTGGGTACAAACAAAGCAGTTGATATCAACATCAGGCTGATATGCGCTACCAACCTACCCCTCGCCGAATTGGCAAACGAAAACCGTTTCAGAAAAGATTTAATCTATCGTATCAATACCGTCGAGATTAATATGCCCCCGCTTCGCAGGCGCAACGAGGATATTATCATACTAGCAAAGCATTTTGCCCAATTGTATGCCAGCAAGTATTTGAAACCCGCTGTCGATTTTGATATCAGCGCACTGCAAAAACTAAAGCAATACAATTTTCCGGGCAATGTGCGCGAGTTGCAATATACCATTGAGCGGGCTGTAATTATGGCTGATAGCGCCACACTCAAGGCTGACGATTTGATATTTTCGATTTTAGAAACAAACACCGAGAGCGAAGCAATAGTCGATAATATCCCACTGAGTACACTCGAAAAAAATGCTATACTACGGGTGATTGAGAAAAACAATGGCAATATTACCCGTGCAGCAAAAGAGTTGGGGTTGACACGTACGGCACTATACCGCAGATTGAGCAAATATGATATTTAAGCGTTACGAATGGCGGCTACTGCTGCGTGTATTTTTACTATTCATCATCCTATTAGGCACCGCAATAGTGTTGGTAAAGGGGCTATACTTTTATCTAATTATTGCCTGCCCCATAGTGGTTTACCAACTGATGGATATGATTAAATACCAAAAGAAAGCGCAAGACGAGGTCAATCAGTTTGTCGAATCTGTCCACTATCGCGATTTTTCTCGCCATTTCGACGAACGCCAAGCACCATCCGAACTTAAACCACTGCGTAAAGGTTTTAACGAGATAAACAGCACCTTCAAACTCATCAGTCGTGAGCGCGAAACACAATACTATTATCTCCAAAAAATATTAGAATTGGTAGATACGGGTATCCTCTCCTACGAAAACGAAACTGGCGAAATAAGCTGGATAAACGAGGGCTTCAAAAAATTGATTGGCGTGCCTTATTTAAAAACTATCCACTCATTACAAAAGCGAGAAGATGTGCTATATCGTGAGCTTATCAACCTAAAACCTGGCGAAACCAAAGTAGTATCGCTCAACAGAAATCAGCAATTAATAAAAGTGCTTATTGCGGCAAGCGTGCTGCGCAGCGATGATAAAATATTCAAACTCATCGCTTTTCAAAACGTAAGCGAGGCATTAGACGAAACCGAATCAAAAGCATGGCAAAAGCTATTAAATGTGATGACGCACGAAATTATGAACTCGGTTGCGCCTATATCATCATTAGCCGATACGTTAAAAAACCGATTAAAAAGCGCCGAAATTGCTGATAGCTTAGCCCACAATGAGCGCGAAGATTTGGAACTAGGTATTGATACCATTAAACGGCGTAGCGATGGCTTGCTTAAATTTACCGAGAGCTATCGCAACCTGAACAAAATAACTAAACTCGATTTGAAAAAAATACTCGTTCGCGATTTGTTCGAGAATTTGAATAATTTGATGCAGCCTTCATTAGAAAAGAAACACATCGAGCTCGAAATTGTATTGCGCGACCCTACGCTTGCCATCGAGGCTGATATCAACCTATTAGAACAAGTGATGATAAACTTGCTCGTAAATGCTGTTGAAGCCGTAAAAGATCGAGAACAACCACGCATATCCCTATCTGCCGAAATACAATCCAACAATCGTGCTGTAATAAAAATAGCCGATAATGGCGCAGGCATACCTACCGAGTTGTTAGACAAAATATTCATCCCCTTTTTCAGCACCCGCAAAACTGGCAGCGGTATAGGCTTGAGCCTTTGCAAGCAAATTATGCTGCTACACAAAGGCAATATCCAAGTACAATCAACCGAAGGGCGTGGTGCTGCTTTTCTGTTGCACTTTATTGGATAATTATTTAATTTTGAATTAAAATAAAATTTCTTTTTAAATTAATTTATCGAAATATTTATTTTTTTACAAAATCTTAATTATAAACCAATTATGACTACGACTGTTGAATATATCCTCACCATAGCAGGTGCGTTTTGTGTATTCCTGAACATTTATGGTGTATTTACTTATAACAGAAGATTATTGCTAAGTGGTTTGTTTTTTTATTGCATTATACCATTTATTCAAGAAAGTATGGCTTACAAAAACGACAAGTTACCTGTTCATATACTTCTATTTATTTCATTTATAATTCAACTCGCATTTACACTCCCTAATAACAACAATTACAGTACTCAAAACTTACCAGCTATAAAATTGGCTATAAAAATTGCACTCTGTTTAACAGTTATTAACATTCTAGGTGCAGTAAATGTTTTTATCTTAAATCCAACTATTCCATTTCAGTTTGGAATTTTCCATATTACATTTATACTATCCATAGCTTATGCTAGCTATATAGTGACTAAAAAAAGAGAGTAGAATAGCCATAGCACTATAAATTATTTTTAGATGTTCCTTTTTGGCAATTACAGCAAAATCATTTGTTACTGATTTTCAATAAGATAGTTTTGCATTTATGATTTTTAAGTTTTATATTTATTTAACAAACTAATTGTAAAACCCTTAAAATCAAACCATCATGAATTCAACAATGGAACTCGTTTTCACGGTCGCTGGTGCTTTTTTTGTGCTATTAAACATTTATGGCGCAGTAAAATTAGACAGGAAATTATTCCTATCCGGGCTATGTTTTTTTAGTTTTCTACCCATTATAGGCGAAAGTATGGCCTACAATGCCGACAAAATCCCCACACATATCATCGTGGCTATGGTATTTGTTATTCAATTTATTTTAGCATTCCCCAACTCAATATCCTACAATACTGAGAATACTGCAGCGAGCAAATTAGTAGTTAAAATTGCATTAGCATTGCTTGTTATAAACATAACAGGTGCCGTATTTATCTTTTGTTTAAAAGCACCTGTTCCTGCTCGATTCGGATATTTTCATATCGCACTTTCAGTTTCCATATTATATATGATATATCAACGAACTAGAGGCAACCTCTTAAAGTAAAACACTGCCTTTATAAATTTTTAATTACATACTACACAGTTATTACCACATGCTTGGGGTAACTGTGTAGTATTGCTATTTAATAAAGTTTACAATTAATTAACATACTTAACATACATTTGTCATATATAACTAGTATAGCACTAACTATAAAATGAGCATGGATTTAATAATGGAAATCGTATTTACGATTACTGGGCTACTTTTTGTATGCTTAAACATCTATGGTACACTAACTTATAGCAAAAAACTATTTCTATCTGGGTTATGTTATTATTGCGCTATACCACTAATAGACGAAAGCTTGATTTATAATACCGACAAATCGCCATCGCATATAGTGATAGTTTTTATATTTATCATTCAGTATATACTAACTATTCCTATTTCCGACGCATCCGACTTCAGCAACAAATCGGCCATGAATTTATCTATCAAAATAGGCATAGCACTAGTTTTAATCAATATTACAGGAGCAATATATTACCTCTATCTTAATCCTGTTGCATTCATTCAGTTGGGTGTTTTTCATATCATATTTACGTTATCCATTACGTATTCATTATACAAAAGAGCTCAAGGGCTACTCTTGAAATAAGAAACACAATTTCGTAATAATTGATAGTGCTAGTAAAAATTACAATATTTAGAATATTAAAACAATATGAATATCACATTAGACCTTATTTTTACAATCACAGCTGCACTTTCGGTATTAGTAAGTGCCTACGGATTAGCAAAATCAAACAGAAAATCATACTTATATGGTTTATCCTTTTTTAGTTTAATATGCATAATTAACCAAAGTATTGCTTATTACCACGGTAAGTCATCCTATCACCTTCTTATGTTTTTTTTATTTATTATACATCTTGCTTTAGCTTTTCCCAATTCAAATAATTATACTATCGAAAACATGCCCGCCGTTAAACTGGCTACCAAAATTGTCTTATCCTTTGCTATGATAAATATCATAGGGGCTATATTTGCTTTTACAATAGACGACACTATTTCTTTTCATTTTGGGTGCTTTCATATCATCTTTATTTTGTTAATTTTTTATGGTAGTATAAAAGAGTTGAAAAAGATATATTAAACACACACATCTATCAGCGTATATCAAAAGGGTTATTACTTTTTTTCACGATAATTTTTATCATTTTTAAAGTTATATTTTAACGATTAATTACATATTAGTTCGTAAAAATCTATTTTTGAACAAAAGTTTATGCTTTATCTTAAAATTAAGCACAGAACATCATGAATAAATTATTAGAAATTGTTTTTACTATAGTTGGTGCTTTTTCAGTTTTATTAAACTTTTATAGTTTAATAAAATCAAGTAGAAAATTGTATTTATATGGCTTATGCTCTTATAGCTTTTTAACCATTATTACCGAAAGTATAGCTTATTATAACAACAGAGCTTCGTATCATTTTTTGATGGTTTGCCTATTTGCGATACAATTTGCACTCGCCTACCCCAACGAAAACAGTCATAGGAATGATAATCCGGCAGCAAGAAAACTGATTTCAAAAATCGGTCTCTCATTTCTTATGGTAAACATAGCTGCTGCTATTATTGCGTTTAAAGTAGAGAAAATAGCCCCCATTCAGTTTGCCTATTTTTATGTAGGATTTATACTAGCCCTCTTCTATTTAATATACAAAAGAGTTAGCACCGAAGTATTACATTAGCTACGGGTAGTTATAATCAAACCTTTTTTTCACGCTTTCGTATAAGCACGTATTAAAATCAAGCCCCTATTGGTGCTTTAATACACAACGAAATGAAAAAGGTAATTATTTTACTTGCAGCAATATCATCACTATATATGTCTTCATGTCAGAAAAACGCTATTGAACCTACGCTAAATACAAAAAAATTGGGAGCTAGTCATGGAGTCCTTCTCAAACCAGCACCTCAGATTAAACTCGACACATCATTAAATCATACATTAGGTAGTCTAAAATTGCAATTATCGCAAACTGCCGTTGCAGGCAATACCGACGATATTATTATCGCATTCGACCCATCATCAAGCGCAAGTTATGTAAGAGGCGAAGATGCACCTAAATTTCAAGGTTTTGGTTCATTAAGTTTATCAAGCTTTTCGAGCGATAATGTGCCTTTAGCTATTGGCGTCATGCCACTAAGTTATAAGGGTGCTATCATAAATTTAGATGTAGAAGCAAAAACAACTGGTACTTATAGTTTAAACATGACCAGTATCAACACTATACCAGCAGCGTTTCACATTTGGTTGAAAGATAATTTGAAGAAAGATTCTGTTGATTTACGCCAAACCAGCAGCTACGCATTTAACATTGCTACTACTGATGCTACTACTTTTGGTACAAGCAGGTTTCAATTAAACGTCAGTCAGCAATAATATTTCACAACGATTTTGCGCTGATAGCAAACACATCTTTTAAAGCTCGCTTTGCGGCATTATAGCCACACATACCATGCACACCACCACCGGGTGGAGTAGATGACGAGCAGATATACATTCCCTTTGCTGAGGTTTTATAAGGCGATAGGCGCAATGCAGGGCGAGTAAACAATTGTCCTATATCTATCACTCCACCACCAATATCGCCACCAATATAGTTGGGGTTATGGGCTTCCATTTGTGCAGTATTCATGCTGTGTTTCGCCAATATCATATCTCTAAAACCAGGCGCAAAACGTTCTATTTGTTGCTCAATAGCTGCTGTCATATCCACTGTCGAACCATGCGGAACATGGCAATATGCCCAAGCCGTGTGTTTACCTTCGGGGGCACGAGTAGCATCAAACAAACTTTGCTGTGCCAATAATACAAATGGTTTTTCGGGATGCCCGCCATTCCAAATCAATTGTTCAGCAGTTACAATTTCTGATAAAGTATTCCCAATATGCACCGTACCCGCCTCGCGGCAAACTGCTGCTTTAAAGGGGATAGCATTATCTAAAGCCCAATCTACCTTAAATACTCCCATCCCATATCTGTAACGTTGCAATTGCCATTTATAGATATTCGAGAACCGATGCCCCGCTATTGCCAAAAGCTGCCGAGGTGTGCAATCAAACAAAACGGCGTGCGCCGATGGGAGTTGATTTAATGATTGGATATAAGTATTGGTTTGTACCACCCCGCCGAGGGAGATAAAGTACGAAGCCAAAGCATCGGCTATTTTTTGCGAACCACCTTTGGGTATAGGCCATCCTTTTAAATGCCCAGTAGCCAACATCACCAAGGCTATTGCCGATGTGCTCAAATTTGTGAGCGGTTGTATAGCGTGTGCCGCCATGCCAGCAATCAACCCTTTGGCTTGCTCGGTTTTAAAGCGATGCGCTAATGAGGTGGCCGATTGTAGTGCCAATAAACCAAACTTTGCCATCGGCAATGGATGTTTGGGCAGATGCAAGGGTGCAAGCATATCAGCCGCTATTAATGACCAATTATCTACCACGGGTTGCAGCAAATCTTTATACGTCTGCCCATCTGCGCCAAGTAAGGCCGCAGTATCGGCTAGCGAGTGCTTGAGCACAGTTGCTGTACCATCATCAAACGGGTGCGCAGCCGCCGTAGGCGGATATATGTAGGATAAACCATGCGCCGCAAGTGGCAAAGTTTCGAAAAAAGGAGAAGCTGCTGCTAATGGATGTATAGCCGAGCAAATATCGTGCGTATAGCCCGATAGCGTCAATTCTGCCGAGCGCATACCACCACCAATGGTGTCTTTACCTTCAAGCAGTAAAACCGAAAGTCCGTGTTGTTGCAACAAAATTGCCGCTGCAAGTCCATTGGGCCCTGCGCCTACTACAACGGCATCAAAATCGCGCTTTTCGAGTTTCATTTATGTGTGTGCGAATGGTATTCGCTTACAGCAAAATTACAACTCTCGCACCCAAATATTGCGGAAACTTAGCGGCTCACTTTTGTCGCCATGCGCTTGCAGTTTTATAGGCGATGCGCCGTGCGCTTTGCCATACGTTGCTTTGCCCACATATCTTGTAGGGCCTTTCAATTCAAAATTGTTTTGAACCAATACCCCATTAAAAAACACCGTTACACGTGCTGCCGATTTCAACGAGCCATCCTCATTAAAAGTAGGCGCTGTCCATACCACATCATACGCTTGCCACTCGCCTGGTTTTCTACCTGGGTTTGCTAGTGGGATAGCTTGTTTGTAGATACTACCTGCCATTCCATTCACATAAGTTTTATTTTGATATGGATCTAAAACTTGCAGCTCATAGCCTGCATCATCGCCACCTAACGAAGCCAAAAACACACCACTATTGCCTCTCGCCTGCCCTGTGCCTTCAATATTAGCTGGCACACGCCATTCTAAATGCAACTGGTAGTTGCCAAATTTCCTTTTGGTTTCGATATTGCCATAATTTTTATTTACCACCAACAAGCCCTTTATAACATTCCATTTAGCAGCCGATTGGTCATCAGCTTGCAGCCACTCATCCAAGTTTTTACCATCAAATAAAATAATAGCGTCTGATGGTGCATCTCTAAACATTTTGCCCGGAGTAACTACTTTGGGGCTAGGCTCCCATATCTCAGTATCTTCGGGTTTGGCATTTTCTTGAGCTTGGCTTGCTAAAAAACCACAAGTAAGTAATGCGGTAAATATGATTTTTGATTTCATGATAGTAAATTATATCTGGATGTTATTTTTCATGTAATTACAGCTTTGTGTAATACTCATGTATGGGTCGATATTGGTAAAATTTTCTTGCTCAACAATAAAATGCTTCACACCTGCTGCTTTTGCTTTAGGCAAAATAGTTTTAAAATCAACCAAACCGCTACCTACTTCGGTATTAATGTTGTGGTTAGCTTTATCCATATCTTTCACGTGTACCAATGCAAAACGATTAGGATGCTTTTCAAACAATTCGATAGCATTTTTACCAGCGCGTGTTACCCAGTAAATATCCATCTCCATTTTAACCAACTTAGCATCAGTTTCTTTCAAAAGCGTATCATACAAAGTAGTGTTACCTACCTTATTCCATTCAAAATTGTGGTTATGATAAGCCAGTTTTATACCGGCCTTGTTACATAGCTCTCCTGCCTTATTCAAACTTTCGGCAATTTTTTTCAAATCACTTTCAGTTTTTAACAAATCGCCATCAATCCAAGGGGCTACTACATAGCTTTGACCAGTAATTAAAGCCGCCTCTATATAGGTTTTTAATGCCTCGGTATCTCCTTTTCTTAAATAACTATCAAAATCATAATGCCCGCTTGTAGTTGTCAAACCATGCTCTTTTAGCAAACTAGCAAATGCTTTGGCATCCAATCCCCAAAAACCGGCTTTCTTCGAGTAGTCGTAAGTTTCAACTTCTTTGTAGCCCGCCTTGGCAACTTTGGCAATTACGCCTTTTACATCTTTCGGGATATAATCGCGAAGCGAATACAACTGCAACCCTATTTTATGCTTGGTAGTGGTAGCCGATAGCAATTTGGGTGCTAATAATGCACCTGCTGCTGCCAATCCAGCTTGTGCCAAAAAAGTTCTTCTCGTTGTCATTTTTATGGTGATGATTATACTATTTAAAAATAATTTATACGTCGCAAATATGGATAGCTTGGCGTAGCGATGCTATCTTATCGGCACGCTTAGGCACAAACTCCTGTCCTACATAGCCTTTATAACCTGTGGCTACAATGGCGCGCATCACAGCTGGATAATGCAATTCCTGCGTATCGTCTATCTCGTTTCGTCCCGGAATACCGCCTGTATGGAAATGTGCTATGTATTGATGATGGTCGGTTATATTGCGAATAATATCGCCTTCATCAATTTGCATATGGTATATATCGTAGAGCAACTTAAAGCTCTCCGAACCTATACGTTTAGCTAGCTCAGCCCCCCACGACGAGCGGTTGCATTGGTAATCTTTATGGTCTATTTTCGCATTCAACAGCTCCATACATAGCACTACTTTATGCTTTTCGGCCAATGCTAATATCTTTTTGATGCCCTTTTCGCAGTTTTTCCAACCCGTTTCATCATCCTTGCCTCTGCGGCTACCGCTGAAGCAAATCAAATTGGTATAGCCGTTTTTAGCCACCAGCGGAATCATCTCGGTATAGTTTTTTATCAGCGTATCATGAAACTGCGTATCGCCAAAACCATCGGTTAGGTTTATCTCAGCACCATTGCACATAGGCGAGTATAAACCATACTTTTTTAAAGTAGGCCAATCTTGAGGGCCGCACAAGTCAATCCCCTTAATACCTATTTCTTTTGATACCACGCAAAGCTGGTCGAGCGTCAACTCGCCATAACACCACGGGCTTACCGAATGATTGATATTGCCTTTAAGTGGTGCAAAGCCCATTTCGTTATCCGCTGATGCGGTAAAAGATGATAACATACCCGATACTGTTACTGCGGCAGTGCCTGCAAGCATATTTTTAATTGCTGCCCGACGATTTTGTTGATTACCCATGCTTTTGTTGATTTGGTATAATTTATAGACCAACCATTATTTGTACAACAAAGTAACTGCCTATCTATAATTATTATTTTTTTAGCGATAAAATGTATTTAACCATTGCACGTGCATCATCCATTGGTAACGAGGCGTGCGCAATCATAGGTACTGTGCCCCAGTTACCTTGCCCGCCTTTTATCACTTTATTAGCCAACGTATCAATTACGGCTGATGATGCTGTGTATTTTTTAGCCACATCGGCAAAAGCAGGGCCTATCAATTTATCTTGTTCTTTATGGCAGGTCGAACAGTCAGATTTTGCTATCAATTGCGCACCTGGATCTGTTGATGCTGATGTACTACTACTTGCCGAAGCCTGTGTGTTACTGGCATCAGTTTTAACGGTAGCTGTGCTATCACCACCCGCTTTGTTATCAGTTTTTCCGTTACCACAAGCAGCTATTACTAAGCTCAATCCTAAAACGATAAATGTTTTTTTCATTTCTATCTATTATTATATTCTTTAATTTAATTCTCAAAAAAATTACATACTCAAAGCAGTTTTTTTCTTCTTCGAGCGCAGATACACCACCAAAGCAGCAAAAGCCACTATCAGTATCAAAGGGATTATCAACGTGGCTTGCAGCACTTTTTGCCCTGCAAAGGTGTTATCACCATTGGCTTGTTTCACAATATCATCATAATAAGTACCCATTACCATAGTATAAAGCGATACGGCAAACATACCTGCACCACCCATTAGGTTTAAGCCGATAGCGCCTGTTTTGGGTAGATTTTCGTTCACAAAACCCAGCATGGTAGGCCAAAAGAAACAAACACCCATACCAAATATAATGGCAGCAAAGAAAATAGCATTACCCGTTAATACCGTAAACAAGAACAACCCTGCCGCTGCAAATATTGCCGATATTAGTAATACCACCTCGGGAGCAAAAAGTTTTAACACAGGTTTGGCAAAGCCCCTACCCACTACCATTACACCTGTTTCTAAAGTGAGTAGCAACAAGGCATTATCATTTACTTTTTTCAACAATACATCAATCCATTGCCCTGTAAACAATTCGGTTATGGCTGTACCAAACATACAGATGAACATAAACACAAACAAAGGGTTTGCCAATGCCTTATACATTTCTGATGATGACACGCCTGATGATACACGCTCGGTAACTGGGAAATCAAGTTTTGAAAACAGATAGCCATATATTACCGTAGGGATAAGCATCACACCCACTTGCACTTGCCAGCCCAAACCTATTTTATTAAGCAACAATACCACCAAAGTACCTATAACGATACCGCCTGGAAACCACAAATGGAAGTGGTTGAGTTTGGTAGTTTTACTTTCGGGATATAAGGTAGTTACCAACGGATTACAAGCTGCCTCAACTGTACCATTGGCAAGCCCTACTAACAATGTAGAGATATACAGCGTCCAAAAACCTTGTGCAAAAATGGTAAGTAAGATACCCGCTAAGTGAAATATGAATGCCATCACCAGCAAACGTTTCATCCCTATCACATCAACTATAAAACCGCCTATAACCACCGCAATAGGGAAACCATAAAATGCAGTAGCTGTAATAGAAGCCAGTTGAGCTTTATCTAACTGAAAATCGATGCCCAATTTGTTCAAAATACCTGCACGTATGCCAAACGACAGCGAGGTGACTAACAAGGATAGGCAACTTGCCCTAAATAGTTGTGTACGGTTAATGGTTTGCATATGCGATGAGTTAATGTTTTATCAATAATTTTAATTGTATGTTTTGTTTAATCTAACCCTAATAATCTGCGATTAAGGCCTTCGTCGGAGCCTGATGCAGCAAAATCGTCAAATGCTTTGTCGGTAACTCTTATAATATGTTTTTTAATAAACTCAGCCCCTTCTTTTGCTCCATCTTCGGGATGTTTTAAAGCACACTCCCACTCCAATACTGCCCATCCATCATAATTATACTGAGCCAATTTACTAAAAATGCCTTTAAAATCAACCTGTCCATCGCCCAACGAGCGGAAGCGTCCTGCCCTATCTATCCAATTTTGATAGCCGCCATACACCCCTTGCCTGCCTGTTGGGTTAAACTCGGCATCCTTTACGTGGAACATTTTTATACGTTCGTGATAAATATCAATAAAGTCTAAATGATTTAAGCATTGTAAAATAAAATGCGAAGGGTCGTATAGCAAACAAGCTCGTGGATGCTGATTTACTTTATCTAAGAACATTTCGTAGCTTATACCATCGTGCAAATCCTCGCCTGGATGCACTTCATAACACAAATCAATCCCACACTCATCATACACATTCAATATCGGTTCCCAGCGTTTAGCCAATTCGGTAAAGCCCGTTTCTACCATCCCCGCAGGACGTTGAGGCCAAGGATACACCATAGGCCAAAGCAATGCACCACTAAAGGTAACACTGGCATTTAAGCCCAAGTTTTGCGATGCCTTTGCCGCATATTTAAGTTGCTGAATAGCCCACTCTTTGCGTGCGCTTGCGCTATGGCGATACTGCTCGGGAGCAAAACCAGCAAACAACTCATCGTACACAGGGTTTACAGCCACTAACTGCCCTTGTAAATGGGTGGATAGCTCGGTAATTTGCAAACCATGCTCATTTACAATACCTTTTATCTCATCGGCATAAGTTTTACTTTCGGCTGCTTTTTGTAGGTCGATATATTGAGGTAGATGCGTAGGTAGCTGCACGCCCACAAAACCCAAATCGCTTGCCCATTTGCATATAGACGATAGATTATCAAACGGGGCTTTGCTATCAATAAACTGTGCTATAAATATGGCAGGTCCTTTAATAGTTTTCATACAGTTTAGCTAACAACATAATCAGTCCATTTTTTATCCGATTGGCTCGATGCCACCACATTATCAATAAATGCCATACCACGTATGCCATCTTCCACACTAGGAAAATCTAACCACTCTTTATGAGGTGTTTCGTTATTCAATTTCGCACTTAGGCTCAAAGCAAAATTGCGATATAAATTGCCAAATGCCTCTAAATATCCTTCGGGATGCCCGCCTGGTGTGCGGCAGTTGTGGGTTGCATAGCTCGATTCTCTGTCGGTATAGTTCGACCCTGCTCTTAGTGTTTGCGCAGGCTTATCACTCCATTTTATAGTCAAAGTATTAGGCTCTTGTTGTGCCCACTCCAAGCCACCGTTTTCGCCATACACTCTTATTTTCAAAGCGTTTTCTTCGCCAGCCGCCACTTGCGATGCCGATAACACGCCCGTAGCATTATCCTCAAAACGTAATAGCACAGCACCATCATCATCCAACATCCGCCCGTCAACTACGGTATTGAGCGAAGCACACAGTTGAGTAATTTTAAGCCCCGAAATATACTCAGCCAAATGCGCTGCGTGTGTGCCAATATCGCCCATACAACCACTTTTGCCCGATTTTTTAGGGTCGGTGCGCCATGCCGCTTGGGCATTGCCTTCGCGTTCTGATAGCCTGCTCAACCACCCCTGATGATACTCTACATATATTTTGCGCACCTTGCCCAAAGCACCACCTTTTATAATTTGGCGCGCCTCCTTTACCATCGGGTAGCCCGAATAGGTGTGGGTTAATAGCAGCATCAATCCTGTTTCGGCAAGTTTTTGCTGTAGTAGTTTGGCTTCGTCTAAAGTAAAAGTAATGGGCTTCTCAATCACCACATTAAAACTATGCTCCAAAGCCATCATTGCGGGAGCAAAATGAGCAAAATTTGGTGTAACAATGGTTACAAAATCCATACGCTTATCTGCCGGCAATTTACTTTCGGCAGTTATCATTTCCTCATAATTGGTATAAACTCTATCGCTTGGCAAAAACAGCATTTTGCCGCTTTCTTTTGCCACTTCGGGATGCACGCTAAGTGCCCCACAAACCAACTCTATCAACCCATCCATATTGGCAGCTATGCGATGTATAGCACCTATAAAGGCATCTTTACCACCGCCTATCATACCCATCCGCAATTTCCTTTTGCTCATCTTTATTATTGTATTCGGTATATTATTAGTTAAATAAAAAGTTAAATATATTTTATTTAACTTTTATAAAATCAATCATTTATCAATTTCATGAAAAGGCTCTATCTCCCTTTTTATAGGGGAAGTTACCATCGTATTTGCCGGGTACTGGCACATAGCGCAAGGCTTGCGTGCATCCTATTTCGGAAGTAAAATAACCCAGCAAAGTAAGCTCTTTCATCATCCTGAAATAATGACTGCCATCGGTATGCTTTTTAGCCTTATTATATTCTTTTTGTTCTTTATCCAAATCGGTCAACAATGCAGTGCGCTGTTCGGCATTCAATTGCATAAAGTCTTTACCAAATTTTTTGGTACTGGCATCATCAATAGCTGCCAACCCATTCATAAATATCTCTTGGTCTTTAGGTTCGTAGCAATCATTTACCATTACCGCCATAAACTCGCCCACCTTAGCCGCTTTTGCACCAGGTGTGTGGGTGGTAGGCAATATGGTATCGGCCACTTCGTTCAAAAAAGCAATATGGTCTGTACCAAAAAAATCGCTCACATTACCTGCGGTTTTTGTTTTGCAGCCCGAGGCAATCAACTCAGCACCAATAATAGTACCACCTAATAAAATAGCAACCCTATTTATAGCTTCTCTTCTATTCATTTTATCTTGATTAAGTTTATGCCTTTAATTCAAAACCTGGTCTATAATCACGTTTTATATATTGATTTACAGCATCAAAATTGGTTACCCGCATATTATCATTATCCCAGTGCAGTTTTATTTGTCCGCCTTGCAAATCGTGCCCTCGTACTGCCAAATTAGCCATCAACAAAGCCTCGGTAAGTGGCCCTGCTTTATCAAACGATGAGCTCAACTCGGTTTTACCATAGCCTGCTATACAGCCTTCAACCCATTGTGCATAATGCCCTTCGGCACCACCATTTACACGGCTATACTTTTGCGGTACAGTTACTTCTTTGGTGCGAGAGGTAGGTAATAATAAGGGTTCTTCGGTATAAGTGCTAGCTATCATTTTACCTTTTGTGCCAATAAATAACGAGCCATTGCCATCATCGCCAAATTTCTCATTTGCGCCTAATTCTTCAGGACGTTCGGGCTGAATACCCCCATCCATCCAATGTACCGTTACATCGCCTTTGGTTTTATGTGTTTTAGGGAAAGTAAGCGTAATGTGGCTCGATGGTGGGCAACTTTCTGGGAATTTACCTTTTTGGAAAGGCCCTGTATATACACTGCCTACACTCGCTTGCACATCTTTAGCATATTTCAAATCCAACACTCTGAAGGCTACTTCCATCAAATGGCAACCCATATCGCCCAATGCACCAGTTCCATAATCCCACCAACCACGCCAGTTGAATGGTAAAATATTATCGCGATACTCTTTTAATGGTGCAGTACCTTGCCACAAATCCCAATCCAATCCTTGCGGGATATTAGCCTTGGCTGATGGCCAAGGCACACCTTGCGGCCACACAGGGCGGTCGGTCCAGCAGTAAACGGTATGCACATCGCCTATCACACCAGCATCATACCACTCCGCCATTTTACGTGTACCCTCGTTTGATGAGCCTTGATTACCCATTTGTGTAACCACTTTGTATTTTCTCGCCGCCTCGGTAAGTAGGCGTGCCTCCCAAATATCGTGTGTTAATGGCTTTTGCACATACACCCCTTTGCCCAATTGCATAGCCGAGTAGGCAATTATAGCGTGGTTATGATCGGGGGTTGATACCGATACGGCATCAAAATTCTTATGTTCTTTATCAAACAGTTCGCGCCAATCTTTATAATATTTTGCTTTAGGGAAGTTTTTTCTTGAGGTAACAGCTTGCCTATCATCCACATCGCAAAGAAAAGCTATATCAGCCTTACCGCTGTGGGCAAAATTGGCTATATCGCTTTCGCCTTTACCACCTGCGCCCACACCAGCTACCAGTAGCCTATCACTCGGGGCTAAAAAGCCTTTGCCACCTAGTACATAGCGTGGTACAATCATAAAACTTGCTGCCGCAAGCGAAGTATTTTTGATAAAATCGCGCCTTGTTGGGCTTTGAGGCGTATCGGTGTTTTTTTCGGTCATGACTTTATATTTGAGGCTATTATAAATTCCCTTTTTTAAGTTCTTCTACTGCATGGTTTGCCGCACGGGCTGTTAATGCCATATAGGTTAATGATGGGTTTTGGCATGCTGCCGATGTCATACAAGCCCCATCGGTCACAAATACGTTTTTCGCATCCCATACTTGGTTCCACTCGTTCAGTACCGATGTTTTCGGGTCGCGTCCCATACGTGCTGTACCCATCTCGTGAATACCACGTCCTAATACTGGCTCGTCATTATAACTATATACATCTTTTACGCCAGCCAATTCCAGCATTTCTTTAGCATCATTAGCCATATCCTTGCGCATTTTTATCTCATTATCTTTCGCAACGGCATCAATAGCCAATACTGGCAAGCCCCATTTATCTTTCTTGGTTTTATCCAAATAAATTCTGTTTTCGTGATAAGGCAAGGTTTCGCCAAAACCACCTATTCCCATAGACCATTGCCCTGGCTCGGTCAAAGCATCTTTAAATGCTCCACCAATACTTAGTTCGGCAATACTTCTACCCCAGCCTTCTCTACCTGCTCCACCTTGATAGCCAAACCCTCGAATATAATCACGCTTTTCGCCATTCAAATTTCTGTATCGAGGAATGTAAATACCATTTGCTCTTCTACCAAAAATATATTTATCCTCATATCCTTCTATCCTCCCACCTGCGCCTACATTGAGGTGATGATCCATTACATTGTGCCCTAGCTCGCCACTACTGCTACCCAAGCCATCAGGCCAAATATCAGTAGCCGAGTTCATCAATACCCATGATGAGTTGAATGCCGATGCGTTTACAAACACAATCTTAGCATAGTACTCATACGTTTGGTTGGTTTCGGCATCTATTATCTCTACACCTTTGGCTTTTTTAGTGTTTTTATCATATAATATTTTGGTTACTATCGAGAATGGTCTTACCGTCAAGTTACCCGTTGCCATTGCCGCTGGCAATGTGGATGATTGCGTGCTAAAGTATGCACCAAACGGACAACCCAACCAGCAAGCATCACGATATTGGCAATGCGTACGCCCTTTGTGTGCCACAGTAAGGTTGGCAGTACGCCCAATAATCATATTACGTAAACCTTTGTAATGATTATTTACTCGTGCCGCTACATCTTTCTCTACGCAGTTCATATCCATTGGTGGCAAAAAATCGCCATCGGGCAATACAGCCAATCCATCTTTATTGCCCGATATGCCTGCAAATTGCTCTACATAGCTATACCAAGGCGCAATATCTTTATACCTAATAGGCCAATCAACAGCTATACCATCCTTGGCATTGGCTTCAAAATTAATATCAGCCCAACGGTAACTTTGCCTACCCCACATTAACGACCGACCGCCTACGTGATACCCTCTAAACCAATCAAAACGTTTTACTTCTACATAAGGGCTTTCTTTCTCATTCACCCAATAATCTAAGTTGGTTTCGTTTAGTGGATAATCTCTTTTCAACACGGGGTAATCGGTTTCCATTTGGCGTGTTCTGCCGCCTCTATGCGGAAACTCCCAAGGTGCTTTATTGGCGTTTACATAATCTTTTATATGTTCGATATTACGACCACGTTCGAGCATAATGGTTTTTAAACCTTTTTCGGTCAATTCCTTAGCTGCCCAGCCGCCCGATATGCCCGAGCCAATAACTATTGCATCATACGTATTTGTAGCCATAGCGATATTTTAGGATTTTATTATAGTATATTGATTACATTACTAATGTATGAAAAAAAACATTCATACAATACTGATAGTGTTTGCCCTACACCCGCACGAATAAAAAAAGCGAAATATCACGCAATTGTTACATTAGTGAACGTTTGCAATTACATATTCCCTTTGTTTATTTCGCTTACGGCATAATCCACAGCGCGAGCGGTAAAAGCCATATATGTAAGTGATGGATTTTGGCACGAGGTAGAGGTCATACAAGCCCCATCGGTTACAAATACATTTTTACAAGCGTGTATTTGATTCCATTTATTCAATATCGATGTTTTAGGGTCGTTACCCATGCGTGCGCCTCCCATCTCGTGGATATCCAAACCTGGTGCTCTATGTGCATTGGTTACTTGTATATTGCTAAAGCCAGCCGTTGTAAACATTTCTTTCATCTGCTCTATATAATCCAACTTCATTTTCTCGTCGTTGTCATCATAATCAACAGCTATTTTAAGTTGAGGTATGCCCCAATCATCTTTCTTTTGGCTATCAAGTGCTACATAATTACTGGCTTTAGGTATAGTTTCGCCCATCATGTGCGAACCTACCTTCCAAGGGTCAAGTTCCTTGCTTGCCAATCCAGCTTTAAAGTCAGCACCCACACCTTCAGTTGGATGCTTAAACTCTCGGTAGGCTTCAAAACCACAAGCATAACCACGCAAAAAGTTGGTTTCTTGCTTTAGTACATTCCTAAATCGCGGTATATACCCCCCACCCGATGGCGTGCGCCCGTCGGTAGTCCATTCTTTCATACCGTCGTACTCGGCATTAAAATAAGCCGAATAGTTATGAAAAGCCACATACTTGCCCAATACGCCGCTATCATTACCCAAACCATTTGGAAAACGATGCGAGATTGAGTTTAATAAAATAAGATTGGTATTTAAAGCTGCTGCATTCACAAAAATAATGCGGGCATAGTATTCAATGGTTTCTTTGGTATTGGTATCTATCACACGCACACCCACGGCTTTACCCTTAGCCTCATCATAAATAATAGATGATACAACAGAGAACGGACGCAGGGTAAGTTTACCCGTTTTTAAAGCCCAAGGTATAGTTGATGAATTTGAACTAAAATACCCACCAAAAGGACAACCACGCTGGCACAAATTACGCTCCTGACATTGCCCACGCCCTTGGTCGAGGTGTATTTGGTTGGGTTTGGATAGATGTGCACAACGCGCACTTATCACGTGCCTATTAGGATAATGTTGCTTTACGTGCTTGCTAAAATAATCTTCAACTGCATTTAACGGGAAAGCTGGCAAAAATTCGCCATCGGGTAAGTGGGGTAAGCCATCTTTATTGCCCGATATACCTGCAAATTTCTCTACATAACTATACCAAGGTGCGATATCTTTATACCGAATAGGCCAATCAACCGCAAAACCATCGCGTGCTGGGCCTTCAAAATCGAAATCACTCCATCGTTGCGTTTGCCTTGCCCACAACAGTGATTTGCCCCCTACCTGATACCCTCGTATCCAATCAAATGGTTTTTCTTGAACATAAGGATGTTCTTTATCCTTCACAAAAAAGTGCATCGCATCCTCGCCAAAGGCATAGCACTTACTCACTATCGGGTTGGCTTGTTTTATATCCTCGGGCACTTCGCCTCGGTGCTCAAATTCCCACGGGAATTTATTCGTAGTTGGATAATCTTTTATATGCGTTACATCTCTGCCACGCTCTAGCATCAATGTTTTTAAACCTTTGCCCGTAAGCTCTTTTGCTGCCCAACCGCCCGATATACCCGAACCTATAACAATTGCATCAAAAGTGTGCTCTTTTACACTATCAACATTCAGATTAGCCATTTTTTATGCTCGATTTTAAGTTCTTAACAGGATAATAAGGGTTGTATCTACCAGGCACTAATTCGTACACCACTTCTTTAGTCATAAAGTATTTTGAGTTGGTATAGCCAAATAAGGTATAGTTTTTCACCGTATTATAAAATGCAAGCAAATCAGCCGAGTAGCCATTGCCCTTCTTCTCAAACGAAAGTAATACCGCTTCTTTTTCTTTCTTACTACACTCGCTAAAGCTTTTGCCGAATAGTTTTTTCGGCACGCTATTAAACTCGTCCATACCTTTCAAAAATGCCTGTTGGTCGGCTTTTTTTGTACAATCATCCACCATTAGCATCACAAAAGCATATAAGTTCAAATCGGTTGCACCTGGGGTGTTGGTTTTTGGAATAATGGTTTCGGCAATATCCGTCACCAGCGTTTGCTGGTCAAAATCAATGTCGAAATGTTTAAATTTTACTGTGGGGTGTTGCGAAGTACAAGCTGGCAGCAATGCTGCACCACCTATTACTATCGCCAAGTTTCGTATCGCTGTACGCCTATCCATATATACAATATGTTATATTTCCTTTAACTGAAATTAAACTGTGGTAATTAACGGCAATATAAATTTATTATTGATATACTTAAACAGCTATTAAAAAAAACAGAATTACAAAAATCACTTTAATTAAACCATATTATTATTTTATTATCAAGTATTTATATTTAAATATATTTAAAACCCACATCTTTTCATCATATCTAAATCAGTTTTCATACAATCAAATGGGTCTTTTGCTTGATAATCTTCCTGCTCGATAATAAATTGTGATGTACCACCTATTTTTCGAGCAGCTTTTATAATATCCTTTACCGGTATCAAACCTTGCCCCAGTAAGGTGCTTTCGTATGGGTCGATAGCATTGCTTGTAGTGGCTTTTATTTCATCTTTTACGTGCATTAGTTCAAACCTATTGGGATATTTTTTTATCAATGCCAAAGCATCACCACCATGCCCATACATATTACCAATATCTATCTGCATAGCTACCAAGTTGGCATCGGTTTGCCGCAAAATATATTCAAACAAATTGGTATCATCTACCTTAATACCAAATTCATAGTTTTCGTTATGATAGCCAAACTTTATCCCCGATTTTGCACACAACTCGGCACTTTTATTTATCAACTCTACAAATCGCTTTAGCTTATCGGTATCTTTCCGTACATCTTCATCAATCCAAGGGTTTATCATATACCGCTGCCCTACCGTTACCGCATCTTCAATAGTATATTTCCACTTATCCGTAAAGTCTTTCTTAGCAGCATCCCATTCATCCAGCTTCAAATACACGTGCCCACTTGGTATCTGCATATCCAAATCGTTCAATATTTTTTTAAACTCCTTTGGCGAGTAGCCATAATAATTACGATCGAGCTGAATAGCACTCTCTACATGGATATATCCCATATTTGCCAGTTTTTTTAAAGAGCCTTTGGCATCTACCTTCATGGCATCACGCACTGAGTACAATTGTACCCCCAATCGTTCAATTTTTTTTGGCGAGGCAAAAATATCCTTTGGTATCAAAGCTGCTCCTGCCGCTATTATTGCAGTGCTTTTAATAAAATCTCTACGCGAAGTTTCCATAAGGCTAATTTAATAAATATAATGCGTCGTCCTAAAAAAGTTGATAGGGAAAGGTTAACAAATAAAAGTTGAAAGAACAACAAATCTACACATCAATTACCACCTTATTCATTTTTAAAAAATGAAAATACTTTGGAAAAAGTTTATAAACAAAAAATCCCAGTTACTTGCGCAACTGGGACTATCATACATCTATAAACTTATTTAAAGACGATTACAGCTATAGGCTAATTAATTTAAAGCATCAATTTGCTTTTGGGTAGCATTAGCATTGTTAGTATCCTTTTTACCCAAATAATAAGTTTTCAAGTTTTGTAAAGCCTCTTTCGATTTAGGCTTTAATTCCACAGCTTTTAATAAATAAGGTTTTGCCAATTCAAATTGGGCTGTAGCCTTTGCCATAGTAGCATCATATTCTTTTGCTTTATCAACTGGCAATTGTTGGGCATCGTTATAAATATCAATGGCTGGAGTAATAATTACATAGCCTAAATTCAACAAAGCTTCAAAATAATTAGCGTCAATCGCAATTGCTTTTTTATAGAGTTCTCCTGCTTTATTAAAGGCATCAAAACGCTCTTGCGACCATTTTGTTATTTGTGGATTAGGTACTGCTTTTACACCTGGTTTTGCACCAGCAGCTTTCTTTTCAGCCTTTTTTAACTTCATCAAATCTTTTCCTATTTTTTCGGCTATTTGCGAATAGGTAATACCTTGATAATAGTATAATGCTTTATTATTAGGGTCGTTTTTAATTGCGGCATCAATTTTTTCAATCAAATTGTTTTGCTGTCCTGCTTGCAAATTCACCTCTATTTCTTGTTTCCTTAAGCTTGTATTATTAGGATAAGCAGTAATCCCTTCGCTAGCAGCTTTAATTGCCCCAGTAGTATCTTTATTAAGCAGGTATAAAACAGGCATATCTGCATATATTTTCTCCTTGGCTAAATACTTGGTAGTCAATAGCTTATTATAATTACTTATTGCCGCTTGATAGTTTTTTGCATTAGCTGCCGAAACCGCTGTATAAAGCATTGCAGTAGTATCATCAGGAATTAATTGTTGCTCTGCATTAAATGCTTTATAAGCTTCGTCATATTTTTTCTCTTGATATGCTTTTACACCTTTATTAAGTTGAAGTTGAGCCATCTCCAAATTAGCATGTTCTTCTAATTGCTTAAACTCATTTTTAGTGTCCAATTCTTTTGCCTTTTTTAGCGCCTCTTGAGCAGTAGCATACGAAACAGCTGATGTAGCTTCAACGGTGTCTTTTAGTGCTAATGAAGCATATATAGCTGCTCTCAATGCATAAGTTTGTGCCAAACCTGAAGTTTTTGGATGAACAGTGGCTTTATCAATAGAGGTTTTTGCTTCCATCAATGAGGGCTTTGCAAGGGTGTAGTTTGCTCTAGCCAAGCCATCATATTTTGCATACGCTTCATTGGCATTACTCAACTCCCCCTTCTGAGCATAAGCATTTACTGTAATCAGCCCTAATAGAGCTGCTATTAAAACTTTAATTTTCATGTTTTATTGATTCGTTAATAATTTAAGTTTATTGTTTATTTGGTCAAGTTTATCTCGCTCTCCCGTTTTGGTGTATATTAATTTTAACAATTGCAAACATTTGGCATCATTAGGAGCAATATCATTTGCTTTTTCTAACCATTGCCCTGCTGTAACTATATACTGCATACTTTGCTCTCCTGTACTCAGCAAACTACGCTTTAAATATAGCAATCCTATACTATATATTGGGTCAACAATTGTATTATTTAGCTCAATTGAATGTAGATACAATGCCTCGGCCTTATCAAATTTATGAAGATACTCGTAGCATTTAGCCCCCACTAAAGCGACCTCCTCGTTTTCGGAATTTTGCTCCAATAATTTGGGTAGAAGTAGCTCAAGCGATTGATAATCTAGCCTATTGTTATAAATATTGGCTTCGTCAAGCAACAAAACTTTATCATCAGGAAAATACTTTCGACCATTCTGTAAAATTTTCAACGCTCGCGATGTATCGCCAATAGCCTTAAATGTGTTGGCTGCCGCTTCTATATATTCGGCTTTGGTACTATCTGTTTTTAGTAAATCGTTGTAATATTTTGCAGCTATAAGCAAATTACCCAATCTGTTATTCGTATAAGCAATATATGCGTTTAGATTTTTAAAATCGGGTGCATATTTTTTTGCACTCAAAAAGGCTTGCATTGCATTATTGTAATCAGATATTCGGGTGTATGCGAAACCTTTCCTTAGAAAAACATTGGCTATACAATGTTTTGCATAATCAATATCTGTTTGGTATTTATAGCTTTTTCTATCGCTGGCTATCTTGTCAATAAATTGACGTGTTTTCTCAAAAAAATCAACCGGTTGATTTAATTTATTGAGCGAATCTAAGGAGGCTATACTCGAATAAACAATTGCTTTATATACACTTTTTTTTAAATCGGCAGAATCGGCACGTGTTCTAATTAAACTATCGATTGATTTTTTAGCAAAGCCTAAAAATTTAATCTCCTTTTTCTGCTTATAAAAAGCAAGGTTATTGACCACATTCTTAAATACCTCGGTTTGACCTAAAGCTATTGATGTGGAAAACAATGAAACGAAAAGTAGTAATACTACTTTTCGTCCAATTCTATTTTTATTCAGTTTCTTCACCTGTTATAGGCTCTATGCCTGTATTTTCAGTATTATCTGATGGCTCATCTTCCGAGTCATCATGTTCAATTTTTGCTACCGATGCTATTTCATCATCACCCTTAAGTGTGATTAACCTAACACCTTGAGTAGCTCTGCCCATGGTTCTTAGTTCGCTTACTGCTATTCTGATAACAATACCCGACTTATTGATAATCATCAAGTCCTCATTATCTGTAACGCCTTTTATAGCTACTAATTTACCTGTCTTATCGGTAACGTTGAGTGTTTTCACACCTTTGCCACCTCTATTAGTAACGCGATAATCATCAATATCAGTACGTTTACCATAACCTTTTTCTGATACTACCAATACCGTAGTTTCGGGGTTATCAATACTAATCATACCTACTACCTCATCATTATCATTATCTAAGGCAATACCACGCACACCCGTAGCTGTACGGCCCATAGGGCGAACGGTTGATTCGTTGAAGCGAATAGCCCTACCCGATTTGAGTGCCATTACAATCTCGCTTGTACCACTCGTCAAATTAGCTTCTAATAGCATATCACCTTCGTTGATATTAATAGCATTAATACCATTTGCCCTTGGGCGAGAGTACGCTTCTAACGACGTTTTCTTAATAGTACCTTTACGGGTACACATAATAATAAAGTTATTTTCGAGATACTCTTTATCTTTTAGATTAACCAGTTTGATATATGCTTTTATATTTTCCTCTTTCGGAATATTGATAATATTCTGAATAGCACGTCCTTTTGAAGTACGCGAGCCTTCAGGGATTTCAAATACCCTAAGCCAAAAACAGCGTCCTGCTTCGGTAAAGAACAACATATAATTGTGATTTGAGGCTACTAACAAATGCTCAATAAAATCCTCATCTCTGCTATTGCTGCCCAACGCACCTTTACCACCTCTACCTTGACGGCGATATTCGGTAAGTGGTGTACGTTTAATATAACCTTCGTGCGATATGGTAATTACCACATCTTCATCTTCGATAAAATCTTCGGTAAGCATCTCTGCCGATGAGTGCACAATTTCTGTTTTACGCTCATCACCATATTTGTCTTTTATCTCAATCAATTCATCTTTGATGATTTGCATACGCAAGCCTTCGTCAGCCAAAATAGTTTTATAATATTCTATTTGCTTCATCAACTCGGCATATTCTGCTTTGATTTTATCACGCTCAAGACCTGTTAAACGTCTTAGCGTCATATCCAATATAGCCCGAGCTTGTATTTCGCTCAAACCAAACTGGGTCATCAATCCATCGCGTGCAGCCTCTGGCGTATCTGATGCCCTGATTAATTTTATTACCTCATCTAAATGGTCGAGCGCAATTAATAAACCTTCTAAAATATGTGCTCTTTTCTCGGCTTCTGCCAACTCATATTTGGTACGGCGTATAATTACCTCTAATCTATGCTCAACAAAATGATGAATTAAATCTCTCAGATTAAGCATCATCGGTCGGCCATGAACAAGGGCAATATTATTTACGCTGAACGAAGTTTGCAGCGAAGTATATTTATATAGATTATTAAGTACGATACCTGCATTCGAATCGCGACGTATCTCATACACAATACGAATACCTTCTCTATTAGATTCATCGCGAATAGCCGTAATACCTTCTAATTTTTTCTCATTTACCAGTTCGGCGGTGCGCTCAATCATCGTTGCCTTATTTACCTGATATGGTATTTCGGTAACGATAATACGTTCACGATCTCCGTTATATGTTTCAATTTCGGCACGCGCTCTCAACACAATACGCCCACGACCTGTTTCAAAAGCATCTTTTGCCCCCTCGTAGCCATAAATAATACCCCCAGTTGGAAAATCAGGGCCTTTGATGTATTTCATCAACTCGGTTACCTCTATTTGGCGGTTATCCATTAATGCAATAGTGGCATCAATTACTTCTGATAAATTGTGAGGTGCCATATTGGTAGCCATACCTACCGCAATACCCGATGCACCATTTACCAAAAGGTTTGGAAATTTTGCAGGTAATACCGTTGGCTCTTGTAACGAATCGTCGAAGTTTAATTGAAAATCAATGGTATCTTTATTGATATCAGCCAGCATTTCTTCGGCAATTTTCTCAAGCCTTGCCTCTGTATAACGCATTGCCGCAGGGTTATCACCATCAATAGAGCCATAGTTACCCTGCCCTTCAACCAATGGATAACGCAAGCTCCACTCTTGAGCCATACGCACCATGGTATCGTAAACAGATGAGTCGCCATGCGGGTGATACTTACCCATTACTTCCCCCACAATACGTGCTGATTTTTTGTAGGGTTTATTATTATTTAAGCCCAAATCGAGCATACCGAAAAGTACACGTCTGTGAACTGGTTTTAAACCATCGCGCACATCAGGTAAAGCCCTCGAAACGATAACCGACATTGAATAATCAATGTAGGCTGATCGCATTTCTTCATCAATATTTATTGGAATTATTCTGTCTTCGTTTTCTGTTCCTTCGGCCATTTCTTATTTATCTGTAGATATATTTTTAGCTTATAGTTTGGCATTAAAAGAATGTACTTTTAACGACCTGCGAAGTTAAGAAAATACTTCATTTTGTAGCAGGAATTTATGAACATTCTGTGGCTTATTTTATCAAGAAATTAACATTGTTTTTACACCCAGCCGGAGTGCTTATTTTATCTTTCTCCAATACTCCTCTACTACCATTCCGCTAGGTAAAGTTCCCCTCAAAATCAAAGTATCGTTTCTGATGGTGTATAGATAACGTATAGCGATGCCTGTTATTTTTGAAGGCTGGCTACTATAAGTTTCTGTTTCGATACAGGTATCGCCTTTTAGTAGGTAATCGCCTGCTTCATATTTTTGCGGAGCGGCATCTTTTTCTATCAAAAAGGCTTCGTAATGTTGCTTATCGTATTTCCGATGCAGGCTATAAGTATCGGGCGCGTTTTCTTTTTTGCCATTATAAATACCCCCCTTAAACTCCCAAACTCCTTTCAGATTTTTTACTGAAGCAAAGGATAAAGCTAACAGTAGCACTCCACCTATACTTAAAAAAAGCACTACTCGTTTCATACCACCCAATTAATTCCTTTTTTTAATAATGATAGCGTTTTTTCTTCCTCACTACCAGCTACAGGTTGATAATTATAGTGCCATTTTGCTGTTGGTGGCAAACTCATCAATATAGATTCGATACGCCCATTAGTTTCTAAACCAAAGCGTGTACCTGCATCATATACTAAGTTAAACTCGGCATATCTACTACGGCGTTGATATTGCCAAGCTTGATGCTCTTCGGTAAAGTTTTTATTTCTATTACGATTAACCAATTCGGTGTACATAGGTGCAAACGAACGCCCTACTGCTTTAGAAAACTCAAAAACTTGCTCCCAAGTCAACTCATCATTAGCCGTTAAGCGGTCGTAAAATATACCGCCTATACCACGTGTTTCGTTGCGATGTTTGATAAAGAAATAATCATCAGCCCATTGTTTAAAACGATGATAAAAATCGTGATAATAGCTATCGCAAACAGATTTTAAATAGCCATGAAAATATTGGGCATCTTGTTCAAAAACATAATGGGGGGTTAAATCAATCCCCCCGCCGAACCACCGCACAGGTTGTTGCCCTGATGAAAACGACGAAGGCATTTCGAAATATCTAATATTCATGTGAATAATAGGCACCATGGGATGATTGGGATGAATAACGATAGATACTCCCGTGGCAAAAAAATCATCTTGCTCCACATTGAGGGCTTTTTTCATGGTATGAGGCAAATGCCCGTGTACTGCCGAAAAGTTTACCCCTCCCTTTTCAAAAATATTTCCATTCTGAATTATACGCGTTCTACCTCCACCCCCGCCTTCACGTTCCCATAGTTCTTCTTCAAAATGTGCTTTGCCATCTGTCAGTTCAAGTGCTGCACATATTTCGTCTTGTATAGTTTGGTAATCTGCGGCTATTTGCTCTTTATTTATCATCGCCACAAATTTAGTTGATTGGGTTTAGTTTTAACGATATAAACTTATCAACCATCAATCTACTGTTTCCACATAATTCAAATCCTTGCCAAAGGTTTCTTTCAATTGGCTTAGTGATAAAAAAGAAATCAGGGTAAGAATAATCATTATAATATATCCACTGGTTATCATACCAAAATGCACCTCCAGCAAATTGAACGCCCAATTTATAGGTATTAACAATCCGCGCACAAAGTTAGATGCTGTGGTAGTTACCGTTGCTCGTATATTGGTTCCAAATTGCTCGGCAGCAATGGTTGCAAATATAGCCCAATACCCCGTAGCAGTACCTAAAATAGCACATAACCACAAAAATTGATGATTGCTAATACCCTTTGCACTCAAGTATAGCACCACCGCTAATAATGAAAGTATTTGAAAAACAAACATGGTCAATTTACGCGATTTGGTGTACTGCGCAAACAAGGTGGTAAATATTCCTCCTGTTGATAATCCAATATATAAATACAAAATGCCAGTGCTACCATCAAGCGTATCTTTTGCTCCTAAAGCTACTCCAAATTCGCGAGCCTGGGTTACAAGTATGCCCACAATAAACCATTGTGGCGAGCCTATTAAAATACAGTATAGATATTTAAAAAAACGCTTCCTATTATTAAAAAGCATCCATATATTACCTTTTACTACTTTGGAATTCGCCATTGAGTTGAACATCCCCGATTCGAAAGTTCGCATACGGATTAATAGCAGTAAAATACCCAAGCCCCCACCCACAAAATATGCTGTGCGCCAGTCATATCGTGCTACAAACACCGCTGCCACTGCTCCCAAAAGCCCTATCATGGCAATAACCATTGAGCCATAACCTCTTTTTTCTTTGCTTAATGTTTCGCTCACTAAGGTAATACCAGCACCTAGCTCGCCAGCCAGTCCTATACCCGCAACAAAACGAATGAAAGCATAAGTATCTACATCGTGCACCATGCCATTAGCAAAATTTGCCAAGGAGTACCATAAGATTGAGCCAAAAAGCACTTTTACTCGTCCAAATTTATCGCCAATAATTCCCCACAAAATTCCACCCAGCAGCAATCCCGCCATTTGCATATTAATCACATAAACGCCTTTTAAACGCAAATCGGCATCGGCAATACCAATATCATGCAAGCTTCTAACCCGAACAATTGAAAAAAGTAAAAGGTCATACACATCTACAAAAAAGCCCAAAGCCGCTACAAAAACCAATAATATAGCGTTCCGACTGGTGTTATTTACCATAAAGTATTTGATTATAGTTAATTATAAAACTGCAACTATCGAAAATAAAAAAACCCCTGTAAGCTACAGGGGTTTTAAATTCAGAATAAATGAATTATATCTTTTTCACGTTTACCGCTTGCAATCCTTTTCTGCCTTCTTCCACATCGTACTCTACGTTATCATTATCTTTAATTGCATTTACACCGCCTTGCACATCCTTGAAATGTACAAATAAATCTTTTCCTTCTTCGGTAATAATAAACCCAAAGCCTTTTTGTGTGTTAAACCATTTTACTTTTCCAGTTTTCATAATATTAGTATTCTATTAAAAAAAAATTGTGTTATAGATTAAAAACTAAAGCCAAACTGAAACAAAAATTGGTATTAATTATCAGAAAGCATTATAATATTAACCTGTTTTTCAAATATATAAAATATTGTGTAACAAATACAAATTATTTATTTGGCTGCGGGGTCATTCTCAAATATGGTTTTACTTCGGTAAAGCCTTTCGGGAATTTTGCAGGTATGTCTTCCGTTTTAATTGCTGGTACTACTACCACATCTTCGCCATCTTTCCAATCAGCTGGTGTAGCTACACTATAATTAGCGGTTAGTTGTAGCGAATCAATCACCCGTAATATTTCTTGAAAATTTCTCCCTGTTGATGCAGGATAAGTAATCATCAATTTTATTGTTTTATCAGGTGCGATGATAAATAATGAACGTACAGTAGCTGTTAATGATGCATTAGGATGTATCATATCATAAGCCAACGAAATTTCACGATTTTCATCACCAATTATTGGAAAGTTAACCTCAACGTGTTGTGTTTCGTTGATATCATTAATCCATCCAGCATGCGATTCAACATTATCAACACTCAAAGCAATCACCTTTACATTTCGCTTATCAAATTCGCCTTTTAAGGATGCTGTTCTACCCAATTCGGTAGTACATACTGGTGTATAATCGGCTGGATGCGAAAACAATACTCCCCAGCTATCGCCCAAATATTCGTAAAATTCTATTTCTCCCTTTGATGTTCTAGCTTTAAAGTTGGGTGCTATATCCCCTAATCTTAAACTCATGATTTTATATTTTTGTTATTTATTTAGCCATAAAGTTACGCGCATATTCTGATAATCAGTAAAGGTTTTTAAGAAAATTTGAAATTAAAATATCGAAATAAGTTTGTTACTTAGCACACAAAACACCCTGTATTGGTATAAAAACGATTAACTATTGAAACTTTTTAAAAATTTTAATAAGAAAGTGTTTTATTTACAATAAGTAAATCATACTTTTAACCAGTTTTAAATAAAATTTAATTTATGATAATAATTGCTGATGGAGGTTCAACCAAAACTAATTGGTGCTTAGTTACAGATGATAACAAAAAAGTATATTTCAACACCGAAGGTTATAATCCATATTTTTCCAATACAGAGTATATTGTAAAATCATTAAATGAAAGCTTACCAACCGATCTTAAAAGAGATGAGATAGCCGAAGTAAACTATTATGGAGCAGGCTGCTCAACCGATGAGATGCGAAATGTTGTAGCCCTAGCTATGAAGCAAGTTTTTACCAAAGCACACGTATATATTGGTCACGATTTGTTAGCAGCTGCTCGTGCTTTATTAGGCACTAACGAGGGTTTTGCTGCCATATTGGGCACAGGTACTAATAGTTGCATTTATGATGGAAAACAAATAACACATAATATTGATTCGGGTGCGTACATTTTGGGAGATGAAGGAAGCGGGTGCTATATAGGTAAGAAACTATTAACTGACTATTTACGTGGCTATATGCCCGAAGCTGTTAGGAATCTTTTTTGGGAAACTTATAAACTTACTCCTGATGATATCAACGAGCAAGTTTATACCCAACCCCGTGCTAATCGCTTTTGTGCAAGTTTTAGCAAATTCGTGTACGATAATAATGTAAATATTGAGTATTCAAGAAATTTGGTGCGCACATCATTTGAAGATTTCTTCCGCAACTTGGTAACACATTATCCTGATTATCAAAAATACACCTTCAATTGCATAGGCTCGGTAGGGTATAATTTCAGAAATGTATTAGAAGAAGTAGCTACCGAAAACGGAATGGTAGTGGGCAATATTGTCCGCTCGCCGATAGATAATTTGGTTAAATATCATTTAGAGATGTCGCCTACAAGAATGTAAAACACGATATAACAAACTATAAAGAATGCGCTTCACTACACTGGGGCGCATTTTTTGTGAGATAATATTTTCCTCGAACTAATTGAGCAAGTATTTTACCAAACGGTATAGGGCATATACTACAAAAGGCGCGGTTATGATATCTATTGTATAATGTACGTGTTGTACCAGCAATAAACACATTACAGCAATGGTGGCAATTAAGGCTATTATTTTATCATTCCTTCGCTCTAAACAAAGAAACATTAAAAAAAGTGTTGATGTATGACCAGAAAAGAAAAGGTCTTTCGTAATGGTACTTTGCCCGTAAAAAACACCTGTTAGTGGGTCGGTAAGTATAATTAAACCAACAGGCGGATTGAGCGGTATTAAACTAATAGTTATCACCCGCACTATGGTAATAAAAATAAACCCCCACACATAGGTTATAAAAATGCGAGGTTTTTGAATACTCCGCCACATAGCAAACAAACCCGTACCCCATATAATTACAAAAATAGGCACCGACACATTGTGCGGAGGAATGGCTGCCAAAAGCCAATCGTTTAAAACAGTACCCTCTCGCTTTTGGATTAAATTAAAAAACGAAGGCAGTAAAAAAGCAATTGCCGTAAATACAGCCACGCCAACAATGAGTTGCGTACGTTGTATTTTTGAATTCCAAGCCTGTTGCCAGTATTTTTTTATTGCAATTGCAGTTGTTCGAGCCACTCTTTGTAATTATGCGTAGTAATAATAAGGTGCAAAATTAGCAAGATTAATGAAATGTTAAATTCATTTTAGTTTATACTTTGGCAAGCTATTTATCGAAGCTATTGTAGCCATGTTTAAATCCTGTTATAAAATCGTTTAAATTAAAAAGCAGACAAAGTATAAGTATTGCAGCTAAGCGATGATAACGTAACGTAGATTTTTGTTAATTTCATTTTCGTAAAATATGACAAGTGGGTAAATAAAATATAATCTGCGATGTACAATACTGAAAAAAGAAAAGCAAACCGTTTGATGATTTGCTTTTCTTTTTTGTGATTCCGTTTGGATTCGAACCAAAGACCTACTGCTTAGAAGGCAGTTGCTCTATCCAGCTGAGCTACGGAACCTAGCGTTTTTCGCGGTGCAAATATGCAAAAATCTACTCAAAAACAGAAATACTATAATTTCTAATTTGATTAAAATAATACAAACAGGCTCATTTATAAGTACAATTAATCAACATAACAATACTGCGCACTCTTCAAATATAATTGATTATAAAACACTTACACCTTAATTAACATCACATCATAAACCTTAATACATAAAAACCTTACCCTGTTTTGACCAACACTTTTACCTAATAAACAGCAATAACTGTATCTTTGCAGCCAAATATGAGTAAGCACGGACGGATATTAGTGGCCATGAGTGGTGGAGTTGATAGCTCGGTAGCCGCAGTTATGCTGCACGAAGAAGGCTATGAAGTGATAGGGCTTACCATGAAAACTTGGGATTATGCCTCATCGGGGGGTAGTTCTAAAGAAACTGGTTGCTGCAGTTTAGATAGTATAAACGATGCTCGTTCGTTGGCAGTGGGCTATGGCTTCCCTCATTATATATTAGATATTAGAAGTGAGTTTGGCGATTTTGTAATTGATAATTTCGTGGACGAATACCTTGCTGGTCGCACGCCAAATCCATGCGTGTTATGCAACACCCATATCAAATGGGAAGCATTGCTGAAGCGTGCCGATAAACTAGATTGCGAATTTATTGCCACAGGGCATTATGCCAATATAAGAATGCACGATAATGGCAGATATGTAGTATCGAAAGGGCTTGATGAAAATAAAGACCAATCGTACGTACTATGGGGTGTATCACAAAAAAACCTAGCTCGCACAAAATTTCCTTTAGGCGGTTTCACTAAAGCAAAAATCAGAGAGATGGCACTCGAAATGGGTCAGTTTGATTTGGCTAATAAAAGCGAGAGCTACGAAATATGCTTTGTGCCCGATAACGACTATCGTGCTTTTTTAAGACACAAAGTAGCTGATTTGGAAGAGCGTGTAGCAGGCGGCAATTTCACGCTTACTGATGGCACCATTGTAGGCAAACATCAAGGTTATCCGTTTTATACCATCGGGCAACGCAAAGGCTTGGGTATAGCACTAGGGCATCCTATGTTTGTAACTCATATTGATGCGCAAACCAATACGGTAGTTTTGGGAACGCAAGACGAGCTGGAACGTAAATCGGCTTGGGTGCGTAATCTAAATCTCGTAAAATACGAAACTATAACCGAGCCTTTAGAAGCGGTAACAAAAATACGTTACAAAGATGCTGGCACGCAAAGTAGCATTGTACAAATGGGCGAGCACATGAAGGTTGATTTTCACCACAATGTAGCAGGAATAGCACCCGGGCAATCAGCAGTATTTTACGAAGGTAATGATCTTTTGGGCGGCGGTTTTTTGATGTAATAAAACCCTGCAACTCTTTAATTTTCTGCGGTAATATCCTATATGTTTCAAAAAACAAATTTGTGTTTCGCTTTCTTTATGTTTTATTTGCAAAAAATATTCGCTTAAATGGCAAAAAATCTACTAATTGTTGAATCTCCGGCTAAAGCTAAAACTATCGAAGGATATTTAGGCAAAGACTTTACTGTAAAATCAAGTTACGGTCATATTCGTGATTTGGTAAAATCCGAAGATGCAATAGATATTGATAACAACTTTGCACAGAAATACGAAGTACCTGCTGATAAAAAGCAAGTGGTAAGCGAATTGAAAAAACTTGCTAAGGAAGCCGAAATGGTGTGGTTAGCATCCGATGAAGACCGCGAGGGGGAGGCTATTTCGTGGCATTTATTTGAAACATTAGGACTGAAAGACGCGAATACTAAACGTATCGTATTTCACGAGATAACTAAGCCTGCTATTTTAAAAGCAATTGAAAACCCACGTAAAATAGATTACAACTTAGTAAATGCCCAGCAAGCACGTCGGGTTTTGGATAGATTGGTAGGTTTTGAGCTTTCGCCAGTATTGTGGAAAAAGGTAAAACCATCGCTATCGGCAGGCAGGGTACAATCTGTTGCGGTGCGACTTATTGTTGACCGTGAGCGAGAAATTAATAAATTTCAAGCCGAAGCCGCTTTCAAAATAGTAGCCATTTTTGGAAAAGGGAAAGAAGCCTTTAAAGCCGAATTACCCGAACGCTATGCTAAACAAGAGGATGCCGAAAAGTTTTTAAATGATTGTATAAATGCATCATTTAATATCAATTCGCTCGAAACAAAACCTGCTAAACGGTCGCCAGCAGCACCTTTCACTACTTCTACTTTACAACAAGAGGCTAGTCGAAAGTTAGGCTTTTCAGTTGCTCGCACCATGCAAGTAGCACAAAAGCTGTACGAATCGGGTAAAATTACCTATATGCGTACCGACTCAGTTAATTTGTCGGATACCGCCTTAGATGCAGCTGCAAATGAAATCAACTCAGCATACGGTAATAAATATCATCAATACCGAAAATATAAAACCAAAAGCGCAGGCGCACAAGAAGCTCACGAGGCTATCAGACCTACTTATTTTGACCAACACACCATTGATGGCGATGCATCTGAAAAGCGTTTGTACGAATTGATATGGAAACGTGCTATTGCATCGCAAATGAGCGAAGCCTTATTTGAAAAAACTGTGGCCAAAATTGGCATATCAACCCGTAAGGAAGAATTGGTAGCCAATGGCGAGGTGATGAAATTTGATGGTTTTTTGAAAGTTTATCTCGAATCGGTAGATGAGGATGAACATGACGAACCACAAGCAACCGAAGATAATGCAATATTGCCGCCACTAAGCAAAGGGCAAAGTTTAGCCTTGCAAGAAATGACCGCAACGGAGCGTTATTCGCGCCCTCCTGCACGTTATACCGAAGCAAGTTTAGTTAAGAAGTTAGAAGAATTAGGCATTGGTCGCCCATCTACCTACGCTCCCACCATATCAACCATACAAAACAGAGGATATGTAGTAAAGGAAGAGCGTGAAGGTAAGCAACGCAATTCTAGAGTGCTGGTACTTAAAGGCGAACAAATAACCAAAGATACCAAAACAGAAAATACAGGTGCAGAGCGTGGCAAGTTGTTCCCTACGGATATTGGCGCGGTAGTAAACGATTTTTTGGTGCAATATTTTAAAGGTATTGTTGATTATAACTTTACTGCTGGTGTTGAAAAGAAATTTGACGAGATAGCACAAGGTTTAGAAGAATGGACTACCATGATACGGAATTTTTATAATCCGTTTCATAAAGAAGTTCAAAACACGATAGAAACGGCTGATAAAGCTACTGGCGAACGCGATTTGGGCGTTCATCCCGAAAGTGGCAAAAAAATATCAGTACGCATTGGCAGATATGGCCCATTTGTGCAGGTAGGTGATAACGAAAACGAAGAAAAGCCACTTTATGCTAGCTTGCGTGCAGGGCAAAGTATCGAAACCATTTCGCTAAATGAAGCACTCGAATTATTCAAATTGCCTAAAAAAGTAGGAATATTTGAGGATAAAGAAATGACAGTTGCCATTGGCAAATTTGGTCCTTATGTGCGACACAATAGTGCATTTTTTTCGCTACCAAAAGATATTGACCCGCTTGATCTTACCGAAGAACGTGCCATTGAATTGATACTCGAAAAACGCAAAAAAGATATTGAAAAACTCATTAAAACGTTTGACGAAAACCCAGAAGTAAAAATATTAAATGGACGCTGGGGACCATATATCGAGTTTGGCAAACAAAATGTTAAAATACCAAAAGGCAAAGAGCCTTTAGAGTTAACGTTTGAGGAGTGTAAAGCATTGGCTGATGCAGAGGCAAAGGCACCTAAAAAAGCTGGTGCAAAACGATTTACAAAAAAGAAATAAGACGTTTGGTTGTAGGTAATACAGCTATCAAAAACTTGCACCATGATTAAGGATTTGCACGAAAATATTGTTGAAGATATTGCGGTTGCAGTAGCATTAGAGGGCGAAAATATTGAGAGCAAAACTTGGTATGTGTATCTCATCAACCTCAAAAACGAGCCGATAGAAAACGTGCTTATTACTTCTAAAGGTTATGGCGAAAAAGATGGCGAAAAGGTAAAAACATCTACCCTACGCCACATGTTTCCGTTGATACAAAGCGGTGGTTATACACTTATTGAACCTATTGATGAATCGACTTTTGGTTTAAATAATGAGTATTGGTTGAGCTATTATATTGGCAAAAATATATACGATAAGAAATTTATTTTCTTACCCGAGAGTATTGTTGATTCAAACTTCATAAAACTTCCTGTAATAAATAAGCCAGGCGTTATGATACGCTAAAAGTATCTATTAGCTTATTTCTTTACCTACTTCGGTTATCCATTGTGCAAATAAAGCACTCTCAAAAGCTACTGCTTTATCGGCATGGTATTGCCAATCGGGCGAGAAGGTTTTAAGTTGATTTATCATTTCTTCCAAATGCCCTTCTTCTTCCAAAATAATTGATTTTACGTTTACCTTACTTTTAGCCTTATCCAACTCTTCTTGATATATGGGATAAAGTTCATCGGCGCGCACCTCAATAGCATAGGTTACTAATAAATATGCAGCAAAACGTAATTCTTTACCCGTTAAGCCCAATTCTGTTTTTAGATACCTACAAACATCTACATCCAAATGGTTAAGGTAATATTTACTACTCTTGGGGGCTATTAAATACTTGTTGGCATACGTTACACACGCATCTTTCTCTACCTTTTCAATCTGTTTTTTCAAATAAAAAGCATGACGATGCTCCTCCGCAGCGTGTTTCAGTATAATATAAGTTACAGTTTCGGCATCCTCACTTGCAGATATTTTACGCGCGCCTGTATTCTCCATTAGTGATAGCGTGTTTAACCAGCGTGCGTGCAGTGTATTATTATTAATTATAGCAGATAGTACTTTATTAAATTCCATTTTTATAATTCGTCAAGCGCGTTTTCAATTTTGCTGTAAATATAGTTTAGCTGTTCGTCGGTAATGCAATATGGAGGTAAAATATATACAATATTACCTAATGGACGTAAAATTATACCAGCATCTAAAAAGTATTGGTAAAGTTTATCACGTAGCGAATTAAAGTATGAAGTATCTGCGCTCGTTGCCCACTCTATTGCCAGTATTGTACCTGTTTGCCGAGTAGTTTTTACTTTAGAGTGATGCTTAATTTTAAGCGCAAAAGCTGCATGCCTATCTACAATATTTTGGATATTGATAGTCGTTTGGGGGTCTAAAAACAAATCGAGGCTTGCTATACCAGCCGAACAAGCCACAGGGTTTGCTGTATAAGAATGTCCATGAAACAACGTTTTCAGTTTATCATCTGATAAAAAGGCATCGAATATTTGCTGCGAACAGGTAGTTAAACCTAATGCCATAGTACCACCCGTAAGCCCTTTCGAGAAACACATTACATCGGGTTGGGTTGATAAATGATTGCAAGCAAATGCTTTACCCGTACGACCAAAACCCGTGAATACCTCATCCGCTATGAGCAGTATATTTGCTGTTTTGCAATGCTGCATCAAATCGTCCAAGTACTTAGCTTCATACATCAACATCCCCGAAGCACCTTGTACTAATGGCTCAAAAATAAAACAAGCTACTTCGGCTTTTAAGTCTGATATTTTAGCTTTCAGACTTTCGATATTCGACTCGTTTGGTAAATCAATAAACTCCACCTCGAACAGCAGATTGTCAAATGCTGCTGTAAAGGCACTCCGCCCACTTACTGCCATTGCGCCAAAAGTATCGCCATGATAGGCATTGTTAAAGGCTATTATTTGGGTGCGATTGGTGCCTTTATTGTGCCAATATTGCAAGCACATTTTTATAGCTACTTCTACGGCTGTTGAGCCATTATCAGAGTAAAAAGCTTTTTGTTGATTGTTGGGTAATATTTGGAGCAGGCGTTCGGCTAATTCAACAGCTGCGGGATGCGTAAAACCTGCAAATATTACGTGCTCCAATGTATTTAACTGCTCGGCTATCCTTTTAGCAATATAAGGGTGCGCGTGCCCATGAATATTTACCCACCACGACGATATGGCATCAATATAACATTTACCATCTTCGTCATACAAACAAGCCCCTTCGCCCCGCACAATGGGTATAGGCGGCATGGCAGTTTGCATTTGTGTATATGGATGCCAAATAACTTTTAAATCTCTATCTATCAAACTCATATAGTATTTATTAAAAGTTTCACTACGTGCTGGTCGATAGGGAAAGTAACATCATCGGGTTGAATATTATCTACCTTTACCCACCTAAAAGCCTGCAACACATCACCTTCGCCATCAAAATCAAAAGGCTTATTTTTAAAATTCAAATTTAATGGAGAGAGTGGCTTTACTACATAATATACACTAATGATTTGCGAATTATTAAAGGCTGATTTGACATAAAAATCGGTAGTATAAAAATGCCTTATTACTTCTACTTCTGCATTACACTCCTCTAAAAACTCTCGCTTCAAACCATCTATTAATCCTTCGCCGTGCTCTAATCCCCCACCCGGAAATTTAGCAAACTGCATACCATACTCTTGCTCATCGCTCAACAGTATTTCGTTGCAATCGTTAATCAACAAACCATAAACACGTACATTAAACTGATACATTATTCAAAGTGTTTTTTATTGCGAATAAGGTTATCCATTGTCCAAGCAATATCCACACGTTTTTCTTCCGAACGTATAGGGCAATTGGGCATATTGCAATAGTGGCAACAATCGGGCAAACATGGGTCTGAATGGATAAACAATTCGGTTTTTATACTCGCTTCTTTGTTAATCAATTTATCTACCGATGATACTTCTTCATGCACGCGTATCAAATCAAAATAATTGGGCAAGGTCATGTGGCAATCAATATGCAACTCGTTGCCATATTTTTGTGCTCTAAAATTATGCACATCTATCCATTCATTTTTTCTATTGCTATTCAATATCTTCACAATATCATTCACCACCTTAAAATCAGTTTCATCCATCAAACCCGAAACAGATTTGCGAACCAATTTATACCCAACAAACAAAATATAGCCCCCTACCAAAATAGACAAAATGCTATCTAACAAGAGTATTTGTGTAAAATGAATAATCAACAAGCCCAGTACCAAGCCCAAACTGGTAATCATATCAGTTATTAAATGTTTACCATCAGCCTCTAAAGTTATCGAATGTAATTGTTTGCCTCGTTTAACAATATAATAGCCCAAGCCGCCATTAATAGCACCCGTTACCCCTATGATACTTGCTCCTAACAATAGCGAGCTAATAGGATGCGGATAAAATATATTGTAGATTGATTTGAATAAAATAACTATACCAGCCAGTGCAATCAACCCCCCTTCAATAAAAACGGAAAAAAACTCCACTTTACCATGCCCATAAGGATGATTAACATCGCGCGGTTGAGCTGCTAAATAGATGCTAAAAAACGCAAAGGCGCTTGCCAAAATATTTACAATACTTTCGGCAGCATCAGTTAATACAAAATTGGATGAGGTGACGAAGTATGCTGCAAACTTTGCCAACATCAAACAAACACCTGTAATAAGCGATATTAATATAATTCTTTTCTGTTCTCGCAAAATAGGCTGATTTTGGCGCAAATTTAGGAATAACAACGAGTATCTGATAGTATGAATATACAAAATAATGATTAGTGTAATTCAAACACCTTCACTTAGTACATATTTTCTATATTTGCCGCAATAAGAAAAATTTTAACATGAGCGCATTAAGTAACAGAATCAACAACCTTTCCGAATCAGCAACTATTAAAATGGCCAAATTGGGTCGCGAGCTTGCTGCCAAAGGTGTTGATGTGATTAGTCTAAGTTTTGGCGAGCCTGATTTTCATACTCCTGATTATGTGAAGGAAGCTGCAAAAAAAGCAATGGATGATAATTTCACCTATTATACGCCAGTATCTGGTTATCCCGAACTACGAAAGGCTATTGCTGCTAAGTTGAAAAACGAGAACGGATTGGATTATGATTTTAGTCAAATTGTAGTATCAACAGGTGCAAAACAAGCTATTGCTAATGCGGTGCTTTGTTTGGTAAACCCAGGCGAAGAGGTGATTATCCCTACCCCGTATTGGGTATCTTATTCGGAAGTAGTAAAACTAGCCGAAGGTAAAAGCGTTTTCATCAATGCACCGGTTGAGCAAGATTTTAAAATCACTCCCGAGCAATTAGAAGCTGCCATTACGCCAAATTCAAAATTGTTCATGTTCTCATCGCCATGTAACCCTACTGGTAGTGTTTACAGCAAAAGCGAATTGGAAGGTTTGGCAAAAGTATTTGAGCGTCATCCACACGTTTATATCCTCTCTGACGAGATATACGAGCATATTAATTTTGTAGATAAGCACGAATCCATTGCTCAGTTTGATAGTATTAAAGACCGTGTAATCATCATCAATGGTTTCTCGAAAGCATTTGCTATGACAGGCTGGAGAATTGGCTATACCGCATCAAACAAAGAAATAGCCAATGCTTGCGATAAAATGCAAGGGCAAATCACTTCAGGCACGTGCTCTATCACTCAAAAAGCTGGTGTTGCAGCATCAGAAGGCGGCTTAGAGAGTGTGTTGAAAATGCGCGAGCAATTCAAAAAACGTCGCGATTTGGTATATAGTCTATTAAAAGATATTGAAGGTATAAAAGTAAACTTACCCGATGGTGCGTTTTATTTCTTCCCTGATGTAACTTCTTTTTTTGGCAAAAGCTACAATGGCACAACCATTAACGATGCTGATGAATTGAGCATTTATTTATTAGAAGAAGCACACGTAGCAACCGTAGGTGGCGATTCGTTTGGCGATGCAAAATCAATTCGTATATCATATGCTGCTGCCGAAGATAAGCTAATTGAAGCCATGAAACGTATTAAAGAAGCGTTAGGAAAGCTAAAATAAAACACATTAAAATCCCATAAACATAAACCTTTGGCTCAAAATCAAAGGTTTTTTGGTTATAAAATGAGTTGTTTTTATAAAGCAGACCAAAGAAATAACGCAATTTCTTATAAATTTTCATAAATTTGCAAAAGGTGTCCTTTATATTTATGATTGAAAACAGCCTAATCGCTTCAGTTAATTTAATAGAAAAACACCTGTAATTGAGTTATTTTTTTTACTTTTTAAAAAAAATCAAAAATAGAGGGCTGAATTAAATAAAATTTTTAATTAATTTGCCTTACGAGAATTTACATTACCTATAAAACTGTAATGTAAAGATTATCAAATACATAACATTAGAAGATACTAACTTGTTCATAATATTTTTACAAAAAGATAAAACAAGGCTAATACATGGGTAAAAAACTACATGATAAAATTGCGCTTTTTCAAGACGCAATAATGTTGAGGGAAAAAGGGATATATCCTTTTTTTAGACCTGTTGAATCCGCACAAGATACAGAGGTTATAATTGATGGGCAACGTGTTTTAATGTTTGGCTCTAATTCGTATTTAGGATTAACCAATCACCCTAAAATTAAAGAAGCTTCTAAAAATGCTATTGAAAAATACGGAACAGGTTGTGCTGGGTCGCGCTTTTTAAATGGCACACTTGATATTCATATCGAGTTAGAAAACAGGTTGGCTACTTACGTAGGTAAAGAAGCTGCTGTATTATTCAGTACTGGTTTTCAGGTAAATTTAGGAGTATTATCGTGCATCACAGGTCGTAACGATTATTTAATACTTGATGAATACGATCACGCTTCATTAATTGATGGCAGCCGTCTTTCGTTTTCGAGAGTAATTAAATATGCGCACAATGATATGTCCGACCTTCGTCGCAAACTAAGCATATTGCCCGAAGAAGCTGTAAAAGTTATAGCTGTTGACGGTATATTCAGCATGGAAGGCGACATTGTAAAGCTTCCAGAAATAGTTGCATTGGCTGATGAGTTTGGTGCAAATATTATGGTTGATGATGCACACAGCTTGGGCGTTATCGGTGTAAACGGAGCAGGTACAGCATCCCATTTCAACATGACGGATGATGTCGATTTGATTATGGGTACATTCAGTAAATCATTAGCATCACTTGGAGGTTTTATAGCGAGTGATAGTGTTACTATTGATTATCTAAAACACCGTGCACGTTCATTAATGTTTAGTGCAAGTATGCCACCAAGCTCGGTAGCGAGTGTTATTGCAGCATTAGATATTATCGAATCGGAACCGGAACGAATAACCAAACTTTGGGACAATACAAACTATGCTCGCAAACTATTAATCGAAGAAGGATTTGATTTAGGCCCCACAGAAAGTCCTATTTTACCAATCTATGTGCGTGATAACGAAAAGACATTTATGGTAACCAAACATTTGCAAAATGCAGGTGTATTTGTAAATCCAGTGGTATCTCCAGCAGTACCTTCCGACTCATCTTTACTGCGTTTCTCATTAATGGCTACACATACCTTTAGTCAGATTGATGAAGCGATAGAAAAAATTGCAAAAGCATTTAAAGATGTAGGCGTAGTGATGGTAAAAGAAAATATATAAAGTTTCTAAAATTACACAAACTGTCTTAAAATGATAAAAATAATTCCGGTTAGTAATAAAAGAGAGTTAGCGAAATTTATTGACTTTCCACATGAGTTGTATAAAAACGATCACAATTATGTACCCGAATTATTTATTGCACAACGTGATATTTTAACTACCCACCCATTTCATAAGCACTCGTCATTACAGCCGTTTTTGGCATTTGAAGGCGATAAAGTAGTGGGTAGAATAGCAGCTATACACAACACCAATCACAACAAATTCAACAATACTAATGATGGTTTTTTTGGTTTTTTTGATTGTGTAAACAATGTAGCGGTTTCTACCTTGTTGTTTGATGTGGCTACAAATTGGTTGAAAGAGAAAAAAGTATCAAAAATTGTAGGACCAGTAAATCCATCTACCAACGAAACCTGTGGTTTGCTTGTGAAAGGCTTTGATAGCTCGCCAATGGTAATGATGACGTATAATCCTCCTTACTATGTTGATTTGCTCGAAAAAGCAGGTTTCACCAAACAAGTTGACCTTTTGGCTTGGCGTTGGGGGAAAGATAATTATAACGATAAATCGTTACAACTACTTGATAAACTAACCGATAGATTAAAGCGTAGCGAAATTACTGTAAGGAAAATTAACCTTAAGAAATTTAAAGAAGAAGCTGCTGCCTTACGTGAAGTATATAACACCGCTTGGGATAAAAACATGGGATTTTTCCCGATGACCAACGAGGAGTTTGACTACACCGCTAAGGATTTGAAAATGATACTCGACCCTGATTTTTGTTTAGTAGCCGAGCAACATGGCAAAATAGTTGGTTTTGGAGTAGCTATACCTGATATTAATCAAATATTAAAAACGATTAAAAAAGGGCGTTTATTACCTACTGGCTTATTCAAACTACTATTAGGAAAAAGCAAAATCAAAGGTATCAGAATTATGTTACTTGGTGTGATTGATGGGTATAGAAAGATGGGTATAGAAGCTGTGTTATATGGTACTATAATTAAAGCTTATCGCGAAAAAGGCTTAGAATATGCCGAAGCCTCATGGACACTTGAGCATAATGAGATGGTAAATCGAGCAATAGAGGCTATAGGTGGCGATCAGTACAAAACATACAGAATTTTCGAGAAAGCATTATAAATTTTATCAAGATTACGTAAAATATCCTTTATGGGGTACGATTTTTAAAAAACAATCTCGTATTTCGTAAAGGATTTTTTTTTATAAATATTTTATTCTAAAATTGACATCAAACTATTTTTAGTATCTAAAAGCAACAATCAAATAAGAACATAATATATACAAGCTCATTAATAAGGATATGAAAAGCAATATTCAACCAGCGGAAGGTAAGTTAGGGATTTTAATACCCGGATTGGGTGCTGTAGCCACCACATTGATTGCAGGTGTTGAAGCAGTAAAAAAGGGTTTATCCGAGCCTATTGGCTCGCTTACACAAATGGGGCACATCCGTTTAGGAAAACGTACAGATAACCGCAATCCGAAAATTAAAGATTTCGTACCACTGGCTGATTTTAAGGATATTGTATTTGGAGGTTGGGATGTGTACGAAGATAATGTGTATGACGCAGCCATGAAAGCCAAAGTGCTTGAGCCCAATTTACTAAACGCCATACGCCCCGAATTGGAAAAAGTAGTACCCATGAAGGCGGCTTTTGATAAAAACTACGCCAAAAACTTAATTGGTACCAATGTAAAAACAGGTACAAGATATGAGTTGGCACAAGCTGTAATGACTGATATCGAAAACTTTAAAGCACAAAACAATTGCAGCAGGGTAGTTTTGGTGTGGTGTGGATCAACCGAAATATTTTATGAAGCTACGGATATACACCAAAGTTTAGAAAAATTTGAACAAGCGTTGCTTGATGATGATAAACGCATATCGCCAAGTATGATATATGCCTACTCGGCACTTAAAATGGGTATTCCATTTGCAAATGGTGCACCAAACTTAACTGTTGATATACCTGCTATGGTTGAATTGGCCAAGCTAACCGAAACCCCAATTGCTGGTAAAGATTTTAAAACAGGGCAAACCTTAATGAAAACCATTTTGGCCCCCGGCTTGGCAGCTCGCTCATTGGGTGTAAAGGGGTGGTTCTCTACCAATATATTAGGCAATCGTGATGGGCTGGTATTGGATGACCCTGATAATTTCAAAACCAAAGAAGTTTCAAAATTAGGTGTATTAGAAGATATCTTACGACCTGAAGATAACCCCGAATTATACGGCGATTTGTACCACAAGATACGTATTGACTATTACCCACCACATGGCGACAACAAGGAGAGTTGGGATAATATTGACATATTTGGTTGGATGGGCTATAAAATGCAAATCAAAATCAATTTCCTTTGTCGCGATTCAATCTTGGCTGCCCCTATTGCTTTAGACTTGGCTTTGTTTAGTGATTTGGCAAAAAGAGCACAAATGAGTGGTGTACAAGAGTGGTTATCATTTTATCTCAAATCGCCGCAAACAGCCCCTGGATTAAGACCTGAGAACGATATATTTAAACAATTAATGAAGTTGCAAAATACCCTACGCCACATGATGGGCGAAGATTTGATAACCCATTTAGGTTTAGATTATTATCAAGATTTGGTCGAATCGCTCTAATGTTATTCCACAAGTTAATAGCTACCAGCCTCGGCATAGGCTATATTGGCAAAGGTGCGGGCACCATAGCTGCCATTTTTTGCTGTGCGTGCTGGTATCTTGTTTGGCGCAACGGCTATCCTAACAACTTTATTCCTCTCTATATTACCATTGCTACAACTGCTTTAGGTGTTTGGTCGAGTAATAAAGTTGTTCCATTATGGGGAAAAGACCCTGCCCGCGTAGTGATTGACGAAGTGGCAGGTATGTGTATTAGTTTGCTTTTTATACCTGTAAAAACACCTTACATAATTATCGGATTGGTTTTATTTCGTTTTTTTGACATTGTCAAACCTTTATATATCAAATCAATGGAAAAACTACGTGGAGGATGGGGTATTATGTTTGATGATGTATTAGCAGGTATTTATGCCAATATCGTATTACAAGCAATTTTGTGGTTTAAGTGGATTTAATTAAACCATATTCAATCAATCGTTTGATTAAATTTTACTTTCAACCAACATTCAACACCCGATAAAATTTATAATTTTGTAATGTTTTAATACCCCATTAAACTATCACTGTATTTTATAGTCTGATAAGGACGCTTATAGAATAAAGTTAATATCATTTAATAAAATAAATACTGGTTGTTAAATACATTTTGACAGCCTAAATATACACATGACATCTAGAGATACTTATTTGAAACTTTTTATATCCTCTCTATTTCTTTTTATCTCAACGCTAGTATCTGCACAATCAACAAAAGTGAAAGGTGTAGTTACCGATGCTAAAACCAAACAAACACTTCCTTATGTAACTATTATGGCTGCTGATAGTTCGGTTAATACCGTTTCGGATATTACAGGAAAATACACCATATCATCTACAAAAGGTTTTAAACAACTAAAGGTATCATTCATAGGTTATAAAACAACTATCATTGATGTGATGGCTGGGCAAGAGCAAGTAATCAATATTCACTTAATTCCCGACCCGCAACAGCTTAATGAAGTAATAATAAAAGCAGGTAAAAAACCAAAGTATCGTAATAAAGATAACCCTGCGGTGGAGCTTATCAGGCAAGTAATTGCTAATAAAGATAAAAACCGTCCCGAAAGCTATGCCTATGTACAATACAAAGAGTACGATAAGATGCAGTTTTCGCTTACAAATGTATCTCCTACACTATCTGATAAAAAGTTTTTTAGGAAATATAAATTCTTGCTTGATAATAGAGATAGCACACTTATACCTGGAAAATCATTATTACCCATTTATTTAGATGAAAGGCTTTATCAAAACTATTACCGTAAAAATCCAGAAAACAAAAAAACCATTTTGTTGGGACATAAAGGAGTAAATTATGGAAGTTATATTGATAACGATGGTTTAGGGCAATATTTCAAGCATTTATATTACGATGTAGATATTTATACCAATAATATCTTTCTAGTTAGCACTCAGTTTTTAAGTCCAATTTCGGACGCAGCTCCTGCCTTTTATAAATTTTTCATTACAGATACCATTGTTGTTAACAACAGCAAAGTAGTTGAATTAAGCTTCACGCCACGCAACACTACCGATTTGCTTTTTGAAGGGAAAATATATGTTACCTTAGATGGTAATTATGCCGTGCAAAAAGCTTCACTTAGTATCAACAAAAACATTAACTTAAATTTTGTAAACACCTTACATATTGATTTAGACTTTGAGCAAAACCCCGATAAGCACTACCATCTAAGTAAAAGCACTATATTAATTGATTTTAGTGTAACCAAAAATAAGGATAAGGGTGCAGTAGGTATCCGCACCATTACTTTTAAAGATTATCAAGTAAACAAACCCGTTGCCGATACCACATTTAATGGCCCTGCAATTGTAACAGTGGATGATGCACAAAGCAAAACAAACGAATTTTGGGCTACAAATCGTTTAGATACACTTACCACAGCCGAATCAAAAGTGTATCATAATATTGATACGCTACAAACCATGTCGTCATATAGGCGTACAATGGATATTTTAACCCTTGTTTTTGCTGGATATAAATCGTTTGGGGCGTTTGAAGTAGGTCCTGCTAATACGTTTTATAGCTTCAATCCAGTAGAGGGTCTTCGGTTGCGCATAGGCGGTCGCACCACTCCCGAACTAAGTAAGAGGTACTATTTTGAAACCTATGCTGCTTATGGTTTTAAGGATGAGCGTTGGAAATACTTTTTAAGTGCCACCTATTCGCTCAATGATAAATCTATATATAAATTCCCGCAAAACTACATCAGAGCAAGCTACCAAAAAGACACTAAAATACCAGGGGCTGCATTACAGTTTGTGCAAGAAGATAACTTCTTATTATCCTTTAAACGTGGTGCAAATGATAAATATCTATACAATGATTTTTATCGATTAGATTATGTACACGAATACGAAAATCACTTTTCATATAGTATTGGTCTAAAAAATTGGAAACAATCACCAGGTGGTTCATTATACTTTAATAATATAGTAAATGGCACACCAAATGCGGTAAACGCATTAACCACTACCGAAGCTACTATTGGTTTGCGCTATGCGCCGCACGAGCAGTTTTATCAAGGGCATATATACCGTGTACCTATACCAAGTAAATATGTAGTATTAGCTCTTGATTATACAAAAGGTTTAAAAAACGTTTTTGGCAGTCAGTACGATTATCAAAACCTACATTTTAGGATAGATAAACATTTCTATTTTTCGCAATTAGGTTATGCTGATTTTACAGCCGAAGCAGGGCACATATTTGGGCAAGTACCCTATCCGCTACTTACCATACCACACGCCAATCAAACGTATGCTTATCAAATATATTCATACAACTTGATGAACTTTCTTGAATTTGCAAATGACCATTATGAAAGCATTAATTTAGACCAGCACTTTAATGGTTTCTTTTTCAACAAAATCCCATTATTTAAGCATTTAAAATGGCGCGAAGTAGTTTCGGCAAAAGCATTATGGGGTGGTGTTACCAATCAAAACAACCCATCGCTACATCCATCATTATTTCAATTTCCGGTTGATGCCAATGGCAAACCCATTACGTATATCATGAGCAAAACGCCTTATATTGAGGGCAGTGTTGGTATCGAAAATATTTTTAAATTTATACGAGTTGATTTAGTAAAACGATTCACCTATTTAGATCATGCTGATATAGCCAAATGGGGTATTCGTGTAAGAGCTGATTTTAATTTTTAATATATGGTTCACGAAACATCTTTACGCACCAATCTACAATTGGGTATATACAAGGTTATAGATCCATTTGTTAAAGTATTGATTAAATTAGGGCTAACGCCCAATATTGTAACCACCATAGGTTTTGTGCTCAATATTGGCGTGGCTGTAATATTTGTGATAGGAGCCGAAGAAGGCAACCGAGGCGATTTTACCTATATAGGTTGGGCAGGCGCATTAATTTTATTTGCAGGCTTATTTGATATGCTGGATGGGCAAGTAGCACGATTGGGTAATATGAAATCAACTTTTGGTGCTCTGTACGATTCGGTACTTGATAGGTATAGCGAGTTGGTGATGTTTTTAGGCATCTGTTATTATTTAGTAGCGCACCATTATTTTCTAAGTTCAATATTTGCATTTGTAGCACTTATTGGTTCTATGATGGTAAGTTATGTGCGTGCTCGTGCCGAAGGTTTAGGAGTAGAAGTTAAAGGCGGCTTAATGCAACGTCCCGAACGGGTAGTAACCATTGGTTTTTTTGCCATATTGTGCGGCATAACTTCATTTTATATTGGTGGCGATTATAAATTATATGTTTCGGGTATCAAATTCCATGTATTTGAAACCATGTCGATATTTACCTTTCCAATAGTAGCATTGGCTATATTAACCAATCTAACTGCCATTAGGCGGTTGATTGATGCAAAAAAAGCTTTGGATAAGAAGTAATACTATTGCGAAAAGGAGTATCAAATTTTTGTCAAACATAAAAAACCAATTACTCAAATAAGGGTTGATGATATAAAATATCCTATATTCGCAGTAATTACAAGAAACAAGTTGTACTAATAATTTTTGTTAAAATTGAGGGAGATATCGTGAGGCCTAGCACCAAACCATCGCCCGATAACAGGCAGAGAAATTGTAGGACGTTTTAAACCCTGATGTTATGAAAAAGAAATATGTTTCAAACTCACAGGAATCAGTGAGGATGTTTAAGAGTGATTTGTTAGAAAGCCTATCAAAGGTTCATTACCTTGTACCGGTAGTTATTTTTGTACCTGTAATACTGTATTCAACTTATAAAGCCATTTTTGAAGTCAATATTGATATACTTACATATTTTGAATATTTCGCGTTAGGTTTATTTGTTTGGACTTTTGTTGAGTACGTAATGCACCGTTTTGTGTTTCATTATATGCCTGCCGATAAGCCTTGGGCACAACGCCTGCATTTTATTTTTCATGGTGTTCACCACGATTATCCAAGCGATGCTAAACGCTTAGTATTACCGCCTTCGGTAAGTATCCCCTTGGCTACACTATTCTATTTCTTATTTAAAGCTATTTTGCCAATCAACTATATTTTTGCGTTTTTCCCTGGCTTCATTTTAGGGTATTTGTTTTATGATTTAACGCATTATGCTATCCACCATTTCAACTTTAAAGGAAGTATTTGGAAAAAGATAAAACAACATCATATGTTGCATCATTATCAAGACCCTGATAAAGGCTATGGTGTAAGCTCTCCACTTTGGGACAAAATATTCCGTTCAGATTTTAATAAAAAATAACATGACTACTGGTGGGTATCATAACCATACAGTTAGTTTAAAATCTGTTATTGTTATTACGCTTATCTCCTTTGCTTATTTACTATTTTCTACATTTTTGGTTGGTTTCAAATCCGACCAAGTAGTATTGATAGTTATATTCAATGCGCTGTATTATCTATCGGCAATTACACGTAAGTTCATACTTGGCTTTACGATATTTATTGTTTATTGGATAATCTTCGATTATATGAAGGCTTTTCCTAATTACTATTACAACAACGTACATATTGCCGATTTATACCATTTCGAAAAGCATTTATTCGGTATTCACACTCAAAATCAATTACTCAGTCCAAACGAGTATTGGCGCATCCATAGCACTACTAAGCTCGATATAATTACAGGTTTATTCTACTTATGTTGGATACCTGTTCCCTTAGGTTTTGCTACTTATTTATTTTTTAAAAACAGAAGGCAATTCCTCCTATTCGCTATCTCATTTGTGGTGATTAATTTAGTAGGATTTGTGGTGTATTACACCTACCCTGCTGCACCGCCTTGGTATATTCAAAACAATGGCTTTGTTTTTCGTCCACAAACCATGGGCAACACCGCAGGTTTAGCAAAATTTGATACCTACTTTCACGTAAGCATATTCCAATCTATCTACACCAAAGGTTCTAATGTATTTGCGGCTATGCCTTCGCTGCACTCCTCCTACCCTATACTGGTTTTATATTATGGAATAAAAAATCGTTTAGGCAAGGCAAATATCTTTTTTGCTATTGTGATGATGGGGATATGGTTTTCGGCAGTTTATTTAAGCCATCATTATGTGGTAGATGTACTTGCAGGTATATTGTGTGCTATTATTGGCATTACTATCTTCAACCTGCTTTACTCAACCCAATGGCTTAAAAAGTTAATTGACAGATATGAAGTCGTCATAAAATAAATCTTTATTGCCAGCCCATCAACTGCATCATTCGTATAAATTCTGCTTGCAAAGGTGCTTCAATAATTATACTTTCATCACTCACAGGATGTTTAAAGTTGAGTGCCGAGGCGTGCAAAAGCATAGTATTCATTGTCCATTGTTCTGTAAATAGTTTATTTTGCTTGTTACACCCATGTGTGCGGTCGCCAATAATGGGATGGAAAATATGACTAAAATGTTTTCGCAATTGGTGCATACGTCCAGTTGTAGGCGTAGCCTCCACTAGCGAATATCTTGAGGTGGTATGCTTGCCCAATGCAACATTCAGTTCGGCTCTATTTAATGTCAGATAAGCCGTAAAAGCTTCCTGCAATGCGCCGTTTTCTTTTCGTAATGGATAATCAATCTCGCCATTATCGGGTGTATATCCCCGTACTATGGCAAGATATTTTTTACTCACTTTATTATCCGAAAACTGCTTTTGCATTTCTACCTCAATGGCTTTATCAAATGCAAACAACAATGCTCCACCTGTTTTCCTATCCAAACGATGTACGGGGTTTACCTTCTGCCCTATTTGGTCTCTTAACAACTGAATAGCAAACTCCTCAACATCAGCAGCAATTTTTGACCGATGCACCAACAAATCATGTGGTTTATTAATAGCAATCAGGTATTCATCCCGAAATAGAATATCGAGCATCTATTTACCTTCTGACTGTTGAGCAGACTTCTTCTCCATAGGCCCACGTTTGTATATAATCAGTCCGTTCAAAAAATTGCGCAGCAATTGGTCGCCACAAGGTTTAAAATTGGGGTGTTCCTTATCCCGAAAAATAGCACCTAACTCGGTTTTTGTGGTAGCAAAATTCACCAAACTACAAATGTGAACAATATCATCATCTCGCAATTTTAATGCTACACGCAATTTTTTCATTATATCATTATTACTCATAATTATCTCGCCTTTACACTACAAAGGTAGTAGTTTATAGTGGAAGATACCCTGTTTGCACTTGTTTATAAACAGTGTTATTCTTCAAATCTACGTCTTGTTACTTATTCGTACCTTTGCAGCAAAACAAAAAGCTTGTGTGGGCAGATAAATTAAAACTTAATAAACAATTGGTGCGCTCGGTAACCGAGGCTGGATATTTCACGCCAAAAGAAGTACAACAAAAAACACTAACACGAATAATTGGTGGGCAAGATGTAATTACCATAGCCCCCGAAGGTAGTGGTAAAACTACCACCTATATTTTAGGCGTATTGATGCGCCTGAAATATGGCTTTGAAGAAGCCCCTCGTGCATTGATATTGGTACCTACCAAAGAAAAAGTTTTAGAAACTATTGCCCAATTCGAGCTGATTAATAAAAACGATAGCATACGCATTGTGGGCTTATATACCGAACCATCAATGCAAGCGCAGTTAGATGCTTTGGCTGATGGGGTTGATATTGTGGTAGCTACGCCCGATAGAGCACGAGCCATTTATTTAAAATTGGGCTTAAATTTAAATAAGATTATGATGCTGGTAGTTGATGATGCTGCCGAGATAGTTAAACTTGGTGCGCAACTACCTGTTGCCGAACTAGCTAATAGTATCATCAAATGTCAACATTTGGTTTTTACCGAAGTAATGCATGGTAAATTGGAGCAAATGATTGCACCATTTATGAATATGCCAGCTTTGGTTGAGGTAGAAGAACTGGGCGAACCAAAAGCAGAAATACATCAGCAAGAATTGTTTCATGTACCCAATTTTAAGACCAAGCTCAATCTGTTAACACAATTGCTGCGTGAACAGGAAACAAAAACGATTGTATTTGTAAGCACTCGTTTGAATGCCGAAAAAGTATATAGTCATTTACGAATGAGTTTTAAAAATGCGGTGGCTATATTGAACCCAATGATGTTTGAATCGAAAGGGTTTGAAAGCATGGAGCAATTTAAAGATGATGAGCAGGCTCAAATTTTAATTATAGCAAACGAACTAACAGGCTCACATAACCTGCAAGATGTATCAACCATTATTCATTTTGAAATACCCGAAGATACCGAAGTTTTTGTGCAACGAATGGTAAAAAAGGGGGCAGATGATGTATTATCAATAATAATGGCTACCGATTTGGAGTTGGTTTCGGTTAAAAAAATTGAGCAAACCATTGGGCAAAAAATCAACGGCAATGAGCTTCCTGAAAATTTGGTTATAGCTACCGACCAACAAGCAAAAAAGAAAGCAAAACAAAAAAAAGCCATTCAAGATGATGCCCCCATAAAAGGCGAGGCGTTTCACGAGAAAAAAGCAAGCAATAAAAAAGATTATAACTATAGTGCCGGAACTAAGGCTAAAATGAATAAAAAGAAAAAGCACTAATACACTATGAACGAACCATTTGATTTAGAAATAAATGGCATTACCTATTCGGTATTTCCAGAAGGCGAAGGTATATATGCCATTTTTAAAGAGGGTGTAGAACACATCAAAATTCAAAAAGATACCGAAAGTCATTGGCTTAAATTAGACCCCAATACCGAAATGCCACTGTTTGATAATGACGACGAAACCAACACAATAGGTAAAGAAATAGAAGCATATAAAGAATAATGTTTTTGTGTTTGCATAAAGAGGTATAAAAAATTAGCTTTATAGGTATTTTTATGCCCAATCATAACACAACTCATAATGAAATCCTTAAGCTTAGTATTTTTATCATTCCTTTTTTTTTCTTTTAAACCACAAGCACAAGAAAACAAATCTCAATATTGTACCAAGGTAATTGTACAAGATAGTATGGAAGTATCGATGTACTCTCCTACAATGTTCCGTTTCCGCATTTCTCATCTTAAAGGCGAAAAATTTCCAAAAAATTATGATATATCATTTGTAATAGGAAAAACAACTAATTGGAATGGGGTACACTTTACTCGAAAAGAAGATAAAAATATTTTATATCTAAATACAGATAGTGTAGAGATTAGGGTTGATAAGAAAAATCTTACTTGGTCGATTTGGGGGCGAAATAATAAAAGAAGAATTTGCCCATCTTATGGTCCAGTTTATGGTATGTTTAAAGACGGATATACCATATTTGATAATGTAAGTGCATTTAACGCTCCATCCAAAATCAATCGTTATACGCATTGGTTCTATAATCCCACCACAAAAAACTATACTGATACTTATTTAGAAGAAGATTTAATTGAAGATACCTATTTTATATACGGTCCGTCGTATGTTACCTTATTTGTGCAAATGAATGATTTGCTCGGCGCCGAACCTTTGCTTCCTAAAAAGGGATATGGCTTCTTCCAAACGCAACATTTAAGTTGTAGCGGTTCACAAAGTCAGTTAATGGAAGTAGCAAAAAAATTTAGAGATAGAAATATTCCTCTTGATAATTTGATTTTAGATTTTGAATGGGGCGATGGTTGTGTAGATGGTAAAGAAGTAACGTGGGGCAGTCAAATGACTTGGGCAAAAAATTACACCTATCCGCTTTCACCTACGCAAATGATAAAGAAACTTGATAGTATGAACATTGATGTAATGTTGATACACCATAATGCGCCCGATTTCAAAAACAGGAAGCATCAAGGCTGGACAGAAACCGTTGTAGATGAACAAACTTGGTGGAATAATTACAAGCAAAGTTTAGACATGGGCATTAGAGGAACGTGGCAAGATACTAGGATAAATGACATTACTGATAGTTATATATATAACCGCACTCAAGAGTATTATGGCAATGATAATAAGCGAGTTTTGTTTTTGGGATGTCGTAAAATGGTTGCGCTCAACCCTTGGGATTTCCGCTTTAGCGCAATACCTACCGAAAACATGATAGGTACACGACGATACCCGTATCATTGGACTGAGGATTGTTCATCATCGTGGAACGAAATGGCGTTTCAACTAAAAGCTATTAATAATACTTATGGACCCATGAGTGGTTATTCGTACATTGCCTCTGACGTGATTGCTTCAAATTGGCGCATACAAGCACGTTGGAATCAGTTTACAGCGCTAAGTGCAATTGCCCGTTCACACAATTCGAAACCTTGGAGTGGCAATATTGACTTAAATGATTTTACGAATAAAATTAAAATCACAGGCAGAGATAGTGTTACTATAAAAGATCAGGTTGAAAAGGAGCAAAAAGAAACTGCTGAAGAAAGTATACGAAAGCATTTACAATTACGCTATCGTTTGCTGCCATATATTTACTCTTATGCTTTTGTAAATTACTTAACAGGAATGCCTGTTACCCGACCATTATTATTAGCCTACTCTAACGATTATATCTGCTCGTCTGATGCATGGCCTTATGAATATATGTTGGGTGATAACATCTTAGTAGCTCCTGTTTATGGCGATTTTAACTCGATGGAGATATATTTACCAAAGGGCTATGATTGGATTGATTACAACACAAAACAGGTTTATAAAAATGGTGGTATCATTACATACAACACATCCGATATTAATACAATGCCAATATTTGTAAAAGCTGGCGCTATAATACCAATGCGTCAAGAAAGTAATTGGATTAATGCAAAAATAGCCGATATTATCACATTTGATATCTATCCAACAAAGCACTCTGATTTTACCTTATATGAAGACGATGGTGAGACGATAAACTACCAAAAGGGCATTTATGCTAAAACACATATTACCTGCGAAAAGAACGATAACATTATAGTGAGCATTAATAAACCGATTGGAAGTTATAAAGGACAGCCTGTTTCAAGAACTTTATTTGTGAAAATAAATGGTATAGAGTATCAGCCACAAGCTATTAAAATCAATAATCATACCCTACCAAACTGGAAATATGATGCAGGTAATAAATCAATTTTGGTTGAGATACAATGCTCTGCAAATGATAATACAACTATAGTAGTGCAGCCATAATAGGATGTTAGAAACAAAGCTAGTTGATATAAGATGAATAAACGTGTAGCCGTGATGGATCTCGGCACCAATGTTTTCCATTTACTTATTACCGAAGGTGATATTCATCATTTTCGCACTATCGCACAGCACGATATTGCTGTAAAGCTTGGCGAAGGGGGCATCAATAAAGGCATTATACAACCTGCTGCATTTGAGCGTGGTATAGCCGCAATGAAAAGCTTTAAGGCAGAAATTACAGCAACTGCAAACGTACAACAAGTGAAAGCCATTGCTACCTCTGCCCTACGCAATGCCTCAAACGGGCAAGATTTTATCAACAAAGTAAAAGTCGAAACGGATATTGATATTGAAATAGTGGATGGCAACCGCGAGGCAGGTTTTATTTATGCGGGTGTAAAAGCAAGTGGTAGCCTCTCAGCCCAAAACTCATTAATAATAGATATTGGTGGTGGTAGTGTTGAGTTTATAATTTGTAACGATACACAGTTGGTATGGAAACAAAGTTTTGAGATAGGTGCAGCGCGATTGATGGAGCTGTTTCATCATACCGACCCCATACCGACTACAAGTATTGAAGCATTGGAGCTTTATTTGGAGGATAAACTAATTGAACTATTTAAAGCTATCGAACAAAATCCTATTCATCAACTTATTGGCTCGGCAGGTGCATTTGAAACCTTTGCCCAATTAATAGCTTTAGAAAGAGGCGAAAGCATCAATTTAGCGAAGATAAAAAACCACCCTTTCAACCCTACCGAATTGGCAAACATGCTGCAATACATTATCTTATCAAACCATACCCAACGTGCGAGCAACAAAGCTATTATCCCCGTCAGGGTAGATATGATTGTAGCGGCTGCACTCATCACCAGCTTTATATTACAAAAGTTAACGCTTCAAAATATTTGCTTGTGCACCTACTCGCTTAAAGAAGGTATATTGGCTGAGTTGATTAGGTAATACAATACTTACAACATCACAGCATCCCCATAACAAACTGAAACACGCCAATGCCAAACAGTACTAAACTAATATACCACAATGGCTTTTTCTTGGACAGAATGGATATAGCCGAAATGGATATGGCTATCTGGAAAAAGGTAACTGCGCGGGCTAGTATCATATCTTTACCCAAATGCGCTTGCGATTCTTTTTCCAGCTCTTCGGCTTTTTCTTTTATTTCTTTTTGATCTTCTTTTAGTTTTTCTTTTCGCTGTGCCACATCATTTGACGCTTCGGTTGATTTTGAGCCATTAATCTTAACAACTACATCGGCTACTTCGGCCTTCACTCCCTTAGCGTTGTAATATGCCCATTGGTCAGACGCTTTCATTTGAGTTATCAACGCCTCGTTTGATTGATGCCCAGCCATTAAGCTACTTAAAGCAGCAAATGCCGCCATAAACGCGGTAGATATAGCTACAAACATCGACCATCTGTCGCGTCCTTCGTGTGCAGCTTCATGTATATGCTCATGCAAATGTTCGGTGGGTACTTCGGGCTCTTCCATTTTATAAATATCAGTGTTAGGATACGCCGATAAAAATAATTACAAATTCCGAATATTTAAGCCAATCTTAATAATTGCTGATATAATTTTTCGGTAGGGAGCCCTACCACGTTGGTGTACGAACCATTTATGCGTTGAATACCTATCAACCCTATCCACTCTTGTATGCCATACGCCCCTGCTTTATCTAAGGGCTGGTATTTATCTACATAAAAATTTATCTCATCGATAGTGAGTGGGCGAAAAAACACTTCCGAAAGATCGTGAAACAAATTATATTGATGCTTATACAATAAGCAAACTCCTGTAACTACCCGATGCACTTTGCCTGATAACATTTGCAGCATCTCTACTGCGTGTGCTTTGGTTTCGGGTTTGCCTAAAATATGCCCATCAATACTTACAATGGTATCGGCAGTAAGCACTATTTCGTCATCAACGGTTTCGTCAAAGGCTTTTGCTTTTTTTTCGGCAATATAAATAGCTATTTCTTCGGGAGATAGGTGTTCAGGGTATGATTCGTCCACATCTTTTAAAACAATGCGAAAATCAATATCCATCAGGCGCAATAGCTCTTGCCTGCGTGGCGATTTTGATGCAAGAATGATTTTTGGTAATGTTTTCAAATCTAAAATTGTTTATCAAATTACCAGCTATAAGCCTCTTCGGTCATCCACTTACCTTGCACTTTTAGTACCTTCTCTATCACATCGCGCACGGCACCTTTACCACCCACAATAGGCGAAATATAAGTACTTATAGCCTTAATTTCCTCAGCGGCATCGGCAGGGCACGCTGCCAAACCAGCTAACTTCATCACATCCAAATCAGGAATATCATCGCCCATAAATAATACACTGGTTGGGCTTACTCTTTTTTCTTCTAAATAGATTTTGAAATTCTCGACCTTATTACTCACCCCTATGTACACATCCGTTACACCTAAGGCATTTAAACGATGCATCACAATTTTCGACCTACTGCCCGATATCGCACAAACATTGTAACCACATTTTACTGCCAATTGTATAGCGTATCCATCTTTAATATTAAACTGGCGCATTTGCTCGCCGCTGTCTGCAATATAAACCGAACCGTCGGTCAATACACCATCCACATCAAATATAAAGGTCGATATATCTTTTAGTTTATTGAGGAAAGATTCCATAGCGAGAATTATTGGTTATCGCGCCACTCGTACACCCAAGCCGATTGTATTTGCTCTAAATGCCCTTCGTTTGATTCTTCGCGTTTACCCACAAAGTTTGGCAAACTCAATACCCACTCCAGCAACTCGGTAAAACGAATGCGGTATATTTTCGATTCATCAAAATCATCACCAAACTTCTCGTAAAGTTCAATGGCGATATCTTCGTAGTCGTTCCAATTTATCGGCAGGGCAAATTTATTGTCTGTCATTGTTCTAAGTTAATGCTATTTATAGCTAAATCTATAAGTATTATACTATTAGTGTCCCAAAAAGTTCGATTGGTCGGGCAATGTTACTTCAATATCGCCATCAATCATCACACATTGGCAGCCTAATCTTGAATTGATACGAGGGCTTACGGCACGATCAATAAAATCTTCTTCCTTATCAGATATTTCTTGCACATTATCCATTCCCTTATTCACATAAATATGACAAGTGCTGCAACCGCATACGCCACCGCAATTATGTTGCAGCTCAATACCGTTTTCTAAACAAACATCCAATACCGATTCTCCTTCGGCAATAGGCAACTCAATTGTTTCGTGCCCTTTTTCTTCAAAGTTGATTTTTACTTTAAAAATATTCATTGGAGCAAAAGTAACAAAATTTAGTAACGCCTTATGCTTGATTATCCAATTTGATAATACCCTGACTTAACAGCCTATATATATGTTGTAATTCGGGGTTTTGGTGGAGTAATGCCAAGTGTGCATTCATAGTTTGCCCATCATTTCTGATAGCTGGTCCAGTTTGTACATCGGCAGGGAGATGGCTTTGTACTTTTTGTGCTGTTTCTAATATCAACGGGCGGAGCAAATCAAACGGCAATTGATGTTGTGCCAGTATTTGCTGCGATAGGTGGTATAAATAATTAGGGAAATTGCAGGCAAAAACTGCAGTGAGGTGCAATATTTTACGCTCGGCAGAATTAATGCGATAGCAATGTCGGGATATAGTTTGAGCCAATTCTTCGAGTTGGGTAGTAATTTGTTCGCTTGCTCCTTCTACACACAAGGGCACGGCATTAAAATCAACTTCTTTTGTTTTGCTAAAAGTTTGCAATGGATAAAAAACACCTACGTTGGCACTATATTTTAAAAGTGTTTCCAAATCAGTTGCACCCGAAGTATGTACAATTAGTTGCTGATGCAAAGTCAGTTGGGATACAATCGGCTCAATAACATCGTCCTTAACAGCTATTACAAATAAATCGACCGATGGATTGATAGTATTCAAATTATCAATAGCCTCGGCACGAACATGATAAGCCAATAGCGACGCATTTTGAATATCGCGACTATATACCTGCACAATAGCATGACCAGCATTTTTAAACGCTGCCGCCAAGTGTGTAGCTACATTGCCCGAACCGATAATGCTAATGCGCATGGTATTGAAATTATATTTAAATCAACTTGCTTCAGACCAAAGTATTCCTTCGGGTAAGCATTGATTACTAAACTCTATATGAATAACTCGCCTTCTTTTATTATTCGTTGTGCGATTAGAGGCATGAAACAACAACGGGCGCATAATCATTATTCCGCCAGCGGGCACACTACATATTTGCTCTTCCTTTATTGCAAAATCTGTATCATCAATTCGTTGTACGCCATTACTGTGTGACGAAGGAATAATCTTTAATGCACCATTATGCCCATCCGTATCATCTAAGTGAATACGAATTGTAAAAATACTTTCAAGAATATTAACAGGAGGCTGAACAGCAAATTGATTTTGCTTATGTGTCCACCCTGAGTAACCTTGTAAATCTACTTTCTTATTAACAGATATTGTCAAATCTTGATGGTAGGAAACAAACCAGTTAGATTTTTCGGGTTTATCAAAATAAATAGATTTCACCACAAAATAATCATCCCCAAACAGGCTGTTGATTACTGATTTCAATAAATCATTAAATATTATTGTTTTCGCATCAGCAACTTCTTTAAAGAATTGCCTTATAGCAAATAAATCTGTGCTTTTACGAAACGTATCATTTGATGGATTTGCATTATCAATTATTTTAGACAGTTCGGTAATTTCTTCTTGGGTATAAATATTCTCAATAACCGTAAAACCGTTTTGCAAAATACTTTCTTTATGCCTTGTCATTGAATGCATGAAACCCTTGTTTTGTAAATCCGATTTTTAGGATAACTAAATGCTTATTATACCGTTTTTAACTCTTTATCTCTTCTAAAGATTGATAGCAAGAAACCTATCACCATAATTACTGTACCCGTCCAAAGCACATTGATGTACGGAAAATCGAGTGCACTCATCACTATCCAAGGTTTTTTGCTCTCGGGTTGCTGGTAAACCATTATTTCGATTTTATTTTGAGTAGGGATAATTTTCGAGAAACCAAGCTTCAACCCTACATCTTCTACCTTTCGTGGAAACACAAAAACACTGTTTCCCTTTATTAAGTAAACAGGCTCGGCTTGGTAGGTTTTTCCATGCGCAAATACCTCTAATTGAGCACCAATAGCGATATCCTTTTTATCAAGTGGAATATTTTGTAACGTAGCTGTTTTATTCAACCCCTTGTATATCATATACCCTTCTCTAAAGCGTATGGTATCGCCTATTGCTACCTCATGTGCTACTGGCGCATCATAGTTTTTATTATCATCCTCTTCGCCATGTGCAGCTTCGGCTTGATTATTTGCCTTTTCCTTAATTGGCGGCAGGGCTGTTATATGGGTATATAAATCGTGAAATAAATAGTGTTTGGTATCAGGTGCTGGTGTCAATCCCATTTGCGGATTAATTTGCACATTGGGTGTCAACACAAACTCTTCTATCAATTTGCCACTATTATCAAAACGTTTGTAGTTTACTTTATAGTAATGATTAGGCTGAACGACCGAATCGCCGATATACGTTACTGTATAATTCCCCATTTTAATGGGTTCATTTTTATACATCATGATATTTTCGTGCTCATCGGCATTTTTACCAAAGTTGGCAATATCGATACCTTTCTCGTTCGTAGAAACTACTTTACGCGTACCAGCAGCTATTAAAGCCCCTACCAACATCAACGCAAAGCCAATATGCGCTACCGCCGAGCCTGCTAATTTAAACTTACCTTTAAACGCATCAGCTAATACTTTAGCATTTGCCAAAATAGCATATACTGATGCAAACATTACCACGATAAATAAGAAACGCAATTTGTAAACTCCAGTAGCATAAGCAATAAGTGCTGTAACTGCTGCTGCAAAAACAAAGTATAATATAGTAGTGATAAAAAACCGAGTAAGATCTGTTTTCTTATATTTTAAAAATTGGGTAAAGCCCGATAATACAGCAATTACAATGGCAAATGATGATTGGATAACATTGTAATGTGCTACCAAATTGGCAGGTGGGGCTATGGTAGTGCCAAACATTTTGTTCCATACAGGGATAGAGGTTACTAAAACCAAATGGAAACACGATAGGCATAAGAAAATAGCACCTACAAACATCCAAAACTCGCGCGAGTAGGTTTCTTCATCTTTTTTGGTGATGGGTAATTCTTTCCATCGCAGTACTAATAAAACAATAGAAACAGCAAGAAAGACTAAAATATATGCCACCAACTGACCAAACATACCCAAATCTGTAAAGGCATGTACTGATGCTTCGCCTAATACGCCACTGCGTGCTAAAAACGACTCGTACAATACCATAACAAAACTCAACAATACCAATATGGTTGCAGTAGCATAAGAATGCCCTGTATTCCTGAACACTATGAGTACGTGCAACCCTCCAAGCAAGGTAAGCCAAGGGAAGATAGACGCATTCTCTACTGGATCCCATGCCCAAAAACCACCAAAATTGAGTGATTCGTAAGCCCAAAGCGCACCCATTATTACCCCCACTCCCAGTATCATAGCTGCAACCAACGAGTAAGATATAGCAGGTTTTATCCACTCTTTATATCGCCTTTGCCACAAACCAGCTATGGCATACGCAAATGGGATAACTGCCGATGCCAAGCCCAAAAACAAAACAGGCGGATGTATCACCATCCAATAGTTTTGCAATAAAGGATTCATGCCTTGCCCATCTTTTATAAAATCGAGATAATCGGGTTTAGAAAAAATAGGGGCTTGAATAGCATCGCGAAGCAATAAAAATGGCGAGCTACCTATACGTACACCCAGCACTTCGATACCTAAAAGCATAGAGGCCAAAAATACTTGCGATAGTGTAACCACAGTCATTACCGATGTTTCCCATGATTTTGCTCGCTTAATTAATATATTCCCTAATACGGCTTGCCAAAATGCCCAAAGCAAAAAGCCACCTTCTTGTCCATTCCAAAACCCTGCTACGATATAGTAAACTGGCAAATCTCTCGAGGTATATGCCCAAGCGTAATGATATTCGAAATAATGGTTATAGATGACATAAAACAAACATACACCTATACCGAATATGGAAAGACTATTGATAAAAAAGGCAATACGCCCCATTTTCAGCCACGACCTATCCAGCTTATTGGTATTGGTAGTGGCATAATAATAACTTATGAATGATAAAAGTGCTGCGCCAAATGAGAGTACAACAAAAACATGACCGAAATGCTCTGGTAAAAGGTGTTCGCCTTTATAAACTGTATTCATTAAAATGATTTATATATTGCTTTTTTGTGCGCTAACTTCTGTTACGTTAACTTTATCTTGCGTGTATTTTGATGGGCATTTCATTTGTATATGTGAGGCACGAAACTCGTTACCTTCCATTTGTCCTACCAATACAATTTGCTCCGAACGTTCAAAATCCTGAGGTTTTGTTCCTGCAAAAACCACCTTACACTCATTACCTGTTTTATCTTTCATATAAAACGAAAAATAATTGGCATCCTTAGCTGCATCATAGTGCAACTCTTTTTGTTTATTCAAAAAACCGATTATGTGCAATTGTGAACTGGTGTTTTTTGCATCTTTAAAAGTACCGTATGTACTTGTGTTAGCATAAATACTCACTATTACCGCAATAGCAACAGCAATAGTTACTAAACCTATAATTGAACTTTTTTTCATAACGTTGTATATTTTCAGAACTCGATTACAAAAATACAAAACCTATATCGAATAATGTTTGTTGCAAGACATTAAACTTATTTAGAATTATTCTTAACAATATAATTACTCATAAAAAAAGCTGGCTTACCTAAGTAAAACCAGCTCTCGTTATATAATCAGTTAATTATAGTGCAATTATTATGGCCATACACCAAGGTTTTGATACGATACGGCTATTTTGTTGATAGCACCCACAAATGCTGCAGTACGCATAGTATCAATATTTGGAGTAGTTAAGAAAGTTTCTCTAATCTCGTGGTATGAGCGTATCATGGTATCTTCTAAGCCCGAATTTACCAATTCTAACTCTGACGCACCTTTTACAATGGTTGCACGCTGTGCAGGTGTTAAAGCCACCCCAGTAAGCCCTTCAACCATGTTTACCAAATTGGTATTGGCAGTTTCTTCAAAACGTCTGTTCATACGTCCGAAAGCTACGTGCGATAGGTTTTTCAACCACTCAAAATACGATACCGTTACACCACCTGCGTTGGCATACATATCAGGAATAATGATACCACCGTTTTGATAGATAACTGCTTCTGCCTCGGGGGTAGTTGGACCGTTTGCGCCTTCGGCAATAATTTTAGCTTTAATGTTTTTTGCATTAGCTAAGGTAATTTGGTTTTCTAACGCTGCTGGCACCAAAATATCGCATGGTTGTTCTAAACCTTCCATCGAGTTTTTAAACTCTTGTTTAGCACCTGAGTAACCTAATATTGAGCCTGTTGCTTTACGATGTTGGAATACTGCTTCAACATCCAAACCACTCTCGTTATATATCGCACCTTCGTATTCGCACAAACCAACAATAGTAGCACCAAACTCGGCAAGGAATTTTGCTGAGTGGTAACCCACATTACCCAAACCTTGTACAATTACTCTTTTGCCTGATAAACCTGGCGTTAAGCCAATTTTTTTCATATCCTCAGCTACGCTCACACACTCCCTAATTGATATAGCCACACCTCTACCAGTAGCCTCACGTCTGCCCGCTATACCGTGCAAAGCAATTGGCTTACCAGTTACAGCACCCATTGCATCAAGTTGACCAGGGTTCATAGTAGCGTAAGTATCGGCAATCCAACTCATTTCACGCTCGCCCGAACCGTAATCAGGAGCAGGCACATCGATACTTGGCCCAATAAAATTTTTCTTAATTAACTCAACCGTATAGCGGCGGGTAATATTTTCCAACTCATTAACTGTATAGTTTTTAGGGTTTATTTTGATACCGCCTTTTGCACCACCAAAAGGCACATTTACGATAGCGCATTTGTAGGTCATAAGTGCAGCAAGTGCCATCACTTCGTCCTCATTTACCATTTCGCTATACCGAATACCACCTTTGGTTGGTGATTGGTGCTGAGAGTGCTCAACTCGCCAAGCATCTATTACTTCAAACCCATTTCCTTTTCTGATAGGGAAGCGAAAACGGTAAACACTGTTACATGATTTTATTTGGTCTAATAAACCGCTATCATGTTTAGTAAATTTTGCTGCATAATCAAAATTCTTACATACATCACCAAAGAAGTGCGTATCGTGATCGGCAGGGAGATTATTATTTGCCATAATTTAGAATTATATAAATTAGTATATTCTTAAAAAAGTGCACAAATTTGGTACAATTTTTACCAATATTGCAAATTTAAAATCGTTAGTGTATCCTATACACCGCTATAAATAATTATAAAAACTAGGTTTAAATTAAATAGGTTTATTTTTTTAGGTTAATTTCCTTTTTCAATTTTTTTTAATCTTCTGTCGATACTGAATAGATAAATGCCCAATCCAACAAAAATAATGCATATAATTGTTATTACAACATATATTTTGCCCGAATTGCGCATGGCATCAGCCATCTCTACATTGGCAGGTTGAGCAAAGCTCATTAAGCTAAATAGTACTAAACAGAGTGAAATGAAAAATGCTTTCATTAGGTAATTGGTTTATATTAATTATATACTATTTTTTTTATATTCAATTAAACGGATACGGTAACGAATGGTTGCTATCCAAACCGCAAATAACGACCAACCCAACATAGCTGGATAAAATGCGATACGCATACCATTATCCAAATCGTATTTCCCAAATGCTGGGTTACCCCCATTACCTGGATGTAACGAATCTGTCATCCGTGGTAAAATAAATATTAGCACAATCATAATAGGGAAAGCAAAAATATTGTAAATGGCTGATATTTTAGCCCGTTTTTGCTCCTCATCAATAGAGTTGCGCAGCACCAAATAAGCACAATACAATAGAAATGCAATAGCTGCACTATTTTGTTTTGGGTCGCCGCTCCAGTATTCGCCCCAAGTGTATTTCGCCCAAAGCATACCCGTAAGCAGGCCCAAAGCATAAAAAATCATCCCTGTATTTACACACTCTACGGCTATTAAATCGTACTCTTCCTTGCCTGTATTTAGATACCTTACGCTATAAAATACCGATATAATAAACACCGAAAGCATACCCATCCACATAGGTACGTGAAAATAAAGATTGCGTATGGTTTCGTGCAATATGGGTAAGCGTGGAACTGGTAAAGCCAAACCCGTTATGAGGGTTGAAAAAATCAACACAACAGCTAACACCTTCCACCAAGATTGATAAATAAATTTCATATCGATTTGTGCGGGTAAAGGTACATTGTTATGCTCAAAGGTAAAACATTAACTCTTAAAAACTTTAGCATAAAGTAATGAAAGTAGGATAATAACAATACCGATATAATATTACTATATTAGCACATAAAACAGCGATGCAGGTATTTAAATATGTATTTAAAGTGTGTTTATCAGGTCTAATATTATGCCCTGTTATCTACTTTTTATTGTTAACTACACATCCTAGTTGTCAAATTTCTGCCCCAAACAGCATAATAACCGTTAATTATATTCTCCCTTATACATTCCTATTATCAATTGGAGTTGGGTTAAGTATTCATTGTGGAATTATACTTTTGAGCTATTATAAGCTTAGTAAAAACATTTTTAAATTATATTTAGTAATAATAGCAGTTGCTATGATTTTTGCTGGTACTTTTGCTATAGAACATATTGGTTCGCTCATGTTATACAACAGTAGTTGTATTTTGGCTATTGCATATAGTATAAGTATTACCCTATTTATTATATTATATAAAGTCGAAGCATTAAGTAATTTAACTATCCACCCCATCAAAATAATAACTAATGCTATTATTTACAGCTTAAAAGTATGGTTCTTTACATTCTTACTTTCGTCGCCGTTCACGCTTTTGGTGTGGTTTATTACACAAAGTTTCCATCCAGGTTCGTTGCAAAATGGCTTGTTAGCTATTATCGACCAATATAAACTCCAACTTCACTCATCATTAGTATATTTGGTTGTATTGATATTTACTACCATTAGTTTAACACCATTACAGCTCATTTCCACAAAAAGAAAAAAGTGTATAATTATGCTGTTGACCTGCCCGTTATCACTACCCGTATATTTTTACTATTTATTTTTTAGCAATACAATTATCCAATATCCTATTTTTCAATTACTCACCTTGGTTTTACCTGCTCTATTTGTTTCGGCAGGTAGTATTTGGTGGATACGCCTTAAGCCGATATCGCATTAATAATATCATACTGGGTAATAATCTCGATATTACCTTGGTCTTCTACCAATACGGCAATATTATCTTTATTAATCATTGCTGAAATTCTATCTATCGAAGTATTCAAATCAACAAAAGGAAATGGCGCAGTTGTGATAGTTTTTATAGGCGATGATTTTAATGAGGGGTTATCAAGCAAAGCATCCAAAATATCGCTTTCTGTTATTTTGCCTATTACCATACCTTTTTGCGTAACTGGTATTTGCGATATATTGAGCGATTTGATGGTATTAATAGCTTCCAAAACTGTTCTATCGCAATCAATAGTTACTATTTCTTGACTTTCCTTCTTTTTAATAATGTCTCGCGCTGTTAGTTTTTCATCTTTCAAAAACCCTCGTTCGCGTAGCCAATCTTCGTTATACATTTTTGCCATATAGCGTGAGCCATGATCAGGAAATATAATTACCACTACATCATCAGCCTTAAATAAATGCTTTAGTTGTAATACACCTGCCACTGCCGAGCCTGTTGAGTTACCAGCAAAAATACCTTCCTTTAGTGCTACTTCACGCGTCATCAAAGCCGCATCCTTATCGGTTACTTTTTCAAAATGGTCTATCAAACTAAAATCAACATTTTGAGGTAGAAAGTCTTCGCCTATACCTTCGGTTATGTATGGGTAGATTTCTTCTTTATCAAAAACCCCAGTTTCTTTATACTTTTTAAATACCGAGCCATACGTATCAATACCTATTACTTTTATATTCGGATTTTTCTCCTTCAAATATTTAGCTATACCCGATATGGTGCCGCCTGTACCTACGCCTGCAACTAAGTGTGTAATCTTACCTTCGGTTTGCTCCCATATTTCGGGGCCAGTTTGCTCATAATGTGCTTGCGAATTGGACAGGTTATCATACTGATTTGGTTTCCACGAGTTGGGCACTTCACGTTCTAATCGAGATGATACCGAATAATAAGAGCGAGGGTCTTCGGGGTCAACATTGGTGGGGCACACTATTACCTCAGCACCAAAAGCACGCAAAGCATCAAACTTTTCTTTCGATTGCTTATCAGTACTCGTAAAAATACATTTGTAGCCTTTTATAACTGCGGCAATAGCCAATCCCATTCCCGTATTGCCCGATGTGCCTTCAATTATTGTTCCGCCAGGCTTAAGCACACCACTTTTTTCGGCATCCTCAATCATTTTAAGTGCCATGCGGTCTTTAATTGAATTACCGGGGTTGGTAGTTTCAATTTTAGCCAAAACCGTAGCAGGTATATCTTTGGTAATTGTATTTAATTTTACCATTGGCGTATTGCCTATGGTTTCGAGAATGTTATTATACCACATAGTAAAAAAATGATTGTTCTTTATTGCCAATAATCGGTTACACAAAGCTACACTTTAAAATATAATACAAATAAAATTATTACCTCTCCCCTTGGTGAGGGTTAGGCAACTACGAAGCAATCTTATTCTTTAGCACATCTTTGCGGGGAGTGTTTTATTTCACCATTCATTACTATAAATATAAAAACAGATACACTATTCCCTTTTTACCTTTCGGCTCAAAATCATAACTTCGCCCCACACAGAAAAGAGGAAAAGATTTTGGATTATTTAGAGGGATTAAACCCCGCACAGCGTGAGGCAGTATTGCAAGCCAATGGACCAGTAATGATTATAGCAGGTGCGGGGTCGGGCAAAACACGGGTTATCACCATGCGTGTGGCGCATTTGGTGGCCAGCGGTGTGGATGCTTTTAATATACTGGTACTCACTTTTACCAACAAGGCGGCACGCGAAATGCGTGAGCGTATTATGCACGTGGTAGGCACCGAAGCCAAAAACATTTGGATGGGTACTTTCCACTCTGTTTTTGCCAAAATTTTAAGGGTGGAGGCTGATAAAATAGGTTACCCAAACAATTTTACCATATACGATACCGATGATAGCAAGAGCGTTATACGGGCAATTTTGAAAGAGATGAACCTCGACGATAAGCTGTATAATCCCAACTATGTATATAACCGCATTTCGGCAGCCAAAAACAACCTGATATCATGGCAAGAGTATCAAAAAAACGAACAAATACAGGCTGATGATATAGCAGGCAGGCGCGAACAGATAGGGCTTATTTATCAAACTTATGCTACTCGGTGCTATCGTGCTGGGGCCATGGATTTTGACGATTTACTATTCAAAACCAACGAGTTGCTAAAAAATCATCCCGATGTATTAAACAAATATCAGCATAAGTTTAAATACTTGATGGTGGATGAGTATCAGGATACCAACTTTTCGCAGTATTTGATTGTGAAAAAATTGGCAGCTGTAAACGAAAACATTTGCGTAGTGGGCGATGATGCCCAAAGTATTTATGCTTTTAGGGGGGCTAATATTCAAAACATCCTGAATTTTGAAAAAGATTATCCTGATTTAAAGATATTTAAGCTCGAACAAAACTATCGCTCAACCCAAAACATTGTAAATGTAGCCAATAGCATTATCGCCAATAATAAAGAACAGCTAAAAAAGGATGTGTTCTCGAAAAAAGAAGAAGGCGATAAAATAAAAATAATGCGTGCCTTTAGCGATAATGAGGAAGGTAAAATAGTAGCTGATGCCATTATGCACGAGCGTAGTACACGTGGGATGAAGTGGCACGATTTTGCCATTCTATATCGCACCAATGCCCAATCGCGCTCGATGGAAGAGGCTTTACGCAAACTCAACATTCCGTACAAAATATATGGCGGGCAATCATTTTACCAGCGTAAAGAGATTAAAGATTTAATAGCTTATTTCAGGCTCACTATTAACCCAACTGACGAGGAAGCCTTAAAGCGCATTATCAATTACCCTCGCCGTGGCATAGGCGATACCACTATCGACCGTATTATTGTAAGTGCCGACCAGCACGCAACCACCCCTTGGGAAGTAATAAATAATCCATCAATGTTTTTGGATGGGCGCAGTGCGGGCGCAGTGGGCGTGTTTGCCACCATGATACAAAGTTTTCAGGTAGTGGTAAAAAATCAATCGGCTTATGATGCTGCTTTGCATATTGCCCAGCATTCGGGCTTATTGAAAGATTTGTATGAAGATAAATCGGTAGAAGGTTTAAATCGCTACGAAAACATACAAGAATTATTGAACGGTATTAAAGAGTTTTCGGAAAGAGAAGATATTGATGATAAAGGGCTCGAAATTTTTATGCAAGATGTAGCCCTGCTTACCAATGATGATAAGGAGAGTGATAAAAATGCCGATACGGTATCGCTCATGACGATACACTCATCAAAGGGCTTAGAATTTCCAAGCGTAAATATTGTAGGGCTCGAAGAAAATCTTTTCCCATCTCAAATGTCGCTCAATTCGCGAAGCGATTTGGAAGAAGAGCGTCGTTTGTTTTATGTAGCCGTAACCCGCGCCGAGCGAAAATTGACGATTAGTTATGCTACATCCCGTTTCAAATTTGGCACGTTAATTAGTTGTGAGCCTAGTAGATTTTTGGACGAGATTGATGCCCGTTATTTAGATTTAGATAGTACCGCCAAGCCAAGCAACAATCCTTCGTTTTTTGATGATGAACGCAACAGTTGGAACAAAAAAAGCGATACATTCTCGAAACCCAAACCTGCTCCTGTAAAAACTACATCCATACTGGCAAAAGCGCATGTGCCATCAGCAGGGTTTGCACCGTCGGATACTACAAACCTGCAAGTAGGTATGGAGGTAGAGCATGAGCGGTTTGGCTATGGAAAAGTGATTAACTTAGAGGGTAACAAACCTGACGTAAAAGCAACTATTTTTTTTAAGGAAATTGGGCAAAAGCAATTATTGCTCAAGTTTGCAAAATTGAGAATTATCCATAATTAACTTATTGTTTATTGATATTTTTAATACCAAATCATTAGAAATAAATATTTCTTAGCAAAAGAATAAATTTAACGTTAATTAATAAAATGAAGCACTTTTATTTTATTACGTAGAATTATTTCCCCAAAACTCCCTACTCAAGTTGCTTTGTAAGTAAAATAGTGTTAATTTTACAGAAATTCAGAATGGCACGCTGTTTGACCATGTATTTTACCCCATCCTATTGGGATTTTAAACTATGACTACTATAAGCAAAAAAAACACAAACAAATCTATTGGCAAAAGCATTAGAATTTTGCGCCATCAACATGGCTGGAGTCAGGAAGATATTGCCACACGTTTAGGTATTTCTATCCCTGCGTTTTCAAAGATAGAAACTGGCGTTACTGATGTGAATTTATCACGATTAGAACAAATAGCCAATATCTACGAAATCAGCATTGTACAATTATTAAATGTTGAAGGCAACGAGGAGGTAGAAACTACTCCATCTCATCTAAATATAGTACAAAAGAAGCTTGTTGAGCGTGAAAGTGAAATAGCTACACTACAACGTAAAGTGATTGAACTATACGAAGAACTACGAAATAGGAAAGAAGTTATAGCCTAACATTCATTAAGCTTTTTATATCTACCATATATAGTTGAGGGGGTTTCAACTAGGATATAAAAATCAATAGGGCGCTTTATTAGAGCACCCTACCTTTGTTTATGAATCAAATAAGAACACCCTGTGTGGGGCACAAGGTGCAATTACATTCTACTTTATTTCATTGTTATAATTTTAGCTGGTAATATACTTGCATCAATATTAGCACGACCAATATTCGTACTCCAACCAATTGGCTGCGACGCAGTAGCTGGATCCCACCACATATCGCACTCTGTTCCTGCTGTTTGATAATATCTTATCGTATTATAGCTCATGGTTATATCAGTACTTGCCGCTCCCGAATAGTTACCGTATGCTATCCCTACCACACTATAGGTTGTTGCCGAGCTGTAGATAATGTTATGATCCATCGTGATATGGCTTCCTCCTTGTACTTGTGCACCTACCGAGCCTGGGTTTACAATAATGTTGTTTCGAGCTACTTGGTACGAACCACCCACATCGCCCAATACTATACCTGCCGCGCCGCCCGAGTCGTGTAATACTTGTCCACCTCTTATCCAGTTGCCAGTTACCATTATAGAGTCGCCTGGTAAACCGTCTGATTTATACACACTCAATCCATCTTGCGGATGTTGAGCCACTCCTACTATGTTTTCGCAACGGTTGTTCATGATTTGATTACCACCACCCGTAACATAAGAGTATTGCACAAAATTACCATCGGGCATAGGGCCATTCATGTTTAAAAACTGATTGCTATTTGTTTTTATAGTAGCACTCTGAAAAGCGTGAACTCCCGCTGCTACATTGCTAATAAAGCAGCTATCAATGGTCACATTGGTACATTTAGATAACGATATACCATAAACTGAGGAATTGATAAGTTTACACTTAGTAATATGTACATTACTGCAATTAGTTAATGAGATACAATTAACTGAGCCTCCCGAAATCGAATCGCCTGATATTGTGATATTACTTTGTCCTGATAATGAAATTGGCGCACTCCCTTTATAAGCAAACACCTTAGTTGTTGTACCACTACCAATAGGCAAACCTGTTTTTGGATCTATTGTAGTAGTAGTTCCGCCTGTGGTGGCAGTTGTGCCACCTGTAGTAGCACCGCCTGTAGTAGTTCCACCAGTAGTGGTTCCGCCTGTAGTAGTTCCACCAGTAGTAGTTCCGCCTGTGGTTGTACCACCCGTAGTAGTTCCACTTGTAGTAGTTCCGCCCAAATTTGTTCCCGTGCGGCGGCGTGCCCTGTCTAAGTTATTAATATTACTCGCACTTTGGTCTGGGGTAACCGAAGAATCTTTTTTACACGACGAAAAAAATAAGGTAGTTCCTAATGTTACTGAAAACATTATACTAAATAAGGGGCGTTTATAGTTTGCTAGTTTCATAACAGTAATTTTATTATGTGGTCTTATACGTCTGTGCAACATTTGTTGTTTCAAAAATCTTAATTTTAGCGAAAAAAAATTAACGTTAACTTTAATTGACTTTTTCAACTCTCTGATAAATAATAAGATATACAATCTGTAAAAACACGGTAAAAAAGTTAAAATGTAACAAACCAGTTACAAAATATTTGCGCCGAGTTATAAAAAAAGTGTTTTGTTATTAACAAATGATGATGTAATTAATACCATTATGTATAATATCACTAATTAATAAGTCACTAATATCTTATTCATTGCATATGTTTTTTCCTACGTAAAGAGGTAGGAGAAATTGGCTCACAAAAAAGCCTTAGGCATTAAACACATCGTGCTCAAAACCTAAGGCTTTATTGTTAAGATACTTACTATCTTATTTAAAAATGTCGTTGCTTAAGTTTGAGTTGGCAACAACTTTTTTAATGGTATATTCTATTGGTGCACCATTGATATTGTTTTTCTCAGTAAACGGTATTTTGACGCCTGTATCAATAGCTTGGTAATTACCAAACTCTAATACGGCGGCATTAGGCACATCGGTATATTGTCTCAATTTTAAACCTGTTTTTTGGTCGTAAAAGTATTTTACTTTAACACCCGATGGGTCGGTAACGGTTATCAAATAAGCCAATACGCCGTTTATAACCTTTAAATTATCATCCAATTTGGCAGTATAACCAGTTTTGCTAAAATTTAGTTCTGGAAATAATCTATACCTTGCCTTTACCGAATTTTTAGCAATAGCATCCAATTGTATAACTCTACCATTTGCTATCACTGTTATACTATCGGCAGCATTTATCACAATATGCGATGCATTAAAATTGTTATACGCGGGAACATCCACATCTTGGTAAAACATCCCGTTCGATTTGAATTTATTGGTACGTACCAAATTAAAGTTTTGTATAGTACCTTCCGATGTTACGGTCAAATCTTGTATAGCTTTCACTTTATCTTCACCACCTATGGCATCTAAATAAGCCTTTATTATCGATGCAGCCGTAGTTCCTTTCGGTGCAGTTGCGCCGCTCATTGAGTTGTTTTCAGGATTTACATCAGGCAGTTTATGATCAGGGTCAATAGTTGCATAAAGTACTTTCGAGGTCGATTTGTAAACGAAAGTCCACACAGGGCCACGTTGCCATACCTCAGCCGGAAGGCTCATCCTACCCACTTTACCGTTTTCCTCTTTTACTTCAATAGTTACCGGCAAAGCCATTTCTTCTAAATTCTCAATCGTAATTAACGCTCCTTTTGATGGGTCGCCACTCACATAATCCATTGATTTTACGGCTTGGTCGTCTTTCCAAGTAGTGTAAAACCACTCGTTCCAAAACCAGCTTAAATCCTCGCCTGCGGCATTATCCATTGTGTGGAAAAAATCCCAAGGTGTAGGGTGTTTAAACGCCCAACGTTTGATATACGTACGGAAAGCATAATCAAAACGCTCCTCCCCTAGTATTTGTTCGCGCAAGATGGTAAGCCCCATAGCTGGCTTTTCGTAAGCTGCAAAACCCAAATAATTGGTTTGTATCACATCGGGTGTATTCATTATCGCATCAGCATTAGGCGCAAACATATCAGGTGCTACACTTTGCGCATCAGCAGGCTGGTAATATTCGCCTTTGTTAAACACTTTGGTATCTACTTTATTAATAAAAGTATTGAAACCTTCGTCCATCCAAGCATATTTGCGCTCGTTTGAGCCTACTATCATCGGAAACCAATTGTGCCCAAACTCATGATTAGTTACGCCCCACAACTCGCCTGTTTTACTATCCGCACCGCAATACACAATACCCGGATACTCCATACCACTTATGTTACCCGCCACATTGGTAGCCACTGGATAGGTATATTCGAACCATTGGGTCGAGTATAGCTCGATACAAGCCTTCACATACTCGGTAGAACGGCTCCAAGCATCAGCTCCAGCACTTTCGACAGGATAAATAGATTGTGCTAATGCTTTTTTCCCACTTGGCAAATTGATGCGTGCAGCATCCCAAACAAAGGCTTTTGAAGCAGCCCATGCCACATCGCGCGCATTGGTGCAGTAGAAATGCCAAGTTAGGTTAGCTTTATTAGGCTGACTATCGGCTTTGCCAATATCGCTTGCATCTTTAATAGTTACCGTTTTGTCGCTATTTTTTGCTGATGCCAAACGTGCCAATATTTTAGCACTTAATACTTCGTTCGGGTTCAACAACTCGCCCGAGCCAGCCACCACCATATTTGCAGGTGCGGTAATGGTATAATCGAAATTTCCATATTCTAAATAAAACTCCGATGCCCCTAAGTAAGGTATCACATTCCATCCCGAAATATCATCATACACCTCCATACGTGGATACCATTGTGCTATCTCATATATCCAGCCACCTTTGGCAAGGTTGCGTCCCATCCTATCAATACCGTATTCGGGCACATCAAAAGCATAATCAATTTTTAACTGAATTTTACTACCAGCAGCACGCAAAGTATCTTTTAAGCGTATCTGCATACGTGCATCATTCACTATATAATCTACCTTTTCGGCTTTATTATTTTTGATGATGTACACACCCTTTATCTCATCGCCATTGGTAGCTTGCTTATTGGTAAAACGGCTACCCTCTACCACACTAGTAGCTTGCGCACGAGAGCCTTCTTTAAAAGCATTTTGATCAAGCTGCAACCACAAAAAACCCAATCTATCGGGACTATTATTGGTATAGGTAATCAACGCTGTACCACTTACACGGTGCTTAGCTGTATCCAACGTTACGTTTAATTTGTAGTCGGCACGGTTTTGCCAATATTTAGCACTTGGCGCACCAGCCGCGGTGCGATATTGATTGCCATCATTATGATAAAACAAAGGGCTAAATACTTTATGCTGATCGTATTTGCTCTCCTGTTGCTCGGCATTTTGGGCATAACCCACAAAGGCAGCCCCACTCAATACGAGTGATAAGGCAGTTTTAAAAAATTTCATTGCTGTTGATTTTTAAATTTAGTGCTGCAAGATATACAATTTCTAAATAATTTGATTTAGGGCGGTGAAATACAGCGTGCGAGGAGGAACGACGAAGCAACCGACCGAAGGGAGCTTATTAATACCTATAAAAAACTAACAACACATTAATAATCCCTACTTAGGCAATTCTACATCATTCAAAACGTCGGCAAGGCAGCTTCAGACGAAGCGAAGCTGAACAGAACGCCTACGAGCGATGGCAAAAGGCATAGCAATAAATTTTATTGCAGCCTGCGGTTCAGCAACGCTTGCAGGGAGAGCCCCGAGCCCAAGAAGCCTTCTTGACGGCTTGATTTTTGGTTCTTTGTATCTAAGACAAAGAACATGAAAGAACTTTAACCATCGCACCATGATTCGAGTGCCTCAGCATGATAGCCACCACTTTGATGGAATATTACGCCAATGCACCGTCGGCAAGGCAGCTTCAGCCGAAGCGAAGCTGAATGCACAGCCTGAGCGATGGCAAAAGGCATAGCAATAAAAATATTTATTGCAGCCTGCGGTTCAGCAGAGCTTGCAGGGAGAGCCTTGCGCCCAAGAAGCCTTCTTGCCGGCTTGATTTTTGGTTCTTTGTATCTAAGACAAAGAACATGAAAGGACTATACCCATCGCACCATGCTTCGAGTGCCTCAGCATAACAACATCTACTTAGATGGATTATTACGCCAATGCACCGTCGGCAAGGCAGCTTCAGTCGAAGTGAAGCTGAACAGAACGCCTACGAGCGATGGCAAAAGGCATAGCAATAAATTTTATTGCAGCCTGCGGTTCAGCAACGCTTGCAGGGAGAGCCCCGAGCCCAAGAAGCCTTCTTGACGGCTTGATTTTTGGTTCTTTGTATCCAAGACAAAGAACATGAAAGAACTTTAACCATCGCACCATGCTTCGAGTGCCTCAGCATGATAACCCTTGTTTTGAGGTTGCTTCTCCACCTGCGGTGTATCGCAATGACGCATTTTTCTCACAACTCGTATTTGCGAGGAGCACAGCACCAACAAGATTATTATTTTCTACAAAACACCACCAACCTATTTTACATATCCTTTCTCTACACATACCTTTAATGCTTCATGTAATAATGTATAAATATTGAGCGGATTGTTAATTACAGGTCCTATAAGTTTATATGTATTATATAATAGATGATCTAAATGAGTGATATATTCAATGTTAGTATTTTTTAGAGGTATATCAATCTTACCAGTCTGTGATAAACCGAGATTAAAAAGCTGAGCAGTTGGAACTAAAAACACTACAGCAGCATCAGCTAAAAACTCAATAGTATTACCATCTTTAATAAAGCGGTTATTTTCTGATAGTTTGTTAAAAATCTCTTTTATTTGCTCTATTTTGAAAAACTTCTTTAACAGATGAATTATAACTAAGAATTTAAACAAATATGCTTTAATAACCCGATTTTCAATATCTATTTCATAGGTTGGCCAATCAAGTGATGTAAATTTTTTTAATTCTCTTAAACTGATATGATTTGTTATGACTAAATCACTTAATATATAAATAAAAGATTTATGCGGATAATAACACCCATCATTATTAATAATATCTAGTAATATCTCAGTATTTCCATCCTCTTCTATTTTTTTCCGCATCATAGGTTTATTCGCATCAAATAACGCTTTTATATTTAAAATACTCTCTATTTCATCTATTACATATTGCCTATTATCATAAGCAAATGGTTGTGTAGAGTAAAACTTATTAATATAGCCTTCAAAATTTACCTTTTCGCCATATCGGTGGCTATACATTTCTTTTATATTATCGTAATCGCACACAAATATTACCTTATCAAAACCAAATTTATTTTCTTCGGTAACGGTATCATAATGCGCACTAAATACATTAAACAACCTAAACACATGCTCAGGGTCGAGCCTATCCAAATCATCTATTATTAAAACAAGTTTTTTATTCTCATCCCCATCTCTTAGCCTATTTAAAAAATCGTTTATCAATAAGGTAATCTCATCTCTTTCATAAATTGAGCCTTTCCTCTTCTTGCACCAGTCATTATAATCTTCTACTACTTGCTCCCCATTTTCTTTAACCTTATTACTATAATCTTTAAATCTTTTATAAAAACCCATTCCTGCTTCTCCCAATTCAACTATTTCTTTTCCTTTGGGAATAAATTGGAATAGCTTTTTAAAAATAGGTTTGAAATCAGCCTCGTGTAGGAAATAGGATTGAGCAACTAATAAAAGCGCAAAATCGTTTTGTTCAATCTTCAATTGCTTGTAGTACCCGCCAAATAGCTGGGCTAATAATTCATACTTTATCAGCTCAAATATATCCTCGCTTGATGCCACTGCATAGTTTACAGGGTATAGCTTAAATACAATATGGTTTTGGTCATTATTTGTAAAATACTCGTTCAAAAAGGTTGATTTCCCTGTACCAAACGGTGCCGAAAATAATATCCGTTTGTTATGTTCATCATTCAAATGCTTTTTAAACTCTTCAACTACGGTGGGTTGTTCTATTAATTTTTTCTCCATGCTTTAATTTAGGTAATGCTTTGTGCACACATTAGGGTTTTTAAAGATAAAAATATTTTGCCTCTTGTAGAAATACCTTCACTCCACACTTAGAAGCGCATGAGCATGACACGCTAATACCATCATTAGGCATTTTAATAACTGGTGTTTTGCACAATGATGGTATAAATTGCCCCCTTCTCCTTATTTTGCAAAAGCATAGATAAAGACTATCTTAGGATACAATTTTAAACACTATTATGCGAAATGTATTATTATCCACCGTTTTATTGTTCGGTTTGTTTATTCCTTTTATAGCTAGTGCACAACATATAACCGTATTGCAACAAGGCAACCCCATCAGCATACGCGGACTATCGGTAGTAAACAATAAGGTGGCTTGGGTAAGCGGAAGCAAAGGGCATATAGCCATTACTACTGATGGTGGAGCTACTTGGAACTGGCAACAGGTAAAGGGGTTTGAAAAGGCTGATTTTAGAGATATTGAAGCGTTTTCGGCTACGGAGGCAATAATAATGAGCTCGGGTACGCCTGCATTGATTATGAGAACTAAGGACGGCGGTGTGCATTGGCAAGTGAAGTATAAGAATGCAGACAGTGTTTACTTTTTGGATGCAATGGAATTTACCGACAAGCTGCACGGTTATGTATTGGGCGACCCTATCAACAATAAGTTTTTACTGCTCGAAACTAAAGATGGCGGCGAAACTTGGACACCGTTTGCAAACACGCCTGATGCTTTTACAAATGAGGCTGCCTTTGCTGCAAGTGGCACTTGCTTGCGTGTGAATAACAACAATATAGTGATAGCAACTGGCGGCAGTCATGCACGCATATTGACATATAATAACAACAATTGGCAATACACGCCCCTACCTTTAACGCAAGGTAAGGCAAGCGAGGGGGCGTTTTCGGTAGCGATACACCACCAACAATGGCTTGCCGTGGGTGGCGATTACAGTAATGATAAACGCCGTGACTCGACCGCCTGCTATGCCACCAACAACGGTACAACATGGCAACTTTCGAGTACCCAGCCAGCAGGTTTTCAGTCGGGTGTGGAGCATATTGGGCCGAATACCTACCTCGCAACAGGCACTTCGGGTAGCAACATCACTACCGATGGGGGCAAAACATGGACTAATATTGACAGCACAAGTTACAACGTATGCCGCGTGGCAAAACACGGAAAACTGGTTTTATTGGCAGGCGACGGGGGTAAAATCGGAATTTTAAAATTTTAGTTTACTGGTTATGAAGAGCTTATTTGCGTTGTTAAAATTAATTTAAAATAGGTTTGCAATCAATATGAATAAACTCTATATTTGCACCACTTTAACGAAAAGAATTAAACGATTCCGTAGCTCAGCCGGTAGAGCATAACACTTTTAATGTTGGGGTCCTGGGTTCGAGTCCCAGCGGGATCACAGAAATCGTCAAAAAGCCTCTCAATCGAGAGGCTTTTTTTGTGCAAATCATTTTTAAATACTATTCCATAAGTTCTTCAAAAAATGGCGGGTAGCACGGATCAAGCGGAAAAGTTGTGGGGTAAGGATAAAAGTATTTGTTTTGCGATGTCAAACGAATACTGAAATATTTTGTCGAACACATACGAAGCACTGGTAAGGCTGATACTACCTGAAGGAATATTTGACTATTTTGAGTTAATGAACGTGACCCAAACACCGCAAGGGCTGAATATACACCTGGAAGAAAAGAATATTACTCCGGCGGGCTATGACAACCAACGATTGGAGTCTAAAGGTTTTCTACCGGAGACCAGCATACAGGATTTCCCCATTCGCGGTCATAAGGTATCGTTGTGCATAAAGCGTCGCCGCTGGGAAGTCATAGAAAGCGGGGAAATCATTACAAGAGACTGGAACTTAGTACAAAAAGGAGCGCGAATGACAACGGAATTCGGCACTTTTTTAAAAGGTATATTTGGATAATCAGCCAATAAGCTGCCATTTATTAGGCAGGCTATACCAAGTCGACGGCAAACAACTACAGGCACAATACAAAGAGCATCTGAGCGATTTTCATAGCTGGGGACAAAAAGACCATGCGGATGAATGGATGTTATTTGCAGACAATATCGGCCCGTCTTTAAGCATAGATGAAACGGCACTGAGTAATGGAGAACTATATACCATCGTTACCAATAAAGAGGCTAAAAGTGGTAAAAATACGATTGTAGCCATGATTAAAGGTACACAGGCCGAACAGATCATAACGGTGCTAGAACGCGTACCTCTGCGAAAAAGGAATAAGGTTAAAGAGGTGACCATGGATATGGCGGCCAATATGGTTAAAGCCATCAGAAGATGCTTTCCTGATGCTAAACGGGTGATCGACAGATTTCATGTGCAGAAACTGGCCTATGATGCTTGTACAGGAAGCAAGAATAAAATACCGATGGGAAGCGCTCGAGGCAGAAAATAAGGCAATTGAACAGGCTAGGAAGAACAAACAAGCCTATCAACCCGAAGTATTCAGCAATGGCGATACTTTAAAACAGTTACTGGCCAGGAGCCGCTATCTGCTTTTCAAGCATGAGTCCAAATGGACTGCTTCACAAAAGGAAAGGGCTAATTTGTTGTTCCCAAAGTATCCCGAGCTACTCAAAGCCTATAATCTAGCCATCAGGTTGGGCAATATATTCACTGCCTGCAAAAGCAAGCAAATAGCCTTTAAAAAACTGGCGCTTTGGTATAATGATGTCGAGGCGGCTGGAATTGAAGCTTTCAAAACTGTAGCAAAATCAATCCAGCAACACTATAATTCCATCTTAAACTTCTTTGACAACAGAAGCACAAACGCATCGGCTGAATCTTTCAATGCTAAAATAAAAGCGTTCAGAGCCACTTCAAGAGGCGTGAGGGATACTACTTTCTTTCTGTTTAGACTTGCTAAAATCTATGCTTAAATCTTTTATCCCCACAACTTTTCCGCTTAATCCGGTAGCACCACTCCAAATCAATTATTATCCATTTGGGATGGAGATAAACCGCCTTGTAACCTCACCAAAAAGCAATTAACATTACATGATAATCACTTTTACGCCATCTAAGAGTCTGCTGCTTGATTTGAAATACTTAAAAACAAAAACGCTTAAAATTTCAATTTTAAGCGTTTTATATTTCTTTTGAATTTTGCGGAGAGTTAGGGATTCGAACCCCAGGAACCTTTCACAGTTCAACAGTTTTCAAGACTGCCGCAATCGACCACTCTGCCAACTCTCCGAGGGCAAAAGTACAAAACCGAGCCGAATTGGCAAATTTGATGTTAAGTTTTTTTTAAATAAAATACATATCGTTGCAATCGATTGATTACAAAGCAATTATTTTTTAGAATTTTCGGTTTTTGGCGATCGAAAAGAGTTAAAACGGGGTTTTACTATCTTAATACTACGTTTTGAAAGCTCAATACTGGCGTTTAATTCGAATCCGAGGAGAATAATTAGTGAATTTAGGTACAACCAAATCATCACCACGATGAGTGTACCAATAGAACCATATATCTTATTGTACGACGAAAAGTTGTTGATATAATAGGTAAACCCTAGCGAGGTAACAATGGCTAAACTGGTAGCCAATATAGCTCCTGGGCTAAAAAACTTCCATCGTTGTTTGTGTGCTGGTCCATACCTATACAGTAATGATACCGTAACGAAGAAGATAACAATCACTATTATCCATCGCAATAAAGCTATTACCAAAAACCAAGCATGAGCCTTGCCGCCAAGTTCTGTTTGCATAAAAATCAAAATCTTGTGCCCTACTATCATAATAGCTACGGCAATAAGCAGCGAAAAACTAATAACCACCGTAAGTACCAAAGCCACCCATCGCTTATGTAGATAGCTGCGAGTTTCTTCAATTAATGATGATTTGTTAAATGCTTCCATCAATGTGCTTACGCCATTGGTAGCAAAAAACAGAGTAGTTAGAAACCCGAAGGAGAATAATTTACCATTCTGATTTTTAATAATATCAGTAATAGTAGTTTGCAGGGCTTTAAATGCATTATCGGGCATTATTTGCGCCATTATGGTAAGCAGCTGATCTTGAAAATGTTTAATAGGTATATAGGGTATCAGCGTAAATAAAAAGATGGTAGCTGGAAAAATAGCCAGCATAAAATTATATGCTAGCGAGGATGCTTTATTGGCTAATGTGCCTTGCTTTATTTCGTCGAAAAAGAAAGCCGCTACAGTATATAATGAAATAGGTTTAAACCCTGGAAAAACGATAAATTTTGTCCACTCAATAATATATTGATAAAACCTGAACCGAAGTAAAAACTGATGCAACCACTCCATCCTATCTATTGAACAAAAAACGGCTTCAATTTATCTATAAACTCTTGCGATGGCAGGCATGGGCGATTGGTTTTCATGTTGATAAATGCTAAAAGTGTATCGCCTGTATTTATCAACTCTCCTTTCTCGTTATACAACTCATATTTGAAGTGAATTTTCACACCTGGCATTTTATCCATTATTACCTTTATGCTTATCTCCTCGTCGTATAAAGCCGGTTTTAAGTACTTACAATGCAGCTCTAATACTGGCATCATAATGCCCGATGCCTCCATGCCGCTATAAGTCATCCCCAAACTGCGCAACATCTCTACCCTACCCACTTCATAAAACTCGGCATAATTGCCATAATACATATACCCCATTTGGTCGGTTTCGCCGTATCGTACGCGCAATTTGGTGGTATGCTCAAACATTATTTCTTGATATTTCTTTTATCCAACGCTTGTTGAAACTTGTGTGCATTTACCAAATGTTCGGCAACTGTGCTTGCATAGTTATGATAGCCCGAAAAATCATCCTTAGCACACATATAGATATAGCTGTTTTTTTTATAATTCAAAACCGCATCAATGGCATTGGTTGATGGCATCATTACTGGCCCTGGTGGCAAACCTGTATGCGCATAAGTGTTATAAGGTGATGGATTGGAAAGATACCTTTTTAATACCCGATGGATGGTAAAATCATTCATCGCAAAAATAACCGTAGGGTCTGATTCGAGTTTCATGCCTATTTTAAGTCGATTTAAGTACAATCCTGCTATGGTTGGCATTTCGTCGTCGTGCAATGCCTCAGCATCCACAATAGAGGCTAAAATAGCTACCTGAATAGGCGATAGATTAATAGCAGCAGCTTGTTGTTTACGTTCGGGCGTCCAAAACTTTTCATAATTAGCATACATCCGTTTAAAAAACTTTTCGGGTGTAGTATTCCAATACATTTGATAGGTATTCGGGATAAACATGGTGTACACATTATCGGTAGTGAAACCATATTGCTGAACAAATTTTGCCGAATCGAGCAAATGAATAATTGCTACCGAATCGGGTTCGATTTTTTTGGCCGAGAAGCTTGCAAAATCTGTTTTAAGTCGAAGATTATGGAACGATAGCGTAACTGGCTCTTGCGTGCCTGATGCTAGCATATTTATCAATTTGCGATTACCCATTCCGCTTTTTAAATGGTACTTACCCGCCTTCACTCGGGTTGTATAGTGCATTTTGTGTGCCGCCCAATCAAAAGTTGCAGCATCAATCAATAAGTGTTGGTCGCAAATGGTTTTATATACATCATCGTAAGTTGCGCCCGTATGTATGTATAAATATTCTTGTTTGTTGCTCACATTGGGTTTAAAGTACCGTTTATAATAATACGAGCCTGCAAAACCTGCTACAATAACTAATATAACTACAATAGCAATAATGCTTTTTTTGAATGTACCCGATGATTTTTTTGTCTGATCCATTATTATAATTGGTCTATTATTTTTGTTGATTTTTTTGATAAGCCATCAATCCGCCTACTAAGTTTTTGATATTTTGATAACCTTCGGCTTCTAAAATTGTTTTTGCGGTAGCACTTCTTAATCCTGCCCTACATACAACGATAATTTCGTCGGTTTTATTCCACACCAAGTTAGCTATATTATCTTTTAATTGAGCCAAAGGTATATGCTTGCCGCCGATGTTATAGGTATAAAACTCGATACTCTCGCGCACATCAAGCAAATTTAAGTGCTCGCCTTGTTGCAGGCGCGCCATCAATTCGTTGGCACTAATATCGGTCATTGTGCTTTTTTACCCTGAGTAACTGTTAGGTTAATGCGTGTACCATTACTCACTTTAGTTACCGAATCTGTTTTCATAGGCGATTGCGCTACAACCACTAAATTAGTCGAGTCGGTAATTTTCCCTTCATAAGTAATTACGCCTACTGCCAATCCGCCGTTTTTGAGCACAAATTTAACAGCATCCAAGTCTTGATTTGTCAAATCGGGCAAATCAACCTCACTAGCACCTGCTCCATTGGCTAATACCAAATCAATTTTTGAGCCTTTAGGTAATTTAGTTCCTGCTTGTATAGGTTGCCCATTGTAATGCACCTCTAACACATGATTGCGAGCTATACCCGCTTTATAGATGGTATCGCCTATTTTTAAACCATAGTTTGATATCGTAGCTTCGGCTGATATATATGGAGCATCCATAATATCCGGCAAGGATACATTGGGAGCTAAGTTTTTTACTATTTTGAGATAGATTACCCTACCCTGCTTCACATTTGTGCCAGCATCGGGGTCTTGCTCTATCACCGTACCTGGTGTTTGATCCACATAAACCGAATCAACGCTTACTTCAAAACCTTGATCTTTTAATGTAGCAATAGCCCTATCTACCTGAATACCCGTAACCTTAGGCACTTGCACACCCGAACCATGACGTGTATAATAGCTTAAACTAAAAAAGGCTATTATAGCCACTACTATTACCGCCCCAATGGCCATAAGAATAGTATTCCGAAACTGTTTAGTTTTTATGTAAATCCAAAATTTATTCATGTGAATTTATAAGGCTATCTATTGCTTGTTTAGCAAACATAGGTAAAATTTTGATTTTTTGTAAGTAGAATGTCAGCTTGATTGAAATAGGTTGATTTGCAATGCAACATCCTTCATCGCAATTACTTCTTATTTAGCTATTTGGTGCAAAAACAACTTTTCGTGGTGGTTATTATTCGGACTTTAGCTGTATAAAAACTATCTTTGGGTATGATGTCGAGAAAAAATATTGCCCTTTTAGCTGGAGGTTTTACTGGCGAATATGAAGTATCTATAAACAGTGCTCAAAACATAGCCGCTAATTTGGATGCCAATCAATTTAATGTATATACCATATTGGTAAGCAAGGATGCTTGGTTTTACGAATCAGAAAAAGGGAAAATCAATATCGATAAAAATGATTTTAGCCTCACAATAGATGGCAATAAAATAAAATTCGATTTTGCTTTTATTACCATACATGGCACCCCAGGCGAAGACGGCAAGATGCAGGGTTATTTTGACATGATAGGCATTCCGTATAATACTTGCGATGCCACCACATCAGCCATTACCATGAACAAGGCTTATACCAAAGCTATTGTACATGGCATACACGGTATGCACACAGCTCGCTCTATACAATTGTTTAAACGTGGTATGCACGACAACGTAGCAACGGTGGCTGCAACTTTAAAATTTCCGCTATTTATAAAACCCAATAATGGCGGTAGCAGCGTAGGGATGAGCAAAGTGCAAAATGCAGCAGGTTTGCACGATGCGTTTGAAAGAGCGTTTAAAGAGGACGACCAAATATTGGTGGAAGAATTTATTAAAGGACGCGAATTTAGTATTGGTATTGCCCGTTTGCATGGCAAAATAGTGGTATTACCTGCTACTGAGATTATCAGCTCGAAAGAGTTTTTTGATTATGAAGCCAAATACACTCCCGGTGTATCAAAAGAAATAACCCCTGCCGATTTGAGTGCAGCACAAAACGAACTTATTGCCGAAATTGTAACCGAAGTATATATGCGACTAAACTGCCGTGGTATGGTTCGGGTTGATTTTATACTGCAAGAAGGTAGCGAAGATTTCTATTTTATCGAAATCAACACCACCCCAGGGCAATCAGCCAATAGTTTGGTACCCCAGCAAGTGCGTGCGGCTGGTATGAATGTCGGCGAGTTTTATGCCGAGTTGATACACGGCGGATTACACAGATAATCAATATTTTATATTTTTTAAACATATACCCTACTTGCTTTGTAGTCTTATTGTAATCTTCTATTTTAGCATTAGATGTTTAAACATCTATTTTATAACTTTGACTTATTAAATCAATAAAAAAATGACGACACTATCAAAATGGACTATCGACCCGACGCACTCAGAAGTGCAGTTTAAGGTAAAGCATTTAGTTATATCAACCATGACTGGCTCTTTCAAAACATTTGAAGGAACTATTGAAACTGATACCGATGATTTTGAAGATGCGAACATCGCGTTTTCGTTAGATGTGAATAGCGTAGATACCAACCAAGGGCAGCGCGACGGGCATTTAAAATCTGCTGAGTTTTTTGATGCTGAAAAATATCCTCACATCAGCTTTAAATCGACCTCATTTAAGAAAAACAGCGACGATGCTTATACGCTAAAAGGCGATTTGACCATAAAAGATGTAACCAAAAGTGTGAGTTTGGCTGTAGAGCATGGTGGCTCGGCTACTGATTTTTATGGCAATACAAAAGCTGGCTTTGAAATAAACGGCAAAGTAAACCGTAAAGATTTTGGTTTGACATGGGATGGCATCACCGAAGCTGGCTCGATAGTAGTAGGCGAAGATGTTAAATTGATAATCAACGTTCAGTTGACTAAGCAAGCGTAAACAGAGAGCGGATTTATGGCGAAGTACTGTTTACAAGCTTTACTGCTTATTTACTTTTTTAGCATACTGCTCTTGTAAATCTTTAAGTGCTTCGTCGTACCCTTTCCTATCCATAAAAGCGGCGGGGTTATAGCCACTACCCAATGGATGTTTGCTTTCGAGCCTAAACTGACTAGCATGCGATGCAAGCCAAATATCAAATGATAGGCTTTGCATCGCATTTAATGTATAAGCATAATCTTTAGCAATAGCAGGATAAGCCGCTATATCTGTAAAATCTTTATCTGTAACAATCGTGGGCATATTAGCTATCAGTACCTTATACAAACGTTTGTTGTCTTTTACAGTAAATAGATAGCTACACGAGCCTTTGGTATGCCCTGGGTGATGCAGTATTACCAGCTGCGTATTACCCAGCTTAATAACATCGCCATTGTGTAATACTCGGTCAATCTTTACTGGTTCAAAAAGACTAACGCTACCACCTAAGGCATAATCAGAGCGACCGCCATCAGTTACTACCTCTACATCTCCCGCATCCACCATCATTTTAGCACCTGTCATTCTTTTTATTGCTGCCATCGCTCCCATGTGGTCGTAATGCGCTTGTGTGGTTAAAAGTATCTTAGTATCGGTAAATTTAAAACCCAAGGTTTCGATACTTGCCTTAATCATAGATGCAGAAACAGCAAGCCCTGTATTGATGAGTATATTGCCCTTAGGTGTTGTAATAAGATAACAAGCCAAATCAGCAGTGCCCACATAATAAAGATTACCCGCTATTTGAAATGGTGGATAAGGTTTACTCCATTCGGGATTGGTATTTGATGGTTCGGCTACATTTTGAGCAGACACCGAAAAAGAAAGGGCTAATAAACTGACTAACAGCAGATTTTTTCTTACAAACATAGCATTCATTACGACGCTTAAATATATATTTAAAAATTATTGTATCCGTCACAGCGTAAAAAAATATCTTTTATTAACTATAATTCAGCATTTTTGCTTGTGCTTACAATGCCCATCGAAAATTCGAGAAATTTATGCTGGTGAAAATATATCCCGAAAACCCTAACCCGAAAGCCATAGAACAGGTGGTTGATGTGCTGCGCAAAGGTGGGCTTATTATTTACCCTACCGATACCGTTTATGGTTTAGGATGCGATATTACCAATCATCGAGCTATTGAGGCGATATGCCAAATAAGGCATATAAAACCCGAAAAGGCCAATTTTTCGTTTATCTGTTACGATTTGAGTCATATATCAGACTATATAAAACCGATTGACAACACCACCTTTAGGATACTAAAAAAGGCTTTACCAGGGGCGTTTACCTTTATTTTTAATGCCAGCCATAAAGTACCCAAGCTGTTAAGTTCGAATAAAAAGACGGTAGGTATTCGTGTGCCTGATAACAACATTGCTCGCGAAATTGTGCGTGCATTGGGCAATCCTATCTTATCTACCTCTATTCACGACGAGGACGATATTATTGAATACTCAACCGACCCCGAATTGATTTATGAAAAATATCAAGACAAGGTAGCTATCGTGATTGATGGTGGTTACGGCGGTAATACCCCCTCAACCGTGGTGGATTGTACCAATGGCGACTTTGAAGTTATCCGCGAAGGTAAAGGAGAACTGGAATTGTATTTATAATCTGATTGATTTTACAAAACCTTCTATCTTTTCTATATAGTTTTCAGTTCCTAAAAATTTCACAAAAGCACTCCCCACAATAGCACCACGAGCGTATTCGCAGGCTTTATTAAAGGTTTCATTATTTGATATACCGAAACCAATAACCGTTGGATTTTTTAATTGCATAGCCTTTATGCGTTTATAATAATCCTCAATGGTGTTCGATACTTCTAAATTTTTACCAGTGATAGACGATGAAGACAATAGGTAGATAAAACTATTGCTCAACTCATCAATTTTACGGATACGCTCTTCGGATGTTTGAGGAGTTACCAAAAAGATATTACTCAAGCCATTATCGGCAAAATATTTACCATACAGTTTTTCGTATTCGTACATCGGCAAATCGGGCACTATTACACCTTCAACCCCTACTTCGGCAGCTTTTTTACAAAACCTTTCGATGCCATATTGCACCATCGGGTTAAAATATCCCATCAGCAATATAGGTATGCTTACCCGTTTGCGTAGTTCTTTTAATTCTTCAAACAATTGGTTCAAAGTCATACCATTATCCAACGCCACTTGCGAGCTGTGCTGAATGGTAGGGCCATCGGCAACAGGATCGGAATATGGAAAACCTATTTCGAGGAAATCAACACCTGCTTTCTCCAATGCCTCGGCAATAGCTACGGTGGTGTTTAATTGAGGATAACCTGCGGTATAGTATATGGATAATAAATTATCCTTTTTTGATTCGAAAAGTTTATTTAGTCGGTTCATTTTGTTTATCATACCTGCCAATACAGGAGTTATATTCTATATGTATTAATGAAGAGTAGCGGCATTAAAAATTAAAATGCTTTATATACGTACTCAAATCCTTATCGCCACGCCCCGAAATGCAGATAACCACATTATCAGTAGGATTAAAGGTCATTTTTTCTAATTGTGCCAAAGCGTGGGCTGTTTCGATAGCTGGGATGATACCTTCGAGCTGCGAGCATAACAATCCTGCCTGCAAAGCTTCATCATCAGTAATACTGGTGTAGGTAGCACGTTTTATTTTATACAGATGTGCGTGTTGAGGGCCTATACCCGGATAATCTAACCCTGCCGATATTGAATATGGCTCTACAACTTGCCCATCATCGGTTTGCATCAATATGGTACGACTACCATGCAAAACGCCTTCGCGCCCAAGTGAGGTGGTAGCCGCCGAATGCCCGCTATGTACCCCCTGCCCCGCTGCCTCAACTGCTACTAAGTTTACGGCTTCGTCATCCAAAAAATGGTAAAACATACCCATTGCATTGCTGCCGCCGCCCACACAAGCCATTACATATTGTGGCAACTCAGTACCTGTTTTTTCAAGCAATTGCTTCTTTGTTTCGAGGGAGATAATGGATTGAAACTGCGCCACCATTTCGGGGTATGGATATGGCCCTACAACCGAACCGATGATATAATGCGTATCAACAGGGTTATTAATCCAATCGCGCATGGCTTCGTTGGTCGCATCTTTTAAAGTTTTACTACCCGATGTAGCAGGCACTACTTTTGCGCCCAACATCTTCATTCGGGCTACATTTGGTGCTTGGCGTTCAATATCAACCTCGCCCATATACACCACACACTCAATACCCTTAAGTGCGCAAACGGTGGCAGTAGCTACACCATGTTGCCCTGCACCTGTTTCGGCTATGATGCGCTTTTTACCTAAGCGTATTGCCAATAAAATTTGCCCAATGGCATTATTTATTTTGTGCGAGCCTGTATGATTTAAATCTTCACGCTTAAAAAATATATTAGCACCATATTTTTCCGAATATCTTTTTGCATGATATAAAGGCGATGGACGGCCTACATAATCTCTCAAAAGCTGTTCGTACTCTGCTTTAAAATCAGGGTCGTTAAGTATGATGGCATATTGTTGCCTTAGTTCTTCCACATTAGGGTACAACATTTCGGGGATATACGCTCCGCCAAAATCTCCATAATACCCATGTTCGTCAACTCCGTATTTCATTTTAATATATCAAATGCTTGTTTCAGTTTGTTAATATCCTTTAAGCCTGGTTCTATCTCGAACCTACTATTTATATCTACTCCGTATAGCTGCGGATGCTTTATAGTTTTTACCGTTGCTAAGTTTTCTAAACTTAATCCTCCACTTAAAAAGAAAGGAATATCGAGTTTATAATTATCCAACACCTGCCAGTTAAATGCTTGCCCCGAGCCACCATGCTTATCTGTTTTGGTATCGAACAAAAAATAATCTACACTATCTACATACTCGCCTAATTGTTCAAAATCGAAAGCCTCACCTACCCCAAAAGCTTTTATAACTTGAACATTGCCTTTCAATAATTTGCAAAAATCAGCATCCTCGTTGCCATGCAATTGCACCGCATCAAACTGATAGGTAGCTATTGCGCTTTGTATTTTTTCGATACCCTCGTTTACAAATACGGCAGTTTTAAGTATAGCGTGAGGTATTTCTGCCAAGGTTTCGGGTTGGATAGTTGCAATAAATCGTGGCGATGGTGCATAGCATATAAAGCCCATATAATCGGGCTGTAAACCTGTTATGGTTTTTATATTATCGGGATGCTTTAAGCCGCAGATTTTTATTTTCATTAGTTATTACCAATCAAAGTTTTAAAACTTAGTAATGCTTTTTTGCTGATTAATGCTTCGTCGGCTTCGTAAAAACAATCGGCAAAAGTTTTTTCGGGATGAATAGTTTTGATAGCCAATGCCGCATTACTTAAAACCACATTGCTTTGTGCCGATGTAGCTTCTCCATTCAGCACACTCATAAATATATCAGCCGATTCTTTAACCGTGCCTCCGCCCGTAATTTCCTCGGGATTTAATTTTTCAAAACCCAAACTTTCAATACTATTTATCTTTTCGCCATCAGTCGAGAATGTTTTAAAATCGCCCGTTAGCGAAATTTCATCATAACCATCTAAAGCGTTTAGTATGGTATATTTCACATCCGATTTTTGATACAAATAGGCATATACCCTTGCCAGTTCGAGATTGAATACACCCACCATTTGGTTATTGGGTTTTGCTGGATTTACCATTGGTCCCAACATATTAAAAAATGTTTTCACACCCAGTTCGCGACGTATAGGTGCTACGGTTTTCATAGCTGGATGAAACAAAGGTGCATGGAGGAAACAAATATTGGCAGCAGCCAAACTTCTTTTTAAACGGTCGGTATCGTTAGTAAACTGATAGCCCAAATATTCCATTACATTTGACGAGCCACACCCCGACGAAACGCCATAATTGCCATGCTTGGCTACCTTATACCCTGCCCCTGCTACCACAAAGGATGCTAGAGTAGAGATATTAAAGGTATCCTTACCATCGCCACCTGTACCGCACAAATCTATCAGTTCGTTGGTTTCCAAATTAGCAGGCAAGCACAAATCGAGCATGGCATCTCTAAAACCCTCCAACTCGGCTACGGTGATGCTGCGCATACAATAGGCGGTCATAAATGCTGCCATTTGCGAGTTATTGTATTCGCCTTGCGCAATGCTTGTCAAAATTTGTTTTGATTGCTCACGCGTAAATGTTTTATTTTCAAAAAGGTGGTTTAATATCGCTTTCATAAATTTATTGCAACAAAAAAGGGTTACCTATCGGCAACCCTTCTGTATATATTTTTTTAAACAAAAAACAGGACTGCCTCACGATTACTCGTTAAGCCACCACCAATTGTTGTTTAAAGTTGTATTTGTCATTTCTGCAACAAATATGGAAATAGTTTTTCCGAAAAGCAAGCATATTGATAAATTTACAAACGAGCATTTTTACTAACCCAATATTATGGCTATTCACAAACGCAAATTTAACCCCGAAGACGATTTAGGTTTTGGTTCACAACCCGTTATCAAAAATCAACCTTTGATGAAACAGGATGGCTCAATTAATGTAAAGCGCAAGGGGTTGCCATTTTTTCAAACATCCGATAGTTATCATAAATTAATTACGATGAGTTGGGGTCGATTTTGGGTGTTGGTACTGCTGGGCTATTTGGTTATCAATACGCTATTTGCCTTTGCTTATATAGCTGTGGGTGTAACCCATTTGAATGGTGCCGAAGGCACAACTCCAGCAGGGCAATTTTGGGATGCGTTTTTCTTCTCGGCGCAAACCATCTCCACCGTAGGCTATGGGCGGATGAGCCCAAGCGGAATGCTCACAAACACCCTCGCTGCTTTCGAATCGATGATTGGTTTGCTATCTTTTGCTTTGGCAACGGGCTTACTATACGGGCGTTTCTCGCGGCCATCAGCCAAAATATTTTACAGTAAAAATTTATTGGTTTCGCCTTATTTAGAAAACGGCAGAGGATTAATGTTCAGGCTTGCTAATTCGAGATTAAATACGCTTATCGACTTAGAAATAGAAATAATTTTCTCGTACAATGAAGATGTAAAAGGCAAACCTGTAAGGCGATTTTTTCCACTTGAGTTGGAACGAAAAAGAGTGAGCCTACTTACCATGAGTTGGACGATAGTGCACCCTTTGGATGATAAAAGTCCCCTACGGGATATGACATTTGAGGATTTGAAAAACACAGAAGCCAGTTTTGCTGTATTGTTAAAAGCTTTTGACGATACTTTCTCGCAAACAGTACACTCGCGCACTGCCTACCAGCACGACGATATGGTATGGGGTGCAAAGTTTGTACCTGCTTTTGAGCGCGATAGCGAAGGCGTTATTATACTAGATTTACGTAAAATAAATGATTATACCCCTGCCCCATTGCCTGATATGGCGATGAGTGATGAGCAATAAAAACGCTACAATAGACCAATTTTTTATTTTCCTATTGGCAATACAGTTTTTTTTACTGATATTTAATTTTATCAAACACATATCATTTATTTTAAACCTTTAGCATTATGGGCTCTTTAGGCGCACCCGAACTTATTTTAATTCTGTTAATTTTAGGCATGATATTTATATTCCCAGTATGGGGATATAATGAAGGCTCTAAACGTAGTATTGGAGCTGTTGGTGGTTTATTATTAGGGTTATTTTTGGGAATATTTGGCATTATTATTATTTATTGTACACCAAAAATTGATAAACAAACGTTTTATAACTTCAACAACTCATCATCTGCTGCCGACCAATTATTAAAGTACAAACAGCTACTTGATAACGGAGCAATAACCGAAGCCGAATACAATATTCAGAAAGCCAAAATCTTAAACCAATAAATCATTATTAGTAATATCAAAAAGAATATTTTATAACTTTCTAATAATGAAAAAACTCTTATTTGGTTTAATAATTTTAATTATAGCTTGTAATTCGAAAACAGAGAAAACCAATTCTAACCAAAGTAAAGCGAAAATACAATCTAGCACAAAAGAGGAAATATTATTCCCTTTTGAAGATACAACATTTAATTGGGCAGGGATTGAGAAAAAAAACGATGTCGTAAAGTTACAATTTGTAAAAACTGCTCCAACAGCATTATCAGATGAATATGACTTTTATACGAATCAATCAAACTATACTAATAAAAAAGAATTTGAGCAAAATTGCCACGTGATTGATTTTAATAATGACGGGGTGGATGATATAATTTATACAGGTAGTACTGGAGATGAAGGGAACGAAGTGGTTGTCTTTTTGAATACGAAAGAAGGATTTAAAAAAGTTTTAAAACAATTACAACAAATTACAAAGCTTGAATTTAAAAACAATAAACTATTTAGGCTTTATATAAGAGATACAGGATGCTGTGATGCTTGGGTTGATTTTAATCGTATTTATCAAATCGATTATCAGAATAATATTCCACAATTTTAAACAGTGTATTTAACATCAAACCAACACAACTCCCAATTTCCTAAAAAGTATTTTAATACTCCAATTTATTTCGAGGTAATGAATGATAATTACAAAATGCACTTAGCACCCAAAATAGACGACACAATTGTAAACAACTACACCATTGCAGGACATAGTTTTAAAGCTAATAATATTATTGACACTTTAATAAAAGGCACAAGAGGACGAGCCATTGCCGCCGAAACAGATAATACGGGGCGTGTATGGTGGTTGGTTGAACTCGACGCTAACTCTAAAACTGCTGGTCATTTATTTTATGAACAAGGAGGTGATAAAACAAATAAAGCAAGCAAAATTGGTTGGATTAGCAATAGGTATGTAAAAAAACTTGAAAAATAAATTATCAATCATTTATTTCTCAGCATACATATATTTATACCTGCTCCATTATCAGGTATGGCGATGAGTGATGAGCAATAAAACTCCGAATTTATACGATATTGCTAACTTTATTTTTTTAGTTAATAATTATGTCAAGTTTAGAAAAAGAAAAAACCACATTGGATAACGTGGTGGGTGGCTTATCATTAATGATTATTTTTACAACAGTTTGGGCTGTACTTGCTGTTTATTTCGCCATCAATGTAACAATTAGAGGCGTTGTTGGAGGTTTCTTTTCGGTAGCAATAATCTACCTAATTGCGAATTACATTATATTACTGAATAAAAAGAAACATTTACCAAAAATACCTCACCTAATAGACCCTCGTAAAAATAAATGGTATATCATTATTCTTATGTTAGAAGGTGCGGCTATCTTGATTGGAAAAAATGTGCTTGTAAATATCGACAAAGATTATCTATTTATTTCTTACGTGGCACTTATAGTTGGGTTGCATTTTATCCCTTTAGCGAAGGTTTTTGACAGAAAATTCGATTATTATATAGGTGCATGGACTACCATAGTAGCACTATTTGGCTTCTATATGATAACTCAAAAAAGCATGGATTATAAAATGGCAAATACCTATGTATGTACAGGTTGTGGCATATCTACCTTGTTTTATGGCATGAGAATGATTAAAAAAGGAAAACAATTTGACTCTTCTTATTAATAATTAAACCTGAGCTTAAATAATCAAGGCGTTAGAAAAAGTAGTAGTTGACGACGGTAAAGCATCAGCTTAATATTTCTGCTATTTCGGCAAATCCTTTTTCTCTAGCCAAATCGGCAGGAAGTTTTCCGCCTTCCATGCGTACGTTGGTTTCGGCACCATTTTCAAGTAATAAGATTAATAATTCGAGATTCCCATTTTGCGCAGCAGTATGCAGTGGCGTAACACCCGCTTGTTGCTTTACATTCACATTTGCCCCATTCTCTATCAGCGTTCGTACGATACTGTTATAATTTCCCGCCGCTGCCGAATGAATTGGAAATACATGAAAACCATTATTTGAGGGTTGATTTACATCAGCACCTTTTAATATCAGGTAGCGAGCCACCTCTAATTGCCCAAAGTAACAAGCCAAACCCAATGGCGTAAAGCCGTCATCGGCATAAGAATTTACGGCATCTGGATGCGAATAAACCAAGTGCGCCACCACATCAAATTTGCCCACAGCCGAGGCTTCGAACAAACTAATCTCATCTATATACTTTAATAACAGATCTGTTACTGCTGGTTTTTTATAATAACAAGAAAGCATTAATGGAGAAACCTGATGCGAAGTGGTGGTTTTTGCAAGCGTTGGTTGGTGCAACAACAAGTCGTTCAGGTGTATTAAATCGGCAGTAGCGATATATTCTTCCAGTTTTTCAATACTCATAGTTCAATATTACTAAAAAATTAAAAATCATCCCTAATATTTCTTTAATCTATTAACTTTATATTTGCGTTTCAACGCTGTAATGTAACGAATGCCGATAAAAGGGAATCAATTTAAATCAAATACAATAAAGGGCGATAATAAGCCCGACAAACCTTCGTCGAAAGGTGAGCAAACTGCGAAGCCGAAACTTAGAAAACTACCACCAATCGACTTGAATGGAGGTAGGGTAACTAAGATTATGGGATTGTTTTTTCTCATCATGTCGGTCTTTTTCATGGTTGCCTTTACCTCCTATTTATTTACTTGGCAGTACGATCAAAGTTATGTATCGCCAGCAAATGGTGGTTGGCATAATCTTTTTAAAACCACACAAGAGCTGATAGACAATGGCATAAAAACCCCTATTGTCGAAAACTGGCTTGGTAAACTTGGTGCATTACTAGCCCATCAATTCATTTTTCAATGGTTTGGTGTAGCTTCATTCTTGTTTGTTTTTGTGTTTTTTATTTTAGGCTATCGCCTATTATTTAAAGTTAGGTTGTATCCATTAGGCAAAACCTTAGGATATTCTTTTTTCTTGATTGTATTTATATCTATCGCGATAGGCTTTTTTCATGGTTTTATTAGCGATTATCCGCACTTTTTAGAAGGTAATTTTGGCTATTGGACAAACAGATTGTTGGATGTGCAAATAGGGCGAGCTGGTATTGCTGGCGTATTGCTATTTGCAGCACTTACCGTTTTAATCATAGCTTATAATATTGATTTTAAAATACCCAAACGTAAAAAGGAGGCATTAAACGCTGATGTGGTAAATACCGTAGCTCCCGAACCTGTGGAGATAGAGGATGAATACCCATCGAAACCTATTGAGTGGCCTAAAAATAGCAATAAGGTAAAAGATGATATGGCTGGAGAAGCTGTAATTGCCAACTCGGTTTTCCACGAACCAATGGTGCTTACCCCAGACCCAACAGCTTTGCATGAGCCTGAGTTTGAAAACGAGATACCGCTTACTATTGATACAGCACGCCCAACTAACGTTTTAAATATTGAACAGGCTGATGATGATAAAGCAAAAAGTTTGATTGAGCAGTTTGGCACTTACGACCATAAACTCGATTTAGCTACCTACAAGTATCCACCACTTGATTTGTTGGAGAATTATGGCTCTAATAAGATTACAGTAAACTCGGAAGAGTTAGAAGCTAATAAAAATAAGATTGTAGAAACGCTCAATCACTACAATATTGAGATTGATAAGATAAAAGCTACCATTGGTCCTACGGTTACTCTTTACGAGATTATTCCTGCGCCAGGTGTGCGTATATCTAAAATTAAAAACTTAGAGGATGATATAGCCTTGAGTTTGGCGGCGTTGGGTATTCGTATCATTGCACCTATGCCCGGTAAAGGTACAATAGGTATAGAAGTACCTAATCAACATCCCGAAATGGTATCGATGCGCTCTATTTTGGCGACCGAAAAATTCCAAAATACGACAATGGATTTGCCTATTGCTTTGGGTAAAACCATATCGAACGAAGTATTTATTGCCGATTTGGCTAAAATGCCCCATCTATTGGTAGCAGGGGCTACAGGACAAGGTAAATCGGTAGGTATTAATGCTATTTTGGTTTCATTATTATATAAAAAGCATCCTGCCGAGCTGAAATTTGTATTGGTTGACCCTAAAAAGGTAGAGTTAACCCTCTTTCGTAAAATAGAGCGGCACTTTTTGGCTAAGCTGCCCGATGAAGCTGATGCCATTATTACCGATACCAAAAAGGTTGTAAATACGCTCAATTCGCTATGTATCGAGATGGATCAGCGGTACGATTTATTGAAAGATGCGCAGGTGCGAAACTTGAAAGAGTATAATCAGAAGTTTATCAATCGTAAAATAAGCGACCCTGAGAAGCATCGTTATTTGCCATTTATTGTGTTGGTGATTGATGAGTTTGCCGATTTGATGATGACGGCAGGTAAAGAAGTGGAAATGCCGATAGCCCGTATAGCTCAGTTGGCACGTGCGGTGGGTATTCATTTAGTTATCGCTACACAACGCCCATCTGTGAATATTATTACAGGTACTATTAAGGCGAATTTCCCATCACGATTGGCGTTTAGGGTATTATCAAAAATAGATTCGCGTACTATTTTAGATGCTGGCGGTGCCGACCAATTGATTGGACGAGGAGATATGCTGCTATCCACAGGGAGCGATTTGATACGCTTGCAATGTGCTTTTGTAGATACGCCCGAGGTTGAAAAAATATCCGATTTTATTGGCAATCAGCGAGGCTATCCTACGGCAATGCTGTTGCCCGAATATGTAGGCGAAGGCGAAAGCAGTAGCACCAAAGAGTTTGACCCCGACGACCGCGACCCTATGTTTGAAGAAGCAGCACGCCTTATTGTGATGCATCAGCAAGGTTCAACCTCACTCATTCAACGTAAATTAAAATTGGGTTATAACCGTGCAGGAAGAATTATAGACCAATTGGAAGCCGCTGGTATAGTAGGCGCATTTGAAGGTAGCAAAGCACGTGATGTTTTATTTCAAGATGAGTATAGTTTAGAACGGCATCTCGAAAATTTATCAAAACCAATTTAATGTAATTCTGTTTTTACTATCTATTTTTGCACAAAATATATCTATGAAAAAGTTATTTCTTTACGTACTCCTTACCTGTTTAACTGTTAATCTAGTATCTGCTCAAAAAGATGTTGATGCTAAGAAAATCTTGAGCCAACTGAGTAATAAATATAAATCCTACACGGTGGTAAAAGCTGATTTTATATTTACTTACGAAAATCCTCAAGCCAATATCAAAGAGTCGCAAACAGGAACATTGTTATCCAACTCGAAGGCTAATAAGTATAAAGTGATTATTTATAACCATAAGGATAAATCAGCCGAAGACCAAGAGATTATTAGCGATGGTAAAAGCCAGTGGACATATATTGTAAAAGATAGACAAGTAGAATTGAGCAATGTTGACCACAGCAGCGAAAGTCTTAACCCTGCCCAACTATTTACCATTTACGAACACGGCTATAAGTATGTATATAACGGCGATGAAAATAAAGATGGTAAAACCTATCAGGTGATTGATCTTACTCCCGAAGATAGCAAAAAACCATTTTTCAAAATACGCTTGAGTATTGATAAAGCTAAAAAGCAGCTATCAAGTGCCATGATATTTGATAAAAATGGCAATAGGTACAACTACATTATTCGCAATTTTACACCAAATGCGAAAGTGCCTGAAAGTACCTTCACATTTGATACCAAAGCTCATCAAGGAGTGGAGTTGGTTGATTTACGATAAATCTTTACCCGTTAACTAAATCCCCCCATTAAGCTGGAAACATCTCAGATAGCGAAGTATCGAGGTGATGTAATAGTTCATCAGCATTTTGCTTGTTGAATGGCATAGGCGGCTTTATTTTTAAAACATTGTGCAAAGGGCCATCGGTACTTAGCAGGTAGCCTTTGCTTTTTACCATCTCCACCAATGCGTCTATTTCTTCTACTGCTGGCTCAAGCGTTGTTCTGTCTTTTACCATTTCGGCACCAATAAATAAACCATGCCCACGCACATCGCTTATGATAGGATATTTATCCATCAGTGTTCGCAACCCTGCCATTAAATAATCGCCCACTTCTTTGGCGTGTTGCTGCATCTCTTCGTTTTGTATCACATCCAATACAGCAAGTCCTGTAGCCATTGATACAGGATTGCCACCAAATGTGTTGAAATATTCGAGCCCGTTATTAAAAGCATCGGCAATTTCGTTGCTAACTACTACGGCAGCAAGCGGATGCCCATTGCCAATAGGCTTGCCTAATACCACTATATCAGGCACTACATCTTGCAACTCAAAGCCCCAAAACTTTTCGCCTACTCTACCAAACCCTACCTGTACTTCATCGGCAATACAAACCCCACCAGCGGCTCTTACATATTTGTAAACTTCTTTTAAGTAATCGGGCGGTAATGGTATTTGCCCACCTACACCCAAAAGAGTTTCGCATATAAATACTGCTGGCGATTTGCCATCTTTTGCCAATTGCGTTATGATGCGCTGCACATCATCAGCATATTTTTTACCAGCGGCTTTGTCGTCATATTTGTACGGCCCTCGGTACATATCGGGGTTCAATGCTTTATGTATCCAAGACATTTGTCCAAAACCACCCTTACTATCAAATTTGTAAGGACTCATCTCCATAGCCACAGTTGATGTGCCATGATAAGCATAATCAAGTACAATGATATCTTTTTGCTTGGTGAAATGCCTGCTTATACGTATCGCCAAGTCATTAGCCTCGCTACCACTATTGGTAAAGTAGCATACGCTCAATGATGGAGGTAAAGTATCAGTAAGACGCTTGGCATATTCCATCATATTATCATTCAGATACCTTGTGTTGGTATTGAGTGTGGCAATTTGCTTTTGCATACGCTTTACCACCACAGGATGGCAATGCCCTACGTGTGATGGATTGTTTACACAATCAACATAAGTATTGCCTTTGTCGTCATATAAATACTGAAGTGCGCTTTTTACAATTTTGAGTTTCTTTTTGTAGCTGATGCTCAAATTGCGTCCAATGTGCTCGGCACGTTGTTGCAACAAATCATTATAATTATCATCATTAATTACACCTTCAAAACCGCAAGCCCTTCTGAAACTATCTTGAGCTTTTATAGGATTGATACGAATAAGTTGGTGTAATAAATTCCAAGCAGGTTTTTCGGTAATAAAATGATGTTCATTGTTTTCTGCCAACGAAGCATAATAGGCTGATTGCGTTACGCTGATACACAAACGAGCCGCAATTAAATAGTATAAAATATCCAGCTCGTTTTCTGTTAGCGCATATTGCTCGTGGTAACCTTTTACAACCAAAGTTGCTGCGTGTAATGGGTGGGCGGTATTGAGCATCACATAAGTACAAGCTATGGCTACATTATTAATAAGAGCGGTATATACCATATCGCCAAAATCAATCAAGCCCGAAACTTGATTATTGGCTACCAATACATTATAATCGTTAGCATCGTTATGGGCATAGGCGTGTCGTAATGACGAAAGCATAGGCAGTACTTCTGTTTCAAATTGCAACAGGTAGTAGCCTGCTATTCTTCTTCGCTCATGATTTTTAATGTATGCCAGCTTTGCATTAGCATCCATTGCCGTACTAATATCCCAAGTATAATGACGGTGCATTGCTGGGTGTAAAAAATCGGATAATGCTTTATCCATACCACCCAAAAAACGCCCCAAATCCGTATGTAAACTTTCAGGTCTATCCTTCACATCAACCCATAGCGTACCTTCCAAAAAGCTAAGGATACGCAAGTAATAATTTTTATTGCCAATAACCAACGTGGTTAACTCGTTGCCATCAGTATTTAATACATAATGTTGGAACTTGTCTTTTAATGAACTTACTGATAAATGATTGATGATTTTTACTTGCGCATCTAAAAAGTGTAAACCATGTTCGTCAGTTGCTATTTTGAAGATGTATTTTCTGCCATCATCAGTTGTGAGAAAATAATTAAGCTCATCGTAACCTTTTAACGCCTTAACGGTAGCTGATAAACCATAGTGTTGTTTTGCTAACTGTTGAATATGTTGTTCAGAAAAGTTTGTCATTACAAATTATAATTGGTGTTCGAGGTTTGTCATTTGAGATAAACGACTATGCAAATTGTGTTTTTATTTCAACTTTTCAATAATTTATTTAAAATTTTAATGTGCAATTGACAGTATATGTAAAAATGACACACATGAAAACAGGACAATGGGTACTTTTTAATAAGAAAATATAAAAATATTTCTCGCCAAAATTTTGTGAATGAATAGGTTATAAATTAAGTAAAAACTTCTTTGAAAAAAGATTTGTAACAACAATTAAAAATCTTACTTTTGCAATCCCCAATCGGGATGTAGCGTAGCCCGGTATCGCGCCACATTTGGGATGTGGAGGCCGCAGGTTCGAATCCTGCCATCCCGACAATTAGAGATATCAAGACGTATCAAAACCCTGTAAACTATATGATTTACAGGGTTTTGTGTTTTTAACCCACTCAATAAATATCATACTTTCTCAAACCTTTTTTCACCTAACTGAACACCTCTTTTTTAATTTTAAATTCGAGGTGTTCAAAAGTGTTATAAACAATTGAAATACAATGGTTTACAGCCAATCAAAAATGATTAAATATGATTGTTTTTGAGTTAACTTGAAGCCTTTTTGAGTCGTTTTATTTAATGAAAAACATCAAGAATAATCAATAAAAATTAAAACATGAGAATAATTAACAGTTTTAGTATCTATTTTAACTTAAGAGCAGAAAAAGAAAAAGGTGGAAACGCTCCTATTTACGCTGGCATTACTGTAAATGGGCAAAAAGTAATGTTGGCTACAAAATATTGGATAAGTATTAGATATTGGGATAAGATTAAAGGCTTGGATAAATCGAACACAACTGAAGGGCGGGAAGCTAATGAGTATTTAGATAGCATTAGGCAGTCAATTAGAGTCATTTATCAGGAACTTCAAATCCAAAGAAAAGTCATTACTGCGGGATTAATTAAACCTATATTTATTAATAATGGAGAGAATGAACATACATTGTCAGAGATTGCTATTTACCATAATGAAATGTCAGCAGGTATACTTGCAAAAGGTACAATGAAAAATTATTACACCACACAGAAATATATTTCTGTGTTTGTTTTCAAAAAACATAAACGGAAGGAGTATTTCTTATCTGAATTAAATTACAAATTTATTCAGGATTTTGAGATTTTTCTTCGTAATCACCAGTCAATTGACCACCAAAAACCATTGACAAATAATGGAATTATGAAGCATTTGGAACGATTTAGAAAAATGATTAATCTAGCTTTTCGGTTAGAATGGATTAGTCGAGACCCTTTTGAAAAATTCAAATTAAAATATAATCGTGTTGATAAGGAATTCTTATCGGCACAAGAACTTGAGAGTTTAGAAAGTAAACAGCTTACCCTACCACGACTATCAATGGTTCGGGATATTTTTGTGTTTTGTTGTTATACTGGCCTATCGTTTGCAGATGTAACGAATTTAAAATCCGAAAATATTTGCATCGGTCTAGATGGAGGGCAATGGATAAGAACTTTTAGACAAAAAACAGCTATAAGAGTAAGTGTACCGCTTTTGAGTCAAGCCCAATTTTGGTCGAAAAATATAAAAATAATATTAGGGCTAATGCTAATGGGACAATATTCCCACAATTATCTAATCAGAGAATGAATAGCTATTTAAAAGAACTTGCAGAACTATGCAATATTCATAAAGTATTAACTTTTCATCTCGCAAGGCATACGTTTGCCACTACAGTTACTCTTTTAAACGGTGTACCAATTGAAACTGTGAGTAAATTATTAGGGCATACTACAATGCGGTCAACTCAAATTTATGCAAAAGTGATTGAACAGAAAGTAAGTGAGGATATGGCACTATTAAATACACGTTTAGCTAAATGAACACTATTTTCAAAATGTGTATACTACTTCATAACTGATATTATTTATGTTTAGTTTCAGCTTCCATCATTTTCAAAATATCCTCATAATTATAGTAAAATATGCCGCTGATTTTATTAGAACTCAATATTCCATCTGCTCGTATTTTTGCTTTTGTGCATGTCATAGCGTTTATGCTGTGCAGCCTGGGCTTTTTGTTGCTGGCCTGGCGCTTATGGCCGGGGCTGCTCTGGATAAGTTTATTGTCTGCCGTATTCGGGCTTTACCGCTTTTGGTTTATCCGCTGCGTTTGTTATACCATTACGCCGGAGATCATCCGCATCAGGCGGGGGATCTTATTTAAGCGTACCGATCAGATAGAGTTGTATCGTGTGAAGGATTACATTTTGACGCAGCCGTTTCTGTTACAAATTTGCGGTTTAATGAACCTAACCTTGAAAAGTACCGACCCGGAAAATCCCGTCATCTGGCTGCGAGGCATACCGACCTCCGATCTAGTGGACACGCTGCGCGGCTATGTACAGCAGGCCCGGCTGAACAATAAAATTTATGAGATCAATTAAACTATTTGTTAAAAAAGCAGTCAAATAACTAATAAATTTAGTATCTTTAGGTATAAAACATGAGGATATTTTACCAATTTGCCCGAGGTTGCTTAGCAAGAAAATCCGTTCACCTTAATGTAATGAAAACGTTTGTCTATTTAGTGTTTACCTGTTTTATTTCTACCGGCACTTTGAGATCCTTCTCAGCATAATCAATCATCGAGTTTAAGCCATAGATAAGCACATTTGCCTTTTTCAACGCTTTTTCCAATTGCTGAATATGTTGTTTAAGCGCTGCTGGATTCTTTTTCTTAGCTGAATCTAATGCAGTGACACTTATCGCTCCTTTTTCTAGTTTCTTCTTGTACAAGTTAATCCAGTTAGTTAATATCCGATTATTCGGCAAGTTATAACTTTTAGTTACTTCTTTCACTGATTGATTTCGATACATTACTAACAACACGAGCTTCTCCTTAAACTCAGCAGAGAAGGCGAATTGCTCCAACATCTTTTCTTTCATCTGGAATAAAATTATTCCAAAAGTGTCAACCTATACCTGTATAAGACCTTATTTTTTTGCTAAAGTATCCGAACAGTATATTGAAGAAGTAGAATATAAAACTTCTATCATAAGCAGCATGATGGAGCCTTTGATTATTATCTTTTTAGGATTGATTGTAGGTTTAATACTCATTGCCATGTACCTACCGCTTTTCCAAATGAGTAATAATTTCCAGTAGAAGAAAAGATACAAATTATAAAATCTATATCTGGCAAATCAACTATATCCATATAAAACCGACCGTCCCATCACGCTTTAAATATTCTTTTGTCTTTAAGAAGATGCTAAATTTTAAATATCAAGCAGTTAAGATTATTTTTTATAAACGCTTGTTTTTCTCAAACCAATGTTTTAGTTTTGATAATAATAAATCGAACTTACTTAAATTAAACTATTGTCCTTATGGTTCTTGAACTCGCATTTTTCGTTTTATCTCAGAGGTGGGCTTTTATTAGTAGTCAACCCAAATCAGATTTCCATTTAGTCATTATTAATTTAAAAAACTAATCAATTTCTTACATCCTGTATTAATTTGCAGGCTTAAATGATTATAGTGTCAAATTTTGTAATCAATAAAATCATAGATTCTAACTGCTATTTTCATCCTATCCATTAATTATGAAAAAATACATTATTTTTTTATTTACGCTAATTATTTCTGCATATTCTTTTGCGCAAACTAAGCCTACCACTACACTGGCAGTAAGCTCTACCCAAACAACAGGGGGCGGCAGTGCAACATTACCTGCAGCAGGCGTAACTATTACTAATCCAATTCCAGCATCCCCAGATGCTGCATCCTTGGGGAAATTTGGGCAAACACCAGTTGGTTATTTTACTGGAATCCCTCAAATATCTATTCCATTATATACAATAAAAAGCGGCGATTTAACATTGCCAATAAGTTTGAGTTATCATGGCGGGGGGAATAAAGTAGAAGAAATAGCTTCATCTGTTGGTTTAGGTTGGACATTAAATGCTGGCGGAGTAATAACCCGTTCAGTTAGGGGATTAGTTGACGAATCTATAAATGGGTACTTAGATCCTCATCAATATGTGAAAAATGTATATAAGGCTTTAAATAATCAAGCAAGTAATTTGACATTTGATGATGCGGGGAAAACGTTGAATCTATTTTTCGATGTCGGTAATACTACTTATGATGGAGAAGCAGACGTATTTAATTTTAATTTCGGAAGTTACACTGGTCGATTTTCATTTACTGAGAGCGGTGGAATTATAATTAGCCCTCAGCAAAATATCAGATTTATAGCTCAATACAGTATAGGTAGTCCCATTATTTCTTTTATTGCAATTACACCAGATGGTGTACAATGGTATTTTGGTGGTATAGGGGCAACAGAAAACACACAAAGAAATGATCAACTTAATAAATCATATGCCACAGGATGGTTTCTTACTAGAGTAGTTAGTCCTTTGGGTTATGAGATTAATTTTACCTATAAAGCAGAATCATACACGCAATTTCAACCAGGTGGGACAAAATATAACCTAGTATCTGGAACAGCATCTAATATCCCACCTGATAATGATAATGGCTCGTCAAATGGGATGCATACTGTAAAACTTACAGGTATCACTTTTGAAAATGGCAATATTCAAGTGGCTTCTAATTTAAACAGGTTAGATATAAACCCTTTTAATACACCATCTGCCGGTTCAATGATTGACACAATTGCAATTAATTCAACAGGTTATTCCAAATTATATAAGTTTTTTTACACAAATAACACTAATACTAGACTAAGATTAGATTCCCTTGTAGGACAACCTAGCCAAATTGCTGGAAATAATAATTATTCGAGAGAGAAATATAGCTTTGTATATAATCCCGATCCTTGGTCACCTACATCTGCTAATACATCATTTATATATGCACAAGATTGGTGGGGCTATTATAATGGCGCTGTCAATTCTACACTAGTACCAGCTCTTCAAGGTTTTCCAGGCGCTGTGCGAGACCCTAATCCAAGTGCCGTTGTGGGTGGTATACTTACTCAAATTAACTATCCAACCGGAGGATACACCAAATTTACTTTTGAACCAAATACAGCTCCAACAGGACAGTCAACAAGTGGTTTACGTATAGCTCAAATAGCTGATTACGACGGAATAAATAATACAGCATTCAATACTAGAATTTATAAGTATCTATTTGATAATGGACTATCTAGTGGATTTGTTAATTTTCAACCTCGATATTCGTATAATCTGATTGAGAATCGTGGAAATAGTGGACAAGTTACCTATCTTGTACGAACAGCTGTTTCTGGGTATCCTTTAGCTACACAACAAGGGGTCGTTGAAGGTTATAACCAAGTAGAAGAATATTTTGATAATAATGGAGAAAAGGGAATCAATACTTATTATTATTCAATTGCTGGAGCTGAAGGGGTAGCAAATCAGTTCCCATTTGCTCCCCCAGTCACAAAAGAATGGCGGATTGGTTTACTTACAAAACAAGTTACTTCTAAGTACATAGGTGGAAACTATGTTCCTGTTCAAGAAAAATCAATGGTCTATTCAATTGCCAAATCGGCTTCAAATATTAATATCAAAGTTGGATTTAATCCAATGCCTTCTGTGTTTGTTCCCACATATAATTATTACTCAGGTAGTAATTTACAAGATCCGGCACAAAATGGAACAATTATATACCAACCCTATCAAAATGTATCTGAATTTAACTATATATCTTCTGATACAACAAAAGTATACGACAGTTTGAATCCTTCTCAATATCTCCAATCTTATACTAACTATCGTTATGATACAACCACGTATCAATTAACCCAAACCCAAACAATTAATAGTAAGGGAGAACTCATGATAAAAACAGTAAGTTACCCATACAATTATAAAACAGTTATTCCAGCAAGTAATGGCTCTCTCGCGGGTGTTCAACGTTTGTATAATTTGGGAATGGTTAGTTATCCGATAGAAGAGGTAATTCAAAAGTCGAATGCTGATGGCAGTAACTTAAGGACAGTAAAAGCGGTTTTAACAACTTATAAATCTAATAAACCATTTAGGGATTCCGTGTATGTTATGCGTTCAGATACAGGAGTAGTTAATTTTTTGAATAGTTCACCAGGAGTCAGTACAATTATCAAAGATAGCCATTATCAACCTGTGGTAACCTTTAACAAATATGATAATTATGGGAATATTATTCAAGAAAGCAAAGTGGGAGATGCGCCTCATACCTATATTTGGGGTTATCTAAATCCGAATAAACCTTTTAATAACAATACCTACCCGATAGCTGAGGTTATCAATGCGGATTCGGCAAATGTTGCTTATACCAATTTTGAAAGCTATAATTCAGCAAGTTCAAGTTACGGTAATTGGATATACAACAATTCAGCGACAGTTACAGACGCCACAGCTCCGATGGGGGCATCCTGCTATGCGGTCAGTGCTAGCAATACTTTAACAAAAGGTGGATTAAACAGTGCCAATACTTATATTGTTTCCTTGTGGTCAAAGACAGGTACTACTGTTGTAATAACAGGAGGAACGGTTACCAATGTGGCTACTGGAATTCCAAAATCGGGTTGGACTTATCAAGAGTATCAAATAACGGGTGCAACTACGGTAACCATAGGTGGAACAGGCTTCATTGATGAAGTGCGATTATACCCATCTACGGCGCAAATGAGTACATATACTTATACTCCTTTAGTGGGTGTTGCCAGCAAATGTGACACCAAGAACAATATCACCTATTACAACTATGATAATGTGGGTAGGTTAGTAAACATACTTGATCAGAATCGCAATATTATTAAACATTTTGATTATCACTATCAAGGGCAATAACAGACAATAAGACATACCTCATTACTTATCATAAGAACATGAATTGCAGGATTAGTAAAACCACAACAATAGACTTTATCGGTATTTTATCCATAAAATACTTACTCTTTCATCTTTATCCGAAAAAGATAAAAAAACTTATACCAATAATTGCATTAGGAATGAGTTTGTTGGTAACAACTTTGAATACTTATGGGCAAAGTGTTAAAAAAGCTGCCGCTGCAGCACCACCAGTTACACAACCCAATAATCCGCCAGGTATACCAGGTCCCGTAACAGGACCAACATCAGTTGCAAAGGGAACAATAAATTCTGTTTATTCAGTTACCGCAGGAGCAAATGCAACAAGTTATTCTTGGGGGCTATCTCCAAGCACAGCTGGAACAATAAGTCCAAGCGGAACAAATGCAACCATAACTTGGAACAGCTCATTCTCGGGCGGAGCGACCATATCTTGTTTAGCTGTGAATAGTTTAGGGACGGCATCAGCAACGCCTTTAAGTGTAACCGTTGTTCCTCCGCCTACTGCTACCATTAGCCCAAGTGCCATTTCAATTGTTTCCAATACAAGCCCAGGAGCAATTAGTGTAACTAGTCCCGTAGATTTAATCACTTATTCCTACCAATGGCAAAACTCGACAAATAACAGTACATGGTCGAATATAATAGGAGCAACAGGTACATCTTATACACCAGGTAATCTGACAGCTACTACTTATTATAAAGTGATATTAACAAATAATAATACCGATCTAGGTTCTTACAGTAATACTACTACCGTGACTGTTTACCCCTCATTGGTATCTGGGGGCATTAGCCCAGCAGCCCAAAGTATCAATTATAATAGTATACCACCAGCACTAACAGCGACTACAGCTACTGGGGGGAATGGAATATATACCTACCAGTGGCAAAGCTCACCAAATAATAGCACATGGTCGAATATAACAGGTGCAACAGCCTTAACCTATACCCCAGCAACAGCTATAACAACAACGATTTATTATCGTATAATAGCTACTTGTCTTGGCACTAGTGTGAATAGCAATGCGACCACAGTCAATGTCTATCCACAGTTAATTGCAGGGAGTATTAGTCCAGCAACTCAAACCATCAATTATAATAGTATACCACCCGCACTAACAGCTACAGCAGCTACAGGGGGGAATGGAATATATACCTATCAGTGGCAAAGCTCGCCAAATAATAGCACATGGTCGAATATAACAGGCGCAACAACCTTAACCTATACCCCAACAACAGCGATTACAGCACCTATATACTACCGTATAATAGCGACCTGTAATGGCGTGAGTGTCAATAGCAATGCTGCCACAGTCAATGTTTATCCACAATTAGTTGCAGGGAGTATTAGTCCAGCAGCTCAAAGTATTAATTACAATAGTATACCAGCAGTATTAACAGCCGCAACAGCTACAGGTGGTAACGGTACTTATACTTACCAATGGCAAACCTCGGTAAATAACAGCATATGGACGAATATAACAGGCGCGACAGCCTTAACCTATACCCCAGCAACAGCTATAACAGCAACGACTTATTACCGTATAGTAGCGACCAGTAATGGAGTGAGTGTGAATAGCAGTACCGCCACTGTAAATGTCTATCCACAATTAGTAGCAGGAAGTATTAGTCCAGCCACGCAAACTATTGCGGTAAATAGTATTCCAGCGACATTAAGTATTAGCCCATCAGGAGGCAGCGGCGTTTACACTTATCAATGGCAAATTTCCACAGATAATATCAACTTTAATAATATTGCAGGGGCTACAGCTAATAGCTGGACTCCAACATTACAAAGTGTTACCAGTTATTACCGAGTGATGGTAAATAGCAATGGCGTTAGTATAACCAGTAATTCAGCCGCCGCTATTGTATCAGATTGTATTCCACTAAAAACCAGCCCCACATCGGCTCTAAACTATATCATGACCTCTATTCCCCGAAGTGCAGGGTATGTGCCAGGAGCAGCAGGTTATACCACCTGTGATGTGATGCAGAGTATTCAATACATCGATGGTTTGGGCAGGCCATTGCAAACGGTACAAGTAAATGGCTCGCCTCTCAATAGAGATGTTATCCAACCCTTTTCTTATGATAGCCAAAGCCGCGACTCGGTAAAGTATTTGCCTTATACTTTAAGTACCACTACGCCGGGAGCCTATCAGTCTAATGCAATTAATGGAGGTAGTGGTTATACCACTAGTGCTCAGTACCTGTTTTACCAACAAACAGGGCAAGGTTTTGCCAATACGGCCAACCCTTATTCCCAAACAGGCTTTGAGCCCTCACCATTAAATAGGGTGATAGAGCAAGGTGCACCAGGGGCAGCATGGCAGCTGAGCACGAGTGGGATAAGTGGTGCAGGACATACCGTAAAAATGGCTTATACCTTCAATAATACTATCATATGGACTGCCGATAGCGTAAAGAGCATGCAGGTAGCACTTTATAATGTGATTATTAAGTCCGACAAAAGCAGATTATTAATACCCAATGGCTATTATCCAGCAAATACGCTAACGATAACCATTAGCAAAGATGAGAACTGGACAAGCGGCAGAGCAGGAACGATAGAAGAATATAAGGATAAGGATGGCCATGTGGTACTCAAAAGAGTGTATAACTATACCTCTGCCAGTACCCTGCAACAGCTATCTACCTATTATGTGTATGACGACTTAGGTAACCTTGCCTTTGTGCTTCCTCCACTAGCAGGGGGCGATGCAGCAGCAGCCATCTCTCAAACTACGCTGGATAACCTTTGCTATCAGTATCGGTACGACTACCGCAACCGTTTATCTCAAAAGAAACTACCCGGCAAGGGATGGGAATATATGGTGTATAACAACATCGACCAAGTAGTAGCCACTCAAGATGCCAACCAAAGAACCAGTAACCAATGGCTGTTTACCAAGTATGATGCCTTGGGCAGGGTAGCAATGACGGGGATATGGAATAATAACAATACAGCGATTAGCCAAGCAGCCCTACAAACAACGATTACAGCTATTACCACTAATTTATGGGAAACACGCATTGGTACAGGCAACGGTTATACCAATGTAGCATGGCCTACGGCAAACGTAACAGCTACGCTATCGCTCAACTATTATGATAGCTATACGGGTATTCCTAACCTGCCAGCCAATTATACCATGCCTGCAGGAGCAAGTACACAAATCACAGGCTTGCTTGCTGCCAAAGTAACAGCAGTGCTCAATACCCCTACCGACCAGCTTTGGGACGTGATGTATTACGACGGCTTGGGTAGAAACATACAAACCTATGCCCAGCATTATTTGGGAGGGGTAGCCAATGTGAACAATTACGATGTAACGACAAGCACCTATAACTTCACCAATGCGCCTACTACCGTTACCCGTAAGCATTACAATACCACAAGTACCACCACGCCGCTAGTAACGATAGCCAATACCTATATCTACGACCACATGGGTAGGAAGCTAAAGACATGGGAGCAGATAACCAATGGCAGCAGTGCACCAACTACCAAGACACTTATCTCGCAAATAGATTATAACGAGATAGGACAAGTGCTGACCAAACATTTGCACAGTACCGATAGCGTGAACTTTTATCAAAACATAGGCTATACCTATAACGAGCGAGGATGGCTACTTAGCAGCAGCGCACCACTGTTTGCTATGCAGCTGTCATACAACACCCTAACCAATAAGGCGTACAATGGTAATATCATGTATCAGTATTGGGGAGTACCAGGCAACCTCGCCTCGCGCTATGCTTATGCTTATGATAAGCTAAATAGGCTTACCGCAGGAAGCTCACTTGATAACAACAATGAATATCCGAGTTATGATGTGATGGGTAATATTACAGCCTTACAACGTAGCCAAGCAGGGACAACGATAGATAACCTAACGTACAATTACAGCAATGCAGGTAACCCTACCAACCAGTTGCAAAGCATTACCGATGGCACAACTAATAACACAGGCTTAGTAGCAGGAACGACCAATTATACCTATGATGCCAATGGGAATATGCTCAGCAGCAGCAATAGTACCAATACGGCACAAAACAAGACGCTAACGTATAACCTACTGAACTTACCACAAACGGTAAACCTGCCCACAGGAGCAATCAACCTGACTTATACTTATGATGCAGCAGGCGCAAAGCTAAGGAAGAAGAACTCGGCAACGGGGAATACAACAGATTATGTGGCAGGCATACAATACGATGGTACAACAACGCCAAGCTTAAGTTTTATACAAACCGAAGAAGGTAAGGCAGTACCCACTGCCTCGGGCTATGATTATGTGTATTACTTAGGCGATAACCTCGGCAATACAAGGGTAACGTTTAATACCAAAACAGGCACGGCAGTAAAACTACAACAAGACGATTATTATCCATTTGGGATGGAGATAAACCGCCTTGCAACCTCACCTAAAAATGAATATCTTTACAATAAAAAAGAGTTACAAGAGGAACTAGGACAATACGACTATGGCGCTCGTTTCTATGACCCAGTTATAGGGCGGTTTACGTCTATTGACCCTATGGCAGAAGTTTCAAGAAGATGGTCGACTTATGCTTATTCCTATAATAATCCTGTCAGGTTTGTCGATAAGGATGGAATGATACCGGGTGATTTTCTTGATCAGAATGGTAAAAAGATAGGCAGTGATGGTAAAGATGATGGTAAGGTGTATGTAGTTAAAACAACTGACAAAAAATTTGATAGCGGTGCGCCATCTGCCGGTATATCAAAAGATGACAAGAAAGCCACAGAGAAATTTATTAAGGACAATAACGGAAATACCACGGCATTTGAGCAAAATGACATTGCTTATAAGAATAGCGTTGAGATTGAAGGTCAAGCATGTACGAGGCAGCAAATGGTAGACGTTGTAAATCAAGATAATGGAAATGGCGGCACATCTGCTGCTAATAATAGGGAGTATGGCGGTGCTATAAGAACTGATGGTGATGTTACACAGGCACCAGCTGGGCCAGTTTCTGACCCGACAGTAAATCCAGATGCCCATATTAATATATCCAGTTTTGATTTTCAATCAACATTCCACTCTCATCCGAGTGGAACCAAATCGGTATCATCAACAGGAAATGATGCTTTTGGAGGTTCTTCATCTACTATAGGCGGTACAACTACGTCTGGATCATTCAACCATGCACCATCAAACGTTGGAGGTGATGTTGGAAATAGCGGAAGTAAAGTGAATTACGTATTTTCAAGAAGTAATGGGACTGTCTATATATACAATAGTACTGGAGTGGTTGCTACTATTCCACAAGCCAATTTTGTAACGCCTAAGCAATAATATATGAAAAGGATGTTTTTTATCGCGGGTATATTGGCTTTTTGCTTGAAAGTTCATGCACAGCAAAAAGATGAATATAAAACAATGGTTGATTCGGCCATTAATAATAAGTTTACCCAGTTCCAGGAAGCAACTAAAAAGCAGAACAATAAAGATTACCTTGAAAACTTGTATTTACTAAATGAGCAGGATCAGCCATTAAATTATCTACGGTCATCCAGTAAGTTTAAGTTAATTAGTGTTTATGATGACCGTAATCGAAAGCTCGTTACTAAAGGGATTTATGCCTGGAAGGTTTTTACAACATTAAATAAAAATCAGTTCATAGTTAACATTGTGGATTTCTATATAACCTATAAAAACCACAACTATAACTTTGCAAATGGAGGCGGGGCAAAAACCATCTTTGAATATGACTGTAGAGAAAGTACATGGAAATTAGTTACCTCTCAAAGTAAAGGGAATTAGTAACCCCATACATAGCTAAGCCCGGCGAACGCCGGGCTTTCTTATTTAAGCTAAGTTGAGCGCATTTGACAGCGATTCCTTGAGCCGTTTTTTAGATACCAGAGCATCCAGTATTGTAAAGAAAGCCGACTTTTCCTTTTCTTCTAACTGATCAATCAAAGCCATTTTCTCAATGACCGATTTATCATAAGAGTTCACTTCTAAAATATCTTCATCAGCATTTACCAGTTCAGCAAGCCCAACTCCTAATGCCTGGGCCACCTTTTCAATGGTAGAGAAAGCAGGGTCTGTTTTGCCGTTCTCAATACGTGAAAATTGAGCCTGATCCATATCCAAAGATAAAGCCACCTCTTTCTGTGAAAGATTCTTAGCCGTTCTTATCCTTTTTATCTGATCGCCAATGTTCATGTAAATGCCTAATAGCACAACTAATTTCGCTATTGATGATTGATTATTCAAATTGTGCAGTTGTATTAGCAAATACAAATTGATTAATATATCAAATATAACAACTCTCTGTCTTAATTGATAAGTCAAGGCTTATATTCCCGCTTAAAATCTAAAAACCTGTCTTTCTGATATGCAATGTTCGCTATTCATGTAAAAAAGATATGCAAAATCAATGATGTTTATGATAAATTATTCAAACATCCAATGACAAAATGCGATATATTTGATTAATTAATCAAATATTATAGCTTTGACAATTGATTAATAAGCTATAAACTTTATTCATGACCAAAACCAAACTGATCACGGAAAACCCAGAGTTATTACTTTACCTGGAAGGCAAACTGCATATCACCATCTTAGGCGGTATTAAGCTGACCGGGTTTGATCGTTTAAAGGTAACGCTAAAGATGGTTAGTGCCGGTAATACGCATACAGCCTTTCGCCATAACCTGGACCTGTACAACAGCATTCAGGCCGAGCAATTGATTGAAAAGTCTGCCGAAGCGCTGGACATAGCTGCGGCCGAACTGTCGAAAATCATCAGCCGCCTTACTACCGCACTGGAAGATTACCGCTCGGAGCGCCTGGAGGCGATGAAACCCCGGCAGATAGAAAAGAAGGAACTGACCGAAACCGAGCGCAAAGCAGCCCTCGGGTACCTCAAAGCGCCTGGTCTGCTTGGAAAGACCCGGCAGGCCATTGCAGCAAGCGGGATCGTCGGCGAGGAAGTCAACAGCCTGATCGCCTACCTCATCTATACTTCGAGAAAGCGGAACACACCGCTGCACCTGATGTGCCTGGGGCCTTCAGGCACCGGCAAGACCTGGTTACAGGAAAAGGTCAGCGACCTGATACCCGAAGAAGATAAACTGGAAATCACCATGTTGAGCACGAATGCTTTTTACTACTTCGGCAAGGATGAATTAAAGCATAAGCTGCTGCTGATCGAAGATATGGACGGGGCGGATAATGTGCTGTATCCGCTCAGGGAACTGCAAAGCAAGCGCCGGATCAGCAAAACGGTAACCCTGAAAGACAGCAAAGGCAATCTGAAAACAGTTACGCTGAACGTTGAGGGGCCTGTTTGTGTGAGCGGCTGTACGACCAGGGAGCAATTGTATGAAGACAATGCGAACCGCTGCATATTGCTATACATGGATGGCAGTTCCGAGCAGGATAAAAAGATCATGGACTATCAGCGCAGGCTGAGTGCCGGCCTGATCGATCAGCAAGGAGAACGCAATGTAAGAGAGCAGCTTAAAAACGTGCAGCGGCTGTTACAGCCGGTTAGCGTTAAAAACCCTTTTGCCACTTATCTGCAACTGCCGGAAGCCGTGTTCAAACCCCGGCGTACCATGCTATTGTTGCTGTTATTCACCGAAACCATCACCTGGTATCACCAATATCAAAGGGAATTGCAAACGGATAAAGATACCGGTGAGCAATACATTGAAAGCACCATTGAGGATATAGAAGTTGCCTTTACCTTGCTGGAAACCACGCTGCTTAAAAAGAGCGATGAGCTGACAGGTGCTTGCCGTAGCTTTTTTGAACGTTTGAAAGCCTGGCTAAAGCAGCACGATACGGAAAGCTTTTACAGCAAGGAAGTGCGCCCGGCGTTCCGGCTTAGCCCAAGCAGTTTGAGCCGTTACCTGTATGAACTGGAACGCATGGGGCACATCAAAATCGCCCGCGGCAGCCGCTACAAGGGCTTTGAATACAAGGTGCAAAGCTGGAATGACCTGGAAGACCTGACCAGCGATGCACATGCTATGGTGGAACGCATACTGGAGAACATCCGAAAGGAGGCAATACCGGGTAACCCTGCTATAGCCCAAAAGCCTGATGGGTTACATAAAGTGCAGAAAGTCAGCAAGAAAAGTGAAGTAACCCAAGAGCTGTAGAAAATGCAAGGCACCCTTATTAATCCACTCTATATCCGGCTGCAGGCAGGCTTTAGCCAATGGCTGCGTATCCTCAACTTTGAACCCACCAGCCCACGGGATATGCCTAAAATGCTAACCGAGTTCCTGGTTTACCTGGAAGCTCTGGATTGCAATCATCCGCATGATATACATGAAAGCCATCTGAAAGGCTACCTTGATCACCTGCATGAAAAACCGAGCAAAACAAAAGAGGGTGCGATCAGCCTGAACTATATCCGGAAACATTTACAGGTGATCCGTAAGTTCAGCCGCTACCTGACTGAAAGCGGACAGGGAAGCTTTACGGTGCGGCTGCGGATCAAGGGCAAAAGCACCAATATCAAATGCATCCTGACCCAGGCAGAGGTTAGCAGCCTGTACGATGCTGTTAAGGAAAATGCTTTGGGGATGCGTGACAAGGCGATCCTGGCACTGTATTATGGCTGCGGCCTTCGGAAAAACGAGGGCGTAAATGTCAATGTCAGGGACGTCCTGCTGGATAAGGACCTGGTTTACGTGCGCAAAGGTAAAGGTTATAAAGAGCGCTATGTACCGCTGGCCGGTGCCGGCAAAACCGACCTTGAAAATTATATTCTATACGCCCGCCCTCATCTGGCTGGTGACAGCAAGGACGATGCTTTATTATTAAGCGTAAACGGGACCCGGCTCACAGGCTTCACTGCCTATGAACGTGTGCAAAAACTAAGAAGAACAGCCGGAATAAGGAAACAGGCCGGGTTGCACACCCTCCGCCACAGTATTGCCAGCCATCTGCTGCATTCCGGCATGAAGCTGGAACAGATCCAGCGGTTCCTCGGCCATAGCAGTATGGAAAGCACGCAGATCTATACTCACCTGCAGCATGAACAGAAAATATAGGCTTGCCCCGGCGACACTTACCGCCTTGGAACCTTTTGAGGCTTTTCTGAAACAGGAGCACTTTGGTAATGACTATATCCGGCAAAACAAGAACTATGCAGGCACATTCCTGGAATGGGTAACAGAACAAAGCCTTGCCTTATCGCAGGTCACCCACGCAGACGTAATGGAGTTTGCAGATCAGCTCAAACAGGGCGGCTACAGCATCCGGTTGATCAATCAAATGATGCTGGCTCTCAGGTACTACTTTACCTGGCTACAGCAAGATGGACAGGCCAGCCATAACCCGGCAGCCGGTATTATTCTGAAGGGAACCGTCAGAAACGTTCCGCATGATCTGTTAACCCAAAAGGAACTTGAACTGCTTTATGAAAGCTATCAGGTAAGGGACAACCGTACTTGCCGTAATAAAGTGATGATAGGCTTGTTTGTTTACCAGGCTTTGACGAGGGAAGAACTGGACCGCCTCAGACCCGAACATCTAAAGCTAAGAGAAGGTAAAATCCACATTCCGGCAACCGGGAGGCAACTCAGCAGGGTACTTTCTTTACAGCCCCATCAGATCTTAGAACTACACGAATACTTTCTGGTGATCAGGCCAAAGATACTGGCTGAACGTATGGAGGAACGTCCGGGCCGAAAACCCGACCAGTACAAGGCCGAACAGGATATACAGCGGTTATTTATCAGCATAAACAGCCTCGAAGACATTAAAAACAGCTTGCTTCACCTCAACTACGCGCTAAGAAAACTCAACCCCAAGTATAAACATGCAAAGCAGATCAGGCAGAGCGTGATTACAGAATGGCTAAAAGAAAAGAACCTGCGGACGGTTCAATATATGGCTGGCCACCGCTATGTCAGCAGCACCGAGCGTTACCAGACCACCAATCTCGAAGATCTGAAGGATGCGCTTAATAAACATCATCCGCTAAGCATGTAGTAAAAGCCCTCCGCACATGGAGGCCATTGCTGTTTTATTGGGGGCAATCTTCCAGTGCCCCCAAACCCCTTTGGATCGTTTCCGCCAGCGATGCAAGCCGCGCGGCCATCCTCACAACCCCTGCTTACATCACCGGCGAAAACGTCCTACCTTTTTCAAAAAGATATAAAACTCAACGGCCGACCTGGTGGAAAAAACACCAAGAAACATCGGCACCCCAAGCACAAAAAACACCTTATACCTACCTTGCAACAATAAAATTATCCGCTATCTTTACCGGAACAGAACGTTCTTTATAGCACCTCAAAAGTGCAAACCTGGAAATCAGGGAAAAATCAAAAACTTGATGGGAGGCAATACGATTATGGCGCACGCTTCTATGATCCAGTAATTGCAAGGTGGAATACGATTGATCCTCTGGCGGAGATAAGCAGAAGATGGTCGACTTATGCTTATGTTTTAAATAATCCTATTAGGAATATCGACCCCGATGGGATGATTGCAGTAGAGGGGCCATTTGGAACTACTATTGATGTAAGCGCTTTTGATCATTGGAGTGCCAATGGTGATGTACAGGGCTCTGATGGTAAAATGTATAGCGGAAAGGCATTTGCTAATAAATTTCCTAATGCTAAGATTTACGATAATCCAGAGGACTTTCAAAAATATATTCATGGGGAGGAAGACCCTCCAGGTGATAAAAAAGCCACTCAAGCCAATCAGGGGGGTGATCAATATCCAAGAGGTGCCGTAGGTGGCCCAGTTCCATGGTACGGTAATTTCTTAGGCCCTGGCCCGGATGGCAATCCTTATAATCTAAGAGGCTACGATGGTAAAATTCTAAAACCTATAGACGCGATGGATGCTGCCGCACAACGACATGACTATGCTTATTATCTGGCTCATACAGGTGGTGTTAAAGGCGCATTATTCGATGACGCAGTTGGCGCTGCGGACAGAGCGCTTGCGGGTGCTGCATTTGATGTTCAAGTATTATTTAATAAGCATTTACCTGATCCAATTACTCATCAACCAATCAGCGACGCTGAAGAAGTCTGGGCACAAAGGGTGACAATCAGTTTTGCGATTTTGGGGGGATTAAAAGGAATTGTTAATATGATGGGACGACTTATATATTAAATAAAAATCTAATGAAAACTAAATTAATAATCATCATAGGATCTATTTTGGGGCTGGTTATTATAATTAGCTGTTTTGTTCATTTTGTCTCAGGTGTGAGTGCAACATATCCACCCATCAAGCAGTATGAATATTCGGGAAGCTTTAAACAATTAATGTCAAATATGCATAATTATGCTTCTGTTGATTCTAACTTAAGTGTTAAAATCACTGATAAAGTAGGTACTGAAAAAAATGGTTATGCCACCTATGTAAGTGTTGATATAAAAAGTAACCGAAGTGATATCGAATATTCTATTAAATGTGAGGAGAACAACTCTGGAAAATTAATCAAGACTACAATTAGCCTTGTCCAGGCTTATAATAAAACACAGAATACAGGCGGATATAGTCGAGAAGCAAAAGGTATTAAACCGTTGATAGATATTTTCGACGTTGATTTTCTAACGCCTTTGAGCAACACCCAGCATATTAAAATAACACCCTTTTAGATTTCAGCCCGGCCACACCAGCCGGGTTTGTTTTTTTTAGGCTATCGGTATATCTGTATATACGGCTATCTGTATATCTGTTAATGCGTTTGTTTTTTAAGCTGCAAGTTGTTTTAATAAATTGCGTAGTATGTTGATTCTATTTTTATAAATTTAACGGTTAAAGGTTCTTTGAAAATATAAGTCTAACTAGCATACCAATATGCGAGCAACAACCCCATAATGAGAAACGACCCGATGGGGGATAGAGACCGCGATATAATACCTACATCGCCGCCACCACCGCCATCAAATCTCATCATCCCATACAGACCGCCTCATCTATTTCCAGGCAGTTGGGATTGGTATCAAGCGGGTGGATATTATGATGAGTGGGGCGTAGCTGTAAATCCGGGGCAGTCACAAGCACAGGCAGACCATCAAGCTGGTATCGACGTTGTGTACCAAGCAGGTAGTAATGGGACAGCCAGTTTTGGAAGTGCTGAATGGCTCAACGCAATTTCTGCTAGTATTAATAGTTTAAATAACGGAAACGGGAGCAATTTTTACATTAGCAATAATTCTGATGGTAGCATCAAAGTAACTTATTGGGAGCAGTGGGGTAGTTTTACACCGGACGGTGTGGTTCAAATCAATGCAGCCAAAAAAACTTTTTATGTATCTTTAGACGCCAGTCAGGGGGGCGGTGCAACTGTTTATGTTGAAAAAGATGGCTTAGGGCATGCTTGTATAGAAGTTAATGGAACCGTTTTTTCTTTTGGTAGATATGCGGGCGGTTCTTCACCATCATCCGGAAGTCTTGATCCCGTCGGCCCAGGAGTCTTACTAAAAAAGTCACATCAATTTGCTGTAGATAGAATGAAGAAGTTTCCAACTAACGTCTACAATTTCCCTGATGCAAACTCTGGTGCGATTTATAACTACTTAAATAATCTTTTTAACAATGGAACTCCGATACAAACTGCAAAATAAGGTTGGGGCAGTAATATAGGGACTTACACATTATGGGGTAACAACTGTACAATAATGACTACTAACGCTTTGCAGGTTGGAGGAGTGCCTATACCAACAATAGTTTCACCATCCGGATTTGTACAATATAAAAATGCTCCTATGGAGTGGAATTTACCGGTACATTAATAATATATTGCTAATATGAAAGTTTTAAAATTCTTGCTGATAATATCACCCGTGCTATTGATCATTCTTTATTTTGAATTACTAAACATAGATTCTTATTATAAGGACACTGTTTCAGTTGGTGAGATAATAATAAAGGAGTCTAAAGCGTCCCCTAAAGTAAAAGCGATTCGTCTAAACGAAATTTATCAGCAAGGCTTAGAAATTATGCGAACTAAACTTGTGGTAGAAATATTAATGATTGCCGTTGTGCTTTTTATAGTTATTATGAGCATACTTTATTTTAAGAAGTACTTAAACGGACAAAAGAAAGTTAATCAACTTTAAACTCATTATCGATGCGGTAAACCACACGGATATACCAACAGCCGGACCCACAGCCGAGCTTTGCTTTTTTAAAGAATTGCCAGTATAGTTGTATATACCTCTATTTGTATATCTGTTAATACGATTGTTTATATCCTACAAGTTGTGCTTACAAAAACAGGATGGTATATTTATCCAATTTTATATATAAATTTAACAGGAAAAGTTCTTTGAAAATATAAGTCTAACTAGCATACCAATATGCGAGCAACAACCCCATAATGAGAAACGACCCGATGGGATGATTGCAGTAGAGGGGCCATTTGGAACTACTATTGATGTAAGCGCTTTTGATCATTGGAGTTCCAATGGTGATGTACAGGGCTCTGATGGTAAAATGTATAGCGGAAAGGCATTTGCTAATAAATTTCCTAATGCTAAGATTTACGATAATCCAGAGGACTTTCAAAAATATATTCATGGGGAGGAAGACCCTCCAAGTGATAAAAATCACCCAACAGCTAAAAGAGATGCAACACAAAAATCAAATGCGTATAAACTCCAAAGAATTAAGACCCAAAATCAAAATCCTAATTATCCAGAATATCAAGCTACAATAAGTACCCCTCAAGAGCCTGTAAATTATCAGGATCTAGGTCTACCTACTACTAGTTTGGCTATTGGAAAAAGTGTGGTAGAAACCGTAAGTGTTATTGATGGTGGATTTGCTCTTGCTTCTTTATTCAAATCTCCATATGTAAGAACATTGACAGCTGGTCAAATGGGTGAAGTTATTGGTTGGGGAACTGGTCAATCGTCACAAGCGGTGGAACAAACAATAAACTTAACTAAAAACCTTACGACAGAACAAATCGGAGCTTGGAAAGTACAGGGCGTTACGAGAGAATTTATTGAAAAGCAATTAGTAAACTATACTAGGGCAATAGAAAAAGCGGGTCCAAAATTAAACAATACTCAGTTATTGCCTAGAAAAGAATTAATGGAAAAGATACTACAATTATGGAAATAGAAATTATTAATAAGGTTTTAAATCACTGGAAAGAGGAATGTATTTTTTCAGAAGATAAGCTAAGCTTAATGAACATTTCGTTGACGAAAAATCAAATTATAATGCCAGTTGATTTTATAGAACTATATAAAGTTAGTAATGGGACTTCCGATTCTGATTGTGAAGGCTTTCGATTTTACAAATATGAAGAATTAAAAACAATGGGTGACAAGTTTTCATACGCTAGCAATAACCCCTTGCACAAAGTAGTAATTTTTGCCGATTATATGCAGCAAAGTTGGTGGTATGGTGTTAGGATTAACAATAGTGGATACGAGGTAGGGATTATTCCCGAAGCTAATAAATTTAAAGTAATAACTAATTCTTTGTTTGAGTTTTTAGATTTCTATCTCGCTGATGACTCTAATTTGTATAACTCGAATAATTAATGCGGCGAATCAAGTTTTGTTCGTACAGCAATATTTTGATATACAAAGCGCACAACTAATAACACAGGCTTAGTAGCAGGAACGACCAATTATACCTATGATGCCAATGGGAATATGCTCAGCAGCAGCAATAGTACCAATACGGCACAAAACAAGACGCTAACGTATTGTAACCCCTCCTAAAAACCGGACTGCTTAAAGGACGAAAAGTCTTAACTTTAACCAGTCAAACATGAAGAACTCGATTATCACCGAAACCCAGATTGTCAAGGCCATCAAAGAATATGAAGGTGGCCGTGAGCTAAACGATGTATGCCGCGAACTCGGCGTGCACAAATCAACCTTTTACAACTGGCGTAAAAAGTATGCAGGTATGGACAGCCAGGAACTGAAGCGGCTGAAAGAACTGGAGGAAGAAAATGTACGTTTGAAGAAAATGTATGCGAATCTTAGCCTCGTGCATGAAGTTTTCAAGGAGGCTGTAGAAAAAAGCTTTAACGCTTGACGAGAAGAGAGATTTAGTGGATGAAATGGTAAAAAGGATTAGTCATCGTCAGGCCTGTAAATGTGTTGGATTGAACCGAAGCAAACATTATTATCAACATAAACGACGGGATGACAGTGAAGTAGTTGATGCGCTTTCACTTCTTGTTGAAAAGCGCGTTTCTATAGGCTTCTGGCAGTGTTACTACCGATTGCGTCGAAAAGGGCTTAAATGGAACCATAAAAAGATTTATAGGATTTATACCTCAATGAGGCTAAATATCCGCCGTAGGGCAAACAAGAGGTTGCCAGGAAGAGTCAAAAAACCCTTATTCGTGCCAGAAATGGTAAATGAGGTATGGTCTATGGATTTTATGAGTGATGCGCTTTGGAATGGAAGGAAATTTAGGCTGTTAAACATAGCTGATGATTATAACAGAGAGATGCTTACTATGGAGATAGATTATTCACTTCCAGCATTGCGGGTTATAAGAGCCTTGGATGAACTAAAACAATATAGGGAGCTTCCAAAAAAAAAATAAGAATGGATAATGGATCGGAGTTTATCTCGCATAAGCTGGATGAATGGTCAAAGGAGAACAATGTTGAACTAGTTTTTATCCAGCCAGGAGAGCCAACACAGAACGCATATATTGAAAGATTGAATGGAAGCATCAGAAGAGAATTATTAAACGCCTACATATTTCACTCCCTGGATGATGTAAGGGAGAAAGTGGAGGAATGGATGGTGGATTACAATTACCATCGACCACACCAGGCATTGAACTTCAAATCTCCGGTAGATTTACTGTAGGAAATTTGAGGACAAAATTATACTTTTGAATGGTCTGAAAAACAGGGAAGCTTACATTACCTCCACCTTTTTTTACATCGTTTCAAATAAAAACTATTTATAATCCTATATTTAAATACATAAAATAACATTTAAAAGTCATTTTTGAATACCTATTTTTGCAAATCATCCATATAGTTATAATTTTTGTGTGATCTTGTTGCATAATATTTATCCTATCTTAAATTTGTTTTTGGGATTAATTTCTTAATTTGGGCGGTATGAAACCTAAGCTACTACTATATTGCATTAGTCTGTTATTTATTTCTTTTGTGGGTTTGTTATCTTCTTGTGGTGATATCATTGAGCCTTCTATTGCTAAAAGTAACGTCCAGTTAGAAGCCCCCACTAATCAATATCAAAGCACGAGTTATACCTTAAATTTTTGGTGGGATGTGGTAGATAATGCTTTAACCTATCATCTACAAGTAGTGTCTGGTAGTTTTACCAGTCCTGGTTCTTTAGCTTTGGATACTGTCATAAAAAAGAAAAATACCTTTTCTTTTACTTTAACCCCTGGACATTACCAATGGCGAGTGATGGCTGCAAATGGAAGCTCTCAAACAGTCTATTCAGAATCACGAAGTTTTGATGTATTGCCATCATCTATAAAACAACAAACTGTTGTACTCAATAGCCCTGCTAATAATTTCACGACAAATCAAAGTGCTGCACTTTTTCAATGGAGTAGTTTATACGGTGCAACCAATTATCGAATTGAAATTGATACCAATAACTTCATTAATGAAAGTGCTGTAATTATTAATAATCTTATACCTGGACAGCAGTTTAACTTTACTTTCCCTAAAGACCGAGTATATCAATGGCGGGTTAGAGCCGAAAATGCAACAGATCAATCATTATGGTCAGCTGTCAACTCCGTAACTTATGACCATACTCCCCCACCAATTGTCACATTAATTAGTCCGACTAATGCACAAACGGTCAGTCTGCCGATAAACTTGCAGTGGAATACCTCTAGCTCGGCTGTTAAATACAAATTATATGTATATAAAAGCGATGGGGTAACTTTATATAATTCTTCTTTCCCAATGCAACTAACTACTAATAGTTATAGTTTTAATTTAGGAACTACTGGCAATAAATTTTATTGGATAGTAACGGCTTTAGATGGTGTTGGTAACGAAAGTGCCGCAAGCGAATTAAGAAATTTTGTATTGCAGTAAATAACTTATTTGATGAAAAACAAAAAAGTAACTTATTTACTAATTGTAATGGTAGCTGTTGTATGGGGTGTAATCATCTATCGTATATTTGATGCATCTACAGGTTCAGATGATACTATTACCATGACAAATCCTGTTAAAACGATTAAAGAACCTTATGATGACTATATGCTTCCAAAAGATACCACTAAGTTATTATTAAACTATCGAGACCCTTTCGGAATAGTTGCATTTAAAGATACTACTACCATTAAGGCTATTGCTACACATCATCCTACAAAATCAGTAACTATTATACCAAAGGTTGCTTTTAATTGGGGGTTTATACAATATGCTGGTTATATTCGTAACCCATCTTCAAAAAAACTAATTGCCTTGGTTACTATTAATGGAAAAAACGAAATGCTGGCAGAAGGTGAAACCAAAGACCAAGTTAAGCTGATTAAAAATCAAATTGATTCAATTAAAGTTAGCTTTAACGGAAAAACAAAATACATCACATTAAAAACTTTATGAGACGGTTTATCATTTTAATATGTTTCCTTGCTGCGAATTATGCTCATGCACAAAGATTTCCTGATTTGGGAATAGTCAAGGTTCACCTTACCGAATCGGATAAAGTTATTGTTGCCGAAATAGCCCCCATTAGTAATCCGCCTAAAGCTAAATCAAATTTATACTATCATTGGTATAGTGCCAATGCTATCTATCAAACACAAGGTGGCTATAGTGGCACATTACTTAATGGCTTATACACCGAGTTCTATTTGAATAAAAACTTAAAAGAACAGGGCTTTTTTAAAAATGGTTTAAAAAACAAAGTATGGAAGAGTTGGAATGAGGATGGTACATTGAGCCAATCTGTTGTTTGGAAAAATGGCGTTATAGTACTGGCAAAGTCAAAACCCTTTTGGAAGAAGTTGAATATTTTCAAAAAGAAATCAAAAATTACACTCTCCGATACCTTAGCAAAACCCATAAACAAACCTAATAGTTTTATCACTCATTAGCATGCTGAAAGCTTCGGCACTTTATATTGTCATCATTATTGCTTTAGTCATCGGACTACTTTGTTCCTCTTTAATCGTTACTGCCTATATTTATAGAATTGAGTATCAGAAAAAATTCAGAAGCGTTCAATTACAAACCAATGTCAATTCGGGCATCAATATCCTATTAGGTAGTGCTAATGATACCTCCGTTCAAACCAAAACTATTAGTTTATTTGGAGGCGATGCGGATTCGGTTTCCTTACATCACCTATCGTGGGGGATATATGATATTGGGGCGGCAATGGCTTTTATACAAAAAGACACCCTATATAAAACATTCTTCTTTGCCAATACGGTTGATTCTACTAAATGGGCTGCATTATATTTAATTGATGAAGATCGCCCCTTTTCTTTAAGCGGGAAAACCAATATTCGTGGGGATGCTTTTATTCCTAAAGCTGGCGTACAACAGGCTTATGTTGACAATAAAGCCTATCAAGGCGACAAACGATTGATTATTGGCAAGAAACGCATAAGTGAAAAGAAATTACCAGCACTTGATGATGGGAAATTAAAACAACTAGAGCTTTATCTAAATCAAGAGTACCCATCAGACAACCGGTTACTAAAAATGGATTCGGTCAATCAATCATTTTTATTACCTACCCGAACGATAAATCTAAAAAAGGAGGCGCAAACCATCAAGAATTGTAAATTGAGTAACAATATTGTATTATTTTCTGATACCACAATTACACTGGATAGCACAGCTCATTTAAAAAACATTTTGGTATTTGCTCGTTCAATTATTGTAAAAAGTGGCTTTAAGGGTAATTGCCAATTGTTTGCCGCCGACTCTATCCACGTGGATAGCAATTGTAGATTTAACTATCCTTCATGCTTAGGAATTTTACGTTTTAAAGTCGAGAAAGTACCCACTATTTCAAAAATTAGCATTGGTAATAATACCGAGTTCATCGGCACAGTTTTTAATTACGAACGCATACCAACATCCTACAAACCTTTAATTGTAATTGGCAGGAGAGCAAAAATCATGGGGCAGGTTTACTCACAAGGCTATGTTGAAATGCACGATTATTGTGAGGTAGATGGCAGCGTTTATACCAGTAGCTTTATTTACAAAACCACTTTCTCCTTATTAGAGAATTACTTAATCAATGTTACTATTAATTCGCAGGCACTTTCCCCCTACTATTTGACGAGTGATTTGATGCCTGCGAGTAGAAAAAAGAAGAAAATATTGCAATGGATAGAAGCAAATTAATTCACAATCAAAAGGTTCAAGCCTCTACCATATTAGAAGTACTCATTTCGATGGTTATTATTATTACCGTTTTTGGCATTGCGATGATGATATATACCAATGTGGTAAGAATGTCATTATCTATCAAAAAAATCAAGGCACAGGCTATCTTGGAAGAAATTTTGTTAAATAATGAGCAATCGAAAAACATAGTTACATATAGCATGAATGTAGATGATTTTAGAATAGAGCAAGAAGTGAAGCCATTTAATAATGATACTGTTTTAAACACCATCAAACTAACCGCCTACGATGCGAACCAACAGGCTATTACTAATCTTCAAAAAGTAATCATCAAAAAATGAGTAATGCTCGTCGTTTAAAGGCTTTTACCATACTAGAAGTGTCTATTACTATGCTGATAGCTGCTATACTCATAGGTATTACCTACACGGCTTATACCATCGTAAGTAAATCATATTTATCCTTTCATTCAAAAAACCAAGATATGGCGGAGGTAGAGCAATTAGACGATTGGTTAAAAAAAGACTTTGACAACGCCATCATTATTCAAAAAGAAACCGATGGGATATCCTTAGAAAAAAGTGATCAACGTAAGATAAAATACAATTTCAATACTGATTTTGTTGTGCGGATTTCGGATAGAATAGATACCTTTAACATCAAAACAAAAGCATTAAATACTTTGTTTGAAGGGCAAATTATAAACGAGGTAAATCCATCAACAGAACAAAACCGTTTAGACGAGTTGGGCTTTACCTTAGTGTTCAAAAATGAAGAAATACCCTGCCATTATTATAAAATTTATAGTTCGGTAAACCTTATAGAAAGAAATCCCAATGCCATCAATTGACCTCAGCAGATACGAAAAAAAGAAAACGCCTAAGTCTGCTCAAAAGGAAAACGACGGCGGTATTATAGGCTTATTGAATCGAGATATTAGTTTTGGGAATAAGGAACTGAGTGATAAAAAGAAGGAATATCTTTATTTGGAGTTGAGCTCACTTTTGCAAGCGGGTATTAACCTGAAAAGTAGTTTTGAGCTGATTACTGCCGACCAAGAGAAGGAAAAAGACAAAGCATTATTTATAAAAATACAAGATACTGTATTAAAGGGGACTACTTTTTCGCAGGCTTTACAACAAACTGGAAAGTTCTCATTATACGAGGTATATAGTTTACAAATTGGTGAGGAAACAGGTAAACTAATAGAGGTATTGCAGGATTTGGCTAAGTTTTATCAAAACAAAATAAAGCAGCGTCGTAAAATTGTTTCGTCGCTCACCTACCCTTGTGTGGTATTGACCACCTCATTAGGGGCGGTATTTTTTATGCTGAAATTTGTAGTGCCTATGTTTGGCGATGTGTTTAAACGCTTTGGTGGGCATTTACCTTGGATAACCGAAAAAATAATTGCCATATCCACAGCAATGGAAAATAACTTTCTTCGCTTTTTTATACTCTTGGTTTTAATTGCTGTTTTTATTTTCTTGGTACGTAAAACAGAACCGTTTAGGCGAATTGTATCGCAAAGCTTGCTTAAAGTGCCTATGGTGGGCAACTTGATACAAAAAATATATTTAGCACGTTTTTGCAACTCCATGCGCTTGCTGATTAATGCACGATTGCCTTTGCTACGTGCCATTGCCTTGAGCAGGCAAATGATTGGTTACTACCCTATTGAAGCCTCGCTACAAAAGGTAGAGGATGATATTATGCAAGGCAAATCATTACACCAAAGTTTGCAGCAGTTTAATATATACCCCTCCAAAATGATACAGTTGGTAAAAGTGGGCGAAGAAACCAACCAAATGGATTATTTTTTTGCTAAAATATCCGAACAGTATATTGAAGAAGTAGAATATAAAACTTCTACCATAAGCAGCATGATGGAGCCTTTGATTATTATCTTTTTAGGATTGATTGTAGGTTTAATACTCATTGCCATGTACCTACCGCTTTTCCAAATGAGTAATAATTTTCAGTAAAGGGCATACCGGGGAATTCAAATCTACTTATCGGTAGTAATTACATCTGTAATGTAACTCATAGGAATATTTAATCCACTTGGTGCCTTAGGGTTATCCAGAATTTCAATATTGCCTTTAATTGCTTGTTTTAGTTTAACCTCACTTACCCAACCCGATGTTTTATCAACCTTGATATCAGCGATAGAAGTTCCTGAAAGATTATATTTCACAGGCAATCCATTTAATTGGCTAGGCTTTTGATTTTTATAAGTGTGCATTGAACCATTTCCATAAATATGGTATGAATTCTCGCTGGCATCCATTAATTTATATATTGTATTTACATTCATTTTAAACGTGCCCTCTAGCTTTGTATTTATAGTCCACTTTTCCTTTTTAATCACCTCTCTTTCTGGAAAAACAGCTGTTTGTAATTCTATATTGCCTTTAAAAGTATTACCGCCAAATGTTTGTAGTAATTGGGTTTTGACCTGTGCTTTTTTTACAGGATCGACCTGTGGGAAATTATCAAATGCACTATTGAACATTGCATCAATATTTTTAATTGATTTTATTTTGCCACTTCTTGACATGATTATTGTAAAAGGCTTATTCATCATGGCGGCAATAATACTCGAAGGTATATCCTGTTTATCCGCTTTTCTCGAATCCATTTCAACCGTATTATTAGCTGTCTTAATTCTCATATTAAGGGTTTGGTAGCGTACTTCCATGCTGTAACCCGAATCTAGTATATTGATTACTTTAAAAGCAATCCTGTAAGCAAGTCCTATATTTACTTTATTCTCTTGCCCGTTTATATTTTGTAAAATAATCGAGTTGGAATTACCCACCATAAAATAGGTATTGCCTTTTTTTAGATTTAAAGAAAGTTTTATATGTTGTGCCTCGCAGGGTGCAAGTACTACAAAGAGTAATAGGAAGCTAAAAAAATATTTCATAGTATAATAGTGATGGCTTATTGTAAAGCCGTAAACTTACATTTTAATTCTTAAAAAAAAACATTTACTGTAATTACCACATTTCATAGCATTACTGTTTATAAAATCAAATTGTGCACTTCCCAAAATTCAGACCAGTTAAAAGTAGAATTCTAGACCGAGCGCAGCGAGGCTATTAGAAAGACTATTAATTTTAATTGGTAATATGAAAAGAATCAAGTTTACAGAATCCCAGATTGTAAAAGCAATCAAGGAACATGAGAGCGGCAAAAACGTTCATGATCTCTGCGAGAGTTAGGAATTAGCACTGCAGCCTTTTACAAATGGCGCCAAAGGTATGGCGAATGGAAGTCAAAGAACTATCGAAATTGAAGGCGCTGGAGGAAGAAAATGCACGTTTGAAGAAAATGTATGCGAATCTTAGCCTCGTGCATGAAGTTTTCAAGGAGGCTGTAGAAAAAAGCTTTAACGCCTGACGAGAAGAGAGATTTAGTGGATGAAATGGTAAAAAGGATCAGTCATCGTCAGGCCTGTAAATGTGTTGGATTGAACCGAAGCAAACATTATTATCAACATAAACGACGGGATGACAGTGAAGTAGTTGATGCGCTTTGGAATGGAAGGAAATTTAGGCTGTTAAACATAGCTGATGATTATAACAGAGAGATGCTTACTATGGAGATAGATTATTCACTTCCAGCATTGCGGGTTATAAGAGCCTTGGATGAACTAAAACAATATAGGGAGCTTCCAAAAAAATAAGAATGGATAATGGACCGGAGTTCATCTCGCATAAGCTGGATGAATGGTCAAAGGAGAACAATGTTGAACTAGTTTTTATCCAACCAAGAGAGCCAACACAGAACGCATATATTGAAAGATTGAATGGAAGCATCAGAAGAGAATTATTAAACGCCTACATATTTCACTCCCTGGATGATGTAAGGGAGAAAGTGGAGGAATGGATGGTGGATTACAATTACCATCGACCACACCAGGCATTGAACTTCAAATCTCCGGTAGATTTACTGTAGGAAATTTGAGGACAAAATTCTACTTTTGAATGATCTGAAAAACAGGGAAGCTTACACTGCGGTGTCGCTTTTTTCTTAGGATCCATCGGATCTAAAGTTATAACTCCTTTTTCTAATTTCTTCTTATAAATTGTGATCCAGTTATTTAATATATGTCCATTCGGTAACTGGTAACTTTTGATGACCTCTTTTACCGACTGATTTCGGTACATCACTAACAAGACAAGCTTTTCTTTAAACTCTTTCGTGAAGCTAAACTGCTCCATCATCTTTTCTTTCATCTGGAATATAATTATTCCAAAAGTGTCAACATATACCTGTATAAGACCATTTACAAATTTGGGGAAATTTGTTTTGCTCTTTTATCTTCTAATACTTCTACTTTCTTTTTTGTTGAGGGATAATTTTGCTTACTCAATAAATCACAAATCTTTGAAAAATGGCTTTCTAAAAAATCATTGTACTCGTTTACTGTTGTAATTTTTGACAAATCTTGTTCATCATTAATCAAAGCTTTCATTAAAGCCAAGTCTATCCATCGGTTAGGTTCTAACACACTACAAACATCTATTGTTTCTATTGATCTGTCGGACACCAACCTAACATTAACTATTTCGTTGGAATAATTACAATAGAAATCCCCAAAGTATTCAGATACATCTTCATCTATTAACTTAAATCCTTTTGAGAAAAGAAAATCATTTATTTTATTTTTGATACTCATAATGTTTCTATTTTACTAACCATAATCCATCTGAACTTGCTTTGTAGCCTTTTCCATACAAATACTTTAACTCTCTTGCATACCAACTATTTGGTTTAACTTGATTAAGTGGCGTAGCCAGCCTAATTTTATCGCCACGTAAAATCGTCCTATCAAGAAATTTGGTATTCGCTTTCCATTGCTCTGCTGCTGACATCTTATCGAAAACACTTGGAGGTATTTGAAATCTTCTTGCACCTAAACTCTTTGCAAGTTCTCCATATTGAGGATAATGCCCTATAACTGTTATTCCCCCCTGATTGGCAACTGCATCAAGCTCTCCTATTTTCCCAAGCTCACTAAGTCCTTCAAAAAGACCTAGTTGAATTATTTCACCTGTAACGGCTCCCATTACCTCCTGTCTATCACGTTTCGTCCCTGTTGCATATTTGACAGTTTGCTTAACAATGGCTTTGATTAGTGCATCTTTTATCTTTCCATTCTTCAATGATTTTTCTATCAAACTGAATGTTTCAAAAACAGTTTGACCCATGAGCGCATCTAAACCATCCCAACCTTTACGGATATTTTGTACAGCGGCTCTAATGAATGGATCATCTCCCCCTTGTTTTATTTTAATTGGATTTTGCTGCACCTTACCAAGTCCGCCCCAATTTGTAGTACTAACACTCCATGAAAAAGCATTCCAAGAACCAATTACTGATGTTATAGTATTAAGAGCTGGACCAGCAATGCCAGCAGCACCTAAACCTCCGCCGCCATTATGGAAAGGGTCGCAGGTGTTTGGATCCATCCCGTCGGGATCAATCATATTCATTGGGTTGTTTTCCACATAATTGTATGGGGAGAAACTATGATTTTTACCTGCCATGGGGTCAATTGAAGTCCACCTTCCTAATATTGGGTCGTAATGTCTGGCTCCGAAATCATAAGTATTTAGGTTTAGCTCGGTTTGTAGTTCTTTGTCATTGTATTTATAAAGGTTTTGGGGCGAGGCTGTATAGTTCATGGTGGCATCGCCCATATCTGATCCAAATGGATAATAATTTTGTACTTGGGTAATATTGAGTGTCCCATTAGCATTTGGTCTAAAAGTTACACGATTGTTCCCCAAATGATCTTGCAAAAAATACTCATATTGGTAATTTCCCGAGCCCGCATTCACTATCCTGCCTTGGTCAAACACGATGCTCTCTACCTTTCCATCAAAAGCAATAGATGTACTTGCCGTTAATTCTACATCATGAATATAATGACGTTGACTTGCCACACTACCTGCTGTGATGAGTTGTTTATATAGTTTATTGCCCTCCGCGTCGTAAGTAAACACCAGTTTACTTGTACCTTGCTTTATGGTATCGGGCAAATCCATATAATTGTAGGTAATGGTAATCCCTTTTCTAGAATCGCTTACCATATTACCATTACCATCATAGGTATATGTACCTGTAATGTTTTGCGTTCCTGCATCACTTACACTTACCAATTGATTGCCTTGATAGGTATAGATCAGCTTGTTTAATAGATTACCTGCTTTATCTTTACGAAGTAAGGTATCTATATTGCCCATCTCATCATACCCGTTCACCTTCTCGGTAAGTGCCTCATTGGTACTATTTACCCATGTACTACTTGGCTGGGTGTAATAACTGCTTTTCGTTAGGCGATCGGCACTATCATAGTTAAAAGTATATCCTTGCCCACCTGTGGCGAGACCATTTAAGCCCGTTTGTTCTATTTTATTACGCCAAGTTACGCCAGCTATATTACCGTTATATTGAGGAACAGCGCCAATAGGCGATGTTTCTGAATAGGTAATAGATTCGCCAAAAAGCGCATTAGGGTCGGTTTGTGTAATACCATCATTTGTTAAAGTACCGTTATTGATATTGGTAAGTTCTCCTCTCATAGAATACCTGAATTCTTGCATTTGTGCAAAAGTATAACCAATACCCGCTACATAAGAATTTCCAGCAGTAGCTGTAAAACTAAATCCAGGGTTTAAAGTAACACTTGTACTGGCTAAATCGGTTTTATTGGTACTGAGTGTTGTGCTTTCGGAAATAGATACAGGCATTGTAGTTACGCCTGTATATGGAAAAACACCTGGGCGATTGTAATTGGCAGAATGCAAACCTTCGCTTACTACTTGACCAATTTCATTATACACATGATGAGTAGTAACTATTTCGGCACCACCATTAATGCTCTCAAAAGCATCAATTAATCTTCCTATGTGATCATAAACATAACGATCGTTAACTGTAATTGGACTTCCTGCAATAGGTATAGTCATTTTCTGATTACCTGTCAATTCTCCAATATAATTAATTTGGTTATTTACCATATCTACCTGACCCAAGTGGTTATCGCTTTGCTGTTGTATGAGCCTTGCTTTATAATCATAGTAGTTTACTGTAACCAAGCGTTGGTTGGCTGTACCTAATACATAGACCGACACCCCTGTGAGCATTCCCATTGTACGTAGGCTAGGTGTTGTATTGTAAATATTGGTTTTAAAAGGTTTGCTAGCCGCCTCGGTAAATGAGTAATCATCGTAATAATAAATAGTATATACTAATAATGGGGACGTGCTAGGCGTAACACTTTGCTGAGGAAAGGCATTGTTACTATAGCCAATGCCTGGCTGCCAAGTTTCCCATAATATTGGGAAACTGTTATCGCAGACATATTGTAATGCTTTTCTGTTGGTAACTGTTTTGTTGATATATATCCCTGTTTGTACTATCCTACCTTCCGCATCATATTTATAATACATCCACTGGTTTTTAACCTTCATATTGGAGTCTTGTGAAAGTACCGGTTTATTGCTGTGATTATAAACAATATAAACCCATCCCTTACCTGGTATTTTTTTCTCTACCACTCTACCTATCGAGTCATAATGAAAGATATAGGTTTGTTGAATAAACCCTTGTTGGAAAAGTATTTTATTGCTTGCTAATTGCTTTTTACCAGCAGGTGTGATAATATCACTCAACTGATTAAGGTCATTATAAATATAATCAGTACTATAGTAAGGACTTGGTGCATATAGTTCGCTTTTAGTAACTATTCTTCCTTGTAAGTCAGTCCATATAGCTATCCTATGTCCATTTTCGTCCGTTACAATAGTTTTAGTTAACACCCCTGAAGGAAAAGTTTTTGTTGTAACCGATGCACCTTCAATAATATTGTAATAATACTTTATACTATCTGCAATGTTATTGATATTATAACTGGCTCTTACGGTATGCCCAGTACCTGGTTGAAAAACAGTTCCTAATTTTCCTTGTTCATTAACTCTTCCTAATGGTGAAGCCTCATACACTGTTTTTAAATAAGGAGCAACATCTGTAGGTATTTTTGGAGCTCCAGGAGTAGATGGATTATAAAAATTAATAGAATTACTTACAGCATTGTTCCTGAAAGTACCGGCATTTGATGTATTAGTGCTTTGATCTGTATAAGGAAGATAACTTATGGGCGCTCTCCCCATTTTATCATATACATATGGTAACACAATGTCCTTCTGAGTTGCCGATCCCATTACTTGTACGCTTTGCAATATCCTACCTAAAGCATCATTATACCATATACTTACTGCCTGCCTTTGAACAGGAATAGTGTCCATTTTTAAAGTATCATTAACAGGTATCTGAGGTACTCGAATACGCATATAATTAGTACCTTGGGTTTGTCCAAAGCAATATTTATTGCCTATTACCAGCAATACCAAAATCAAAAATTTATATCCTCTAATACTACTCATAGCTATTAAGGTTTAGGTTAACTGTGTTTATTAATCCTTATTACTGTCATCAATTTATTAGGTATAAAATTCTTATTAATGGGGGAATATTATTTCACGAATAACATTCCCATCACTTAAATAAATATTACCTGAGTTATCTACCACTATTGCTCCAATATTCCAAAAAGAGCAAGATGACGACGACGGTGGCTTAGTAGAATCAAAAAGAAGACCGTCAAGATGACCTTTAGTACAAGCAGGAGTAATTGTTGTAACTAATCCTGAAGGAGTACATTTACGAAGTGTATTATTTCCTTGTTGTCCGAAATATATATTCCCCTGGTTATCTGTTGTTAAGCAACTAATATTAGCACCAATATTAGCACCAGCCCCTTGTCCATCATAGCTACCAACAAAGCCACTACAACCGACTATGTTAATCGCATTGCCCGCCAAGGTGGAAACAATTCCAGAATTAATTTTACGTATCCTCCCATTGCCATCACCCGAGCTATTTGTATATACATTTCCAAACAAGTCAGCAGTAATACTGTTTATGTTAAAATAGCCGAATTCTGCCGAACTAGTTGAGCCATCAATATAACCTAGAACTCCAGTACCAGCATAAGTAGAAACTAATCCTCCTGGAGTTATTTTTCGAACTGATCCTACATCCGCTACATACAGATTCCCATAAGCATCAATTGTAATGCCATATACACCACTAAATCCAGCAGCAGCACCCTGCCCGTCACCAAATCCCAATTTATTCCCTCCTGCAAAAGTTGAAACAAGCCCAGATGGAGTAACTTTCCGAATCACATTATTGTAATTGGCAAAATCAGCTACATATAAATTTCCTGAATTATCAACCGTCATTCCCGTTATATAATAAAATTGTGCAGCCGTCCCAGTAGCATTAATATACCCAAGGGTAGTACTCCCTGCAAGTGTGGAGACTACTCCATTAGTAGTGTTTATTTTACGAATGAGAGTACCATTATTATCAGCCACATAAATGTTACCATTCTTATCCATGGTCATGCAGGTAATCACATTAAATTCGGCATGTGCAATATCTCCATCTTTGTACCCTGCTTTTCCATCACCCGCATAAGTTATCACATAGGCCTGAGCATTAGTACAACTTCCATTAGCGTTGGCGTATGCTTGCCCTCGTGCACGAGCCAATGCATCTGCATATGACTGCGACACCATAGAACTATCGGTATGTGCTGTTACTGTATAACTTACCATTGAACCAAGCCCTGTAGTACAATCATTTCTATAAAAACCCGTTTGAGGAGTATTATAATACCAAGTACCACAAGCGCTTGGATTTTCAACAGGTGCTAAGTAATAAACTCCTGCTGCATTGATTTCTTGGTAGCCATCCGCAACACCATTAATATATCTCTGCCTATTGGCATAAGCAAGACGTTTTAAGGCACTATAAGTTGCCCCAATAATTGAAATTGATACCACCCTATTTGAACTATAACCTACCAAAGGTGGAGTAAAAGTAATTGTTTGTTGATTTTTATACATAGGCGTTGTATAAACGGCTGTGCTACCATCATTAAATTTAAGTTGATAGGTAACTGTTGCATCATGTACTGATTCGACAGCACTACGAGTTAGTGTTGCAATAAGTGTTGTAGTTTGTGGAACAACATTTATACTAATACTATAAGAACTTACGTTTGGCGTACCCGAATCGGCAATTCCAGTAATACAATATGGATTAATCCCTACAAATGAGGTATCAGCTGCATTACAGTTACCATGCGCATTGGCATACGCCTGTCCACTTGCTCTTGCTAGTGAATCAGCCATAAATTGTGTATTCCCACTAAAAGTACCTGCTGGCACTGTATATTCCACATACGAACCACTTCCGTTTGCACAGTCGTTTTTTGAAAATCCCGTTTGTGCGCGATTACTAAATAAAGGCACCGAGCAGCCGAGCGCACTTTGTATAGGAGGTATATACTTTTCTATCCCACCCGTTAGTGTATTTGGCTCTATGTAATTATCTCGAACGCGTTGGCGATTTTGATAACTCTGAAAAGTTACGCCATAATCATTTGAAAGATTGATAACCGTATCAATACCTACATTAATAACAGATTCTGCCGATTTGCCTAATAATGGCAATCCAATTAATGAACTTAGACTGCCTGATTTTAATAGTACTGAATTACTATATGTAGTGCTGTCGCTAAACTTAGCCGTATAATTAATTTTTGCTAGATAAGATGATTCGGATGATGTTCTAGTAAAACTGCAGATAATATTTCCATAGCTATTGGCTGCCGAAGCTGTATAATTATTGATATTAGGAATAATATTTGTTTGGTCTGTATAACAAATCGGATTAATACCTATCCATTGATCGGGAACTATTAAACATGGCACTTGAGGTACATTTGAATATTTATAATCCTTTAGGATATTATTTTGATCATCTCTTACTGTTTTAGTTCGCAATAATGCATCATATTCGTAACGATTCACTTTATCATCTTGTGAAGCTACCGACGAAACACCTACTTGTGGAATACTAGTAACCGTACTCATATGTGCACCTTGAGGATAAAGTCTTAATTCGTCAATATAACCACTACCTGTTAATGTAACTTGTGTCCCTCCTGCAACTGTTACCCTATCCATATAAAAGAACCATGAGTTGTTATCGCTTTCACCATTGACAATAGATAAATCTGCCGTAGTCCCACTAATAGTGGGCTTAGCTCCTTGAGTCCAATAGGAAATAACGTAAATACCAGCAGGTAATGGATTGCTAGTTTTTACTAATCCATTACTAAGTTGATAACGAACTTTCCCTGTTTTTCCGATCGCAGAAGAATCTCTGCCCGAGGTCGTAAATGACCAATATTGCTGATCATTGGTTTCAAAACTGGTATAAGCAACTTTGTCAATTGATGAATTACTAATTTGAGCTATAGGTATATTCTGATTATAACCCCAGATAGTGCTTGAAGGAGGCTCACCTATAGCCTGTGATTGAATAAGATTATTCTTGCTATCATATGATTGATAAAATTCTTTAGCAATGTATCTATTATCAATACTATAAATTGTATTTACGCCATTTATAACACCTAATACTTGATTGGAGAATTTAAAATTGGCTTGGGGAATAGGATTCGATGTGCTCAAAGAGAATACAGTATCCAAAAGACCTAAACCACCTACTTTATATTTATTTACTATACCGCCTATTATTGATACTCCTATAGTATCCTGTATTGTACTTACCATTTCAATTGGCATGGCTAATTGATAATGACTTACCATATTATCCAAAAATGGCGTACCTATAACATAATCCATAGGGTAGGTAGTATAGTTTACCAATTTTTTTCCATCGCTACGCAATGTACTTGCCGAGCGCATAAGTGTAGGATACGAAGGCATCCACATATAGGAATTGGATGTAGTTAGTGTATTTCCATTATTATTCTGATCATATAATGTCATCACACTTTTTATCAATTGAATATTCTGTGATATTTCTTTATATATGCCATAATTATATGTTATTACTTGAAAAGTATTTGAGGAAAGAGCAGCATACCCACTTACTGAAGATCTTTGACCTGTTACTACACTTACCCTATTGCTCAATTGATAAGTATTAGTAAGCATACTTACCAAATTATTATTCTTATCGTAAAGTTTACTTTGTTTTAATAAGCCTCTCTCAAACGCGAATGAAGTAAATGGTGGAAAAGAACCCGAGTTACCATATATCCCTTTGACTGGCTGTGTTAGAAAATTCAATTGAAGTGAAGCAGCACTATCTGGATATTCCTGTTGGCTTGTATAATAGTTAACCGTCTTACCCGTATCTGCATTAATTACTTGCACCTCACTATAGGTCACACTCGCACCATTTATATCAAATAAATTATTTAATGGTGTAGATGATATAGCAAAAGGTGGGCTATCATAATGATAATGATGGGTTCTGTGAAAAATAAACTGGAAAGCATCAACCAATACAGGTACCAACAATGTGGAAGCAACATCTATTAACAATCCAACTGGTGATACAACCGAAAAAACAGTTAGCCCAATTTCAAGGATTAATGGCCCATATACCAATGGCTTCTTAAGTTTATCAAGTTCTACACTTCCTAAACTAGGGAGTGGCTTTACAACGGTTCCTTGTTCATATTTTGTTATTCCTTGGATATAATAAGGCTTATGATTATAAATCATCCCACTTGTGGTACCATCATCCAATAAGTAAGTATACTGCTTTACAATGGGAGTTACTTGTCCCAAACTATCGTTTTCAATAATAGTTTTTATGCGGAGTCCCCCACCTGTATTTATTTCTCCATCAAATTTATAATCATTCAACTCATAATATAGATTGGTATATCCACCATTTACATTACGCACTTTAGTTAAAATACATGCTTGTGCTCTTGTTGCATCAGGCACTCTTCGCTCAAAGCCATCATCATAATTACCATATTTGTCAGGTGTTAAATTTGCAGATGGAAAACCTGCTCTATTATTTAACGTAGTATAATAACCCCAATGATCAAATTCATCCGAATTACGTGGGGGCAATAAAGTTTGTTGATTATAAGTAAAAGCGAATAACTGTTTGGTTTCAGCACTTCTTCCTTGAAAAGTGACACAATCCAAGCGGAGTCGTTTAGCATCAGGACTACTTGTACTATTAGGACTGATAAAATAACTCTCATTAAATGTATATGTTTTTATCGGAGTAGCACTATCGTAAATATTATATATATTTATTTGACTGAGCGCTTGCCCACCTGCCAAATCCTGTCGAGAATTATAAGAAAAAGTGACAGAACCCATATCGTTTTGAATACTACTTAAATACTTTGGATTTAAAACATTGACAATAGTGCTTACATCAATCTTGTTAACGTTAATAGCTGAAAGTGTCTCGCTATGTTTTACTTTACCTGTGAAAAAATTTGTTCGTTTGTCTGTACACTCATGGTGAATATTATAGGTAATGACATTCCTATATTGAGTATAATTCAACCCAGGGCCTGATTTATATTTAAAAGTAACCATTTCCTTTCCATCTGGAGATATAACTTTGGCTAAATACCAGCTAGAAATATAAGTGATTGCTTGGGTTACAGGCTTACCCGCTAAATTTACCACAGTAATTTCTCGTGATGAAGTATCAGCTCCAAACACATAAGTCGTTCCGCTAAAATCTTTTAGAACCCAAGCGTTGTTTGTAGAATCAGAGCTATTATGTATAGGATGACTAATTACCCTCATGCCTTGATCGGGAAGATATTGAGCGTTTCCCAATGTATCTACAACAAACTTACCCGCATGCCCCAAAAAATTAAAATAAAACATGTCGGGCTCACCATCAATTTTGTTATTAATTGTAGCATTTAAATAAGCCGAATCAATATTACCTAGAGGAATTTTTTTTCCATAATATTGATAACCCGAAGAAGACTCGTCAGGTAATCCACGCATAACCCGAGTAATTACCCCCCCCCGCATTTAATACAAAACCCAAGCCTACGTTGCTAGCTACATCCTGAACTTTATTACCAGACGCATGATAACTCAATGTAATAGGCACTGATAACTTTTTACCTGCAAGTTGATCAATTGGCAGCACAACAGACGGGATACCCGTGTGCTCATCAACTGGAACATTCGCATATCTAAGTAAAGCGGAAGCATTAGGAGACGGGGGAGCGTAAATACTACCCCCACTAGCTACTTGACTCAATTGTGCAAAGCCATGACTAGTTGTACTAAAAATGAAAAACAAGCTTAATATGATATTGAGCAGTTTTCGCGAATAAATAATTTTCATATTTCTTTTACAAGGTTTATAAGTCAAGCAATCTTTAACCTAATTATTTAAAAAATCATGGATGAGAGTGGCTTATTGACTATCTTTCTTTTTATATAAAACTTCCTCTTCAAGCCTTTTCAAGCGCTCATCTAATGTTTTGTTTATACTTCTTTGATCATTCAATTGCTTATCTTTTTCAATCAAGTACAATGTCAGTTCTTCTACTTTCTTCGTAAGAATTTTATTCATCTCTCCTAAGTTAAGTCCGTTTTTTGCAACCTCTTGTTCTGATGGCACTTCTGGTAAGTGATGATTTTGATTGATATAGGTTTTAACCTCTTGGAGCGTTGGTAAATGATAATCTACTTTAAATACATAATCGGGCCAATTCGCGTTTAGTTTAACCGTCATTGAGGTGGCTATTACACTTCCATTAACAGCAAGCATATAACCCTGTGGGTTTGTTGTTCCAATACCTATGTTACCATTTGACAGGATGTTCAACGTGTTGGTTGGAGTTGCGTTACCATCAGCACGTGCTCCTAATGACAAATAACCCCAATTTGAAATTAAATTTATATTAGTTGAGTTAGTTCCATCTCCCGCACCTAGAACCTGAAAGAATTGTTGATTTGCCCCTGCATTATATGCATCAATAGTTCGAAATAACGATGGGGTATTGGAGTGCACACCACTTAAGGTATTCATAATATCAAGTTTTGCATTTAAGCTAATCCTACCTATCCCTATATTACCATTAGGATCAATAAATAATCTTGAATTACTCCCCCCATTCACATCATATATTCCAAAAATACTCTGATATTGGATTTGACTTTCTTGTCGGCTATTTGTAATAACCGTCCCTATTTTCAATAAACTGCCATAAGTTCCTGTATTTGACAGGTACATAAAGTTATTGGAAACATTATTTCCAACTATATCTAATAATTGCCTTGGTGCAGTTGTACCGATACCTACATTGCCATTTCCCAATATTGACATTCTTACATCTAAAGGCGACGGATCTTCCCCCCTAGTTCCTGTTACAAAAGCCAAACCAAAGCAACCATTTACATAAGCAACTGCAACATCTGTTGGAGTAACTAATCCAAGTTTTTTATATCCGAATCGCCCATAACTGGGTGTATGCACATAAAACGGACTGACAATTGAATATTTATTTACTAAATCAGTAAAATAGCCTGTCGGGTTAGATGGTGATTGCAAACGCAAAACAGCCGAATCGCCTTGAATTGTAAATAATTTCACAGGACTTGTTGTACCGATACCTACATTGCCAGTTGAAGGAAATGTATTTGTTTGTGCATGAGAGCAATAATATCCTACTATAAATACTAATGCAAAAAGTGCTTTTTTCATGTTATATTGAAATGAGTTTAATTAAATTTTAGAATACGATTTACACTAAATAAATGTAAATCTCGTTGGCTAAAAATAGTTTCATATTGGGGATGCTAGAACATTATTATTCATATCTAATCTAGAGTGATAATGGTTTCATCTTGCGAGTTTTTAAGGTTATTCGTTAAAGATTAAGTAAGTACGGTTTATTATCCCCAAAACTAAAACATTGGTTTGAGAAAAACAAGCGTTTATAAAAAAGTTTCTGTTAACTTTCTGAATAGGAATTGTTAACATAACGCTAGGCTTACTTAGTTAAGCTATACCTCAACAAGCATTATCCATTTATTATTTCTAAATATACTTCGAGGGTTACTTTTTTGGATTTATTTGTATTGCCTAAATTGAGTTTTGTTTTTAAACTCGCCGAACGTATAATACCAATATTTCGGGTTGATTGTAATCTTTGAAGCACTTTTTCTAAGGCAAAGTAATCGCCTTCAAGATTTAGTTTCTGGATATGGAATTGTGGGTTACGATACATTGGGTCAATGATGGGCGCATCTGTAAGTTTTGCCTTTTCTTTTTCTGCAATTTCAGCTACCATATTAATCACTCCACTTCTAAACTCTGTAGTATCTGCTTTATAAACACGAATAAGTTGATCTAAATTTTTGTTCTTACGTTCTTCGTATTCGGGCTGATTGCTGATACCCGTATGCTGAGTTATTTGTTGTTTGAGGTTACTATTCAGCTGCCATGCTTGTATGGTTTTTTTTAATGCCAATTGGTAACTTAATAACAGTAATACAACAGCTCCTATTAGCAATAAATATTCTCGTTTTAAAGGCAATTGTTTAAGCATTTTAGTAATTTAATGTGATGATAAACTGCCCTGTGTTTAATTCGCTGTTAAACATATAGCTCTCTAATTGTATATTTTTTACCCAAGGTTTTATCTTCATCCTTGCTATCCATTCATTTACCGGTATTATCTTATCCGATGAGCCTATTATATTCATCTTACGATTAAAAAACACCAATATCTTTTGTGTTCTACTCGTATTTAAGTCAATAGGATTAACAGTAACCTCTTTTAAACTAACCTCTTCGGGCATTAGTGCGGCTATTTGATCTATTAGGCTACTCTTATTGATGCCCCCATCCCACCCTAAGCTTTGTAGTAAGGCTTCCTTTTGTTTAATCTGCTGTGTTATTTCTTGTGAAGTACTGGTACTTTGGGTGAATCGGCTCACTTGAGCGGTTAATTTTATATTAGATGAATTAAGGACTGAAAAAACGACAAAATTAATGAGCAGTAAGACGAAAAACACGCCGAGTATGATTGCTCCTTTTACCTTAAATTCAAGTTCGCTTTGTTTGCTTATAAAGATTTGTGCTAAGGATGGAACGTTAGCATCTATTACATCCAAGCCATTAGCCAAAATAAGCTGAAATGCCGCAGCATAGGGAAGTACTAATTTCTCATGAATCCCCTCCGACTCAATTTTTAAAGCAAATGGCGATAGTTCTGTTTCGTTATAATGATAGTTTAGCCAATCCTGTTGCTCATTACGTTTAATAATATGTCCATTGAACTTAATTTCATTCCCATATACATTTAGCAATGAAAAAATTTGTTGCGCTGGGAATACCCCTAAGCTCAATTGCATCGGAGTAAAACCTAATGCTGTCAGTTGGTTTATCCATCTATCTGCCTCAGTTTTCCGAATAATAGAAACAAAGGAGTTCTCTCCCGAAACAAAATTCTGAACATAAAAATCATCTATATTGGCATTGGGTAGTATTTGATTAAAATTTGATTGGTCGATGATTTCTACCTTTTCAATCTGCTTATATAAAATACCCTTTCCAGATAAATTGAGAGCAATGGGGTTTTTGGCAGAAAAGTGCTTTTTTAAATCCTCAATATTGGTAATATCCAATACCTTTTTAGCAATATCAAGTTGGTTTCCTTTGGCAATCAATCCACAAGCATTAATAGAAACTGCCCCCGTATTACTCTGATGTATATAGATACCTGCTACCTGATTGATTCTATAATATTGCTCCAACATAAACTTAGCGTAGTATAGTTGATTTAATAAATAGCACCGTTACTACTTTGGATGTACTTTTTGTTTTGCTACTAAATATCCACTTCAAGATAGGTATTCTTGATAAAAGTGGCACACCCGATGAGCTATCATTACTTTCTGTTCTTTCAATACCGCCTAATACAATAGTATCTTCATTATGAACGCGTAAACTAGTTTCAAATTTACTAATGGATTGTGGCGGCGGTGAACCATCGGCAGGGATGGATGTAAAATCCGAAATATTTACATTTATACCCAAGGTAAGTTCATCATTACCTGATACCACTGGCTTAAATTCGATAGCCAAATTGGCTTCAACAGGTGTAAACACATTTGTAAATACCGAAGCAGCCGTGGTTGATGTGGGATAGAGGTTTTGTGTGGTATTTTTATAGTACAACTTACTACCGATGCTTAGTTTTGCAGGGTGACCATTAAGTGCTGTTAACTTAGGGACTGAGCGCACATCTACATTGCTATTAGATTCGAGGGCATGCAGGCTGACATAAAAATTAGGCACTACATGCCCTAAGTTTAAAGCAGTAGCACTTCCCAAGCTATTCAAAAAACTATTTACCGATTTAGCACTAAATGTAAAATTAGCACCTGGAAGTAGTGTCCCTCCTGTTTTTACGCTGTCGGATGTACCTGCTGATATACCAGTCGATATGCTTCTAGTTTTACGAAAATCAATTAGAGTAACCTCTAATAGCACAACGGGAACTAATCTATCCAACTCTTTCACAAATTTCTCTACTTCTCTAATTTGTGCGCTTGAGCCTGACAATAACAATGTGTTTTGCTCTTTAAATTCTCTTATTTCGATACCAATCTTCCAAGCAGCAGGAATCATTTGCACAACTGTATCTATTGATCTGTTTTGTAAATGAATGGCTTTAAATGCTCTTAGTCCTTCTATTTTTCGGTCACCGATTAAGTAAATATTGTTCTCCTGCTGAAACGTATAATCAGTTCCTTTAAACAATAGGGTTAAAAAATCCTCATAGGGAACATCATTTACATGCACATCTATTGTTCCTTTGATGTCTGAGTAGATAGAATAGCTTTTACCTAATTCCTGCGATGCCTGTTTTACTAAGTTGATGATAGGTGCATTAGTAGCATCTGCGGAAATCAACTTTTGACCAGCTACCATACGACTATAAACACCTGTTGAACCACCTGCCCCGCCTTGATTAGTCGGTCTGAAAACCTTTCTCACCGATGTGCTTTTTTCTCCATTAATATATAGCTCCTCATTGTCGCCAAGTGGTTGAAAAAGGTAAAAATTATCATTCGTTTTTATCATTTTTATCTCATTAGCATAAGCTAACTTGTCCATTGCTGTTTCAAAGGGTGCTGAAGCAATAAAGGCACTCACTCTTTTGCCTTGCAAGGTATTTGGTACGATAATGTTTTTACCCGAAACTTGAGTTATTTTTTTGGCTACATTAGCTAAGCTGTCATTATCAAGTGTAAGTGATAAGGTATTATCTGATGGATTATATTTTGCATTAATTTCCTTCACTGGGGTTTTTACAATTTGCACAGGCTCATGATAGGGTGTTACGTAAATAATAGTTCCCACTACGGTTATATCTAAATTGTATTTTTGAGCTAAGAATACTAAAATATTTTCGGCTGTAACATTTTTTAAATCATCACTAACTGTAAAATTTAGTTGAGGGTCGATGCTAATGCTGACACTATTGGCATTAGCAATACCTAATAAATATTGCTGAACAGTTACTCCTGAAACTTGCAATTGTACTTTTTGATTTAATCCGGGTACAGTTTTAGAAAGACTATCTAATTTCTTTTGTATTGCTTGCACACGCAAATTTTGCTGCGCTGATAAATAATAAAAGGGGCAAATAAGAAACAAAAAAATAATCAGCCGATGTGTGTATTTTTTATGCATAAGGCTCAGCATCAATAATTAAACAAAAGTGGGTAAATCTCTTCAATAGAGGTTAATCCTTCATTAAACAGTCGAAAAGCATTTTCGGCCAAAGTATGTATTCCTCGTTCTTGTAAAAGGCTTTGAATATACATGTTTTCTTTTTTTATTTCAAAAGCCAATTCTTGATCTATTGGAATAACTTCATATACCGCCTTTCGTCCTTTATATCCCGTATAAAAACATTGTTCGCATCCTTTTGGAACACAATGATGATTTACTTTATTGTAGGGTTTGAACTGTTTAGGATAAAGTGTTTCGTCAAACGGTTTTTCTTCTTTACAATGTGGGCATAGCAATCTAACCAAACGTTGTGCTGCTGTTGTATTTAACGTACTAGCCACCAAAAAAGGCGGTATGCCCATATCTATCAAACGAGAAACTGTACCCCATGCCGAATTGGTATGGATGGTTGAAAGCACTAAGTGTCCTGTAAGTGCTGCACGAATGGCCATATTGGCTGTTTCGGTATCCCTAATCTCGCCTACCATAATTACGTCGGGGTCTTGTCGTAAAAAGGTACGTAAGGCTGCTGCATAGCTCAACCCTATTGCTTCCTTTAGCTGCACTTGGTTAATCCCCTCTAAGGTATATTCTACGGGGTCTTCAATAGTGAGTATGTTCCTTGTTTCTTTATTGAGCAGTTTTAAAGTAGCATAAAGAGTAGTTGTTTTACCCGAACCAGTAGGTCCACTGATGAGTAATATACCATTAGGTCGTCTTGCACCTTGTAGATAATTATCTAAATCAAATTTTGAAAATCCAAGACTATTCAAATCTATTTCAGTAGCGTCGTTATTTAACAACCTGAGCACTACTTTTTCGCCATGCAAAGTAGGTAAGATAGATACACGTATATCAAACTGCTGATTAGCGTGCTTAAAATTGATACGTCCATCTTGAGGTAGTCGCTTTTCGGCAATATCCAAATTGGCAATAATCTTTATTTTATTTATCAATGCTGGATATTCATCTCGCTTGAGCAAATATCTTTCTACCATCATTCCGTCAATCCTAATTCTTACTCTGCATTTATTTTCATAACTCTCAATATGAATATCACTACTTTTTAGGTTCTTGGCCTCAGTTATCAAATTCATCAAAAAATCATCTTCTTGATGGTTGATTTGTAATTGCGACGAACCCTGTGCTGCGTTATCTTTTATGTAATATTTGGATAATAATTTGGCTATCTGACTAGCTGGTATAGGATGCAATTTTATTTCTAAACCTAACAAAATCTCCAATTCGGCTGATAGTGCTACTTCATCAATACCATCTTCGCTATAAAGTGAGAAGTAGCTGTCTGTACGATTTTTTGGCAATACCCGATAATGCCAAGCTTGATCTTTACTTAGCCAATGGATATTATCAGTTGATATATTGATATCTTCGGTTAGGTTCATTTTTTTATAAGGTTTAACAACCAACTATCGTCGGTTAAGTTAAAGTGTTTAATCCACCAATCAGCCATCAAAAACAAACTAAACAAAAACGCTTGTAATCCAGCCAATGGGATTGATTTATCTTTTCTCGAGATGATTAGTTGCCATACCAACCAGCATATTAATACCATTATCAAGCTAATGATATAAAAAAACAGAAAATTCAGCGTGGATAAATACAAGGTGATACACAGCAAAAATAAAATATCGCCTATGCCTAATAAACCAGTACTAATATTTACCCATCTCCTGTTTTTTATCGAAAAATAAATAGATAGGATAACCAGTTGTACAATTACAAAACTAATATTGATAAGCGTTGTTTGTATCCAATCCCGATCTGCACAATGATTCCACAAACGCATACTTATAAATACTATTGCGAGCAATGGAAACAAAAACCAATAAACCGACCTGCTTTTCATATCCTGAAAAAAAATGGACAGTAATATAATTAATGTGAATAGTTGAAGTATAAGCACCTTAATCTGGGGTAACTTCTCGTAAATTTTTATCTTGATCTATCTCCCAAACATTAAACGTACCATTCCCATTGAAATCAACAACAGCCGTTGCTCTTGCTGTAAATGTAGCATTGGTGGCATTAGTAATTTCAATACGATAATTTGCTTTCCCATCTTTACTATCGGTAGTTAGTTTTTCTTGAATAAATCCTATTTCAGCCAAATTATTTGAATATTTGGAATGCTCATAGAAATAGTTTTTTTCGAGCAACTGCACATGCTCTAACTGCACCTTGGCCTCGGTAGCCTTGGCTCTAGTAATCAATGGAAGTAAGTTGGGTAAAGCTAGCAATACCAAAATACCGATAATCACAAGTACTACCAATATCTCGGTAAGTGTGTAGGCTTTTACTCTTTTTGTTAATAAGGCTGTGTTGGTTTTCATTGCAATATTTAGTGGTCTAATCTAAATACTTATATGCAGAGTAGCAAGAAAATATTTTATATCGTGGTGTGCATTAAAAAAAAGTAAATTCTCTTTTATGTAAGACAACTCATTTTGTAAAATAAAATTATTGCAATAAAATCCATCTGATTAACCTAAAAGTACTTATTTAAGACACCCAAATTAAACCTAATTGTTGCGCAATTAGGGCGGCTTTTTTGTTTTGTTCTACTTCATCCCTTTTTAAACTTGTCAATTTTTCTACCCTTAAAATAGCTCATTCTCCTTACCTTTTTGCTAAACATAAATTTTTAATTACAATTATCTATCTAACAATTTCTTCAATCTATTTTATTTACTTCGTGTCGATTATTGATAGTAATTATTTATTATCATTTTTACCCACGTAATTGCAAATAAAATGCTCGATATACTCATTATTGGTGGTGGCCCGATAGGTTTGGCTTGTGCGCTATCGGCTCAAAAAACTGGCTTAAGTTATTTAATTGTCGAAAAAGGTTGTTTGGTAAACTCGCTATACAACTACCCTACAACCATGACTTTTTTTTCAACTTCCGAAAAATTAGAAATTGGCGGTATTCCTTTTGTAACCATCAGCAATAAACCTACCCGCGCCGAGGCATTGGAATATTATCGTAGAGTGGCGTTTTCTAATCATTTAAAAGTAAATCTTTTTGAAGATGTAATAAATATTAACAAATTACCTAAGCATTATACTATCCAAACCTCAAAAGCCAATTATCAAGCCAAAAATGTAATTGTATGTACTGGTTTTTACGATATTGCGGTAAACTTGAATATACCTGGCGAACATCTGCCAAAAGTAAAGCATTATTATACCGACCCTCATTACTATGCTTTGCAAAAGGTGGTGGTGGTGGGTTCGAGCAACTCGGCTATTGATGTGGCTTTAGAAACTTACCGTAAAGGTGCAGATGTTACCTTAGTGATACGTGATAGCGAAGTGAGCAACAGGGTAAAATATTGGGTGCGTCCTGATATTATAAATAGGATAAAAGAAGGCAGTATAAAAGCATATTTCGACTCGAACTTGACCGCCATTAGTGAGCATGAAGTAGATATTGACACGCCTGAAGGAAAAATTACAATAGCTAATGACTTTGTGATGGCAATGACGGGCTATAGACCAAATTTTGAGTTTTTGAAACGAATAGGAGTTAACTTATCCGACGATGATAAATCGCTGCCACAATACAACCCCGATACGATGGAAACCAACCAAAAGGGACTGTATTTGGCTGGTGTAGTATGCGGCGGTATGGATACGCATCTTTGGTTTATAGAAAACTCGCGCATACATGCGGATATGATTATTGGAGATATTACAGCTAAAATAAAGTAATTGATTACACGATTTTAACAATTTCTTAAACAAAAGTTATCCTATTTGCATTAATCGTATTTTTTTCTTGCATAATTAAAAATTTATACGATAATTTGCATTGAAATATAAAAAAATACAAAACGAAGTATTGAAATGATAAAACAAAGCTTAAACACGCCCACAATAAGTGCAAAATTTGCACCCGTTGCTGCTGCTTTGTATTACAACGTCCCCAGCCTGCTGGCAAGCAGGTTAGAATTCTCTCCTTCACGACGAAGGCTTTACATCCCTAGGGTTTAATTGCGTATAACAATATAAACCAGAAAGAAGCAAAATCAAGCCTCTTTCATCAACGAAAATCCACTGATTTATAGTATTGACGGCAACGTCAAGGAATTTTAATGTTAATTTCTTATTTCACAATGACCATACAAGATTTTGATATACTAGTTGCTTCCGACAAGCACGTTTCGTTTGCGCAAGAAATATGCGACGAGATGGCCGAATCGGCAAAAGCTAGGGGGACGGGCATAGCAAAACGTTCGCATGAATATGTTGCAAATAAAATGCTCGAGGGAAAGGCTGTAATAGCTTTTCATAAAGATGGCACATGGGCAGGTTTCTGCTATATTGAAACCTGGAGCCACGGCGATTTTGTGGCTAACTCGGGCTTGGTAGTTAGTCCTAAATTTCGCAAAGCAGGCTTAGCAAAAGCCATTAAACGTAAAATATTTGAGTTATCAAGAACAAAATATCCTAATGCCAAAATATTTGGGCTAACAACAGGCTTGGCCGTAATGAAAATAAATTCGGAATTGGGTTATGAGCCTGTAACCTATTCGGAATTGACACAAGACGATAATTTTTGGCAAGGATGCAAAAGTTGTATCAATTACGACATCTTGACCAGCAAGGAACGAAAAAACTGTATGTGTACCGCCATGCTGTTTGACCCTGCTGAGGTTAAAAAAATTGATATCGATAACGTAAAAAAACTAACACATAAAGCTACCTTGCTTGAGCGTATAGAGAACGCTATTAAAAAGAGAATAGGGCAAGATTAATTATTATCATAAAAAAGACGATGAAGAAAAAAGTAGTATTAGCATACAGCGGCGGATTAGATACCTCATTTTGTTGCATCTACCTAACTCGCGATTTGGATCTTGAGGTGCATTCTGTAATTGTAAATACAGGTGGATTTAGTGCCGATGAGTTAAAAGGTGTAGAAGAACGTGCTTATAAAATGGGCGTTACTTCGCATCACGTGGTTGATGAAACCGAAAATTTTTACAATAGCTGCGTGCGCTATCTTATTTATGGTAATGTATTAAAAAACAACACCTATCCCCTATCGGTTAGTGCCGAGCGGGTAAGCCAAGCAACTGCAATAGCCAATTACGCCAACGAAATTGGTGCTGAGTATGTAGCACATGGTAGCACAGGTGCAGGTAACGACCAAGTGCGTTTTGATATGATATTCAACATATTGATACCAAACGTTGAGATTTTGACCCCCATACGCGATTTAAAATTAAGTCGTGAGGAAGAAATTGAATATCTGAAAAAACATGGTGTGGATATGAATTTCGAGAAAGCAAAATACTCTATCAACAAAGGCATTTGGGGAACATCTGTTGGTGGAAAAGAAACACTTACATCAAACTTGGGCTTGCCCGAAGAGGCATGGCCTACACCAATGAGCGAATCGGGCAGTAGAAACATCGAACTAACTTTTGTTAAAGGCGAGTTGACTGGCATTGATGATAAAACATATAACCACCCGACAGCAGCAATTCAGGCGTTGCAAGCCATTGCACAGCCTTACGGTATTGGTCGCGATATTCATGTGGGCGATACCATCATCGGCATAAAAGGGCGTGTGGGCTTTGAGGCTGCTGCGCCTATTATCATCATCAAAGCACACCATACACTCGAGAAGCATGTATTAACCAAATGGCAGCTTTCGTGGAAAGAGCAACTTTCTACCTTTTATGGCAATTGGCTACATGAAGGGCAATTTCACGACCCAATTATGCGGAATATTGAGGCATTTTTAAATGATACACAGCAAAATGTGAGTGGAAAAGTTTTTGTAGAGCTACACCCCTATCGTTTTCAAGTAACTGGTATCGAATCAAATCACGATTTGATGTCGAGCAAATTTGGCAGCTATGGCGAAATGAACAACGCTTGGACTGGCGATGATGTAAAAGGTTTCTCGAAAATATTTGGCAATCAAGTAATGATTTATCACAAGGTAAACAACTCAAATAATGGATAGCCCCGCATTTTCAAAAAGCAATTGCTTAAGCCACTATAAGTGGGGCGACGATTGTTATGGATGGAATTTTATTGATACAGATGTGCTATCTGTTAAGCAAGAACTAATGCCACCCGATACAGCAGAGCAATTGCACTATCATGAAAATGCAACACAGGTGTTTTTTATTCTGAAAGGTAGGGCTACTTTTTCTATTGATGGGGTAATAAGCGAATTAAAACCCGAACAAGGCATCGAAATAAAGCCTAAGCAGCAACACTTTATTAGCAATAAAGAAACAACCGACCTCGAATTTATTTTATACTCATCACCCTCAACAAAAAATGACAGGATCGACATCAAATAAAATAAAGGCTGGCATAGTTGGCGGGGCTGGCTATACTGGCGGCGAAATGCTTCGCATTTTGATAAACCACCCAAATGTTGACATTACTTTTGTACATAGCAATAGCAATGCTGGCAAATTTGTTTATGAAGTGCATACCGATTTATTTGGCGATACCGACTTGAGATTTGCAAGTGAGTTATCAAACCAAATTGATGTACTGTTTTTATGTGTAGGGCATGGAGATGCTAAAAAATTCCTGGATGCTAATGCTATACCTGATGATGTTAAAATTATCGATTTGAGTCAGGATTTTAGATTAACTCCAAATGCCAAACATCAAGCAAAAGAATTTGTGTATGGCTTACCCGAGTTAAATAGAGATGCGATTAAAAACGCTACTCTTATTGCCAACCCTGGCTGTTTTGCCACTTGTTTGCAATTGGGATTGTTACCATTAGCTGCAAAAGGTTTATTAAATAGCGAAGTGCATATTACAGGCACAACAGGCTCAACGGGTGCAGGGCAAAGCCTATCAGCTACATCCCATTTTTCGTGGCGAAATGATAATCTTTCTATTTACAAAGCATTTGAGCATCAGCATTTAAACGAAATTGGGCAATCGTTAAAACAATTGCAACCTGATTTTAATCACGCAATTAATTTTGTTCCCTATCGTGGCGATTTTACTCGTGGTATTATTGCCTCCATTTATTTAGATACTGATTTATCGGCGGAGGATGCCTTAAAATTATATACAGATTTTTATGCGCATCACCCATTCACCCATGTAACCCAACGTAATATTGATGTGAAGCAAGTGGTAAACACAAATAAATGCTTCGTACAAATTTCAAAACATGGTAACAAATTATTGATAACTAGTATTATAGATAATTTACTTAAAGGAGCATCTGGACAGGCAGTGCAAAACATGAACCTCATTTTTGGGTTTGATGAAACCGCAGGTTTAAAATTAAAAGCAACAGGATTTTAGCATCACAACATGAAACTATTTGACGTATACCCCATCAATCCTATCAACATTGTAAAAGGTGTTGGTAGTCTTGTGTATGATAATAATGGTACCGAGTACCTCGATTTATATGGCGGTCATGCTGTAATTTCTATCGGGCATACCCATCCGCATTATGTAAAACGCTTAGAAACCCAATTGCACGAAATTGGCTTTTATTCCAATTCTATCGAGATACCTATTCAAAAAGAATTAGCAAAAAAACTAGGGGAAGTTTCTGGTAAAAGCGATTATCAGCTATTTTTATGTAATTCGGGAGCTGAAGCAAATGAAAATGCGCTAAAATTAGCTTCATTTTATAATGGCAAAAAGAAAGTAATCGCATTTAGCAAATCGTTTCATGGGCGCACATCGCTTGCGGTAGCGGCTACTGATAATCCTAAAATTGTAGCACCAGTAAACGAAACCGACAATGTGATTTTTTTACCTTGGTGCGATGAGCAGGCTTTAGAAAATGCTTTTGCTAACAACGAAATTTCATCAGTAATTATTGAAGGCATACAAGGTGTAGGCGGCATACAGGTAGCTACCGAAAGTTTTTTGAGAAAGATACGCACCTTGTGCAATCAATATAATGCCGTATTTATTGCCGACTCGGTGCAATGCGGTTATGGACGCACAGGCCAATTTTTCTCGCATGATTTTGCAGGTATCAATGCTGATATTTATAGCATGGCTAAAGGAATGGGCAATGGTTTCCCTATCGGCGGTATCATTATTTCGCCTAAAATACAACCTGCTTATGGTATGTTGGGCACTACTTTTGGTGGCAATCATTTGGCTTGTGCGGCTGGTTTGGCAGTTTTAGAAGTAATGGAACGTGATAATTTGATGCAAAACGCAGTACAAATTGGCGAATATCTTATTACCGAATTGCGTAAATTTAAACAAGTAACAGAAGTGCGTGGGCGTGGGTTGATGATAGGTATTGAATTGCCTGCCGAGTTTGCCAATGTGCGAAAAGACTTGCTAACAAAACATCATATATTTACTGGCGAAGCTAAACCCAATGTGATTAGACTATTGCCTGCTTTAAATTTAACTAAAACCTACGCCGACAGATTTTTGGAAGCGTTTAGCAACGTATTGCACCTGCTTTAAACCTCGCCTTGGAGCGTGTTAAACGGGATTGAATTATAAACTTAAATAACCAATAGCTCTCCAAAACGGGGAGTATTTTATTGAGAAGCAAATGAAACTTTTTTCTTCTGTAAACGATGTTGTGGACATTCAATCGCTTGTAAAAGAAGCACTACAATTGAAGCAAAACCCTTATGCTCATCAGCATTTAGGCAAAAACAAAACGTTGGGCTTGGTTTTCCTCAACCCAAGTTTACGCACGAGGATGAGTACTCAAAAAGCAGGACTTAATTTGGGCATGAATGTGATGGTGTTGAACATGGATAAAGAAGGCTGGGCTTTGGAGTTGCAGGATGGTGCTATAATGAATGGCACTACGGTAGAGCATATTCGTGAGGCGGCGGCAGTATTGGGGCAATATGCTGATATTATAGGCGTGCGCTCGTTTCCAGGGCTAAAAAATCGCGAGGAGGATTATAGCGAAGATGTATTCAACAAGTTTGTGAAATATTGTGGCGTGCCTGTGGTTAGTTTAGAGTCGGCTACTCGGCATCCTTTACAAAGCCTTGCCGATTTGATAACCATAGAAGAATTAAAAACTAAACCACGCCCTAAGGTGGTACTCACTTGGGCACCTCACGTAAAAGCATTGCCACAGGCTGTGCCCAATTCGTTTGCAGAGTGGATGTGCAAAGCCGATGTTGATTTTACTATTGCACACCCAAAAGGATATGAACTTTGTGCTGATTTTACACAAGGTGCTACCATAACCCACAATCAGGATGAAGCATTAACTGATGCTGATTTTATCTATGTAAAAAACTGGTCGGCTTATGAGCCTTATGGCAAGGTAATGGCTGGGCACGAGGATTGGATGCTGACTAACGAGAAATTAACAAACACCAATCAAGCTAAAGTAATGCATTGCCTCCCCGTTCGCCGTAATTTAGAATTATCAGACGAGGTGTTGGATAGCGAAAATGCCATAGTAGTTCACGAAGCGGGCAACCGTGTGTGGGCAGCTCAAGCGGTGCTAAAGCAAATGTTAGAAAGTATATAATCGAGCTTACCGACTAAAGCTGTTTAATCAACTCAAAAAATAAAGCTAAGGCTTGCTTTTTATCGTCTGTTAAATCAAAATCGAGTTTGTGCATCAAATAATCTCCCAAATCGAAATTAGCTTGCGTAGGAAGCTCTTTTATTAATTCGGCTCTATGGTCAAGCCCATATTTTAAGGCAATATTAAACTCATCGGTAAACTCTTTTGAGATAGGTTTATTAGCTATCCAAGCTGCAAATACAAAAGGTAAGCCTGTGAGTTTTTGCCATTCTTCTGATAAATCATAAACAAATTTATATTCGTTTTTCTTACCGAAAGTTCGGTCGCCTATTTGTACAAATGCGGTATTGTTATCAGTATTTTTGGCATAATCTGCTGCTCCTGTAACAAAATCAGGGCTCACTTTCCACCAATTTTTGAGCAGTACTTTAGCCAATAAATTTGATGTGCGCGATTGTGAATCTAATTGAACAGTTTTAACCTCATCAATAGCGCAATTACTAAAAATAAAAACCGAGTTAACAGCTCCAACAGCACCAATGCAATAATCGGAAATGATATGCCAAGTAGGTATATCTAACGCCGCAGCTACTGGAATCAAACCAATATCTACCTTATCATCTATCAGTTTTTGAGCACAATCTGAAGGGATATCCAAACTCAAATCTATTTTATCAATAATAGCGGTGTGTTGTATGCCGTATATAAACGGTTTGGTATTGGTATAGCTTACAGCAGATATTCTTATCTTTTTCACAGGTAGATAGTCGGATTAATTCAAATGTTGGGCATTATTAAAATCAGCAATCTCGAACTGATTGCCATCCCAAGTTACTTTATATAAAATCAAATTTTGATGCGGATAATTTTCCATTTCGGTAAGTGGTCTGTTCATCAATATACATAGCAACAACCGCAAAGCCCTGCCGTGCATACAAATCAGCACATTCTTTTCTTCGGGATGGCTCATTATAATTTCTAAAGCTTCCAACTGCCTTTCACGCACTTCTATAGGGTTTTCTCCACCTTCAATTTTACTATTCAAATCGCCTTCGAGCCACCCACGCAGCAGTTTCATAAAAGTAGCTTTATTCTCGGGTGTACTTGGCTGACCTTCTAATATCCCCCATGCCAGTTCATCCAAGCCTGATAATTTTTGATACGGAATACCATCATCAATAAATGATTGAATACTTTGTTGCGTGCGCTTTAATGTAGATATATAAATCTTATCAAAAGGGATATGCTTATAGGCATTATAAAACAATGAAGCTTGATACCGTCCTTCTTCGTTCAAATCGGTATCCATACCCCTCCCCTGCACAATCCCTTTCTTGTTCAAATCGGTTTGCCCATGCCGAACAATATATAAAGTTTTCTGTACGTTGTTCATTTAATTGATAACAGGCAATTTATAAAACTGAGGCTTGGGCTCATCAGGAAATTGAAAATCGTTATAATCGGTTATCACATTATACAACGTATCACGCTCAATAGGGTATCTTCCTACTTGCTTTATCAACTCCACCAATTGTTTGGTACTCATTGCTGGATGCTGCTCTTCGGCACCTGCCATGCTATATATTTTGGTGGTATCATCAAGCGTACCATCAATATCATCTACCCCAAAATTGAGCGATAGTTGAGCTGTATTTCTACTTATCATTGCCCAATAGGCTTTAATATGGTCGAAGTTATCTAAATAAATACGGGCTATGGCGTAGTTGCGCAAATCTTCAACCACAGTTGACTCCGCTACGTGCGACATCTGATTATCCTGATTGCGGAATTTTAATGGAATGAATGTTTGAAAACCACCTGTTTTATCTTGCAAAGCACGTAACTGCTCCATGTGGTCAACCCGATGCCAATATTTTTCAATATGCCCGTATAGCATAGTTGCATTTGAGCGCATACCTAGTTTGTGCCACTCCTCGTGTATGGCCAACCATTGCTCGGCATTGCATTTATCTTTAGCTATTTGCTCACGAATTTCGGGATGAAATATCTCTGCACCTCCCCCTGGTATCGATTCTAATCCTGCTTCTTTCATCATACGCATACCAGTAGCATAATCTATCTTCGCCTTCTTAAAGATATAGTGATATTCAACCGGTGTTAAAGCTTTTACGTGCAGTTCGGGGCGATGTGCCTTTATCTTGCTAAACAATTCGCTATAAAAAGCAACATCGTACTGAGGTAATACACCACCTACAATGTGCACTTCGGTAACAGGCTCGTTATCATACTTATACACAATATCCAACATCTCCTCCATTGTATATTCCCAACCTTCCGACCGCTGTTTTATTAAACGCGAATAGGAACAAAATTTACAATCGTAAACACAAAGGTTGGTAGGTTCGATATGAAAATTGCGATTGAAATAGGTTTTATCGCCGTGTTTTTTCTCGCGGATGTAGTTTGCCAATATGCCCAAATAAGCCAGCTCAGCTTTTTCATAAAGCAATACACCTTCATCAAAAGTAATACGCTCGGTATTTAGTACCTTTTGGGCTATCTGCCTTAGTTCGGGCGATAGATTTGCATCCTGCAACAATACACGTAAATTATTTTCGGCTTTCATTAAAAAACTTTCGACAAAAATAGGAAATGTTAGTGTAACGGATGTGTAAACATTTATATACTGGCGTTAAAACTTTATGTTTGTTACAAATTGATTGAAATGAAGATTGAAACCATTGCCATTCATGCAGGTAATCATACCGACGACACATCAAAAGCGGTTATACAACCCATTGTTTTATCTACTACGTTCGAGCGTAGCGAAGACGGCACATACGCATCAGGACATATTTACAGTCGAGCAAGCAATCCAAATCGCACATCGCTCGAAAATGTGTTAGCAAAATTAGAAGGTGGTGCAGATGCTGCTGCGTTTTCATCGGGAAATGCTGCTGGCATGACGGTTTTCCAAACTTTAAAGCCTGGCACACACATTATTTGCCCTGATGATATGTATCATGGATTACGCAATCAACTTAAAAATCTATTTATGGGTATATTGGAGTTCGATTTTGTTGACATCAACAACCCTGGGGTTTTAAATTCACGCATCAAACCCAATACTGGCTTGATTTGGATTGAAACTCCATCGAACCCATTAATGAAAATTACCGATATTAAAAAAGTAGTTCAAATTGCTCGTCAACATCAAATCAAGGTAGTGTGCGATAATACTTTTGCTACGCCTATTGGTCAGCAACCGATAGCTTTAGGGGCTGATATGGTGATGCACTCATCTACCAAATATTTCGGTGGGCATAGCGATTTGATGGGTGGAGCTTTGATTACTGCCGAACAAAATGAGTGGTGGGCGAAAATACGACAAGCCCAAGAACTTGGTGGTGCCATACCTTCGCCAATGGATTGCTATTTTCTGACACGGAGCATCAAAACGCTTCCTTACCGTGTTCGAGGGCACGTGCATAATGCGCAGCAATTAGCCGAGTATCTTGAAACGCATCCTAAAGTAGAACGTGTACTTTACCCAGGCTTACCATCGCACCCACAACACGAAGTTGCAAAAGAGCAGCAGTTAAATTTTGGCGGGATGCTATCCTTCTGTGTAAAAGGAGGAGAAGCAGAGGCACGAAGAGTAATCAATAAGCTCAGCATTTTTACACAAGCTACCAGCTTAGGTGGTGTCGAAAGTTTGGTTGAGCATCGTGCATCAGTTGAAGGGCCTGATACTAAAACACCATTTAACTTGCTCCGAGTATCTGTCGGGTTAGAGCATATTGATGATTTAATTGCCGATATGGCGCAAGCTTTAAACTAATTTATTTTGCAATTATCTGCGCTAATGAATAGAGAAACCATTTAGCTTTTGTCATTTTAAAATAATAATTAGCTAAACAAAGCTATATATTTGCATGTGCAAAAACCCGCAAAACATTAGTTAAATCTACTCAAAAAGGTATTTTATAAATAAGTAAAGCAAGCGTATTTTTGTATGTATTTTAAAGTTTTTTGAAATTTAATTTGGAATATTCATTAAACATGCTGTATGTTTGCAGCATTATTTGGTAGCAATACTAAAAATCAATTCCTCAAAAGGGTTTTGATTTATAAAGAAGTGGCGAGAGATCAGGCTCTATGACCCACTGGCAACCCTCCAAGGTGGAGAAGGTGCCAAATCCTGGCCCGGTGAATGGACGCCGGGGGATATAAATTAACAACCATGAAATATTTGATTAAAACAACATCCCACACACTGTTTACAACGCTCAATCACGCTACATCTGCTTATGGCTGTATGTGCATATGTAGCTGTTGCTAACTCGCCACGATTTCTTTTTTCTTTTATTGAAAAAACACGTGCCTCACAAAAGATGAATCGTCTTTTTGTGCCTCAATCAACAAATTGTTTATAAAAACATTAAAAATATAGTATCATGTCAACTCAAAAATTTGAAACCCTACAATTACACGCTGGTCAAGAAGTTGACCCAGCAACTGGCTCTCGTGCTGTGCCTATCTATCAAACTTCATCATTCGTATTTAAAAATGCCGAGCATGGTGCCAACCTGTTTGCCTTAAAAGAATTTGGCAACATTTACACCCGCATCATGAACCCTACTACTGATGTTTTTGAAAAGCGTGTAGCAGCGTTAGAAGGTGGCGTGGCGGCATTGGCTACGGCATCGGGGCAGGCGGCTCAGTTTTTAGCATTAAATAACATACTACAAGTTGGCGACAACTTTATTTCTTCGCCATTTGTTTACGGTGGTACATACAATCAATTTAAAGTAGCGTTTAAACGTTTGGGTATCGATGCTCGTTTTGCGAAGGATGATAATGCCGAAAGTTTTGAGCCGTTAATTGATGCTAATACCAAAGCTATTTATGTAGAAACTATTGGTAATCCGGGTTTTAACATTCCTGATTTTGAAAAGATTTCGGCATTAGCTAAAAAGTATGATTTACCGCTGATAGTTGATAACACATTTGCAGCGGCTGGTTATTTATTCCGCCCGATTGAGCATGGTGCCAACGTGGTAGTACAATCTGCCACAAAATGGATTGGCGGGCATGGTACAAGCATTGGCGGTGTAATAGTTGATGGTGGCAATTACAACTGGGGTAATGGTAAATTCCCTCAGTTCAGCGAGCCATCCGAAGGTTATCATGGCTTAGTATTTTCGGATGTATTTGGTGTAAATGGTTCATTTGGAAACATTCAATTCATTATCCGTGCGCGTGTTGAAGGCTTACGCGATTTCGGCGCATCTGCATCCCCATTTAATAGTTTCTTGTTAATACAAGGTTTAGAAACCCTTTCGCTACGTGTGCAACGCCATGTTGATAATGCCCTCGAATTGGCAAAATGGCTAGAGCAACATCCACAAGTAGCAAAAGTGAATTATCCAGGTTTAACATCATCGCCACAACATACGCTTGCTAAAAAGTATTTAAAAAATGGCTTTGGTGCAGTATTATCTTTTGAGCTTAAAGGTGATAAAGAAAAAGCAGGTCAATTTATTGATAGCTTAAAATTGGTAAGCCATTTGGCTAATGTGGGCGACGCTAAAACATTAATCATACAACCATCGGCAACTACTCATCAACAATTGAGCGATGCGGAGCAATTGGCAGCAGGCGTTACACCAAACTCGTTGCGTGTAGCAGTTGGTATTGAGCATATTGATGATATAAAAGCAGATTTCGAGCAAGCATTTGCAAAGGTTGAAGCATTAGCAGCCGAATTAGTATAGTGTTTTTTTAGTTTTTTAAGTGATATAATAAAGTTATTAAAGGATGTGGCTGACAATTATCAGCTACATCCGCAATAGCTAAAGCAAAAAATGAATACTCAGATATTTAAACATAAACAGCCATTTAAACTGGAATCGGGCAAGAAGCTACGCGAATTGCAAATAGGATTTCATACTTATGGCAAGTTAAATAAAGAACGCGACAATGTGGTTTGGGTATGCCATGCCTTAACCGCAAACTCGGATGTATTGGATTGGTGGAAAGGCTTATTTGGGGATAACGACTATTTTAACCCAAGTGAGCATTTTATAGTATGTGCCAATATTTTAGGCTCGCATTATGGCAGTACTAGCCCATTGAGCGAAAACCCAATAACTGGACAACCTTATTACCTTTCATTCCCGCAAATTACGGTTCGTGATATTATAAAAGCACATCAATTATTAGCCGAACATTTGGAGATTGATGATATAAAAATACTTATTGGTGGCTCATTAGGCGGGCAACAAGCTTTAGAATGGGCAATAACCGAGCCTAATCGTATCAAAAACTTAATATTGATTGCCACCAATGCACGCCATTCGCCTTGGGGTATTGCTTTTAACGAATCGCAACGCCTAGCCATTACCACCGATAGAAGTTTTTATGCTAATAAAACGGATGGTGGCAGCAAAGGCTTAAAAGCTGCGCGTAGTATAGCCCTACTCTCCTACCGTGGTTATAAAACTTACATGGTAACCCAACAGGAAGACAAGGATAGCATAGTAGATAATTTTAAAGCATCATCGTACCAAAACTATCAAGGCGAAAAACTGGTAAATAGATTTAACGCTTACAGTTACTGGTATTTAACCAAAGTAATGGATTCGCATAATGTAGGTAGAGGCCGACATGGGGTGGAAAAAGCACTAAGCGTAATTAAAGCAAATACGTTGGTTATAGGCATCAAATCGGATGTGCTATTCCCAATTGAAGAACAACAATACTTGTTCAGACATATACCTAAAGCGGCACTTGCCGAACTGGATTCGTTTTATGGGCACGATGGCTTTTTAATTGATACCGAGGCATTGACAAGCGTTATCACCTCGTTTTTTAAAACAGACGTTAAAGGAAAAATTATAGAATTACAACAAACAGCATAATGAGTAAAAAACTAACCATAGGATTATTTGGCTTTGGCGTAGTAGGTCAAGGGCTATATGATATCATCAAGACAAAAAACCTAAATCTTGAAATTGTTAAAATATGTATAAAGGATGGCAGCAAACAACGCTCGCTCCCTTCTCATCTTTTCACTACCGATAAGGAAGAGTTATTAAACAATCCTGAGATTAATACCATTGTTGAGTTGATAAACGAAACCGAGCCCGCTTTTGAAATTGTATCGAGAGCGTTAAGCACGGGTAAAAATGTAGTATCGGCAAGTAAAAAAATGATTGCCAATCATTTGGATGAATTGATTGCCTTGCAACACGAGCATGGCACATCATTATTATACGAAGGTGCGGTATGCGGCAGTATTCCTATCATCCGTAATTTGGAAGAGTACTATGATAATGAGTTGCTGCACTCTATTTGTGGTATTTTCAACGGCTCATCAAACTACATTCTTTCAAAAGGATTTATTGAAAACTTGGATTACAATTCGGCACTAAAACAAGCGCAAGATTTAGGTTTTGCCGAAACCGACCCTACTATGGATGTTGGTGGTTTTGATGCTAAATTCAAATTGGTAATAGCGGCAGCCCATGCTTATGGCGTTGTTGTGCAACCCGAAGAAGTTTTCAATTTAGGAATACAAAACCTATCAGCTTACGATTTGCAGTATGCCCGTGAGAAAAACCTAAAAATAAAACTTGTTCCGGTAGCTAAGGAGTTAGACGATAGACACGTAGCCCTATTTGTATTGCCAAAATTTGTGAACGAAAGTGAGTTTCTGTACAACGTAGAGTATGAGTACAATGGTGTAATTGTTCAGGCTGCGTTTGCCGATCAGCAATTCTTCTTTGGTAAAGGTGCAGGTGGTCACCCCACGGGCTCGGCTGTATTATCCGATATAGCTGCTTTACGTTATGGCTATCAATACGAATACAAAAAAGCAAAAGAGAAAAAAGACCTTAAATTTACTAACGATATCGAAATAAACATCTATTTGCGTTACGAGGATGATAGTTTGTTAGATGCCTTAGCGTTCTCACATATTCACGAACGTTATTATTCGGGTAATTATAAATTTGTGATAGGGAAAATCAACCTCCAACAATTAATTGATAATCAAGCACAGATTTTAGCCGATAAAGCATTTATTGCCTTTGCCGACCAATTGAAAGGTGTAAGCTTAGCATCAAAAAAGAAAGAAGTTGCCGAAGCTTATTAAGTGATGATAAGCCTATAAAACGAGGAAGGCTTCGCAAATTGCGGAGCCTTCCTCGTTTTATAGGCTTATCAGGATAATTATATCGTTCTGTCTAAATCCCAACTTTCGAGATAATCGGCTACACGGCGAAGGAACGACCCTCCCAATGCTCCATCTACCACACGATGGTCGTATGATAATGATAGGAACATCATGTGTCTGATACCTATTACATCGCCTTGGCGTGTTTCGATAACGGCTGGCTTCTTTTTAATTGCACCTACAGCCAATATAGCCACTTGTGGCTGATTGATAATAGGCGTACCCATCACATTACCAAACGAACCTACGTTGGTAATAGTAAATGTGCCATCTTTTATATCATCAGGTTGTAGCTTGTTAGCACGTGCCCTGTTGGCCAAATCATTAACAGACTTGGTAAGTCCTATTAAATTTAATTTATCAGCATTTTTAATCACTGGCACAATTAAATTGCCACTTGGTAAAGCCGTAGCCATACCAATATTTACAGCTGCTTTTTTTATGATTTGATGCCCATTGACTGATACGTTAATCATAGGCATATCTTTAATTGCTTTAGCTACCGCTTCGATAAAAATAGGCGTGAAGGTTATTTTTTCGCCCTCTTTCTTTTCAAATGTGCTTTTTATCTTATCGCGCCATAGTACTATGTTAGTTACATCAGCTTCGATAAATGAGGTAACGTGTGGCGAAGTTTGCTTACTCATTACCATGTGGTCGGCAATTAGTTTACGCATTCTATCCATCTCAATAATCTCATCCCCGCCCGATACTGATACCGTTGGTGCGGCTTTCGCCTCAACAGGTTTTTCAACTGGGGCGGCTGGTGCTTGCTGCACTGGCTGTGGTTTTGGTATTTCAACCACTGGAGTTGCTACAACTGGTTGCGGAGCAGGCGTTGCTGCTGTAATTTGTGCGGCAGCAGGATTGCGAAGGTAATTCAACAAATCATCCTTTGTTAACCGACCGTCAGCTCCTGTACCTGTAATTTTATCCAATTCTTCAACACTAATTCCTTCTTGCGTAGCAATATTTTTTACCAATGGCGAATAAAACCTACCTGAGCTTTTAAAAGTGGTTTCGCTTGCAGTTTTTACTTCCAATTGTTCCATACCCGGAACAGATGCTGCCATTGTTGCCTCTGATGCTGGTGTGCTTACTGGTTCTTGCACGATAGTGCTTATCTCTGCTTCGCCTGCATCTCCTGTTTCGATAATTGCAATAACCGCCCCTACTTGCACCACATCATTCTCGGCACATAATTGCTCAATTAATTTACCAGACACTGGTGATGGAACTTCCGAATCAACCTTATCTGTGGCAATATCCATCACTGTTTCATCAGTTTCAATATAATCCCCTGGTTTTTTATTCCACTTAATTATGGTTGCCTCTGCAACACTCTCCCCCATTTTTGGCAGTAACAATTGATATTTGGCCATATAGATTTATAAATTTCGGGTCAAAATTAGTTATTAGTTTTTAAATTCCTTTAACAAAATATTTAGCAAGTTTAAAGCAGCTATTGCCGCTCTTTCAATATTCTGTTGCCGTTTATTACCAAATAAAAATTTCTTGGTAATCATTTTATTTTTGTTTGCTACACCTATCCATACCGTGCCAACCGGCTTTTCAACACTTCCACCATCTGGCCCTGCCACACCTGTAACCGCAATAGCATAATCGGATTTGAATTTCGATAATGCACCTCTGAGCATTTCTGTCAATGTTTCTTCACTTACAGCACCGTGTTGCAACAGTGTTTCAGCACCAACTCCTAATACACTTTTTTTAAGCTCATTTGAGTAAGTTACCGCCCCGCCGCAATATACTTTTGACGAGCCCGCATGTTGCGTGATTAAATGCGCTATATACCCCCCTGTACAACTTTCGGCTGTTGAAAGTGTCAATCCCTTCTCGGTCATGCAATTCAATACAGCTTTTTCTAAAGCTATATCTTCCTGTGCTATTACAGCATCGCCTATACGTTCTACAATTTGATTAGCAAAAGTATTTACTTGTTCATTTAAAACAGATGCATCATCACCATAAGCACTTAAACGCAAACGCACCTGCCCAAGTTTGGGTAAATAAGCCAATTTTATATAGGATGGTAACGAGTCTTCAATATCAGCTATTTTTTGCGCTAAGTACGATTCGCCTTCGCCAGCTGTGAGTATATTTTTATGTATGATAATAGGTAATGGCAATGTGTTTTTGATTTTTGGGATAACCGCTTCCTCCATCATATACATCATTTCGTGAGGTACACCTGGCATCGAAACATATATTTTACTGCCATAATTAAACCACATACCTGGTGCTGTGCCATTTTGATTGAGTATAACTTCGCAATTCTCGGGCACAAGTGCTTGTTGCTTATTCACGTCCAATAAAACTGCATCCGCCCCCCTTAGTCGTCTAAATATTTTCTCTACATTTTCGAGGGCTGCTGTATTCTCAATAAAACCTACACCAAAATACTCGGCAAGCGTTTTTTTAGTAATATCATCTTTGGTTGGTCCTAGTCCGCCTGTTATTAAAATCACATCCGCACGTTGGTGTGCTTCAGAAAGTGCGGTTAAAATATGCTTTCTATCATCCGATACTGATGATATTTGCTTTACTCTAAGCCCTATATCATTTAGTCTTTGAGCAATCCATGCAGAGTTGGTATCCACAATTTGCCCTATCAGTATCTCGTCGCCTATGGTTATTATCTCAGCTAACATATTTTAAAATAAGTAAATTACTGATTAGGATTATAATATTGATTATTGGTATAATCAGACCTCTTAGTCAATTTCAAATCTTGAAGAATTGATGCTTTTACACGTAGTGTCACATTGTATGATTTGTAATAACCAAATGGCAACCATTGGAACGATAAATCCCAGCAATGCAAATCGCGATATATACCAAATGATGTGGCACTGCTTAGTCGCCCTGCTCGCACATCGTAATTACTTGTATATTGTACTTTCCATTTTGGTGTAATGTTTACATCCCCACTTATCATTACCGTGTTTGAAACATTGGTAGATATATAGCTATTATTATAACTAAAGCTATAATTGAGTGATAAATTCCAAGGAACATTAAAATCGACATAAGCACTCGGGTCGCTATTCAGCAAAGCCAATTTAGCTGCTTGCTGCGGGTTAATAGTTTGCAAGGTAGCGCCAGGCTGAGGCAATGTATTGTGTGGATGGAACAATGCAGGGTTTAAACTCGCACTTGCCGAAACGCTAAACGATGTCAACGCTGGAAATTTGCCATCGAGGATTGAATAACGGTCGATAGGTATTTTATACTGAACTATGCGACCATTTGAAATTGAATCTCGAATTTTGGTAACATAAGGGTCAAGACTTCCATTAAAACTAATATTTAGTTTTTCTTTAAACAAAGCCGTATGCCCCGAGAACGATATTGCCGAGAGTTTAAACGAATCGGCAGCAAAATTGTAAAATGTAGAAATACTGAACCCTTGCAGTATTTTTATTTTTTTATCGGTTGCCGAAGTATCCGTACTTTTCCGCCTCAATTTAGCTTCAATATTATTATCAATACTTAATCCTAATCCTGCTGTTTTACCTGCTGATGGTCCGCCATATACTGCATTTTGGAAAATAGAGTAACGTTGTGAAACTACTGGGTATGGAATAGTAGCTGTACTTAAAGCTGTTTGATAATAACCATACTTAGGGTCTGAAAAATCGGGATGATAACTAAAGCTCAATGATGGTGTAGCTACATATCTTATGGCTTGAATTGCGCCACCTTTAAAACTAAGCGTGCTATATATTTTGGTAGATACTGATGCCCCCAAGTTATACTCTCCTGCTCTTCTAAACCCACCTACGGTATCATATACCAAAGTTTGACTACCTACAGTACTACCTCTTTGAAATCTTTCGCGAATAGTTTGAAAATACCACCGCTCGGTATAATTAGCACTAGTACTAAATTGAAAATACTTTAATATGGTTTGGTTAAACCCGATTGGAATTTGATGCTGAAATCCATTTTGGAGTTTTTTGCTTAGCGTTGCTGATTTAAAAAGTTGATTTTCGGGAATAGTATTTACCTTATTTGTGCCTTGCAAGCTATATCCAACCGTAATTTTCTGATACCATTTTTGTTCCCCTACTCTACTTTTAGAATCGAACGGACTAATGGTTGACATATTAAAGTTGAACGTGGGTAATTCTAAAGTGATTGTTTTATTAACCAAATCTTGGCTTTGCGACAAGTTTGCAGTAAAATTAAACGGTGTACCTGCCCATGTTCGCCCGTATGATATACTCGAACGCAAACTACTTTGCGTTAAACTATTCAAGTTATACCCTTGAGTTGCTGGATTGTGCTGAAAGAACCCTGATGTACCTGCATTGACTGATGCACTAAAAGTAGTACCAGGGTTAGAGTTTGGGTTTTGGCTATGCGACCAATCAATATGAAAATCTTTTGTTGGCGGGTCGCTTGGTAAACCATAGTTGGTAGAGCTGTAGCTTAATGCTAAGTTACCTGAATATTTGTAACGATTTAGATATCTTGCTGATGTGCTTAACGAATAAGAGCCTTTTGAATACAATGTACCCATAGTAGTAAGGTCGATATAATCATTCAAAGCAATGTAGTACCCAAAGTTTCTTAAATAAAACCCCAATCGTTGATCCTCGCCAAAAGTAGGTAATATTACACCTGATGACCGTTGGTCGGGCTTAGGAAAAAAGCCAAACGGAATAGCTAATGGTAATGGAACACCCTCTATCTCTAAAAATGCAGGGCCTGATATTATTCTATTCTTTTCACCAATACCTTTTGTAATTACGATACCGAAGTGGGTATCAGGATAGGGCAAATCGCAAGTACTAAAAATTATATTGCGATAAGCTACTTCTGTTTCGTTTAGTTTTTTAACCTGCCCACCTGTAATATAGTTACCATCTTGTTCAGACGAAGCATTGTAAATCTTTCCCTTTTTTGTTTCGTAATTAAAGCGCAGCGAATCGGATATAGCTGGCTTCTCCTTTTTCTGCTTAGAAATTGGTCGCCCCATATACCTATGCGTATAAGGGTCAATCCTACCACTTGCAAAAATTATTTTATTCTTATAATCAACCCTGATATAATCGGCATCTAATTCAAAATCTTCATAGGTTACCCTAGCCTTGCCATATAAATAGAGTATTTTATTTACGTTATCCGTACGAGTCGAATCCTCGGCATGTGCATTTACAATAGTTTTTAAACCACTCTTATTTTTCGCAGTAGTGTCATTATTAATTGCTGCTGTACTTTTTGTATCTTTATTAACTATCGTTTTTTTACCTTTAAAAAATTTCTTGTCTCTTATCGAATCTAATTTGATGATGGTATCAATAGCTAATTTTCGGTTTTTGTAATTGCTAACCTTTGGCGATGCAATTACGTTTACCATTAAGACAATTAGGAACAGAAAAAACAGATATACGAATTTCAAAATCGATTATGAATAGTATTTTTGCAGAGATAGTTAACAGCGTTCAAAAATAATGAAAAATAAGGCATTGAAAAGATTGATTTACGGTTTATTGGCATTTCTTATTTCTTTTACCCTTTCTTCTTTTAAATCAAATAGTTATCCAAAGAATATCAACATTGCTGATAGCGGTTTTAGAATAAAAACCATTATTGTGGATGCTGGACATGGCGTTCGCCGTCCCAACAGTCCAGCTGGTCACTATTCTATGGGTGCATCAGGTACATATTCTAACGAAAGAAGTGTAACGCTGGCAATAGCTTTAAAATTGCAAAAAGCGATAGAAAAAAACTTAAATAATGTTAGAGCTGTGCTCACCCGCTCTACCGAAGATGATGTTTCGTTTGAAAGAAGAGCCGAGATTGCCAATGAAAACAAAGGCGATTTATTTATTTCGCTCCATTGCAACGCATTACCGCCGAGACAAGTGCGTGAGGTTGTAGGACATAAACACCATAAACCTATTTATAAAACAATTACCGTCCCTAATCACTCGGGGAAAGGTGTTTTATTACTTGTATATGGTTTCCATCGCACAAAAGAAGAAGAAAGAGCAATAGAGCACAACCAAATTGAGGAAGATGCTGATGTTGATAATGGTATCGACTTAAACGACCCTGAAACAATCATTCTGATTAATGAGTACAAAAAAAGATTTAGAGCACAAAGCATCCATCTTTCAAACCTTATATTAGATGAATTTATTGAAACCGATGGCAGAAAAAGAGAAGGTATAAGAGAGAAAGGGCTTTATGTATTGTGCCACTCGGCAATGCCTGCTGTATTGGTAGAAACTGGATATATTGACAATCCCGAGGAAGAAGAATATTTGAATTCGGAAAAAGGGCAAAACGAAATAGTAGATTCGATTGTTAGAGCTATTATAAAATATAAAGACGAGGTAGAGCAAGTATCAAAATAAATTCGGGTAAATACTGTTATAATGAGCACCGATACTTTGAACTTATAGCCAAAAACACTATATGAAAATATCAAACGAAACTAAAATAGGCATACTTACCACCATTGCTATAACTGCATTAATATTGGGTTATAGCTATTTGCGTGGCAATGATGTATTCTCGGGTTCAAATAAATTTTATGCTGTATATAAAAGTGTAGAGGGTTTGTCTGTTTCAAAACCTGTTTTGGTAAATGGCTTTCCCATAGGTAGGGTATCCAATATGGAGTTGCGTTCGGATGGGCGTACCGTAGTGCAGTTTAAAATTGATTCGAAATACGATATTCCTAATAATACTTTAGCAAAACTAGTAAGTACCGACCTGTTGGGTACCAAAGCCATAGTTTTTTTAATGGGAAATAGCAAAAACTATGCTGAAGACCAAGATACATTAAAAGCTGATGTGCAGGGTAGTTTAGCCGAAAGTTTGCAACCTATACAAAAGAAAGCCGAATTATTGATTGGTAAGCTCGATTCGTCGCTTGCTGCTGTTAATAAAATACTGAACCCACAGTTTCAAAAAAATGTAGATAGAAGTTTTTTAAGCATTGCCAATTCGTTACAAACATTAGAAAGCACTACTAAAAAAATTGATAATTTGGTGGGTACACAAACCGAACATATTAATAATATTATGGCTAATGCTGATAATGTTTCGGGCAATTTAAAAACAAGCACTGCTCATTTAAATGGGATAGCTACTAATTTCGAGACACTCAGTAACGACCTTTCGCACTCGAACATCAAACAAACACTTGAGAATGCTAACAAAGCCATGGCCGACCTACAAGCTACTATCAGCAAAATAAATAGTGGGAAAGGTTCGCTAAGTTTATTATTGAATGATGATAAATTATACAACAATCTTAGTGCTGCATCCAATAATCTCAACAATCTGTTTATTGATTTGAAAGCACATCCAAAACGCTATGTAAGTTTCTCGGTATTTGGCGGAAAAAAGAATTAGGATAACAGAGTGCTACTCAATTATGAAAGTTCGCCCTTCGAGGGCTAATTCGGTATTTGGAAAAACACTACTTGCTTCGTCCAACAATTCCATTAATGTTTTATATCGTGCCGAAAAATGACCTATCAATAGTCTTTTAGCACCTGTGGCTAATGCCACCTGCCCTGCCTGCAATGCCGTAGTATGATAGGTATTTTGTGCTCTATCGAGCATCGCGTTCAAAAATGTTGCTTCGTGATATAACATATCTACATTACTTATCTGCTGAAAATAGCATTCGTTATATATCGTATCCGAGCAATAGGCATAGCTTTTAGGTTCAGCCGGATTGGTGGTTAATTCTTCATTTTTATATACTTTTCCGTCAGGCGCAACATAATCTGCTCCCTTTTTTATTGCCGAATATTCAGCAACAGATATACCCAACTCCGCGATTACTTCCTTTTTGAGTTTCCGTAAACGCTTTTTTTGCTTAAAAAGGAATCCCGTACAAGCAATGCGATGGTCAAGCGGGATAGTCTCAACAATAAGGTCCTGTGTCTCTAAAATTATCTCAGGGGTTTCAGCATTTGTAGCCGTAAATTCGAGTGGATATTGTAGCGTAGTATCCGAATATTTAAGCTGAATATCAATGATTTCTTTTAATGGAGCTGGCCCGTATAGTTTAAGCTCCTTAGTGCGCCCATTGAGGTGCATAGACGACAGCAAACCAACCAAGCCCAAATAATGGTCGCCATGAAGGTGACTAATAAATATATGATTAATACGGCTTGATTTGACTTCAAAGCGTAGCATTTGCTGTTGCGTGCCTTCGCCGCAATCAACCAAATACATTCTATCGTTAATATTTAACGCTTGTGCGGATGGGTTTCTGTTAAAAATAGGTGTTGCCGAACTGCTCCCAAGTATTGTTACTTCAAATTTCATAATACAGGGTAAGCAATGCTGATGTTTATTTTGCTTCCTTTTTCAATTGCTTTTCAACTTCTTCCATAAAAACCAAGTCAATTGCTTCTTCGGTAGTTGGAACAATTGTAAGTACAGAATCTAATTGAGATATGGCAATTAAACGTGAAACAGCTTCATTTAATCCTACTAATATAAACACACCTTCTGCATTTTTACACAAACGGTGACCAACCAATAAACTGCTTAATCCAGACGAATCAGCAAATTTTATTTGCGATAAATCCATGATTATGTTTCGTTGGCCTTCGGTATTGATTAATATCAACTCGGATTTTAATTGTGGTGTAACTAACGAATTCAGTTTTGATTCATTCAATTTCAGCAAAACGTATTTTTCGTGTTTATCAACAGTAAATTTCATCTTTTGTTAATTATGCTACTAAGATATAATTTTTTTATCTACAATAAAAAATTACAATGTGGTTAACATCTTGTTTATTGCCATTTCTACCCGTTGTAAAACTTCGCCACTAGCTGGTTTTACAAACTTCTCGCCTGTTATTTGTTCAAAAAGCTCGATATAACGTTCTGATATAGAATTAACTATATCTTCGGTCATCAACGGAACTACTTGCCCATCTTTGCCTTGAAAGCCATTTTCAATTAACCATTTTCTTACAAATTCTTTTGATAATTGCTTTTGAGCTTCATTATTTTTTTGACGCTCTTCGTATCCTTCTTTATAAAAATACCTCGATGAATCGGGCGTATGTATCTCGTCTATTAGGTAAATAACACCATCTTGTTTACCAAATTCGTATTTGGTATCCACCAAAATCAATCCTCTGTTGGCAGCAATTTCGGTGCCTCGTTGGTATAAGGCATGGGTATATTGCTCCAATTGCGCATAGTCTTCGGCAGATACTATGCCTCGTTCCAATATTTGCTCTTTTGATATATCCTCATCATGCCCTACTGCTGCCTTTGTAGTTGGGGTAATAATAGGATGCGGCAACTTATCATTCTCCTTTAATCCTTCGGGCAATGCTACGCCGCACACTTCTCTTTTGCCTGCGCTATACTCGCGCCAAGCATGACCCGCCAAATAACCACGTATCACCATTTCTACCTTAAACGGCTCGCAAATACGACCGATGGTTACACTTGGGTCGGGCACGCCCACTACCCAATTGGGCACAATATCGCTTGTTGCTTCCAAAAACTTGGCAGCAATTTGGTTCAGTACTTGTCCTTTATATGGTATAGCCTCAGGTAGTACCACATCAAACGCCGAAATACGGTCGGTAACTACCATTGCCAAATACTTATTATCTATTGTATATACATCTCTAACCTTTCCTTTATAAAAGTTAGTTTGTTTTGGAAATTGAAAATGGGTTTCTTTTATTGCATTCATTATCACGCACTATTTGCGATGTATATAGCATACATCAAATTTTATATTATTGTATATCGCCGTAGGCTTCTAATATTCGTTTAACTAATTTATGGCGCACTACGTCCTCTCCTGTCAGATAAATCAATTCAATACCTTTTATATCAGTCAGGATGCGTAATGCGGTATGCAAGCCTGATTGCTGTTTCTTAGGCAAATCTATTTGTGTTACATCGCCAGTAACAATAAACTTGGCAGATGGCCCCATACGCGTCAAAAACATTTTCAACTGCATATCGGTAGCGTTTTGTGCCTCATCTAATATTACGAAGCAATTATCCAACGTGCGCCCGCGCATAAACGCCAAAGGTGCTATTTCGATAGTTCTGTTTTCGAGATAAACCTTTAATTTTTCAGCCGGAATCATATCATCCAAAGCATCGTACAAAGGTCTTAAATACGGGTCAATTTTTTCTTTTAAATCGCCAGGTAAAAAACCTAGGTTCTCCCCTGCTTCAACTGCTGGGCGAGTAAGAATAATACGTTTGATTTCTTTATTCTTTAATGCCCTCACAGCCAATGCAACGGCTGTATAAGTTTTTCCTGTACCAGCAGGACCTATGGCAAAAAGGATATCATTTTTATTAATACCATCCACCATGCGGCGTTGGTTGGCTGTACGGGCTTTTACCAATATGCCATTAGGCCCAAATACTAATACCTCGCCTGTTGTAGATTTATCGGCTACTGGTTCAGCACTTGCGTTCGCTGCCGATTTTGCTCCTAATATTCTTTCCAAATCGGTGATATTAAGATTTTCAAACTTTTCGACATGATGAAGCAAGAGTGTAAACTTCTCATCAAACGATGCAAGTTCGTGCTCATCGCCCAAAACTTTCAGTTCGCTGCCACGTGCAACTAGCTTAAGTTTAGGGTATTGCTTTTTAATAATCTCGAAATGGTCGTTATTTGGCCCCCATAACACGGCAGGGTTTACGTTATCGATGGAAATTTTAAGTTCGTTCAACAGTAAATGATTTTATAGTTGCAGATTTTTTTATGAATTAAAAATTGAATATTTGTAACTTCTAATTATAGCACAAGATTAGCAATAAATATTTAAAAAATTAATGGCAATAATAACTTTAACTACTGATTTGGGCGATAAGGATATTTATCAGGCTGCGCTCAAAGGAAGTATCTTAAAATTGTTGCCTACGGTAAACATTGTGGACATTACGCACAATGTGGCTGCTTTTAATGTACAACAAGCTGCTTTTATTTTAAAAAACAGTTTTTATTATTTCCCCGAAGGCACTGTACACTTAATTGGGATTGATACTGTTTATAACAACGATACCAAATACTTAGCGGTTAGCTATAAAAACCATTACTTTGTAGGCTCTGATAATGGCATATTTTCGCTCATGTTTGCTACCGAACCCGATGAGATAGTGGAAATAAACATTATGCAGGATTTAAAATTCCTACATTTCCCTTTGGCTGATATTTTTGTGAAGGCTGCTTGCCATTTAGCCAATGACGGCAAATTGGAAGAAATAGGATTGCCAATTGCCAGCATTGAGAAAAAAATGAATCTGCAGCCTATTATAGAGAAAAATACTATTAAAGGCTCGGTAATCTATATCGATTCGTTTCAGAATGTAATTACCAATATTACTAAGGAGTTTTTTAACAAAGTGCAGCAAGGCAGGCAATTTACCTTATACTTTAAACGAAACGAAACCATCAATCATTTGAGTTGGCATTATAATGAAGTACCCGAAGGCGAAAAATTATGCCTATTCGGCATCAGCGACCATCTCGAAATTGCTATTAACAAAGGCAATGCAAGTGGTTTGCTCGGGTTAAACTTGGGCGATAGTGTGATTATCGATTTCGAATAATCAACCTCTTACCAACAAAAAACGCCCCAACAAATGGAGCGTTTTGTATATCATTAACCCGTACTTATCAGTTATATACTTTCACTAAAAATACATAGTTCTGCAGTTTTTTAATTTGCTGCACTCTGTTTAATCCAGCTAAAGTATTTTTTGTATTGATTACAGGTATTCGATTTAACGAATCAGGGGGGATATTTTTTATGGCATTTAAAAGATAGTTTGATTTGATGGCTAAGTGCACCCCTTCTAAACGTGTATCTTTTGCTTTTACAATACCTATTACATTACCCTTACTATCAAACAAAGGCCCGCCGCTATTGCCTGGATTAATAGGTACAGAGATTTGATAATCAACCGAATCACCATTAAGCCCGTTTGATGACGTTAATCGCCCATCGCCATATACTGGAGCATCTTGTGGATAGCCATAGGTATATACATTTTCGGCTAAATCAGCCTCAGCTTTACGGAAGGTATAAGGCAATGCTCCTAAACTTTTAAACGAGGTATCGTCAATTTTTAGGATAGCAATATCATGTTGCGGCTCGCTATATATCAACTTAACTTTAAATGATTTACCCGAAGCATCTTGCACATATACCGAATCGGCTCCGCTTATTACATGATAGTTAGTGGCTATTAATCCGTTTGAAGTGATGGCAAAACCAGTACCTCTATATTTATCATTCGTGATTTTGGTATTAGGCACAGCCCCTGCCGACATTTTATTGTGCTTGGCATCATTTCTTAACTTATCAACCTCTCTGCGCAACTCGATATATGATGAGCTACTATTCAAATTGCCAGTAACAAACAGGGCGCATAAAATAGCAAAGATAGCCACCGAAGCAGCTACTGATATTTTTGAGTGATGGTTGCGCCAAAGTTTAACTATCCATATTGGTTGTTGTGTTACTTCTTCGGCTATGGTATGCACATCTATTTCTTGATGAATGGCATTTAACCTGCTTTCTAACGCTACACGCTCTCCATACTGCTTTAGCAAACCTATAAATTGCTGATGTTCAACTACTCGTGTATTTACTTCGGCATTATCTTTACGGAGCTGCTCAAACGCTGCACGTTCATTGGCATCCATATCGCCATTAAGGTAGCGATCAATAATTTCTAACAATTGCTCGTCTCTCATTTCCTTACTCTTTTACTTTTGCTGAAAAAATAACTTCTTCAGCCTTTGCAGACATTTATATTTTTGAGTTTTGGCATTATCAGCATTGGTATAGCCAAAATCCTCACATATCTCCTGCATCGATTTATTATTGATATAAAAATCTTCGATGATAGTTTTACAAGGCTCGCCCAACATTTGCAGGGCACTTTGCATTTTAGTATATTGTATATCCCGCTCAGTATGTTGTTCTACATCATCATCTACGGGCGAATAATCTTCAAAATCATGAATATCGCCGCCGTATCTGTTCATTTGGCTCAATCTTTTAAGCCACAGTCGCCTACATACCGAATAGATAAACGTTTTCAATTTACTATTCAGCTCAAAGTCGCCTTTTTTTATTTTATTATAAAGAACAATTATGGCTTCCTGATATACATCCTTTGCATCATCAGCAGTACCATTATTATTAATAATCAATTGTAACACCATCGGGAAATACGCCACGTATAATCGTTTTATCGCATTTTCCGAATTATTCAGAATACCAAAAACAATCTCGCTGTCGGTTGGTATTGTATTTTTTAAGTCTTTACTCACTACTTAATACTATTTATGCGAAATTGTAACCCATTAATTGTAAATAAATTATAAAAAATACGAACATACTTCGATATTTTATATAATTCGTCATTGCTTCTTATAAAAAAACCGCTCCACAATCCTACAAATGTAATCAACTCCATTAATATCGAAGTGATTGCAAATAATATAAATGGCAGCTTTAATTCCATAAAAAACAGGAAGGTAACCCATCAAAAAACTATATTTTTTCGGCGGGTTACTTATTTAATATCTGTTGTATAAATGCAAAAATTAAATAAACAATCATGAAAAATTTATTCAAAATCGGGATTACTATCCTTGCCATCGCCATTACAGTATCAGCTTGTGAACCAGCTACTTCAAACTCAAAAGAAGCTAAAGACAGTTTGAAGAAAGCCATTGATACCAATAGGAAAACAACTATTGATACTACTCAGAAAAAAGACACGCTCAAGAAATAATAAACAACAGGGTTGAAATTATTTCAAAAACTTGGGTTACTTTTTTAATGTTTTCGTATTAAGAAAAAACTTAAACAAAAACACATTATGAAAAATTCTTTCAAAATTGGCTTTTTAGCACTTGTTATTGCAACTTCGGCTGTTGCTTGTAAAGGTAAAGGTAGTTCGGCTGCGTCTGATTCTCTTAAAAGAATGGACAGCTTAAAGCAAAAACTAACGATACTTGCTGATTCGATGAAAAAAAGCATGGCTGCTGATTCGGCTAAAGCTGCTGCTGACACTTCAAAAAAGAAATAACTGCTTCTATTAAAAGCTAATTCATTTTAGTTTTTATACTGATTTTCTAGTTTTTTACTATTTTTTTAAGGTAATCTTTATTTTTTTATGAAAATATGGGTTACCTTTTTTATTTTCGCGTATTAAAGGCAAAACTATTAATCACTTATTAAAAAATTAAAATGAAAAATTCTTTCAAAATCGGTTTCTTAGCTTTAGCTATCGCTGTTTCTGCTGTTGCTTGTAAAGGTAAAGGTGGTGCTTCTTCTGCTGATTCAGCTAAAATGGCTGACTCTGCTGCTAAAGCTGCTGCTGCAACAACTGTTGACACAACTAAAAAAGCTGACACTAGCAAAATGAAAAAAGACACTGGCAAAATGAAAATGGCTGACACAGCTAAAATGAAAAAGAAATAATTTCTTTTCAAGCCAAAACAAAAAACGCTCTCTGAGAAATCAGAGAGCGTTTTTTGTTTAATATCTTTTGATGTAGAATTTTCTATTTTCGAGCCATGAATACTCCTTTACTATCAATCCATGATGCAAAACTTAAATTAGGCAGTACAACTATATTTAATAAATTAAACTTTGAATGGTGTAAAGGCGAAAGTTGGGCTTTGATTGGAGAAAGTGGCTCGGGCAAAAGTGTGTTATTACAAACTATTGCAGGAAAAATCCACCTCAATAGCGGTAATATACGATATCATTTTTATGAAGAGTTTTTAGAAAATCATTCATCTAATGATGCGCATTTAACATTTCATAAATTAATTGCCTTGGTTGAGTCGAGGCATCATTTTCGTAACCTATCTCATACCAGTGATTTTTATTATCAACAACGCTATAACTCGTCCGACTCGGATGATGCGCTAACTGTTGAAGAATATTTACAATCTATTGAATCCTACTCAAACACTACTCCTTACTGGACTTTTGAAAAGACGTTAAAAAAACTTCAGCTCGAAAATTTGAGAGAAAAAGAATTAATAAAGCTATCCAACGGCGAAACTAAACGTCTAACGATAGCTGCCGCATTGCTCAAAAACCCGATACTGCTATTGCTTGATAATCCACTTGCAGGGTTAGATATCGAAACAAGAAAAACTTTTAATGACATCATAAACGATATTATCCAATCGGGCATTAGTTTAATTATAGCAACTTCCCCTTTTGAAATTCCTGAAGCGATTACACACGTATTTGTATTAAAGCAAGGTGATATTGCTCAAAAAATGCTGGTTACTCAATTTGATGCGAATACTTTTGCACAAACCAATAACGATACGATTAATAAAATTGAACTCGCCGAGTTGTTGAACAGGAAAAAATCGCCTACCTACACTTGGGTAGTAAAGATGGACAAGGTAAATATTAGCTATGGCGATAAAAACATTTTACAAAATATTGATTGGGAAATAAAACAAGGCGACAGGTGGGCGTTGTTGGGAGCTAATGGTGCCGGAAAATCGACCTTATTGAGTTTGATAAATGGGGATAACCCGCAGGCTTATGCGAATGATATTATATTATTTGATAAGAAACGCGGTACAGGCGAAAGTATTTGGGATATAAAAAGCAAAATCGGTTTTATATCGCCCGAATTGTATCAATACTTCCCCACGGACAACAGCTGCTTGCAGGTAATAGAATCGGGGTATTATGACACGATGGGTTTATTTCGTCCAAGCGACCCGCAAAAAGTAGCTATTGCTTTACGCTGGATGAAAACACTCAAAATAGAACAATATGCACATCAACTACTCAAAAATATACCAGCAAGTGCGCAGCGTTTGTGCTTATTAGCCCGAGCATTAATAAAAAATCCGCCTTTACTCATATTTGATGAGCCTTGCCAAGGATTAGACACGCATCAGCAACAACACTTTAAATTACTGATTGACACCATTTGCGAATTAAGCAATGTAACACTCATTTACGTAACCCATTATCAACACGAAATACCTGATAGCGTAGCCAAAGTACTGCGATTGGATAAAGGGAAAGTCATAAAATAAACCTATTCGTTTTGATTTGCATTGAATAGTAGGTAATGCTTTATCTTTGCGCTTATGAATACTGCCGATTTGCTGCAACGCGCATTGAATTTTGATTTTTTGAGTACAGATGAAGGCGTTCACCTTTATCACAACGCATCTACAACCGATTTGATGTATGTAGCCAATGAGTTGCGCAAAAAGCAAGTGCCACATGGCAAGGTTACTTGGCAGATAGATCGAAACGTAAATACCACTAACGTTTGTATTGCCAATTGTAAATTCTGTAATTTTTTTAGGCGACCAGGGCACGAGGATAGCTATATCACCGATATAGAAACCTATAAGCAAAAAATTGAAGAAACTTTTAAATACGGTGGCGACCAATTATTGCTACAAGGTGGGCATCACCCTGATTTGGGGTTGAAATTTTATGTCGATTTGTTTAAACAATTAAAAGAATTATACCCCACTTTAAAATTACACTCGCTTGGCCCACCCGAAATAGCGCATGTAGCCAAACTGGAAGGTATGAGTCATATTGATGTGTTGCGTGAGTTGAAAGGGGCTGGGCTCGATTCGCTGCCAGGTGCTGGTGCCGAGATATTGAACGATAGGGTACGAAGATTAATATCAAAAGGAAAATGTGGTGGTAAAGAGTGGTTGGATGTAATGCGTGCAGCCCATCAGCTCAATCTGCCTACATCGGCTACCATGATGTTTGGACACGTTGAAACGATTGAAGAGCGTTTTGAGCACTTGGTTTGGATACGTGAAGTGCAAGCCGAAAAACCTGCGGATGCCTACGGTTTTATTGCATTTATACCTTGGCCTTTTCAAGATGATGGCACATTGTTGCGCAAAGTTCGAGGTATAACTAATAATGTATCGGGCGATGAGTATATCCGCATGATTGCCTTGAGTAGGATAATGTTGCCTAATATTAAAAACATACAAGCATCGTGGTTAACTGTAGGCAAACAAGTGGCACAGATATGCTTACACGCTGGTGCTAATGATTTTGGTTCGATAATGATTGAAGAAAATGTAGTGTCGGCGGCTGGTGCTCCGCATCGCTTTACAGCAAAAGGTATTCAGACATCAATAATAGAAGCTGGCTTTGAGCCTCAATTACGCAATCAGCGATACGAATGGCGTGATATGCCAGCTCAAATAGAAGAACAAGTAATAAGCTACTAATATAAAAAGAGAAAGGTCAGTGACTCTCGCAGTTCTGACCTTTACATCTACCTATGAAAAACAGCCCTTTTGATGGGGTTATTGTAACAACTACAAACTTTATGCCATTTTTTAATATCTGTGCTTTTTACTATAAAAAAACTTAACCATTGTTTTATATATTAATTATATGTGGAATAATTTTCTATATACAGTTTTAAAATTCCCCATATTTCCCCAACTATATCGATACTTTTCCACATTTTTCTAAAAATGTGGAAAACCTCACTCTATAACCTTGCTTAATAGCATACGCATATTAAGCGTATCTTTTTGCATATTTGAATTCAAAATAATATCGTTCTCAATACAAATGGAGAATTTAGAACTTTTTATTGAAGCACTTATTTTTTCGTCGGAGCAAAGCATTCGCATCGAAGAGGTTATATATTGCCTTCAATCAGCCTTTGAAAAAGATTTTAATAAAGAGGAAGTGCTCAACAGTATTCGACTTATTCAAAAAAAATATCAAGATGCAAATTTTGCTATTGAGTTGGTAAATATTGCCAATGGGTATCAGTTTCTAACAAAAAAAAAGTATCACGCTGTCATAAGTTTATTGCAGTTACAACGTTCAAAAAAGAAGTTGAGCCCGGCTGCCTTAGAAACATTAGCCATTATAGCCTATAAAAAATCGGTGACTAAGTTGGAGATTGAACAAATACGTGGTGTAAACAGCGAATATTCGATACAAAAACTGCTCGAAAAGGAGCTAATTACGATTATTGGAAAGTCGGAAACGGTAGGCCGACCTATACTTTACAGCACAAGTCAGCAATTTATGGACTATTTTGGCATAAATAGCTTGAGCGAATTGCCTCAAATTAAAGAGTTTACAGATAGCACCGTCTCGATAGGCGAAGAAACAGAATAATTTTTAAATGTATTTTCTTTGAAAATGATTTTAATTATTTTTGGGTTAACAATGCAATTGAAGAAAACACCAATAATTTGCATTTAAAAAAGATTTTAATTTACTAACTTGAAATATTATTTATAAATAGATTGTCGAAATGGAAACCCCAAAGAAACCAGTAAAAAAAACGACTTCTTCTGAAAGTATGGATACCAACAAGCAGAACGATAGTTCGGCTGATATGCCAGCAAAAAAGAAAATTGTTGACGAAGATGATGATGATTTTGATATGCCGATGGATGACATTGGAGGAGGATACGATTCCTTCGGTGATGACTACGACGATGACGACGATTTTTAATAAATCCTGATTATTTAATTAATCAATTATATTTGAATTAAAGCATTCAGTACCCAAAAATCTGAATGCTTTTTTATATCCATACATTAACCAATTGCTATGAAAATTACCGAGGTTACTACCAAAACTCACCAAAAAGCGTTCTTAGACACAGCTCGGATAATTTACAGAAACGATAACAATTGGATATGCCCATTGGATAATGACATTGAGGCAATTTTTGACCCTACGAAAAATAATTTCTACCAGCATGGTAAATGCACACGGTGGATAATAACCGATGATAACGGTATGTTGATAGGAAGAATTGCCGCTTTCATCAACAATAAAAAAGCATACAACTATGAACAACCGACTGGAGGCATAGGCTTTTTTGAATGTATTGATAACGAGCATACTGCCATAACTTTGTTTGATACTGCCAAACAATGGCTTAAAGCCAATGAAATGGAGGCTATGGATGGCCCCATAAACTTTGGCGAAAATGATAACTTTTGGGGATTATTAGCCGAAGGTTTTACCCCCCCATCCTACGGGATGAATTATCACCATCCGTATTATAAAGGCTTTTTTGAAAACTATGGCTTTAAAACCCTTTATGAGCAAATAACCAATCATGTGGGTGTTTACAAACCATTCCCCGAAAGGTTTACAAAAATTGCACAATGGGTTGCTCAAAAGCCTGGCTATGAGTTTAAGCATTTAAAGGCGAATGAAATTGAACGCTTTGCAGCTGATTTTATGGAAATATACAATGATGCTTGGCGCGATTTTGAGAATTTTGTACCCATTGTTGAGGCTACCATATTAGAAAGTTTCAGGAAAATGAAGCCTTTAATGGACGAAAAACTAATATGGTTTGCTTATGTAAATGGCGAACCTGCTTCGTTTGTGGTGATATTGCCCGATGCCAATCAGATGATAAAAACGTTGAACGGCAAGCTCAATTTGATAGGTAAACTCAAATTCTTATATCACAAATGGAAAGGTGTATCGCGTATGCGAGCCATTGTAATGGGAACTAAACAGAAATATCAGAAGCATGGTTTAGAATCGGCTTTATTTATTAAACTCAAAGAGTATGTTTTACCATTAAACCAATATGATGAGTTAGAGCTATCGTGGGTAGGCGATTTTAATGATAAAATGATTGCACTGCACCAAAGTATGGGAGCTACTTTTGGAAAGAAGCATTTAACCATGCGTTATATTTTTGATTAACCCTAAACTATTCTTGTTATCCCCTTTTGCTTCTCAAATATCGCAATAGTCATTTGTTAAAAACGGCTCAATTGATGTCTAAACATCGTTTTTTTACACTTTTAGTTTACTTAAAACCCTGTACAAGCTTTTACTCAAATGGGGAGTTTTTTACCCGATTTTAGGGTAATGAATAATCCTCAATAGCTTATTCCCCACTCCACAATGTAAAGAAATTGTTACCATTTAGTACTTTATTTATAGTAAATAGGGCACATACCATAGCAAATAGGGTATAAAACATAAAATCAATGCGATGAAATAATTTTAAAGCATAGTTATTGCATACTTGATTTGCATCAATCCTATAAAACATGGTACACAGATACAAACAATTGTATAATCTAATCAACCTAACGCTAGATTATCTACTATTAAACGTTTCTTTGATTGTTATTTATAATTTCTTAGATCATTCATTAATATCATGGATGAACAACAAAAACTATCTACCCGTTGTATTAGTATTTAACCTTTTATGGTTATTATCATCCAACATTACTAGTTTATACAATAATGTTTCGGATGTAGATATTAAGGTTTATTACAATGTCATAAAAACTTATTTATTATACTTAGCACTCATCTGTGTTATCATTCTATTGGTAATTGGTACTAAAACCTACTTTATTACACAAGAGTATTTATTTTACTCTATGTCGTTGTTTGGTATATTATTAGGGGCTTGGAAATTTATTTTCTTCCTTATCAGAAAAAGCGAGCACGTATTGATGAACAATTCAAGAAATGCCATTATCGTAGGAGCAAGCCGTGCGGGTAATGAGTTGTACAATCAGTTTAACAGCAAAGTACTTAAAGGATATAATTTATTAGGCTTTTTTGATGATGAACCATCAAAAGTAGCTCAACCACATTTATATCTTGGCAATACAAGTTTGTGTATGGATTATGTGCTTAAAAACAATGTTGAAGAGATATTTTGTGCACTACCTTACTCTGAACACAAAACTATTGAACGTTTAATGTCAGACTCTGACAAAAACTTAATTCGTTTTAAAATCGTTCCTGAATATCACGAATTTTTTAAAAACACTTCGTACCTGCAAAACATGGGAAATATCCCAGTGCTATCTGTAAGAGCTGAGCCTTTAGAAAGCGTGTTGAACAGAGCTATCAAACGTGCTTTCGATATTGTATTCTCATTATTCGTAATTGTATTCATTTTTAGCTGGTTATTCCCAATACTTGCTTTATTAATCAAATTAGAATCAAAAGGATCTGTTTTCTTTACTCAAATGCGTTCTGGCCGCGATAACAATGCTTTTAAATGTTTCAAATTTAGAAGTATGCGTTGCGATAATAAAAACGAGCATAAACAAGCTACTTTGGGCGATCCACGTATTACAAAAATCGGCACTATTTTACGAAAAACAAGTCTTGATGAGTTGCCACAATTCTTCAATGTATTGATAGGCAATATGTCAATAGTTGGTCCACGTCCACATATGTTGAGCCATACCGAGCAATATGCACAATTGATTGATCAATTTATGGTTCGTCACTTTATGAAACCAGGCATCACAGGTTGGGCACAAATAAACGGCTTACGTGGCGAAACCAAAACAACCGAAGCTATGCTTGAGCGTGTTGAGGCTGATGTATGGTATCTCGAAAATTGGACTTTCCTACTTGATTTAAAAATCATTGCACTTACCGTGTGGAAGTCAGTTGTGGGTGATAAAAACGCTTATTAAGCGAAAAGAAAATACTTAATAAAACACTCAAACCCTCGTCTTAGGCAAAATAGTTCGCTATCATGCTGAAGATGGGGGTTGCCTATTTTATAGATAAGTAATATTAGTCTTTTACCACTCAAACGAAATTACTGAATGATGTGCTAAAAGCCATTGATTAAATTGTTGTAGATTGACCTCTTTCCCCGAAACTTCAAACTCTATTTTTACTCGGTCGCTATCTAATCGATACACTTTAGATTTATATAACTTTAAGTTGAGTGCCTTAATATGCCCTTGCAACTCATCTATTTGTATCTCTGATTTAAAAACAACTTTATAATTGCGATGCTCGAACCTATAATCAATCCGAAATTGTATAAAATCAAGAAGATACAGGATAATTAATGAGAACCCAACCGACACAAAAGCAAGTAAATAATCACCAATACCTATCATCATACCTATTGCGGCAGCTATCCAAATAGAGGCGGCAGTTGTAATGCCCGAAACTGATACATTATTGCGAAATATTACACCAGCACCTATAAAACCCACCCCTGTAATAATATTTGCGGCTATTCTATCCCGATTATCATTTCCCCCCAACAAGTACGAACAAATGGTAAAAACGGTAGCCCCAAAGCATATTAAAGCCAAAGTTCGGAACCCTGCCGACTTCCCTCTTATTTCACGCTCGAGCCCTAAAACACAACCAATAGTTACCGATAATGCTAATTTTAGCAACTCATTGCCATAAAGATTTTGTGTGCCTATGTCAAAAAAAGTGTCCAAGTTTTTCAGTTTATGGTGAATGATGGAATTTTTTATCAAAAATAAATGTAAACAAATTTAAATCATCAATTAGCGGGCTTATAGAATTAAAAATTATTTTACATTTGCAGTAAAATTACTAATGATGAAAAAGACTAGCATTTTATTAATTATTATAGGTATAGCTGTTACCATTGCTTGTATTGTTTATTTTAAACAGGGACTTAACCCAGTTGACTCTGATACCATGACCATCAATTCGCATGGTGTAAGAACAACCGAATGGCCTTTATTCATTGGTATCCTCACTACATTTGTAGGTGTATGCTTCTATTTCATTGGCGTTGCCGACGAAAAGAAAGCCGCTAGATAAGAAAAAAAACATTTCCATTTTATACAAAAGGGATATATCTACTTAAACGTGTATATATCCCTTTTCTGTTTTCAAAATGCTATACCATTTAGTTTAAAACTCATCCTTACTACTACTTAGTCTATTTTTTGCCATGAATGATTTTAATACATCAATTTGAGATTTAAAATTCGAAATCATTTTGTTGATACTCGCAGTATACATTTTTTTAGACACTCCCTTGGTAGCTTGTTGAATAACCCAATCAATACCTATTTGATCAAATACTCGCCTATCCGAGTCGTGGCGTATGTCGTTTGACAAATACACTTCATATATTTTTATATCCTATACCTATACTTAGCATCCTTGCAAGTTATTTCTACCGTATAATGGATGTCCCATCTATGATCGACACTACTCCATAAAAAATTTTGCTCGTAAACTTGTTCAAAAAAACCCCTACCTATTACTTTACCCAATGCTCTATCATGATATTGATACGGTATTACATCCTTTACACTTTTATAAACATCAACAAAATATAATTTAGCATTAGCATAAAGTACATCTTTTTTAAAGGAGTTATCAAGCTGTACAATTTCTTGAAATTCATAATTGCCATTTACCTTAGGAATAGTATCAAGCTGAGAATACTTTTTACCTTGAGCAAAGGTGAATTGACTTAGAAAGATAATGAGGGCTGCAAATAGTAGTTTTTTCATGTGGTTTTGTTTTCTGGTAAACGATAATTAAGTGGTGTGCAATATGCACAACTTTGCACGCCCCAAGCTAGCAAAAAACCAAAATAACTAAAACCCTTGTTGTTGTTTTGTAGAATAGCCTTTAGCTTAAACCAAAAACGCCCCTCATTTTCATGAGAGGCGTTTGGGTAAATGATGGGGCTCGAACCCACGACCCCTAGAACCACAATCTAGTGCTCTAACCAACTGAGCTACATCTACCGTTTTGAGGAGTGCAAATGTAAAAATTTACTCGCTAAAGTCAAGGGATTTTTTAATATTACAATCAACTTACTTATTTATTGGCTCAAAAGATGATTTATTGTCGAAATTTGTACCCATGGCAGAGCAATTGGTTGAATTGAACGTAACGGGGATGCATTGTAATAATTGCGCCATCTCCGTTCATAAACTCCTCGAAAAAAAAGGGTTTCAAGATATTTTAGTTGATTTTGCATCCGAAGAGGTAAAATTCTCGGCAAATGATGAAACCAAAATAAAAGACGCCATTAAGGGTATCGAAAACCTCGGATATAAAGTAATTGATGATGCCTCGCTTCATCAGGAAAAATTTTATGAGAAACTAGAGAACAAATTAATTTTTTGTGCGGCATTTACGCTACCTCTCCTATCGGCAATGGTTTTGCCTTGGCATTTCTTGCACATAGCCGTAGTACAACTTTTACTATGCTTGCCTGTTTTTGTGGTTGGTTGCTTGCATTTTGGTAAAAGTGCATGGCATTCTGTCAAAGGAGGTGTACCCAATATGGATGTGCTGATATTTATTGGCTCGTCATCGGCGTTTATTTATAGTTTAATAGGCACTTTACAGCATTTGGGTATGCGTTATCAGTTTTACGAAACCTGCGCTACCATTATATCGCTTGTACTATTAGGTAACTTGTTCGAGAAACGCTCGGTAACGCAAACTACTTCGGCAGTAAAAGACTTGGTTAAATTTCAACAAGTAAAAGCCAATAGGATGATTGATGGCGAGATTGAAGTAATTAGTGCACGTGAGGTGCGCCCAGGCGACACTCTGCTTGTAAATACTGGCGATAAAATACCTGTTGATGGCGAAGTATTATCAGGCAATGCCTCTGTAAACGAATCAATGCTTACTGGCGAGAGTATCCCAATTGAAAAGAGGAAATATGACAAGTTAATTGGCGGTACTATTGTGGAGCATGGCAACATCACTATGATTACTACTAAAGTAGGTTCAAACACTATATTATCGCAAATTATCGACCTAATGAAAAAAGCACAAGCAGCTAAGCCTCCTGTGCAAAAATTAGGCGACAAAGTGGCGGCTATATTTGTTCCGGCGGTGGTGCTCATCGCATTGCTCACTTTTACCATCACTTATTTTGCAACCAACACAGGTATGCAACAATCTTTAATGAACGCCATTGCTGTATTGGTAATATCGTGCCCATGTGCAATGGGACTAGCTACGCCTACCGCTGTAATGGTGGGACTTGGCAGAGCTGCAAAAAATGGCATCCTGATAAAAGGTGGCGACACGATAGAAGCCGTAACCCAAACAAAATACATCGTGTTTGATAAAACGGGCACACTCACTACGGGTAAATTTCGTATCAACAACATCAAAAATGAGTCGGGAATGGATATGACTGTTGTTCGAGGAATAATTACAGCGATAGAGGAGCGTTCTAACCACCCCATAGCTCGCTCGTTAGTCGATGAGTTGAAAAATCTTCCACAGCAAAAAGTAATTCTAAAATCGGCAACCGAAGAAAAAGGATTGGGTATGCGTGCCGAAGATGCAGATGGCAATACTTATTTTTTGGGAATGAGTAAAACAGCTATGGAAAGCGAGTTTAACATATCGCTTTATAAAAACCAGACACTTATTGCTCAAATCGAAATTGATGATGAAATAAAGCCCGAAGCGGCATTATTAATTACACAATTAAAGGATATGGGCATTACTCCCGTATTGTTGAGTGGCGATAAAAAAAGCAGGTGCATGAAAGTTGCAAATGCAATAGGCATCAATGAGGTTCATGCTGAAAAGCTACCATCAGAGAAATTGACCATTATTGATGTGTATAAAAAGAAAGGCAATACCATAATGGTAGGCGATGGTATAAATGATGCCCCTGCACTTACACAGGCTGATGTGGGCGTTTCAATGAACGACTCGAGCCAAATAGCCATACAATCGGCCAAAGTAATTTTATTAAATACCGACTTGCATTCGCTCATCAAGTTTTTACAAATTAGCAAACATACGCTCATTACTATCAAGCAAAATCTATTTTGGGCGTTTGCTTACAATGTTGTAGCCATTCCCATTGCTGCTTTAGGATTACTAAATCCTATGGTTGGCGCATTCACTATGGCATTTTCTGATGTAGTGGTTATCGGCAACTCGTTGAGGTTGAAGCGCAAAAAAATCTCTTAATTCTTTATGGGCGAAGCGTAGCCCATCAAGCTAATTTATTTTATACTTTTGAGGCATTAATTGGGCTTGATGATGATGCAACAAGACATCAACCCAAATGATTGAGCTAAAAATATGATTGAAATTTTTACTGATGGTGCTTCAAGTGGTAATCCTGGTCCGGGTGGATATGGTGTGATACTTCGTGCTGGCAAACACTATAAAGAGCTATCGGCTGGATATCGCAAAACTACTAATAATCGAATGGAGCTATTGGCAGTAATAAAAGGGTTAGAAGCTCTTAAAAACCTCAACCAAAGTGTAACTATATACTCCGACTCGAAATATGTGATTGATGCTATTGAAAAAAGATGGGTATATGGCTGGCTGCAAAAAGGTTTTAAAGACAAGAAAAATAAAGACCTTTGGCTTCGTTATTTAGAAATAAGCAAATTACATCAAATAAAATTTGTGTGGGTGCGTGGGCATGCTGGGCATCCCGAAAACGAAAGGTGCGATGTATTGGCTGTTGCTGCTGGCAAGCAAAAAGAGCTACTTATCGATTCCGTTTTCGAGATGGAAGCCAGTAAAACAAATCTGTTATAATTTACTGTATAGATACCACACCCTCATACGTGGTAGTAGTGCCTTGTGGCGAATAGAACGACATCAACTCTTCGGCTTTTTTTACCATGTTTTCTGAACCGATAAAAATGGCCGTACGTTGATGCAAATCTTTTACCTCCAAATCCAAAATACGCTCGTAGCCATTGCTCGCCTTCCCTCCTGCCTGTTCAATTATAAATGCCATAGGGTTGCATTCGTACACTAAGCGCAATTTGCCTTTTGGTGCACTTGCCGTTACAGGATAAATAAAAATACCGCCCTTTATCATATTACGATGAATATCAGCCACCATTGAGCCTATGTAGCGTGAGGTATATGGTCGGTTTGTTTTTTCGTCCTCTACTTGGCAATATTTAATATATTTTTTTACCCCATCAGGAAAGTGAACATAATTACCCTCATTGATAGAGTAGATTACCCCATCTTTTGGTATTTTCATTTCGGGATGCGAAAGGCAAAACTCGCCTATTGAAGGATCGAGTGTAAAACCGTTTACACCTTTGCCTGTGGTATAAACCAACATGGTTGATGAGCCATAAATAACATAACCTGCCGCTACCTGATCGACGCCACGTTGCAAAACATCGCCTAATGATGCACGACCTTTTGTAGATTTACGGCGATAGATAGAAAAAATAGTGCCGATGCCCACGTTTACATCAATATTTGACGAACCATCCAATGGGTCGATAGCTACAATATATTTAGCATCCTTTGATACGTCGGTATCTAAGTGCACAAACTCATCGTTTTCTTCTGATGCCACAATACAACATTCGCCACCATGTTTTAATGCCGAAATAAATTGTTCGTTGGCATACACATCCAATTTTTTTTGCCCCTCGCCCTGAATATTCATAGTACCTGCCTCACCCAATATATCGGCCAATCCTGCTTTATTCACTTCTCTGTTCACAATTTTTGCTGCAATACCAATATCTCTTAATAACCTTGATAACTCCCCTTTTGCGTATGGAAAATCGGCTTGTTTTTCAATAATAAATTGACCTAATGTTTTAACAACTCTCATATACTTAGTGTATTTTTTACATATTATTTATGCAATTCTATGGCGTCTAAGGTATGGATTTTTTCGTCAGAAATGCAAAATCTAATCATTGTACGTAATTTATGCCAACCTTGTTTTCCTGCTGCACCGGGGTTTATGTGCAAACAATTTATCTTTTTGTCGTAAATTACTTTTAAAATATGAGAGTGCCCACAAATAAACAAATCAGGGGGCTTAGTGTATATTTCACGCTTTACTAAAGGGCTGTATTTATCAGGATAACCGCCTATATGTGTCATCCAAATATTTACCTCCTCGCACTTAAAACGAAGGTGCTCGGGATAGTTCAATCGCACATCTGTTCCATCAATATTGCCATACACACCTCGCAATGGCTTAAACGCTGCCAACTGATCAGCAACCTCAATATTACCAAAATCGCCAGCATGCCATATCTCGTCGCAATTATCAAAATGCTTGAAAACGGCATCATCTAAATAGCCATGCGTATCCGAAAGAAGTCCTATGCGAGTCATGAAATAGTAGATTTAAAATTTATTAAAATATAGTGAAAAAATCTTTGAGTGCCTGCTCATAATTTTCAGAATACTGTTTTTCTGCTTCATAAATTACAAACTGCGCATCATCCATTTTCATATTACTTGATGATAGTATTAATATCTGGCGATGTGGTTCGGAATGTTTGTATGAATGAATATTTATCGAACTTGCAACAAACAAATGATTATTGAGCGCGATACCTTTTACCAACCAAGCCACATCTAAAGGTAAAATCAAGTAACATCGCCCTGCTGCACTTAAATGCTTTGCTATGCTTTCGACCAATGTCTTAAAAAAAACCTCATCGGTATGCTTGGCTAAATCTTTATTAGCCTTTGGCGATTTTAATGAATTGATAAAAAACGGCGGGTTAGAAACTATTAAATCATATTTTTCGTTGGGGTGTTGAGCAAAAAATTGTTCAAATCCCATTGAATAAAGGTGTAACCTATCCGCAAATGGGGAGTTTTTAAAATTCATTTCGGCGGTTTGGGCTGCTGCTTGGTCTATCTCTACGGCATAAATCTGCGCATCAACGTATCCCTGGGCAAGCATCAAGGCAATTACACCCGTGCCCGTACCAATATCCAATATGGTTTTAGGTTGTTCAGCCTGTGCCAATGCGCCTAACAGCACACCGTCGGTATTGATTTTCATACCGCAACCTGTTTGATCGACATTAAACTGCTTAAATCTGAACATATTTTAAAATAAGAAAATACATATAAACCGAAATATATTAAATTTTATACATACTAAACACTCCTTCAGCTAAAAGAAAAAGCCGTTCTCTTATCGAAAACGGCTTTTTTTTATACAAATAGAACAATGCTTATTTACCTATGCTCCTAAAATTTCGTGCAGCACATTGTCATACACCATTTTAATATCGGTAATATGACCAAATGATTCTTCGTCGATACTTAATGCGCCATTGGTAACTGTTCCTAACAAGCTAAATTCGATCTCACTAGTAGCCATCAACTCTACAAAACGCTCTTGCTCCTCGGCTGATATACTTACCACTACCCTACCTTGCGCCTCACCAAACAAGAAAGCATCTTTACGTATTGCGCTATCCGATGCTATATCGAAACCTAAACCATTTGGCATAGCTGCTTCTGTCAAAGCGATAAACAAGCCGCCATCAGAAACATCATGTGCCGATTGGATTACTTTATGTTTTATCAATTGTTTGATTACCTGATGCATCGCATATTCCTTATCCAAATCAAAATATGGTGCTGGTGCAGCTAATATTTTATGATAAGATGCCAAGTATTGCGATGAAGCAATATCATTAACCGACTCGCCTATTAAATAAATAAAGTCGCCTAGTTGTTTAAAATCGGATGTGGTAAGTGTTGATTTATCATCTAACACCCCCAACATACCAATAGTTGGCGTTGGGAAAACTGGTCCTTCGTCTGATGATTGGTTATAAAAACTCACATTACCACCTGTAACTGGCGTTTCAAACTTTGTACAAGCTTCGCCCATACCTTTTATAGCACCTACAAACTGCCAGTACACTTCGGGTTTGTATGGATTGCCAAAGTTGAGACAATTGGTAATAGCTACCGGCTCGCCACCAGCGCAAGTAATATTACGAGCGGCTTCGGCTACGGCAATAGCACAACCTTTTTGTGGGTCGGCATATACATAGCGCGAGTTGCAATCAACTGTTAAGGCGATAGCTTTATCCGTTCCTCTCACATTCACTACCGCTGCATCGCATGGGCGGTTGGTGGTCATAGTTGATGCGCCTACCATCGAGTCGTATTGTTGCGTTACCCAACGCTTTGATGCAATATTTGGATGAGACAATAAATGCTCTGCTACTTCTAAAAGATTGGCAGGCTCTTTTACATCTTCTATCTTAAATTGTTGATTTTTTTGATAGTATGCTGGTTCGCGGTACTCGCGTTGATATACTGGCGCACCTCCACCTAAAACTAAATCGTCAGCAGGAACATCAGCCACCAACTCGCCATTCATATAATATAATAGGCGTTTAGTATCGGTTACCTCGCCTATAATAGCGCAGTTCAAATCCCATTTATCAAATACCGCTTCTACTTCTTTTTCTCTGCCTTTGTGCACCACAATCAACATACGCTCTTGAGATTCGGAAAGCAAAATTTCGTAAGGCTTCATGTTTTCCTGACGCATAGGCACTTTATCCAAATCAATACGCATACCATGCTCGCCTTTTGCCGACATCTCTGAGTTTGAACAGATAATACCTGCCGCACCCATATCCTGCATACCTACCACAGCCCCAGTTTTTATTACTTCTAAAGTAGCTTCAAGCAATAATTTTTCTTGAAAAGGGTCGCCTACTTGCACTGCTGGCAAGTCGTTTACCGAGTCTTCGGTAATATCTTTTGATGCAAAAGCTGCGCCATGTATGCCATCTTTCCCAGTTGCCGAACCCACAATATATACTGGATTTCCTACACCGTAAGATGTTGCCGAAACTGTTTCGCCTGCTTTAACTATCCCCGCCGACATGGCATTAACCAATGGATTTACGTTATAACATTCGTCGAAAAACAACTCTCCACCCACAGTAGGAATACCAAAGGCATTACCATAATCGCCAATACCTTTTACTACGCCTTTAATCAACCACTTAGTACGATCGAGCGACAAATCGCCAAAACGAAGTGAATTGAGCTGAGCAATTGGGCGTGCCCCCATCGTGAATATATCGCGATTGATACCGCCAACACCTGTTGCCGCGCCTTGATAGGGCTCTAAAGCCGAAGGGTGATTATGCGATTCGATTTTAAAAGCACAACCTATACCATCGCCTAAATCAACCAAACCTGCGTTTTCTTCGCCTGCTTTGGCAAGCATACGAGGTCCGTCTTTCGGCAATGTTTTAAGCCATGTAATAGAATTTTTATACGAGCAGTGCTCGCTCCACATTACTGAAAAGATAGACAATTCGGTAAAATTAGGTACGCGACCCAATATCTCTTTTATTCGTTCAAACTCTTCGGGTAGTAAGCCTAAATCTTTAGCTGTGTCGATGGTAGTTAATTCCAAGTGCTCCAAGGTGATTATCGTTTTTTTGAAAGGATGCGCAAAATTAGGAAAAAGACTGGAAAGCTAAAAAGTTGAATAAAATAATCCTGAATAATATGATAAAAATGAGCAGAAAGTCTTGTTCATTCTACTTTCTGCTCATTAAACCACTTATTCGCTATCTGGAATAACAAAGCTAATAGGAATATTATACCGCACACGAACGGGGTGTCCGTTTTGAATACCTGGTTTCCAAGCGGGTGCTAGCTTTAATACGCGCAATGCTTCTTCATCTAATCCATATCCTGGGCCCCGATCAACTACAATGTTCGACAAATGTCCATCCTTTTCTATTATAAAACTCAACCACACTTTACCTTGCTTACCCTCTTCGCTTGCTTTTGCTGGATAGCGCAGATTTTTATTTAGAAATTTAGACCACGCTGCTGCACCGCCATAAGGTTGTGGCATTACTTCCAAAATATTAGCATCATACGGCTCATCGCCTTTACCAGATACTGCTGTACCTTTTCCGTTACCATCTCCAGGTGGAGTATCTGCGATATTAATACTACCATCATCTTTGCCTTTTAATGTTACTGAAGCTATTTGCTTATCTTTAATTTCATCAATCTTCACAGGATTTTGCGCAACTGGGTCGGGCGTAACCACCATCTCTGTATATTTAATAGTAGGTTTCGATGTTGCTTTAGCTGCTGCTGCCTCAGTTTTGGGTTTAAGCTTAGGTTTTTCAACTAGCGGTTGCAACGATATTGGAACAACCTTCACAATTGGCTCTTTTGAATCAACAATAGGAGTTTTCTTACCTAAACCGTGTATAATTGAATAAGACCCCATAATAAGTGCGACACTCGCAAAGGTAATTCCCATTGCTTTTAACAAGGTGGACGAATAGTGCTTTCTTAAATCGTAAGCACCGTACTCTTTGTTTCTGTCACGAATACAAGCTCGAGCCACTCGGACTTGTACAAATCAAATTTTGTGATAAGCATAGCAGTTAAAATTTAGTTTTACTTTATAACGAATACGACATATTGAATATTGTATAGAAACAAATAAAATTTTTACAAATAGATTTTTATCGCTATTTTATTATTAAAAATAACCATTTACATACTTAAAATTCTGCTTTATGCTATAAAAAAAAGTCGCCCATTTGAAATAAAGGGCGACTTTGAGAATAAAACGAAGTGTTTTCTAAAAAGAATATACCGCAGCCAAAACGAACTGCGAAGCATGATTTACAAACGCACCACTAGCGTTAACAAATGGAGCAGGAGTTATAAACGAATCACTCTTGCTATCAAGCCTAATTTCAGGAATGATAGTCAACGAGCCTATTTTAATATTAGATGTGAGTGTGAATGCGGTTACGTTGCCTCCCCCGTTTTGATATTCAAAATACTCTCCTCTTAAGCCAAAAGCAACTTCTTTTGATACACTCAATTGTGGATATAGTGCTATACCATCGAAACCGCCTACACCATGCGAAGGGGTAAACGATGCACCATTTAAGCCAAGTTTAAATTTGTCGCTAATTTGATAAGCAGTTGTAAGGTCGAACAATGTTCCTGAATATGGCCCCGACAATAAGTTTAAATATGCTGTCCATCCTTTAATTGGATTAAGGGTTAATTGCGTCCCAAATGTTGACACATCGCCAGATGCAACAACATTACTACTTAAAAACCTTTGCGAAGTATAGGTGTTCCAATAATTGTTAAAAACACCTACCATTAAGCTTACTTTATCTGAAAAAGTATAGGTTGCTTTTAAACCTGCATTCTCAAAAGGGCTATTTGAAAATATATAAGAGGTTGAATAGTTAAAGTTTGACACGGGTGATGTTACCTCGTAGCCTACAAAAGTTGACATATACCCAGCTGTCAGATTAAACTTATCATTCACGCTATAAGATACATACAAATTTTGAATATGATAATCTTTTACTGGTATCGATTGGTCACTCCGAGGGCCAAATGATAGCTCGCCTACAAACAATGCTTTACCTGTTGTTTTTTTTACTCCAATATCAAACATACCTATGGATGCTGAGTTTTGCTCATTAACAAAAACAGTAGGGATATTGGCATGACCCGAAAAATCATATTTCCAATAAGTATCAACCGAACCCGAAAACACCAAAGGCGAATCGGAGGTTTTAGTGGTGGCGGTTTTAGCGGTATCAATTGTTAATGCTTCAACCGAGAATATTGTAATAATAGATAGTATCGTAAGTAAGAGTATTTTTTTCATGTGAGTATTGTTATATGTTTGTTATTGTACAAAGAATAGCATCCCAACCAGTGTATAAAATTGCTACACAGTAGTTGATTTGATTGGTGTTAAATCCTCGCTCAAATAAATTGCATAGTTATAAAATTTGCCTGAATTATAATTGAACGAGAATTGATTAAAGTTTGAATAATTAAGCTTCTGCTGGCAGTTTAATATCTTGATCAAACAACCCTTTTAAACTAATTTCCTCCTCTTGCAGTGGATATACTTCTATCCCATGGTCGAATACATCTAACCCCCCAATGCCTATTTCGCCCTCTTCTTCAACACGCAATTTCCACGGATGAGGTAATTTATTGATAATAAGCATCATAGTATAGGTTATAATAAATACGGCTATAGCAATTGTAAATGTACCAATAGCTTGTGCTTTTAATACACTTGCATCTCCCCCATAAAACAGACCTAACACTGGAGCTGTATTATCTGCCCCCGATGCGCCTGTTGCTCCGTATTGCCCTGTGGCAAACAAACCAAGTGATAATGTACCCCATATACCCGCAAAGCCATGTACTGATACCGCACCAACCGGGTCATCAATACGAAACCACTCCATTAAATACATACCACCAAATACTACAAGTCCTGCTACCGCTCCTAATGCTAGTGCACCCAGCGGACTAACCCAATAACAAGGGCAGGTAATAGCTACTAAGCCCCCAAGTACGCCATTGAGTGTAAAAGCTAAATCGAATTTTCCTTTTGTATCTCCCCACCATAAGCCAGCCAACATTGCTATCATTCCACCCGCACAAGCTGCCAAAGTTGTGTTTGCGGCTATACGTCCTATTCCTTGCATATCCATAGCCGAAAGTGTACTCCCTGGATTAAAGCCATACCATCCAAACCAAAGTATAAATGTACCCACAGCCGCTACAAGCATATTATGCCCAAGCGGCATTCCTCCATTTTGTTTATCATCTCGTTTAAATATACGACCAAGCCGAGGGCCTAATACCATAGCTCCAGCAAGTGACGCAATACCGCCTATGGTATGCACTACTGTTGAGCCTGCAAAATCGCGAAAACCTTGACCTAATGTTGGCAAAAAGAAACCTTTAGCACCCATAGTTGCAAGAAAACCATCTGGCCCCCAAGCCCAATGTCCTATTATTGGGTATATAAAACCTGTAATACCAATACTATATAATATATCTCCACGGAAACTTGTACGCCCAATCATCGCACCAGAAACTATTGTTGAGCAAGTATCAGCAAAAGCATATTGAAATATCCAGTGTGCTAAAATTGGTATTCCTGTGGTTTCGTAGGTTGCTGGTGTGTTTTGTAGAAAGAACCAATTGGTAATAGTTTTACCATCTGCCCCCAAACCTCCCCATCCGATAAACCCGTTGCCGTGTCCAAACATGAATGCATAACCAATGGCATAAAACAATACACCACAAAGGCAAGTATCAAACACGCACTCCATCAACACATTTACTGTTTCCCGCTTACGGGCAAATCCAGCTTCAAGCATTACAAACCCCGCCTGCATACCAAAAACCAAAAAAGCAGCCACCAATGTCCAAACTGTATTAATTGAATTCATCATTGATGTTTCTAACTCAGTTGGCTTGGCAGGCGTAGCCGCATGAGCCAAAGTAGGCAACAATCCAGGTATTGTAAACATTACTATCAATACAATTAGCAGCCCAATCATTTTTCCTGCTAAGATTGTGCCTCCCAACGCCCATTTTTCACGCGTCAGGTGTCGAAATAGATAAAAAAAATCTTTTTTTGTAAGTTTTGTTTCCATTTTTGTTTGTTTTTGTCTAATTAATATACATTTTTTATTAAAATCGTTAAAATATCAGCATTTTTTATAAATAACTCTTAAAAAACAATAAAATCACTATTAATTTAATTTTTCTGATATCATTTTTTATAAAATTAACATAGATTATCAAAAATTTATAGTTTTTAATGATTTATTTTAATACAAAATACAATTTTTATTAAAATTTTAATAAAACAATTAAATAAAACGCCAATTTTATCGATATTTATTTAAAAACAATAAATTTTTATGAAGTTTAAAGCAAAATATTGAACAAAAAACGATATTTAATTCATTTTTGTTGAATTTTTGTATATTTTTTATTAAAAAATTAAAATTATCGCGAATAATCTTCTTATTTATCCAAAAAACAAAGCAAACTCAATAAAATTCGGAAAAATCAGGGCTATTTTATGATTAATTCATTTGATTATATATTTTAACTAAACATTCTCCTTTTATTCAGGATAATTTTACATTTGAATCAACCATTTATTGATAAATTATGCCGAGTATCCGATTTAAAGCACTACAAACTGTATTAAACAGAGAAATACCTGAAGTAAAGCCTCCTTCAAACAAAATTTCCGATTATTTTAATGCCAATGTCTTCAATAAGCAAAAAATGAAGGAGTATCTTTCAAAAGAAGCTTATCAAGTCATTGTAAATTCGGTTGAAAGAGGCGAACCTATACCCCGAGATATGGCCGAGCAAGTAGCATCGGCAATGAAAGCGTGGGCGATGAGCAAAAACGCCACCCATTATACCCACTGGTTTCAACCACTTACAGGCACGACTGCCGAAAAGCATGATGCCTTTTTTGAGCCAACTGCCGACGGTGGCGCTATCGAAATATTTTCGGGCGATGCCTTAGCACAACAAGAGCCCGATGCATCAAGCTTCCCAAGTGGTGGGATACGCAATACATTTGAAGCACGTGGATATACCGCTTGGGATCCATCGTCGCCAGCGTTTATTATGGGTCGCACGCTTTGCATCCCTACGGTTTTTGTTTCTTATACTGGCGAGGCACTCGATTATAAAGTACCTCTACTAAAAGCCTTAAACGCTTTAGACAAAGCGGCGGTTGATGTGTGCCATTACTTTGATAAAAGCATTGATAAAGTAAATGCTTCATTAGGAATTGAGCAGGAGTATTTTTTGGTTGATATTGCCTTATTTAATGCCCGCCCCGATTTACATTTAACTGGTCGTACGCTTTTTGGGCATATGTCTGCCAAAAACCAGCAATTAGAAGACCATTATTTTGGTTCGATACCCGAGCGTGTATATGCCTTTATGCAAGATATGGAAGCCGAAGCCCTACAATTGGGTATTCCGCTAAAAACAAGGCACAATGAAGTGGCTCCATCGCAGTTTGAATGTGCACCTATTTATGAGGAGATTAACCTTGCGATAGATCATAATCAATTATTAATGGATTTGATGGATAGGGTGGCTAAAAGGCATCATTTCAAAGTGCTTTTACACGAAAAACCTTATGCTGGTCTTAATGGCTCGGGTAAGCACAATAACTGGTCGATGATTACCAATACCGGTAAAAATTTACTTTCGCCAGGAAAAACGCCCAAAAACAATCTCATGTTTTTGACATTTTTTGTAAATACCATCAGAGCAGTACATGAACACGCTGATTTACTAAGAGCATCCATTGCATCAGTAAATAACGACCATCGCTTGGGCGCAAATGAAGCACCCCCGGCTATTATTTCTATATTTTTGGGTAGCCAATTGAGCGATGTGCTTGATGAGATTGAAACTTCGCGCATTAGCAAGAAAATAAAAGATGATGCGATGCTATGGCAAGGCATCCCAAAAATACCTCAAATATTAAAGGATAATACCGACCGCAACCGTACATCGCCTTTTGCTTTTACAGGCAATAAATTTGAATTGCGCGCGGTAGGCTCATCAGCAAACTCAGCTGGCCCTATGACTGTTTTAAACATGATAATGGCCGACCAGCTAAAAAAATTCAAGCTTGATGTAGATAAACTCATCAAAAAAGGCGAGAAAAAAGATGTTGCCTTATTGATGGTGATAAAACGATACATTAAAGAATCAAAAACTATACGCTTTGAGGGCAATGGTTATAGTGAGGAATGGGAAAAAGAAGCCGAAACCCGAGGGCTATCAAACATTAAAACTACTCCAAAAGCCTTAGATGTTTTGATTTCGGAAAAATCAGTATCACTTTTTGAAGTCTCTGCTGTGTTCACAAAAAGAGAAGCTCATGCTCGTCACGAAATTTTATTAGATAGTTTTTACAAAAAGTTACAAATAGAAGCACGTGTAATTGGCGAAATGGCAACCAATGTCATTATCCCATCGGCTATTGCCTATCAAAGTAAATTAATTGAGAACGTGAAAGGGCTAAAAGATATAGGTTTGGCTGCCTCAACCTATGCAGCGCAACTGGATATTATAAATAGAATAGCCGAGCACGTGAATTTTATTAAAACCAACGTTGACCAAATGATTACCGAGCGTAAGATAGCTAATGCAATAGAGGATGTGCGTGAAAAATCAATAGCTTATGACGAAAAGGTAAAATCATACTTTCAACCGATACGTTACCATGTTGACAAACTGGAGCAGCTTATTGATGATACATTATGGCCATTGCCAAAATTTAGAGAGCTGTTATTTATAAAATAGCTTACTCGTAAGTTTATCCCATAAAAAAATCCCTTGCCGCTCAACTCAAGGGATTTTTTTATAAAATTATCTTTAATCATTAAAACTATACCTGCTTATACGGGCATTAGTTGATAATGTTACTTATCACAATAACATCTTTTTATTAACTGACTTAATACTGTTTAAACCTTTCAATTTTCAAATGGTCTTATTATTAAACAACAGCTCGTTACTATCATTAAAACTTAATAATAAAGCTTATGAAAACGCTAGTAAATATTAAATCGGACTTACAACACGTATTTGTTGAAGGAAATGCAAAAAGTCAAGAAATAGCACGTGTGGCTCTTTTATTAGATATACCGCTTATCTTTTTAATTTTACTAATCATCCGTCTCAATTAATTGCGGATGTCTTATAAGACAATGGAAGAGCATAAGCTACCAAGTGTCGATTGTAAAAATTATGATACAATTGCATTAACTAAAAAAACATAAGACCATTCTTCTTAACTTTGAAATAGTTAAATTAATTATAAAAAGATAGCTGAGCGCGAGGTTTAGCTATTTTTTTTGTTTTCAAGCAAACAACAAGCTTTATTTGGTATTCCATTTAAACCATTTAATACCCAATCCTGCACATACAAGTATATAGCCAAGTGTAACCAATAATGCAATAGAGGTATTGGCAGTCCATTTAGTTGGCTCCATACTTGCAGCCAAAATAGTTTTTACCGTACCGTAAGGTGTCCACTCTACTATACCTTTAACAACAATACCCAGTACTCCCATCTCGCCAAACATACCTATTGCCATAAAAAAAATATACACCAATCGAGTAGTTGAGCTTACCAATTCAGCCGATTTAATGCGCCCGACAATAGCCTGCCCCATACTGAGGTACACGCTTCCACCTACAATCGACATAAAAAAAGTAATCAGGTAACCTTGTGCCGATATTGCAATATGATCAAAATAAAATCCTCCTATAAAAACCACCAATGTAAGCATGAGTATAATGGATAGCTGTACAATCAATCGGCTTACCATAATTGCCCACAGCGGTACTGGTGAAACTCTCAATCTTTGAAAAATACCCTTATCCCTATCACGAGCAACGGCATTAGCATATCCCATCAAACCTACTGCTACCAAACCCACCGTAATACCATTTGAAAGCACAAATGCACCTCCAGTAACTGGTATCATCCCTTGCCACGAGAACACAATAACAACAGGCACAATCAATATCATGATAACCGAGCGGCGATTGCCCCACAAAGTGGTATAATCTGCCCGAAGCAAGGCAGCTAATACAGTTGATGTTTTAGGTATGGAAATTTCAGTATTCATTCGGTTAATTACGTGTTAAATATAGCTAATTTATCGCGATTGAAATTTTTAAACAATAGTTCGTAAGCCATCTTGAACCAAATAACAATAACAGGCCAAGCTTTAACAGCATAATTTTGCATCCAAACACGCATAAAGCGTGGGAATGCATCGGATGGCCCTAATCCTGTTACAACTAGTAATAGTATCAACATCACAATATTGAATACAGTAAAAGGTTTTTCCTGCATCATAATATACATCACTGCACCAGTTGTAGCAATAATAAAAGTTGGATGTTCTGAGCCTGTACTAAATATTACCACCATAATTAATAAAGCACATAATATTTGAAGTTGAAATTGCTCAGATGCGTATTGTTTAAAACGCAACAATGCACCTCCGAATATGGCAGCACCCGCTAATAAAAAGGGAGTATTAGGAATATCAGCACGTTGCAACAATCGCCTCACTACGCCCATTATACCCCAATCTTGCCCGCTGGTTAAACTTACATTCAATTGATTTTTTGATGTCAAAGCTGTAAACCAATCGTGGTAGGATTGAATTAAAAAATCATAGCCTGAAATTACAACTGGTAAAAAGAGGAACACTGCAAACCATACCGCAGTCCAACTTGCAAACTTCAACTTGTTTTTAGAAAACATAAAAAATGCCAAACCTGCAATAGGATAAATTTTCATTAGCGCACCCAATACAATAAATAAAGTAGCCCATTGCTCTTTTCCTTTCTTTACAAATAAGTAGCTCAAAATAATAAACGAAGTAATGATGGGATTTATCTGCATATAGTGCACCGAATTGGCAAACTCAATAGCACAAAAAAGCAAAATCAACATCTTCGTTTTTGTATTAAAAGGGCTTTTATGTATGGCATACAAAAACAAACCTGCATTGAGTAATTCCCAAATTAAAAAGCCAAGCCACTCGGGCAATAGCGCCATAGGTGCTATAAAAACAGTAAAGATTGGTCCATACAAAAACACATCATAATACTCCTTTGGGTAATCTAAGTATAAATTGAGATGATTTTTTAGATGAAAAAACGAATTACTGTAAATTAAATAGTTATTATCAATATGCCGAAAGTACTTAAGTTGCCAGCAAAAAACAGCCACCAACACATATAGTATCATCATCCATTGATAGGCATTGGGCTTTATTTTTTTTAGATATGTCATTTTTTTTAACGAGTGTCGCAAATTGATAATTAGTACCGTAATGTCTATTAATGAAATATCAGAATTAAGTAAAAATTAAACTATTTGCAACTTGAGCGAGACAATAATAGTTATTCTGAATTAATTTTGCTGCGATTTGTAACGATTTTGATACATATAAATCAAAATAAAGGAAACCATATCAAGGGTAAGTGAATGAGAAAAATATCAATAGTAATACCAACACATAACGAAGAGAAGAATATAAGTGTCTTAGTTAGTGAAATCCAAAAAACATTTTTAGGGATAAACTACAATTTTGAATGTCTTTTTGTAGATGATGGTAGTAGCGATAATACCATAAATGAGATTAAAATACAATGCGATATATTTTCTAATGTACATTTAATAGAATTATCTAGAAACTTTGGGAAAGACCAAGCACTACAAGCTGGGATTAAAGTAGCTGATGGCGATGCTGTAATTACAATGGATGCCGATTTGCAGCACCCTGTGAAAATGATTACGAAGATGATTGCGCTATGGGAAAAGGATAACGACATTATATATGCCTATCGCGAAAAATCAAACGAACACGTAAGTGCGTTTCATAAGCTATCGTCTAAACTTTATTACAAATTGATGAATGCGCTTTCTGATATTAAGTTAGAAGATGGCATATCAGACTACCGTTTAATTGACAAGAAGGTAATAGATGAACTAAAGCAAATAAACGAGTACGATATATTTTTTAGGGGGATGGTTAAATGGGTGGGCTTTAAACAAGTAGGCATACCCTATACTCCTGCCCCACGCTGGGCTGGCGAGGCAAGTTATTCAGTTTTCAAATTGTTTAAATTGGCAATCAACAGCACCATGTCGTTCAGTGTTCGCCCGCTATATGCCACTACAATATTAGGATTAACTTTTTCATTTTTATCAGTATTGTACATCCCCTATGTATTGGTTAGCTACTTTTTTGGTTTTACACAAATATCGGGATGGGCATCATTAATTGCTACTGTTGCTTTCTTTGGCGGCTTACAATTATTTGTATTAGGAATGATTGGTATGTATCTTGGCAAACTATTTATGCAAGCCAAGCAACGCCCCAATTATATTATCCGTTCAAATACTTATAGCCCCGTAGAGAATGATTTTGCTGAGTTTTGATGTAGAGGAATTTGATTTACCGTTAGAATATGGTCAATCGCTGGCGTTTTCTGAACAATTGTCGCTTTCAACAAAAGGCACTTTAATTATACTTGGTATATTAAAGCAAGCGAATATAAAAGCCACCTTTTTTGTAACTGCAAACTATGCCATCAATCAACCCGAAATAATTGAAAAAATTATTAGCGATGGGCACGAACTTGCATCGCATGGTTATTATCACTCCAACTTTAGTAATGAGCATTTTTTAGAATCAAAAATTGCACTCGAAAAACTATCAGGCAAGCCTGTTACTGGATTTAGAATGGCGAGGATGATGCCTGTTGATTTGGACGAGCTAAAACGTAGCGGCTATACCTACAACTCATCCATCAACCCTACATGGATACCTGGCAGGTATAACCATTGGGACAAACCACGCACTTGGTTTTATGAAAAAGGCATAGTGCAACTACCATCATCGGTATCTCCATTACTGCGTTTCCCATTGTTTTGGCTTAGTTTTCATAATGTATCCATACGTATAATGAAATGGTTGAGCTTCCGCACCTATCGTAAAGACAAGTACCTAAATATTTATTTCCACCCTTGGGAATTTGTGGATATACGCGATAAAAGGTATGGGCTTCCATCCTATATCACTAAAAAATCAGGCGAAGTATTTGCCCAGCAACTGCAAAATTTTATTGCATCTGCTCAAAAACGAGGACTTGAATTTTGTACTATTCAGGAGTTTTTGGAGTAATGGGCTAACTAAAAACTAACTCTCTATGCCCTTATTGCATCCCCAGTAAGGGCAATAAATACATCTTCGAGTGTAATTTTTCCTCGCCGCGATACAGCAATTACCGAGGTATTGTGACGATGCTCGTCAATCAAACCTTGTGGTGTACCAGTTGCTATCACTTGTCCGTGGTCAATAATGCTAATACGATCGCAAACTGCCTCTGCCTCTTCCATTGAATGGGTGGTGAGTACAACCCCATTCCCTTGTTCGCGAATAGCCTCAATGCGTGCCCATAGTTGGCGGCGTGATTGTGGGTCGAGTCCTGAAGTTGGCTCATCAAGCAAAACTAATTTGGGATTATGAATAGTTGCAATAGCCAATGATACACGTTGCTGTTGCCCGCCTGATAACTGTCCGAATTTCTTAGCCGCACTATCCGTTAAGTTTATTTCTTTTAACAACGCTTGCAATTGTTGTTTTGATAAATCGACCCCATAAATACTGGAATACAGCTGCAATATCTGTGTAACATTTAATTCGGGTTGGAAACTAGTGCTTTGCAATTGAACTCCCATAGCCGCCCGTGCATATAGCGATTGCTGCAAAGTATCGTATCCAGCAACAAAAACCTTACCCGATTGTTGCTTTATCAACCCTTCAACAGCACTCAATATACTGGTTTTACCTGCGCCATTTGGACCAAGCAAGCCAAATATTTCACCACTTGATACATGGAATGACACATCGCGAACTGCTTGCAGTTTGCCGTATGAAATATGTAGATTTTCTACTTTTAATATATTACTCATTATTTACTGGAACAGAATATTGCAAGTTTACTCTATTAGCATTTAGCAACAAAGTTTCTCATCGGGTTTTAGTCTTTGATTATTAAACATAAAACATTATAGTTATTACATTTTTTACACATTATAAACCAATAGTTAATTTCATTTTTTAACCATTAAGCTCAAAATTTCAATAGCGTGGCACATTTAAACCATATAAATTACACAAAAAACTAAATATCAGCTATTTACAAATACAAAGACTGAGATTTTACTCATAGATTTAATAAAAAACCCAGAAATTATAAATACTTAAAACAGTTATAAAATACCGTGAAAACACGGTATATGTTCAAACATTTTATATACTATGTTTGTAGTTAATATAGATATACCAAAATATACTATTATATTTCTATGGCAACTTTTACACTGCGCTCAAATAAAAATCGCAAAAAAGCAAGTGAATATTTTTTAAAAATGAACCAATCATTAGATCTTGAAAAATACAAGCTTGCCAAATATGAAGAATTATTTAAACTTACTAGTTTTCAAGCTATGCACGATGCCGACTTGGCATACCATAGTTTATATACCAAATGTGCCGAATGTGCCGAAACTAAAGAAAGCTTAATAAACTGTTTGGATATGGAAGAGCGGTATGGTTTTAAGCACCCCGATGCCTTTGATGCTACCAATTATCGTAATTATACCCTAAAAGCTATAAGTGAAATAAGGCAACATCTAAATGCTGGTATGTTAGATTATTTATACACGTAAAATTTACAGATGTATTTATGAAACATACCGCGAATGCTCAATACTGACATCATCTACCCTGTTGTTTGTTCTCATTAAAACACTGTCTAAATCTTCGGTACATTTCTCAAGCATACGTATATATTCATTTTTCTCTTCCTCGGCAGAGGTTTCTTTAAGCAACGCTATTAAACCAATTATAGAGCATACTCCATGGCGTATTTCGTGCGAATTAGACCATGCAATTTCTTGTAAAAGTGCATTTTGAGCTTTTATTTTTTCATCGTTCAATATAATCTCGGTTATATTATTGAGCATAGATAGGCAACACGCTTGACCATTAAATTCCAAATCGTATGAAACAATAGTTACATATACTAACTCTCCATTTTTCTTCAAATGCTTCCAAGTACCATTTTTACGCACACCAGATGTTAATGCTTTTACTGTTGTTCTAAAATGCTCTCGTTCGCTTTCGGGACGAATATCCATTGTAGACATGGATAGAAACTCTTTCATACTATAGCCATATTGCTCCACAGCTGCATAATTTACCTTCACAAAGCGAAATGTTTCGGTATTAAATATCCACATTGGGTTGGGGTTGTTTTCAAACAAACTCCGATACTTTTCTGTTGATTTAATTAAAGATTTTTGTTGTCTTTCAATTTGAAAATAAAGCACGAAAGAGGCTATTAAAACAAATCCAAAATCAGCTATATTTCTTATAATTTCTCCTGTATCCTTTGTATAATGTAGGGTAACATTAGGGATGATGAGATTATTGAGTAAAACCCATATAATTCCTGTAATTAAAAAACCTAATGGGATTTTTACAGAGCGTATTTGCATCCTATAGATGTAATTATGTTAGTTCCAATTATTTAAATTGTTATTGGTACACTTATACGTAAAGTCCAAGTAAAAGTTAACCAAAACCTTAACATTATTACATAATAATTATTACGCCTGTTAGGTGCTTTTTAGAATACTAATCACTTATAATATTCTCAGAAGTAGGCCTCACAATGGGCTACAATTCGACATCAGTTTCTATATTTTGAATTACTTTTTCTTTACGATACTTCGATAAGTTAATAAGAAGCACACTCCCTAAGATAATAGCTAAGCCTACAATTTGCAGTACCGAAACATGCTCAGCAGCAAACAATATACCTAAAATTACAGCAATTACAGGGTTTACATAAGCATAGGTACTTACCTTTGTAGCGGGGCATACTTGCAATAGCCATACATAGGCACTATAACCCACTATTGAACCAAATACAATGAGATAAGACAACGCCATCCACGAGTGTGTAGGTATATTTTGTATTTGTAAATGATTGAACTCTTGATTGAGCAAACTACCAGGTACAAACACAATACCTGCAATAATCATTTGCCAAGCTACATTTACCACTGCCGAACCCTCTGAAGGGTGATATTTTGAATATAACGACCCCGACGACCAAGCAATAGGTGCAATTATTAATAATAACATCCCCGGCAGGCGCGAGTTATTCGTCGTGCTTGCAAGCATGGCACTTACCTGTTCGCCAAAAAGTAACACTATCCCCACAAATCCAATAATTAACCCAACCACGGTAGCTTTATGATTTAAATTGATACGCCAGTTTTGTTTATCGAGTATCACAAACCATAGTGGTGCGGTTGATAACATAATGGCTACCATTGCACTTGGCAATTTCTGCTCAACCCATATTACTATACCATTACCTATTACCAATAGTAATACACCTACAATACCCGATGTGATGATACTCTTTTTGATAAATATCTTCTCGCCTTTGGCAATACACCATAGCAACATGAGCATACCTGCTGTAAAAAAGCGAACTGCTCCTAGTAAAAATGGGGGGAAGCCATGCACAGCCATCTGAATAAAGAAATAGGTTGACCCCCAAACAATATATACCGTGGCAAATGCAATGATAACTAATAGGGGCGATGGTGTTTTGGTATTGGTCATAATTCTATCAATTTTCGGGAATTACTAATTGCTGTTGTTCTTTAACCGTTTCGAGCACAATGGTAGTGCGTGTGCTCAATAAGTTTGGTATCTTACTAAAATCGTTACGCATCAAGTGCATTAGCGAAGCCGAGTCGTATGTACGTATTTTCACTAAGTAGCAATCATCGCCTGCTACGTGATGCACCTCTTGCACTTCGGGTATTTTTGCCAATTCTTTTGCCGTATCATTACATCCTGGGCTATCGGCGGCTTTCATAAATACAAATGCTAACATTTTTTGCTGCAAAGCAACTGGATTAATACGTGTGGTATATTGCTGAATAACACCTTTTTGCTCCAATTTTTTTACACGTTCTAATACTCCCGATGGAGCCATGCCCAACTCTCGTGCTAAATCAGCATTACTTATCCGCGCATTATCCTGCATCAAGCGCAGTATATGCAAATCTGTTTTATCTAAAATAAATTCACTACCGACTATCATACAGTAAAATTAAATACAAATAGAATATAATTCAAACATTATTTAAAATAAACGAATATTGTTCACAAATTAAATTAAGTAAAACATATTCAAAACCCCTACATTAAATTTTATCTTTGCCCCGTTCTTTATTAAAAGGCACAGTTTGGGGACAATTAGCTGATGAAATTAACGATACACGGGGCAGCGCAGCAAGTAACTGGCAGTATGCACCTATTAGATATAAGTGGTTATCAAATATTGATAGATTGTGGTTTAGATTACGAAAAAGACCGCAGTTTGCAATCAAACGAAGATTTTCCATTTAACCCATCGGATATAGATGTAGTTATACTTACCCATGCCCATATCGATCATTCTGGCAATTTACCCACTTTAGTAAGAATGGGGTTTGAAGGGCAAATACTATGCACACCCGCCACCGCCGACCTTACCGAATTACTGCTATTAGACTCGGTAAGTATTTTTATGAATAAAATTCATAAAAGCCGCAAGCACAACCGAAAAAAGCATCATAACACACAGCAACCGCTATACCTACAAAAGCACGTGATGGATACAATGGATAGGGTTGTAACCATAGGATTTAATAAAGCTTTTCGTATTAATAATGATATCGAACTCACTTTTATACCAGTAGGGCACTTGTTAGGTGCTGCGGCTGTGGTTTTAAATATAAACGACGAAGGCACACAAAAATCAATAGCATTTACTGGCGATATAGGCAGAAAAAACTATCCTGTATTGAACGACCCGCAAAACTTACCAAAGGTTGATTTTTTAGTATCCGAATCGACCTATGGCGGACGACTACATAGTAAAGACAAAACGGTAGAGCAAACATTGATAGAAACTATTGATAAAGCTTGCATTAAAGAGTCGGGCAGATTAATCATCCCTGCGTTTAGTATTGGTCGTACGCAATCGTTAGTCTATTCATTAAATAAAATTTTCAGCGAGGGTTTGCTCCCTCCTATCAAGGTTTTTGTTGATAGTCCGATGGCAAATGCTGCTACCGAAATATTTAGGAAACATCACTACCTAGTAAATGAAGATGCTCAAGATTTTTACAGAAAAAAAGGTGATGAATTTGAGTTTGAAAATTTGGTTTATGTAGAAAACCTGAAGGATAGTAGGCAAGTTTCTAATTATTTTGAGCCCTGTATTATCATCTCATCAGCAGGTATGCTCGATGGTGGGCGCATACAAGACCATTTGTACAATAATATACAAAACTACTATTGCACTATTCTTTTTATTGGCTATTGCTCAAAAGGAACGTTGGGTTATCGTTTGCTACGTGGCGATCCTATTGTTCATATTAAAGATAGAGAGCTATCGGTATATGCAACCATCAAAAAAACAGATGTTTTGAGTGCTCATGGCGACCACGATGATTTGGTAAACATGGTAAAGCAGCAAGATAAAACACAACTCAAAAATATATTTCTTGTACACGGAGAGGATGCAAGTATGAATGCCTTAGCCGATGCTTTAAAAGCAGAGAACTACACCGTAACTATACCTCAAAAAGGCATTACCTACGTACTTTAAAACAAGAAAGCGATATTTGATTAATAAAATTCTTTAGGGTCGAGGGTGGTAAATGTTCTTTTCTTTTTCATAAAAAAATCCCAAACGATGCTTCGCTTGTACATTCCTTTTAGGCTTGGCAAATTGCTCCTATGCCCTCTCACTTTAGGACCACCACCTTTAAAAACGTGCCACAAAAAGTTTTGATGTGCTCGGCTTATTGCCCAAGCATCTTTGCGTTTACCCTCATTCAAGAAACGAATAATGGCCAATAAATCCATCACAAAACGGATAGTGATAATCAGCGTTGCCCGCCAAAAAGAGAGGTTATTTTTTAATAACAATAAGTTGTTCCTAAAATTCAAAAATGTTTTAAAAGGGTTCTCAGTATTCAACGTACCGCCACCAACATGGTACACTTCCGACTCGGCGCAATACATCACCTTATAGCCCATGTTTTTCAATCGCCAACACAAATCAATCTCTTCCATGTGAGCAAAAAATCGCTCATCAAAGCCATTAGCAGCACGCCAATATTTGCTTTTTACAAACATGGCAGCTCCCGTTGCCCAAAACACCTCGCCCGACTGCTCATATTGCTTCTTATCCAACTCCACTTCATAAAAAATGCGCCCTCTGCAAAACGGATAGCCATACACATCAATAAAACCACCCGCTGCGCCAGCGTGTTCGAGGTATTCCTTTTCGGCAAATGATTTGATTTTGGGTGCTGCAGCGGCAATTTTATCGTCACTCTCCATTAAATTTATTACTGGCTCAATCCAACCAGCAGGCACTTCTACATCAGAGTTGAGCAGAATAAAATAATCAGCCTCTACTTGCGCCAATACACGATTGTAGCCACCCGTAAAGCCATAATTTTGATCGTTTTGTATGATTTTTACTGAAGGGAAGTTTTGCTCTAAAAATGCTACTGAGCCATCTGTCGAACCATTATCGCCAACAATGATATCCAAATTAGACCACGTTGAAGTGAGTACAGAAGGTAAAAACTCGCTTAGATACTTTTTACCATTCCAATTTAATATTACTACGGCAACCTTTGGTGTATTTGTCATTTAATAGCTATCGTTCAACTCAAGTTGATAATCTTCGTGCAAGTATAAATTTTTAATTGGATATTATTCTAATCAACTATGGCATGAGGCACATCACTTGGTTTTATTTTCCATCTCCTGTGCGACCAAAGCCAATACTCAGGTTTTTCTCTTATCAATCCCTCTAAATATTTTACATGCGTTTTGGTTATCTCGTGAGGGGCTGTTTTCAAAGGTTCCTCTACTAAGGGCACAAAGGTATAAGTATAATATCCTCTTTTCACGATATCAAGCCGGTAAAATATTACCACACAATCAACTACTTTAGTCAGTTTTTCTATGCCTAAAAAAACCGCAGTAGGTTGGTTCAAAAATTCAGTAAAATAAGTTGCTTCGTGCCTAACAGGGGTTTGGTCGGAAGCCAATACGGTGAAAGTTGGCTCGTTCTTAAACTCAATCATTTTACGCAGTGTTTGTTTCATCGAAACCATGGTAGAACCAAAGCGCGAGCGTGTTTTGTTGAAAAAATCGTTAAATACAAGGTTTGACTGTTGTTTATATACGATAACTCGCTTTTTATCCGTCAAAAACCCAAAGCTTAAAGCCGCCATCTCCCAATTACCATAATGCCCTGCTGCGGCAATAATGCTTTTACCCTGACTAAAATAATGTTCCATCAGTTCGGGATTGGTGGGGCGCATTCGGCGTTGAACTTCTTTTCCCGAAATGCTGATATTTTTTACCGATTCCATCATCAAATCGGCCATGTATTTAAAATATTTATGTTCAATTGCCTTACGCTCGGCATCACTTTTTTCGGGGAAAGCGTTTTTTAAATTTTGACGCACCACATCTTTCCTATACCCTACTATGTAATAGATAATTACAAACACAACATCGGATATGAGGTATAAAAACCAAAACGGCAACAACGAAATAAGGTATAGAAAAAACACACCTATATACGAAAGCCCTTTTTTTATCATTTTTTTATCCGAATTTTGAGCACAAACATAAAAGTTATGATTGAAAAAGGTGTGGTATTGCCTCTATTTTATCTTCCACCAGTTGAATATTTTGCTCGGTTAAATAGCTATGGTACTGATTTACTGATTGAAAAGCACGAACACTTCCCAAAACAAACATACCGTAATAGAGCGAATATATACTCGCCTGATGGTTTATTAACCTTAGTTGTACCAGTAGTAAAAGGGGCAAAAGTGCACACCGCTGTTAAAGATGTAAAAATAAGCTATGATTTTAACTGGCAACGCCTACATTGGTTGAGTTTGCAAGGATGCTACCGCCGTTCGGCCTATTTTGAATATTATGAGCATGAGTTTGCGCCATTTTATGAGAAAAAAGAGCAATGGCTGTTTGATTATAATGAGCAATTGTTGAATATGCTATTAAAGCAATTAAAAATTAAAGCGAGCATATTCTATACTGATAGTTACGAAAAAGATTACCCAAATTTGATGGATACTAGAGCATCTATTCATCCCAAAAAACAATCCAACTACGAGCAAAAACCTTATTTTCAACTTTTTGAAGATAGACATGGCTTTATGAAAAATTTAAGCGTAGTTGATTTATTATTTAATCAAGGGCCACAAGCATTAAATTATCTCTAAAAAAACGGAGGAGCTGCATCTCAAATACAACTCCCCCGTTTGATATATCCTTTTATATTATTTCTGAAACTCTGGCCTTAGTTCGGCTTTCATTGCCTTTCTAAATTTTATCACCTTAGGCTGAGATACACTATATATGTATGGATTATCGCCATGCAAGCGGTAATATCCTTGATGATATTTCTCGGCTGGATAAAATGCCGAAAAAGGCACTACTTGCGTTACTATTGGACTGGTATAATGTTTAGTTGCATTTACTTTTTTAATCATATTAAGCAGGGCTGTTCTTTCTTCGGGTGTACGAAAGAATGCAATTGAACGATAATCGGTACCCACATCAGGCCCTTGACGATTAAGTTCTGTAGGGTCGTGAGCAAAGAAAAACGACTCAACTAATTTTTCATAACTTATTACTTTCGGGTCGTAATATATCTGCACTACTTCGGCATGACCTGTTTCGCGTGAGCTTACATCCTCATAAGTAGGGTTTTTCAACGCTCCACCTGCATACCCCGAAATCACTTTATTTACACCCTTCAACTCCGACATGGCTTCGCTCATACTCCAAAAACAACCACCGCCAAATGTGGCTATACTTTCGCCTTGTTTCGCTTGTGGAGCAACTGCAAAATCGCTTCGGTTTTGTCCATTAGCACATCCAAAAAATATCAAAATGGGTGCAATGTATAATACTATTTTTCTCATAATTATAATTTTATCTTATTGTTTTAAAAGATTACGCAAACATATACCACGTAGTTGCCTTAATACGTCAGCTACGTGTAATATAGCCGTCAGCAAATAGTCAGTTTAATATTTAGGAGGTTTTGGCGTTGCCGATTTTACGAGATACAAGATTTTATCCAAACCATTTATTTTAATTTCATATACGCTGGCAAGCAACATTCCTAGTTTCCCTGGCGGGAAACCTTTGTTTTTCATCCATTCTAAATAATGTACAGGCATATCGCACAATAGCGTACCCGCATATTTACCAAACGGCATTCGGGTAGTTACCAAATCTGTTAAAACTTTGGGGTCGGGGGTTAAGTTTTCCACTTGGTAAAAGTAAACGTTTTGTTACACAATAATCTGCAATAGATGTATAGCTTTGTAGATAGACATCGTTTTTTATCAAACCAATTATAAATGAAAAAGTATTTTATTTCTCTTGGCATAGTTTGGTGCTTTATGCTAACCACTAATGCACAAAACGCTGCCCATAACAACATGACTTCGCAAAACACGCAACCCGTATCGCGTAGTAGAATATTGCAAGTAGATTCGGCAGTGGTTACCAAACATCAAGTAACTATAAAAGGTAAAACCATACCTTATACCGCAACAGCAGGCTGTATGCCACTATGGGATAGCGAAGGCCGACCAATTGCTGGTGTATTTTATACTTATTATGAGCGAGAAGATATTGCCGATAAAACCAATCGCCCATTGGTTATCTCGTTTAATGGTGGGCCAGGCACCCCTTCGGTATGGATGCAAATTGGTTATACGGGGCCTCGTTTGTTGAATATTGATAACGAAGGCTACCCTGTTCAACCCTATGGTATCATCGAAAATAAAAACTCCATCTTAGATGTAGCCGATATTGTATATGTTGACCCTGTAAATACTGGCTATTCGAGAATTGTTAATAAAGAAACATCTGGCTCTACTTTTTTTGGGGTAAATGCCGATATAAAATACTTAGCCGAGTGGATTAACACCTTTGTTACACGCAAAAATCGTTGGGCATCGCCAAAATTTTTGATTGGCGAAAGCTATGGCACAACTCGTGTATCGGGCTTAGCACTCGAATTACAAAACGCACAATGGATGTATTTGAATGGCGTGATACTGGTATCGCCTACCGAGCTGGGTATAGAGCGTAGTGGCCCTGTGCAAGCAGCATTACGATTGCCGTATTTTGCTGCTACCGCATGGTATCATGCTGCATTAGCTCCCGAACTGCAACAAAAAGATTTAACCGCTTTTTTACCCGAGGTAGAAGATTTTACCATTAACGAGTTGATACCTGCTTTTTCTAAAGGTGGTTTTATTGATGATGCACAACGCAAAAGCATTGCTGCAAAAATAGCACGGTATAGCGGTATCTCGGAAAAGGTAGTTATGCAAAACAATTTGAATATTTCGTACGATTTGTTTTGGAAAGAGCTTTTACGTGATAAAGGTTTTACGGTAGGCAGGCTCGATTCGCGCTATAAAGGTATCGACAAGCAAGCAGCTGGCGATAGCCCCGATTATAATGCCGAGTTGGCTTCGTGGTTACATGCCTTTACCCCTGCCATTAACATTTATCTTCGTAATGATTTGAATTATAAAACTGATTTGAAATACAATATGTTTGGCGAGGTATGGCCTTGGGATAATAAAAACGACCATACAGGAGAAAATTTACGTCAAGCGATGGCGCAAAATCCATACCTGCATCTCTTAGTACAATCGGGCTATTATGATGGCGCTTGCGATTATTTTAATGCAAAATATAGCCTTTGGCAGTTAGACCCAAGCGGTCGGTTAAAAGACCGTTTAAAATGGGAAGGTTATAAAAGCGGGCACATGATGTATTTGCGCAAAGAAGATCTTGCAACCGCTACCGACAACCTGCGTAAATTTATTCAAGAAGCATTACCAAAACCTGGGCAACCAGCAAAATATTAATGAAGATTATTGATAGAGATTAATATGTTGTTAATCTCTATCTAAACTTCTTTTCTACCTTTCGTTGGGTTTAGTTAACTTAGCCTTATGAAGTTTATTAGATTAATTCCTCTTGTTTTAATAGCAATTATTTTTGCAGCATGCGGTTCAACAAAAAGCAATGTACCCATTGTGGGGTTTGTAGATGCTTTTGAAGATGCTACTATTGCGCAAGCACGTAGCGGTTTTGTGGATGCGCTAAAGAAAAATGGATTTAGCGAGGCTCAAAAAAATATCAAAATTGAGTATCGCAATGCACAAGGTAGCATCCCCACGCTTACACAAATTGTAAATTACTTTGTTTCGGAAAAAGTTGATTTATTGGCTACATGTACCACCCTATCAACCATTACCGCTATACAAAAAACCAAAACGATACCTGTGTTTGCGATGGTATCGCCAACACCCGAGCGCATGAATGTATTAAGCGCAACAGGTAAAAGCCCTGATAACCTATTCGGGACGGTTGAAGAACTGGCTTATATTGATACTTCTTTCTCTATTATTCCAAAATTGATAAAACCCAAAGGCGCAAAATTGACTATCGGGATGATATTTAACCAATCCGAACCGCAATCGGCTGATGCCATGAGTCGGATAAAAGCACTGGCTGATAAACTGAATGTTACTTTAATTGCCTTGCCTTTAAACTCATCGGCAGATGCAGAATTGGTTACCAAGTCATTATTAGGTAAGAATATTGATGCCTTTTTTGCCAATCCCGACAATACGGTATTTGCATCGTTTGAAACAATATTAAAAAACTGTAATCAAGCCAATGTGCCTATTTTTACCAGCGAGGCGGGTTTAGTGCAACGTGGTGCAGTAGCTGCTTTTGGTGCCGATATGTATCAATGGGGTTACCAAACGGGCGAGCAAGCTGCACAGTTTTTAAAAACACATAAAACCGATGGCTTAAAGCCCGAAATGGTAAAAATACGCAAACGAGTATATAATGCTGCGGTGGCGGCAAAATATCATATCAACGTGCCTGCCAATTTTGAAAGTGTAAAATAATGGATTTCTACCTCGCCACGTTAATTCAAGGATTGTGCTATGCGTGTATTGCGTTGGGTATTTATATCTCCATGAAAATATTCAACATTCCTGATATTACTACCGATGGCAGTTATACATTGGGAGGTGTGGTAACCGCCATTATGCTTACCCATCATCTACCTTCAGCCATTATTCTACCTGCTGTATTACTAGCGGGGGCTATAAGTGGTGCAGTAACAGGCATTATCCACACCAAACTAAAAATAAACGCTCTGCTTGCTGGTATTTTGGTAATGACCGCCTTATACTCTATCAATTTAACATTAATGGGGCGGTCGAATATTCCGCTTATTAATACATCATCTATATATACTTTAATCAACATTGCTACCAATCCGAGTTACAATACATTTTGGATACTACTTGTAGTTGTAGGGCTAATCACCTTATTGATAGGTTATTTACTCAAAACAGATTTCGGTATAGCTATGCGAGCTACTGGCAATAGCGAAACGATGATACGCTCGTTGGGCGTAAATACCGATAGAATGAAAATTATAGGCTTGGCGTTAGCCAACGCCTTAACCGCAATGAGCGGTTATTTAATTACCCAGTTTCAGGGGTATGCCGATATAAATATGGGTATTGGTGTGGTAATAATAGGCTTAGGTTCGGTAATTATTGCCGAAACGCTTATCAATTGGTTTAAAATCACTTCTGTTTGGCTAAGTCTTTTATTGGTGCTTTCGGGTGCAATTATATTCCAATTGGTTTTGGCTATCACCATCAATATCGGGGTTGATGCTAATTTGTTAAAACTAGTTACCGCCGTGTTTGTATTGCTTATTGTCAGTTTACCTCGCTTATCATTCAAAAACGACGCATGATTGTTCTAAAAAACATCCATAAAACTTTCAACAAAGGCAAGGCAAACCAAGTGGATGCTTTGAATGAGATAAATTTATCTGTGCCTGATAAAGAGTTTTTGGTAATAGTAGGCTCAAATGGCTCGGGCAAAACTACCCTGCTCAATATGGCAGCTGGTAGTATAGTACCTACATCGGGGAGTATAGCAATAAATGGCAATGATGTAAGCAAGCTACCCGATTATAAACGCAGCAAATGGATAGCTCGTGTTTTTCAAAATCCATTGAGTGGCACTGCTCCCGATTTGAGTATTTTGGATAACTTCAGGCTAGCAGCTATACGCACACAACCAAAAGGACTATCTATAGGTGCAAGTGAACAGTTTAAAAATGAGGTTAGAGCTAAAATTGCATTTCTTGGCATGGCGCTCGAAAATAAAATAGAGCAACCTATGGGTACACTTTCGGGTGGGCAAAGGCAAGCACTTACTTTATTGATGAGTGTGATGGATACTTGCAAAGTATTGTTACTTGACGAACCCACCGCCGCCCTCGACCCCCGCTCGGCCGAAGTAGTAATGCGTACCGCTGATAAACTGATAAAAGATTTTAACCTGACTGCTATTTTAATTACGCATAACCTAAAAGATGCTTTAAATTATGGCAATCGTATCATACAAATGGCAGAAGGAGTGATCATTAAAGACCTAGATAATTATCAAAAACAAAACCTAAAACAGAATGATTTATACGATTGGTTTGGATAAATTTAATAAAAGCAGCATTAAAACCGCCCCCACAAAACAGCATTAGGCATTAAAACAACTCTTTTTTATCAAAAATGCCTAAAAATCAATAGCTAACATTAAAATATTTTTTTTGAACTAAAATTATATCCGTACCTTTGCAGTCCCAATTATATTGGGAAAAGGAGAAAATTTATTTAATGGCAAAAAAACAAGAAGCAGAAAAAGAATTAAAAGCTAAAGAAGCTGAACTAGATGTAGTTACAGCAGCTAAAGAAAAAGAAAGCATTGAATCAGAAGCTGATTCACTATCAATCGAGGAGATTAAATCAAAAGTAACTTCATCAAATGAAGACTTCGATTGGGATGCTGACGAGAAAAAATTTGGCAATTACAGCAATGCCGAGCGTGAAAAATTAGAGAAATTGTATGATGGTACTTTCAGTTCTATCACCAAAGGCGAAATTATCACAGGTACGGTTGTAAATGTAAACAGCAAAGATGTTGTACTAAATATCGGTTTCAAATCTGATGGTTTAGTATCGCTATCTGAATTCCGTGATACACCTGATTTGAAAATCGGTGATACAGTAGAAGTTTTTGTTGAGTCGCAAGAAGATGCTAACGGTCAGTTGGTACTTTCACGCAAACGTGCAAAAACACAACAATCATGGGAAAGAATTAATACTGCATTGGAAAATGATGAAATCATCACAGGTTTTGTTAAGAGCAGAACTAAAGGTGGTTTGATTGTAGATATAATGGGCGTTGAAGCCTTCTTACCAGGTTCACAAATTGACATCAAACCTATCAGAGATTACGATGTGTATGTGGGCAAAACAATGGAATTCAAAGTTGTTAAAATCAACCACGAGTTTAAAAACGTAGTGGTATCGCACAAAGTGTTGATTGAAGACGATTTAGAAAACCAAAAAACTGAAATTGTAGCTAAACTAGAAAAAGGACAAGTACTTGAAGGTACTGTTAAAAACATTACTGACTTCGGTGTGTTCATCGATTTGGGTGGTGTTGATGGTTTACTACACATTACTGATATTTCATGGGGTCGTATCGAGCATCCAAGAGAGATTTTATCACTTGATCAAAAAATCAATGTGGTTGTTCTTGACTTTGATGATGAGAAAAAACGTATCGCTCTTGGTTTAAAACAATTAACTTCTCACCCTTGGCAAAACCTTGACGAGACTATCGTTGTTGGTTCAAAAGTAGGTGGTAAAATTGTTACTGTGGCTGATTATGGTGCATTCCTTGAAATCATCCCTGGAGTTGAAGGTTTAATCCACGTATCAGAAATGTCGTGGTCACAAAACCTACGCAATCCACAAGAATTCTTAAAAGTTGGTGACGAGATTGAAGCTCAAGTATTGACTTTAGACCGTGAAGAACGCAAAATGTCGTTAGGTATTAAGCAATTAACACCTGATCCATGGCAAAATGCTGGCGAAAGATATGCAGTAGGTACTACGCATGAAGCTAGTGTTAAAAACATGACTAATTTTGGTGTATTTGTTGAACTAGAAGATGGTATTGATGGATTAATCCACATCTCTGATCTTTCTTGGTCTAAGAAAATCAATCATCCTAATGAGTTCACTAAAGTAGGTGAAAAACTAAGCGTAGTTGTACTTGAATTAGATATCGAGAACCGTAAACTAAGTTTAGGTCACAAACAATTAGAAGAAAACCCTTGGGATACTTTTGAAACTATCTTCACTATTGATTCAATACACGAAGGTACTGTATTAAAAGTAACTGATAAAGGTGCTATCGTAGCACTTCCTTACGGTGTCGAGGGCTTTGCGCCAGTAAAACACATCGCTAAAGAAGATGGTAAAAACTTAAAAGCCGACGAAGCTGCTGAATTCAGAATTATTGAATTTAATAAAGAAAACAAGCGCATCGTTATTTCACACGCTCGTATTTGGGAAGAAGCTAAAGCTGAAGTGAGAGTACAAGAATTTGAAGCGCGCAAAAAAGAAGCTAAGGCTGCTACAAGCGCGGTGAAAAAAGTGAAAGATTCGGTTGAAAAATCAACTTTAGGTGATTTGAGCGTATTGGCACAATTGAAAGAGCAAATGGAAGGTGCTGAAAGCAAAGCTCGCAAAGCTAAAAAGCCTGCATCTGAAGAAGAAGAGGCAAAATAAGTGCATTAAATAAAGTATATTCTCAAGCCCTGTGTTGCAAAACATGGGGCTTTTTTATTGACTACTATTGATTACAACAACTATTTGTTAAAATAATTTTAAGAAAAATACATCTCTTAGCTAAGGATTAGCGAGGCTATTAAAAACTTTTTTCTACCTTTGCCCAAATCCAACCAAAGATGCAAAACCCTACTCTGCTCGACGGTCAGAAATTTCAGATAACCATACAGCGTTTATGTCGTCAATTAATTGAAAATCACGATGATTTTTCAAATTCGGTATTGATAGGCATACAGCCACGAGGCATTTACCTTGCCAAACGGGTAGCCGAAGAATTACGAAAGATATTACCGGGCAAAACAATATTACAAGGCGATATGGATATTACCTTTTATCGGGATGATTTCCGCCGCCGCGAATCGCAATTAGTACCCAATCAAACTAAGATAGATTTTATAATTGAGGGCAAAAAAGTAATCATGATGGATGATGTGCTATGGACAGGTCGTACCATACGTGCCGCAATGGATGCCATGCTTGATTTCGGTCGCCCCGAGAAGGTAGAACTATTGGTATTGGTTGATAGGCGTTACTCGCGACATTTACCCGTAGCAGCAGATTATGTGGGTATTGAGGTAGATTCTATCGCCTCACAAAAAGTGGTAGTAAGTTGGGAAGAAACCGACGGCGAAGATAAAGTGGTGTTGGTTTCGGACGTAAAATAAAAGAATAAAACAATTCGTCATTACGAGGTTAAAGAATATATAAAAGCAAACAATGGCAGGACTGAGCACAAGACATTTATTAGGTATAAAAGATTTAAACAGAGCAGATATTGAATTGATATTTGAAACCGCCGACACTTTTAAATCCGTATTAAACCGTCCTATTAAAAAAGTTCCTTCGCTGCGTGATGTTACCATTGCAAATATCTTCTTTGAAAACTCTACCCGCACACGTTTATCGTTTGAATTGGCCGAGAAACGCTTATCAGCCGATGTGGTAAACTTCGCAGCCTCGTCATCATCAGTAAGTAAAGGCGAAACGCTGATTGATACGGTAAACAATATCCTTGCCATGAAGGTGGATATGGTGGTAATGCGCCATCCTTATGCTGGTGCTGGTATATTCCTTTCAAAACACGTAAAAGCACAAATAGTGAACGCTGGTGATGGTGCACACGAGCACCCTACACAAGCCTTGTTAGATGCTTTCTCTATACGCGAAAAATATGGTGATGTAGCAGGTAAAAAAGTGGCTATTGTGGGCGATATATTGCACTCGAGAGTGGCACTGTCAAATATTTTATGCCTCAAACAATTAGGTGCCGAAGTAATGGTATGTGGCCCTACAACCTTGATACCCAAATATATTGGCGCATTAGGCGTAAAGGTTGAGCACGATTTACTAAAAGCCCTCAATTGGTGCGATGTAGCCAATATGTTGCGCATACAATTAGAACGTCAGGATATAAAATATTTCCCCTCACTACGCGAATACAGTATGCTTTATGGCTTGAACAAGCAAATACTCGACTCGCTTGATAAAGAGATTATTGTGATGCATCCAGGCCCTATCAACAGAGGTGTAGAGATTACCAGCGATGTAGCTGATAGTAAACAATCTATCATTCTCGACCAAGTAGAAAATGGTGTGGCTATACGCATGGCTGTACTGTATCTATTAGCTGGGCAAACGCAATAATATTATCATAAAATGAATTGGAAATGGTTGATAGCTTTTATATTTCCAATTTGTTTTGTGGGTGCGCAAACTCCATCAAAACCCTTTCCTCAGCATATTCAATATTACAAGGGCTGCATAAAACCCAATCATGTTTCGCAAGAGCAATTAGATAAGCGTACTATCGACTTTTACAATCAATGGAAACATCGGTACATTAAAACAGCTTGCCACCCAAACGAAAAATATGTTTGGTTTGAATTAAAAGGCAACAAACAATGCGTATCGGAAGGGCAAGGCTATGGCATGATGATTACTGCTTTGATGGCGGGAGTTGACCCAACTGCAAGAGAAACTTTTGATAACTTGTATCACTATTGCCAATCTCATCAAAGCAATCATCCCTACTTATTAGCGTGGGCTCAAGATAAAAACTGCAAAAATTTGGATAAAAGTTCGGCGAGTGATGGCGATATGGATATTGCCTATGCTCTATTATTAGCCAATAAACAATGGGGCAGTAATGGAACAATGAATTATCTACAAGAAGCACGGTATATTATAGCGGCTATCATGCAACACGAAATCAACCCACATACCTATGCTGTGTTATTGAGCGATGCTATTGATAACGAAAGTAGAGATTATAACGATATGCGTTCGTCTGATTTTATGCCTTCTCATTTTAAAGTATTTGAGGCTGTTACGCATGATAAACGGTGGAAGAAAGTAATTGACAATAACTATCAATTATTTAACCATATGCAAAACACTTATAGCGAAGATGCGGGGTTGATACCTGATTTTATTCGGCATATTAATAAAAAACCGCAACCTGCTGGAGCATATTATCTCGAATCGCCTTATGATGGATATTATAATTATAATGCTTGTCGTGTGCCTTGGCGCATAGCTACCGACTACCTACTTACTGGCGATAGTAGAGCTAAAAATATCGCAGATAAAATAAACCTATGGGTAAGGCAAACTACTAACAACAATCCTGATAATATATCGGCAGGATATACATTAGCAGGCGATGACATTAAAGGAAGAAATTTTGAGGCACTAAGCTTTATTGGCTCGTTTGCCACAGCAGCTATGATTGACAAGGCAAATCAACATTGGCTTAATGCTGTTTGGGATTACCTAATCAACTTCAAACTGAAAGACTACGATTACTACGACAATAGCATTAAGCTATTAAACATGATAATCTTATCTGGTAATTATTGGGATTGCAAATAGTTTAATACGATTAAGAAATTCAACTTCAGCCAAAAATATTATTTAGCTTTACCTCATCAACATGAGTAAACTACAATTTAAAAACAAATGGGTACTGGTTACGGGGGCATCATCAGGACTTGGTGAAGAAATGGCTCGTCAATTAGCTTATCAGCATCGAGCCAATTTAATATTACTTGCCCGTAGAAAAGACCGATTAGAAGTATTAAAAGCTGAACTTGAGAAAGAAGCCAATGTGGTTGTAAAAATAATAGTTGCCGACCTTTCAAAATTAGAAGATGTGGACAGAGCAATTGATCAAATATTAGGCAATGGGCAATTATATGGTGCTATCTTGAATGCAGGAGTTACTTACTTTGGTCGTCATGCTGATTTATCGTGGGAACAATTTGAAACCATGTTGCAAACCAATGTAATAAGTGTGGTGCGCATGACTAATCGTTTGGTTGACTATTTTGAAACCACAGGCCACGAAGGTGGTGTGCTTATCGTATCAAGCATGGCAGCTATTTTCCCTGTATCTTATCAATCTGCATACTCGGCTACCAAAGCATTTATTATGAGTTTTGCCCGAGCTTTAATGCACGAGGTACGAAATCCAAGTTTTTCGCTTACCGTGTATGCCCCTGGGGGTATTGTTACCGAAATGACTGCTGGCGAAAACTTTCACGATTTGCAAGGTTGGCTCATGTCGGTAAAGCAAGCGGCACAAGAAGGCATTTATGCTTTTAAGTCCCGAAAATCGACACATATACCTGGGGTAATGAATAGGATTGGCAGTTTCTTTTTGAGATTATTACCACAAAAAACAATTACTGCAAGGATGGCTAAAATTTATGAACGCGCGTTAACTAAATCGGAAAACGCTAAAGCCTAATTCTTCAATCGCAATCGTAAATAACAGCTATTCTTACTATTTTTGAGCGTAATGCTTACGTTTACCACACATACGCTCGAAAAATTGGAGATTTTGCTACGAACATCGGGCTATAGAGTGCGCTACGAAAAGGGGAATTTTAAAACTGGGGCTTGTGTACTGCAAAACAGTCAGATTATTGTGGTCAACAAGTTTTCTAACCTCGAAAGTAAAATACAAGCCATTGTCGAGCTAGTGCGTCAATTAGAATTAGATTATCACTTACTTGATGATAAACAAATAACTTTTTTGCAACAAATAAAACAAACCAAGCTACAATTGTGATTATTACTTTTTTAGGAACTGGGACTTCTCAAGGCGTGCCTGTTATAGCTTGTAGCTGTGCGGTTTGCACCTCTACTGATATACGCGACAATCGTTTACGTTCGTCTATTATGATTGAGGCTGAGGGGAAGGTGATTGTGATTGATTCAGGCCCTGATTTCCGCTATCAAATGTTGCGAGCAAAGGTAAAACACTTGGATGGCATTGTTTTTACGCACGAACACAAAGACCATGTAGCGGGCATGGATGATATACGTGCTTTCAATTACCAACAAGCTACCGCAATAGATATTTATGCCACCGAACGTGTGCAACAAGCCTTAAAACGTGAGTTTGCCTATGTTTTCCACGAAATGAAATATCCCGGTGTTCCAGAAGTGAATATGAATACCATTACGCTCGATCCTTTTTCAATCGGTGGTGTTAAATTCATCCCGATAGAGGTAATGCATTATAAACTACCTGTGTTGGGCTTCCGTATTGGCGATTTTACCTATATAACCGATGCCAAAACTGTTTCGGAAACAGAAAAAGAAAAAATAAAAGGCAGCAAAACATTAGTTATTAATGCCCTTCAGATGGATAAGCATATTTCACACTTTACTTTTGCCGAAGCTATTGCCTTTGCCAACGAAATAGATGCCGAAAAAACTTATTTCACCCACATCAGCCACCGACTTGGTTGCCATAAAGAGGTATTGGATTTATTACCCCCTCATATCACATTGGCTTATGATGGTTTGGTATTAGAAATTTAATTTCAAGGCAATTTTTTTACACGTCGAAGTCATTTATTTGTAATTCACAGTAAAACTTCAAACAATTTATTGGTTTATTCATTATATTTATGGTATAAACCGATGAACTATGAACGACATTAAAGAACAATTCAGCAGCGTTTCAAAAAAATACGATTCGCAAAGAGCGTATCTTATCCCCTGCTTTCATGAGTTTTATTCAGCCTGTTTGCCGCTAATAAAAAGTCTTACTCATGCAAAATCAGTATTAGACATAGGCGCAGGAACAGGCTTATTTACACAATTTGTGTATCAACTAAACCCAAGTTTGCATTTTACACTTACTGATTTATCAAGTGCTATGTTAGATATGGCTCGCGAGCGTTTTCGAGGTGAGGATAATTTCGAGTATTTGGAATTTGATTTTTCAAAAGATGCACCCCCTAGCAAATATGACATTATTATTTCAGGGTTAGCTATACATCATTTGGAAGATGCCGATAAAGCCAAACTATACAAAAGCATTTATTTAGCCTTAAATGATGGTGGATTATTCATTAATGCCGACCAAGTAGCAGGCAAAAATTTATTGTTTGATAGTTTGTATAAATATTATTGGCGCGAAACTGTATCGCACTCTGGGCTCGACCGTGAAGCATTAGTACAAGCCTTTGAGCGTACCAAACTTGATAAACTTGCTCCGCTTGATACCCAGTTAAAAATGCTTGAACGCGCTGGCTTTAGCGAGGTGGATTGTATTTACAAAAACATGAATTTTGCTGTATTTGGTGGCTTTAAAGACGAGAATGTAGAAACTGCTGTGATATAGATTTATTTCTTTAAAACAAAAACGACCTCCTAATAAGGAAGTCGTTTTTGCTTTTGAGCTTTTATAAAATTAGATGATATTGCTATCAACCAATACTTGGTTCATATTACGAACAGCATCAGCACTCTTATTAAATTCGGCTTGTTCGGTATCGCTCAGTTTAAAGTTCACGATTTTTTCCCAACCGTTTTTACCTAATATAGCTGGCACTACCAATGATATATCTTTTTGACCATACTCGCCATCTAAAGCTACACCGCAGCTAATTAATTTCTTCTCATCGCGCACAATGCTTTCAACCATAGCAGCAGTACCCGCACCTGGTGCATACCAAGCCGATGTACCAATCAATTTAGTTAATGTAGCACCGCCTACCATGGTAGCTGCAACTACTTTATCTTGCTGCTCTTTAGTTAGCAATTGCGTTACTGGAATACTGTTCCAAGTAGCATGGTTAATTAAAGGTATCATGGTAGTATCGCCATGACCGCCTATTACTACGGCATTCAAATCGGCTGGCGAGCAACCCAACTCTTGACTCAAATAATATTTAAAGCGTGATGAATCTAACGCACCGCCCATTCCCAAAATACGATTTTTAGGTAATCCTGATGTTTTTAAAGTAAGATAGTTCATGGTATCCATCGGGTTAGATACCACTATAATAATGGTATTAGGCGAATACTTCAATATACTTTCGGTAACGCTTTTTACAATACCTGCATTAGTACCAATCAACTCTTCGCGAGTCATACCTGGTTTACGTGGCAAACCCGATGTAATTACTACCACTTCCGAATCGGCAGTAGCGGCATAATCGTTAGTTACACCTTTTATTTTGGTATCAAAACCCAATAAGGCCGCTGTTTGCATCATATCAATAGCTTTACCTTCGGCAAAACCCTCTCTGATATCTAAAAGTATAAGTTCTTCGGCTAATTCTTTTCTTGCGATGTTATCTGCACAAGTAGCACCAACAGCCCCGGCGCCAACAACTGTTATTTTCATGTGTCTTTAAAATTTATAGAAGGAAACATTATTTAGTTTGGGATGAAGATTGATGTAATTAAATCTCCATTTAAATTTCACGCAATTTTAAGAAAATTTTGCAATAGGTAATTAATAATGCAAAAATATAACAGAAAAAAAATAAAGGCTCAATAATTACCATTTTACCTTTTATCACTAATAAATACTTCGATTTTTTACAATTATTGAAAAATACACTACAAAATCAGTTTAAAATATCACAAAACATTAAAAATATTGCTTAACTCAACCCATATTTTACAAAAAATGTTGTTTTTAAAATAAAATCAACTCAAAATTCAATTAACAACCCATTATTAAATCAATTTAATCTACATTTTGCACATTTTTATAATTATTTACAATTTTTATCAACAATATTCTGAATTATTGCAATAATTGTTTAGATTTGTCTTGAAATTTAAAATTACTTGTTTAAAAATAGAAATTAAATATCAATTCCAAAAATCAAACAATGGCAAAACTAGAGTACATTTGGCTTGATGGTTATAAACCGACACAAAGCCTTCGTAGCAAAACAAAAATTATAGGCGATTTTAGTGGCAAATTAGAAGACTGCCCTTTGTGGAGCTTCGACGGTTCATCAACAGAGCAAGCACCAGGCGGTTCATCAGATTGCGTTTTAAAACCTGTTTTTATTTGCGTTGACCCTCAAAGAAAAGATGCTTATTTGGTAATGTGCGAAGTACTTGACTCTACAGGTGCAGCACACGAGTCAAATGGTCGTGCTTTGATTGAAGATGACGACAACGATTTTTGGTTTGGATTTGAACAAGAGTACTTTTTATGGAATGACGAAACCAACAAACCACTTGGTTTCCCACTAAACGGCTATCCAGCACCACAAGGCCCTTACTACTGCTCTGTGGGTGCTAAGAACGCTTTTGGTAGAGATATTGTTGAAGAACATTTGGATGCTTGTTTAGAAGCAGGTTTGAACGTTGAAGGTATCAACGCTGAAGTTGCTGCTGGGCAATGGGAATTCCAGATATTTGCTAAAGGAGCTAAAGAAGCTGGCGACCAAATATGGGTAGCTCGCTATTTATTAGAAAGAATAGGCGAAAAATACGGAGTATCAATCAACTGGCATTGCAAACCGCTTGGTACACTTGATTGGAATGGCTCGGGTATGCACGCCAACTTCTCGAATACTTTGCTAAGAACAGCAGCAAGTAAAGAAATTTATACTAAAGTTTGCGAAGCATTCCGCCCAGTAGTTAAAGAACATATTGATGTTTACGGTGCTGATAACCACTTACGTTTAACTGGCAAGCACGAAACTGCTTCTATACACGATTACAGCTATGGTGTATCAGATCGTGGTGCTTCTATACGTATCCCGTTATTTACCGTACAAAAAGGCTGGAGTGGTTATTTAGAAGATCGTCGCCCTAACTCGGCTGCCGACCCATACAAAGTAGCTGCACGCATTATCAAAACTGTAAAATCAGTAAAATTATAATACCTCCCCAAAAGGTTGACAAGCCTCATACGATTCCGTATGGGGCTTTATATTTTATATCCCCCTACTTTCTATTTGCTTTAAACCAGCAACAGGCAAATTGTACAAATAAACCCAGCAAACAACCTTCCCAACTTCAGTTTCAACACCAATCTCTGTCCGTATAAATTCGTTCGGCTGGGGCTGATTTTCACCAAAACCCTCATAGCCATCTATTACAGTCAATACTTCGGCAGGGTTATTTATTTTCAAAACACGACCTTTCACACCCGTTTTGGATTGAGAGGATAATACCGCACCTGGATATTCGCCTATATCGTATAACTCGGCTCTAATTTTCCCACTAGTATAATACTCGCTATTATTCTTCAAATAAATGGCATATTCGTTATCCATATCGAGCAAAGTACCGTACACAAAAAGCAGATTATTCATTTCGAATGCAAAATATTAATTTTTGATGCTTAAATTTAGCTTTTAGGGCTAAAATTGCGTTTATCATCATTCAATAAATCGGCGTTATCCCTAAATTGGCTGAGTTTTAGAATAAAACAATGGACAGACAACGAATCATAACTTATATAAAGGAAAAAGAGATAGATAAAATAAAATTTGCCTTTGCTGATATTGATGGGGTGCTGCGTGGTAAAATAATAAGTAGCGAGAAATTCTTAAACGGCTTGCACGATGGCTATGGTTTTTGCGATGTGGTTTTTGGCTGGGATAGTAGCGATACTTGTTATGACAATGTACAACTTACTGGCTGGCACACGGGCTACCCTGATAAACCTTGTCGGGCTGATTTAGCTACCTTCAGAACTATACCATGGCAAGACAACACACCCTTCTTTTTAGCCGATTTTAGTAAAGCTGATGGCAGTAGTGTAACGGCTTGCCCACGAAGTTTGTTAAAACAAATTGCTGCGCAGTGTGAAGAAATGGGTTTTCATCCTGAGTTTGCGCAAGAGTTTGAATGGTTCAATTTTAAAGAAACACCGCAAACCGTAAAAGACAAAAGTTTTACGAATATCCAATCGCTCACGTCGGGAATGTTTGGCTATTCGATACTACGCACCTCACAAAACAGTGATTTCTATTATGATTTATTTAACCTATTAGGCAAATTCAATATCCCATTAGAAGGGTTGCATACCGAAACTGGGCCAGGCGTTTACGAAGCAGCTATTACCCACGACCATGTAATGCCAGCTGCCGATAAAGCTGTATTATTCAAAACCGCTGTTAAAGAAATTGCTTATAAACATGGCATTATGGCTTCGTTTATGGCAAAATGGAATGAGAATTTGCCAGGTTGTAGTGGGCATATTCATCAAAGTTTGTGGGATAAGCAAAAAGCAAAAAACCTATTTTTTGATGCTAAAGATGCGAATAATATGAGCGATATCTTTAAGCAATATTTGGCGGGGCAATTATACTGTTTACCACATATTTTACCCATGTATGCGCCTACCATCAATAGTTACAAACGTTTGGTTGAAGGTGCATGGGCGCCCACAACTATTACTTGGGGGATAGATAACCGAACTACTGCGCTGCGTGTATTGCACTCATCAGAAAAACTTACTCGCTTAGAAACACGCATACCCGGTGCCGATAGCAACCCCTACTTAGCTATGGCAGCGGCTTTGGCTTCGGGCTTATATGGTATCAAACATAAACTACCATTAAACATCACTCCAACCGTTGGTAATGGCTATCAAGATAAAACCAATGGTGTACTTGCAGGCAATTTGCATGGGGCAACTTTGGCAATGCAAGGTTCGGCTATTGCGCAAGAATTATTTGGTAGTGGCTTTGTTGAACATTTTACCCAAACACGGCTTTGGGAGTGCAAACAATACAATAAAAGTGTAACGGATTGGGAATTGAAGAGATATTTTGAGATTATATAAATGGACTACGCTATAATATTAAAAAAGGCATGGGAAGGATATGATGCCTCAAAAACCATTCGCGATATTGAAGATATAAGCGCAATGGTTTCAACAAACCATGTTTTTAAGATAACTTTTGACGACGATGATATTGTAATAGCCAAACTCTCCTACTTTGGGAAGTATGAATATTTTAAAGAAGATCATCGCATTATACACAGCTTATGCAACAATTTGTTGTATCCTTTTGAAAACGTTTTATCCAAATCGTTACTAAAAAACAATCGGGTTTATATTTATCGTTATCGACAGGGTAAAACAGATGCTTGGGTAGTATTTTACAACCCAACACGTATTGCAGAGCGTATGCCACGCCGATTGGACGAGCATCATATTCGCAAACTTGGGCAGCAAGTTGGTAAATTCCATAAAGCCTGCTCGCGAATAAAAAATGTATTACCCAAATCGTCCAAAACCCTACGTACGGATATACAAACATTACTACATCAGCTCGAAAAAAACGAGAAGCAATTTGGCAGTGCCATGAAGGCTGATTTTTTGAAATACCATTGTGAGCTTTTCTTAAAAAACCGCTCAAAATACAATATGAGTTCGTTTGAAATTATACCTGTATTTATTGATTGGAACATTGGCAATTTCTCGGTAACCAACGATTTGGAATTATACTCGCGGTGGGATTATGATTGGTTTAGGATGAGTTATCGCGTGCTCGATTTTTATTTTTTCAGTCGGGTAGTTTCGGATATTGGCGACCGTACTGTATTTAGTTACGGTATTAATACCTTGATGGAAGACCGATTCATCATCTTCCTACAAGAATACCATAAAGTAAATCCATTAACAGCTAACGAAATTCGTTTTTTGAAAGAAGCGTATCGCTTTTTCATCTTAAATTATGTGATTAAGGATGGTAAATATTTCTTTAACGAGCAATATGCTAAAAAACTCCAAACAGAAGCATTTGATATTTATCTACCTTCTGTTGACCGTGATTTTGATGCCGAGAAACTGATATCAGCACTAAACTTAAAATAAACACAAGCACCTCAAAATATAGCTCCATACATGAAACAGGTAGATAATTTTAAATCGATAGTTGACCGTTACAAAGTAATTTTTTTTGATGCCTTTGGGGTTATTAAAAACTATTCGGGTTTGGTACCAGGCATAGAGGATACTTTTTCGTACTTAGAAAAAGAGAAAAAGGAATACTATATCGTCACTAATGATGCTTCGAGAGGGCCGATGCAACTAGCCGAATCGTATCACCGAATGGGGTTGACTGCTATTACGCACGACCGTATCATATCATCAGGAATGCTTACCAAAGAGTATCTCGACTTGAAAGTTCAAGATGGTATAGTGGCTTATTTAGGCACACCAAACTCAGCTCATTATATTGAGCGTTCGGGTTTGCAAACTATGCCCATGAGCGAAGTGAATGATAGCAATATGGACAAGGTAAGTGCATTGATATTTTTGGATGATGAGGGCTTTGACTGGTGCGAAGATTTGAATAAAACCGTAAATCTGCTGCGTAAAAAAACCATCCCAGCAATTGTAGCCAATACCGACAAAGCTTACCCCGTATCGGCAAGTAAAGTATCTATTGCCATAGGCGGTATCGCAGCAATGGTAGAGAGCGTGGTAGGCAAGCAGTTTATACGCTTCGGGAAACCCGATTCGCAAATGTTCATGTTTGCTTACGACTTGATACGCGAGTATCGACAAATCAGCAAAAGTGATATTGTAATGGTAGGCGATACTTTAAATACTGATATTTTGGGAGGGAATAAGTTTGGGTTTGATACCGTGCTGGTGCTTACTGGCAACACTTTAGCAAAAGATGTAGAAACCCGAATAACAGCTACTGGCATAATGCCTACTTATATTTGCGAGTCGGCAGTTGTTGACCTTAGCGAGTTGGCTTTGTAACATTTTTATATAATCAAGTCCTATTAATTGTTACGATGACATTTTTACTTATATTAGCTGTAATTAAAAGTGTATAAGATGACAATTAAAAAAACGCTGTTAGCACTTGCTTTACTCTTCAGTACAGCATTAGCCACACAAGCCCAAAAAGTAAAAGGGAAAGTTTGGAGTTTAGAAAAGGCAAACAAATGGTATGCCAAGCATAAATGGATAAATGGGGCAAATTTTATCCCAAGCACAGCCATTAATCAGCTCGAAATGTGGCAACCCGAAACTTTCGACCCTACAACTATTGACCGTGAGTTGGGTTATGCCGAAGGTATTGGATTTAATACCATGCGTGTATTTTTACATAGTGTAGCTTGGAAAAGCAATGCAAAAGCATTTAAGCAAAATATAAATCAATACTTAACCATCGCCGACAAACATCACATTCAAACCATATTTGTGATATTAGATGATGCTTGGAATTTGGAGGCAAAAATAGGCAAACAGCCCGACCCAAAACCAGGAGTACATAACTCGGGTTGGTTACAAGACCCTGGTAATAGAAGAAACAATCCAGGCGAAACAGTAATGCTTCAAAAATATGTTTATGATATTTTAGGGACATTTAAGCACGACAAACGGATTTTGTTTTGGGATTTATATAACGAGCCTGACCGTTCACGTTCAAAACCATTACTTACAAAAATCTTTTCTTGGGCTCGTGACATTAACCCTGACCAACCTATAACTGCTGGGATGAATAATTGGGACTCTGAAGATTCGAATATTATTGAGTTTACAAATTCGGATATACTTACTTATCACGATTATGAAGATCCAGGTTCGCACCACCGTGTAGTGCAGATACTAAAAGCAAGTGGTCGGCCAGTAATTTGTACCGAATACATGGCACGTACCGTAAATAGCACTTTTGAAAACACTATGCCTATGCTTAAAGCCGAACATGTAGGTGCTATCAACTGGGGGTTGGTTTCGGGTAAAACAAATACCATTTACGCTTGGGGAACTCCAATACCTAGTGGCGAAGAACCTCCACTTTGGTTTCATGATATTTTCAGGAAAGATGGAACACCATACAAGCAAGAAGAAGTAACGTTAATTAAAAAGCTTAACGACAAGCAGTAATTTAACACCATATTGAAATTTTTATAAGCACTTGCCTGATGGTAAGTGCTTATTTTTGTCAGGGTGCAGAAAACTACATTTCAAAAACAATCTGCTAATTTGTAATTTATACCTTTACAATTCATAAAAACCATAAATTGTTAGTAGATAATCACGGACGGAAAATAAACTATTTGCGCCTTGCAGTAACCGATAGGTGCAATTTGCGATGTTTTTATTGTATGCCCGAAGATGGTTTAAAATGGCTCTCACGTACCGAATTGATGAGTTATGAGGAGATGCTCGAAAGTTGTGCTATACTGGTAAAAATGGGTATCGAAAAAATACGCATCACTGGTGGCGAGCCCTTTGTGCGTAAAGATATTATGCAACTACTTACGGGTTTATCTAACTTACAAGGCTTAAATGAATTAACCATAACCACTAATGGTGTACTCACCGCACCTTATATTCCTGAATTAAAGCAATTAGGGATTCGCTCTGTTAACTTAAGTTTAGATACTTTAGATGCCAATCGCTTTTTTACCATTACTCGTAGGGATGAGTTTAGCAATGTAATGGAAACGTTAGAACAACTTCTAAAGCATGATATAGATGTAAAGATAAATGCGGTAGTGATGGATGGGAAAAATACGCAAGATATTACCCCATTGGTTGAGCTAACTAAAGATATGCCCGTAAGTGTGCGCTTTATTGAAGAAATGCCTTTTAATGGCGATGGGCATATTTATGAGGGTTTGAAATGGGATTATGTACGGATATTGAACGAAATTCAAGAAAAATATCCCACAATAAAAAAACTACAAGACCCTGCATATTCTACTTCGTACAACTATCAAATACCTAATCACAAAGGGAGTATAGGTATTATTGCAGCCTATTCGCGCACGTTTTGCGGCTCGTGCAATCGCATCCGCATTACACCACAAGGTGTTTTAAAAACTTGCTTGTACGATAATGGCGTACTCAATATAAAAGATTTGATGCGTGCTGGCATAAGTGATGCGGATTTACAAACCACTTTGTTAAATGCTTTTTCGAGTAGAGCTAAAGATGGTTGGGAGGCGGAGCATAATCGCAGTATAAATATGCCAGCGCACGAATCAATGGCAACAATAGGTGGATAAAACAAACAAAGTATGATAACGGTTGAACAAGCTGAAAAACTTATTCAAGAACAAGCGCATGATTTTGGCACTGAAAGCGTGCCATTTGAAACTGCTTTGGGGCGTGTATTAGCTGAAGATATTACAGCCGACCACGACCTTCCGCCGTTCAATCGGGTTACAATGGATGGCATCGCTATCCGTTATCAAGCTATTGAAAAGGGCATTCATTCATTCAAGATAAAAGACATTCAAGCTGCTGGCGATAATCCGATAGAGATGGCGCAAGATGATGAGTGTATCGAAATTATGACGGGTGCAGCATTGCCATCAACAGCAGATACCATTGTACAATACGAGAATTTGGAGATAAAGAACGGAATTGCTACAATTTTAAATCCATCAATAAATAAGGGGCAATACCTACACTTAAAAGGTGCGGATAAAAAGCAGGGCGATGTGTTAGTTACAAAAAACCAAATAGTTACTCCAGCTATCATCAGTATTGCAGCATCTGTTGGCAAAACAAATCTATTGGTAAAAAAACGCCCTCGAGTAGTCGTCATATCATCGGGCGATGAATTGGTAAACGTAGAAGAAACGCCCTCGCCTACTCAAATCAGAAAATCAAACAGCTATACCATAAAAGCAGTATTAGCGCAATATTATCTGCCATGTGATTTACTTCATATTCCCGATAATCCTGAAACCATAGAGCAAACTATCAATACCTGCATAAAAAGCTATGATGTGCTTATTCTTACAGGTGGCATCAGCATGGGTAAATTTGATTATATCCCCCAAGCATTAAACAACGTTGGTGTTGAAACTATATTTCACAAAGTGAGCCAACGCCCTGGTAAACCATTTTGGTTTGGAAAACACAAGAATGGCACATTGGTATTTGCATTTCCAGGCAACCCCGTGGCAACGTTTATGTGCCTGCATCGCTATTTTTTACCGTGGTTTAAATTAAGTCAAAGTGTTACAACCTTTCCTATTTATGCTGTTTTGACTAAAGATTTCCACTTTACGCCCGCATTACAGTACTTTTTACAAGTAAAACTTCATATAAACCAACAAGGACAGCTCGAAGCCGCACCTATTGAGGGCAATGGTTCGGGGGATTTTGCTAACTTAGTAGATGCTGATGCTTTTATGGAACTCCCGATGATGCGAGATGAATTTAAAAAGGGGGAAGCGTTCAGAATATGGTCATTTAAAAATTTGATATAATGAGTTTTTCGCACCTTAACGAACAAGGTCAGCCAGTAATGGTGGATGCGAGTGAGAAGCAAATCTCGCACCGTACGGCAACTGCACAAAGCATTGTTTCGCTGCCGATAGAAGTTTTAACACAACTCACTAACGGAGATATTCAAACTAAAAAAGGTTCGGTATTTCAAACAGCCATTATTGCTGGGATAATGGCATCCAAAAAAACTGGCGAATTGATACCCCTTTGTCACCCATTGGGATTAGATAATTGCAAAATAGATATTCAATTAAACCATCAGCACGAGGTAATTATCAATTGCACAGCAAGCATCACTGCCAAAACTGGTGTCGAAATGGAAGCGTTAGTAGGGGCATCAATAGCCGCTTTAACGGTGTATGATATGTGCAAAGCTATGAGCCATGATATTGTGATAAAAGAAACAAAACTGATAGAAAAAACAGGAGGCAAACGTGACTTCAAACGAGCATAACCCCATTGTTAGCAATCACGAAAAGCATGCAAAACTAATACGACCAAACATAGGCAACTATGGGCGAAATGAGTGGGCTATTGTAGGCGCACCTTGTGTACACATCAAGGCGTTGGCGGTTAATATTATCTCGGCACTATCATCAACCTATAAATGTGCTTATGCTGATACCTCGCACAACGACGAAGTGGTGCTGGCACCTGGCAGATTGGCAAATGGTGCTATTTTAGAATATACCGACCAAATTAATCATCAGCAATTCAATTACAATAATAGGGTATTGAAACCTTATATGATGCGGCAACAATTTGCTGATGCTGACATGGTATTGGTAAATGGAAATCATCAGCCAGCTAAAGCGCAAGTAGTAATCATATACAACAACAAAGCGGCATCGTTACAAAAACGAATTGAGCAATTGACCAATGTAGAGCTAATTTTATTGGCTGATAATGTAGATGATGTATTCGATTTTGTAAAAGAAGCATTACCCAATTGGCAAAACATTCCACTTTATAAATTAGACGAAACCGAAAAGATAGTTGCCTTTTTTGAGCAAAAAATACAACAAGCAAAACCTGCTTTAAACGGTTTAGTATTAGCGGGAGGTAAAAGTATTAGAATGGGATATGATAAGGGAGCTGTTAATTGGTACGGCAAAGAGCAACGCTATCATGTTGCGGATATGCTAAAACCATTATGCGATGAAGTTTTTATATCGTGCCGAAGCGACCAAAAGCAACAAATAAATCCAAACTATCCCACATTAGAAGATACATTTATAGGCTTAGGCCCGTTGGGTGCTATACTCTCGGCTTTTCGTGCACAACCCGATAAAGCATGGCTGGTTGTAGCTTGCGATTTACCTTTGTTAGATACCCATACATTAGCGTTTTTGATTAATAACAGAAACGTTTCCGAAACTGCTACTGCTTTCCACAGTCCTAAGAATGAATTTCCAGAGCCGTTAATTACCATTTGGGAGCCTAAGAGTTACCCTGTTCTATTATCTTTTTTAGCACAAGGATATTCGTGCCCACGAAAAGTACTGATTAATAGTTCGGTGCATTTAGTACAAGCTCCAAACGTAGATGCTCTAACTAATGTGAATACGCCCGAAGAACTTGAAAGTGTAAAAAGAACTATCCATCAGAAAATTGCGAATATATAATGCTGACTGATTTTGATAGATATAGTTGCCAAATGGCTTTACCTAGCTTTGGGGATATTGCTCAAAAACTACTCCAACAAGCCAAAGTGCTTATTGTTGGTGCTGGTGGATTAGGGTGTCCTGCAGCGCAATATTTGGCAGCAACTGGAGTAGGCACATTGGGTATTGCTGATTTTGATACTGTATCTGTAAGCAATTTACATCGTCAAATATTATATACGCCTGATGATGTTGGGCTTAAAAAAGCCACAGTGGCTTGTCAACGTTTGCAAAAGCAAAACCCTACTATTCAAATAGTTGCACATGATGTGAAAATTACTTCAGATAATGTATTGAGCATTATGCAGCAATATGATATTGTGGTAGATGATACGGATAATTTTGATACCCGCTATTTGCTTAATGATGCCGCTGTGTTGTTGCAAAAGCCATTAGTTTATGGGGCTATTTATCAGTATGAAGGGCAGGTGGCTGTTTGGGGTATAAAAAATAATGATGGCAGCTATTCGCCGAATTATCGCGATTTATTTCCCGAAGTGGATGCCACGCAAATACCCAATTGTACTGAAGGTGGGGTAATACCTACATTGGCGGGCATTATTGGCTGTATGCAAGCTAACGAAACGATTAAATATATTACCCAAGCGGGCGAACTACTATCGGGCAAGGTATTGATGCTGGATGCTCAAACACTACAAAGCAGAATTATAAAAATCGGCTCGACTACTAAAACTCAAATTACCGGATTAATTAAAACGCTGGATGTACCTACCATTGATGCGAGTGCGCTGAGAGATGGGTTAGCAAATAATTTATACGAATTGATTGATGTTAGAACCGATCGTGAAAGGGATGAATTTGATATTGGAGGCAAGCATATTCCTTTGGATGAATTGGTTGAAAACATAGCCTATTTTGCAAGCGATACGCCCAAAGTTTTATACTGTGCTACTGGCAAAAGAAGTAGCGAAGCAGTAAAAATGATTAAACTGCAATATCCTGATGCTAAAGTATTATCATTAGAAGGTGGTTTGAAACGCTGGGATGAATTGAGCTAAGCTTACGGATGTGCTGCTACCCAAACTTCGCCATCTTCAAAAATTTCTTTTTTCCAGATAGGTACAGTTTGCTTCAAGGTATCAATAATATATTTACAGGCTTCAAAAGCAGCGGCACGATGCGCACAAGAAACAGCAATAATAACAGGCACTTCGCCTACTTGTAAAATTCCTATACGATGATGAATTAAAACTCGCTGAACATCCCATTGAGCAGCAGTTTGTTGGGCTATTTTATTCATCTCCTTTAAAGCCATAGGTTCATAGGCTTCAAATTCGAGGCGAAGTACTTTTTTACCTTTCGTTGTATTACGAACAGTCCCGATAAATACATCTATCCCACCTGATTCGGGCGACATTACCCAATCAATACACGTTTGAATATTTAGTACTTGGGCTGATATTTCTATTTGAGTAGTCAAAATATTACAGGTTAAATCAGTCCCTATCCCCCACTTACTGGCGGAATAATCGCAATTTCATCGCTTTCCTTCAACACACCATCATCGGCAGCATATTCGTTATTTACAGCTACCATGTACGATGCTAATTGTTTTAGGCGTGGGTATTGCTGTTCTAATATATGTTTTAAACTTCCTACTGAATTCGTGTCTATTACCTCTACCTCAATTATCGAACGTTGAAAAATATCCTTTGCAATACCAAATGCCAATACCTTCACTTTCATGCAGCAAAATTACGAGAATAACCCTGCAAATTATTCATAATTAATTTTACGAGCAGCACGTTTTTTCAATTCTTCAACGGGTATCACTATCATACGCCCCACAGGCTTATCACCTTTGTAGGTAATTACCTTTAGCATAGCCGCCTCTTTAGGGAAAATTATCGGTTCGGTGTATTTTGGATAAAATTGATCGGGAAACGAATTATCAACGCTATAATGAATAGCCAAACCTTTCGCCTCTGTTCTCATCTCGATGTGTAACACACTATCTGCTGCGCTTTTCACGGTGAAAATAGGATCGTAAACGCTTGGTGCATATTTTATCTGTTCAACATTAAATCTATCAAAATGCTTTTCTACTCTGCTGAAAAAATCATCCCAATTACGCCTTGATTTAGGCGACCATACTGCTTCTGCGATAGCGAAAGCACGAGGCCAAGTCATGTATTCTAAGTGGCGCGTGTTATAAACTTGCTCTGTCCATAAGTTAGCCTGCCCGCCTATTACCAATTTTTGGTCTATGCCTTCGGGAGCAGGGTCGAACTCATACGTTTTGTTTAATCGCAGGGTAGCATATACTTTTGGCTCGATGGCTGGGTCGCCATTCATATAGTCTAAATAAGCATAGTTTGTAGGGCTCATTACTACTTCGTGTCCTAATTTTGCAGCTTCAATACCGCCTTTCATTCCTCGCCAACTCATCACAATGGCATCATGGGCTAATCCACCTTCAAGAATTTCGTCCCAACCTAAAAACTTTTTACCCTTCGACTCGACTATTTTCTCAATCCGCTTCTCAAAATAGCTTTGTACTTCTTCCTGATTTTTTAAGCCCTCTTTTTGCATCAAAGCTTTTATGGCATCACTTTTCTCCCAAAAGTTTTTTGCGCACTCATCGCCCCCCATGTGTATATAACCAAACGGGAATAGTTGTGCTACTTCGGTAAGTACTTTATCCAAAAACACATACACACGCTCGTTTGCAGGGCAAAGTGTGTTATCAATAAGTGCATTCACTGGGGTTTTACTCCAATCCATTATCTCCTCTCCCGATCTTACTTGATACTTATCAGCACCAGCGGTGCATGACAATTCGGGATAAGCGGCAATAGCCGCTAAGCTATGCCCTGGTACGTCAATCTCTGGAAGAATATTTACAAATCGCTCTTGCGCATATTTAACAATCTCTTTAATATCTTCTTGGGTATAAAAGCCTCCGTAATTGCGTGGTTCATTAGGTGCAGGTGCTGCAAATGTGCCAAAATAACCTACTTTTTTTGCATTGTATGCTCCTACCGAAGTTAAACGTGGCAGACTTTTTATTTCGATACGCCAGCCTTCATCATCAGTTAAATGCAAATGCAGCAGGTTGTATTTATATTTCACCATATTATCAATGTAGTGCTCAACCTCGGCTTTGGTAAAAAAGTGACGAGCTACATCAAACATTAAACCTCTCCATTTAAAGCGAGGATAATCTGTAATTTGCACACATGGCGATGTCCATTTTACATTATTTATCCGAGTTGCACTTACAATACTACTTGGGAATAACTGTAATAGCGTTTGCGCACCATAAAACAAACCAGCAGGTTTATTAGCTTTTATAACGATGCCTTTTGAAGTAACCGTCAAGCGGTAGCCCTCTACTCCAATCAGTGTATCTACTTTCGTATTCAAAATCAATCTTATGGTTGCTGTTGGAGATTTATCGGTTATAGTAACCTTAGCACCTGTTGATATTGAAAACCGATTGCGTAATAAAGCGTTTACCTGCTTCATTTCGGGTTGTGTACTACTTACTATAATTACGTTTTTGGGTAAAATAAATTCACCATTATTCTTTACAAGAGTTACCGGTTCGGGGATGATAGCAATACCGCCATCTTTACTCGTTTGCCCAAAAGAATAAGAGTTGATAATACTCAGAAACAATAATGCAAATAGCTTTTTCATATAAACAGTCTTAAAATTTTCCTAAATATAAGATATAGCAACAAAAAAATAAGGTTTGACGCAAATAATCTCATCTTTTTAAATTTAGTACAATCACAAGTTATTTCAAGGTTTATTAAAATACCCATATAGGCTTTTGGGGTAACATTTCAAGATTCAACAATTATACCGCCTAATATCAGCCATTGAATACGTTTTTTTTAAATTATTTTTCAGCCAAAAACAGTCTTAATATGCCCATATTTAATCACCAGTAAATCAGTGTGTTTATAAATTTCATCTAAATAAGAAATCAGCCCCATATTTTGTTCAAAAACGGCCTTCTTATAGCATTTAAGGCGGTTTTTTGAAACACTCGCCAGTCAAAATACGTTAAAGGAGTAAATTAAATTACTTGTATGAAATCTATCGAAAACATATTTAATTCAATACTAAAAGCTGTGGGTGCTTATGCGAATACTGGGAGCATCTTCAAAAAAAGAAAAAAAAACCCCTTTAATCCAAAATTGACACTTGGATTTAATTTTATCCAGGGTAGATAATATTATCCCCTATTATTTTACCATTACTTTTACTTATCATCACCAATAGTATTTGTTACTATCTACGTGATGATATTTTTATTTACAGCCTCTTATGTTCAATTTGGACTGCTAACAAATAGTTGATTTAAAATATTATACTTACCTTAGTTCAATTAAAGGTAAATTAATTATAAACCAACATTACTCCATTTAATTACCTTTGTGAGTTTTTATATAAAAGATGCTATCTAAAAAGACTAAATACGCCATTAAAGCCTTGGTGGTACTAGGGAAAAATGCTGATAAACCGCCTATGCAAATCTCGAAGATTGCAGAAGAAGAACGTATTCCGAAAAAATTTCTTGAGCAAATTCTTTTAGATCTCAGAAACGCTGGATTTCTGTATAGTAAAAAAGGTGCTGGAGGTGGCTACAGTTTAAATAAAGACCCAAAGGATATATACCTCGTGCACATTATGCGCATTACCGATGGCCCCATAGCCATGGTACCTTGTGCCAGTTTAAATTTTTACCACAAATGTGATGAGTGCAAGCAAGAAACGTCGTGTGGTATTCGTGATGTATTTATTGAAGTGCGTGATGCTACCCTCAAAATACTGAGCGAAACAAGTATTGCTGATGTTATTTCGAGAGAAAGCTCATTAATTAGTTCCTAATTACAAATTTCTCCTCTTTAGGTAATTAAATTAATCTATTACTAATCAATATTTTGTAAAAAATTAATAAATTTTATTTTGAAAAAAGTTTAAATAAATACTACTAATTCTATATACTATACATATATTTGTCATTAAATAGACAAACAGAATATAGAAGGTATGCAAAGCTTCAGAACGGAACTGGAAAATCCTATAGTAGAAAAAGACATCATTGACCTTGAGCAAAAGATTAGGGCTTTCAGAGAAGGTAAGATACATGATGAGAAATTTAGAAGCTTACGGCTTGCTCGTGGCGTATATGGGCAACGCCAACCTGGTGTGCAAATGGTGCGCATTAAATTGCCATTTGGCAAGGTAACTTTCCAACAATTATTGCGCATTGCTGATGTATCAGACGAATATGCGAGCAGTAATTTGCACCTTACTACCCGTCAGGATATACAAATACATTATGTAAGCCTCGACCGCACACCACAGTTATGGGCTGATTTGGAACGTGATGATATTACCTTACGCGAGGCTTGTGGCAATACCGTTCGCAATGTTACCGCCTCTCCTACTGCCGGTATCGACCCGAACGAACCTTTTGATGTATCGCCTTATGCGCAAGCTACTTTCGAATATTTTTTACGCAATCCTATTTGTCAAGAAATGGGGCGTAAATTCAAAATATCTTTCTCATCCAATAGTGATGATACTGCCTTTTCGTACATACATGATATTGGTGCGATACCCAAAATAAACAGCAATGGCGAACGTGGTTTTAAAATAATGCTGGGTGGTGGCTTGGGCGCACAACCATTACTAGCCAGTATTGTTGAAGAGTTTTTGCCCGAAGACCAGCTAATTCCGTATATCGAATCGGTAATTCGTGTATTTGACCGTTATGGTGAACGAAACAATCGTAATAAAGCACGTTTAAAATATCTTATTCAAAAATTAGGGCTTGATGAGGTATTACGCCTGACTAAAGAAGAAAGAACTGCTAACAAAGTAAAAACTTTTGCAGTAAACCGAGATGCGGTAGAAGCACCTGTTTTACCAGAAACCACAGCTATACCACAAGTAACTATGGATAACCCTTTACGTTACGAGCAGTGGTTAGCTACTAATGTATTCGAGCAAAAGCAACAAGGTTTTTACGGCGTATATATTAAAGTGCCTGTTGGCGATATTTCTACCGATACAGCTCGCAAGTTGGTAGAGGCTATTAAACCTTATGTAGCTGATGATATTCGCATCACTCAAAATCAAGGGCTACTATTAAAATTCGTACGTAAAGAGGCATTACCTGCTTTATACAATGGGTTAACGGCGATTAACTTATCGGCACCTGGTTTTGATAGCCTTGCCGATGTTACTACTTGCCCTGGTACTGATACCTGCAACTTAGGCATATCAAACAGCATGACTTTATCAAAAGTGCTTGAGGATGTGATATACAACGAGTATGAAGATTTTATTTATAACCGCGAGATCAAAATAAAAATAAGTGGCTGTATGAATTCGTGCGGGCAACATGGTTTGGCGCATATCGGTTTTCATGGCAGTTCGCTCAAAGCAAGTTTAAAAGTATTGCCATCTGTACAAGTATTATTAGGAGGAGGCACAGTTGGCGATGGCGTAGGTCGTGCTGCCGAAAAGGTGATTAAAGTTCCAGCCAAAAGAGCTACACACGTATTAAGAGCAGTACTTGATGATTATAAACAAAACTCAATAGCTGATGAAAACTTCCATCATTATTACGACAGGTTGGGCAAAGATTATTTCTACCAACTATTAAAACCACTTGCCGACCTCACTACTCTTACTGATGAGGAGTTTGTGGATTGGGGGCACGAAGAAACATTTGCTACCGCTATTGGCGTGGGCGAGTGTGCTGGCGTAGTGATTGATTTGGTAGCAACACTATTATATGAAGCTGATGAAAAATTAGGATGGGCAAACGAAGCATTTACAAATACTGCTTGGGCTGATGCTATCTACCATTCTTATAATGTATTTATCAGTTCGGCAAAAGCACTATTATTAGATAAAAGCATTAATAGTAGCACACAAGCTGGTATAATTAAAGAGTTCGACACCCACTATATAGCTACTGGCGAGTTTGCCATTAAGGGCACATTTAACGATTTAGTATTACAAATAAATAAAAACGAACCTTCGGAAGAGTTTGCTGCAAATTATCTAAAAGCGGCAAGCGATTTTCTTCAAAGTGTTAAAATAAAAAGAGAGGCATTGGTATAATCATGATAGATGCAATAACAAAAAAAAGAGTGAAAGAACCACGCATAACACTTGTTGGTGCTGGCCCTGGTGATGCAGATTTGATAACCATAAAAGGCATAAAAGCACTTAGTACTGCCGATGTAGTACTGTATGATGCTTTAGTAAATGAGGATTTGCTCGAATTTGCTCCAGCAAGTGCTACCAAAGTTTATGTTGGGAAACGCTCGGGCGACCATACATTTTCGCAACCAGCTATCAATAAATTAATGGTTGATTATGCACTAAATTATGGGCACGTAGTACGTTTAAAAGGTGGCGACCCATTTGTGTTTGGTCGCGGTTACGAGGAATTGGATTATGCTGCCTCTTATAATATTTCGACAACAGTAATTCCAGGTATATCAAGTTCAATAGGTGTTCCCGGAATGCAAAATATCCCTGTTACTCATCGTGGCTTAAGCGAAAGTTTTTGGGTGGTAACAGGCACCACTGCCGATGGTAAAATATCAAGCGATTTATACGAAGCGGCTCGCACCAAGGCTACCATCGTAGTATTGATGGGTATTCACAAACTAGCTGGCATCACCGAGATATTTAAAAACGAGGGCAAACATCGATTACCAGTAGCGGTAATACAAAGCGGCACTACCGAAGAAGAAAAGGTAGCAGTAGGCATAATTGATACCATTGTTGAAATTGTAGATGAGAAAAAAATAACATCTCCTGCCCTTATTGTTATTGGCGAGGTAGTTTCGTTACATCCATTGTTTCAACCTATTAGAGCGTTTTATGACATTATTGCACAAGAATAACAACTTACCCATAGTTGCACATAAACAAACTGGAGGCAATCAGCTTTTTCCAGTTTTTTTAAAGCTACACAACTTGCACACTGTACTTATTGGTGCGGGCAACGTTGGTTTTGAAAAACTAACCGCTATCATTAATAATAGTCCTTTGGCACGAGTAACTATTATTGCACAAGCAATACTACCACAAGTGTATGCCTTAGCAACGGAATATGAAGGCATCAATGTAATAGAAAAATCATTCACCGATACTGATTTAGATAATGCCGATTTAGTGATAGCGGCAACTAATGATAGCGAGCTAAATAATTATATCATACAATCGGCTCACGAGCGTAAGCTATTGGTTAATGTGGCTGACAAACCCGAGCTGTGCGACTTTTATTTAAGCTCAATCGTTCAAAAAGGAGATTTGAAAATAGCCATCTCCACCAATGGAAAATCGCCTACTATTGCCAAGCGTTTAAAAGAATTGCTAAATAAAAGCTTACCTGATGAAATAGATATATCCTTACAACAAATGAACCAGCTTAGAAACACACTTTCGGGCGATTTCGCACACAAGGTTAAAAAATTGAATGAGGCTACTGCCATATTGGTCGAAAAAAAACCAACACGAAATAAAAGCTTTATATGGCTAATATGGGGAGCTATTATATTCGCTATTGCCATTACGGTATTTACGCTATGGAATAAAGAGCCCGAGTTCCGAACTTATATGCAAACCATCAACCCCTTGTTTTACTATTTCTTGGGTGCTGGTTTTGTATTTGCTATGATTGATGGTGCAATAGGTATGTCGTATGGTGTTACCTCTACCACATTTTCGCTATCAATGGGTATCCCTCCTGCATCGGCAAGTATGGGAGTGCACCTTTCCGAAATATTGAGCAATGGCATAGCTGGTTGGATGCACTACCGCATGGGCAATATCAATTGGAAAATGTTTAAACTGCTGCTCATACCAGGCATTATTGGCGCAGTAATGGGAGCATATATCCTATCATCGCTTGAGCATTATAGCCAATACACCAAACCTGTGGTATCGTTATATACGTTAATACTGGGTATGGTCATTTTCTCAAAAGCATTTAAAACTGGTGAAAAAAGAGTAGGTCAAAAAATCAAGAAAATATCATTTTTAGGATTTTTTGGAGGCTTTATTGATGCTGTTGGTGGCGGTGGTTGGGGGTCTATCGTATTATCCACCCTTATTGCTGGCGGTCGTCATCCTCGTTTTTCATTAGGTACAGTAAAGCTATCGCGCTTCTTTATTGCACTGATGAGTTCATTAACCTTTATCACCATGCTCAATGGTGCCCATTGGGAAGCAGTATTGGGGTTGATTATAGGTAGCGCATTGGCGTCGCCTATTGCTGCAAGGATATCGAATAAAATATCAGCAAAAGCCATTATGCTATCAGTATCAATAATTGTGATTCTGATTAGTTTAAAGAGTATTATTAAATTTTTAGTAAACGGATTTTAACATGGCACTATTAGATAATATAAAGCAACAAACTAAGGGTGCTTCGCCTATTGAAGCGTTAACCTTATTGGCTGATAAGTTTGCGGGTAAAATAGTGTTTTCGAGCAGTTTTGGTTGGGAAGACCAAGTGATTACCCATTTAATTTTCTCGAACAACTTGCCCATTAAAATATTTACGCTCGAAACAGGGCGCATTTTTCCTGAAACCTATTACGTATGGAATAGAACTATGGAAATATACAACAAACCTATACATGCGTATTATCCTAATAATGAGCGTTTGGAGCAAATGGTAAATGCCAAAGGCCCAAATAGTTTTTACGAATCAGTTGACAATAGAAAAGAGTGCTGCGCCGTACGAAAAATAGAACCCCTGAAACGTGCACTTGCCGGAAACGATTGCTGGATTACAGGCATACGTGCCGAACAATCAGCCAATAGGCAAGATATGAGCAACATAGAATGGGATGAGCAGAATAACTTAATAAAATATCACCCTATTTTCGATTGGACATTAGACGAAGTAAAGCAATGCATTAGAGCGAATAACATCCCATACAATACGTTACACGACAAGGGCTTCCCAAGCATTGGCTGCGCACCCTGCACAAGAGCAGTACAAACTGGCGAAGATTTTAGAGCAGGGCGATGGTGGTGGGAAGATCAATCAAAAAAAGAATGTGGATTACACGAAGCAAAATAATATTAATAACAGATGAGTAACAAACAAGCTTTGGATTATTTAGATGAGTTGGAGGCAGAAGCCATCTATATATTGCGAGAAGTAGCTGGGCAATTTGAAAAACCTGCCTTGCTTTTTTCGGGAGGGAAGGACTCTATTACCCTAGTGCGTTTAGCCGAAAAGGCTTTCAGACCGGGTAAGTTTCCATTCCCATTGGTGCATATTGACACTGGGCACAATTTTCAAGAAACGATTGATTATCGTGATGCAATGATAAACCGTATTGGCGAAAAATTAATAGTAGGTTATGTACAAGACGATATTGATAGTGGTAAAGTAGTGGAGCAAAAAGGTAAAAATGCGAGCCGCAATGCGCTTCAAACGGTTACTTTGTTAAATACCATTGCCAAACATCAATTTGATGCCTGCATAGGTGGCGCACGCCGAGATGAGGAAAAGGCACGTGCTAAAGAACGTATATTTTCGGTGCGGGATGAATTTGGGCAATGGGATCCAAAACGTCAACGCCCTGAATTGTGGAATATCTATAATGGCAAAATTCACAAAGGCGAAAATGTAAGGGTATTCCCTATCAGTAATTGGACAGAATTGGATGTGTGGAATTATATCCGCAGAGAAAAAATTGAGCTACCATCTATCTATTTTGCGCACGAGCGCGATTGTATTACTAGGAATGGGCAGCTAATGGCAGCCTCGCCATTTTTAAATATGGATAGCGAAGATGTGGTAGAGCGTCGCAACGTGCGCTTCCGCACTGTGGGCGATATGACCTGTACTGCAGCCGTCGAATCATACGCCTACGAAATTGATGATATTATTAACGAAATAAGTGCTTCAAAAATCAGCGAACGTGGTGCACGCATGGACGATAAAGTATCGGAAGCTGCTATGGAAGAACGTAAGAAAGGGGGATACTTTTAAATCATGGATATTTTAAAATTTTTAACAGCAGGCAGTGTTGACGATGGTAAAAGCACATTAATTGGGCGATTATTGTACGATAGTGAAGCTATACTAGCCGACCAATTAGAAGCATTACACGCCTCGAACCGCAAAAATGATGATGGTAGTATCGACCTTGCTATTTTAACCGATGGCTTAAAAGCCGAGCGTGAGCAGGGCATTACTATTGATGTTGCCTATAAGTATTTCCAAACAGATAAACGTAAATTTATTATTGCTGACACTCCTGGGCATATTCAATATACTCGAAACATGGTTACGGGTGCGTCTAATGCAGGCTTGGCTATTATTTTGATTGATGCGCGCAAAGGCGTTATTGAGCAAACTATACGTCATTCGTTTTTAGTATCGCTATTGGGATTACCGCAAGTAGTAGTTTGTGTAAACAAAATGGATATGGTTGATTATAGCGAGGATGCGTTCAACAAAATCGTAACTGACTATAAAAACCTTGCGGCAAAAGTAGGTCTATCAAACGTAACCTATATTCCTGTAAGTGCGCTAAAAGGCGACAATATAGTTTACCCTTCTGTTAATATGCCTTGGTACAAAGGCAGTAGCCTATTACCACATTTAGAAACCGTTGATATAGCTACCAACAATAGCAGTACGCAAGCCCGTTTCCCAGTGCAGTGGATTATCCGCCCGCAAACTGATGATTTGCACGATTATCGTGGTTATGCAGGTAGAGTATCAAGCGGCGCATTCAAAGTAAATGACAAAATAACTGTATTACCATCGGGGTTTAGCTCGGTTATCAGTAAAATAGAAGTATTGGATAACGAGCCCGAACTGGCAGTAGCTGGCATGTCGGTTACCCTACATTTAAAAGATGATATTGATATAAGCAGGGGTGATATTTTGGTGAATACAGATAGTCAACCTCAAGTATCGCAACAAATAGCAGCCGATTTGTGCTGGATGGATACAAAACCATTAGATACCACGCACACTTACCTATTGCAACACAACAGCAAAGTAACACGCTGCCGCATACAGGAGATATTATACAAAGTGAACATTAACACGCTTGAAAAAGAAAATAGCGATGATTTTAAACTGAATGATATTGGTCGTATCGTTATCAAAACTGCCGACCCTTTGGCTTTTGATTTCTATCAGGATAATAAAGCTAATGGTGGTGCGATATTGATTGATAGCCGTACTAATGTAACAGTTGGTGCATTAATGTTTAGAGCAAACGCCGAATAAGCACAGGGTTTAACCATACTACCCATGAAAATTAAAAATGCCAGCTGATAAAGGCTGGCATTTTAATTTGGTTACTACACCACGAAAAACTATATCAATTATATATTAAAATTAGGCTGCTGTTTGCTCGCAAATTGTATTTAGTACTTGCTTTGATAATGGCTTGCTGATAAACGAATTTACACAGCCATATTGGCTCGAACGCTCTCTATCCGACTCCCTTACCGATGAAGTCATCACATACACATTAATCGGTTTATTTAAACTTCCTTTCAGTTTTTCAAACTTATCTAAGAACTCCCATCCACTAAAATCAGGCATTGATAAATCAATAAAAATAACATCAGGCAATATATCAGTAGCTGATTTGTTTTCTTCTATAAAATCCAATATCATACTTGCATCAAATGTGTAAGTAGCTTGCTTGCACACCGCATTGTTATAAAGCATAGTACGCATTATGTAATGATCTATCGGGTTATCGTCTATAAGTACAAGTTTACACATGGTGATAGTTTTAATAGGTTGTAAAAGTTAAAATCAAAATCGGTTAATATTTATTAACTGTATGGCAAATACTGTACCATGAAATTGCCGAACCAATTAAAATTGTTACCGTATAAATACACAACACATTATTTTTTGTTAGCAACAATATGCATCCACAAATTACCGCTGTAATAAATAAGGTTAATCCATATAATCCTAAGCCTAATAATGTGGCTCAGAACAACGCTGAACGGGTTTTGAACTATATAGAAGATATTAATCTTGAGCGAGATGTGCGCTTTAAACCCACGCCAGCAGGCAGCCTTGCCATTGCCTGGAAAATAGATGATTGGGAATATCAAATGGAATGTGTAAAAAATGGCTATATAGTTTACACTTTTACAAAATCAGCATACGAAAAAGCAAGCGGTTGTGTATTGTATGACGATTTTATTCCCCAATTTGAGAAATATTTGTTAATGCTATAATTACCCAGCTCTAAGAATTGTATTCGGAATTTGGCTACTAAAATTCATTTCAGGGCAACCAATATGTTGCGCATACCACAACAAAGCCGAAGCCACCAATGGGCGCAAATAGTCTTTTATATTAACCGTTTCAAAAGCCATTGACACTGTAGGGTATGTGCTATAAAACTGTAACTCAGATGGGTTGGGTTGAAACGTACTATTCTCTAGGGAGTGCACATTTATCTTAAGCATAGATTGCGAATCTCTAATCACTTCCCCAGCATCAGTTCTTATTATATAAAAGTTGTTAGTCAGCATCGTATAATCGTGTTACTAACAATTGTCAAAAAACATACCATTTTATGCGTTATTTATCAACAAAATGTCAACTATTATAGCAAGTCCTTATTTTCATAAAATACAGATATACAATACATATCAAAGTTTATTTAAAGTATTTTCAATGTTTAATTCAAGAGAAATTTATTGTTTAAAAAATCATATTAATTAATTCTTATATAATTATAAATAAGTCACTCTATCTCAATCGTTAATAGGAATCACACCCACCATAATTGGAAAATTTGATTGTAAAATATTTTGGAAATTTGAATTTTATTTTTAAGTTTAAGTAAAAATAAACCCAATATTAGGTATGGTTAATCCTGTTAGATATACTTTGAACAATGTAGATGGCAATAGGCTACTCTATATTGAGCCTGTATTGGAAGAAATTACAGGTGGTGATTTGTTTTCAACTGGGCGTTATATACTGAGTGAAAACGATATTTCGATAGGCGAAATTAGATTGTTTTATGATGAATATTTTGAAACCGACTGGTATGGCAACGGCAATGCAATAAAAGATAACGACTTGCTTAAACTTACAAAATTTATCAAAGAGTATAATGAACCCGATTTAGTTGACGATTTCGATTAAAATCAATCGGTGCATAATATCTGATTTTTAGGCATAAAAAAATCCCCAGCCATTCACTACCGGGGATTCACCATTTTTTTAAAACCAATTAAAATATTAATCTTTTATTTATTAACCTCGTACTTGTACGCAAACTAAATGGACAAGGTTATAGCTATTTTTATTTTTTTCGCCTCAATAAAATCATGATAAAAGCTTTTTTGAATTTTACTTTTTAAATTTGAATATTAATGATATATTTGCGCCTCTTTTACAAGGATTAAAATAGAATGAAAAAAGATCTGCATCCAAAAAATTATAGATTAGTTGTTTTCAAAGACATGTCAAATGAGTATGCCTTTTTAACAAAATCATGTATCGATACCCGTGAAACAGTAAAATGGGAAGATGGTAACGAATACCCGCTAGTGAAATTAGAGATTTCGCATACTTCACACCCATTCTATACTGGTAAAATGAAGTTGGTAGATACAGCAGGACGTATTGATAAATTCCGCACTCGTTACAATAAAAAGTAATTTGCGATTATTGATAAATAATTTACAAGTCTCCCGATACAACGGGGGACTTTTTTTTATTTTTGTGCCATGGGAATTATCTTATTTGACGGTAAAGCACATCAAACACTACTACCCTTAACATACACACGCCCTGTTGCCAACTTGCGTATTGGTATTTTAACCATTGCCGAAAAATGGGGCAAATATCTTAACAGCGCGTTCTCCTACCATACACAACCCTATTTAGCTGCAAAATTTCCAATTCGGATTGAGGCTAACAACTTGTTTATTAATGGTGCAGTTTGTCCCGATGAACAATTATTGGAAAGTATTGATAAGCTAGCTATCGGCGAAGCTTTAAAGCAAGTTGGACAGTTAATAGCGGTTAAATTAAGCGAGAGTGATGCTAAAGGTTTTGATATATCTACACCGTTCGACCGTGTAGTAGAATATCCAAATGCAATAGAAATGATATGTTACCCTGAGCATATCTTTAGCAAAAATGCTTCTGAGTTGCGCAAAGACTATGCGTTACTTACCAAAGGGCGCAGTAGTGCAAGCATCAACTCAACAAACACCATTATTGGCGATGACTTTTTTGCCGAAGAAGGTGCAGTTGCTGATTGTTCCACATTCAACACAAAAAATGGCCCTATATATTTAGCTGCCAATACCGAGGTTTGGGAAGGAACACATATTCGTGGTGGATTTGCATTGTGCAACAATTCGCAAGTAAAAATGGGTGCCAAAATATATGGTGCTACAACTATCGGCCCATTCTCAAGAGTTGGCGGCGAAATCAACAATGCAGTAATATGGGGCTATTCGGCGAAAGGGCACGAGGGTTATTTGGGCAACGCCGTTTTGGGCGAATGGTGCAATATTGGAGCTGATAGCAATAACTCGAACCTAAAAAATAATTATGCCGAAGTACGCATGTGGGATTACCCTACGCAGCGTTTTCGTAAAACAGGGTTACAATTTTGCGGCTTAATTATGGCAGATCATGCCAAATGCGCTATCAATACCATGTTTAACACAGGCACAGTAGTAGGCGTGAGTGCCAATATATTTGGGGCAGGTTTCCCTCGCAACTTTATACCCGATTTTGCTTGGGGAGGTGCACAGGGCTTTGAGGTATATACATTAGAAAAAATGTTTGAAACTACCGAAAAGGTATTTGCCCGACGGGAAAATAGACCATTTGATGAGGTGGAACGGGAACTATTAAAAGCAGTATTCGAACTATCAGCCCCTTATAGAAGATTTTAAATTATTAATATAAACTATCCGTAGTACAACACTCGGATTAAACAAAGAACAATGAGAAAAAAAATTGTAGCTGGAAACTGGAAAATGAATATGGACTATGAAGAAGGATTGTCTTTATTTTCGGAAGTAATTAATATGGTAAATGATGAAGTAACAGGCAAGCAACAAGCAATAGTATGCTGTCCTTTTATCCATTTACACAGTTTGGCGCAATTGGCAAAAGGTTATACTAAGGTATCGGTAGGAGCACAAAATGCGCATCAAGCAGAAGCGGGTGCATATACTGGCGAAATCTCAGCTAAAATGGTTCGCTCAACAGGTGCATCGTATGTAATTTTGGGTCACTCAGAACGTCGCCAATATTTTGGCGAGACCAATGCTTTATTAGCTAAAAAAACCGATATCGCTTTGCAAAACTCATTAACACCTATTTTTTGCATTGGCGAAACTTTACAAGAACGCGAAACTAACCAACATTTTGATGTAATAAAACAACAACTAATAGAAGGCATATTCCATTTAGATGCCACACAATTCAGTCAATTAGTAATTGCATACGAACCAGTTTGGGCGATAGGCACAGGGGTAACTGCGAGTTCGGCACAGGCGCAAGAAATTCATGCGTTTATCCGGCAAGAGATTGCTCAAAAATACAGTCAGGCAGTTGCCGATGGTATCACCATTTTATATGGCGGAAGCTGCAATCCTAAAAATGCTGCCGAGCTATTTGCACAAGCCGATATAGATGGCGGTTTAATTGGTGGTGCATCGTTAAAATCTCGTGATTTTGTGGATATTGTAAAAACCTTTAACTAGGATTTATTTAGTAAATTGAAGAAACTGCTTAAAGTAATACTCCCTCCTTTTGTTGGGCTTGCGGTATTTTTTATCGCTATCAGGTATAGTGGTGTTTATTTCAAACTAAAAATTGACGAAATAGGCGATGGTACAATTGATGGTTTCATGGCCTATTATCGTTACTTTTTACCTTTATTGTTTTTAATAGCCCTGCTTACACAATTATTAATTGTTGTGCCTATTTGGGACAAGGTAATTGTAAAATCAAACTTGACAAAAACAATAGCACTTATATCGCTTGCTATCCTATGTCTATTATTTGCATTAGGCTTAAGTTATCCTATTTGTGATAAGCAATTACAACTCGAAAAGGTATGTTTATTTATGACCGGTGTTCAAATTGCATATTGGATAATAAACTTCTTAACTTTGCTTTTGTTAAGCAGAAAAGCCCAACCAATATTAGATACTACACCCATTACAGCCGAATGAATTATTACGAACTAATTTTCACTACTACGCCAACCGAAGATTATCAGCAAGATTTGCTTATTAATGATTTGGCCGAAATTGGGTTTGACACTTTCGAGGTAGTTGATTTTGGCTTTAAGGCTTATATAAAAACTGCTGCTTTTGACGAGAAGGTGCTAAATGATACACTTGAAGTATATCGTAATCTATTTACTTTTTCGTATTCAGTAAACGATATTCCACAAATAAACTGGAATCAGGAATGGGAAAGTAATTTTCAGCCGATACAAATACGTGATAAAGTATGGGTGCGTGCCACTTTCCATGCCGCACGCCCTGAATTTGAACATGAAGTAGTGATTGACCCTAAAATGGCTTTTGGAACAGGGCATCACGAAACCACATCAATGATGATGGATTTGATGCTAAATACCAACTTTGCCCATAAAAAGGTATTGGATATGGGTTGTGGTACAGGTATATTGGCCATACTGGCGAGTAAATTGGGAGCTGAAAGCATCATAGCAATTGACTACGACCCTATTTGCTATGAAAGCACCATTGAAAACTCGGCGTTAAACCACATTGACAACATCAAAGCAATTTGTGGCTCGGTTGAGGCTATTCCTAATGAGCAGTACGATATTATTCTCGCTAATATTAACCGCAATATTTTGCTTGAACAAATAGCTCGATATAGCGAAGTTTTGGTAGCAGGTTGCGAAATATATTTTAGCGGTTTTTATGAAACCCCAGATTTGGATATAATTAAAAACGAAGCCAAAAAATTTGGTTTAAAATATACCCATCATCAGAATAATAAAGAGTGGGTTGCTGCACGATTTGTTAAATAATGAACAACTTTTACTCAAAAAAAATCCCCATTACTACAAACTTTAGCTTGCAATAATGGAGATGAGTTTTGGTTAAATTAATTACAATGATTATCCTAAAAGCACTGCTTTTACAGTATCTAATATTTTAAATGAATCGTCCGAGCTTGGAGCTTCTGCATATACACGCAATACTGGTTCTGTTCCCGAAGGGCGTATCATCACCCAGCTTTCATCCTCAAAAAAGAATTTATAGCCATCCATATCTTCGGTACGACTTACTTTCAAATTGGCAAAGCTACTGTATTTACCATTTTTACAATTGCTGATAATCTGCTGCTTTAATTCCTCAGTTACATGTAAATCGTAACGTTCAACGGCAAACTTACCTACAATATCATATATTTCTTGTACCAAATCGCTCAACGAACGCCCTGATTTTGCAATAAATTCCCACACTATCAAACCAATCCATACACCGTCGCGCTCTGGAATATGCCCTGCAACTGCAATACCACCCGACTCCTCTCCTCCTACCAAGAACGGTCTGCCCGAGTTAACAATCAAATCGCAAATATATTTGAAGCCAATTTTGGTCACAATGTTTTTCAAGCCATAAGCATCGCACAGTTTTTGAATTTTGCTGGTGCAGCTAAATGTTGAATATACATCGCCTGTTTGCCCTTTTATTTTATACATATAATGGATAAGTAATAGTAGGATATGATGCGAATCGACAAAATTACCATCTTGGTCATACAAACCTATCCTATCGGCATCACCATCAGTAACCAAACCCGAAGCTATTTCGCCTTCGGATAATTTTATTACATCCTCAAACTCTTTCAAATTGCGTTGTATTGGCTCTGGTGCTTGCCCATCAAACCCCGGATTATGGTCGCTATGCAAACGAGTGATATCAGGAAACAAACGCTCCATCACATTCATACCAGCGCCATACATGGCATCATAGCCCCATCCTAAGCCACTATTGCGTATAGCTTCTAAATCGAAATTATTTTCGACATGAGCCACATACATATCTTCTAAGTTTACAAACTCTACTAATCCATCTTTCTGATAATCAGCAATTGACTTCAAATCAATTTGAAGCGTATCAGGAATTAACGATTCTACTTTTTCAATATCATCAGGAGTAGCTGGGCCACCATAGTTTGCTTTAATTTTGAAGCCATTGTAGGCTGGTGGATTATGACTTGCCGTAATGATAATACCTGCCGAAGCGTGCTTACGAACCGTTCCTAACGAAATCATAGGAGTAGAAACAAAAGCATTTTCGGCACGAAACACCTTTACCCCTTGCGATGCTAATACCCGAGTAGTAACATCGGCAAACAAAGGCCCTGCAAAACGAGGGTCGCAACCTACTACTGCAGAGGGGTTGGCAAACTCGCTTTTCAGCCATAATGCTGTGCCATAAGCTACCCTTTTTACGTTCTCAACAGTAAAATCTTCTGCTATTATGGCTCTCCAGCCATCTGTTCCAAATTTTATTTTGCTCATCGTAGATATATATTTTTAAAATCTTATTTTTAGCCCCTTAAATTCGATACAAGAATATTAATCATTTGTGGTAAACGGAAACAAAAAATGAAAGTTTTAAAATTTGGCGGTACATCGGTAGGTAGCCCAGAAAGGATGATGAAACTGCTGGATATTATTAATCCTGCCGAAAGGCAGATTGTGGTACTATCGGCAGTATCTGGAACAACCAATAATTTGGTTGAAATTGGACAAGCTTATCTCGGCGGAGATAAGGAAAAAGCGACTAATTTAATAAATGCACTGAAAGCAAAGTATGAGCATTTTATTAAGGAACTATTTACCAAACCCGAATATTTAGAACAAGGAAAAGAAGTAATTGATTATCATTTCGATTTGTTATACCATTTATCGAATGATTTATTTACCAATATTGAGGAGAAAATAATTTTAGCACAAGGCGAATTATTATCTACCACATTATATCATGTGTATTTAAAAGAGATTGGTGTGCCATCGGTATTATTACCTGCGCTCGATTTTATGAAGATAGATGAGGATAATGAACCAATAGTAGATTATATAACCAATCATATCACCCCATTACTTAATAAACACCCTGATAATAACTTATTTATTACGCAAGGGTATATTTGTAGAAATACATTTGGCGAGATTGACAACTTGCGCAGGGGTGGTAGCGATTATACTGCATCATTAATTGGCGCAGCTATCAGAAGTGAGGAAGTGCAAATTTGGACTGATATTGACGGTATGCACAATAACGACCCTCGTATAGTAAAAGGCACTAAGCCTATTGCGCGGCTATCATTTGATGAGGCTGCCGAGCTGGCTTACTTTGGTGCGAAAATATTGCATCCACAAAGCGTATTCCCTGCACAGAAATATAAAATTCCTGTTCGTTTGTTGAATACAATGGACCCAAAAGCAGCAGGAACACTAATTACTAATGATAGCGAGAAAGATGGTGTAAAATCTATTGCGGCTAAGGATGGTATTACGGCTATTAAAATACAATCGAGCCGAATGTTATTAGCACATGGTTTTTTGCGTCGTGTTTTTGAAGTGTTTGAGCGTTACAAAACTTCTATTGATATGATTACCACATCAGAAGTGGCTGTTTCGTTAACAATAGATGATACGACCTATTTGGCAGAGATTAAAAACGAGCTATTGTCTTTTGGTTCGGTTGATATTGATGAAAATCAAACTATTATATGTGTAGTAGGCGATTTTGGTGCCGAAAAACATGGCTATGCTGCCCGTGTATTAGAGGCATTAAAACATATCCCTATTCGGATGATTTCGTACGGTGGCAGCGATCACAACTTATCGCTCTTGCTTAAAACTTCGGACAAAACCGAAGCACTAAGAAGTTTACATAACAGATTGTTTTAAACAATACAGCACTGCTTGTACAGTGGTGCTGTTACTCAATATTAAAAATGTTCAACCCTGATATTATTAATCGTTTTAAAGAGTTAGAAACCCCGTTTTATTATTATGATATGGGTTTGCTCCGTAAAACGTTGGATGCCTGCCATAAAGCTTCAAACCAATACGGTTTTCATGTGCATTATGCTATGAAGGCTAATTTCAACCCAAAGGTATTAGCGGCTATACAATCGTATGGCTTTGGTGCCGATTGCGTGAGCGGCAACGAAGTACAAACAGCCATTGCAACTGGATTCGATAAAGGGAAGGTTGTGTTTGCGGGAGTGGGTAAAACCGATAAAGAGATAAACACAGCCCTTGATGCAGATATTTTTTGTTTTAATGTAGAGTCGGTTCAGGAGCTTTATGTGATTAATGATTTAGCAAAAGCAAAAAATAAAGTTGCTCATGTGGCTATTCGTATTAACCCCAATGTAGATGCACACACGCATCATTATATTACAACTGGGCTCGATGAAAATAAATTCGGCATCAATAGCTGGCAATTGAATGATGTAGTGGATGCTTTAAGGCAGTGCAACCATTTGAAATTCATGGGTATCCATTTCCATATCGGCTCTCAAATAACTGATATGGAGGTGTATAAAAGTTTGTGTATCCGTATCAACGAAATGCAAGATTGGTTTGAAGATCATGGCTTCCAAATTAAGGTATTAAATACTGGCGGAGGCTTAGGGGTTGATTATCATCACCCCGACACCCACACCATTGCCAATTTTGAGGCTTATTTTAAAGTATTTAAAGATTTTTTGAAAGTAAAACCTGGGCAAGAAGTGCATTTCGAACTTGGGCGTGCTATGGTAGCACAATGTTCGGCATTAGTTGCACGGGTATTGTATGTAAAAAATGGTTTGAAAAAGAACTTTTTGGTACTAGATGCGGGTATGACTGAGCTTATCAGACCGATGCTTTACCAAGCTTATCAAAAAATTGAAAATTTAAGTAGAAACACCTCAGCATCTACTACAAAATATGATGTTGTGGGTCCGATATGTGAGAGTACGGACTGTTTTCAGAAAGATGTTGAACTTCCAGAATCTTTCCGTGGCGATTTATTTGCTGTTCGAACATCTGGTGCTTATGGCGAAGTAATGGCATCTAACTACAACTTACGTGATAAAATATCAAGCGTTTATTCGGAGTAATACCAACTCTGTTTCGATTTAAAAATTTGATTTTTGCATTATTACCAATTAATATACCTACCTTGCGAACTTTTAATAAATAAAATAATGCAAAAAGAAGGAACAGTAAAATTTTTCAATGAAACAAAAGGTTTTGGATTCATTACCCCTAATGGTGGTGGTCAAGACGTATTTGTTCATTCATCAGGTCTTATCGACGAAATTCGTGAAAACGATAAAGTTGAGTACGAAGTAGAAAACGGACGTAAAGGCCTAAATGCGGTAAATGTAAAAGTTATTTAATTATAAATAATAAATCAACAATCGTATTAGTCCCAGCAAATTGCTGGGACTTTTTTGTTTTATACCTTCAACTTATTTTACAGTCCATTTATTGTTGCTTTCATCAGCATCCATAAAAATACCATTATCCAACACCGCTGATTTTACAACTTTCGTTGATTTAACAGTAATGGTTACTTCTTTTTGGTTTTTCTCCCATACTGCTGGTGTTTGGTGAAAACTCTCGGTAGTGCCATCAGCATAAGTTAATTTAATATCAAACGGAATAACAAAACCACCTACGTTTTGGACTTCAACTTTATATCCACCAACTGCTTTAACCACATTTTTCAAAGCCAAATCATTATAATAATTGGTAAAGAACCAATTGTTAAAGAACCAATTAAGGTTTTTGCCAGATGCGGTATTCATTGAGTTGAAATAATCCCACGGAATTGGGTGTTTACCATGCCAGTTATCCATATAGCTATGTAATGCTTTTTTGAATAGCTCATCGCCCAACATATCTTTAAGCGCAAGGTAGCTTAATGATGGTTTGCCATAGGCATTGTTGCCATAGGCTTGTCTTTCTTCGCTTGATGGGGTTATAACTGGTAAATCTTCGGCTGTTGATTTATCATGTACCCAATTAGTCACTCTAAATTGCTTATAAAAATCATCAGCACTCTTATTTCCAAACTCTACACGACCTATCAGCAATTCGTAAGTAGTAGCCCATCCTTCGTCCATATAAGCATAACGACTTTCGTTTATACCCATATAGAATGGAAAGTAAGTATGCGCTATTTCGTGATCTTGAACCAATTGCGCGAAACGTAAATCGTCGGTATGGCTATCATTCACCATCATTGGATATTCCATATCTGCAAAGCCTTGAAAAGCCGTCATCTTAGGAAACGGATATGGTACACCTGGCCAGTTGTGCGACAACCACCCTAAAGCATTACGTCCAAATTGAACTGAATGATGAAAATCATTAGCATTATCTAAAAATGCAGCTTGCATACTTGCACGGCGGTTGGTAGCATCATCAACCACCACACTTGCGCCATCCCATACATAATGATTGCTGATACCTACGGCAACGTCGCTGATATTGGTAGCTGTCCACACCCAAGTATTCATATCATTTTGAGCGGTTACGTTTTTGGCAGCGATATCTTTGGCTGTGGCAATATGTATTGTCGAGTCGCTTGTCATCGATGTGGCTAATCGAGCAGCATATTCGGGTTGTAACACCTGATTAGGGTTTTGCAAAGTACCTGTTGCCCATACAATATAGTTTTTAGGAACAGTTACTTTTAAAGTATAATCGTTAAAATCGTTATAAAACTCTTGTGCATCTAAAAACTCCAATCTGTCCCATCCATTATAATCATCGTAAACAGATACACGTGGATAGAAATATGCTAGGTAAAAAGAAGTCGAATCAATCACCCCTTCTCGACCGCTTTGTTTTGATAGTTGAAAATGCCAAGCAATATCCAACTTAACCGAATCGTGAGGCATCAATGGTTTATTTAGTCCGATACCTTGATTGGTAGCACTAGCGGTTTTGTTATTCCAGCCTTTCTTTTTGCCATCAACTTTAATAGAATCTACTTGTACCCCATCAGTTAAGTAGTCGGCATCTGCTCCCGAAAACCGTGCTGCACCTGGTCTATGAACATTCAAAATCAATTTCATATTCAATCTTCTCAACGTGTCGGGACTATTATTGACATAAACAATTTGTTCTACGCCTTTAACATCCCTACTAGGTGGGGCCGTGGTGATGCTAATGTTATAGCGACCGAAATTTTGCCAGTAATTTTTGCCCGGTTTACCATCTTTAGCCCGAGTTCCTTTTTGATATGCAGCTTTAATATCGCGAGGCATATACAATTCTTGCGCGCTTGCTTGCAGCAAAACAAAGGCAAGCACCATTAATAAAAGTGTTTGTTTTAACATAATTGTGATTTTATACAAAATAAGCTTATTTATTGGATGTTTAAAAGACTACAAATAGTATGCTTTAGTTACAAGTTTATTGTAAAGAAATTGTTACATTGCTTGCAATAACCGTAGTAAATGCTTTATTTTGAAGCAGTTATTTTAATAGGGGTATTAAATAACTCTTAGGAAGCTGGGTCATCTGATTCAGCTTCTCTTTTTTAATACAATTTTAGCCTTTCCTGTCCTCACACATACTTCATCAATAAATACATAACTGCAATATATACTTGCATTTTAAGGTATCTTTACATCCAAACTAAGAACAAAGATATGAAGTATAAATTAGGTGATTTTGTGCGTTTTGTGGACGAAAAAATGGAAGGTTATGTTACCCGCATTATTGATGATAGGATGATTGGGGTAACGGGTGATGATGATTTCGAAATACCCGTTTTGGCTAGCAAGGTTACGACGGTGCATGGCTTTACTGGAATAGAGAACAGCACAGAAGAAATAGCGACAAAAACGCAACCTATAAGTAAGATATTCGACACTAAGGGTATTTATTGGGGTGTAGTGACTGATGAAAAAGCCCTCTCGGTAGCACATATCTATTTGGTAAATAATACCTCGTTCCAACTATTAACTACACTAATAACCGAGCAACAGCAGCAGTTTAAAGGCGAATATGCCGGCATAATAGCACCAAAAACAAGTGTAAAAGTATATTCGGGGCAGTTGACAGATTTGCAGCTTTGGGCTAAACTTAAGCTACAAGTACTGTTTTATACCACTCAAAATGTAAATATCCCGAAACCATTAATTATTGAAGAAAAGTTTAAAGCAAAAGATTTTTCGGGAGATAAAAAGCCAATCCCATTAATGGAGCAAAAGGGTTGGTTAATTCAATTAGATGAACAAGAATTAGTTATAGATGCACAAAAATTAAAGGAAAGTTTTTTTAAATCAGCAACATAAAAACCAATAATAGGCAAGCCAAAATCGGAGATTGACTTGCATATCGAAAAATTAAGGGATGATTATCAATTTCTAAGCTCCGCCGAAATACTAAATATACAAATGGATTGTTTTCGTAATGCGCTTGATGCGGCTATTGTACATCAATATGCTGATATTGTGTTTATACATGGCGTGGGCAATGGTGTTCTAAAACACGAAATACATAAAAATTTGAGCAGAAACAATCGGATAAAAACATTTATGGATGCACGTAAAGAAAAATTTGGCTACGGTGCTACCAAGGTTATACTAAAGTAATGATTAAAGAAATTTGAATTAAATTAATTGATTTATAACTTAGTCGCCTCAATTAAGTGTACTATATACACATATTCATTTATTATGCTACATAAAATCAAACAGATGAAAAAACTATTATTCACTATCTTAATTATGATTTCTAATTTCTGTATCGCACAGGAAATAAAATACACCATAGCTAATAATGATTGGGATGCCGATTCATTAGGAAATCATAGGGTAATTCTATTAGCTAACGCAAAAAATAGTAATGTAGTTAAAGCTGTGATTGATTGGCGAAGAAATGATATGCAACCCGAGAAAAAACAATTGTGGGTAGTGGATGCGGCAAACAATCAACGGATATTGAATGTAAAAGTAGCGTCTATCAATCGCGAAAGCTGTACTCTTTACTTTCAACCCACCGCCAGCAATCGCTATTATGTATATTATCTCCCATATAAAGTAGATAGACTATCAAACTATCCTAATGCACGCTATTTAAAAGTTGAGCAAACAGCAACTAATGATTGGTTGGCTTCAATCCAAAATAATAGCAATATAACTGTTGCAAAAATTGAATCTATACAAGCTATCAATGCGATGAATAGTTTTTACCCTATGGAGGTAATAGCCAAAGCATCGGAAGTAAAAGCATTTGAAAACAAGTATCCAACAAAAAGATATTTAGTATTTGCTGAGGATAGGTTGCACATCATCAAAATGAAACACGACTTACCACAACGTTGGGTATTAGGTGGTGCAAAAAATATACTTAATGGCGAAGCCGCTAAGGGTGAAAATCATGCTTATCAACTTGGAATATATCCGGTAGCTCAAAACTTAGAAAATGTAAAAATTACTTTTTCTGATTTGAGAAACAAAGACGGCAAAAGTATCCCATCAAAAGTAATGTCGTGTATCAACACTACGGGGACTGATTACAAAGGCGAACCATTTGCCAAACAAGTTGATGTTGCCAAAGGCGATGTGCAAGCGATGTGGTGTTTGGTTAATATCCCTCAAAATATGGCTGCGGGAGCATATACTGGCACAGTTACTGTTTCGGTTAAAGGTTTACCTAATACTGTTATTAAGGTTGTGCTAAAAATTAGTGATAACATTTTAGCGAATGGTGGCATCAATGAACCGCAAAAACAAACCCGATTAACTTGGCTAAACTCGACCAAAGCACAGCAAAATGAGGTAATAAAGCCTTATACCGCTTTGGAAGTAAACGATAATAGTATTTCGCTGCTTGGGCGTAAAGTAATATTAGACCATACTGGCTTCCCAAAAAATATTGAAACCTATTTTACCCCCGAAATGACTTCGTTTGATAGCAAAGCAAAACAGGTGATTAATAAACCTATCAGCCTAATAGCCGAAGGTGCAAATGGAGCTATACAATGGCAAAACAGTGATTTGAAATTTGTAGAAAAAACAGCAGGTACGGTAAAATGGGTGGTAAAAAACACAGCATCAAACCTACAAATGGAAGTAAATGGAGCTATCGAGTTTGATGGTTTTGTAGCCTATACCGTAAAAGTAACTGCTTTGCAAGATGTGAACCTTAATGATATTCGCTTAGAAATTCCTTTTAATAAAGCATCAGCCAAATATATGATGGGGCTGAATTTAAAAGGCGGGAAACGTCCTGCTACTTACGACTGGAAATGGGATGTAGCACATAAAAGTCAAGATGGTGCTTGGATAGGCGATGTAAATGCGGGTTTACAATATTCGTTACGTGATGAGCATTATATTCGCCCGCTCAATACAAACTTCTATCTACAACGCCCGCTAATGTTACCAACATCTTGGGGTAATGACAACAAAGGTGGCATTAACCTTTCGGAAAACGACAATACAGTAATGGTAAATAATTATAGCGGTGCACGTAGCATGAAAAAAGGCGAAGTACTGTATTATAACTTCAACTTATTGATTACACCATTCCACCCTATTAATACCGATTTCCAATGGGATACTCGCTTTTATCATAAATACGACAACTTAGATACCATTAAAGCAACGGGAGCAACAGTAGTAAATATTCATCATGCTACGCCTATCAATCCTTATATCAACTATCCATTCATCGCACACGATGCAATGAAGGCTTATATCGATGAAGCACATCAAAAAGGATTAAAAGTAAAAATATATAATACCATACGTGAGTTATCAAACAGTGCTTACGAAACATTTGCATTGCGCAGTTTAGGGCACGAAATTTATTCGGCTGGTAAAGGCGGCGGTTACTCGTGGCTACAAGAGCATATTAGCGAAGACTATATTGCAGCATGGTATGTGCCCGAAATAAAAGATGCAGCTATTATAAACAGCGGCATGAACAGATGGCACAACTATTATGTAGAAGGCATGAATTGGCTAGTGCAAAATGTAGGTATAGATGGTATTTATTTGGATGATGTGGCTTTTGACCGTGTAACGATGAAAAGGATAAAACGTGTGCTTACAGCCGATGGTCATCCTGGTATTATCGACTTGCATTCGGCAAATCAATACAACAAAAGCGATGGTTTCAATAATAGCGCGAATTTATACTTAGAGCATTTCCCTTACCTCAATCGCTTATGGTTTGGCGAATATTTTGACTATGAGAATAATTCGCCAGATTTTTTCCTTACGGAAGTATCGGGTATTCCATTTGGTTTAATGGGCGAAATGCTACAAGGTGGTGGCAATCCTTGGCGTGGAATGGTATTTGGTATGACCAATCGTATGCCTTGGAGTGACAATGCCGACCCACGCCCAATATGGAAAGTATGGGATGATTTTGGTATAAAAGGCAGTAAGATGATAGGCTACTGGGTAGAGAATAGCCCTGTAAAAACAAATAATGCCGAAGTATTGGCTACTGTGTATAAAAAAGATAAATGCGCATTGGTGTCAATAGCAAGTTGGGCGAAAACGGATGTCGCTATTCGTTTACAAATTGATTGGAAAGCACTAGGTATCGACCCATCTAAGGCAATCATAACTGCTCCCGAAGCTAAAAACTTTCAACCAGCAGCAAGTTTTCAAGCCGAGCAAGACATCAATGTAGCCAAAGGTAAAGGATGGCTAATAGTGATTAAGGAAAAATAATCCTAATCAACACTGCCGATGAAAAAATCTAACGCCAAAAGCTATTATGCTGCAGCTATCATAATTGGGCTTTCGGTGGGTTTGGCTACTCGAGATATGCCCGTAGGCATTTTATTAGCCATCGTACTAGTAATTACCGTTTCGGGGTTATTAAAAAACGATGGGTAAAACAAGGCGGTTACATCTATAAATTAAGCCTTAAATAATCAAAAAGCAACATCCCTTGCTACTTTGAGTAACAAGGGATGTTGCTTTCAATTATATGCTTCAAGTATGTTAATTGGCTTAGTTGCCAATTTTCTTACTGTTTTGATCTAATTGTTGGTTTAAAACTTTTTGGTCAGCTTTGGTTAGATGTCCGTTATCTTGTTTGCGCATCGCTCTTTTTTCTTGATTAATCGCTTTCAAGTTTTTACGATCTGCTTTTGCTTGAGCCTTTGTTAAATCGCCCTCTTTGCGCTCCTCAGTTATTCTTTTCTCTTGGTTGTCAATACGTTTGTTTACTTGATTTACTCTTGGGTGGTGTTTCAAATGAGTAGGTTGATGACCTGGCCCTTGTGCAAAAGAAACTGTGCAAATTGCAGAAGCGATAGCTGCTAAAATTAGAGATTTCATGGTAGTTTTCATTGTTTTAATTTTTTTTTCTATTAGTTAAATACTTTTTTATCGTTGTTTTACATATAGAGGCGAATTAATTATAAAGGTTTAATTACGCTTTAAAAAAATTAAAATTACACCAAAAAAAATCCCAGTCACCTAATACTTTCGTAGCGTAACTAGGATTAAAGAATATTACCTTAAACTTTACTTACTGGTATAGTTTGGTGCTTCTTTGGTAATAGTTATATCGTGTGGATGACTTTCACGCATACCTGCCGCTGTAATGCGTACAAATTTGGCATCCTGCAATTGGTCGATATTAGCAGCACCGCAGTAGTGCATACCTGCACGCAAACCACCTATATACTGATAGATAACCTCGGCAAGCGTACCTTTATATGGCACACGCCCCACAATACCTTCGGGAACTAGTTTGGTTACTACATCGGTTTCATCCTGAAAATAACGGTCTTTAGAGCCTTTATCCATCGCCTCGATTGAACCCATACCACGGTACGATTTAAACTTACGTCCTTCGTAAATAATGGTTTCGCCAGGCGATTCTTCAACACCTGCAAATAGCGAGCCCGCCATAATAGCACTTGCGCCTGCTGCAATAGCTTTTACAATATCGCCCGTTTGCTTAATACCACCATCGGCTATTACTGGCACTCCCCTACCTTTTAATGCTTTGGCACACTCGTAAACCGCAAACAACTGTGGTACGCCCACACCAGCTACAATACGAGTAGTGCAGATAGAACCTGGTCCAATACCCACCTTAACGGCATCGGCACCAGCATCAGCAAGCGCAATAGCAGCATCGGCAGTGGCAATATTTCCTGCTATTACCTGCAAATCAGGAAATAATGCCTTTACAGATTTTACCATATCTATCACCCCTTTTGAGTGCCCATGAGCGGTATCAACCGTTATAATATCAACCCCTGCTTGTACCAATGCCTTCACACGCTCTATATTATCAGCAGCTACACCGACGGCAGCACCCACACGCAAACGTCCAAATTCGTCTTTGCACGCATTGGGGTAGTTTTTAAATTTCTGTATATCTTTAAAAGTGATCAAACCACATAAAAAGCCCTCGTTATCTACCACTGGCAATTTCTCTATTTTGTGGTTTTGAAGTATCTCTTCGGCTTGAAAAAGTGTAGTACCTTGTGGCGCAGTAATAAGGTTGGCACTTGTCATCACCTCACTTACTGGGCGGTTCATATCTTTCTGAAAACGAAGGTCGCGATTGGTAATAATGCCCTTCAACCTGCGGTTGCCATCAATAACTGGGATACCACCTATTTTAAACTCACGCATTATTTTAACCGCATCAGCAACTGTTGATGCCTCATGCAAAGTAACAGGATCTTGTATCATCCCACTTTCCGAACGCTTTACCTTGCGCACTTCGTCGGCTTGTGCTTGGATACTCATGTTTTTATGCAAAATACCCATGCCCCCTGCTTGCGCAATAGCAATAGCCAATTGCGATTCGGTAACAGTATCCATAGCGGCTGATAGAACAGGAATATTTAATCTTATTTTTTTGGTAAGATATGAGCCTGTATCCACATCACGTGGTAATACTTCTGAATAAGCTGGTAGTAATAATACGTCGTCGTATGTTAAACCTTCGGCGACAAATTTGGAGGGATCGAGTTGCATAGCAAATAATTATTTAGACTTATTATTTGCCGGACAAAGGTGCGAATAAATTTGCAGATGCGCAAGTCTGCGGATTGTAAAATCTGCAAACCGATTTAAAAACCTATTTAAAATCTTGTATTTCACACTTTAACTAAATCCGATTTGAGTTATACAAAAAGCTGCAAGCCAATTTTAATGACTTATTACTGAACCAACAGGAAGATATCCAAACTCAATTAATTCGGCTTGGTTTTTAATTAACTTGATTGAGCCGTCTTTCATCAAAACAATCTTTGTTGAAAGCTCTAAAATGTTTTTATAATCATGGTCTGTAATTATAAAACCTTTGTTAGGCAATTGATCTCGTATAAGCTCTTTTATGAGGTCAACTTGGATTGGCGCCACCCCGTTAAAAGGCTCATCTAATAGGAAATATTGAGCATCTGAATAAATTGTCATGACAATCTCCAAAATTCTTCTTTGACCTCCCGAAAGCTCCTCACTCTTTTTATCAAGATATGGTTTTACTAATTCGTGCGTAAATAAAAATTGAGCATTTTGCTTTCCACAAAAAACAGAAATTAGCTTTCTGATGTTTACATGAGTCGGCAAAAAGCCACTTTGTGGCAAATAGCGTATAGTATCTGCACTATCAGCTAAAGTATTAATAGGTTTAGAGCCAACCATAACGAATTTATTTTCAGCACTTATTGACCCAAAAATAATTTTCATTAAAGTAGATTTTCCTGACCCATTCCTGCCTAAAATCCCAACTATTTCGCCTTTCTCACAAGTAATAAATATATCGTTCAGGATATGTTTTATCCCGAAATACTTTATCACACTATCTATATGCAACCCTGTCATATCAAAGCCAAAACTCCACCGATAATTAAACTAAAAACAATTGTGCCAACCCAAAGCATCCACCTACTTAAACCAACGTTATAATAAAAATAATATTCTTTGGGATTTGATAAATCGTAAAAAATAAAATGGAAAAAAGGAGTAATAAAAATGAAAACAGTTCCAGAAGCAGCAATTATGTTAATATTCCCCATTCCAATCAGGGCAATTACGATTGAAACTATTGCAGATGGTATGATTAGCTTTTTGTAGAAAACCCAAAACTGGTTTAAGAATTTCATTTGTAATATTTAATATATAACAACTCATCAATACCCACCTGTCTGTAAGCAATGTACTTAATCAGTTTCTAATACTTCCCTACTATTACCCTATAAAATTTATCTAAATCGAGGTATTTATTAGCCATTTGCAATACATTTTCGGCTGTGATTGATTTTATGGTTTGTGTATATCGGTCGTAATAGTCGTAATTAAGCCCTGCAAAATAGATATTCTTAAACTTATCCGCATGCGAAAACACATTTTCGAGGCTACCCAAAAGCGAACCCAACATATAATTTCGTACTAGCGATAGTTCATCTTCGGATATTAATTCAGTTTTTAATAAATTAATCTCTTTCTCAATTTCAACAACGGCATCTTTACAAACATCGGCACCAACCTCCGTAGCAATAAACATTGCGCCGCCACTTTTTAAAGAGCTCACACCCGAGCCTATACCGTAGGTGTATCCTTTATCTTCGCGGATATTAGCCATCAATCTTGAACCAAAATAGCCTCCCAATACAGTATTTAGAAACTGTAATGCCGGAAAATCGGGGTGAACACGTGTGATAGATGGCAAACCCATGCGAATAGCTGATTGCAGCGCATCGGGTTTATCTACAAAATAAATATGCTCATCAGCAGGTTTTAACTCCAATTGAGTAGTATCTGCCTTTTTATCGGCATTTGTCCATTCGTTTCCAAAGGCTGTGGTTAGTAGTGCTAATGCGTTAGCATCAACTTTGCCTGCTACAACGAGTGTGCAATTTGATGGTTGATACATCTCTTTATAATGCGCCAACAAATCATCGCGATGCAGGGTTTTATAATCATCAAAATCAGCTCCTAAGCCATAAATTGTATTGCCGTAGATGGCTTTATTAAACGCCCGACGGGCTATGATATCATTTTTTTGCAGGCTTACTTGTAGTTTTTGTTGTTGATTGCGGATAAATATTTCCAATTCCTTTTCGGGGAATATTGAGTGGGTTAAAATATCTTTTATCACTGGCAAGGTACTCGCCAAATGCTTATTTAAAGTATAAAGCGTTATTTGCGAATTATCGTAACCATAATCGACCTGTAAAAACGCACCGTAAAAATCTATTTTATCGGCAATTTCGGCGGCTGATAATTTGCTTGTACCATCAGTAAGCATGGTATTTACCGCCACATTAAGCAATGGTTTTGCTGGATTGAAACGCAAATTGGAGAATATCCATTCGATACGCACCAACTCTTGGTCGCCCGAGTTGAACGAGAATATATTACAACCATTATCCAGTTTAATGTGTTCTGGTTTAATTAACTCAATATTATTGATTGCTCTAAATTCGGGAGCTATTTGTCTGTTCATCTTTTCCTTAATCGTTATATACTCAAACAACTATTCGCTATCCGCTAAATAAATCAATGTAGAAGAATTATCCTTCCTGAAAATAGTTTTGGCTTGATGTTGTATTTGCGCTGCGGTTACCGCAAGATATTTCTCGGTTTCGTTATTCAACATATCGGCATCGCCTAATAACTCAAATTGCGCCAAATTCATTGCCTTATCTAACAACGACATTTCTGAAAACACCATTGTCGATTCGGTTTTGTTTTTCACCTTAGTCAGCTCATCACCGGGTATCAAATGCAACTTTAATTTCTCCAACTCATCCCAAATAGCGGCTTCGGCAGCTTCTATCGATACATTTTCGAGTGGTTTACCTTCTATCACAAAAATACCTTTATCAAAACTGCCCATGTTATAGGCGTGTATCTCGCTAAAAAGCTCTTTATCTTTTACCAAAGTGCGATATAATCGAGATGAATTGCCACGTGAGAGGATATCAGATAAGAGGTCAATCTCATAATATCCCTCGTCTAAACGACCTGGCATTTGAAAAGCAATGTACACATCGTTCAAAGGTACTTTTGCTTTCACGGTTTCTCTGCGCTCATCGTATTGGTCGGGCTCTTGGGGCAGGTTACGAACATACTTTTCGCCAGCAGGTATCGACCCAAACCACTTATCAGCCAATTGTTTTACTTGCTCAACATCAATATCTCCCCCTACTACCATAATGGCATTTTGAGGGTTATAATGCTTTTTAAAAAATGCTTTTACATCCTCCATCTGTGCATCTTCAATATGTTTAATCTCTTTACCAATGGTAGCCCATTGATAGGGATGTTTTTTATAAACCAACGGACGTAGGCGCAACCACACATCGCCATAAGGCTGATTGAGGTAGCGTTGTTTAAACTCCTCAATGACCACATTACGCTGCACTTCGAGGCTCTTTTCGCTAAAAGCAAGGCTCAACATACGGTCGCTCTCTAACCAAAATGCAGTTTCGATATTTACCGCTGGTAGGGTGATGTAATAATTGGTAACATCGTTACTGGTAAAGGCATTGTTTTCGCCACCTACGCGTTGCAAAGGCTCGTCGTATTGTGGGATATTTACCGAGCCTCCAAACATTAAATGCTCGAATAAATGGGCAAAACCTGTTTGATTGGGGTTTTCGTCGCGAGCACCCACATCATATATAATATTAAGCACAGCCATAGGTGTGGTATGATCTTCGTGAACCAATACCCTAAGACCGTTAGCTAAAGTAAAACGATTGAATTTAACCATGAAAGTAGTATAAAACGGATAGCAAAGGTAGAATTTTTGATGGAAGTAACTAAAATCTACGCTTTATCAGCATAAAATAAAAAAATAAGTTTTAATTAAAATTTGTTTCAGAAATTATAAGATTATTAATACTTTTACATTGCCTAATAATAATTGTTAGCAGGTTTAACAACTACATAATTAGATAGTAGCTGTATTACTTAACATGACACAATCACAATTAATTCAACACATTTCTGCTCCAGGCAGGAGAATCACCGTAGCAAAATTGGGGCATCAGCTCAAAAGGGAGAATTTCTCGCTCTGCGAACTGGTTGATTTGGCATTTTACCCCGATAAAGATGTTGCATTAAAATCAACTCGTTTATTAGAATACATCCTATTCAAATTTCCCGAAAACTATTTTGAAGATATTCCATACCTAATAGAGCGTGCAAAAGATGCTAAGACTTTGGCAAACAAAAAGCCTTATGCAAAAATATTAATGCACGTTACCTCGCCCGAAGTACCTCGCGAAGTGCGAAACAAAATGAAAGAGGTTGATTTGGAAGAAGTGATAACCTTATGCTTTGAGTGGATGCAGGATGCTAAAATGTTGGTTAGTGTGCGTGTATTTGCAAGCGAGGCATTGTTTAATATGCGTCATCGTTACCCGTGGATAGCCGAAAAACTTTCGAACAATCTTGAATTGATAGCACAAACTGCAAGCCCTACCCTATTGGCTAAGTGTAATTATATTTTGAGCTTTCTGCATTGTGAAGACTAAAATAATACCTTTATTTTGGGCATGTATTCGCCTGCCGAATTGATTAAAGAAATATCCTCAACCATTGGTAAAACCAAAGTTGTAAAACTGACCGCTATATTAAAGCAACAACAGTTTTTACTTACCGACCTTATTGATATTACTTTTCATACAGATCACAACATTGCTTTTCGTGCCTCGTGGATACTCGAAAATCTCTTTCTACAAAAGCCCGAATGCTATATTGATGATTTGGGATACCTTTTAAGTCGGATTATTGATGTCAAAAACGAAAGTTGTAAAAGGCATTATGCCAAAATAGTAATGCACATTACTGCAGCAAAAGCTCCTGTCAGCATAAAACAAAAGCTTGATGTAATTAATCTTGAACCTGTTGTGGAGCACTTGTTTGATTGGATGATTGACCCAAAAGTACGGATAGCCATCAAATCTTTTGCGGCTGAAGCATTGTTTAATCTACGTAATCGCTACCTTTGGGTTGCCGAAGAATTGGCAAATCAAATCCAATTCCTCATGCGAAATGGCTCGCCTGCCATACAATCAAAAGGCAAAAAACTATTAGCGCAACTTCAGCCCCAAAAATGAAAGACATTCAAGACATCAATGATATAAAACTTTTGGTAGATGAGTTTTATACCAAAGTACGTGCAGATGAAACACTCGCCCCTGTATTTGCAGAAGTAATAACTGGCGATTGGCAACCTCACCTCAACATTATGTACGATTTTTGGAATATGGTTTTATTTAACGCATCGGGATATAAAGGAAGTCCGTTTGTAAAGCATATCCCTTTAAAAATAAACAAAACACATTTTGAAAGATGGATAGCATTGTTTTATACTACTATCGACCAATATTTTGTAGGAAATGTTGCCAACGAAGCCAAAAACAGGGCACATTTAATGGCAGAAATGTTTACCCATAAGCTCGAAAGAATAGCCAACAACAATGGGCGAATGATTGTTTAAAGTATTATTGCCTCGCACTTGATTTATTACAATACTTATCAGCATTTTTGTGAGTGTCATCAACAGATTATATTCTAAAAGCATTTCCTCACGAACCAACTGCACAACAAACAGCACTGTTTGATTGCTTGCACTCGTTTTTAAAAAGCACCACGGATGATGAATGCTTTATACTGAAAGGCTACGCTGGTACTGGCAAAACTACGGTACTGGGTGCGTTGGTTAAAGCCCTACGGAATTACAACTATAAATCTGTTTTGCTAGCTCCTACTGGGCGTGCTGCTAAAGTAATAACCAACTATGCTGGCAAAAAATCATTTACTATTCACAAACGTATCTATCGCAAAAAATCGGCTCTAAATATTGATGATGCTTTCAGTTTGGCTGATAACCTTGCATCGGATACTATTTTTATTGTGGATGAAGCATCTATGATTTCGGACGAATTGAGTGGTGGTAACAGAGAAACCCTACTGCGCGATTTGATAAAATATGTATATAACACCAAAAACTGCAAGCTGATATTAGTAGGCGATACGGCGCAGCTACCGCCAGTAGGTGCCGATACCAGTCCTGCTTTGGATATTGAGTTGATGAAAAAAACCTTCTCGTTAGATATTTTAAACTTTGAATTGACAGAGGTTTTGCGTCAAGAAAAAGATTCGGGGATATTATACAATGTTACCGCCATGCGCGAAATTATCAGAAAAGGTAAAATAAGCACCCCTCGTGTAACAACCAAAGGCTATAAGGATGTTTACCGCATGACTGGCGAACGACTGGAAGAAGGGCTTAATTATGCGTATAGGAAGTATGGCTACGATGGCACGCTGATAGTTTGCCGTTCAAACAAAAACGCCAATTTGTATAATCAACAAATTCGTGGGCGCATCTTACAACGCGAAGAAGAACTAACAGGAGGCGACTTAATAATGGTGGTGCGTAATAATTATTTTTGGCTTCAAGAGCAAGAAGAAGGTAGTACAGGATTTATTGCCAATGGCGATATAGCCCGCATAAAAAAAGTGCGAAGAATTGAGGATATGTATGGATTTAGATTTGCTGATGTGCAATTAGAATTTATTGATTATGCCGAAGACCCTATTCTTGATTGCAAAATACTTTTAGATACGCTTTACTCGGAAGCACCAGCATTACCCCCTGCCGACCAAAAACGCTTTTTTTTGGAAGTAATGAAAGATTACGACCACATCAGAAGTCGTAAAGCAAAATTCAACGAGCTTAAGCTAAACCCCTACTACAATGCGCTGCAAATAAAATTTGCGTATGCTGTTACTTGCCACAAAGCACAAGGCGGGCAATGGGATGCCGTGTTTGTTGACCAAGGTTACCTAACCGAAGAAATGATTAACATGGATTTCTTGCGCTGGTTTTATACCGCCTGCACTAGAGCATCAAAAGAATTGTTTTTGGTAAATTTTAATGCGAAGTTTTTTGTAGATAAAAGCGAAGATTAAAGCACTACTTCAACCCCAAAAACCGCTCAACAACCTGATTATTTTTCAGTTAGCTTAATACTTTACAGACATATTGTCTTAATAAATTGAATTACAATGCCATTTTTTCACTTTTAGCTACATGGCAATAGATTTGAGCACAACAAGCATACCCCAATATCAACACTATGAATTTTAACAATTTTACCATAAAAGCGCAAGAAGCCGTACAAAAGGCTTCTGAAATAGCAGTTGGCAATCAACAACAGGCTATTGAAAACGCGCATCTACTTAAAGGGTTACTTTTGGTAGATGAAAACGTGATTGCCTATCTATTAAAAAAACTAAACGTCAACATCAATCGACTTAACGATACCCTCGATCAGCAAATAGCTGCCTTTCCTAAAGTAAGCGGCAGCAATGTTTATCTTTCATCTGATGTCAACTCGGCTTTGCAAAAAGCGCAATCATACCTTAAAGAGTTTAAGGATGAGTTTGTATCTGTCGAGCATTTATTATTAGGCATTTTGGCGGTGAGTGGCAAAACAAGCACCGCTTTAAAAGATTTCGGCGTAAATGAAAAAGACCTTAAAAAAGCTATCATAGCTTTACGAGGCGATGCAAAGGTAACGGATGCTAATGCCGAGGCTACCTACAACGCTTTAAACAAATATGCTCGCAATTTGAATGAATATGCCGAATCGGGAAAGTTAGACCCAGTAATTGGACGCGATGAAGAAATAAGACGTGTGATACAAATCTTATCTCGCCGAACCAAAAACAACCCGATTTTGGTAGGCGAACCCGGTGTAGGTAAAACTGCTATTGCCGAAGGTATTGCTTTCAGAATTATTAAAGGCGATGTGCCCGAAAATTTGAAGAGTAAAACAGTTTACTCGTTAGATATGGGTGCTTTGATTGCTGGCGCTAAGTACAAGGGCGAATTTGAAGAACGTTTAAAAGCCGTAATAAAAGAAGTAACGCAAGCCGATGGCGAGATTATCCTATTTATTGACGAGATACATACCCTTGTGGGTGCTGGCGGTGGCGAAGGTGCTATGGATGCCGCTAATATATTAAAACCAGCCCTTGCACGTGGCGAGCTAAGAGCTATAGGGGCAACTACCTTAGCTGAGTATCAAAAGTATATGGAAAAAGACAAAGCCTTAGAGCGTCGTTTCCAAATGGTGCTGGTTGATGAGCCTGATACGCAGGATGCTATATCTATTTTACGAGGGTTAAAAGAGCGTTACGAAACACATCATAAAGTACATATCAAAGATGAAGCAATAATTGCTGCGGTTGAGATGTCGCAACGTTATATATCCGACAGATTTTTGCCCGATAAAGCTATCGACTTAATGGATGAGGCTGCTTCTAAACTTCGCTTGGAAATGGACTCCGTGCCTGAAGAAGTGGATGAGCTCGACCGCAGAATAATGCAACTAGAAATTGAACGTGAGGCTATAAAACGTGAAAAGGATGATAAAAGAGTAAAAGAACTAAGTGAAGAAATAGCCAATCTATCGGCCACGCGCGACTCGCTACGTGCGCAATGGAAGAGCGAAAAAGATGTGGTAGATCATATCAACCAAAAGGTAGAACAAATTGAAAACTTTAAACTAGAAGCCGAACAAGCCGAACGTGCTGGCGACTACGGCAAAGTAGCCGAATTGCGTTATGGACGTATCCGCGAAGCGCAAGATGAAGTTGAAAAACTAAAAGCTACTTTGTTGGAAAATCAAAAAGAACACCGTATGTTGAAAGAAGAGGTTACGACTGAGGATATTGCTGGTGTGGTATCGCGCTGGACGGGGATTCCTGTTTCAAAAATGATACAAAGTGAGCGAGAAAAATTATTACACTTAGAAAGTGAGTTACATAAACGTGTAGCGGGGCAAGAAGAAGCTATTGAGGCTATTAGTGATGCGATACGCAGAAGCAGGGCTGGCTTGCAGGACAAGAAAAAACCAATAGGCTCGTTTATATTCCTCGGCACTACGGGTGTGGGTAAAACCGAGCTTGCAAAAGCATTGGCCGAATATTTATTTAATGACGAAAACGCATTAATTCGGATTGATATGTCCGAATATCAAGAACGCCATGCAGTATCGCGTTTAATAGGTGCGCCTCCGGGGTATGTTGGCTATGACGAAGGCGGGCAATTAACCGAAGCCGTGCGACGCAAACCATACAGCGTTATCTTATTGGATGAAATCGAAAAAGCACACCCAGATGTGTTTAACATCCTATTACAAGTATTGGATGATGGCAGGCTGACAGACAATAAAGGCCGTGTGGTAAATTTTAAAAACACTATCATCATCATGACTTCTAATATTGGTTCAAATCTGATACAAGATAATTTCCAAACATTGGAAGATGGTAATCGCGAAGGCTTAATTGCTAAAACAAAAAATCAATTGTTTGAATTATTAAAACAAACCATCCGTCCTGAATTTTTAAACAGGATTGATGAGATTATCATGTTTACCCCACTTACTCGTAATGAGATAGGCGAAATAGTAGCCTTGCAGTTCAAACAATTGCAACATACTTTAGCCGAAATGGGTATCGAGATTGAAGCGACAGAGGAAGCATTAGACTGGCTGGCACAATTGGGTTATGACCCACAATTTGGGGCTCGCCCGCTTAAACGTGTAATTCAAAAGAAAATATTGAACGAGCTATCTAAACAAATATTAGCTGGCAACATCAACAAAGAGAGCAAAATAAAATTGGATATGTTTGATAATCAATTTGTTTTTTTGAATGCTATTACGCCGCCGATGGGAGTTTAATTATTTAAGCATAATTGTACAAAAGCAGCAATGCCTCCTGAGTTTCAGGAGGCATTGCTGCTTTATATTTATAGTCTTTCTTTTAAAAGTTTAATATTGCTTATTTATATCACCTACATAAATTTGACGTGGGCGACCGATTGGCTCTTTATGTTCTTTCATCTCTTTCCATTGGGCTATCCATCCAGGTAAACGTCCTAAGGCAAACAATACGGTAAACATATCAGTTGGGAAACCTAATGCACGATAGATAATACCTGAGTAGAAATCAACATTAGGATACAACTTGCGGTCAACAAAATACTTATCCTCTAAAGCGTGTTCTTCCAATTTCTTAGCAATTTCTAATACTTCATCGTTGATGCCCAATTTCTCAAGAATATCGTCGCAGGCTTTTTTGATAATTTTAGCACGTGGGTCGAAGTTTTTATAAACACGATGCCCGAATCCCATCAATCTGAAAGGGTCGTTTTTATCTTTTGCTTTCATTATCCACTTATCCGTATCGCCACCATCTGCCTTAATTTTTTCAAGCATCTCAATTACTGCTTGATTTGCCCCACCATGCAAAGGCCCCCATAGTGCAGAAATACCTGCCGAAACCGATGCATATATATTTGATTCTGACGAACCTACAATTCTTACTGTTGAAGTTGAGCAATTTTGCTCGTGATCAGCATGAAGAATTAAAAGCGTATTCATTGCACTCACTACAACTGGGTCTATCACTACCTGTTCGGTACGCTGCCCAAAAGTCATGTGCAAGAAATTAGTTACGTAATCGTACTTGTTTTGAGGGTAGATATAAGGATGCCCTAATGATTTTTTGTATATCCAAGAAACAATGGTAGCCATTTTACCTAGCATTTTTACAATGCTCAAATCCAATTCCTCTTTAGTTTGGTTAGGTTTTAACGACTCGGGATAAAACGCTGATAACGAACACACCAACGAAGATAACTGCCCCATAGGATGCGATTTTGATGGAAAGCCATCAAAAAATTTCTTCATATCCTCGTGCACCAAAGTATGACGACTTATTTGATACTGAAAATCAGCTAACTGCTGCTCAGTAGGCAAACTACCGTATATGAGCAGGTAAGCTACCTCAATAAAGCTCGATTTTTCGGCAAGCTGCTCAATTGGGTATCCACGATATTTCAAAATACCCAATTCACCATCTAAAAAGGTAATCGAGCTTGTCGTAGCTCCAGTATTTTTGTAGCCTATATCTAGCGTAACATAACCTGTTTGATCTCTCAGTTTTGAGATATCAATTGCCTTTTCACCTTCAGTACCTTCAATAACAGGAAATTCGTAAGTATTATCACCTAACTTTAGTTGTGCTGTTTCAGACATAGACTTTTTTTTGAAAACAAATGTAAACAAATCCAACTATTATCAATGGTGACATTGTGTACATTTTGTAAAATTTTCATACAAAAAGCATAGTATATTGGTATAGATTAATTGGAGCGTATTGCCTCAACAGGGTCGAGTCGTGCTGCGGAATAAGCTGGTACTATTCCCGAAATAATACCAATAGTGATAGAGATACTGATACCCATAATAATGTTATGTATATCAAGCACCACGTGTATATCTATGAATATGCCTACTATAATAGTTGTCAAATACACCATCCCGAGTCCTATTATCCCTCCCATTAAGCAAAGTATGATTGATTCAATCAAAAACTGGAGCATGATGAAATAGTTTTTAGCTCCAAGAGATTTTTGGATGCCGATAATATTGGTACGCTCTTTAACCGAAACAAACATGATATTGGCTATGCCAAATCCTCCAACCAAAATAGAAAAACCACCAATAATAAGCCCTGCAATATTAAGTATTCCAAATAACTGATCTAATTGATTTGAAAGCAAAGTAGCTTTATTTAAAGCGAAGTTATCTTCTTGATTTGGATTTATCCTTCGTATAGAGCGCATCAATCCGCGTAACTCGCTTTCTACTTCTGTATCTTTCAAACCATCTTTTCCCTTCACTACTATCTGCGGATTGTAGCCTTCACTCTGTATATCTACTATGTTTTTGGCAAAATTGAGCGGCAACAGCACTTCATTATCATCAGAAATACCTAAAATATCTTTCCCTTCTTTTGTAAATACCCCTACAATGGTTACATAACGTCCCATTACTTTAAGCTGCTTTCCTACGGCATTGCCACTTGGAAAAAGATTATCGGCAATATCATACCCAATAATAACCACGGGTGCTCCTGTTCGTGATTCAATCTCGGTAAAGTATCTACCTTCATAAAAATCAAAATTCCATGTTTGATTATGCTCATGCGAAACCGCATCAATTTGAGCACCTTCAACCGTATGGCTTTGATATTTTATAGTACGATTGGCTATACTTATTTCGTAAGAAATAGCTTGAGCTGTTTGGCTACGCTTTTGCAGTTCGTCAAAATCTCTTAACCGAGGTATTGGTCGTTGTAGATATTTCCACCAAGGGAAATCCTCACCCCCTATCCAAGGCCATTTTTGAATATAAATACTATTACTACCCAGCTTATTTACACTGGCTTGTAAATTATTGCGCAAGGTATCAACCGCCGAAAAAACTGCTATTATGGTAAAAATACCAATAGTAACTCCTAATAATGATAATATAGTACGTAGCTTATTTTGCCGCAAAGCATCATAAGCAAACAAAACACTTTCTCTTAAGAGTTTAAAAAAAATCATACTATACCTTGTCTATTATTGTGGTGTATATAACTAAGACTACTGTAGGGCGGTTAAGTTACAGCATTTAATAATTTCTATTTCAAATATTGTGCAAATAGGCATCGGCATCGAAAACCATAAAAAAATCAATGAAAACAACAAAATAATTCGTAGTTTTGCGCCCTGAAAATTCATTTCTTTTTAATATGAAATTATCTCAATTTAAATTCAATCTCCCTGAGTCGTTAGTTGCACATTCGCCTGCTTCTACCCGTGACGAATCACGTTTAATGGTTTTACACAAAGATTCGGGCAAAATTGAGCATAAGATTTTTAAAGATGTGTTGGACTATTTTGATGATAAGGATGTAATGATTCTTAACAACACCAAAGTATTCCCAGCCCGTATGTATGGCAATAAAGAAAAAACTGGTGCTACCATTGAGGTATTCCTTTTGCGCGAGTTGAACAAAGAGCTTCGCCTTTGGGATGTGCTAGTTGATCCTGCTCGTAAAATACGTGTAGGTAATAAGCTATACTTTGGCGATGATGATTTGCTAATTGCAGAGGTGGTTGATAATACTACATCACGCGGTCGTACTATTCGTTTCCTTTTTGATGGCACTGACGAAGAATTCAGACGCAACGTGGAGATATTAGGAGAAACACCACTACCCAAATACATAAAGCGTAAAGCTACGCTTGAAGATAAAGAACGCTATCAAACTATATTTGCAAAGCACGAAGGTGCTGTTGCAGCTCCTACTGCTGGTTTACACTTCAGTCGCGAATTAATGAAACGTTTGGAGCTGAAAGGTGTTGAATTTGCTGAGGTAACCTTACACGTTGGTTTAGGTACTTTCCGCCAAGTAGAGGTGGAAGATTTGACCAAACACAAAATGGACTCGGAGCAGTTTATCATCGAAGAGAAACAAGCAAATATTGTAAACAGAGCTATCGAAAGAAAAAAACGTATATGCGCTGTGGGTACAACCTCGATGCGTACTATCGAATCGGCAGTTTCGGCAAGTAAAACCTTGAAACCAGCAAACGATTGGACAAGCAAGTTTATTTTCCCGCCGTACGATTTCAGTATAGCCAACTCTATGATTACCAACTTCCACACACCAGAATCAACCTTATTAATGATGGTGAGTGCCTTTGGTGGATACGAGCACGTAATGAATGCGTATGAGATAGCTGTAAAAGAAAAATACAGATTTTATAGCTATGGCGATGCTATGCTGATTATCTAATCGGAAAAACATTACGAGCACGTTGTGTATTGCACAGCACTAAAAACATGAAATACTACGCCATTATAGTAGCTGGGGGTTCGGGTAGCAGGATGCATTCTGCCATTCCGAAACAATTCCTATTACTCAATGGGTTGCCAGTATTAATGCATACCATTAATGCCTTTCACCATAGCCAAACACAGCCGCAAATTATTGTAGTACTCCCCGCCGACTCGCACGAGTATTGGGATGAATTATGCAAAACGCATGGCTTTGATATTACACATCAATTGATAAGTGGTGGCGAAACACGCTTCCATTCGGTAAAAAAAGGTTTGAGTTTGATTGATGATGAAGATGCGGTGGTAGCTATCCACGATGCTGTGCGCCCGCTGATTGGCAAAGAGATTATTGACGAATCTTTTGATTGTGCCGAGCAATATGGCAACGCTATTGTGGCTGTAAAAAGCCGCGACTCGGTAAGACAGATTAAAGACAACCGTTCGACTAGCTTAACAAGGGATGAGATATATTTGATACAAACGCCTCAAACTTTCCAAATTGAGCAATTAAGACAAGCCTACCAACAAAGCTATTCGCCAAACTTTACAGATGATGCCAGCGTGGTTGAGCAAACAGGTGTAAACATTAATTTGATTGGCGGCAGCCATCAAAATATTAAAATCACCTTCCCCGAAGATATAGCTATCGCCGAGTTTCTACTAAAACAATAAAGCTGCCCTATTAACAAGAACAGCTTTATCATATTATCATCGAAAAATATTATTTAATATTCGTCTTCGTTGAAGAAGAAATCGTCTTTTGTAGGATAGTCAGGCCATATTTCCTCAATATTCTCATAAGGTTCACCATCATCCTCTAGCGCTTGTAGGTTTTCTATAACCTCTACTGGTGCTCCCGAGCGAATAGCATAATCAATTAATTCATCTTTAGTTGCAGGCCATGGTGCATCTTCAAGGTGTGATGCTAATTCAAGTGTCCAATACATATATATTTTCTATTTAATAGGTATAATTAATTTTTGGCAAAAGTATAATATTTTTAAATTGATTATCAAATATTTTTTATAAATTTTAAGTACGTGGTATCCACTTGTTTTCGGCTATGCTTTTATCATTCGCAATTTTCCTGCCTAATGTAAAAAGATAGTCGCTCAACCTATTCAAATAGATATTTACACGCTCATCTACTTTACTTTCTTCGGATAGATGTACCGACAAGCGTTCGGCTCGGCGGCACACACATCTTGCAATATGGCAAAATGAAATGGCATTACTGCCACCTGGTAAAATAAAATGTCGCAACTCGGGCAACTGCGTATTTATTTCGTCCATTTCCTTTTCCAGTAATTCGATATCAGTCTCATGCAAATCAGGAATAATCATTTTTGATTTCTCAGGATCTGATGCCAATGATGAGCCAATAGTAAACAATCTGTCCTGTATCTCTTTCAATATTTGTTTATCATGCTCGGCAATATCTTGGTCGCGTATTAAGCCGATGTATGAATTTAACTCATCTACCGTTCCATAACTTTCTATCCTTAAGTGATGCTTAGGTACACGTGTGCCTCCTATCAGCGAAGTAAAGCCCTTATCGCCTGTTTTGGTATATATTTTCATAGCATTTCGATGGTCGAATGTTCGATTTCGAATTTATTACTTTGATTTGGGATTTTAACACGCATTAGTCGAAATATATTTCGAAACGATATATTTGAGCTAAATTTCTCGAAATGAAACACCTTTTCTCGTTTAAAAAACTTATACCCATTTTATTTGCTGTATTGACAAGCAGTTTTAAATGCGAAAAAAGCACAGAGGCTGTTTCCTCATATTCTCCTATCTCTGTAAGTAGCTTCCTCAGCGAAAAGCAATTCAATGATTTTTTTCCTCAACACGATAAGTTTTATAGCTACAACGCATTTATAAAAGCTATCCACCAAATGGGGTTTATAAAAATTAAAGTATCACGCAGAGCAGTGTCTATTTATCAAATCACAAGAACTGATAAAAGTACCGCAAAAACAGCCATCGTGCGGCAAGATGAAGATTGGAACGAGGATTGGGCAAAAAAGAAATCGGATAGCACATACACCGTTGATTATGGAAATTTTTGCAGCGAAAAAGATTTGCAAACCAACAAAAAAGAATTGGCTGCATTTTTTGCACATATAGCCCACGAAACACGCCATGGTGTGAATGGTAAATACGATGATGGCTTGATGTTTATACACGAAATAAATACCTCGTTACCCTACATCGCCGAAAACGACAATTATCCTCCCGTAGCTGGCAAAAAATATTATGGGCGAGGGCCTGTGCAGTTAAGTTATAATGGCAATTACGGCTTTGCATCCGACTGTATATTTGGAGATAAAAAAGTATTGCTCAACAACCCCGATTTGATAGAGAAAGACGCTGTAACTGCATTTAAAGTGGCTATCTATTTTTGGATGACGCCACAAAAATTTAAGCCATCGGCACATGAGGTAATGATTGGTAAGTGGCAACCCAATGCTGATGACAAGGCTAAAAACCGTAAATCGGGCTTTGGTATGACTATCAATATTATTAATGGTGCTGTTGAATGCAACAAAGGCGAAAATATGTTTAACATGAACGACCGTATAGGCTATTATAAACATTTTTTGAAAAAACTGGGTGTGGATGACCCTAATTGTGCTTGCTCGTGCGCCACAATGAAGTCTTATTAATATTATGAAAATAAACAATCACCCATTTGATACTGTTGGACTAAGTAGCGAAATGATTGATAGCTTTCAGGAAGTTTACGAAACGCTAAAAGCCAAATTCAACATTCAGCATACAGGTTATATTGATTTTAATATCGAGAGTTTTGAAGTATTCCGATTAAATTTTAAAACGATAGTGCGAGACTCCTACGTGCTTAAACAAAGCGGCAATGATTGTTATAGTTTATTTGTAGAAAAGAATTTTCAGGGAATGAATCCGAAGGGCGGTGGTATCTATAACCACTCCGAATATCAAAACTGGGCATTAGCTTATTTAAAAAAGGATTTTGGCAGGGTAATGATACGCCGCGAAACATTGGCCGACAAAATAATAGAATTAGTGCATCCTGTCGAATTAGATTTTGAAGATGACAAAGCTTTTAGCGATAGTTTTTATGTACTGGTAAACGACCGACAAAAAGCCGATATGGCGATGGATAGGGATTTCAGAAACATAGTAATGGATATGCGCCATCACGATTTTGTGATTGAAATTATAAACCATACCTTGATTGTGGGTACTAATAAAACCATCAATACCGATGATGCCATTTACCTAGCGGCGTTTGTAGCGAAATTGAGTGCCTATTGCTAAACCTCGACAATGGCGTGCCTATCTACCGTTTGAATATCGGTATTCATATAGTCTTTCTCTATCAAACCATCGCGCATACGTACTATACGGTGGGCGTGTTTGGCAATATCCTCTTCGTGGGTTACTAAAATAATGGTATTGCCTTTGGCATGAATATCCTCTATCAAACCCATTATCTCGATAGATGTTTTGGTATCTAAATTACCCGTAGGCTCATCAGCCAAAATAATAGATGGATTATTAATTAAAGCACGTGCTACTGCCACACGCTGACGCTGCCCGCCTGATAATTCGTTGGGTTTATGGTCAACCCGATTACCCAAACCTACGTTTTCTAAGGCTTTTTTGGCGCGCTCTTGCCTGTTTTGTTTATTAACACCAGCATAAATAAGCGGTAGTGCCACATTATCTAAAGCGGTATTGCGAGGAAGTAGATTAAATGTTTGAAAAACAAAGCCGATTTCGGAATTACGAACCTCTGCCAGTTCATTATCCGTCATATGACTTACATTGATACCGTTGAGGATATATTCGCCTTTGGTGGGTGTATCCAAACAACCCAAAATATTCATTAAGGTTGATTTTCCCGAACCAGATGGTCCCATTAATGCTACAAATTCGCCTTTATTAATGGTTAACGACACCGATTTAAGCGCATGAATAATCTCGGCACCAATCACATATTTACGACCAATATCCTTAATGGTAATTAAAGGCTCCATCTGTTTTTATTGGTTTGACGATAAGGTGGTATAAAATGTTACAAGAAATTATTTATTAATCGAGAAATGCTGCATTTTGATTTGCGCGCTTATTTCTCAATCACTTTTGCTACCAAAAAGTAATTATCATCGTGCTTGGGTGCGTTTTTCAAAGCTTCTTCGTGGCTAATTTCCTGTTTTACTACATCTTCACGCATTACGTTTACCGCATCTGTCATATACACCAGCGGTTCTACACCCGATGTATCAATCTCATTCAGCTTATCCATAAAGCCCAATATCTTGCTCATATCGCCTATCATTTGCACTTTCTCGTCTTCGGTAAGTTCTAATCTTGCCAAATGAGCTACCTTTTCTACCGTTTCTTTATCTATGGTCATACTTTGCAAATTTATGATTAATTACCTTATGCACCTCATCTCTCAAGCTATCAGCATCATCAATACTCATCCCAATAGTTTCGATAGGTTTGTGCACAAATATATTACAAATCCCTGGTCGGCTGCCATATTTTGTACCTGTATCCCACAAAATTTGCCAATTATTAGTCATAGTTATTGGCACAATAGCTGCTTGAGCTTCAATAGCCAATCTGAAAGCACCATTTTTAAATGGATGTAACCGAGGGGGATAATCATCGGGTATTCTACCTTCGGGGAAGATAACCATCGTAGTACCGTTTTGCAGATTTTCCATCGCCCGCTTAAATGCTCTAAACGATGCTATTTTACTTGCTCTATTAACTGGAATATCAACCGTACTAAAAAACAAACGGGTTACAATACCTTCGGTTAGTTCGGCTTTGCCCATAAAACTAAAATTACCTTTCAGCAGCAAACTCACTGCCGTAATATCGAGGTTAGAGGTATGATTGGGGCAAATAATATAAGTTTTCGATATATCTAAAGGCACTTCGTAAGTGATTTTATAAAAAATGCCTACAAACGCCGAACTTAAGCCCCCCCACACACGGCGCAGCTTGTTCATGGTTAGGTATCTACTAGGCTTGCGCGAGTAATAATAAAGTGCAGGAAAAAGTAAAAAATAAAAAAAAGCCACACTTGCCATATACAGATACGCATGTGCTTTTTTGAATATCAATTTCATCGCCATCAAAAATATAAAAATTCCTTACTTTCGCCCTTATGGAAACTGTTGTTAGTGGTATTCGTTCTACCGGAAAATTACATTTAGGAAATTACTACGGAGCTATTCAAAACTTCGTAAAAATGCAGCATGAGTATAATTGCTATTTTTTTATTGCTGATTTGCATTCATTAACCACCCACCCTACCCCTGCCGATTTGCATGGGCACGTGAAACAAGTATTGGTGGAGTATTTAGCAGCAGGTATCGACCCTGAAAAGGCGACTATTTATGTACAGTCGGACGTACCCGAAATAGCCGAGTTGTATTTATATCTTAATATGAATGCTTATTTGGGCGAGTTGGAGCGTAGCACTTCGTTTAAAGATAAAGTGCGTTCGCAGCCCGATAATGTAAACGCAGGTTTACTTACGTATCCTGTTTTAATGGCTGCCGATATTATTATCCATAAAGCAACAAAAGTTCCTGTTGGTAAAGACCAAGAGCAACATTTAGAAATGGCGCGTACATTTGGTAATCGTTTTAATCGCTTATACAACAACGATTATTTCCCCGAGCCTTATGCTTTTAATTTCAGCGATAATTTGGTAAAAATACCAGGATTGGATGGCAAAGGAAAAATGGGGAAATCAGAAGGCGAAGGCAATGCTGTTTACTTATCAGACAGCCCAGAAGTGATTCGCAAAAAAGTAATGCGTGCGGTAACAGATAGCGGCCCTACAACAGAAAATCAAGAAAAACCATCAGAAATTCAAAACCTGTTTGATTTGATGAAAGTGGTATCAACAGCAGATACTGTGGCTCATTTCGACCAGCTTTATAATACTTGCCAAATACGCTACGGCGATTTGAAAAAACAATTGGCCGAAGATATAATTATCGCAACAGCACCTATGCGTGAAAGGATAAAAGAAATTGACCAAAATTCTTCCTATCTGCGTCAAGTAGCACGCCATGGTGCTATTAAAGCACGAGAAAGTGCTTCAAAAACGATAAGAGAAGTAAGAGAAATTATCGGATTTAAAAGTTTTTAATAGCTAAGGAGTTGATACTTCATTGTTCAAAACGTATATTAGTCGGGCATAGTTAACTGTGGTTTGGATATAATTCATAAACCACGAACCATAAACATGAACTAAAACAAACATATGCACATCGCAATTGTAGGAAACATAGGTGCAGGCAAAACCACACTTACTGAATTGTTAGCCAAAAATTATGGTTTTGAATCGCTTTACGAAGTTGTAGATAACAATCCGTACCTGGAGGATTTTTACAGCGATATGAAACGTTGGAGTTTTAACCTGCAAATTTATTTCTTGAATAGCCGTTTCCAGCAAATAATGGATATCCAAAAAAGCGAGCGTAATATCATTCAGGATAGAACCATTTATGAGGATGCTTACATTTTTGCGGAGAACTTGCATGATATGGGTTTGATGACCACACGCGATTATGAAAACTATCAGGCTATTTTTGATAATATAACAGCCTTTATTAAACCACCCGATTTGCTGGTTTATTTAAAAGCATCAGTTCCTACCCTAGTAAATAATATTCAACGCCGAGGTAGAGAATACGAAATAGGTATCAGGCTCGATTATTTATCCAAGCTGAATGATAAATATCAAAAATGGATAGGCAATTACAACTTAGGTAAGGTATTAATATTGGATAAAGATAAACTCGATTTTGCCAACAATACCGACGATATGGCCACCATCATACAAATGATTGAAAGAGAAATACACGGGTTGTTTTAATTTAACATGAAAACCCTCGGCATTATACCAGCACGCTACGCTTCTACCCGCTTTCCGGGCAAACCTTTGATTGATATTGGCGGCAAAAGCATGATACGGCGAGTTTATGAGCAGGCAAAAAAGTGTGCGCAACTATCGGAAGTAATTGTTGCTACAGATGACGACCGCATTTTTAATCATATAATAGATTTTGGTGGCAAGGCAATGATGACCTCAACCCATCATCAAAGTGGGACAGACCGCTGCGCCGAGGTAGTGTTGCAGTATCCCGAATATGATGTAATTATCAATATACAAGGTGATGAACCTTATATCGACCCTGAACAAATCAGCAAACTAATTGGTTGTTTTGTTGATACCAATACCCAAATAGCCACATTAATAAAAAAAATACATACCGAGCAAGAACTGCACAATATCAATTCGCCTAAGGTAATTATCAACAAAAATTGGGAAGCTATCTACTTTTCACGCTCGCCATTGCCACATATACGTGGGCAAGAGGCGCAAAATTGGTTAGCACATTTTACTTATTATAAGCATATTGGCATTTACGGGTATCGTGCAGATATATTACAGCAAATTACCAAATTGCCTGTATCACCGTTAGAAAAAGCCGAAAGCTTAGAGCAGTTGCGCTGGATTGAAAATGCCTACAAAATAAAAGTAGCCGAAACCGATATTGAAACAATTGCTATTGATACACCACAAGATTTGGAAAAATTAGCAAAGTAATAAGTCTTCAAAATCACTCACTTAATAACCTTTTTCAACAATTACACTTTCGACTGTGCAAGTGCTAAATATTTTCCTACTTTTGTATCCCGTACACAAACAATCGGCACAGGGGTAAAAACCAGTGCCAAATACAACAACCATCATGACTAAATACATTTTTGTTACGGGCGGCGTTACTTCGTCGTTAGGGAAAGGCATTATTTCGGCCTCTTTAGCCAAACTTCTTCAATCGCGTGGGTATCGGGTTACGATACAAAAATTCGACCCCTATATCAACATTGACCCAGGAACACTAAATCCCTACGAGCATGGCGAATGCTATGTAACCGAAGATGGTGCCGAAACCGACCTTGATTTGGGTCATTATGAGCGTTTCTTAAATACACCTACTTCACAAGCCAATAATATTACTACTGGTCGTATTTATCAAAATGTGATTAACAAAGAACGCGAAGGTGCGTTTTTGGGCAAAACGGTACAGGTAGTTCCGCATATTACGGATGAGATAAAAAGAAACATCCGCTTATTGGGCGAAAGCGGCGAATATGATATCGTAATTACTGAATTGGGGGGTACGGTAGGCGACATCGAATCGTTACCATATATTGAAGCGGTAAGACAATTTAGATGGGAAATAGGCTCGGGCAATTCGCTGGTTATCCACCTCACTTTGATACCTTTCTTGGCTGCTGCTGGCGAGTTAAAAACCAAACCTACTCAGCACTCTGTTAAAATGCTATTAGAGTATGGAATTCAGCCTGATATTTTGGTTTGCCGTACCGAGCACCACATCAATCAAGATATTCGTAAAAAAATTGCTCTTTTCTGTAACGTAAACATCAATGCGGTTATCGAATCAATAGACGCATCAACCATATACGATGTGCCATTGCTGATGTTGAAAGAGCAATTAGACAAAACTGTATTAACCAAATTAAAGCTATCGCACAAAAACGAGCCTGATTTAGAAAGTTGGAAAGACTTTTTAGGTCGGTTAAAAAACCCTACATCAGAGGTGCGCATAGGCTTAGTGGGCAAATATGTAGAATTGCCAGATGCTTATAAGTCAATTACCGAATCGTTTATTCATGCTGGTTCAAAAAACGAATGTAAAGTTCGTGTCGAATATATCCCATCAGAACAATTAACTCCCGAAAATGCGGTTGACCGTTTGAAAAATCTACATGGTGTATTAGTAGCACCTGGTTTTGGCGAGCGCGGTTTTGAAGGAAAAATTGAAGCCATTCGCTATGTACGCGAAAACAATATTCCGTTTTTTGGTATCTGCTTAGGTATGCAATGCGCCGTAGTTGAGTTTGGTAGAAATGTTTTGGGATTGAAAGATGCCAGCAGTACCGAAATGAACGAAAGCACTTCGCATCCAGTAATAGCGATGATGGAAGAGCAAAAGAAAGTAAAAATCAAAGGGGGCACTATGCGCTTGGGTGCTTATGCTTGCGATTTGAAAAAAGGCAGCAAAGCCGCTGCTATATATGGCAAAACCCATATTTCGGAACGCCACCGCCATCGTTATGAGTTTAATAACAAATATTTAAAAGCTTATGAAGAAGCTGGATTAATACCTTCGGGCATTAACCCCGAAAATGGTTTGGTAGAGATTGTAGAATTAAAAAATCATCCGTTTTTTGTAGGTGGACAGTTTCACCCCGAATTAAAATCAACAGTTGCTAATCCTCACCCACTTTTTGTTAACTTTGTCGCCGCTTCGTTGGCGTATGCCCGCAAGAAGTAATATTTACGTACGATAATATACAAATGGATAAAAATACAGTAACAGGCTTTGTCCTGATAGTTTGCATCATGTTGGGGTCTTACTTTTTTTTAAAGCCCTCTGATGCTGAAATTAAAAGAGAGAAATTAGTACAAGACTCTATACAACGAGTTAAAGCTAGCAAAACAGCAAAAACCACGCCCATTGCTGCTAAATTCGACACATCAAAAAAAGCAAACAAAGTAGTTGATTCGGCAGTTCTAAAAGCACCATTTGGCGCAGCTACCATTGGCAGCGAGCGATTTATCACTCTCGAAAATACTGAACTACGTATTAAATTAAGCACAAAAGGCGGTCGTGTTTATTCGGTTGAATTGAAAAACTATAAAACATTCGATAAAAAACCATTGATATTATTTGATGGTGCTCAAAATCAATTTGGATTAGTTTTCAATGCGCAAGGAAAAAACATCAACACCAACGAACTTTACTTTACGCCAAGTGCAAAAGATTTGACCGTTGCCGAAAAAGACTCGGCATCTATTACCATGCGTTTAAGCTATAACGCTACACAGTATATCGACTATGTATATACGCTTAAAGGCACAGGATATAAAATAGGTTTAACCATAAAACCTACTGGTTTAGATAATGTAATTGCCAATAGCAGTACACTTAATCTTGATTGGGCTGCGAGTTTGCACAAGCAAGAGAAAGATGTGAAACAAGAGCGTCAATACTCAACTGTGTATTATTTGAATACCGAAAACGATGTTGATTATTTAAGCGAAGCTAAAGATGACCAAAAAACCATTGCAGATAAAAAAATGCAATGGATATCATTTAAACAGCACTTCTTCTCGAATGTATTGATAGCTAAAGATGCAGCAGGTATAAGCAAATCTAACTTGAGTGTGAGTACTGATGTAAACACCAACAATACTGATGTGAAGCAAATGAAAGCCGAATTGGCTTTGAGCCGTACGGCTGATGGCTCTGTTCCGTTGGAGTTTTATTTTGGACCAAATAGGTTTTCGACCTTAAAAACACAAGGGCACGATTTAGAGAAGCAAATTGGTTTGGGCTGGGGGCCATTAAAATATATTAACCGTTTTGCGGTATTGCCTGTATTCAATTTCCTTAAACAATTTAATTGGAACTACGGACTTATCATCCTCGCATTAACTATCCTACTCAAATTGGCACTGTCGCCACTTACCTATAAGTCGTACCTATCAATGGCTAAAATGCGTGTGCTAAAGCCCGAGATGGACGAGATAAAGGCAAAAGTGGGCGAAGATAATGCTACATTATTACAACAAGAGTATTTAAAGCTATACAAAAAAGCAGGCGTAAATCCTTTAGGCGGATGCTTACCACTATTGATACAAATGCCTATTGTAATTGCATTCTTCCGCTTTTTCCCGAGTTTATTTGAGCTTCGTGGCGAAAGCTTCTTATGGATGCACGATTTATCTACTTACGATTCTGTTATTACTTTTGCTCCAATATTTGGCGTTGATCACATCAGTTTAATGTGTTTATTGATGACCATATCAACCCTTGTTTATACCTATTTCAACAATCAAATTTCGGGTGCAACGGGGCAAATGAAATACATAGGCTATATCACTCCTATCATCTTCTTAGTTACCTTGAATAGCTACCCATCAGGCTTAAATTATTATTACTTCTTGGCTAATATGCTTACCTTCTTACAACAATATCTTATTAAATTTATGGTTGATGACAAGAAGATACACGCACAAATCCAAGAAAATAAATTAAAGCCAGAGGATAAGAAAAAGAAATCGGGTTTTGCGGCAAAAATGGAAGAGATGATGCGTCAGCAACAACAAGTGCAAGGAAAGAAAAAATAATAAATATTCTATTGGATGGGCATAACCATCTATGTAAGGTCATATCCTAAACGGGTATGACCTTATTTTTTGTTTTCAATTTTTCGGTATATTTTATTCAAAATCACTAAAAAAATTAGCATATTTCTGTTACATTTGAATGATGTATGCTATTGTAGATATTGAAACAACTGGAGGTCATGCTAATGCTAATGGCATAACCGAAGTGGCTATTTGCATACACGATGGCAAAAAAATAACCCAACGTTATACTACCTTAGTCAATCCACGCCGAGATATACCTGTTTATATACGCGCATTAACTGGCATCACTAATGAAATGGTGCAAGATGCCCCACCATTTGAAGATGTAGCTGCCGATATTTATCACCTACTACATGGTAAAATATTTGTAGCACATAATGTCAATTTCGATTTTTCATTTATACGCTATCACTTAACTGCTGCAGGCTACGATTTGCAATGTAGCAAGCTTTGCACGGTGCGCCTATCGCGTAAAATATTACCAGGTATGCCGTCGTATAGTTTGGGTAAATTGTGCAGGAGTTTAGGTATAAATAATGATGGGCGGCATCGTGCGGCTGGCGATGCCGATGCAACAGCTACGTTGTTCTCCATCCTATTGCAAAACGATACACAAAATTATATCCAAGATGCCCTCAAACATCGGTCGAAAGAGCGGGTATTGCCAGCCCATTTACCGCATGAAGATGTTGAGAATTTACCCTCATCGCCTGGAGTGTATTACTTTCACAATGAAAAAGGCAAAGTTATTTATGTAGGCAAAGCTCGAAATATTAAGAAACGAGTATGCAGTCATTTTTCGGGTAATAATGCGGGGTTACAACGTCAAGAGTTTTTGCGCAATATCTACCACATCAGTTATCAAAGTTGTGGTACTGAGCTGGTTGCTTTTGTATTGGAAGCTATTGAAATAAAGCGACTATGGCCTAAATACAATCGCTCGCTGAAACGTTTTGAGCACGCTTATGGTTTGTATGCTTTCGAAGATCAACGAGGTTACATGCGCCTTGCCGTAGATAAGAAGCATAAATTGGCAACTCCATTATACACCTGTAACTCACTACTCGACGGGCGTAATTTGTTGACCCGCCTGATAGACACATTTGAACTTTGCCCAAAGTTGTGTTTCGTACAAACAGATAATCAAACTTGTAACAGTGCCAAACAACATTTATGCGCTTGCGAAGGCATTGAAACGGTAGATGATTATAATAGCAAAGTAAATCGTGCAATTGCTGAGTTGAAAGAAACGCTACCAACCTTTGCCATTAGAGATGAAGGGCGAAAAGTGGATGAGCATAGTTGTATATTGATAGAAAAAGGACAATTTTATGGCATGGGCTATATATCGCATTATTTTGATGTGGATAATTTAGACCAACTAAAAAACCACCTCACACCCTACCCAAGTAACGATTATATCAGAAACATGGTTGCCAACTATGCCATGAAATACCCCGAACGAATGATGGTGTTTTAGGGATTATATAATCCCCGCCTTTTCCAGCTCCACCTGCATTTGTTGCTGTACTTTTAAAGCTTCGACACGTGCTGCTTCGGCAAAATCTTCTCCATTTGAAGCATAGATAATAGCACGAGAAGAGTTTACAATCAGCCCGCAGTCTTTGTTCATTCCATACTGGCACACTTCTTCCAAACTACCACCTTGCGCACCCACACCTGGTACTAGCAAGAAATTATCAGGAGCATATTTACGAATATTCACAAACTCGAGGCTTTTGGTAGCCCCTACTACATACATCATACGATTGGCATCAGCCCAAGTATTCGCTTTTTTTATGACTGCCTCATATAGCAAGCCATCGTCGGTATGAAGGTATTGAAAATCTTTACTACTCGGCGATGAGGTAAGTGCCAATATAATTACCCATTTATCGGGGTATGCCAAATAAGCATCCACCGAATCGCGCCCCATATAGGGTGCAATGGTAATAGCATCAAAACTCATCCCCGATGATGCCTCATCAAAAAAAGCTTTAGCATACATCTCTGAGGTATTGCCCAAATCGCCTCGCTTTGCGTCAATTATATTTAAACAATCTTTAGGCAAATATTTGCTGGTGGCTATCAAACTTTGTAAACCTTTTACACCATGTTTTTCGTAAAAAGCAGCATTAGGTTTATAAGCAACGCATAAATCGTGTGTAGCATCAATAATACGTTTATTAAATTCAAAAATTGGGTCGGGATATTGTTTTAAAAATGTAGGTATTTTCTCGATATCTGTATCAAGTCCTACACATAAAAACGACTTTTTTTGTTTAATTTGCTGTATTAATTGTTCGCGCGATAGCATATATTGGAATTAGTTTTTTTCGATGTTCAAAAAAACTAAAAAATAACCTAAGTGTAAGCTTTATTAAAACATATTTTTTCAAAATTTTGAATTCTAAAATTAATTAAGTAGAATTGCAGCGTTATCCTTTGAATTTTTCTTGCACTAAAGAAATAATTTAAAAATCCACGTGATTTATTAATATTTTTAGAAACTGCGTAAGCAAAAATGCAAGATAATTTCTCTCAAATAAAATATTTCCTTTTGAACTATTATTTATATCATGTCTGATACAATTGAATTGAACGACAAACTCGTTTCGGAGTTGCGCGAAATGGCAAAGAGTTTAGGTATTGCTGATGCTGACGACCTAAGAAAACCACAACTAATCAGTAAAATTACCGAGCAAAACCAACTAATAGAAGCGGCACGAATGCAACAAAGCATTGTTGAAGCAAACTATGCCCCACTCCATGCGCCTGATGCAAAAGCAGAAAGTGGTGATAAGCCTCGCAAAAGAGTGCGCACCATGAAGCCAGTAAGCAAAGAGCCTAGGAAAGAAGTTCCGTTGGATGACACCAATTTGTTTGATGTACAGGATGATGAGCCACAACAAGAGGAAGAAGAAAACTTGCCGATTGAAGCAGTAAGCCGTCCTATTATTACCGATGATTCGGAAGAGCAAACAGATGAATCTGTTAAACCGACTGGAGAATTTACACCCGAAGCTCGCCCTCAAAAATTTGAGCGTCGCAATCCAAATCAGCAAAAACAACCCGACCCAAGTATCAATCTTGATTTTGATAATGTAATAGTAAACGAAGGTGTATTAGAGATAATGCCTGATGGGTACGGTTTCTTACGCTCGTCTGATTATAACTACTTAACTTCTCCTGATGATATTTATGTATCACAGTCGCAAATAAAATTATTCGGTTTAAAAACTGGCGATACCGTACGTGGAAGTATTCGCCCACCAAAAGAAGGCGAAAAATATTTCCCATTAGTACGTGTTGAGGCAATAAATGGGCGCATACCTGCCGAAGTGCGCGACCGTGTTCCATTTGACCACTTAACTCCACTTTTCCCATCCGAAAGATTAGGATTATTTACAGATTCGGGCAACTACTCGACCCGTATTATGGATTTGTTCTCGCCTATCGGTAAAGGTCAGCGTGGTTTGATTGTGGCGCAGCCAAAAACAGGTAAAACCATGTTACTTAAGGATGTAGCCAATGCTATTGCAAAAAATCATCCTGAAGTATATTTAATTATATTATTAATAGATGAACGTCCCGAAGAGGTAACCGATATGGCACGTAGTGTGCGTGCCGAAGTGGTATCATCTACTTTTGACGAGCCAGCCGAGCGTCACGTAAAAATTGCAAACATTGTTTTAGAAAAAGCTAAAAGAATGGTGGAGTGTGGGCACGATGTGGTTATCTTATTAGACTCTATCACACGTTTAGCTCGTGCATATAATACCGTAGCACCAGCATCTGGTAAGATATTATCGGGTGGTGTTGATGCTAATGCATTACACAAACCTAAACGCTTTTTTGGAGCAGCGCGAAACATTGAAGATGGCGGTTCATTAACCATTATAGCTACTGCACTAACAGAAACTGGCTCTAAAATGGATGAAGTAATATTTGAAGAGTTTAAAGGAACCGGTAACATGGAGTTACAATTGGATCGTAAACTATCAAACAAACGTATATTCCCTGCTATTGATATTACAGCATCAAGTACTCGTCGTGATGATTTATTGCTCGATCGTGATACCTTGCAACGTGTTTGGATATTGCGCAATCACTTAGCTGATATGAACTCACAAGAAGCAATGGAGTTTTTGCAAAGCCAAATAAAAGGCACAAAAACAAACGAGGAGTTCCTAATCTCGATGAATTCTTAATACCTTTGAGCACCTGAAGTTGTAACAATGATTACGACTTCAGGTTATATAACTATACTGAGAATACCTTCACCCAAAATGAAGAAACGCGTAAGCAAACATGTTCCGAATGCCATCACTTGTGCTAACCTGTTTAGCGGCTGCATCGGCATCGTATTTACATTTCAAGATCATTTAATAAATGCAGCTTATGCGCTTTTTTTAGCCGCTATTTTTGATTTTTTTGATGGTTTTGCCGCACGAGTACTCAAATCATTTTCGGGCATTGGGAAAGATCTCGACTCGCTTGCTGATATGGTTAGCTTTGGATTATTGCCGTCGGCTATTATGTACGAGTTATTTTTGCAAGCTCCGCAAATAGATAAGGTAAGTCATTATTTGAATTTCATCGCCTTCTTAATACCCGTATTCTCGGCATTACGATTAGCAAAGTTTAACAATGACACCCGCCAAACCGAAAATTTTATAGGTTTAACCACTACCGCAAATGGGATATTAATTGCCTCGTTGCCATTCATTTTATTAAACTATCCGCAATTCAACACTTTTATTTTAAATCCATACGTTTTAGCAGTATTTGTGTTGATAATGTGCACATTGCTAGTAGCCGAATTGCCGTTAATATCTTTAAAATTCAAGAATGGTCATTTTAAAGAAAACTTTTACCGCTATTTATTACTCCTGTTCTCGGCAATATTGATACTATTTTTTAAATTTGCAGCAGTTCCGGTGATTATATTTATTTACATCACTCTATCCATTATCCATTTCAATTTTTCGAAAGAAGGTAGAATAGCTAATGGTAAACAGAAAGCGAAGCATAACCAATAATTTTACAAACAAAACAACGAATAAAACATACTAATGAAAAAGTTTCAAGCCGAAATAGATGTAATGCCAAAAAAAGAAATACTTGACCCACAAGGTAAAGCAGTAACAGGCAGCATGAAAAATATTGGTTTAGCCGAGATACAAAATGTACGCATAGGCAAACACATTTCGCTTGAGATTGAAGCCGAAAACGAAGCAGTAGCAACTGCAAAAGTTGATGAGGCTTGCAAAAATCTATTAGCCAATTTGATAATGGAAAGCTACAGCTTTAAAATTGAGGCTGTTTAAATTTCGGCCTCTTTTTCTGTTTTAAGACGGGCAAGTTCAATCAAATTATTCCTGATTATACCATCAGCTTGGTTAAACTTAGCTAATATTTCGGCAGGCTCTTGCCCTCCTGCTTTACACATCAGCTCTACATCTTGCAACAATTGTTGACATTGCAGCATCCCGAAAAAGCCCATTGATGGTTTTAATTTATGAGCTGCTCCGCCTGCTGTAACCCAGTCTTGTGTTTCGATAGCATCGTCTATACTTTGCAAAGCCTCGGGTGCTTGTTGCAAAAGCATATCAATAGACTCTATAATAAACTCATTACTACCATCGGCAATATCATAAAGGAACGAAAGATCGAGGTCTGGACTTGAATGGGTATCAGACATGCTAAAATTATCTATGTATATAAGTATTAAACTCTAAATTATAGCTTTTTTACGACCAAATCGTCTTTAAGTTCACTTTTTAACGAAAAAATATGCTTATTAAATACTGGGTGAATAAAATCAGGAGCAATCTCGCACAAGGGCATTAAGGTAAACATACGATTATGCAATTGAGGATGTGGCACATAAAGGTCTGGTTCGGAAATAATTGCAGAACCGTAGAACAGTATATCAATATCAATAGTGCGCGAGCCCCATCGTTTCTCTCGTTTTCGCCCAATAACGTTTTCTATATGTAATATTTTTTTGAGTACAACCCCTGCACTTAATTCTGTTTTAAGCTGCACTACTTGATTTAGGTAATTAGGTTCGTCAGTTTTGCCCCATGCTTGTGTTTCGTAAATGGCTGATTTTATTACAATTGGCGCAATATCAGTTTCAATATGCAATACAGCTCGACTTAAAAAAGCCTCCCTATCGCCCAAATTGCTCCCTAATAGTAAAAAAACATCAATCATTGTTGTAACAAATAATATCTGCAAAGCTCTTAATAATATCCCACATCGAATTACTAAGTTTGCATATATATAAGATTTATATTATTTAATGAAACAATTCTTCAAATTTGTGCTTGCCAGCATAGTTGGCTTAATTTTATTTACCGTTATTGCACTAGTTTTGCTGTTTGGATTAATTGGTGCTGCAGTAGCATCAAGTAGTGATAAACATACCGAAATCGAATCAAACACCGTTCTCCGTATTGCTTTTAATAAAGAAATACCTGAGCGCACTCCATTCAATCCATTATCAGAATTGAGTTTTTTAGGACTTGATAAGGAGAAAACTATCGGGTTGAATGAGATATTAGCCAATATCAAGAAAGCCAAAGGCGACACCAATATAAAAGGCATTTTTATTGATGAGAGTAGTATGATGGCTGGGCAAGCTACTACCGAGGAGATACGCAATGCGCTTATTGATTTTAAAAAATCGGGGAAGTTTATTGTGGCCTATTCGGAAGTTTATACACAAAGTTTTTATTATTTGGCATCCGTAGCCGATAAAGTTTATATCAACCCAAAAGGTTATTTCGATTTTAGAGGCTTTAGTTCTAAAATTAGTTTCCTGAAAGGCGCATTAGATAAACTAGGTATCGAGGCACAAGTAATCAAAGTGGGTACATATAAAAGTGCGGTTGAGCCTTTTATCCTCAATAAAATGAGTGATGCCAATCGCGAACAGGTAACATCCTACTTAGGTTCGCTGTACGATTATTACCTAACTGGTATAAGCAATAGTCGAAAAATAAGCAAAAATACACTATTCGATTTAGCCAATAATTTAAGCATACAATTCCCAGAAGATGCTTTGAAGTATCACTTAGTTGATGGGTTAAAGTATAAAGATGAGGTGTTAGATGAGCTGAAAGAAAGAACAAATACCACATCAAAATCGGAATTAAAAAATGTTGAGCTTATTGAATATAGCAATGCTGATAAGAGCGATGATGATAAACCTAAGGAAAGTAAAAATAGAATTGCGATTGTATATGCATCAGGCGAAATTGTTGGCGGTAATGGTAGCGAAGAGCAAATAGGCTCTGAAAAAATATCGACGGCTTTGCGCAATGCCCGCTTAGACGATAAAGTGAAAGCCGTGGTATTCCGTATCAACTCTCCAGGTGGAAGTTCTTTAGCATCAGATGTAATTTGGCGCGAAGTGGTATTGACAAAAAAAGTAAAACCAATTATTGTATCAATGGGTAATTTGGGTGCATCGGGTGGTTATTATATTGCTTGTGCTGCCGATTCGATTATTGCCGAACCCAATACCATCACTGGCTCCATTGGTATATTTGCTATTATTCCGAATATGCAAAAACTGTTTAATGATAAACTCGGTATTACTTTTGACGGTGTAAAGACTGGAAAATATGCCGATTTGGGAGATTTGAGTCGTCCGTTATCTGCCGAGGAGAGAGCTATTTTGCAAAACAATGTCACTCGTGGTTATGACACCTTTACCCTAGCGGTTGCCAATGGTCGTCATAAAACACAAAGTTATATCAATAGCATTGGGCAGGGGCGTGTTTGGACAGGCTCACAGGCTGTAAAATTAGGCTTGGTTGATCGTTTAGGTAATATGAATGATGCTATATTATCGGCAGCAAAAATGGCGAAAATCAAAAACTACAAATTAGTAAACTATCCTGAGCAAAAAATCAGTCTTAATAAGTTAAGTGCTGGATTATTTTCGGAGATGAAAGCACATTTTGTAAAATCGGAACTGGGTGATGATTATAAATATTATCAGCAAATTAAAGGTATAACGCAAATGATGCGCACACCACAAGCCCGAATGCCATATGATATTGAAATTAAATAGCTTGTATTTATAACCATTTCCAAAAGCCATTTTCGTTATCGGAGATGGTTTTTTAGTTTGTAACACGAGCTAAACAGATATAAACTATTTTGTATTTTTAGGATTAGAAGATGGCATAAGATGGGAATATTTCAACTTGATACAAGCAGTTTAAACTTACAGCATAATAGTGCATTAAGGTGATAGTGCTACATTTTATAGATCACAATAATCAATGTATATTTGGAGATGACAAAACAAAAATTCCTAATACTTTGTATCACAGTTTGCACCATTGTTAATATTGTAAAAGCACAATCTTATTCAATCCAATCCCTTGAAGGAAAAAGTGTTAAAATAAATTTAAATGAAAAAGCAAGTGATAAATCGCGGTATGTTGCAAAAATCTCTTGCTTAACCGACAGCGTATTTTTAGTAGATTACAATGGTACTAAGAAAGTACGTATCTTAAACAAGCGATTTCTAGAGATTACATATGATACAAGAGGTGGTTCAGGTTATCAGGCTAGAAATACGGCGATATTATCTATCGAAAATGATAAAATTAATGTTGCGATGCTAGCAAATTCCTTTTCTAAAGCTTTAGGTGGTGATATTGATGGGAGTTTTTATACTGCTAAATTTAATATAACGGGAGATAATAAAAGCAACTTTAGGTTAGAAACTCATATTTATGACCGAAATAACTCTGTTTCTTATCCACAAAAAAACAAAGTAACAACAGCATTTGTAATTCTAGGCTTCGATGCTGTGCAAAATATTTTTTATAGTGCCAACAAAAATATAACGGAAACATTTTCTATAGATGACCCTAAAACACAACAATCAAGTAAACAACTTGTAAAAGGCGTCCTGCCTGTAATTATGTTGTTGCGAAATAGTTATTATTATTTGAACGGTGATTGGTATCATCGTGGACACGATAATAATCTATTTAAAGACTATTATAAGTAAACTAGTCAATTGGTGGCTGCTAGAATCCTGATGCCACAAATCTTATATCCCATAATAAGTTGCAAAATTTGAACAAAGTATTAAAGGAGATATTAATAAGACATCCACTCTAGATAGCGATAAACCGCTTGACAAGCTCGCCCAAAAATGAGTACTTTTACAAACTCATTGCCATGGAAAATAAACCAATAGCCCGTACGCTTAGATTATTATCGCAATTAATGGAGCTCCACGACGAGAATCCGTTTAAGATAAAATCAATAGCTAATGCTGCTTTTAAGGTTGATAAACTGCCCTACCCCGTAGCTGGCAAAACTTTAGCAGAGCTTGAAAAAATTGATGGTATAGGCAAAAGTACTGCAAGCAAAATAACTGAATTACTGGAAACAGGCTCGATTACCGAATTGAATGATTTGCTAACCGCCACCCCCGAAGGTGTGGTAGAAATGTTGAGCATTAAAGGCATTGGCCCTAAAAAAATAGCTACAATTTGGCACGAATTAGCTATCGAAAACATTGGCGAACTATACTATGCCTGCAACGAAAACCGATTGATTGAGGCCAAAGGTTTCGGCTTAAAAACGCAAGAGGATATACGCAAAGCCATTGAGTTTAAGATGGCAAACAATGGCAAATTCTTATATGCGCAAGTGGAAGCGGATGCGAATGAGCTATTAAGAAATATACAAAAGTTACTTCCTGATAGCTTACTAAATTTTATAGGCGAGTATCGCAGATGCTGCGAAATAATTACAGCACTTACCTTTTTAGTAGGCACAACAGCGCAAACAGAGGCTATTGATAGTTTATTAAATTCGGGACTGGTTGCTAATTTATCAGCCAATGATGATACACTAATTGGCGAAACCGATAAAGGGTTGAAAATAAATATCCGCCTTGTTGCCAAACAGCATTTTTACAAAGCACTTTTCACAGCAACTGGAACAAAAGATTTTGTAGATAGTGTATTGGCTCGGGTAACCGAAAACATGGATGATATAGCAAGCGAAGAGCAGATTTTTATAAAGGCAGGTCTTTCGTGGATGCCACCCGAATTGCGCGAAGGAGATACTTTTATTGCAAGAGCTGCTAATAATACGCTACCGCAATTAATAACCTATCAAGATTTAAAAGGAACATTACACAACCATAGTACGTGGAGCGATGGTGTAAACACGCTTGAGGAAATGGCATTGCATTGCCGTGATATACTTAAATTGAGCTATTTAGGTATTTGCGACCATAGCAAAAGTGCTTTTTATGCCAAAGGTTTGAGTATTGAAAGGGTATTGCAGCAACATGAAGAAATAGACCATCTAAATAAAAAAATTACGGACTTCCACATATTTAAAGGAATTGAATCGGACATATTAAACGATGGTTCATTAGATTATCCTGACGAAATATTGAAGCGGTTCGATTTTATTGTAGCATCCGTTCACTCCAACCTAAAAATGGATAGCGAAAAAGCTACCGCTCGACTTATCAAAGCTATCGAAAACCCTTATACTACTATACTCGGGCACCCTACTGGGAGGTTATTATTGAGCCGCAAGGGGTATGATTTTGATTATAAAAAAATGATAGATGCCTGCGCCGCTAATGGTGTTGTGATAGAAATTAATGCTAATCCGCTACGGCTCGACCTAGATTGGAGATGGCATCAATATGCTTTGGAAAAAGGTGTAAAGCTTTCTATCAATCCTGATGCACACCGCAATGAGGGCTTTTTGGATATGCACTATGGGGTATTAACTGCACGTAAAGGTGGGTTGTATAAAGAAATGTGCTTAAATGCACTTACTTTAGATGAGATTAAAAAAGAATTTGAAGCAAAAAGAAATGCTAATAGATAAGGTACATCGCATACAACAATTACAAAAACCGCCAGTTGTATTGGTTATTGGCGATTTGATGATTGACCGCTATATATGGGGCGATGCTACCAGACTATCGCCCGAAGCACCTGTACCTATTGTAAATGTAAAAAATGAAACGACCACGCTTGGCGGTGCTGCAAACGTTGCGCAAAACTTGGTTGCCTTAGGGGCTACAGTAATGTTGGGTGGAGTAGTAGGCGATGATACATTTGGCGAGCAATTAATAGCGATATTAGGCAATGAAAACATTGCTACCGATGCGATTTTAAAAGATCAGCAAAGACCAACTACTGTCAAAACACGGGTAGTGGCTGGAAGCCATCAATTGATACGGATTGACAGAGAGATAACCGATCACCTCCCTGATTCGTTAGAGAATGAGCTTGTTATTAAACTGAAACCGCATATTATTGAAGCTGATATTGTACTGTTTTCTGATTATGGTAAAGGTTTATTTTCAGAAAAATTAACTCAAAGACTAATTAAACTCGCCAACGAAAACGAGAAAAAAGTAATAATAGACCCTAAAGGCTTAAATTATGAAAAATACAAAGGTGCGTTTATCATTAAGCCGAACAGAAAAGAACTTACTGAAGCTGCTAAACTTGAAAAAATAAAAACTACTGCTGATTTACAAAAAGCTGCAAAAATTGTTCTTACACAAACCGAAGTAGTTTACCTTGTGGTTACCCTATCAGAAGAAGGGATAGCAATTATTAGCGAAGATACACATGATACACTCCCAGTAAAAGCTACCGCTGTTTTTGATGTAACAGGAGCTGGCGATACCGTTTTGGCTACAATTGCCTATTTCATCGCAGCAGGTTTGAGTGTAAAAGAAGCTTGCGAATTGGCTAATCATGCGGCGGCGGTAGTAATCAGGCGTGTGGGGAGTGCTACTACTACTATCAACGAAATAGTTGAGGATATAAAAAGGGATGAAGCGACGTTTTAAGTCCTCATCAAAATTGAAGAATTATGGTATTAGAAGAACTCGAAGAGCATAAAAGTACGATTCAAAAAGTAATTGATACACTTACAGGCGATATTGAAATGGCTTGCCAAATGATTGGATCTACCATAAAAAATGGCAATAAAGTTTTACTAGCCGGCAATGGTGGTAGCGCGGCTGATGCGCAACATATAGCTGCCGAACTAAGCGGACGATTTGTAAAAGAGCGTAAAGCTTTACCAGGCATCGCACTCACTACCGATACATCAGCCATTACCGCAATAGCAAACGATTATGGTTACGAATATGTGTTTTCGCGGCAATTAGAAGCGATTGCCAAAGCTGGCGATTTGTTTATTGGTATATCTACAAGTGGCAATAGTGAGGGAATTATCAACGCCTTCAAATCAGCAAAAGCATTTAATTGCAACACTTTAGGTTTATCGGGAAGGGATGGGGGCAAGATGAATGAGGTATGCACGCTTAATATTATCGTACCGTCAAACATAACCGCCCGAATACAAGAAATACATATTTTGATTGGGCATATCTTGTGCAAAGCGGTTGATGATTTATTTTAATTGCCATGAGAAATAACCTTGAAAAAGCATTACTTGATAAAATAAGTGACTTGCCGAAGTTGAAAAAGCTCGTAACGGAGTGGAAAAACGAAGATAAGAAAATTGTATTTACCAATGGTGTTTTCGATTTGCTACATATCGGGCATATTACCTATATGGCAAAAGCTGCCGAATTGGGCGATAAATTAATTATTGGATTAAATTCGGATAGCTCGGTAAAACGGTTAAAAGGGAATGATCGCCCTGTTAACAATCAAAATAGTCGTGCGGCTTTACTGGCTGCTTTGTTTTTTGTAGATGCCATTGTAGTGTTTGAAGAGGATACGCCTATCAACTTAATTACCACCCTACTACCCGATATTTTAGTAAAAGGTGCTGATTATGCTATCGAAAACATTGTTGGGGCAAAAGAGGTTTTAGCTAATGGTGGCGAAGTGAAAACCATTCATTTTGTTGAAGGCTATTCTTCTACCTCTATTATCGAAAAAATTAAAAAGCAGATAAGTTAGTTTGCAAATAAAATGAAAATACTGGTTATCCGTTTTAGTTCTATGGGCGATATTATTTACACCACTCCTGTGGTGCGTTGCCTTAAAAATCAATTAAAAGATGCCGAAATTCATTTTTTAACGAAACCTGCCTTTAAGTATATATACGATAACAATCCGTACATCAGCAAATTGCTATTGCTAAAACCCACATTAGCGGAAACGATTGAAGACATTAAAGCAGAACATTACGATTACATTATCGATTTGCATAGTAATATCCGCACCTCGCTTATTAAACTACGAACTGGGATTAAATCGTCAACCTATAAGAAACAGCGTATTCGTAAATGGTTGAGCTTGAAGTTTAATTTAAAACTTGTTCCGCCAGTACATTTGGTAGAGCGGTATTTAAAAACGGTAAAATTTTTAGGTGTAAAAAATGATGGAAAGCCCATTGATTATTATATCAAATCAACACATGATATAAAAAAATTACTCCCTGTTTCGCATCAGCAAAAGTATGTGGCTTTTATTATTGGGGCTACGCATTTCACCAAGCGAATGCGTAATGAGAAAATTATCAATATTTGCAAAAAAATCAGCCTTCCTATTGTGCTTTTAGGAGGCGATGATGTAAAAGTAAACGGAGATATAATTGCAAAAGCTATTGGTGAAAATATTTACAACGCTTGTGGCATTACCTCGCTTGATGAATCGGTTTATATGGTATCGCAAGCGACAAATATTATAGGTTTTGATACTGGTTTAACACATATTGCCGAGGCATTTAACAAACCTATTGCCTCTATATGGGGTGGAACTGTGCCCGAGTTGTTGGGCGTACAGCCTTACATGGTAACAGATGCAAAAGTAATAGGAGTTGATTTACCTTGCCGACCGTGCTCAAAATTTGGATTAGAAAAATGCCCGATGGGGCATTTCAATTGCATGAATACTATTCCAGAAGATAGTGTAGTTGACTTTGCTAATCAAATAAATCAGTAGTAATTATTTATGAAAAAACTTCTTTTAATACGTCACGCCAAAGCGGTACACGATATAGGATTTACTGATTTTGAACGCCCATTAAAACAATCGGGAATTGCTGATGCTATATTAATGGCTGAAAGAGTAAAAGGTAAATCACTCACTCCCGAACTACTTGTAACCAGCCCTTCGTTACGCACACTCACAACTGCCAATTTATTTTCGGAGCAATTAAGCCTCCCCCATCAAACCGAAGATATTAATATTTACGAAGCAAGCCTGAAAACCTTGCTACACATTATCAATCATTTTCCTGAGGATAAAGGCTTTATTGCTTTGGTAGGGCACAATCCGGGTATAAGTGAGTTAATACATTACTATACCGATAATTTACTGGATGTATCACCAGGCAGCATTGCTTTAATTACTTTTGAAGTTGATGAATGGCAGCACATTAGCCGCAGCTTAGGTACATTGGCGTGGTTTAGTTCGCCCAAAAACCACTAACTAACGCAATATGCTTTACCTGGTAGCGAACGTATAAAACCTTGCATTTCCATATTTAGTAAATTCATTGCTAACTGACTCATAGGCATATTGGTTTTTATGGTCAAATCATCAATAGCTATAGGTACATTGGCGTGGTTTAGTTCGCCAAAAAACTACTAACTAACGCAATATGCTTTACCTGGTAAAGAGCGTATAAAACCTTGCATTTCCATATTTAGTAAATTCATTGCTAACTGGCTCATAGGCATATTGGTTTTTATAGTCAAATCATCAATAGCTAAAGGAGCTTTGTGTTGATAGATGACATCGAAAATAGTGCGCTCCTCGGTGGTCATATCTATAAATAAGTTCAACTGTTCTTTTACAGGTTTTGCATCGACTGATTGTTCCCAACCCAAGCTATAAGCCAAATCGGCCGCACAAGTAAGCAAAGCTGCTTTATTGTTTCGTATTAAAAAATTGCACCCTTCAGAATATTCATCATTTATACGCCCCGGAAAAGCAAATACATCTCTGTTATAAGAGTTCGCTATTTCGGCAGTAATCAGCGCACCGCCTTTTACACTCGCCTCTATTACAACAGTAGCATCAGCAAGCCCTGCCACTATTCGGTTGCGTTGAGGAAAATTCTCCCTATCAGGCATTGTACCCGATGGAAATTCGGTCAATAATCCACCATGCTCTAACATCCTTTCAGCGGTAGCACGATTTTGAGCCGGATATAGCCTATCCAACCCATGCCCGAGTACCCCTACTGTTGGTAAATTATAATTCAAACTTTCTTTATGCGCACATACATCTATCCCAAAAGCAAGTCCGCTTACAATTAAAGTATTGTAGCGTTGCAGTTCCTCTACCAACTCCTTACATAGTTGCTTGCCATAATCAGTTGCGTTGCGTGTACCTACAATACTTATTATGTGACTAGCATTTAAATCAGCATTTCGCCCCTTCGAGTATAATAATATAGGTGCATCATTACAGCCTTTTAAGCGTTTAGGATAACGCTTATCTGTATAAAAAATGACATCAATATCATTCTTCTCAACAAAAGTAAGTTCCTTTTCGGCACGGCGCAATGCAGCTGTTAAATCAATATCCCGAAGTCTTTTTATCCCGATTAAGGGTATTCTCTGAATTTTGGACTTAGGTGCTTTAAATACTGTTTCGGCATCGCCAAAATGAGCGAGTAATGATTTCGATAATGATGAGCCAATACTTTTAATAAAAGTAAGCCCTATTTGGTGTAATAGCGACATGATAAGGTAAATAGGTATTATACCTGCAAATATAATGAAAAGATAATTTGCTCAAATTATTAGCAAAAAATCTTTTCAACAAATCGACTTTTGTATGATTACAGCTACTATAGAAGGATTACCCTTTCACATAAATCACCTGCTTGGTTTCAAAAAACTCTTCGTCGAAGTAGTTTTTGAGATAAAATTGCTGAACGGTTAAACCCGATTCGGCAATTTCTTGTTCTAGGTCGCCTCCTTTTAAATAGAGAATACCATTCGGGAAAGTATTTTTAGAGGTTTTATTAAACTTACCTTTTACCCAAGGATAAAAATCTTTTAACTGGGTTACCGCACGCGATATCACAAAATCGAATTTATCGGGCACTTGCTCAGCTCTTGTGTGTTCGGCTTTTAGATTGTTTAACCCTATGGCTTTAGCAACTTCGTTTACCACTTTTATTTTTTTGCCGATAGAATCGACCAAATAAAACTGAGTTTCGGGAAATAATATCGCCAAGGGTATGCCTGGGAAGCCACCGCCTGTACCCACATCCAATACCTTTTCGTTAGGCAAAAAGCCCATTACTCTGGCTATACCTAAGGAATGCAGCACGTGACGCTCGAATAGCAAATCAATATCCTTACGAGATATCACATTGATTTGGCTATTCCAATACTGATATAACTCGGGCAATTGATTAAATTGCTGTAACTGTGTTGGCGTTAAATCGGGAAAGTATTTTAAAATAATATCAGATGTCATCCCTGTTAAAACGGTTAATGATATTACCCAATAAGTATCGTGCCCTGAATAATTGCGCTTTTACTGTGCCTAATGGCAAATCGAGCTGTTGGGCTATCTCTTCGTAGGATAATTCATCAAAATAACGTAGGGTAATAAGATTGCGATAACGCACTGGTAAGCTTTCAATCAATACCTTTAATTCCTGCGTTTGTTGTTTTTTGATTGACGATTCTTCTGGATTTAAAACGTCGGCTTTTATTTGCAGTGTTTTTTCCTCGCCATCATCATCCATCATGCCGTGGATTGACATGGTGTTCAGCTTTTTTTTCCTGATAAAGTCGATACAATTATTAGTGGCTACACGGAACAACCATGTGCTAAAAGCATAATCGGGTTGATATTTATCAAGTTTTTCAAATGCCTTGGCAAAGGTTTCTACGGTCAAATCCATGGCGTCTTCCTTATTATTGACCATTTTTAACGCCATAAAATAAATAGAGTCTTTGTACCTGTGCATCAAGTCGGCATAAGCCTTTTGGTTTCCCTCGCGTGCTTTTACAACAAGGTGAAAATCGTTTTTTGCGTTTTCGGTAAAATTTGCGTTTACTTCCACTGAGTAGTTTTTATAAAAGTTCCTATCAATCCAAAAATATTTAAATAAACATAATACACCACATCAAAAAAAGGCAAATACCATATTAAATTTTTACCGTCGAGTTTTTTGAATATCTTATAATATATTATAAGTTGGCATATCAGCCTGAGTGTAAACAAACCAAGTGCCAACCATGGCTGTAAATTACAAATCAAACACAACATGAGCAAGATATAAAATAAAAATCCGCTAAAAGCATCAAAACTCAGCATTCGGCGGTGTTTATTTTTATACAATTTGCCTACACCCATGTGGCGTTTCTTTTGCTTATATAGTGCTGATAGGGTGGTTTTAGCATCACTATACACAAACGCATCAGGATTGATTTCAATTACTGTATTATCCGCATGGGCATGTTCGTTTACAAATAAATCATCATCGCCAGCCATCACGTGCATGTGAGATGCAAAGCCTTTATTCTTAAAAAATAGTGTTTTTGTATAAGCCAAATTACGCCCAATACCCATATACGGGTTTCCGGCTAAGGCAGCAGAAAGATAATTAATAGCTGTTTTTATAGTTTCGAAACGTACAAATGCGTTCAAAAAGTTTTTAGTTTTATAATAGGGTGCATAGCCTAAAACAATTTCCGTATCTCCCGAAAAATTTGTCATCATGCAAGTTATCCAGTTTTCAGAGGCTGGTTTGCAATCGGCATCAGTAAATAGGAGGTATTCGTTTTTGGCAGCTTTAATACCCATGGTTAAAGCAAACTTTTTACCCGTTTTAAACCTATCGTTTTCGGTTACAGTAACTATTTTGAGATGCGAATATTGAAGCTGCAACGCTTTTAAAACATCTTCGCTACCATCTACCGAACAATCGTTCACCACCACTACTTCAAAATCGGGATAGTTTTGTTCCAAAATAAATGGAAGATTAATAGGCAAATTTTTCGCCTCATTGCGAGCACTTATAATTACCGAAACAGGCACATTAAGCACATCTACCTTATCAACAGCATTATCTCTCCTCAGTTTAATATGGTATCTGAATAGGTAATATAATTGAGCAATAATGCAGATGGATAGTAATACAAGTAAAGATTGGTTCAAATAATTTTCCAAGTCACATGAATATATCCACCAAAATTGTAAAAAAACTATGAGACTTTCAGAAAGGTTGATAAGTTGTATCATTAAGCATCATAATGTGGAAAAGTGTATGCAAAACCATGCCTTTAAAGCTATTTTAAACAAATATTTTCGTTCATATCAGCTAGTTTGCGGTGGTTATCAATAAATCGCACATAAATAACTAATTTTGCGCCTCGCAATGAAATTTAGTTTAAAAGCACAAGACCCATTATCAAAAGCTCGCGCTGGCGAAATCATAACCGATCACGGCACCATACAAACGCCTATATTTATGCCTGTTGGTACAGCGGGTACAGTAAAAGCAGTACATCAACACGAGCTTAAAAATGATATTAAAGCCGATATAATTTTGGGTAATACCTATCATTTATATCTACGACCTGGGCTTGATACGCTTGAAAAAGCTGGCGGCTTACATCAATTTATAGGCTGGGATAAACCTATATTGACCGATAGCGGTGGCTATCAGGTATATTCGCTTACCGAGGTACGTAAGATAAAAGAAGAAGGTGTTACTTTCCGTTCGCATATTGATGGCTCAAAGCATTTGTTTACGCCCGAAAACGTGATGGATATTCAGCGTACTATTGGTGCCGATATTATAATGGCTTTTGATGAATGCACTCCATATCCTTGCGAATATGGCTATGCACGAAAATCAATGGAGATGACGCACCGTTGGTTAAAACGCTGTTGCGATAGATTTGATAGCACCGAACCTAAATATGGGTATAATCAAACTTTTTTCCCTATTGTGCAGGGCTCGGTATATAAAGATTTGAGAACCAAATCGGCAGAGGTAATTGCATCTTTCGAGCGAGAAGGGAATGCCATAGGCGGATTATCAGTAGGCGAACCTGCCGAAGATATGTATGCCATGACCGAATTGGTATGCAATATATTACCACACGAAAAACCTCGTTATTTAATGGGTGTAGGTACACCAGTAAATATTTTGGAAAACATTGCATTGGGTATTGATATGTTTGATTGTGTGATGCCTACGCGAAACGCTCGTAATGGAATGCTTTTTACCAAAAATGGCATCATCAATATCAAAAATGAGAAGTGGAAAAATGACTTCAACCCTATAGAAACTGATAGCGATTTAATGACAGATAGGCATTATTCAAAAGCATATCTTCGTCATCTTATACATTCGGGCGAGATATTGGGTGCGCAAATAGCCACATTGCATAATCTACATTTTTACTTATGGCTAGTGCGAGAAGCGAGGGAGAAAATAATTGCAGGCGAATTTTATAATTGGAAAAAGGTGATGGTTAACCGTTTAGGTCAAAGACTATAAATGAAAGATTTTTTTAAAAAACACCTCAAAGTAATAGATAGATACATTATCAAAAAGTATCTAAGCACCTTTGTTTTTACATTGGCTATTTTCTCGGTGGTGATGGTGGTATTTGATGTATCAGAGCATCTTGATAACTTCCTAAAAACCCAAACCACTTTGCATGATATTGCTTTTAAATATTATGCTGGGTTTATACCTTTTTACCTTAATATGCTATCTCCACTAATCAACTTCTTAGCTGTAATTCTTTTTACAGCTAAAATGGCCAATCAAACCGAGGTAGTGCCTATTTTAACATCTAAAGCAAGTTTTACGAGGTTTTTGCGTCCCTATTTTATAGCGGCTACTCTGCTTTTTATTATCTCGTTCTTCGCCAATGTATATCTAGTACCCTACACAAACAGATTAAGAGTTGACTTTGAAAATGCCCATTTCAGTGATTCTGACCCTTCAAAAAATGAAGTACACATGCAGTTGGATAAACATACTTTTGTGTATTTAAAATCGTATGATAGGCTTTCAAAAACCGGATACCAATTTATATTAGAAAAGTTTGATGGTGATAAAATGACCGAAAAACTATTAGCTAGCAATATTAGTTACGATTCGGTAAAACGGGTTTGGTCGCTTAAAAACTTCAGCGTGCGTCATATAAATGGATTAAAAGAAACCATGCAATGGCATGGGATATCTAAAGACACCACGCTTGATATGCGCCCGCAGGATTTTGAGGTGCGCGATAATCAGTATGCTGCCATGTCGATGACGGTATTGAATAACAATATCGAAAAAGCTAAAATAAGAGGCACTGGAGAGTTAACCGATATGCTATACGAAAAGTATCATCGCTTTGTGTATCCATTTTCTATTTACGTACTTACATTTATAGGTGTTGCTATGTCGTCGCGCAAAGTACGTGGTGGGATAGGTTTGCCTTTAGGGATAGGCATTTTACTGTGCTTTGGGTACATTATTGTCGAAAAATTCGCTTTAGTGTTTTCTATAAAAGGCGGTGCTCCAGCTATAATATCAGTATTTGTTCCTAATTTACTGTTTGGAGCATTAGGATATTATTTACTGAGGAAATCACCCAAATAATGACTCAAAATACAAAATCGACCGTATTAAACAAGAATTTATTAATCCTTCATCTAACTGTTTTTGTATGGGGATTTACCAGTATTATAGGTAAACTCATATCCATATCGGCTGTACCACTGGTATGGTATCGTGTGCTCATTGCATCAGTTTCGCTATTTCTGTATTTCAAATTCAATAAAACCGACTTTAAAGTAAATCGTGCTACGCTTTTAAAACTCCTCTTTACAGGCGCATTAGTGGGCGGGCATTGGGTATTATTTTTCCTTTCCATCAAACTATCCACCGTGGCCGTAACGCTGGTTTGCTTATCATCCATCACGCTATTTACCGCCATTTTTGAGCCGTTAATTAACAAAAAACGCATCTCAAAACTCGAAATTATAGTAGGAATTTTAATCATAATTGGTATTCTTATCATATTCAAATTTGAGTCAAAATACACTAAGGGCATCATAACCGGATTGATAAGTGCAGTATTGGCAAGTCTTTTTTCGATAATAAACTCCAAATTAGTGAAGCATAAAGAAGCCCCTGTAATTGCATTTTATGAACTATCGGGGGCATTTTTATGGATTACTATTTATCTTTTCGCCACCAATGGATTTAACCAATCTATGGATTTATCAACAAAAGATATTGGCTATTTAGTGATATTGGGAACCGTTTGCACGTCGGTTGCTTACGTTGCTGGGGTATCTGTTATGCGCGAAATTTCTGCCTTCAGAGTAGCACTCATTACCAACCTTGAGCCTGTGTATGGAATCATTTTATCCTTTGTTTTTTTTGGCGACATTAACAAAATGACACTCGGATTTTGGGTAGGTGCAGTCATTATTTTGTCAAGTATTTTTTTATTCCCTATTGCACAAAGACAAATTAGTAATAGAAAAAGCAGATAAAACCATCCTGTTTTACTCATCAAAATTTTCTACAAAACAGGTCGCTTTTCTCCTCAATTCGTTACTGAATTTAGACCAAAACACAATGTCTTATAAGGGCATTTTTAAGCGATTTAAGACACGCTAATTTTTAACCCTACTAAACTACTGTTTCGTGCACTTCGCTCGCTTAGAGGTAAAATTAAATTTCTACTTAGTGTATAGAGTATCAAATATTTTTCAGAAATACTTTTGTGTTATTTTATCCTATAATTTTAAATTATTATAAAAATAATAGTTTATTTTTAATTTATATAATTTATATAAATAATTAATAATCAATAATTTATAAACTTTATATGATTTAATAATTTAATACAATAGAACCTAATAATCCACACAAAAGCCAATATTTTTAGCATATAGCAATTTTTATTGCAAAATATTAGTATATAATACTATTAATCAATATAATTATGCAATTATTTTAAAGTTTAAGTTTACATATTGAATTTCTAAGCTAAAATTGAGCTAAGTGTAAAATATTGAATTTTCATAATTTAAAAAAATCAATACATCCTCATACATTGTATGCGATTTTGGATTTTACTGGGGATTTTGGCGTGATAAATTTCACAGATTTTGGAACGCTATACTTGGGAAACTATTTGAAATATCAGCAAATATTGTGCATCCATTTTAAGCCTCCCCCACCCCATCTCCGGTGCGCCGCAGCCAACTAAAATTTCATTTTCAACGAATCACTCTTTTCTTAATTTTTCGATAGTTCATTTTCTGCAAAAACAAAATATATTTTTGAGATGTTGGCATATCCCCATTGTTTTAGTAGATTTATTGTAACGACCGGTGAATAATAATTGTAACCGTCAACTCACATTACCGAACACTATAAATTAAAATGCCATGAGAATAAAAACCATGATTATCATCCTCATCACGATATTACTTACCGTGGTGATTATGCAAAACTCGGAGACCATTCCTTTTTCATTTCTGTTCGCTAAATTCTATGTATCGAAATTGATAGTACTATTAATTATCGCCATCATCTCATTTATTATTGGTGTGCTAGTGGGGCGACCAAGCAAACCAAAATATATTCGCGAAGCTGATGAAGAAAATGAACAACCAAGAAGTAAACAAAATACACTAAGTGAGGAAGACCGAGATTATATCAACTAATAAAATGGGAAACAAAATAGGATTTATTGGGTTAGGGAAAATGGGCTTGCCTATAGCTCATAATTTAATTGCGACAGGCTATCATCTACAAGTTTATAATCGCACGACAGCAAAAGCCGATGAGTTGACTCAAGACGCCATCACTATATGCAAAACTCCTGCTGAGGCAGCAAGCAACGTAGAAGTAGTAATTACTATGCTTACTGACGACGATACCGTAAAAGATGTGGTATGTGGTGAAAATGGCATCTTAAAAACACTACAAAAAGGGGGTGTACATATCTCTATGAGTACCATATCGCCAAATATCTCGCAGGAATTAGCCCATCTGCACGTTAATGCTGGCAATAGTTATGTTACAGCACCAGTATTTGGACGACCAGAGGCTGCTGCCGCAAAAAAGCTGTGGATATGCACATCAGGCGATGAGGCTGCGAAAAACATTGCCAAACCTATTCTTAATTGCTTGGGGCAGGATGTAATTGATTTTGGCACGGATGCTGGCAGTGCAAATGTGATAAAGATTGTAGGGAATTTTATGAGCATATCTACAGTTGAAATAATGGCCGAAGCATTGGCACTTGCCGAACGAAATGGATTGGATAGAGCGCAGGTGGCTAATTTCTTCGGTTCAACCATGTTTAATGCGCCAGTTTATCAAAATTATGGTAGGCTCATTGCCGAGAAGCGTTTTCAACCCGTTGGCTTTAAAACCAAACTAGGGTATAAAGATACAGGGCTTGCTTTTAGCCTTGCCGAGCAAAGCAATTTGCCTTTGCCTGTGTGTGCTACTATTCACAATCGTATGCTTACAGCCGTAAACAAAGGTTGGGGCGAGCGTGATTGTATTGAAACTATTTGTAGAGGAGTTGCTGATGATGAATAGCGGGACTAATCTAATAGTCCCTTACCATTAAAAATTCGAGGGATACATTTTTCAATCCTCGCTTCACGGGTTGTTGATTGCTTGGGTTGAGCAAAATTCAGCAAATATGCTCTTTGCCGCCCTGGTGTTAAAGCCTCAAAAGCTGTTTCCAGTTCAGGAATTCCGTTCAATTTAGCTTGAAACTCATCAACGATAGGAAAATCTGCAGTTGTTTTACGAATTATCTTTTGCCCTGCTTTTTCTACTTCGATAGCTTGAAAAATATAGTTTTTCAAGATGGCTTCCATCTCTACTATTTCGCTCACGTTGGTAAACCGTATTTGGCGTGCTGCTTGCACGTTCTCCGTTTGCTGAATTAAAATATCATGTGTGTCGTTAAGCAATGCTCCTTTGAAGAATAAAAGCGCACAATATGCCTTAAAACCATGTATCAAAACAATGTTTCTATTCTCTGAGGTATAGCAAGGCTCACCCCATTTCAATTCTTCAGTCAATCCACAATCAAGAACAATCGCTCTCAATTGTTCCATTTCTTCTCTCCAGTTTTTTGCCCTACTTAAATAAGCATCAACTTTAGGGTTCATCATCCTAATATGTTTTAAAATTTCGATTTTCAATAAAACACTTGGTTATTTTGCTCTAGTTCGTGCAAATCGGGTGTTTTATCAAATATACCAAAAACAGAGGCTCCGCTCCCACTCATGCTGGCATATATAGCTCCAGCATCGTATAAGGCAGCTTTCACTCCTCTAATTTCGGGATGATTTTTGAAAACAGTTTCCTCAAAATCATTTTTTATACTGTATTTCCAATCTTTTATAGGCTGGGCAATCAATTCGTATAACGAATCGGCAACAGGCATTGGTTTTACACCACGATATGCCTCGGCAGTAGATACATGAACAGGCGGCATTACCAATACTATTTTATACTTCAACAAATCGACCGAGATGGTTTCAAACTGATCACCTTTTTCAAAAGCAAACAAAGGTTTATTCTCAATAAAAAATGCACAATCAGCCCCCAACTGTCGAGCATAATCCAACATTTCGTCAGTAGTCATTTTTAAATTGAATAATTTATCAACCAGTTTAATAAAAAACGCAGCATCTGCCGAGCCTCCACCCAAACCTGCCCCTATCGGGATATGTTTTAATAAATGAATATCTAAAGGCGATATAGCATGATTGCGTTTTATGAGATGATAGGCTTTGATACAAAGATTGTCTTCCTCGCGCCCTGGTATGCCTAAGCCCGAAGCCGTAAAACTGAGTTTATCGCTCGGCAAAGCTTCAAGTGCATCGTATATAGGCAAAGGATAAAAAATAGTTTCGATATTATGATAACCATCCTCTCTTCGGTTGATTATATTTATACCTAAATTGATTTTTGCGTTTGGAAATACTACCATCAGATTGATTAACACGGCATGTATTTTTGCACAACCGTAGGATACCAAAAATAGATTATTTTTCTTTGTAGCAGAAACAAACATCAAAATGAAACAATATCTTGATTTAATGAAGCACGTTTTAGAGAATGGCACTCAAAAACACGACCGCACCGGCACTGGTACATTGAGCGTTTTTGGGTATCAGATGCGTTTTAATTTACAAGATGGGTTTCCGTTGGTTACTACTAAAAAACTGCACCTAAAATCGATTATTCACGAATTGATATGGTTTTTGAAAGGCGATACCAATATTGCGTATTTAAAAGAGAATGGCGTGCGAATATGGGACGAATGGGCGGATGAGCAAGGCAACTTAGGCCCAGTATATGGCCATCAATGGCGATCGTGGCCAACAGCAAATGGTGGGCATATCGATCAAATAAGCCAAGTGGTTAATCAAATCAAAAACAATCCCGACTCACGCCGCATCATGGTATCGGCTTGGAATGTAGCCGAAGTTGAGCACATGGCATTGCCACCATGCCACAGTCTTTTCCAGTTTTATGTAGCCGATGGTAAGCTTTCGTGCCAACTATATCAGCGTAGTGCGGATATTTTCCTAGGTGTGCCATTTAATATTGCTTCGTATGCGTTATTAACCATGATGATGGCGCAAGTATGTAACTTACAATATGGCGATTTTATACACACCTTTGGCGACGCACATTTGTACAATAACCATATTGAACAAACCAACTTACAATTGAGTCGCGAACCACGCCCCTTGCCTACCATGAAAATCAATCCTGAAATAAAAGATATATTTCAATTCAAGTTTGAAGATTTTACTTTAGAGGATTACAACCCTTGGCCGCACATTAAAGGAGAGGTAGCCGTATGATTATTTCTATTGTAGTCGCCATAGCCGAAAACTATGCTATCGGCAAAAACAACCAATTACTTTGGCATTTACCCGCCGATTTAAAACATTTTAAGCAGGTAACCACAGGGCACACTATTATTATGGGTCGGAAAACGTACGACTCGGTAGGTAAACCCTTGCCCAATCGTCGTAATATTGTTATCACTCGGCAAGACATTACCATTGAAGGCTGCGAAGTAGTAAAATCAGTAGATGCAGCATTGGCATTATGTAGCGAGGATAAAGAAGTATTTATTGTAGGTGGTGCCGAAATATACAAGCAAGCTATTCATTTAACGGATTGCATCTACCTCACTATTGTGCACCAAGAATTTGAAGCCGATACTTTTTTCCCTACAATCAACTATAACGAATGGGTAGAAACCGAGCGAGAGGACTATGAACCCGACGAAAAAAACAAGATAGCTTATTCATTTATCACACTAAAAAGAAATTAACCAACAAAAGCTTTAATTTGTTTGCATATAAAATTTTATGCTTATAAAATTTTATTAGATTTGCCGTCTTGTTTAAAAAAGCTTATAAACTAATTTATTACATATTACACAATGCAAGGTAAAGGGGTTATTAAATTTTTCGCATTTCTGCTAGCAGCAGCATGTATCTACACGCTTTCATTTACTTGGGTAGCGCAAAAAGTTGAAAAGGATGCGAAAGCATACGCGAAAGGTGACGTAAAAAAGGAAAGGGCATATTTAGACTCGATGTCTACACAGCCAGTTTATCCATTATTTAAACACACTTATCAATACTGTAAAAGCAAAGAACTTGCTTTAGGTCTCGACCTTCAAGGCGGCATGAGTGTTACGATGCAAGTATCGTTGCGCGAATTGGTACAAAGATTATCAAACAATAATCCTGATGTGGTTTTCAAACAAGCATTAGACCAAGCCGACGTTGAAAGCCGTACAAGTCAAAGCGATTACATTACAATTTTTGTAAATCAATATCAAAAGCTAAACCCTAATGGTAAATTAGCTTCTATATTTGCAACTCACGACAATCAGTCGCACTTAAAATACAATTCAACTAACCAAGAGGTTGAAACTTATTTAAAAGAGCAAGCTGATGTGGCAGTACAACAAACCTATACAGTATTAAACACTCGTATAGACCAATTTGGTGTAGTACAACCAAACATCCAATTATTAAAAGATAAAAATCAAATATTGGTTGAGCTTCCAGGCGTAAGAGAGCCTGAACGTGTGCGTAAACTTTTACAAGGTACTGCTAAACTGGAGTTTTACGAAACGTTTGAAAACAGCCAAGTTTATCAAATATTAAACAACGTTAATGGTTTATTAGCTGCTAAAAATAAAACAGCTAAAGACACTACTAAAGTTACCACAAAAGATGCTACTAAAAAAGATACTGCATCTAAAGGTGCTTTATCGCTATTAAGCAAAGTAAACAAAAGCGCAAGCAAAGACACATCACTAGCTGGTAGCAAAGCAAAAATTGCTGACCAAAATCCATTGTTTGTGGTTTTAAATCCAGCAATATTACAAGGGCAAAACGGACAAGCACAATTGCGCCCAGGTCCAGTAGTTGGTTATGCCAATCAAAAAGATACTGCCAAAGTTAATGCTTATTTGCATAGTGCCGAGGTAAAGGCTATCATTCCGCAAAACATGAAGTTTTTATGGAATGTAAAACCTATCGAAAAAACTAAAACATTTGAACTTTTTGCCATAAAATTATCTGGTGCCGAAAACGGTCCTGTACTTACTGGTGATGTAATAAACGATGCGAGAAGCGACGTTGACCAAACCAAAGGTGGCTGGGAAGTAACTATGTATATGAACGCACAAGGTGCACAAAAGTGGAAAGAAGTAACCGCTGCTGCTGCCCCAGGCGCATTACATAAAGATCCGCAAGCTATCGCCATTGTATTGGATGATAATGTGTACTCGGCACCAAACGTACAGAATGAAATTTCGGGTGGTGTTTCATCCATTTCAGGCGGTAATTTTACACAAGAGCAAACTACCGACTTAGCCAACGTATTAAAAGCTGGTCGTTTGCCTGCTCCTGCGCTGATTGTTTCTGAAGCAACAGTAGGTGCTACTTTAGGACAGCAAGCTATACACGCTGGTTTGTTATCATCGCTATTGGGTTTCGTTGTCGTGCTTATATTCATGATAGCCTATTACAACCGTGCAGGAACTATTGCGGTAGTAGCGGTAATTATCAACGTATTTTTCTTAATGGGTGTACTCATTAGCTTAAATGCAGTATTAACTATGCCAGGTGTGGCAGGTATCGTATTAACGTTGGGTATATCGGTTGATGCCAACGTATTGATATACGAACGTGTGCGAGAAGAATTGGCGTTAGGTAAATCCATCAAGCTAGCCGTTGCCGATGGTTTCAAACACGCGCTTTCATCCATATTAGATTCCAACATCAGTACTTTCTTAACTGGTTTAATCTTATTGTTATTCGGAAGTGGTCCTATCAAAGGTTTTGCCGTAGTATTAATGATTGGTATCGCTACTTCATTATTCTGTTCATTATTAATTTCACGTCTTATTTTTGAATGGATGATTACTAAAGGATGGGATATTAAATTCTCAAACCCTTGGAGCTCTCATACCTTCAAAAATGCTAATTATGCCTTTGTTAAAAACCGTTTTAAATTTTACATTTTCTCAGGTTTATTTATTTTGGCTGGTATTGTTTCAATGTTTACCCAAGGTTTCAACTACGGGGTAGATTTTGTGGGTGGACGTACTTATATTGTACAATTTGACAATAAAGGCGTTACTACCGAAGCTGTACACGGCGTAATCGACAAAGTATTAGGAGCGAGTGAAGTGAAAACATTTGGTGAGGATAAAATAAGCATCACTACCAAATATTTGATTGAGGAGAATACGACAACTGCTGATACCAAAGTAAGAGAAACTTTGATTGATGCTTTAGGCAAAAACCCTGAAACAAAAATAACGGATAAGAATATCGTAAAATTCCAAAAAGTAAAAGCTACCATAGCCGAAGGACTTAAACAATCAGCCACTTGGACGGTACTTATTGCTATTATCATTATTTCGGCTTATATATTAATCCGTTTCCGTAAATGGCAGTTCAGTTTGGGGGCAATGGTTGCAACGGCGCATGATGCGTTGATGGTACTTTCGTTCTTCTCGATATTTAAAAATTGGATTCCATTCCTTGATATAGACCAATCGTTTATTGCAGCTATACTGACAGTAATTGGTTATTCTATTAATGATACCGTTGTGGTATTCGACCGTATTCGTGAGTTCTTGAGCATACATCACTCAAAAGCTGATGATCCAAAAGAGGTAATTAACCATGCTATTAACAAAACATTAAGCAGAACTATTATTACAGCATTAACTGTATTGTTCGTGTTAATTGTATTGTTCATATTCGGTGGCGATGTAATTCGTGGGTTCTCATTTGCATTATTGGTTGGGGTATGTTTCGGTACTTACTCATCAATATGTATTGCAACTCCAGTAATTATCGATTTCGGTAAAAAAGATTTGAAATAAAATAGATTACATTTCTATACAAAGGTCTCGAACAATGTTTGAGACCTTTTTTGTTTTATACCACTAATACCTCCTATATTAGCCTTATAAAATAAACTTATGAAAATAGGATTTATCAGTGCGCTGTTGGTGTTTATTTCAATAGTAGGTCATGCTAAAAGCATGCAAGTTGATAGCATAAAACTACAAGTAGAAGGCAGTAATGCCTATTACCAAAAAACGGTTAAAGTAGATAGTAATATTACTGTAAGTACTATTTATATACGTGCTTTACAGTTTATGGCATCAAAAAACTTCACCCAAAATTACGGCTACGAGCAGGAAGGTAAATTGATATTTACTACCACACAGGATTTGAATATAAACGACACCTACTCGAGTGATGATTTAGAAACCGTGAACCCTTATACTGTGCAATTTGCCATCAGTATTGATATGAAAAATAAGCGATACCGATACACCATTCACAATATCGTTTTTTATTTGCCTACCGAAACGGGCAACAGAAGGCTCACTTTATATGATGTATATACTAAAACCAATAACAGGCAACCCAAAAGAATAATACGTGATGCCACGAAATTAATAACATCATTTGAGAAATATATTGCCATACTTACCAACGAATTGTATGAAGATATTCAACATAAATTACTCATACATAACTCAAATTTTTAATGACTCTCTAACTTTAAACATAGAAAACTTATTTATAAAAAACACAAACTCATCTAATCCTTTAAATTTTATATTCATGAAATCAACCTTAACTATTTTAGCCGTAGCAGCTTTATTTTTATGTTCGTGCGACGACAACAACGACAAAACTCAAACAATAAACAAAGACGGAGGTATAGAAGTTGCATTAAGTACTCTGCATATTGATTCATTAAAAGATTTGGTAACTACCCATTATACCGTTTGGCGAAAAGGCACTAAAGTAAGCGAATTTGATAAAAAAGATACTGTACCATCTTTAGGGAAATTTGTCGCTACAAGTGAAGATGATAGCGGTAATACCCAAGATGTTAACATTAATAAAGATTATGAATTTTTTGTTACTGTAAAATAGGTATCGAAATGAAAAAATCAAAAACAATTTCGTTGATACTAGTTTCGGGCTTACTTGGCTGTAACCATCTTAGTCAACATCATCGACTATACTTAAGAACTGATACAAATAGCAACTATACCCCTACTAGTTCTCACTATATGGGTTACTATGCTTTCAGGCCTTATGGCACATACTATGGTGGTTCGTACATTCGCGAGGGCTATGCAAGTACCGAGGTTCATTCTATATCCCGTGGTGGTTTTGGCAGGTCGGGTGGTTTTCACGCTTCATCTTAATCATGCAAAGAATTTCTATTACCCCACGGAATAATTGGCAAGAAACTGTTGAAAATCTTGGTTTTGGTTTTCATACAACTGATGTGCCTTATTGGGACGAGTCGGCTTATTATAGTTTCACTTTAAAAGAAATTGAAAAACTTGAAACTGTATCCATTGAACTTTGGGATATGTGTTTGAAAGCTGTACAACACGTAATCGACAATAACTTATTTTCTCTATTTAAGATACCCGAATTTATGGTATCGCATATTATTGGCACATGGAATAACGATGCCCCAGCTATATATGGCCGGTTTGATTTGTGCTTTGATGGTATAATGGAACCTAAACTATTGGAATTTAATGCCGATACTCCTACCTCGTTATTTGAGGCATCTATCATACAGTGGTTTTGGCTAAAAGATTTTGATGAACCCAAAGATCAATTTAATTCTATTCATGAAAAACTCATCGAGTATTGGAGATACCTCAAAAACTACCTTTACGAAGACAAACTATATTTCACGTGTGTAAAAGGCTCTTTAGAAGACTACACAACTGTTGCTTATATGCAAGATTGTGCCATACAAGGCGGTATAGAAACTAGCTTTATTCATATTGAAGATATTGGGTGGGATAATAATAATTCCTATTTTGTTGACCTCGACAATCAACCTATTCAGAATATTTTTAAACTATATCCTTATGAGGCGATGGTAGTCGATGACTTTGGGAAAAACATCATTACGGATAATTCAAAAACCTATTGGATAGAACCCTCTTGGAAAATGATATTAAGCAATAAGGCTATATTACCTATTTTATGGCAATTATTCCCATACCATAAAAATCTATTACCAAGCTATTTCACAAGAGGGAATTTAATAAACTATGTAAAAAAACCTTTGCTTTCAAGAGAAGGTGTTAACATCACTATTGTTGAAGGTGAGAAAATTATAGCTCATTCCGAAGGCGATTATGGTGATGAAGGTTTTATTTTTCAAGATTTATGTAAGCTGCCAAATTTTGATGGGAACTTCCCAGTAATAGGTAGTTGGATTATTGGTCAACAATCTGCTGGGATTGGTATTAGGGAGTCGGATGGTTTAATAACTAATAATTTGAGTAGATTTATACCCCATCTTATTTGTAATAAATGATGTTATCTCCTATACAAATTACCGAATGCCCTCGTGATGCGATGCAGGGTATTCACGAATTTATACCGACGGATGTTAAGGCTACATACATTAATTTGCTGCTTAAAGTAGGGTTTGATACGATTGATTTTGGCAGCTTTGTTTCGGCAAAAGCGATACCTCAAATGCGCGATACCGTCGATGTTTTGTATAAACTGGATTTGGATAATTCGTCGTCTAAACTATTAGCCATTATTGCAAACTATCGTGGTGCTGAGGAGGCATCGCAATACGAACAAATTAGCTTTTTAGGATTTCCGTTCTCCATTTCCGAAACGTTTCAACATCGAAATACAAATGCCAGTATTAGCGAAGCATTTGAAACGGTAAAAAAGATAAAAGCCCTCACTGAAAAAAAGAACAACGAATTGCTGGTTTACCTATCTATGGGTTTTGGTAACCCTTATGGCGATAAATGGGACAATGCTATTGTATTATCGTGGGCAGAGCGATTGATAAATGAAGGTGTACAATATATCTCATTAGCTGATACAATTGGTATTGCTACTCCGAGCCAAATAACCGAGTTATATACTTTATTATCATCACAATTCCCATCAACCACTTTTGGTGTGCATTTACACTCCACTCCAAACACTTGGCACGAAAAAATAGATGCTGCTTATAAAAGTGGCTGTAAACGTTTTGATACAGCTTTAAAGGGATATGGAGGCTGCCCTATGGCAAAAGACGAGCTTACAGGCAATATTGCTACCGAAAACGCAATAGATTATCTTCAATCGCAAAACGTGGATACAGGGCTTGATTTAACCCAATTACAAAAAGCGATGGCATATTCTACAAAAGTATTTGGATAAATTATTGCTTTATCATTTTATAATGCCAAATACCAGCCTCTTCAAACTCGGAGTCTACTTTTACAAAACCAAAGCGTTCGTATAAGGTTACGGCTTGAACTTGGGCGTGTAGATATATATAACTTGCATCATCAGGTAAATCGTTCAATACGGTTTGTACTAATGCTTGCCCTAAGCCAAAACCTCTAAAGTTTTTCAACACAGCAAAACGCTCTAACTTATACCCTTTATCGGTTTTGCGCCAGCGCGATGCACCAGCAGGTTCGCCATCAACAGTAGCTAAAAAATGTGTCGATTCGTCTTCAAACTCCCACTCCAGTTCGGGTGGACAATTTTGTTCGCCAACAAAAACCTCACGACGAATAGCAAATACTTTTTCGAGCGTAGCGGCATCGGCTACTTTTTTTACCTGAATATCTTTTGACATTTTATGTGGTTTAACGACGCTCGAAGGTAATCAAATTCACAAAAAACGCCAATGCAAATCATACATTGGCGTTTTAAAATCTATATCTATACGATTTATAATTTACTATTTACATCAATGCAATTCAAATCATCAAAAGCAACGGTAAGGCGTTTAACAAAAGCATCTTCTCCTTTGCGCAACCATACACGCGGATCGTAATATTTTTTGTTTGGCGAATCTTCACCATCAGGGCTACCTATTTGTGTTTGCAAATAGCCTTCTTTTGATTGGTAATAATCTTTTATGCCTTCCCAAAAAGCCCACTGCATATCGGTATCAATATTCATTTTGATAGCACCATACGAAATAGCTTCTCTTATTTCGGCTTGGCTTGAACCCGAACCACCATGGAATACAAAGTTGATAGGTTTTTCGGCACTAAGGTTAAATGCTTTCTTTACATACTCTTGCGAATTGTGCAAAATAACAGGTTGTAACTTCACATTACCTGGCTTATATACACCATGCACATTACCAAAAGCCGCAGCTACGGTAAAACGATGACTTACTTTTGATAACTCTTCGTATGAGTAGGCTACATCTTCGGGTTGGGTATATAAACGCGAGCTATCTACATCGCTATTATCTACACCATCTTCTTCGCCACCTGTTACGCCTAATTCAATCTCCAAAGTCATACCCATTTTAGCCATACGAGCTAAATATTTGGCCGAAATCTCAATATTTTCTTGAATTGACTCTTCCGAAAGGTCGAGCATATGTGATGAAAATAAAGGCTTACCAGTTTCGGCAAAGAATTTTTCGCCATGGTCAAGCAATCCATCAATCCAAGGTAATAGCTTTTTAGCAGCGTGGTCGGTATGTAAGATTACAGCCACACCATAATGCTCTGCCAAAAGATGAACGTGCCTTGCAGCCGAAACACCACCTAAGATGCAAGCCTCAAGCTTAGCATTATCTAACGATTTGCCCGCATAAAACTGCGCACCACCATTAGATAATTGTATAATAACTGGCGAATTTACTGCCTTTGCCGTTTCCATTACCGCGTTAATAGAATTGGTTCCTATTACATTTACTGCTGGTAAAGCAAACTGATGCTTTTTAGCAATTTCAAATAGTTCCTGCACCTGATCGCCATGCAGAACACCTTTATAATTTTTCAAATCCATGAGCTTTCTTTTGAGCCCCGAAGTTATAAAATTTCCTGATTTATTCATTAATCAGCTATAAATTAATGCTTAATAGGAATATTAAGTATATTTTCGTTAAAAGCTGAGTACATTAAATTTATGGCAAAATACAAATACATTAAGCATGGTATTTTGCGATTTTATTAATCTTATTTAACACCCGAAGATATTTACTACTCGCAAGCATGAATAGCTTAGTAAGTTTGATAATATTTTTTGTTTCTTTGTAGTATTAAAACAGGAAGAGAAAGATAACGAAATGGCTTGGTTTAAAAGAGAATCAAAAGGAATAATTACCACTACACAGGAGAAGAAAGAAACTCCCGATGGCATTTGGAATAAATGCCCTAGTTGTAAAAAACCGTTACACTATACAGAGCAGGTTGAACACAAATATGTATGCCAATATTGTGGATATCATATTCGTATAGGCTCGAAAGAATATTTTTCTATTCTTTTTGATGACAACAGCTTCACCGAATTGGATGCCAATTTAATATCGGGCGACCCACTTCATTTTGAAGACACAAAAAAATACACCGACAGGCTTACTGAAACCATCAAAAAGACTGGATTAAAAGATGCGATACGTGCCGGTGTGGGTAAGATAGAGGGGCAAGATATTGTTATCGCTTGTATGGATTTCAATTTCATTGGTGGCTCGATGGGCTCGGTAGTAGGCGAGAAAATTGCACGCTCTATTGATTACAGCTTGAAACATAAAGTACCCTTCTTGATGATTTCTAAATCGGGTGGGGCACGCATGATGGAAGCTGCTTTCTCGCTAATGCAGATGGCTAAAACATCAGCAAAACTGGCACTACTCTCACAAGCAAAAATACCTTATATATCGTTACTTACCGACCCAACAACGGGAGGTGTAACGGCATCGTATGCCATGTTGGGCGATATTAATATTGCCGAACCAGGTTCGCTAATAGGTTTTGCAGGCCCACGGGTGATTAAAGAAACCATCAAAAAAGACTTGCCAAAAGGCTTCCAAACTGCCGAATTTGTGCAAGAGCATGGCTTCCTTGATTTTATTGTTGACCGTAGAGAGATGAAAGAAAAATTAGCTGCTTTCTTAAAAATGATGGCTAATTAAAATAAATTCTATTCTTGATTAGCACTAAAATAAGGAAGTTTAGGGCATGATTATACCTTATTATTTAAAGGTGTTTTCAAAAATTAAAAATCTTAATTTTGCTGTAACTTTTGTTTGTTTTAATAAGTATCATTTTCCAGTATGAAACTAGAGCAGCTTGGGAATCGCATTTCCATCATAGGCCCGAGTAATAGCGGAAAATCGACCCTTGCTCAATATCTTGGCGCGAAACTATTACTTCCGGTTTATCATCTCGACCAATTTGCTCATGTCCCCGGAACAAACTGGTCTCCCCGTCCCAATAAGGAATGGAAAATTGAGCATGACGAATTCATTAAACAAACTAACTGGATTATAGAAGGCAATTATAGTTTTTGTATGCCTCAACGTTTTGCCCGCTCCACTATAATTATATGGCTAGACTTTAATGTTTGGGGTTGTTTGGTTCGTTACCTAAAAAGGTTTTTGAGTAATGATTATGCCCGTCCTGGACGACTGGCAAATGCTAAGCAAGAATTCAGTTTGAGATTAATAATATATATATTATTTACTTACCCCAAAAAAAGAAACAGAACTCAAATGCTTGTCGAAAAATCAGGTACTTCGGTGTTGCGAATTTATTCAATGAACGAACTTAATCAGTATTTTCAACAATAGAACATAAATTTTTCAAATAAATCCCATTATTGATTGGTAGTAAAATAAGAGAGTCTATGCACTGCCATCATACATCCGAAGTTCCAAACGAGCTTATTAACAAAATTGATAAATTGGTTAATTATATCCCCATTCAATAACTTCAAAAAAATATCTCAATAGACCACTTCGGTGCATTGAATATACCCATAACTTATTTAAAACAGCTTCTTTGTATTTTTCAATTTACTTGTTTATATTTATTGTTCAAATTAAAGATGTATCCATATAGAATACTATGGCACACAATAAATAAACTTAATTAATGGTTAAATACAGTGCTTTGACCGACGCAGAATTGGTTACTTTGTTAAAACAAAGTGATGAAGCGGCTTTTGGCGAAATATATAATCGTTATTGGGGTAAATTATATTCGGCTTGCTACAAACGTTTAGAGGATAAGGAGTTTTGTATGGATGTATTGCAAGAAGTTTTTGCTGATTTATGGGTAAAAAGAGAGAATAGAGATATTAGGCAATTAGATGCCTATTTGTATACGGCTGCTAGATACCAGATATTCTTCCTATATAAGAAACAAAAGCATTTGGTATTTTTTGAAGAACCTCTTGAAATACTTAATACGATGGCATTGCAACCAGATACAGTTTATCAAGCAAAAGAATTAGAAGAATGTATTGCGCAATGGCTAAAACTACAACCCGAAAAACGAAGTAATGTGTTTAAAATGCGCTTTATAGAAGAAAAATCGACCTCAGAAGTGAGTGAAATGCTTAATATATCCCAAAAAACTGTTCAAAATCAGTTTGCTACATCATTAAATTTACTTCGCTCGCACCTAGGAAAACTTCTTTCCATGTTTTTATAGTATAAATCTTGATTCCATAAAGAATTTGACTTGTCATAAAAAAGGAGCGACTCTTTCGAATCGCTCCTTTTTTATACTACAATAAACTGTTATTGTAATGGATCAAATGTTCCACCCCAATTATTATTTTGTTGTGCTTTTGGATTCCTATCAGTAACATATTTAGGTAAAGGATAAATATAGTACTGATCTTTAATAGCAATGTTAGATGCATCTGTATTGATAACAGTTGATGTAAATTTAGTATATACTACATTGATATCATCTAATGGATTTACATCGGTTTGACCTGTTTTCAATGATATTGCTAAACCATGACGATTTGCTAATGTTCTCAAATAATCAAAACTTTTCCAACGTCTCAAATCGTTCCAACGTTTACCTTCGAAGGCAAACTCTACAAAACGCTCATTTTGATATGCTGTACGAATATTTGATTGAGATACCGCTGTAATGCCATAATTATTTGAAGCACCTGCTAATATGCCCGCACGTTTACGGATAGCATATAACACATTTAAAGCTTCATTTGCTTTGCCGATTTCATTTGCAGCTTCACCATAGTTCATTAATACCTCTGCATAACGAATTTCGGGCCAAGCAACGGTGGCTCTATCAACATTTGATTGGTTAATATTTTTATCAATAGCTTTTATTCTATAAAAACTTGATGCAGTTGCATTAGGGTCGGGCGTAACTTGGTTATGAAGACCTTGGAATGCCCCTGGCGTAAAATTGGTAATTTGGTCGTAATAAGTCCACAAATATGTCTTAGATTCTCTCATTCCTAATAAATATTGATTTGGAGAACCATTGTAATAGATATTTGCATAAAACCGATCATCTCTTTGTCTAAATAGCGTATCGTACACACGGGGAGCTGAGCTCCAAGACGAACCGTCTTTCATTGGGAAGGCATTTACCAACTCTAGTGATGGATGATCTGCACCAGCAGCATCTCTTGACCACTCAAGTGGAATTAACGCTCCTTGAAAATAGGTAGCTTCGGGATAATGAAATACCCTTGTCATTACATCTTCCTCATTAGGTGCCGAATCCCATATAGTGCTATATACAGAATGTAATCCCTTGCCCTGTCCATCTAAGAATGTTTTGGCATCTAAGTTAGCTTGGTATGCTGCTTGCCATTTTGTTTGATCATTAGTAGGGTTAAATAAAGGGCTAGCAAAAAACAATAGCACTCGTCCTTTAAATGCCATAGCTGCGCCTTTATCAATCCGACCATAATCATTACCCGACCAGCTGTTAGGTAGTAGAGCAATAGCATTATCCAAATCTTTAACAATTTGTGTAACGCATTCTGAAGTTTTATTACGAGGTAATGCTAAGGTAGTAAGATCTGTAGATACAGGTTGTGGCGTAAGTATAAGTGGAACACCGCCATAGGCATTAACTAAGCGATAGTAAGCCCATGCTCTCCAAAACAACCCTTGTCCTTTTAAATTGTTCTTACTTGTTACATCAAAAGTAGCTTGATCAATATTTGATAGCAAAATATTAATACTACGAATATTATTATAAACCCCATAATCATTATACGAATCTGACGTAGCTGTTCCTGCTAGCCATGAACTATAATTAGCAGTTTGCCCGCCTGGAACCACCCCTTCGTCTGTGCCATTACCTGTTCCGGATGGATTACCTGGCATTAAAGCAGCATAGATATCATTAACATATGCTTGAGCAATTGCTGCATTACCCCAAACCGTTGAGGGGTTAACAGCAGTTAAATTCTGTTTATCTAATACTTTATTACAACTAAATGAAAGCAACGTTGTAATAAGTAAAGTAGTAGATATAATTATTTTCTTTTTCATATTTACAAGTATTTAATGAGTCAAAAATTAAAACTTAACGTTTAAGCCTACCGAGTACGTTTTTGTTTGTGGATAACTGGTGGAGCCATTTACCTCAGGATCGTAGAACTTAAATTTACTTAAGACAAACAAGTTAGTGCCTTGAGCAAATATTCTAGCTGATTTTACACCAATACTCTTCAAAAATGGGATAGGCAAATCGTATGCAAAATTTAAATATCTCAGCCTTACAAAACTTGCATTATAGGTGTTATATGTTGAAGTATAAGTATAAGTAGCTCTAGGATCGCCCCATTGATATAATTTAGGGCTATTAGAGTTGGCATTTGTAGACGACCACTGGTTGCCATAGTAAGTTGGCAATAATCCACCTCCACCAAAGTTACGGCCAAAAATATCACTATAAGTACCCGTAAAGCCAGCAAAGCCAGCAAATTGTGCATCTAAACTAAACCTTTTGTAAGCCAAATTCATTAATAAGCCAAAAGAAATTGGAGCTGCACCCACACCATTGTGCTTCGATATAACCTGACGGTCATAGTCATCAATCTTACCATCAGGAGCACCATTAGGCCCACTCACGTCTTGGAAATTCAGCATACCCAATTCTGGCGTTGCACCATAAATAGTATAACCTGCTGGTAGTGCACTAAGTTGAGCTTGAGTTTTAATTACGCCTGTTGATACTAAGCCAGCTAAATAACCAAGTGGTTTTCCATTAGGATTATCCACAGGTTGTGCGTTTGCAGCAACATCTTCTTTTATTACTTTATTTGTAGCTATACCAAAATTACCTTTTAGTTTGTAAGAGAAATCGCTCCCTATCTTATCTCTATATGATAATTCAAACTCTAAGCCTTTTCCATCTACTATGCCATAATTTACACTTGGAAGATTTCCCCCAAACTCAGGAGGTAATGCAAGAATACGAGGGCCTAAAATATCATAAGTGTGTCGGGTATAAAACTCAGCAGTAAATGTAAATTTCTTTAAAAACTCTACATCTAGTCCTAAGTTATATGAGTTTGATCTTTCCCAAGTAAGGTCTTTATTCGGGATCCCCCCATAACGTAAACCAGGTACACTTGTATTACCAAAATAAAATGAGCTACTTACAATATTGTATTGCTCTTGCCACTGCCATCCACCTATAGCATCATTACCCGTTGAACCATAAGAGAAGCGTAATTTTAATAAATCAACAAAGTTTAATTTGTCATTATTTCTGAAAAAATCTTCTTTTGAAATTACCCATCCAGCCGAAACAGAAGGAAACCAACCCCATCTATTAGTAGGAGCGAATTTTATTGAGCCATCTCTACGCACAGATGATGAAAACAAATATTTGTCATCATAAGCATAGTTTACCCTACCAATATAAGATAACCTACCATCTTGCCCTTCACCACCATTAGCAAACCAATCGCTTGAGTTTCCACTTGCTGCAAAAAATTGGTCGGTAGGAAACAATGGGAAATTATATCGATATGTTTGAGAATTATAGTTTTGTGCTTCATATTGTTCGTAAGCAGCTAATGCCGATATGTGACTTTTACCAAAAGTGCGGTCATAATTTATTTGACCATTCAATTGATAAGAGTTCGTTTTTGCATTCTCATTACCAATATATGGAGTTCCGGGATCTCCACTATAAGTTGTTCCAAGTACTTGATTTGTATAAATGAGCCCCTCTGGGCCAGTAGTTTTAAAATTGTAAAGTAATGTTTTTTGTGCAAAAGTTTTTATGAAATCATTATCATAATTTTCACTTAATGCGCCTTTAATGGATAAACCTGGAACGGCAGAAATTTTATAATCAATATTTAGTAATGCATCAGTATGTACATTATTATCACGCCAATAGCCACCATTTTTCATTATTTCGACCACGTTGCCTAACCAACCTGGGTTTACGGGCTTACCATCAATATATGGAGGAGCAAACGCATTTAAGGTATACAATTTAATCCATAGGTTGTTTAAGTCGCCAGAACCATAATCATAGGTAAAATTAAAACGATTCCGTGTACCACTATTTGTGTTTAAATTTAATCCTACGGTAAGGTCGTTGCTTACTTTTACTTGAACATTGCCTCTAAGATTATATTTATTAAACCAAAGGTTTGGCAACCAACCTTTTTCGTCATAGTAAGAACCTCCTAAATAATAGGTTACCCTATCAGTACCTCCCGAAACACTAACCGAATGCTTTTGATTGTTAGGCGTTCTATACGCAGCATTGAAAAAATTTAATCCAGTAGGGTTGGCTTTAAGAGCATAATCTTCTGATGCTTGTGATACACCCCAAATCTGAGTAAAAAGATCTAATGACTCTTTTAAGCTCAAAAACTTAGGTAGTACTGCAGGCTTACTTGTGCTAACAACCGAAGAGTATTCAACCACTGGCTTGCCATTTTTACCTGTTTTGGTAGTTACTAATACAACACCATTAGATGAGCGAGAGCCATATATAGCTGCTGATGCGGCATCTTTTAATATTGTTATGTCATCAACTTCATTTGGGTCTAGGGCATCAAAACTTGCCTTATCGCGCACTACTCCATCAATTACATAAACGGCATCACCACCATTCCAAGAAGTTTGGGTTCTAACTCTGATAGAAGACCCAAGACCTGGCGTACCAGTTCCAGTAGTTACAAAAGTTCCTGATAACCGACCTGCCAAAACGTTTGATAAGTTTGAAGTCGGGATTAGTGCAATCTCCTCTGCTTTAATACTTGTAACAGCAGCAGTTAAACTAGCTTTACGTTGTGTACCATACCCTACTGATACTACAACCTCGTTAAGGTTGCTTACATCATTGGCTAATACCACATTGATTTCTTTATTTGAACCAACTTGTACTTCTTTACTAATAAAACCTACTGATGTGAAAACTAACACAGCATTAGCATCAGGTACTTTTATTTTAAAATTACCGTCCTTATCTGTAACGGTAACAACATTAGTTCCTTTTACCTTCACTGTTACGCCAACCAATGGCGCATTTTGCTCATCTTTTACTTTCCCTGATATTTCCATTAAAGCAATTTGCTGAGCCGAAACAAGCTTACTGTCAGCTTTTTTTGAGTTTAGAGCAATAGTATTTTGAACAATATTATAGGTAACTGGCAAATCTTTAAAGCAAAGTTCTAGTACTCTACTTAAGCTTACCTCATTAACATTTACTGATACTTTCCATGATTTCTTTATTAAATTGGTTTTATAGAAAAAAGTATACCCAGTTTGTTTTTCGATTTTATTCAAAACCTTTTCAATTGAGCTGTTTTTTTCGGAAAGTGTAATGTTTTGTGCTAAGGTAGCAGCACTGAGATTCAGTGTGATTGCCAAGGTTATTAGAAATGTTAACTTCATGACCAGTAGCGTTTTTTTTAGCCACGGATAATAACTCCGCAACGGATAAAAAGTAGAATTTTCCATATATTTGATGGGTTTTGGGTTAAAAAATGATTGTTAGACAAATTATTAGTATTACCCAGCCTACGGCCGGAGGTGCAGCAACACTTTCCGGCTTTTTTGCTGGCAGAGAATTTAGCCTAGCTTTATGCTCTGTTTTCCCAGCTATCCTTTTAGTATAATCTTCCTCCCTTCTATTTTAAAGTTTATACCACCTAGTTCTAATATTTTTAACACCTGTGATGCGTTTGAATTTCTAGATATTTTCCCATGAACGGTATAAGTAGGTATTGTACCTTCAAAACTTACATCAACATTATACCATCTTGCAATTTGCCTCATTACCGACTCAATATCTACATCGTTAAATTGAAACATACCATTTTTCCAAGCCACTACTTCGTCTAAATCTGGTTCTGAAATATTGAAAGTACCTGAAGTGTTAATTGAAACTTGTTGCCCTGGAGTTAAGAATTTTGAATTTTTATTTTGCGAAACTTTTACAGCGCCTTCTAATAGCGTAGTTTTTGTTACGAGTTCATCCGTATAAGCATTAACATTAAAATGAGTACCTATATCTTCTATTTCTTGCCCATTTGCTATTACTTTAAATGGCATTTTATTATTATGTATCACTTCAAAATAGGCTTCTCCAGTCAATTCTACTTTTCGCTCTTTACCTGTAAATGTTGTTGGGTATCTTAATGATGATGCGGCATTTAACCATACTTGTGTACCATCAGCTAAGGTTAGATGATATTGTCCACCTCTCGGAGTTTCGATAATATTGTAAGTAATGGTTTGGGGAGTGATACTGGAATGATTGTTTACATCATAAACTAATTGCCCGTCTTGTGTTTTGTTGATATTTAGCTCATCTTGATGAGCTAATGTTCCATTTTTGGCATCAGTTAAGCTAATCTTTTTACCATCAGCTAAAGTTAAAATAGCTTTATTGCCACCAGGCAAAAGATCATGTTGTGCTAATTTTTGATTGCTTAATTTTTCAGCACGGTTATTACTGAAATAAAGAAGAGCAACTAAAGAGGTAATGATTAGTATTGCGGCTACTCGCAAAAACTTGCTCTTGTATATAGGTATTGTAGGGTTTTCTAACTCTTTAATTCTTTGATATACCCGCCCTTTTAATTGGTCACGAAGTACCTCTACTTCCTGCTCGCCTAATTCAGCCAAAACATCTGGATTGTTTGAAAATTGCTGATAGTAATTTTCGAGCATAGCAATCTCATCTTCAGATGCTTTTCCATCTAAATATTTTTTCACTACTTCAATAAATGCTTTAGTTAATGGATTCGACATAGATTATACTTATTTATTTATACTATGTGTACCAAAATAGGTAAAACTCCCATGTGTGCACTTACAAAAATCAAACTCCTAAAACTTCTCGAGGTTTATATACCCTTTCATAAAAACGAATTCTAAGTTATAATCATAAAAAGCAGGCTCTTTCAAGCCTGCTTACCCAAAAATAACTGAATATGAAATGAGTAAGGTAACCGACCCTCTCACAATAATCTTCAATTCAGTATATCGTTAAAAAGTATCTTATCTACTTATGAATATCAAACATTATTCACACCTAAGTATATCAAAACAAGGAAAGTTCCCATACTTAATAAAAATATTTTTTATACACGAAACTTATAACAAGATTCAACCAAAACAATAAGAGGTATATAAAGCCAAACGCTGATTGCAGAATAAATATAGTTAACTTTTAAATTTAAGGAGTTAAACATTCTGAAATATGCCATAAAAGTTTTAAAAAATTAAATAACAGCAAGTTATGATTAATTAAAGAGAGTTCTACACTGAAATGATGGATGCACAAACCTGATATTAAACTACATCAAAACGCAATCATTTAATAGCATACTTTCCGAGAGTGATATATCTATTTTGCAGTAAACACAAGGCACTTAAAAATCAGCCAAAGTGTCTTTTAATTGTAAATACAGAAAATTTATTTTTTTGTCTAAATTTTAATATATAAATTTAGACAAAATGCAATATTCAATTTCTGACCTCGAACAATTATCAGGCATTTCGGCGCATAATATTAGGATATGGGAACGCCGATACAGTGCTTTGCAGCCATCAAGGACAGCAGGCAATACCCGCTTTTATGATGATGAACAACTAAAAAGACTGCTAAATATTGTAAGCCTCTATCACGCTGATTATAAGATATCTAAAGCGTGCGCGATGAGTAACGAAGAAATAGCATTGTTTTTACAACAAGAAATAAATCTTACCGTTGCAAAAGAGCACCAATATGAATATTATATCACTCAAATTATCAATAGATGTTTGGCTTATGATGAGTACCAAACAGGAACGTTGATTACCTATTGTTTTAAAAAAATTGGCATTGGAGAAACTTATAAATTTGTGTTATATCCTTTATTAGTTCGGCTAGGACTAATGTGGCGAAACCAATCGTTATGCCCATCACAAGAACATCTATTTTGCTCTATTTTGCGTCAAAAACTTTTTACAGCAATTGATGGTTGTAGTAATAATGTAGCATCTAAATGCGATTGGCTTTTGTTTCTACCCGAGGACGAAGATCATGATATTGGGCTTTTAATGGCAAGTTATTTATTGCGGTCGGCGGGTAAAGGGGTCATTTATCTTGGTACTAAAGTTCCGCTATTTGCGCTAAGTAATACGATAAAAGCAATCAAGCCTGAAAATCTGCTCTTTTTCATGACACGTAGCCGACCTACAAAAGATGCACAAGATTATATTAATCAACTTGCAATTGATTTTCCCGAACAAAAAACGTATTTTTCAGGAAACCAAAGGTTAATATCTATACTAGAGCTCCCTAAACAAGTAAAAGGGATACTGGATATAAATGATTTTGAGCATATAATTAATATTAAACCTCATCATGACGGCATCAAACAAGATTAAAAATATAGCTGTTATAGGCTCTGGTTTTGCCGGGTTAAGTGCTGCTGCATACTTAGCTAAGACAGGATGCAATGTATCGGTATTTGAGAAAAATGCCGATATAGGTGGCAGAGCGCGGCAATTACTCACTCCACAAGGATATTTGTTTGATATGGGACCAAGCTGGTATTGGATGCCCGATGTTTTTGAGAAGTTTTTTGGTGATTTTGGATACAAACCGAGCGATTTTTATGCACTAAAAGCACTTGACCCACAATATACCATCATTTTTGGTAAAGATGATGAACTTGATATACCAGCTAATATGCTCGACTTGTTTGCTGTTTTTGAGCGTATAGAGGCAGGAAGTGCCGATGCTTTAAAAATATTTTTAGCACAAGCCGCTTATAAATACCGTTTAGGGATAAACAAACTGGTATATAAACCAGGGCGTTCATTAATGGAGTTCGCTGATGTAGAACTACTGAAAGGAGTGTTCAAACTGCAAGTGTTTACTTCGCTAAGTGCTCATGTAAAAAAACATTTTAAACACCCCAAATTACAAGCCTTAATGGAGTTTCCTGCACTGTTTTTAGGGGCTATGGCCGAAGATACTCCCGCGCTATACAGTTTGATGAATTATGCGGGCTTGAAATTGGGCACTTGGTATCCAATAGGCGGTTTTGGCAAGGTGGTTGATGCAATGAAAAAGATTGCAGAAGAGCAAGGGGTTAAATTTTATACTGATGAAGCTGTAACAGGTTTTGAGATTAATCAAAAGAAAATCAAAAATATCTACACCCATTCGGGCGTTAAAAAATTTGATGGTGTGATAGGTGCTGCAGATTATCATCATATTGAGCAGGAATTATTAGAACCTCGATATCAAAAATATTCAAAACGTTATTGGGATAATCGTGTTTTAGCCCCCTCTGCTTTGATATTTTATTTGGGAGTTAAGAAAAAGATAAAGAAATTAAAACACCACAATCTGTTTTTTGACCAAGATTTGAAAGCACATGCGCAAGAAATATATAAACAACCACAATGGCCTTCTAACCCGCTATTTTATGTTTGCTGCCCTTCAAAAACGGACGATAACGTAGCCCCAATTGGGCACGAAAACATATTTATATTGATGCCACTAGCGGTTAATCTTAAGGATGAGGAGGAGATTAGAGAAAAATACTTCGCCCTCATTATGCAACGATTGGAAGATTATTGTGGCGAAACAATAACAGAGCATATAGATTATAAAAAAAGTTACTGTGTTTCGGATTTTAAGCACGATTATAATTCTTTTGGTGGTAATGCTTATGGTTTGGCTAATACGTTGCGCCAAACCGCTATTCTGAAACCCGCTATGAGCAATAGCAAAATAGAAAATTTGTTTTATGCTGGACATTTAACAATTCCGGGACCAGGAGTACCTCCCGCTATTATTTCGGGCAATGTAGCAGCAAATCAACTCTTAAAATACTTGGCAACAACATGAAGGAGAAATACGATAAGTTATCGGCTGAATTTAGTCAAATCATCACAAAGCGTTACAGCACAAGCTTCTCTATGGGCATACGTTTTCTCGACAAAAAACTCCATGCGCCTATTTATGCCATTTATGGCTTTGTACGCTTGGCTGATGAGATAGTAGATAGTTTCCACGATTATAATAAAAAGGCACTCCTAGATGGCTTTAAAAAATACTGCTTTGAAGCAATTGAGCAGGGTATCAGCGTAAATCCAATACTTAACTCTTTTCAACAAGCAGTGCGAGATTATAACATCGACCATGAATTAATCCACATATTTTTGAGAAGTATGGAAATGGATTTAGAGATACAAAACTACGATGATGAAAAATATGAAGAGTACATTTTGGGCTCAGCAAGAGTTGTAGGGTTGATGTGTCTGTTTGTATTTGCTGATGGTAACATCACTCTTTATAATCAGCTTAAACCTTCGGCGATGAAACTAGGCTCTGTGTTTCAAAAAATTAATTTCCTGAGAGATATTGGTGCTGATTATTTAGACCTCAACAGGACGTATTTTCCTGATGTTGATTTGACAAATTTTACGGAGGCTGATAAAAAGAAAATAGAGCAAGATATAGAACAAGAATTTAATGAAGCACTAGTGGGTATTAAGCAATTGCCTGTTTCCTCACGTAAAGGGGTGTATTTAGCCTACCAGTATTATCGACAGTTATTTACAAAAATCAAAGCGGCAAGGGCTTGTGTGATATTTTCTAAACGGTTCAGAATATCTAATACCCGAAAAATGGTATTGCTTTGCAATGTATTACTTAAATACCAAATGAATTTACTATGAGAATTATAGGAAGCATCATATTAATTCTTTCGTTTTGTCGAACGGACATCAGTGTACCACAAGTTCGCGACGCTTATTTTAAGTGTGCAGCAAGTAAAAAAGAAGCCATGTATTTTGTACAAATGCTTGACACGTTAAATGAAGACACAACCCCAGTAATACTTTGTTACAAAGGTGCGGCAGAAATGTTTAAAGCCAAGCAGGCTGTTAATCCTATTCGGAAGTTTGCTTGTTTTAATCGTGGTAAAACCTTGATAGAAGAAGCAATAGCAAAAGATACATCAAATATCGAATCGCGCTTTATTAGGTACTCTATTCAACAACATTTACCCAGTTTTCTTAAATACAATAATAGTATGCATCGCGATAGTATTTTAATTACACAAGAAATTTGCAAGCTAAAGGATATAGACTTAAAAAATAGAATAACTGCGTATTTTAATCGCTTAAAAGCAGAGGGCAGAAAAAACAATTAAGAAATGGTAAACGAGAGCGTAATATTAGTTGATACAAACGACCAAACACTTGGCACAATGGAAAAAATGGAAGCTCATCGCTTAGGCAAGCTTCATCGTGCTATTTCGGTATTTGTTTTCAACAGAAAAGGAGAGCTGCTTATGCAGCAGCGGGCAGCACAAAAATACCATTCGGCTGGTAAATGGAGCAATACAACTTGTAGTCATCCTCGATTAGGCGAGCAAAATATTGATGCAGCAACACGACGATTGAAAGAAGAAATGGGATTGGATTGTAACTTAGTTTATGGGTTTAATTTTATTTATCAGGCTAACTTTGGTAACGGACTTTTTGAGCATGAATACGACCATGTATTTTTTGGTATAACAGATGTTTTACCACAACTAAATATAGATGAAGTATCGGCTTTTCGATATAATAGTTTGGAAGAACTCGGCGTTTTAATAAAACAAAACCCCGACGAATACACAACATGGCTTAAAATATGTTTTGAGCAAGTAGTAAAACATTATCATCAACTGCAAAAAAATGATTAAAGTAATTATCGACATCGGCATTGTTATAGCATCATTCGCATCTATGGAAGGTGTGGCTTGGTTGGCGCATAAATATTTGATGCATGGTTTTCTATGGGGATTGCACCGCGACCATCATAAAAAAGAACAATATGGTTTTTTTGAGCAAAACGATTTTTTCTTCCTCATTTTTGCCACACCAGGTATTACGTGTTTGGCAGTAGGAAGCTATACATCGCTCACTTGGTTGCTATTTATTGGGGTTGGTATTACGCTATATGGCTTTTGTTATTTTTTGGTGCACGATGTATTTATACATCAGCGTATAAAAATATTTAGAAACAGCAACCATTGGTACTTGCGTGGCATACGCCGAGCACACAAAATGCACCACAAACATTTGGACAAGGAAGATGGCGAGTGTTTTGGAATGCTTTGGGTTCCGCTTAGATATTTTAGAGAATCTAAAACTAGCAATATATGACCCCATATACCTATTTGCTGATAGATTTTTTTAGTTTGATTGTGCCCTTGCTTTTTTCATTCCACCCCAAAATACTATTTTACAAGCAATGGCGTGCTATACTAGCTGCAATAGTAATTACAGGCATATTTTATACACTTTGGGATAGTTGGTTTACACACCTAGGTGTTTGGGGATTTACCCCCCGTTATCTTACAGGCTTACATTTAGGAAATTTGCCAGTAGAAGAAATACTATTTTTTGTTTGCATCCCCTATTCCTGCGTTTTTACTTTTGAATGCCTCTCTCGTATCACTTCGCCTGCTTACTCATACAGTACAATCAAATTTATCAATTATAGTTTTGTAGGTATATTACTAATACTATCATTCGTTTTCTATAACAAACCATATACTGTAACAGCCTTTTCGATACTTGCTCTGATGATATTAATAGCCACTTTCAGGAATATACAGTGGCTACCTAAGTTCTATATCATTTATGGTGTTTTACTAGTACCTTTCTTAATAGTAAATGGATTACTTACAGGTACTTGCCTATCAAAACCAGTAGTTTGGTACAACCCCGATGGCATTATAGGCTTACGTATATTGACTATACCTGTAGAAGATATTTTTTATGGCATGGGGCTTGTCTTGGCCAATGTTTGGATATATCTATCCATCAAAAGCAGAAACGAAACTGCAAACTAACCTAAGATTATATATAAAAAGCAAGCTCTTTCGAGCCTGCTTACCCAAAATAACCGAATATGAAATGAGCAGGTAACCAACCCTTTCACAATAAGCTTCAATTCAGTATAAGTTAAAAAGCAGCCTACCTACTTTTATAATATTAATTATTATACACACAAATGTATATAAAAAATAAAAATAAACAATACTTAATAAAATTTTAAAGTATCTAATATAACTTATTAAAAAAACAACCCCTTGTAGTGCATATATCTACAAGGGGTTTTTGTTTTATAAGTAAAGCCTACTACTCCAGTTTTTTCTCTTAAGCCTATACACTTGCCCAATAGCGCGGTGTATCTACCATACAAAAAGATGGCTTTCACACCCCAAACCTCCAGCTATTTGTATAAGACCCGAGGTTGTGATTTGCTTTCAGATTTGTTCTTTACGATATTAGCACCAACAAGGCTGTTTTATCCTGTGCTAATCGATAAGTTGTGATTTGCTTTCAGATTTGTTCTTTACGATATTAGCACCAACATAAGTGTTTTTTTAACGCCATGAGCACTAGTTGTGATTTGCTTTCAGATTTGTTCTTTACGATATTAGCACCAACTTTTAAAATCACGGTTAGTATGCCTTTGTGTTGTGATTTGCTTTCAGATTTGTTCTTTACGATATTAGCACCAACATGTTTTCGATACTTTTTTAAAGATAATAGGTTGTGATTTGCTTTCAGATTTGTTCTTTACGATATTAGCACCAACAATGCGTCAAATCAAATTAAACGAAAGTTTGTTGTGATTTGCTTTCAGATTTGTTCTTTACGATATTAGCACCAACACCAGTACGTTTATATAACGCGCAACTTCAGTTGTGATTTGCTTTCAGATTTGTTCTTTACGATATTAGCACCAACTGTGTTCCATGTCGAGCTCATCCAGTTGTTGTTGTGATTTGCTTTCAGATTTGTTCTTTACGATATTAGCACCAACTTCTAACCAATCTCCATACGTGCCTCCTGAGTTGTGATTTGCTTTCAGATTTGTTCTTTACGATATTAGCACCAACGAAGATACACACAGAACACAGCGACAGGAAGTTGTGATTTGCTTTCAGATTTGTTCTTTACGATATTAGCACCAACCTTAACCCTTTATGGGAATGACCCCGACACGTTGTGATTTGCTTTCAGATTTGTTCTTTACGATATTAGCACCAACGAATAAACAGTTAACGTAACAAAGTTCATAGTTGTGATTTGCTTTCAGATTTGTTCTTTACGATATTAGCACCAACAAATTTGGATGTATCTTTAAGAGTTCTTCAGTTGTGATTTGCTTTCAGATTTGTTCTTTACGATATTAGCACCAACGGGGGCGATAGAATGGGATAGTTATGTATGGTTGTGATTTGCTTTCAGATTTGTTCTTTACGATATTAGCACCAACAGCGCGAAATAATAGCCAACGACCTAGAATGTTGTGATTTGCTTTCAGATTTGTTCTTTACGATATTAGCACCAACCGAGTGGTATTTATTCAGACCGTGTACAAAGTTGTGATTTGCTTTCAGATTTGTTCTTTACGATATTAGCACCAACTTCTTACATAGATGGATATGCCACTCTCCAGTTGTGATTTGCTTTCAGATTTGTTCTTTACGATATTAGCACCAACATAGAATTATCATATACTAAACGTTTGGTTGTTGTGATTTGCTTTCAGATTTGTTCTTTACGATATTAGCACCAACAGAGGCCGAGGGTAAGTAACCAACGCCGAGTTGTGATTTGCTTTCAGATTTGTTCTTTACGATATTAGCACCAACCCAACAAAGTACATACTAACATAATATACAGTTGTGATTTGCTTTCAGATTTGTTCTTTACGATATTAGCACCAACGTTGATTATTAAACTGACATCAAAATCCGAGTTGTGATTTGCTTTCAGATTTGTTCTTTACGATATTAGCACCAACAAGCCCGGCAGCAAGTCACCTGTCGTGGTCGTTGTGATTTGCTTTCAGATTTGTTCTTTACGATATTAGCACCAACTATCCTTTTCATCAGCATAGCCTAATACCGTGTTGTGATTTGCTTTCAGATTTGTTCTTTACGATATTAGCACCAACAAACCAGCAAAAGAAAGTGTATAACGTACTGTTGTGATTTGCTTTCAGATTTGTTCTTTACGATATTAGCACCAACCTATTTGCTTAGTGGTGTCTTTGCCAACTGGTTGTGATTTGCTTTCAGATTTGTTCTTTACGATATTAGCACCAACGATAATTAATGAAGAGTTAGGTATAGTAAGTTGTGATTTGCTTTCAGATTTGTTCTTTACGATATTAGCACCAACTGGAACATCTCATACCCTGGAGTAGGATCAGTTGTGATTTGCTTTCAGATTTGTTCTTTACGATATTAGCACCAACTGCAAACGAAAGAAGGAATGACAGAAACATGTTGTGATTTGCTTTCAGATTTGTTCTTTACGATATTAGCACCAACACAAGAATTCAATAAAAAAATGGGCTTCATGTTGTGATTTGCTTTCAGATTTGTTCTTTACGATATTAGCACCAACCGAAACATCATCAACAGGAGGAGGAGATGGTTGTGATTTGCTTTCAGATTTGTTCTTTACGATATTAGCACCAACATTAAAGAATTTATAAAGCACAAAACCACCGTTGTGATTTGCTTTCAGATTTGTTCTTTACGATATTAGCACCAACTATCTGGTCAAACATTAACGTTCTCAAGCCGTTGTGATTTGCTTTCAGATTTGTTCTTTACGATATTAGCACCAACTATGGATTATAGCGTAAAGATTTAATCTATGTTGTGATTTGCTTTCAGATTTGTTCTTTACGATATTAGCACCAACTCTGTACAAGAGAATATAGATACATCCTTAGTTGTGATTTGCTTTCAGATTTGTTCTTTACGATATTAGCACCAACTTAGACAAAAGTAGCATATATGATAACGGGTTGTGATTTGCTTTCAGATTTGTTCTTTACGATATTAGCACCAACAAAACTAGATGACGTTGTTGCTGATCCTTAGTTGTGATTTGCTTTCAGATTTGTTCTTTACGATATTAGCACCAACAATGATGGAGTATGTAATGGCTTTGCCTGAGTTGTGATTTGCTTTCAGATTTGTTCTTTACGATATTAGCACCAACGGCTGGTATTGATAGGTATATGCCTTTGATGTTGTGATTTGCTTTCAGATTTGTTCTTTACGATATTAGCACCAACGTTCTATGATGACTGGTCTTATATCACTTGGTTGTGATTTGCTTTCAGATTTGTTCTTTACGATATTAGCACCAACGGTCATATACTTTATACAACGCAACCCCCCGTTGTGATTTGCTTTCAGATTTGTTCTTTACGATATTAGCACCAACATACCTGCATTTATCGTTTTGATTTACTGGTAGTTATCGTTAAATTTAGAACATAAAAATCCTGCTTTCTGATAATAGATTGCAGGATTTTTTTTGATTAAAACAATTCTAACTGTTGTGGTGTATTAGGTAGTTCTTTAGGGCATTTACCATAAAAAAGCTCCATCATACCAAATTGCTTATCAGTAATAGTTAATATACCTACATGCCCCTTAGGTGGCAATAGTTTTTTTACTCTGTTTATGTGCACGTCGGCATTTTCACGACTACTGCAATGCCGTAAATAAATAGAAAACTGAAACATACCAAACCCATCTGCCATAATATCTTTTCTGAATTTGGCGGATAACTTCCTATCCTTTTTGGTTTCGGTAGGCAAATCAAACAATACTATAATCCACAAAATACGATATTCGTTAAAGCGCATAAACAATGTATTGGGTTAGCAATAGCGCTATTGATATTAAAAAGCCCTTCGTTTATCTTTGATATTCAACGGCAATGGCATCAATGGATAAGCAATTTTACGTCCTGTGCCATCAAAACATTTTACTAATGATGCAGTAGTGCGCTGTAAACCTACCATCAATGGGCTGGTTTCTTTTTCCCAATATACATTTCGAGTAGCGATGCTTAACAAACGACTTTTTAGTTCGGTAGTTATAAAATCAAAACTTTCGCCATCGTCAAGTATTTCGCAAACCAATTCATCTACATAGGGGCGATACGGCTCCATAATATCATCAGCCAGGCAATACGCATTATATTTATTGCGATGGTGGATACCAAAGGTGGGCAGTAGCCCTGATGATACTAAACCTCGAGCTACCATTGCCCGCAAAACGGCATAACCATAATTGAGTAGATTGTTTGGAGGTTCGCCTTCTCGCCTTCTAAAAAAGTTAACCTCTACTCCAAATAAGTATCGCCAATAATAAGCTGCCGCCCTACCCTCATAATTATCGGGATCTCCCGAGCGCACACTTTTTGCCCAGTGCAGCATATTGTCTATGTCAACGCCTCGCTTATACAACAGAGCCGCTTGATTTAAAATTTTTGCCGAAATGGTTTGTTGCCATAGCTGTTTTTTCAACGGCTCTGTTGCCTCAATTTGGTAGCGGAAACGCTCGCTTTGTGTTTCGTTGCCATCTAATGGCAAAAACAGCCCTACGGGATGATGGCTATCATCACAAGTTATTACTGCTGTATTGTTTTGAAGCAAGGATGCTAATGCTGCTTGGGTAATGGTAATTTGTTGATGGTCTAATATCACTACACCAATATCCTCTATGGGCACACTCCTTTTATTATTGTCTTTACCATCTAAATTTATAGCATCGGGCAATTCAATTAATAATTGGGCATTGCGCCTACTTAAGTAAGCAGGATTGCCAAAATGCAGGGTACGTTTAATCATTTTGCCTAATCTCCTATTTTGGTTACACGACCGAGGTTATCAACTTTTACTTTAATGCCAGTCATGTTTTTTAAACTTGTAATACGTTTCATATTACCTAATTGAATAGACCTTCCTTCGTTTTTATCCCCATTAAATTTATCATCAACACTTGTTTCTAAATGATGTCTGAAGGAATAATAGCCTTTGGCAATCTTTTGCACTCTATACAAATGCTTATTGATAAGTGGGTAGTTGTCTTCGTCAATTGCGTTTCGCAATTCGGCAATTGTTAATCCAAAAACAAACATTTCATTTTGCTGTAAGGAGGTCACAAATTTCCAATTCTCTCGTGGCAATTTTGAAAGGAAATTTTGATTATCAAACCCGCTATTTAAAATATTATCCCACACTTGTTTTGGCTCTTTTATAATAATAGGTAAGCCCATTCTTTTACGCTCAAATGCATCCCAAAGTGTAATGGCATTTTCCTGTAATTTCCCTTCCTCGTCTCGATAAATAGCTATATGATGATTATTGGATGTAGATACAAAATCAATAGGCTCTCCAAATTCATTTTTGTGCAATGGCTTCACCTCATTTGGTTTAGCTTTACGCCTTACAGATTTGATTACTATTCCTTTTGCTTCGTTCATCCACACTGTATTCTCGGCATTAAAAGCTATTTTAGGATTGCTGCCGTGTTTAATAAAATGCTTTTTAACAATGTCGCGCACACCAGCATCAACAATAGACTCAATATGTTCTTCTTTAAAATCGCCATTGAGTTTATATTTCACTACTACTTCCTTTTTATAAATGGCTATTTCGTTATAGCCATATTGCTCAACAAATTTTTGTAACCCCTTGCTATTAAAAGCTTTTTTAGGGTCGTTATCCAGTTGCGACAAATGAGCTTCAAGCTGCTCCTTCACTTTTACATCCACTATATCAGCCTTAGTTATGTCAAAACGAGTAGATAGTTTTAATTTATCGAATTGCTTTATTTGACCATAAACGGTGTCTATATGTAAGAAGCCACGTGGAGTAAGGGTATTAACTATTTGATTGTTATTTTTTATTTTGTTTACTGATTTTGATGCAACACGTTTGCCTGCTTTAAATGAAACTAGAATTTTTGCCGCTTCCTGTTGTACTATTGTAGTATCAAATGGCTTTTGATTTACAAGATATTTTTCGAGAGCTGATAATTTTCTGCTATAATGTACTCCCTTGGTTTCACTCAACATCTCATCACGAGTATGCTGCGCATTCAAACTATTTATACGTTGTATAAAGCCCTGTTTTGTGCAAGCAATACTTAATGCGTCAATGGCATGATGGCGATGGTCTTTTCTCTTTGTCCAATCAATTATTCTTTCAACCTTATGCTTTTGCCCATTGCTTTCATATTCCACCCACTCGGTTAAATCATTCGATTTGTATTTATCAAACTGTAAATTCATTAACACATCATCCCATCCCCATAAATGCCTTAATTTTGAGGTAACTGTACCTGTCGATGAGTAAACATTTCTGCATACCTTTTGCAGTAAAGTTTTCACTTCACGACTAATAAATCGTGTTTCGTTCATTTGCCTATTGATAAAATCATCTGGTATTTTATCTAATGGCATCATCAGTTTATCAAATTTAGCTTTTGAGATAGTATGCTTTTTATAACAGTCTTTAATAAATTCAAGATAAGCATCAAATGCTTGGTCGCCTTGCATACTCATAAAGTCGAAAGCTGTTTGATTATCCTTGTCTTTATTTAGTTTATGAGGGCAAATGGTTTTATTAGAAAACGAATCATCAAACAATCTTGATTTGGGTATAATATGTTCGATATCATATAGCCCACTAAATAATTCTGCTAAGCTAATACACTTTGATGGCTCATACGGCGAGCGCATACCAAATTCTTCCCATAATTTATAACGTTCAATATCCCTTTTACTTACCTTATTATAACCAGCTTTCTTTAGTTTTTCTTCAATCTCCTTGTGTTTTTTATCCATTTTATTATTGCGGCTATAACTATCATTCCGCTCACCTGCACTTTGTTTTAGTTCACGTGCCAACTCAATCCTTATTTCAAATTTATCTTCGGCATTACGTTCTTCTTTAGTTACAAATCCATTTTTCTCATCAATTAACTCATTAATTAGGTTAATGACTTGGTTGATGATTTTTTCTACTACTGGTTGGCGAAGGCTATTTTTAGGGTAGAGTTCTAGTTTATCGTCAATAAGTCGCTTTATATTTTCTTCACTTGTGATACTATTCGAATGATTATATCCTGCCTTCTTACAAGCATCGGCATACCCCCATCCATTCATCAAATGAGGCAATATTTTTCGCAAAGCACGAGCACACATATTACCATATCCAGCTTTATGAAAATCAAGTTTTGATAGCGCAGCTGCTACCTCATTAGATACTTGAAATTTGCTTTCAAGTATTTTTATCAAGAGTTCAGCATCTTCAATAGAGTAGATAAGATGCCAAATTTGGTATAATGGCTCTTTTTCAAAATCATTCCTTATTTGTTGGAGCACCTCGCCCGTTTCCTCATCTACTATTTCCTTTCCTTCTTTATCCCTGCTTGAAACTGTACTTAATGTAAATTGAAGTAAATCTTCTCGACTCACTTTATACTTATCAAAAACCTTTTTTATGTCAGCATAAGTGCGGTTACCTTCCATAAATTTTTCATTCCGAAGGTTGATTTTATACCCATCGAACCCAGAAGCATATCCTAGTTTTTTTAGCAGCTCTTTAGGTGTTAATTTTTCGCCATTATTCAAATATTCAAACAGTTTTTGCTTTTCTTGCAAAGAGAGTTTGCGTTGTCCTCTTTTATTAAAGGTAGTTATATCGGTTTCTAATTGACTGCTTTCAACTCCGGCTTTGATGGCATTAAAAGATGTTATTTCGATATTGTTTAATTCTTGCCATATCTTAGAAACCTGAAAAAGGGGTGAGCTTTTGGGTGCTACTTTTGGTCCACTAAAAACCTTATTTTTATATTCCTTTCGCTTGTCAGCATACTTTTTTCCTTCAAAAGTACATACAGAAACTAATCCTTTTTGAGATTTTAATGGTCGTTGATAATATATAATTTCATTCCGAATACGGTTTTTATTCGCTTCAGTTAAAATATCAGGGTAGAAGGCTTGTTGAAATTCCCAAATTCGGTCAAATTCATTTTCATAGCTTTTACGCATGAAAATATTTTCCTTTATTCTATAGTATGGGTTAACTAATAGTTTTTTATAAAAGTACTGACCTATAGTTTGTTCATCAAGCAACTCTTCTCTCTCATAAATCAGATCTAAGTATCCCTTCTTCTTTCCTTTTCGAGTATCCTCGCCATCTGCTATATCATGCGTTTCTTTGCTATTATTTAAAAAACTATCTTCTTCATTGTTCGCTTTTCGATTGCTTTTATACCCTCTCTTCTGATTAAGATGAAAAAATATACGAGCTATTTCTTGAAGTGTTATTTTCTCCCTTACCGCCTTATCTCGTAATCCGTATAGTTCTAATGCCGTAAGCTTAAACATATCGTCAGACGGCGACATGTTAAGTTGCTGAAATACTTGTTTCAAAAAATGTTTCCGCATTTTGTAGCGATGCATACTTCTTCTCGCACCCCTTTTTTCAGTTCGTTTTGCATTTTTTGAAATGGCTTTTCCTTTAGTAAATTCATCTTTATCATCGTCACTTAACGGAATAATACGAACGCCCATACTTGCTATATGGTGTTGTTCAAGATGATTTTCGGGTTCGTGTATTAACGCCCATCCAATTGATGATGAACCTAAATCTAGACCAAGAATTTTTTTCATATGTGATAATAATATAACGTAAAAGAATAAATTAGGTAAAAAAATTATTGTATAAAGTTACTATTTGCTTTTTAATAATAAAAGTTGTAGTTTTGATTTACAAATCTGAAGCAAATCACAATAAGGTTTTACCGTTGTGAAAACATTTTAGGCGGCGCAAGTCGCCTTTTTCATTTCATATAACATCTACAAACGCTGCCAATTTTAGGTTTTATCTGTTTAGTTTTCTACTACAATCATTTACCTAAACTATACACCAATAAAATAACATTACTTAGCACATTACAGATATATAATTGCCTACGACTTGATTTAAAGCAAAATAGATTTGCTTAATAGCGAATAATGGGAATTATCTGCTATAAAAATGACTAAGGCGATAGATTAAAAACCTATCGCCTTAGGGCGACTGGGTACGCATCCCCTCCACCACAAATATAGAAATATTTTTTCAAGAAAAACAAACTCTTTTACCGCTAACACATTTACCTAAACCATCCATCAAACTCAAATAGCATTCAAAAAAAACAAAAGAATATAAATTATTCAAACGTATTGTGCGATTAAAAAAATGATGAAAAACTACCCATTTAATTGATAATCAATGCATTAAAAACATTTCCACCAATTAAATATTTCTTTATGCACAACCTTTCAAGCAATTTTTATTTATTTTCAGATATAACCAAATCTGTTGTTTTCATGTCCTCCATTCGTGCTGATGGCAACTTTAAATTTTATCATAGAATGCCAAACCTCAATAGCCGAAATAACAAGCCGATAAATCAGTCTAAATATCCTTTGACCTTTTAATCGCACAACTCATATAAATATACAATACTTAAAAAAATTGTATTATATATATATCAACTTATTAAAGTTATTAAAGCTTCGTAGCAACAAAAGAATTATCTAACCACATAAAATGACACCAACAAAAAACGACAGACTAATAAAGTAATAGTCTGTCGTTGTAAATTCACCAAATATTTTAAAGTGTAAGTCGTAATCCTAAGGCAATCCTTATCCCTGTATATCCATAAGAGAGCGGTCGGCTTTGGTCGTAAGCTGGTGAAGCTGTACTAGACGAGAATGTTCTATCTATGGCATTATTAAGATTGGTAACATCGGCAAAAATGTTAAATCCTTTCTTTATCTCGTAGTTAACTGAGCCATCTAACTGCCCATAACTATTATGCCAAATTTCTTGAGCAAAAACATCACTAGGTAATACCAAATATTTACCTCTGTAAGTGTAAGCTAATCGAGCTTGGAATTTACCACCATTGTCGTAGTATAAAGCTGAATTTAAGCTATTACGAGATACCCCTGGAAATGCAGATGGCTGACCGTTGTTTAAGTTTAACTTACCATCAGAAAAAGTAAAGTTAGCAATGACACCAAATCCGCTCAAAAACCCTGGCAAAAACTTGAAAGGCTGTTGAAACGTGATTTCGTTTCCTAATATACTGCCTCCAGCTTGATTCTCGGGTTGAGAGAACGAGCGATATTGCACACCTAAAAAAGTAACATTATTGGTTGTTACATTAGTAATAAATGATGCTAAATTTTTATAGAAGAAATTGGTTGAAATAATACCACCACCTGGGGTATACCATTCAAACCCTGCATCATAATTTGAAGATTCGTAAGGTTTTAAAGCAGAATTTCCATATTTATTTACAAACAATTGGGTAAAGTTTACGGATAATCCCCCTAAATCACTAAACAATGGGCGTGTTAAAGATTTAGAAAAAGCTACCCTGAAAAACGCATTATCGCTAGCTTGAAATTTAAGATTTAACGAAGGCAAGAAACTAGTGTAAGAGCTATTAGTACTCACATTAGTAATACCTCCTGTCGGATTTGGGATACCAACTCCGCCAGCACCTTGGGTTATGGTAAACGATTGTATAAAACTAGTCACATCCGATTTGGTATTTACCAATCTAACACCCACGTTTCCTGTAAACGGCACATCTCCTAACGTTCCTTTTAAATTAGCTTGAAAATACCCCCCAAATGTTTGCTCATTTACATTAAATGATTGATTGGGGTTATAAGTATCTGTTTTTACAGCACCTGCTTGAATTAGCTGATTATATATTTGATTAATGTTTGTAGGAAAACTAACATTAGAATAATTTAACGGGAAACCTCCCCCTAAAAAATTACTTACCCCAGGCGCATTAGGCACATTAGTCGCGTTTAGTACAACAGGATTTTTAGCCGCATTGCGATCAACTCCACCATCAGACTCACTTATATCTTTTTCACGGTTGCTATAACGAAAACCAAATTTCAGCGATGAAATAAAAGAACTATTTACAGTTTTTTCGGCATCAGTCTTAATTGAATACTCCCTGTCATGATTTGTACGATTGGTAATTTGAGTATTCCTTGTTACAAGATTAGCTGCTGAAAGCGCATCTGGGCTTTGAGGAGTAGCCACAATGTAATTTGGAGTAATATTTACATCAATTGGCAACGAGGCAGCACTTTTTTCAAAAACAATTCTTTGAAAACCAAATGCTCCATCAGCCCTTGCATACGCTGCATCAAAATTAAATTTCCATCCATCAGATGTTTTATGTGTAATATTCAACCCTGTGTTATATACATTATCAGTAGATTTTTGCTCATCATATACAGGAGAAACATCTAATGATTTGATAGAATAATTAGTTGCGGTGTTTGAAGAACTTACTTTTAGCCCTGGCCATACCACGCTACCGTCGGGATTGGTAGCAGGCGTGCCGATATAGCTACCCAATGGTTGAGTTAGAAAAATTAATTGTGTAGTAGCATGAAATAAATTTCTACAGCTATAGAGTAAATCTAACGAGATATTAGTATTGGCAGATGGAGCCCATTGCAATGCACCATTAACGGTAAATCTTTTCCTTTCTTCATTAAAACTTTCAAGATTTGAAGAAAACGGGAAATAAACGTTAGTTACATTTGCTTTTCCACCGCCATTGGTATCAAAAGTATTTTTAGCTCCAAACAAACCTTCTGGACCATATCCAAAACTTTCGGCAATATCTTCTCTTATTCGCCTATTCGAGTAGTTCACGTTTAGCAAACCACCAAAGGTTTTATCTTGATTTACCCATGAGCCAATTCCCGAAAAATCTCCACTAACTTTATTGTTAAACGTATATTCATTACCTCTAACAGAGAAAGCATATTTATTTCCTAGGGTAAGTGGTTTCGCCGTTTTAATATTTACCACACCACCAATACCGCCTTCTGTTTGTTCGGCAGCACCTGTTTTAAATACTTCAATACTTTCAATCAATTCGGATGGAAGTATATCATAATTTGTTTCGCGTCCAGTACTGCTTTGTTGCCCTCCCGAAATAGTAGAATTTAGAGACTCAGTAGCACTTACCAATGTTCTGCCATTGATAGTACCTTCTACAAATTGCGGCCCAAGTCCTCTTATCGAAATAAAATCTCCTTCGCCTCGGTTACGTTGGATAGCAATACCCGGTACACGTTGAAGTGCTTCGGCAATGTTTTTATCTGGCAATTTTCCAGCATCCTCGGCAGTAATAGCATCCAAAAACTCGTTACTTCTTCTTTTAATATTTAATGAGTTTTGTTGAGCAGCTCTAATACCTTTTACAACAACACCTGCAAGCTCCCCTACCGACTCCTTTAATCGTACTTCAATAAAAGTTCTTCCATTGACAGGCACTTCGGCTTTTGCATACCCTACAGAACTAAACACCAATACTACATCATTATTAGGTACTTGTATAGCAAAAGAGCCATCTTTAGAAGTTCTAGTCCCTTTTCCTTTAATCCCTTTGATTGATACGGATATCCCTTCTAACGCCTCCCCTTTTTGATTGACCACTTTACCTGTAATAGGTATTTCAATCGGTTTTACAATGGCTGATACAGCGTCTATTTCTTGCTGATACCTCTTTGTAACAACTATTGTTTTATTTTCAATAGTATAAGTTAATCCAGTATGTGATAGACATTCATTTAATGCTTCTACAAGTGGTGTGTTTTTAAAAGCAACATTAACCTCCTTTTTATCATCAACTTGACTTGATGACCATACGATGTTATAGCCCGTTTGTTTATTAATTACTTTAAAAATCTTGTTTAAAGTAACTGCATTTTTCACGAAATTGATTTTTTGAGCAATACCAGTTGCACTAACTTGTATAAAGGCTGCACAAATAATAAACGTTGTAATTTTCATCACGTGCACAATTTTTTTGGCATAACCATTTAGGTTACATCCATTTATAGTATAAATTTTATACATTTGATTGTCTGTTTAAAGTTTTAAAGATTGTTCGTTAAATAATTATGGCTTAACAGATTACTTAGTCAGGGGTATCGCAAGTACTCCTGATTTTTTATGCTTTAAGCCTCAGTTAGCATGGCATGCTATGGTGATGCTTCTATTTTTCTCATGGTTAAATTGATTATGGTTTTAAATTTAATTAATTCTCAAATACTGTTATTTTTTTATTATCAATCTTAAATTTTACTTCTCCTGTTTTTTCAAGCACATGTAACAATTCAGAAACATTTGCAAAACGCGTAGTTATACCCGAAAAAGTTTTTTCTTTTAGGCGATTATTTTGAAAAGAGATATCCAGATTATACCATCGAGCTACTTGGCGCATAATATTCCCCAATTGCTCTTCATTAAAATTAAATTGCCCATTCTTCCATGCTATAATATTTTCTACATCTACATCTTGCACTTTTACTTGATTATCTTTAAAACTAGCTTGTTGCCCTGGGTTTAAGATTTTTGAATGATTGTTTTCTGATACTCTTACCGCTCCTTCTAACAAAGTAGTTTTTGTTGAAGGTTCATCCGTATAAGCATTGATATTGAAATGTGTGCCTATATCTTCTACCTCTTGCCCATTGCTGATAACCTTAAATGGTGATTTAGCATTGTGCACTACCTCAAAATAAGCTTCTCCTGTCAATTCTACTATACGTTCTTTTCCTGTAAATGTGGTGGGGTATCTTAATGATGATGCCGCATTGAGCCATACTTGGGTACCATCAGCTAATGTTAAATGATACTGCCCTCCTCTTGGCGTTTCGATGGTGTTATAGGCAATACTGTTTTGGGTATTGCTATTTTGATGATTACTGATATTATAAACCAATTGTCCATCTTGAGTTTTGTTGATATTGACTACATCTTGATTAGCCAATGTGCCATTTTTAGCATCCGTTAAACTGATTTTTTTTCCATCAGCTAATGTCAGTATAGCTTTATTACCCCCCGGTGCTATATCGTGGATTTGGTTTTGTACTATTTGTTGTTGATTATTTACTTTCTTACCTAATAAAAAATAACCGCCTACTGATAAGAAAACTAATACTACCGCAGCGGCAGCGAGGCGAAGTCGCATTGAAAATTTTATTTTGTGCGCAGTAGGAGTAATATTTAGGCGGTTTTTAATTTTTTCCCACGCTGCCTTTTTATCAATATGCTCATATAATTCATAATCCTTTTTTAGCTTAGTTTTCTGAATTAACCTAATAAACTGCTCATTATTTTCAGGCTTTTTGCTTACCCATTCTTGCAATTGCTGCTGTTCTTCTTGAGTAAGGTCATCCTTTAAATAACCAGATATTAATCTGCCAATAATAAATGTATCGTCAAATTGTTCCATATTGCTCATATGCAATAAGGACGTGCAATAATGCAAAGTGGATAAAGAAAATGAAGTTTTATTTTAAATAAATATCAATTGCGGGCAAAATATGCACCACAAGTAATTAATAGAATAATCAAATCCTGATTAAGACGAATTCTTAGAAGTTCGATAGTGCGTTGTTTTTGCTTTTTCAATGTATTCACAGAGATACCTAATTCATCAGCAGCTTCTTGATTTTTTTTCCCTTCCAAAAAACAAAGTTTTGAAATCTCTTTTAAATGCGCCGGGAGTGCGTCAATAGCTTCATGAACTTCAGCTATTATTTCGGCCGAAATAATGGCTTCTAAAATATGAGATTCACACTGTTCAACATTTAGTTGCCTCGTTTGAAACTGACTAACTACTTGTATATGCCGAACAATATCTAAACTAGCATTTTTAACTGTTCTATATAAAAAATTCTTAATTGCTATAGGGTGGTTGGCTATATGGTCACGTTGTCGCCAATAGGTTATAAAGGCATCTTGGGTTGTGTCTTCTGCTTGTTGTTTGTCTTTTACAATTTGCCAAGAAAAAAAAACGAGCCTATCATAATATGCGTCAAATAACATATTCAAATCTGAATAGTTGACTGAATTATTAAGATACAAATTATGTGAGCTTCCCATTTAAAAATTAAAAATACAGGTTTCTTACTTAGTTTCAAAACCCAGCAAAAGCACCATTCATATTTCAACAATATTCTAAATTTTAAACACTTAAAAGAATAAGGTACTGACTTTACTTATACTGCTGAAAATTTATGCTCCCAATTAGGTTGTTCTTTTCTAAATGTAATAAAAAAAACCACCCCGCACAATTATGGCGAGGTGGCATTAACTAACTAAAACTAACTGATATATAATTATTACTGAAAGTTTCTATAATTTCTTTATTTTGATTTTTTATCATCAAATAATTCAGCAAGTTTATTTTCTAAATCACCGCCTCGAAGGTTTTTAGCAATAATTTTCCCATCGGGAGCTATCAAGAAATTTTGAGGAATTGCATGGATATCATATAAAACAGCTGCTTTATCTTTAAATCCCCTCAACTCTGACAACTGCGTCCATTCTAAACCATCTTTATGAATCGCTTTTATCCAATCTTTTTGGGTTGCTTTGTCATCTAAAGAAATCCCCACTATCGTAAAGTTTTTACCCTTGTAATGATTATAGGCTTTTACCAAATTAGGGTTTTCTCCACGACAAGGTCCACACCACGATGCCCAAAAATCAACTAAAACATATTTACCTTTGAAAGATGATAAGCTAACTGCTTTTCCGTTCGTATCCGCCTCTGTAAATTCAGGTGCGTAAGAATTTAAAGATACACCTTTTAGCTGTGGCAATCGTGTAGCAAACTCCTTCCCTTCGTCTGATTGTTTTACAGCTTCTGATAAACTATTATATAATGGAGCGATTTGGTCGTACTCCTCACTATATGCTAAATACTTCAATGCATCTATACTAAAATAGGAATCGGGATTTTCTTGAATATATTTTTTGTTGATTGCATTTGATTGTACAGTTATATTTTTCTCAAGAATTTTAATTTCCTTTTTAAAGGCTTCCGTTTTAGTTTGCTCATACGAAGTTCCACTATACTTAGCATTTATTGCACCATTAATTTCTTGTATTTTCTTTTTGATTGCGTTATAGCGAGGCTTATCTTCATTAATTTTTGTACCTCCAATAGTAGCAGTAGTTATATTTGAATTTCCTGTTACGGTAATTGTTCCATTTTCCAAATATAAATCTTGATAATCTTGAGTACGGACTCCTGTTCCTTTTTCGTTAAAAATCAGGTAAGCATGAGTAGGTGTATTGGCAATTGTTCCATTGAATCGAAATTTACCGTTTTGTAAAGTTGCAGAGTCAATAATTTTTTTACCTTTTATATTAATCTCCAGGTACACTTTTGCAGGTGCATTGTAGGTTCCCAATATACCTTGTATGCTATATTTACGCCCTTGAGTAAAAGCCAATACAGGTATAAATGCAAAAGCTATAAAAAAAAGTTTTTTCATTTGTTTGAATTGTCTATGTTTAATTATCGTGTATGTTTTCTTAATTAATAAGTAGGCTGTGTATAATTTACAACCTACTTATTCAGCAATTCTTAAAATTGAAAATTTCCAGTTCCGTTTTGTAAGTTATAATATACAACTCGAACATTTTGCTGTCCAGGCAATCCGTACAATACCAATGTGGCATTTCTATTGCGGTAAATAGAAGCACTTGCTCGAGAATCTCGAACAGTAGTACTAGCTAATAAATTTCCAGTAGTTACATCACGAAACTCAAACGTATAACCGCCATTTTTGAAGAAGCTATTATTGATTAAATGAGTTTTAAAATTAGTGATTTGTTTATACTCCAAACTTTGCACTTCCGAACCATTCGCATTTCCTGCTATATCAACACTTACTGGATTGCTTCCTGCTGATAGATTTATAAAGCGAAACCCACCTACACTATCCGCAGGGTTGTAGGATGGTATAGTATCTGTTAATAAAAGGCTCTCTGGTGCTGCAAGTGTTCCACATAAATAGAGGCTATGAATACTCCCCGATGGAAAGTTCAAATTGTTTTGATATACTGTTTTTGTTGTATCACTCATATCAGCAAATGATAATGGGATTAATTCATTAGTAAAGCCGCTATATTCCCAATTTGAACCAAAATTTAATTTAGAGCCTTTACTCGAACTAGCATTACTATAATACTTTAATGGCGCATCAGCATTAAAATTAGGTATTAAGCCTGTACTATTTATTATCGCATTCACAACGATTAATGACGAAGTACCTATTGCTGTAGTACTGGTCTTCTTACATGCTTGTATGCATATTAGTGCAAATAAGCCTAGTACATATATTATTTTTCTTGCTTTCATATTGATTAAATTTAAATTACACTTTAATATCTGACTTTAATATTTTGTCAATCCTTACCTGTATATCTTCAAGATGATAACGATCTAAATTACTGCTTGCTTTTGCTATTGCCTTTTTAACTTCTTGCTTTAATCTAATTAAATCGGCTCTCACAACTGAATAGATATCTGTTTCTATTGGTTTAGTTGACAGTATAATATTTTGCAAATTAACCACATAGTTTTTTTGTAAGTCGCGACGATAAGCATCCATTTTTATTGCCGACTTATTCAAATCCTTCCAAATCGATTTATGAATAATAGCCACATATTCATCTAATGGAAAGGTCTTTTTATTTCCCAAAGCTTCAATTTGATTTTCTATCATACCCAAATTTTGCTTTGGATCTAGTAGGCTTTCTAATATCCTTGTCTGAATTACTTTAACAAAAACTGGAGCAGACGGATTATTTACTTTATCCGAAACATCTCTAGTAATCAACCAATAAGGGGTATTAAATAATTGCTTATCAAAAAATGCCAATGCCTCTATTTGCTTTGCTTTAGATACAGGAGTATAAACGGGTTTATTTGATCCATCTGCTTGTGGAGTAGTATAAACACCGCCGATATTGAGCAATACGTGCTGCATATAACGAAAATATTGATTCTTTACTTCACCATACATCTCCTTTAGATTATCATACGTACCCGTTTCTTCATAAGTCCATTGAGGCAAATTAGGCAATATACGTTGTAGGTTTTTGATACCGTAAGTACTTGCGTTCATTGCATTATCTCCTAAATCTTCAGCTTGGGTTCTTGGGTCGCTTCTCTGTGTTTCACGATTATCGGGGCCAAACCATAGTCTTGGGTTTTTCGCTATCCTATTTACAATCCAACCTGCGGTAATTTTTCTATCTTCCTCCACATCTTTAGCATTGCTATTTTTATAGCCCCACTCTATCGCCCACTTATCGTATTCTCCAATTCGTGGGAATAAATCATTTTCAGGAATATTATCCTCCGGTTGTGCAACATAGTTGAAGCGCGCATAATCCATAATACTAGCGGTATGGCCATGTGCATCTAAATAATGCTTACTTCGTAACGAATCAACAGGAGTTAAACTGCTACTTCCCATATTGTGACGCAATCCTAAGGTATGTCCTACTTCGTGACTACTTACAAAGCGTATCAATTGCCCCATTAATTGTTCATCAAATATTGCATGACGAGCTTTGGTATCTGTTGCACCTGCTTGTATCATGTACCAATTGTGCAGCAATTTCATTACATTATGATACCAGCCAATATGCGTTTGAATGATTTCTCCACTACGGGGGTCATGAATTTGTGGTCCATAAGCATTTTCTACAGCCGAAGGAAAGTAGTTTATAAAACTATATCGCGCATCATCCATGTGCATAGTTGTATCGTTTTCTGGCCACTCTTTACCCATTATTGCATTTTTGAAACCGGCTTGTTCAAATGCCTTTTGCCAATCGTTTATACCTGCAATTAAATAAGGTTGCCATTGTTTTGGAGTGGCAGGGTCGATATAAATAACAATTGGCTTTTTAGGCTCGACTAACTCTCCTCTTTTCCATTTATCTTGCTCACCATCTTTAGGCTCAAGCCGCCAACGAACAATGAAATTTCTATCTTCAATTTTTTGTTGATTATCAACAAAATGATACACCTCATCAGTAAAAAAACCTACTCTTTGGTCAGCAATACGTTGCTGTAATGGTACTTTAGGTAGTACAATTAATGAAGTATTGGTCTCGACGGTTGTTTCAGCCCCATTTGCTAAGTTATAATTTTTTGAAAATCCGATTTCTACATTGATAGGATACGACCGTATAGCTCCTAAAATAACTTCGGTTGGCTCACCACTTAATGCTTTAAAAGTTGAATTATCACGATTAATGGCGTTAAAAAAACTTTTAGATTTCAAAAACTTTGATACGTCAATCACATAGCTTTTATGATTTGCACCAAATGCCTTGATGGGGAATGAGCCACAAATTGGGTTCAAACTAGCGCGTTCTACTGCTTTATAAATTGTACTATTTGAATCAGCAGTATTCACTACCAAATTATACCGAACACGTACAACACTATCTGCCCCTACTTCAAACTGTATAGTTTTTTCGCCCAATTCCTCTCCTGCATAAAAACCTAATCCTGCTGGTGCTTTGGCTACCCTATTAATCACTTCGATATCACGATGTATTATGGAATCAGGTATTTCAAAATAAACGGTATCATTTAATTGATAGACTGAAAACAATCCGTGATAGGAATGATAGCCTTTTTGAATTACTTGGCTATATGGCTTAATTTTTGAATTATTTTTTGCGCTTACTGGTTTTTTCTTAATTGTGTCAACAGGTGTTACATTTTTAACTGTGCTAACTTTACGTGCACAGCTATAAATAGCAGCACTAAAAAACAGTACAATTATTAAAATTAAATACCTATATATTTTCTTATTCATCTTCATCTAGCAGTAATTAAATTTGTAATTTTAATAACCTGAATTTTGGGTTAAATTAGGATCTGTTTGTAATTCACTTGCAGGAATAGGGTACAGTAATGCCCCTTGACTTACCGCAAACCCCTTATTATCTGACAGTACCGCAGTAGCTGTTCCCCAACGTTTCAAATCAAACCAACGATGTCCCCATTCAGCAAACAATTCTACCCTTCTTTCCTGCACTACTGCATCCATTACTTGTGCTTGGCTTAAGTTAACTGCTAACGGAGCTAAACCCGCACGTGCACGTATGATATTCAAATCGGCTATAGCTGCGGGCAAACCACCACCTGCACCATTGGCTTCGGCCTCGGCACGTATCAAATATTGCTCGCCTAAACGAAGTACTGTAGTGTATTCAGAAATACTATTAGCACTTTGTGCATCTTTTACTTGGTATTTATGTGGATAATAACTCAAGGGAATACTTGTATTTAGCGCGGTTGAAGCAACCCATTTGGTATAGCGTTTGTCACCTGCTTCAAATGCATTTGCTAAACTATTAGTGATGGTATATCTTGGAACTGTACTTCTACTTCCAAAAGGTCTATTAAAGATATATCCCTCATTAGTGGCGTATGAAAAGTTAAGGGCATAAACGGGAATGAGTTGAAAAATTGCTTCTTGGTTGTTTGCTGCAAATACAGTTGTTAAATCCGAAACCAAATTAAACAATCCTGTATTAGCAATCACGGCATTGGATTGGATGGCGGCATTGTTATAATCTTTCTGGTATAAATATACACGCGCTAACAAAGCCGTAGCTGCCCATTTATTTGCACGCACACGATTACCTCCTGCAAAAGTATAATCGCTGGTTAGCAAGTTTTGTGCATCCTGCAAATCACTTATTATTTGCTGATACACTTGTACTGAGGATGTACGAGCTAATAGCGCATTTTTGACATAATTAGAACTGGTAGTTAAAGGCACATCGCCATAAAAATTAACCAAATAAAAGTAGCTTAAGGCTCTGATAAATTTTGCCTCGCCTATGAGTTGATTTTTAGTATCAACTGGTAAGGAAGATGCCTGTACCCCATCTATAATTGAATTAGCTAAAAACACATCATGATAAGCTGTTCCCCAAATTTGACTGCTTACACCACCATCTGTAGGCAATATATTATTAATTTGATAGGGCGAAATAGAGCCATACGTTAATAGTTCATCCGCACTTTGCCCTGCTAAAAATGTTGCGCCTCCATTTGCAAATCCAGCAGGAGAAGTTCCTAAGCTTAAATCGGTGTACATCCCTGCCAATGTTGAATTGGCATTTGCAACTGAACTAAAAGCAGTTGTAGTGGTAATAGAATTGGTAGGTGTTGGTATTTCAATGAGTTTTTTACACCCTAGTTGAATAAGTAGTAAAGGTGTTAATATGATGACTAACACTTGAGTTTGATTGAGCCAACTACTTTTGGCCGCATCTTTTATGGCTATGTGTTGTTTCTTGCTATTGTATTTTTTATTGTTTACTAACATAACGAACGAGATTAAAGATTAAATGATAGTCCGAATACAATGGTTTTGGTAGGTGGCAATCCACCAAAATTTTGCGTTTCAGGGTCAACTCCTTGATAAGGAGTAATTACAAATAGATTATTACCATGTGCAAATACTGTTAAACCATGTATGCCTGCCTTATTAAGCCATGGCTCGGGTAGCTTATAAGATAGCGAAAGGTTGGACAAACGGATATACGATGCATCGGTATAAATCCCATCAGAATTATTAAAATATGAGGTACCACTATTTTGCAATTCAGAATAGGCAGGATAAGTAGCTATATCACCAGTTTTTTGCCATACCTTACCTATAATTGCCGTTGGTTGGTTTCTACTAGGATTACCTAAGAATGTAACTGTTGAAGCTAAGGCATTTTGTCCAATTTGCTTTTTATAAGTGAAATAAGCACTTAACTGTAAATTTTTATAGGAAAAATTTGTACCAAAGCCGCCAAAATATTTAGGGTTTAAATCCAACGTATAAGAATCTTGAAAATTAAAGCTACCAAATCCAATATTAGGGGTAGTAATTACCCCATCGTGACTTTTATCTTGAAAAGTAAATTGACCAGTTAAGGGGTCGATACCTGTATAATGTAAAACACGTACAATATTGAGTGGTTGTCCTATTACCAACTTATATCTATAAGGCGATTGTGCCAAATTAGGATAAGCCAACAACTTATTACTATTGATAGCCATATTAAAATTGGCCGACCATTTAAAATCTTTAGTATCAATAATTTTGGTATGCGCCGTAAATTCCCATCCACTATTTTGCACTGTGGCTGGCGAATTTGCGGTAATCGATGAAAATCCCGAAAATAAAGGGGCTGGGAAGGGTACTAACTGATTATTAGTTCTATCATTATAATAAACAGCACTTACATTTATCCAATCTTTCAGAAAACCTAAATCAATAGCTGCCTCTAACTTTTTATTAGTTTGCCAATGCAATGTTGGATTCGCGAATAGAAGGGGAACTAAGTTTGATACACCATTATATGCTTGTGAAGTATTTGATGACCATTGTGATAAGTAATTGTAATTTCCTATTGCATCCCCACCTGTTAAACCATAGCTACCTCTCAATTTACCAAAACTTAAAAAGGGTAAATTATTTTTAATCCAGCTTTCTTCACTAAATATCCATGCGGCTCCTACCGAGCCAAAATTGCCAAATTGATTACCTGTACCAAAACGACTTGAGCCATCTCTGCGTGCATTTAAGCTTAAAATATATTTACTTTCCCAAACATAATTTAACCGAGCAAAAATGGCAGCATAACGATATTCGCCAGTATATGTAGTGGCTGTTATTGTATTGGCACTACTTATATTCTTAATCAATGCATCATTAGGGAATTTATTACCTGATAAATTGGTCGAATTAGTTTCCGTTTGTTGCCACGAACCACCTAATAGCGCTGTAAAATTACCTTTTCCAATAGTGGTAGTATAAACCGCTTGAGGTTCAATAATCACATTCGTGTTAATATTATTACTTAAGTTTGAACTACTGCGAGAAAATGATGATGTGGGATCGTACGAGCTTAAAGGAAAATATTGTGCGTTATTTGCTTGTGCATTACTATAACCAAAGTTAGTACTTAGATTTAAACCTTTTACGGGTTTGTAATTGAAGGTCAAATTACTATTCAAAAAATTTGTTGCAGCAGTATAGGGCTGTAATAAACTTGCAAAAGGGAAAAAACCTCCACCATTTTGTGCGCTTACCGCCCATGCTGCATAGTTCAAATTACCATTGGCATCATATATAGGTGGTGCATTAGGTGCAATTATTGCAGCTTGTGGTAAATTTATGGTATTGGTAAGCGTATAGGTATAATTTGAGCTAAGAGCAACATTAAATTTTTGATTTTTAGAATTATGATTCAAATTTACGGATAATGCTGCTCTTGTATCTGCGCCACTTACTGTCAATACATTGGTTGTTCTGTCGTATCCAGCACCTATACGAAAAGTATTTAGCGCATCTCCTCCTGATAAACTAGCTTGCACATCTGTTTTATAACCTGTGCCACCATATAAAACCTTCTGCCAATCGGTATAGCTAGTTTGACTAAAATTGAGTAAATCAACATCGCCATTTTGAAGTGAGGGAGTTAAACCATCATTAATTAATGCTTGATTACGCATTTGTAAATACTGTTGCGTATTCATTAATGCCCAAAAATTGGTTACTTTTGATGCACCCTCTTGTACGTTCAAATCGAATTTGGTATCGCCTGCTTTACCCTTTTTAGTCGTAATTAATATCACGCCATTAGCTCCACGTGAGCCATAAATAGCAGTCGCATCTGCATCTTTCAATACCTCCACGCTCTCAATATCAGCTGGATTTAAACTAAATAATGGTGATTGTCCTCCTGCTGGACCAGCAAAATCACCTTGTAAAAAACCCACAGATGGTTGCGAATAATAATTACGAGCATTCGGCTTTTGATTTGCTAATGCTCCAGTTGTAGTTTTATTTACCTCTAATACTGTTAGAGGTACACCATCAACAATATATAATGGATCGCCAGAAAACACATCAATAATATTGGCTCTACCACGCACCTCTACTCTAAAAGGGGCACTTGCATAGCCATTAACTTGGGTAATATCCAAACCAGCTACCTTTCCTTGTAATGCTTCTAACAAATTCTCAACAGGCTGCTTCTCAATATCTGTTGAACGTACCGAGCCTATATCTCCTGTAGTAAATCTTTGACTGGTTTTACCATAAGCTTGTACGACCACTTGATCTAAACCCTCCGTAGCCTCCTGCAGCACAAAGCGTGTTGAACCTCCTCTATTGGTAAATGCTGGTGTAATTAATGTTTTATAACCAACATAGCGGATAATCAAAGTATCGTTAGGATTAATCGCATTAAATGAAAACTCCCCATTTTGATTAGTGGTTGTACCTGCCTTAGTACGCTTAATAACTACTGATGCGCCCGATAAAGGTTCGTCATGTGTAGTTACAACCGTACCTGTTATTTTTAAAAATGGAGCAACAGCCGAACTTTGATTATCAACTATTGCAGGTGTTTTTAACGCGCGTATAAAAATAGTTTTATCAGCTATTTTATAAGTCAATGGGGTATTCTTAAAACATGTTTTTAAGGCATCATCAATAGTGGCATTATTGAGATGAATAGTTACATTTTGCTTTACTAATTGCGTATCAAAGAAAAACACATAACCTGTTTGCATCTCGAGGCTATGTAATACTTTTTCTAAAGGTGCATTACTCGCATTTAATGTAACCTTTTGACTATAGCCTTTTGCGCTTACTTGCATAAAGGCAACTATGATTAAAAATGTGGTTAGTTTAATGCTCATTATAATCCGTCTTTTAATGGAAGCATTGATTTTAGATAAACTAAAATCTATCGTTTGTAATACTTTAGGTGGTAACCATCCTTTGTCTAATGACAATAGAATGGCTTTAATAAAAGCTTTTAATTTCATTACTTTTGTGTTGTTTGGGTTAGTACAGTAATAGTTGTTCAAATTGTTTTCCATTTTGATGCTTATCAATATGGAATGGGTAGCCCAAGTATCTTCGCAGGAGTGCTTCGAACCACTTCTGCGTTTTTTTTTGAATATCCTAATAATCGATTATACTCGCCTTCGTAAATATCTTATCATTTTAATTGTGTTTATGAGTTAATAAATGGTTTATAAATAAGGTTAAGGTAGAACTATAATTTTTTTGCCTTCTATTTTGAAGTGTATATCACTATAACTTAATATATCAGAAACTTTTAATGCAGTAATATTTCTATGAATTTTACCCGAAAACTCTCTATTCGGAATTCCACCAGCATAACTTACATCCACATCATACCACCTACTTAGTTGACGCATTACTGCTTGAATATTAGCATTATGAAACTCAAATAACCCGTTCTTCCATGCTATGGCTTCTTCCGTATCTACCGTGTTTATGGTTAGGGTATGATTGCTTACAGTAGCTTGTTGCCCAGGGTTTAAGATTTTTGAATGATTGTTTTCTGATACGCGTACTGCTCCTTCCAGCAAAGTAGTTTTTGTTGCAGGTTCATCCGTATAAGCATTGATATTGAAATGTGTGCCTATATCTTCTACCTCTTGTCCATTGCTGATAACCTTGAATGGTGATTTAGCATTATGCACTACTTCAAAATAAGCTTCTCCTGTCAGTTCTACTTTGCGTTCTTTTCCTGTAAATGTGGTGGGGTATCTTAATGATGATGCCGCATTAAGCCATACTTGGGTACCATCGGCTAATGTTAAATGATATTGCCCACCTCTTGGCGTTTCGATGGTATTATAAGTAATAGTTTGGGCATTGCCATTTTGATGATTACTGATATTATAAACCAATTGCCCATCTTGAGTTTTGTTGATATTGACTACATCTTGATTAGCCAATGTGCCATTTTTAGCATCCGTTAAACTGATTTTTTTTCCATCAGCTAATGTTAAAATAGCTTTATTACCTCCTGGTGCTATATCGTGGATTTGGTTTTGTGCTATTTGTTGTTGATTATTTACTTTCTTACCTAACAGAAAATAACCTCCTACCGATAAGAAAGCTAATACTACCGCAGCGGCAGCAAGGCGAAGCCAATTATTGTGTTTTAAATAATGTATTGTTGCAATTTTAGGCGGGGTCGATGAATGTATTTCCTGATACTGATTAGGACTTAAATTCAATTCGCTATCTGTTGACGAATTCAAATACCACGTTTCAAGTAAAGCCCTTTCCTGCTCACTACATTCATTCCTAAGATATTTTTCGATTAATTCCTTAACTTCTTGATTATTCATAATTTGGATTTTCCTCCAATTTATATACAAGACAGTTTAGAGAAACTTAAGGGCTAGTCGATATTAAGAAAAGTTTAATTTATTAAAAAAAATCTCAAATTATGACCAATAGCAAAAAAGGAAAACGAGAAAAACACTCAACCCTAATTTAACTTTTAGTGTTTTCAATGCTGCTTTAATATGATTTTTTACCGTAGCTTCCGAAATATTCAAAATCTCGCTAATTTCTTTGTGCGACAAGTTTTCTTTCCTGCTTAGCTTAAAAACCTCACGCATTTTTGGAGGTAGATTTTCAATTTCATTTTCAATTATGGTACGCAATTCTTTTTCACGTAATAAATGATCTGTTATTGAAGTTCCTTTTTTAAAAAAATCGGCTATAGAATTCAAATACTTTGATTCTACTTCTTTATGGGCAATAATATTAAAAATGCGGTTACGTAATGTAGTATAAAGATAGCCCGACAAATTTGTAGCGACGTGGATATTTGCTTTTTTTTCCCAAAAAACAACAAACAATTCTTGAACAACATCTTTTGCCGCTTCAAAATCGCCTAATTTTTTATAAGCATGAAGATGAAGCACACCTTTATATCTATCATAAATTTCGGTATAGGCTTTTCTATCGCCCTGAATAACCAGTTCGGAAAGTTCATCGTCCGAAAAATTTCCATATAAAGACATCTATTAATATAGCAAACATAATAAAAAATTGAATAAGTAGCTTTAAGATAAGCTCCTAAGCAAGATTGGAAGATAAATAGATGTTATTTCAAAAGCTATTTAGAAGCCATTTAAACGGAATTAATATTTTGGGGTGTAAATAATATCTAGTTTGAGGAATAGCACCTTTGTTGTCTATATAGACATATTTGTTTCCTAAAGATGTGCTTCAAAATTCAAAAGCTGTTCCAATTTTGGTTAATACTTTACCAATTCGTTACGGTGGACAATTTTATTTACCAAACATTCCGTCAAGTAGAGATTAACTACCAAAATTGAAACAGCTTCTTTTTTAAGGATATGCCTTTTCTATTTTATTTAGTATTGCCATCAGCATCGAGCTCAACAACGGTATAGCCTAATTTTTGTAATCCAGCCAACACCTTTGCTTTATCTCCTACTACTAAAATCGACATATTACCTGTATTGAGATATTTTTTACTCAAATCATTAATCTCATCTTGAGTCATATTTGCCAATATTTTATTCTGCTCGTCTACATAATTAGGCTTTAAATCATATTGCTGTATGCGTGCAAGAAATGCAGCTTTTTGATCATTTGTTTCAAAACGAAGTGCATCACTTTGTCCAATTGAACTTTTGGTAAATGCCAACTCCTCGGCAGTTATACCTTTATCAGCATACAGTTTCATATCATTTACAAATGCCATCACTGCGCTATCAGTCACATTGGCGCGCACGCCTGCTTGGGCTACAAAGGTTCCACCATATTTATTAGATGAAAACCCTGAATGAGCACCATAAGTCCACCCTTTTATTTCTCTTAAATCAATATTTAACCGACTATTAAAACCACCGCCTAATATATAATTAGAAAGAATCATACGGTAATATGTACCAGTGGGGTCATAGTTTAATCCCGTTACATAACCAATGCGTATTTCTGATTGTGCCGCATTAGGGATATTGACTAGATAGATGGTATTTTTTTGAACAGGGTTAGTGGCGTTTGTTGGTTCAGGGACCTCAATATGCTTTACTTTCCGTGTATTCAAAAAAGACAATTTGTTTTTAATAACAACCTCGCTTACATCACCTACTATTACTACTGATGTCAAATCAGGAGAAAACGAATTATCATAATAAGCTTGAACATCGCTTAATGTGATACTTTTAACCGTTTCTTTATTACCCCCTAGCCCAAAAGTGCGAATATTATCTTTGCCGTATAAAATTTTATTAAACACGTTTGATGCTACCGTAGCAGCTTGCGTTTTAGCTATATAGAAATTTTGTATCACTTGCTTTTTGATTCTATCAAGTGCATCTTGTGTAAATTTAGGATGAAACATACGCTCTTCTAACAAAGTCAATGTTTTATCCAAATTTTTAGTTAACGCAGTGATTTCAAAAGTGGTAGCTTCATTCGTAGCACTTACTTGAATGGTACTTCCTAATTTTGCTAACGATGCATTAATTTGCTCGGCTGTATAGTTTTGCGTTTCCTCATTCATCATCTGTGCTGCAATTAATGGCAACCCTGCTTTTGATGGATTATTGGCAGCAAGCAAGCCGCCGCCTTTTACAGTTATAGAAATTGTAACGGTAGGCAATGCATTGTTAAAACTACCTATCATTTTTATACCGTTGGTTGTGTTAGCAGTCCAAAACGGTGGCACTTTTATTACTGGGTTTGCTCCGGCAGGAGGGGCAATATTTCTATCAAAATTATCCTTTGCTTTATGGTAAGTAAGTTTATCATAACCATAATCAGGTGCGTGGTAATTGCTCTTATCAACAGTATAGTTATCTGCCGCTAATGGTTTTAATGTACTGTTTTTAGGTAAAACACTTAACAATACTGCTGCCTTGTTTTTGACATATTGTTTATATACACGCAACACATCCTCTTTAGTTACTTTGCGGATGTCGGCAAGTTCTCTACCAATTTGATTGGGATTACCTGTAAATGTTTGGGCTGAAGCCAACTCATTTACTTTACCAGATATGCTTGATAAAGCATTAATATAATCAGCTTCTGCTTTGCCTTTAAATCTTGCTAAATCTTCGTCGCTTACTCCATTTTTTTCAAACTCGGCAAATGATTCATCAATTAATTTTTTCGCATCTTCCAATGTTTGCCCAGGGAATGGCACTACTTCAATCTCAATGCCTCCTGCTAATTCAAGATTAATTGAGCCCATATATACACCCGCAGCTTTCCCGCTCTTAACAAATTTTTTATAGAAGATAGAATTTTCTCCCTGCCCAATAATCAATGATAAAGCATCTAAAGCCGATTGGTCTTTATCATACATTTTCACCCCCGGATAAGCCATAAACAGCATGGGTAATTGGGCGTAATTATCGGTATATGTTATATATCTATTAGTGGTAACAGCAGGTGTCAGTAAAGTTGATTTCTTTACTTCTGGACCTTGTGGAATAGGTGAGAAATATTTTTCAATCCAAGCTAATGCTTGTTTAGGACTAAAATCTCCACCTATGGTTAACGTGGCATTGTTAGGACCATACCAACGTAGGAAAAAACGCTTTAAATCGTTCACATCTACTCTGTTCAAATCTTCAACATAGCCTATCGGTAACCATGAATATGGATGACCATAAGGAAACAACGCTTTTGAAGCAGTTTCTTGTACTAAACCATAGGGGCGATTATCATAATTTTGCCCGCGCTCGTTTTTTACTGTAGCACGTTGTATTTCGAACTTTTGCTGTGTTACGGCATCCAACAAAAAGCCCATCCTGTCCGACTCTAACCATAGCATTTTTTCGAGCTGATTATTCGGTACAGTTTCGTAATAGATGGTTTTATCTTGATTTGTTTGCCCATTCAATTCTCCACCTGCTGCGCTTATCGTTTTAAAATGGTCGCCACTTTTTACGTGGTCTGAGCCTTCAAACATCATGTGTTCAAAAAAATGTGCAAAGCCTGATTTACCAAGTTCTTCTCGAGCCGAACCAACGTGATAAGTAACATCAACATGCACAATTGGGCTCGAGTGGTCTTCTGTCAAGATTACCGTAAGCCCGTTGGGTAATACATATTTCTCGTAAGGGATAACCAACTCATCTCCTTTTTTGGTAACCTTCTCAATTAATTTTGCTTGCTGCTGGGCAAACGTGCTATTTGCCACGATTGCCAAGGCAAGCGATATGCCTGTTTTTATAAATTTATTTTTCATTGCTATTTTAGAATCAAATACGTGTACTCTTTACTTGTTAATTTATTTTACTGCTACACTAAACTCAACATCTTCGGGTGGTAAGCACTGCTTATCATTACACGTCATATACTCCAATTTGCCTTTTACTACTGTTTTAACTGCTTTTAGCTTGATACGCTGTTGAAATATTACTGATTTTTCAAAAAAGCTAACTTCCATTCCAAATACTTTTTCCAAACGACTAATAGGAGTAGGTTCAGAAGTTGTACCTATAAGGCTATAAGTTTTTGATGGAATAAAAGTAAAAGTAGTTTTTACAGGGCCGCCTTCTTTTACATTTTGTGAATACACGTGCCAACCTTCATCAATAGTGGCTTTTATTAATACCACGGCTTCTGTTTTACTTACTCGTTTTGCTGCATAACTCCATTTTACAGGAGTCAGAATTTGTGCACTTGCCTCAATAGTAAGCATACTTAACATTATCGCAACTGCTAATATTATTTTTCTCATAATGATATATTTAAAATGAATTTTAAAGGTTATTGAAAGAGTGTTTCTGTTAATTCGTTAATTAGGTTTATATCTCTTAAATATAAGCTCGGAAAAATCTTAAACAATAAGAATAAAACCACCCCGCACAATTATGGCGAGGTGGCATTAACTAAAACTAACTGACATATAAATATTACTGCAGTACTTGCTCCAATTTTTTATCTAAGGCTTCTCCACGAAGATTTTTATCAATTATTTTACCCTCCTTATCTAACAAAAAGCTAGCAGGAATACCTTTTAGGCTATATAATTTGGCAGCAGGGGTATCCCAATATTTCAAATCAGATAAATGTACCCAACCTGGTAAGTTTAACCCATCTTTTGCGATAGCGGCTAACCATGCTTTTTTACCTGTTGCATTATCTAAAGAAACTGATACTACAATAAAGTTTTTATCATGATATTTTTTAAATGCTTTTACCACATTTGGGTTTTCGGCACGACATGGACCACACCACGATGCCCAAAAATCAAGCAATACATATTTGCCTCTGAATGACGATAATGCTATAGGATGGCCTAAACTATCGTTCATCGTAAAATCAGGAGCGGTCTTTCCACGTGCTAATTTTAAACTTAAAGCCATTTCTTTACCTGCTGCATTTTCTTGTATAGCTTTAGGTATTTTCGAAAAATACTCATCCAATTTATATTCTTGCTTACTACCTATTACGGCATCAAATACCGCCAAGATAATCGGAGATTGCAAATTTTTTGAAGCATAATCAACTGCAATAGTAGCTTGATGCTCTTGTATCTCAAAATAACTATTTTCTAATTTTTTCGTGGCCACCGTATCATTTTTTTTCACAGCTATAACATATTCATCGTTAAGTTTATAACTTTCATCAACAACTGGCTGTAATGTTTTTTCAAACTTTTCAAATTCGGCTTGTCCTTTAGAACCCGATGTAGTTTTGATGGTAAAAAGGGTATCACTTGTAATATTTAGATTTCCAGGCTCAATAAAAATATCCATTTTGTATTTTTTGTAAAAAGCTACTTGCCCTTCTGAATAATCAAATTTTACAGGAACAACATACAGTTGCGCTTGTACTGGATAGCTCAATTCGCCTTTAAAAATATATTTACCGTTTACAATTTTAGCAGAATCCTGTTTGTATCCGTCGTTATATTTATAAGTCATATAAATGCCTTTTAACGGTTCTTTAATTTTGCTTACATCGCCAGTAACGGTGTAGGGTTTCGCATCTTGAGCCATTGTAACCGTAGCACAACCCGCACATAGTAATAGTGCTGCTATTGATTTTTTTATCATATTTATTTAATTATTTTAGTTAAAATTATGTCTAATTCTCTTCCTTGAATGTTTTTTGCGACAACTTTGCCACTAGGGTCAAGCAAAACATTGGCTGGGATACCGCCAACCCCATATAAATTAGCCACTTCATTACCATGTCCTTTCAAATCGCTCAAGTGTAGCCATCCTGCTAAGTTTAATCCATCTTTATGAATAGCATTTAACCAAGGTTTTATGTCACTATCTTCGGATATGCTTATAATCATAAAGTTTTTGTCTTTAAATTTATTAAAGGCTTTTACAACATTAGGGTTTTCGGCTCGGCAAGGACTACACCATGATGCCCAAAAATCAACCAATACATATTTACCTCGAAATGAAGATAAGGTAACAGGATTGCGCAAGGTATCGGCTTGTATAAAATCAGGTGCAGGGTTACCTATTAATAGTTTCATTTTTAGCTTAAACGCTTTACCTTCTTTACTTAATTTTATGTTTTGTGGTATTTTAGTAAACCATTGCGCCAAAATACCTTCATCATTTGTACCATAAATATTATTAAAAAAGTGAAGCACAATTGGTGATTGTAAATGATGTCTTGTGTAATCAAAAATAGCTTTGCTCCTAAGCATTTGTATATCTTCTAATTGATTAATATAAGGGCGCATTTTGGCAGTATCTTGCGTAAATGCGACAGGAAGATACTCAGGAAACAATTTACGCATATTTGCCACTTGTGCAGCGCTAGCAGCTTCAAAGCCCTCTAATTCTTTCTCTGAAATAGAGCCCGTAGATTTTTTATCATAAAAATTACTCCCGTGCACCAATGTCATCTGATGATTGGGTTCGGCATAAAAACTGGCATATCTAAGTAATTGATCCATAATCTGGTCAATTGGTTGGACAATTGGTTTTACAGGTATGGCGTGTATTGTTATCAAAACAGGTGTCTCAATTTTACCTTTTACAATATATTTCCCATTTTTAATATCAGCACTATCTTTTATATTTTTTCCATTTACTGTATAGCTTATCTCTACCTTTTTTAATTGTTCGCTTACTTTACTTACATCGCCAATAAGTGTAAATGATTTTAGTACCTGTGCATGAGCTTGTATTTCCACACAAGCAATTAATAGTAGTCCTAAAAAAAGTCTCTTTTTCATAATTGTGTTTTATTTCTTTAACATTTATAAGCCTTACCCCAAAATGAGATAAGGCTTATGTGATAAATTATTTAATAATGTGGTATTTGATACTAAACAAAAAGCTTGAACCTACCACAGGCAAAGCATACTCTGATTTGTAATTATTAAAAATATTAGCACCGCTAAGACCGAATGAAACAGTTTTAGTTGCATAATAATTAAAATTCAAGGTAAAGCGTATTACTGTTGGTATAGGAGTATAAAGAGTAATGGGGGTGCCTGTTTGAGGATTAAATGATTGACCAGATACATACTGTCCCTTATTCACCCCTGTCATCCCTAATGCGACACTAAAAACATCAGCATCTCCAAATAGTTTCTTAAAGTCGTACCCAGCATTAGCTCCAAAAATATTTAACGGTACAAACGGTAATTGATCTCCCTTTTTTAAAGACAATTCGGGTAAATCAACATTTAAAATTGACAAAGTACGTGAATAATTAGCTGTTATTCTAAACCCATCTTTATTATAAGTTGAGCTAAGTTCAATCCCCTTATTAGCAACTTTAGAGATATTGATAACTTCAAATGTATATAGGAACGCTGCAATATTGGTTAAAGAAGGAGGAGTTGCAGGATTATACAACGGATTGAGTGCAAAATTATAATAAGGAGTGTTATTTAACTTATTATTATAATAGGAAACCTCCATTTTGAAATCGTTTTTCTTGGTATATATTTCAAAACCGACATCAACTCCTTTTTGCTCTTGCGGTTTGATAGCGGGATTAGGTATAGACCAAACATATCCTCCTAAAGTAATAGGGTATGAAAATTCGGGGTGCAAAGCTTCATAAGGTGGATTGGTAATACCTGTACCATACGATATACGTGGTTTTAAAATAAAATTATCTACATTAAAATTGGTGGTAGCACCAATTTTAGGGGCGCTGTTATAATTGTTGAAAGTATTTGATTTTTCTTGCCTATCAGAAATAGTTATGAAATATTTATCAAACAAGCTAATCTGTGCTTGCCCGAAATAACCGAAATAAGTTAACTCAGGAATGTTACTATAGTAAATAGTATTAGCTTGATTTTGACCTGTAGATGGGTTTTGACCTACACCTCCTGAACCTAAATTATCAAAACCAGTATATCTACTCGCTTCCAAGCCAGTAGTAATGGTAATCGCAACATCCTCAGTTTTTCCAAAATTCAAAGTGTTATTATACCGTAAATTTGGTTTTCTTGATACATAAGTGCCATATTGTACAATTTGAGGCTTAGGCATAAACGTGAAATCAGAAACATAGGTGCGTTGATTTTCACTAAAACCAGCAGTAATATTATGCGCCCACCAAGTAACTGGTTTATAAGCAATAACAGTACCTATATCAAATGTAGTTGTATTACGTCGTAATGAATCTGGTTTTTCGTATTTGCCATTTTGGTAAGTTGGAATATCACCAGAAATTGAGTTTGAATAATTTCCACTAATGGTGATATTTAATTGTTTACTTAATGTAATTGCGGTTGAACCATGCACAGAGCCCGTATTAGCATACGACCCAGGGTAAAGTACAGCATCGGCTCGGCGATACGTACCACCAATATTATATGTTACATTATCAATCCCTTGTGATATACTAAAATTACCTTCTTCGTTTTTGGGATGTGTGCCTGGCACCCACTTGTTGCTTGTTGTACCCACAGCAGCCATTGCATTAATTGATGTTTCATTGCTTTTGCCTTTTTTAGTGGTAATCAAAATTACACCACCTCCAGCATCGCTACCATATAATGCTGTTGCATTTGCTCCACGTACTATTTCTATCTTTTCTACACTATTTTTATCAATAGTACCTAAAAAGGTCGAGCCTCCGGCAATTTCTACCCCATCTACATACAATTTGATAGGATTATTCCCAAACACATTAGATGCGCCACGAATATAAATAGTATTTGATGTGAAACCATTAACTGCGCTATTACCATAATTTAAAGAATATGTACCCGGTATAATACCAGTAAAAATATCAACCAAATTATTGCTTGGGATGCGTTCTAAATCTTTAGCACTCAATACTGTAGTTGAAGTAACATCGGCCTTTCTTTTGGTAGCAACTATGTTTGCACCTATGATAGTTTCATCTAATGCCGATACTTCAACAATTAAAGTCACATTTACAGGACCATCACCCACCAATACTTCTTTTACTTTAAACCCTATAGAGGAAAAAACAAGCATATCGCCTTTTACCGCTTGGATAGAGAAATTACCTTTATCATCGGTAATTGTACCTTTATTGTCGCCTTTTCTTAATACCGTTACACTCGGTAATGGTCGACCATTTTCATCAACTACTTTTCCTGTTATAGTTGCCAGCTGTGTCATCTCGGCTTCTAGCAAGTCTTTTTTGGGCTCAATAAGTATGGTTTTGTTTACGATAGAAAATGTTACTGGCTGATTTTTGAAGCACTTTTCAAGGGCTGCATTAAGGGGCATGTCTTTTACATCAACTGTTACAGAATTTGTATTAGCAAGAGTAGCACCAGCATATAATAAATCGTAGCCGCTCTGTTTCCTTATTTCCTTTAACACCTTTTCCAATGATGTCTTGTTCTCTCTTAATGTAATTTTTTGTCCAAAACTACTGGCGTTAACCTGTAAAAGAGCGATTAAAATTAGAGCAAATGTCAGCTTCATAATCCTCAAAGTTTGAGTGAATGCACGAGACGTTTCCCCGTGCTTGAATGATGTGTAAAATTTCATACATTTGAATGTTTGGGTTAAGTTTAAAATGGTTTATTCGAAGTAAATTTTCAACGGGCTACTCAAGCATTTGCCGGGAATGTTGGTAGCATTTCCGGTTTTTTTTTATTATAGCCCTGCCATAATAAATTATCCTTTTGAGTATTCCCTTAGGTTATAGTTTGTATAGTTATGGCGTTACTTTTATCCTCCTTCCTTCTATTTTAAAATGTCCAGCGTGTATTAATTCAAGAAGTTTAATCACTTCCGAAATATTCTTATTTCTTGATATTGTTCCCGTAAAACCTTCTTTTGAAGCATTTATGGCAAACTCTGGTTCAATAGCATACCATCTGCTTAGTTTGCGCATAATAGAGTGGATGTTCTCGTTCTCAAACACAAATTGTCCGTTCTTCCATGCTATGGCTTCTTCCGTATCTACCGTGTTTATGGTTAGGGTATGATTGCTTATAGTAGCTTGTTGCCCAGGGTTTAAGATTTTTGAATGATTGTTTTCTGATACTCTTACTGCTCCTTCTAGCAAAGTAGTTTTTGTTGAAGGTTCATCCGTATAAGCATTGATATTGAAATGTGTGCCTATATCTTCTACCTCTTGTCCATTGCTGATAACCTTAAATGGTGATTTAGCATTATGCACTACTTCAAAATAAGCCTCTCCTGTCAGTTCTACTTTGCGTTCTTTTCCTGTAAATGTGGTGGGGTATCTTAATGATGATGCCGCATTGAGCCATACTTGGGTACCATCGGCTAATGTTAAATGATATTGCCCACCTCTTGGCGTTTCGATGGTATTATAAGTAATAGTTTGGGCATTGCCATTTTGATGATTACTGATATTATAAACCAATTGCCCATCTTGAGTTTTGTTGATATTGACTACATCTTGATTAGCCAATGTGCCATTTTTAGCATCCGTTAAACTTATTTTTTTCCCATCAGCTAATGTTAAAATAGCTTTATTACCCCCTGGTGCTATATCGTGGATTTGGTTTTGTGCTGTTTGTTGTTGATTACTTGCTTTCTTACCTATCAAAAAATAACCTCCTACCGATAAGAAAACTAATACTACCGCAGCGGCAGCGAGGCGAAGCCACAAATGAATAGTTTTCTTTGTTGAAATTTGTTCAAGTAATAGCGCAATGCTCTCACTCTGAGTTTCGAGAAGATGTGCTGGTTGAGCATCAGATTCGGGATGATTGAAATTTAGATACCAAGCCTCTACAAGAGATTTTTCCTCATCCGTAGCATTCCCAGCATTATATTTTTCCAATAATTTTAACGCATCACTTTGTTGCATCATATTCAGTTTTATCCTAATATTATACTAAAGACAATTCAAAAAGGGGGATGGAGTAGAGCAGAATGAAATATTTTAGAAAAAAAGCACAAAAAAGTGTTTCCCTAGTTTCAAACGGAGTATTTTAAGCGAATTATTTACTTGTTTCCGAACTGTTAGTGGGCTGATTTTTAATTTCTCGGCAATCTCTTTATGCGAAAGATGGGCGTTTCTACTCAATTCAAATATTAAGCGCATTTGAGAGGGTAAAGCATTTATTTCTTTCTCAACTATTGCTATTAACTCTTTCTCTCTTAATGCTTCGTCGGTGTATGCTATTTTATTCTGCTCAAGAAAGCTTTGGAATGCCTCAACATAATTAGATTGTATTTTTTTATGTTTATAAACATTCAAAATTCTATTTCTAACTGCGGTATAAAGGTAGGCGGTTAAATTAGAGGTATCTTTTAATGCTTCTTTATTGTTCCATATATACATAAACAATTCCTGAAGGATATCCTTTACCTCATCTCGATAAGGCAATCTTTTATATGCGTGTATATACAAGGCAGCGTAATATCGCTCATGGATTTCTGTAAATGCGTCAATATCTCCCTTTTGCAAAGATGCAATCAGTTCAATATCAGTAAGAGCATATAGGGCGCGCATTTTCAAATAAACCCAAAGTTATTATTATTTCATTAGGTTTAGCAGATTGTACAATTGCAAGATTCATTTTCCCGAAACTCATACGTCTTTAGAGTTATCTCCATAATAAAAAACCACCCCGCACAATTATGACGAGGTGGCATTAACTACTTAAAACTAACTGATATATAAAATTATTACTGAAGTACTTGCTCCAATTTTTTATCTAAGGCTTCTCCACGAAGGTTTTTATCAATTATTTTACCTTCTTTATCTAATAAAAAATTAGCAGGAATAGCTTTTATCCCATATAATTTGGCAGCGGGAGTATCCCAAAATTTTAAATCGCTTAAATGAACCCAACCAGATAGGTTTAAGCCATCTTTTGCTATGGCGGCTAACCATGCCTTTTTACTTGTTGCATTATCTAAAGAAACTGATACTATGATAAAGTTTTTATCATGATATTTTTTAAATGCTTTTACCACATTCGGATTTTCGGCTCTACAAGGACCACACCACGATGCCCAAAAATCAAGCAATACATATTTGCCACGTAATGATGATAAGGTTACGGGATTGCCCAAAGTATCTTTCATCGTAAAATCAGGAGCTAAAAAACCTTTTGATGCTCTTAATGCTGATGCAATGTATTTACCTTCGTTACTCAATTGATACACTCCTGGAGTTTTATTGAATATCGTAAGTAAACGCTCTTCTGCTTGCCCACTGCTCAAAAGGTTTCCTATCAAATACAATACAATAGGCGATTGAGGATGCTGGTCTAAATAATCATAAGTAAATTTTAAATGTTTTGGTTCTAATACCGCAAAATAATAGTTGGTTAATTTTCTTACCTCAGCAGTATCTTTTTTAGCAAAAGCAGGTTGATATTTTAGCGCAAACTCACTATCTATAGCTAAATCTTCTTTTGTGAATTTTAAATACTCGGCGTGCACCTTTGAACCCGAAACCACTATGTTGGCAGGAATAGAATCGTGGATAACTTTTATCGTACTTGGTTCTGCAAATACTATTGCATAGTTTTCGCGTTGATATTTGCGAAATGCTTTTTTTACCATCCTAGTTGTATCCTTAAACTTAAACTCCAAATACACTTGCTGTGGCGCATCTATTTTTGCGCTAATTTGGTATTTGTTATTTATGATTTTAGCCGAATCGGTAAATAACTTATCACTAATATAATAGGTTAATAAAACTTGGTTAACTAGTTTCTCTTTTTCTACTATTTTGCTTATATCTCCATTAATTATGAGTGCTTTTTCTTGCTGGGCTTCTGTTGCTACTGATAGCCCTAGGCCTAGTAACATAACGAGTATTATTTTTTTCATACTTTTGTGTCTTATAATAGCTTTGGGAAATACAACAAGAAGAGGCTATCTAATTGTATAATAGCTCCTTGTTGTATTTAAAATTATTGTTATTTAGAAAAATGATACCTTAAACCAAATAGCCAATTAGCACCTTGCACAGGGTAAATTGGCCCTAGTTCGGAGTTGTTGTTGTTCAGTATGTTTTTTACTGTTGTAAAAAATATTAGATTAGGAAGAACGTGATATTCTAAAGCCAAATTCACTCTTACAATGGTAGGATAATTAACTAGTTTATATGTAGGATAATCTCCTGTAAAAGTTGTGAAATACTCGGCTACAGCAATATCGAAATTGTAAAGGTCTGGTATTAATCCTTTTGCAGACCCAATTGCCGAAACAGTAATTCCTAATTTATCGGCACTACCAAATACACGCTTAAAATCGTAACCTACATTTTCGGCAAAAGTATATTTCACCACAAATGGAAGTCTATCCCCTTTTTTTAATGGTGTTCGTAAATTTTGATAATATGATCTTGTATTATCCGTTGTTGAAATCGAATTAACAAGAGAGAAAGTAGAACTTAATCTTAATCCGTTTTTGCCGTTATAATTAGCACTCAGTTCAATCCCGTCATTACGTGCTGGTGGTCTATTTACCCACTTATAATGTTGTGGTTGCCCTGCTACGAAGCCATCGAATTGTAAACCGAATGAATTAGTTAGATTATAACGATAATATACTGCTTCAAATTTGAATTCGCCACCTTTGCTAAACACTTCTAAGCCATAATCAAAGCCGCGTTGTGATGATGGCTGAATGTCAGGATTGGAAACTTCTACCGAATTGGGATCGCTACCTTGTATTGGGTGTAAGGCATCATAAGGTGGCAATGTAATGCCTATACCATATTGAATACGTGGTTTAAATATAAAATCGCCAAAATCAAAATTAGTAGTAATACCTAATTTGGGATTATTTGCCGCCACTTGAAAAACATTTGATTTCTCGAAGCGATAGGCAAAAGTTAAAAAGTACTTATCCAAATAAGATAATGCTGCCTGTGCAAAAACACCATGATTGGTTACCTTATTCCCAGGATCGTAAAAACTATTAATTCGATATATTTTTTTAAAGGTGCTGTATTGAACATTTTCTTGTTGCGTATGATAATCATAGCTAGAATACTCATAGCCCGACAAAATATTTAATGCTACATTATCTTTACGACCAATGGATATGCTATTATTATATCTAAAACTAGGTCGGTTGGATACATAATTTGTTACACTAAAGCCAGTATTTTGTAAATAGGCGGTAGTAATTTTAGCACTACCGTCTAATCCATATTGACTAGAAATTTGGCTATAGCCCGCTGTAATGTTATGTTTCCACCAGCTTGTAGGATTATAATTAATATTAATACCTCCACTAACTACACCTGAACGCGATGCCGTATAGAGGGTATCAAAGGCATAATAATAAAAATCTTTAACACCAGGCAATAGACTTGCTGCATCAAATACTGGGGTACGATAAAAATGTTGATAATTTGATGAGTAGCGTCCGTTTATAGTTATGTTTAGTTTATCGCTCAATTTAACATTCAAATTGCCATATACACCTGCATCTTTTTGGTTAGCAAAAGGTAAGTATGCGCCTATGCTATGTAAATTGCCACCAATTAAGTAATTAATATTATCTGTTAAACCTTGCGAAATATTAAAAGTTTGTTCTTGTTGAAATGCTTTTTGAGTTACCCATTTACTATTAATAAAGCCTGCCGACGACCCTATATTTAAGTTAGTTTGCTTTCTGTATGCTTTTTTAGTGGTAATTAAAATGACACCTCCATTTGCACCGCTACCATACAAAGTAGCTGCGCTTGAGCCGCGTACGATTTCTATTTTATCAATACTATTTTTATCAATAGTTCCTATATAATCAGAGCCTTCTGATTGCTCAATACCATCCACATATACTTTTATAGGTGTGACACCTCCAACTCCATTAGCTCCTCTTATGGTTAGTGTGCCTCCGAGGTTGCCGAACGGTGTACCAATGGAACTACGTGCCGAACCATCTTGTCCTAATTGAGGAGCAAATGCACCTGGTACATATCCTGTAAAAATATCGTTCAGATTGTTGCTTGGTATTCTTTCCAAATCTTTAGCAGTAAATACGGTAGTTGATGATGTTTCGGCTCTTCGGGTGGTAGCTACCACGTTGCTACCTACTACGACTTCGTCTAATGGCGAAGATTGCTCGTCTAATTGTATTTGGATGGCTTCTGTGCCTACTTTAACCTCTTTTGTGCTATAACCAATAGAAGAGAATACTAATATATCGCCTTCATTTGCTTCGATAACGAAATTACCATCAACATCCGTAGCTACGGCTTTTTTACCATTTTTAATCTTTATGGTTACGCTGGGTATTCCGAGACCTTTTTTATCAACCACTTTACCTGTTACACGTAGTATGATATTGATAGGAAGTGACTTTATCCTTTCCTTTTCCTTTACTACTATCACATTGTCAATAATAGTATAAGTAAGCGGCTGACCTTCAAATATCTTATCAAGTACACTATTCAGCGATGCGGCATTTGCTTTTATAGTTACAGGATTAGCTGTTTTAAGCTCTCCTTCGGTATATATAAAATTGTATCCAGTTTGATTTTTAATTTCTTTAAAAATCGTTTTAAGTTGGGCGTTGTTCTCCGAAAGGGTAATTTTTTGCGCGTAAGATGATGCGCTTACGTGCATGATGGTTATTAGAATAAAAAATGTAGTTATTTTCATTGCTAATAGAAGTTTTTTGGAAAAGTCACTTATAGACTTACCTGTTTGAAAACCATATATTTTCATAATTTTGTATTGTTAGGGTTAAACATGATTAATGGATTTTAATTGTCTGCTTGCCCTTGGTAAACAGATTAGGGTTAACTCTACATTTTGCGTACCTCGATGGCCGTCGGGGTGCGCTTTTTTGAGCCCTTGGTTGGGATTAATCCCCTATGTTTGTAAATGTCTCTTCATTCTTTTAACTTAATTGGTTAATAATTAACAATTTGCTTATTCTGATACAATAATTTTCTTTCCTTCTACCTTAAAATGAACTTTCCCTGTATGCTGAAGGATATCAAGCACCTTTGATACGTTTTTATATCTCGACATCTCTCCCACAAACACCTCGTTTGATATTGCGCCACTGTAAACCACCTCGGCATCATACCATCTGCTTAGCTTGCGCATAATAGAGTGGATGTTCTCGTTCTCAAACACAAATTGTCCGTTCTTCCATGCTATGGCTTCTTCCGTATCTACCGTGTTTATGGTTAGGGTATGATTGCTTACAGTAGCTTGCTGACCTGGACTTAAGATTTTTGAATGATTGTTTTCTGATACGCGTACCGCTCCTTCAAGCAAAGTAGTTTTTGTTGCAGGTTCATCTGTATAAGCATTGATATTGAAATGCGTGCCTATATCTTCTACCTCTTGTCCATTGCTGATAACCTTAAATGGTGATTTAGCATTATGCACTACTTCAAAATAAGCCTCTCCTGTCAGTTCTACTTTGCGTTCTTTTCCTGTAAATGTGGTGGGGTATCTTAATGATGATGCCGCATTGAGCCATACTTGGGTACCATCGGCTAATATTAAATGATATTGCCCACCTCTTGGCGTTTCGATGGTATTATAAGTAATAGTTTGAATAGGGGTATTTTGATGATTACTGATATTATAAACCAATTGCCCATCTTGAGTTTTGTTGATATTGACTACATCTTGATTAGCCAATGTGCCATTTTTAGCATCCGTTAAACTGATTTTTTTTCCATCAGCTAATGTTAGGATAGCTTTATTACCCCCTGGTGCTATATCGTGGATTTGGTTTTGTGCTATTTGTTGTTGATTACTTGCTTTCTTACTTAGCAAAAAATAACCTCCTACCGATAAGAAAGCTAATACTATAGCAGCGGCAGCAAGGCGAAGCCACAAACTTATTTTACGACCATTAGAAGAGCCGACAATCTGTGTCGCACTTACTTCCTTTTTATTACTTTCTGTAATTCCTTTTTCAATTCGCTCAATTAATTGAATACTCACACTATCAAATGTTTGCTTACTATTGGTTACTTCCTCCCAACAAATTAACATCGCCTCGTATTCTTCCCGATTGCAATTAGCTACCCAATTTGAGAAAGTGTCGTATTCTTCGCTAGTATAATTACCCGTAAATAGCTTTTCTAAAAACTCGTGTGGTATTGGCATGTTCATTACATCCTTATTTAACGTAAAGACAGTAAGCACAACCAAAGAGACACCTCTAAATGAAAATATTTTTATAGAAATACTATTTATATAACTTTTAAAATGTATTTACAGCCCTTTTAAAAGCAAAAATGGAAGCTTATGGAAGTGAAATGGCAAAAATTCACTCATTTACCCCCTAAAAATGGAAGCAAAATTAACCCAAATTGAACTTTTATTGAACCTAATAGAACTTTGATTGCTGCTTTTTTATGCAATCAATCACATAAGATACTTGCCGGTAATTGTAATAAAATAAGCAATAAAACGCAGGCTAATATTATAAACCGAACAACATACTAGATGCAACAGCAATAGCAATTTGTAAGCCTGCATTAAGTTTAAGATATTCTTTCATATAGTTATTTGCGGCATAGATATGTTTTTTGACCATTGATTTAGAAATGTTTAATGCTTGAGCAATTTGCTCGTAGGAGAGTTCTTGATAAAAATGCATTTCGAATACTTGACGACGCTTTTGAGGCATTGTACGCAAGGCAACTTGCACCGCTTCGTCGTATTGCTTATACACATAATTATTTTCGGTTGTGTTGGGATAGTCTTTTGTTTGCTTTTCAAAATAATCCTTGGCTTTACGTTGAACTTTCTGATGGTCGTAAAGGTTCATAAGCCTATTTCGAGCAATTCGAAACAAATAACCATTTAAAGATATAATGTTTACTAAATCAGCTCTTTTCTCCCAAAGTTTCAAAAAAATATCTTGTAATATTTCTTCTGTATCTTCTTTTGAGCGTATCATCTCGTAGAGATATTTATAGAGTTTAGGTAAATAATGGCGATAGATTAAAGCATAAGATTGCATATCGCCTTGTGCCGCTTGTTGAATTAACTGCTGCTCATCTTCTAAAATATATGCTTCTCTAATTGCCATTATTCACGTTCAAATGGATTTACTTTAGTTCTGTTAACTCAGCAAACCCTAACAAACATAACAGTTTACAGCGTAATAATAAATAAGAGCTACATTAATGGCTTAGCTTTACCTTTGGTAGTAATATAAATTCGCACTACATTTATAATGGAGACTATGCTATACATCAAAAAAATAGCATATAATCTATTGTTGATTGACTTATACTAAAGAGGTTGCTAAAGTACATTACTAAACTATATGGCTATTAGAGATAGTCTTGCTTTTTGCCCATACTACTGATGTACAAATCCTCTACCTTTTGACGTGCCCATGGCGTTTTTCGGAGAAATTTTAAACTCGATTTTATACTCGGATTATCCAGGAAACAGTTAATCCGTATCTGATAACCCAACTCAGCCCAACCATATTGCTCAACCAAAGCATTTAATATGGCTTCTAATGTTTTACCATGAAGTGGGTTATTTTCTTGGGGTTGATGGATAATCATTTGAGCTTAAATGATAGAATAAAGGGTATTTATAAGCAAAGGAGTATCTAAAAAATTAATAGATACTCCTTTTAAGTTCTTAATAAAATTATGCTTCTGGACTTGCTTCTTCCATATCAAAAGCTGAACGCTCTTTTTTAAAGATTGCCGCCCCAATTAGACTAATAATTACCCCAAAAATAGCTGAGCCAATTACTTGTGAAACAGATGCAATTATAGCTCCATATTTTTTAGAAACTTCAATTGCTGTATCAACTTGTTCACTTGACAAGCCATTTTTCTCCATCATTTTATCCCTTTGTTCTTCTACAGATTTTGCTAAAAGTTCTGGATTTACAAAACCAACATAGATATACATAAATACAGCTAAGATTAACCCTGCAAATAACGCGTATTTAAAACCCGCCGAGAAAGCTTCGCCAAATTTAATATACCCACCTTGCTGTTCTTTAAATTCTTTTTGTGCTAATAAAAGAAAAGCAATAAAAGGAATATTGGATAAATACCTAACTGGGGAATTGAGGCTTAAGTTTGAAAATTGATAAAGAAAAATTACTACTATAGCCGTTACGACATAAATTAGTGCCCATTTGATAACTACTTTTGTTGTATTAGATGTTGCTTTCTCCATTGTGATAATATTTAATTTAGTGTTTGAGATATGTTTTAAATATAGTAATTATCATTAAAATCTTCACTTAAATTTATTTTAGGCGAATTTCCTTTTTAAATAAAGAACCAAATATGAACGATATCACAAACGCAAAAATAATAGTGATTAAAACTCCCACTATTTTTTCAGATAAAGTTGTCTCCTTTTGTATTTGTGGATACTGTTCATCAATTTTTTTATCTCTTTCCTTATAATGTGCAATATCTGCATCCTCTTTCAATAATTTACTATTGGCATTTTTATGAGCATTCCGAGTATTAATTTGAACATTTTTATCAATTACTTTTTCAAATAAAATATCTTTACCAATAAACTGGACACTGTATGCAACAATAAACATAATAAATATTCCTGTTGTTGCTTGTCTTATATTCCTATATCCTCCTATTTTCTTTCTAAAATCAAAACAAAACAGTGCTATCATTAGCATACTTAGCAACCATAAAACAAACTTTGCTACTACTGCTATAACAAAAAAAGATTCAGCAATTTTAGTAATATAGTAGTATGAGCCAATACTTAGAGTCAATAAAATTAAACCCAATTTTATGCCATAAACAATGCCATATTTTTTTATTAAAGGATTAATATTCTCCATCTAAATAAAGCTAATTAATATTTCTAATACCGCCATATCAAACTCGGCATTTAAGGCATTTTTTGCAATTATGTCTTTTTCGTAAACGCCAGTAGTGGTATTTTGGAAAAAGCACATCATCGGATAAAATATCTCTTTTAGTTCCGAATCTTCGGGCAAATCGTTGGCTACTCTGCTTATTTCAGGAACAGGACTTTCCATCAATATTTGATTTTCAATTACTGGCTCATAAATACGGTACTCATCCTGAAATTCATCTTCGTCAACCAGCAAAAACTCCTTCAAATAATCTTCCAAGTCTGGTTCAATTTCTTCATCCTCACACTCGTTCAAATATAGTAGCAAGTTTAGCAGCTCAGTACCCCTATCTAAGGTATCTTCTTCAATTTGCTCCCACTCTGGGCTGTCTAAGTAATCTTCTTCGAGTTTTTTTACATCAGCACTAAAGAAATTAATCATCAGTAAGTCGAAAAATACTTCACGCAACGATTCTAATTTGGGATTATCATCAAACACCTCATCTAGTAAATCAACCTTACTTAAAAAATCCATATCAGATGCAAACGCATCTTTAAACTTTGTAGTGAGCTGCACTACATCAATTTGATTAAAGCTAGAAAAAGCATTTAATGCTGCTTCAATACTCAATTCTATTTTAGAGTCAATCATTGTTTATGATTTAAATAACTTGTTATTATTGTAGGTTAATAAAATTGCACCTTTTAGTTTTTTGCCCATAAATGGCGAATTATACGATTTTGATTTATTGCTAAATCTATCATATATCCAGTCAGCATCTTTATCAAAAATCACGAAATTGGCTTTCTCTCCTTCGGCTATCACAGGCACTTCTATATTCAATATTTTACGAGGATTAACAGCCATTTTTTGCACAATTTCATCAACAGATAGCCCTGCTTCAACAACGGTTGAAAAGGCTGTTTGCAAGGCAATCATACCATATTCTGCCATCTCAAACTCTACATCTTTAAATTCTATCTCGTGTGGCGTATGTTGCGATACGATAGCATCAATAGTACCATCTTTTAAGCCTTTTAGTAATGCTTTTACATCTTTTTGAGTACGTAAAGGCGGCTTTACTTTGTATTGGCTATCAAAACCCATCAAGGCTTCATCTGTAAGTAACAAATGGTGTGCTGCCACATCACAAGTTACTTTTAAGCCCTTTTTCTTCGCCTCTCGTATCAACTCAACCGAACGCGCTGTTGATATGGTGCTGAAATGTATGCTCGACTCGGTATATTCGGCTAAATAAAGGTCGCGGGCTACCATTAATTCTTCTGCAAGAGCAGGAATACCTTTCATCCCCAACAAAGTACTTACTTCGCCTTCGTGCACTTTGGCTTTGCCTGCTATCGCAGTATCTTCTGGATAGGAAAACACTAGTGCATTAAACCCTTTGGTATATAACAGTGCACGCTCCATCAAACCAGCATCTTGCACAGGGCGATTACCATCGGTAAATGCTTTTGCACCGCTTTGGTACATATCATACATTTCGGCAAGGTCTTTGCCTTCACGTTTATGAGATAATGTTCCTAATGGATACACATCTACCAAATTATTTTTGGCACGATTGAGCAAATATTCTACTTCGGCTTTTGAGTGTACTGGAGGCTGAGTATTAGGCATTAATGCCAAACCTGTAAACCCACCTGCGGCTGCCGCTTGCGTACCCGTGTGTAAGTCTTCTTTTGTTTCGAGCCCTAGCTCGCCTATATTACAATTAAGATCAAAAAAACCTGGTGCAAGGCTTTTACCCTTTGCATCGAATACTTGAGCATCCGAATTGATATTGGGAGCAATTTTAACAATGTGTCCTTTTTCAATTAAAACATCAGTAATTTGTTGATAAAAGGGCGAACCTGGGTCAGAGATTGTTGCAGATTTGATAAGCAAATTCATTAGCGCTGCTTTAAGGATGGAATAATTTTGATTTCTATTTATTGTAATTTACTGTTTATCAACACGATAGTATTTAATAAGCAGTATTTCAATCGCTATAAAAATCAATGCCAAAATTATACAAAGTTTCCATAATTGCAGACCAAAATTTAATTCTATTACTTTACTTTTTATTGAGGCATCACCAGCCTGCAAAACGCTGCTTGCTTGTGGGAAAATTTGTTTTAAATCGCCTTCCGTAAAATAACTCATATCCGACTCTTTCCTGTTATCATTAAATGCCATTACTGCCAATGTACTATCCTGTTTTCGCAATTCGTAATTACCAGTTTCATGCAATTGGTCGGACACAAACAATCTACTATTGCCTTCCTGCTGCCGCACATCGGGTATGATGGTAGTATTTCCTTTTACTAATTTCGGTAATTGCTTTTCGCCGTTTTGGATATTCGGCATCTCCATACTTTCATCTCGACCCAAAGTATAAAACAATGGTAGCTCTCTCCCACTCAGCAATGCCATACGAAACATAATGGGGACAAATAAAGCGTGGCGTTGTAAATTACTAAAGCCATCATCCAAAGGCACAGTCGAAATATAAACGCTACCTTTTCCCTTTCTATAACTTTCCCAAAATGCTTGCCCTCCTGTTATACTCATCAGGTTTTCGCCTTTATTATTGGTAGGCGATTTAAGCTGATAATACTTTTTAATTACAGGCAAATCGGGGTTTTGGGGATATGCTTCGAATATGTTTTTGAATAATTGATTTTGAAGATTAATACTTGATACCTTGCTTGCCTCGGTAATTAATCGCTCTAGATATGCTGCATTTATCGACTGCAAAAACGATTGATAGCTCTTCAAATCAGCATCCGCAGCAGGAAAAATCGCTAAAGTACCTCCTTTTGCAACATAGGCATTTAACTGTTGTGCCAAACCTATGGAGATAGCTTTCAAATCGCTCAGCACAATAAGTGGATAAGCACTAAGCATTGCATAATCAACATGACCATCATCTACTCGCTTTACTGCAAAAAACGCATCGGTATTAAACACCGCTTTTAAAAATGGATTGGCTATACCACCATCTATCAGTAATATGGGCATCTGTTGCTGCACATTAAAGGTAAAGTAAAACTGATTGTCAAAAGTTACAGGGTTATCCTGCAATTGTACCTCGCCTCTTTGCCATCCGCTTTGCAAGCCCGAGAAAGTTAGCGTATCGTTTTGGGTAGAGAGAGCCTCAACAGTATAACTTCCTAATGCCGTTTGCTTACCATTAATGAGCAATTTAAGTGGAATTTTCTCAGCCTTTTCATCAGCATAGTTATGTAGCTTAACTACCAATTTCTCTGTTTCGTTTGGGCGATGTATAGCTGTCAATAACCAAACTGAATCGACAGCAATATTAGGTAATTGGCTTGCTTTTAATTGTACTAAATTATACCGAATGGTACTATTTATTTTGGTAGCTTTACCATCCATCATATTTTTCTGAAAATCGGATATAATATATGCTGTACGAATAGTATTGCGTTGTACTGCAAGTAAACTTTGCTGTCTATCCGCAATTTGTTGTATAGAGCGACTTTGTGGGCTAATTTTTACTTCATCTACCGCATCATTAAACTCATCTCTATTTAAAAAACGTTGATGTTTACCTTCAAAATCTTGTGTAAGTAGTTGAAATCTATCATTGATAGCATAAGCCGATGCTATTTCTTTAGCTCGGCGTTTAGCATCATCAAGCAAAGCACCCTCTTTATTAAGCGTTTGCATCGAGTATGAATTATCAATAAAAATACTTACAAACCGCTGCTTACCTATATTGGTGGCATTGTTCGCCAAATATGGACGAGCAAATGCAAGCACTAAGAATAACAAGACTAATAACCTCGACAGCAATATTAATCGCTCTTTTAGATTTCGACGAGATGTTTGCTGTTCTTGTATCTCTCTTAAAAACTGAACATTACTGAAATAAACCTTTTGGTATCTGCGAAAGTTGAAAAGATGTATAACTACGGGAATAGCCAGCGATACTAATGCAAATAAAAAAGCTGGATATAAGAAGTGCATTATTGAAATACTGGTGTGCAGTTATACAAATTTGCAAATTTTAATCGACTAAACACTATTCATCATCAGTATGATGACGGCGGCGGTGGTGTTTCTTCTTTTTATGTTTCTTTTGTATGGTATGCTTTTTTGATTTTTTTGCGGAAGTAGTTTCTTTCTTCGCTACCACTTTTTGAGGAGCTGCGCTCACTACGGATTGCTTCACGGGGCTTTTATCAACCGAATCTTTACTCAATTGTTTAACCGTAAAGCTATTATTCCTTAAACCATACTCTAATTGCCGTTTCTGTCCTGTAGTTTTTGTATCCTTGCCGTTACCTGTATATATCGGAAATTCGCGAATAAACTTACCTTCTTTTATATAAAAGTTATCGTTACCTCGATATCCCTTTTTCTGCAAGGCATTTAATTTAGGGAAATCTAGTTTTTGTGCTTTGCTGCCATTAAATTCAAAAGCATAAATGGTAGCGTAATTGGTGGTATCTTTTGCCTTTGCTTGTATCAATATTTCGGGGTTACCATCCAAATCCATATCGGCATTATATACATCTACAATAGTACCATCCAAATCGCCCGTTGTAGTAGTATATTTTTTACCTGACGAATCGGAATGTAGAATGAGATATGACCCCGCTGAGGCAGAACCTCGCCCCCAGCTCAACACATCATAATATTGCCCCGGTGATACCTCGATGAGTTTATGGAAGCGAAACGGCTCAACAAAGTCTATTTTTTTTGCAGCAACAGGAGCGGTAGTTACCTTTTTATCATCCTGACTACATCCTGCTATAATTAGCAAACCTATAACTAACTGAAATAAATAAACTTTTGTACGCATCTTAATCCTAATTGAATAATATATCAGATGATAGTTCAACTTTTGGTTTACCTGGCATAGTCATATATACTTTTAAAGCACTTACCGAGCCCGCGTTAAAATATTTTAATGTTATTTTATGATAGCCCTTTTGTAATGCAACAGCTCCGCCTTGTTCGGCAATAGGATGTTTACCATCGTTATTCACAATAGGCTGGTCGTCAATTGTTAAAACCGACCCATCATCAGAACGTGTCGAAAACATATATAAGCCATCAATATCTATACGTATAAAACCAGTATAAATTACTCCAAAGGTAGGATTGTTTTTCTTTAGCAATGATACGTTAAATCCTTTAGTCACTCCACTATCTACTATTGCTGCATCTTTAAACTGATTAGTATTTACAAATGTACCTTGTAATAACTGATATTTTAATCCTGTTGTTTTACCTTGATAGGTTACTGGTGCAAGAGGAGCTTTATTGTACATGATGGTATGTGTTACCTGACTACGTTTGCCCGTTGGGGTAATTACCATAGTTTGCAAATCACGGTATTGATCTTGCGGTACATCATAAGTTACAGGGTTGCTATATTGATTATCAGTTTCGCGTGGCGTATTGCTATCAATAGTATAAAATATTTTAGCCCCTACTACTGGCGATTTTAAATTTACATTTAATGATGAGCCAAACACAATGGTATCCTGCGATGTCCCAATTGCTACGGGCACACGATAATTGTATCCGCTTTTATCTAAAAATGCTAATTGCATAGGCAAACGCATTTCGGCAAAATCTTTATAATTTTTATTAGCCAATGATGTCCATGCCACTTCTGATAGTGCCAACACTCTTGGGTATAGCATATACTCGGCTTTAGCATCAGTAGCTACATATTCAGTCCATAAGTTAGCCTGCACCCCCATAATAAATTTTTGCTGCTCAGGGGTTAATGATACAGGTGTTGGATTATAACTATAGGTTTTCCATACGGGTGCATAGCCACCAATGGCTAAAGGCTCGTTTGCCTTATCCTGCGCATGGTCTAAATAAAGCCCGCCACTACCCGGCGTCATAATTACATTATGGCTTTGTTGTGCTGCGGCAATGCCTCCACTTTCGCCACGCCAGCTCATTACTGTTGCATTTGGCGATAAACCACCTTCTAATATCTCATCCCAACCAATAATACTACGCCCCTTTGAATTTACAAATTTCTCGATACGTTGTATAAAATAGCTCTGCAATTCTTCTTCATTTTTCAGCTTTAAATCCTTAATCATTTGTTGGCAAAATGCTGATTTTTTCCAAGCATCTTTTGGTACTTCATCGCCACCAATGTGTATGTATTTACTAGGGAATAGTTCCATCACTTCGGTTAATACATCTTGCAAAAAATTAAATGTTTTATCGGATGGGCAATACACATCATAATATACGCCCCAAGTTTCGCCTACTTTATATTTTTTATCAGGCTCACAACTCAATTCGGGATATGCTGCTAATGCTGCAACCGAATGTCCAGGCATCTCAATTTCGGGTACGATATTAATAAATCTATCAGCCGCATATTTAACCACATCGCGTATTTGCTCTTGGGTATAATAACCCTCATAAGGTGTATTATCAAATTGCTGAGGTGTGCGGTCGAAATAATTACCAATTAATGTTTGAGCACGTTTGCTACTGATTTCGGTCAATTTTGGATATTTTTTTATCTCAATACGCCAACCTTGGTCGTCAGTTAAGTGCCAATGAAAATTGTTCAGTTTATAATAAGTCATCAAATCAATGGTCTTTTTCACAAAATCAGCTGAATAAAAATGACGACTTACATCTAACATCACTCCACGATAACCAAAACGAGGGTAATCCTCTATTTGCACACATGGTAGTTTTATATTATCTGCTTTTTCAGCATTTATTAATTGTAATAGCGATTGGATACCGTAAAACAAGCCTGCTCCTTTACCCACAACTGTTACTTGCTGGGGAGTGATAGTTAATTTGTAGCCTTGTGCTGGTAAATTTTCAGCCCCTTGTGCAGTAAATACAATAGCATTTGGCGCATTTTGAGAAGTGTTTGATTTTAACTGGTTATTCAACGCTAATTTATGATGCACATAATCAGCAAAAAATACTACGGCTTTATTATTCACGCTATCCGCTAATAAAAGTGTTTGTTTATTCCATGTAAACGCTCCAGATAATTTCTTTACAGAAACTGGTGCAGGAATAATCCCCATATTGGGGTTATTATCTTGTGCATGAGTGGCAAAACAAACAAAACACAGTAAAAAAACGAATGAAAGCGTGATTTTTTTATACATAATAAACTTATACTTTTAGTTTAGCCCGTGAAGTTAATAGAATTTACAAAAAAACAGAGCTTTCGGTATTGTAAAAAATCTGTAACAAGAAAAGCCATTCAAATATTTGAATGGCTTTTCATTTTTTATGTTATAAAATGCTCCCAGTTGTTATTTAACTGGCACTGCAATTTCGGTAGTATCCCAAATCATCGAGAAGCCTTTTTTGCCAATGGTGTAAACCAATCTTTCGTGTGCATCTACCTTTTTAGGTTTCACCATAACACGCAATTGGTCTTGACTTTCGTCATATTTATAAGCACCCCATTGCTTAGCTACTTTATTGAAAATAACAGTCCAAGCACCATTCTCAACAGGAATAACAAAGAAAGCATAGCTACCCGCTGGTAATGTTTTGCCACCTACGGTTATATCTTTATCAGTTGTGAATATAGTTGCCTCATTTGCACCAGCTCTGTAAACTTTGCCATAAGGCACTAGTTTACCAAATATCTCACGTCCTTTTACTGCTGGACTACCATACCAAATTTTCACACTTGCACCAGCCAATGTACCACTCACGCTATCGCGAGGGCTAGCAGCAGGTTTTGCCTGTGCAAAAGTAAGGGTCGAAACAAAAAGAGCAAAAGCCAATAACGCCAATGCTTTTAAATTGAATACTTTTCTCATTGTAAGTTTTTTTAATTTTTATGAGTAAATATAGGTTGATTTTTAGCTGCTGCCACACGAATATCTTGAGCAAAATCAATTTTATGATACAAGCGTGACTTTTCGGAATATGCAAACAAATTAAACACCTAAGAAACAATCGCTTAGCTGTTCGCAATAAATTTGTTACAAATACCTTTTCATACACTCCACATACTGGCATGATATTGGCAAATATCCTATACAGACATGGCTATTAAGTACAATTGATTAAACCATAATTGGCAACATAGCTTAATATTGATGTTCTTTAAGTAACAATTGGATTGGGGCAAGAAAAACGAGTATATAGAATGGGTAAAATATTCCCTATACACATTATCCGATACCCAATTTGATGAAATTAAAATATAAATCTATTAACCATTCATAACCATTAACTAAAATGTCAAAACTTGTAATTATCGATGACGACCCAATACATCACAAGATTGTGCAATTTATGCTCACAAAAAACGAACTATCAAAAGAAACTACCTACGTTTTTGATGGTAAACTTGTGCTTGACTATTTAGATGAAAACAAGGACAAGATAACCGTACTACCCGATTACATTTTTCTTGATTTATATATGCCCAATAATAGTGGGTGGGATTTTTTAAATGGATTTCAAAAAATTTATAAAACACTTAAAAAAGAGATACAAATACATATTGTATCGTCATCCATTTTTCATTTAGATATAGAACGTTCAAAAAGTTATCCTTTTGTAACATCTTATATCACCAAGCCGCTCATGAAAAGTGCTTTTGACAAGATTAACAGTACGAGTTTGAAAGTGAGAGAATACCAACTTAATTAAAATATATTAACCGCTCAACAACATAATGCCTTGCCAAATTGGTAGGGCATTTTTGTTTCAAATTGTTTTAGCAGCGTATTACTATGTTTCTAATAAACAATGTACTTTTGAATATTGGATTATAATACGAATGAAAGATAACAACAAGCCCTACTACATCCTGTTTCTTATACTTGCGCTTGTAGTTAATTTTGTCGGCATCAATGTCAATTTCTTTACCGACGACCCTGCACTATACGCCTACATTTCTAAAAACCTGCTGCTTAAAAAAGATTTTTTTGAACTATTTACCTATAATCAAGACTGGTTGGATAAGCCACATTTTCCATTTTGGATGGTGCTATGCAGTTTCAAAATATTTGGCATTTCGGCTTGGGCATACCGCTTGCCTGCTTTAATATTTTTTGTCATCAGTTTGTTTTACACCTACCTATTCGGCAAAAAATATTACACCACCGAAATAGCTTGGGTTGCTGTTTTGATATTGGCTACCTCGCAACACGTGGTGATGATGAATACCGATGTGCGTGCCGAGCCTTATTTAATGGCTTTGGTGATGGGTAGTATATATCATATTAGTTGTTTAGCCGAACGCTTTTCATTTGGAAATCTATTACTTGCTGCATTGCTAACGGCTTGCGCTATAATGACTAAGGGCGTATTTGTAATAGTGGCTATATATGGTGCACTGTTCGGGCAATTATTATTCCAAAAGAAGTATCGAGAAATGTTTAGGTTGAAATGGGTAGGGCTTGTATTACTAACCATCGTATTTACCTTACCCGAAATATATGCCTTATATATACAATTCGATATTCATCCCGAAAAAACTGTTTTCAATCAGCAGCACGTATCGGGTATCAAATGGTTTTTGTGGGATAGTCAGTTTGGGCGTTTTGTAAATAGTGGGCCTATTACTAAAGGCAACTCAGGCAGCATCTTCTTTTTTATTCATACGCTAATATGGGCGTTTGCACCGTGGTGCTTATTATTTTACTACGCCATATACAACAACGTAAAAGCGATATGGGCAAAAACCCAACTCCCCGAATATTACGCTTTCAGCGGGGGGTTATTATTGCTATTACTTTTTTCGTTATCGCGCTTCCAACTACCATTTTATACTAATACTATTTTCCCATTATTCGCCATTGTAACTGCACCATTTTGCGTAAAGCAGCTCAATCGTTTTGGTACATTTTTCCGCATCATCAATTTGTGGATTTATACCATTGTATTTGTTGCTGCTATTTTAGCTATTCATTACCTTTCAAAGCCCGACCATTCGCTATTGTTTATAATTGATTGCATTGCGTTCGGTTTAATAATTGTGTTGATTTGGGCTAAGGTAAAAACATCGCATTCAAAAGCTTTCTTCTTTGTATGTGCCACAATGTTGTTTGTTAATTTTTACCTCAATACCACTTTTTATAAACTCGTAGCAAGTTATAATGGGCAAATAAAGGCGGCAAGTTATATTAATCAAAACACATCAAACGCATATCATCTCTATACGTTGAGGTTAGAAAACAATTCGTTTCAGTTTTATACCAATAAGCCAATAGCATACATCCCGCTCGACCAGTTTGAGCACTTCGATGCTCCTGCAAACTCGGTTTTCTATGCAACCCATACAAGTGTAGCATATTTGCGGCAAACTCATGCCCATTTTAAAGTGGTAAAAGCATTTGAAAATTACCCACAAGAAAACATCCTACCTGCTTTTGTTAATAAGACTACAAGAAACAAAGTATTAGATAGCGTTTACCTCATTAAAAAATAGCGGGATATTTACTTACTTCCTCCTTTGCCATTATCAGGTAGCGAAGGGTCAACATCATTACCTTTTTCATCTTTCTCTTTACTCTTTTTAAACTCGAGCTTGCCAAATTTATAAGTAAACGTAATACCAAAAGATCGGAATGGAAGCTGACGAAGACTTGTTTGACTAAAGCCTACACCGCTACTGGTAGATGTTTGATTGATGTATTTATTAAATGGATTGGTGGTAGTAAAACCAATGCTTGCTTTTTTATTCCAAAGCTGTTTACGCACTGCCAAATTATAAAATGCAAACAGTGGGCGTGTGCCCTGTATGGTGCGTTGCGATGAGTTGTAATTACCAAATACTTCGGCAATAAGGTCTTTGGTGAATTGAAATGTTGCATTTAAGTTGACACAATATACAACACCGCTTACATCAGGGTTGCCTGGGTTGGTAGTTATCCTATTTGCAATCATAATATTTGTACGAAAATTGAGTGCATCAGTAGCTTGTAAAGAGCCAAATAAACTAAGCCCCTCGGTAGTTTCTGTACCAATATTGGCTCGTTGTGTCAAAAACAAATTGGTATAAGTAGTTCCATTCAACAGATAGGTATCATACTTGGTAGTATATGTTTGCAAGTCGTTTGTATTATATCGATAAAAAGCCCCTATATAAATATTCGACCCATGATTAAATGATTTATTATATCCAAATTCGTAATTATGTCCTATTTCTGGCTTCAATTCAGGATTGCCTACACTTATATTATGTGGGTCGCTAACATTATAAAATGGATTTATCTCGCCATAATCAGGACGTTGAATACGATACGTATAACTTAGTTTGAAAGACTGTGTTTCGTCTATTTTATGCGATAACACCGCCGATGGCGCAAGTATATTATAACTAGGAATAATTGTGTTTGATAAATCAGTAGAAGTTGTCGTGTACTCATCACGCAATCCTGCTTTTCCTTCTATAAAGTTATTAAACAGAGCGAAAGTGGTAGATAAATAATAAGCATATACCTTACGATTATATTGAAAACCATAAGTTTGATTGGCATTTGGCACATAAATCCCATTGGAGAGCGTATCCGTAACTACCGTATTGCTGATGTTTTCGATTACCGTTTTAGCACCAGTCTCGATAGTAAACCCTTTTGTTACAGGTTGTGCATAATCTATTGATATTTCAGTTTGATGGTCAGTACCTGGGTTATTACCTCTTATACCCGATGTAGGGTATCCTCCAGTAAGGTAATCCTGTTGCTGCGTGTAGTTAGATTTGTTATTACCATAACTCGAAGTAAATAATACATTCAACTCCTGCCCTTCTGTATCAAATGTTTTTTTATAAGCAACATTGTAATCAAAGTACTTGCCCGCAAAACGGCTATCAGCGTGGCGCAAACTCCTTATATCGGATAGTAAAGTATTGCTGATTATATTTTGAGATGTTATTTCCTGATTAGTTAAACCATAATTATGATTTACAAAATAATCATAACCCAATGAGGCTGTCAGTGCATCACGTTTAGTAATATCCCAGTTAAAACTCAGTCCCGATTGGAATCCGCCACGACTAAATGAACTATTCCCTTGTTGCGATAAATGTGTTACCGTATCACCACTTCTGGTATAAGAGAAGTTATTGGTGGTATTAATCGTAGTGCTATTAATCTGCTCACGCCCGTTAAAAAAGGCATTTATACCAAAATTATTTTTGTGTACACTTAAATTAAGAGAAGCATTCTCGCGCCTTGTGCCAGCCGATAGGCTAAGGTTACCTGTTATTCCTTGTATTTTACTCTCTTTTAAAATGATATTGATAATTCCCCCTGTACCATTAGCATCGTATTTAGCACCGGGGCTGGTAATCACTTCTATACTTTTTATCTGATCAGAAGGAATAGATTGCAACGCATCCGCCAAACTCGCTCCAAATATACTTGAGGGTTTCCCGTTGATAAGAAAGCGGATATTAGCATTGCCCTGCAATTGTACATTGCCATTAATATCCACAGTAACTTGTGGTACTTTCTGCAATACATCGGTAGCTGTTCCGCCTTGCGAAGTAAGGTCGTTGGCTACATTATATACTGTTTTATCTATTTTATTTTCAACAATCGGTGCTTTGGCTACAATTTGTACATCATTTAGTTGGGTTTGCGAAGGTGTGATGCTAATAGTACCTAAATCCAACACTGGGGCAGCATCTGTAATTGTTAAACGCTCAATGGTTTTCTTCTTATAACCTATAAAATCAATTGTAATGCTGTATGTACCCGAACGTAGATTATTAATTGCAAAATTGCCATGAACATCCGTAACCACGCCATTAAACGGACTAGTGCTACCATCTTTGTAGATACCTACACTTGCATAATCAACCGGCTGTTTGGTAGTAGCATCAATTACAATACCTTTTACTACACCCGATTGTTTGGTACCTGGCTGTGCATTTGTAAAGAATGATAAACTCAGAAGAAAGAATAAAAGAGAATAAAATCGCATAATAGTTAACGTAGTGATTTTTAAAATCGTGCAAAAGTGGGGAGAATGATCGGATTAAATCTGTTTGTAATGTCTATTTTACGTAACAATTAAACTACAATAACAGAAACGGGCAATTAAATATTGCAATATTGGTTTAGGCAATATTGGCTATTAGATAATCCGAGATAATTATAATTTAAACCACCAATAAGCTGATTTTAAATTAATTATACTTTTTATCAAAGCTAATACACTCCCTCAATTCCTTTTCGGTGTATGCCAAGTTATACTGCTTTAGTACATCATCAGGCACACCATTCCATTGGTTTGGCGCATTGCCCATATAGCCTACATCTTTTACACCTATCGGCGATGTGTAAAATCCTGTTGCGGTCAGGTTGCGCATTAAATTAAAAAATGCAACACCTTGGTGCATTTCGGGCTTAGCTTTTTTAGGCCAAGCTATCTCATCTACCATTTCCATTTGTTGGGTATGATTACATTTTACAAATGTTTTCTCAAACCGTTTTAAACATTGCATATCCAACCAACGTAACCCTCCACGCATAGGCGTTTGGTGATGAGGCATATCTTTTACTATAAACTCAATAAAATCGGGCACTTTAGCATCCGATGCGCTCCCGCTTACTGCATCTTTTGGGATAATAATATCTCCCAATACAGTAATAGTTGCCATTTCGTGAGCGGTGAAAAACTTTGGTTGCTCAATCAAATGTTTGTCAACCAGCTTTTCTTCCTCCATCCTATCTACTTGATCAGAAAGTTTAATATTTTCTTTATCATCAATGGTTGGTTTTGGTTTACAAGCATCAAGCAATATCGAGGTAGATATACCACCAATTATTAAGGCTTTAAGCGATTCTCTTCTATCCATGATAACAGAATTAAATATTTTGTTTCTTTAATTGATCAACTATATACTCGGATGCACGCATAGATAGGGCAAGTATCGTCCATGTGATATTTTTATCGGCTTGCGATACAAACTGCCCACCATCTACACAAAATAGATTTTTAACATCGTGTGCCTGACTATATTTATTTAATGGTGCTTTTTTAGGGTCGTTACCCATCCTAACTGTTCCTGCCTCGTGAATAATATTACCTGGGTTGTGCAAACCGTAATTGTTATGCGGGCCATCATCGCCACCCCATGTAACCACAGCACCCATGCTATGCAATATCTCTTTAAAAGTTTCTTTCATGTGTTTGGCTTGATTAATTTCGTAATCAGACCATTTGGTATTGAACCGTAAAACAGGGATGCCGTATTTATCAACCACGTTAGGGTCTATCTCACAATAGCTATCCTCTCTTGCAATACCTTCGCCCCTGCCAGCCATGCCTACGTGTGCGCCAAAGAAATAGCGATAATCTTCTTTAAGTGATGCACCATAGCCGCCTGCTTCCTTTTGCTGGCCTTTTATTTTATAAGCGCCATTAAGGTTCTCAATACCCCAATTAAACCCGTATAATGGCATACCAAAACCACCTCCATACTCAATATGATAGCCTCGTGGGAAATCGAGTTTCTTATTATCCAACCACCACGGCGTATATACGTGCATACCGCCTACACCATCTTCGTTATAGCGTTTACGGTCGAACAATTCGGGGATAATGCCTCCCATATCAGCCCCAGTTGAGTCGTGGAGATATTTACCAACTATACCACTCGAATTGGCAATACCATTAGGAAACCTGCTTGATTTGGAGTTGAGCATCAATCGTGCACTTTCGCAAGCACTGGCCGCCAATATTACGGTACGCCCAAATACTTGATACTCCTGCATATCCACCTTATTGATATAAGAAACACCCGTTGCAAGCCCTTCCCTATCGGTCATAATCTCGCGCGCCATTGCATTGGTAACCAAATCAACATTACCCGTAGCCACTGCCGGTTTTACCAATACCGATGAAGACGAAAAATCGCCATATATTTTACAGCTACGCCCGCATTGTGCACAATAAAAACAAGCCTCTCGGTCTTTATTTATCTTTTTTGTTAATATGGATAAACGTGACGGTATAACCGGAATATTGATATTGGATGCTGCACGTTTAATAAACAACTCGTGCAGGCGAGGCTTAGGCGGCGGCAAAAATATCCCATCTGGGTCGTTATACAAACCTTCATTAGTACCAAAAACACCAATCAATCTATCTATTTTATCATAATAGGGTTTTACGTCGTCGTAACCAATAGGCCAATCATCTCCCAAACCATCTATACTTCTACGTTTAAAATCTTTAGGGCCAAAGCGTAACGAGATTCTACCCCAATGGTTAGTACGCCCGCCAACCATACGCGCACGCCACCATTCCCAATTACTGCCATTTTTTTGTGTATATGGCTCGCCATCAATCTCCCATCCCCAATAGCATCCATCAAAATCGCCAAATGGTCTGAACTTGGTACTTGCCCCTCTACGTGGCGAATCCCACGGATTTTTTAATTGAGACGAGTTTTCTCGAGGGTCGTAATTTGGCCCCGCTTCTAACAAACAAACCTTCAATCCTGCATTAGCTAATACATAAGCTGCCATGCCTCCACCAGCTCCCGAACCCACAATTATGGCATCGTATTTTTTTGATTGCTTTTTTATTTGAATGTCGTCCATTGGGCTTATCAATTAGCGTTTATATAAAAAGTGCTATTACAAATCTACATTTTGATTTCATTTTTCAAAACCAAGTAAGTGCCTGAAAATGTATCAAATCTGTTACCTTATTGATAACTCAAATCATACTATTTCTTTTTATCAAATAAGCTTTTAAAATATGGTTATAGCCATCGTGGATATTGGCATCAACCAAATCGATATGATATTGGGCACATTTTGTTGCTAATTGTTGGCGATAGTTGTTCAAATTAGCTTGATAAGCCTCTCTTATTTTGTGTGGATGCACTTTTAGCTCCGCACCACTTTCGATATCTACAAAATGATGCGGGCGGTTATCAAAGTCAAAATCTCGTTCCTTTTGCCTATCGTTTACATTAAATATAATTATCTCGTGTTTATTATATTTTAAATGCTGAATGGCTGCAAACAATGCTTTTACTTTTTCCTCGCTTTGCCCATTTTCGAGCATATCGCTAAAAATAATAATCATTGAGCGTTGATGCACTTCCTCGGCAATATGATGCAAGACATCCGTAATATTTGTAGTAGCATTTATTTGAGGTTGATTATACACCTTTTCTAACTCGGCATATAAATGAAACAGATGCTTAGAGGTAGAACGGGCAGCACTTAACCAATCTATTTTATCCGAAAAAAGACACAAACCAAACGCATCGCGCTGTTTTTTGAAAAGATAGCTTAGTGAGGCAATGGCATAAATAGAAAACTGTAGTTTGTTTACTCTCTTATCGGGATAATTCATTGATGATGAAGTATCCAACAGCATATAACAGCGCAAATTGGTTTCTTCTTCAAACTGCTTTACAAATAGCTTATCGGTGCGCGCCAACAGTTTCCAATCAATATTTTTCACCGACTCGCCATTGTTATACAAACGATGCTCAGCAAACTCAACCGAAAAACCATGAAAGGGGCTTTGGTGCAAGCCTGTTATAAAGCCCTCTACTACTTGTTTGGCAAGCAGTTCTAAATTAGCCAATTGCCGTATTTGCTGTTCTTCGTTCAATTTGGGCATAATGCTAATGTAAAATAACCTGCGCAGCTTTACAAATAAAAAGTCCGCTCAGAAATATTTTTCGAAGCGGACTCTCAATATATGAAAACTTAAATTATACTAATTGCTTATCCAATTTACCAGCTAAAACTGATTTTGGCACTGCACCAATTTGTTTGTCAACAATTTCGCCTTTATTGAAGAACAATAAAGCAGGGATGTTACGAATACCAAACTTCATTGATATACCAGGGTTGTTATCTACGTTTACTTTACCCACTACTGCTCTGCCTGTGTATTCTTTTGCTATTTCTTCAACCACAGGACCTACCATACGGCATGGACCGCACCACTCAGCCCAAAAGTCAACTAAAACTGGTTTATCTGATTGAAGAACTAATTCTTCGAAATTTGCATCGGTTATTTCTAAAGCCATGATTCTATTATTTTAATTTATATCTAACAAATATATACTATTCAAATTGTTTGCCACAAATGCGAACATGACAATGTGACATTTTTATTATTAACTCCTATTTGCTTAACTTTTGGATGACAATAAAAGTACTGCTTTACACCATTAGTCTTAAAATATTTTATCAACAGCACCACTACATATTAACGATTTACTTAATCATTGGCTCAACACTAGTTAGGCTTTTAATTTCGGCTAATAAATCATCACTTGGGTTTACTTTATAAGTTTTTGAAGGCAATTCAATCAACAAAGCTTCTTCCATATCCTTTACCATAAACCTTAGTACACAGTTTTTAATTGGATTTTTTTGATTATTATTTTCGATAATTTGCTGCAAATCATCCATCAACTTAGTATCTATGGCATTTAGTTCGAGACATACCGTCATAGATTTCATTAGCTTATCGCGCATTTCGGATAACAACGACATAGCACCAATGCGCAAGTCCCAATTGTCTTTTTGCCTAAACTTCTCTTCGATAGTACCCTTTATATGCATAAAGTATCCATCAACCAACAAATTTTTAAACTTGATATAATCCTCGCCAAAAAGGGCAAATTCGTACGAGTCGTTATAATCTTCTATCACAAACGTGCCAAATGGCTTACCTGTTTTGGTCATTTTATGCTGTGCATTCGAAACCAATCCACCTACACTAATATCTCCTCGCTTTCGCAATTCGGCAAAAGCAAGTTTGGCATCATCGCCACCTTCGCCCGAACGAGCTTTTTGCATCATTTTGAGGTCTGATACCGTTGTGTTACAATAGCGTTGTAGTTCGAGTTTATAATTATCAAGCGGATGTCCTGTCAAATAAATACCGATTACATCCTTCTCGTATTTCAGCTTCTCAATCAATGGCCATTCCTCGGCTTCGGGCATAGGGGGCTCGGGCACATAAGAGGCTATTGAGCCACCAAATAATGATGATTGCGAGCTACTTTGTGTATTTTGATAGTCGTTTGCATACTTATTCAAACGCTCTACCCCTGTCAAAATGCCGTTTTCGGTTTTAGCAAAAAATTGAGAGCGGTTGAGTTTAAACTCATCAAACGCACCACTATAAACTAAGTTTTCGTACGATTTTTTATTTACCGAGCGCACATTGGAGCGGCGGGCAAAATCGTAAACCGATTGATACGGCCCATTTTTTTCTCGCTCTTCTATAATACTTTCAATCGCCTTTTCGCCTACCCCTTTTACCCCTGTAAGCCCAAAACGCACTTCTCCTTTTTTATTTACGGCAAATGCCATATCCGATTCGTTAATATCAGGGCCTAATACAGGTACTCCCATTCGGCGGCACTCCTCCATAAAGAAGGAAATTTTATCGATGCTGTTTTGATTATTCAATACCGCCGCCATATATTCGGCAGGATAATGAGCCTTTAAATACGCCGTTTGATACGCCACAAAAGCATAACAGGTAGAGTGCGATTTATTGAATGCGTATTGCGCAAATGCTTTCCAGTCGTTCCAAATTTTGGTTAGTTTATCTTTAGGGTGTCCTTTGGCAGTTGCCCCATCCATAAACTGGGCTTCCATTTTGTTAAGCACTTCTATTTGCTTCTTACCCATTGCTTTACGCAACACATCGGCATCGCCTTTGCTAAAGCCTGCTAATTTTTGCGAAAGCAACATCACCTGTTCTTGATACACCGTAATACCATACGTTTCACCAAGATATTCTTCCATATCCTCCAAATCGAAGGTGATAGGTTCTTGCCCATGCTTACGCTTAATAAAATTGGGGATATACTCTATCGGTCCCGGTCTATACAGCGCATTCATGGCTATCAAATCCTCAAACTTATCGGGCTTCAAGTCGCGCAGATACATTTGCATACCATCACTTTCAAACTGGAACGTGCCGTTGGTATCGCCGCGTTGATACAGTTCAAAAGTCTTTTCATCATCTAACGGAATGTAATCAATATCTATCTCGACACCATGATTTTGTTTGATTAAGCGTAGCGCATCCTTAATAATAGTGAGCGTTTTAAGTCCCAAAAAGTCCATCTTGATAACGCCTGCATCTTCAATCACACGCCCATCAAACTGAGTTACCAACAAGTCAGAATCTTTTGCGGTAGCTACTGGTACAATATCAGTAAGGTCATAAGGTGCTATGATGATACCCGCCGCGTGCACACCTGTATTACGTACCGAACCTTCCAGTTTTTCTGCTTCGCGAAGCACTATACCTTTTAAACTATCATCTTTATATATCTGTTGTAATTCGGGGACTTGGTCGATAGCACCACGTAACGTAATACCTAATGTTTCGGGTACGAGTTTTTTAAGCGCACTCACCTCCGAAAGTGGCATATCTAATACCCTGCCCACATCCTGAATACTGGTTCGGGCTGCCATAGAGCCATAAGTAATGATTTGGGCTACTTGATTTTTGCCATATTTATCAACTACATAATCAATTACCTTTTGCCTACCCGAATCATCAAAATCCGTATCAATATCGGGCATTGATTTACGATCGGGGTTAAGGAAACGCTCAAAAAGCAGGTTATACTTTATTGGGTCTATATTGGTAATGCCTGTGCAATATGCCACCACAGAGCCCGCCGCCGAACCGCGACCGGGGCCTATAAACACCCCCATGTTTCGACCTTCTTTTATGAAATCGGCAACGATGAGGAAGTAACCCGCAAAACCCATAGTACGGATGGTAAACAACTCAAAGTTGATACGCTCTTCTACCTCGGGTGTAATATCTTTATAACGCTCCTTAGCCCCCATAAAAGTAAGATGCTTTAGATATTCCCATTGGTTTAGGGTATCAGCATCAGGCGTATTATGTATCTTAAATTCATCAGGAATTACGAAATTGGGTAGTAAAATATCTCTTTTCAGTTTCAATACCTCTACCTTATCCACAATCTCGTTAGTATTATCTAACGACTCGGGCAGGTCGTGAAATAGCTTAGCCATTTCATCCTGAGTTTTAAAATAAAACTGGTCGTTAGGAAAGCCAAATCGGTACCCTTTACCGCCTTCTTCGTCGGTAGCTATGGGTGTACTTTGCATATCGCCTGTGTTTACACAAAGTAAAATATCGTGCGCATTTGAATCTTGTTGATCAACATAATGCGAATCGTTAGAGCAAATTACTTTTACATTGTACTTTTTGGCAAATTTGAGCAACACCGCATTTACGGTTTCCTGTTCAGGGATATTATGACGTTGCAGTTCGATATAATAATCTTCGCCAAACAAATCGAGCCACCATTTGAATTCTTGCTCGCCTTCTTCTTCTCCTCTTCGTAATATAGCTTGTGGTACTGATGCACCTAAACAACAAGTGGTAGCTATTAATCCTTTATGATATTTTAATATCAGCTCCTTATCAATACGGGGCCATTTACTATAAAGCCCTTCGATATATCCTAATGAGCAAAGTTTAACTAAATTTTTATACCCTTCTGGATTTTTTGCCAATAACAACTGATGGCATCTTACATCCTTTTTATCTTTTGTAAATTGCTTTTTATGCCTGTCTTCTACCACATAAAACTCGCAACCTACAATGGGTTTTATATTATGCTTCCCTGCTTCGGCAACAAACTTAAACACGCCGAACATATTACCATGGTCGGTAATAGCCAAAGCTTTCATACCATCGCTAGCTGCCTTTTTGTATAATTTTGAAATATCGGCAGCACCATCTAATAATGAAAACTGTGTGTGTACGTGTAAGTGCGAAAAATCGGGCATAATTTATCTCTATCAAAATTTGAGGTAGCATACAAATCTATTAAAAATCGAGCTCAACTAGGCGAGTGTTGAAAACTGGATTTAAGGAAAATAAAAACCCCGCTTGATTTAAAGCAGGGTTCTATTTTTGCTGTGCATAAGATATTAAATATCTATCCGTGCATATTTTGCATTCTTTTCTATAAACTCTCTGCGGGGGGCTACTTCATCACCCATCAACATAGAGAAGGTATGATCGCACTCGGCAGCGTTTTCAATACCAGCCTTGCGTAAGGTACGTGTTTCGGGGTTCATGGTAGTTTCCCACAGTTGCTCGGCGTTCATCTCTCCCAAACCTTTGTAACGTTGTACGTGCACACTATCTTCTTTACCACTACCTTTTAAACGCTGTATGGCTGCATCACGCTGAACATCATTCCAGCAATATTCCATTTCTCTACCCTTTTTCACTTGATACAATGGCGGAGTAGCTATATATACATAACCAAACTCTACCAACTCTTTCATATAACGGAAGAAGAAAGTTAGGATAAGTGTAGTAATGTGCGAACCATCCACATCGGCATCCGTCATGATTACTATTTTATGGTAACGTAATTTAGAAATATTCAATTCTTTATCGTCCTCGGCAGTACCGATGCTTACGCCAAGCGCGGTAAACATATTTTTTATCTCCTCGTTCTCGTATATCTTGTGCTCCATTGCTTTCTCCACATTCAGGATTTTACCCCTTAATGGTAGAATTGCTTGAAACTCGCGATTACGCCCTTGCTTGGCTGTTCCACCCGCCGAATCTCCCTCGACTAAGAACAATTCGCAAAGTGCTGGGTCGCTATTGGCACAATCTGCCAGTTTGCCCGGAAGCCCCGAGCCGCCCATTACGTTTTTACGCTGAACCATCTCGCGCGCTTTACGTGCTGCTGCACGAGCTGTTGCTGCAAGAATAACTTTATTGACAATCATTTTGGCCTCTCTTGGGTTTTCTTCCAAGTAGTTGCCCAAAATTTCGCCTACTGCCATATCTACCGCACCCATCACTTCATTATTTCCTAATTTGGTTTTGGTTTGCCCTTCAAACTGTGGTTCGGCTACTTTAACAGAAATTACAGCGGTTAACCCCTCACGGAAATCATCGCCTGTAATCTCCACTTTCATGTTTTTCAGCAATCCCGACTTATCAGCATAAGCTTTTAAAGTACGTGTTAACCCTCTACGGAAACCCGCTACGTGTGTCCCCCCCTCAATAGTGTTGATGTTGTTTACATACGAATGCACATTTTCGGAATAGGTATCGTTGTATTGTAATGCCAACTCAACAGGGATGCCTTGTTTTGTACCATCTACATAAATAGGCTCTGGAATAATAGATACACGTGTACCATCCAAATATTTTACAAACTCGCGCAAACCACCTTCAGAGTAAAACTCCTCTGTGGTAAATGTCCCATCTTCGTTTGGATAACGCTCATCTGATAATGATAAACGTATGCCTTTATTTAGATAAGCCAACTCGCGCAAACGACCAGCTAACGTATCATACTTATATTCGGTAGTTAATGCAAATATTTCGGGGTCAGGGTTAAAGATAATGGTAGTTCCTCTTTTATCAGTTTCGCCAATGGTTTTTACATCAAATAAAGGTTTACCTTTTTCATACTGCTGTGTCCAAACTTTACCTTCTCTATGCACTATAGCTGTTAATTGGGTTGATAATGCGTTTACGCAACTCACACCCACACCATGCAAACCACCTGATACCTTATAAGTATCTTTATCAAACTTACCTCCAGCGTGCAAAACTGTCATTACTATTTCTAATGCCGACCGTTTTTCTTTGGTAGTAATACCAGTAGGAATACCCCTACCATTATCTTCTACTTTAATGCCGTTATCTTTTAGAATAGTTACTTTGATGGTATCGCAATGACCAGCTAAGGCCTCATCTATCGAGTTATCAACCACTTCGTAAACTAAGTGATGTAGCCCTTTGGCACCTGTATCGCCGATATACATGGAAGGGCGCTTACGCACCGCTTCTAAACCTTCTAAAACTTGTATATTATCTGCCGAATAATTGGATTTGTCTTTATTTTCTTCGCTCATATTTGTGTGAAACAATAACCTTCAAAAGTACATATTTAGCCGCACATTTAAGACAGGATGTGGATAAATAGATGTCCACATTTTTAGATGCTGAATTGTGGTCATTATATCCCAATCAACGCACTCAGCAGCTATCTTTTAAGGTAAAAAATGAATATTTACAGATTTCGGATACGCAAATTAGGATACTTGTGTTGAAAGTTTATCTTTGTCGAAATTTTTTAACTTTAACAAATGAAAACCAAAGCTTCTTTTTTAACAAAACTAACGTTGGGTTTATTAGTTGCCGGAAGCATCGCAGCATGTAACCAAAACAAAACCGCAGACAAATCAACTAGTAGTTCTAGCGCAATAGCTGCCAATGGTGGTATAGTATATGTAAATCAAGATACGCTATTATCGAAATACGAGTACTTTAAGGATATGTCGAAACGTCTTGAAGACAAAGGTAAAGCTACTCAAAATGATGTTGGCTCAAGACAGCAAGCCCTTCAAAGAGATGCTGCCGATTATCAAAGAAATGCAAACACACTAAGTGCAAACCAACGTGCAAGCACCGAGCAACGTTTACAACGCGAAGGTCAGGAATTTCAACAGTATCAACAAAGTGCTGCTGCCCAGTTCCAAAACGAGCAAGCAGAAGAGCAAAAAAAGCTTTATGAAAAAGTGGCTAATTATATAAAAGACTATGCTAAATCAAAAGGATATAAAATGGTATTAACTTTCCAAAAAGGCAATACGACCATGTGGTATGGTGATGCCGGATTGGATGTTACTAGCGAAGTTGTAAAAGGATTAAATGACGCTTACGCAAAAGACAAGAAATAATTTCCGTCTTTAGAATATATTTATATGACTTGAAAGCTCTGATTTTAAATCAGGGCTTTTTTTATTGCACCCGACTTAGAGTTAGAAGTTAGTAAAGGACAATCTCGTACTTGTGTAGTAAATCAATTCAGCAAGTGGTATATTAAATTGGGATTAACTTGCTAAAACAATTGCATCACCATCTGCACTAGTACTTTCATCAAGATATTCAAATTGCGAATTCTTGCTAATAAACTCAGGCACTATCTCCTTCATTTTATTAACCAAAGCTTCATCATCCTGTTTTTTATTGATATCTAATAAAACCGCAATATTCTCGCTTACTTTTTCATAGGGGTAGGAGATTACTTGTGCTATCTTAATTTTAGGATGATGGGTTGGCATGGTATGTTCGCCCGTATTCAGCAATTCTTCATACAGTTTTTCTCCTGGTCGTAATCCCGTATAGGTAATTTTAATATCTCTTTCTGGCTTCAAACCTGCTAATTTTATCATTTTCAGAGCCAAGTCAACAATCTTAACTGGTTCGCCCATATCAAAAATAAATATCTCACCTCCCGTTCCCATTGTACCAGCTTCGAGCACTAGTTGAACAGCTTCGGGTATAGTCATAAAATAACGTGTTATCTCGGGGTGAGTTACTGTTATTGGACCTCCTTTTTGAATTTGCGCCCTAAAACGTGGTATAACAGAGCCATTTGAGCCCAAAACATTACCAAAACGAGTGGTAACAAAACTGGTTGAAGGAATATCGGATTTGTTGTTTGCAGGTATATCTTTAAGCGATTGGATATAAATTTCGGCAATACGCTTAGTGGTACCCATCACATTTGATGGATTTACTGCCTTATCCGTCGAAATCATAACGAACTTTTTCACTCCAAATGTTATCGACAAATCCGCAACGTGCTTAGTACCAAGCACATTGGTTGAAACTGCCTCTGATGGATTTTCTTCCATCATTGGTACATGTTTGTATGCTGCTGCATGGTATACCATTTCTGGACGATAATCAGCAAATAACTTATACATACGCTGCAAATTTCTGATATCTGCAATAAATATCACACTCAAAATATTTGGAAATTTCTCCTCAACTTCTAATTTTAATTCATGCAAAGGCGATTCTGCCTGATCGCATAAAATTATCATAGCAGGTTTAAAACTTAGTACCTGTTGAACTATTTCGTGTCCTATTGAGCCAGCAGCGCCGGTAATCAACACACGCTTTCCTTGAATATCTTGAGCAATCCTACAATTATCTATTTTTATAGGTTTGCGTTGCAATAGGTCTTCAATTTTAAGGTCTTTTATCTGTTGTAAACTAAGTTTACCATATATCCATTGGTCGGAAGGAGGAACGGTAAGTACCTGTATGCCTAATGAAAAGCATTTTTCGAGAGCTATCTTTTTTGCATGCTCATCCAAATGATGATTCATGATAACTATCTTATCTACATTGTGCTTCTCTTTTAATTTTTCTAATTTATCAATATGATATACTCTTACTTGCTGAATGGCTTTATCAACTTTCTCGCTATTATCATCAACAAACCCGACTACTAAAAAATTGGTATTTGTACTAGCTTCAAGTGCTTGTTTTACCAATACAGCATTAGTATCAGACCCATATATCAACACAACCGTTTTTTTATCAGTAGTGTTGTTGTTAAGGTAAAAGAATGCGCTTTTAACCAATACACGCAATAATATGAGCAAGGTACTTGACACAGAGAAGTTAATCACAAGAATCAAGTTGACTGTAACTATATTAACATAAATTAGATTTACTATCCATACATTAATAAGCAATAAGTACACCAAACTGGATATAAAAGCCGAACTGAAGATACGCAGTACATCGCGGGTATTGGAATAGCGTATTAAACCAATATGTATTCGCATGATATACATTACAACTACAGCGATAGCACAGTATAAGGAAGTATAAATAAAGAAATATCCTCGAAGAATGTTTACAAATTCAAATCGGTGTACAATAAAAAATGATGCAGAGAACGACCAAGCGACGATAATCAAATCAACCAGCATTATCAACCACCGAGGAACAACTTTAGTAAATAGTAGATATCTTTTCATTAACAATGATATAGATGTACAAGTCTTAATAAAACCCACAATTCGATAAACAGTTTAATTTACCAAAAGTTTAACTCAAATAATCCATTTTATTTAAACATTTGCAATAAATAGGCACATTAATACATAGTACTACTTAATAAAAATTTGGTTTTCTATACCAAAAATGGCTTTTTTATAAAACTCCAAGATTGTGGATAAGATTTGTTATTATATTTTCAAAACTATCATTTTTTATCAGTTTTTCCTATAAGTGTCGGCTTAAAAAGTAAAAAAACAGTCATCAATGGGATGATGATGACAATAAAAAATAGAGTCGAGTTTATACCCTGCCATTCAATAATTGCAAGAATTATTACTCCTTGCATTAATGCATATAAAAACGAAACCCACAGATGCGACCAACCTTTTTCGTTAACCAATAATTGATAAAAATGCAAACGATGTGGTTTAAAAATATTTTGTTTTAGTATTAATCTGTGTGCGATAGTCATCACCGAATCAATACCATAAACCACCAAAAAAAGGATATAAACCCAATTATGGGTAATAAATATCAATTTTAACAACAACAGAATTATCCAAAAGGCAATGGTTACACTACCAACATCGCCGGCAAAGCATTTCGCCTTGGTTCGGAAATTAAAAAAAAGCAGTACGATTGTAGCAAGTATGGGTAGCCAAATTACATCGGTGTGAACAAAAGAAACCTGATAAATATTAAGATACTGCAAACCACCTAATACAACTAAACTATAAGCCCCAGTGATACCATTGATGCCATCCATAAAATTATACATATTGATAACACCTATTACCATGATGTATAATAAAAAACTGATATAAAAAGCCGCAAGATGAAAGGTATTCAGATAAAAAAATATAATCGTTGCGGCAGCAATATGAAACAGCAACCGTATCTTGGATGATAATGTAAACATATCATCAAGAAAGCTTATCAACCCAATGATTAATACCCCTAACATCGGCAACCAGTAATTGGGTTGCAATACGACACAACAAATAGCTGATATGATGAATATTATCCCCCCTCCTCTAATAGTAATTTTGGTATGAGAGCTTCGTTCATTTGGATGATCAATAATATTGTAATGATTGGCTATACGGAAGTAGAGTAATTCGGCTATAAAAAATATTATGGCAATTAAGAAGTATGTCATACTATATCTATGATTTTACTTAACACAGGTGTTGGTTTCCAATTTAATATCTGCTGGGCTTTATTATCGTCAAATGTTAGTGTCGAAGTTATTTTTTTGAGTTTATCAGAATTAATTGGAACACCTTTCCCTAAAATATCGCCCATATAGGCTATTAGTTTTGCCAATGAATATGGAATTCTCCTCACTACTGTTTTTTTTAATGCTTTAGCTATACTCATTTCTAGTTCGGCAAAAGTTGGGGTATATCCATCCGTTAAATTATAAACCCCTCCAATTTCCGAAACTATTGGGATTATTTTTGCAACATCCTCAGCCCAAACCATACTTTTTTTAGCTGATGCTTTGCCAATACTAAAATATCTACTTGTACGAATACCCCTAATCATTGCGCCCAAATTCCCTGGTGGATTTGCGCCTACTATCAATGGCAGTCTTAATATTGTTAAAATAATTTCATTTTCTTCTGCCCAATTTTGAAGCCACTGCTCAGCCATTATTTTTGACTGTGCATATGGTGTTTGCCCTTTTAATGGGTAATCTTCATTAATCAACTCCCCCTCATCAAGCCCATACACAGCCACAGTGCTTATAAAAATGAAACCCCGTAGCTTAGTTTCCATGTTAGCTAATGCTATACAAAGGTTCTTTGTCCCTTCATAATTAACCTTAAAAAACTCTTCCTCCTCAACCTTTGTTTTAGGCACAATATGTGCTTTACCTGCAGCGTGGATTACTATATCAACCGATAGCGTTATTTGGGGTATAGCTTCAGACAAATTGCAAACTATGTTATTCTCATTTGTGCGACCTAAAGAATATACCTGAAAAGTATTTGCTAATACTTTATTTATCATTTGCCCCAAAAAACCTGAAGCTCCAGTGAGTAAAACCTTTTTAAGCATATTTATCTTTTTAAATATTGCAGGATTTTTTTGATGAAACGAAAAACCCAAAAATACATTGGCGGTTTTAAATCATTCATTTTCCATGAAAGCACTATTTCTTTATTTCCAATTAGAATATTTTTAAAACTTTTGGTGCTTTCTCCTCCCATTCGCATATTTACTATAAACTTGTTAAGATAATATGGTTTATAGCCATATATTTTAAAAGCACGCAACATGAATTCATAATCAGCTGTGATTTTAAAATCAGGAAAATATGTTCCTATTTTATCGTAAACATACTTTTTTACAAATAATGATGGATGTGGTGGCACTTCGCCATTATCAAAGAATTTGGGATAATATGGTTTGGTAATCCATTTGCGAACTACCTTTGTCTGAGTCCCCCCTCTTAAATAAATTATGTTACCATACACCGCATCTATTTCGGTATTCTTTTTAAACACTTTTACTATATCAGATATAACTTGATTAGAAAAAAACACATCATCAGAATTTAAAATTCCAATAATATCTCCTGTAGCCATATTGATACCTTTATTCATGGCATCATATATTCCTTTATCGCTTTCAGAAATTTGCTTGGAAATATTTGCAGCATACTTCCCTACAATTTCCATGGTTTTATCTGTCGAATCTCCATCAACTATTATATATTCAATTAATGGATAATCCTGTAAAATAACTGAATTTATTGTGTCTTCAATTGTTTTTTCACTATTCCTGCAAACTGTTATTACAGAAACTAAAATTTGTTTATTTGTTACCATTAAGAACAGACTAGTGTTTATTATTTTTAATATTTCGCAACTCCTCGGTAAAAATTTGATTAAGCTGTTGCAAATTTGCATCAAGCGAATATTTACGTTTAGCCTCCGTAATATTAGTGTGTTTGATTTTATTCAGTAGTGTAGTGTTTTTTGACAAAAAATCCATAGCGACCGCTAATTGCTGTACATCGTGCATATCTATCAAAATTCCATTAGATGAATTTATAATATCTGGCAGACTGTTATGCCTTGTTGTAATGATTCCACATCCAGCTCGCATCGCTTCAATTATAGAAATTGGGAATGCCTCACTTACATGATAAGTAGGAAGAACAAAGATAGAACTACGGTATAATATTTCACATTTCTCCTTTCCATTTAATATACCGTGGTAAGTAATATTATCAGTATCTTTTATTTTTTCATAAAACAAGTTTTCGATTTCTTGAGCAGAACATTCATAATCACCTACGAATCCTCCAACAATATTAAGTTTTACATTAGGATTTTTTGTTGAATACAAAGCAAACGCATCAATCAACTCCAAAATACCCTTGGTCTTCATTATGTTTGATAAATACAAAACTTCTATTGCCGACATACTTGTCGTGCATGAGTATTCATCTAAACTAGGATCATAAAAATTGGGTAGAACTTTTAATTGCATAGTCTTGAAGCGCCTAAAAGGCTCTTTCATGCTTTCTAACAGTACTATTGAAATAGCTACTTTATTATAAGAAAATTCTATTATTTTAGTAAAAACCTTAGGTTTATTGAGTATAAGATTTTCGAAATCGGCTCCATGCACATGATTAATCAGTTTAATTTTGAATAGAGAAGCCAGATTAATCAGGCATATATCTTTTATACACCCACCTACTGAACGACTACTCGAAAAATATATTAAATCTATTTTCTTAGTAAGTAAATAAAAGAAACATTTCAGAACCACAGTTACTGTAGTTAAAACTCTTTCGTAAATCTTTCGATTTTTGAAATTATGATTTACTATATACTTCTTATTACATGAGTAGTTTTCAGTAATAAGTGTAAAAGAGAGTGATTGTCCATGTACAGGAGGAGCAACTGGCCCACACATCAAGATATTCTGATTATCAATCATTTATAATTACTCAAGATATTGCTTTACTTAATCTAAGAATCTTTGAGCTATTATGCGCCAACTGAGCTTATCTTCCACATATTTTACCCCCTTTTGTCCCATTTCTAACCTCAATACGGCATCATCAATTAATTTCCTTAGAGCTATTTTTAACTCGTAAATATCCCCGCCTTTAATAAGTATACCGTTTCCATAAATAGTTCTTTCAGGCATATTATCACTACATATGATGGGGGAACCGCATGCCGAAGCATCGATAGTGCTTGTGGTTAAACTATCTGGCCACACGCAAATATCTGCTGCATTATACATTAGTGGTAAAACTGCTTGACTGACTGCATTTAGTAAGACTACTCTACAAACAGCATTTTTTATAGCTTCATTCATGAACTCTTTGTAATCAATTGACATATTGCCAACTATACCTATAACTATATTCTTAGAACAATTTACATTTGGGTCATTTAAGGCATCAATAATAAGATGTACTTTCTTATCGGGGTAAATTTTCCCTGTATATAACACAAGTATATCTTCATCATCTAAATTGAAATATTCTCTTCCTCTTTTTCGATACTCTCTTGATTTTCGGAATAGCTCAATATCAGAGCCCAAAGGTATCATTTCAACTTTTACCCCTGATATACCAAACTTATTTCTCATCACATCCACTACAGATGGTGTAATTGCAACAATTTTATCTGCAACCTTAAGTATATGTTTTGAGAATAAAGCTCTAAATAACCAAAATACGGCATCTGCTATTTTCCCTTTTCTTACAAAAAACTCAGCAGTATGATCATCAATAATTACTTTACAACCTATCTTCTTTACAAAATACAAAACACGAATTGTTTGGTAATTAAAAATACCATGTATAACTAGTATGTCAGGTTTTAATTCCAATACTTTCTTTTTTAAACCCACTAACCACATCAAACCAGTATATTTTTTAGGAGCACTTTTTAATCTGTGTATTGGTGCATTAAAATCAGTATAAAACACTCCTGTTCCAACATATTTATCACCAATAATGGATTTTACTGTGTTATTGTAATCAGGAAAATCAAAATGTACATCTGAAGTTATATAATGAACGTCATAACCCATTTTCACCCATTCCTTTCCTAGATAGTGCTCCTGATAACCTAACTTATCCTGATAGTGGGCGCAAATATTTACAATTTTCATAAATTTAAGATACTATGTATTACTTATAAAGTTAATTACTCATTTTTTATTGAATAACAAATTAATTAGTCAATTGTAACGTTATATAACTCTTCCCAGCGAGCAATATTAATCAATCTCCATTTAACATTATCATCTTGATAATGTGGGATTTTATTATTGAATATTTTATTAAGAATAGTTGACTTATGAATTATTGAATCAATATTATTAAAATGGTGAAACCATATTGAGGTTGGTGCATTAAACCCTATTTTGCTTTTCCGCCATGTGATGTCATCAGGCAGTTGTCCTTCCATCGACTTACGCAGGATATATTTCGACCATCCATCTTTAATTTTAAAACTATTATTTATTGAAAGTGCTGTTTCTACAAAATTCCAATCAAGGAATGGCAATCTACTCTCAATAGAATTCGCCATTGAGTTTTTATCTTCAAAGCGAAGTAAGGACGGTAACTGAGTGCTAAAAATTTCCAGTTGTTGCAATTCATTAATGTCTTTATAAGAATTCGTCATCTGCCTAATCATACCCCTGTTTACACAATCTAAGTATTCTTTTGACACATTACTAAATCTTGATATATTACGTTTGTATCGTACAGAGTAGGATGTGAAATACCAGTGATATTTTAACATTGCAAAAGCTGATACACCATATTGATTTTTTGATTTTAATATATTGCTAAGTAAATCAATTTTGGGTAATGATTTAAAATAAGCACCTAAGTATCGTTGATATCCCAACAATAATTCATCAGCCCCTTGCCCATCCAATAATACTACAATACCAGCCTCACGAGCTTTTTTCATTACAAAGTGCTGCATATATACAGAAGGGCTAATAAATGGCTCTTCTTGATTATAGATTACCTCATCCAATACACCTATAAAATCTTCTGCTGTTGGCTTTGTAGTAACCCAGTTTAAGTTACTACTGTTAACAACCTTTTCTGCAAAAACCGTTTCATCCTCTCTTTTATCAAGTGATTGAGCTGTTATTGCAATAAATTTTTCGTTAGCATTATTATATTTTTTACTAGCCAATGCTGCAATATAAGAGCTATCCAGTCCACCGCTTAAACAAGTACCAACCTTTACGTCCGAACGCATCCGAAATTGTACCGAGTTGTTAATTTGAGTTCGAAGTGTTTGAATCGAATCATCTTCATTTAAAGCACCGATATTTTTATTAATTTTTATTTTATAGTATTTACTTATTTTAAACTTGTTTTTTTCAAGATTGTATACCAAATTGTGTGACCCTTGTAGTTTTTTTATCCCCTCGAAAAAACATTCGTCTGTATGGTCAAGAAGATTAAATATCAAATAATCCATTAATACACTTTTATTGGCTTTCCATGTTGAATGTAAACCAATAAATTGCTTTATTTCGGATCCAAAATAAAAACTTCCACCTTTGATGGTATAATAAAATGGCTTAACACCAAATCTATCCCTCGAACAGAATACAATTTTATTTTTTATATCATAAATAGCGAATGCCCACATCCCATTAAACTTTTCCACACATTTAGTCCCCCACATCTTATAGGCATTAAGAATTACCTCTGTATCAGACTGGGTTGAGAATGAATATCCCAATTTGATTAATTCTTCTCTAATTTCAATATAATTATAAATTTCTCCATTGTAGGTAATCACATAATCATCCCCCAATTTCATTGGTTGGTCGCCAGTATGCGATAAATCAATAATTGAAAGTCTCCGATGGCCTAAACCAATATTTTGATGTACATAGAACCCTTGATTATCTGGCCCACGGTGAACAACCATATTGGTCATCATTTTTAGCCTATGTTCATCCACAGGTTGATTGTTTTTATTAATAATTCCAGCTATTCCACACATAATAGGGGGTTTTAAATATAGGGTTTAAGGCAATTTATGATAAGCAGCTCTTGATTTAATTACTTGTTTTTTTAAAACTAGTTTCTTTTTTCTCACTAATATATTAGCCAATATTGGCAATGTTACCAACCCAAAGGCAAATAATGATACTATCAAGCTAGCATTAATAAGCGCGAAAATTCCAATCAGAAGTGCTGCAAACAAACTCTCACCGATATATAAGATCCATATTTCATTTGTTGTACTTTACTATACAATTCAAAATAGCATTACCATAATTCATTATAATAGAATCATGATGTGCATTAAAATCAGAGTTCTTCACACCATTCATTTCATTAACTAATGCTTGTGATTTGATGCGATAGTAATATGCATCCGCTCCCCACCAAACCAATCCTGAAATTTTTTTTCCATAGTAACTAGTAGTTATCAGCTTATTGACATATTTAACAAAGTCGGCGATTGGAATTAGTTGTAACCCTATTGTTCTATTACTATCATGATAGCGATGCCAAATAAATGGCATAACTGGTTTATTCAAACGTTGGGCGATACTCAATATCTGCCTTACATTCTGACTAGCATACAACTCATTATCATTTACTGAAACACTACCATCCTTATAATAAATATAAAAAGAAGGGAAAAGAATATCACATTGCAGCAATAATGGCCTAATTTGTTCATTTAATAAAGAAAGTTTTTCATCTCTATGCCAATAAGATGTAAAAGGGAGGCTGTAAAAACCCCATTTTACATTTGGTCGCAATGATTTAGCAAACTGTATGGTTTGAATAAACATATTGATTGCCTTTTTAAAGGCAAAACTATCTGAACTCTTATTAAGACCTTCCAGAACAACACCTTCCAAATCCAAAACCCCCACTCCTGTAGCAGAATTGACAGGAAATTTTTCTTGAATAGCCGCTGCAAATGTTTTTTTGTCCAGTGTCGAAATTTTATTAGGGTCAATATATCTTCCATCAAACAAAACAGCCTGCTGCAAATGATTCTTTTTTACAAACTCTTGGCTTTTTTCGCCTAAGTCCATCATACAAATATAAAGTTGACCTTGCTTATAATAACGATCTTGTGCTCTTGCATACAAAATAGTCATAAGAAAAAGCGCTGTAATCAATTTCCGTTTCATGTTATTTACTTTATATCTTATTATTAAAATTGAATAGAGTATGATTAATCTGAGATAATTTCAATCTGCGTTCTTGGATTTGTTGTTGAAAGTATAAAGTATTTACCAAAATTATTAAATACCAAAATGAATAACCAGCATATATTCCGCTAGAAAATAAAGAGCCTACAAGCTGCATAATAAAAAGTAGAGCTACCCACTTTGTATTTGGATTATTTAAAAGTTTACTTGATTGGAAAATAGATTTAACTTGTATCAAAATCATTAAAATCCCTCCCATAATCCCACAAGTCATCAAACTCTCAACAATCAAATTATGAGGGTATGAATGCGTTGTTCTTTCTTCAAGTAAATCTCCAAAAAATGGATTACTAAGAAATTGATTCCAGCCGCCAGTTAATAACTGTAGTCGCTGCGCATCACTTTGATTATCCTTCCCTCCTGTAGAAAGTAAAGCATCTACTATATTCCCGATAACAGGGAGGGAAGTTGAAAGAATTATAGAATAAATTAAGAAGAAGATAATTACTATACTAAGTATTTTATAAAAAGTTGATTTTAAAGAACTATAAACCAGTAAAATTAATAAAATCACAAAGCCAATCATTGGTCCCCTAGACAGGGACAATATCAAAGTCCAAATACCCAAGGGCACTCCAAATAGAAAAAAAAACGATCTCAATCCTTTTTTTCTATCCTTAATAAATAAAATTAAACTTACAATTGCTAATGTTGCGCCCGCTTGCCCATAAGTAATTGGATTTAAAAATTCATTCCCGCTTTGTCTCTCCTCACTATATTCAATAATATTATTAGCATTATGGATTAATCCTAGTATGTTTACTAACAAGCATAAAATAAAAGTACCATATAGAGATTTAACTAAAGTATCATTATTTATTTGAATTCTAAAAGCCAACATGGGTATAAAACACAACCCAATAGCAAATAACCAATATTCTGAAAGTGGTTTAACTAATTCGGTTGAATTAAATAATGTATCATAGATGAGTCGAATAATATAAAGCGTCCAAAACATCAAAATAAAAATAACTGATAAATTTCTATAACTTAGTCTACATGACTTATATTTAACTAATATCCAAATACTTAAAGCTAGAAAAACCGCCCTATAAGGAACAGAAATCCACCGTGATTCGTTTATTTCAAGTTGAACTGGCAAAAAAGAAATTAAAGCGTATCCAAATAACCCAAATGCTATTAACAACACTTGAAACCAATTAGTTTTCTTTGTAGCCTTATATTGTTTACTCATCATTTAACTAAAAAGATTAATAGTTCATCATTACATACATTAAACCGTATCTACTAATTAATTAAATAACATATCCACGTTTCGACATATTATAGGTTAGCAATAACGATATTAGGCTAAAAATCATACTATTTACTGCAAAAAAGAAAATAGAATAAAAAGGTCCGCCAAATAACTTATTACCAATGAAAATCATCAGTATCCCCAAAAAGCTATTCAAAACTTGTAAGCGCATATATACTTTCTGCTTATCCATGATATAAAATAACATACTGAGTGGAGATGCTATGAACTCAAACAATAACATCAAGCAAATAATTTGTGCAAAATATCCCGACTGAACCCATTGTTTACCAAAAAATATTGAAAATGCCCAAGGTGACAGAAAAAATATAATGATGTAAAGCGGTACTGAAATAAATACTAATTTTTTAAAAGTTGAAGCATATAGCATTTTACAATTGCCTTTGTTACGAATCATATCTATTGCTTCATTTCTAAATACATTCCCAATTGATGATGTTAAAACGATAGATGGTATTCTCAACATTCTATTAGCAATTGAGAAAAATCCAACAATATTGGAGTTGAATAAAAGAGAAAATACAATTGGTATTACTTGTTGAGAAATTGTCAATGCTAAATCTGAAACAATCGAATATTTTGGGAAAGAAATATACTCTATTGCAGTAGCCTTAAAATCACCAAATTTCATTGTCGCCAGATATCCACTAGAGTAGAATGTTAAAAAAAGCACTGCGCTACCAATTATTTGCCCGATAATTAAACTGCCAATTAATCCAATTGTTTTAAAACCTAATAATCCGAAAATTATATTAAATATTGTTAGTGATAGAACCTGACTACTAATACCTAAGGCGATACGTTTATACCTTTTTTTTCGTTGATTCCAATATTGTAATGCCGAATATAACCCTGTAAAAAATGTAAATATTGGTATCAGGTAAACTATTGGAAAATTAAATAACTTTATATGTTTAACAAAATCTAAATTGGTTTGTTTTAATATAATGATAATAAAAAGATAAAAAAGAGAAAAAAGTGCACATAATGTTACAACTAATCCAACCATTTTTGCACCATCGCTATCTTTTTCGGGCAATCCTATTGCTAATTCGTATCGTCCTGTAGTCACGATAGCTGCAATAGTTGAAACACTTGTAAATAGTGCTAAAATCCCAAAATCAGACGGGGAAAATAGGCGTGTTAATAATGGCGAAGCCAAGAAAAGAATAGATTGACTTACAATTGTACCCAAAGCCAATGTAGAAACACTTCTTAAAAATGGATTATTGCTAAAACTCAAAAGTCTTGTTTTTATCATCAAATCAATAATTACTATACTGGGTTGTGAAACTCATTGATTTTATCTGCTATATACTTTATTTGCAATTCTGTTAGTTCTGGATACATCGGTAATGATAAAATCTCGTTCTGATATTGTGTTGCAACTGGGAAGTCTTCCGGTTTATAATCAAGGTATTTATACGCCTCCATATTTGGTAATGCTACGGGATAATGTATCGCAGTTTCAATACCATTTTCTTTTAAAAAGACAGACAATTCATCCCTCCGTGTGGTTCTAATTACAAATAAATGATAAGTATGTTTACTATTTGGTCTCCGAGCGGGTAAAATTATATTTTTAATATTTTCTAAGTATTTAGTGTACAATTCCGAATTGTTAATTCTTTTATCAGTCCACTCTAAAATATATGATAGTTTGACATTCAATATTGCAGCTTGTAGCCCATCCATACGGCTATTTATTCCTTCTATTTGATGTTGATGTTTTACCAATGCCCCATGACGTGCATACATCTTCATCCTTACAGCAAGATTTTCATCATTAGTTATGATACAACCTGCATCACCGTAAGCACCTAAGTTTTTACCTGGGTAAAAACTAAATGAAGCCGCGATACCCATTGTGCCTGCTAATTTTCCGTCAAATTCAGAAAAATGCGACTGAGCACAATCTTCAATTACAAATAGATTGTGCTTTTGAGCTATTTGCATTATGCTGTCCATATTACAAATCTGCCCATGTAAATGTACTGGCATAATAGCTTTAGTTCGTGAAGTTATAGCCTTTTCAATTTGCTTTTCATCAATAGAATAATAATCAGCATCAATATCAACAAACACTGGTGTAGCCCCTGTTTGTGAAATAGTTTCGGAACTAGAAATCCAACTATTAGCAACCGTTATAACTTCATCCTCCTTGGTTATCCCAAGCGTTTTCATAATAATATAAAGGGAGTCTGTTCCATTTGCTACTGAAATACAAAACCTCGTCCCATACAATTGGGCAAAGTTTTTTTCGAACTGCTCAACATATTTTCCTCCTATAAAAGCGGTTTCATTAATAACATTAGCTATTGCAATAGCTATTTCAGACTTAATACTATGATATTGAGCCGATAAATCAACAAAAGGAATCTTCATACATAAAACTTAACTTTTTATTAACTTTCTTGCCGGATTTCCAGCATATACGCCTGGCTCATTAATGTCTTTTGTAACCACAGCCCCAGCCCCAATCACTACATTATCGCATATATTTACAGGTAAAATTGTTGCATTAGAGCCTATTGAAACCGAATTGCCAATATTTGTAGCCTTCCACAATTCGTGATTACCTCTAGCTGGAGTGCCATTTGAAAACAAATCATTAATAAACATAACTCCATGACCGATGAAGCAATTATCGCCTATAGTTGTCAACTCACAAATAAAGCTATGTGATTGTATTTTACAATGTGTGCCAATTTTGACCTCTTTTTGTATCTCAACGAACGGGCCAATAAAAGAATTAGCACCTATACTACATCCATAAATATTGACAGGATTAACTACTGTTACATTTTCACCAAACGCCACGTCTTTTATAGCAGCATTTAATATTTTTGGCAATGTTTGCTTATTCATTACTAATAGATTGGTATATTTTATCAATTATTTCAACTGTCTTTAATCCTTCAAAAGAGCTTGTAGAAATAGCACTTCCATTTTTAAGAACATTAATCACGTTCTCATATATCTTATCATGATTAGACATTGAACCCTGATAGTTCCCATAGTTATTGGGTTTATTTCCTTCAGTTAGGTTTTCAATTTTATAATTTTCAATGTTTTGATATTCCAATTCATTAAGATATTGCCCTCCTATTTTCACACTGCCTTTTTCTGCAAAAATGGTTAATGATCCTTCCATGTTTTTTCCATAACTATTCACAGTATAATTAATCGTCCCCATTGCACCATTATAAAATTTCAGAATTACCACCCCCGTATCTTCAAACTCAATTATACCTTTATGAGCATAATTTGCAGCGAAGGCTTTTACCTTTTTTATATCTCCTATTAACCAGTATAGCAAATCAATAAAATGACTAAATTGTGTGTATAAAGTACCCCCATCCCACTGTAAAGTACCTTTCCATGAATTATTATAATATTCTGGGTTTCTATTCCAAAAACAACTTAGTTGAATGCTATATATTTTACCCAAAATACCCTTTTCTATAATATCCTTTACTGCAACCACAGGAGGATTAAACCGATTTTGCTTTATAGCAAACAATCGCTTATTATTCCGCTCAGCAGCTTTTATCATTTCACCACAATCGTGCACATTTATAGCCATTGGTTTTTCGCATAGCACGTGAAATTTAGCATCTAAGGCTTTTATGGTATGCTCTGCGTGTAGTCCATTAGGGCTACAAATTGCTACAACATCAATATCTCGCTCTTCTAAAAGTAGTTCATCGATATCAGAGTACGAGTTACATCCGTATTTTATTGCAAGCTCGTTTGCCTTTTTGACTTCAATATCGCAAACTGCAACAAGCTCACCATTGTTTTTTATATGTTCTGCATGCCTTTGTGCAATACGTCCACAACCAACTATGGCAAATTTTATCCTATTCATATATAAAAATATGATTACAGTAATTTAATTAATACAATTATTAACTCATCTATCATCTATTGAACCCCATCCACTCATCGCTACTCAAATTAAACTCTTAAATATATACTGCAATATTATAGTCGTCCATCAACTATATCTCGTGGCAAAACTGCCTTAGTATCGTATATAACCGAATTGTTGCTACTACATAATAGACTCACATCTATTTTTTTAAATTCCTGATGTGCTACCGCTAATATAATAGCATCGTATTTCGAACCGAGGCTTTTGAGCAACTTGATATTAAATATCATTTTAACCTGTTCAACATTCGCCCAAGGATCATATATGTCGACGTCAATACCAAATTGTTGCAATTCGTTAAAGATATCTATCACTTTGCTATTGCGTATATCGGGACAGTTTTCTTTGAAAGTTACACCCAATATAAGTGCTTTCGTATTAGTAATTTTATGTCCCTTTTTAATTAGTAATTTAACTACTTTATTAGCTATAAAAACTCCCATATTATCATTAACGCGCCTGCCTGAAAGAATTACCTGTGGATGATAGCCCACCGATTCGGCTTTATGTGCTAAATAATATGGATCAACACCTATACAATGTCCTCCCACCAGCCCTGGTTTAAATTTCAAGAAGTTCCATTTTGTGCCAGCAGCTTCTAGTACATCATTGGTATCAATTCCAATACGATCAAAAATTAAAGCGAGTTCGTTAACAAACGATATGTTTAAATCTCTTTGAGCATTTTCAATAGCCTTTGCGGCTTCGGCTACTTTAATACTAGAAGCTTTATGAGTACCTGCTAAAATAATTGAAGAATAGAGAGCATCTACAATATCGGCAATAGAGGGATTAGACCCCGATGTGATTTTCTTTATTTGTGTCAATGTATTTACTTTATCTCCAGGACTAATTCGTTCTGGCGAATACCCAACGTAAAAGTGTTTATTATATTCCAAACCCGATGCACGTTCAAGCTCTGGCACACAATCTTCTTCTGTACATCCGGGATAAACGGTTGATTCATAAATTACAATATCATTCTTTTTTAACACATTACCAACCATTACTGAAGCTTGTAACAACATACTCAAGTCGGGTGATCTAAACCGATCAACGGGTGTTGGTACTGTTATGATAAAAACATTGCACTCTTTTATATCATTTATTGAATCTGAAAGGTGAAGCCCATTTATAGGCGATTTATACGATTGAACAACTTCCTTAAGATTTTCGATATTTGACTCAAGTGTATCATCTTGACCTCGTTCTAACTGCTTAATTCTTTCTTTATCAATATCAAAACCTAGCACCTTATATTTCTTGGCAAACTCAATTGCAAGGGGTAATCCAACAAATCCTAGTCCAATAATGGCGATTTTGATATATTTTGAATCACGAAAGTTTGCAGAAAGTATCTCTAAATTCATATTTATAAAATAATCGTCATAACAAACCTAAAAACTATAAATAGAAGTTTTTATTAAAAAGTCTGAACTTAATATGCAATCTGTCATTTTACTTTTCATAATATTCGTCGTACCCGCCGTAGCCATAAACTCCTTTTACATCTACCGAATTAAAAACGATATTCATATTATTGAATTTCTTATTTGTATATAAGTTATCAATCGACTTTATGAGATTTTTTGGTGTAAAATTATATCGGGTAATATATAATGTTAAATCAGCAAAAGTACCTAAGATTTGAGCATCCGTAACTAGCCCAACCGGAGGAGCATCTATAATAATATAATCAAATTGTGATTTGAGTGCTTCAAAAAGTTGTTTTAAGCGGCCATTAGCAATTAATTCAGCGGGATTATGAGGGATTGGACCGCTAGGTATAACATAATAGTTTTTTTGAGATGGAATCGCAACTATTATATCTTTATAAGATATATCTCCAATTAAATAATTAGATAATCCATTTTGAGCTGAAATATTCAAACATGAAAGCAACTGAGGCTTACGCAAATCAAATTCGAGAATAACAACTTTTTTATCTGACATAGCTAAGCTAGCGCCCAAATTGAGCGAAATAAATGACTTCCCCTCTCCACTTAAGCTTGAGGTAAATAGTATAGTCTTACTATCTTCGCCCGTTAATACAAAACGAAGATTTGTGCGCAAAATTCTTATTTGCTCAGCTATTCTTGATCTTGGTTTATCAATTACAATTAATGATTCAACACCATCAAAGTGAGACACATCGGCAATTATTGGCGTTTTGGTCATTTTCTCTATATCAAAACGTTTGACAATTTTGAAATTTAGAAGTTCCTTAAAGTAAATAACTAAAACAGGTATTATAATTCCTAACAATACAAATACGATAAAAATAACCTTTTTAATTGGCTTGATTGGGTATTTACTACATCTCGGTTTATCAACTATTCTACTATCAGCAACACCCGAAGCCAAATTCATGGTTGTCTCTTCACGCTTTCTTAACAAAAAGGTATAAAGTGTATCTTGAAGACGTTGTTGTCTTACTACATCAATTAATCCCTGTTCATTTACAGGAACTTGTTTTATTATTTTATAAAATCGTGCATTTTTTGATTCAAGTTTTTTTCTTGTTGTAACTAAACTTATCATATAATTCGCTACCGATGAAATAATAGCCTTTTTTAATTCAACAATTTGATCTGATAGCGCACTTACAACTGGATTTGCTTCAGTAACTGTTTGAAGCAACACTAATTTTTTTTGCTGCGCTTCTCCCAATTGCTGCACCAAACTTAATAATGCAGGATCATCAACACCAAACATTGATGGGAAATTTGAAGATTGATTGTTATTCCTAGATAAATATTTTTTTAACTCTTCAATTACGCTTATTTGTATATCAACCTTACTTAATTGAATATCATTTTCACTAACCCCTTGAAGTAACTGTTGGGATTGCGCGCCAATATTAGTTATTGCTTTACTTTCTTTATACCGCTCAACATTTTTTTCTGAAATCGCCAGTTCGGCACCCACAGTAGCAAGACGATTGTCTATGAAAGATAATGTTTGAGCAGCAACAATGTTTTTATCTTCTATTGCGGCTCTATTATACTCGTGTATTAAAGCATTTAAAAAATCAATGCCTCTTTGTGGTATTGCATCCTCAAGAGTTATACCCAAAACAGTTGACTGTTTACTTGTTGCATAAACCTTTATGTTATCATTATACAATTGTATAAGGTTTTCAACATCATTAAACTTTACGAAATACAAATTTTTAGGAATATTATTAATCCCTGATTTTAAATTTATTTGAATTAGCCCCTCTCCTATTTGAATGGGAGTGTTTAACATTACTTTTTTGCCATTTACCTCCGCTTCATTTTTACTTATAAGTTTAACAGAAAATAGCGTTTCATAAATGGCTACAGAACTGGTTTTAAGTAATGTAGCCTCAAAAGGAACACTCTCATAAAGTTCTTTCTTTGTTATTTTATACGCGTTGTAATATGAAGTTTGAAGTTTAAGCGTTTTTATTACATTCTCAATAAGCGCTTTCGATTTAAGTATTTCTATCTCATTATCAATTATCTTATCAGAATTAAACAAATCTAAATCCTTGAGTAAGTTATTTTGCCCTCCAGATCCTCCTTTATTATCTTTTATTAAAAGATATGTTTCAATTTTATATAGTGGTGTTGCGAATTTTATATAAGTATAACCTAATAAGACAAAAAATAGTATTGAAAATACAAACCACTTCCAATGTATAAAATATTTAAAAACTGTTTCTCTAAAGCTTTGGTCATCATGGGTTAGTTCATGAAAACTATTCAACTCGTCATCTATATTCATTCATTAAATATTATAAGTACAATAACTATTTTTTAGCATAAACTAGGATAATCGAAATAAACGATAATGCGCTTAAAAGCACTGGTAATAACTGATAGGATCTATCTGTTTGCGCAGTTTTACCTTTACTAGGTTCAACGTAAACCACATCATTTGCATGAAGGTAGTAATAGGGCGAATTATAAAGCTCGCGCGTAGTCATATTAACCCTGCCAAATTGCTTCTTCCCATTCACATCACGGATAATGAGCACATTATCTCGCTTACCAAAAATGGTTATATCTCCCGCCAAACTTAATGCTTCAGGCAATGTGATTTTTTCATTAGGAATCACATAAACGGATGGTTTAGCAACTTCACCCATTATCGATATTTGGTAATTCAAGATTCGTACATTTACTGTAGGCTCTTTAAGATAATGCTTTAAACGATTTTTAATTGTATCTCTAGCTTCTCCTGTAGTCATATTAGCCAATCTGATATTACCTACAAGGGGCAATTCAATAGACCCATCTGCATTAACTAAATAACCTGGTAAAACTGATTGGGACAAAGCAGGTGACGGTGTGGTACCATTAACTCCTGCTATTGCATCGGTACTTGTTCCATTAACCGGTATTGTTGAATATGGGTTAAAAAAACTACTTGCAATGGGGTTTAAAGAGCTTACAGGGATTGATAATATATCACCCGGCTGTATCTTAGGTACAAATAATTTTGGTACGCTTATCGTGTCTGATTCGTTAATTCCCTTCTGAAAGTATGCTATTTGTTTTTGACTCACACATGAAGAGAAACCTAAAATAATAATTAAACATAAAAAAATATTCAGGTAGATGTTTCTTTTCATAATTTATCAATAATAATTATTAGCAATTACAATATTTTAAATATCGCTTCGTCAAAAATAGACTTTTTTAAATAAATTTGACTGATAGTTTAAAACTTAGTCCCACACTATGTTTCATCGCTTATATCAATCCTCTTTATCAAAAAAACCGCCTTGCATATCATCTATTTCACGTCTATCTTTTTTTGTTGGTCGTCCTGCTCCCCTATCACGTCTTAGTAGTGGAGCTTCAAACATTGACCTAAACCCATGTGTTTGTTCAATCGGTGTTTCATCTACATAGAATGCTACAACACTTTTTGCATCCATTCTGTTTTCTAAAAGTCCAATTACTTTTACAACTTTACGCTCTGCTCCTTTTGAAATCTGATACACTTCTCCAATTTTCACCTCATGCGAAGGCTTAATATTTTGCCCGCTAAGTTTTACACGTCCTGCTTTACAGGCTTCGGTGGCTAATGAGCGTGTTTTAAATATTCTTATTGCCCAAAGGTATTTATCTACCCTTAGTTTCTCTTTTTCAGGCATTTTATTGTTTGTTTAATGCGTAGTAGAAAATACAAATACGTTCAAAGTTATAAACTTCGTAAAGCTTCTTCGCAAAAATCAGCTATTCGATATAATTTAGATACATTATACTTCTGCAAAATCCCGTTAAATTTCTTTAATTTGTGAAAAAGTTTAACTCGAAAATGCAAAATCTAAAAAAATTAATAGAGGACGTTTGGGAAGATCGTAGTCTGCTTATAAACAACGACTATACAATTGCTATTGAAACCGTTATAGAGCGCTTAGACAAAGGCGAATTGCGTGTAGCTGAGCCGATAGGTAACCGTTGGCATACACATGATTGGATAAAAAAAGCTGTAATTCTTTATTTCCCTATCAGAGAGATGGAAGAAATTGAAGTAGGTCCGTTTGTGTTTCATGATAAAATGAAACTTAAAACTGATTATAAAAAAACTGGTGTACGTGTAGTTCCTCATGCTATCGCTCGTTATGGAGCACATTTGGCTAAAGGTGTAATCATGATGCCATCGTATGTAAATATTGGAGCTTATGTTGACGAAGGAACAATGGTTGATACTTGGGCTACGGTAGGTTCGTGTGCACAAATAGGAAAACATTGCCATTTAAGCGGCGGTGTGGGCATAGGTGGTGTACTTGAGCCAGTGCAAGCATCTCCAGTTATTATTGAGGATAATTGCTTCTTAGGTTCGAGAGCTATTGTGGTTGAGGGTGTGCATTTAGAGAAAGAAGTAGTTTTAGGTGCAAATGTGGTTTTAACCGCATCAACTAAAATAATTGACGTGACTACCGAAGAACGTAAAGAGTATAAAGGTTTTGTGCCAGAGCGTTCTGTAGTAATACCAGGTTCTTATACCAAGAAATTCCCTGCTGGCGAGTTTCAAGTTCCTTGTGCTTTAATTATAGGTAAGCGTAAAGAATCGACAGATAAAAAGACATCGTTGAATGATGCGTTGAGAGAAAACAACGTAGCTGTATAAACTACGAGTTTTGATATCAATGATGATGAATACCTATATTTTTAATATGAGTTGTGAAAGAGTATGAAAATAGGGTATGATGCCAAAAGAGCTTTTTTGAACAATACAGGTTTGGGTAATTATAGTAGGTGGCTGATACAAAATATTGCCAAATATCACCCCGAAAACCTGTATTGTTTATATACTCCAAAAATAAAGAGCTTAAACAGATTAAGCTTTCTAAAATATTACGATTGCCTAAAAACGATAACCCCAACCAGTACTTTATTTACTTCGTGGTGGCGCACTAAGGGGATTATGGCCGACTTAAAAGCAGCAAGGATTGATATTTATCATGGGCTAAGTCACGAATTGCCTATTGGTATCAACAGAAGTCGTATTAAATCAGTTGTAACCATTCACGATTTGATATACCTACATTTCCCTCATCAATTTGGCTGGATTAGTAGAAAAATCTATTCGCTAAAAGTTAAGTATGCTTGCAGAGTGGCTAATAAAATTGTCGCTATCAGCGAGCATACCAAAAATGATTTGATTAGATACTTGCATATTAATCCCGATAAAATTGAAGTAATATATCAAGGAGTTGACCCTAGTTTTAAGACGATACGAAGCAAAGAGGAGAATGAAAAAGTAAGAGAGAAATATAATTTACCAAATCGTTTTTTATTGAGTGTAAGCACAATTGAAGAACGTAAAAACTTACTATTAACTGTTAAAGCATTAAAACTGCTTAATAGCTGTATCCCATTGGTAGTAGTTGGCAAATCGACCCCATACACTGCCGAAATAAAAGCATACATTACAGCAAATGAATTAGATAAGCAAGTTGTTTTTTTAGATAATGTCGAATTTCAGGATTTACCATCATGCTATCAATTAGCATCCGCATTTATTTATCCATCCATTTACGAAGGTTTTGGCATTCCAATATTGGAAGCTTTATATTCAAAAGTGCCTGTAATAGCAGCAACAGGTTCGTGCCTCGAAGAAGCAGGTGGCGTGGGTAGTATTTATATCGACCCGAAAAATGAGCAACAACTTGCCGATAAAATAAAGCAAGTACTTACTGATGAGGCATTAAGAAATGAGATGATAGCTAAAGGGTTGGCACATACACAAAATTTTGCTGATACCAAATTAACTAACCAACTAATAGAGTTATATAAAACGATATGAGTACACTTAAAGAAGAGGTTGCGAAGGCATTAAAAGTAATAAGAGACGGCGGCATTATCCTCTATCCTACCGATACCATTTGGGGCATAGGATGTGATGCAACTAATACCGAAGCCATAAAAAAAATATATCAGCTTAAGCAGCGCGATGAAGCAAAAAGCATGATAATTTTATTAGATACCGAAAACAAGTTGGAAAGCTATATACAGGAAGTCCCTACGATAGCTTATGATTTGATAGAATTTGCCGAAAACCCACTAACGCTTATTATGCCAGGTGCAAAAAACATATCGAGTGCTATTATCAACCCCGAAGATGGCAGTTTGGCTGTAAGGGTAGCGAAACACAACTTTTGCCAACAGCTCATACAACAGCTACGCAAACCCATTGTATCTACATCGGCAAATATTAGCGGGAGTGCTTCGCCTCAAAACTTTGGACAAATTGCACAAGAGATTATTGATGGGGTAGATTATGTTATAGAGCTTGAACAGTATGATAATGAGCATAAAAATCCCTCTACTATAATGAAGTTGGAGCCCGATGGTAGGTTTAAATTTATCCGTCGTTAAATTTATTATGGTTTTAGGCTAACTAATTACGATTTTTGTAATTGATTTTAACTTTTACGCCTTGCATTGCCAATGCGTAGTTTTAGTATGAAGCAACATCTACAACATCCTCTTTTTTCAATAATAACTGCTATTGCTACCGAGCAAAATGTTCAGGCTTATGTTATAGGTGGTTTTGTGCGCGATTTATTATTAAACCGCCCATCAAAAGATATTGATATTGTTGTTGTAGGTAATGGTATTTTATTTGCCGAGTGTGTTGCAAAAAAGCTGAAAGTAAAACTATCGGTTTTTAAAAACTTCGGCACTGCCATGTTGAGGTATAAAGATATTGAGGTAGAGTTTGTAGGCGCGCGTAAAGAATCGTACCGAGCCAACTCTCGTAAACCGATTGTAGAAGATGGAACACTTGAGGACGACCAAAGGCGTCGCGATTTTACTATCAATGCGCTTGCAATAGCCTTGCACAGCAATCAATTTGGCGAATTGATAGACCCATTTGGCGGTGTGGATGATTTAGAGAAAAAACTCATCAAAACACCATTAAACCCGGCTGAAACTTTTTCTGATGATCCATTGCGAATGCTGAGGGCTATCCGCTTTGCTTCGCAACTCAACTTTACCATTGATACAACTGCAATAGAGGCTATCAAACAAAATATTAACCGTATTGCTATTATATCGCAAGAAAGAATAACCGAAGAACTAAATAAAATTATTCTCTCGCCAAAGCCATCCATTGGTTTTATCTACCTGTTTGATACGGGCTTATTGCACAAGATATTCCCGCTGATGGCTAATTTGCATGGCGTTGATTATATTGATGGTAAGGGGCATAAGGATAACTTCTATCACACCTTACAAGTATTGGATAATATTGCCACTACTACTACCGACTTATGGCTACGCTGGGCGGCAATATTACACGATATTGCCAAACCTGCTACCAAAAAATTTGAACCTGGGCATGGATGGACTTTTCATGGGCATGAGGATAAAGGCGCGCGCATGGTGTCCAAAATATTTGCCGAATTAAAACTTCCGCTAAATGAAAAAATGAAGCAAGTACAAAAATTAGTACAACTTCATTTACGCCCTATTGTTTTAGCACAAGAAATAGTAACCGATTCGGCAGTACGAAGGTTATTATTTGAAGCAAATGAGGATATTGATGCCTTAATGCTGCTATGCAAAGCTGATGTAACAACAAAGAACGAATACAAGATAAAAAAGTATAGAAACAATTTTGAACTCGTTCAGCAGAAGCTAAAAGATGTTGAACAAAGGGATAAAATACGCAACTGGCAGCCGCCTGTAACGGGTATCGATATTATGCAACTTTTTGGTATAAAGGAAGGTCGTGAGGTGGGGATTATAAAAAATCAAATACGAGAAGCCATATTAGAAGGCGAAATTCCGAACGCGCGTGAAGCCGCAATCGATTTTACTATTCGCAAGGGTTTAGAAATTGGCTTAAAAGTTGTGACTAATACAATTTAAATTAAAACATTATTTTTGCAAAACTACTATATATATACAATGGCACTATACAGGTTTAGGATTACTTTTGAAGATTACGATGAAGTGGTAAGAGAAATTGATATCAAATCAAATCAAACGTTTGAAGATTTGCATCGCGCAATACACCAATCAACTGGGTACAATTGCGAATTTCCTTCCTCGTTTTATATCAGTAACGACCAATGGATAAAGGGAGAAGAAATTACCTACTTGCCAAACCAGCGGCGCATTGATAGAGGCGTAGCATTAATGGATAAAGTAAAATTAAGTAATAGAATAGACGACCCACATCAAAAGTTTTATTATACTTTTAATTTCGACCGCCCTTTTGATTTTCATGTCGAATTACTAAAAATTATTTTAGATGAAAATCCTAATACTACCTATCCATCTATTGTTAAATCAGTAGGCGAAGCACCAAAGCAATTTGGCAATTCGTTTAATGCTGTTGTGTTGCCTCCAACAAGTGAAGAGTTTGATTTTCTAAACGAGATGGAATTTGAACCAGAAGATGCTGATGAAGGTTTTACCGAGGTTTTGGGTGTGGAAGATGAAGTAGAAAGCGATGCACTTATTGATGGTGAAGAAGAAACTGAAGATGAGTTTGGAAGCGAGTTTTCGGACAATGAAGGCTTTGAAGATGAAAGCTCTTCGCACCATGGCGATGATTATTAATTTTTAATCTATCATCTGTTCATAGTATTTGTTTTGATTATATAATGATGCCATTAGCTTAACTATGAACCATGAAGCAGCCCTTACTAAAACATTAATTGTAATTGTAGGGCCTACGGCTGTTGGCAAAACGGCGGCCGCAATTGAATTGGCACAGCAATTAAATACCGAAATCATTTCGGCAGATTCTCGACAATTTTATCGTGAAATGTCTATCGGTACAGCTAAGCCTAGTTTAGAAGAGCTGGCTGCAGTTAAACATCATTTTATCAATTCGCACTCCATTGAGGATGCTTTTTCTGTGGGCGATTTTGAAAAAGAGTGCCTGCAAGTACTTGGTTCACTTTTTAAAACACACGATAAAGTTATACTAACAGGTGGTTCGGGCTTATTTATCAAAGCAATAACCGATGGTTTTGATGAATTGCCCACTGCTGATATTACTATAAGAAATAAATTAAATGACTATTTGGCTGAAAAAGGTATTCATTTTTTACAAGAGCAGCTAAAAATAGTTGACCCTGATTATTACACCCAAGTAGATTTGAATAACCCTCAGCGGCTAATTAGGGCATTAGAAGTATATGAAGCTACTGGCAAACCCTTTTCGAGTTTTCGCAAATCAGTAATTAACAAACGTCCTTTTCGTATTATAAAAATAGGTTTAAATCTGCCTCGTGAAGAGTTATATGAGCGAATTAACCAACGAGTTGACATTATGGTTCAGCAGTGCTTGGTTGATGAAGTAAAATCCCTGCTCCCTTATCGACACCTTAATGCACTTAACACAGTAGGTTACAGCGAACTATTTGATTATTTTGATAGCAAAACCGACCTCAACACTGCCATTGACCTCATCAAACAAAACACCAGAAGATTTGCCAAACGGCAATTAACTTGGTTTAGAAAGGATATTGAGATTAAGTGGCTTACCCCTGATGCCTTAAATATAGAGAATATACAGTAGGCAAGATTTATTGAAGCAGGCTTTTTAAGTATTTTCCATATCCGCTTTTGATATATTTTTCAGCAAGTTGCTCTAACTGCTTTCGATCAATAAAACCCCGGCGGAAAGCAGCTTCTTCTATACAGCCAATTTTTGTATCCTGACGCTTTTCAATCACACGTACAAATTCGGTTGCATCACTCAGCGAATCAAAAGTACCTGTATCTAACCAAGCTGTCCCCCTATCCATTACACCTACGTGCAACCTCTTATTTTCGAGGTACACTCTATTCACATCTGTTATTTCGTACTCGCCACGTGCGGATGGTGCTATATTTTTAGCTATATCAACTACATCATTATCATAAAAATATAAGCCTGGTACTGCATACGATGATTTTGGTTTTATAGGCTTCTCTTCAATAGATAATGCTCTAAATTCGGCATCAAATTCTACTACCCCATATCTTTCGGGGTCTGATACCTTATAGGCAAATATTGCTGCACCATCCACATCATTAAAGCCTTTTATCAAATCGCCAAACCCTGTACCATAAAAAATATTATCTCCTAATATCAACGCTACCTTATCATCCCCTATAAACTTCTCGCCTATTACAAAAGCTTGTGCCAAGCCATTAGGAACAGCCTGAACGGCATACTCAAAGCGACAACCTAAATCGTGTCCATCTCCCAAAAGTCGTTTAAAACTCTCGCTATCCTCGGGCGTGGTGATGATTAATATTTCGCGAATATCAGCCATCATCAATACGGATAATGGATAGTATATCATAGGTTTATCATAGATAGGCATCAATTGCTTACTGATTGCCTTCGTAATTGGGAAAAGTCTTGTTCCCGAACCGCCTGCTAATATTATACCTTTCATACTTGATTAAAGTTTAGTGATACATTGTATTAAACTATCGCGCCAATATGGAATTTCGATATTAAATGTTTGCTTTGTTTTTGCCTTATTCATTACCGAGTATGCTGGGCGTACTGCTTTGGTTGTATATTCTGACGTGCTAATTGGTAATACTTTTACCTGCGTTGCCGAAGTATCAAAAATGGCTTTAGCAAAATCGTACCACGACGCTACGCCTTCGTTACTATAGTGATATATACCATAGTTATTTGAGTTGGATGATATGATTAGCAAAATAAAATTAGTCAAATCTCTCGCATAAGTTGGCGTGCCTACTTGGTCTGCAATTATTTTCAATTCATCTCTTTCTGCACCTAATTTGAGCATGGTTTTGACGAAGTTATTACCATATTCCGAGTACAACCAACTCGTGCGGATAATAAAATACTTTTTCAGTATTCGTGCTACGTCCTGTTCGCCTTCCAATTTTGTTAAGCCGTAAATGTTAATGGGCTCAGCCAAATCATCCTCATTAAGCGGTGTAGGCTTATCTCCCTTAAAACAAAATCAGTTGAAGTATGAATTAAAGTAGAACCATATTCTGAACAAAACTGGCTTAAATTTTCAACGCCTGTTTTGTTTACTTTTCTTGCTATTTCAATTTCATCCTCAGCCTTATCAACGGCTGTATAAGCAGCACAGTTGATACACCATGCAGGTTTATACTTATTAAATAGTTGCTTAAGTGCCTCTTTATTTAGGATATCGGCCTCAGTTTCGTTGGGGAAATAAATAGAATTGATGCCCTGCATTGCTGCAACACTTTTTATACATTGCCCTAATTGCCCCGAAGCCCCGAAAACTATAATATTGTTCATCTATTTTATTTAAAATCCTAAATCGCCAAGAGCGCTCATATTGGGTAGTTCGATATCCTTTGCCGAAACTATCAATTTATCATGCGGTAATACCCAATCAATCGCTAAATCCTTATCGGCATAGTGTATTCCACCTTCGGCAGCTTTATCGTAATAATTATCGCATTTATATTGAAATATTGCATCATCACTTAATACCACAAAACCATGTGCAAACCCACGAGGGATAAACAGTTGCAAATGATTGCTTTCGGATAACTGTATAGCAAAATGCTGCCCAAATGTTTTTGAACTTTTGCGCAAATCAATCGCCACATCCAATACCTCCCCTTTTACCACTCGCACCAATTTGGCTTGCGCCGATGTTCCTTTTTGGAAATGCAGCCCACGAAGTACTCCTTTTGTTGAATAGGATTGATTATCCTGAACAAATACGGTATCGTACCCAGTTAAGGTTTGAAATTTACTTTGATTAAAGCTTTCGAAAAAATAGCCCCGCTCATCACCAAAAACTGCTGGCTTAATTACTACACATCCCTCAAGTGGTGTTAATTCGATATTCATAGGTAATCATTAAACTAATTAGATACCATTTTTGATTGATGCGATAAAAAGTCGTGATAGGCTAGTTTGATACCATCTTCAAGTTCAATTTTATGCTTCCAGCCTTTACTATGCAATTTCGAAACATCCATCAACTTACGTGGCGTGCCATCAGGTTTAGATGTATCAAATGCGATTTCGCCTTCAAACCCAACTATTTGCTTTATCAGTATAGCTAAATCTTTAATGGATATATCTTCGCCCGTGCCTATATTTACTAAGCCTTCCTCGTCGTAATTTTGCATCAAATAATAACAAGCTTCTGCCAAATCATCAGCGAATAAAAATTCACGCTTAGGCGATCCTGTACCCCAAATAGTTACTGAAGGTAAATTTTGCTCTTTTGCTTCGTGAAAGCGGCGTATTAGTGCTGGCAAAACGTGCGAATTTTGAGGATGATAATTATCATTATACCCATACAAATTAGTCGGCATCACCGAAATATAATTACACCCATATTGTGCACGATAAGCATCGCACATTTTTATACCTGCTATTTTGGCTATGGCATAAGGTTCGTTAGTACTTTCGAGTAGCCCTGTAAGTAAATATTCTTCTTTTAATGGCTGAGGTGCGATTTTGGGATAAATACAACTCGACCCTAAAAACATCAGTTTTTTAACCATGTTTAGATAGGATGAATGTATTACATTATTCTGAATTTGTAAGTTTTCATACAAAAAATCAGCTCTGTATGTATTATTGGCTATAATACCACCTACCTTTGCTGCAGCCAAAAAAACGTAGTCTGGCTTTTCGGCTTCAAAAAAAGCAGCTACCGCATTTTGATTACGCAAATCAAGCTCTGCTGATGTGCGTGTAATAATATTTGTATAACCTTCTCTCTGCAACTTGCGATATATTGCCGAACCCACCATACCACGGTGACCTGCAACATATATTTTCGCATTTTTTTCCATATTTAGTATTCAAGTATTGTTGGCGTATAACTCACACTTATAACGATAAAACGTACTGTAAAAATAGATAAAAAAGAACTTCGCTTTTGCTATTATCTTCTTTTAACGAATATTTAATATAGCCACCTGTATAAAACAAATTAACCTAATTTCTTATATTTTTGGAGGATTTGAGTAGCCCACATATTCAAATCAAATGCTTTCACAACATAAGCCTTTTGCGCTGTTGTAATCTGCTCCTTTTCATCATTTGTTAATGATATCAGTTTCATCATTGCATTTTGCAATTGAGGCACATCTGCCGATGGAAACATATAGGTATGCGGTATATTCAATGATTGAGGGCCTGGAATATCACTCGAAATAATTGGTCGTTCGCAATAAGCAGCCTCCACCAAAGCATTACAGAAACCCTCTTCTCTACTTGCCGATATAAAATAATTAGACAACTTATAATAAGAAGCAATATCATCGCGCGGATTTAAAATTCGTAGCCATGATGGTATTACACCAAACCTTTCGATAATTTTAGCTTCAATTTCTGGACGATTTACCGATAAACTTAATAACAAGCAAACATCTTGATTTTGAGCTACCAAATTATTCATTGCTTCCAGCACAACATCCACTCCCTTGCGATGATAATCAAATCCAAACAATAAAAACACAGTAGTACTTGGTGCAATCTGAAAATCTTGCCGTTGTAGTGTTTCGTATTTATCCAATCGCTCAAAATCAATTGCATTGGTTACATAGGTAACTTGCTCGGCTTTAAGATTAAAGTTTTTTTGAAATTCAATCCCAACCGATTCGCTACAACCAATGTATAAATCGACATGATTTAACAGTTTTCTTAAAGTTTCAACCACAGCACCACGCGGCATATCGTGGTTTCTTAAATGCCTTATGATAAATAACTTACCACCATATAGCATTTTGGCAAGTTTAAACATGAAATAATACTTCAACCCTGCGAAATGGGCATGAAGATATTTAATTTGATATTTAGCTAAAATATTTTTTACAACAAGAACATCTTTAGAAAAACTACCCGTTAAAAAGTATATTTTTTTGCCTTCTTGTATCAGATTTTGAACCCAATCAATATCAGAAGTATCAACATGGAATAAGTAAACCATTTCGATATTCTCCTTTTTCAAGGTTTGCTCTAATCGTAATAATGATTTAAAAAAGCTACCGCCATAGGGCGACCGATAGCATACAAATTGTAGAACGTTTTTTGATTTATTCATTAAGGAATTTTATACGAAACACACAGCGCAGAAGTTTATTATAATGTAACATATTATCTTATAATAAAGTTTTATACCAAAATAAGAAAACGCTTACAGAAATACAATAAACTGAAAATCAGGCAACAAATTAAATTTAAGCCTGCCCCATTGTTCCACCAAAATTCATTGGAAAACCAGTAGGTTCTGTTTGCAGTTTTATCCTTCCATTTATTGCTTCAAACTTTTCAATATTATCTTCCATTGCTGATAACAGACGTTTAGCATGTTCAGGAGTAAGTATTATCCTTGATTTTACTTTAGCCTTAGGAACACCTGGCATTATCCGAATAAAATCGAGTACAAACTCAGAATTTGAATGTGTAATAATTGCCAAATTAGAATATACACCTTCTGCCATTTCTTCAGAAAGTTCAATATTCAGTTGATTTTCGTTTTGCTCTTCCATAATTTGAAAATAATAAAGCCTTCTATTCTCATAGAAGGCTTTACAAAAATATTTAAATAATTGAATTATGCTTCAACTTCTTCAGTTTTTGAAGCCATTAGGCGATCAAATTCTTCTTGCGAACCTACACGGATATTTTCATACACACGTAAACCTGTTCCAGAAGGGATAAGGTGACCTACAATCACGTTTTCCTTCAAACCAAGCATATTGTCTTTTTTACCCGCAATAGCTGCTTCATTCAATACTTTGGTAGTTTCTTGGAATGATGCGGCAGAGATGAATGATTTTGTACCTAATGATGCTCTAGTGATACCTTGCAACAACGGACTAGACGTTGCTGGTATAGCATCTCTCACTTCAACTAATTGCATGTCTTTGCGTTTCAGGCTCGAATTTTCATCCCTTAACCTTCTAACAGAAACAATTTGACCAGCTTTAAGTGTAGCAGAAGCACCTGGCTCAACAACAACCTTCTTATCGTATATTTCATCATTTTCCATCATGAAATCCCAGCTATCAACTGCTTCTTTTTCAAGGAAACGAGTATCGCCAGCATCTTCAATCTGTACTTTTTGCATCATTTGATGCACGATTACTTCAAAGTGTTTGTCGTTAATTTTCACACCTTGCAAACGGTAAACTTCTTGAATACCATTTACCAAGTATTCTTGAACCGCCGCAGGGCCTTTAATAGCCAAGATATCAGCAGGAGAAATTGAACCATCAGACAATGGCATACCGGCTTTCACAAAGTCGTTATCCTGTACTAAGATGTGCTTAGACAATGGAACAAGGTATTTCTTAATCTGACCATCTTTTGATTCGATAGTCATCTCACGATTACCACGTTTCACACCACCTAAAGTTACCACACCATCAATTTCGGTTACAACCGCTGGATTAGATGGGTTACGAGCTTCAAACAATTCGGTTACACGTGGTAAACCACCTGTGATATCGCGTGTTTTTCCAGTTGAACGTGGAATTTTCGCAATTACCTGTCCTGTTTGTACTTTATCGCCTTCATCAACAGCAATATGTGCCCCTACTGGGATGTTGTATCCTTTTATCAAATTACCTTTTGAATCAGCAATTTGGATGGCAGGGTTTTTCGTTTTATCACGAGTATCAATAATTACCTTCTCGCGGTGACCAGTTTGTTCATCTGATTCTTCACGGAAAGTAACCCCTTCCAATACTGCATCAAATTGCACTAAACCTGCAAATTCGGATATAATTACTGCGTTGTATGGATCCCATGAGCAAATACGATCGCCTTTGCTGATTGAACTTCCATCTTTCACATATAAATACGAACCGTATGGGATATTGTTAGTTACAATTATTTTATTGCTACCTTTTTCGACAATACGGAACTCGCCTGAACGACCTAATACTACTTCAACTTTACCTTCTTCAGTTTCAAAAGGCACTGTACGAACGTTCTCAAACTCGATAATACCTTCAAAACGAGCATTAATTTGAGACTCGGCAGCAATGTTTGATGCTGTACCACCCACGTGGAATGTACGAAGTGTTAACTGTGTACCCGGCTCACCGATTGACTGTGCTGCAATTACCCCAACAGCTTCACCCATTTGCACACGTTTACCGCTTGCAAGGTTACGCCCATAGCATAATGCACAAACACCACGTTTGCTTTCGCAGGTTAATACCGAACGTATTTCGATACCATCCAACGGAGAGTTTTCTATATTTTTAGCAATGTCTTCGTTAATATCTTCACCAGCTTTAACTAATAACTCGCCAGTAATAGGGTCGTGCACTTCGTGTAATGAGGTACGCCCCAAAATACGATCGTATAATGGTTCTACAATATCCTCATTATCTTTTAACGCAGTAGTGTATATACCTCTCAATGTTCCACAATCAACCTCACCCACAATCATATCCTGAGCAACATCATGCAAACGACGAGTTAAGTAACCTGCATCCGCAGTTTTTAACGCTGTATCCGCCAAACCTTTACGAGCACCGTGAGTTGAAATAAAGTACTCCAATACCGACAAACCTTCTTTAAAGTTTGAAAGAATTGGGTTTTCGATAATTTCGCCACCCGAGCCTGATTTTTGCGGTTTCGCCATCAATCCCCTCATACCTGCCAACTGACGAATCTGCTCTTTAGAACCACGAGCACCCGAGTCAAGCATCATATATACTGAGTTGAACCCTTGATTATCAGTTGAAAGGATTTCCATCACATTCGCAGTTAAGCGATTGTTGATACGAGTCCAAATATCGATAATCTGGTTATAACGCTCATTATTAGTAATAAAGCCCATGTTATAGTTACCCATAACTTCTTCAACTTGTTTTGAAGCTTGCTCTATCAAAGTAACTTTCTCAGCAGGGATATTAATATCTTTCAAGTTGAACGACAAACCACCCTGGAATGCCATTTTGAAACCTAATTCTTTAATATCATCTAAGAATTGCGCTGCACGAGCCATACCAGTTACTTTCACTACTTCGCCAATGATGTCGCGTAATGATTTTTTGGTAAGCAATTCATTGATATAACCCACTTCAACTGGTACATGTTGATTAAACAACACACGACCAACAGTAGTATCAATTACTTTATGAACAATACTGCCATCGCTTTCCTTTACATAAGATTTAACTTTTATAAAGGCATGTAAGTCAACTTGCTTCTCGTTATATGCAATAATAACTTCTTCGGCAGAGTAGAAAGTTAAGCCTTCGCCTTTTACAACGCGAGTTGCATCAGTTTTACGTCCTTTGGTTATGTAGTACAAACCAAGTACCATGTCTTGTGATGGTACAGTAATAGGCGTACCATTTGCAGGGTTAAGGATGTTATGTGATGCCAACATCAAGATTTGAGCTTCCAAAATAGCGGCGTTACCTAGTGGTACGTGCACAGCCATCTGGTCACCGTCAAAGTCAGCGTTGAATGCGGTACAAGTTAGCGGGTGTAATTGGATTGCTTTACCTTCAACCAATTTTGGTTGAAAAGATTGGATACCCAAACGGTGCAACGTAGGCGCACGGTTTAATAATACTGGGTGTCCTTTTAATACGTTCTCTAATATATCCCAAACTAACGGGTCTTTACGGTCAACTATTTTCTTAGCTGATTTTACTGTTTTAACCACACCTCTTTCAATCATTTTACGAATGATGAATGGTTTAAACAATTCGGCAGCCATATCTTTAGGTAAACCGCACTCGTGTAGTTTAAGATTTGGTCCTACAACAATTACCGAACGAGCCGAATAGTCAACACGTTTACCTAATAAGTTTTGACGGAAACGCCCTTGTTTACCTTTTAATATATCCGAAAGCGATTTTAAAGCACGGTTACCTTCAGTTTTTACCGCGTTTACTTTACGTGAGTTATCAAACAACGAGTCAACAGCTTCCTGCAACATACGTTTTTCGTTACGCAAAATAACTTCTGGTGCTTTTATCTCAATCAAACGCTTTAAACGGTTGTTACGGATAATTACACGACGATATAAATCGTTCAAATCTGAAGTTGCAAAACGACCACCTTCTAATGGCACTAACGGACGCAATTCGGGCGGAATAACTGGAACAATTTTAACAATCATCCACTCTGGGTTATTCTCAATCCTTGTTTTGGCATCGCGGAATGCTTCAACAACTTGCAAACGCTTTAAAGCTTCGTTTTTACGTTGTTGAGAAGTTTCGTTAGCTGCTTGATGACGAAGATTGTATGACAATTCGTCTAAATTAAGGCGTCTTAGTAGCTCTTCTAAAGCTTCGGCACCCATTTTAGCCACAAATTTCTGTGGATCTTTATCATCAAGGTATTGATTTTCTTTTGGTAGCGTATCCAACACATCCAAGTATTCTTCTTCTGTCAAGAAATCCATTTGTTGGATACCGTCAGCTTCTTTAATACCAGGTTGGATAACTACATATCTTTCATAATAAATGATTAGATCAAGTTTTTTGGTAGGTAAGCCCAATAAGTAACCAATTTTGTTTGGCAACGAACGGAAATACCAAATGTGAGCAACCGGAACTACCAAGTTAATGTGTCCCATACGCTCACGACGCACCTTTTTCTCGGTTACTTCAACACCGCAACGGTCGCACACGATACCTTTGTAACGGATACGCTTGTACTTACCACAATGGCATTCGTAATCTTTAACTGGACCAAAAATACGCTCGCAGAACAAACCATCACGCTCAGGCTTATACGTCCTGTAGTTGATAGTTTCTGGCTTTAATACTTCGCCGCTTGAACGTTCAAGAATGGACTCAGGTGAAGCCAAACTGATGGTAATGGTGGTGAAGTTACTTTTGATTTTATTATCCTTTTTGTAAGACATAGTCTCTTTTGTTTTTAATTATTGAAGGATGAATTATTGAATTCTAAAAATTACTGAAGGATTGAACTCGCATTCAATCCCTCAATAATTCAATAATTATTCTAATGTGATATCTAAACCTAAACCTCTTAACTCGTGAACCAATACGTTGAATGATTCAGGAACTGATGGCGTTGGCAAGTTTTCACCTTTTACAATAGCTTCATACGTTTTGGCACGACCGATAACATCATCCGATTTAACGGTTAATATCTCTTGAAGTATGTTTGATGCACCAAATGCCTCAAGTGCCCAAACCTCCATCTCACCAAAACGCTGACCACCAAATTGTGCTTTACCGCCCAATGGCTGTTGTGTAATTAATGAGTATGGACCTATTGAACGTGCGTGCATTTTATCATCAACCATGTGACCCAACTTCAACATATAGATAATACCTACAGTAGTTGGTTGGTCAAAACGGTCGCCTGTTAAACCATTGTATAAGTAGGTTCTTCCTGATTCAGGTAAGCCAGCCTTTTTAACCCACTCTTCCACTTCTTCGTGAGTTGCCCCATCAAATATTGGCGTAGCGAATTTCATGCCTAACTCTTTACCTGCCCATCCTAATACGGTTTCGTAAATCTGTCCCAAGTTCATACGCGATGGTACACCCAGTGGGTTCAATACGATATCAACAGGTGTTCCGTCTTCAAGGAATGGCATATCCTCATCACGAACAATACGAGCAACAATACCCTTATTACCGTGACGACCCGCCATTTTATCACCTACTTTTAGTTTACGTTTCTTAGCAATGTAAACTTTAGCCATTTGAACAATACCTGATGGCAACTCATCACCCACACTGATTGCAAATTTATCACGACGATAAGCACCTAACTCCTCATTTACTTTGATGTTGTAATTGTGCAATAAGATTTTTATCTGATCGTTTTTGTCATCATCAGTAGTCCACTTGGTTGGATTGATGTTCTCATAAGGTAATTCAACCAAAATCTTCTGAGTGAATTTAACCCCTTTTGGAACAAGTAATTCCTTGTAAACATTGTAAACACCTTGAGATGTTTTACCATTCACGATTTCGAACAATTTCTCGATTAAAATATTCTTTAAGTCTTTAATTGCTTTTTCGTGTTTAGTATCCAATTTTTCTAACTGTGCTTTTTCTTCAGCTTTTGAAGTTTTCTTCGCACGTGAGAACAATTTGGTATCAATTACCACACCATTGATAGATGGTGGAGTTTTTAATGAAGCATCCTTAACATCGCCTGCTTTATCACCAAATATAGCACGCAATAGTTTTTCCTCTGGTGAAGGGTCTGATTCGCCTTTAGGCGTAATCTTACCAATCAAAATATCGCCTTCTTTAACCTCGGCACCAACACGGATAATTCCGTCCTCGTCAAGGTCTTTAGTAGCTTCTTCTGATACGTTAGGAATATCTGGTGTTAATTCTTCTTCTCCACGTTTAGTATCACGAACTTCAAGTTCGAACTCTTCAACGTGTAAAGAAGTAAATATATCTTGCGACACCACACGCTCTGATATTACAATCGCATCCTCAAAGTTGTATCCTTGCCAAGGCATGAATGCTACTTTTAAGTTACGACCTAATGCCAACTCGCCATTTTGTGTTGCATAACCTTCACAAAGTACTTGTCCTTTTTCAACTCGCTCGCCTTTTTTAACAATTGGCTTCAAGTTCATGGTAGTACTTTGGTTGGTTTTCTTAAACTTAGTCAACAAATATGTACGTGTGTCACCGTCGAATGAAATCAAACGATCCATTTCGTTGCGGTCATATCTGATACGTATCTCGGTAGCATCTACATACTCCACCACACCATCACCTTCAGCATTGATTAGTGTACGAGAATCTTTCGCCACACGACCTTCCAAACCTGTACCTACTATTGGCGCTTCGGGGCGCAACAATGGTACGGCTTGGCGTTGCATATTCGAACCCATCAACGCACGGTTAGCATCATCATGTTCCAAGAATGGAATTAATGACGCAGCAATTGAAGTGATTTGATTAGGTGCAATATCCATATAATCTAACCTTTCGGGCTCGATAATAGGGAAGTCGCCTTCAAAACGTGCTTTTACACGTGGCGTTGCAAATACTCCTTTATCATCATATACTGCATTAGCCTGTCCGATGGTTTTACCATCTTCATCTTCGGCAGATAGATATACAACTGGCTCATCCATTGAAACCACGCCATTCACAACACGTTTGTATGGCGTTTCGATAAAGCCTAAATTATTAATCTTAGCGTGTACGCAAAGTGAAGAAATCAAACCGATGTTCGGACCTTCAGGAGTTTCGATAGTACACAAACGCCCGTAGTGAGTGTAGTGTACGTCACGCACCTCGAAACCTGCACGCTCACGTGATAGACCACCTGGCCCTAGGGCTGACAGACGACGCTTGTGCGTAATCTCTGCCAGTGGGTTGGTTTGATCCATAAACTGCGAAAGCTGGTTTGTGCCGAAGAACGAATTGATAACTGATGATAGTGTACGTGCGTTAATCAAGTCGGTTGGTGTAAATACTTCGTTGTCACGAATATTCATACGCTCGCGAATAGTACGAGCCATACGAGCTAAACCTACACCAAATTGAGCATATAACTGCTCGCCTACTGTACGCACACGACGATTTGACAAGTGGTCAATATCATCCACCTCAGCTTTTGAGTTTATCAATTTGATAAGATACTTAACAATCGCAATAATATCTTGCTTAGTTAAAACCTTAGTCTCATCAGAGGTATCCATCTTCAATTTACGATTGATACGGTAACGACCTACATCGCCCAAATCATATCGCTTATCAGAGAAGAACAAACGATCGATGATACCACGAGCTGTTTCTTCATCAGGTGGTTCAGCGTTACGTAATTGACGGTAGATATGCTCAACCGCTTCTTTCTCTGAGTTTGAAGTATCTTTTTGTAAAGTATTATATATAATAGTATAATCACCGCTGGTTGAAGCATCTTCCTTGTTCAGAATGATAGTTTTCACACCTGCATCAATGATCATATCAATATGGTCATCTTCCAATACGGTTTCGCGCTCAAGGATAATCTCATTACGATCGATTGAAACAACTTCGCCGGTATCTTCATCCACGAAATCTTCAACCCATTTTTTGAGCACCCTAGCAGCAAGCTTGCGGCCAATAAATTTCTTTAAGCCCGATTTGCTTACTTTTACCTCATCAGCCAATTCAAACAATTCTAATATATCTTTATCAGAATCGTAGCCAATAGCACGAAGCAAAGTTGTAACTGGGAATTTCTTTTTACGGTCGATGTAAGCATACATCACGTTGTTCACGTCTGTTGCAAATTCAATCCACGAACCTTTAAAAGGAATTACACGAGCCGAATACAATTTTGTACCGTTTGTGTGGCGACTTTGCCCAAAGAACACACCTGGCGAACGATGCAATTGCGATACAATTACACGCTCGGCACCATTAATTACGAAAGTACCTTTAGGTGTCATATACGGGATAGTTCCCAAATACACATCCTGTACTATGGTTTCGAAATCTTCGTGTTCGGCATCATTACATGATAAGCGAAGTTTCGCTTTCAACGGCACACTGTAAGTTAGTCCACGCTCAATACACTCACGTATATCATAACGAGGTGGATCGATAAAATAGTCAAGAAACTCTAAAACGAAAATATTTCTTGAATCTGAAATTGGAAAATTTTCGGCAAACACTTTGAACAAACCTTCTTTATGACGGTTGTCTGAGGTGGTCTCCAATTGAAAAAATTCCTGGAAAGATTGCAACTGAACATCCAGAAAATCGGGGTAATCCAATACCTTCCGGCTGGTTGCAAAGTTTACTCTTTGATTATTTTTGTTTGCCAAGGGATTAAAATTTTAGTTTATTAATAAACTTATACTTGTTTGATTAAAGTTTTTCCTGAACTTCAAACAAAAATGAGAACAATATAAACGACAATAGACCCCGACCATAAACAGGTCGGAGTCTTATGCTATTTTACCGGTTGAAGTTATTTAACTTCAACAACAGCTCCAGCTTCTTCTAATTGTTTTTTAAGAGATTCAGCTTCTTCTTTAGATACACCAGTTTTAACTTCTTTTGGTGCACCGTCAACTAAATCCTTAGCTTCTTTCAAACCTAAGCCAGTAAGGTCTTTTACTAATTTAACAACTGCTAATTTAGCACCGCCAGCATCCTTAAGGATAACATCGAAAGCAGTTTGAGCTGCTTCAGCAGCTGGAGCATCGCCACCACCAGCAGGAGCTGCAGCAACTGCAACTGCCGCAGCAGCTGGCTCAATACCATACTCGTCTTTTAATATCTGAGCTAATTCGTTAACTTCTTTTACTGTTAAGTTTACCAACTGTTCAGCAAATGATTTTAAATCTGCCATTTTATTTTACTTTTACTTTAAATACGTTTTTTGTTTAAATCGAACTTCTAGGTGTTCGTTAACCTCTTTCTTGTAATGTTTTAACAATTCCTGCCAATTTGTTTCCGCCTGATTGTAGTGCAGATACAACATTTTTAGCTGGTGATTGCAATAATCCGATAATCTCTCCGATAAGTTGTTCTTTAGATTTTAAGTTAACTAAAGTATCCAACTGCTTATCGCCAATAAATACAGACGAATCAATATAAGCTGCTTTTAAAATTGGTTTTTCACCTGTTCTTCTCAATTGTTTAATCAATTTTGCCGGAGCAGTAGCTGATTTTGAGAATAAAATTGATGATGAACCTTTTAATACATCATATATCGGGCTGAAATCATCACCTGCGGCTTCCATAGCTTTTTTAATTAAGCTATTTTTTGCTACTTGCATAGTGATGTCGCTTTCGAAACATTTACGACGGATATCGTTAACTTTTGCAACCGTCAAATCTGAAGTATCAGTAATATAAAAATTACCGTACTCTTTAATTTGTTCAGTAAGGGCAAGAACAAGTTCGTGTTTTTCTTCTTTATTCATGATTAAATCCCCGCTACTGTTTTAGTTTCAATTTCGATTCCGGGCGACATAGTTGAAGAGATATGAATGCTCTTAAAATATGTTCCTTTTGCTGCTGATGGTTTTAATTTAGAGATAGTTTGCAATACTTCTAAAGCATTCTCATAAATTTTATCAGCAGGGAAAGATACTTTTCCTATTGAGGCATGGATGATACCTGTTTTATCAACTTTGAAGTCGATTTTACCACCTTTTACATCAGTAACTGCTTTACCTACTTCGGTAGTTACAGTACCTGATTTAGGGTTAGGCATAAGGTTACGAGGACCGAGAATACGACCCAAACGACCTACTTTAGCCATAACACTTGGCATAGTAATGATAATATCAACATCAGTCCATCCACCTTCAATCTTGGCAATATAGTCATCCAAACCTACAAAATCTGCACCTGCGTCTTTTGCTTCCTGCTCTTTGTCAGGCGTACAAAGTACTAATACACGTACAGTTTTACCGGTTCCATGAGGCAATGTTGCTATACCACGCACCATTTGATTGGCTTTACGAGGGTCAACACCTAAGCGCACATCAATATCAACTGAAGAATCAAATTTAGTATAGTTAATTTCCTTTACCAAAGATGATGCATCCAGTAATGAATACGACTTATTAGCCTCAATTTTGGATAGTGCCGCTTTTTGATTTTTTGTTAATCTTGCCACTGTCTTAAACTGATTTGTATAAATTAATTATTCCAGGGAGCTGTACCAGATACAGTGATTCCCATACTTCTGGCAGTTCCTGCCACCATTTTCATGGCTGATTCTACTGTAAATGCATTCAAATCAGTCATTTTATCTTTAGCTATCACCTCTACCTGTTCCCAGTTTACACTAGCAACTTTTTTACGGTTTGGCTCTGCCGACCCACTTTTAATACCTGATACTTCCATTAACTGGATAGCAACTGGAGGGGTTTTGATAATAAAATCGAAAGACTTGTCGACATAAACAGTAATCACAACAGGTAACACTTTACCAGGTCTATCCTGGGTACGTGCGTTGAACTGCTTGCAAAACTCCATGATATTCACACCTTTCGCACCCAAAGCAGGACCGATTGGAGGAGATGGATTTGCAGCGCCGCCCTTCACCTGAAGTTTAACCATTGCACCGATTTCTTTTGCCATTTTGTTTACTTTAATAATTACTCAATGTTATAGGTGGAAGCTATGTAACATTTAAGATTTTGTTGATTTCAAATTTCGGAGGTTAAATCTCAGATTTGACCATCGCTATAAGAAATCTAATATTTTTAATTTTTCAATTCCGAAATCGAAAATTCGACATCCGAAATTAAATCTATTCTTTTTCTACTTGCATGTAATTCAATTCGAGCGGTGTACGACGCCCAAATATCTTTACCATTACTTTTAGCTTCTTCTTCTCTTCGTTTACCTCTTCAATCACACCACTAAATCCGTTGAATGGTCCATCCATCACTTTTACATTCTCGCCTACATAATAAGGTACGTTCATGGTTTCGCCTTGCGAGCTCATTTCATCAACCTTACCTAATATACGATTAACCTCGGCTTGGCGAAGTGGAATAGCATTACCTGCTTTATCGCCAAGAAATCCTATTACACTATTTATATTTTTGATGATGTGTTCTAATTCGCCATCTAATGCGGCTTCCATTAAAACATATCCAGGAAAAAAGTTACGCTCTTTGGCTATCTTTTTCCCATCACGCATTTGATAATATTTTTCGGTTGGTATCAACACCTGAGGCACTAAATGGGTAATTCCCAAACGGCTGATTTCGGCATCGATATATTGTTTAACCTTTTTTTCTTTACCACTTATGGCTCTTACCACATACCATTTCAATTGATCACTCATCTCGTATTCAAAAATTAGGTTAATGATTTGTAAACCTTATCAAGTATAAAAAATATCCCTTTATCCATTCCCAATATTACCAGCGCAATAATAATTGCTGCTATTAATACCACAATAGCGCTGTTGTACAAAACGCGCCATGTTGGCCAAGTTACCTTTTGGGTTAGCTCGATGTAAGATTCCTTAATATACTCTGTTACTGCAGCCATTTTATTTTTATTATGCACGGGCACAAGGATTCGAACCCTGATCAAAGGTTTTGGAGACCTCTATTCTACCATTGAACTATGCCCGTTTATTATTTAATCTTATAATTTCTTTATAGTAAACAAAGTACTTAGCCAAATTTGACTAAGTACTTTGCCAGAAATTAACCTATTCCTTATATCTCATTTAAGAGACTGCCGGAGGTAGATTATTTTAAGATCTCAGTTACCTGACCAGCACCTACTGTACGACCACCCTCACGGATAGCGAAACGTAAGCCTTTTTCCATAGCGATAGCGTTAATCAATTTAACAGTGATTGTAACGTTATCACCAGGCATAACCATTTCTACGCCTTCGGCTAGTGTAATTTCACCAGTTACGTCAGTAGTACGGAAATAGAATTGTGGACGGTATTTATTGAAGAATGGAGTGTGACGGCCACCTTCAGCTTTTGACAATACGTAAACTTCAGCTTTGAAATCAGTGTGTGGAGTTACTGAACCTGGCTTGCAAATAACCATACCACGACGGATATCAGTTTTTTCAATACCACGTAACAATAAACCTACGTTATCACCTGCTTCACCTCTATCTAATATCTTGCGGAACATCTCAACACCTGTTACGGTTGATTTCAAGTTCTCAGCACCCATACCTAAGATATCAACTTGCTCACCAGAGTTGATTACACCACGCTCAATACGACCAGTAGCAACAGTACCACGACCTGTAATTGAGAATACGTCTTCAACTGGCATCAAGAATGGAAGGTCAGTCAAACGTGGAGGAATTGGAATATATGAATCTACTGCATTCATCAATTCCATAATTATTTCAACCCATTTAGGATCTCCGTTCAAACCACCAAGAGCTGAACCTTGAATTACAGGGATATCATCACCTGGATATTCGTAGAATGACAATAATTCACGAATTTCCATTTCTACTAGTTCTAATAATTCTGGATCATCAACCATATCAACTTTGTTCATGAAAACAACAAGTGCAGGTACACCTACCTGACGAGCTAATAGGATGTGTTCGCGAGTTTGAGGCATCGGACCATCAGTAGCAGCAACAACGATAATTGCACCATCCATCTGAGCAGCACCAGTAACCATGTTTTTTACATAGTCAGCGTGTCCTGGACAGTCAACGTGAGCATAGTGACGATTTGCAGTTGAATACTCAACGTGAGCAGTATTAATAGTAATACCACGCTCTTTTTCTTCAGGAGCAGAGTCGATTGAATCGAAAGAACGAGCTTCTGATAAACCTTTATCAGCCAATACTTTGGTAATAGCTGCGGTAAGGGTTGTTTTACCGTGGTCAACGTGACCGATTGTACCGATGTTTAAGTGCGGCTTGCTACGGTCAAATTTTTCTTTTGCCATGATTTATAAAAATTTTTGTAGGTTAATTTTATATTTAAATAGTCGTTTTTTATACGCCGAGCCAACAATGGGATTTGAACCCATGACCTCTTCCTTACCAAGGAAGTGCTCTACCCCTGAGCTACGTCGGCTTAAATTCGGCTTGCAGTTACACCACTCGCCGTTTAACAGAGCGGAAGACGAGGTTCGAACTCGCGACCTATAGCTTGGAAGGCTATCGCTCTACCAACTGAGCTACTTCCGCAATAACAACAAATGATTGAATTATTGATTTACTGAATTTTAAAATTCAACAATTCGATAATCCAATCAATCATTCTCTGTGGGGGGAGAAGGATTCGAACCTTCGTAGCCGAAGCAACGGATTTACAGTCCGTCCCATTTGACCGCTCTGGTATCCCCCCATTGTCTTATTTCGGATGTCGGATTTAGAATTTCGGATTTAGTTTTTAGGCTAGATATCCAAAATCAAAATTTCGATATTCGAAATCAAAACAGAGCCTCCTATCGGGATCGAACCAATGACCTACTGATTACAAGTCAGTTGCTCTACCAGCTGAGCTAAGGAGGCGTTTTGCCTTTATTTGCAAGTTGATATTTAAAGTATTCTAAATATCAGCTTGTTAAACAAGCGGCTTAATTTTTTTGTATTTTAAAGAACCGTCCCTTTGTTGAAACTCGAAGCGCGTGCACCTCTCTGAAAGGGATTGCAAATTTACAAAATTTTATAGCCGTGCAAAATAATTTTGCAAAAAAAAATCGACAGGCTTAAAACCCATCGATTTACGTATAAATTTATTACTTGTTTTCTTACAATTCTTGCTCTGATGCCATTAAAACAGCTTTTTTTGCTGCATCAGCTGCTATCGCTTTTTTCTGCTTATGTTTATCAATTTGCTTCCTTAACCCTTCAATTGCCAAATCTGTAGCCTCTTCAAACGTCTTACATTGCTCTTTTGCGAACAATTGGTTGCCCGGCAGCAGCAATTTTATCTCCGTTATCTTATTTGCTTCGTCTTCTACATTTTCTAATTTCAAATAAACTTCGCCACTAATAATGTAATCATAATATTGATCAAGCTTATTGGCTTTCTTCTGAATAAAATCTAATAATTTTTTGTCTGCATTAAAATGGATAGACTGCACTCTGATTTTCATTTTTCCTCCTTGAATTACGCCTTTGGATGGGCTTGTTTGTAAATAGATTTTAATCTTTCGACTGAATTGTGTGTGTAAACCTGTGTTGCGCTGAGGTTTGCATGGCCCAAGAGCTCCTTTATAGCGTTTAAATCGGCTCCTCGGTTTAGTAGGCTCGTTGCAAAAGTATGCCTCAATACGTGTGGACTTTTTTTATTCTGTGTTGATATATAAGAAAGGTATTTATGCACTATTAAATAGATAAATTTGGGGTACGCAACAGCGCCCTTATTTGTAACGATTAAAGTTAGGGAAATGTTATCAAAATTTTGATTTTTCTTTAAATGGAGATATTTTTCTAATAACAACTTCAGTTCATGATTGATAGGTACAATGCGTTCTTTATTGCGCTTGCCTAATACCTTTATCGTTCCTTCGTAAATATTTACATCTTGCTCTTTTAAACCAATCAGTTCGGCAAGGCGGATACCTGTACCAAACAAGGTTTCAATCACCAATTTATCTCTCAAACCTTCAAAATCATTACTGAATACATCAGTATCATTGAGCATAGCGTTCAATTTTTCATCCTCAACCACAATGGGTAAATGTTTAAGCGATTTTGGAGATTGAATTTTTGAAGTAGGATTATTTGTAATCAGACCCTCGCGAAGCAAGAATTTGAAATATTTGCGGAGGGTGGCAATTTTACGGTTCACGGAACGTGCTGTTACATCGCTCATTAAATGCACCATCCAATTGCGAATATCTTGATACGTTATTTCTGATGGAAGAGTGGTAGTTTGCTCGGAGTGATTGAGGAATTTAAAAAATTGCTCAAGATCCGAATGGTAGGCGGCTACCGTATGCGGTGAGTACCGCTTTTCATACTTAATATACTGTATAAATCGCTCTAAAAACATAAAAACTATTTGCACACTCTAGAAAATGAATGTACAAATAGTTTTGATATATTTTCATAAAAACTGAAAAATTTTTTCGCAAAAATTAAACAGTTTCTTGATTCATATTTTGCTTGTAGATGGCATGCTTAACCACGTGACGACGGGTTACGGATTTTTTCTCGAATGCCTGACGGCTACGAAGTTCTCTTAAAACTCCCGTTTTCTCAAATTTCTTCTTAAAGCGTTTTAATGCTTTATCTAATGATTCGCCGTCTTTTACGTTAATAATAATCATAATTCCCGATATACCTCCTTTCAGGGACGGCAAAGGTATGTATAATGTTTTGAATATGAAAATGATAATTGGATAATATTGAAGAAGATACTGTTGCCTTAATCCAATTTCATCAATAATTTACCTCAACACTTCTCTACTAATCACAATTTTTTGTATTTCTGATGTCCCTTCGCCTATGGTACATAGTTTGGCATCGCGGTAATACTTCTCCACAGGAAAATCTTTGGTATAACCGTAACCACCAAATATTTGTACAGCCTCGTTAGCAGCTTTTACAGCTACTTCTGATGCAAAATATTTTGCCATAGCCGATTGCTTGGTAACTGGCAAATGCTTGTTCTTTAAATCAGCAGCTTGCATCAATAGCAACTCGGCAGCTTCAATTTCGGTAGCCATATCTGCCAGTTTAAATGCTATGCCTTGAAAATTGGCTATCGGTTGTCCAAACTGATGGCGTTCTTTGGCATAGGCAACTGATGCTTCAAATGCTCCTTTTGCAATGCCTAATGATAGTGCAGCTATCGAAATACGCCCGCCATCCAATACCTTCATGGCTTGTTTAAAGCCTTCGCCCTCGTTGCCCAATAAGTTTTCTTTTGGCACACGGCAATTATCAAATATCATTTCGGTAGTTTCGGATGCACGCATACCCAATTTGTTTTCCTTTTTACCAGCTTTAAACCCTTCCGTTCCACGCTCTATTACTATTGCTGATATGCCTTTTGAGTCGCCTTTTTCGCCTGTGCGCACCATCACTACCGCAACATCTCCTGTTTTGCCATGTGTAATCCAGTTTTTCGACCCGTTTACAATATAATGGTCGCCATCTAATACCGCCGTAGTGCTCATACGCATAGCATCAGAGCCTGTATTTGCTTCGGTAAGCCCCCATGCCCCTATCCACTCGGCTGTTGCCAATTTGGGTAGCCATCTACGTTTTTGTTCATCATTCGCAAACGCTAATATATGCCCCGTACATAACGAATTGTGTGCGGCAACTGATAAACCTATTGAACCGCATACTTTAGCAATTTCTTGTATCACGGTTACGTATTCAAAATAGCCAAAACCCGAGCCTCCGTATTCTTCGGGCACAACTACACCCATCATACCCAGTTCGCCTAATTTTTTAAACAATTCCAAAGGGAAATGTTGCGCTTCGTCCCACTCCATCACATAAGGTTTAATATGCTTCTCAGCAAAATCCTTAGCCATTTGCCCCACCATTTTTTGATTTTCAGAAACCGAGAAATCGTAACCGGTAAAAGAATCCGTCAATAGATTATCCATTAAGTTTATAATTTGTTTGAGCAAATATACTGATTAACTGCACTGTTAAACAGTCATAAAACCGCCACAAACAGAGTACAAAATGGTATTTGGTACAAATAACGCATCCTAAATGCTATGCGTGCATAGTATTTAATGGGAGAATATTTTAACTTTTTTTTGATACGGATAAAAAATGTGCTTTTGCACTGCTTTTTTATATTCAATTAACAAAGGTTAGGCTTTTGGCGATTATCTTTGCGACAAACTTTTGCGAATGACTAAAATATTTCTGACTACATTTCTTGTACTATTAGCACTCTCATCCTTCGCTCAAAAAAAACATACCATAAGCGGCACTATTAAAGATGAAACAACTGGCGAACAATTGATAGGTGCTAGTGTAAAAATTAGAGAATTGCCACAAGTAGGAACGGTGAGTAATAGTTATGGATTTTATTCTATATCGTTATCCGAAGGCACTTATACACTGATATTTACTTATGCAGGATATGAGCCCATTGCGAAGCAAATTTCGCTGCACCAAAACGAAGTAGTAAACACATCTCTACAAACTAAAAACGAGTTAAAAGAAGTAGTAATTAGTGCCAACAGACCTAATAACGACAATATTACATCGCCAGTAATGGGTGTGGAGAAGTTGAACATGACGCAAATTAATCAAGTACCTGTATTGTTAGGCGAACGCGATATTTTAAAAACATTAACCCTATTACCCGGTGTAAAAGCTGCAAGCGAAGGTAATACCGGTTTTTATGTGCGCGGTGGTGGTGCCGATCAAAATTTGATTTTGCTTGACGAAGCTACCGTTTATAATGCTTCACACTTTTTTGGGTTCTTCTCTACCTTCAACTCCGATGCTATAAAAGATGTGAGCTTGTACAAAGGTGGTATGGCAGCCGAGTTTGGCGGGCGATTATCATCAGTTTTAGACATCAAGATGAATGAAGGTAACAATAAGGATTATACCGTTCAAGGTGGTATAGGATTGATTACTTCGCGTATTAAAGTAGAAGGGCCATTAGAACAAAACAAAGGCTCGTTTATGATAAGTGCACGAAGAACTTATATTGATTTTTTCTTGAGAGCATCGTCTGACACAACGATAAAAGGTAGTTCTATTTATTTTTATGACATCAATGCTAAAGCTAATTATCATTTTGATAATAAAAATGCAGTTTACCTATCAGGCTATTTTGGCAAAGATGTTTTGGGGTTGAAAAATACTTTTGGTACAAACTGGGGGAATTCAACTGGTACTATACGTTTCAACCATATATTTAACGATAGGTTATTCTCAAACACTTCGCTTGTATTCAGCAATTATAACTATGTAGTACAGAGCTTGCTTACTCATCAAGAATTTAAAGCGACCTCGCAAATAACAGATGTAAACTTAAAAGAAGACCTTAGCTATTATATAAGCAGTAAGCATACTTTAAAATTTGGTGTAAACATCCTACATCATGATATATCGCCAGGCGACATAAGTTCGCCTCAATCATCGAGTTTTATTACAAGGGCTGTAGAAAAACGATATGGCTACGAAAATGCTGCTTATATAAGCGACCAATGGAAAGTAAACGACGCTCTGACTTTATTATATGGTGTGCGTTTTAGTGGCTTGTTTTTATTAGGTCCTGGTACATTTAAAACCTATGATGCAGCGGGAAATGTTACCAATACACAAGTTTACAACCCTGGGCAATTAGTTAAAAGCTATCTTAATTTAGAACCTCGGTTATCAGCAAGTTATCAGCTCAATGACGAGAATTCAGTAAAATTCTCATACAACAGAAACACGCAAAATATTCACTTACTCAACAACGCTACTAGCAATACCCCTACTAGTTTATATGTATTGAGCAGTAATAATGTTAAGCCCGAAATTGCCGACCAAGTATCGACAGGGTGGTTTAAGAATATTAAGGATAATACTTACGAGTTCTCGGCTGAAATATATTACAAATGGTTACAAAATCAGATTGATTATAAGGATGGCGCACAACTATTAGTAAATCAAGATGTTGAGTCGCAAATTACCTATGGAACAGGGAGAGCGTATGGGCTTGAGTTATTTTTAAAGAAAAAATACGGCCGTTTTAATGGATGGATTGGCTATACACTATCATGTACAGAAAGAAAATTTAATGCTATCAACAATGGTAATTACTTTCCTGCTACGCAGGATCGCACCCACGATTTATCGGTAGTAGGCATCTATCAATTAAACAAACGCTGGTCGTTTTCGGGATTATTTGTTTATGGTACTGGCAATGCGGTTACCAACCCTACTGGCAAATATAATATTGGTGGCTTAACTACTTTTTCTTATTCGGAACGTAACGGATATAGATTACCTGCATCACACAGATTAGATATTGGTGCTACCTTAGAAGGCAAACCGCATAAAAAATACCACTCGAGCTGGACATTTGGTATATATAATGTATATGCACATCGCGACCCATATTCAATAACCTTTCGCGACAGTAAAACCATACCAAACACTACCGAAGCTTTGGAAACAAGTATTTTTGCCACACGCATACCATCTGTTACTTGGAATTTTAAATTTTGATACATGAAAACTATTCACATAAAATATTACATCTATATATTACTTATTTCATTATCCATTACTTCTTGTCAAAAGGTAATCAAATTAGACTTGGCTAACAATGCAAACAAATTGGTGATTGAAGCTAATATAACTGATGTACCGGGCCCGCAATATGTAAAACTCAGTCGAAGTGTGCCTTTTACTAATACCAATACCTACCCCCCTGTTTCGGGTGCAACTGTTACCATTTATAATAATACTAGCGGGCGAAGTTTTAATCTCACAGAAAGCACAGCGGGTATCTATTCAGTCAGTAAGGGCGTTGGAATAATAGGTAATTCCTATACCTTAACTGTTCTTGCTGATGGTAAAACTTATACTGCTAATTCAACCATGCCAAGTTATGTGGGGATGGATTCAATATCAGCCACAAATAGTCTTTTCGGCAATGGCAATAGTGTAAAAGGAAATAAAAAAGCAATTACAGTTTATTTTAACGACCCTGCTAATCAAGTAAATCAATATCGGTTTGTAATGACTGTAAATAGCAAACCTGTAAATAGTGTATTTGCTTTTAATGATGATTTTATTAATGGTAAACACGTAACCTTCGATTTACAGCAAAACAATACTGATATCTATCCAAAAGATACGGTAACCGTAGAGATGCAGTGTGTTGATAAGCCCGTGTATAATTATTGGTTTACACTAAGTCAGCAGCAAGCGAATAACCCTGGAGGGCAAGTGGCGCCCGCCAATCCGCCAACTAATATTACACCCTCTGTATTGGGTTATTTTAGTGCGCATACCTCACAAAGTATAACATTGGTGGTAAAATAGATGGCATCAATAATCGGCTAAAACAATAATATTATCACTCAACGGTGTGATGCGTTCCTGACCATTAAGGAAACCCAGTCCCACTACAAAAGCAAAACCAGCAATTGTGCCACCCATTTCGGTTATCAATTCGCTGGTTGCCATTACAGTACCGCCAGTAGCTAATAAATCATCATGTATCAATATATGCTGCCCTGCTTCAAAAGCATCGGTATGTATTTCTATCGTTGCCGATCCGTACTCAAGGTCGTACTTTTTTTGTTTGATGGCATAAGGCAATTTGCCTGCCTTACGCACAGGTACAAATGGCACACCTAATTTACCAGCCAAAGCAAGCCCGAACAAAAAACCTCTGCTCTCTACCCCTGCTACTACATCTATCCTAATACCATTAAGTTTTTCGACAAAGGCGTTTACAATATTATCGCACAAAATAGGGTCTTTCAATATTGGTGTAATATCCTTAAACACAATTCCAGGTTTCGGAAAGTCGGGGATATCACGTATAGCCGATTTAATTTGTTGTTCTATCATTTAAAACTTAAATAGGATTTAATTTTGTGTAGCGTTATCTCATCTAATATCGCAATATTCCTCATATCATCCATGGTTTCAAAATTACCATGCTGTTCTCGAAACTGTATAATGGCATTCATCTGCTTGAAACTCAAGTAAGGGAATCGACTTAAATCTTGAAACTGAGCATGATTGATAGCAATTTTTTTAATCCGAGAGGCATCTACCCGCACCAAAGTCTGCAAACCTGCATATTTTTCGGCATCAACACCAAATACTTCTTTTAACTGTTCTTTTGAACAAAACCCGCCTAAACGCTCGCGATACTTTACAATGCGTGCAGCAAATGATGTGCCTATACCTGGCAAGGTTTTTAATATTACAGTATCGGCAGTGTTTAATTCGATGATGGTATGAGTAATTGTTTTTTTAGGAAATACTCGACTATCATTTGTACGCTCTTTCTTTTCAGCATTAACAAGAACAGTTATTGCATTATTAAAATCGGCTAGCTTTATTGTGTTATCTTTGTGAAACAGTTGATAAACGTATGGCGATGCTATTACCAATATGATGATTACAACAAGTATGACCATACCGTTCCATTCTTTTTTGCTGATAGAAAAATATTGTTTTAAAAGTGATTTCATTGCAGGCGAAGGATGCAACTGTAAATTAAAGAAATTTTAAGATATTTATTAAATTAAATAATAACCGACTTTATACTATAAATGAAAATAATAACCACTGAAGAATTTGCCAAAGCCACCAAACTGGATAAATTGAATATGCCCGGGCTGGCAGCCTTGTTGATGGAGGTGATGAAAATAAATCAAGTAAATGAATTATTTGCCCAAGCACAACCCAAACAGGGTACCGAGTTTGTAGATGCTATTTTAAAAGGTTGTGGTGTCGATATTGAATTTGATGAAAAAGAATTAAAAAACATACCCACTACGGGTAGTTTTATAGCTATTGCTAATCATCCATACGGTGGAATTGAAGGCATGGTGCTTTTAAAATTACTTTGCATGGTTCGTCCTGATGCGAAGTTAATGGCTAATTTTCTACTTAAAAAAATACCTAACCTTAGCGACTATTTTATAGCGGTAAACCCTTTTGAAAACATCGACCATTCGTCAAGCATTAGCGGGTTGAAAAACACCCTCGAATTATTAGCAAATGGCACTCCTATAGGCATATTTCCTGCGGGTGAGGTTTCGACATTTAAAGTTGAACAACAACAGGTAACAGATAGGATGTGGCATCCTGTTGTGGGTAAAATTATAGCAAAAGCAAAAGTACCCGTAGTGCCTATTTATTTTCATGGCAACAATGGCTTATTGTTTAATCTATTAAGTATGATTCACCCAGCTTTGCGCACAGCCAAGTTACCGTCTGAATTGTTTAATAAGCAAGGTCACACCATTAAACTGCGGATAGGTAAGCCTATTAATGTAGAAGATATACCCGATTATAATAATGCAACCAAACTACTTAGCTATTTACGGGCGAGAACTTATGCCTTAGGTACTGGGCTAGAAGAAGAAAAAAAGATATTCAAGGCTCGTAATCTGTTTAAGATTAAGAAACTACCCGAAGCCGTGGCGCATGAAATAAAGGCTGAGGTATTAGAAAAAGAAATTGAGCCGCTACGTGAGAATTACAAGGTATGGACTGAGAAAAACTATGAGGTATTTATTACGCCAACCTCATTAATACCAAACGTTATTCGAGAGATAGGCAGATTAAGAGAAATTACATTTAGAGCCGTTGGCGAAGGCACAAACAAGAGTGTTGATTTGGATGAATACGATATTTACTACAACCATTTGTTTATTTGGGATACGCAAGCTAAGTTGATTGTCGGTGCATATCGAATTGGGCTGGGAGATGAGATATTTTACAGTCTTGGGAAAAAAGGTTTTTATGTTACCGAATTATTTAAGATAAAAGAGCAATTCACTCCTATATTCAAAAAGAGTTTGGAGCTTGGGCGTTCGTTTATCCGCAAGGAGTATCAGCAAAAACCCTTGCCATTATTCTTATTATGGAAAGGTATCTTAAAATATTTAATTGATAACCCTCGTTATCGTTACCTTATTGGGCCTGTAAGTATCAGCAATTCGTTTTCAAAATTTTCTAAATCGCTTATTGTAGATTATATCAATCGCAATCACTTCGACCATGAATTGGCACAATATGTACGACCTCGTAAGAAATTTAAAGTTGATTTTTCGAGAATTGATACTGATTTATTGATGTCGGGCAAAGAAGATACATTTAAGGGTTTAGATAATGTGATATCCGAAGTAGAAACAAGGAATATGAAAGTGCCTGTGTTGCTACGTCAATATATTGCGCTAAATGCAAAAATCATCAGCTTTAATATCGACCCCAAATTTGCTGATTGCTTGGATGGTTTCTTAGTACTTGATTTGAAAAAAGTCCCTCAAGATATACTCGAAAAGTTAGGTAAGAATTTATAATGCTATTATACAAAAATGAGTTAATGGTTTATCTCCATTAACTCATTCTATTTTGAAATCTAATTTTATCTATTACTTCTTTTGTGCAGATGAGTGCTTCAATATTTTAGCCTCTACATAGAAAATAATTTCTTCGGCAATATTTTTTGATTGGTCGCCTATACGTTCCAATTTTCTAATAATTGATAACATAAACAAGGCTTCATTTACAGAGGCAATGTCGGCTTTTATCATATCAGCTACCACTATTGGGGCTCTGTCGTTAATTGTATCTAATACCTCGTCTCTTTTAAATATGCTACGTGCAAGCGCAGTATCTTCATTTTCAAAAGCCATGCGTGTATCAATCAAAATATTTGCAGCCTCATCATACATTCTTACTAGTGATGTACTCTCTAATGCAACAGGGTCGAAATTCACCGACGAATCAACCACATATTTTGCCACACTTGCTGCAATATCGCCAATGCGTTCAAGATTGGTATTTATTTTTAATGCTGCTAATAAAAAGCGTAAATCAACCGCTACGGGGCAATGTAATGCAAATATATTTTCTACATCGCGATCAAGTTTCAATTCAAATGAGTTTACTCTTTTTTCTTTTACTAAAACTTCACGAGCCAAATCTTTATCAAATTGTAGCATTGCTTCACGAGCCTTATTCAATTGTGATTGAACAAGCATCCACATATTGATTAGCTCCTTCTTAACCTCGTTTATTTCGTTCTCTAATGGTGTCATAATTTCAAATTTTGTAAATAATTACGTCTGTATTAATTATCAAATATTAGCTAAACCTGCCTGTAATATAATTTTGAGTACGTTGGTCTTTCGGATTAGTAAACATCGTTTTGGTATCATCAAATTCTACCAATTCGCCCATATAGAAAAAGGCTGTTCTATCGCTCACACGTGCAGCTTGCTGCATATTATGCGTTACAATTACAAGCGTATAGTTGGCTTTTAATTCATGAAATAATGTTTCGACACTTGAGGTAGATATAGGGTCGAGGGCTGATGTAGGCTCATCAAACAAAATCAATTCGGGTTCCATTGCAATAGCACGTGCTATGCACAAACGTTGTTGCTGCCCGCCTGATAAGAATGTTCCTTTTTTGTGCAACGAATCTTTTACCTCATTCCACAAAGCAGCACTTGTTAGTGATTTTTCAACTATCACATCCTTATCTGCTTTCGATACTTTAAGCCCGTTTAATAAATAACCAGCAATTACGTTTTCGTAGATACTCAAATTAGGGAAAGGATTTGGGCGTTGAAACACCATACCTATCTTGTATCTTACATAGATAGCGTTCATTTTATATACATCTTCGCCATCGAGTTTCATTGTACCTTTTACCGTTGCGCCAGGTATCAGCTCGTGCATTCTGTTGATACAACGAAGGAAAGTAGTTTTCCCGCAGCCAGATGGACCCATTACTGCAACAACCTCATTTCGCTTTATTTTTATATCCACATCTTTTACAACGTGGTTATCTCCAAAATAGGCATTAAATTTTTCGGAGCTTACAATTGTACTTTCCATTTTCTTGTAATCAGCTTTGTTAAAATATTTATCAGTAACACAAAAAATAATAATAAAAACGACGCTCCCCATGCCAGATTATGCCAATCATCATATGGACTGGTTGCATAATTGAATATCAATAGCGGCAAACTTTGCATCGGTTTGGTAATAGAGGTAGATAAATAGGGATTACCAAATGCGGTAAATAAAAGTGGTGCTGTTTCGCCAGCAATACGTGCTACCGAAAGCATGATACCCGATAAAATCCCCGAAAAACCACAAGGTACTATTACTTTTAATATCACCCTATGGTAAGGTACACCTAACGATAGGGCTGCCTCTTTTAATGAAGGGGGCAATAGCTTCAAGGTTTCTTCTGTTGAACGTATAACGATAGGCAACATCATAATGGCTAAAGCAATACTACCCGACACCGCCGAGAATGTACCCAATGGTTTTACCACCCAAAAATAAACTACTATACCCACCACTATTGAAGGCACACCTTGCAAAATATCTACACACAAACCGCTCCAATAAGCTAAGCGAGTGCGTGAGTTTTCGCTTAGATAAATGCCAGCTAATATTCCCAAGGGTATGGCTATAATTGCCGCCACACCTACTATTATTAAACTACCTAATAAGGCATTTGCTATCCCACCACCTACTTCGCCAACTGGCTTAGGAACATTGGTTAAAAAATGCCAATTTACTTGCCCTGCACCCTGCTTAATGATGTAAAGCAAAATAACAATTAATGGCAGTGTAACTAAAAAGGCAAAAAATATAACAACTGATTTGAACAGTATGCTTTTTGTATTTCTAAGTCTTATTCTTCCTTCCATCGCATTAATTGTTAGTGAATTTTGTTATAATTCTTTTTCCAATCACGTTAATAACCACCGTTACAAGGAACAATACCAAGCCCAACTCAATCAAAGCCGATAGGTAAACTGTATGGTCGGCTTCTGTAAATTCGTTAGCAATCACACTCGCCATAGTATTACCTGGTGCAAATAAACTCTGAGGGATGGCACTTGTATTACCAATTAACAAGGTTACTGCCATAGTTTCGCCAAGTGCACGACCAAGTGATAGTAATATACCTGCAAATAAACCCGACCGTGTATATGGCATAACTACACTACGAATAACCTCGAAACGAGTTGCCCCCAAAGCATACGCACCTTCTTTTAATGATGATGGAACCATGCGAATAAGCGTTATCCCTAATGATGCGGCATAAGGTATAATCATTACAGCCAATACAATAGATGCTGTAAAAATACCTATCCCATAAGGTGCTACACCTATTTTGGTTTCAAACTCGCGCACCAATGGTACTAGTACAAATAATCCCCAAAAGCCATAAATAATAGATGGTACTGCTGCTATCAATTCGATAACATTTTTTAGAAGATTGCTCAACCACCCTTTAGTGTTGTATTCGCCTAAATAAATGGCTATGGCGTATGAAAACGGGATAGAGATGATAAGAGCCGTAAATGAAGTGAGTAGTGTACCTATCAGAAATGGATAAGCTCCGTATATATTCTGAACTGGATCCCATACCTTACCCCACAAATAGCTTATGCCTAATGCTTTTAGCGATGGCATTGATTGCACGATAAGTGTAATCAAAATACCGATTACCAAAATCAGCATAACAAAGCTCATCACTTTCAGGATGAGCCTGAATATTTGTTCCCATTTAAGCTGGCTATCAGATAGTATTGATCTTTTATTTTTCACTTATTTTAATGGTTTTATTATACAAACAAATTACCAGCCCCTATTTTTTGTGAGCTGGCAATTGTTCAAAGTTTTGTCAATATAATTGAAATACTAACTATCTATTTGTTATTATAAAATTGCTTTTCCGCCATAAGTAGCCGATTTCAATATTTTTTCAGCAACTTTTACAGCTGATTTTGAAAGCGGTGCATAGTTTAAAGGCTCACAATTTTTCTGACCTTCGTGAATGTTATACCACAATAACTGTAATAGTGTTTTAGCTTTAGCAGCCGAACGACTATTATAGCTTTGCTCTTTATATATTAAAGCCCAAGTAAAACTTGTGATAGGATAACCTTTTGCATTATCAGTATTAGTTAATGATACCTCAGCATTTGCAGGTAACTCAACATTACTTGATGCAGTAGTAGATGCTAATGTAGGTGTAATAAATTTACCAGCTTTGTTTTGGATATTACCAAAAGCCATTTTGTTTTGTAAAGCATAAGCCAACTCAACATAACCAATAGCACCTGGAGTTTGCTTTACTAAACCAGCAACACCTTCGCTACCTTTACCACCTAAACCTGCAGGCCAGTTTACTGCTGTAGCTTTTCCTACTTTTGAAGCCCACTCGGTGTTTACTTTAGTTAAATAATCAGTAAAAATAAATGAAGTACCACTACCATCTGAACGATGTACTACTACGATTGGCAAATCAGGCAACTTAACACCTTTGTTACTAGCAGCAATTTCTGGACTATTCCATTTTGTTACTTTACCTAAATAGATATCAGCAAGGTCTTTACCAGTTAAATTTAAAGGCTTTGCAACACCAGGTAAGTTGTATGTAATTACAACAGCACCAGATGCCATAGGGATATGCAATACTGGAACACCCATTTTTTTAGCTTGTTCAGCATTTAAAGGAGCATCCGAGCCACCGAAATCAACAGTTTTATTAGTCAATTGTAATATACCACCACCTGAACCGATAGATTGGTAATTTACTTTTACATCGTGTGTTTTACCATATTCAGAAAATATTTTTGAAAACAATGGGTACACAAATGTACTACCTGCACCTAATAAGGTGTTATCTTGAGCCGAAGCTGATAACCCTATGCATGATGCAGCTACTGCTACAACTGCCAATTTGAAGTTTTTAATTACGTTCATGGTCTTAATTATTTTGTTCTGATTGTTTCGTTAATTATTTACCAAAAGTGAAGAAGAAAGTAGCACGCCATACTAAGGTGTGATCGTTAAGTGGAACACCTGTACCAGCTGCTCTCAAATCTTTATAATCCACTAACCACATATTTGGCATAAAGTGTACATTTTTGGTTGGTGTAAAATCTAAACCCAGTGTATAGAATTTCTCTTTTGTATTAGGATCGTATGATGATAAGTTTGTGTTTTTAGCATAAGTATAAGCAGTACTGTAAGCATCATTAGGGTTATAGCCATCGTAACGAGCGAAGAAACCTAATTGATTTTTCACAATTGTTCCACGAATGAATGCTGAAAATGCCTTAACTGTTGCATCAGCTACGCCTTTTGTTGCACTAACATCAGTAGTAGTAGTTAATACTCCGTTAGCAATTTTATTGCTATACGCTTCTATACCCACAGTTAGTTCTGGAGTAGTATAAGCAGCAAAACCTTTCCACATACGGTGCGCTTGTTGACCAATTGATACCCCACTAACTACTGAAGTACTTGCAGTTTGCACATGGTCGTAATAAACATCGAAAATCAATTTTTGATCCAAGAATTTAGCATATACATCAGCATATATTTGCTTAAACATACCTGTATTAGGCGCTGTTGACCCTGCTCCTAATAAACTTGCACCTGTATTGTTACCTAACATTACATTGTAACCATAGTTTTTGGTTTTAGGGTCAAATACACCTTGCAATGCTATACCCAAATCGTATGAATTGGTTTTGTGCAAATCAGCAACAGTTTTTTCGATAGAGCGATAGCCCCATACTTTTTCTGATAATAATGAAAATGCAGGAGTAGCCATTTCGCCAATTACTAAATCAGTTCCAGTCCAAAAGCCTTTCCATCTCAAGTTGATATTCTTAATATAGAATGACATTTTACCATCTACCAAATTATCACCGTTTGAAATAGATGTACCATTTGCAGTACCTGTATTAGCACTTGGAGCAGCCTCTAACAATAACTCGGCTGAGAATTTTTTGGTAATGTTATAATCATAACCTAAATAAACACGACGAATTTGAAATGCATTTCTGTTGTTTGCAACACCATTGTAATTAGTTTCAGCACCTCTATTTGCCGCATCAGTATGAGCTGCATAATAGAAATCGCCAAATGAATAACCCCATAATTTACCACTAGGTTTAAATGTAGTATCAGCATCAGCAGGCTTTGCAGCTGTTACTTGTACTGTAGTTGCATCAGATTTTTTATCTGCTTTTGTAACCGCACTTGCTAAAGTAGTGGTTGAAGTTTGTGCGCTACCATTAAACGCCGTTAATAATAGCGAGCCGAATAGTACCGATTGAGTCAGTTTTGTAAACACTTTTTTCATGTCTAGTATGATTAAATTAAATTTCGCATCAAAGGTGCGCACTATGTGTTACCTCAATGTTAAGAGATAATTAACATTTGATGATATTACAAAAACATTAAATCTTCCTTAGTAAATTCTAACTTAATTATTAAAACACCATTCAATTAACTAATAATCAAATAATTGCAATTAATAACAATTAATATATAAAATAACAATTTCTTAACATTGGCGATATACTCATTAATAATACCTTAATACCACAAACGTACTTTTGTAGCATTCAATAGATTATATGCGGAAGCTGTTTCATAATTTCTTTTCCTATCGCACTTTGTTTTATGGGCTTTTTGAGGGCGCATCTGAAAACATTGTAGAAATGGCGGAGTTATTTGCTATAGCAGTAGGCACAAGCTCGATAGAGGAACAAGAAAATTTATTTAAACAAATAAAAAACTTGGAGGAAAAAGGCGACCAAATTACCCATAAGGTTTATTTGGGTTTAGATAGGATTTATTTTACCCCCCTAAATAGAAAAGATATACATACCCTTGCTTCAACCATTGATGATGTGGCTGATAATATTTATGAAGCAGCAGGCAGAATGAATATATACCATATTAATAAAGCAAACACTGCAATAGATAAAATGGTAAACTATATTAAACTATCGTGTATCGAATTGCAAAAATTGATAAATGGGCTTGCTAAGATAAAAGATACCGAGTTTATACTTGCTTCGTGCAGAGTAATAAAAGATTACGCCACTCAAACACGTACTATATACTACAATGCTCTTGCTGATTTGTTTGCTAATGAGCATGACGCTATCAGTCTAATTAAACAAAGAGATATACTTTTCTCGTTAGATGCATCGGTAAGTAAATGCAAAAAAGTGACAGATACCATTGAGATTATCGCACTCAATAGCATTTAATTTAATACTTATTAATCGAAATCTTTTTAAGTGCGAGATGTAACATCCACAATGGTGTTATAAAAAGGATTTTAGTTTTCTCCCATATAGATGCTTGGTTATTTTTAGCACTTGGCATCAAAGCATATCCTAAAAACGATAATACAAGTAATACTACCGAAACTATCCATAATTGTAAACCGCCAGCATTTTGCCAATCGACCAACTTAATCACCCCAAAACTAAATGCCATCAACACCAACAACATGAAATAAGATAAAATGGGCGATAGTTTATAATAGACGTAAATAAGCAAGGCGATTAAAAAAGATGCCCAATTAAAAAAACCATTATAAGTTTTTAAAAAATTGAGCTTAGGAAATGGCATAGCCCATAGCAAACCAAACATCCCGAACAACATTAAAGGAATACATATCCACAACACCAGGTTAGCCGTCGAGCTTTGGTACAACTCATTGCATTTAGCAAAGTAAATTTCAACAGGGCGTGTTGCTGTTGTTTTAGAAGATGGGATTGGTTTGATGTTTTTTTTATTTGCCATAAAATATAAAATCCCTCTCCGTAATGGAGAGGGATAAAGCAGATTTCTTATTTAGCAAATGCTACTGAGCGGGTTTCTCTTATCACCGTTACTTTGATTTGACCAGGGTAAGTCATCTCGGTTTGGATACGATTTGAAATATCAGCAGCCAAAATTTCTGATTGTGCATCAGTTATTTTTTCACTTTCAACCACTACACGCAATTCGCGACCTGCTTGAATTGCAAATGTTTTTTCGACACCTGGATATGATAATGCTAATTCTTCCAGCTCTTTTAATCGTTTGATATAGCTCTCCACTACTTCGCGACGTGCACCTGGGCGTGCCCCTGATATTGCATCACAAGCTTGAATAATTGGCGATAGCATCGATGTCATTTCTATTTCGTCGTGGTGCGCACCAATGGCATTACAAACTTCAGGGTGCTCCTTAAACTTCTCCGCCAGTTGCATACCCAAAATAGCGTGTGGTAGCTCTGGATTATCATCAGGCACTTTACCAATATCGTGTAGTAAGCCTGCACGTTTAGCCAATTTTACATTCAAGCCTAACTCTGCCGCCATAGTAGCACAGAAATTAGCCACCTCGCGCGAGTGTTGTAATAGGTTTTGCCCGTAAGACGAACGATAGCGCATTCTGCCCACCATACGTATCAATTCGGGGTGTAATCCATGGATACCCAAATCAATTACCGTACGCTCGCCTATCTCCACTATTTCTTCTTCAATTTGTTTCTTGGTTTTTGCAACCACCTCTTCAATACGCGCTGGATGTATTCTACCATCAGTTACCAAACGGTGCATTGCCAAACGAGCAATTTCGCGTCTTACTGGATCAAAGCCCGAAAGTATAATTGCCTCTGGCGTATCATCCACAATAATTTCGATACCCGTTGCAGCTTCTAATGCACGTATATTACGCCCTTCACGGCCAATAATACGTCCTTTTATTTCATCATTTTCGATATTGAAAATAGATACTGTATTCTCAATAGCGCTTTCGGTAGCGGTACGTTGTATGGTTTGAATTACAATTTTCTTAGCTTCTTTAGTAGCCGTCAATTTCGCTTCGTCAACAATGTCTTTTATCTGCATCATTGCTTTGCTACGTGCCTCTTCGCGCAAAGTATCAACCAATTGATTTCTTGCTTCATCAGCCGATAATCCAGCAATAGTTTCTAATTGATCAACGTGTTGTTGCTTCAAAACTTCCACCTCTTCCTGTTTTTTAACAGCAATTTCGGTTTGTCGCTCTAAATTTTTACGCACATTATCTAACTCAGATTCTTTACGTGTTAAGTTTTCGAGTTTTTGATTGAAAGATTGTTCCTTTTGCTTTACGCTGTTTTCGCGCTGATTGATAGCATTATTTTTAGAATTAATTTCCTGCTCGTGCTCAGTTTTCATTTGCAAAAACTTCTCTTTTGCTTCGAGCAATTTATCTTTCCTTAATATCTCAGCACTAGTTTCAGCATCTTTTAATATCTTTTTTACTTTATTTTGAGCAGCCGATTCTTGATCCTTAAAGAGTTTTCTGAGAAGGTAGCGTCCGATGACGACACCTGTGGGTACTCCTATGAGCAACCCAATAATTGTGTATAGTAATATGTCCATTTTAAAATTTATATAAATAAAAAACCGCAACTAATTTTTAAGTGTCATGTATTGAAAAACTTCAAATAACATAATGGGATTGGGTTATCGTTAAATCAGACGAAGTAACGTTTGCCTCTGTAATCCTCTGATATTGAAGCGTTAAGTTTTTAATAGTGAAACCTAAAATTTAACTGCGGTTAAATCTTAATTTGCTCTGTATGTGTAAAGAACGCTATTACTTTGAAAAAAAATCAGACAATAAATAATCTAACTGATAAACCTTATCTGCCACGTCCGTATCTTCCACCATTCCTTTTTTTTCTGCCTTTAAGGATGATGTTGCATAATGCAATACACACATGGACAGTAAATCCTGCTTATCCCTCACCGCATAATTTTCCTGATATTCTTTTATCCGGTCGTTAATTAGTTTAGCTGCCCTACGTATTATTTCTTCTTCTTCCATGTTTACCTTTAAGGGGTAAACTCTGTCAGCAATATTTATTTTTATGGAGATTTCTCCCATTTGAGCTTTTCACTTTTTGCACTACTTTTTCAGTAACACAATACACTTATCAATTTCTTGCACAAATTCGTTAATTTTTTGCTTTATGTCAAGAGTTTTTTCATTAGTTTCTGAAAATGATTTTGCCATCTTCAAAATTCTTAACTTTTCTTCCAATTCTTGGCTCTTTTCTTTGCTGTTATTCAAGGCCGAAGAAAGCGACTGGTTCTCTAACTTTAGCAGGTTGTTCTCTTCCTGCAAAGCCGAGCATAGCTCTATTAAGCGTGCCGTTTTTTCTACTACTTTGTCTAACTGTTCAGCTACTGAAGCCATTTTTTAATTAGTGATTTGGTATATTATTGATTTTATGAAATCTTATCGGTTACTAAAAATCAACAATTCAATCATTATTTTCTTATCTCCGCTCCTACTTCTTTCCCGAAATTATAAATTAATTTTTGCATGATAGCATCAATCGTCTTATCTGTCAAAGTTTTTTCTTCATCTTGCAAAATAAAACTCAACGCATACGACTTTTTACCCGCTGGCAATTTATCGCCTTGATACACATCAAACACATTTACTTCTTTCAACAATTTGCGTTCGGTTTTTTGCGCAATTTGTTTAAGTTGTCCAAATGTAACTTGTTTATCAATCAACATAGAAAGATCGCGCCTTACTGATGGGAACTTTGATACTTCTTGATAAACAATTTCGTTTTTACGAACCGCCGCAACAATCATATCAAAATTAAAATCAGCATGAAACACTTCCTTATCCAAATCTACCTTTTTTAAAGCTGCCGTGTTTACTGCTCCAAACTTAACCAATTGCTTGCCATTGCGCATATATTGCAAGCCAAAAGCCATTTTGCTGCAAGTAGCATCCTCAACTGTTAAATCCTTAATACCCAATCGTTCTAATATGCCATCAACAATAGCCTTTAGCATATAAAAAGAAACCGATTTGGGTTTTTGATTCCATTGCTCTGCCTTATCTGCACCCGTCAGGAACAATGCGAAACGAGAGGTTTCGTTATATTTATCATCTTTTAAGCTATATACCTTACCAAACTCGTACAGTTTTAAATCTGCATTTCTACGGTTTTGATTATAGGCGATGGCTTCTAAACCCGAAAACAATAGATTTTGGCGCATCACATCCAAATCGCTACTTAGGGGGTTTAATATTTTTACGGCATTATCTAAATTACTCGAATAGGCTGATTTGGTAAGCGAGTTTGATAATATCTCGTTAAATCCATTTGCGGTAAGCAAATCGGATATCGTATTTTGAATAGCATCCTTTTCGGGACGGATGGAATTGTTTAACGAAGCTCTGATTTGCGTAGGTATTTCGATATTGTTATACCCGTAAATACGCAATATCTCCTCAATCACATCCACATCGCGAGTTACATCTACTCGGTATGGCGGCACCTTTAATGATAAACCTTCTTCGGTTTGATGGATGATTTGAATATCTAAAGCCTCAATAATTGATTTTATCTCCTCATGAGCAATAGATTTACCAATCAATCTATCCACATTTTTGTAAGTAATAGTTACATCAAAAGCCTCTATTGGGGTTGGATATAAATCAACAATATCAGAAGATATTGTACCGCCAGCCACTTCTTTAATCAGCAATGCAGCATATTTGAGTGCAGTTACGGTAATATCTGGGTCGATACCACGCTCAAAACGGAATGATGCATCAGTTTTTAAACCATGCCTTTTAGAAGTTTTACGCACCCATACTGGATTGAAATAGGCACTCTCGAGGAATATACTTTTGGTGCTATTTTTCACGCCAGAGCCTATCCCACCAAAAACACCTGCTATACACATCGGTTCTTCGGCACTGCAAATCATCAAATCATCGGCTGATAGTTTGCGCTCTACCTCATCCAAAGTTTTAAATACAGTACCCTCGGCACAAGTTTTTACAATTACCTTATTGCCTTTTATGGCATCGGCATCAAAAGCATGCAACGGCTGCCCCAAACCATGCAATACATAGTTGGTAACATCTACAACATTATTAATTGAGCGTACCCCTATTACTGCCAATTTTTCTTTTAGCCACTTAGGCGAGTCTTTTACCTCAATATTGCTAATGGTTAAACCTGCATAACGTGGGCAAGCGGTTGCATTTTCGACCACTACCTCAATTTTTCGATTGGTGTTATCCACCTTAAAATCTGATATATCGGGTTTATTGATATGTGTTTTTAAAAATGCGGCAATATCACGAGCTGTACCCAAATGCGAAGCTGCATCAGCACGATTGGGGGTTAATCCTATTTCGTACAAATAATCGTCTTGTAGTTTAAAATAGGTTTTAGCCAATTGCCCTACTTCGGCATTGGTATCTAACTCCATAATACCTTCGTGCGATTCGCCTAAACCAATCTCATCTTCGGCACAAATCATTCCTTCCGATTCTTCGCCACGTATTTTCGATTTATTTATCTTGAATGGCTCGCCACTAATTGGATGCACGGTAGTACCTACCATAGCTACTACTACCTTTTGCCCTGCTGATACGTTTGATGCGCCGCAAACTATTTGCAAATCGACACCTGTACCAACATCTACTTTAGTAATGCGCAACCTATCAGCATTAGGGTGCTGGCTACATTCTTTTACATAGCCTATTACTAAACCCTCTAAACCGCCAGGTATAGCTTGTACTTTTTCTAAACTCTCCACTTCTAAACCTATACCCGTTAATATCTGCGATAGTTGTTCAGGAGTTTTATCCGTATCAATAAATTGTTTAAGCCAGTTATAAGATATCTTCATTAGTGCAAAATGATAATTGGCAAAGATAGGATTTTGATTTACGATTTAGGCAGAAAGTAGAGATTGTGAGGATGCAAATCTGCATATTCGTTCATCTGCGCATTAAAACAAACCTTCATCGGCAAAGCTAAAATATCCTGTATCGGTAACTATCAAATGGTCGGCTATGGTAATATCTAAAGTTTTACCTGCTATTACCAGTTTTTTGGTAAGTTCGATATCCTGTTGACTTGGTTTTGAGATGCCTGATGGATGATTATGCACCAACACAATTAAGCTCGCCTGATGTCGCAACGCCACATGAAATATTACTTTGGCATCCACAATAGTGGCTGATATTCCGCCTTTACTTACTAGCTCTTTGCCCAATAACCTGCCACCTCTGCCTATCAATATCACCCAAAATTCTTCGTGGGTTAAATCAATCAAATGGCGGCGCATCAAATTATAAACTTCTTTACTCCCGATAATGGTTTCGACTGCTTGATTTTCGACCTCACCTCTTCGCCTGCCTATTTCCAAAGCGGCTATTATAGCAATAGCCTTAGCTTCGCCTATGCCTCTAAAATTTGATAGCTCAGCAATGGAGGCTTTCGCCAGTTTATTCAAATCGTTATGATAATGATGAATGATGCGTTTGCTTAGTTCTACAGCCGATTCTGTACGACTGCCCGACCCTATCAGTATGGCTATCAATTCGGCATCGGTAAGTGCACGCCTACCCTGTGTGCTTAACTTTTCGCGCGGTCGGTCTTCTTCAGCCCAAGCCTTTATGCTAATCTTGTTTTCATAGTTTCCCATGATAGTAACGTTAAATGTGATAATAAATACAGTTCAGGAATTTATTTTGAAAGCTAAGATACAATTATATTCAAAAAAGAAAGGCGATGAGTATCTAACCCATCGCCTTTCTGTAATAGAAAAATATCTATAATTACTTTAAACCGTTTACAAATTTTGTAAGTTTCGATTTATTGTTTGATGCTTTGTTTTTGTGGATAACATTCTTTTTAGCTAAACGATCAAGCATCGAAATTACTTTTGTTAAAAGCACAGCAGCATCTGCTTTTGTAGTAGTGCCTCTTAATTTCTTGATAGCATTTCTAGTAGTTTTAGCTTGGTATCTGTTACGCAGACGCTTCGCAGCATTTGCTCTGATCCTTTTAATTGATGATTTATGATTTGCCATTTTAGCTAATTATTCTTTTTTATTTAAGGACTGCAAATATATGACGATTTTTTATATTATCAAATGCCTTTTTAAAAATTGTTTTTTTATGTTATTTATCCTCAAATTACTTGCCCGTAATCAATAAAAATTGTGCTTCGTGCGCTCTTAACATTACTTAAACATAAATTGATGATATTTGGATATGAAAAACATCATCAGAGCTTTCATTGCATTTGCTATTATTATCACCTGCTCATCGTGGGGTTTCTTTGCACATCGGCGCATCAATCATATCGCTGTTTTTACTTTACCCAAAGGGATGGCAAACTTTTACCAAGTCAATATTAATTTTGTAACCGAACATTCTGTTGACCCAGATAAACGCCGCTATGTGGATTCGTTAGAAGCACCACGACATTATTTAGATGCCGACCATTATGGCAAACGCCCATTCATGAAACTACCTGTAAAGTGGAAGGATGCCGCCAAAAAATACACTGCCGACACTTTAAACAAGTATGGCACCGTGCCTTGGGAAATACAATACAACTATTATAAACTAGTAAAGGCATTTAAAGAACACGACACGTTGAGTATTTTAAAAACATCGGCAAATATTGGTCATTATATTTCGGATGCGCACGTGCCGTTGCACACTACAAAAAACTATGATGGGCAACTCACCAATCAAAAAGGAATACATGCGTTATGGGAAAGCCGCTTGCCCGAGTTGTTTAGTGATAAGTATAACTATTATGTAGGCAAAGCTCGATATATTGAAAACCCACTGAACGAAGCCTTCAAAATCTGTCGTACATCGTTTGCTTCCCTCGATTCGGTATTACGTATGGAACGTTTGCTTAATCAATCTTTCCCTGCTGATAAAAAATATGAGATGGTAACACGTGGCAGTAAAACCGTGAAAGATTATTCGGCAGCGTATTCAAAAGCATACCATACTGCACTTAAAGGCATGGTGGCACGCCGTATGCGGTCGTCGATACTAGAAGTGGGTAGTTTTTGGTACTCGGCATGGGTTGATGCTGGCCAGCCTAATTTAGATAAGTTGATTAAAGCTCCGCTTTCATCAGCCGAGAAGCAAAAAATTGAGCACGAAATTGCTTTATATAAAATGGGGAAAGTACTACCTTTAGAAAAAAATAAATACTTAACCAGAAACTAATAAATTAATACGCCTGACAGTTATCACTGCTTTCGTTTTCCTAACCTTTTACAAATATGCAACGTCTTTTATCCCCAAAAAACTATACTCATAATAACTTCAAAAAAATTGCTTTACTAGCATTAGGAGTATTCATACATAACTATGTAGCTTATGCACAATTACAAAAAGTAAAAATAGGTATTCAATCTACTGGCAGTTCAGAAATAAGCTTAAAATTAGCAGCACGCATCCAAAGTTATAATCGCAACACCGAAGATAAGTTTGATTTTTTTGATGAAGCTATAAACTCGCCAAAATCGGCATTGATACTAGAAAAAAACATTAATGGCAGAGCTATTAAAAAATTATATATAAACAATCTAGAAGGCGATGTTACTTCAATTTATGATATGAATCAATCGTATAAAAAGATAGGAGAAATTCGACATAAATTTACAAGTACTGATTCGAATCTTTTTCAAGAAACAAATTTCCCTAGTTATTCCTTTAAAATAAAGAAAAAACATCCGAATATATTTAATGGAAAGCCTGTTGAAATGTGCGTATCAAACAATGGGAAATATTTGTGGGTAACATATTACCGGCGTGACTATGATAAACTATCAACCGAACCATCAGCGGTTGCTTTAATAGACACCTACAGTGATAAAATTATCAGAGTTTTTCCAGCCGCTCCCTTACCTAAGATGATTGCTTGTTCGGAGGATGAGAAGTATATTGCTATTACCAATTGGGGAGATAATACTGTACACTTAATTGATATTAGTTCTAATGACCCAAAAAAGTTTCAATATGTGGCACATTTTGTAGTTGAACATAAACTTGAATTAAAATTCAACAAAGCAATTAATCGTGATAATGTATGCGGATTTTGTTTACGTGGCACTGTATTTACTCCCGACAAGAAATATCTTTTTGTAGGCAGGATGGGTGGCGGTGGAATTGCTGTATTTGATGTTAAAGACAAAAAATACATTGGTACTTTATTTGGCACCAAAACCAATGTACGACACCTTGTAATCAATGGAGATTATTTATACTTAAGTTCAAACAGCGATGGTATTGTTGAAAAAACTAAATGGAAAGACTTATTAAGTTTCATGCGTCAAAATGCAGGGCAAAAAGATATTCAGTACAAAGAATGGCAAATGGCATATACCGGGAAAGGCGCAAGAACTATCACAGTAACAGAAGATGGCAAATATCTTTTTGCTAATGCGAATAAAGAATCTAAGATAAGCATTGTTCGCACAGCTGACATGACAACAATAGGCTCAATTAATGCTGACCCGTTTCCAGTGGGTATGGCACTTGATAAATCAAATCAACACCTTATTGTTACTGCACAAGGACGTGATAATATAGGTGGCAACTCGGTTATGATATATGAAATAAGTAGATTGAAATAACTCCATCTACTTTTTAACACGCCCTCTGATAGTTGCAATAATTGGTGGTAGTAAGGATATAATCACAATGGCTATACCCACCAATGAAAAGTGCATTCGGAAGAAAGGCACATTTACCAACCAATATCCCGAAAACAGAAACAGTGCTATCCACAGTACACCTCCCACTATATTATATAGGCTATATCGCAGTATGGGCATACGCCCTACACCTGCAATAAATGGCGCTATGGTGCGGATAATAGGTATAAATCGACTAAATATCACAGCCTTGCCACCGTTTTTATCAAAAAAATCTTTGGTGCGCAAGTAATAACTTAGTTTCAATATTTTATTACGTTCCTTAAATACTTTAGGTCCTAAATAATTACCTAATAAATAGTTGACTGTATTGCCAGTAAATGCGGCTACTATTAACAAAACCGCCAAAAGGTAGATATTTAAACCTGTATTGCCCCCTGCTATAAGTGCCCCTGCGGCAAATAATAGCGAGTCGCCAGGTAAAAATGGCGTAACCACAAAGCCTGTTTCGGCAAAAATGATAGCAAATAATATAAAGTAGGTGAGCGTATGGTATTGACTTATAATATCGGCTAAATGCTTATCAATATGTAATATAAAGTCAATAAGGTGTTTTATGAGTTCCAATGTTTAAAATTTTGGCAAAAGTATAAATAAAAGCTGGATTAATTAGTAGTGGTCGTATTGGTGATAATACCTGTACCAAAGGCATATATATCGGTATGATTGAGCAAACCATAACAGTAAAATGTATAAAGTTTACCATCCTGAATAGTGATATTAGGGGCATCATTCACTATCGTTTGCGCACCATGTGGTAATATTTTAAAATCGTATGTTCCGGCTGGCAATTCAATATACTTAGATACTGTGAGGTATTTTTGGTTCGAAAACGCAGGTGTACCGTTGGCCGTTACATCAAACCCTGCCGAGCGTGGCGACGCATTTATAAAGCGTACTTTGCCCCGCCCAATGGTTGGCACCGAAGCCGTATCAACTGTAAGAACAGAAAAAACACTATCCACAGTAGTAATACCAGTAATAAACAAGGTATATTTTAAATTCGATTTTAAGATATTATCAAAGTTAAAAATATTAGATGTAGAAGGTATTGTGCCGTTAGTTTGATTGGCACTCTGCCTAATTTGGAATGGTGTATCAATAGATGGCAAATAAAAATATCCTGATGGGGTGGGGTAATAGTAAGAAACAGTATTTGCCTTTTTAAAATTGATATACAAATCAACTGCCCCTAAATCGGGACTTAAATTCACTACCTGATATTGCACATTTAACGAAGATGGACTTACAGAGCCACTTTTCCCACACGAAGAAAGAAAAAACAAAGCAAAAAGTATTGCAACGAACAAAACTGGAATGAACGACAACCTATTACTATTTCTTTTACTTACCATTTTCATCCTTAATAATAATTTACCATTGAGCCGATGCGGAATGCTGCATTTCCTTGCCCATTAAGTGACCCCATTGAGTAAAAAGTGTACGAATGATTAGCCCCTAAGTTTACAGTAGTGCTCAATATAGGTGTTGTAGTTCCTGTTAAGTAAACCCTAATTGGTTTTTTACCACTTATTCCTACTAATTTAAAACCACCTGCTCCTTTAAATGGCACGTTGTTAAATTTAACTGTATCGCCAATAGCAACATCCAAATTCCCTACCGTTGGCGAGGCGTTTACGAAGCGTATGTAACAAGTATCTGCTTTTGCCAAAGCCTTTAATGTATCAACAGTAGAAAATGCCTGTGCCGCTGTTTCGCCTGCAACAAAAAACGAATTATAATGCAACTTAGGGTCTAAATTTAATGTTAAATCAAAAAGAGGTTGCGGTATAATGGTAGTTGTATTAAAATATTTCTTAACAGAATAGACTTGTGAGCCCGAAAGCACTGTGTAATAGCCTGTGGCAGTAGCTGGATAAATACTTGCCACTCGATTTAATCTACTTCCATTCATATAAGCATTAATGGTATCTACTGATGCGTTTACCACATTTAAGCTATCCAATGCAGTAATGGGCGTGGGGGCATCATTATTATTTTTACAAGCGGTTAAGCTCGCAACAGATACTATAAGAATTAATACTATCAATCTAACGTACATATTATCCTATATACTTTAATAACTACTTATCAGCAGTTTTGTTATTGTGTTGAACAAAAAAGTCCGGTTTTGCACACCGGACTCCATTTATTTTCAATAAAGATAAACTATGCGTAGCTATTGAGCATTACTGGCATTACCAACATCAATACGTCTTCGTTCTCATCTCCATTTTGTGGCAATAATAACCCTGCACGGTTAGGGGTCGACATTTCGAGCATCACTTCTTCGCAGCTTAAATTTTTAAGCATTTCAATCAAGAATTTTGCATTGAAGCCAATTTCCATATCATCACCATCATATTGGCAACTCAAACGTTCGTGTGCCTCATTTGCAAAATCAATATCCTCTGATGAGATATTCAACTCGCTACCCACAATTTTCAACCTAACCTGATGTGTTGTTTTATTAGCATAAATAGCCACACGGTTTAATGAACCTAAAAATGCTTGTCTATCAATAGTCAATTTGTTTGGATTATTTTGTGGGATAACCGCTTCGTAATCAGGATAACGCTCATCTATCAAGCGGCAAACCAAATTGATATTGCTAAACTTAAAGAATGCGCTAGTGTTGTTATACTCAACCGATACATTTATATCTTCTGATGGCAAAGCCGACTTTAACAGGTTTAATGCTTTTTTAGGCAGAATGAACGATGCTGTATTGGCTGCCTTTGCATCTTTACGACGGTAACGTACCAATTTATGCGCATCTGTAGCTACAAAGGTTAAGTGTTGTGATGATAGCTGGCAATATACACCCGTCATAGCTGGGCGAAGCTCGTCGTTACTTACCGCAAAAATGGTTTTATTAATAGCTTCAGCCAAAACAGATGCTGGTAAATTTACCGATGAGGCGTTTTCAACAACTGGAATTTTAGGAAAGTCTTCGCCATTCTCGCCACTTAGCTTGTATTTACCATCTCCTGCGTTTATTTCTATGGCAAAGGTAGTATCATCAATATTGAAAGCCACAGGCTGCTCGGGCAGTGATTTTAAGGTATCCAATAAAATGCGCGATGGTATAGCTATACGACCATTCTCTTTAGCTTCAACCATTAATGATGTGGTCATACTGGTTTGCAAATCAGTAGCCGAAATAGTTAGGTTTCCATCCTTTATCTCAAACAAAAAATCTTCAAGTATAGGTAAAACTGTACTATTGCTTAAAGCCCCGCTTACAGATTGCAGTTGCTTGAGTAATGTTGATGTTGAAACGATAAATCTCATATATTTTAATAGTATTAATCAATCAAAAGTATAAAATTTAATGGGCATACTTTCGCTTGCGGATATAATGTTGAAAAATAGCAAATATTAACACAAAAGCCAAAGGAACGATATTGTTTATTAGTTGCCAATATAGCTTTTCGCTACGCACACGCGCCTTATCCAGTAATCGTATTTGTATTTCTTTGGTTCGTAGTCCTATCAATCCCGAATCGTCGGTCATATAATCGGCAATATTCAACAACAAGTTTTTATTACCGTAGTTTTTCTGAGCATAATGGTCGTAGCCTAATGGATATGCCGAGCCATCTGTGCCTAAATCATTCTTCAATATATCCCCATCGCTTAGCACTATCATTTTGGTTGATTTACTTACTGGTAGTGCTTCTACTTTTTCAGTCAAGCCTTGTGGCGTTGGTCTGTTTTGAAAGCTCGATTTAAACTTCCCTTCTAATAACACACCTACATTTTTGAGCTGACTTAAAAAATCCTTAGGTTCGGGCACTTGCTCTATTGATTGCAACGAGAGCATATAAGGTGCATTAAACTTTTTGTTGTAGGGTGATGATGTGAGCAATATTGTTTTGCTTGCTCCTTTTGTGCCAATGGTGTCAATAGTGCTTATAAATTGCGTGCGTATAGCATCTAAATTTTTCACTATCGGATGTTTTGAGATAGGTATCAAAAGCGGATAATACAACCAAGGCACATTTTGTATTTGCGCTTGCCCCCCCACATTTCCAGTACTTACTGGTATTTGAGCGCAACTCATATCAGCTATTAAATCGTAATTGATACGCACGCCATATACAAACAATTGATCGTCTAAATTCAATTGCTTATTGAATGATAGTTGGTCGCCACCATGCCCGCGAAGGCTATCCAATTCGGCACTTACTTGGTCTATTGTCCACAACACCCTGCCTCCACGCATAATGTATTGGTCGAGTTTATATTTTTCCAGTTCAGTAAATGCTTTATCAGGCTTTGGAATTACCAATAGTTTTATTTTCTCCAATTCGGAAAATGGAATAGTAGCGAGATTAACTCGTCCTACTGCAAATCCATCCGATAATGATTTCATTGCGTCGTTCAACTGAGCATCTGACAACTCATGATGCCCTTCGGTAAAGCCTATTTCGGGCTTCCCGCCCGTGGTAACTTTCTTTATTGCCGACGAGAAAGCATATTCTAAATTTTGTATCGAATTATTGAGTTGCTCCTCGGGTGATAATCCTATCCTATTGAGTAACAATTTAACAGGAATATCTTTACCATTAGCAGATACCATTGCATACGGAATAATAGTTTTTTGATTTAATCCCTCATCTGTTTTTTCGCTGAGGTTGGTTGGCTCTATTCCTTTATCCAGCAAAGTTTGTATAGCTTGTTGCTGCTGCTCGTTTGATAATCCTTTCAGTTGGTCAACAAAATCGAAATTCAGTTTACCATTGCTATATGCTTGCAAATCATTCAGCATATCGCGCGTTGCGCCTTGCAATCTTTTAAACCCAGCAGGGAAATTATCGCCTTGCAAATAAACCGTAACTTTTACCTGTTGCGGAAGTTTATCTAAAATACTCCTACTTATTTTTGATATGGTAAAACGCTTTTCGGCAGTAAAATCAAAACGAGTAAAAGCTATTGATGATGCGATTCCGATTAAAACAATAGCAACCAAAGTCATCAGCATTCCTTTTTTACTGGCAGCTTTATGGCGTTGTATTTTAATTACTGACGATGTAGCCCATATAAATAACGCACTAAGGCACACAAAATAACCCAAATCGCGGGTATCTAACACGCCCCTACTTACCGACTGATAATGCTCGGTAATGCCCAAATGTTGTAATCCTAAGTTTTGGAGTGATAATAGTGTACTTAATGAATCGAACCCACTATAAAAAAAGAAGGAAAGAAAAACGGCAATAGTGAAGGCAATAATTTGATTTTTAGTTACTGATGAGGCAAACAATCCAATTGCTGCAAAACTTGAGCCCAGCAAAAACAAACCAATGTAAGAGCCTATTACCGCCCCTGTATCAATATTGCCGTGCGGCGCTCCTAATTGATATACCGAATAATAATAGATAAGTGTTGGGATTAAAGCAAACAACACCAGCAGCACACACGCAAAAAACTTACCCAATACAATTTGCCAATCGGTAAGTGGGCGAGTAAGTAATACCTCGAATGTGCCTTCTTTACGTTCCTCGGCTAGCGAGCGCATCGTAATAGCCGGAATAAGAAACATAAAAAGGTACGGTGCAGTATTAAAAAGACTATCTAAACCTGCATATCCATACGCTAAAATACTCGAATCGGGGAATACCCATAAAAATAAACCCAGTACCAATAAAAACACGCCAATGGTAACATAAGCCACCAGCGAGCTGAGGTATGAGGTGATTTCTTTTTTTAATATACTATACACTATAAATAAAGGCTGTTAGCTGCCGAAATTACGACAATATTCGTGAATGCAAAAGAGTTAAAAACAACTATCATAAACCAAAGCGATAGGCTATGCGAATACCTGTTTGATGGAACTGTTGAGTCCAGTTTTCGTACCTAAAACCTATATCAATGCTACGTTTATTATGATTTAATGGAATAACAAAACTTGGCCCTATGGCTAAAACAAATGATTTTTGCTTACCATAGTTTGTTCCCATCACCGTTCCTGCTTCACCTTCTAAATTAAAGCCGCTATTAAAAAAATACCTTAAACCTACTTTTAGTGGTATAAAACCCGCCGCCCCCGGTGTAAGTGATGAATTGAACAAATTGCTTTTGTAAAACATAGCTGTAAAACCGCCTGTAAAAGTGAGGTTTACCGGTGCAACTATGGGCAGTTCGTACTTACCCGATATGCCTACTCCAATGCTGTATGCGCTATTGGATGGCAGAGGCAACTCGGCAGCTATGCTGAAAGCACTATTGATGGGTGCGGTATTTTGTGCTAATACCTTACCGCTACAAAAAATCAATAAAACGATGAGTATCTTTTTCATCAATTGGTAAGTTCTATAAAAATATTTTCGAGCGTTTTGCCATTATTTTTTGCGCGCAATCCATCTAAGGTATCATCGGCCACAATCTTACCTTTGTTGATAATAATTACTTGATTGCAAACTGCTTCTACCTCTTGCATAATATGGGTTGATAGAATAATTGTTTTCGATTTTCCTAAATCGCGAATAAGTTGACGGATGCCTATTAATTGGTTAGGGTCGAGTCCCGAAGTGGGCTCATCCAATATCAATACTTGTGGGTCGTGAATAATGGCTTGTGCCAAACCGACACGCTGGCGATATCCTTTAGACAATTGTCCTATTGTTTTATGACATTCGGGCATAAGACCTGTTTGCTCTATAACTTCATTGATACGCTTTTCGGGATCCGCTATTTGATGAATATGAGCAATAAATGCCAACGACTCTTTCACATACATATCCTGATAAAGCGGATTACTCTCTGGCAAATAACCGATATTACGTTTCACATCTAAGGCTTGCGTTTCGACATCAAAACCACATACCGATGCTTTACCTCCACTTTGCGGAATAAAACCTGTAAGTATTTTCATCGTGGTTGATTTTCCTGCACCATTAGGCCCTAAAAAACCTAATACCCCAGCCGATGCGCTAAACGATATACCATCAACAGCCTTTTGCTGCCCGTAAAGTTTGGTTAATGATTGAACATGAATACCCATGCTTCAAATGTAGATATTTAGTCTGAAAGTAGGCAAATACATAAATCCAAAAGAATTAAGAAATACTATATTTTCAATTATTACTTCTTAGTAATTTCTTTAAGTGACCTTATAGTAGTCCAAAATTCCGACTCATATTTAGCACTAATCGATTTGGTCATATCAAGGTATACCTGAATTCCAGTATCAAACTTATCAATAATATAAATCATAAAAATAATATGCTCGACATTGTTTTCGGAGTAATTCCCTTTAACAAAAATGGCATTTTTAAAAGTTAGTGGGTAGTCTTTATTTTCCTGTATTAAAAAGGTTAAATCCTTTACCCCTGCTTGGAGAAATGGTTTCATTTTTTTAATCGAAAAAAGCGTAACATTTTGTTTGTAAGCTGTTGCATCTTGCGAGTAAATACTAATTGCAGGAATAATTTGCCGACCGGCAGAATCTGTTATTGGGGTTCTTTTAAAAACATATCCATTTTTAACCGAATCATAAACTGCCAATTTCCATTGATTATTAGGCAAAACAAATATTAAAGGAAAATGCTTATTCTGTATTGTATCATTTTGAACCAAATGATGTTTACTACAGAAATGCTTTACTTCGGCATTGGCAATAGCCGTAGAAAAAAGTAACAATATGATTAGTTTAGATTTTATGCACATAATAGCCAAATATAGTTTTTTTGATTATTACTTAATTAAATACCATCCTTAAATCTTTCTGACTTTACAGCTAAAACCTATATTTGCGGTATTATGAGTAAATCGACTGACGAAATTTTTAAAAATGTAATATCACACGCCAAAGAGTATGGCTTTGTTTTTCCTTCGAGCGAAATATATGATGGCTTAAGTGCAGTATATGACTATGGGCAAAATGGTGCTGAGTTAAAAAACAACATCAAAACTTATTGGTGGAAAGCGATGGTGCAGTTGAATGAAAATATAGTGGGTATTGATTCGGCGATCTTTATGCACCCCAAAATATGGAAAGCGAGCGGGCACGTGGATGGTTTCAGCGACCCAATGATTGATAATAAAGATTCGAAAAAACGTTATCGTGCCGACCAATTATTGGAAGATAAAATAGATAAATACACCAAAGATGGCAAAACCGACAAGGCAGAAAAGTTACAGTTGGAGATGGATAATGCGTTGAAAAACGAAGATTTACCACGTCTAAAAGAATTAATAATTGAGCACGAAATAGTTTGCCCTGTGAGTGGCACACGCAACTGGACAGATGTACGCCAGTTTAATTTGATGTTCAGCACGCAAATGGGTGCTGTGGCTGATGATGCCGATGCGGTTTATCTTCGCCCTGAAACTGCACAAGGCATTTTTGTAAACTATCTGAATGTACAAAAATCGGGCAGGATGAAAATTCCATTTGGTATTGCACAAATTGGTAAAGCTTTCCGCAACGAGGTAATAGCTCGTCAGTTTATTATCCGTATGCGCGAGTTTGAGCAAATGGAGATGCAGTTTTTTGTGCGCCCAGGTAGCCAAAAAGAATGGTTCGAGCATTGGAAACAAGCACGCCTAAAATGGCATTTAGCATTAGGCACATCTCCTGATAAGTATCGCTATCACGAACATACCAAGTTGGCACATTATGCCGATGCGGCTTACGATATTGAGTATGATTTCCCATTTGGTTTTAAAGAAGTAGAAGGCATCCACAGCCGTACCGATTTTGATTTGAGTCAGCATCAAAAGTTTTCGGGTAAGAAAATGCAATATTTCGACCCTGAGGTTAATCCTGAAACTAATCAGCCTTATGGTAATTATATCCCTTATGTAATAGAAACTTCTATTGGTTTGGATAGAATGTTTTTATTGACAATGATAAACGCTTATGAAGAAGAGGATTTAAGTACTGATGAGAAGCAAGATAGCCGTGTGGTATTAAGGCTGCATCCTTGCCTTGCTCCTGTTAAAGCCGCCATTTTCCCACTAACCAAAAAAGATGGCTTGCCAGAGAAAGCACGCGAAATAATGGATAAGTTGAAAGTTGATTTTAATTTACATTACGAAGAGAAGGATGCTATTGGCAAACGTTATCGCCGTCAGGATGCTATTGGCACCCCTTTCTGCATCACTGTTGACCATCAAACTTTAGAAGATAATACAGTAACCATTCGTTACCGCGATACCATGCAACAAGAGCGTGTAGCGGTAGAGCAACTTGAAAAAATTATTGGTGATTTGGTAAGCTGGAAAAACGTACTCTCAGCTTAATTTTTCTTTTATTTATACCAAAAGCCTGCTTGATAAACCCAAGCAGGCTTTTTTATTTTAAACAATAGTTAAACAATTTATTATAACTTATCGTATAGATGTTAAAACATGGAGTTTGCATATTCAATAGTAAATATTTTATATATCAAAACTTATTAAATCAATAATAATTAATACTTAAATCACATATTAAAATTGAGAGGGGTCTTAATTTTCATTTTTCTGTCAGCAAGTTTACAAAGTTTTTGTCTTTCAAATTCTTTCTACTCAGTTGCCGACAATAAGGTTGATAGTTTAAAAACCTTATTAGCTACGGCTATGCCTAATGATGCGAGAAATGATGTACTAACTATTAACAGGATAAATACCCTCGCAGCTACATATATTGATATAAACCCCGATAGTACATTATATTATGGGCAAAAAGCCATTAACCTATCTCGCAAAATAAATTACACAGCAGGTATTGCTAATGCTTTATTACAAATAAGCTCAGCCGAATACTTTAAAGGGCAGTTTGCAGAGGCAAAGCAAAATTTGGATAAAGCTATTGCCTTATATACACAACTTAAAGATAAAAAAGGAATAGGAGAATGTTATGTAGTTTATGGGTGTATGTATCGAATGCAATCCGACTACCCTTTGGCATTAAAATATCTCAAACAAGCTCTTCCTATACTTATTCAACAAAAAGATGATAAAAGCATTGCCAATTGTTATAAAAACATGGGCATGGTTTATTTTGGCAAGGGGCAGCATTCTCTTGCACTCGATTATTATTACAAAGCCTTATTTATTGGTATCAAAGAGCATAATAAATATGCTACGGCTGATATCTATAATAATATAGGCGACGTATTGCAAAATATGGAAGTATATCCTAAAGCATTAGAATATTATTACAAGGCACTACAAGTAGCTCACGACAGTAATAATCTATTGGGCATTGGGACATCCGAAGAAAACATAGGCGAAGTGCTTTTTGCCCAAAAGCAATATAACGAAGCTATTGTCCATTTATCAAAGTCAATAGACATAGCTATCAAACAAGATGATAAAGATGGGATAAGTTACATATCAGCAGATTTGGGTTTATGCTATGCTCACAAAAATCAAACTGAGCTTGCATTAAAATACTTAAATACTGCTTTAAGAACGGCTATACAATACAATAATGCTTATGATAAGGCTTATGCTTTAGTTGGGCTTGCAACCACATATAATCTTCAGAAGGATTATAATAAGGCCTATAATTATGCCGTACAAGGCGAAAGTTTAGCACTTAAATTAAACAACTTGTGGTTTAAAGCCAACGCTGTTTTTGAGCTTCACAAAGCACTGGCAGGATTAGGAAAATTTGAAGATGCTTACGCATTATCTATGCAATATATCCATCTGAAGGATAGTTTAAATAATAATGAAAGTATCCAAAAAATAACCTCTTATAACCTTGAATACAATTTTACCGCAAAACAACGCAAGATAGAACAACAACAACATGAAAAAGATGAGCTGTACAATCAAAAAATAAAGCAGCAACGACTCAATTTATTTTTCATGGGTGTAATATTACTAGCAGCAATTATTATCTCGGTTGTATATTATAAAGGAAAACGTAAGCAACAACACATTAATGCTATTTTGGAAGAAAAGAACATGGAAGTGTTGGCGCAAAAAGCAGGTTTAGACGAACAAGCTGATCAATTAAACGACCTAAATCATTTAAAAGATAGATTGATTTCAATTCTTGCCCATGATTTAAGAGCACCATTAAGTACACTAAGAGGGCTATTTAGTTTATTAGAAGATGACAACATTACGCATGAGCAGTTCTTAGAAATGATACCTCAAGCCTTAAAAAAGTTAGAGTACACATCAGATTTTTTAGATACGTTGCTATTTTGGATAAATAGCCAAATGGATAATTTTGGTAATTCAGCAAAAAACTTCAGTGTTAAAGAAATTATTAGCTACGAAGTAGATAATTATCAAGAACAAGCTGCTTTAAAAGGTATCATACTAAATGATTATGTTGAAAACAACATCATTGCTTTGGCAGATCCTAGTTCAATAAGAATAGTTATCCGAAACCTAATCACAAATGCTATAAAGTTTACTGGAAAGAACGATATTATTACAGTGAATGCTTATAAGCAAGATGATAATACTATTTTAATTTCTATAAAAGATAGTGGGAAAGGTATGCCTGAACAACAACTTGTCAAACTATTCAAAAGCAAAGTAGATAGTGGTGTGGGTACAAATAACGAAACTGGCACTGGCATGGGGCTATTGTTTTGTAAAGATTTGATAGAAAAATCAAAAGGAAGCATTTGGGTAGAAAGCACCTTAGGCGAAGGCACCGAATTCTTCTTTACCATACCATTAGGCGAATTTCAAGCAGATGTGGAGTTAGTATCATAAGTATTATTGATATTTTTTTTAATTATTGTTTGCTTTTTTAATACTCTTCTTATCAATATAATATTTTTTGATTGATATTAAAACAATTTAACATGCTTATGACGTATAAGCTCTAATAAGCGTAATTAAACAGTTGCGTTATAACCAATTAGTTTTACTATTCGTATTTAGATTTAAAAATATGTTTTTATCAAATAAGAAAAATTTGAAAAAAGTTTTACTCTCTTTATTACTGCTTAGTGCTTTTTTAAAGACTTATGCGTATAGCCCCGGCGGCTCTCTTGCATACAAAGAAGCCAGTATGCGGATTGATAGCATTAAATCGTTATTATCAAATACATTAATTGATAAAGATACTCCAGTAGATACTTTAACTATAAACCGTGTTAATAAACTAGCTGCCGAATTTGTTAATATAAGTACAGATAGTGCATTATTCTATGGCAAAATAGCTATCTCAAAATCAAATATTATAAAATATAAAAAAGGGATAGCCGATGGAATGAGCGTATTGGGGCGTGTGTATACACTTGATGGGATGCAAGATGCCGCACTGCAAAATTTAACTAAAGCAAACTTAATTTATATTGAATTAAAAGATGATGAGAATATAGCATTTAGCAATTTAGATATCGGCAAACTATACTCAAGTATATCTAACTATGCTTTAGCCGAAAAATATACCAAACAGGCATTGGCTGTATTTATAAAAATAAAAAATGAGAGTGGAATAGCCAATTGCTACAATCATTTTGGATTACTATTTGACGCTGCTGGAAAATCATCAACGGCACTTGATAATTACTTCAAAGCACTTTATATAAACATCAAATTACATGATATCAACGCATCGGCAACCAATTATAATAACATTGGCACCATTATGCAGAAGATGGAGATATATCCAAAATCAATGGAGTATTATGAGAAAGCATTAAAAATATGGGAAGGTAAAAAATATATATCAGGCATAGGTACGGCTTATAATAATATTGGCGAAATATATATAGCTGAACATAATTATGATAAAGCCATTAATTTTTTGAATAAATCAATGAAAATTGAGCTTGATCGTGATGAAAAAGATGGTATAAGTATAGTTAGTACTGATTTGGGATTATGTTATGCCTATAAGAATCAATTCGGTACTGCTTTAAAATATCTTCTTAAAGCACTAGAGGTAGCAGATAAATATAAATTAACTGCCGACAAGGCATTTGCCTACAATGGCTTGGCTACTTTATATAATTTATATGGTGATTATTCGCATGCGTTGTATTATGCTAAATCAGGCAATAATACTGCCAAACTTCTTGGAGATCTTTCTTATCGCACAAATGCCACATTGCAGCTCAGTATAGCATTAGAGGGTTTGAAACAATATGGTGATGCTTTGAAAGCTAGAAAAGAGTTTGATATGATACGTGATACTTTAAAAAGCAATGCACTTGTACAACGATTAACCTCATTAAATTTGGAAGCAAGCTTTGCTGAAAAGCAGCGCACTATGGTTGAACAACACAAACATCAAGAAGAATTGTATCAACAAAAAATACAAAGACAAGGATGGATAAGTGTTGTATTTTTTATCATCATTTTGGGGATGGCTATTATTTTGAATGTTTATTACCGCTCTAAACGTAAACAGCAACGTATCAATACTATACTTGAAGAAAAAAACCATGTGGTTTTACAACAAAAAACACATCTCGACGAGCAAACCGAAAAGCTGAACGAGTTGAACCATTTAAAAGATAGATTAATAGCCGTTCTCGCACACGATTTAAGAGCTCCATTAAGTACACTACGCGGCTTGTTTAGCTTATTAGAACATGAAGGGATTACACAAGAGCAATTTTCAGAAATGCTACCTCATGTATTAAAAAAATTAGAATATACATCAGATTTTTTAGATACTTTATTATTTTGGGTTAATAGTCAGATGGACAATTTCCGTAACTCTACCAAAGTATTTCCTGTTAAAAATGCTATTACAACGCAAGTAAATAATTATATAGAGCAAGCAGCCGAAAAGGGCGTAATATTAACCGACAACACACCGAGCGATATTGCAGTTTTAGCCGACCCTAACTCCATCAGTATAGTTACTCGTAACTTAATCACAAATGCTATCAAATTTACCCAAAAGGGAGATACCATAAGCGTAGATGCTTGTTATATGAATGATGCTGTATTAATAACGATAAAAGATACAGGTGTAGGTATGCCCGAAAAACAGTTGCGCAAACTATTTAAAAGCAAAGTGGATAGCGGTGTAGGCACTAACAACGAACCGGGTACAGGTATGGGATTACTCTTCTGTAAAGATTTGATTGAAAAATGCAATGGAAAAATTTGGGTAGAAAGTATCGAAGGTACTGGTACCGAATTCTTTATTACACTACCAAAAGGCGAAACTATTGTTATGGTAACCGAGGGGAAATTAGCCCTTGTTTCGTAATTATCCCAATTTCCTCGTCTATTTAGTATAGCTTTCAGCATTGACCTTTTGTGTATCGCCCTGATATACCCATACAATATGCCCAATATATTTACGAAAAGCATCGCTTATTTCTTTGGTTGTGAGTTTATTCACATCATCAGCCAAGTCTAATGCTCGATGCCAATTATTAAACAATACCTCGCTTGACACGAGTGATGCGGCTAAAGTACTATTGGTTTCGTTTCGTGAATAAAAACCAGTGAGATAGCCAGTTTTCATATTTTTTACCTCTATATCTGTAAAACCGTCTTTCTTGGTTTTTTCAACCAGTTGATTAAACACTTCGATATACTTATTAGGCTGAGTAGTTAAAACGGAAAACTTTGCAACTGCCATTGTGCCATTATTTAACCATACGTTTGGGGAGTACGACAAGGCATTATTGGTACGCACCTCTAAAAAATGGCGGTCAGAAAATATACGCAAGGCGATATTAAACGCATTAAAATCGGAGCTTTCTGGTGCAGGTGCACTGGTAATTCCCTCGATATAATTTGTACTCAAATCCTTTTGTTCTGACAAAAACAAGTTTTTATCTGCTCTAAACAGTGTTTTTTTAAGCTCATAAGGCACACCTTGTTTAATATTTGCTAATAAGGTGTGCACTTCTTTTTCAATTACATCTCTATCCAAATCAGCTACTATAACCATCACCATTCTCGACTTAGTCAAAACTGATTGATAGTATATCTTAGTTTCTTCGGCGGTAAATTTTTCAATACTCTCTACTGTTCCATCGGGGTCTTTTACATAATCGCGCCCAGCAAAAGCAATCTTATTAGCCAATTTATCAATAGCACGGTCGGGTTGCCCTTCGTCCGACTTAAGGTTATTAATTGCTTCTTGCTTTATGCGGTCAAAATCCTGTGGGTCAAACTTAGGAATTGTAATGGCTTCGACATATAAAGGCCACACTACCCCAAAATCACTTTTTACACAATTCATTTTTATTACAGCATAATCCTTACCACTCAAACCAAATAATGTAGCACTCACTTTATCTAGTTGGTTTTTGAATTCGTTTCTGTCCTGTTTTAGTGTACCACACTCGCTTAAAGCCACCATAGCCAATTCCTCGATACCGCATTTATCAACAGGGTAATTATATACTCCGCCTTTAATTATAGTCTGAATTTCAACTATATTATTCCCTCCCGCTGGATGTACTATTACTTTTACACCATCCACCACGGTTTCGTAGGGTTGTTGTGCATCGCTATTTTGCAAACCCAGTAATCCAACACCTACAAACAATAACAATATTATCTTCCTCATTTCAGTTAGTATTATTGGGCTTTAAAAAACGAACTCACATTAAGTTTTTTACTCATCTCGGGACTTATTATCAACCCTGCTATCATTGGTTTATTTTTGATATATAGATTGATATATCTGGTTATATCCGCTCTGCTTACTTTCTGATAATTACTATCCATATCGGTAAAAAAATTGAGCGAGGTACTACACCAATGAAAACTTGCCTGATCGGCCAAAATAGATGGTTTTTCTTTATTATAAACGCTATTGCGTAAGGCTATTGCTTTAGCTGTATTCAATTGCTCGTCGGTATAATAATCAGGATTAGCAAATTGATTTATTTGGTTAAGCAATTCAGCATAACACTCTTTCATCTTATCAGGATTAGGCTGAATCGAAACATCAATAGAACCCACGTATTTACAAGTTGCATAAGCCAAGTTTGCACCTGTTGCCAACCCTTTATTAACTAATGCTTGTTGCATTTTAGAAGAATTCAGTGCTATAATAGTCGAGAACACATCGGCAGCAACGGTAGATGCAGAATCAACAAGAAATGACGGGCCATGCCACGATATTTGCATAATAGGTGCTTGCGCAATAGGTGTTTCTTTTATGAAATATTCGTTTTTGGTTAATGGTTTAAATGTAGGTATGGGATATTTTTTTATTGGGTCGAAGCCACTATTTGCCCAATCGCCAAAAATATTTTCGGCTAATACAAAAGCATCTTCATGCTTTACATCGCCACAAATGGTGAGTAAACTATTGTTTGGAAAGTAATATTTATTTTTAATCGCCATCATTTTCTCGGGCGTAGCGGTATTAATTACTTCGTGTATGCCGATAACATTTTTACGACTAAACAGATTGCCCCATAAATGTTTCTGCATCGCATAAAACAGTTGCAAATTAGGGTCGTTTTCATTACCTTGAAACTCGCCATCAACCACTGGGCGTTCCTTTTTCATATCTTCTTCTCGATAGATGGGGAAACGGATAGCCGTATTCATAAACTGCAAGCTTGCTTTAAGGCTATCTTTATAAAGTGTCATGTAATAATTCACTCGCTCTACATCGGTAGTGCCATTATATATAGCACCCAGCTCTTGCAAACGCCCATAAAGTTTCTCCTGATTGGGGTAATCTCTGTTTGCTTTAAAAAACATATGTTCGAACATATGCGATAGCCCGTTATATTCGACATCTTCAGTAAACGCGCCGTTTTTTACAGCTATTTCTACCGTTACCAATGGTACTTTATTGTTTTCAATCACTAATACTTGTAATCCGTTAGGCAATTGTTTCCAAAAATACCCTTTAGGAAGGCGTAGTTGTGCAAAAGTTTGCAGCGTAAGCAACAATAATGCTATGGCTAATAGAAAAGGCTTGGTATGTTTAGTAATCATAGTACGATGTTAATATATTAATTTTAATAAAATCAAACGCCAAATTGGCGAAAGTGATGATCGAGGTGCTTATACATTCCAATCCCCCATTGCTCGGCTGTTAATGTTCAAAAAAATGAATGTGGATGTTTGGTGCATTTCTCAACTCCCCCATCTGCAAATTTTTGAACAAGCATTTTGAGTTTTTGTTTTTCTATTTCAAAATCTCTTTGGTCGGCTATAATAAAACTTTTATCAGTAGGCGAGTTTTTGGGAAATGGTTTCTCGTTATAAAAATTCGATTTAAAAACTGGCCCTAATATTCGTCCTATAAACATTCTTGGTGGGAATTGATTACCCGATGCCACTTCTAAGGCTGCCGAACAATGTGCCAACATTTGAGCTACATCCATTTTGCCCCAAAGTCTTTTTGTATTTACATTCAAACTATCTAGACGATTCAAAATCTCAGTAGTATCATTTGTATTGAATAGATTTTTCATTTTATAATACTTTTAACGTTTTATCTTATTCAGTTTTTTCGCCTCTTTTTACCAATAATACCTCATCACTATCCAATTGCAGGTAACCATATTCGTAACAAAAGAAATAGGTTTTTCCATTTTGGGTTTGATATGTATGTGTATGGTAGTCAAAATCCAATCCTTTTTGTGCTAATTTTTTGCGTGTCGTTTTAGTTTTTCCTGACGGATTTAACTCTTCTAATATACGACGATTTCGACGTAATATATTGTTGATATTACGCACCATATTTGAACTACTGCTATTCAGTTGATTGTTGTAATTATTACGACATTGATCGTTACAAAATTTTTTATCGGCTCTGCCATGCAAAACTTCGCCGCAGTCTAGGCATAATCTTTCTTCATTCATATTAGGGTAAAGGTATGTATTTATTATCCGATTACAAACGCTTACAAACGGAAATTGTCGATTATAAGCGATTATTAACCGAATAAGGTTGCCGAGTAGCTGCAACTTTGTATCACCGAAACAAAAGGGAAAAACATTAAAACGATGAACACATTAAAAAATAGCGTACGCCTTGTAGGTAATTTGGGAATGGATCCGGAGGTGAAAAGTTTCGACAACAATAAGAAACTTGCAAAACTATCAATTGCTACAAACGAAAGTTATAAGAATGACAAAGGCGATAAAATAACCGATACACAATGGCATAGCCTTGTACTATGGGGAACACAAGCCAAACTTGCCGAAGAAATACTTAAAAAAGGTGACGAAATTGCAGTAGAAGGTAAGTTAGCAAGCAGAAGCTATGTAGATAAAGATGGCAACAAACGCTATATAACCGAAGTAGTAGTTAATGAATTTCTGAAAATAGGTACAAAAAAATAAACGAACACACTTAAACCTTATATAAATAGATACTATACCTAAACCCTATCAACCCACCTAAACCTTATACAAACTTACACCTAACCTATCACAAAGTACATGGGGGCAGTTTTCACTGCTCCCTGTATGATTTTATGGCGTTGTGAGCGCAACGGGCAATATTTTACCGTTGAAAAACTTATGCCCTGTGAGTGCAAAATCGGCAATGTATTTACCCATTTCAAAAGCCATAACTGGCGACTCATACCCTGGGAATGCCTGTTCGAGCATTTCTGTTTGTGCCGAACCTAATGCCAAGCAGTTTACTTTTATTTGCTGCTCCGCCAGTTCTTGCGCGAGGCACTCTGTCAAAGTGTGCAGTGCTGCTTTACTCGCCGAATAAGCTGATAATCCGGGGAATTTCGAACTACCTTGAAAACCGCCCATACTACCAATATTCACGATATGCCCACCCGCCTGTATTACTGGCAATAAATTTTGTATCATGCGCACGTGCCCAATAAAATTGCTTTGCAACATCTCTACAAAATCGGTTTCTAATAATTGGGTAAAGGGCTTATTGACCAACATTCCTGCATTATTGATAAGCACATCTATTTTACCATCTAAATGGCTATGGATAAACTGAACCAAATCAGCATAATCGTCGTGTACAATATCAAAAGCAACAGGATAAAGCACGCAATCGGGGTTAAGCCCTTGAGCTATTTCCAACAATCGCCCCAGTTTGCTTTCGGAGCGTGCCAAAGCCAAAACCTTATGTTTGCCTGATAATATCAGCTCTAAAACTGCTTCAAACCCCACTCCACTACTTGCGCCAGTTACAATAATATTCATAGGTGCTAAGGTATTAAATTTATTAAATCACCAATCGTTGTTCTACTGGATGTTTAATAAGATAAAAGCCATCATTAATCAGTTTGCTCAATTCGGGCTCATTTTGAGCTTTATTTTCAAGGAAAGTTTTAATCTCCGAAGCTAATTCGGATTCAATACCTTCGTGATCTAATATCTCCAATATCTCGAGCGCACAAAGCCAATCATCGTGATGATTTTTTTGAAGCATCATCCAAACATTACCTAAAAAGCCATAATCGCCTCCATTATGACGACGGTTTCTTACCTGTTGATATAATTGATGTAGCTCTAAAGTATTGTCATCATACGTAGCATGGTAGGTATTGGTGTTTGATTTATATACCGTTTCTTCAAAAGCATCCTTATCGGCAGCGCCACAAAATACTGATGTAATTTTATCGCCAATAGCCATATCATACATACCCCACGATGGATCGAAAAGTATTTCGCCTACTTCGCTTTTTGCTGTGCAATCCACAAACGAAATCAATACATTTTTACCTTCAATAGTATGTATATGCTTTATCGTCCCATTCACTGTAATACCACTCTCGAAATGAAGGGTAGTTTGTTCGCCAATTGCTATACCAACATTACTCAATTCCGTTAAAGTCATATCTTCTATTGATGTGGCAATGCCTTTTAACTTACCCACAGGCGAGCTAAAACCATGTTGATGGTAATCTTTACCATGCCCTTTTATTAACTTATTATTGAAGGACAACATCGACTCGCCAGTAGTTTTGATAAAAGACAGGTCGCTATCTGTTAGTTTTTTATAATCGGTAAAAGTACCCGTTACTTGCAAACCCGAGCTATACACCGCAGTACAGGTATTTTTACTTTCAACAGCTTTCTGCAAACCGTACACACCCCCTACTCTGAAAGCCATTGTATTAGCAAAAGTTTCTAATACATCAATCAAATTTTGGAATGTAGGTGTAACAAACAGTTGTGGTTGAGGCTTGGTAATATCATACGAGTAGTTTACAGTATCAATAGTGTACCATAGTTTTTTCACATCGGCTTGCATACAAGTAACGCTTTCGCCAATTGATGAAAGCAAACCTGCTCCGTATATTTTAGGGTCGTCTAAAGTGCCTATCAGTCCATACTCTACCGTCCACCAATGTAGTCGGCTTAGCAAAGCCATTTCCGAAGGTTCGCCCATATTTTCTTGTCGGTGGGCTAATAACTCTTCTGCCTTTTTTATTTCTTCAGGGTCGGCATCGGGCATTTCTTTTAATATGGATAGCGTCCTGATGGTTTCGTACAATTCAAAATCTTGTGCCGAAAACATAGCTTTTGCCCCTATCGAACCAAAATAACTCAAATATTGATGATAATCTTTATCGGCAATAATAGGCGCATGACCAGCCGATTCGTGTATAATATCAGGTGCAGGGGTATATTCGATATGTTTTAACTGACGGATATCGGCAGCTATTACTAATACACGATAAGCCTGATATTCCATAAAAGCAGCTGGTGGAATAAAACCATCAACCGTAACCGCCCCCCATCCAATTTTGCCAAGCGCATCATTCATCTCCTGCAAATTGGGTATTTTCTCAATGGTTAGTCCTGCTTTTTGCAAACCAGGGATGTAGGGGTAGTAAGCTACATCTTTAAGATAGCTATAATTTTGACGCATTACATAACGCCATACTGCATGATCTACAGGCGTATAATGCTCATAATGTTGTTCAACTATAAATTGTTTTAAATGACGGGGCAATGCCGCAACCTGCGGATTATTAAAATCATTAAAATCGGTCATTACGTTCTATTGGTTTATAAGAGAACGCAAATTTATGAATTTTGGTTGTGCTATCCCCTATTTTTCTCTGAATGATTTTAAGCCTTCATCCAATCTGCTTGGGCGAATTACGTAATACAAACCCGTTAACGCTACTATAACCGAGGTAATATAAAATGATACACTAAGAAATACAGCCAACCCTACATCCATGTGAAATATTGGCGAAAGCTGCTGAAAGATAGCTTCTCGCGCACCAGCACCGCCAAAAGTAATAGGCACTACTGCGGCTAAAGCCGAGATAAGAAACGACAACAAATAAGGCGCAAACTTGCCATGAAAATCTTGCCCCATCAACACACAAAGAATGGTAAGCACTTGAAGCGATTGCACTAAAATGGCTTTTGCATGACCTTTGAAAAAATGTTTAGAAAACTCGGGGAAGAACTTTTTTACAATAAAGTAGTAGATAATAGTCCCTAAAACAAAAACAGCTAAGGGAATGGCAATATTGATTTCTATTTGTGGGATAAATATTTTTAATGCCACTATAATTAAACCTATGGCCCATAAACCGCTTAGTCTATCGAAAGCAATAGCCCAAAACATTTTTTTGGCTGGCTGTTTATACGTTTTATGTAATACATAAATTTTGTACCCATCGCCACCTATACCACCAGGGAGTAAGATATTATAAAATATGCCCAGTAAGTATAATCTGAAATTGAAGCGAGGATCTAAGCGCAAATCAATCGACTTAAAAAAACTCAACAAACGCCATGATGATACTACCATTGATAAGAAATAAAGAATAACAGTAGCTAGCATCCACCAATAGTTGGCATGCACTATCCTATCCTTCACATCTTTAAGTGGCACTTTACTAAAAACGTAATAGAGTAGCACCGATGTAACTCCTAATTTTAACAATATTTTGGTAACGTTCCAAAGTTTATGCTTCCAAGTTCGCGGATTAGGGTTATCCTCTACTATTTCTTCAATTGCTGTCATTGCCTGCAAAAGTAATACTTTGCTTTTACTTATTACGATTGCGCTTTGAGTCACACACCTATTTGCAAAAAGTTAAATTGGAATTAACATAAAATCCACAATACAATAAATCTATAATTTCAATAATTATCTAACTTTGCGGCATGGCAAAAGTAAAAGTTGGTTTGGTGCAGATGTCGTGCACGGCTGATAAGCAGCAAAATTTGCAAAAAGCAATTATAAAGGTGCGCGAAGCTGCCGCAAAAGGTGCGCAGATAGTTTGTTTACAAGAGTTGTTTACCTCGCTGTATTTCTGCGATGTGGAGAATTATGATAATTTTCAATTGGCTGAAGCTATTCCAGGCCCATCAACTGATGAGTTATCTAAAATTGCAAAAGAATTGAATGTGGTCATCATAGCTTCACTATTTGAAAAGCGCGCGCATGGTTTATATCACAATACCACTGCTGTGTTAGATGCCGACGGAGCATATTTAGGAAAGTACCGCAAAATGCACATTCCTGATGACCCAGGCTTTTATGAGAAATTTTACTTTACCCCTGGCGATTTAGGCTATAAAGTTTTTAAAACCAAATATGCCACTATCGGGGTTTTGATATGTTGGGACCAATGGTATCCCGAAGCTGCACGCATTACTGCTCTAATGGGTGCCGAAATCTTGTTCTACCCAACAGCAATAGGTTGGGCTACCAGTCAGGATGAGGCTACTAATACCGAACAATACAATGCTTGGCAAACCATTCAACGTTCGCACGCCGTAGCAAACGGAGTACACGTGGTGAGCGTAAACCGTGTAGGGCAAGAAGAAGAGTTAAAGTTTTGGGGAGGCTCATTCTTCTCCAATCCATTCGGAAGTGTAATTTATCAAGCTTCGCATACTGATGAAGAAATAGTGGTGCAAGAACTCGACCTTAATAAAACCGATTATTACCGCACGCATTGGCCATTTTTGCGCGACCGCCGTATTGATTCTTATTCTCCCATTACAAAAAGGTTGATTGATGAAGATTGATTTTTCTAACACACCTGCATCACAGGGCTTTCATTTCCCTGCGGAGTGGGCAGCGCATACTGCTACTTGGTTAAGCTGGCCGCATAAAGAAGCATCGTGGCCAGGTAAAATTGATACCATTTACAAACCCTATTGCGAGTTTATAAAAGTAGTAACCGAAGGCGAGTTGGTACGCATCAATGTGGCAAACGAGCAAATGATTGCTTTTGCAAAAGAGCAATTACTAAATGTGGGTGTTGATTTGAATAAGATTGAGTTTTTCAATTTTGCCACCAATGATGCTTGGTGTCGCGACCATGGGCCTGCGTTTTTAATCAACCCTACTACCCATCAAAAAGTAATTGTTGATTGGGGGTATAATGCATGGGGTGGCAAATATCCACCTTATGATTTGGACGACGTCATTCCTACAAAAATTGCACAGCATTTCAATTTACCTGTGTATCATCCCAATATAGTGATGGAGGGTGGTTCTGTTGATTTTAATGGCAATGGTACGGTATTAACCACCACCGCCTGCTTATTAAACAAAAACCGAAATCCGCATTTAACCCAACAACAAATAGAAGCTTATTTACAGCATTACTATAGAGTGGAGCAAGTGCTTTGGCTGGGCGATGGTATTATAGGCGATGATACGGATGGACATATTGATGACATTACTCGTTTTGTAAACGAAGATACCGTAGTGACCGTAGTTGAAGAAAATAAAAACGACGAGAACTATCATATCCTTCAAGAAAACCTAACAGCGTTAAAAAGCATGCGCCTATTAAATGGCAAACAGCTTAATGTGATAGAGTTGCCTATGCCCGATGCTGTGATATATGATGAACAACGTTTGCCAGCATCTTATGCCAATTTTTATATCAGCAATGCGGCAGTTGTAGTGCCTACCTACCGTTGCGATAATGATGATAAAGCATTAAGCATTTTGCAACAATGCTTTACCGACAGAAAAGTAATAGGTATCGACTCGACTGATATTATTTGGGGTTTAGGTAGTTTCCATTGCTTAAGTCAGCAAGAACCTTCGGTATAAATAAATCGTCATACCAATTCTATTTTTAGAACAGCTATACAAGTTCTTTATTCTTGATTATTATAGCTGTTCTATATATTAAATTACACCTCTTTCCGAATCAAACAATTTTCGCCGATAGTTTTGCTAGTCTTACCGAGATGTTTAATAATATCGCCAATATTTGATAGGTTCGTGTTAAGTATTACCTTAGTTTTGGATATGATTTTTAATTGAGATAATTGATATGAATAACGATATAAACTTAGAGAACAAGCCTCGCAAAAATAAAGCCCTTGCTGGAGCCATCCTGTTGGTAGTAGGTGCAGTATTGCTTGTTCATCAAATGGATCTTTTCTTTTTCCCCTTTTGGCTATTTACTTGGCCTATGATTTTAATAGCGGTAGGCTTATATAACGGTGCTAAACACAATTTCCGAAATACGGGTTGGTTTATCATATTTATACTAGGTGTAATATTTTTATTAGAAAAAGCTTTACCTGGGTACGATGTGGGTAGAATTACTTGGCCAGTAATGTTTATTGTATTTGGTATATGGTTGATTATGCGTCGCAATCATAAATGGGACAAAAACAAAGGCGAATGGGACAGATGGGTACATCACAAACAAAAGTATAGCGAAAGTACTTTTACCAATGAAATTAATGCTACCGAAACACAAACAAACTATTCGTCAACTAATGCCAAACATGGATATGGCGATGATTATATGGATACGGTATCAGTTTTTGGAGGTGTGAAAAAAACTATCCTATCCAAAGATTTTAAAGGCGGCGATATTGTAAACATTTTTGGTGGTGCTGAGCTCGATTTTACTCAAGCTGATATTAATGGTCGGGTAGTGCTCGAGATAACTCAAATTTTTGGCGGCACTAAAATTATTGTCCCATCTAATTGGCAAGTAGTATCTGATATTGCTGCGGTATTTGCAGGTATTGATGATAAAAGATTACGACGTCCAGCTATGGGAGAGAGCAGTGATAAAATATTGGTAATTAAAGGTGTATCAATATTTGCAGGAGTAGATATTCGTAGCTACTAATCGTCACGAATAGTTTTTAAACTAAAGAAATATTAACTGATTAAATAAAACAAACTTGGCGGGTATCCAACTTACATTTTCGAAACTACGCGCAGCATTTTTAACAGGGGGCTTGGTTTGGGCTTCCCTGTTAACTTATTTGGTGCACAGTTTCGGCTTTAGCTGGTACATAGCTGTAATAGATGGTGCGGTAACCTCTATATTGCTTGGTGCAGCCTGCTGGCTCATCAATAACAATCTCCGTTACTTTCAACCTGGCAAAGGTAGTTATATCAATATATTAATATGGTGTGGCGCATTGGCAGGGGCTTGTATATTGGGTTGTAGATGGATATTGCCCTATTTAAATGATAATAGTGTTTATACCAATTTCGTAACACAATCATTAACCATTCGTTTCTTTACTGATTTCTTGGCTATCGGGTGGATGGCTATGATTAGCATGATTTGGTACGCGCAGCAAGACCAGAAAGAGAATGAGAAAAGAAAAGCTGAAGCTGAAAAATTGGCTCGTGATGCCGAATTATATAATCTGCGGCAGCAACTACAACCCCATTTCCTGTTCAATAGTCTTAACTCTATCAATGCTTTAATAGGTTTTAAGCCTGATGAGGCGCGTAAAATGATACATCAGTTATCTGATTTTTTAAGAGGAACTTTAAAAAAGGACGACCAGCAGCAAGTTACTTTAACCGAAGAGTTGGCACATTTGCAATTATATCTTGATATTGAGAAAGTACGGTTCGGGCATCGCTTAATGACCGAAATAAGCTGTGATAAAAACTGCCAAGAGTGCATATTGCCACCCATGATATTGCAGCCTATTGTAGAGAATGCCATTAAATTTGGGCTTTATGATACTACCGAAAGTGTAACGGTAAGCATAAGAGCCGAAATGGATGATAACTACCTCACTTTGATGGTACAAAACCCCTATGACCCCAAAACTGCAAGACCACGTAAAGGGACGGGATTTGGTTTGAGTGGGGCGCAACGTAGGCTCGATTTACTTTTTGCACGTACTGACCTTATTGAAACTCATGCAAATGATAATATATTTACAACCATTATTAAAATTCCTCAAATATGAAGCGTGTACTAATTATTGATGACGAACCTTTGGCCCGATTAGTAGTGCTTGAATATTTACAAGATTTTAAAACACAGTTGGAGGTTTTACAAGAATGTAATGATGGTTTTGAAGGGTTAAAAGCTATACAACAGCATCAGCCCGATTTAATATTTTTGGATGTGCAAATGCCCAAAATAAATGGCTTCGAGATGTTGGAATTGGTTGAAAATCCACCATCGGTTATATTTACTACCGCTTTCGACGAATATGCTATAAAGGCTTTTGAAACCCATGCTGTTGATTATCTTCTAAAGCCTTTTACCAAAGATAGATTTACCAAAGCAGTTGAGAAGTTTTTAGCCCAATCGCCCGCACAAGTAGTTAAACAAACCGAAAACTTATTAGATACTGCTTCACAATCGCCAGCACAACACGAACGTATAGTAGTAAAAACTGGCACTAAAGTAAAAATTATACCTGTTGCTGATGTGGAGTATTTAGAAGCCGATGACGATTACGTAAGTGTGCATACCAGCGAAGGCTCGTTTTTGAAAAATAAAACGATGAGCTTTTTTGAGCAAACACTTGATAATAGTCAGTTTGTGCGGGTGCATCGGTCGTATATTGTTAAAATTGAAAATATTACCCGTATAGACCCCTACGAAAAGGATGCACATATCGCCATCTTAAAATCGGGAACTAAAATACCAGTAAGCAAAACGGGCTATGCTAAATTGAAGCAAGTACTAGGGATATAGTTTGATATCGAATTTGATATTTCGAGTTTTGATAGGATGAGTCGAAAACTAATCTATCAGCAATACCTTCCAAGCATCTGCTACCCTGCCACTATCCAATAATTGCTTTGCTTTTAAATGCAATTGTAATTGGCGGGTTTGATTATCGCCCATAGTAGCATCCAACAAATCTTTTATTTCGACTGATTGGCTGTATTCATTTATTTCTTCGTCGGTTGGCAATACTTCTACATTTCCCAATTGTCCCAAGTTGTTGCCCGTAAGTACGTTGGAATTACGAATAGCATAAGGTATGGCATCAACCCCTATACCAATATTACGCACAGGTTTGGCTACTTTAAATAGGTTATCTTTTGTTACTCGGCAATACCAATCTCCACCCAAACGTGCTACTAAATCAATTTTCTCCTGATCAATTTTACCTTCGGCATCTAATATAGCTTCGTTGATATGTATCAGTTTAATTTCGGCAATAACTAAATTACCCGCACCTGCATTATTCCCTAATGATTTTATCTCATTTACCACGCACTCAAACTGCACAGGGGCTTCTGCCACACGGGGTGGTTTTACCAAATCGGATGCAATAGGCGTAAAACCTGCTTTTACAAACTCGTTCATCCCTTTTGGATACTCCACACTTGCCAACGAAGTTTGTTGCACCATAGCATAGTTTACAATATTTACCACACACTCGGGCACTTCTAGTATATTTTCGAGGGTATGCTTGGTTGTATTATCCCTCACCCTGCGTGCTGGCGAAAACACACATATAGGCGGGTTGCTACTAAACATATTGAAAAAACTAAACGGACTAAGATTAATATTACCCGCTTTATCTATGGTTGACGCAAAGCAAATAGGACGAGGTGCTATGGCATATTGCAAATAGTTTTGTAGCTCGGCTGGCGATAAATCTTTTGTGTGAAGTGTTAGCATATTGTAAAACGCTCTTATCCCCTATTTTTTCAAAGCTAATATCGAAAAGTCGCTATCTGCCTTTTTAATTACATTGCTCAATATACCCAAACCTGTTATTTCCATTTCTACCAAGTCGTTAGGTTGTAACCATTGCGTTTGGTAGCTAGGGTCGTTTAGTAAGCCTGTTCCGTTCAATTCCAAAAAGCAACCTGTACCTACCGTTCCCGAGCCTATTACATCGCCTGGCAATACATCGCAACCATAGGCGCAACGCTCTATAATTTCGGCAAACGTCCAATCCATATCAGCCATATTCCCGCTCGATACCTCTTTACCATTCACATGGCACTTCATTGCCAAGTTATAATTATTGCCCACATGATTAGGCTTTGCTGGCACTTTGTATGCTTCCAACTCATCGGGTGTAACCAACCATGGGCCTATTACTGTCGAAAAATCTTTCCCCTTTGCTGGTCCTAAATTCAACAGCATTTCTTCCATTTGCAGGGTGCGCGCGCTCATATCATTCATAATCATATACCCAGCTATATAACTATCGGCTTCGGCAGCTTTAATATTTCTACCTTTTTTATTGAGCACAACAGCTACTTCTAGTTCAAAATCGAGCTTATCAAAATGGTCAGGCATACACTCAATCTCCCCTACTCCTTGTATGGCATTGTGATTGGTAAAATAAAATATAGGATACTGGTCAAACTGAGGTATCATTTCAACTTTTCTATTGCGCCTTGCTGCCGCCACGTGCTGACGGAATGCGTACCCATCTCTGCACGATGTAGGATGCGGAACAGGGGCTAATAACTCGAAAAATAATTCCTCTTTTGCTTCACGCTTACCTGATGCAATAGCCTCGTTTACTTTTTTTGCACGCTCCATCAACTCATCACCACCCCACAAAAATTCGTTCATATTATCGGGCAATAACTTATCACACGAGTTTAAATTATAAATATGCCCGTTTACATAGATACCCAAATGCTCGCGGTCTTCTGTTCTATAGGATACTAGTTTCATAATCTTTTATGTAGCGTTAAATTGGTGGTCAAAGCTAAAGTTTTTCTGATATAAAAAATCGCTATGCTTGCATATTAAATAGAATAAAGTTAATTTCGTGTAATATGTTGCGCATACAAACACATTTCTTATTCTCCCTAGGGCTCACTTCTATGAGTGATGCCTCTTCTTTCAGGGATGCTATGCTCAGCAAAATTGTATTGGCACAATACTAATTTAATATCTCAAGATTGTAAAATTTTAGTATTAAAACAATCTTAATTTCTTTACAATCGTTTTAGATATATTACTGATAAACTGTAACTTGATTATATTTTTCAGTCGTTAATATTCAAACTTAAAACCAATTATAAATTATGCCTGTATATCATACATTAGGGACTATACCTCATAAACGACACACACAGTTTCGTAAACCTGATGGCAGTTTATATGCCGAAGAGCTGGTATCAACCGAAGGATTTTCGAGTTTATACTCGTTGGTATATCATACACATCCGCCAACTATCGTAAAAAAACTGGGCGAGCCCTATTCTGTTGAGCCAAAAATTGCACGCGAAAAGCATCTAAAACATACCAGTTTAATTGGTTTCAACATTAAACCTGTGGATGATTATTTAGAAAGTCGCAAAGCGATATTGGTAAATAGCGATTTACATATTTCGCTAGCTGCTCCTCGCAAATCAATGACTGATTATTTTTATAAAAACAGTCAAGCTGATGAGGTGATATTTGTACACGTAGGTTCTGGAACTTTAAAAACAGGGTTTGGTAATATCAAATTTCAGTATGGCGATTACTTGGTAATACCACGTGGTACTATCTATCAAATGGAGTTTGATACCGAGGATAACCGTTTGTTTATCACCGAAAGTTTTAGCCCCATACGCATACCAAAACGCTATTTGAACCAATATGGGCAGTTGATGGAGCACGCACCATTTTGCGAGCGTGATATTAAACTACCAACTGATCTTAAAACTTACGACGAAAAAGGCGACTTTAAGGTGTTGATAAAAAAACAAGGGCTAATGTATCCATACATTTATGGCACACATCCTTTTGATTTTATTGGCTGGGATGGCTATCATTATCCTTGGGCATTCTCTATTCATGATTTTGAGCCGATAACTGGTCGCCTGCATTTGCCGCCGCCTGTGCATCAAACATTTGAGGGGCACAACTTTGTGATTTGCTCGTTTGTGCCACGCAAATACGATTATCATCCATTATCAATACCCGCACCATACAACCATAGTAATGTAGATAGTGATGAACTATTGTACTACGTAGATGGCGATTTTATGAGCCGCAAAAGCGTGGTTAAAGGACAAATAACCCTGCATCCTGGGGGCATCCCTCATGGGCCACACCCAGGTACGGTAGAAAAATCAATAGGCAAAGAATCAACAGAAGAATTAGCGGTGATGATAGACCCTTTTAAACCATTAATGCTTACCGAAGATGCTTTAATAATTGAGGACGAAAACTATTACAAAAGTTGGGCTGAATAATTAGCTCATTATTATTTTAACAATAAAAGATTTTCAAAATAAAATGGAAACTCAAACCATAGAAAAACAAATGAAAGCGACAGATTTTTTACCGCTTAATGGTACTGATTATGTTGAATTTTATGTAGGAAATGCCAAGCAGGCCGCACACTTTTATAAAACCGCTTTTGGCTTCCAAAGTTTAGCTTATGCAGGCCCCGAAACTGGCGTGCGTGACAGGGCATCGTATGTATTAAAGCAAGATAAAATACGCTTGGTTTTAACCACTCCCCTACACTCCGACCACCCTATTGCCGAGCATATTAAGAAACACGGCGATGGTGTAAAAGTATTGGCACTTTGGGTAGATGATGCTTTTGATGCTTTTGAGCAAACTACTAGCAGGGGTGCGGAGGCTTTTCAACAGCCACAAGTTTTAACTGATGAGCATGGCGAAGTGCGTACAAGCGGTATCAAATTGTATGGCGAAACAGCACACATATTTGTAGAAAGAAAAAATTACAAAGGCATATTTTTACCAGGCTATAAAGAATGGAAATCGGACTATAACCCGACCCCTACTGGTTTAATGTATGTTGACCACTGTGTGGGCAATGTGGGATGGCATAAAATGAATGATTGGGTGAAGTTTTATGAAGAGGTAATGGGCTTTAAAAACATCCTGACATTTGATGATAAAATGATTTCGACCGAATACTCTGCCCTGATGAGCAAGGTAATGAGCAATGGCAATGGCTATGTAAAATTCCCGATTAATGAGCCTGCCGAAGGCAAAAAGAAATCACAAATAGAAGAATATTTAGAGTTTTACGAAGGCGAAGGTGTGCAACATTTGGCTTTGGCAACCAACAATATTGTTGAAACCGTTACCGAATTGCAAAACCGCGGTATCGATTTTTTACATGTACCCACTACCTATTACGACGAATTGTTAGAACGTGTAGGGCATATTGATGAGGATTTAGAACCGTTAAAACGATTAGGCATTTTGGTTGACCGTGATGATGAAGGTTATTTACTTCAAATTTTCACCAAGCCATTGGAAGATAGACCTACCGTATTTTTCGAAATTATACAGCGCAAAGGTGCACGCTCATTTGGAGCAGGAAACTTCAAAGCCTTGTTTGAGTCTATTGAACGCGAGCAAGAGTTACGTGGTAATTTATAAACCACCACACCATTTTGAAAAATCAAAAAGGGTGCCTCAATTGGCACCTTTTTTGATTTTAGCCATTCGCCAACATCCCTCCCGCCGAAAAAATATTCCTTTCATTCAAACGATTTTACGAGAATTGCCTATTATACTTTTCCAAAACATTTTACAATCTGAAAACATTTTAATAGCTTCATCAAGTTAAACTTAAAAACATTCATACAATGACAAATTACGACTCATCGGCCGCAGGAGCAGGCGCATTCTTAGCTATATTAGCTGTTCTTCTAATCCCAATGATTATTGTTGCGGTAATAATGGTAATCGCTCAGTGGAAAATATACACTAAAGCTGGCAAACCAGGCTGGGCAGCCATCATTCCTATTTATAATTTAATAGTTTTACTCGAAATTGTTGGTAAACCAACTTGGTGGGTAATATTACTCTTACTTCCATGTGTCAATATTATAATTTTGATATGGGTTACTAATCTATTGAGTAAAAGTTTTGGTCAAAGTGAAGGATTTACCGTTGGCTTGCTTTTATTAGGCTTTGTTTTTTATCCAATTTTAGCATTTGGCAATTATCGATACTTAGGACCGTCTGCTAAAGAAGCGGGTGGTTTTAATACATTCGACCCATCAATAGGTTATAAAGATCCCGAAACTCCTCAATCTTAATGTGATTATTCTTAATTATATACAAACATCATCCTGCAACCATTTAACTTTTATCAAGTGGTTGCAGGGTTATTTACTCCCTTGCCCTTTAAAATATTTTATAGGTATTGATTGCCCTGGTTGTGGCTTTCAGCGTTCGGTTATAGCCTTATTACAAGGCGATTTATCAAAAAGCTTTATGCTTTACCCTGCTGCTATTCCTTTGATTTTATTTTTCATTTATGGCGTTTTGGACAAAGCATTTCGCTTAGATACAAAATCCGAAATCGTCAAAAAAACAGCGTTTATCGTCATTGGCACTATAATACTGGTAAGCTATGGTATTAAAATGTACCATACCTACAAACTACCTACTTGAGTACTTATGTGATTATAATCTTTAATAATGGTTTGTAGAAACGTAGTATCATCCATATTTGCAGGTGGCGTGATATTAAGATGCGCCTTTATACGTTGTGCCATATTATAAATAAGTACTGGATTATCATTTTTTGCAGCAGCATTTATAACCTCCTTTACCAAAGCAATATCTTTAGTTTTTAATTGTTCTGCTTCTGTAAATACAGGTTGATAACCTTGATAAACTGGTGGTGCAATAGGGGCAATTATCCCATCTACCTGACTACTGAGGTGATTATAATCATTAATAATAGTTTGCAAAAACAGCATATTGTTCATGCCATTTGGTGGGGCTATGTTTAAGTGTTCTTTTATACGTTGAGCCATATTATAAACTACCGTACTATTTCCCGTCTTTACATAATTATTAATCACTTCGTGTATCAACTCAATATCTTTATCTCTTAATTGACCTGCAACGTTAAAAACAGGTTGATAACCATCATAAACAGGCGAAAACGCAATATTATCTATCTTAGTTCGTGGGTTTGTGCGTATCAATATGGTTCCAGCTACTATATCGCCTAAGCGTTGTGGCTTTGCGCATACTGCAGCCGTAACTAAAGCAACCAAGCCGGGCTCAATAAGTAAAAAATCAACTATACGAAACAACCAACGCAATAGGTATTGACTAAAACGAGGCTGTGCACCATCCAAACTAATTACTTTTATTTTCATAATTCGCTTGCCTATGCTTTGCCCGTCCATAAATACCTCAAAAACAAGATCATAAAACCCCAAAAGCGCACCATAGATGATTGCGAAAACTAAATTAACAATTTCGCTAGTATTTATAATAGATAAGATAATACTTCCTAATATTATTATCAGTATAGCAATACCTATATCTATCATACGTGCTAGTATGCGCTCGCCAAGCCCCGCCACTTCATAATCAATATCAATATTTTGTGAAGTTGTAATCTTAATTGTTTGCATGTGAATAAAATTTTGTCACTAATATACTTTTTTAGTTGAAAGATAAAATTATTGTGTTTATTTTGAGCAAATATTAAGTGCCTAAATTATTAATGCGCGAACCCTTATTTGTTAAGCAAAACACCGAAAAATGGAGGCAGTTTGAACAAACGCCTACTACCGACCCTGATGAAGCAGCAGAACGCTTTATAAAGATTACGGATGATTTGGCGTATGCTAAAACTTTTTACCCTCAATCAAAAACAACTGCCTACATAAATGGATTGGCCGCCTCCCTGCATCAATCGATTTATAAAAACAAGAAAGAGAAAAGTAACCGCTTTATTACTTTTTGGAAAATTGAACTGCCGAGTTTGTTTAAGCAGTATGAAAAACCATTACTTTATTCGTTTATATTTTTTATTGTTTCATGCTTCATCGGTGCGATATCGGCAAAATACGATAGCAATTTTTTGAAACTTATTTTAAGCCCACAATATGTGGATATGACTAATGAAAATATTGCCAAAGGCGCCCCATTTGGTGTATATAAAAGTCAAAACGAGTTTACTATGTTTTTCTCTATTGCTGTAAATAATATTCTTGTATCAATAGTGACATTTCTATATGGTATTATTTTTTCAGTTGGTGCAATTTATAATATCGTGAGAAACGGTATTATGTTGGGCTCGTTTGAATATTACTTTTTTAGTAAAGGCTTAGGTGCGCAATCCATACTGGTAATTTGGATACACGGAGTTATTGAAATCTCATCCATAATTATAGCAGGTGGGGCGGGTTTGGTGTTGGGCAATAGTTTTTTATTCCCAAAAACTTATACAAGAATAGCCTCCATAAAACGAGGAGCAAAAGATGGATTAAAGATGACCATCGGTTTAGTGCCATTATTTATAATAGCTGCTTTTTTCGAGAGCTTTGTTACTCGGCATACCGAAATGCCAATTTGGTTAAGCATCACCATATTAACCACATCATTAGGCTTTATAATATGGTATGTAATTATTTATCCCAATAAACTTTATAAAAAACAAAACACAATATGACACCAAAAGTTGAACTCGCTAAAGTGCGCGATTTCGGAGAAATTATTTCTGATACTTTTACTTTCATTAGGCAAAATTTCAAATCCTTACTAAAGTATTTTTTTATTTTTTGTGGCTTCTTTTTGCTTGCCACAGTAGCTTTATCTACCATTTCTCAAATCCATGCTATGAATGCGGCAAACAACATTGATCCGAATAGTTTTGATGCAGCCGAAAACAAACCTAACTTATTTCAAAATTCGACCCTACCATTCTTTTTGTCTTTACTTTTTTTATTGCTTGAATTTATCGTAATACCAGTAATGGTACTTTCTTACATGACATTATATAAGATAAAACAAAACCAAGTGCCAACTACTGATGAAATGTGGGGCTATATTAAATTTTATTTTTTAAAGTCATTAGGCGGTTCAATAGTTATTTTTTTAATACTCATTGCTGGTTGGGTCTTGTGCCTTATACCTGGTATTTATTTGGGGGTAATCCTGTCATTAGTACTTCCAATAATGATTGCTGAAAACAGCACTTTTGGGTATGCTTTTAATCAAAGTTTTAAACTAATAAAGGGTAATTGGTGGAGCACATTCGGAATGCTTATTGTCATAACCATTATAGTTGGAATTGCAGGCATGGTTTTTACGATACCAGCAGCAATACTTGGAGCAGGTAATATTTTTTTACATTTTGCTAAAGGAGCCCAAATTTCTACAATAGCAACAATCGTAAGTACTATATTGACTTCGTTTTCTCATATTCTTTATATCATAATGTATGTTGCTGTTGGTTTATGCTATTTCAGCTTAAACGAAAGTAAAGAAGGCACAGGCATAATGGAACGTATCAATCAATTTGGCACAAACACGTTTGATGAAGATATAACACCAGAAGAATATTAAATGCGCTTTTCTTTATTTCTGCTATGCTGTTTATTGGCTACTAATGTGAGCTTAGGCTATACTAAAGTGCAACTGCTGCCTGTAAAAACTAAGACTGCAAAAGCTATTTTAAAAGCAGATAGCTCGGCTCTTAATATCAGGCAGTTTAATCAGGATAGTTTAAAAGCATATAGCAAAAAGCCCGAATTTCAGTATAAAGAAGCCGCGCAAGATATTTCATGGTGGGATAGGTTTTGGCGTGGATTTTGGGATTGGATAGCTCATTTATTTAGTTTTAACACAAAGAAACTAACCGCTAGTGCACTATTTTGGCAAATAGTAAAAATCCTATTTTTACTACTCGGCGCAGCTGCACTTATTGTGTTTATTTTAAAAGCAGCAGGCATAGATGTAAAAAATCTTTTCAGTCGTAAATCAACAAATGCACCAATACCTTATTCTGAGTTTTTTGAAGATATTAATACGATTGATTTCGATACAGAAATTGAAAATGCAGTAGCAAAACACAACTATCGTTTTGCTGTAAGGCTGCAATATTTAAAATGCTTAAAACAACTGAGTGATGCCGATTTGATTGATTGGCAAATTGACAAAACAAACAATGTTTATATTAATGAACTAATTAATAGCGAGCAACGCAGTATTTTTAAAATATTGACTTATCAGTTTGAATATATATGGTATGGCGAATTTGTAATTAATGCAGCAGTGTATAATCGTATAAGTGGTTCTTTTCATGACTTTAATAAACAAATAACGCATGAAAGACTTTAAGATATACATCTCTATAGCCACCATTTTACTTATTGTGTATTTAGTAGCACAATACAACAAACCATCGCCATTAAATTGGCAAGCTACCTTGTACTATAATGATAAAATTCCGTTTGGCACTTATGTAATGCATAGAGAGCTGCCTCGCTTTTTTCCAAATGCCGAGGTTACTAAAACCAATCAAACATTATACGATTTGCTTCACAATCAAACAGTTACCAATTCCAATTATTTCATAATAACAAAAACCATCAATTTAAGTAAATACGATTTCAAGGAAATGGTTAACTATATTGAGGCAGGCAATTCGGTATTTATTACAGCATTTAATTGGCAAGGCGTTTTAGCCGATACATTAGAATTGGGGGTGTATAAAGAATACAAAAAAACAAAAGTTGGTATAAATTTCACTAATAAGCAATTAAAACAACCTAAAGACTATTATTTCGACAGGGATATTACCAGTAGTTATTTCACCTCGTTTGATACGGCACATGCTACGGTACTTGGCAAAAACGAATTGGGCAATAGTAACTTTTTGCGCTTCAGCTATGGTAAAGGCAATTTATACCTATGCGCCAACCCATTGCTATTTACCAATTACAGTTTATTGACCAAAAATGGAGCTGATTATGCCTCAAAGGCATTATCCTACCTCCCACCTCAAACTAATATTTATTGGGATGAATTTCAAAATGGCGATATAATGGAAGATGAATCTCCATTTAGAGTATTCTTTAACCACACAAGCCTACAATGGGCTTATTATATTACCCTTTTTAGCTTAGTACTATTTGTATTATATGAAATGAAGCGCAGACAGCGTATTATACCTGTAGTAGAACCTCTTAAAAATTCGACTGTTGATTTTGCAAAAGTTGTGGGGCAAGTGTACTACGAACAAAGGAATAACAAAAACTTAGCCGAAAAGAAAATACTATTTTTCTTAGAGCATCTAAGAACTCGATATTATGTAAAAACTAATAATCTTAATGCTGAGTTTATTGAAAGCCTATCGTATAAAACAGGGGTGGATACTTCACTTGCACAAGAAATTGTAAATCATATAAATTACATTCGAGTTCAAAAGCAGATAAATGATCACGAACTTATTACATTAAATCAACTCATAGAGAAATTTTACAAACAATCTGAATAGATATGGAAGATGAACTTTTTGAAAAACGAACCGACCTAAGCAAGTTAAATGCAGCCGTTGAACAAATAAAAGCCACACTTGGGAAAATAATAGTAGGGCAGCATGATACGATTGATTTATTAATTGCAGGTATATTGGCGGATGGGCATATTCTGATTGAGGGCGTGCCAGGGGTAGCCAAAACACTAACAGCCAAATTGATAGCAAAAGCGATAGATGCTCAGTATTCGCGCATACAGTTTACACCCGATTTGATGCCATCGGATGTATTAGGCACATCGGTTTTCAACCCCAAAACAATAGATTTTGAATTCAAATCAGGACCAATATTTGGCAATGTTATATTGATTGATGAGATTAATCGTGCGCCAGCAAAAACACAATCGGCATTATTTGAGGTAATGGAAGAGCGGCACGTAACTATAGACAAGCATCATTACAAAATGGATGAACCATTTATTGTATTAGCTACTCAAAATCCTGTTGACCAAGAAGGGACTTATCGCTTACCCGAAGCGCAATTGGATAGGTTTTTATTTAAAATTGAGGTAAAGTACCCATCTCTTGAAGAAGAAATCACCATCATCACCCAACAGCATCAACAAACTACTAATAATCAATTAGCCGATATTAAGCCCATTTTATCTAAAGCTGATATTATTTCGCTAAGGAAACAGGTAAAAAAATTTAATGTTGAAACTCGAATATTAGAATTTGTAGCTAAAATTATCCACGAAACACGCAACAACAAATCGCTTTATCTTGGTGGGTCTCCACGTGCATCGCTCGCTATTGTGAATGCCGCTAAAGCTCTTGCAGCACTTAGAGGGCGTGATTTTGTAACGCCCGATGACATTGTGGAAGTAACACCTGCAGTATTAAGGCATCGCATTATGCTTACGCCCGATAAGGAAATGGAAGGCGTAACACCCGACGATGTAATAAAACAAATCATTCATAAAATTGAAGTACCTCGATAAGTAGTGTGAAAAATATTTTCGGCCTATATTATAGAAATCTTTTTCTTTCCAATCGGCTTTTTGCGGGGCTAGGGGCAAGTGCAATCCTATTTTTAATTTCTTTCTTTTTTAACTGGCTGGGTATTATTCCCGAGTTATTTTTTTGGACAATAATACTCCTATTTTTTGTAGATGTATTATTATTATACCGTATATCAAAAGGTGTGTTTGCTAAACGTCATGCACCCGAGCGTTTAAGCAATGGCGATGATAACGAACTGGGCATCTATATCGAAAATTTATATTCGTTTAACATCCATGCAGAAATTATTGACGAAATTCCTTTTCAATTTCAAAGAAGAGATATCTCGTTTAAAACCGAATTACAACCACGCCAGCATAAGGTAATTAACTACCTATTACGCCCTACCAAACGCGGAGAATATGAATTTGGATTGATAAGAGTATATGTAAAATCACCAATTGGATTGATAACCAGACGCTACAATTTTAACCAATCAGAAACATTACCCGTATATCCATCATTTTTGCAAATGCGCAAATACGAATTGATGGCAATTTCAAACAGGCTAACCGAAATAGGTATAAAAAGAATTCGGCGTTTGGGGCATAGTTTTGAATTTGAACAAGTAAAAAACTATGTTCAAGGAGATGATTATCGCACTATTAACTGGAAAGCCACTGCGCGTAGAGGCGATTTGATGACTAATGTTTATACTGATGAAAAGTCGCAACAGGTGTATTGTGTAATTGACAAGTCGAGGTCGATGAAAATGCCATTTGATGGATTGAGTTTGTTGGATTATGCCATCAATGCCAGCTTAGTTTTATCAAACGTTGCCCTATTAAAAGATGACAAAGCCGGATTGATTACCGTTGCCGAAAAAATTGGCTCCGTTGTACCTGCCGATAAGCGTTCGATACAACTAAACAGGATACTTGAAGTATTATATAAGGAAAAAACAAGGTATTTAGAAACCAACATGGAATTGCTGTATAACACCATTCGTTCGGTTTTAAAGCAACGAAGCTTAGTTGTGTTTTTTACTAATTTCGAAAGTATGTCGTCGATGGAAAGGCAGCTTCCATTTTTGAAACGAATAGCTCGGTTTCACTTACTATTAGTAGTTTTTTTTGAAAACACTGAGCTCGAAAAGCTAAGCGAAATACCAGCCAAAAATGTAGAGGACATCTACATAAAAACAATAGCAGAGAAATTTTCCTATGATAAAAAACTAATAGTAAAAGAATTAAGCAAACATGGTATTGAGTCTATCCTAAGCACACCACAAAATTTGACCATAAATACCATCAATCGTTATTTAGAATTAAAAGCCAAACAAAGGATTTAAAAGATTGCTATTTAAACATAGCAGGTTATTAGTCCTGCTATGCTATCTCTTACATATACCCTCGTTGGTTCTTTCCTTCCATCCAATTGGCGAAAGCTCTATTCACTACTTTATTGCCCCCTGGTGTTGGAAAATCTCCTGAAAAATACCAATCACCCGCATGGTCTGGGCATGCTTTATGCAAGTTATCAAGTGTTTGATAAATCACTTTAACCTCAGCATTAATTTCTTTAGGTGTAATGATTTGAGCAATTCGATCAGATATTTGTTGATCAGTAAATGGTTCGTAGATAGCTTTTACATAATTCTTAACCTGTTCTTTAGGCAATGAAGCACTATCTTTACATTTTTGATAAACATCTAAAATAATATCCTCACGTTTTAACTCTCTTAAAAGACTAATGGCTGCCTCAAAAGCTACAAACTCGCCCATTCGCGACATATCAATACCATAACAATCAGGGAAACGAATTTGCGGTGCCGACGAAACTACTACAATTTTTTTAGGCCCTAGGCGGTCTAATATTTTGAGGATGCTTTGCTTCAATGTTGTACCACGCACTATCGAGTCATCCAAAACAACAAGGGCATCTAATCCCCTATTTATCAAGCCGTAAGTGGTATCATAAACATGCGCCACCATTTCGCTTCTATCAGCATCCTGCGTAATAAAAGTACGTAGTTTTACATCTTTTATAGCAATTTTCTCTACCCTTGGTGCAAGCGAAAGTACTTCGGATAGCTCTTCATCACTAATTTTATCGCTTCTGTTTAGTAACTTTTCGTGCTGATATTTTTTGATGTATTTGTGAACACCCTCTACCATACCATAAAAAGCTACTTCGGCTGTATTGGGTATATAAGAGAAAACTGTATTCTTGATATCATTATTTACCGCTTCTAATATTTGCGGACATAATAACCTACCCAACTGCTTACGTTCGCGGTAGATGGAAGCATCGCTTCCTCTCGAAAAATAAATACGCTCAAACGAGCATGATTTTTTCTCCAACGGCTCACTAAACATATCCTGAGTAATTGTACCGTTCTTTTTTACAATAAGCGCATGCCCTGGTTTAATCTCTTTAATATCGTCGATTGGGATATTAAATGCTGTTTGAATAGCTGGGCGTTCGGAAGCAGCTATTACAATTTCGTCGTTATAATAATAAAAAGCTGGGCGGATACCTGATGGATCGCGCATGATAAAAGCGTCGCCATGCCCCATTATACCCGCAATGGTATAACCACCATCCCAACTCTTGGCTGATTTACGTAAGATATTAGCAACATCAATATGCTCAGCTATTAATTTGCTAATTTGCTTGTTATCATCATGCCCTTCTTGTTTATATTGATTAAACAAGCTTTGGTTTTCGGTATCCAAAAAGTGCCCTATTTTTTCTAATACTGTAATCGTATCGGCCTTTTCTTTTGGATGCTGCCCAAGTTCGTATAGCTGCTGCAATAGTTCGTCAACATTGGTCATGTTGAAGTTACCTGCAATCACTAGATTACGAGTTTGCCAATTGTTTTGTCTTAAAAAGGGATGACAGTTTTCGATACTGTTTTTGCCATGAGTGCCGTAGCGTAAATGCCCAAGTAAAACCTCGCCTGTAAAACTCACATTTTGCTTTAACCATTCGGCGTCTTGCATTTTTTCGGGCTGTTCTTTTTGTACATCAGCAAATTTCTTTTGGATATACTCAAAAATATCAGCAACAGCATTTGAAGCCATCGACCTATGCCTACTGATGTATCGCTCACCTGGCTCTATATCCAATTTAATAGTAGCAACCCCCGCGCCATCTTGCCCACGGTTGTGTTGTTTTTCCATTAAAAGGTAAAGCTTGTTTAGCCCATACAGCGCAGTGCCATATTTTTGTTGATAGAAAGATAGTGGCTTTAGAAGGCGGATAAATGCCACACCGCATTCATGTTTAATCTGATCACTCATGATTGTTAATGAGGTGGCAAAAATACAATTTTAATGTTGGAACTTAAATTAACAATGTCATTAAATTGCATTAATGTTAAAATCAAATGACAACTACATAATAGCAATTGGCTTATAAGCACTTAGCTAGAATGCAGCTAAGTCATACTAAAACAAAAGGCGACTCGGTATTACCAAATCGCCTTTGTATAAGTTCAATATAGTACCTAATTAGTGTTCCCACTTTAATCCATCTACATTAAATTCCATTTGCTGGCGTCCGCTTTCGTAAAACTCGGCTTGAACAATCATCTTTTTTGCTGTTTTTATACGCTTTATAAACTTAGCTGATGGGTCGATAAATAAAGTAGTCGAGTTCATATCCGACGGCTCATTAGCGTCAAACTGAACAGGAGCATCACTATCAAACCTAACATTAATCGGATGATCTTCACCACCTAAAAACAAGCCTTTGTCGATTGTCAAAATTACTTCACTTTTATTATCCTTATTTCTAAGCGTTATTGCACCAGTAGAACCACCGCTGTATGGCGATTCAAATTGAAGCCTGTTGGTAGCCGTAATTTTTGCGAAGTACCGCAATTTGGACGTCATCTTGTCTGTATCTGTAACATACTCCCAGTCAGTAGCGGGCTTGCTAACCGTCTCTTTGGGTGCTGTTTCAGATTTTGTTGCTGTTGAATCAGATGTTTTGGTTGATTTGCTGTTCGAGCTGCATGATGCGAATGCAAATGCAGCTACAATAAATAGTGCTTTTTTCATGATGTGATAAAATTTATGATGCAATAATAAAAAATATTTTTGTAACCATAAATAAATTTTTCAAATCTTATTTTAACAAATCATTCATTAGCACAACTATATATAAACTGTATTATCTAAAGCTTTTCGCCATGCTGACTAATATCAAGTCCTATTATTTCTTCTTCTTTAGATACCCGCAATGGTGAAATCATATCTGTAATTTTCAAAAGCAATAATGAACCAAAAAATGAAAATATTGATACTGCTACCAATGCGATACATTGTACTGAAAACAAATGCGTTTCGCCAAAAAACAAGCCATTGCCAGTGGTATTACCCGCATTTACATTTTGGTGTGCAAATACACCTGTAAGCAACATACCCACCATACCGCCTACACCATGGCAAGGGAATACATCTAATGTATCATCAATAGTAGTACGTGTGCGCCACTCTACTACCAAATTGCTTACCAATGCCGAAATAATACCTATTGCCAATGAGTGTGGTATAGTTACATAACCTGCTGCTGGTGTAATGGCTACCAAACCTACTACCGCCCCTATACAAGTACCCATTGCTGATGGTTTTTTGCCACGAAGCATATCAAAAAATATCCATGTTAAACCTGCCGCTGCCGATGCTGTTGTGCTTGTGGCTAGTGCTGTTACAGCTAAATGATTTGCCCCAAATGCCGAGCCTGCATTAAATCCAAACCAACCGAACCACAACAATCCTGTACCAATCATCACATAAGTAATACGTGCTGGGGCATGATTAGCTTCGTTACGACGTTTTAAATATAAAGCTGATGCTAATGCTGCCCATCCTGCCGACATATGCACTACCGTTCCACCTGCAAAATCAAGCACACCTAATTTTGCTAAAATACCATCAGGATGCCAAGTGCTATGTGCCAATGGCGAGAATATGAAGATAAAAAACAAGCAGAGAAATATAATATAGCTATTAAAGCGAATACGTTCGGCAAAAGCTCCTGTGATTAGGGCTGGTGTAATAATGGCAAACTTTAATTGATACATTGCAAATAGCAGCAAGGGTATAGTAGGTGCAAGTTTCCAAGTTGCGTTACTCAACATCCCTTTCATCATGAAATAAGTTGCTGGGTTACCAATTACTCCATGAAACGAATCGCCAAAAGCTAGACTAAATCCAAAAATACCCCACATTACTGTAATGATAACCATACACACTATACTTTGTAGCATGGTTGATATGACATTCTTTTTGTTTACCATACCGCCATAAAAGAAAGCCAACCCAGGTGTCATAATCAAAACCAAGGCTGTTGACATTAACATCCAAGCAATATCGCCAGTATTAAAGTTTGGATTGCCTGAATTATGAAAATCAATAGATGGAAAAATAAAAGTCAGTATCAGAATACCAACAATAATTGCGAAAGGGAAATAACGTTTCATAATTTTTAGAAATTAATACATTTTTTGCATCTGCAAATTGCAAAATTTTCTAAAAATTACCTAAAACGTTTAAATATTAGTACAAAAATGGTTAATTTTTTTAATTATTATAATTATTTAGTAACAATATAAGGCATAAAGCCTAAAAGAAGAATTAAAAATGAAATAATTGTAATAAAAATTAACAAAAACCGATGACTATTGGCACAATTTAGCTTTTTATCGGATTTTTTAATAAATAAATTCAAAGGAATTTTAATATAATAAAACAATGAGGCAATTGTAATCACAGAACCTGTAATTATTAAAAAAAGAAGCCAGATATTGTGATTTTCTTGATAAAGAGCATAAACTGAAGAAAAAATAAGAAATTTTCCATAAAATCCGGCAGTAATTGGCAATCCTGTAAGAGAAATCAATAAAATAATAAAACAAACACCTGCAATTGGATATTTAAATCCCAAACCTTTTAACTCACTTATGTTTTCAACGCCTGCTGTATCTTCAAAATAGGTTGCCAGCATCCACGAGCCAATATTGGCTAAACCATAAGCTATAAGGTAAAAAACCAATGCCGATTTGCCTTGTTCTGTAAATGTTATAATAGCCATTAAAGCAAAGCCCGTATGCCCAATGCTCGAATATGCCAGCATACGTTTAATATTATCTTGCCACAGCGCAGCAAAATTACCTACTACCATGGTGGCGATACCCACAACAGACAACATCAACCCAAAATCAACAACCTTAACAAATTTAGGAGAGTAAATAAATGGTATAAGAATATTAATAAGCAAAGCAAAGGCTGCAATTTTTGTTACCGTAGCCAAAAAAGCAGCTATTGGAGCAGGTGCACCTTCATAAATATCGGGCACCCAAAAATGAAAAGGAGCAAATGACAATTTAAACCCGATACCTACAAAAAATAAAACTATTGCTAAAGCTGCCGCAAGAGGATTTACCTGCAACAAGGCGGGAATGAAATTAGGGTCGAACAAATTGAGTGTACCGCTAAAGCCATATAATAGGGATATACCATACAACATAATTGCGGATGATGCCGCCCCAAACAATACATATTTTAAACCAGCTTCGCTACCTTTTCTGTTTTCGGTACGGTAAACTACCATAAGATACGAAGCGATAGATACCATTTCGACAGCGAGATATATGGATAGCAAATTGACCGCCATTACCATAAGGTGCATACCCAGTATAGCAGCAATGGATATGGCATACAAATCGGACACGCGTTTGGTATGCGATTTCAGTTTATTATCCCACTCAAAATATAATAAGAGTAGAATAGAAAACACATCAATAATGATTTTAAATGTACGAGCGGTAGGATGCAAGAGCAGCATCTGACTAAAAAAGAATTGCGAGCCATAGTGCAATAGTTTAATTTGCGCTATATCTTTAAAAACAACCAATACCAAACCACCGCAAGCAACTGCCCTACACAACCATGCTGATGTTTTCCCAAACAGCAAATCTGTTACCAAAACCACAATAAATAAAACAGACAAATAGATTTCGGGCATAAAATAGTTTATGCTTTCCAATACTTGGTTTAGCTGTGATGGTAGAAATGGTAACAGATTATTCATTATATATTACTGTACTATAACTGATTCTCCTTTGGGATATTTTACCTGATATTTCAATTCGAGTTTTTTACTTTCCTGAGGTTTGAGTACAAACTCCCAAGTTACTTTACCTGTATTGGCGTCTAGTTTTCCACCTGAAAGTTCCTGATTTTCTACCTCTATTGATGTATTTTGCGATACAGGCACCTGATCTTCTACTAATAGATTTATCTGCTGATTTTTCCTATTTTTTATTTCAATCTGCCAATCGCGTATTTCCTTTTTATTTGAACCTATACTATGTTTCGTTTTTAGTTCCTTTAAAGAAGTACGGGTTACAATAATATTCTTATCTGCCCCTAACGAAATATTTAAAGTATCAGCAGTAGCATTTACGTTTAGTAATGATTTGCCAATAAAAGTCCCTTCGAAAAACAAACTAGCCTCTCCCGATAAAAAATTATATTTATTCCAATCTATTAGTTTTGCAGTTAAAAAAACATCCGTACTTAATTTGGGAGCAACAGCATACTGATAAAGTGCATCTACATCAACCTGATTAATCTCTACCGTATATGGCTTACCATCACTTGGTATCGAATAAGGATTCTCTATATCAAACTCAACATTGGTTTGATTTTCAACTTGATTAACAAATAAAGAGATGTTTTGATAACCATTTAATTCAGTTACAGTATAAGGAGAACTTATACTAAGCCCTGATATTTTCCCCGATAATCCTTTTGCAACCACAACTTCAGCTAATTGATTATTAGTGGGCTTCAATGCTACATTTATGACAGATGAGCTAATCGCTCTTTCTGCTGTCACATATCCAATCAAACTATAAACAAGTGTTGGATTGCCCGCAGGCACTTCAATTGAATATTCGCCATTCGACCTTGTTTGAGTTGCAATCGACGTTCCTTTTACTTTAATAGTTACTCCCTGTATTGGGGAATTATCATCCTCACCAATTACCCTCCCTGTAACACGTGTAATTTTATCAGCTTGGTTTGAATAAAGCATTCCAAAATTCAAGTAGTATGGATTTAATTCGGGTTTACTACCACTTACCGTAGGGTTACCTGTTGATAAGGTTAGTTTAATATTCTTCCAATCCTCTCCGCTATTTTGCGAAACATTTGCCTTGTAAGCAATACTAATAGGGCTATTTATATTTTTTGCCCTGATATCGTAAGTAGGGAACCAATTCGCATTTTTTACTACATAATTTATTGTAAACTCTGTTTGCAATTCAGCTTTAGCCGATACTGTTACAATAATATTATTAGTGGCTGTACTACTCCCTTTTCTAACATCTGCTATTTGACGGTTATATTTCCCCAACTCATCTTCTAAAGCAGAAATCTGATTTCTAATTACTTGTTGCTTTTGTTTTAAAGCTATTAATCGTTCGGTTTGAAAATCCAATGCTTGCTTCAATTTTAAAACATCAAGATTAGTATTTTGCCCGCTCACTACTTGATTTTTAATCAACATATTTTGCTCTTCCGTATAAACCGAAATCAAACTATTTTGCGTTGCTATTTTATTGTTAATTGCTTCTTGATGTTGCAGTAATTCTTCAACCTGTTTTTGCTTTGTTTGCTCATTTATAAAATCCAACTCGTTTTTTACAGAAAGTATGGTAAATGCTCCATTGGCACGCACCTGAATACTTTGAGGGTCGATATCTGGCGAAATATTGGTAAATATCAAAGTAGAAGTACCTCGACCAATAGTAACCGATGCTGTTCGGGTTACTTGTGCTCCATTTAAAAACACCAGCACCTTTTGAACCTTTGAGTCGATTTTTTTACCATCTTCTGCTTTTAATACAAGAGCAGAAAATATTACACAAATAACAATGGCTAATTTTTTAATCATAATCATTTCGTTTTGCAATAAGGTTAAACATAATACGAATGCTTAATAGCATTATAGCTATAAAGATAAACTAATTATTTATTCATAATAAAATGCATCAATGCCAACACCGAATCATTTATTTTACCGAATACGAGCGAAGGCATTATACCTAATATTAATGCCAACAATGCCAAAGGCAATAGCGTAATGGTTTCTCGTGTGCTTAAATCAACCAAGGCTGTTTTCCAACCATCGCCTCCTTTTAATGACAATGAACCGAAAAACATCCGCTGCAATGTCCATAAAAAGTACGCTGCGCTTAATATCACGCCTATCGAACCACCAATAGCCATCCAATAAGTTAATCCGCCATTAGTAGCTGGCGACTCGAATGCTCCAACTAACGAAAATGCTTCGCCAATAAATGCCGAAAAGCCTGGCAAACCTAGCGAGGCAAAAAAGGCAATCATTATAAACACAGTGTATTTTGGCATTTGTGTGCCCAAACCTCTGAAATTATAAATATCTCTATCGTGCACACGGTTATAAACCACACCTACTAAGAAAAACAACATGGTAGCCAAAAACCCGTGACTCACCATTTGCATTACCGCCCCGTTTACACCTTCGGCTGTAAATGATGCAATACCTAATAGCACAAAACCCATGTGCGATACCGACGAATAGGCTATCATTCGTTTCAAATCGCGCTGAGCAAGTGCATTTAATGCACCATAAAGGATGGATATCACACCCAATAATCCCAACCAAAAAGCACTTGAGGCAGCTACATCAGGAAATATTCCCAAACATATACGAATAATACCATAACTGCCTATTTTCAACAAGATACCTGCCAATATAATTGAAACTGGTGTAGGTGCTTCAACGTGTGCATCAGGCAGCCAAGTATGCAATGGCACAACTGGCACTTTTATAGCAAAGGCAATAAACAGCACCACAAAACCAACCGTACGTGCTGGCATACCTAAAAGCGTTTTATGTGCCAATAATGCAAACACCGAATTGGCATCGTAATTGGCAGGATTCATCATTTGGATAATGTTAAATGTATGATTGCCTGTTGATGGGTCTTTTACCGATAAATAAAGACAGATAATAATCAACAGCATAAACACCGAACCAAACAAGGTATAAAGGAAAAATTTGATAGCCGCATATTCGCGACGTGCGCCCCCCCACATACCTATTAAGAAGTACAGCGGCAACAGCATCAACTCGTAAAAAATATAGAACAAGAAAAAATCGAGCGCACAAAAAACGCCTATTACAGCGGTATTGAGTAAAAGAAACAAAGTAAAAAAGCCTTTCAGATTATCCTTTATCTCCCACGAAGCCAGCGCAGCAATTACCATCACTACCGAACTCATTACCAGCAAAGTGATAGATATACCATCAATCCCCACAAAATAATCAATCTGCATTTTTCCTAGAGTGCCTAAGTCGAGGCTTATCCAAGGTAGCTTTTGCATAAATTGAAATTGGCTTTCGGTATTAATTCCAGCATATTCGGCACCTGTTTTAAAGTGCAAATACATCCAAATGCTAATACCCAACTGCACCAACGTAGCCAAAAGGGTAATGTATTTAAAGCTATTACGCAAACTTGAAGGCAATAGCATGATAACTATACCAAACAATAACGGCGTAAATATGAGGAGTGATAAAATATTCATTAAATCAGATCAATATTTTAAATAAAAAAATAGCCAGTATTATCACCAGCATACTAAACAGATAATATTGCACCTTCCCGTTTTGAAAACTTCGAGCAAAATTACCAATACTCATTGCAATAGCTGCTATTAAATGTACTATACCATCAATAATATAACGGTCTATCCACTCTACAATTTTAGCGCATACAATTCCTATCCGTTCCAACAAATGGACAAAACCATCTATAATGGTGATATCAAACCATTTTACAACTTTGGCTAATGCCATTACTGGTGTAATAATAAACCTATCGTAAAACCTATCAATATACCACTCGTGATAAGAAAACTTAAACAAGAAATTACCATGAGAAAACGACGATAAAGCCCGCTTTACATAAACAAGATAAGCCCAATAAACAACTAACAAACTAATTACATTAAGCACTATCGGGATAACCACATGATAGATAGTAGTAGGACTTATGGCTACAAAACTAAACCCCTTAAGCAGCCAAGCGTGTTCGGACGAGATAGGATTAAGCGAAAAAAATGGGAACAAACAGCATATCCCCAAAAACAATAAAGGAAATTTATACTGCCAGCCACCATCGCTGATGGTTAATTTAACAGATGGATTAAGTTTGAGTAGGTTATTTTCGCCTAAAAACACTTTAAATAGCAATCGCGCTACATAAAAGGCCGTCAACCAGCTAGTAATTAATGCCACAACTGGGATAAACTTAAACACCCAATCTTTCTTATCAGCCCAGTCAAAAGCTTGAACGAGGATGCCATCTTTTGATAAAAACCCCGAAGTAAATGGCAAGCCAATTAATGCCATACCACCTATTAAACAAGCAATAAAAGTAAACGGCATTTGCTTACGCAAACCTCCCATAATGCGGATATTTTGAGCATCTATATCCAAATTATTCGCTTGCTTTATATGCTGTAGCTCGTGGATAACAATACCCGCAACTAAAAACAGCATACATTTAAAAAAAGCATGGGTTATGAGGTGAAACAATGATGATGAATAAGCCCCTACGCCCATCCCCATTACCATAAAACCTAATTGTGATATGGTAGAATAAGCCAAAATACGTTTCAAATCGTTTTGACTGAGGGCGATAGTAGCAGCCATAAAAGCCGTGAGGCAGCCTATCACAGCAAGTATGTTTAACTCCTGTTCATTAAATAATGGATATACCCTACCTAATAAAAACACACCTGCCGCCACCATTGTAGCTGCGTGTATAAGTGCCGAAACCGATGTTGGCCCTTCCATAGCATCGGGCAACCAAGTATGTAAAGGAAATTGTGCCGATTTAGCCGCTACTGCTAAAAATATCCCGCCGAAGGCTAAATATTGCCATCCATCGGGCAAATGCAAAGCAGTTGATTTTACTAAGGCATTAGCACCAAATAATTGGTCGATATCAAACGTATGGAAAGAAGTATAGATGATAATAATAGCTGTTAATAGCCCTACATCGCCTACCCTGTTCATAATAAATGCTTTTTTATTAGCCAAAACAGCTTTATCTCGGGTAAACCAAAAACCTATCAACAAATAGGATGAAAAGCCCACCAATTCCCAAAACACATAAAACAGTGCCAAGCTATCAACCACCACCAAAGCCAGCATACTAAAGCAAAAAAGACTGAGATAGGTAAAATATCGCTTATAATGTGCATCGTGCTTCATATAGGCGGTTGAGTATATATGCACTGGCAATGCAATAAACGATACCAGTAGCAGCATCAAAGCCGAAAGGTTATTGAGTAAAACACCTGCATACAATTTTATATCGCCAATGGTAAACCAAAGTATTTGTTGGTGTACCTGATGTTGATTCCACACTTTTGAAAACACAAATATGGATAGCACACAACTGGTTACAATAGCGAAAGTTGACACCCAACCCGCTAATTTATTGCGCCTACCATGCAAGCAAGCATTAATAACAAAGGCAAGCAAAGGCAATACCACTATGGCTAATGCAAAGCGTGTGGTTAATGTATCTATGGCTTGTAAAAAGTTTTCCAATGCTATTTATATCAATCTTTTAATTGATCCATTTTCATAGGGTCAATTGTTTTATATTTTTTATACACGTTTAGTATAATGGCTAATGCTAAGGCTGTGGTTGCGGCTGCCAATACAATGGCAAACAAAGCAAAAAGCTGCCCGCTATTGTTAAACTTATCGTATTTCCCAAAAGCAACTAAGTTTAATACCGCAGCATTCAGCATCAGTTCAATACCTATAAGCACTTGTATGGCATTGCGTTTGGTGAGGATGATATACAACCCTATGCAGAACAAACCTGCACTTAACATCAAAAAATCTGAAAGCGAAATCATATAGTTTTCTCCTTTCGTGATATATGTGCAGCACCTACCAATGCCATCATCAATAAAATGGAGATGACCTCGAAAGGCAGCAAATAGGTGGTCATCAAATTGACACCAATATTATTTACTGTTTCCTCGTTAGGAGCAAAAGTGTTTTTTTGCATTAAGGAATTCTTTACCCACGATAAATTGTTTATATCTGTTTTAAACAGGATATTTATCATCACTATAAAAAACAATACGGCAAGCAACAACGCTGGCAATTTGCTAATATTTACAAACCGATTATCTTGCTGTTGTAAATGGGCGAGTGTTTCTCTACCCGATAGCATAAAAGCAAACAACATCAGCACCAAAATACCTCCTACGTAAATCACAATTTGAGTGATGGCTATAAAATCGGCTAAAGCCAAAACATATAGTCCTGCTAATGCCATTAATGTAACAAAAAACATAAACACGCTACGCACTAAGCTTTTGCTTGCTGCTACAAACAATGCCGACGCTAATGCAATAAAACCCATTACATAAAACATGATTTGCACCATCGTCATGCGTCGCCCTCCTTTTTTTGCATGGCTGCTAGTTTAGCTGCTTGGCGTTCGGCTGTTTGCTTTTCGAGCAACATACGTTTTTCGGCAGCCTCTTCTGCTGTCATCTCCGAAAACTCGTAAGTAAGGTCTTTTAATTCAAATACCGTCCTATCGTATTGATTGGTCATGATGATACACTCCGTAGGGCACACTATGGTACACAAGCCGCAATACATACATTTAGCCATATCTATATCAAACTTGGCAGCATACAAGCGTTTAGTTGTTCCGTCTGATGTTTGCCCGATGGCTTCGGTTGCTTTTATGGCTTCAATATCAATACAATCAACAGGGCATATTTTGGCGCAAAGGTCGCAAACAATACAATCATCAATCTCAACATCTAATTGATAACGCCCCACCTCGGGTACTTCTAACTTTTGTGCTGGATATTGTATCGTATTAGTACCTTCTAATTGTTTAAAGTAATTATTATCGCTCATCGGCGTTACTTTACGTTTTGCGTTTGATGCAAAAAGATGCCTGATGGTAATGGTTAGCCCTTTCCATGCAGTAGTAAATCCGTTTATTGCGTTTTTAAATATCATTATAAAATCACACTTACATTACCCATAATCGCCATATACCCGATATGAGCATACATAAAAATGCGAGAGGGGTTAATACCTTCCAGCATAAATTCATCAATTGGTCAACACGCAAACGAGGCAATGTCCATCGTATCCACATTTGAACACCTACCAATAACAATACTTTTATTACCGTCCACCCTATCCCCCAAACAATACCCGTAGTCCAGTCGGCTAATTTAAGTGAACCTATATTGGGTAGCGGAGTATTCCATGCTCCTAAAAACAAAATTACCCCAATCATCGATACTAAAAACATCATCGAGTATTCTGCCAAAAACACAAATGCAAAACGCATTCCTGTATATTCGGTATGAAAGCCTGCTACCAATTCCGATTCGGCTTCGGGTATATCAAACGGTGCTCTATTACTTTCGGCTAATGATGCGATAAAATAGATGATGAATGCGATGATTAGATGTGGTGCTTTAAAAATATTCCAAGCTAATATACCACCATTAGCTGATACATCCCATATTCCTAAAAAGCTTGCTTTATCAGCAGATAATATCCCTTGTTGAGCCGAAATAGTTTGCAAGTTTAGCGTTTGCGCAATCATTACTACCGAAATAATAGCAAAACCAGCGGGTATTTCGTACGAAATAATTTGCGCTGCCGAGCGCATTGCACCCAATATGGAGTACTTATTATTTGAGCCCCAACCTGCCATTAAAATACCCAATGTTTCGATAGAGAGGATAGCGAATATATAGTATAAACCTAAATTGAGATTGGACGGAGCAATGCCTGGTGCCCAAGGTATGGCTGCAAAACCCATATATACCGCAATAAAAATAATTGCAGGGGCAAGCATAAACAATAACTTATCGGCTGCTTTAGGAACAATCAATTCCTTGATCAACAATTTGAGCACATCGGCTAGGGTTTGCAATACGCCATATTTGCCCGTTTCGGTAGGCCCAAGCCTATCTTGTATAAATGCAGAAATTTTGCGTTCGGCATAAACACCAAATAGCGCAAATAAGCCTGAAAATGCAAACAGACCAACAGCTATAATGAAATATTTAATGTAAAAACTCAATTGCTTTTTGCTTCAACTGCAAACTTAAGAAATGCCACGGTAATATTTAATTATTACTACTTAATAAATTATATTAAATTGATAGACAATATATATTTTATCTCTTATTTGAGTGCAATAAATTTCGATTTTACACTTGCAGCATAAAACAATGAGGCATGATAATCAAAATCAGAAGTATCGTCAGAAGTGGTATAAAATTCTTGTAAAGCGTTTTTTGTCAGCTTATTATCCATTTCTAGGTGTCGAGTTAAATAATCACTCAAACTTTTGGCAACAATCTCTCCTTGAGATACAATTGTAATGCGAGGAGGAAGATGGCTTTTAATTTTCTCCTGCAACAATGGATAATGTGTACAAGCTAACAACAAGGTATCTATTTGGTTCGATTTTTCTAATGCTTGCTGGAGATATTTCTCTACAAAATAATCTGCACCTGGCTGATTATGTTCGCCATTTTCAATTAATGGCACCCAAAGTGGGCAGGCTTGTTGATAAACTTTTACATCGGGGAAATAATGCGCAATTTCGATAGGGTACGATTCGGATTGCACAGTTCCTTTTGTACCCAACACTGCAATATGTTTGGTTTGTGAATAATTGCCTATCACTTCAGCCGTCGGTCTTATTACGCCTAATACTCTTTTGGTAGGGTCTTCGTTTTTTAAATCTACTTGTTGGATAGTTCGGAGTGCTTTTGCCGAAGCGGTATTACATGCCAATATTACCAAGGGGCAGCCCATATCAAAAAGCATTTGCACGCACTCCCAAGTATATTGATGAATGGTATTAAACGACCGATTGCCATAAGGCGCGCGGGCATTATCTCCTAGATAAATATAATCGTATGATGGCAGTTGGTTAGCAATTTCACGAAAAACTGTTAAACCACCATAACCCGAATCAAAAATACCTATTGGGTGCTTGTTATCCATTGTGTAAAAATAAAAAAAGCACCACAAATTGGGTGCTTTTAAAATAACTTGTAGGACGTTTTATTTCAAACCTAATTTTGCTTTTACTTCGGCCATCAAATCATCACCAGCAGGAGATACAATTAAATCAGTTTGTGATGAGTTAATTACATAAGTATAACCTTTCTCTTTAGCTATTAAAGCTACAGCTGCACGTGCTTTATCAATAATCGGTTTACCTAGTTCTGTTTTTTTAGCTTCAACTTGTTGTTGAGCAGTAGTATTAAAATCTTGAAGGCGTTTTTGTAAATCTTGTAACTCGCTTTCTTTTGAAGTACGAACAGCATCTGTCATTGTAGCACGTTGTGCTTGATATGTTTGCCCTTTAGTTTGCAATTCGTTATTCATTGCTGTCAATTGATCAATGAATTGTTTATTATAATCAGTAATAGTTTTAATCGCAACCTTAGTTTCAGGCATTTGGTCAACTAATTGATCTAATGCAATGTATCCAATCTTAGTTTGTGCTTTAGCCATATTTCCAGCAAATACAATACATACCGCAAGCAAAGCAACTTTAAATAGTTTTTTCATTTTCCTGTTTTGTGTTTAATTATAGTTCAATTTTATATATAATTTTTCAATTTATTATATTTCTTTGATTTTTTTATCGAATAAAACACATAGTTCTGATTTTATTCTAATCAAACAATGTAATTATTTAGCAAAAACACCAGGTTTAAGTCCTAAACGAGTAATCACATCAGCACTTTTATCATAACGAGGATTAACGTATAACATTATTACCTCGCTATTTTTGTCAAACATCATCTCAATATCTTCGCTCTCAGCAACTGCTTGTATAGCTTTAGACATTCTATCCTGAATAGGTTTAATTAAAGTAGCACTCTTTTTTGCCAATTCGCCATCAGGACCAAATTTTTGACGTTGAAATTCTTTCAAAGTTTTTTCTTTATCTGAAATCTCCGCTTCTCTACGTTTTTTCATATCAGCCGTTAGTAAAACTTGATCGGCCTCTAGTGCTTTATACAAACGTTCAATTTCTAATGAGCGACTATCAATTTCTTTTTGCCATTGCCCCGATAATGCTGCTATTTGTTTTTGTGCTGCTGCATACTCGGGAATATGTCGTAAAATGTATTCCGAATCAACAAATGCTAAACGCTGAGCTATAGCACTTGTAAATGCAGCAACAGAAATAAACAATATTAAAACTATCTTCTTCATTACAATTAATTAAACCCACCGCTCAAACTCTGAGAGATGGAGAAAGCAAATTGTCCTTTGTTTGCACCTGGAATACCTGGTATTTTATCAAACCCATAGCCGTAATCCAATCCAAGTAAGCCAAAAATAGGTAAAAATATTCTTGCTCCAAAACCAGCAGAACGTCTAACATTAAACGGATTATATTGAGAAAAACTGTTCCAAGTATTACCACCTTCGGCAAATGCTAAAACAAATATTGTTGCTGATTGTCCTGAAATTACAGGGTGACGAAGCTCAAGTGTAAATTTGTTATAAATGGTACTTCCTGGATTTGTTGATGCGTTGTAGTTTGTCCCAGTTGGAACTACTGAATAATTTTGATAACCTCGTAAGCCAATAATATCACTTCCTGCCAATGCTTGATAGGTTTGTTGTCCATCGCCTCCTAATTTGAAACGCTCAAATGGCGATGAGTAAACATCTTTACCATTATTTATTAGCTGATGAGTGTATTCACCTAAAAACCCGAAACGCACTTGCGACATCAGCACCAATTTACCATATATTTTCTGAAACCACTGTGCATCATATTTAAATTTATAATACTCCACAAAATGATATAACTCACTAGGAGTAGCTATTCCATAATTAATATTATTAAATAACGAATATGGTGGCGTACCCTGTAAAGTCAATTTCATATTAGAGCCTTGCGTTGGGAAGATAGGCGCGTCTAATGAATTACGACTTATTTCTTGAGTAAGTTTAATGTTAAATGAAGTACCCTTTGAGAATAAATAAGCTGGGTAATTATCCAAATTATAATGATCGAAATTTAAAGAGTAATTTAATTGAAAAAAATTATCTGGCCAGTTCAGTCTTTTACCCAATGTAATACCTACCCCATTTATGCGAAGCTTATTGTAGCGAGGGTCGGTTACTGCATAGTACTGCCCTGTTGAACTACCTTGTGTATAAGCCGATAAAGCAAAATAAATAGGTTTTTTACCGCCTAACCATGGTTCAGAAAAAGTAAACGAAAAGTTTTGATACACACGCCCGCTTGATTGCCCTCTTATACTCAACTTTTGCCCATCACCCTTAGGCAGTGGTTTATAATCTTTTAAATGGAAAATATTTCTTAATGCAAAGTTGTTGAATGTTAAACCAAGCGTACCTACTATTTGCCCACCACCAAAACCACCTGAAAGCTCAATCTGATCAGAAGGCTTTTCAACTACGTTGAATATAATATCTACTGTACCATCGGCTGGGTTGATATTTGTAGGCTTAGGTTCAGTTTTTTGTTCATCAAAATTGCCTAATTGCGATAATTCGCGTGTACTACGAATAAGTAACTCTTTACTAAATGTTTGCCCCGGTTTTACACGTATCTCACGCATTACTACCTTATCATTAGTTACGTCATTCCCTTTTACAGAAACACGGTTAATAGTATATTGAGGACCTTCATAAATTCTTATATCCAAATCAACCGTATCATTGTGAATTTTGGTTTGAACAGCACTTGAATTGTAAGTCAAATATCCCCCATCCAAATACAATGTCGAGATATCATCATTATTCGGGGTAGGGCCTGACAATCTTTTACTCAATTCCTCCTCACTAAATACATCACCTTTTTTAATACGTATTAATTTATTTAATAGCTCGACAGGGTAACGTGCATTGCCTGACCATTTAATATTTCCGAAATAGTATTTATGACCTTCGTAAACTTTTACTTTAACATTTACGGTTTGTTCATCATGTTTCCAAACCGAGTCGCTCACAATCTGTGCATCACGATAACCTTTTGCTTGCATTTTCTCAACCAAAGTTTGCTTATCCTCTTCATATTGAGTTTGCATAAATTTTTTCGACCCAAACAAATTATACCACTTACGTTGACGAGTTTTTTTCAAATAAGCTTTTAGTGTTTTTGTTTTGAATGCTGTGTTACCCTCAAAAATAACCTGATTGATTTTTATTTTTTGCTTTTTATCAATTGCTACATCCAATATCACACTATTAGCATCTCCTGGGTCTTTACGTTGCTTAATATCAACAGTAGTATTCAAATACCCTTTTTCGTTGAAATGCCTTTTTATGATAGCACTTGTAGTACTTAGCAGATTTTCGTTTACAATTTTCGAGTTTTTATCACTTAGTTTCTTTTGCAAATCTTCTATCTCGCCTTTTCTTACCCCAGTCATATGCAATCTTGATAATCGGGGTCGTTCCGAAACTGCAATTTCAAGATATATTGTATCTAAGCTAATTTTCGTGATATTTAGTTTCACATCATCAAAAAGCCCCTGCTCATACATCCGCTTTACTATCGCGGCATTTTGCTCGCCCGGTAAATTAATTTTATCACCTTTATTAAGTTTCGATATTTGTATCAAAACATCTTTATCAAGATTTTTTGTGCCCGTTACTGTTACCCCTCCTATGATATAATCTTTAGGATTAAGGTAACTCAAGCTATCAGCAGGAATCGATTTTGATAATACCGACCTCGGCTGATTAGAAACCTGTGCAAAGCTTGCAGTGCATATAACGGAAAAAAGGATAGCAAAAAGGAATTTATACATTCGAATATTTTAGTGGCTAAAAATAATTTATCCAGTTGTTAAAAAGTGTTAAAAGTAAAAATTTAGTTGAGTTGCTCGCTAATCATACCAAATCGGCGTTCACGTTTTTGATAATCTACTATGGCAGCAAACAAGTCCTCTCGCCTAAAATCAGGCCAAAGTTTGGCTGTAAAATACAATTCGGCATAAGCAATTTGCCATAGTAAATAATTACTAATGCGATGCTCGCCACTTGTTCGTATCAATAATTCGGGATTGGGCATGCCTGATGTATATAGATTATTTTCAAAAGTTTCCTCGTTTATGTCGTCAATATCCAGCTCGCCCTTTTGCACTTTAGCAGCAATGCTTTTTGCGGCTTGTACCATTTCTTTTCTCGAACTATAGCTTAGTGCCAATGTAAGCACCAAACCTGTATTTGCCGATGTTTTATTCATGGCTCCTGTAAGCTCATTATAGCATTTTTCGGGTAGCATTTGCAAATCGCCAATAGCATTCAACCGTATATTATTTTTCATAAAGTTGTTTATCTCTTTATGAATAGTACTAATCATTAGTTCCATTATTGCCGAAACCTCTAATTTGGGTCTATTCCAGTTCTCGGACGAAAAAGTGTACAACGTTACATACTTTATCCCCAACTCGCCTGCTCCTTCTACTACATCTCTTACCGAAAGCACCCCATTGCGATGCCCGAACACACGCATCTTACCCTTTTCTTTAGCCCATCTACCATTACCATCCATAATAATAGCAATGTGCTGCGGTAATTTCAATAAATCAATCTGCTCTTTATATCCCATTTAGTAGATGTTTCAACTAAGCTTTCAACAACTTATATCATTTTTTTCAGGGTACAAAGGTAAAACTTACTTTGTACTTTTTTAGTATGCGAAGTAAAAGAATATATCCGCAAAATTTGCACGAATTAAGGCAAAAAAATTGACATACAAGCAAATCGCCGACGTGTTGATTTATCAGCGTCGGCGATGCAGAAGAGATAAGGTTAGAATTAGTACGCTTTATATTGTTTTAGTAAATCAATATCTTTTGTTGAAATTTTAGCAACAGCATAAGATGGTGTATTAGTGATATTCAACCCATCTAAGGCAGAAACAAAATTTGAATAAATAGCATGCGCACTTGGTTTAACAATTACAATTAATGGTTTGCCCGATATAGATAATACCCTTTTACTCGTATTTATAATAGCTGCACGCAAACCCATACCATTATTTACAAGTGTTGGAGTGATGATAGGCTTATCTGCCATGCCGAGATACCAAAGCACTCGGTCATCTTTGCCGAGGCACAAAGTCATCGTTCGAGTTTCGGGCATTGCCGTACTTGGCCCATCAACAGGCATCGCTACTCGCATCAAATGTGGCTTTGATAATGTGGTGGTCAACATAAAAAATGTAATCAATAAAAATGCTAAATCGACCATAGCGGTAAGGTCGATACGGGGCGATAGTTTCTTAAGTGAGTTTCTACCGCTTGATTTTGTGGAAACATTTAGCTCAGCCATGATTTTTAATTTTAGGTAACTACACGCAGCAGATGTATTATTCTAAAATACAACATTTAAAACGAATTAAATTTCGATTTATTATTTAAAACAAAATAATTATCCAAAAAGACTTGCTAATAATAGCATTTGGTAGATGGGAATGTGTAGGATATGCTAAAGCCTACAAACATATAGGTATCTTTAGGGCGTAAATCTCCACGTTGTGTGTTAGGAGAGCCGATATAAATCCCATTTTTTTCTCCAGAGCGGTCTGATAAGGCTCTTGAAAGATTATTGGGTAATGTATTTTTAACAGGATAATTCCCCGAAACATCGTCTAAATAATCGGTACTTGGATTACGATATCCTATATCAGCTATTAAATTGAATTGCCCTGATATATTATACTTAAAACCCACACCATACGGGAAGGCAAGTGCTGTTTTTGAATAAGATTTAGACTGCCCTTCTGTGGTTAATGGGCGCAAATCATACGTATGCCCTTGATAGTTAGCCCTAGGGTTATAACCTACTACTGCTACACCTAAGTAGATAAAAGGGGTATATTTGTTTTGACCTAATTGTGGAACATACTTCATAAAGTTAAATTCGCCAGTAAGGCTAAATTCATTTAATGAAGTCATGAAGCTAAGGTTACGTTGTCTAAATTGAGGGTTAGACGAGGTACTATCAGCTCCTCTTATTTTACCATACGTATAACCTAGTTTTGCTGATAAATAGCCATCGAAGTTTCGTTTTACAAAAACACCTAAAGCAATCCCGCTCACTTTTACTGGGTTATTCGGATTTAAATCGCCCATATAAGCCGAACCACCTGCAAAGCCGCCTACTTCCCAAGTTTGCGCTTGCAAAGTGAACGACATCAATATCAGAATTAAAACGCTTATAAATTTGGGCATCAATCAAAATTAATAATTGCGAGCATCCAAGCCCCACAATAATTTGTTTCTTAACGTTGATAAATAACTTTCATTACTTAATCGAATCAAATTTAGCTGAAACCCAGCTTTGCGAATTTGAAATTTCATTGTTCTATCAATAATAGCTACTCTCGAATCGCATGAAATTAAATAATTAGCACTACGACATTCAACATTAAAAGTAAGTGTACTACTGTCGGGTAATACGATAGGGCGCACATTAAGGTTATGCGGAGATATTGGAGTTAACACAATATTATTTGATTGAGGGAAGATAATAGGGCCTCCACAACTTAGTGAATAAGCCGTTGAACCTGTGGAAGTTGCTATAATAATACCATCGCCCCAGTATGTATTTAAAAACTCATCGTTTAAATACGCATGCGTAGTAATCATTGCCGAATCGTCTCGCTTATGTATGGTAATATCATTCAGCGCAAAATTATCATCTCCAAACAGGTTATCATCCGATTCGACTTTTATCAACTCCCTGCTATCGAGCGTAAATTTTTTATTGATAACTGCATAAATTGCGCCTGCAATATCATTTTTATTTACACTCGCCAAAAAGCCTAATCGACCTAAATTGATACCCAATACTGGAATACCCGAATCGCGTACCAAGGTAACAATATCCAGCAATGTACCATCGCCGCCAAGCGTCAACAACACATCAATAGATTTTTGTAAAAAGCCATGATTTTTTAAGATATCATATTTTACGGCCGTGATTTTACCATCTAAAAACTCATATAGCTGATGATGAACATATATACTTACCTCGTGCTGCGCTAATACATCAAACACGTGCTGCACATGAGGTATTAGTGCTGCATCATTAAACGGTCTGCCGTATATTGCTATGTTCATTTAATTGGTGGTCTGTAATAGATGGAGTATTTAATTACGCTATCAAAAAACTAATTTACAAATTAAGGTAATTCATTAACGAATCGTAGCGGTCTTTTGAATTATCATTGGCATCCGTATGATTAAAGGTAGCTTTTATATTATATTCATAACGCAAAAACGTAGCCGCGATAGCTGATATATCTATTTTATTAACCTTAAGCGTAACTTCCATACGTGTAGAATCAGGAAACGTGCGAACATAAGAGCTTAAAATTTGTGCATTATCCGACTCTACAATTTGAGCCATGTGTGCCAACGAGTTATTCTTATTTGTTATCTCGAGCACAATAATACCACCAGGTTCGGCTACCGAGGTAAGTTTGGCAAAATAGCCATTCATGGCATTAATAGAAATAAGTCCGAGGTAATTTTTCTTAGCATTTAAAACTGGCACAATCGTTAATTGCTGTTCATAAAACAAACGAATAACATCGTAGATATGCTGCTCTTCTAATACATATGGATTGACAAGCGATAATGCCAAAGAACCAATTGGTGCTTGATAATCATTCTGTTCTAAAATATCAACTTCCGAAATTAATCCTAAAAACTGCTCCTCATTTACAATGGGTAGATGTCTTACATGAAACTCCATCATCCTATCCATTACTTTCTGAATACTATCAGAAGTATGTACTGGCGGAATGACATCAGCAATTAACTCAATTGCAAGCATTTTATCAGTTTTTTAGTTTCAATTTCTCTAAGAAATCTTTTAGCAACCTGTTAAACTCTTCGGGGTGTTCCATCATTGGCGCGTGCCCACATTTATCTATCCAATATAATTCGGAATCTGATAGCAGTTGATTAAATTCTATTGCCACTTCTGGTGGAGTAATTTTATCATTACGCCCCCATATCAAACCAACAGGGATTTGTATCTTATGTAAATCCTTAGACATATTATGACGAATGGCTGATTTTGCCATCGCTAATATCCTGATTACCTTGTTTCTATCATTAATGGTTTTGAAAACATCATCAACCAAATCTTTGGTGGCTATTGCGGGGTCGTAAAACGTATAACCTACTTTTTCTTTTACAAACTCATAGTTTTCTCGGCGCGGAAACGAGCCTCCAAAAGCGTTCTCATACAACCCTGAGCTTCCTGTAAGTACTAATGATTTTACTACCTCGGGATGATTGATAGTGTATATCAAACCTACGTGTCCGCCCAATGAGTTACCCAACAAGGTTACATTTTTTAGCTCCAAGTGGTTTACAAACTTGTGCACGTGTTTGGCCAAAGTTTTTACGCCTGTTGTTAATAGTGGCAAATCGTATATCGGCAAAATGGGTATAACCACACGATACTCTTTGCTAAACTCTTTAATAACTGCATCCCAGTTACTCAATGCTCCCATTAAGCCATGCAATAATAACAAAACTTCACCTTCGCCCTCATCAATGTAAATATAGCCGTGTTCTTCTTTAAGCACAAAATCCATAAACGAATGTAAAAGTTACGTATTCATCAATATCCTGAAATAAAATTCAAGACCAAATTATTTATCGGTATAAAAATAGCTTATTGAAATTGAGTTGCAACAATTAATCAAATTATTTATGCTAATAATTGCTTTACCACTTCGGATATGGTTTTACCGTCGGCTTTCCCAGCAAGCTCTTTATTGGCTGCACCCATTACTTTGCCCATATCTTTTACCGATGTAGCCCCTACTTTAGTGATGAGTTCTTTTAAATAGGCTTCCACTTCGGCACGCTCCATTTGCTTAGGTAAAAAGGCTTCTATCACTTCCATTTCTTCAACCTCAATTTTATACAAATCTTCCCTGTTTTGGGTCTTGTAGATATCAGCCGACTCCTTACGTTGCTTTATTAATTTTTGCAATACTTTTATTTCGGTTTCTTCCGAAATATCTTCCGACGCACCTTTTTCAGTTCGTGCTAATAATAATGCTGATTTTATTGCACGTAAGCCTCTCAACCTTGCTTCCTGTTTAGCCAGCATGGCTTGTTTTATATCTTGATCTATTTTTGTAGTTAATGACATTTCTCTAATATTATTAAATATTAATCCCCTTATTTCACTCCCAATATTACAAAATATCTATGCTATTCGGTTTATATATACCGAATACTGATAAATTATTTTCTAATCAGGTTTGTTGCCGACCCTTGTGCTGTTGGCATTATTACCAACTCATTAATATTAACGTTAGCTGGGCGCGATACTACAAACCAAATTGTTTCGGCAATATCCATTGCCATCAATGGGTTGAAGCCTTCATATACTTTTTTGGCGCGCTCTTTATCGCCTTTAAAGCGCACTTCCGAAAACTCGGTTTCTACTGCTCCTGGATGTATAGCCGTAACTTTAATACCGTGTGATAACATATCCAAACGCATGGCTTTATTTAAAGCATCCACCGCGTGCTTGGTAGCGCAATACACATTACCGTTAGGATATACCTCTTTGCCTGCTATTGAACCTAAATTTATAATATGCCCGCAGCCGTTAGCAATCATCCAATTTGATACTACTCGGGTAGTATATAGCAACCCTTTAATATTGGTATCAATCATGGTTTCCCAATCATCATAGCTGCCGTTTTGTATTGGGTCGAGACCTTGACTTAAACCTGCATTATTTATTAATACATCTACCTTTTTCCATTCAGAGGGCAATCCTTCTAATTTACTTATTACATCCTCGCGTTTGCGCACATCAAAACATAGGGTAACAACATCCATCTTGTATGTTGCTTTTAGTTCTTGTGCCAATTTTTCGAGCCTATCAGCCCTACGACCAGTAAGTATCAGATTATAATTTTCGCGTGCAAACACTTGTGCACAGGCTTCGCCAATTCCAGCGGTGGCTCCAGTAATTAATGCTATTTTCGACATAGGTGTTTTAAATCGTGAACGAAATTAGGGATTTATTTTAAGAAGTTAGAAAGCGAGAATAATGAAGGATAGAAAATGACTTTAAAATCATATCTATAAATAGCTATTATTCAAATATCAAACTAACCGTTACGGTATGCAAGCTTAATTTATTTATAGGACTTGAGTATGGGTTATTTTCTGGATTTAGGATATTACCTAATGAATTGGATAGCTTTATCTCGGGAGAAAGTTTAAAATATTCGAAATAGATTTCGCAACCTAATCCTACTTCGTATGAGCCAAAACCACTTTTATTGGTTACAATAGCTTGCAGGGGGGCTATATCGGGTTTATTCCTTTTAGCACCTACTGCTTGTGTATATTTTAAACCCGCTAATACATACGCTCTAAAATCTTGTATGCGGTCTGATTTTAATTTAACGGATACAGGAAATTCTAATGAGGTGGCTTGAACAGGTTTATCTACATTTTGCGAAGCATCAGGATAAGTATAATTTAATGTTCTATCGGCAAATACCAGTGCAGGTGTGGTACGCACTTCCAAATGTTCGGATATACGATACCGTGCCAAAAAACCTACGGCAAAGCCCGGCGAGCTTTTTGAGCCGATACTTCGTAGCGAGTCTGTAATAGTTCTGCCTATTCCCGAATCAAAAAAAGGTTTGCGCCAATTGGGTTTCTTATCAATCTTAAAATAGCTACCTACATATTGAAAAGTAAATCCCCAACTAAAATCGGCTTGGTCGGCTCCGCTAGCCCATGCTGGTGCTTGTGCAAAAGTGGTTTTGCAGATAAAGAAACTAAAAACAATAATCAGGTATCTGATTTTATTCATTTAACGCCTGTATATATTGAACAGATACCAAACGCTAATGGTCGGCATTTGGTATGCTTGAAACCCACTTTATCCATCAATGCTGTAAAGTTTTTCCCATCAGGAAAAGCCGCTACCGATTCGGGAAGATAGGTGTATGCTCTTGCATCTTTAGAGAACAGTTTACCTATGCCTGGTGTGATATAGTTAAAATAAAAATTATACAACTGCTTTATCGGAAAGGTTTTAGGTTTAGAAAACTCTAACACTACCGCCTTGCCATTTGGCTTTAACACTCTAAAAATATCAGCTAATCCTATTTCCAAGTTCTCAAAATTTCGTACACCATAAGCTACCGTAACAGCATCAAAACCATTATCAGCAAAAGGCAATTTCTCCGAATCTCCCAGTTTTACCTCAAATTGACTACTTAAGTTACGTTTAACTATCTTTTGTTCAGCAATATCCAGCATTCCTCGCGAAATATCAACACCGATTATTTTTTCAGGCTTTAATATTTTCAGTGCTTCAAATGCAAAATCGCCCGTACCAGTAGCCACATCCAAAATCAACTTAGGCTGCTCTTTCTTCAACTCGTTAATTGCTTTTTTGCGCCATATTATATCAATACCCAACGACAAAAAATGATTTAAGAAATCGTAAGTTTTCGAGATATTATTAAACATATCGGCCACCTGCTCTTTTTTGGTGCCTTGCTCATCAGTATAGGGGGTAACGCTTTTGCTCATTAGCGGCAAAGATAATTTATTTTGGACGTTAGTAGCTTATTGATAACCTATACATTCAATAATGCAAGCAAATTATTTAAATCTAATGATTTTGTAAACATGGTTAAATCGCCATTCTCATCTTTAGGCCACAGTTCTTGGGGTTTATCCCAATACAACTCTACCCCATTACGATCAGGATCATCTAAGTATATAGCTTCAGATACGCCATGGTCTGATGCGCCGGTAATAGGGTATTTGGCATCTATCAATCGTTGTAATATCAATGCCAAATCTTTATGCTCGGGATATAAAATAGCCGTATGATACAAACCTGGTGCCGTTTCGGGAGCGGGAGACTGCCCTTTGCTATGCCAAGTATTTAACCCAATATGATGATGGTATCCTCCTGCTGATATAAAAGCCGCCTGAGTGCCGTATCGCATCACTATTTCGAAACCCAACAAACCACAATAAAAATCTAATGATTTTTGCAAATCGCTTACTTTTAAATGCACGTGTCCTATACGAGTTTTTGCTGGGATGATATATTGTTCCATTATGTACGCTATTGATTAATGATAACAAAATTGAGTAAAAAACCCTAAAACAATGTCATACTTAGCTACTAATGTTGTTATTCGTAACAATAAACTCAACAATATTTATTAAACCCTATCTTTGCAAAATGATTGTAAAATCTGCCGAATTTATTTGTAGCAATACACAAATCTCTAAACTCCCCCCGCCATTGAAGCCCGAATATGCTTTTATTGGACGGTCGAACGTAGGGAAATCATCCCTTATCAATATGCTTACCGCTAAAAAGGGATTAGCCAAAACCTCACAAACGCCGGGTAAAACACAACTCATCAATCATTTTTATATTAACGAGGATTGGTATATTGTTGATTTACCTGGATATGGGTATGCTCGTATATCAAAAAGCAAAAAGGAAGATTGGAACAAGTTTATCCGCACCTATCTTGATAAGCGTGAAAGTTTACAATGTGTTATGGTGTTGATAGATAGTCGCCTTGAACCACAAAAAATTGATTTAGAGTTTTGCAATTGGCTAGGCGAAAAAGGATTGTCATTTGTTTTAATATTCACCAAAGCTGATAAACAATCAACCGTAAAAACCGACCAAAACATTGCCAAATTTAAAAAGGCATTACTTGCCACCTTTGATGAAGTGCCTGCCTATTTTGTAACATCTGCCGAAACACAATTTGGGCGCGATGAAGTATTAGGCTTTATCAGCGAGGTAAATAAAAATTTTGTAGTACCAACCATTTATTCTCCTCCCGAGAAGAAGAATGCTTATTGATAAAACCGAATGAAAAAGTATCTTTCGCTAGTCACCTTTTCGCATACCATATTTGCAATGCCATTTGCATTTATTGGCTTTTTTTTAGCAGTTACTACAACGTCGCACCGTTTCGAATGGTTAAAACTATTGCTCATGCTATTTTGTATGGTATTTGCCCGCAACTCGGCAATGGCATTTAATCGTTATTTAGATAGAGAAATTGATGCTAAAAACCCTCGTACCAAAGTGCGCGATATACCAGCCGGTCGCATCAGTCCAGCAGCGGCGTTTACTTTCACATTGATAAACTGCCTGTTATTTATAGGTACTACTTGGTTTATTAATCCACTTTGCTTTTATCTATCGCCAATAGCATTATTGGTGGTATTGGGCTATAGTGCTACAAAACGTTTTACTGCATTATGCCATTTGGTTTTGGGTTTGGGTTTATCGCTTGCCCCTATTGGTGCATACTTGGTAGTTACTGGCGAGTTTGCTTGGCTGCCGCTATTCTTTTCGCTTGCGGTACTTTGTTGGGTGAGCGGTTTCGATATTATATATGCTTTACAGGATGAGGATTTCGACCGTAACGAAAACTTACACTCTATCCCTGCCTATTTGGGTAAGGTAAATGCCTTGCGCCTCTCAAGCTTTTTACATGTGCTTTCGGCAGCATTTATTATCATGCCTGCCTTATTTGCCGTAGTGGGATGGTTATATTATATAGGCATTGTGTTTTTTTGCAGTATGCTCGTTTATCAGCATCGCTTGGTAAAACCGAACGATTTGAGCAGAGTAAACTTTGCCTTTATGACCACCAATGGTATTGCCAGTGTTGTATTTGCTGTATTCTTTTTGTTGGATAGAATATTGATTTTACATCCAGCATTATTTTAACTGCATTTGTAATCTATTTTTCAAATTAGCTTAAAAATATCAATCAACTTTTAGCCTTGCGTACTAATCTGCATATTTGTAGGCTACACATCCATACATTATGATTCATAAAAAACTAAGAACATATATACCTGCAAGCCTCGAAATTAAATGGGAAAACTTAGAACCATTTTATAAGGAATTAACCAAACGTGCGATTAATTCGGTAGATGAATTAGAGCATTGGCTACGCGACCGTAGCGAACTGGAAGCAGCATTGGAAGAAGATTTTGCTTGGCGATATATCCGCATGACTTGCGATACCTTGAGCGAAGATTTGCTACAAAAGTTTCAATACTTTGCTACCGAAATCGAACCTAAAATATCGCCATATAGTAATGAGTTAAACAAAAAACTAGTTAACTGCGAGTGGGTAAATAAGTTGGATAAGGAGAAATATTTTATCTATCTGCGTGGTGTTAAAAAGGCTTTAGAATTATTTAGGGAAGTAAACATCCCTTTGCAAACCGAAATTCAGGTAGAGCAACAGAAATACCAATCGATAACTGGCTCTATGTCGGTACACATTGACGATAAAGAATTGACATTAGAACAAGCCTCCGTAATTTTAAAAGATACCAATCGGAATAAAAGACAAGATGTTTGGGAGAAAATATCAACCCGCAGACTGCAAGATAAAGCTCCGCTTAATGAACTTTTTAATCAATTACGTGCATTAAGGCATAAAGTAGCCACCAATGCTGGCTTTGATAATTTCAGAGATTATATGTTTCAGGCATTGGGACGCTTTGATTATACGCCGCAAGATTGCTATGCTTTTCACGAGGCTATTCAAAAAGAAGTGGTGCCAATATTGAAAGATTTAGCCGAAAAACGCAAACAAGCATTAGCATTACCACGGCTTAAGCCGTGGGATATGGATGTTGATACATCAGGAAAACCTGCGCTAAAACCTTTTGAGAATGGAAGCGAATTGATTGATAAATCGATTAAATGCTTCAACAATATTGATAGCTATTTGGGCGAAAGATTGGCGATAATGAAAGAAAATCAACTATTTGATGTCGAAAGCAGGAAAGGCAAAGCACCTGGTGGTTATAACTATCCGCTTGCCGAAACTGGCGCGCCTTTCATTTTCATGAATTCTGCCAATACCTTTCGCGATTTAACTACCATGGTACACGAAGGTGGGCATGCGGTGCATACTTTTCTAACTGCCAATCTCGAACTAAACGATTTTAAACATTGCCCGTCAGAAGTTGCTGAGCTGGCTTCTATGTCGATGGAACTCATCTCAATGGACAATTGGGATGTTTATTTTGATAACGAAGAAGACCTTAAACGTGCCAAACGCGAGCAGCTTTTTGATGTATTAAAAACATTGCCTTGGGTGGCTGTGGTGGATCAGTTTCAACACTGGCTATATACCAATCATACCCATACCGACAAGCAGCGAACCGAAGCTTGGCAACAAATATTTGAAAGTTTTGGAGCAAACTTTGCCGATTGGAGCGAGCATCAAGATGCCGAAGCTAATCTGTGGCAAAAGCAACTGCATATTTTTGAAGTACCGTTTTACTATATCGAATATGGTATGGCGCAATTAGGCGCAATAGCTGTATGGAAAAACTATAAAGAGAATCCTGAAGAAGGCTTACAACAATATTTAGATGCTTTGAAATTGGGCTACACCAAAACCATCAAAGAGATATACGAAACCGCAGGAATAAAATTCGACTTTAGTGCCGCCTATGTAAAAGAATTGGCAGCATTTGTAAAAAGCGAAATGGATAAACTGTAAGAATAAAAAAGATAGGGAGAGAGTAGTACATCATACCCCTTTCTCCCTATTTAAATAATAGTCCCCCTGTTCCATTTTGGAGATTGCATAAATTTTTGGTTATCAATCCAATACAGCCATATTACGGTTACCATTACCCCTATTACCGAGCCAGCTACCACATCCTCAAAAAAATGTTCGCTCAAATACATACGCGAATAACCCACCAACATAGCAAGTATTAAAAATACTATGCCCCATGCTTTATTTTTACACCAATAGGTAAACACAATCGCCAACGAAAACGCCGTTACCGTATGCCCCGATGGGAAACTATGCACACTTAGCACATCAACCCCTTTAACAAAATGTATATCGCTCAATTTATCTTTAAAATAGAGTTTGGGGCGAGGAGCATCAAAAATATATTTAAGCCCTTGTGCTGTAATCGAAGTAATAGCATAAGAGGTAGCTATAATAAATGCTTTACGATAATTAAAGAACGCTACGATTGCCGCAATAGTTATGGCTGTGATACCATCCCCCAAATTTGTAACATATGGTGCTAAAAAATCAGCAAAAGGAGCGTTCATTCCATTCACTGTAAAGTATATTGTTTCGCGAGTAAATATTAATTTAATAATCAAACAAGCGCATAAAACCACCAAATAAGGCACTATAAACCATTTTACTTTGCCCAGCACATCTCGGATAGTTAATTTCATGTGCGCAAGTTAGGAGATTATACTATTTAATTCAATGCAAAAAAGTAGTATGTTTGGCTTTGACTAACTTATAACCATATAAACCAAATGTCGAAAAACGTATTTCGTAAAAAATCAATTGAAAAAATTGTAGCCGATGCCGAAGCAGGTGTTGACGATGGACACGGCGTATCGTTAAATAAAGTATTAGGTGTGCGAGACCTCACAGCTCTCGGTATAGCTGCCGTTATAGGTGCGGGTATATTTAGCACGGTGGGTAAAGCTTGTTTTGATGGCGGCCCTGGTGTAATATTTTTGTTCATCATTTGTGCTGTAGCCTGTGGCTTTTCGGCTTTATGTTATGCTGAGTTTGCTTCGCGCATCCCTATGTCGGGTAGTGCTTACACGTATTCGTATGCTGCATTTGGCGAAATTATAGCATGGATTATTGGCTGGGATTTGGTGATGGAATACGCCGTTGGGAATATCACAGTGGCTATTTCATGGTCGGGCAACTTGACTAGTTTTCTACATAATATTGGGCTACATATACCCGATTTCTTATCTACCAGTTTCTTTGAGGCAAAAAACGGGCATATCAAATATTTAGATAAAATAGCGCAGCACGATATTACTGGTGCTGCTGATTTTGTAGATATGCACAATATATGGCTCAATGCACCTCATATTGGGTCTATCCCTTTTATTATAAATATTCCTGCACTGGCTATTACTGCTTTTATTACCTATTTGGTATATATCGGTATAAAAGAATCGCGCAAAGCAAGCAACATGATGGTTTTGTTTAAGCTATTAGTAGTTGCAGCGGTAATTGCGGTAGGTTTTTATTACGTAAATCCCGCTAACTGGGTACCTTTTTTACCCAATAAATTTGCTGGAGTAATGAAAGGTGTATCAGCCGTATTTTTTGCCTATATCGGTTTTGATGCTATCTCAACTACTGCCGAGGAGTGTAAAAACCCTCAAAGAGATTTACCACGAGGTATGTTTTATTCGCTCATTATTTGCACCATATTATACATCCTTATTGCACTTGTACTTACGGGTATGGTTAACTATACCAAATTAAACACTAGCGACTTTTTAGCAAATGCTTTCAACGAGCGAGGGTTAAATATATTCGGAGGTATTATTGCATTAAGCGCAGTAGTGGCTACCACATCGGTTTTGTTGGTGTTTCAAATTGGGCAACCACGTATCTGGATGAGTATGAGTCGGGATGGTTTATTACCTCCACGCTTTGCAAAACTTCACCCCAAATTTAAAACCCCTTCATTTGCTACTATTATTACAGGGTTAGTTGTAGGTGTGCCAGCATTGTTTTTAGATTCGGCTTTGGTAACAGACTTATGTAGTATAGGTACATTATTTGCCTTTGTATTGGTATGCGGTGGTATTTTGATATTACCTAGAACAGAGAAGCACGCTGGTAAATTTAGAGTACCCTACGTAAACGGGAAATATCTAGTACTGTTAATTTTGGTTGTAGCAGTGGCATTTACACAAATGCAGTTCCCAAGCTTCTTTAAAAATTTCTTTGGACTAATTGATAGCAGCAATCCTACTTTATCAAAGATGGATGTATTCCGCGAGCGGATACCCTACTTTGCTTTCACTATACTGGTTTTAGTTATTACAGTTATGAGTTATATCAAAAACTATTCGCTAATACCTGTTCTTGGTTTAATATCTTGCTTTTATTTAATGACCGAACTCGGCACAACCAATTGGCTTCGCTTTTTGATTTGGCTAATAATAGGCTTGGTAATTTACTTTAATTATAGCTATAAAAACAGCGTATTGAATAAGGAGAAAGCGGAGTAAGTGCCCACTCAACAAATACTCATATTTTAAAGTTGCTTTGCAAAAGAAAAGCCTAATGCACCATTTTGATAAGTGGGGATAATAGAAGTGCTTCTGCCTTTATCATCTTTATGGGTTAGTTTTTTACGTAGGTAGGGGTAAATGAGGTATGCTGTTTTGGTTGAGAGGATGCCTAAACCAGCCCCAGTAACTACATCGCTAAACCAATGGTCGCGGTTGTACATTCTAAAAACACCTGTGGTGGCAGCAATAGTATAACCCAATATGGGATATAGGATAGATTTGTCGCCATACTCTTGTGCTAAATACTCGGCTCCCATAAAAACCAATGAGGTATGCCCTGATGGAAAGGACAGGTAATCGGCTCCATTGGGACGCAAACGATGCGTAGCATACTTGGTGGTGTATCCGCTTAACGCCAAAATACTCCCCGACAACCCGAGTAATAATGTTCTATCCACAAAATCGTGTTTGCCATCAACCCCTATTAAATTCAACCCATAAACCGCTGCAATAGGTGCAAACTGGAAATAGTTTTCGGCACTGACTTTAAAGTTTGGAGCACTTTTTTGTATTTCATCGCGAAAATAATAATCAATTCTACGAACGGGATGTATCACAAAAGATGATACACCATAAGTAACCAACGCCGCAGGAAGAATAAAGGTAGATGGCTTTTCGTCCCACTTTCTATCGGTGTCATGGTTGGTGCTCTCGTTCTTTTTCAATGTATCAACTATTTGAGCATCAACCGAAATAGAAACTATGTAAAACAGGATTAAAATAACCTTTTTCAAATTAGGTGTAGTTTTGAATTGGATAATGAAAAAATTTAAGCTATAATATTACAATATTAATGTGCCAATAATGCTATAACCTGCACCTACTGTTAAAATTTGTTAAATTATTTTACGAAACAAAGAAATTACAAAGCAGATGAATACATTATTTGTACTTTTGTATGAGATATTAAGTATGAAGCAAATTTATAACTATTCGTGGATGATGATGATTGCCCTCGCAATATCTATAAATTTTTCATTTGCTGCTACCCCGTATCATCACAAAACAGACTCGCTTGGTTTACATCTTCATAAAAGCAAACCAATGCCTTCAAAAACTGGATTGCACGTAGCTTTACCGCCATTAAAACCTGCAAGCACTTCCTACTCGCCCAAAATAATCAACATTCGCAATGATGATAAATTACTAAGCAACATACAGATATATCCCAACCCCATTACCGATCAGATAAATATGAAGTATCAATTATCTCGTAATGCTATTGTAACTATAAAATTGATGGATGTATTGGGTAATACGTTAGGCACTTTGCTTTCGCAACGAGTAACTTCTGGCGAGCAAACTTTTACCTACCCGTTAAATAATAGATTATCACATGGCTTTTACTTTATAAGAGTTAATGCTGGCACTGAGTCTGTTATTAAACGCATTTCCGTTTTATAATCGCTATCCTAAAAAGAAATTTACTATTTCATTTGAATTTCGACTACCGAATGCTCATTTTCGGGTTTTAGAAAACAGACTGCAATATCATGAAAATTATAGCCATAGGTCGCAATTATGCCGAGCACGCCAAAGAGTTAAATAACCCTGTGCCTACCCTACCAGTTATATTTATGAAGCCTGATACTGCGCTATTGAAAGAAAACAAACCCTTTTATCATCCCGATTTTTCGCAGGATATTCATCACGAAATAGAAGTAGTGTTAAAAATATGCAAAGAAGGCAAACATATCAATGAAAAATTTGCCAGTAATTATTATGAAGAAATTGGCTTAGGGGTTGATTTTACGGCTCGCGATATTCAACAACAACATAAAGAAAAAGGGCTTCCTTGGGAGCTAGCAAAAGCATTTGATGGTTCGGCACCTATCAGCAACTTTGTACCTAAAGCAAAGTTTGAAAACATTTACGACATCAATTTTCAGCTTGATAAAAACCAACAAACTGTGCAAAAAGGCAATACGCAAAACCTTTTATTTTCGTTTGAGTTTATCATCGCTTTTGTATCGCAATACATCACACTCAAAAAAGGCGATTTGATTTTTACAGGCACACCCCAAGGCGTAGGTAAGGTAAATATTGGCGACCATTTAATAGGTTATTTAGAGGGCGAAAAAATGCTCGACTTTCGCATCAAATAAGTATGATTAAAGCATTTTTTGTTGCTATTATTAGTTGCTGTTTAGGTTATGTTTGTTGTGCGCAAAACGCTATTCAAACCAAGCAATATCCAAAAAACTTTTTCCGCTATCCGCTCGATTTGCCTCCAACTACCGCAGGCTCATTTGGCGAGTTACGCCCCAATCATTTCCATTCGGGGCTCGATTTTAAAACCAATGGGCGCACAGGTTATCCTGTTCATGCCGTTTATGATGGCTATATTTCTCGTTTGCGTGTGCAATTTGGTGGTTTTGGCAATGCTATTTACATTACACACCCCAACGGCTATACAACCGTATATGGGCATATTGAGCGTTTCAGTCCTCAAATTGAACAGCTAGTTCGCAACTATCAATATCAGCAAAAAAGTTTTGAGGTCGATTTCACACTCACGCCACTGCAAGTGCATGTTTGTAAAGATGATATTATTGCGTGGTCGGGTAATGCCGGCGCATCCGCTGGGCCGCATTTGCACTTCGAGATAAGAGATACCGAAACCGAGCAAACCATCAATCCACAACTTTTTGGCTTAACTATTTCTGATAAAATACCACCAACATTAGGTACAATATGTGTTTATCATTTAAACAATCCTCCGTTTGATGAAAAAACACCTCGTCAGTTTTTTGGGGTAAAAGGCTCAGCAGGAAATTATCATTTAGCACAACCTCAAGTAATAAATGTGAGTGGCGAAACTGGCTTCGGCATTACCGCTACTGATATTAATAGCACATCCATTAACCATAACGGCATTTATTCTATCGAACTAAAATTGGATGGAGCGGTAGTTTACACCTTTGCCGTAGAGCGGTTTGCGTTCGACCAAACCCATGCCATAAACGCCTATATTGATTATCCGATTTTTTTAAAATCGCATCGCTTTATTCAGAAGTGCTTTATTTTACCAGGCAGCAAAATATCACTTTATCCACAATCTGTTAATCGTGGGATAATTAATTTTACTGATAATGCTATTCATGAGGTAGAATATGTAGTAAAGGATATTGCTGGCAATACATCAACCCTTAAATTAAAAGTAAAATCATCCGCTAATAAAACAACTCCCCCTTCTTCAGTTACTAATGCATCATTTTTCCATTACGATAAGCAAAATGAGTTTAAAACCGATAAAGTGAAGCTGCTTATACCTGTTGGTAATTTGTATAATGATTTAAACTTCGCCTACGCAATTTCTCCCGAAAAACAGGGGGCATATTCTGAAATCCATCACATACATAATAAACTTACCCCCATTAATGATAGCTATGAATTGTGGATAAAACCCAACCATTTGCCCGACCGCTTACTGAACAAAGCGGTAATAGTAAATACCGATGGCGTTTGTGAAGGTGGAACGTATGAAAATGGCTTCATCAAAGCTGATGTACGCACCTTCGGCGATTTTTATATAAAGTTAGATACCATCCCCCCAACTATTCTCCCAATTAATATAAGAGATGGCAGCAACATGGCTAAAATGCAGCGCATCGCTTTAAAAATTAGCGATAATTTATCGGGTATAAAGAGCTATAGTGGTAAAATTGATGGTAACTGGGTATTGATGGAGTGGGATTATAAGACCAAAGTATTAAGTTATAAATTTGACAAGAATATTACCACAGGTAAACATATCTTTGAATTAATAGTTACCGATAAAAAGGATAACATTTCGCAATACAGCGCATACTTTTATAAATAAATTGACATGGCACAGTTAAAAACAGGCGATAAAGCCCCCAACTTCACAGCTAAAGATCAAAATGGAGCAAGTGTATCGCTTGCTGATTTTAAAGGTAAAACGGTGATACTTTATTTTTACCCAAAAGATGATACCCCTGGCTGCACTGCCGAGGCTTGTAGTTTTCGAGATAATTACCAATCACTGCAAGGAAAGGGTTTTGAAGTAATTGGTGTAAGTACGGATGATGAAAAATCGCACAAAAAATTTGAAAGCAAATACAATCTACCTTTCCCGTTGATAGCCGATTCGGATAAAACTATTGTTGAGGCTTATGGTGTTTGGGTAGAGAAAAATATGTATGGCAAAAAATACATGGGTACAGCTCGTACTACTTTTTTAATAGATGGCGATGGCATAATTATGAAGGTGATTGATAAGGTAGATACCAAAAACTCATCGCAGCAAGTGCTTGATTTATTGCAATAAACAGTATATTGTAATAAAAATTGTATTATTTTCGTCACTAATATTTGTAACAGATAAACATAATTCATGTCGACACAGGTTGATGATGCAGAAATATTACGCAAATTCCAAGATGAAAAAACTCGGAATGAAGCCTTTAACCTGCTATTAAAAAAATACCAGCAAAAGTTGTATTGGCATATTCGCCGTATGGTGATTGACCACGATGATGCTGATGACTTGATACAAGATACCTTTGTGAAAGTTTGGAAAAATCTACCCAATTTTCGTAGCGATGCGCAATTATACACATGGATGTATAGGATTGCGACAAATGAGTGTATCACTTTCTTGAATAAGAAAAAACAAAAAAACAATATCCCGCTTGATGATGTAGCTTATGATTTGGCTGATACTTTGGCTGATTCGACCTACTTTAATGGCGATCAAGCGCAGTTAAAATTACAACAAGCTATTTTGACACTCCCTGAAAAACAACGATTGGTGTTTAATATGAAATATCACGACGATATGAAGTATGAGGAAATGTCGGAAATATTGGGTACAAGTGTAGGTGCTTTAAAAGCATCCTTCCACCTTGCTGTGAAAAAAATAGAGACCTATTTATTATCAAAAGATTAATTTAAATTTATTTTAAACCTTTGGGTAGTAATTACATCTATATAATGTTATGAACGATAAAAAAGGAAATATGGAATGGCTTAATGATTATCCTGCACTAAAACAGGTTAATCAAAACAACCCTTTTATAGTGCCTGAAGGTTATTTTGACAAGATTGAACAACAAATCCTATCTTACATTAAATTAGATGAATTAAAAACTACTGATGGTTTAAATGGCTTTACTACTCATGAAAACTATTTTGATGAACTAAGCGATAACATCAATGCCCGAATAAACATTGAAGAAGCACTAAACAAGCAGGCTGATAGTTTTACTGTACCCGAGGGTTATTTTGAGGGATTGAGTGAGCATATACAAAGCCGAATTGCAGTAGATGAAGCGTTAACCCAATCTGACGCAGCCTATGCAGTGCCACAAGGGTATTTCGATAAGCTGAACGAGAATATTTTAAGTAAAACTATTCATCAGGAAGATGTTGTAAAAAGTATATCGAGTAATCAAAGAGGCATTGTAAGACAACTATTTTCGTCAACAGCGTTCAAATATGCTACGGCGGCTTGCTTTACTTTAGTAGTAGGAACAGCCATATTCTTAACTAAAACCAATACTTTAGAGAACCATAACGATTCTTATCTACACAAATCATTAGCAGAAATACCTACTGATGATATTCGTAGTTATTTGCAACTACATCTTGATGCCGCTGACACCCATTCATTAATTGATGCAAGTAAGCAAGTAAATACCGATAATTTAAACGATGATTTACAAGACGAATTAGACCAATAAATATGTATCATTTGAATAAATATATCCTTATAATATTCTTAGTGCTAAGCATTGGTTCGAAAAGTTTTGGACAAGGCGGGCGACCAATTATTCATCATCCACCAAATCTACAGCACAACGTAATTAGGGAACAAGCCATCCACAATAAAGTAGAGCATATACGAGAGGCATTTATTAGCAAAAAGTTAGAATTGAAATCAGACGAGTCTGAAAAATTTTGGCCTGTATATCGCCGTTATCAAGAAGCCCTTCGAGAAATACGAAAAAAGAAACGTTTGAATAACTCGAGTGCACAAGAAAACGGAACAGAACAAATACAAAAAGAACTGTACTACGAAAGTGAAATAGTAAATACTCGTAAATACTATACAGAGGAGTTTCTTAAAATATTACCTCCTGATAAAGTAAGTGCGCTATTTAAAGGAGAGCGTGAGTTTACAGATGAATTAATAAAACAATTAGCGGAGCGAAACGAGGCTCCGAAAAATAATCCATAATTTTTTAATACGTGATATTTAATAAAGGCTTGTATGGTTTAACTATGCAAGCCTTTATTACTTTTGTATATGCTTACACATCGTCAGCTATTTTTAGCGAATAATGCCCAAACTACTGATTTTCCGTTGCTGCTCGAATTTGCCCGAGCCGAGGGGATTTATATGTATGATACCGAAGGAAAGCCCTATATGGATTTAATATCAGGCATAGGGGTAAGCAATCTAGGGCATAGCAATCCGTATGTAATAGACGCTATAAAAAATCAGCTGGATAAGTATATGCACCTGATGGTATATGGCGAGTATGTGCAATCGCCGCAGGTGCTTTTTGCGCAAAAACTGGTTTCTTTACTGCCCAGTAATTTAAACTCTGTATATTTTGTAAACTCGGGAACAGAAGCCGTAGAAGGCGCATTAAAACTAGCTAAACGTTATACCCATCGTAGCCAAATTATAGCTTGTCACAACTCGTACCATGGCAGTACACATGGCGCATTGAGTGTAATGGGTAACGAGGATTTTAAACAAGCCTATCGCCCGCTATTGCCCGATGTGCGTTTTATTACTTTCAATCATCCCGATGATCTCGAACTAATTACCGAAGAAACAGCCTGTGTACTAGTTGAAACCATACAAGGCGAGGCGGGCATACGTATGCCTGATATGGCTTATATGCAAGCCCTTCGTGAGCGTTGTACGGCAACAGGCACGTTATTGATATTAGACGAGATACAAGCTGCATTTGGGCGCACTGGCAAGCTGTTTGCATTTGAGCATTATAACATTGTGCCCGATATTTTATTACTTGCTAAGGCTTTGGGGGGAGGTATGCCGATAGGTGCTTTTATTGCTTCGAACCAAATTATGGCGGCATTAAAAGAAAACCCCATACTTGGGCATATTACCACCTTTGGCGGGCATCCCGTATGTTGCGCCGCAGGGTTGACGGCACTTGAGATTTTATTGAACGAAAATTTGATTGACCAAGTTGAAGCGAAAAACGCCTTATTTAAACAACTATTAAAGCACTCTGCCATAAAAGAGGTTAGAGGCAAAGGGCTCATGTTGGCTATTGAGTTTGAAAATTTTGAGCTAAACAAAAAAATAATAGACCGCTGCATTGCTCACGGCATTGTGGTCGATTGGTTTTTGCATTGCAGCAATTCCATGCGTATTGCACCGCCATTAATTATTACGCACCACGAAATTGAAAAAGCTTGTGAGGTAATTATTGAGGCTGTAAACCATTATACCCATTAGAAGAAAATCATCTATCTATCTGCGCGCATACTCCATGTTGGCATACCAATTACCCTGCTATCTTTGATTGATGATAACAAGATGCTTTTCGGGTATCTTTTTCACAGGTTAATCTATTTTGGTCACTAACACTTAATGATATGAATTACGCAAAACTTGCATTTTCGGATGCTGCAAAACGTTTCCAAGAACGGTATGGAAGTAGGGCAAGTTATGCCCGTATGGAAGCATACAAAGAGGTAGATGGGTTGACTGAAAGTGAAATAGAATTTATTGCACAGCAGGATAATTTTTTTATGGCAACGCAAGGCGATAACGGATTTCCATACATACAATACCGAGGCGGACCAAAAGGATTTTTAAAAGTAATAGATGAGCAAACTTTAGGTTTTATTGATTTTAGCGGCAATAAGCAATATATATCAGCAGGTAATCTTACCACAAATAATAAAGTAGCACTCTTTTTATTAGACCAAGCAGCAAAAGCTCGATTAAAAGTTTATACCGAAGCCGAATTATTAGAAATTAAAGATAATGCCGCTTTACTAAGCAAACTTAACTTAGGCGATTACCCACACCGCCCCGAGAGAATAATTATTTTGAAAGTGAAAGGGTATGATTGGAACTGTCCACAACATATTACCGAACGCTATACATTGGAAGAAATAAGCACCGAATTTTCGGCTCAACATGATTTTATTAACAAACTAATTGAAGAAAACAAACGCCTAAAATCTCTTTTAAAAACAAGTTGATAAGTAGTATTGTAGCCGATTGGTTATTAATACTTACTACACTAAGGGTTAAACCAATATTTTATTGATGAATTTTTGAAGGGAAAGAGCACCCCTGTCATCACAAAAACCTAAACAGGTTTATTGCCTGTTTTTTTCTTCTTTTTAAATTTGTTTCTGTTCTTATTGCGGTTGCCTGCTGGTTTGCTTTCGTCAAATATGGGGGCTTCGCCTACTTCGGGTGGCAAGGGCATTTCGGCAATGCTTCTACCTATCATTTCCTCAATGTTACGCAATTTGCGCATATCACGCCCATTTACTAAGGTTATGGCCGTACCCGTGGTTTCGGCACGTGCTGTGCGCCCAATACGGTGGATATAATCTTCGGGGTCTGAGGGTACATCATAATTAATTACCAAATCTATTCCCTCTACATCAATCCCTCGCGATAAAGCATCTGTACCAATGATAACTGGCAGTTGCCTATTTTTAAAATCGAGTAATATTTTTTCCCGTTCATTCTGCTCAAAATCCGAATGGAAAGCACTCACTTTAATATGCGCCGCCCGCAACTCGCGGTTTAGTTTTTTTACTTCCTCTTTGGTATTGGCAAATATAATGGTGCTGATATAATTCCCTTTTTTTAATAGGTCGATAACCAGTTTTGATTTTTGCTCGTTATGCAGCTTATAAATTTGCTGGTTGATACCCTCGGCAGGTTGCGACGTAGCTAAATTGATTTGCTCGGGGTTGCGCAAAATAGAATTTGCCAATTTGCGTATTGGCGCAGGCATTGTAGCCGAAAATAAAAGGGTTTGCCTATTGGCAGGGATATCGCGAATAATACGCATAATATCGCCCATAAAACCCATATCAAGCATACGGTCGGCTTCGTCCAGTATCAAGTACTTCAAATCATTCAATTTGAGCACACCCGATGTAAGATGAGCAATGAGCCTGCCTGGTGTAGCAATTAGTATATCTACCTTGTTTTGTATCCCTCTGCGTTGTTGTTCGTAAACTATGCCATCGCCACCGCCATAAACCGCAATAGAACTTAATCCTGTAAAATACGCCAAACCTTCAACCTGCTGGTCTATCTGTTGAGCTAGTTCGCGAGTTGGTGCCAATATAAGGGCGGTGGTTTTATGTTCTTCGCCTGCCTGACTTATTTTGTGCAACACAGGCAATAAATAAGATGCCGTTTTACCTGTGCCAGTTTGTGCACAAGCAATTAAATCTTTACCTTCTAATACAATGGGTATTGCCATTTCCTGAATAGGTGTGGGCGTGTTGTATCCCATACTAAGGATACCTTCGGTAAGTTGTTCGTTAAAATTAAAATCCTGAAATGTCAAATAGCTAAAATATATCACGCAAGATACGAAAAATTTGAAGCTACTTTAAATAGGTTATCAACAATCAACTAATTTAAAGCCTGTTATAAATCAGCCAGCAATGTATTTGCCTATAAATGGTATTTTGCTGATAAGATATATGATAGCAAAGGATATGATAAAGCATACTAAAGCTGTGGCTGGAATGCTAATAATAGGATTACAAAAGCGATAACTAATACCCAATTGGTCGTCAATTAAAACTAATATCAAGGCGTGGCACAAGTAAATGCCCAAACTTAGGTTTCCTGCAAGGTTGCGAATTTTGATAAGAGATGCCGGTATTTTGAAAACAACTACTCGTGCCAATAAAAACACACCTGCCGAAAACAATACAATAAATGGCCCAAGTGGTTCGTACATGGTAGTGCTAAGGGCTTCCCCATTTGCTGTGAGCAGATATGTGCCTATTACTATCCCAGCTAAGCACACAAAGAAATAGAGGATTAATGGTGTTTTTATACCCTTTTGGGGCAACTCTATAAGTGCGAGGTAATGCCCTAATACTAAATAGCCTAAATAACCTGTAAAGTAATGCACATCTATCATGGGTTGAAAGCGAAGCAAATAAGGCTGACTAAACAGCATCACCACAAACCATACTAATAGAAAATATCGTAGCTCTTTTTCGGTAGCGTTGCGCACAAACTTGCTGATAATGGGTATAAACAAATACAAACCGATGAGCATATACACATACCACAAATGATAATATGCCCCATATTTGAGTTGATGTAATATTACCCTAATATTTGCCCACGCATCTTCGGTAAAAGCAATATCCTCTATATACCACGAATAACCAATGTAGATAAAACTCCAAATCAAGAAAGGCCATATTACTCGTGATAGTCGTCGTTTAAGAAAATCGCCCAACTCATATTCTCGATGAAGCATGAGTGCTCCACTTATCATCACAAACACCGGAACAGCAAAACGTACTAGCGCATTATAAAAATCGGCTACAAGCCAATCATTCAACAAAGCCTTTTTATAATCCATTAATAACAACGATGCCGTGTGCAGCACAATTACTGCAAAAAGCGATATTACCCGCAAATTGCTAACCCACTCTAAGGGCTGAGGTTTATGAGCCTGTGTATCTGCCAATGTTGTATTCAAATTAAAAGCTGTTATAAAAATAACAATAAAGTTTTACTTAGGTAGGTTTTACGGGACTTCCTGTCCAATCTGTTGCAGGAGCTAATCGCTCGCCTTTCATCACCAACGAAAGTGCATCAATTTTGACATCATCACCCACTTCGCTATCATATAAAACAATAGTACCAGCACCTATACTGCTGCGTGCACCAATCTTAACCGAACCTACTTTCATTACTCTATCTTCAAACAAATGCGTTTGAGGTCCGCAATCTACATTCAAGGCTGCATCATCGCCAATAGTTACCATGTCAAACTCTGTAATATCGGTAGTATTCATCCATACACGTTTACCTGTTTTTACCCCAAGCAAACGCATAAACAATGGCAGCCAGGGCGTACCTTGCAAATACTCTAAAAAAAATGGGATTGACAATGCCTCATACGTAGAAGTAATGGCTTCGCTGCGCCATACTTTCCATGTCCACATGGGCTTTTGTTGGGCTTTATATTTGCCTATAAAAATCCATTTTAAAGCTACGGTTAATAAAAAAGCAGGCACACCCATATAAAACAAATAGTAGAATGGGAAATATAATGCGATTTTCCACAGCGGTTCGTCTAGTACTAAATCGTGCCCATAGGCGATGAACATAATAGAGAAACAAATGATAGCCGTTTCGGGTAATATAATTCTAATAAATTCGACCAAACCACGTGCTATTTTACGCCTACGTTTAGGGTACATGGTCAACTCTGGCGGGAATGGATTACTCTCCTGCCTGCGTGGCAAAGCAATAGCTGGCGAGCCAAACCAATCGTGCGCTGTGCTATTAGTCATTTGCGCTGCGTCGGGTGGCACTGATAGAACGCCTATCAGCATATTACCTTCTAAATGATACCCTTGCGGGATGAGTGCGCTATTACCCACAAAACTAAAGCTATCAATAGTGGTTTTGTCTAATATCAATTGTTGCCCACGCACATCGGCTTCGCCTAAGGTAACAGCATCAGCAACAAACGCCCCCTCGCCTATTTCTAGTAAAGGGTGAGTTACGCTACTCGCGGTAGATATTTCGGTATCCTTACCAACCTTTGCCCCTAATGCTCTGAAAAATCGCGACACAAATACAGTAGCATAAATAGGATGCAATACAATTAAACTTAATGATAATAACTGATCGGCAAACCATTTACGTACATAAAACATACTATAAATAGGATATTTACCTGCCTTTACGTTGCGTTGCAAAAGCCGAGTAATAATAATTGTTTCGGCAGTAAATAGTGCGAGGTACAATACTGCCAAACCAGGCGCATGAATTAAATAGGCAAAGTCATAATCATTGGCATTATTATCCAACTTATTAATCGTAATGATAGTTGGCAATAATGGCAGCAGAATAATGAACGGGAAAATAAAGATGAATAAGGTAAAGATAATCTTATATTTTCTTCGTGTTGCAGCTGATACAGGTAGGGGTTGTGGCAAATCGGCTATGCTCTTTTTTTCCTTTAATTGGGCTGGGCTTCCTTGCCATACTTCGCCCGATTCAATCTTTTTCCCCGCCTGCAAATGACTTAAATCTTGCAATTCGCCCCAATCTGCTATCGCAGTATCTCCCGATATGGTAGCACTACTACCTATATAAGCATGATTGCCAATAGCAATAGCACGCAGTTTCAACATCCCATCCTCCACAAAGGCATTATTTAAGGTAATTTTAGAGCTTAAACTGGCATCGCTACCAATAGCAATTAAATCTTCGGCACCAAAACTAAAATCGCTAATTTGGGCATCGGGTGCTATTTTCATCCCCAACAATCTTAAATAAGAAGGGTAAAGTGGCGTCCCATTCAGAAATTGAGCAGGCAGCAATCGTTGCATAGTTTTCACAAACCACCATCTAAAGTAATAGCTACCCCAAAGCGGGTAATCGCCCTCTTTCATTTTACCAATCACAAGCCACTTGGTAGTGATGCAAATAATGGTAAATATGGGTGGCATTAGTGAAAACAACAGTAATGAAATAATAATAGAATAGGCTACCTTACCTGTTTCTTGATCAACATAATAATAACCTAAATAGGGTATAAATATTTGGAAGGCAAAAAGCCCGTAAATAATTAGTAGCGAAATGGTTTGCGCAGTCCAGCAAGTAATATATCTAAGTAGTGGTATTTTATTAAAACTACGTTCTTTGGTTTTTTGCGCTTGTGGCTCTTTATCCCAAACAGCAATTAAAGTAGCTATTGGGCGATGGACGTACACATCTTTTAATGATACGTGTGGCAACCCTGCATCGCGCCGCAATTGCGACACAAAACCAGCAGCCAACAACGAGTGCCCTCCTAAATCGTCAAAGAAATCCATCGAAAGTTCGATTGCTTTATTAGGAAAGGTTTTTCGTAAAATGGCGAGTATTCTGTCGGATGCAGGAGCATTCAAATCAAGCGCTTCCTTAGCCGAATTAATGGCGTTTTTTGTAAACGCTTCAGGCATAGGTAAAGCTTTCCTATTAATTTTCCCACTCGGCATCCTTGGCATTTCGAGCAGGGTAACTATGGTACTTGGTACCATATATGAAGGAAGCTTTTTGGATAGTTCTAATCTGAAAAGATTTTCTTCAATAACCATATCGTCCGCCATTACCACATAGCCAACCAATTGTTCCTGCTCGGCAGTATCTTTCCTTACTGCAACAGCAGCCGACCGAACCCCTGTTATGCTATTTAACCTACTTTCAATCTCGCCTAATTCAATACGATAGCCCCGCAATTTAATCTGATCATCAAAACGCCCCTGCACTTCAATGCTACCATCTTTATTAATTATAGCAGCATCGCCCGTTCGGTAAACCTTATCGCCAGGTAATGCCGAAAGTGAGGCGGGTTTTGCTACAAATTTCTCTGAGGTAAGTTGTGGTAGTTTTATATAACCTGATGACACACCAGGACCAGTAATAACCAATTCGCCAGCTTCGCCATAAGGTAATGGATAAAGCTGCTCATCAACTACTGCTAAATTATAATTAGGCAAAGGTTGCCCTATTACGATAGCATCTCCAGCTTGCAAACAAGCTATAGTAGCGGTAACCGTAGTTTCGGTAGGCCCATAGCTATTAAAAAACTGAATAGTGGGTTTTGCCCATTTAGCCAATACTTGCGGTGTACATACTTCGCCACCAGCATTTATTAATCTTAATGATGGGATATTATCTTCCATTACCGCCAATAAGCTTGGCACTGCGTGTAAAATGGTGATATGTTCTTTTGCTAACGTATCGCTTAGCTCGTCAATAGCTTTTGATGTGGTATTATCAGCCACCCAAAGCGTAGCACCCACTAAGTAAGTTATCCAAGTTTCTTCGCACCACATATCAAACGATACCGAAAAACCTTGATACACTTTATCTTCGGGTAGTATGCTGAATATACTTTGCTCAGCTCGTACCAAATGGCATATTTGCTTATTGCTGATAGGGATGCCTTTAGGCTTGCCTGTACTACCTGATGTATATAGCACATAAGCAAAAGTATTGGGCTGTGCTTTAGATACCCATTTATCTGTACTTGATGGCTTACTGGGCATTTGGAGCATTTTGCACACCACATTATTGAGCTGTTGCATACTGAAACAAGCAACAGCCCCCACTTCGTTCAGTATCACTTCTACCCTTTCGGCGGGTTGCTCTCTATCTACTGGCACATAGGTTGCACCAGCCTTTAATATGCCTAATATAGCCGCATGCAGTTCGAACCCTCGTGCCCACCACACCCCTACATAGTCATTATTCACTATGCCATTTTCTGCCAAATAAGCAGCTATGTTATCACTCCAAACATCGAGTTCATGATAGGTTAGTTCTTGATGATGAAAAATAAGGGCAGTTTTATTAGGATATCGTTTTGCTGTTTCAGAAAATAAATCCACAAGAGTTTCTTCCCTGATTAAGTCTGGACGATTAGCACCAATCACAATACTTTGTTCGCTCATAAAAATTATGCTATTCTTTATCAGACTAATAAGACTAAAAGAATATGCCTAGGTTTATACAACCAATAATAAACATTGTTTTACTAATCCTAGCAAAACAATGTATAAATCTTTTGTTACCTTTCTCTACTTTTATTCAACACAGTTTTAGCGTAATGACGATTTGCTATTATACCGAAATCACTCATCAATGGAATGCGATAGAAATTGCTGATAAGCTTGCCGTATTGCCCGAAAAACTACAACAGGCTGCTTCGCGAAAAATGCAATGGATGGACAAGCAATTATCAATAGCAGGGAAACTATTATTGAAAAAAACCTTGAATGAGTTTGATAAAAAACTATCGCTAGCTGATTTAAAACATGATGATTATCATCGTCCTTATATTGACAGTTCTATTGATTTTAACATTACCCATTCGGGTAATATCGTGCTATGTTGCACTACTGATACAGGAAAGATTGGGGTTGATATTGAGGAAATAAAAGTGCTGAATTTGGACGAATACGCCGAATATTTTACCCATAGGGAATGGGATACAATCAATAATTATCCCAATAAACATGACGGCTTTTATGATTTTTGGACACGTAAAGAGGCTGTACTTAAAGCTATTGGCACAGGCTTGCATACACCTTTATTAGCTATTGATGTAGTGGCTGATAAAATCATCTATGAAGAGAACAATTACTATCTCCAACCGCTAAATATAAAAGAGGGCTATAAAAGCCATATAGCCACAACAGCAATGGTTGATAATATTAAACCACAACGTATAAATTTATAAAACACTAACTTTATCGCCACGATACTTTTTATCTTATGAAAAAACGCTTATTCATTATTTCCTTGCTTATTTTATCAACTTGCTATGTATTTGCCGATACGGTTACCATTAAGCAATTTGTGATTAAAGAAAACCCTTTTGCGAAAGATGAAATTGCAGTAGTGGCTACTGATACCGCAAGCAATATTGTGGTAAATGTGAATGGTAAATTTTCTTTTGGGGTGAATGGCTTTCAGGAAGACTTAAACTTTGATAAAGGCACAGCGTTTTATCGCCACAAGCTCGAACGTTCAAGCTTTCTATATGTTAAACACGTAAATGATGCTGGTACACACTCCATATTATACTATGTTTATAAAAGCGATAGTAAGCTTATTCCCATTCATATCAGTTGGATAGTACTTTTAGCTATACCACTCCTACTCGTTTTGCTTGCTTATCTTTTCAAGAGATTTATTATTATAGCGGTTATTCTTTTCTGTATATTCCTTTACTTTAACCATCATAGCGGATTGGGTATTCCAACCTTTTTCGAGAGTATTTTTGATGGGGTAAAGTCTATTTTTAAGTAGGGGATTAAACTAGAAAGGTAAACCGATACCAAAATTAACCTGCATAAAATTATAGCTTTCTAAGTTAGATTGTTTATAGGTTCGTTTAAACGAGCTTGGTGTGAATAGTTCACTAAAATGATTAATCAAAACCCATTGGTCAGTTCCTGTAAACGATGGGTCTTTAAATTTAAGTGCTGCATCCAATCGGAATACAAAAAAACCCAAATCGTAACGCAAGCCCGTACCGATACCAATAGCCGATGATTGTAGAATATTATTAAACCTGAATTCTCCTCCTGGGTTCTCGAGTTGCTTGTGTAAACGCCAAACGTTACCAGCATCCACAAAAACAGCTCCTTTTAGTTTTGAGCCCCACAAATTATCAATCAATTTATATCGATACTCGGCATTAGCTATAAATTTTATTTCACCAAACTGATCCAAATATTTCAAATCCAATAGCCTTGTTTTATCGCCATTATAAGTAATACCTCTGTTAAAATTGCCTGGACCTAAAGTTCTCGGTAACCATGCCCTAATATCGCCCGAACCGCCTGCATAAAAATATTTCTCAAAAACCAACTGGGTACTATTGCCATAAGGCACACCTATACCTGGGTTAATTCGGAATACGAATTGTCGTTCATCGCCCAAGCTCTTGTAAAACCGCAAATCAATTTCACTCTTAGCGTACTGTGCAAATGTATAACCAAAAATGGTGCGCTGCCCCGAGGTATCTCTTGGTGTATTCAATACATTGCTCAATAATGATAGGGTATTGCCTCCTACATCAATTGCACCTCTGAAATAAAGAAAATTCTTATAAGTGTATAATTTATTGGCATTTAACTGATAAGTGTATTGGCTACCCGAAGAAAAAATAGTTCTTCCAATCAAATATACATAGGAGTAATAGTTTTTCGATAGCAGCTCAGCCTTCGCAACTGGGTCAACCCGTCCTTTTGAGAACTCAATATTTATTGGTGTAAGGATATGGATTTTATCAGCAGTTTCTGCAAAATCGTAGGTAATAGAATTGGCAAAGCTTTCTCGTGTAACCAAATTTTTCTGAAGGAAAAAGGAGTAATTACTTGAAAATGTAGTATGCGGAACACCATATTTGCCTAACTGAGGCAGATTAAATGGAGATAATATTTGCGGATATGTTAAGCTTGCTCCTATTTTAAGTTCTTGATTTTCGATACCACCACCCACAGATGCGTTTCTACCAATATCAAATAGTGTGCTGTAATTAAATTTAAGTTGTAGTATAGCTGCATTGTGAAATACATTCCTATCGGTAAAAGTATTCCCGATATTAAAACCATATCTCCCTGGATTATATAAAAACTCCCCTTCTATCCTATTCGACATCTGTTTAAGCGGAACAATATCAATCCGAGTATTTAACCGATTAGTGCTATCAGGCAGCTTCTCATAGATAGGGTTAGGTACGTTTCTAAACACATTCAATTGCGACAATCTTGATGTTGTCAACGACTGTCTATCTATGTTATATAAATCTCCTTTTTTCTGAAAAGTATAATTAATTACAACTTTAGGCTTAAGCTTTTTCGAGTAATCAATAAACTTAAATTGCGAATCTACTCGCATCGTATCTGCCTTACCTACAAAACGCCCATTACTATTTGATATCGTAATGATGGTGTTGTTGATTGTATAAACAGGGTGATTTGCTCTACCAATAGGGTTATCTATCTCCATTACGACATCTACTTTGCCGCTATTAAGAGAAGTATCTGATTTAAAACTGATATACTGTCTTAAAAAGTCATAATATCCATTCTGCTTCATTAGTAAATATATCTCATCGCGTGCGGCGGCCAAGCTATCTGTATCAAAACGCTTTCCTCGTTGGATATAAATCAAGTTTGAAAGTTTGCTATGGTATAATGCTGCAAGTTTTTTATCGGGGATACTGTCAGTAAAATTTTTTATTCTGAACAAAGTACCCTGCGTTGCTGTAAATATAAGTTCTGCTTTTTTATTTTTAACAATAATGCTATCCTTAACTTTAGCTTTCAGATAACCTTTATTACGCAAAAATTTCTCTATCTGAAATCTCGAAGCTTCTACCAACGAACTATCCAAAAGATGCGGTGCTTCGCCTATATCCTTTTTCCCTCTTTTACTAAATAAATTATATGTTCTAAGATTTAATCGATTATTGGGCTGTTGCTCTTTATCAACATAATTTATAGCTAGCTCTGCAAATTCTTTATCTACTCCTTTTATCGTTATCTTTCGTACTAAAACTTCGCCATCTTTGAGCCGGTGGGTTAAACTGCAACTAGCTACTAAAAAAACAAGAAGAATACTTAATATTGCAAGGCGATAACTATTATGTTTATTATATGCTTTCAAAATCTCAGGTTAATCTATTAAAATCGTTACAACATAAAAAGTTTCGCCACGAGCATGGTTTTTTCATTGTAGAAGGGTATAAATCAATTAGCGAATTTATTAACTCTCCTTACACCATTGAGGCTATTTATCATAACGATACATTTGACCCAAAAGTGCTGAAATTATCGCAAAAAATAAACTTATGTAAAATTTCTGTTAATGAATTAGAAAAGATAAGTAGTTTAAAAACACCACAACAAGTATTAGCGCAAATAAAGATACCCGCATGGCCTATATTACAACACGAAACACTAAAAGGGAAATTTACATTGGTGCTTGATGGCATACAAGACCCTGGCAATTTAGGCACTATTATTCGTACTGCTGATTGGTTTGGTATAGAAAACATTATTTGTTCGGATGATACGGTGGATGCTTATAACCCCAAGGTAGTGCAAGCTTGCATGGGTTCGTTGGCACGAGTAAAACTGCATTACACCTCTCTAATTCCATTTTTAGCAACCATAAAGCTGCCCATATTTGGCGCATTACTTGATGGAAATAATATTTATGAGGCTGAATTTGGTAACGAAGGACTTGTAGTAATGGGCAACGAAGGCAATGGAATACGTCCCGAAATTCAGCAATTAATTACTAAAGCTATCACGATACCACGTATCGGTAAAGCCGAATCGTTAAATGTAGCCATAGCCACTGCACTATTTTGCTCGGAAGTTGCTAGAAAAAACGCATAATAAACTTGGCATCCAATAAATAATTACTATTTTTGCAGTCCTTAAAAAAGGTCGGGTGGCCGAGTGGCTAGGCAGAGGTCTGCAAAACCTTGTACAGCGGTTCGAATCCGCTCCCGACCTCAAGGTATTAAAAAATTAAAAATACAACACCATGGGCGTTACACGTTTAAAAAGAAAAGACAGAAAAAATAAAACCACTTCTCGCTTAGAAGTTCAGGGATTAAAACTTGCTACTAACTTAGAGAATGGAAGCCGTTCGGCTGAACCAAAAAATAGCCAAATAGCTAAAAACAATGCTGCTTTAGACAAAGCATTGGGTAAGTAATATTCTCACCAAAAGAAGATTATTAAAAGATTTATAAATCCTGTTGGTTTTAAGCCGACAGGATTTTTTTATTGATACGTTTTATTAAACCTGGCCCTTCGTATATAAAACCAGTATATAGCTGTATAAGCGATGCCCCCGCCTTTAATTTTTCCATAGCATCCTCGGCAGAGTGTATGCCCCCCACCCCTATAATAGGAAATGCTTTATTTGATTTTGTAGAAAGATAGCGTATCACTTCAGTTGACCGATGGGTTAATGGTTTTCCACTTAAACCACCTGCTTCATTACTCAATTTTTGTGATTTTAACCCATCTCTTACAATAGTTGTATTGGTAGCTATTACACCTGCAATACCCGTCTGTAGTACAATATCTACAATATCATCCAGCTGCTCATTAGTCAAATCAGGCGCAATTTTTAATAAAATAGGCCTACTTACACCATTTTTAGCATTGCGTTGTTGTAGCGTATTCAAAATATGTGTTAGTGGTTCTTTTTCTTGTAATGCGCGCAATCCTGGAGTGTTTGGAGAACTTACATTTACTACAAAATAATCAACTACATCAAACAACTTATCAAAGCATTTAATGTAATCGCTTACGGCTTCCTCATTGGGCGTAACTTTATTTTTACCAATATTGCCACCAATTATTAATCCCTGTTGTGTACTTTTAGCATCACGACGATAAGCCGCAATATGTTCGGCAGCTACATCAACCCCCATATTATTAAAACCCATTCTATTGATTAATGCTTTATCAGGAGGCAATCTGAACATACGTGGTTTTAGATTTCCAGATTGAGGCAAAGGAGTTATTGTCCCCACCTCCACAAAACCGAAACCCATATCAGCCATTTCGCTTATCAGTTCGGCATTTTTATCAAAACCAGCAGCCAAACCTACTGGATTTTTAAACTGCAAACCAAACACCTCCTTTTCTAGCTTCTTATCCTCAAAATTCCACAGCATCCTGCTGATAGCCGCACCACCAGGAAAACGATTAAATCGTTTCAGGTTACGGGTAACAAAATAATGCACCTTTTCGGGGTCGAATTGAAATAGCAGAGGTTTTATTAACTGATACATGCTGCGAAGTTAGCAAGTTTTATTTTTTTAAGCCGACCGACTATCTTTAAAGCGTTATATTTTTTGAATATTCTTCGTATTATTACAAAACACATTAGTCTTTAAAATATGCTATCCAATCGTCGTAAGTTTATCAGGAGTGCCACCATAGGTACAATTGCTAGTTTATCTATTCCGAGCATAGTATCAGCAACTATTAACAATTCAAAAAACAAAAAAGTCCGTCTTGAAAAAAACGACATCGTGCTTTTTCAGGGAGATAGTATTACCGATTGGTGGCGAGATAGGAATAATAAAAATGCGAATGATTTTGGTGCATTGGGGCAAGGCTATCCATTTTTGGCGTCGTGCCAATTACTTAGCAAGTATCCAGAAAAAGGGTTGCAGCTTTACAACAGAGGAATTAGCGGCAATAAAGTATTCGAACTTGCCGATAGATGGGACACGGATTGCCTTAGCCTGAAACCAAATGTGCTAAGTATTTTGATTGGCGTAAATGATTTTTGGCACACCATTGGTTTGGGCTATAAAGGCACTATCGATATATATCGAGATGATTATAAAAAACTACTAACCCGCACCCGACAAGCATTACCCAATGTAAAATTAATCATAGGCGAACCTTTTTCTGTAAAAGGGATGAGTGCTATTGATAATAATAGATGGTATCCTGCTTTTGATGCGTACAGGCAGGCTGCTCGCGAACTTGCTACCGAATTTGATGCTACATTTATACCCTATCAATCTATTTTCGACAAAGCTCTTGAAACAGCTCCAGGTATTTATTGGACTAACGATGGCGTACATCCATCCACAGCGGGTGCATCATTAATGGCAAATGCGTGGCTCCAAGTGGTAAAAGGTTGAAATAAGCCCATATTAAACCGCATTACCCTAAGCTTTAAGCTTTCGGCTCAAAATCGTATCTTTGCGGCAAATGATAGCTATTAATAACCTCACATTCGAGATTGGTGCACGTGCGTTGTATGACGAAGCTAATTGGCACATTAAACCCGGAGAAAAAATTGGTCTTATCGGGGCTAATGGTACCGGAAAAACCACTTTGCTTAAAATAATTGTTGGCGAATATACCCCTACATCGGGTACAATATCTATGGCTAAGGATCTCACTATGGGATATCTTAATCAAGATTTACTTTCTTACTCGTCTGAAAAAAACATATTGCACGTGGCAATGGAGGCTTTTGAACGCCAAAACCAATTACACGATGAGATAGAGGTGCTATTAAAAAAACTGGAAACCGATTATACCGAAGACCTTTTACACAAACTAAGCGATAAGCAGCACGAGTTTGAGTTATTAGACGGTTATAATATTGAATATAAAGCGCACGAAATATTAGCGGGTTTGGGGTTTAGCGAAGCGGATACCCATCGCAAATTGAGCGAGTTTTCGGGTGGATGGCGTATGCGTGTAATGCTTGCCAAAATACTCTTACAAGCTCCTGATATCTTACTATTGGATGAGCCTACCAACCACCTCGACTTGCCATCAATACAGTGGTTAGAAGAATATTTAAAAGCATTTGAGGGTGCAATAGTGATTGTATCACACGATAGATGGTTTTTGGATAAAGTAATTAACCGCACTGTCGAATCGCGCAAAGGAAAACTGAATGTTTATGCCGGCAACTATACCTTCTATCTTGAAGAAAAAGCATTGCGTGAGGAAATTCAACGGGGTGAGTTTAAAAATCAGCAATCAAAAATACGTCAAGAAGAACGTCTAATAGAGCGTTTTAGAGCCAAAGCATCTAAAGCAAAAATGGCGCAATCGCGTATCAAAGCTTTGGATAAATTGGAGCGAGTGGATGATGTGGATGATGATAACCCAACGGTAAACTTTTCATTCCGTTTCTCTAAACAATCGGGCAGGCACGTGGTAACGATGGAAAACCTAAGCAAAAGTTATCCATCTATCGAGATATTAAACCAAGCCGAAGCGGTAATTGAAAAAGGCGATAAAATAGCATTAATTGGAGCAAATGGTAAAGGTAAATCAACCTTATTGCGTATTGCTGCGGGTGCTGATAAAGATTTTACAGGGATGGTGCAAACAGGGCACAATGTAACGCAAACCTTTTTTGCTCAGCATCAATTAGAAGCATTACATCTCGAAAATAGTATTTTAGAAGAGCTACAATCATTTGCGCCTAAGCACAACGAAACAGAGTTGCGTACCATCTTGGGTTCGTTCTTATTTACTGGCGATGATGTATTTAAGAAAATTAAAGTATTATCAGGAGGAGAAAAATCGCGTGTTGCTTTGGCAAAAGCTTTAACAGCCGATGCCAATTTCTTGATACTGGATGAGCCTACCAACCACTTAGACATTCAATCGGTAAATATATTAATACAAGCCCTGCAACAATACGAAGGCACCATAATAGTTGTATCGCACGACCGTTATTTCTTAGATAACGTAGCTAATAAGATATGGTTTATTGAAGACCATGAAATAAAAATTTACCCTGGTACGTATGCCGAATATGATGCTTGGTATGCTAAACGTAAGTTAGAGGCTAAAGCTGCACCTACGCCAAAGGTTGAGAAAAAGGAAGAAAAAAAAGAACCAATCGCAACAAAACAACCTACGGACGACAAATTGAAACAGTTGAAAAAACTGAACCAAGATTTGACTAAAATGGAAGAAGAAATTGCTGAATTGGAAAAAACAGTTAAGCAATTGGAAGCCCAATTAGCCGATGAAAGCATTTATGCTGATGCAAAAAAAGCAAATGAAATAAATGAGCATTATCAGCTAAAGAAAATGCAATTGAGTGGGATTCAAGCCAAGTGGGAAAACCTAGCCGAGCATATTATGGAGCTGGAAGCCTAAAAGAAAAATTATGTTATTGCAAAAATGTAATCAACGGCGAAGTACTGATATCTATCAAAAAAAGCTATTGACTAGTATTTTTGCAATACTTTTTATAATACTCAACAACTCATCTTGGGCGCAATCCTCTTATAGCAACCAAGTTTACAGACCTGATATTAAATCAGTTGAGTTTTATAATACAAAAAAACAACCTTCATTCCCGCTTATTCGCCTCAATTCGGGCGAGCAATTGCAACTTGCTTTTGATGATTTAAGTGGTGGGAGTAGAAATTACTACTATACGATAGAGCATTGTGATGAAGCATGGAATTCATCTAATCTCTCATCGGCTGAATATCTGCAAGGCTTTAATGAAGACCAAATACGAGATTACAGCTATTCTACAGCAACGCTACAAAAATATACGCATTACGAATTAAAATTTCCGAATGAGAATATCAAGCCCAAACTTGCTGGCAATTATGTTTTAAAAGTTTACGAAGATGGCGACCGCTCGAAAATAGTGCTTACGCAAAAATTTTATATCCTCAATACTAAAATTGGGCTTTCGGCAGAGATTGCGTCATCTTATAACAACCGCCAAAGCAATCAAAAAATAAATTTCAAAATCAATTATGGCTCATTAAGGGTGCAAAACCCTAGTTACGATATACGTGCGTTTGTTATGCAAAATGCCCGTAGCGAAACAGGGCAATTAAGCAATCAACCGAGTAGCATACGTGGTACAGAGTTGGTGTATGACGATATAAGCACAAATGATTTTGCAGGGCGAAACGAGTTTAGGCACGTTGATATTCGTAGCCTCAAATTAAATTCGGATAAAGTAGCACGCATCTATCGCGATACAGCCAATACGGTAATTTTATTAACCGACCCTGCACTTAATCAACCTAATTATCTTTTCAATTATGATAATAATGGCAATTTCTACATTGATAACCAGGATGGGAATAACCCGCGCATCGATGCCGATTATGCACATACATATTTTAGTGTAGCTAATCCACAACAAAGTGCAAACGGGACAGCTTATATCATAGGTCAATTTAATAACTACCGCTTAGACAATGCGAGCAAGCTACAATATGATGCCATTAAAAATTGCTTCAGAACGCGACTATTGCTAAAACAAGGCGTGTATGATTATGCGTATGTGTGGATTCCGCAAGGTTCTAATAAGTCTGATGATACTTATTTTGAAGGCACACATTTTGAAACCGAAAACGACTATCAAATATTGGTTTATTACCACCCCGCTGGTGCTCGTTGGGTCGAATTAGTTGGTTTTGCGACATTAAACACAAGCAAAAAGCAATAGACTTTTGTGGCATCTTTAGCAAACCTTCTCCCAAAATCCTATTAAAACGTATCTTTGCAAAAAATTTAGTTTACCATGAATAGTAAAACGCCCAAAGAATCGCACACTATAATGAATGAATTGGTACTACCCAATGATACCAATACATTAAATAATTTGATGGGTGGGCGTTTACTGCATTGGATGGATATTGCCGCAGCCATATCAGCACAAAAACACTGCAATCGCATTGTTGTAACCGCATCAGTGGATAATGTATCCTTCAAAAATTCTATCAAGCTGGGTGATGTAGTAACTATTGAAGCTAAGGTAACCCGTGCATTTAATACTTCGGTAGAGGTGCGTTTGGATGTATGGGCCGAAAATATACCGTCTGGTACAAGAGTAATGAGTAATGAAGCGTATTATACTTTTGTGGCTGTTGACCAAAGCGGGCGAACCATACCCGTACCACCATTAACACCCGAAACTGAAAAAGAAAAAATGCTATACGACGGTGCATTACGCCGCCGACAATTACGTCTAATACTAGGTGGAAAAATGAAGCCCGATGATGCTACCGAATTAAAAGCATTATTTTTTGCAGATCATAAAGAATAGCCCACAAGTCAATGCTTAAAAGCGGTGGTTTCTTGAAATAAAATATCTAAAACATTACTGCTAATATTGCCGAAGAGCGAAACACCTGCTGCACCATTTTTAAGCGCGTAGCGTATGCCTTGATGCAACTCATCGTCGCTTTTAAAATCGGATAGATACAAACCTGCATATAACGGGAACGAGCCTGCTAAAAAATGTACACCTTCGGTTACAGCATCGCCTATCCAACTTACCTGCTCTTTATAAAAGCCATGATAAATCATAGGGCATACGCCGTCTAATTTCCAATTTGTCCAATCTTGACGCACGTTACGTCTTGCTATTTCGGGTGTAGGAAATACGGCAGCAGTAATAGCTTTATGATAATTTTTTGCAATGGCTGCAATGCTATTTACCACCCTCGTGATATTATGATAGCGGAACAATCGCCACGAAAGGCTAGCTTCTGGATATTGGATATCAGTTAAGTTGATACCATACTCGTCTTTAAACTTAGCCCGACAAACATCGCAATAGCAAAAATCGTATTCGGGCAATTCTTTAATCTGTTCAATATGATAATTTTGCCAAAGATTTACTGGTAATATCACATCGCAATAACGCACATAATCTAAATGGATGCCATCGACGTAATCTTTACTCAGGATATCCTCTACCAATTGCTCTAAATACTGCTGCACTTCGGGACGTGATGGGCATAGCCAACGATAATATCCCACATAGGGTGGATGGTCGGCACACGATTCGCCATTACGATTTTTACTATACCACTCGGGATGGGTAGCTAATAAATCGCCCCGATTAAAAGTCCATATCCACCGATGGGTTTCTATCCCCTCTGCCTTTGCCGCACGAAAATGCCTTTCGCTATCCGCTTCAAAAAATATGCCCGTTATACCTGCAACCTTGTATGCCGCATATCTGATTTTAAGCTCCTCGTCGGTATCTTTTACATTAGGATTTATCCATACCCAATTCTTAAATTTTCGCTTTTTAAAGTTTTCTACTTGCGTATCGGCTTTACTGCTTAATGGCAATTGCGTTGCTAAGCCAGCTACTAAACTTGCTTTTAAAAATTCTCTTTTATTCATGGTTTTCGAATAATTGGATGCTGAACTAATCCTGTTTGGTCGATATAATAAGGAATACCACTATCACTTATACTCACCAAAAAGGTATGAGGTGTTGCTTCTATACTTAGTTTATTGCTTTTGTTTTGGATATTTACCATGTCATCTATACCCAATTCGCTTAATGTACCAGCATAGCGTTGATGTGTGCTAAACCATTGCTGCTGTCGATAATAAACAAGCCACAAATATTGCTTTTGCAACTCGGCGTAAGGCAATGTAAATATAACAGAATTAGCCACTTGCTTGCTAAATTGTAAATAGCCCCATCTCTCGGGATAATGCATATCTACAATACCTTGCGCCGACCATACCCAATTATGCTCAGGCATCGACTTCCCTGTGCTATCCTTTTGTTTTTGATACTTACCATTCACTACCTTTGTATCCCACTCCACTCGCGAAAAATTGATACGCCACAACGTACCCTCTTGAGGAACACGCACAAAATTACCCACACTAATCGATTTGAAAGGAATAGCCATTTCAATTGTCCACCCTTCATCAACATCAGCACTATTGTTTAATGTACCTTGTATTTTTACCGCCGAGCGTAGCCCTTTCACATCCCAACTAATAATGGCTGCTCCGCCATTGCGATAAGGCTTATTCAACAATAAATCAAAAACAGTATTCAAAGCATTGGTTTCTATTTCAAAGTAAGGTTGCGTGGTATTATTAGGATTAAGAAACACCTCAAAATCATTATCATAATAAATAATTTCGTCATGATGCTTTAAAGTAGCCCATACGTGTGGCTCTGTTATTTGTGATGCAATGTATAAACAACTATCATCCCAAAGCATTTTAACCTTGGTATCAAACTGCGGTTTAGGCTTGTTTTTACCTTCTATATCTTGAAACAAATTAGTCCATGCTGCTTGTTGCCATGCCGACTTATTAATATCTCCATCTATTACAGGTGGATGCTTGGTATAATAAACCACATAGCTTTCGGGCGTGGTAAACAAGTGTTCCAGCCCCTTAAATGAGGTTTGTGCTTTTGCGGATACCCCCACGAAAATCATCATCAATAGCCATAATTGCCATTGATGATGATTAAATGATGGGGCATTTTTCATTAGTTATTAGACAATGCTAATATCCTATCAAACTCTTCTATTTTCAATGGCATTACCGATAAACGCCCCTGACGTACCAAATGGATATCTTGCAATAATGGGTCGGCTTTAATTTGCTCGAGGGTGACTGACTTTTTCAAACTCTCCACAGGCACCAAATCAACTACTACCCAATTGGGGTCGGTTGTGGTAGGGTCTTGGTACGATTCTTTTACCACTTTGGCTACACCTACCACCTCTTTACCCTCATTGCTATGATAATATAGCACCAAATCGCCTTCTTTCATTTCGCGCAAATTGTTGCGTGCTTGATAATTGCGCACACCATCCCAAAAAGTGCGTCCATCTTCATTAAATTTCTCCCAGCTATATTTATGTGGTTCTGATTTGACAAGCCAATAATTCATATAAAATTGTATTTACCGTATTTGACCCATAAAGGTGGAAAAATGCCGCGACAAATAAAAATTGAAAAGTTAGTATGATATAATATCACAGTTTATTATTTCGTTATTAGAAATAAATATTAACTTATTTCAAGGCATACTCACTATGAAAAACCTAAAACCACTACCTATTATTATTATTAGTGTTTTAATCCTTCCAACTGTTGTAAAAGCTCAAAATGCAAAATACTATTATGCCAAAGTTATTACTGTAGATGGCAAAAAACAGGGTTTACTAGAGCGTGTGAACGACCAATTTGTATGTATAGCCACGCTTAATGATTATTGGGCGATACCAATAAAAAATATAAAAAGTATAAAACTGAAACAATATCAAGGCTCTACTAGCGATATAATCGCAGGCTCTATAGTAGAATCAGCTGGCAAGTTTGGCAAAATGTGGAATAATAATCAACAAGCCATAAAAAATGGCACGTCGCCATATCCTGATAGTAAAGAAAATGCTGGTAGTTATTATACAGCTGGAGCTATTGTAGGATTAGGGAGCGGGGCAATAAAATCTTTACAAAAAAGTATAGTTTTTAAAATAAACTGCGATACCAGTAAATTTAAAGAACATGAAAATAATTTAAAACAATACGCTATACGCAATCAAATAGAGGGCGATTACATTTTGGATAAATTAGAGTAATCCAAACGATAGATTGCTATTGGAGTAGTTACTATATACAAAATCCTTATTAATACAATAGCATCGCACCCAAAAGGCACGATGCTATATTAAAATATCTTAGCTTATCGGCTACGACGGTTGTTATCTCTTGAGTAACCACCACCGCCACCACCAGAGTATCCGCCACGACTACCGCCGCCGCCAAAACCTCTGTTGTTGTCTCTTGGTTTTTTCTCTTCAGCTTGGTTTACAACAATGTTTCTACCACCTACTTCGCTCCCATTCAATTCGGCAATAGCTTTGTTAGCTGCTTCATCATCTGCCATCTCAACAAAACCAAAACCTTTACTTCTACCACTTTCTCTGTCGTTGATAATTTTAACAGAGCTAACTTCTCCAAATGCTTCGAAAAGTTCTTTTAAATCTGCTTCCTCTATTCTAAAAGGAAGACTTCCTACGAAAATGTTCATTAATTAATTTTTTTAAATAAGTTAAGATGCAGTGCTTAACATCACTTGTAACGCCAATGGGAGTTGATAGTAAAGGTGCACATTTTTTATTTAAACAATATAAATTAAAAATTAATTTATGAAAAAAGTTTAAAATACCTGCTCAACAGATGCTAATGCAGTATCCTGAACATCAATTCTTTCATCAATTCGCCATTTTCGGTGGTCGATTCTACCCCTTTGTTTTTAAGGTCGTACTCGCGCAATAGGCTTATTATCTGCATACACTTGGCATAGTTGTAGCTGCGTGCAGATAATTCATAGTCTTTTAGAAAGAAAGGACTTACCCCCAATTCGCGAGCAAGATTTTGAGGCGATTTATCTTTTGCATAATGATAAAGCAATACTTTACTGAAAAAGTTATTCAAATTGCCCAGCACCAACACCATAGGGTTCGATTTGGGATTGGCTTCAAAATAATTAATTATTTGGTTTACTTTAAAGGCGTCCTTCCTACTCAATGCTGCTTGCAGTTCAAATACATTATACTCTTTACTTATGCCGATATTATCTTGCACGTGTTGCAGCGTAATCATTTGCCCTTGAGGTACATTCAGCATCAATTTTTCAACCTCGTTGGCTATTTTAGATAAGTCGTTCCCTAAATACTCTGCCAGCATTGCCGATGCTTGTGGATTGATTTGATAACCTTTACTCGTAATAAATCCTTCTATCCAGTTTGGTATTTTACTATCGTACAAGGGTGTCGACTCGAACACAACACCTTGCTTCTCAATTGCTTTATAAGTTTTCTTACGCTTGTCGAACTTGCCGTATTTATAGCAAAATATCAGAATAGTACTTGGTAACGGGTTTTCCAAATAATTAAGCAATGGGTTGATGCTCTTTTTGTCATCCTCCTCTCGCCCCCATTTCATTTCTTGCGCTTCTTTTACCAGCACCAATTGATAATCGGCCATCATTGGATAGCGCTTGGCAGCTCCTAAAACCGTCATCACATCGGTATCTTTACCATAAAGTACTGTTTGATTAAACCCCTTTTCGGCATCTGATAATAAATTATGTTCGGCGTAGTTACTTATTTGGTCAATAAAATAAGGCTCTTCACCATGCAGCAGGTATAGTGGTTTGTATTTTCGGTGTTTAAAATCTTTTAAAATATCGTCTGCTGTCATGTGAAGTCAAAAGTAAAAATTCAAAAGCGAAAAGATGAGCATTTTGAATTTTGATTTTCTACTTTTGATTTTTCGGTACAATAATGCTACAACCTCTACAATTGCCCCCATACCCATTTAAAATTACTGAGCACGATGGGCAGTTGACTTTGTTTGACGAAATCAGAAAAAAACATATCATCATCACACCCGAAGAATGGGTAAGGCAGCATTTTGTACAATATCTTATCAATCAAAAAGGCTATCCAAAAACATTAATTAAGTTAGAGGGTGGATTGAAACTGCATGGCAATGCAAAACGAACGGATATTGTAGTTTTTAACCCATCGGGCGAAAAAATATTACTGGTAGAGTGCAAAGCACCGTCTGTTGCTATCAATCAGAAAGTTTTTGAGCAAATAGCCCGCTACAATATGGTACACAAAGTACCTTTACTGGCGGTGACTAATGGATTACAGCATTATTACTGTAAGATTGATTATATAGCGGAAAGTTATCAATTTATTGAAGATTTATCTTCTTATAAATAATTTCAAACCACATCAGTTTTGAACACCAAGTTTTGAATTTTATCACGCAATTCATCGGGTTTAAAGGGTTTAGAAACATAATCATTCATCCCCGAACCAAAAACTCGTTCTCGGATATCAAACAAAGCCGACGCTGTTAATGCTATTATTGGCGTATTCGCTTTTTTAGGGTCGCGTAGTTTCCTAATTTCTACCGCAGCATCAAAGCCATTCATCACGGGCATTTGCAAATCCATCAAAATCACATCAAAATCGCTATACTGTGCCATCTCTACGGCTCGTTCGCCATTCTCGGCAATGGTTGGCGTGATGCCCCATTTTGTAAATAGCTTTTTCATGAGCATTACATTCACCATATTATCTTCAGCTAATAGCACTCTAATTTTACTCAAATTGCTGGTGCTATCAATTTCTAAAAATGGCTTTGTTTCTTTTGCAACAATATCTTCTGTTGATACAGGAAACTCCATATTAAATGAAAATTCCGAACCTTTTCCAAGTTCGCTCTGTACGCTCATGCGAAGCCCCTGCAACTCTAACAAACGCTTCACTATGGCTAACCCCAATCCTGTGCCACCGTACTGACGGGTAGTAGAAATGGACTCTTGTGTAAAAGGCTCAAATATGGCTTCCATATTTTCTTTTTCGATACCTATACCCGTATCTTTTACTGAGAAATCTACCCTGATATCATTGTGATGATCTTCTAATAAATTAACGCGCACCAAAACAAACCCCGTATGGGTAAACTTTATAGCGTTACTTATTAGGTTAAAAATTATTTGGGTCAATCGGGTTGGGTCGCCAAAAACAATTTTATTTTTTAGTCTATCGTCTATTTCTAATTTAAACTCAAGCCCTTTTTCTTCTGCTTTTAATCTTTGCCCGCCACACAAACCTTGTATTAACTCAGCAGGGTTGAATTTTATATTCTCGAATACTACCTTACCCGCCTCTATTTTATTAAAATCGAGCACATCATTAACCAATGCCAAAAGGTTATTTGCCGAAAATTTCAGAATATCGATATTATCTTTTTGGTCGGGACGAGGGTTTCCCATCATCAATAAATTACTCATACCTATCACGGCATTAAGCGGGGTGCGTATCTCGTGCGACATGATGGATAAGAACTCCGATTTTGCTTGCGATGATTTTTCTGCCTTCTCGGCTACTTTTTCAAGCTCCTCATTAAGTTTTCCTCGTGCTTCGGCTGTTTCTTTTATATGCCTAATACTTCTTATAAATGCGGTGTAAAAGTGACTATGAATAAAAATAATGAGCAAAAAATTGGCACAAACTACTATAATAAACGTAGGATGGTCTAATACTTTAGGCTTTAGCCCTATTGAATAGTAATTATCATATTCTAATATCATGAACAACAGCACCGGAATCAGGTTCATGAATGAGTAAAACAACCCACAAGTTTGCCCTAGCATATAAAAACTGAATACAATAATCAAAAAAGTGATTTGGGCAGTTATAATATCAACCCCTTGAAACACAATAAATACATTGCTGAGGTTTACTACCGTAGCCAATACCAGCAGTATGTGCGATATAATGCCCCAGCGAGGGCGGAAAGTTAAATATTTGAATAGAATGATAATACTGAACAGCAAAATACCCGTAGTAAAACTCAATATTAAGCGGTGCTGGATATAGATATTAATCCATATAGCTGCAACAGCTATAATAGCTAGCCATAACCCGTAGTACAGCAATCGGATACGTGCCTGATCAAGAACGGATTGGTTCTTTGTGAGAATTTTATTGATTGAAAAATTAAAAAAACCTACTTCTTTATTCATTATCAGGGCTTCCCATAGTATTAAAAACTGTGCTTAAAAATACAATGCCTGAACTAACAGAACAAGCATTAATTATTAAGATTATGCTTTTACTTACAATTAGTTTGCCAAAGAAGCTATATTCTCTTCAATTATTTTCAATTTGGTTTCGGCATCTACCTTTTTCTTTAATTCGTTCTCTATGATTTCGGGCTTAGCGTTATTCATAAAGCGTTCATTACTCAATTTAGCATCTACTGATTTTAAGAAACCCAACAAATATGCTCGCTCTTTATTCAACCTTTCGGTTTCGGCAACAGGGTCGATATTTTCCGTTAATGGGATATAAAACTCATCTTTCGATACCATAAAACTAACTGCGCCACTCACTTTATCATTCACTATCGAAAACTGACTAATATTCCCCAGTTTGGCAATAATAGATTGATATTGATTATAATCAATACCCGAATTGATTTTAACAGATAATTCTAAAGCATCCTTTGGCGATATCTGTTTACTATTGCGTGTATTGCGAATATCTGTTATCACTTGCTTTACTATCTCAACATCGTTTAATAACTGGGTATTTATTTGCTCAATTTTCGGCATTTGAGCAACTATACAGCAATCCATCTCGGCGCGCTCACCAAACAATTCATCATGCCACAACTCTTCGGTAATAAATGGCATAAATGGATGAAGTATTTTCAATATATCAGTAAAAAACAACAGGGTTTGCTCATAAGTTTCTCTATCAATAGGATGCTCATAAGCAGGCTTAATCATTTCTAAATACCAAGCACAAAAATCATCCCACACCAGTTTATAAGTATCCATTAACGCTTCAGATAGGCGATATTGAGCAAAGTTGGCTTCAATTTGAGTGAGTGCTTCGCTAAAGCGACTTTTGAACCATTGGATAGCTATATTATTAGGATTAGCAAGTGTATCATCCACTTTCCAACCCTTAACTAAAAGAAAGGCGTTCCATACCTTATTGAAAAAATTACGCCCTTGCAAGCAATGGCTTTCATCAAACATCAAATCATTACCAGCAGGCGAGCTCAATAGCATTCCTACACGCACACCATCAGCACCATACTTTTCAATCAAATCTAATGGATCTGGCGAGTTGCCTAATGATTTCGACATTTTACGCCCCAATTTATCACGAACTATCCCCGTTAAATATACATTACGGAAAGGTAGTTCGCCCCTAAACTCGTGCCCTGCCATTATCATCCTTGCTACCCAAAAAAACAATATTTCGGGTGCGGTTACCAAATCGTTAGTAGGGTAATAATAATTAATATCGGCATTATTAGGGTCTTTAAAACCATCAAAAACCGATATAGGCCACAACCACGAGGAGAACCAGGTATCTACCACATCTTCATCTTGCTTTAAATCATCAAGTTGAAGGTTTTCTATTTTTGATGATAGTTTTTTAGCTTCTTCAAATGCCTCTTCTTTAGTTTTTGCAATAACGTATTGCCCATCTAGTAAATACCAAGCAGGTATTTGTTGCCCCCACCACAATTGACGGCTTATACACCAATCTTTCACGTTCTCCATCCAATGGCGGTAGGTATTAATAAACTTTTCGGGAATTAGTTTGATATCCCCCTTCAATACATAGTCTAAGGCAGGCTTCGCCATCTCATCCATTTTGCAAAACCATTGCATGGATAGTTTAGGTTCTATCACCGCATTGGTACGCTCCGAAAAACCTACTTGCGACTTATATTCTTCTACTTTCTCTAAATAACCCGCTTCTTCTAATAGGGTAGCTATTTTTTTACGAGCGGCAAATCTATCCTCTCCTACTAAAATTTGCGCTTTCTCGTTTAGCGTACCATCATCATTTAAAATATCAATAACAGGTAGATGATGCTTTTGCCCCAATTCATAATCGTTCAAATCGTGAGCGGGAGTTACCTTCAAACAACCTGTACCAAAATCCATGGTTACATACTCATCCAATATAACTGGTATTTCTCTATCAATTAGTGGAATATAAACCTTTTGATGGTGTAAATGCTTATATCGCTCATCATTCGGGTTAATACATATAGCTGCATCAGCCATAATGGTTTCGGGACGAGTGGTAGCTATGGTTAAATGAGTTGAGCTGCCATTTGATACTTTATACTTGATATAATAAAGTTTCTGATTTACTTCTTTACGGATAACTTCCTCATCAGATACTGCGGTTTTGCCTTGCGGGTCCCAGTTTACCATACGCACACCACGATATATCCATCCTTTTTTGTACAGATGGATAAACGTATCAATCACCGCATCCGACAAATCATCATCCATAGTAAAGCGGGTGCGATCCCAATCGCACGATGCACCTAACTTCTTTAACTGGTCGAGTATAATACCACCGTACTTTTCTTTCCATTCCCAAGCGTAGGTTAAAAACTCAGGTCGACTAAGGTCTTTTTTATTAATACCGCGTTCTTTTAGCATAGCTACTACCTTGGCTTCGGTAGCAATACTTGCATGGTCGGTACCAGGCACCCAGCAAGCATTTTTGCCTTTCATACGGGCACGGCGTATCAAAACATCTTGTATGGTATTGTTCAACATATGCCCCATGTGCAACACACCAGTAACGTTTGGCGGCGGAATGACTATGGTATAGGGCTCACGCTCATCAGGCACTGACTTGAAAAACTTGTGCTGCAACCAATAGCTATACCATTTATTTTCTACTTCTGTGGGGTTATATGTTTTAGAAATACTCATAGCCCGCAAAAATAGAGATTTTTAAGCCTTAGCCCAAACCCGTATAGCGCAAAAGATTTTACAAATATAACGAAGCTAATTTGACAGCCATTCAACAATCAAAATAAGGGTTATGAAAATCATTATAAAGGGTTTGTTATATTTGCGACAGTTATGATAATCCATCAATTTTACGACAAAGGGCTAGCACACGGCTCATACGCTGTAATCAGGCTTGGGAAAATGATTGTTGTTGACCCAGCGCGCAACCCTCAACCCTATTATGATTTTGCAGAGTTGCATAATGCCACCATTACAGGTGTGATTGAAACCCATCCTCATGCTGATTTTGTGAGCTCGCATTTAGAGATACACCAAACTACGGGCGCAACTATATATGCCAGCAAATTGTTAGGGGCAGAGTATCCGCACGAAAGTTTTGATGATGGCGATACAATTCAATTAGTGGATATCAAACTCAAAGCCATCAACACACCAGGGCATTCGCCCGATTCTATCTGTATTTTGGTACAGGATGAAAACGGTAACGATAAAGCAATATTTACAGGAGACACGCTATTTGTTGGCGATGTAGGCCGCCCCGATCTTCGTGAAAATGTAGGTAATATAAATGCAGCAAAAGAGAAACTGGCACAACAGATGTACCACTCTACCCGCGAAAAATTGATGGTTTTACACCCTAACGTGACCGTATATCCAGCACATGGACCGGGCTCGTTATGTGGTAAAAATATGAGTCCTGATTTACAAAGCACCATTGGCAAAGAGTTACGCGAGAACTATGCGCTAAAGCTAATGGATGAGTTTACTTTTGTAAAAACATTATTAGCCGACCAACCATTTATTCCTAAATATTTTGGTCACGATGTGGATATGAATAAAAAAGGTGCAGCACCTTTTGAAAAAAGCATTGCAGCAGTACCTCGCATTAAACGCGATGCTGCTTTGCAAGATGGTGTACTGATAATAGATGCACGCCCTGCCGAGCAATTTAAAAACGGACATATAACAGGTGCTATCAACATTCAGGATGGCACTAAGTTTGAAACTTGGGTAGGAACAATAGTAAGCCCCGATGAACAATTTTATTTGATAGCTGCAGATAACGAGAATAAAGAAGAGCTCATCAAAAAATTAGCTAAAATTGGCTACGAAGGCAATATAAAAGCAGCTTTATTAGCACCGCCTGATAGTGCTAATAAACTATCCGAAATAGATACTGACGATTATAATTTCCACCCAGAGCAATACACGATTGTAGATGTGCGCAATTGGAGTGAAATCCATTCGGGGAAAAAATTTGAACACGCTTTAACTATCCCATTACCCGAGCTGCGTGAGCGGCTAACCGAAATACCTACTGATAAGCCTATTGTGGTGCATTGTGCGGCTGGTTATCGTTCGGCAGCGGCAACTAGTATTATTGCTGGTAAAATTACAGCTGTGCCTGTTTATGATTTGGGTGAGGCAATTGCACAAGTTGGTAATCAGGAGTTATAAAACAAATTATTTATTGTGATGAACCATACACTACAATTGGTAGAAACTGCTGATGGTTCAAAAACCATTTATAATAGCACGGTAGGCGAAAACTACCATTCAAAACATGGTGCGCTACAAGAAAGTCGTCATGTTTTTTTAAAGTCGGGCTTGCTTTATTTTTTAGAGAATAATCCAACGTCCGAAGTGTCTATTTTAGAAGTTGGGTTTGGCACTGGGCTTAATTTCTTATTAACTGCCGATTATTGCACTACCAATCACATAAAACTCAACTATACTGGAATTGAAGCCTACCCACTAAGTGAAGATTTGATTAATCAAACAGGGTATCAACAATATATAGCTAATCCTATTTGGGATAGATTTATAAACCAATACCCAAGTGCCTTAACTCAAGCAACAACAATTTCATCGTACTGCGAATTGAAAATTGCACATACTAATTTGCTAAACTTTAATAGCAATAAGCAATATGATGTGATTTATTTTGATGCCTTTGCTGCAATACATCAACCCGAAATGTGGAACGAAGAAGCTATTGCACATACCGTTGGTTTCTTGAAGCCCAATGGCGTGTTTGTTACCTATGCCATTACTGGAAATTTAAAACGAATGCTTAAAGCCTTAGGCATAAAAGTAGAAAAAGCACCCGGTGCACCTGGCAAACGCGAAATGCTTAGAGCTATTAAACTCTAAAATTTAAACCCAACATTAAATTTTACGGTAAAACCATTTGCGGCAGGTAATTCGCGAACGGTAAAATTATTAAATGCAGACACATTGTGGGTTGCATAAATAATCGGTCCACCACATACCGAAAACAAGAATTTAGAAGTTTGAGGAGTAAAATTAAGCGATGGACCTACCAATAAACGTGCGCCGCCTTCAGTTTCATTTGTTTCCCAAAAGCCTTCCAAATCTTGCCCTACTGCTTCAATACCCGCAAACAATTCATTATTTATTTGATGATGTATGCCTACGCTACTAATAATATCCAACCCGTCGCGTTGCTTACCAAATGCCTTTTCAAGGCGCATATTAGCCCCTAGTCGCCAATTAACACTTTCATAATTAGCCGTTATTCTGCTTAACAGTACCTTATCGTTACTAAACTCACGCCTAAAACCTAATCCACCGCCTATTTTAAAGCTGCCTGATACATTTGTATTTGCAAAAAACTCGCGTACTAGTTCAACCTGTTGGAATGTTTTTGTACCCGAATTACCACTTAAACCGATACCCATTGAGCCTATCAACGTAAAATTGGCACCGATATAACCTTTAAATCCAATATTTTGTTCTACCCCATTATAACCTAATGGCGAAACTGCTCGTTCGCCATATCCTCCGCTATAGTTTAATATCAATTTATGCTCTCCTCTACTTATTGTGTTCAGTGTAAATAAAAAGGGCTGCATTGACTCTGCAGACGAAAATGTTTGCTTTTGATTAATCGTTTGAGCTTGAGTAATAGTTGATACAACAAGCATAAACATAAAGAGGATATAAATTTTCTTAGTCATAAATCACAAAAAAATAATAAGTCCTAAATAACAACTTTTAAATTAAGTTAAGATTAACTTTTCGGGAATATTGCATACTGCTATTGGCAGTAAAAATTAGTATTTTTGCACATCAAAAATATGCCATTAACACCCCCAGCCTCCGCCTCAAACCCAGCAATAGCATTTGAACGCCTATTGACCATTATGGACGATTTGCGCCTTAATTGCCCTTGGGACAAAAAACAAACGCTCGAAAGTTTACGCCATCTCACTATCGAAGAAGTTTATGAACTTTCGGATGCTATACTAAGTGCCGATATGCCCGAGATAAAAAAAGAGTTGGGCGATATAATGCTGCACCTTGTGTTTTATACCCGCATTGCCTCCGAAACTAATGATTTTACCATTACCGATGTATTAAATGGCATTTGCGAAAAATTAATTAACCGCCATCCGCATATTTATGGCGATGTAGAAGTGAATGATGAAAGGGATGTAAAACGCAATTGGGAGCAAATAAAACTAAAAGAAGGTAACAAATCTGTTTTGGGTGGTGTGCCCCTCTCGTTACCGGCATTAGTAAAGGCTTCGCGCATACAAGAAAAAGCAAGGGGCGTAGGTTTTGATTGGGAAGAAAAAGGCCAAGTATGGGCTAAGGTAGAGGAAGAATTGCAAGAGTTTAAAGCCGAATTTAATGTTGAAGATAATACCCAAATTGATAAAGATAAAGCGGAAAGTGAGTTTGGCGACTTACTATTTTCATTAATCAATTATGCCCGATTTATAAATATTAACCCCGAAGATGCGCTCGAAAAAACCAATCGAAAGTTTATCAAACGTTTTCAATACCTCGAAAGTAAAGCCAAAGAAAATGGCAGACAATTACAAGATATGAGTTTGGCAGAGATGGACATATTTTGGAACGAGGCAAAAAAATTATAACAAAAATTTAGCAATCTGAAAAAACATTTGCTTCAGTTGTAGCGTTATATCAAAATGTATCGTAATCATTACGTACAATTAAATTAATTAATTTTTTGGCTGAATAATACCACTTAATGCATCCACCCCAACGCATTGCTGAAGATGAAATAATAAGGCAATGCAAATCAGGCAGCTTAAAACACCAGGAACTGCTTTATAAGCAACTCTATGGCTATGCTGCAGGTATCGCGCTGCGATATAGCCTGAACAGAGATGATGCATTAGAGGTGGTAAACGACGCTTTTATTAAAGCATTTAATTCTATGGCGAACTACGATATGGCTAAACCATTTAAGGCATGGTTGCGTACAATTGTAGTAAATACCGCAATTGACAGGCGACGTAAAGATTTAAAATTTCAGTTGAATACCGAAATAGACAACGCTCACCCTATTGTTGATCGCTTTAATGCCATAGACAAATTAAATGCTCAGGATATTTTAAACCTGATGAAAGAGCTACCGTCTATACAGCTTACAATTTTTAATTTATATGAGATTGATGGGTATAATCATGATGAAATTGGTGTGATGTTAAATATTCCAGCAAGTTCGTCAAGAGTTTACCTAAGCAGAGCAAAGGAAAAGTTAAGAAAAATGATTAACATAGAGGCACAAAATCATGGACGACCAATTGGATGATGATTTAAGAAATCGCATCAAAGAGGTGTTCGATAATTATGAAGACACCTCTGCCGATGAAGGCTGGTTGTTACTCAGAGAAAAATATCCTGAGAAGGGAAAGAAACGCCCTGTTGTTTGGCTTTGGTGGAGCTCTGCGGCTGCCGTATTATTACTTGTTATTGGTTTGTTTTGGCTATACAAAAAACCTATAAACAAAGAGGATTTAGTGACTAAAAATAAGGCAATTCCTCAATCACAAGTAGTAAATACAGCTAAGAATAATAAAACCAACGCCCACAGTAATTCAACACCGAACACAACAATTGCTGATACTAAAACCGAACGATTGGCAAATAATACAAGTTCTACATCAGCTCGACACAAAAACATTTATCACCAAACGAGAGCGCCTCAATTAACGGCAATAAAATTGCACAAAACGAAGCAAGAAACGATTATTAATAAAACTGAAAAACCAGCGTTTGACAAAACATTAATTGCCAGCAATGAAACAGTAGATAAAAAAGCTCTCCAAGAAAACATTAAGAATACAAAACTAGTTGATAGTACTGCATCGCAAACTGGTAAAACCCTTGCAGCTGTGGCAAAACAACCGAGTGTAAATATGCTTGGTGAAGTTAAAAAAGCACCGAAATCAATTTTCGTAGTTAATGATACCGAGCCGACGAAAAAAATTAAAAGCACTTCAAAAACAGTACGGTTTGGAGTATATGCTGCCACTTATTTTAACTATGCCAAAGGCAGCAATGATCAGTTTAACGTAGGGGCTGGTTTTACTGCTGATATTAGGATAGATGACCATTTCGATTTATCAACGGGGTTAACCATAGCGCAAAATAGTTTAAGTTATAATAGTCAATCAGTTACTGTTGAACAAGTGAGTGATGCACCAACACCAGGAGCTTTTACGGTTGCAGCCGATAAAATTGCCAGCGACCCATCAAGCCCTGTTTTAAACAATTACCATGCTAATCTGATTGGCTTAGATATTCCATTGAATATCAAATACAAATTTAATCCCAAAAAAAATGACACCTACATATCAGCTGGTTTAAGTTCAGGCACGTTTATAAGCGAAACTTATAATTACCTTTATAAGGATTCGACTCCATTTGATGAAGACCCAACTTTATCACAAAATCAATCGGGCCACAAAAGTTTCAATAGTTTTTATTTTGCACGAACTTTAAACCTGTCGTTTGGAACAGGGTATGCTTTAGGACGTAATATGCTTATCATCGAGCCTTTCTTAAAATATCCACTTGCTGGATTAGGTTCACAACAATTACGATTTGGTGCTGGAGGTATCAATCTTAAATTCAATATCAGGTCACAACCTTAATTTACTTGAATTGTATCGCCTTAACTGGTGATATTTTGGACACCAACATTGATGGGAGTATAAGTACCAATAAGCAAATTGCCAATGTACCTATATTTAAAAGTACAATATCTCCCCAATGTATCTCGATAGGGATAAACTTCATGTAATAGGCTGCTTCATCTAATTCAAAAAAATGAGTTTTATATTGAAAAAAACTCAGCCCCAAGCCAAATACATTACCCAATAGTAACCCTATACCGATAAGATAAGAAGCATTGTACAAAAATATTTTTTGGATAGACCAATTGCCTGCCCCCATAGCCTTAAACATCCCAATCATTGCGGTACGCTCAAGTATCATTATCAACAATGCCGATATCATATTGATAGTAGCTACCACAATCATTAATGTAAGCATTACTACCGCATTTACATCTAATAGCTTTAACCATTCAAAAATGACTGGATACGATTCTTTAACTGTATATGATTTAAGTTTTAGGGGCATTTTATCACTCAAAAACTCACCCGCCTTATCCAATTGGTCAAAATCAGACACCATCAATTCATAACCACCTATTTCGTTAGCATTCCAGTTGTTGATTTTTGAAATAACCGAAAGGCTGCCTATTACAAATGTTTTATCAATATCTTCAACCCCCACATCAAATATACCAGTAATATAAAATGGACGCTTTTTTAAAGGCTCTTGCACAAAATACATCAAAAATTTATCGCCTACTTTAAGCTTCAACCTACTTGCCGTTTGGCTCGATATCATGATTTGCTTTTGTGCGGCAATGGTATCCGTAAAATCAAGCACTTTACCCGCAACTAATGCCTTTTTAAAAAAAGCCCAATCGTAGGTTTTATCAACACCTTTTAATACCACACCTTCAATCTCGTTGCTTGTTTTAATAATACCTGGCTTAGTGGCTATGGGGCTTATATGAGTAAATAGTGGATTGGTTCGCACACGCTTCATAAAAGCATCGTCAAGCGTTATCGGCGAGTTTTGGTCAGAAAAATTATTGTCGAATTTCTGCACCAAAATATCGCCAGCAAAACCTCTCATTTTTTGCCTGATTTCGGACTTAAATCCTCTTATTACCGCCATGGATAGTACCATCACACCCAAACCCAACATAATGCCTACAATAGCAATACGCACAATTAATTTTGAAAACGTGCGATTGGATTGAAATGATATTCGAGCAGATATAAATGAGGCGAAACTCAATGTAAAATGATTTTTGTAACTTCGCAAATATGCGGATTTCAGTTGAATTGATACGGATACAATTTGCATTGGCACATAAAAATATATTTTATCTACCATGAAAAAGCCTTGCATAATCTTATCCCTACTCCTATTTGGATTATCATCGGCTAATTCACAACAAGCAAAACCTATTCTTATTGGTGCCGACCAAACATCGCTTTATGTTGACTATTTGAAAGGTAAAAACATAGGCATGGTTGTTAATCAAACTTCGGTAATTGGTAAACATCAAACCTCAAGCGTTGATAGTCTATTGAAATTAAGCATTCGCATAAAAAAAATATTTAGCCCCGAACATGGTTTTAGAGGCAATGTAAGCAATGGCTTAGGAATAGATGATAGCATCGACCCGAAAACGGGCATCCCTATAATATCGCTATATGGGAAGCATTATAAACCTACTCCTACCGATATGCAAAATATTGATTTAATGATATTTGATATTCAAGATGTAGGCGTTCGGTTTTATACTTATCTATCTACTTTGCATTATGTAATGGAGGCTTGTGCCGAAAACCATGTGGAGTTGATGATATTGGACAGACCCAATCCCAATGGATTTTATGTAGATGGCCCTATACTGGACACTGCTTATCGGTCGTTTGTTGGGCTCGACCCGCTGCCCATTGTACATGGGTTAACCCTTGCCGAATATGCGCAAATGGTAAATGGCGAAGGCTGGTTAAAAAATCATATACAATGCAAATTGAAGGTTATAAAAATGGCTAATTATATCCATTCATCGCCTTATAAACTTCCCATAAATCCATCGCCTAACCTCAATACGACTCAATCTATATTGCTTTATCCTAGTTTATGTTTATTTGAAGGTACTACTATTAGCTTAGGGCGAGGCACATTATTCCCGTTTCAAGTACTAGGGCATCCTTTATTAAAAGACAAATACAGTTTCAATTTTACTCCAATAAGTATTGCTGGGATGAGTGAAGACCCTCCACAAAAAAATAAAATATGCTATGGGCTGGATTTGAGAAAATACAACCTGAATAGTATTAGAAAAACTAAAAAACTCAATATAGCGTGGTTAATGCAATTATATAAAGCATTTCCAGATAAAGGACATTTTTTTAATGCTTATTTTGCTAAACTAGTGGGCACAGATGATTTGAGGAAACAAATTGAAGCTGGAATAGATGAAAGCAAGATTAGGTTGAGCTGGCAACCCGCACTAAGCAGGTATAAAGCAATGCGTAAAAAATATTTACTATACAATTAATATAAGAAGCAATAAGAATAGCTATGAGAATTGTTTTTATGGGTACTCCCGAATTTGCAGTAACATCATTAGTTTCACTTATAAAAAGTGGATGCAATATTGTAGGTGTAGTTACTGCACCTGATAAGCCTGCTGGGCGTGGGCAAAAACTAAATGAAAGTGCTGTTAAACAATATGCTGTTGCAAATGGCTTAAAAGTGCTTCAGCCTGAGAAATTAAAAGACGAGCATTTTTTGGCTGAATTGAAAGCATTAAATGCTGACATACAGGTTGTAGTAGCTTTCCGTATGCTGCCCGAAGCGGTATGGAATATGCCACCAAAGGGTACTATTAACTTGCACGCTTCTTTATTACCTCAATATCGAGGAGCAGCACCAATTAATTGGGCAATTATTAATGGAGAAAAAGAGAGTGGTGTAACTACCTTCTTTTTAAAACATGAAATTGATACTGGCGATATTTTATTTACCGAAAAAGTAACACTTACTGGACACGAGACTGCTGGCGACCTGCACAACAGGTTAATGAATAAGGGTGCTGGACTATTGGTAAAAACTGTAAAAGCAGTTGAAAGTGGTAAATATAATGAAACATCGCAAGCGAGCTTAGGCGATGGTGTAACTTTAAAACACGCTCCTAAAATATTTAAAGAAGATTGCAAAATTGATTGGAACCAACCGACAGAGCAAGTGTATAACCATATACGCGGACTTAGCCCCTATCCAACTGCATTTACATTATTAAACGGGAAAGTTTTAAAAGTTTTTGGTGCTGATATGGAACTAGCAAAAACTGATGAAACTCCTGGAAAATTCGTATCGGATAATAAAACCTATCTCAAAGTTTCGACTACAAATGGCTTTATTAAACTTACAGATGTGCAATTGGAAGGAAAAAAACGAATGGGTATTGAAGAATTTTTGCGAGGGGTAAGGTTATAATTTATTTAACTCATCTACCAATCCCTTGCTAAGACGATTAAAGTAGCGTTTTACACCATAACCCATTACCCATTGTATGCCCTTGCTGGCATTGGTTATAAATACTTCGTCGGCTTCGTACAATATATCAGGGTTTATTTGCGCTTCGGTTAAAGGGATATTAGCTTGCTTGGCAAGTTTCATCACAATTTGCCGCATTACCCCTTCAACACAACCTTCGCTTAAAGCGGGGGTGTATAAATGACTTTTATACCACACAAACACATTTGAACTTCCAGCTTCGCACAAAAAACCATTTTGATTGAGTAAAAAGGTATCATCGAGCTTGTTTTGAGTTTTGAATAAGCCCGCCATTACATATACTAGCGAGTTGCAGGTTTTGATATTTGAAAGATAATTAGTTGGCTTTGCCAAATCAGTAAAAACATCCATAATAAGCCCTTTATTATTCAAAAAATAACGTGGCTCATCCACAGGTTGTATCTCCAAACAATAGCCCATTTTATTTTGCAATGGTGTATATAATCCCTCCGCTTCGCGATATACCGTCAATCGTAATCTGCCGTGCTTTATTTTGTTGCGGGTAGCTAATTGTTCTACCTTATCCTTCAAAAACCAGGTATCCATTTGCGAATAACCATCAATTTTCAAAGCTTTCATCCCTCGTTGCAATCTATCAGCATGCAAATCAGCAAATTTAAGCTGCCCTTTCATCAATCGCATACTTTCAAACAACCCATCGCCATACCTAAAAGCACGGTTTGTAACTGCTAGTAATTTACTATCAGCAGGTAAAAGTTCGCCATTAAAATTGATAAAAAGAGGCATCATAAAATCATCGGCAAGTTACATATTTTGTGCTGTTGCAGCACCCGAATATTTGCGCCACTTTGATAAAACTGCTTCAAAGTCTTCTGGTAGAGGAGCTTCAAAGTGAATATATTTTTTTGATGTTGGATGAATAAATCCTAAAGTTTGTGCATGTAAAGCTTGACGAGGCATTAGTTCAAAACAATTATCTACAAATTGCTTATATTTACTAAAAACCGTTCCTTTCAATATTTTATCACCACCATAAACCGCATCACTAAACAAGGGATGTCCTATGTGCCGCATATGTGCTCTTATTTGATGCGTACGCCCTGTTTCTAATTGACATTCAATCAACGTTACATAAGTTAGGCGTTCTAAAACTTTATAATGCGTTACCGACCATTTTCCTTTCTCTTCATCGTCGTAAATAGTCATCACTCTCCTATCATTTACACTCCTACCTATATAACCTGTAACCGTACCATCGTGCTCAATATCGCCCCAAACCAAAGCCAAGTATTTACGGGTAATGGTATGTTCAAAAAACTGACGTGCCAAAAAAGTCATCGAGCGTTCGTTTTTACTGATGAGTAGCAAACCCGAAGTATCCTTATCAATACGGTGCACCAAACCCGGTCGCCCGTCGTTGCCAGGCAAAGTGGGCAATTGCTGAAAATGGTACACCAAACCATTAACCAATGTACCTGTATAATTGTTATACCCCGGATGCACCACCATACCTGCAACTTTGTTTACCACCAACACATCATCATCCTCGTAAACAATATTTAACGGTAAATTTTCGGGATATACTTCCGTGTCTCTTGGTGGGTGTGGTAATACTACCGAAATAACATCAAGCGGCTTTACCTTATAGCTTGCTTTTATTATTTTATCGTTCACCAGCACATTACCCTGCTCAATAGCATTTTGGATGCGATTGCGTGAAGCATTCTCAACACGGTGCATCAAGAACTTATCTATCCGCAAAAATGATTGCCCTTTATCAACAATTATCCGCAGATGCTCGTATAAATCTTGTTCTTCTTGCTCTATGAGTTCGTTATCAATTGACATTTCAGCAAAAGTACTCGTTTTTTCACATTATTGAAGATGGACAGTTATAAGCATTACAAAGAGCAATCGCTTGTGCTTTATAATTAAATTATTGCCATTTTTTTTAATTAAATTAACATCAAAACAATTATATTTGAAACATAAGAAATAATACAATATAAATACATTAACTTATTGACTAACACATATAATACATATTATCTATGAAACGAATAATTACCCTTCTAATTGTGGTTATTGGAATAACTGCTACATTAAATGCTAAAGCTCAAAATGGTATCGACCAGTTAATCAGATCGAGCCCTGGAGATGCTACAAAGCTTGTTCAAAGTTTTGCTGAGCCTGTATTTAAAGGTTTTGGCATTGGTTTAAATAGCGGGTGGAACAATACGGCTAAAACTAAGAAGTTTTTGCACGTTGACCTACGAATTACAGCCAATATGGCTCAAGTGCCTACCAGTGACCAAACTTTTGATGTTACTAAAATTGGCTTATCAAACCATTTACAAGTTGACCCTGTTTCGACAACTAATTTAGCACCAACATTTGGGGGAGATAAAAATGCTGCTACTCCATTAATTGACATTAAAGACGATAATGGGAATAAATTAACTTCATTTAATTTGCCTAAAGGAGTATTCAATTTTATCCCAACACCTACTGTTCAACTTACCATAGGATTAGGCAGAAATACTGATTTAACCGTACGCAGCACACCAACTATTAATTTTGGCAGCGATGGTGGTTCTGTTAACGTTGTTGGGTTTGGTATAAAACACAACATCATGCAGGATTTTGTAGGTAAAACTGCAAAAAAGATAGTACCTTTTGACTTAGCAGTTGCTGTAAATTATAGCCGTATTAACTATAACGCATCAATTAATGTACGACCAGATGCCGGTACAACACCTGCTCCAAATGCAGCAACAGATTTTTCAACACAAAAATTTAAAGGTAGTTTTAGTGGATTTAATGCTCAAGCTATTATTTCTAAGAAATTATTGTTCTTTACTCCATTTTTATCTGTTGGTTATCAAACTGCTAATACGGATATTGCTTTAACAGGTAATTTTCCTGTTATTTCGGCAGCAGGAGTTTACACTACCATTACCGACCCAATACATATTAAAGAAACAAGTGTGAGTGGAATGCGTGCTGATATAGGCTTTCAATTAAACCTATCTGTTTTCCGTATATACGCATCGTATAGCCCAGGTCAATATCAATCTGCTAATGCAGGTATTGGATTTGGTTTCTAACTTTGCTTAATGGATATAAATTTTGAAATTTTCAGCCCTGTTCATCAAATTCGACATAAGACATTTGACGAACAGGGTTTAAAAGTTTTCATCAAGCGCGACGATTTGATACATCCTATCATTTCGGGCAATAAATGGCGCAAATTAAAATATACCCTAAAACAAGCACAAGCAGAAAACAAAACCCACTTAGTTACCTTCGGAGGAGCGTATTCAAACCATCTTTTAGCTACTGCCGCCGCTGCTGCAAAATTTGGCTTTAAATCAACAGGTTTTGTGCGAGGCGAAGAAATTGATAACGACACCCTATTTTTATGCCACCTGCATGGCATGAATTTATTATTTACTGACCGTGAAAGCTATCGCAACAAATCGGCATTATTTAATCAACATTTTTCAGAAGATGCTACCGCATTTTTTATTGATGAAGGTGGTGCATCGGCATTGGCTGCACAAGGTTGCAGCGAATTGATAGATGAGTTAACAGATACTTACGACCATATTTTTTGTGCATGTGGCACAGGCACTACTGCCGCAGGTATTATTAATGGCATTAATCAACATAAACTTAATACTCGTTTTCATGCCGTACCTGTACTTAAAAATGGAGAGTTTATGCGCAATGAGATTGACAAATATCTAATTAATCCCGTTGATTACAGTTTACATACGGATTATCATTTTGGTGGCTATGCAAAAGTAACCGATGAATTGACTGGCTTTATTAAACAATTTGTAGCATCAACAGGCATATTAATTGAGCCGATATATACAGGCAAAATGTTATATGCTTTGTATAATCTTGCTGCAAAACAGCATTTTAAATCGGGCAGCAAAATATTGGTTATCCATACCGGAGGGATATGGGGTTTATTGGGTATGAGGGATAAATTTTAGTCACCTTACACGTCATTTATCATAACAATAAGCGGCACATGGTCGCTATGCTGTTTCCAGAAATCATAATCGCCAACCTCTACTGATAGTAATTGCTTAGCAAAATCATCCGACAGGAAACAATAATCGAGATGATAGGATTTTAACAAATGCTTATACAAATAAAATGTAGGCTGATGTTCTTTTCCCTGCGCTTGCTGATGATGCAAGTGGTATGCACTATAAATCCCTCTCTTCTCTAAAAATTGAACCACATCTGTATGATTACCTATACGGCTAGCCCTATCCCAAATAGCATTACTATTAAAATCCCCAGCAAGTATTGTTTGGGTGGATGATAGTAAGCCTTCATAATGGTGTATTGCTTTCCATACCTGTGTTACATATCGTCCATCGGGGTCGTTGGGGTTATGTGCCCAAATAGCTAATAAATCAAACTTTTGTTCACCATTACTTACACTTACGGGTGCTATTATTTGTATATCCTGATTGTGATTAGGCATTGCACTTAGTTTGTAATTGCCAAAGGACAAAACCGCAAGTCCTTTATGCGAGTTAGTTCCAAACCACAAAATATCGGTTGGTTTTTGGGTAGATGATTTAAAAATCAGCTTTTCTACGCACTCGCATTCTTGTATAATTAGAACATCAGGTTGATGTAGCATGATACTATCTATCTTCTTCCTGAAAGCCATATTACAATTCCAAGTAATAATTTTCATAACTGCATCAACAATTGGATATAAACTTAGCTTTTCTGGGAAGAATTTGCGCATTTTTCGGCAATAAAATACACCCTTAATAACCTAGTTGGCACGAAACTATTTTGAAGTTTGGTACAAAAAGTATGTTTAAACAATTTAAAGTTACTTTTTTGCCAATCGGTTCAAAAACAGCCTAAATTGTTGAATTTACGCACTTTTTTGTAAATTTGCATCAAATCAATTACGTATGTATAACCTATTAGTTTCTCCAGAAAATGTTCAAGCTTCGCTACAGAAGCATATCTTAGCCGATGGCTTTGATCTTACTTTTGATATGGAAAAAAGTAAAGGCGTATATATTTACGATGCTAAATATAAACGTACCTATCTCGACTTTTTTACCTGTTTTGCGTCGGTACCATTAGGTTATAATCACCCAAAAATGGTAAATGATGAAGCGTTTAAGAAAAACTTAATGCTTGCTGCATTAACCAATCCTTCAAACTCTGATATTTATACCGAGCAGTATGCTCAATTTGTTGAGACATTTAGTAGAGTTGGTATTCCTGATTATTTACCGTATGCGTTTTTTATAGCAGGAGGCTCGCTCGCTATCGAAAATGCACTTAAAACTGCAATGGATTGGAAAGTGCAAAAAAACTTTGCAAAAGGCTATACTACCGAAAAAGGTTTCAAAGTAATCCACTTTGAAAATGCTTTTCATGGTCGTAGTGGCTATACTTTGAGCTTAACCAATACGCATCCATCTAAAACAAAATGGTTTGCCAAGTTTGATTGGCCAAGAGTATCGTTACCTCAAATTAAATTCCCATACTCTGATAGTAACCATGAGGATTTACTAAGAAGAGAAGCACTATCAATAGCACAAATAAAGAAAGCATTTGAGGTAAATAAAGATGATGTATGTGCTATCATTATTGAGCCTATACAATCAGAAGGTGGTGACAACCATGTAAGAAGAGAGTTTTTGGAGCAATTAAGAGTATTGGCTGATGAAAACGAGGCCATGCTTATTTATGATGAAGTACAAACTGGTGTAGGCTTATCAGGTAAGTTTTGGGCGCATCAACATTTTGGCGAAAAAGCACGCCCAGATATTTTAGCATTTGGTAAAAAAATGCAAGTATGCGGAATATTAGCAGGCAAAAAAGTTGACGAAGTTGAAGGCAATGTTTTCAAAGTTTCATCACGCATCAATTCGACATGGGGAGGAAGCTTAGTTGATATGGTTCGCTCATCAAAAGTTTTAGAAATTATTGAAGAAGATAATCTCTGCGAAAATGCTGCTGTTGTAGGCGAATATCTACAAAATGAGTTATCAAAAATTGCAGAGCGCAACTCGATTCTTAGTAATATAAGAGGTAAAGGATTATTAACTGCTTTTGATTTCCCGAATGGCGCTATACGCGATACTTTTATCGCAGAAGGAATGAAGAAAAATGTAATGTTCTTAGGTTGTGGCAGTCAAACTATACGTTTCAGACCAGCCCTTATTATGGATAAAAATCATATTGACGAAGGACTTACTGTTTTAGAGCAAATATTAAATCAATTATAAGAAACACGGGAGACTAATTCATTCTTCTATCAATACAATATCCTTGAGCGTATTTAATAATACCCAACCGTTTGCGCATCGTTTTTTAATAAGTGACTGGGGTTACATTTTCAAGTTAAGATAACTGAATAACAGTGAAACATATAACCCAATTTTTCTACTTTTTTTTATAGAAAATGAACTTAAAGTGCACAACATTAAAACATATTGCTAATTACTGTACCAAATTGAAATTCAAATAGTTTACATTAATTGAGTAATATTTTTAATACAAAGTCGATTTATATAAAACAAAAAGACGTTTTATTTGTATATTAATCTAATAAACATTTATTTACGAATGGTAATATATAAATGATAGTTATTATTAATATTTAGCCAAAAATTAATAACAGTTAAGTATTCAGAATACTATACTTTTGTGTTTATATTACTGTATTAGATTTTCAGACAATTAATATGAGCAAACAAGTTGAAAAAATTAAAAAACAATTATTAGATGTATCTGATGTTGTTAATTCGTTCCGCTCTGAAGCTGTGCAGGTAAAAATCATTGAACGCCTTTTAGATGCAATTATCGAATCGGAAAAAAGTGGTTTTGATAGCACTGATATAACTAGTACAGGTGAACGTAAATCAAAGCTTAGCAATACTCATAATAGTGGTTCTTCTCCTTTTCGCAAAAAAGTAGGTGCTACCAAAGTATTAAACCAAATATTAGCTACTGATTTTTTTGACAATATACACTCTATTTCAGACATCGCTGAATATTGCAAAAAGCAGTATGATGCCGATTTTAAAACATCCGAGCTTTCTGGAATATTATTAAAACTTGCCAAAGAAAACAAACTCAAAAGAGAGCGAAACAACGAGAACAATCGCTTTGAGTATATAAAAGCATAAGTAAAACGCCCAATAAATTGGGCGTTTTACTATTTAAGACTAAACAAGGAATCGACCCCTAAGATTCTTTTTGATGTAAAGCCTTCGGCAAATTTTACATTAATAACTTTTCCAAATTCTCTTGCTCTCGCCTCGACTACTGCAATAAAATCGGGTGTCGAGATATAAGTTTGTGGCTCATTTTCCCAATTTGGATTATAAAACTGAGAACCAAAAGCGTTGATGCTCTCTATTTTCTTTTCCCAATATGGCGTTATATCAATAAGTATATCAGGTTTAATATAGTTATCCTGTATAAAATGCAACACGATATTTGGTCGCCAAGCTTCTTGAGCAATCCCATTGCTATCCAAAGTTTCAATCTTTCGTAGCCCCGATAAAAATGAGGCAGCTTCAACCAATTCACTTGCCCTTCCATGATCGGGGTGTCTATCATGATAAGCATTGGTAATGATTATCTCTGGTTTAAACCTACGAATCGCTTCAATTACTTTTAACTGATAGGTTTTAGTATTTTCAAAAAAGCCATCCGGAAGCCCTAAATTATCTCTTACAGCCAACCCCAGTATTTCAGCTGCTTTGGCAGCCTCTTGTTCGCGAATTTCTGATGAACCTCTTGTGCCCAGCTCGCCACGTGTTAAATCAATTATACCAACTTTTTTACCTAAGGCTATTTCTTTTAAAATAGTACCTGCACAACCAAGTTCAGCATCATCAGGATGAACGGATAAAACTAATATATCTAATTTAAGCATATTTATTGTTATTGATTTGAGGTCAACAGTCGTGCGATTTTTTTCTTAACTTTTGACGATGTCGGTTTTGTAAACGGGTAAAAGAAATCAGTAAGTACACCGCTTTTATTTATTAAAAACTTATGAAAATTCCATCTAGGAACTGATTGTAAAACTCCATTTTGCTTCTTATCAGCAAAAAACTTGTATAAATCATGCGCATAAGGCCCACGCACTCTTATTTTTTCAAAGACTGGATAGTTTACACCTATATTTTCGCAAAAAGAGCTTATTGCTGCACCTTCTAATGGCTCTTGTCCACCAAAATCATTCGATGGGAAAGCTAATATTTCAAAATCCGTATCTTTAAACGCTTCCTTTAAAGCTACTAAATCCTTCAGTTGAGGCGTAAAACCACATTCTGATGCAGTATTAACAATTAAGAGCACTTTATCTTTATAGTCAGAAAGGTTGATTACCTCCCCGTCTAATTTTTGAATATTAAACTGATAGATATTATTCTTCATCTACTCATCCTTAATTTTTGTAGGAGTAATACCCTGCTTGTTGAAGTATGGCTTCTATATCATGCTCCTCATTAGGATTATATGTTTCCTTTAAATTATGTCCAAAAAAACCTGCAACCGTTTGAAACATAAAAGCTTTCAACCCGCCCTTTAATTCTTTTACCATTTCGTAACTGGTAGTACCTGTTTGCCTATCAATAAGTTTAATTAAAACCTCTCCTTGACTGATTGTCAAGTTTTCAATCTCACGCTTAAACAAGTCTTTAATTTCTTTCTCACAAACATTTACCATTTCCTTCTGTTTCTTTTTATCAGCAGTAGTGGCCAAATCACGTTGCAGTTTTTGATACCTATCTGCCGCAAATTTTGCATAAGGCAATACTTTATAAATATTATAACGTAGCCTTCTGTAAGCATCCCTATCAGCTTGGCTTTTAAATATCCTTACATCAACTATTTTAACCTCATGGGTAACAATCATAGGCATCAATTCGCCATCCACATTGGTAAGATATGTCTTTACTGTATCATTTTTACCTCTTATTGGCGCATGAGTTTGCTTTTCTTGTGCATTTACAAGCACTAGACTAAAGCAAAACACCAAAAGAAAACCAATAAATTTCATAATTTTACCTAGTACAAAATTAGATTAATTTTTGTGGCAATTTAAGTAATAACCTACAATTAACAATTTTGTTGCACATGAATGATATTATTATACGCTGATGCGACTATGAAAGATATAGTGATTGATATTGAAGCAGAGAAAAATGAAATTCTAAAAAGATACCGAGCTTTGCTACGAGCCAGCAAGTCGACTTTGCAAAAGGGAGATAAACGCATGATTCGTAAAGCTTTTGATATGGCATTAGAAAGCCATAAAGATATGCGTCGCAAATCAGGCGAGCCTTATATCTATCACCCTATTGCCGTAGCGCAAATTGCCGCCGAGGAAATAGGATTGGGCACAACCTCTATTGTGTGTGCCTTGCTGCATGATGTAGTTGAAGATACCAATGTTACGCTTGATGATATTGAGCTAGAATTTGGAAAAAAAGTAGCCAAAATTATTGATGGACTAACTAAAATATCGGGGGTATTTGATACCAATAGCTCGTTACAAGCCGAGAATTTTAGAAAAATGCTGCTTACACTAGCAGACGATGTGCGAGTAATATTGATAAAACTGGCTGATAGGCTGCACAATATGCGTACGATGGAATTTATGCCGCGCGATAAGCAGCTTAAACTCTCATCAGAAACCGTTTATCTGTATGCTCCACTAGCTCATCGCTTGGGTTTGTATGCTATAAAATCTGAATTGGAAGACCTTTCAATGAAATACATGGAAGGCGAAACATACCAGTTTATCAAAAACAAACTCAACGAAAAAAAGACAGAGCGAGAGAAGTTTATAAAAGATTTTATCGACCCCGTAAAAAAGACCCTCGAAGGGCAAGGTTTACCATCGGATGTATTTGGAAGACCAAAATCAATCCATTCTATTTGGAATAAGATGAAGAAAAAAGCCATCCCATTTGAGGAGGTTTATGATTTATTTGCCATCAGAATAGTTTTGGATAGTAATGCCGAAAGCGAAAAATCGGACTGTTGGAAAGCATACTCGATAGTAACAGATTTATATCGCCCCAACCCTGATAGGTTACGCGATTGGATATCATCGCCCAAAGCAAATGGATACGAATCGTTACATACTACTGTGATGGGGCCACGCGGGCAATGGGTTGAAGTGCAGATACGTACCAAACGAATGAACGAAATTGCCGAAAAAGGGTTTGCCGCCCATTGGAAGTACAAAGAAGCATCATCTGATAGTGGGCTTGATTTGTGGGTGCAAAAAGTACGCGATATGCTGAAAAATCCAGAAGCAAATGCACTCGACTTTTTGGATGATTTCAAGATGAACTTGTTTTCGGACGAAATATTCATTTTCACACCAAAAGGTGCACTCATTCAATTACCCTTAAATGCTACTGCACTCGATTTTGCTTTCGAGATACATACTGATGTGGGTGCGAGTTGTATAGGTGCTAAAGTAAATCACAAACTAGTACCACTAAGCTATAAGCTACAAAATGGAGATCAGGTTGAGATTATCACCTCAAGCAAACAAACCCCTAAAGAGGATTGGCTCAATATAGTAGTAACGGCCAAGGCAAAAGCAAAAATAAAATCGGCATTAAAAGAAGAGCGGCGAAAAATTGCTGATGATGGCAAGGAGATTTTGGAGCGAAAAATGAAATCGCTAAAGATTACCTACAACTCCGAAAATTTGCACAAGCTAAGTTATTATTTCAAGTTAACATCCACACAAGATTTATTCTACAATGTTGCGCAAGGCATCATTGATATGAAAGATTTGAAAGAATATCAGGCATCGGAAAAAGTAATTGAGAATAAGCCACAAGATAAGATTGAAGCTGAGCAGGTTCAAAGTTTACTAAAAAACATCAAAACCAAAGATAGCGATATGCTATTGATTGGTGAGGATATGCAAAAGATTGATTACAAACTAGCTAATTGCTGCAATCCTATACCTGGCGATGATGTTTTTGGGTTTATTACGGTAAGCGATGGCATAAAAATACATCGCACCAACTGCCCGAATGCTGCCAAATTGATGGCAAATTATGGCTATCGGATAGTAAAGGCTAAATGGACTAACCAACAGGAATTAGCGTTTTTAACAGGTTTGCGAATTACTGGCATTGATGATGTAGGGCTTATCAACAAGCTAACCACCGTTATATCGCACGATTTTAAGGTAAATATGCGCTCTATAACTGTTGATAGCGATAATGGCATTTTTGAAGGCTCGATAATGGTATATGTAAATGATACCGAGCATTTGGATAATTTGATAAAGAGATTAAAAACCGTAAAAGGAGTTACATCGGTAAATCGGTTCGATTCGGCTATTGAAAAAGCATCGTGAATTGAGTAAAAATTTGGTTTTACATTTTGAAGATTATCAACACTTAAACTCCAAACTATTTAATAAATTTGACCTTTTACTAAAATACTATGCCTCAACAGGAAACCATAGCGATGGTTAAAAAGATTTTCGAGGCCTATCTCGAAAATAAAAGCCTCAGGAAAACTCCCGAACGCTTTGCCATACTCGAAGAAATATACTCACGTAGCGATCATTTTGATGTAGAATCGTTATATATCCACATGAAAAACAAAAAATATCGGGTAAGCAGGGCTACCGTATATAATACGTTGGAGCTGCTGGTATCGTGCGATTTGGTTACCAAGCATCAATTTGGTAAAAACATGGCGCAGTTTGAGAAGTCATACGGCTACAAACAGCACGATCACATTATTTGTATTGATTGTGGTAAGGTAGTTGAGTTTTGCGACCCACGCATACAGCAGATACAAAGCATGATGGGTGGGCTATTAAAATTCGATATAAAACACCACTCTTTAAATCTTTATGGCAATTGTGAAAAACTTAAAGCAGGTTTTTGCGATAGAAAAGTATAACTTTGCCACCTTTGACAATAAAATTCATATTTTATAAATGGCTGTTGATGTATTATTAGGTCTCCAATGGGGCGACGAAGGAAAAGGGAAAATTGTTGATGTGTTAAGTGCTGGCTACGACCTGATTGCACGTTTTCAAGGCGGTCCGAATGCAGGGCATACGCTGGAGTTTGATGGAAAGAAATTTGTATTGAACACCATTCCATCGGGTATATTTTTTGAAAATACACTCAACCTAATTGGTAATGGCGTAGTGATTGACCCTATTACCCTTAAAAAGGAAATAGAAAAACTTAAAGCTGCTGGGCACGATTTACTTGCAAAAAAGAATTTAGTAATAGCGAAAAAAGCGCACCTTATATTACCAACCCACCAATTACTGGATGCTGCATCTGAGAAAAAAATGGGCGATGGTAAAATTGGTTCGACTTTAAAAGGTATTGGCCCAACATATATGGATAAAACCGGTCGCAACGGTTTGCGTATTGGTGATGTTACCCTGCCTGATTTTAAAGAGCGTTATCAAAAACTATCAGACAAGCACACCTCTATGCTTCAGGCGTTGTATGGCGAAGTGCCTGATTTTTCTGAGCGCGAACAAGCATTTTTTGAAGCTATTGAACTAATCAAACAATTCCCATTGGTTGATTCAGAGCATTTGGTGAATAACTATATTAAACAAGGCAAAAAAGTATTAGCCGAAGGCGCACAAGGTACTATGCTCGATATCGACTTTGGTTCATATCCTTTCGTTACCTCATCAAATACCACTACTGCTGGTGCTTGCACTGGCTTGGGTATTGCCCCAAAGCAAATTTGCGATGTGATAGGTATTTTTAAAGCTTATTGCACCCGTGTTGGTGGTGGCCCTTTCCCAACCGAGTTGGATAACGAAACAGGCGAAGAATTGCGCCGTATAGGGCACGAATTTGGCGCAACCACAGGAAGACCCCGTCGTACTGGATGGATTGACCTACCTGCTTTAAAATATGCTATTATGCTAAATGGCGTTACTCAATTGGTAATGACCAAAGCCGATGTTTTAAGTGGCTTTGACAAAATATATGCTTGCACGCATTACAACTACCTAGGCGAAACTATTGATTATATGCCTTATGATATTTGCTCGGTACATCCTGAGCCTATATTTAAAGAAATAGATGGTTGGAATGAAGATCTTACTGGCATTACCGAACTATCGGAAATACCTGCAAGATTAAGCTCGTACATTAGCTTTTTGGAAGCCGAATTGGGCGTTCCGGTTAAATATTTGTCAGTAGGCCCAGATAGAAAGCAAACCTTAGTATTACACTAAATATCAAGCTAACGCATAATTTACAGAGGCTCGCATCATAGCGAGCCTTTTTGATTTTACTTAATTAACTTTGCACGGTGATACAAAAAGTTGAAGCTATTGATAATTTCAAACAAAAGGCACTACAATGGGCTTCGTCTTTTGATGTATTTTGCTACCTCGACTCGAATAACTTTACCGATAAATATTCAAAATTTGATGCGCTAATTGCCGTAGGTGTTAAGGATGAGATTACTGTAAAAACAGGCACTGCATTTGATGATTTACAACAATTTAGGGAGAAATATAAGGGTTGGGTAACTGGCTTTTTGACCTATGACCTTAAAAATGAAATTGAAAATTTAACATCGAGCAACAGCGATAGACTACAATTTCCTGATTTATATTTTTTTGCACCCGAGTATCTTATCATCATCAATAATAATGAGGTGGAGATTATTGCGGATAAACCTCAAGAAATAATTGATGCGATTGCTAAACAAACTGCATTAGTAGAAACAACATCTCATCAAATTAATCTTAAATCGTGTTTTAATAAAGAAGAATACATCGATACCGTTGTTAAGATAAAAGAGCACATCAACCGAGGGGATATTTATGTTACCAATTTTTGTCAGGAGTTTTATGCTGAGGATGCAATCATCAATCCGTTAGCCATCTTTTCAAAATTAAATACCATCTCACCTAATCCGTTTGCTGCATTTTTCAAACTCCACAAGCAATATATCTTATGTGCTTCGCCCGAACGCTTTTTAGCAAAACGAGGCAATAAGCTTATCTCGCAACCTATAAAAGGCACATCAAAAAGATATAGCGATATTGAGCAGGATAACTTATCGAAAAAAACATTAAGAGAGCACACGAAAGAGCAGCAGGAAAATGTAATGATAGTGGATTTGGTGCGAAATGATTTAACTAAATCGGCAGTAGCGGGAACAGTACATACCGACGAGCTATTTGGCATATACAGTTTTGAACAAGTGCATCACATGATATCGACCGTAGTATGTGAATTGGGTGAAGATGTATCGGCAGTTGAAGCCATTAAAAACACCTTCCCGATGGGTAGTATGACTGGAGCACCCAAAATAAGTGCAATGCAATTGATGGAGCAATACGAGCGCAGTAAACGAGGGATATACTCAGGTGCAGTAGGTTATTTTAGTCCCGATGGCGATTTCGATTTTAATGTAGTTATCCGCACATTGCTGTATAATGCATCGGCTCAATACCTATCCTTCCAAGTAGGTAGTGCTATTACCTATCATGCCGACCCTGAAAAAGAATATGAAGAATGCCTACTAAAAGCTCAAGCTATTTTAGAAGTTTTAAAACACAACGATTAACCTGACAATTCACATTTGCGATTTTTAAGTCGCTCTAAAAGCAATATTAATGCTTATAATATTTCATAGCCTCGGGCAGTCTATCTTTTATGTCCTGTATGCGAGTTTCATCAGCGGGGTGTGTACTTAAAAACTCTGGTGGAGCAGCTCCTTTATTTTGCGCAGCCATACGTTGCCAAAATGTTACCGCATTATGAGGATCGTACCCTGCCATAGCCATAAAGGTTAAACCCAATCTATCCGCTTCCGATTCTTGATTACGAGAGTATTTAAGCAGCAACAATTGCCCTCCAACACCATACAATTGGTTTACTATTGCTTGCGTAGCTTGCGATTTATTCGATTCGGCAACACCTAATAGTGCGCCCCCTGCTTGGGCTGCCATCTGTTGCGAAATTCTTTCGGCTGAGTGTTTTGCTATGGCATGACCAATTTCGTGCCCCATTACCGTTGCCAAACCTGCATCGTCTAACGTTACGGGCAATATACCACTATAAACTGCCACTTTGCCACCTGGCATACACCACGCATTTATTTCCTTGCTTTGAATAAGATTAAATTCCCATTGGAAATTATACTTATCGCCATACCCATTAGCTTTAAGATAGTTTTCGATAGCAGTAGCTAATTGCTGACCTACCCTTTTTACACGCTCGGCATCGCGATTGCCTGTAATTACTTTTGTAGAGGGGTCTGATAATAACTGACGATAACTTTGTGCTGCTGATGCATTTACTTCACTATCACCTACCAAACTTATTTGTCGCCTGCCAGTAAGCGGAACAGTGGCACACGAAATAAAGAATAAAAAAAACAGCAATAAAAAATTAAATTTTAGAGTTTTCATGTCAAGCTTCCTTACGCTTAAATAAATTTACTTTCGACTCCTTCCCCTTTAGTAACCGTTCGATATTTTTTTGATGCGTAACCAATATTAATGCGCATATACACATCCCATATATAATTACCGAACGAATGTATAATGGATATACAAACGTGACACCAATAAGATACGTAAATCCTCCTATAATAGAGCTAAGCGATACATATCGGGTAATGAGCAATACAATAATAAACACAATCACACATAATAGTGCGGCTTGCAGATGAATAGCCAATATCATACCAAATAGCGTAGCAACGCCCTTGCCTCCTCTAAAACCTGCAAATACTGGAAACAAATGCCCCATTACGGCAGCTATACCTAATGCCAATTCGAAATTGATATACGGAACAGATTGCGAGCCCCCCGTGGTCGATACGCCTATAAAGTAAGCTAAATTGGTAGCTGTAAAGCCTTTTAAAATATCAATAAGCATTACTGGGATGCCCGCTTTTTTGCCTAATACTCTAAATGTATTGGTGGCTCCAGCATTACCACTACCGTATTCGCGCACATCAATACCGTAAAATGCCTGACCTATCCATACCGCAGTAGGGATTGATCCAAATAAATAAGCTAGTATTAGTGCAGAGATTGAATAGACGCTAATCATTTTTCTTTACAATATTAATAAAATGATATTGTACTAACTATATTCATTAATTATTTAACAGCCTTTAAGCTCAAATCCAAACTATTAACCGAATGCGTTAATGCGCCTACTGATATATAATCCACTTCACACTCGGCATATTCGCGAATATTATCAATTGTAATTCCGCCTGATGCCTCTGTTTCGTACCGCCCTCCTATTAATTTCACAGCCTCACGAAGGTTTGTGAAATTAAAATTATCTAACAAGATGCGATTTACCCCACCTGTTTCTAATACTTGTTGAAGCTCTTGTAGGTTTCTTACTTCTATCTCGATGTCTAGTTTTTTATTCAGTTTGTCTAAATATTGATGCGTATTTTTAATTGCTTGCACAATACCTCCCGAATAATCGACATGATTATCTTTTATCAAAATCATATCATACAAACCAAATCGATGGTTTACCCCACCACCAATTTGAACTGCCCATTTTTCGAGGTAGCGCAAACCTGGTGTAGTTTTCCGAGTATCTAATACTTTTGTGTGCGTGCCTGCTAATAAATTTACAATAGCACGTGTTTTGGTAGCAATGCCCGACATACGTTGCATACAATTAAGCACCAAACGTTCGGCTTTTAAAATACTTTGAGCATCTCCCTCTACCTCCATAGCTATATCGCCATGTTTTATTGCTGCGCCATCATTTAGTAAAACGGTTGCTTTCAAACTACTATCAACTTGTTTAAATATTTCGATAGCTAGTTCTACACCAGCCAATATACCAGTGTCTTTTACTAATAATTTTGCTTTACCAATTGTACCAGCAGGAATTGTTGCTAATGAAGTATGATCGCCATCGCCTATATCTTCGGCTAAGGCATTAGCAATAAAATGATGTATAATTTGTTTGTCCAAACTTTTGATATTTACGTCAGTTAGTACCGAGGCTCAAAAGTAAAAACAATTACCGATTATTTCACTTTTTCGATTTCTATCCGAAAATCATTTACTACAAATTGGTTGTCAATGTTTTTTAATGCGATTGATATTCTATACGTGCCATTGTTGGTGGCAAGCAAGAATACACCAAAACGATAATTAGTGTTTGAAGAGATGCGATGGAGAATTTTTATTGATTTTGGCTGCCTCTGCTTAAAAAAATCAACAAGTAGCATTTCGGCTTGCGTATTTGAGCACACATTTTCTTCGCCTAAAATATTGAGCTCAACAGTAGATGAAAAGTATTTAGCTAATTCATGGATATCTCCCTTCTTAATCAATTCGGCAGTAGTATCAATAATATCAAAACTTTCTGCTTGCCGAAAAGAACATGGCATTACTAGTAAAAAAAGCCATAATAATTTCATCATACTGATTAAAAACTACTATAAACAAATTATTTAATCTTAAACGTTAAACAATGTTTAAACGTTGCGATTATATTTGCATTGTGGAAAAACAGAAAAAAGTAGCACTACTTATCCTTGATGGCTGGGGATATGGGCGACACGATAAATCAAATGCGATATATGCAGCCAAAACACCATTTTTCAATTCGCTATTAGAAAAATACCCTAATTCAAAATTAGAAGCATCGGGCACATCCGTAGGGTTACCTGCCGGACAAATGGGCAATTCGGAAGTAGGACACATGAATTTGGGTGCGGGAAGAATTGTATATCAAGAACTCGGTCGTATTCACAAAGCGGTAGATGACAAAGAGTTTGAAACCAATCCAGTACTGAAAGAAGCATTTGAGTATGCTAAACAAAATAATAAAGATGTACACTTCATCGGTTTAGTTTCGGATGGGGGTGTGCATTCGCATATCAAACATTTAGAAGGGCTTTGCGATGCTACCCGGCACTATGGGTTGAAAAAAGTATATATCCATGCGTTTTTAGATGGGCGCGATACCGACCCAAACTCGGGTGTTAAATTCATTGGCGATTTAGAAAATCATATTACCAATACACCCATTAAATTAGCATCAGCAATAGGCAGGTATTTTGCAATGGATAGGGATAATAGATGGGAAAGAGTAAAAAAAGCATACGATTTGATGGTAAATGGTAAAGGCGAAAGCTCGCTCGATATTTTAGCATCAATAAAGCAATCATACGAAGCGGGTGTTACTGACGAATTTATTGAACCGATAGTTCGGGTTGATGAAAACGGCAATCCATTGGCTGTAATAAAAAATGATGACGTAGTAATATGTATCAACTTCAGGACTGACAGGGGGCGAGAAATAACTCAAGCTTTAACCCAAAAAGCATTTCCTGAGCAAGCTATGCATCCGCTCAATCTGCATTATATTACCATGACAACGTACGACGAAACATTTAAAAACGTGCAAGTGGTATTTACAAAAGATGATTTAACCAAAACCCTTGGCGAGATATTACAAGATGCTGGTAAAAATCAAATTCGCATTGCCGAAACAGAGAAATACCCACACGTAACTTTTTTCTTTTCTGGCGGCCGCGAAAAAGCATTTACTAACGAGAAGCGTCTATTAATACCATCGCCAAAGGTAGCCACTTACGACCTTCAACCCGAAATGAGTGCCGAAGGCATACGTGATGCTATTATTCCTGAGTTAAAAAGTGGATGGGCTGATGTAATTATATTAAACTTTGCCAATACAGATATGGTAGGGCACACAGGTGTGTTTGAAGCGGTGGTGAAAGCTGCCGAAACGGTTGACCAGTGCACGCAGACGGTAGTAGAAGCAGGCATCCAAAATGGATATTCGTTTATTATTATAGCCGACCATGGCAATGCCGATTATATGATTAATGATGATGGCTCGCCCAATACTGCGCATACCACCAATTTAGTACCATGTATTGTAATTGATAAGGATGTAAAACATGTAAATGATGGTAAATTGGGAGATATTGCACCTACTATATTAAAAATGATGGGGATAAACATCCCTGCTGAAATGACTGGCAATGTATTGGTGTAACTCGGTAAACAACAAACGTATATTATTGATAGCGGGCTTAGGCTTGTTATCAATAATTACTGCTTGCAAAAGAGAGGATGCTACGGTATCACACAATCTTGCCTTTTTTGACATCAAGGGCTTTTTTAGAGCCGACTCTGCCAAACTAAGCAAATTGAACCCATTGGTAACCAAAACAACTATACATAACGGCACTAGCGAAACAAAAAAAGTGCATATAACAGATTGGGGAACAGAATTGAGTTTATTTACTGCATCAGATATTAATAAACCTGCTTGGAAAGCGGATTATACTATTCAAAACGCTGACGGTATTTTAATTTATAAAGCAAAAACGCCCGATTTAAAAACTCGAGAAATAGTTATTAAAAAAAGCGGAAATGCCATTAAGTGGATTTTGATATTTAACCATACAAAAAATATGCTGTATGAGAATATTGAAAAATTGACTTATTACCCCGATTCACTATATCAAATACAAAAAAAGCAACACGTGCGCCTAATTGGTACAAATACATACAGTATAAGTGGCAGTTTTATTAATGCCTCACAGAAATAGCATTATTGTTTTTAGCAGGAATTGGTGCAGTTATATTGCTTAATTTATTTTTTACCAATTCCAATAACGAAGCAATATCCTGACGGTTGGGATTTTCAGTCAAAACGCGTTCAAAATCAGTTACAGAAGCTTTTAACGAGTTAATACCTCTCACTCTATCATAAAAGCGGGTATTAGATTGTAATTTAAACTCGCCATACTCACGATAGGCAATTGCTCTGTTTTGATAGCATTTGATATTATCTTCGGCAGCACTAGGATTTATCCCGATAGCTTTTGTAAAATCAACTATAGCACCAAGCAAGTATTTTTCTTTATCAACATCCGCCATTTGGCTATCCTTAGCAAAATAATTTTTGGCCATAGCCCTATAATAATAAGCCGAAGCATCAGCCGGTTTTATGGCGATTGATTTGTTATAAAATTGTATTGATTTCTTATAATTCTGACTATGATAGTAGGAATAACCCAACATCCAAAGTGCACTCGCATTGGTAGAATCGATAACACACGATTTTTCGAGATGCTTTACCGCAATTTTAAAATCACCCTCCAAAAACGCTTGCTGCCCTAATTTAAAGTAGGCGTTTTGTGCAATCGTTGTGTTGAGTGCCGAAATAAAAAAAAGAGATAGTATTACAGATGCCTTCATCAACTTTTACTCGAAAAACAAAAATAATAAACTTTACCTTACCGCAATAATAACTTAATTTATAGAACTTTATTGCATTGCTATACTATTTTACTCAAAATTGGGAACTATTGTTGCCTAATTATCCTAAAATCGTCCTGACTTTTTTTCACATTAAAAAATTCACATCAATGAAAACCACAAAATCTAATCAACATAAACTACATACAATCATCCATTTATATTTAATCGATATACAAAAGTTACTAATATCGTATCTTGGCACACGTCTTGAAGTACAAGTGTATTAAAGGCAAATAAGTTACTTTTGTCTCTTATTTAACAGCTACAATACAGTAGACTGACATAATGACGTTATTTTAAACCAACTGAAAGGCTATTCGATGAGTTTTGATCCATTTGATTATAGAAATACACTACCAATAATAAACGAAGATTCGGAGTTTTTCCCTCTCATGTCATCAGAAGATGAAGAGGAGATGAACAATGAACAAATGCCCGAAATATTATCTATTTTACCACTCCGAAATACCGTTTTATTTCCGGGGGTTGTTATCCCAATTACTGTTGGTAGAGATAAGTCTATCAAACTCATAAAAGATGCCAACAAAGGCAAGCGTATAATTGGTGTAGTGGCTCAACAAGATGTGGGTATCGAAGACCCTACTTTTAATCAGCTCAACCGCGTAGGCACAATTGCACTCATTATCAAAATGTTGCAAATGCCTGATGGGAACACTACCGTAATTTTACAAGGCAAAAAACGCTTTCTTTTAAAAGATGAAGTGCAAAGCGAGCCTTATTTAAAAGCTACGATTGAATCGTTTAAAGAAGTAAAACCAAAAGAGGATAAAGAGTTTAAAGCAATGGTATCGTCTATAAAAGATATGGCGATGAGCATTATCCAACTTTCTCCAAATATTCCGAGCGAAGCTAATATCGCAATACGTAATATTGAAAGTACATCATTCTTAATCAACTTTATTTCCTCTAACATGAATGCCGACATGGCTGCCAAACAAAGGTTGCTTGAGGTGGCAAACTTGCGCGAAAGGGCAAAATTGGTATTGGAGCACTTAACACTTGATTTGCAAATGCTGGAATTAAAAAACCAGATACAAAGCAAGGTACGTGTTGATTTGGACAAGCAGCAGCGCGATTATTTCTTAAACCAACAACTAAAAACCATACAGGAAGAGCTTGGTGGCAACTCTCCCGATTTAGAGATTGAAGATTTACGAAAAAGAGCGAGTCAGAAAAAATGGAGCAAAGAAGTAAACGACCATTTTAATAAAGAAGTAGAAAAACTGGCACGTACTAATCCAGCAGCAGCTGATTATTCGGTACAAATCAATTATCTCGAATTATTGCTTGATTTACCTTGGAACCAATTTACCAAAGATAATTTCGACCTAAAACGTGCGCAAAAAGTATTAGATAAAGACCATTTTGGGTTAGAAAAAGTAAAACAGCGCATTATTGAATATTTAGCCGTGCTAAAATTAAAGCACGATATGAAAGCACCCATATTGTGTTTAGTTGGCCCTCCGGGTGTAGGTAAAACATCGTTAGGTAAATCTATTGCCAAAGCTTTGGGGCGTAAATATGTACGTATGGCTTTGGGAGGTATTCGGGATGAAGCCGAAATAAGAGGTCACCGTAAAACGTATATAGGTGCAATGCCAGGGCGTATTATACAAGCTATAAAAAAAGCAGGCGCAGCCAATCCAGTATTTATTTTAGATGAGATTGATAAAGTAGGCAATGATTTTAGAGGCGACCCATCTTCGGCTTTACTTGAGGTGCTCGACCCTGAACAAAACAGTACTTTTTATGACCATTACGTAGAGGTTGATTTCGACCTTTCAAATGTAATGTTTATTGCAACGGCCAATTCATTAAGCAGCATTCAACCAGCATTGTTGGATAGAATGGAGATAATTGATGTAAATGGTTATACCATTGAAGAAAAAATTGAGATTGCTAAACAACACCTTGTTCCAAAACAACGTGAAGCGCATGGCTTAAAAACCAAAGATGTTACTATAAAAAACGATATACTTGAAAAAATAATTGAAGATTATACACGCGAATCGGGCGTTCGGGCTTTGGAGAAAAAAATAGGCTCAGTGGTGCGTGGGGTGGCTAAAAACATTGCCATGGGCGATGAGCACACACCTTTGGTTACTAAAAAAGAAATCGAAAAAATATTAGGAGCACCTATTTACGATAAAGACCTTTACGAAGGCAACGAGGTAGCTGGTGTGGTAACTGGTTTGGCTTGGACACAAGTTGGTGGCGATATATTATTTATTGAGGTAAGTTTAAGCCCCGGCAAAGGACGACTAACTTTGACTGGTAATTTGGGAGATGTAATGAAGGAATCGACCTCTATTGCCTTGGCGTATTTGCGTGCTCATGCTGTTGATTTTGACATCAACCCAAAACTATTCGACCAATGGGATGTGCACGTACACGTACCAGCAGGTGCTACACCAAAAGATGGCCCATCGGCAGGTATTACTATGCTTACCGCTTTAACCTCAGCCTTTACCCAACGAAAAGTAAAACCAAATTTGGCAATGACTGGCGAAATAACCCTTCGTGGGCGTGTTCTGCCTGTAGGCGGTATCAAGGAGAAAATATTAGCAGCCAAGCGAGCTAATATTAAAGAAATTATCCTATGCAAATCAAACCAAAAGGATATTTTGGAAATAAAAGAGGATTATATCAAAGACCTTAAATTTAACTACGTAACCGATATGAAAGAGGTAGTAAATTTAGCACTCTTGAAAGAAAAAGTAAGCAATCCGATAAATCTTACCGTAAAAGAAGACTCTACCTCTATGGCAAGTTAAAAGCTGATTTACAAAGCATTGCATTGCACAAAAAACGCATTTCTGTACAAAACAGGGATGCGTTTTTTTATGTTCAGGTACCTGTCTGAAACTTTTTGATTACCAGTATCGTAATACGCCTTAGCTAAACTAATAAAAATATAAAAAAACACTATATGAATACTTTTTTTACATCTAAAAGCAGGGCACTCCTATTACTACTTATAATTTCGAGTTTTGGCTTGAAACTATATGCTACAACGCCTATTAAAATGGTGTGCAAATTGGATACTCCTGCAACTAAAAAAGCTAAAAGTAGGCAGTTAATAAAAGCGGATACTACATTAGTTTTGAAAGCAGGTTCAACAATTGTTAAAAATGCAGATACTATTCTGATTATTAATGGTGTGCCTCATGTAAAAGCACACAAAAAGAAGCATAAAAAACATATAGTTGCCCCTTCTACAAAAGTTGACACAGCAAGCAAAAGTGTAACTACTATAGCGCAACCAGTTGATGGTAATATACAAGTAAAAACTATAGCACCGCCAACCAATACAACTATTATTGCTCCACCTACTGACGGCGTAATAGAGGTAAGAGGCACACCAACGCAGCAACCTACACAACAGCCAGCTACAAATGGTGCAGGTAATAATGGCACAGGAAATAATGGTGCAGGACAGGGAAAAAGCACAGACCCTAATGCAAGCGATGCTGCTAAGAAAGATACAGGGGGTGCAAATGGTTCATCAAGTGATGCTGCTGGTACTAAAGCCGACTCAGCTAAAAATACTAATAAATCAAAAACTGATTCATTAAAAAAGAATGATACTTCACTTATGAAAAAAGGTGACACATCGCTTTTGAAAAAAGATACTAGCTTATTAAAGAAAGACACAAGCTTATTGAAATTATCTGATACTACTGCCATGAAAAGCGATACTACAGAAGAAACCATAGTAAAAGCAACTGGCGCATTTTTAGAAGTTGGTGGTGCTGGGCTTGCCATATCAGCTAACTACGACACTCGATTTGGAAAAGCACGTGATGGATGGGGATATAGAATTGGTGTAGGTGCTTTTGTATCCGATGGCAATAGTGTTATCACCATTCCATTCCAAGTAAATTACCTTATAGGCGGTCACACTTCCATGCTCGAAGTTGGTGCAGGTACAACCTTCCTAAACTCGAAGGGTAATTCTAAAGGCAAAACGTTCATATTCGACAATATAACAGGTTTTATAGCAACTACCAGTATAGGATATCGCTACCAACCTGAAAGCAAGGGTATCAATTTTAGAATTGCATTTACTCCACTACTTACTGGCGATGGTGTAATACCAGCAGGTGGCATAAGCTTTGGGTATACATTTAAATAAAAAAAGTACAGTTAATAGTCAAAAAGCCTCGATTTGTTCGGGGCTTTTTCTATTTTAGACCTTATTTATATTTCATCGTTTATGAACATCAAGTTAATATGCCTCTTTTTCTGTTTGTTGTGCTCCTATAAAGCCTTTACACAAACCACACATCGGAACGAAATAGGTGTACAAACCGATGATGATTCTTATTTGGCACAAGGCTCGGATAGATACTACTCGGCGGGAACTTTCATTTATTTCCGCCATGCGTTAAATTTAAAAGATACCGTATCAATAAAAAACAAAGTATTAGGCTTCGAAATAGGGCAGAAATTATACACACCACAAAGCGGTAGTATAAATTTTACTGGAACGGATGACCCGAAATACATCGACCGTCCATTTGCTGCCTATTTATATATTGGCTCAACATTAAACTTCTTATATGCAAACGAAAGTAGTTTAAAATTAGGAGCTCAATTGGGCATTATTGGCCCTAGTGCATTTGGCAAACAAACACAAACATCTGTTCATCAACTTTTGGGGCTTTACCAGCCAAGTGGTTGGGAATATCAGATTGAAAATAATGCGGTGTTAAATCTTTCAGCGGAGTATAATAGGCTACTTACAAGAGAGGCATGGATGGATTTATCCTTAAATAGCTATGCCAACTTAGGAAATGGTTTTACAGGCTTAGGAGTAGGTCCATTACTCCGATTTGGTGATTTTAACGAATTGTTTAATTCGCTAAGCACACAAAGTACTGCCATTCAATCAAAATCAACCACATCATTACACGAAAGGGAGTTGTTTTTTTACTACAAACCACAATTCAATTTTATAGTTTACGATGCCACAGTACAAGGAAGTTTGTTTGGCACGCGCAATCCGAACAGTTTGGCAGTAACACTTAATCCTGAACGCTTTGTATTAAGCAACCAATTAGGCATTGGTTATTCGGGCAAACGATTTGTGATTGATGTAGCTGCTATATTTCATTCAAAAGATGTTAAAGAAATGATACAAGCTCACCAATGGGGTAGCGTTACGCTTTTGTACCGGTTCAATTAATCATCAAAATTCTTTTTACGACGCTGTTTTTTTGCAGCTATTATTTTCTTATTTGCCAGTCGGGCAGCTATTACGGCTTTACTTGGCTTAGTAACTTTACGAATTTTAGGTCGATATAACCCTTTCGTCAATATTTGAAATAATTTTTCAATAGCCTTTTCTTTATTCAAATATTGGCTTCGCTCCTCCTCACAAAATACTTGTATATATCCGTCTTTATTCAATCTCGATTGCAGCCTCAAAAGCAATGTATTTTTATCGTCGTCTGTAAATAAGTTAGATTGAGCTATATCAAACAATAGTTCCACCTTGCTCGATACCTTATTTACATTTTGCCCACCTTTGCCCCCACTTCTCGAAGTTTTATAAATACATTCTTTTTGCAAATCGGTTTTAGTAATATTCATTGCCAAATTTAACCAATTAGTTATAGGTTGATTGTCTTTCTAATTGATTGAAAAATGAAAAGTTGTAACAAATTATCTGCTATAAACCTAAAACCACGATTATCCACTCACAAATTATTTGTATTTTAGCTACCTAATGAGCAGTAATATTGTAATCGCTATTGATGGCTATTCGTCGTGTGGTAAAAGCACTTTAGCCAAGGCGTTAGCCCAAAAGCTTCATTTTATTTATGTTGATAGCGGTGCTATGTATCGCGCTGTAACGCTTTATTTTATACGCCATCGTGTTGATTTGCACAATGAAGAACAAGTTACTGATGCGTTAAAAAGCATCCATCTCAACTTCCACTCGCGCGATTATCAAACACATATTACTTTAAATGATGAGGAAGTTTCGGACGAGATAAGACAAATGCCTGTATCTGATAATGTGAGTGCAGTGGCTGCCCTACGTAGCGTGAGGCACGAAATGGTGAAACAGCAGCAGCGCATGGGGCGTTCAAAAAACATTGTGATGGATGGACGCGACATAGGCACTACGGTATTCCCGAATGCACAGCTTAAAATATTTATGACTGCCGACTCGAAAGTAAGAGCCGAAAGACGTTATAAAGAAATATATGCCAAAAACCCTGATATTACATTAGAGGAAATATTTGAAAACATTGCCCATCGCGATTATTTAGACACCACTAGAGAAGAAAGTCCGCTTGTGAGAGCCGATGATGCCGTCATACTTGATAATACCAACCTAACACCTGAGCAGCAATTAGAATTTACTTTAAACAGAGTTGAACCGCTATTAAATAGATAGTACGTTTAGCTATTCCCTTCTGATACAAACTTTTCTGCCTTAACGCCAAAGCGGTTTAAGAAATCGACCCCTTCATCACTCGGTAGTCCTTTATATTCGGCATAGGAGTTTTTATAATAAACGTGCTTTATGCCTGCCGAAAATATCAGCCGTGCACATGGCAAACATGGCGACAAGGTGGTATATAGCGTTGCCCCATCCAAGTTTGAACCATTCTTAACGGCATATAAAACTGCATTTTCTTCGGCGTGCAAGGCTAATGAACAACTACCACGAGCATCGCGAGGGCAACCCGTTTCTGCCCATTCCTCATCACAATTATGCGTGCCCGATGGCGGTCCATTATAACCGATAGAAATAATGCGAGTATCTTTAGTTAAAACGGCTCCGACCTGAGCTTTAACGCAATGTGAGCGTTTAGCTAGGTCGGTTGCCAAATTCATAAAAATATAATCGAAACTTAATTTAGTCATTGATGCTATTGCTTGCTACAATAATACAAAGAGCTTTGCAAAATCAATAGATTAATTAATGACTTCCTTGTAGCTCGAAACTTAATTTAGTCATTGATGCTATTGCTTGCTACAATAATACAAAGAGCTTTGCAAAATCAATAGATTAATTAATGACTTCCTTGTAGCTCTACTTTATCAAAGTCTATACCTTGTTGTTTTAAAGCACTTTTTGCTTTTACTGCGTAAAATGCTAAATACACAAAGCACGCTACACCTACCAAGTATGACCATTGGATGCCTAACAAATTATCGCCAGCTAAATATCCTTGCAATAAGCTAATAAAGCCGCCGCCCATAATCATCATAATCAAAAAGCTTGAACCTTGATTGGTATGCCTACCCAAACCTGTAACCGCTAGCGTATAAATACAAGGCCATAACGTTGAACAAAATAATCCTACACTTATAAATGCAAAAACACTTACCATACCTGATGATAGCATACCGATAAATAGTGCAGCAATGGCACATCCCGAAAAAATCAATAACTGACGGGCTGGATTACCTTTACTCAATAAATCAGCAATAATTAACACAATAATTACAGCTACATAAATATAAAAAGGTGTAACATCGTGCTGCGCCATTTTATTAACAGCTAAGAATACCGCAAAGGCAATATAAGGCATCACTACTCTCAAAATCTTTTTAGCACCACCCGATAAGTTAAAAGCACCTACCGATGCCGTCCATCTACCTATCATTAAACTAGCCCAATAAAGCGATATAAAAGGCGCAATACTTGCTGTGGGGGTGTGCAATTTTTCTTGCATAAATGCAGGCAAGTTACTTGCCGTTGATACCTCAACACCTACATAAACAAATATGGCTATCATTCCGAGTGATAGTTGTAAATAATCAATCGCTCTTTTCTTATCTACAACAGTAGAAGATGTAGTTGTATCTTCATCAGTAATAGATTCGATTTTATTGGGAACTTTTGAAAACTTAAAGATGATAGCAACCAATATAAATAGTGCACCTAAAATAAGGTAAGGAAATTTAACCGCACTGATACTCGCTACATGTGTATTTGCTGATACTGACCCGAATATAGCCAAGCTTACCAATAATGGTCCAATGGTTGTCCCGAAATTATTAACACCACCAGCTAAGCTTAAGCGTTGTGCTCCTGTTTTGGCATCGCCTAAGGCAACCACTAACGCGTTTGCAGCAATTTGCTGTAATGAAAATCCTAATCCTACAATAAATAAACCAGATATCATTAAGTAAAACGAAGCACTTTCGGCTGCTGGATAAAACAGTAATGTACCTAAAGCTGATAAAATCAACCCGGCGGCAATCCCATTTTTATAACCAAAATGATTGAGTATATCGCCACCACGTACATTTGAAATAAAGAAATAAATAAGTGACCCTACCGTATATGCAAAATAAAATGCAAACGAAATCATTTGAGATTGCCATTGTTCTAAATTCAGTTTTTCTTTAAAAACTGGAATTAAGATATCATTACTTGCAGCTACAAAGCCCCAAAAGAAAAATACAGTAATCAGCGTTAATAAGGCCGATCGATAGTTTTTTGAATTGTTTTGTTCCATTTGCTTTTTTAGTTGTTTAGTTAGTGTGTTAATAAAACACTAACATAAAAATTATTTTTTTATAATTTGATATATACTTATTTAATAATAAATCTGAACTTTAAGTTTGGTTGTTTGCTATTAAAAATCGCATATTCGTTGCCAGTTAAGGGAATTTGATATTCCAAAACCAAAAAGTTAATGATAGAAGCCATTATTTCGGGGATTGGGTTTGGGTTGGTGCTTACGTTTTTGACAGGACCCGTATTTTTTGCATTAATAAAAACTAGTATAGAAAAAGGATTTCATGCTGGTGTAGCCTTAGCTTTAGGCGTGGTTACTAGCGACATGGTATTTGTGGGTGCTATACTTTTTGGCTCGCAATATTTTAGTTTTTCGCCTCAAAACAAGAACGTGGCTGGCCTAATTGGGAGTGGCATTTTATTCGCTATCGGGATTTATTACATCTTCAAAAAAACAAAAACCAATTACACCTCCAATACCGTTGTGCCCGTACCTACACGGCTGCGTCGTGCGGGATATTTCCTAAAGGGTTTTTTGATGTGCATATTCAATCCAACTATCCTTTTTCATTGGACGATAGTAATTGGAGCGGCAAGCACTGTTTACCACGAAGGCGTACCCAATAGGTCATTAAAAATTGGCATCATGTTCCTAACTATACTTGTGGTACAGTTTGGATTAGATACTACAAAAGCTTTTTATGCCGATAAACTTCGAGACAAAATATCTACAAAATTTATTCACCGCCTCAACGAAATTGCAGGCATCGCCCTCATTATTGCCTCGCTTGTATTGGTAGATAAATTGTGGACGCACTTTATTTTCTCTGCATCAGGAACATAAATCCTATTCTTCGATAAAGTGACAATGTATGTTTTCCCATTTTGATGGATACATGCAAAATTTAATTTTTACTTTAGCAGAAGTAACAATATTACATTGATTAATAAATGAAGTGGTTTTTCGGTGTTATTCTCTGCATACATATCTGCACTGTTTCGTTAGCGCAAACACATTCATTAGATTATTATCTCGAATTAGCTAAAAACAATAGTCCACTTTTAAAGGATTTACGAAATCAAGTAGCATCAAACCAATTAGATAGTTTACGATTAAGAGCTGGATTAAAACCACAAATAAACGCTACAAGTGGTGGATTATATGCCCCAACAATAAACGGCTTTGGTTATTCATCACCTATTACTAATGAGCATACTTTAAATGGACTGGTAGCCGTAAACCAAGCTATTGTAAGTAAAAACAATGTAAATGCGCAGGTAGAAGCCATCACATTATCGTCACAAACTGTAAACAATGCTGCAAAAATATCAGAGCAGGATTTAAAAAAAGCTATTACAGGGCAATACATTACCGCCTATGGGAGTTTGCAACAAGTAAAATTTAATAAAGAGATAGTTGATTTATTAAACAAGGAAGAGGATTTATTAAAAAAACTCACACGTTCAAATGTTTATCATCAAAGCGACTATCTTACTTTCTTAGTTACTTTAAAGCAACAACAATTACAGCTTGCTCAAGCTCGGCTTCAATACAAAAACGATTATACTACCTTAAACTATTTAACTGGCATAGCCGATACCAGCATAACAGAACTTGCTATACCAGCGTTACAAAAGAATAATACACCCGATTTAAATACTAGTATCTTTTTTGCACAATACAAAGTAGATAGCCTAAAATTGATAAACAGCCGCAAACAAATAGATTTTGGTTATAAGCCTAAAATCAATGTTTTTGCTGATGGTGGTCTCAATACTGCATTTATGGGGCAGCCTTATAAAAATTTCGGTGTGAGCACTGGCTTTAGTTTATCAATTCCGTTGTATGATGCTGGGCAACGTAAACTACAGTACCGAAAATTAAGCTTGGCTGAAGAAACACGTCAAAATTACAAGGCATTTTTTAACACCCAATATCAGCAACAAATAGCCCAATTAAAGCAACAAATTAATGAAAATGAAAAGCTATTAGTTCAAATAAACGACCAAATTAAATACACAGAGAGTTTGATAAAGGTTGATACACAACTGTTGCAAACTGGTGATGTAAAAATAGCCGACTTGATATTAGCAATAAATAATTATCTTACCGTTAGCAATCTAAAAACACAAACCATTATCAGCAAATTACAATTGATTAATCAGTTAAATTACTGGAACAGGTAAATATGAAAACATTGATTACCAAAAAACCATCCTTCAAATATCTACTTTTTATAGCTGGGCTATCAATATGGTTATGCGCCTGCAAAAGTCATGATAAACCAGCAGATGATGAAGATAGCGGCATTAAAGCGCAAACTCCCGTTACAGTTATTTCTATTGATAAAAGTGCAATGGCTGATTACATCGAACTGAATGCTACATCAGTTTTCCAGCAAAAAAACTACATCAAAGCAAATGCAACTGGTTACATACAACAAGTAAACGCATTACTCGGTCACTTTGTAAGCAAAGGCGAATTACTATTTACCATAAAAACTAAAGAAGCACAAGCTATAGGTGGTAGTATCAATATTTTAGATACTACTTTTAAGTTTACAGGGATAAGTAAAATTAAATCGCCTGAACATGGATATATTACCCAATTAAGCCATCAAACTGGCGATTATGTACAAGATGGTGAAGCTTTGGCAACAATTAGCGAACGCTCAAGTTTTGTATTTATAATGCAGCTCCCCTACGAGCTAAGAAGCTATGTAAAAACAGGGCAAAATATTCAACTTACACTACCTGGTGGCAATAAGTTGGATGCGCATATAGCTTCGTTTATGCCATCGGTTGATACTGTAGCACAAACACAAGGCGTGGTGTTGAAAGTAAATACCCATCAGCAAATTCCCGAAAATTTGGTAGCAAAAGCACGTATTGTAAAAGCAGAGAGGAGTAATACGCTATCGCTACCAAAAGCAGCATTGCTTGCCAACGAAATCCAAACCGAGTTTTGGGTGATGAAACTTATTAACCCTACTACTGCTGTTAAAGTAATGGTTACTAAGGGAATTGAATCTAGCGACAAAGTAGAAATATTATCGCCTAAGTTCACAGCAGAGGATAAAATTATTATTAGTGGTAATTATGGGTTACCCGATACCGCTAAAGTAAAAATTATACAGTAATGACCCCTATCAGAGATTTTTTTATTTCGCATAAAAAACCAATCGGGTTGGTATTAGCACTCATTGTCATGAGTGGCTTATTTGTATATTCAAAATTGCAAACATCGCTGTTTCCCGAAATCACTTTCCCTAAGATAAAAATTATTGCCGATGAGGGTTTACAGCCTGTAAATAAAATGATGGTAACGGTAACCAAGCCGCTCGAAAATGCCATTAAACAAGTGCCCGATTTAAAACTGGTACGTAGTACTACCAGCAGAGGGAGTTGCGAAATATCAGCCTTTTTAAATTGGGGTACTGATATTGACCTAGCGCAACAACGCATACAAGCCAGTATCAACCAGATAAAGAATGATTTGCCAACTGATGTAAACATATCGGTTGCAAAAATGAACCCATCCATACTTCCAGTAAGTGGATATACTTTAGAGAGTCATAATCGCACGCCTATTGAATTGCGACAACTGGCTACCTATACCATAAAGCCATTCCTATCGCAAGTTGATGGTGTATCTGAGATTAGAATAATAGGCGGAAAAGTAAAAGAGTATTGGCTCACGCTGAACAAGCAAAAAATGAGCTCGCTTGGACTTACGCTTGATATTATCAACACCGCACTCAATAATACCAATTTTGTAAAATCGGAAGGGTACTTATCCGACTATAATAGGCTTTATCTTACCGTAACCGATGCAACCATAAACACTAAGGATGAATTAGCCAATTTGGTAATCAGCAATAACCGTAAACGTGTAATTCAATTAAAAGATTTTGCTGATATAGCTGTAAATGAAGGTATCGAATACACGAAGATAAATGCTAATGGACATGATGGCGTTTTGATAGCAGTAATTAAACAACCTAATGCTAATTTAGTTTCGCTATCTGCTGATATGGAAGCCAAAGTAGTCGCATTAAAAAAGTTATTACCCAAAGATGTGAGTATTAAGCCCTACTATGTTCAGGCTGATTTTGTAAACGACTCGATAAAAAGTGTAAGTGATAGCCTTTGGATAGGCTTACTATTGGCTATTATAGTGGCAATAATTTTCTTGCGTTCATTAAAAGCAAGCGCAACCATACTTATTACCATCCCTATTACGCTTTGCCTCACACTTATTGTTATATATGCCTTAGGATACACCTTTAACATCATGACGCTTGGTGCTATTGCTGCCGCAATAGGACTAATAATTGATGATGCTATTGTAGTGGTGGAGCAGATACATCGCACACATGAGGAAAACCCTGATGAACATACTTTAAAATTGCTACAAAAGGCAATAGATTACCTATTCCCTGCTATGGTGGGCTCGTCTGTAAGTACTATCGTGATTTTTATTCCATTTGTGCTGATGAGTGGCGTAGCTGGTGCATACTTCAAGGTGCTTACCAACACCATGATAATTACCCTTGTTTGTTCATTCTTAGTTACATGGATTGGCTTACCTGTTATTTATTTATTTCTGACCAAACGCAGGCATAGCAACAGCTTTAAAGACAAGCAGATAGCAAGTCATCAAGTTAAAACTCAAAAATGGGTATCGTGGTTTATATTACGTCCTTTTTTAAGCATGGCAATTATGGCGGGATTGATTGCTATCATCATCATCGTACCTAAATTACTCCAAACTGGTTTCTTACCCGAAATGGATGAAGGAAGTATTGTGTTAGATTATTCGTCGCCACCGGGTACTTCGTTAGAGGAAACCGATCGTATGCTGCACGAAGTAGAAAAAATTATAGCCAAGCAACCCGAAGTTGAAGCCTATTCGCGTAGAACAGGTACACAAATGGGCTTTTTTATTACCGAGCCTAATCGAGGTGATTATTTAATCCAGCTAAAGAAAAACAGAACCAAGACAACCAAAGGTGTAATTAGCGAATTACGGCATAAAATAGCTGCAAATCAGCCTGTATTGGCACAAAAAGTTGAATTTGGGCAAGTAATCACGGATATGCTTGGCGACTTAACTACTTCTGTTGAACCTATCGAAATAAAATTATTTGGAGATAATCCTCAAAAACTACAAGACCTATCAAAACAAATTGCCGAAGCCACCAGTAGCGTTAAAGGTACAGCAGATGTTTTGAATGGTATTGTTATAGCTGGACCATCGGTAAGTATACAACCGCATTATAGTAAGCTCGCGCAATACAACATTACCCCAGCAAGCTTGCAGTTTCAATTGCAAACAGCATTACAGGGTAATATCATCAGCAATTTGTTAGAGCGCGAACAACTATCGCCTATTCGCATGGTTTATCCAGGGAATAAAACCTTAAGAGTAGAGAATATAAAAAATCAAAATATATTTACCCCGACTGGTAAACTGATACCAATAAACGAACTCGCATCGGTTGAATTAAAATCTGGCGAAGCCGAAATCAATAGAGAAAATTTACAATCAGTAGGGATTATCACCGCTCGAATAGATAGTGGTAATATTGGTAGTATTATACCTGCCATACAAAAAAATATCGCTCAAAAAGTAAGTCTCCCCGAAGGCTATCATATTGAGTATGGTGGCGACTATGCCCAACAACAACAATCATTTAAAGAATTGCTGATGATATTGATTACAGCAAGTTTGCTGGTATTTGGTGTAATACTATTCTTATTTAAACAGTTCCGAATAGCATTATTAATACTCATTATTTCGGTTTTGGGCATAAGTGGTAGTTTTTTAGCACTCTACCTTACCAATACTCCGCTTAATGTGGGCAGTTATACAGGCTTGATAATGATAGTAGGAATTATTGGCGAGAATGCAATTTTTACTTTCTTACAGTTTAAACAAAAAGCAACAGAACTTATAGCAATTGACCCCGAAAATGTGGGGCTAAATATTACCGAAGCTATTGTTTATTCTATCTCAACACGCTTGCGCCCAAAATTGATGACAGCACTGGGTGCTATTATTGCTCTGATGCCTTTAGCACTGGGCATAGGAACAGGTGCACAGTTACATCAACCATTGGCAATTGCCGTAATTGGTGGTTTTATTATTGCTCTGCCTTTGCTATTAATTGTGCTGCCTAGTATGCTACGAGTACTATATCGCACAGGCGAGTTTCATAAACCATACCACAATTATTTATAATAATAATTTTTATTCTTTATTCGTTAATAATTAGTATATTTCCAATAATAGTTTTATACTTGAAAACATAATTAATCTATTGTTTTAACAAATTAGCATGAAGGGAGTACGGCTGATTTTATTTAGCTCCCTTGTGTATAATGTTAGCAAAAAACGATTTTATTTATTCTACCGAATCTGAACCGCATCGTATAAGAACTAAGAAAATTTTAAAACAGTTCCCTGATTTAAGAAATCTTATTGGTAAAAATCCATATACCATTTTTGCAATATTAGGTTTGGTATCTTTTCAAATTGTAGGTGCATACCTACTCAGAGAGCAATCGTGGTGGCTGGTTTTTGGTGCAGCATACCTCTTAGGCGCATTTGCTGATCATGCTTTATTTGTGATGATACACGAGTGCACGCATCAATTAGTATTCAAAAATAGAAATGCCAATCGCTGGGCATCAATGCTGTCCAATTTACCACAAATATTACCCAGTGCTATGTCGTTTGAGAAATATCATATCAAGCATCACTCGTTTCAAGGCGTGCACGAACTTGATGCTGATTTGCCCAACAAATGGGAAGCAAAAATGATAAACAACTATTTTATTGGCAAAATGCTATGGCTATTACTATTCCCTTTGTTTCAAATTATGCGTTTATCGCGCTTAAAAGAAATACACCCTGTAGATGGATGGATAGTTACCAATTTTATTATACAAGTGCTATTCACTACCGTTATTTGGTACTTTTTAGGCTTTCATGCTATCGGGTTTTTGTTTCTTAGTTTTTTGTTTTCGGTAGGCTTGCATCCACTTGGCGCACGATGGGTACAGGAGCATTATTTAACGCATAACGTTGAGCAAGAAACTTATAGCTATTATGGAGTTTTTAATACCGTAGCTTTCAATGTTGGCTATCATAACGAGCATCACGATTTCCCATCTATCCCTTGGAATAAACTCCCGACTATAAAGAAAACCGCCCCTGAGTATTATGATACCTTATATTATCATACTTCATGGACAAAATTATTTTTCAAATTTCTTTTCGACCGCGAAATATCATTATTTAACAGAATTATACGTAAAGAACGTGGCAAGGTAACTTTAAGCGATGCGGCAAAACCTGATATGGAAATAAAAGCGTAATACTTTAATTATATTCGCAATTAAAATTTGTAAGCGCCTATGGCATTATTACGAGATTTCTTTTCGACCCATGAGGATTTAACACAAGTTCTTTTATACGCGTTAATTATTACCTCCTTATGGTTTGCCGAGGTTTTGCTTTCTACTGATAACATTAAATCAAAATTCAAACACTCATCAGTAAATTTATTATTTATATGCACCGCATTGCCTGTGCAACTTTTGCTGACTACGTTTATAATCATGGTATCCCGATGGGACAATACACATCATTGGGGATTGCTTAATTTATTGCCCTTTCATGGTAGAGGGATAGCCTATTACATTACTGGGTTTGTGCTTTTAGATTTGTGCGAATACACCTACCATGTGATTATGTACAAAGTTGACCCATTATGGAAATTTCATTTAGTGCATCATAGCGATCTTCGAGTAGATGTATCAACCACCACAAGAGAACATCCAGGCGAAACATTTGTGCGCACTTGCTTTTTAATGCTATGGGTATTTTTGCTTGGCCCCGTGGTAGGGGTACTTATTATTAGACAAATATTCCAGTCTTTTTCAAACATTATAGCGCATACCGAATTCCGTTTGCCTCATAAGGTAAATAAAATTGTAGGCTTAGTATTTATCACTCCTAACTTGCATCATGTGCATCATCATTATCGATTGCCTTATACTGATTGTAATTATGGCGATGTATTGAGTATTTGGGACAGATTATTTGGAACTTTCACGGAGTTAGAAAGAGAAAAAACTGTTTTCGGAGTAGATACACACATGGACGAAAACATCAACGGAAAATTTGTAAACGTAGTTAAAATCCCTTTTCAAAAACTCGAACGGATAAAATACCCCGAAGAGCAAGATCATACCTAAATCAATACCTTATGCTATCGTCAAGAGGTGTTATATTATTGATTGCGATTATCTGTATTTCGGCATTTAAAGTAAATGCTCAGGTCGAAGATATTACTTCTCGCTTTTACTTTCCTGGCTCTGTTGGTTTAGCAATTCCCTTTAAAAACATTCACACTAGGCTGGGCAATGGTTTCGCATTCAATACAGGGGTTGAATATCGCCCTACTTATATTAGCGTTATTTTTCAGGATAGATTACGACGCTTTAAACAACAACTATACTAGTCGTGTAACCAATATCCCCACAAATATTTTACAAGGTAAACTAGCCAGCAGTTTTATATTAGCGGGGGTAGGCTATCGTGCCAAATTAGGAAAATGGGGTTTATACGGGTTAATACAACCAGGAGTGGGCATACGCTCGTACGACCGTGCGACCATAACTCAAAACACCGTGCTATTACATAATGTAACCAACAGCAGTTTTGCTGTTAAAACCGACATCGGTATTGAATACTATATAACCAAACACTTTGCAGGAGTATTTGACCCAGCGTTTTATAAGCTATTTTCTAAACATGGGTTCAACACGTCCAATTCCCGATTTACAGGTTTTAATATCGGCATCACCACCACTATTTTGTAATAAACTTTGGTAACAAAATTGTCTAATTTTGTCTAATATAAAACAGTATAGGTAAAAGCATGAGCCGGTCAGCGAAGCTAAAAACAATTATTCCCGTTGTGATTATCCTTTTTTTGAGTGCCTATACCGAGCATCGCTATGCTCAACAAAAATTTACGATAAGTGGTAGGCTGCAAAACAAGGAAATGAACGAGATATCGGGCATTGCGGCATCGGGCATACATCAAGGTATTTATTATGTACATAATGATAGTGGCGATACCAGCAGGTTTTTTACTATTACCCCCGATGGAAAAATAAAATCTGTCATCTATTTTAAAGGCGACCCAAAAGAAGAACTTGGGGTAAATGATTGCGAAGATATTGCCGTAGGCATAGGGCCAGAAAAGGGTAAAAGCTATGTGTATATGGGCGATATTGGCGATAATCATGCAGTAAGGAAATACATTACCATCTATCGTATGGAAGAGCAAAAAGTGTGGATTGGCAAGGACAGTATTTTAAAAGCTAATGCAACCCCTATTCATTTCAAATATCCTGATGGGGCACGTGATGCCGAAACATTGATGATAGACCCGATTGAAAAACTCATTTACATTGTATCAAAACGGGCAGATTCTGTAACAGTATATACCAGTCCGCTAAATTTTAAAGCGAATGATACCGTTATGCTTACCAAAAGGTGCAAACTTTACTTTAGTGGATTTAGACCCTTTAAATGGATTACCGCTGGCGACATTTCAAAAGACGGGCAGCAAATACTACTTAAAGATTATGTAAAAGTATATTACTGGAAACGTAATAACAATGAGCCTATTTGGCAAACCATGCAACGAAAGCCTATTGAACTACCCTACCAACAAGAAAAGCAAGGCGAAGCTATTGGCTTTACCACCGATGGTAAAGGCTACTACACCACAAGTGAGGGCGTTTTTGCTCCGATTTATTATTATGATATTGAGCATGCAAAAAATGGCAAGTAAAATCTAGTCTTATTGATTATACTTATCTGTTATAAAGGAGATTTTTTTAATATCTTTAAATGACAATTCTTACTCTTGTCCTTATTTGATTATGATAAAACGATATAAAGATGATATAAAAACAATCATCGAAGTACTTATAATTATATTGATTAATTTTAGTTTTTCGTTCATTCACAACACATTATTAAATAGCATATTTCTTTTAATTTGGGTTGTGATTGGGGTTTATAACATCAATGATAAAATCCAATATCGATTAGGAAATCGCCCCAATACAATAAGATTTCCTACTTTAAATGATAATTTTACTCAAACGACAACTGTAACTTTAGGTTGTTTCATGATTAGCATTTCAATTATTGGAAATTTTATTTCTCACTTCAATATCCTTTATGTTATTATTGGATTAGCAACTGGAATAATTGTTTTTTTAAATGGCTTTTTTTATTTACCTAATGGATGGCTTTCGATTGAGAATAGTACTATAGGTATATATGGTATTAAAGAAAAGATTGATTCAAGACAATTAAAACAAATAGAATTACAAAACAATCAGGTTATTTTAACCAACATCTACGGGGAACATAAGGTAAGTACTTTGTTGAATTTAAATCCACTAACAGCAGAAAATTTAAGAAAATACATCGAGCAAAAACTTCACAACAATAATAGTTTTGAGGTTATAAATAATGTTCAATAACAACTATTATTCAAACCTTGCTGGCGCAAATGCCTTAATATCCATTATTGGTTTCGTGCCATTTAATACCGCATCAATTATTTTACCAGTTGCAGGTGCTAAACCCAAACCAATCATGGCGTGCCCTGTGGCAATAGCTAAATTGTTGTATTTAGATGATAGCCCAATATAAGGTATGCCATCAGGCGATACTGGTCTAAAACCAAACCAAACATCCTTCTCCTCTGGCATTTCAAGTTTAAAATCAGGGAAATATTTAGGTACAGATTCTACAATACCTTTTACCCTATTCATATTGATATTGCTGTTTATCTTCCCAATCTCCATTGTACCACCATAACGTATAGCACCGTTCATTGGCGTAATAGCCACTCTTGCTTCGCACAATATAGATGGGATGGTCATTTGCTTTGAAGCATCTTGCGGCTTCATAAACGAATAGCCTTTACCTGGCATCAAAGGAATGCGAAGCCCTGCTAATTTTGCAATACTTGGCGACCACGAGCCACCTGCCACCACATAAGCATCGCCCTTAAACTCTCTTCCATTACTACTTACTGAGGTTATTTTATTAGCTTGATGTTCAATTTTGGTAACAGCTCTATTGCGATAGATGGTTACACCTTTAGCAGCTTCAAGGTAGTTGATTAATCCCCTCATTAATTGATTAGGGTACATATGTGCATCGCAATGATAGTGCACCGCCCCCATAATATCCAATTCGATATCGGGTTGTAGTTTGCGACATTCTTCTGGACTGAGGTATTGCACATCAAGTCCTAAGCTTGTAGCTTTCTCTGCCATGTGCTTTTCTTCTTCAACAAATTTCTCAGTTTTAAAGAGCATCAAAATACCCTTATCCTCCAAACCAAAAGCGATATTTGAATCTTTCTCAAATTCGTGATACAAATCCTTACTCAGCATAGCAATATCTCGCAATACCGAAGCCGAGCGTTCCACATGTTTTTTGGTAGCACTTTTTAAAAACTTCAACCCCCACCCTATTAGTTCGGGATGGAGAGAGGGTTTAACATAGAAAGGGCTTTTGCTATCAAACATCCAACGGATACCTTGCTCCACCATTCCTGGGGCAGCTAAGGGCACAAAATGGCTTGGCGTAATCATCCCTGCGTTGCCATACGAGCAATTATCCGATAAATCGCCTTGGTCTAAAATATCCACTTCCCAACCCGATTGATTAAGATAATACGCCGAAAATAGCCCTATAACACCACCGCCAATTATAACTACTTTACTCATTTTTGTATTAGAAATTTTGCAAATATCGCCTTAGCGAAATTTAACTTATATTACTTGAAAACCATAAGCATACGGGTCTTCATCATCTATCACAATGGCATTATAGCCATGTATGCGAGCCCACCCTTCGATACTTGGTATAATAGCGGGCTTGCCACCTATGGTTACCTCATCTTCAACCTTACCGATAAACTGACTACCAATAATGCTCTCGTGAATAAATGTATCTCCCTTTTTCAATTTGCCTTTTGCATGCCATTGTGCCATACGTGCCGATGTGCCTGTTCCGCATGGAGAGCGGTCAATAGCCTTATCGCCATAAAATACTGCGTTACGGGCAGTAGCCTCTGGCGAAATGGTTTTACCTGTCCAAAGAATATGGCTGCAACCATTAATAGTAGGATTTTCGGGATGCACAAAGGTGTATTGTTCGTTTATTCTTTGCCTGATTACTCTACTCCACGAAATTAATTGATCAGCAGCGTAATTTTCTAATCCGCTGAAATTAGGTTGTGGGTCGATAATCGCATAAAAATTTCCACCATAGCTCACATCAAAAGTAAGTGTGCCCAAATCAGGACATTCTACCTGCATATTTTCGCCAGCAAGGTACGAGGCTACGTTAGTCAGTTTTACTGATTTTACTTTGCCACTTTTTTCTTGTTTATACGCTATCAACACCAATCCGGCAGGTGCTTCCATACGCACTATTCCAGGCGTTTTTGGCACCACTAAGCCTTCTTCGATAGCAATAGTAATAGTACCGATAGTGCCATGCCCACACATAGGCAAGCAGCCACTAGTTTCGATAAATAAGACCGCCACGTCGTTATCCGGATTATGAGGTGGATATAAAATACTCCCCGACATCATATCGTGCCCTTTAGGCTCAAACATCAACCCCTTGCGTATCCAATCGTACTCTTTCAAAAAGTGCTGACGTTTTTCGCTCATGTTAGCCCCCTGCAAATTAGGCCCTCCTGATACTAATCTTACAGGATTGCCGCAGGTATGTGCGTCTATACAAAAAAAAGTTTTACTTGCCATTATCGTACTATTTACTCCATTTATTATCTATCAATCGCCAAATTTTTAAAGGATTTTCGTCCTTCAGTTCATCTGGAAGTAGGCTATTATGCCAATTTTGCAAACATACAGGGCGCACAAAACGCTTAATTGCGCCAGTACCTACCGAGGTAAAACGACTATCGGATGTGGCAGGGAAAGCCCCTCCATGCTGCATAGCATTTACCACCTCGACACCAGTAGGCACATTATTAAAAATAACACGTCCTGCTATATTGGTTAGTTTATTTACTAACGGTTTGCAATGCTCCATATCAGTTGCATCAGCCACAATACTAGCGGTGAGTTGCCCGTGTAAAGAGCCAACTACCTGTTGCAACTGTGCTTCGTCATCAGCTACTACTACTAACGAGTATGGTCCAAAAACTTCTTCTCTAAGTTTTGGATTAGCTAAAAAAGTAGCAGCATTTACCTCTGCAACCACAGGCAATGCTTGATTAGTTTTATCGCTATTGATTTGAGTAGATTGCCCAATGATTGATACCCCTTGCTCGTGCAGCATAATCTCGGCTAATTGCGAATAATTTTTGCAGATACCCGAAGTAAGCATCGTTGATGAATTTATCTTGGCAATAGCATTACCTAATGCTGTTTTAAATTGATTTAGTCCTTCAGATTTTATTGCTACTAATAACCCTGGATTGGTGCAAAATTGCCCCACACCCATTGTAATAGATGCGGCGTATTGCTCAGCAATTTGTGTAGCTCTATTTTTAAGTGCATCGGGTAATATAATAACGGGGTTGATACTACCCATTTCAGCAAATACGGGTATAGGTTCTTCTCGCTGTTGTGCCAATTTGAGCAATGCCATACCGCCTTTATACGAGCCTGTAAAAGTCACTATTTTGGTTTTAGGATGTTTTACCAATGCTTCGCCAATGGTATATCCATCGTCATATAAAATAGAGAAAACACCATCTGGCAAATTATACTTTTGAGCTGCCTTTTTAATAGCCTCGGCTACTAAAGCACTTGTGCCTAAGTGAGCAGGGTGCGCCTTTACTATAACTGGGCAACCTGCTGCCAATGCCGAAGCGGTATCGCCACCAGCTACTGAAAAGGCTAAAGGAAAATTACTTGCCCCAAATACCACTACTGGCCCTATTGGCATCAGCATTTTACGAATATCAGGGCGGGGTGCTGGTTGTCTATCAGGCAAAGCACTATCAATTACCGCTTCTACCCACGAGCCTTCTTCTACCATATCGGCAAATAGATTTAACTGCCCCGTTGTTCTACCTCGCTCGCCTTGTAATCGGGCTTGCGGTAAACCAGTTTCAGCCATGGCTCGGTCAATCAGTTCATCACCCAAAGCTATTATTTCTTCGGATATGCTCCGCAAAAAAGCAGCCTTTGTTGCTTTATCAATATGACGATAAGTTTCAAATGCTTTTTCGGCAAGGGTTAATGCCTCATCCACATCTGCTAAAGAAGCGGTATAAAAATCGCCAAGCAATTCAGTATTTGACGATGGATCAATCCCTCTAAATAATCTTTCGCCTTTTGTATAAGTATAACCTACGAGGTTGTTTGTATTCATAATTTAGATATCCTCACATAAAACCATAGCGATAAGCTTTTCAGCCCATCGCTTATGATTACTTCATATATCAGTTAATATAGTTAGTTCAATTTATTTTATAATGAAACGCCTCTACCCCAACTGCCTTCGGGCAATACTGGGCGCACGGCTAGTGCATCATTAATTATTTTCAGCACTTTTTCGCGCTCGGCGCCGCTAATTGGCAAACGTGGCGCACGCACATTTTCAGTACCGATGCCTGTTGCAACCTCTGCCAGTTTAATGTATTGTACCAATTTTGGATGGATATCTAACTCAAGCACTGGTAAAAACCAACGATAAATAGCCAAAGCCTCGCTTATTCTATTTGCTTTTACTAAACGATAAATAGCTACTGTTTCTTTCGGGAATGCATCTACCAAACCAGCTACCCAACCATCAGCCCCCATTACCAAACTCTCCATAGCCAATGGGTCAACACCTGTCATTATTTTAAAACGATTTCCAAAACGATTAATCATACGAGTAACATTTGAAATGTCTCTAGTTGATTCCTTCACGGCTTGTATGTTATCATATTTTGCCAATTGCGCAAACATATCCAACGTTACCTCAATCTTATAATCAACCGGATTATTGTATATCATAATCGGAAGCGGTGTACTTTCGGCAACTGCTGATAAAAATGCAATAGTTTCTTCATCATCCGATTTATAACGCATAGGTGGCAAAAGCATTAATCCACTTGCGCCATATTCTAATGCCTTCTTAGCACAAGCAACTGCTGCTTTAGTAGTTTGCTCGGCAATATTAAGCAATACTGGAACTTTACCTTCTACAAATGCTACTGTATGCTTTAATAGTGCAAACTTTTCATCATCGCTCAAAACACTTGCTTCGCCTAATGAACCACCCAAAATAAAACCATCCACTCCTGCTTCTAATTGCGCATTGAGGTTACGGTCAAAAGCCTCAAAATCAAGCTCATCATTATCAGTAAATTTAGTAGTAACTGCTGGGAAAACCCCTTTCCATGTAAAATTCATACGTATTATTATTCTATATTTATTAGCACTTCTATAATTCGGATTATCTAGGTGTTCCCCAAAAACACCTAGACTTTTAATCCGCATTTTGCCTTTCTACAAGGCGTCAAAATAGGGCGAACCCTCAATGCTTTATATTCTCTTTAATCAATCACATTATTGATTAAAGTATAATTGCGTTAGTGTATATTATTTTTAGGCGCTACTTAAATAACTAGGTTAGCAAGCCAAAGGTAAAAGCAATAATGCTTGAATTAAATAACATTATTACCCAATTATAACCATATTTTAACCCAAATTGGCAAAATATTATAATTTATTGTGAAAATACGTTCAATAGAAACCTATAAGTTTAACAAGATTTAACAAAATATTCATTTACATTTCTATCAAAATTTCTATTTTTACTAAAATTAAAACCCTCCAAAATGAAAAGAAAATTATTTACAACCATTGCATTGGCCTCTTGCTTTGTGGTTTTGTTGGCAGTATTTGCCGACCTTAATGGTAAATGGTCTGGAATTATTAAAACACCTGATGGTAATGAATTACCTGTTACTTATAATTTTAAGGTAAACGGTGATGTGCTTACCGGAACAGCCGAATCGCCTGCGGGAGAAGTAACTGTGGATGATGGGAAAATAACTGGTGATACTTTTTCGTTCAAGGTTACTGTAAATGGTAGTGATTATCCACATACTGGCAAAGTTTATGCTGATTCATGCGGGATGGATATTAGCTTCGGTGATCAAAAAATACATACCACGCTTAAACGTCCAGTTGACAAATAGTATAAGATTTTGATAGCAATAACGATAAAATCCTGCCAATAGGCGGGATTTTATCGTTAAAACAAATTAATAATATACTCCTCTTAATTTGCAAGACCATCAATTGAGTAATTTGTACTACTTTTAATTAAAATTGAGTAAGTTTTTTACAAACACATCGCAATTTCTACATTCATAAATAATACCTTTGTCGCCATTAATGAATACCGCATCCAAAACATCGGCACCAGCTGCTAAGAATGGCTCTTCGTTTAAGCGACGCTTAGCCAATTCGTTTGTTTCATTATATAATATCAATAAGTTCATTATTCGTTTTTTTAAAGAGGCGTTTTTACCTCCTTATGAGTTTAAAGAGATTATTCGCCAATGTTACGAAACAGGTGTTCGCTCATTTAGCTTAATCACCCTAACGGGGTTTATTATAGGTTTAATTTTCACCAAGCAATCGCGCCCATCGTTATTAAATTTTGGTGCGCAATCGTGGTTACCTTCACTCGTATCTATTGCCATTATGCGTGCGCTTGCTCCCTTGGTTACAGGACTTATTGCTGCGGGAAAAGTAGGGTCGAGTATAGGAGCCGAGTTAGGCTCGATGCGTGTTACCGAACAAATTGATGCCATGGAGGTATCGGGTACTAATCCATTTAAGTTTTTGGTATGCACACGAGTATTAGCCACATCAATCACCATTCCAATATTAGCTACCTATACTGGGTTGGTTGCTTTATTAGGAGGTTATGTAAACGTAGCTACTAATGAGGGAACTAGCTATACCACGTTTATGCAGCAAGTGTTTGAACCCTTAGTGTTTGTTGATTTTTGGTCGTCATTAGTTAAGTCGATAGTATTTGGCTTTACAATTGGTATAGTGGGATGTTATCAAGGTTATTTTTCAACCAAAGGAACTGAGGGCGTGGGTAAAGCAGCAAATGGGGCTGTTGTAACAGCTATGTTTTTGATATTTGTTGAGGAAATATTAATCGTGCAAATAGCGGGCTGGTTTCGCTAATAATTGGCTATGAGAAAAGAGGCAACAAAAATAGATTATAACAATTCGGTCATTACCATAAAAGGATTGGAGAAATCTTTTGACGATTTTCACGTACTACGCGGAATTGACCTCGAATTGTATCAAGGCGAGAACCTAGTCGTATTAGGTAGGTCGGGTACAGGAAAATCGGTACTCATAAAAATCATCTCAGGCTTATTAAAAGCCGACAGAGGCGAGGTAATGGTATTGGGAAAAAACATCAGCCAAATTACGGATAAAGAGTTACAAGCATTAAGAATAAAGGTTGGTTTCTCGTTCCAAAATAGTGCGCTGTATGATAGTATGACCGTGCGGAAAAATTTAGAGTTTCCATTAGTACGTAATCGTAAAGGCATTACCCGTAAAGAAATAAATACAGCCGTCGAATCGGTATTGGATGCGGTTGGGTTGTCACAAACCATCAATCAAATGCCATCCGAACTATCGGGCGGGCAACGCAAACGCATAGGCATAGCACGTACCTTGATATTAAATCCCGAAATAATGTTGTATGACGAGCCTACTGCAGGTCTCGACCCTATAACTTGTATCGAGATTAATGATTTGATTAATGAAGTACAACAGCGATACCATACCTCGTCTATTATTATCACACACGACCTTACTTGTGCAAAAAGTACTGGCGACAGAATAGCTATGTTGCTTGATGGGCAATTTCAACGTGTAGGCTCGTTTGAAGAGGTATTCAGTACAAATGACGAGCGTGTAAAACCATTTTTTGAATATAATTTTATACAATAGATACTTAGCCATTGATATATGGATCAAAAAGAAAATAAAAGAGCAATAATAGTAGGTATATTTTTAGCCCTTGGGTTAGTTATCTTCATAGTGGGAGTGCTTACATTAGGCAATGCACAAAAAACTTTTTCTAAGAGCATAACCATAAGTGCCACGTTTGATGATGTTGCAGGATTAAAAACTGGAAACAGTATATGGTTTTCGGGGGTAAAAGTGGGTACAATAAAAGACATCAAGTTTGTGGGCACATCGAAAGTAAACGTTCAGATGAATATTGACGAAAGTTCGCAACAATATATCCACAGCAATGCAGGTGTTCGTATCAGTTCGGATGGATTGATTGGCAACAAAATCATTGTAATTGATGGCGGTAGTCCGCAAGCCCCAGCGGTAAAAGATGGCGATATTTTGCAAGCACAAAAGTTACTATCAACAGAGGATATGCTTAAAACATTACAGCAAAACAATACCAATTTGCTTGCTATTACAAACGATTTTAAGGAACTAAGTCATAAAATATTACAAGGTAAGGGCACACTCGGCGCATTATTGGCTGATAGTACGATGGGATTACAGTTACGTAGTGCCATGAAAAACCTACAAGCTACTACCCAAAGTGCTGCATTAATGGCTGTTCAGCTAGATAATTTCAGTAAAAAAATGAATACCAAAGGTGGCTTGGCTGATAACATACTGACCGATACTGTTACATTTAATAGGATTAAAGCATCGGCTGCGCAATTACAAAAAACAGTAACTAGTGCAGGTTCATTAGTTCAAAACTTGAATGTAGCCAGCAAACAATTAGTTACACCTAATAATGCCATTGGTGTGTTGTTAATGGACCCGAAAGGAGGCGAACAAGTGCGTACAAGTCTTGAAAATTTGCGCCAAAGCTCTATTAAATTAAATGATGATTTAGAAGCTGCTCAGCATATTTTTTTTCTGAAAGGTTTCTTCAAGAAAAAAGCAAAGGCAAAAGCCGATAGTTTGGCGCAGCATAAATAATCGAAGATTTTACGTTATATAGCTATGAAGCCGGGTGATAAAGTGATATGTATTGATGCAAGCATTGATGCTGATAAAGCAGATGAGATAAAACGCGATTTTGAAATTTGGATAACAAAAGATAAAGAATATACCATTAGAGAAATATTAGACAATAACGGTATAGTGCCAGGTTTGCTGCTCGAAGAAGTACACAATTTTCCTAAATTTTTCAGCTTAATTAATCGTACTCAAGAACCTGCATTCGCTATTTGGCGTTTCAGGAAATTGAACTACGCTACCGCCAATAATACCGAACAGCATGAGGAAGAATTAGTCGAGATTGCTAGCCCTAGTATTACTCAGCCTAATGAACAGCAAGTTTAATGAGAGTATTTAAATGATAAAAGGTAGATTATTTATTGCACTTAGTTTGATTGGGGTAATACTTACCGCTTGCAGTTCGCCCATTAAACCTGAAAACTTATACGGCAAGTGGAAATACATAAAGGTAACAAATCCTAATCGTATCCCTACTGATAGCGTGACATCGGCAGAACTACAAATACAAGCTCCTTATATCCAATTCACAAAAAATGATAGCTTGATTATTTATTGGGGTGGGAAAGTACTATCGCATGGCACATTTAAATTGGATGGAAGCAATATCCGTTATAAAGAGATTTTAGCTGATGGAAAAACCCGAGCGTTTCCATTTTGGGTATCAAAATTAACCGAGAAAGATTTAATATTTGAAACAAGCGGCGAAGATGGCTCAAGAGTTACAGCAGTAAAAGAGTAGTTATTTATTCTCGTCAATATATTGTTTCCTTATCACACTTGCCATTTTGTGCTCGCCTGTATGGCTCCACCCTGGCGGCATAACTATATACATCAATTTATTTTTAAATCCTGGTGCTTTTACTACATCGCGTGCCAACGCCAAAATTTCGCCAAAGTAAGCATCTAAAAAATTATTAGGTTTCATTTGCCTTGTAATACCATATTCAATAGTGATATTTCGATTTTCGGGCTGATAAGTTTTAAAAATTCTATCCCAAATATTCAACAAATTGCAATAGTTGGTATCCATATATAACGGGTTTTTGGCATGATGCACCCGATGGTGTGATGGTGTAAGGATAATACGCCCAATAAACCCGAAACGAGTATCTGCTATCAAGTTTTCGCCAACATGAATAAAAGCTCCCCATGTGCCATCAATAAACATAATGGTAAACAATACTGCTGGACTAACACCTAATAAAATACATATCGTAGTGCGGATAACATCAGCATAAGGTCCTTCTAAAAAGAAGTGCACATACGTAACCGATAAGTTCATAGATGATGGTGCATGATGGGTAGAATGTAAGCACCATAACAGGCGTACTTTATGCGCTAAAAAATGATATACAAAATGCGCCAGCTCCCAAATAATATACCCATAAATAAACCAATACCAAGTAAAACTGGTTTTTACAATTGCATATTGCTCAAAAAGGCCTATACAAACAGCCACCATTGCGAAGGATATAAGCCTGCCCACAAAAGCATTCAACACATAGGTAAAAACCGATATTTTATAATCTATTACTCTAAAACGTTTATAAAAAGTGCCTCTTACAATTTCGATAACCAGTAAAAATGGAATAAGCGGGATTAAAATAGAAGTGATACCATGCCAAGTAAGCAGTTCGGTATATTTTCCTGATTTTAGAATAGCGATAAGATTATCAAACCCAAAGAAGCCCCAAAGCTCATTCCATATTGTTTTAAAAAAACTTATTACAATATTCATAACCTTATTCGGCTTTTACGATTGTATATAGTTTTTCAAATGCTCAATAGTTTCCAAGTGTGTCAGGATATTTTCGGTAACGATATCATTTATAGAGATAATGCCTACCAAATGGTCGTCGCGAAAAACTGGGAGATAACGAATGTTACCTTCGCTCATTATATGCATACAGGTTTCAACTGAATTATCAGGAGTAATTCGGGGCAATCCTGTGGTCATAATCTCTTTTACAGATGTTTCTTCGGATGATTTACCCTTCAATATTACCTTGCGGGCATAATCTCTCTCGGTAAGCAGCCCCAAGTATTCACCATTTTCGGTAACCACTACCGAGCCAATATTTTTATCGTCCATCAATCTAAGTGCATCTAATACGGTTGTTCCAGCATCAATAGCAATTACATTAGTCCCTTTTCGGTTAAGAATATTTGAAACTTTCTTCATAAGATATTGATTTTAAATGAGTAAATGGCTTATAACCAAATATACAAAATGAATAATAACAATAAAAGCCTTACATACGATTATTTTGATATGCCTCAAAAGCAAACAATCTGTATTGTATTTTGTTAATTTTGCACTTACTAACTAATACTAGTTGATGAATCAAGGCAGCAAAACTTCTATAAAAACTCCTACTATCCGCTATTGTGCCAAATGCGGCTCTTCGTTCCATTATCAAATGCATCGCCATTGGTTTATCAAAACATTTTTATTCTTTTTACCACTACGGTTATATTTTTGTGCGAAATGCCAAAAAGCTAGATATGTGCGAATTGAAAAGAAGAAAAGCTAGAAGATATAAACCCCACACATTATTTGAGACGATTTATATTTATAAAACGCTGAAATTTCCTAAAATTAGCATTTAACTAAAATTACCCCGAAATTTGAATAGGGAATTAAATAGCCCATTATTTCACATGACCATACAAGAACAAATTGAAGCGTATATTACCAGCCAACCCGACCCAAAACGTGGTGATGTACAAAAATTGCATCAACTTATAATTGAGGTTTTACCTAACAGTAAATTATGGTTCGATAATGGCAAAAACAGTGAAAACAAAACGGTGAGTAACCCTACCATAGGCTATGGATTTTTTACCATAAAATATGCTGATGGAAAGACCAAAGGTTTTTTTCAAATTGGTTTAAGTGCAAACAAAACTGGCATCTCTGTTTATATTCTTGGCATTAAGGATAAGGCATACTTAACCCAAACTTATGGAAAAGAAATAGGCAAAGCGAGTGTAACTGGGTATTGCATTAAGTTTAAAACACTAAAAGATATAAACATTGATATACTCAAAGCTGCCATAAAGTATGGCTTTGAGCATACAAATGAAAAATAAATTCAAACAGAACACTACACTTTTCTGTTATTTCTCTACGTTATGTTGCTATAATTTTTCTACTATAACAACAAGCACCTTATCTATCCGTTTATTTTAATAAATATGTTATTCACATTTGTGAATTACTTATGTGGATTGCATTTTTGCGTTATGACTACTTTCGTATATTGATTACTTGCGCTATGACTAAATTGAAACACATCGCTATACTTGTTCCCGCATTTTTTACATTAACTGTTAGTGCGCAGCAAAACCCTTCATTCCGATTATATCGCACTTATCATGCTGCTACGGATTTACTTAATAAGGGAAAATATGTTGCAGCCGCAGAACAATTTAGATTAGTAGAAACATCGGCACTTAAAACCAGCACACAGCCGCAATTTGAGTCATCACTATCATTAATAAAAGAAAATTCTCAATATTACGAAGCCCTTTGCTCCTTAGAATTAGGTAATGATGATGCAAAGGAGCTTTTTCAACGTTTCATAAAAGATCATCCCGAAAACCCACTAGCCAAAACAGCTTACTTTCAGATAGGTAAATATTACTTTAAACAAGAGAAATATGCCGATGCATTAGTATGGTTTAACAAAGTAAACGCCGAGGATTTAATAAGCAGTCAGGAAACTGAATATAAGTTTCGTAAAGGGTATGCCTATTTTGCAGCTAACGATTACAAAAATGCACAATTACTATTTAGTGATATCAAAAGCAAGCAATCGCCTTATACCGAAGACGCTACATACTATTACGCTTACATTGCCTATCTAAACAAAGACTATCATCTAGCTTTAGTAAATTTCGAGAAGCTTAAAAACTCAAAAAAATACGAAAATAGCTATCCCTATTATATTACTGCCGTTTATTTTTTAGACAGGCGTTATAATGATGTAATAGCTTATGCCGTACCCATATTAAAAACTACGCATCAGCAGCATGAAACTGAAATGCTGCGAATAGTAGGTGCATCCTATTTTGCAAAAGCCGATTATGACCAATCTATTAACTATTATAATCGCTTTCAGGAGCAAGATAAAGGCAAAACACAAAGCACGCAAGACAGCTATCAAATAGGTTATGCTAATTACAAAATAGGGAACAATGCAAAAGCCGCACAAGAGTTAGAGAAACTAGTTGACCAAAACGATGCCTATGCGCAAAATGGCAATTATACTTTAGGTGGTGTTTTCTTAAAAATGAAGAACAAACAAAGTGCCCGCAATGCCTTTTTTGTTGCTTCTAAAATGAATTTTGATCGCCAATTGCAAGAAGATGCCCTATACGAATATGCCAAACTATCCTACGATTTAGATTTTAATACTCAAGCTTTAGAAGCAACTCGATTATATTTAAAAAACTATCCTCAATCTGTTCGTACGGATGAGGTAAAAACACTATTAGGCGAAGAATTACTCAATTCGCACAATTACAAAGAAGCAGTAGATATTTTAGAGCCTATCCCCAACAAATCGGCAAGCGCAAAAGCAGCTTACCAAAAAGTGACCTACTATCGTGGATTAGAATTTTATAACGAACGTGCTTTCGAGAATGCGATAGGAATTTTCCTTCGTTCGTTACGCAATCCTGTCGACCGCAAAACAGAAGCATTAACTGTTTATTGGATGGCTGAAGCAATGTTTGAGGTAAGAAAATACGGCGAATCGGTTGAAAATTTTGAACGTTTCTTGAATATGGACGAGGCAAGCGAAACATCAGTTTATAACTATGCCAACTATGCCCTTGCTTATGCAGCATTTGGTGGCGAGCAGTATAAAAAAGCATCTCGTTATTTCGAGAAATTTCTACAAGGTGACGAAAAAGACAAAAACACTATAAATGATGCCACTACCCGATTAGGCGATAGTTATTTTGTACTAAAAGAATACAGCAAAGCACGTGAAAATTACGACAAAATAATTGCAAGGCACAGCAAAGGCGAAGATTATGCCTTGTTTCAACGTGGGATGATACAAGGGCTGCAAGGCTCGCCAGATGCAAAAATCAGCACACTAAATGATGTGCTTACCCTATTCCCAAATTCGGATTATGCTGATGATGCTTCATTCGAGATAGCATACACTTATTTTCTTAAAAACGACGGTACTACTGCCAAAACCAGTCTGCAAGGTATGATTGAGAAATATCCGCATAGCAGCTATGTGCCACGTGCATTGGTTACTATGGGATTGATTGATTACAATAGCGGAAATGACGATTTAGCAATCGAATCATTCAAAAAAGTAATACAAGAATATTCATCTACCGATGAAGCAAAACAAGCACTAAAACAAATAGAAAAGATATATACCGATAAAGGCGATGCGCAAACCTTTATTAGTTATGCAGCCACTACCCCAATTGGTAATTATACCGCATCCGAACAAGAGAGTATTATGTACACCGCCGCTAATAACCTATACTTAAAAGGCGATTGGAGTGGTTGTGTGCAAGCAGTAGGTGCTTATTTCGATAAGTTTAAGACGAAGCCTATTTATGATAAGCAATCGAGGTTTATACGTGGGCAAAGTTTAATTAACCTGAACCGTGGCGATGAAGCGGTAGCTGATTTCAATGTCATTTTAAATGATTGGACTAGTGCCTATACCGAGAAATCGTTAATCAGTATGGCTAAGTGGCAAATTTCGCAGAAGAAATATAACGAAGCTATTGCCTATCTAAAAAAACTGGAAATCAACTCCGAATATAAAGCCGATTATTCTTTCGCTATCAATAATTTACTATTATGCTATGCGCAAATGAATATGCCTGATGATGCGCTTAAATATGCTAAGTTGGTGCGTGAGTATGAAAAATCGTCGCAAGAGGATAAATATAAAACAGGTTTGTATTCGGGATTGGCTTATCTTAAAAAAGGCGACACCACAGCCGCAGTAAAAGAGCTTGAATACACCGTAACCAACACAAAAACTATTGTAGCTGCCGAAGCTAAATACAATATAGCGAATGTAGAATATCGTAAAGGGAAGTATAAAGCATCGCAAAAAACTTGTTTCGACTTGGTAAAAGAGTTGCCCAATTATGATTACTGGGTAGCTAAAACCTATATTTTACTAGCTGATAACTATGTAGCTATGAAAGATACTTTCCAAGCGAAGGCAACGTTGCAAAGTATTATAGATAATTACAAAGGAAATGACGATATATTATCAACCGCAAAAGATAAGTTGAACAAGTTAAGTCCAGGCAAGGTCAGTCAAAAAACAGAAGAGCAAGTAACCCCTGCCGATACTACAAAAAATAACTAACAGGATAACAAAGAATAAAACAGAAAAGACCAGCAATGATTAAATCAAGATATATATTCCCGCTGCTTGCCTTAGTAACAGTATTTTACTTTGCTCCTGCTAATGCACAAAATACTACAACTAAAAAAACTCCCGCTAAAACAAAATCTACTAATAAAAAAGCGGGAGCAACTGCTATGCAGGATACCACTAAAAAAGGTGAACAAGCAAAGTCAACAGGTAATAACACCAATAATAGCTTATCAGAAGAAATTGTGGTAACTACTGCCTACAAACCAGTATTGGCAGATGCGGTAAAAATACGTCGCAACCCCAATTTGGATGATAAAACTCCTTTTAAAGCCCCACTAACCTATGTTACATTAGATAAGCGATTGGAGCGCAATACAGATATACGCCAATTGGAGGCAATGAAAATGCCCGTGGAGCAAGATTCAATACCCACAAATAACTATGCTCGTGTAGGCTTAGGTAATTTAAAAACAACATTTGGCGAAGTTTATATCAATAATGGTAGAGATAATGCTTTGCAAGTGGGTGGATATGCACGTCATTTTGCACAATCAGGCTCAAGTATTAATAAACAAAACGAAATAAGAGATGAAGTGGGCATATTCGGTAAAGTTGTAACAGATTACGATATCCTTCGTGGTAGTATCAACTATAACAGGCGAGGTACTTATTTTTATGGTTTTAATCCTACAAATCCCCCTACTACATTTAACCCCGAGCAACAACATTTTAGCACAATAAGTGCCGAGGGCGAAATAGCAAAAAGATACAGCGATGCCGATAACGAGTTTTCGTATGCTGTAAAAGCCAATGGTTACTCGTGGAGTAATGCGCTACAAGCCAAAGAAACCAATATTATAGTAACTGGATTTTTGAACGAAACCATTAAACAGTTTTACGCGGGCTTAGGCTCATCATTAGATATCAGCACACAAAACGACAATTCATATTCATACAGCAATAGCATTTTAAGGCTCAATCCGTATTTAAAATTCCAAAGCAGTTTTTATAAAATTGATGCTGGTATATCTATTGTAAAAGAGTTTGGTTTATCATCTCGTATTTTTATTTTCCCTGCTGCAAAACTCGAATTGCAAGTAATACCTAGCTATGTTCGTTTTTTTGCTGAGTTGAATGGTGATGTAAATAAATCATCGCTACGCAATTTCTCGGATATAAACCCATTCTTAGAGCCAAACATTCAGATAAAAAACTCAGTTGATAGGCTTGATATAGCTTTGGGATTAAAAGGAACTATTGCACCAGGCTTAGGTTTTAAAGCTACTATATTCCGCAATAGTGTTGAAAACTTACCTTTATTTGTGAACGACTATACAGCTGGAACATATAAATTTAAAGTGATATATGATAATGGTACAGCACATATAACGGGCTTGAATGGCGAATTGGATTATAAAGTGTCTGACGATTTGGATATTTTCGGTCGAGTTGAGTTTAAAGATTACAAATTAGCTTCGGAAGTTGAACCATGGAATTTACCGAAGTTTAAACTGATGGCTGGCACATCTATCCACTTTACCAAACAGTTGAGCATTACTGGTACATTATTATATCGTGGTGGCACTTACGATCAAAATAATCCCCCATTAACAGGCTCTGCCCCAACATTGGCATCAATAAGTTCGTTTGCCGATTTGAGTGGAGGACTTGATTATAAGATAACTAACAGAATATCAATATTTGGGCAGGTAAATAATATATTGAGTGGTGCTACCCAAGTATGGTTATATTACCCCAATTATGGGTTTAATATTTTTGCTGGAGTTGGAATTCATTTTTAAGTTGTTTGATGTCTGATTTACTTTTACTTTTATCGGAATGGATTTAGCCATTTATATAAGTGAATTATTAGGGTTACAGGGCGAGGTATATGTACCTGGCATTGGGCATTTTGCGCAAGTACGCATCAATGGTTATTATAATGATAGAGAGGGTAAATTTTACCCACCGACGCATACGGTAATTTTCGAACCACAGGCTAAGTCGGACGAAGCGTTGGCTAAATATATTTCTAACAAGAAACATATATCATTAGCATCAGCAAAATATTTTATTGATAAATATGCTGCTGGCTTAAATCAAGAAGCTGCTACCAAACGCGTAACCATTGCTGGCCTAGGGCATTTATACACTCAGGATAATCAATTATTGTTTGAAGTAGAGCAAACTTCAGGTAGTAATAATCCTGCTTTTTATGGTTTCCAGCCTATTGTGGTTAATAAAACTTCAGAACTATCAAACGTTGAGGAAATTGAGCCTATAAAAGCCGAACACTCTCTTCCGGTTGAAGAAGAAGCACCAGTTGAAAAGGTAGAAGAAATATCACCGCCTCAACCTACAACTACCGAAGAAACATTACCACAAGAGCAGCCCGTAGCTGAAGAGCAAGCAACACAAGAGGAGGTAGAAGAGTACAGTTATGATGAACCCGAAACATCGGGACGCAGAAATTTGTGGATTGCCCTGTTGCTGATTATCATTATTGTCTTACTGGCTATATTAGGTTTATACAAATACAAGCCTTCTTGGTTTAATATGAATGATAAACCACAAACGTTTGTAGCTGTAAATCCCGATTCGGTTAAGAACATGGCAAAGGCAGATAGCTCAAAAAAGAGCACTACCAAAGCCGATTCGGTTACAAAACCTGCTACACAAACAATTAATCAACCTATTGATACGTTAGCAGTTGTACATTATGAATTGTTAGGCGGAGCATCTAAATCAATGCAACAAACAAATGTCGCCTTGCACAATTTTGAAACATTGGGTTTGCACCCAAGACTACTTAAACATACAGCTGGCAACAGGTACAAAATTACTTTAGGTACATATTTTGATAAGGGTGTAGCTCAAAAAGCAATGGATAGTATTATAACAGCTACAAAAATTAGTAAAACAAGTATTTATTTACAAAAATATAATCCAAAAAAATGATGCTATTAGCGCAAATAACCGATACCATGCACAAACTGGTGGATACGGCAAAAAAACTACCACAAGTTACAGGTCAAGGCGAAGAACTACGTTTTGCCGATTTATTAGTAAAAGGTGGTTGGGTAATGGTGCCCATTGGTATTTTAGCCGTATTAGGCTTGGTTATATTTTTCGAGCGTTATTTTACCATACGCAAAGCTGCTAAAGACGAATCGAACTTAATGAGTCAAGTTCGTACAAGTATCTTAACTGGTAAATTAGAGTCGGCAATTGCAATATGTCGCAACAGCAATTCGCCACTAGGCAGAATGCTACAAAAAGGACTTTTACGCATCGGCCGTCCTATTAAAGATATTGAAGGCGCTATCGAAAACGTAGGCAAACTGGAAGTTTCTAAACTCGAAAAAAACATCAGCATATTGGGTATAGTGGCAGGTATAGCGCCCATGTTTGGTTTCTTAGGAACGATTGCAGGGGTTATCAAAATATTTTATGATATATCTAAAACTGACAATATCAGTATGGGCGTTATATCGGGTGGTTTATATGTAAAAATGGTTACTTCGGCAGCCGGATTGATGGTAGGTATAGTAGCCTATGTGTGCTACCATATTTTGATGATGATGGTTGATAAAGTGATTTTGAAGTTAGAAACTGATGCTATTGAGTTTATCGACCTATTAGAAGAGCCAAGCAAATGAATTTAAGAAAAAGACACCAGCGCCTTAAGGCCGAGGTACATACTTCGGCAATGAACGATATTATGTTCTTCTTGCTGCTTTTTTTCCTCATTGCATCTACTATTACCAACCCCAATGTGATTAAGCTATTATTACCTAAATCATCATCGGGGCAAGCAGTTTCTAAAAAAACTATTTCGGTAACAATTAGTCAGGATTTAAAATATACTGTCAATAATAAAGAGGTTAAGGTAGAAGATATGCAAAATACCTTGATGGGTTTTAAAAAATTGGCTACTGAGCTCACTATAGTTTTATCGGTTGACCGCACGGTTGCTATCCAAAACGTGGTGCAGGTGATGGATATAGCACAAAAGCTCAACATCAAATTGGTATTAGCAACAGAACCCAAGGGATAATTAATTGGGCAAAATTCTGAGATTATAATAAATGGAATACTACAAGGAAGAAAATAATTATCCTAAAGCATTTGCAGCAACAGGCGTTATTATGGCTGTGTTGATTGCTTTGTGCTATTTCATTGTATTTAAAAATCCACCTAAACAAGAAGATGGCACAGGTGGTATATTGGTAAACTATGGTACTACTGATGAAGGTATGGGGACAGACTACATGAGCACCGAAGAACCCTCAAAAGCCGAAAATCCAAATCATACCAAACCTACCAAAGTAACACAAGCGCAACCAACGCCACAAAAAGCGCAAGAAGACCAAAGCGACAGAAAAGTAGTTACTCAAAATACCGAGGATGCCCCTACTGTAGATGCCAACTCCAAAAAAGTAAGCAAGGTGGTAGCCACCCAACCCGTAAGCAAACCTGCTAAACCCACCATTAATCAGAATGCGCTATACAAAGGCAAAAGCAATGGCGGCACAGGTAGTGGCGATGGTACAACCAACACACCAGGTAACCAGGGTAATCCCAATGGCTCAACCCTAACCAATAATTATAACGGTACAGGCTCGGGTAATGGTGGTTTACAAATGGCACAACGTAGTTTTGTAAGCCGCCCATCGGTTACGGACGACAACAGACGAACTGGCAAAGTAGTGGTGGATATTCGTGTTGATAAAAACGGCAATGTAGTTTATGCAAGTGCTGGCGCAAAAGGCACTACGATAACCGACGCTAATCTATTACAAAAATGTGAAGATGCTGTTAGAAACTCTCGACTAAACACTTCTGAAACGGCCCCTGATAATCAAGCGGGTAAAGTGGTTTTTGTATTTAAAGTAAACTAGTTCGTAATTGATGCAACATAGTTAATAGATTTGCATACTATTTTGGTTGTGGCTATGAACTACGAAACTACAATACAATACTTGTACAGCCAATTACCCATGTTTACAAGAGATGGGGCATCAGCATATAAGAACGACCTTTTTAACACCATTGAGCTTTGCAATCGATTAAATAATCCGCAACAAAAATTCAAAAGTGTACACATAGCTGGCACCAATGGCAAAGGCTCTACCTCGCATATGTTGGCTGCTATATTACAAACGGCAGGTTACAAAACAGGCCTATATACCTCGCCACATCTGCGCGATTTCAGGGAGCGCATTCGCATTAATGGTGAAATGATTAGCGAGCAATATGTGATTGATTTTGTTGATAAGCATCGGCAAGATTTTGAAGAGATAAAGCCCTCATTTTTTGAGATGACCGTAGGCATGGCCTTCAATATTTTCGCACTCGAAAAGGTTGATATTGCCATTATTGAAGTTGGCTTGGGTGGCAGACTCGACTCGACCAATATCATTACTCCTCTCCTATCCGTCATTACTAATATTGGTTGGGATCATACCAATCTATTAGGCAATACATTACCACTCATTGCAGGCGAAAAAGCTGGCATAATAAAGTCTAATATCCCCGTAATAGTTGGCGAATACCAAACCGATATTGCCGATGTATTTTTGAATAAAGCAAATGCAGAAAATACTCCTCTCTCTTTTGCCTCAAAGCAATGGGAGATTTTAAAATCGGGTATGGTGGAGAATTTGTTAACCATCGAGATTCAAAAAGATACTAAATCAGAAATTTTCGATTTAAAACTCGACTTAACAGGCAGTTATCAACTTAAAAATGTAAAAACTGTGTTATCCGCCGTTGATGAACTTCGAAAGCAAGGTTTTGACATTACTGGCGAGCATATAAAAACTGCCTTGGCTAATGTTAAAACGTTAACCGGCTTGCACGGCAGATGGGAGGTTTTAAGTCGGCAACCGCTCACTATATGCGATACTGGGCACAACCCCGATGGCATTACCGAGGTATTAAAAAACATTAAGAATACAACATTTAAACACTTGCATTTCGTAATTGGTGTGGTGAATGATAAAGACATCAGCAAAATATTAACTATGCTACCCAAAGATGCTACCTATTATTTTTGCAAACCCAATATTCCACGTGGTTTAGATGCTGAAGTTTTAAAAGAAGAAGCACAAAAACATGGCTTATATGGCGATGCTCATCCATCAGTAGCCGCGGCTTTAAATACAGCACAACAAAATGCCACAAATGATGATTTGGTATTTGCGGGTGGCAGCACTTTTGTTGTAGCTGAAATTGTATAAGGCTACTTTGTAGTATAACAATTCCACAGAAAAACTATATTTTTACCTTAACTAAAACACACCCTATATTCTCTGTTTATGACTTACATTCCATCGCCCAATAGATATAAAAATATGTTGTACCGCCGTTGCGGAAAAAGCGGCATTAAACTCTCGGCCGTATCGCTTGGATTATGGCACAATTTCGGTGGTGTGGATGTGATGGAAAACTATCGCAAAATATTGCATTTGGCATTTGATAGTGGTATCACTCATTTCGATTTGGCAAACAATTATGGGCCGCCACCAGGTTCAGCCGAAGAAAACTTCGGAAGAATATTAAATACTGATTTTAGAAATCACCGAGATGAATTAATCATCTCTACCAAAGCTGGTTATACCATGTGGGAAGGCCCTTATGGCGATTGGGGTTCAAAAAAATATTTGGTATCAAGCCTCGACCAAAGTTTAAAGCGCATGAAGCTGGATTATGTAGATATTTTTTATCATCATCGCCTCGACCCCGAAACACCGCTTGAAGAAACAATGGCTGCGCTTGATTTGATAGTTAGGCAAGGTAAAGCACTATATGCAGGTATATCCAACTACCCTGCTGCCGAAGCCGAAAAAGCTATCAAAATATTACAAAAACTGGGCACACCTTGCTTAATTCATCAACCCAAATACTCCATGTTCGAACGTTGGGTAGAGGGTGGTTTGCTTGATGTATTAGAAAAAGATGGTGTAGGTTGTATTCCATTTTCGCCACTAGCACAAGGATTGCTGACAGACAAATACTTACATGGTATCCCCGAAGATTCGAGAGCTGCAAAACCAAGCGGATTTTTACAAAAAAATCAAGTAACGGAGCAACGTATTGCTCAAATTAATGCACTAAACAATATTGCCTTACAACGTGGGCAAACATTGGCACAAATGGCACTTGCATGGTTGTTGAAAGACGAACGCATCACATCAGTATTAATTGGTGCAAGCAAACCTGAGCAATTAGCCGACTCCTTGAAATGTTTAGACAACATATTGTTTTCGGCAGATGAGTTATCAAAAATAGAAAGCATATTGAAATAATTTTGATGGAAACTATCAATTGGGGCATCATTGGTTGCGGCAATGTAACCGAAAAAAAGAGCGGGCAAGCCTACAACAAAGTACCTCACAGCAAACTAGTGGCGGTGATGCGTCGTGATGCCGAAAAGGCTGCCGATTATGCTGCAAGGCATAAGGTAGATAGATGGTATGATGATGCTGATAGGCTAATGAGCGATAGCGAAGTAAATGCGGTTTCGGTAGCTACCCCGCCAGCTTTTCACTTAGCCTATGCCATAGCGGCATTAAAAAAAGGGTTAAATGTTTATGTAGAAAAACCCGTAACCCGCAATGCCGAAGAAGCGCAAGCAATGGCAAATGCGGTAAAACAATATAATGGTAAACTCACGGTAGCGCACTATCGGCGTGCTTTGCCCATGTTTTTATATGTAAAAAAACTATTAGCCCAAAACACCATTGGCGATATACGTACCGTACAAATCAGGATGTGGAAGAGCATAAAACCCGATTTGGTTGCCAATACCGAAAACAATTGGCGGGTGCTACCAGAGCTTTCGGGAGGTGGCTATTTTCACGATTTAGCACCTCATCAACTCGATTTGATGCTTTATTATTTTGGCGAACCAATGGCGTATCAGGGTATCTCCATCAATCAATCAAAAGCAACCCCTGCTGATGACCATGTATGTGGGCAGATACTATTTAAAAACAATGTAATAGTAAATGGCTCGTGGTGTTTTAATGTTGGCGAAACCGAAACCATAGACCGTTGTGAAATTATTGGAACAAATGGGCATATTACTTTTCCATTTTTTGGCACATTTGTGAGTTGGAAAAATGACAAGGATGAACAAACTATCAATTTTACCCATCCAGAACATATACAACAACCTATGATAGAGAAAATAGTGCAATATTTTAGAGGCGAAGGAAATAACCCATGCCCCATTGAAGAAGCAGTAACTTTGATGAAAATAATGGATGCGTTTACAACGCAAATGACTTTTTGAATACAATAAATAACATATTAAAAACCCAAACCATGAAAAAGCTATCATTTTTAATCATTACACTTTTTGTAATCAACAGTGCAAAACTATTTGCTCAATCGTCTTTCCCTGTTCCCGAAAACTACAGCTTAAAGGATAAAGCGGATTATGCAAAATATGAAGCAGACATAATTAAAACTGTGGATTGGCTTCAAGAAACTCCGTGGGCTGAACAAACAGTTAAAAGGAAGCAAGCCAATACCTTTTTAATAGCTTGGTTAACAGGAAGTCCTAACATCTCTATTGACATTAACGAACCTGTGTATAATCTAACTACCAAAAACCATGAGCTATTAGTTACATACATGGGTGCTTTTGCCAAATATGCCCTGCAACACAAATCTGATTTTGACAAAGTGCAAGCAAATGAAAGCGCATTAAAATCAATGATAGGAAAATATAATAATGACGCAACTAAAATTAAAGATTCGGCAATGGAAAACCTGATAAAAATTGAAAAAGACGGCAATCTTATTAGTTGGATAAAACAGAACTTGGCAAAAGCAAATTGAACTAGCTCTCGCAAGAAATAAAGAAAATATAGTTATATTTCAAAACCATTAAACCAAGATACTGTTATCACTAAAGTAATAGAGCCATCAATTATGCGGGTAAAAAAAATCACAACACCATTTTACGAAAAACTTTCATTAGTTCTTATTGGGCTTATTGCATTAGTTTATTTGATTATTATTGGTAAAGAGATACTCGACCCACTTGCTTTTGGCTTTCTATTTGCCATACTATTACTTCCAGCAGCTAATTTTTTTGAAAAAAAACTACGCTTTCCTCGTAGTATGGCAGCGTTAGTATCTATCATCTTATTTATTGCCTTTGTTGCCGCTATACTCTATTTAGTAGGTTCGCAAATAGCAAAACTGGCTGATGATTGGCCTATGCTACGCAAGCAAGTAAGCGAAACAATAGATAATTTGAGTAAGTATATCTCATCAGCATTTCATATCAATCTGTACAAACAATTAGGTTATGTACACGATGCTACCACCAAACTAATGGCATCTGGTACTGATGTTATCGGCACTACATTTGGTGCATTATCATCTATATTACTATTTTACTCATTCATCATCACCTTCACTTTCCTAATCTTATTATACCGTCGCATTTTATTACAATTTCTATTATCCGTTTTCAAAGAAGAACACTCAATCGTAGTGCTTGATATTGTCGAAAATGTACAAAACATCTTGCGTAAATATATTTTAGGGCTTTTACTCGAAATGTTTATTGTGGCTTGCATAGCCTGTACTGCTTTTTGGATTATCGGTATTAAATATGCCGTGCTACTTGGTGTAATAGTAGGCATCTTCAACATTATCCCCTACATAGGTATTTTTACAGCACTTTTATTAAGTAGCGTTATCACCTTTGCAGCAGGAAGCATTGCCGATGCCTTAAAAGTAGCTGGAAGCGTACTAGTAATTCATGCTATCGACTCGAATTTACTACTCCCCGTTATTGTTGGCAAAAAAGTACAATTAAATGCGCTGCTATCATTTCTCGGGATAGTAATAGGCGAAATGATATGGGGATTATCAGGTATGTTTTTATCTATCCCTACCATGGCTATTATGAAAATAGTATTTGATAGAATTGAAGATTTAAAACCTTGGGGCTTCTTATTAGGTAACGGAGATGAAGAAAAAAAGCTTGCAATAGAAGAAGTGCAGGCAAATGAGGAATGATTAATTACCCAGCATTTACTTGAGCTGCTTCCCATCCTATAATAGCCGATTTGCGATTTGCACCCCAATGATATTGCCCAAACTCGCCTGTTGAGCGTATCACCCGATGACAAGGAATAAGATAAGCCACAGGGTTATCGCCAATAGCTGTTCCCACGGCTCTGCTTGCATTTGGCAGATGAATATTTTGAGCTACCAAGCCATAGGTATATAAGCCTCCTACTGGTATTCGCAATAAAGCTTCCCAAACTTTTAGCTGAAAATCCGTCCCTTTTAAATGGAGTTTGATATTAGGTAATTGCGTCCAATCTCGTTGAAACACGAATAAAGCATTTTGCTGGATAACATCCACCTTTTGATTGCAGGTAGCATTAGGAAATTGTGCTCGGAGTTCGTTAAATGCCAATGTTTTATCATCAGCAAAAGCCAAATAGCAAACACCTTTTGTGGTAGATGCTACCAAAACATCACCAAAAACGGTTTCGGCGAAACTATAATTAATAGCGAGTGCTTTGCCACCATTTTTATATTCGGCAGGTGTCATCCCTTCAATATTGATAAACAAATCGTGCAATCTACCCGTTCCCGAAAGTCCAGTAGCAAAAGCGGCATCAAACAAAGTAGCTTGTTTATCCTTCAAAATACTTTTCGCATAAGATATACTTAAGTATTGTAAAAACTTTTTGGGACTAACACCAGCCCAGTCAGTAAACATTCGTTGAAAATGGAAAGGACTCAGATTTACCTTTTCGGCCACCTCATCCAAATTGGGCTGTTCTTTAAAATGAAGTTTGATATATTTTATAGCTTCCGCAATGCGTTCGTAGTTTATCAATTCTTGTGTTTCCATTTTGCTAATTTAACAACACTCAAATGTACTTTGACTCAGGCACTAATAAAACCCGAAACTTGCTACATTGTAAAATAAATTAAAAAATGATAGTCATTCGGCTAACGAGTGCCATGCCTATTCCATTTATTATAAAAACGCTATCTCCATTGCATAATCTGCGCAAAATCCGAAAATCTTAAATCCTATATCTCACATCTCAAATCAAATCCCTATCTTTGCCCATGCAAGAAAAAATCCTCATTCTTGACTTCGGCTCACAGTTTACTCAATTGATAGCACGCCGTGTCAGAGAGCTTAATATCTATTGTGAGATACATCCTTTCAATAACTTTCCTGAGATTGACAACACTGTAAAAGGCATTATCCTTTCGGGTAGCCCGTATTCGGTTCGTCAGGATGATGCACCTCGTTTCGATTTTAACAAACTTCATGGCATACTGCCTATTTTGGGCGTTTGCTACGGTGCACAATACATCGCACATTTTAATGGTGGCGAAGTTTTACCATCAAGCACACGCGAATATGGTAGAGCCAATTTGCAATATATTGACGATAAAAATCCATTGCTTAAAAACATCCCTTCCAACTCGCAAGTATGGATGTCGCATGGGGATACCATTGCTCGCATAGCCAACGATTTTGAGATTATTGCAAGTACCGATACTGTAAAAGTAGGTGCTTTTCATATAAAAAACACGCAAACTTACGGCATACAGTTTCATCCGGAGGTAACGCATAGTATTGATGGAAAACAATTGTTGCAAAACTTTTTGGTAGATATTTGCGGTTGCAAACAAGATTGGACACCCGATTCGTTTATCGAAACAACAATTGCTGCTTTAAAACAAAAAATAGGTAACGATAAAGTTGTTTTAGGTTTATCAGGCGGGGTCGATTCGTCAGTAGCTGCCGTATTATTACATCAAGCCATTGGCAAAAACCTGCATTGTATATTTGTAGATAATGGTCTATTGCGCAAGGATGAGTATCAATCGGTATTAGACTCGTACCAACACATGGGGCTTAATATAAAAGGGATAGATGCCAAACAACGTTTTTACGACGCATTGGCTGGTTTAACAGACCCTGAAAAGAAACGCAAAGCTATTGGGCGTGTATTTATTGAAGTGTTTGATGATGCGGCTCACGAAGTGAAAAACGTAAGTTGGCTTGGGCAAGGTACAATTTATCCAGATGTGATTGAATCGGTATCTGTAAAAGGTCCATCGGCAACTATCAAATCGCACCACAACGTAGGTGGATTGCCTGATTTCATGAAATTAAAAGTAGTTGAACCATTAAACACTTTATTTAAAGATGAAGTGCGTAAAGTAGGTAAAGCCTTAGGTATCGACCCTAATATTTTAGGTCGTCATCCTTTCCCTGGCCCAGGTTTAGCTATCAGAATATTAGGCGAAGTAACGCCTGAGAAAGTTCAAATTTTACAAGAAGCCGATGCCATTTATATCAACAATTTAAAGTCGGCAGGTGTTTATGATAAAGTATGGCAAGCAGGCTCAATATTCCTACCTGTACAATCAGTTGGGGTGATGGGCGACGAGCGCACTTATGAAAATGTAATTTGCTTACGCGCTGTTGAATCAGTAGATGGGATGACTGCCGATTGGTGTCATCTGCCTTATGACTTATTGGCTAAAATATCGAACGAAATTATTAATAATGTAAAGGGAATTAACAGAGTTGTATATGACATTAGCTCGAAACCACCTGCCACCATTGAGTGGGAATAAATATTTCCTTTTATATTAATATATCGCTAATAATTATCGGTTGTTCGTAATAGCACAATTACAAAAAACTGAAACATCTATTATAAAAGAATAGGATGAAGGCATTAAATCAGCTTAAAACGTTTCAGCGAATATTGGGTAGTTACCCTGCCGAAACACCATTAAGCAAGTTTTTGCCAGGCTTTTATCGCCAAAATAAGCAAATGGGCTCAACCGATAGACGAGTTGCCAACAGGCTTATTTATAACTATTTCCGCTTAGGTAAAGCACTTTATAATACACCAACTGAAGAGCGTTTGATGGTTGCAGAATTTTTATGCAACCATCAAACCAATTCGTTTATCCAACACTTTAAGCCCGAATGGGCTGCCTGTATTGGCTTTGATATTGATGAAAAACTTAAGCTCGTTACATCAACTTATCCCGATTTTAAATTAACAGATGTATTCCCTTGGATTAATGCTATTTCTGATGAAATTGATAAATCTGCCTTTTTAAAATCGCTATTTATCCAGCCCGATTTATTTATCCGTGTACGAAAAGGATTCGACCAGCACGTAAAAGCATTACTTACCAAAGCCGAAGTTACTTTTAAAGACGAAGGGAACAACTGCCTATCATTACCCAATGGCACACGCTTAGAAACCATTATTACTCAGCAAAATTGGTTCGAGGTGCAAGATTTATCATCGCAGCAAACCGCACAATATTTTAAACCCCAACGTTGGGAAGCATGGTGGGATGCTTGTGCAGCATCGGGCGGAAAAAGTTTATTATTACACGAACAACAACCCGAGTTAAAATTGGTTGTGTCAGATATTCGCGAATCTATACTTGCTAATTTGGATGAGCGTTTTCAGCAAGTCGGTCTTATCAAATATCAAAAAAAACTATTGGATTTGACCCAGAATATTGACCCAGAGTTGCATAACTATGAATTTGACGGAATTATTCTTGATGCGCCTTGCAGCGGTTCGGGTACTTGGGGGCGAACGCCTGAGATGATTAGTCAATTTCAATCGCAAAAAAGTGAATTCTTCCAACGTTTACAGCAAAACATAGCCAGCAATGTGGTAAAATATCTCAAACCCAACAAACCTCTTATTTATATTACCTGTTCGGCATTTAAAGCCGAAAATGAAGATGCGGTAGATTTTATGGTAAAAGAATTGGGCTTAAAATTAGAGCAACAAACTATTTTAAAAGGCTACGAAAACAAAGCTGATACTATGTTTGTAGCACGGCTGATAAAACCCTAATATTACAGGTGCGTATTGCTTCTAAACAACTTAATGGCAATTGCCAATAGTATAACTCCAAACGCTTTACGAAGGATATTAAGTCCAGTTTTTCCCAATAGTTTTTCCAGCCATTTTACATTTTTTAGTACGAGGTAAACAAATAGGGTATTAAGGATTATTCCAACCAAAATATTTTGTGTTTGGTATTGCGATTTTAATGAGAGTAAGGTAGTCATCGTGCCTGCACCCGCTATGAGTGGGAAAGCCAATGGGACAATAGATACTGTTTCGGGCATTTCCTCTTTAAAAAACCGAATACCTAAAATCATTTCCATCGCTATAAAAAATATTACCAACGAGCCTGCTATGGCGAATGACTGCAAATCTAACCCTATCACATCTAATAGCTCGTTGCCAGCAAACAAAAAACCTATCATCAATATCAATACAGCTATTGATGCCTTTTCTGATTGGATATGCCCTGCACGTTGCCTTAATTCGATGATTACTGGTATTGCTCCCAAAATATCGATGATAGCAAACAAAATCATCGTAACAGAAATGATTTCTTTTAATATAAATGGGTGCATAATGTTGGTGTTAAGTGATGATTATACCAGCGTCTTTAACAAAGCTATTAAAATATAAACTGGAATAAAAGCAAAATTTTCATCCCTAAGCATATCAAATATTAATAAATGCAAAAAGGCTTCCGATTTGGAAGCCTTTTTACTAATTCAAGTTTATTTGAAATTAAGCCTTAGGTGAAGCATTATTTGCTTTACCAAGTTTACTGTTTTTACTGCTATAAGAGAAATATATAATTAAACCAGCTATCATCCATGCTAAAGCACTTAATTGAGTTTCGTGCGGTAAACTGATAATCATAGCTGCACATATCAGAATACCCAATATTGGCACAAGAGGCACCAATGGCGTTTTAAATGGCCTTGGCATATTTGGTTCCTTTTTTCTAAGAATCATTACACCAATACATACCAACACGAAAGCAAATAAAGTACCGATAGAGGTTAAATCTCCCGCTATACTTGCTGGTAAAAAAGCTGCAAATAACCCTACAAAAACGAATAAAATTATATTACTCTTGTATGGAGTGCTAAATTTAGGATGCAAATCAGAAAATACTTTTGGCAACAAACCATCAGTTGACATGGTATAAAAAACTCTCGACTGCCCCATTAACATTACCAATATCACCGATGAAAAACCAGCTAATATGGCAACAGTTACTAAAGTTGATAACCACGAATAACCTGTCATGTAATGTTCGATTGCATAAGCTACTGATGCTTCTTTACCCGCTTTCATAAAATCTTGATAAGGTGCAACACCTGTTAATACCCATGAAAATAAGATATAAAGAATAGTACAAACAACCAATGAACCTAATATACCAATTGGCATATCACGTTTTGGATTTTTTGCTTCCTGCGCCGCAGTTGATACCGCATCAAAACCAATAAATGCGAAGAATACTATACCCGCACCTGTAAGTACGCCCCCCCAACCATGCCTAAAGAAATCAGTATAAGAATACGATGAACCATCAGGCAAAATTGCTGCTGGAGCATTTGCTGGAATCATATATGGTGTATGATTTACTGGGTTGATAAATTGCCAGCCAATAGCAATGAAAACCAATACAATTGCCACTTTAATAAATACAATAATTGCATTTACAGTAGCCGATTCTTGTGTGCCTTTTATTAATAATAACGACAAAGCTAGCAATATAAATAATGCTGGAACATTGATGATACCATGATGGCTAACTCCATTGATGATGCTCGACTCCATTGGCGAATGGCACCATTCGAACGGTATTCGCCCACCCAAGAGCTTATTGGCGTATTCACTCCAACTTATAGAAACTGTAGCAGCACCTAAAGCGTACTCTAATATCAAAGCCCATCCAATTATCCAAGCAACAACCTCGCCCATAGTGGCATAAGCATACGTATATGCACTACCCGCAATAGGAATAATTGAAGCAAATTCTGCATAGCACAAGCCCGCAAAAGCACAACCTACGGCTGCAATAATAAACGAAATAGTTACAGCAGAACCAGCATGAGCACCCGCTGCAGAAGCTGTTCTTACAAAAAGACCAGCACCTATAATAGCACCAATACCTAGTGCAATAAGGTTACCCGCACCAAGCGTACGCTTAAGCGTTCCTTTCCCCTCCTCGGGCGTAGCCATTAATTGTTCGAGAGATTTTTTTACAAATAAATTCATTATAATGTTGGTTTTATTATTGGGATAAAATCAGTTTTTCAAACGTACTTAATTTTATTGAAATCTTAAAATAGCAAATTACAATAAAAACGCTCTTAAATGCAGTAGAATAATGCTTTTGGCGTTTGCCCAAACATCATCTTACGCATATAAGAGCGCATTATAAATTACAATTATCCTTTTTTGTCGGCTTTAATTGTATGCAAGTTTGTGGCCTGCATTTTAATTTCTTTTTGTATCTGATGATTATTGCTTGCCGATTTTTGAACGTTAGTATTCAAATGCGGTGCAATAACTAATGAAACTATCGACATCAATTTAATTAATATATTCATTGATGGACCTGATGTATCTTTAAAAGGATCGCCCACAGTATCACCAGTTACTGATGCTTTGTGCGGTTCTGATTTTTTGTAATACATTTCGCCATTAATCTCACAACCTTTCTCGAATGATTTTTTAGCATTATCCCATGCACCACCTGCATTGCTTTGGAAGATACCCATCAACACACCTGATACAGTTACACCTGCTAATAATCCACCTAAAACCTCGGCACCAAAAGTAAAACCAATAATAATTGGTGTAATTAACGCAATCATACCTGGAGCAACCATTTCGCGAATAGATGCTTTGGTAGATATAGCTACGCATTTTTCGTACTCTGGTTTTGCTTTGTATTCCATTATACCTGGAATTTCGCGGAACTGACGGCGAACTTCTTCAACCATTGCCATCGCCGCACGACCTACTGCCGAAATAGCCAATGATGAAAATATAAAAGGTATCATACCACCCACAAATAAGCCTGCTAGTACATTCGCTTTGTATATATCAATATGCTCGATACCTGCAACACCTACGAAAGCCGCAAACAAGGCTAATGAGGTTAACGCTGCTGATGCAATAGCAAAACCTTTACCTGTTGCAGCAGTAGTATTACCTACGGCATCTAAATTATCTGTACGGTGACGAACTTCTTCGGGCAAGCGACTCATTTCGGCAATACCACCTGCATTATCAGCAATAGGACCAAATGCATCAATTGATAATTGCATAGCTGTAGTAGCCATCATACCTGCCGCAGCTATTGATACGCCATACAATCCAGCAAAATAATATGAGCCATAAATACCCGCCGCCAATACCAAAATAGGCAATACGGTTGATTCCATACCTACCGCTAAACCGCCAATAATATTGGTAGCGTGCCCTGTTGATGATTGTCTGATAATGCCTAATACTGGGCGTTTACCCATAGCGGTATAATATTCGGTAATCATCGACATTAATGTACCTACTACTAAACCTACCACAATAGCAAAATAAACCCCGTTGCGTGTAAAGTGCGATGCACCATCTTTTAATGCACCATTCATCATATCACGCGACATATGAAACTCGCCTTCGGGCAACATCCATTGTACCACAAAATAAGTAGCAATAGCTGTTAAAATAATAGAAGCCCAGTTACCAATATTTAATGCTTTTTGAACGCTATCTGTTTCGTTTTTAATTTTCACAAACGCTGCACCTACTATCGAGAATATTAATCCTAAACCTGCAATCACCATTGGTAATAATACAGGAGCGATACCGCCAAAATTATCAGGAGATACAATCTCACGACCAAGTACCATAGTTGCCAACATGGTAGCTACGTATGAGCCAAACAAATCGGCACCCATACCAGCCACATCACCTACGTTATCGCCCACGTTATCAGCAATAGTAGCAGGATTACGCACATCATCCTCTGGAATACCAGCCTCTACTTTACCCACTAAATCGGCACCCACATCGGCTGCTTTAGTATAGATACCACCACCCACACGTGCAAATAATGCAATTGACTCAGCTCCTAACGAAAATCCGGCTAATACATCTAATGCTCTTGCCATCTCCTCGCCATTAACATTACTGCCAACAACGTTTTTAACATACATGGTATAAAACACAATAAATAACGAACCCAAGCCGATGATAGCTAAGCCAGCAACACCTAAACCCATTACTGTACCGCCAGTAAACGACACTTTTAATGCTTTTGCTAGGCTAGTACGAGCCGCTTGTGTGGTACGCACATTGGCTTTGGTAGCAATACGCATACCGATGTAGCCAGCAAATGCCGAAAGAAACGCACCTGTAATAAATGAAATAGCAATTATTGGGCTTGATGTAGCCACCGTAGTGCCCGACCATGCTAATAATATTGCTGCAACTATCACAAAGTAGCTCAATATTTTCCATTCAGCTTTTAAGAAAGCCATCGCTCCGTCGGCAATATAACCCGAAAGCTCAGTCATAGCGGCGTCGCCTGTTTCCTGCTTTGTAACCCAAGCCGACTTCACAAGCATAAAGAATATGCCGATTAAGCCTAAAACCGGAATAAAGTAAATTAAGTTATTGTACAAAAAATCCATGTTTAAAGTTTTGATTTATATAATTGTATTTAATTGAAACCGAGTGCAAAAATAACCCGATGGCGCAAAATAGCAAATTTAATTTCTTTGTCATCTAACTGGCAATTATAAATTTTTTAAATAGCTTAGGGGTTTCAACCAATTTGTCACAATTTATGAACGAAAATTCGAAACAACCACAAATGAAACACGAGCTCGGTTTGCTTGACGGCACTATGCTTGTAGCAGGCTCGATGATAGGCTCGGGGATATTTATTGTAAGTGCTGATATCACTCGCAACGTTGGCTCGGCAGGATGGCTTATCTTAGTATGGCTTATCACAGGCTTTATGACGCTAACTGCCGCCCTTAGTTATGGCGAGCTAAGTGCCATGTTTCCAAAAGCAGGTGGGCAATATGTATATCTAAAAGAAGCGTACAACAAACTTACTGGCTTTTTATATGGTTGGAGTTTTTTCGCAGTAATACAAACGGGTACTATCGCAGCAGTAGGTGTGGCATTTTCAAAATTTACAGCATACATGATACCTGCCGTAAGAGATGATAATATCCTATTTCAACAAGGGTTTATCAAAATTAGTGCAGCACAGTTGGTTTCCATCGGCATTATCGTTCTACTTACATATATCAATACACTGGGTGTAAAAAGTGGAAAACTCATTCAAACTACTTTTACATTAACCAAATTGCTTAGTTTATTTGGGTTAATTATTTTCGGATTTATAGCTATTAAAGGCGATATATGGCATGCCAACTGGAGCAATGCGTGGACACTGCATCAAATGAAACCAGATGGAAGTTTTGTAGAATACACTACCGCCGCCGCTTTAGGAGCTATTGCCGCAGCAATGGTAGGCTCTATTTTTAGCAGCGATGCTTGGAATAGCGTTACTTTTATTGCAGGCGAAATGAAAAACCCCAAACGCAATGTGGCTTTAAGCCTGTTTTTGGGTACAATGATAGTTACTCTTATTTATGTAGCTGCCAATGTAATGTACACCTCTGTTTTGCCTTTGCACGATATTGCTACTGCCGATAAAGACCGTGTAGCGGTAAGTGCATCCCACGTTATATTTGGCAATGCGGGTACTTATGTAATTGCCGTTATGATTATGATTTCTACATTTGGATGTAATAATGGGTTGATATTTGCTGGTGCTCGTGTTTATTATACCATGGCAAAAGATGGTTTATTCTTCAAAAAAACTGGCACTTTAAACAAATTTGCTGTTCCCGAATTTGGTTTATGGATACAAGCATTAGTGGCATCTATATTGTGTTTGAGTGGTAAATATGGCGATTTATTGGATATGATATCATTCGTAGTGGTGCTATTTTATGTACTCACTATCATTGGGATATATAAATTGAGAGTAACTCGTCCTGATGCCGAACGGCCATACAAAGCTTTTGGATATCCTATTTTACCAGCCATTTATATCTTGATGGGTATTGCATTTTGCATCCTACTGCTTATCTACAAACAAACTTATACACTATTTGGATTAGGCATTGTGCTGGTAGGTATTCCTATCTATTTTATCGCTCAAAAGAATACAAAACATGAGGATGAGGTTATTTCTGATAACTAGTTTAGTTTGTTTTAGCTTTGTTGCAGAGGCACAAACTTTGCAACAAAAGCTACAAACTGCATTTAGTCGTTTGCAGCAAGATAGTCAATGCCGTTATGCTTCGGTATCGCTTACGGTTTTAGATGCTAAAACTGGCGAAACTGTATTTACCGCCAACCCTAATATGGGTTTGGCTACGGCATCGACCCTAAAAACTATTACTTCAATTACAGCTTTCAACTTATTGGGTAAAGATTTTACCTATCAAACCCAATTTGGTTATAACGGCACTATTACTACTGATGGTACGCTAAACGGCGACCTGATTATTAAAGGTGGTGGCGACCCTACCTTAGGAAGCTGGCGATACGAAGGGCACAAAGAGCATGATATTTTAGCCCTATTGGTTGCCGCATTGCAAAAGGCTGGCATAAAAAAAATAAACGGGCGTGTGGTGGGCGATGATAGTATTTTTGGCACACAAGGTATTCCTGATGGGTGGATATGGATGGATGTAGGCAACTACTACGGTGCAGGTACTTCGGGGCTTTGCTGGCGCGAAAACCAGTTTGACATCAAACTTAAAACGGGCGCAATAGGTACTACCGTGGGTATTGTTAAAGAAGTGCCTGTTATGCCTTACCTCAATTTTAAAAGCGAAGTACTAAACGCCCCTGCTGGTACTGGCGATAATGCTTTTATCTATCTACCTACCAATAGCAAACTTATGTATGTGCGTGGCACTTATGCCGAAGACCAAAGCAAAAAAAGCATTTCGGCGGCGATGCCTGACCCTGCTTTTGATATGGCTTTTCGATTAACCGACACTTTAAAACGCCTTGGCATTATTGTAAGTGGCGAACCCGAATCAAGCTCGACGTTGAATGATAAAGGGCAATCTATATCTACGTTAAATAATAATCTTACTACCATTTTATCGCCTCCACTAAATAAAATTATTTACTGGCTCAACCAAAAAAGCATCAACCTATATGCCGAACAATTATTAAAAACAATGGCTTGGAAAGCAGGCAAGCAGCCTACTACCAACAATGGCGTGGCTGTGATGCAAGACTATTGGAAGACGCATGGCATCGACCCGCTATCGATAAATGTGGCTGATGGCAGTGGCTTATCGCCTGGTGATAGGGTAACTACACTTATTTTGGCAACCATACTACAATCGGCAAAAAAAGCCGATTGGTTTACTGATTTTTATGCCAGTTTGCCTATTTACAACAACATGAAAATGAAAAGCGGCAGCATAAAAGATGTGCTTACCTATGCAGGCTATCAAACGCACAATGGGCGCGAGTTATGTTTTTCTATCATGGTGAACAATTACAACGGCAACACTAGAGCCATAAAAGAAAAAATGTTTAAGGTGTTGGATGAGCTGAAGTAATCTATTCCGCCTTTGGTAACAAGGATTTCAAAAACTCTAACGTATTATCCACATAAAGCCTAGGTCTTCCTGAAACAGAGCTATAAAGTTTTTCAACATTAGAAATATGGTCTTTAATTTCGTAATTAATACTAGGCTTCAGAAGTAAATGTGTCACTTTGCCAGTCTTAAGATTTGCTTTATAATTTGTTGTTGCTTTTTCTTTTAAAGAAATAAAACTTTCATTCTTATTAAAATCGGAAAGTTTACTCTCAAACAAGTGGTCGATTATCGCTGTATATAATTGTAGCTCTTCTTGTAGTAAAAAGGCATCAATAATTGGCTGACCGAAAAAAAGAGAATTTTCAAAATCTACACTAATTCTTCCATAAGATAATGCACCCTTTATTGGAACACCTTTTTTTATTGAATGTAATAGGAAACTATAAGAATCTATTAAAATTTTTGCTGCATCTTTTGGTTCATCCCCTTTTGAGAAAAATACAATTGAATCTGAAAATGTGATTGCCTTAGTTTGATATTCAGCAATCCCAAACTTTTCTAGAAACTTAAATCCGCTTACTTTTTCTAAAACATCAAGTACATTTTTTAAATTTTCAAGCTTATCAAAAATTTCCTCATGCGAGTTTCTTTGTACCATATCTTTAAAGCCCATAATATCAAAAAAGGCAACAAATCTATTGGTGGTAACTTCCCATTTTTCTGCTGTGGTATCTAGTTTTTCTTTAGTCATTTGTATTTAGGTAATTTTTTCACAACTAATTTAAATAATTCCATACAAAGCACCACCCTTTTCGTCCATTTTATCCACCAGTTTTTCAACGGTTGGGTCTTTTTCTAATACTGGTGCATGGTGCGGTTTTATACGTGCATCAATTATTAGCGAACCATTGCAACCCCAATGCTTATGCTCGGTAAAACTATCAATTCCATAAATATCGTGCGATGGATTGCTACGGGTAAATGTTACCCATACAAAATTATTCAGGTTGTGAGCCGTAAACTCGACATCATCACACAATACCATTAATGGCAATCCATTTAAATTTACGCCCTTCAAATGCTCGTCCAATACTTCCAACAGGATAGGCATATCACTCGTTCTGATATTTTTTGGCACTTCAACCGCTAGCACACCCGGCATCACCATTTTATATTTATCAAACGGTCGGGGCATACTAAATTCGGCAGGTACATTGCTCCAAAGCTCACGCTTTATATCTCCCGCTACGGTTATTGCTACTTTACTCCCCGAGTTCAGTCCACTACCACTATAATCTAAAGTATCAATGGTTGTTTTGGTATAAAAATGCAAATCGCGCGTCAAATCAACCCTTTGTAAAATATGCTTTAAAAAACCACCTATATCGTTCACATTCAAGGTTGGGTCGTCCTCTTTGGCTGCAATAAATAGGTATTTAGCCAAACTTAGCTGGCTTTTACCCAAAATATGATTGGCTATGGTAAGTATCTCTTGCGGTTTGCGCTCTTTGATGTATGGGGTATATCGCTCGCTGCCGATAGCAAACAACAAGGGATGAACACCAGCCGCATCAACGGCATTTACAGCATGCAAACCCGGTATTTCTTTGGGTATTGCCGAGCCTGTAATTTCGTGAATAAGTGCTCCAAAACTGGTATCTTCTTGCGGTGGGCGACCAACTACCGTAAACGACCAGATAGCATCTTTACGATGGTAAACATTATGCACCCTAAGCAAAGGAAAGGGATGTTTAAGACTATAATAACCCAAATGGTCGCCAAAAGGACCTTCGTCTTTATTTTCGTGAGGCATTACCGTTCCTGTGATAACAAAATCGGCATCGGCAGATATACAAAAACCTTCATCATCATAAAAATACCGAAACCTTCTATTGCCTAATGCTCCAGCAAATGTCATTTCTGATAGTCCTTCGGGCAGGGGCATTACCGCTGCTACGGAGTGCGATGGCGGCCCTCCCACAAAAATACTCACTTTAAGCGGTTGCCCTTTGGCATTGGCTTTGGTTTGATGCACCCCAATACCCCGATGCAATTGGTAATGCAAACCTATCTCTTTATCCTGCAAATAATCGTTGCCATTCAACTGAATACGGTACATCCCCAAGTTGGCTTGCATTATTCCAGGTTTATCAGCATCCTCGGTATATACCTGCGGCATGGTGATAAAAGCTCCACCATCCTTTGCCCAATTCACTATTTGAGGCAAATCGCTAATTTTTGCTTTACCAAAACTGATAGGCGCATTGCTACTCACTTTCATGGGTAATGCCGATAAAGCCGTTAAACCTACATGAGCGTATTTGAATGGCTGTTTAATAGCCTTTATAGGGTCGTTTTTTAACTCGACAAGCGTTTGTATTTTATCGAGCGTATCTCTAAAAATAAATCGGGAACGATGGAGTGTGCCAAATAAGTTAGATAATGCTGGGAACTTACTACCCTTTACGTTCTCAAACAGGATAGCAGACCCCTCATTTTCAAAAACACGCAAATGAATAGCCGCCATTTGCAAATAAGGGTCAACTTCTTCTTTAATACGTATTAAATGACCATTTCTTTCGAGGTCGGCAACACAGGCTTGTAAACTTGAATAACCCATTGGCAGGATAACTTATTTATTGCCAAAAGTAGTTAAAAAACAAAGTGAATAGATAGCCCTCGAATTAATTGCTACATTTGAAAGTCTAAATTATGCTATTTGCCCATGTCGGTAATTGTATTTACACTCATATTATTATTTGGTTCTTATTTTGCAGGTTTATTGGGTTCGCTCACAGGGTTGGGCGGTGGTTTTGTAATTATCCCATTATTAACGCTTTTACTCGGGGTTGATATACACTATGCCATAGGCGCATCACTGGTATCGGTAATTGCTACTTCATCAGGGTCGGCAGCGGCTTATGTAAAAGAAGGTATTACCAATCTAAGAATAGGTATGTTTTTAGAAATTGCTACAACTACAGGTGCTTTTTGTGGCGCATTATTAGCCATATATGTTCCTACTCAATTTATTGCGGTATTGTTTGGCTTAATACTTATTTTTTCGGCAATTATGTCACTTCGTAAAAAGCTGGAGCAAACAACTTACCCTGAAACCTATTTATCACGAAAATTAAAATTGGGTGGGCAATATCCTGTAAATGGCGAAATGGTTACTTACGGCGTAACCAATATTATTGGTGGTTTTTTTATGATGGTTTTTGCTGGCGTCATATCAGGATTATTGGGTATTGGTTCGGGAGCGTTAAAAGTAGTAGCCATGGATGGCATTATGCGCATTCCGTTTAAAGTATCAACTACCACCAGTAATTTTATGATAGGTGTTACCGCAGCAGCGAGTGCGGTAGTATATTTTCATCGTGGATATATCCATCCTGCAATAGCCATGCCCGTAGTTATCGGAGTACTGTTAGGAGCACTTAGTGGGTCGAAAATATTGGTAAATACTGCATCCTCTAAATGGCTGCGATGGGTATTTGCGATAGTGGTTACTATTTTGGCAATACAAATGATATATAATGGGCTTTCAGGGAAAATTTAAAGATAAAGATATGCAAGCCATCATCGGCTGGATATTACGCATCGGCGTTATCACTTCCATGCTGGTTGTGTTTGTTGGAGGAATATTATTTGTATATCGACACGGAAGCAGTATGCCCAGTTACAAAACTTTTAATGGCATACCTGCCTTTTTACAAACAAGCGATGGCATTATCAATGGTATTCTTCATTTACGAGGGCAGGCCATCATCCTCTTAGGTATTGTGTTACTTATTGCCACGCCTATTATCCGAGTAGTTTTCTCTACCATTGGTTTTATTATCGAGAAGGATTATTTATATACTGCCATCTCGTTAATCGTTTTGCTAATCATTATTACCAGTATGTTGAGCGGTAAAGCTGGCTAACAAATATTATTCGGATGATAACCGCTTCTGTTCGTCAGTTGTTTTACTACGGCTTTTTACTGCTTTTGAGCCAAAACGATAAATAAACGTGGTGGTTACAAACCTATTCCCCAATTGGTCTCTTGAGGTAAAATTGAGCCCATTATAAGTAGTAGTTAATCTATTATAATTGGTATTAAATATATCGCTGAAAGCTAAACGGATGGTTCCTTTCTTATTCAAAACCGAATAACTTAGCCCAGCATTAAGCCAATAAAATGATTTATACTGACTAATAATATAATAAGTGGGTGATAAATATTCGCCTATTAATTGAGCAGTTAGTTTAGATGAAATTTTAAAACTCTGATTCAAATCAAAAGACAACCCATCGGCATTTTTTGAAGTGCCATTTGTATAAGCATATCGCTCATGCGATAATACTATATCAGCATCAGCAGACCACCAACTTGTAATATCTACAGGGATATCAAATTCAGCAAGGTATTGATATCTTTTCCCTAAATTTTGTTTGATACTATAATAGGCATGTGCAGCATCTTGCCCGTAACTCGATTCAAAAAAATTATTCGTAATTATCGTACTAAAACTCACTTTGTATTTATCCGCAATCAAATCAGAAATCTGATAGGTATTGATATAATCAGGCTTAAGGGATGGGTTACCTATACTATAAAAATATTGATCGACATAACTAATAAATGGATTTAGGTCTTGATAATTAGGCCGTTGAATATTTCGGGCGTAAGAAAATGTTAATTGGTTATTTTTCCCTATTTGTTGATTGAATACCACATTAGGAAAAATATCATTATAACTGGTATTTACAGGTGTACTGCTAATAGCCGATATCCCAGTAGAGGTAGTCTTTTCGTCGCGCAAACTAATTGTAAGGCTTGTATTATCGCTAAACTTGTTATCAAACTGTATGTATCCAGCATCTACCCGTTCGTTATAATTAAAATAGTCGGTATAACCGGGCACACTTATAAAACTACCATTTTTATTTTGCGCGAAATTAATTTGATTATCACTACCCACCTTGCTTGATTTTATGCCAAACTCGAGATGGCTAAATTTAGATAGTGCTTGGGTAAAATCAATATTTGCTGATTTGACGGTAATATGCGAAGGCGAGACAACATTATAAAGTATTGATTTATTAGCAACCGTACTTGATGGGGCATATAAATCATTCTCAATATTTTCGGTAGAGCGACGATTATAATCCGAATAGTTGATATCAACAGCCAGCACACTTTTACTCAATTTATCTAAACTTGCTTTATAATTTAAGTTATAATTGAAATTGTTAGTATTCCGATTTACTGTTGAAGTCGATTTTATAGCGGTATCGGCTACGCCATTTATCGTAGTTTTGGTAAATCCATTTTTACTAATGGCTGAGTTATTATCATACCCATTTACAAAGAAGCTAATGGTTTGATATTTTGCCAATTGGTAATCAAATCCAACATTAAAACTATGCACACGAGATTTAACATAGGCTTTGTAATTCAAATCATAATTAGCTACTTCGCTTCCTGTTCCATAAATATTCCGATTGGTATTGATAGTATGTAGGATACTATTATCAGCAAAATTGTAACTCGCGTATAAATTAAATTTATCAGTACGAAGGTTATAATTAATCCCTGTATTCAATTTATACTTTTGCCCATAAGCTACTGACTCTGTTATCGTAGCATTTGAACCCACATCTGCTCTTTTCTTTAAAACTATATTAATCAATCCCCCTGCACCTTCGGCACCATATTTCGCTCCAGGATTAGTTACCAATTCTATTTGATTAATACCACTACTTTGATAGTTCTTCAAAAATTCTATCAGTTCACTCCCCGAAAGCAATACAGGTTTGCCATTAATAGCTATAATGGCTCTTTGCCCACCTTTAAACAAGATATCTTCGTTGCTGCCTATTTTTACACCTGGCGATGTGGTTAAAAGGTCGTATAAAGTACCACCCGAGGCTATGATATTTTGCCCAACGTTTAAAACCGTTCTATCGGCTTTTACTTCTACAAAATCTTTCTTACCTGTAACGGCTACTTCCTTCAACTCTTTTACAGTCGGTTTTAATAAAATTGAACCGATATCATTTGTTTTACCCACTACGGTTTGGTAAGGCCCAGTATAAGATTTACTATAATTAAGTTTTGATATAAATACTAAATAATTACCTGCTTTAAGTTGATTAAAACTGAACACACCTGATTTATCACAAATTGTTGATTTCACAACCGAAGAATCTTGACTATTGAGTAATACTACGGTTGCACCATCAGCAACAGCAGCATTATCCACAAGCACTTTACCCTGCAAAACACTAAATAACGTTTGTGCTTGGGTTGCAATAGTTGATGCACCTAATAATAGTACTACAAATAAAAATTTAATATAATTTCTCATCAAAAGGTTAAGTAATGGTTTCTTCTATAATTGGCTATTAGTTAAAACGCTTGCAATATAAGAAGTAAAAATTACATATCAATTTAACAGCCTGCTAAATGATAAAACCTATTACTAGAATATTACCAAGGACTGACAGTTGAATATCATTTGCTAAAATAGAAAAAAGCCGAATTTGAGTTTTATTCTGTTTGAGATAGTATATTTGTTTTTGATATTATTCTAAATTATGAAGAAAATTTTCATCTTATCGCTCTTGGCTGTATTAACAATAAAGGTAAATGCGCAAGAAGAACCAGCCAATTATGCTACAGTTGTAAATAAATTTAAAACCTTTTTTAATAATGAACAGCCCGATAGCATTTATAAAATGTTTGGCTCTGAGATGAAAAATGCACTAACGCCTGATAATTTTAAAAGTACAACAGTGCAACTTAAAACTCAATTGGGAAACCTCGAAAAACTTAACTTTACAAGCTATCAAGAGCCTATTGCACTTTACAAAGCATCTTTCAAAAATGCAGCGTTATCATTAAAAATATCGTTAAATAAAGAAAACAAAATAGCAGGCCTACTTTTACAGCCCTATCAAGAGCCTAGTGCAATAGCCGCTAAACCAGCCACACCTATCGACCCATCATTGGAAGAATCTCCTATCGTTTTCAAATCATTATCAGGTGCTATACACGGCACTTTAACCATGCCCAAAAATACTACGGGTAAAATACCAGTAGTACTTATCATAGCTGGCTCTGGGCCTACCGACCGCAATGGCAATAATACAGCTGGCTTAAATACCAATGCTTATAAATTAATGGCTGAGGGATTAGGAAAAAATGGTATTGCCTCGTTGCGTTATGATAAAAGGATGATTGGCGAAAGTGCCACAAATTATAAAGAAAAAGACCTCCGCTTTGAAGACTATGTAGATGATGCCATCGGCTTAATTCATATACTTACTGCCGACCAGCGTTTTTCGAAAGTTATTGTACTGGGGCATAGCGAAGGCTCATTGATAGGGATGCTTGCTTGCCACGACGAACCCATAAAAGCCTACATATCTGTAGCAGGTGCAGGCGAGCCAGCAGATAAAGTTGTTACTGAGCAAATGAAAGCACAGCCTAAATTTATGCAAGATGGTTTTAAAACGCTGTTGGATAGCTTGAGAAGAGGCAAAACGATTGATAATATCGACCCCTCGTTATACTTTATTGCTCGCCCAAGTATTCAACCTTATCTTATGTCGTGGTGTAGGTATAATCCGCAACGCATTATTAAAACCATCAAAATACCTACATTAATTTTACAAGGCACTACCGATATACAAGTTACGGTAGCTGATGCCGAAAAGTTAAAAAAAGCAAAATCTGACGCTACGCTTGTTATCATACCTGGAATGAACCATATACTAAAGGAAGCACCAGCAGATAAGGAACAAAACACAGCTACCTATTCAAAACCCGACTTACCATTAAAGCCCGAGTTGATGAAAACGATAGTTGATTTTATTATAAATGGGCCTCCAACTCGTCAATAATTTATTCAAAAAAATTAGATAAGATATAAATCCATAAAACCGTGATTAAAAAAATAATAGCTTTAGTATTGTTTGTAGGATTTTTTACTGCTTGCAAAAAAGATGGCTCCGATGCCCCTAAGCAAGGAAGTATTGATGATGCCGCATTCAACAATTACGAAACTCATTTCTTAGATGAGCTTTGGAAACTCAACCCCGATTGGGCTACAAGTGTGGGGTATCATAAATATGATAGTGTTTTACTTATACCTAGTAAACAAAACCGCGAGAAACTACTCAACTTTACCAAAGTACAATTAGACTCATTGGGTAGATATAATCCTACAACTTTTACCCAAAGCAATAAAATGGATTTTGCCATGATGCAAAACCAAATGCAATATATGCAATGGCAAATAGAACGTTTAAAAGAGTATGAGTGGAATCCATCTTCGTACAACGTTATCGGGACTTTTGCTTATATCCTGAATGAGCATTATGCACCGCTTGCTAAGCGATTGAATAGTTTTTATCAAAAAATGGCAAATATCCCTGCTTACTACAAAGAGGCCGAAAAGCAGATAAAAAATCCAGTAGTAGAGTTAACCAACTTAGCTATCGACCAGCATTTGGGTGGAGTAAGTGTAATAGAAAATGACTTTGCCGACTCGTTGAAAAAAACCAACATTCCCGAAGCTACCAAAAAACTAATGCTCGAAAGAGCAAAGGCGTCTGCGCTTGCCATTAAAGAGTTTGCTACCTATTTAAAAAACTTAAAGAACGACCACCCTCGTAGTTTCAGATTAGGGAAAGATCTTTATGAAGATAAATTCAAATACGAAATTCAATCGTCAGGAACTGCTCAACAAATATATAATGCAGCTGTGGAGCGCAAAAAATATATGCACCATCAAATGGCTGGTATTTGTGCAAAATTATGGTCGAAGTATTTTGGTAGTCAAGCAAAACCAACCGACTCATTAGTGATGATACGCAAAATGATTGATACCCTATCAGTAAAACACGTGCAGCCCGATGAGTTTCAAGAAAGCATTGAAAAACTGATGCCAAAACTAACCGCTTTTGTGAGAAGTAAAGATTTGCTTACCCTCGACCCCACCAAACCATTAGTAGTGCGTAAAGAGCCTGCCTATATGGCTGGTGTGGCTGGTGCATCTATGAGTTCGCCTGGCCCATACGATGTGGGGCAAAATTCTTATTACAATGTGGGTAGTTTAGCTGGCTGGTCGCCCGAAAAGGCAGAAAGTTACCTTCGGGAGTACAATCAGTATATTTTGCAGATATTATCTATCCACGAAGCTATACCGGGGCATTATGTACAATTAGTATATGCAAACAAATCGCCAAGTTTAATCAAATCAATATTCGGTAATGGGGCTATGATAGAAGGTTGGGCTGTATATAGCGAGCAAATGATGTTAGATAATAACTATGGCAACAACGAGCCCGAAATGTGGTTGATGTGGTATAAATGGAACTTGCGTGCAGTATGCAACACCATTTTAGATTATAGCGTACATTGCCTTAATATGTCGAGACAAGATGCTAATACATTGCTCACACGTGAAGCTTTCCAACAACAAGCCGAGGCTGATGGCAAATGGAAGCGTGTAAGTGTAACCAATGTACAATTAGACAGCTATTATACTGGCTACAAAGAAATTATGGATTTGAGAAGCCAATGGAAAGAGAAAATGGGCGACAAGTATAAGCTAAAAGAGTTTAACGAAAAATTCCTAAGTTATGGCAGTGCCCCTGTGAAACTGATAAAAGAGGTGATGTTGGCAAAAGAACCTACTACCACCGCAAACCATTAAAATACTGTTTTGATTTAAAATAGTTAGATAGCGATACTTACTATTTTAAATCAAAACAATCACTATTTCGCTAATCGTAATTGACTAATTTATTATCTTCGCTCTATGTCGTTAGAAGAAGCTAAACAACGAGTACAATTACTATCAGTCGAGTTAAAACAGCACAATTACAATTACTATGTGCTGGCTATGCCTACTATTTCTGATTTTGATTTTGATAAAAAATTAGAAGAATTAATTGCGCTCGAAACTCAATATCCTGAACTAATTGATGCTGATTCGCCTACGCAAAAAGTGGGCGGTTTTGTTACCAAAGAGTTTCAAACAGTAAAGCACCGTTGGCCCATGCTCTCGTTGGGTAATACTTATAACGAACAAGAACTATTAGATTTTGACCAACGCATTCGCAAAGCTATTGGCAATAATTTTGAATATGTATGCGAGTTGAAGTTTGATGGTTTATCCATGAGTCTTACTTATGTAAATGGCAAATTGCAACAGGCTGTAACCCGTGGCGATGGCACGCAAGGCGATGAGGTGACTGCCAACGTGCGCACCATACGCAGTATCCCAAAACAATTACATGGCAATGGCTATCCCGATGATTTTGAGATACGTGGCGAAGTTTTCATGCATCTAAAAGCATTTGAACGATTGAATGATGAGCGTATTGAAAATGGCGAGCCTGCCTATGCCAATCCGCGCAACTTTGCTTCTGGAACTATTAAATTGCAAGATTCTGCCGAAGTAGCTAAACGCCCGTTGGATAGTTTCATGTATTTTTTATATACCGAAAAGCAATTATTTAAAACCCATTGGGAGAGCCTGCAAGAAGTAAAAAACTGGGGCTTCCCCGTAAATACACATAGCAAACTTTGTAGTAATATTGATGAGGTATTAAACTTTATTACCCATTGGGATAAAGAGCGTTTTAACTTGAGTTATGATATTGATGGTATTGTAATCAAAGTAAATAATTACTCGCAACAGCAAGAGCTTGGTTTTACTGCCAAATCGCCACGATGGGCTATTGCTTATAAATTTCAAGCCGAGCGAGTAGAAACCGAATTATTAAGTGTTGATTATCAAGTAGGGCGTACAGGGGCGGTTACACCTGTGGCAAATCTTAAACCCATTTTTTTGGCGGGCACTACCGTAAAACGTGCCACTTTGCACAATGCAAATGAAATTACACGATTGGATTTGCATCAAGGTGATTGGGTATATGTAGAAAAAGGTGGAGAGATTATTCCGAAAATAATTGAGGTCAACAAATCAAAACGCAAACGCAATGCCGAACCTATTTTATATCGAAGCACTTGCCCAGCTTGTGACACTACATTAGTTCGTAAAGAGGGCGAAGCAGCTTTTTATTGCCTTAATGATGAAGGATGCCCGCCACAAATAGTAGGTAGAATACAACACTTTACAGGGCGAAAGGTGATGGATATTGATGGACTTGGCGACGAAACTATCGAAACACTTTACCAAAAAGGCTTTATTAATCATATTAGCGATTTATATACTTTACATCAACGTGCTGATGAACTTAAACCCTTAGAGCGTTTTGGCGAGAAATCAATCAACAATATGTTGGATGGCATTGAAAAGTCGAAACAAATGCCTTTTGAAAAAGTGCTATTCGGACTTGGGATAAGATACGTTGGTGCTACTGTGGCAAAAAAACTAACTAGCTATTTCAAAACTATCGATAACCTGATGGCGGCTTCGTTTGATGAGTTAAACGCCGTTGACGAAATAGGCGATAGAATTGCCAATAGTTTGATAGAGTATTTTGCAGATGAAAAACACCTCGAGGAAATTAAAAAACTAAAATCGCATGGTTTGCAATTTATAGTCGAGGAGAAAGAGGTAACCCTACAAAGCGAAAAATTATCAGGCAAAAGTTTCATCATATCGGGTGTATTCGAAAAGTATTCAAGAGACGAATTAAAAGATATGATTGAGCAAAATGGTGGTAAAATATTAAGTAGTATATCAGCAAAACTCAATTACTTAGTAGCTGGCGATAATATGGGGCCAGCAAAATTGGAGAAAGCCACTAAACTAAACATCCCCATTATTAGCGATGATGAGTTGTTGGCGATGATTGGATAATTTCGTATCATATTATTACAATAGCTAACAATTTAATAATATCAATTAAAAATTATTATCAAAAAATCAACAAATCTCGCACCCGCTTATTTTTCGGTAAGTTGTAATTATTATCTTTACCATTTTTAATAACAAGTGTAATGAACAAATTTTACGGCACAGGCGTGGCTATGGTAACTCCCTTCGACTCCAATGGAGATGTTGATTACCCTAGTCTAAAAAATCTGATTAATTATTTAATTGATGGTGGAATTGACTACCTAGTATCGTTAGGTACAACAGGCGAAACAGCTACATTAAGTAAGGAAGAAAAGAAGAAGATTTGGGCCTTTACTGCCGAGGTTAACAATGGCCGTGTTGGGTTAGTTGCTGGTATAGGTGGCAACAATACACACGAAGTAGTTGAGCAGATAAAGGCTTTTGATACCAAAGGCTATGATGCTATATTATCCGCCAGTCCTAACTATAATAAACCAACTCAAGAAGGTATATATCAGCATTATAAAGCAATAGCTGAAGCATCAGTGCTACCTATTATTTTATACAATGTACCTAGCCGAACAGGAAGTAATGTTACAGCAGAAACTACTGTAAGACTTGCTCACGATTTTAAAAACATCATCGGTATAAAAGAAGCATCAGGTAATTTTGATCAGCTTAACCAAATTATGCGTGATAAGCCATCTGATTTTCTGCTTATATCTGGCGATGACCCTATTACATTACCCATGGTTGCATTAGGTGCGGTGGGTGTTATTTCGGTAGTGGGCAACGCTCTTCCACGTCAGTTTTCTGATATGGTAAGGTTATGTCTAAAAGGGGATTTTAAAACGGCACAAAAAGGACACTCCTCATTAATAGAATTTACTCGAATGATGTTTGTTGAAGGTAGTCCAGCGGGGATAAAAACTGCACTTAAGCATTTAGGTGTTTGTGGCGATACCGTACGTTTACCATTAGTTCAAGTGAGTGATATATTAACCAAGAGTATTATTACAGAGACTCAAAAAATCGCATAATAAAAATACCCGTATAGCATAAACTATGCGGGCATTTAATGCTAAAGTAAAAATACTTTATGCCTTGTTTTTTGCTTCCTGAATTTCTAAACGAATAGCTTGAGCCATGTTTTTTAGCTCTTGCATACCTTTACGAACACGAGTGCCTGCAGCGCTGTTGCCTTTGTTGTAGAATTTGTCAGCATCTGCTTCCAAAGACGCAACAAGATTTTTTACTTCAGTAAATTTTTTCATTTGAGTGACTCCTTTTAAATATTGAGGTTTATTTTGTTTTAATTAAAGCTAATCTAAAGTGTTTTTATTGAAAAAAAAAATTTCCCAATAAAAAACATTGCGTTTAAACTGGTTTTTTCGCACATTCTTAAATTTATCTTCTTCAAATAAATCACGATGTTGAATACACACGAGTGTAACGTTTTGTTGAATTTCCTTTATTCTGCATAAATTATATCATTAATTAAAAACTGTTAATTAATGTAAATTTTAAACCATCAAATGCTACATTTAACTAATACGATTTTATATCACTCGTTTCAATAGTTGGGGATGAGTTTGGTGCACTTTTATAACCAACTCACCAAATAATGTATTAGCCCATGCAAACCACTTACGTGTAAAGTCTAAAGGGTTATCCTTATTAAAAGATTCGTGCATAAAACCCGTACCTGCATGGGTATTTTTTAACCACTTTAAACAAGTAGCTATTTCTATAGCGTCATCAGAAGTTAAAGCTCTAATAATTATACTCATTGGCCATATATAATTTAGCCCTACATGCGGCCCTCCTATGCCTTCGGCTGCTTTCCCTTTAAAAAAGTAGGGATTATTAGTACTCAATATCATTTTTCGAGTATTTTGATAAAGTGGATCATTGGCATTTATAGCACCTAAATAAGGCAAAGCCAATAAACTTGGCACATTGGCATCATCCATAAACAATTGATTACCAAATCCATCTACTTCATAAGCAAGTACTTTACCATAAATAGGATGATGCCCTATAGCATACTTATGTAATGCCGCCTCAACTTCTGTTGCCAATGCCCTGCAAGCTGTTCCACTTACATGGTCGTGGGCTATCTGCTCAAACATTTCAGCCAATTGTCGTAAACTCACTACGGCAAAATAATTTGATGGTATTAAGAAAGGATAAATAGTAGCATCATCTGATGGTCTGAATGTAGAGCATATCAACCCAACTGGTTTTATAGGGTTGCCATATCCGCCATTAGGTGCGGTATCACTAGCAATTTCTGTTTTCCGTTGAAAATGATAAGGTCCATGTCCTTTTTTGCGCTGCTGGGTTTTAAATGTGTTAAAAATGAGTTTCCCTGCCTTTTGCCATTGCTTATCAAAAAAACTATTATCGCCACTTGTTTTCCAATATCCATAAGCTAATCTAATAGGGTAACACAAAGAGTCTATTTCCCATTTGCGTTCGTGCAGTTCGGGTTTCATCTCTGTATTATCGCTAGCCCATTCGCTACCCGTCGCCTTCTCATTAAAAGCGTTGGCATAAGGGTCAATCATAATACATTTAGCCTGACGATTGATTACACCAAGAATGAGTTTTTTCAACTCCAAATCCTCTTTAATCAAAGGCAAATAAGGCCAAACCTGTGCCGATGAATCGCGCAGCCACATGGCATTAATATCGCCCGTTATTACAAAAGTATCAGGTATATCGTGCTTAATGGTGTACTTTACCGTCGTATCAAGTGTATTGGGATAGCAGTTTTCAAACAACCAAGCCAATTCTGGGTCGGTAATATCGGCTTTTACCCGTACTATCTTATTCTCAACAGCCGTACTGGTAAACATCCGCAATTCGGGCTTTATACGCTTGCTCTCAAATTTACTAACAGGGGTAAACCAAGCAGGTTTCAAACCTATTCCAATACCAGCAGTAGTAATGGTATTAAGTTTGATAAAATCGCGACGTGTAAGCATAATAGATAGGATTAAGATATAAAAATAAAAAAGCCTTTCGGATATCCGAAAGGCTTTGGAAAATTGTTTTACTAGTTATACTTAAGCAACAACCATTTTGTTTTCTTTATAAAAGCCTGATTTAAGCTTTTCTCCCATTTCGCTATACGCTGCAAGTGTGCGTTCTACATCTTCGGCAGTATGGGTGGCAGTAGGTATTAAGCGTAGCAATATTAATCCTTTGGGTATAACTGGGTATATCACAATAGAGCAAAATATGCCATAGTTTTCTCGCAAATCCTTAGTAAGTGTGGTAGCTTCGTACAAATCTCCTTTTAAGAATACTGGTGTTACCATAGTATCGGTTATACCTATATCAAAGCCACGCTCTCTTAATCCTTTTTGCAACTGATTAGCAATTGCCCATAGTTTTTCACGTAATTCAGGCTTTGCCTTCAAAAGCTCAAAACGTTTTTTGATACCCAACACCATTGGCATTGGTAATGCTTTTGCAAATATTTGCGAACGCATATTATAACGCAAGTAATCAATCACTTCTTTATCGCCCGCTACAAATGCACCTATACCCGCCATTGATTTGGCAAAAGTTGCAAAATAAACATCTACTTCGTTTATACAGTCTTGTGCTTCGTGGGTACCAGCACCTGTTGCCCCCATAGTACCAAAACCATGTGCATCATCAACCAAAAGGCGGAAATTAAATTTCTTTTTCAGGTCGGCAATCTCTTTCAATTTACCTTGCGCGCCCGACATCCCGAACACACCTTCGGTAATTAATAATATGCCCCCACCTGTTTGCTCAACCAAACGGGTAGCACGCTCTAATTGCTTTTCGCAGCTTTCTATATCGTTATGTTTATAAACAAAACGCTTGCCCATGTGCATACGCAAGCCATCAATAATACAAGCGTGCGACTCGGCATCGTAAACAATTACATCATTACGATCGGCTAATGCGTCGATAATAGACACCATGCCTTGATAGCCGTAGTTGAGCAAGAAAGCATCTTCTTTACCTACAAACACACCCAAATCGTGCTCCAACTCTTCGTGATGAGTTGAATTGCCCGACATCATTCGTGCGCCCATAGGATAAGCCATCCCGTAATCGGCTGCTGCTTTTGCATCTGCTTCTCGCACTTCGGGATGATTTGCCAGACCTAAGTAATTATTCAAACTCCAAACCAAATGCTCTTTACCATTAAATTGCATATGAGGTGCTATCTCTCCTTCTAGTTTAGGATAGGAAAAATATCCATGCGACCATTTTTGATGTTGCCCTAGCGGACCACCCATCGTTTTCGATATCTTATCAAATAAATCCAAAGCGGTGTTTCTTAAAATGAATATTAAAATACAAATATAATCCTTAAATGGTTTTTAGCCAAAGCTTATAACTTTTTATAATAGCTTATAACGGTTTTATATGCGACAAATTGTTATTACCCTTTTAAAACAAAAAAGACGCATTAGCTGCGCCTTCTTCTATTAAATTAATTATCAATATTTAATCTACATTGTCGTGCAAAAATGAGTTGTTGTTACGTATTTCGGTATTACCTTCATTATCTGACAGTAATGAAAACCGTGATATTTGGCTCTCATCAGATGATGGGGTTTGTTGCAATGCAATCTCTTTACGTTTGTAGGCTGGCACATTTTCCATTTCTTGAATATTGCCACTACGCAATTTCATACTCAAATCCTTCAAACGCATAATACGCTCGCGCGATTTGCGTAATTGCTCCTCTATACTTTCGTCGGTTTTGTTATCATCAGCACCTACTATTGGTTCAGGCTCTGGTTCTACAATTTCTTCGATATTATTTTGCTCGAAAGGCATCACAGAATCAGCAATTTTGAAGGTGAATTCTTCTCTAACTTCAGGTTCTGTAATTTGTGGCTCTTCTGATGTAAAATTATGTATTACAACAGGCTCTTCCGAGCGAACAAACATATCAAACAAGTCGGCTTGCTTTTGCTCTTCCTTCTGAACTTGTTTCATATATGGCTCAGATGCCGTTTCGGTTTTCACCTGAGTAATAAACTCGTTCACAACTGGTTTTACCAATGGCTCTGCTTCGGGCATCAGCATGGATACTACTTTCTTGCTACTTTGCTCTTTCTCGCGCTCATCTTTAGTTTGGAAACCAGTAGCAATAATAGTTACCGAAAGTTTATCACCTAAAGCCTCATCTCGGCAATTACCCCAAATCAAATCAGCTGCTAAACCTGCTTCCTCTTGTATAAAATCAGTAATAACAGTTACCTCATCCATAGTAACCTCTTTCTCGCCCGAACTGATATTCAATAAGATATATCTTGCACCTTCAATTTCATTATCTTTTAGTAATGGTGATAATAATGCCCCTTCAACAGCCTTTAATGCACGATTTTCGCCCTCTGCTGCACAACTTCCCATTATCGATACACCACTATCTTTCATCACTGTGCGTACATCTTTAAAGTCAACGTTGATATAACCAGGTAGTGTAATAATCTCCGCAATACCTTTTGCTGCGGTAGTTAAAATATCATCGGCTTGTGCAAATGCCGAACCTAAAGTAAGGTTACCAAAAATTTGGCGTAGTCTATCATTTGATATTACTAAAAACGAATCGACATATTTTTTCAACTCCTCTAAACCTTCTTCAGCCTGCATTTTACGGCGTTTGCCTTCAAATGCGAACGGCGTAGTAATAATACCAACTGTTAAAATATCCATTTCGCGGGCAGCTTTTGCAATAATAGGGCTTGCACCTGTACCCGTGCCACCACCCATACCTGCTGTTATAAACAGCATTTTGGTATTAGCACCCAGCATCTGCTTAATATCATCAATATTCTCAATAGCTGAGTTTTTACCTACTTCGGGTATCGAGCCTGCACCCATACCTTCAGTTAGGCTTGCGCCTAATTGAACTTTATTGGGAATGGGGCTTAATTCCAAAGCTTGTGCATCGGTATTGCAAATAATGAAATCAACACCAGTAATACCCTGCTTATACATGTGGTTTACCGCATTACCTCCGCCACCACCAACACCAATTACTTTGATGATTGACGATTTTTCTTTTAACATTTCAAATTGCATATTCCTTATTTTCAGCTAAATGTGAACGACGATTTTTAATATTTACCTATTGTAATATTATGACATTTTCAACAATCTTTTTCCACAATTGTCAATAATGTGGAAAATTCGATAGTTGTTAATAACTACTTCAAAAAGTCCTCATCCTTGATATCATCCTTAATAAATTTCTTACCCGTTTCGAGCAATTTACCTAATAAACCGAACTTACGCTCTTCGGTATATTTAGCTTTCTCAATCCGCTCAACAGTTGGTGCAGGCACATCGTTATACTCCATTTTTTGGATACCTTTTATCAACAAACCTATACCAGTAGCAAAAGTTGGACTTTGTAATTCTTCATAAACATTTTTTGGCAGCATTTCGTTTTTCGCCAAATGCTCGTTTGGATAACCCACACGGCAATCCAACCCTGTTACATACTCTACCAATTGAGGTAAATGTTTGAGCTGTGCACCACCACCTGTTATCACGATACCCGCAATCAGTTTTTTCTCGTAGCCCGATGATTTAATCTCATAATAAACATGCTCAACGATTTCTTCCATACGTGCTTGGATAACATAGGCTAAATTTTTAACCGATATTTCTTTAGGCTCACGACCACGCAACCCCGGAACGCATACAATTTCGTTTTCTTTATTTTCTTCGGCTAATGCTGAGCCAAAGCGCACTTTCAATTGCTCCGCAATGTTGCGCATTACCGAGCAGCCTTCGCGTATATCCTCGGTTACACTATTACCACCAAAAGGAATAACAGCCGTATGCCGAATGATACCTTCGTGGAAAATAGCCACATCGGTAGTACCACCACCAATATCTACCAATACCACACCTGCTTCTTTTTCTTCATCACTTAAAACAGACTCAGATGATGCCAATGGCTCTAATATCAATTCCTGACTTTCGAGATTTGCTTTATTTACACACTTTACAATATTTTTGATAGCCGTAACTTGCCCCGATATGATATGAAAATTGGCTTCGAGGCGCACACCAGCCATACCAATTGGGTCTTTTATACCTGGTTCATTATCTACCGTAAATTCTTGAGGTAATACATGGATAATTTCTTCGCCTGGAGGCATTACCAAATTGTACATATCCTCAACCAGCTTATCAATATCTTTACGACTTATCTCGGATTGTATATCTTTTCGGGTAATTAATCCTCTATGTTGCAAACTCTTAATGTGTTGACCAGCAATACCTACGTTTACTACACGTATTTCGACGTTTGATTGCGTACCCGCTATATCAACAGCCGCAGTGATACCCTGTACCGTTTTATCAATGTTCGAGACCATACCACGGGTTACCCCTGCCGATTCGGCTTTGCCTATGCCTAATACTTCTATCTTGCCATTTTTACTACGGCGACCAACAATAGCGCATATTTTTGTAGTACCTATATCTAAACCTACTACAATTGGCGAACTTTTTTCGTGTGTCGAACTCTTGTCCATAATTAATTTATTATTTGTGATGTATCTTTTTTCAGTTTTATTGAGTCTGCTTTTGCAACAGATTTAAGCGAATCTTTTTTGAAATTATCTCCCTTCACGCCTACTACTTGATTAGCGAATTTCAAATTGATGACTTTGTATCTATCCCAACCCACTTGCGGCAATGCTTGCTTGTAAAACACTAAAAGGTTATAAAACTTAGCATCCAAAGCATCGGCATTGCCTATCAATATTTTATGTGCACCTACACGAGGTACCAATTCTAACTCGTGTTGTTGATTTACATATATCTGTGCTATTTGCGCATTCCAAAGCGAATCTTTACTAATAAACACCGCTGTTTTAAACAAAGCCTTAGCCATATCAGTATGCAAAGTATCTATCTTACTTCCTATCACTTCATCAATGTAACCATTAGCCGCCAACACCTTTGCTGTAAAGTTTGACGACGTAGGTATTTTTATGCCATTTTGGTCGATATAAAAATCTTGATCAAACTGGTTCATTATCCGCACCAATGGTTGCCTTTGATTTATTTCTACTTTAATTATGCCATCCATATCAGCATATACTTGTGCCGACTCGATAAATGGATTGGCTTTTAACTTATTCTCCAAATCGTGCAGGTTGATGCTTTCCATATTACGCCCAACCAACTGATGTTTGTTTATTTTTAAGATATTATCAACCTCTTGCCTATCAATAAAATATTGACTCCCAAGAATATAAACTTTTACTTCTTTACAATAAACTCCCACCTTTTTAATTTCAATAAACCCCATCAGCACAACCAGTCCACCCAAACTTATCGCCCAGATACAACCAATCAAAATATGCCTCCATATAGGTTTTTTAAACATTCTCTAAAGCACTTTTTAAAGGTTGAACCAATTGATCTATATCACCTGCACCCACGGTTAAAAGTAGTTCAGGTTTTTCAATTTGCATCAATTCAATTGCTTCTTGTTTTCCACATTTGCGTTTATTCAACAATGTCATTCTATCTAATACCATATCAGCACTTACGCCATCAATAGGCAGTTCGCGTGCTGGATAGATGTCTAACATAATTAACTCATCACTCATACTTAATACTTCGGCAAAGCCATCGGCAAAATCGCGCGTGCGTGTATATAAATGCGGTTGAAAAATTGTCGTTAATTTTTTGTTCGGATATAATTTTTTTATCGAAGTAATGGCTGCTCGCAATTCTTCGGGATGATGTGCATAATCATCTATATAAATATGTTTATCATTTTTTACAATGTACTCAAACCTACGTTTCACACCCTTGAATACACCTAACGCATTTTTAATCAATTCGGGAGCAATACCCAGCCGCAATGCTACTTCTATTGCAGCGGTTGCGTTTTCGATATTATGCAACCCAGCAATACCTAATTTAATGTTATTAATAGTGGTAACATTATTATTAAAATCGAAATAAAAATCGCCACCTTCAATACGAATATTTTGAGCTTTTACATCTGCCGGCCCGTGTGCGCTGTATGTGATACCTTGAGCTGTAATAGGCAAATCTTCGTGGAAGATAAGCGTACCATTCTCTTTTATTTGTGATGCAAACTGCGCAAACGACTCGGTTAAATGGGTATGATTACCATAAATATCTAAATGATCAGCATCCATGGAGGTAATAATTGCGATATCGGGATGCAGCGTTAAAAACGAGCGATCGTACTCATCTGCCTCTACTACTACAATATTATTATGACCAAATAGCATATTGCTGTCGTAGTTAGACGCTATTCCTCCTAAAAATGCAGTACAATCTTTACCCGAGTTTTTTAATATATGTGCAATCAAACACGAAGTAGTGGTTTTGCCATGCGTGCCTGCTACGGCAATGGTAAACATACTTTTGCTGATAAGTCCTAACACTTGCGAACGCTTATACAACTCGAAACCATTTCGGCGGAAGAAATTGAGTATAGCCGAATCTTGTGGAACAGCCGGCGTATAAATTACCAATGTACCCTCATCAGGTGTTTGAAAACTTAATGGTATCCATTCCTCTTCATCATCAAATATGGCACGGATGCCTTCGTTGTGCAAATCATTGGTCAATTCGGTTGCTGTTTTGTCGTAACCACATACTACACAACCTAAATGCGCAAAATATCGAGCCAATCCGCTCATGCCTATACCGCCAATACCTATTAGATACACTCGTTTGATATTTTGCAATTCCATTTTTTTTAATTTTAAAAACCTCCCCTGCAACCGCACAGGGAGAGGTCGAAATTTAACTTAACTTGTTATTTTAATAACCTCTTTAGCTATCACGTCATCAGCATCAGGCAAAGCCAATTTGCTAATATTTGTACTTAACATTTTTTTCTTCTCCTCGTCCTTTAACAGGAGCAGTGATGTATCCATCAATTCTTTCTCAGCTTTTCTATCTGCAACATATACGCAAGCATCAGTATTTACCAAAGCTTTGGCATTTTTGGTTTGATGGTCTTCGGCAACATTGGGCGATGGCACTAATATGACTGGCTTGCCAATTATGCACAACTCGGCAATTGTACCAGCCCCTGCTCTCGAAACAATCACATCAGCAGCAGCATACGCCAAATCCATTCTGTTTAAAAACTCCAACACACATATATTTGGATGTTTATTTACGCCTAATTTTCTCCTTATATCTTCATAATAATACTTCCCAGTTTGCCAAATCACCTGCACATCGGCAGCTACAAGCTTCTCCATATCAGCTAGCATACTACTATTCAACGTTCTCGCTCCCAAACTTCCCCCCATTACTAAAATAGTTTGCTTATTGGGCGATAGATTAAATTCTTTAAAAGCCTCTTCTCTTTTTCCTTCAATAGCTATAGAACTTCTGCGTACAGGGTTGCCCGTTTTAACAATGGTATCAGCAACAAAAAAATGCTCCATACCATCAAAGGCTACGCAAACTTTTTTAGCTCTTTTTCCTAACCGCTTGTTAGTTACACCAGCAAAAGAGTTTTGCTCTTGAATTAAATACGGAACTCTTTTTAATGATGCCGCATATAACAATGGTCCCGAAGCATATCCCCCCACCCCTACTACCGCATCGGGTTTAAAATTTTTAATAATTTTAATAGATTTAATTATACTCTTCAACAACCGATAAGGAAGCATTATGTTCTTCCATATAGATTTCCGCTGAATTCCTTGTATATCTAAACCCACGATATTATAACCTGCTGCTGGTACTCTCTCCATCTCCATACGCCCCTTAGCACCAACAAATAATATTTCATTTTTAGGGTCAAGTCGTTTCAAAGCATTAGCAATAGCAATAGCAGGGAAGATATGTCCTCCTGTACCGCCACCACTAATTATTATTCTTTTGCCCGACTTCACTATTTTATATTTTAATTAATCATGCTGTTTCTACTTCCCTTATTTCGCCTACTACCACTTTTTTAGGCTCTTCAATATCTCTACTTACCGATAAAATAATACCGAATGCAATGCTTGTAAACAATATTGATGTTCCGCCCATACTTACCAATGGCAGGGGCACACCCGTTACTGGCCCTAAACCTACGGCAACCGCCATATTGGCAAAAGCCTGAATAGTTAAACTAAAGCTTAAACCTGCTGCCAATAAAGCACCAAAAGCCTTAGGGGCTTTGGTTACAATTTTTATACATCGATATAGCAAAAACAAGTAAATTCCGATGAGTGCTATCCCTCCTAACAACCCCGATTCTTCTATAATAATGGCATAAATTTCATCCGAGAATGCTTCGGGTAGATATATCTTCTCATCACTATGCCCCAATCCTTTCCCGAATACACCTCCTGTGGCAATAGCTATTTTTGCATGGTCGGATTGGAAAGATTTATCAGGCTTTGCCGCTTCGGGGTGTAAAAATGTATGCACCCTTGTTTTATATACACCACGGCGAGGCCCTAAAAAAATAACTCCCGTTAACAATATTGCTCCAGCCAAACAAGTAATAGCTATTTGCCTAATACTAATACGACCGATAATGAGCAATAAAATGCTTACACCAAAAAGCATCAACGCTGTTGAAAGATTGGCTAATGCAATAAGTATAAATACAGCGCAAACCGCTCCCATAATGGGTATGAAAGATTGTTTTACATCTTTGATGTTTTCTTGCTTACGCGATAAGGTGCGTGCTAGATATGTAATTAATGTCAGTTTAGCCAAATCTGAGGTTTGGAAACCCAAACCTGTACCCGGTATAGGTATCCACCTACTCGCATTGTTGATATGCGACCCAAACACCAAGGTATATAACAGCAGCGGAATAGTGATAATCATTAATAGTTTTGAGATACCAGCATAATATCGATAATCAATTTTATGCGAAATATACATGAGCACAATACCACCTATTACCATGGCTAAGTGTTTCATTAAGATAGCTTCAACTACCTCGCCACGCTTATATGCCAATGTACTAGTTGAGCTATAAACAGCCAAAATAGAAATAACCGAAAGCAGAATGACGATAAGCCATATCCATCTATCTCCTTTCGTATTATTCAATATTTTGTTCATCACTCTCCTTTGATTAATGTACTATCAATTATTATAATTCCCTTACCGCTTGTTTAAATTGATCGCCTCTGTCTTCATAATTCTTAAACAAATCGAAACTTGCACAAGCAGGTGATAACAATACGGTATCTCCCTTTTTTGCCAAATGATAAGCCACTTGTGTAGCCTCTTGTGCCGAAAACGTATTCACAATTACTTCTACTTTATTTTCAAAAGCATCGTGTATTCTCTTATTATCCTTTCCTAAGCACACTATTGCTTTTACTTTTTGCTTTATCAAGTCAGTCAGCATCTCGTAATCATTGCCCTTATCTACACCACCCAATATCAACACCACGTTGCTTGTCATACTTTCGAGTGCATACCATGTTGAGTTTACATTTGTAGCCTTCGAATCGTTTACAAACCTAATGCCCGATATGTTGGCTACAAATTCTAAACGGTGTTCAATATTCCGAAAACTCCCCATACTCTCCCTGATGGTTTCATTACGCAGTTCGAGTACTTTTCCTACTATACCCGAAGCCATTGAGTTGTAAAGGTTGTGCTTGCCTTGTAGGGCCAAATCGTTAATTGACATTTGAAAATGCGCTTTTAGTGTGTTTATGACAATATTGTCTTGATCGAGATATGCTCCCGGTATTGTTTTTTTTTTAATAGATATTGGTAATTGCTGTGCTTCAAAACTTCTTCCTTCCATTGCATTTATGGTTTCGGGATCATCGGCACAGTAAATAAAATAATCATCTGCCGTTTGATTTTGAGTGATGCGAAACTTTGATGCTACATAGTTTTCCATCTTATAATCGTATCTATCCAAATGGTCGGGAGTGATATTTAACAGCACCCCTATATGTGCTTTGAATTGATACATACCATCGAGCATAAAACTGCTTAGCTCCAGTACGTAGTAATCAAACTGCTCTGTTGCTACCTGATAAGCAAAGCTTTTACCTATGTTACCTGCTAAGCCCACATTTAAGCCGCCATTTTTTAGGATATGATGGGTTAAACTAGTAGTGGTAGTTTTACCATTTGACCCCGTGATAGCTATAATTTTTGCATTAGTATATCTGCCAGCAAACTCAATTTCGGATATAACAGGAATATTATTTTCTTTTAGTTTTTTAACTATTGGTGCTTTATCAGGAATACCAGGGCTTTTTACTACTTCAACAGCCTTTAGTATCTCAGCTTCGGTATGCTGATTTTCTTCAAAAGGAATACTCCAATTAAGCAATTGTTGCTTATACTTATCTGCAATTGCACCAAAATCTGAAACAAAAACATCATAGCCTTGCTGTTGGGCAAGGTATGCCGCACCTACTCCGCTTTCGGCGGCTCCAAGTACAACAAGTCTATTTACTTTTAATTTTTCAGTCATTATATATTATCTCAATTTCAATGTTATAATGGCGAGTATTGCCAGCATAATGCCAATAATCCAAAATCTTGTTACAATTTTTGATTCGTGAAAACCCTTTTTCTGATAATGGTGATGCAATGGTGCCATTAAGAAAACCCTGCGCCCTTCGCCAAATCTTTTCTTGGTATATTTAAACCACGATACTTGCATAATTACCGACAAGTTTTCGACAACGAAGATGCCGCATAGCAAAGGCAGCATCAGTTCTTTACGAATCATGATAGCGAATACTGCTATAATTCCGCCTATGGCAAGACTGCCTGTATCGCCCATAAATACTTGAGCCGGAAATGAATTGTACCACAAAAACCCGACACACGCACCTACAAATGCTCCAGCAAAAACCACCAGCTCGCCCGAGTTGGGGATATACATGATATTTAAGTAATCGGCTATGACGGTATTACCTGATACATAAGCGAGAATAGCCAAGGTAATGCCTATGATGGCTGATGTACCCGTTGCAAGCCCATCAATACCATCGGTTATATTAGCTCCATTTGAAATAAAGGTGATGATAACGATAACAAAGAATAAGAAAACGACCAATCCATAACGCTCGTAACCTGTACCCATAAACTTGAGCACCTTGCTATAATCAAACTCATTGTTTTTATAAAAAGGCATCGTTGTTTTGGTTGACCTGACATCTTGCGTATAAACAGTTTTGTTGCCTTTCAAGTGATGTTCAATAGGCAAATCATATTTTACTGGTAATTTTACTTCTTGGCGAATCACTATATCAGGATTGCTATACATGGTAAACCCAATAATAACTGCAAGCCCTACCTGACCTATTATTTTAAACCTTCCAGCTAAACCTTCTTTATTTTTGCGGAATACTTTGATATAATCATCCAAAAACCCAATAGCACCTAGCCACAACGTTGTAGCCAACATCATCAATACATACACATTCTCGAGCTTAGCAAACAGCAGCGTAGGTATTACAATACCCAGTATAATGATGATACCCCCCATAGTAGGCGTACCAGCTTTTTGCATTTGCCCTTCTAAGCCAAGATTTCTTACCGTTTCGCCTACTTGTTTATAACGTAAATAATCTATCAACCTACGACCATAGACTGTAGTGATGATTAATGACGTTATAACCGCCATTGCCATACGGAAAGTAATGTACTGAAACACCCCCACCCCTGGGATGCTATAATGTTTTTCTAAAAAACTGAAAAGGTAGTACAACATTTCCTTCTAAATTATGTGCAGATTTGTGTATTTGCTATTGTTTCTAATTATCTAATTCTTAGTTTCTGCACATCCTATTCGTGCATTTTAAAAACCTCCAACAATTCTTCTTTATCATCAAAATGATTGCGCACTCCGCTTATCTCTTGATATTTTTCGTGCCCTTTGCCTGCTATCACTACAATATCTCCCGGTTGCGCCAAATGAACGGCTGTTTTAATAGCCTCTTTTCTATCCACAATACTTATTGTATGGCGTTTGAATGCTGGGTCAACTCCCTCTTCCATTTCCTTAATAATCTGCGCAGGGTCTTCCGAACGAGGATTATCAGAAGTAAAAATTACCTTATCACTCCATTCGCAAGCTACTTTTGCCATGATGGGGCGTTTGGTTTTATCCCTATCGCCACCACAACCTAGTACTGTAATTACTTTCTCATTGCCTTTACGTACATCGTGTACGGTACTCAATATATTCTGAACTGCATCGGGCGAGTGCGCATAATCAACAATACCAATTGTACCATTTGCTGATACCACATAATCAAACCGACCGCGTGCACCCGATAGTTTACTTAAACTAGTGAGTACTTTGGATTTATCCTGCTCCAACAACATAGCCGTTGCGAATACCGCCATTAAATTATAGGCGTTAAATGTTCCTACCAGCCTGAACCAAACTTCCTCGTTATCGATATTTAGCAACAGCCCTGTAAACTGGTTTTCTACAATTTTTGCTTTGTAGTCGGCCATGCTTTTAAGTCCGTAGCTTTTCTTATGCGCTTTGGTATTTTGCAGCATCACCATGCCGTTTTTATCGTCAATATTGGTTAGTGCGAAAGCATCTTTAGGCAAGCCATCAAAGAATGTTTTTTTGGCTTTTAAATAACTATCGAATGTTTTATGATAATCTAAATGGTCGTGCGTAAGATTAGAAAACACACCGCCTGCAAATTTTAAATCAGCAATACGATTTTGAGTAATGGCATGTGAGCTTACTTCCATAAAGCAGTAATCGCACCCTTTATCTACCATTTCGCTAAGCAACATATTTAATGCAACTGGGTCGGGGGTAGTATGCGTAGCAGCAACCACTTCGCCATTAATTTGATTTTCGACAGTTGATAACAACCCACATTTATAACCTAAATCTCGGAATAGTTTATAAAGCAGCGTTGCAATAGTGGTTTTTCCATTTGTTCCTGTAACCCCCACCAATTTCAATTTATCCGAAGGGTTATCGTAGAAATTGGCTGCAACAGCACTTAGTGTTACCGAGGTATCGGCAACCATCAGGAAATCAACCTCGCCAGTTACATGCGCTGGTAAATCTTCACAAATTACGGCTACTGCACCATTTTTAACAGCTTGGTCGATATACTCGTGCCCATCTACCTGTGTGCCTCTTACCGCAACAAACAATGCTCCTGGTATTACCTTTCTCGAATCGAAAACAATGGCAGTAATCTCCATATCAGCACTACCTTGCAACTGGGTAAATGCCACTCCATCCAATATATCGCTCAAATATCTCATTGTAGTTCGATTATTATTTTTGACCCTTTTGGAATTATACTTCCGCCCGAAACAGATTGTTTTACAACCGCTCCACTTCCATGTACCGATGCTTTGTACCCTGCATTACCTAATGCGTAAACAGCATCGCTTAAACCCATACCCACCACATCGGGCACTGCGCCCTTAGTATATTTATTATCTTCAAATGCCAAGCCATTACTGGTATCAACACCTGCTGACGAAGTGTTATTAGAAGCGTATAATGGTTTAATATTTAGCTTAGTATAAACTTGCTTAACCGCTTTTTGACTACCTGCTTTTACCTTCGGTAATTGTGCATTACCTACAAAGCGAATTGGTGTATTTTGATTTATATCCAAATCGCTTGAGTAAACTCTATCAGCTATTGCTCTGAACACAGGCCCCGCAACTTTTGCGGCCAAATAAACACCTTGAGGATTATTGATAACAACAATCATCGAATATTTGGGATGATTGGCTGGAAAATAACCACAAAACGAAGCTTGGTGCATATTTTTATCGCCATAACCATGTTTGCCATTGGCTATTTGCGCCGTACCTGTTTTACCAGCAACTGTATATAATGGATTTTTAATAACCTTTCTGGCTGGCCCATTTAGTACAACCCCTTCAAGCATGGCTTTCACTTTAGAAAGTGTTTCGTCAGAACATACTTTTTCGTTGATAACTCTTGCTTGAAATCTTTCGATAGTACTATTCAATCGGCGTATCTCTTTTACAAAAATGGGAGCTATCATTTTACCATTATTTGCCACTGCATTATAAAATGCCAACATTTGCAATGGGGTCAATTTTACCTCATAGCCGTAAGCCATTTGCGGCAAGGTGAGCTTACTCCAACTTTTTGATTTTGGTGTTTTAATAAGCGGCGTGCCTTCGCCTGGTATTTGCAGCCCTAGTTTTTCATTCAGATGGTAGCTATATAGCTGATTGGTATATTCTGACGGGTTACTGTTATAATGGTCATAAATAAATTTTGCTGCCGCCACGTTTGATGATTGCTCAAATGCCGTTTTTGCACTAATGACATAAAACTCATCTCGCTCCACATCGGTAACCGTGTACTTATCATTCCCCGGAATAACCTTCATCCTACCACCTTCGACATTTATTTTTGTACCCGTATCTATTTTATGCTGTTCGATGGCAGTCATATAGGTTACCAATTTCATGGTTGAACCTGGCTCTGTTGCATCGCTGATGGCATAATTAAGTTTCTCTACATAATCGCCATCCTTAGTTCGAGTAAGATTAGCAACTGCTTTTATTTCGCCGGTAGCCACTTCCATCAATACCACACACCCGTGGTCGGCTTGACTGATAAGCATTTGCTTTTTTAATGCTGCTTGGGCTACGTCCTGAAAATTTACATCTATAGTTGAGATAATATCCGCACCTTCTTTTGCTTCAACTTCTTCATCATTATTTACGGGCATCCATGCGCCGCCAGCCATACGCTGCATTAAGCGTTTGCCATTTTCTCCATTAATATAATCAGCAAAAGCTCCTTCTAAGCCAACCGCAACCGATTTGCCATCAACATTTTTTGCATTGTCATTCTTATAACCAATGGTACGAATAGCCAAAGTGCGATATGGAAGGATACGTTTGTTTTGCTGAATTACAATCAAGCCCCCCTTATTTTTACCTAAATTGAAAATAGGAAACTTCCGTACCTGCTTTAAATCTTGAAAACCGACTTTCTTCCTTATTAACTGATAACGCTCACCATCCTTACGTGCCTCACGAAGCATGATTGAATATTCTCGTGCTGATTTATCACCAAAAAATTGAGAAAGACTTGCTGCTAACGAATCGACTTTCTCATTAAATATATCATCATCAGCTATGCCACCAGCAAGCATATCCATGTGTAGCTCGTATTCGGGCACTGATGTAGCCAACAAACTACCATCAGCAGCAAAAATATTGCCTCGGGCAGCTTCAACATTCATATATCTTGCCGATAATGATTTTGACATCCCCTTCCATTTTGCCCCTTGTACAAATTGTACACGATAAAGCTGAAAAACTACCGCTCCAGCAAAAACTAGAATTAAGCCAAATGCTATATAAACTCGCAGCAGTATATTTGTCCTAATTCCCATCTTTTACCTCCTGTGCTTTTAATCGTTGTGGTGGCTCAATCGGTTCTTTTATACCTAGCGTATCTACTCGTTTAGCAATCTCAGTCAGTGTGCTTTTATAGGCCAAATCAGCTTTAGCGGTTTTATAATCCCAAACTAGTTCTTTTACCTCTTTCCCTACTTTATCAATCCCTCTTACATTTCTTTCGGCCAAGTGCATATTGCCTATATACAACATCCCTAAAAAGGCGAGAAACAATAAAAAAGGCAAAGCGTTAGTTGCTTTCTCGGCAGTAAAATTTTGGGCAAATAATTGCCACAATGCACTTTCAGAAATCTCCTTTATGGATTTTTCCTCCACTACAAGTTCTTTTTCAACTTCTTCTTCCCGAATTTCTGTACGTAAACGATTGGTCATTTTTTTACAGCTATTCTTAATTTAGCACTACGTGCCCTATTGTTATTTTTTATCTCATCTTCTGATGCGCTTATCGCTCCACGACTTACCGCCTCGAAAGGCTTTTGGTCGTTTCCATAAAAATCTTTTTCTACCTCTCCACTAAATTTCCCTTTGGCGATAAAACTTTTCACCAACCTATCCTCTAATGAATGGTATGACATCACTACCAATCGCCCACCTGACACCAAAACCTCTGCCGATTGGAGTAAAAAATCTTTTAATGCCTCTAATTCTTGATTTACCTCTATGCGTAAAGCTTGAAAAACCTGTGCCAAATATTTATTTTCTTTTCCTTTTGGGATAAGATTAACAATTGCGTTTTTCAAATCAGCCACTGTATTAATTGGGGCATTTAGGCGGGTGGTAACAATAGTTTTTGCAAGTGATTTTGCATTTTTTATCTCACCATAAACACCAAATATGCGATGCAAATCGGCTTCGCTATAAGTATTGACCACCTCTTTTGCCGTGAGCGAATCTGCTTGGTTCATACGCATATCCAACTCCGCATCGAAACGAATAGAGAAACCTCGCTCGGCTTGGTCGAACTGATAGGACGACACACCCAAATCAGCCAATATCCCATCAACTGGAATGACATCATGTAAGCGGCAAAAGTTCTTAAGGTATCTGAAATTTTGATCTACAAACTCGAAACGCTTATCGTCAATAATATTTTGCTGGGCATCGGCATCTTGGTCAAATGCCAAAAGGCGACCTTCTCCGCCCAAATGCTTTATAATTTCGCGAGAATGCCCACCGCCGCCAAATGTAACATCAACATAAGTACCTTCAGGGCGAATATCGAGCCCATCAATACACTCTTTCAACATTACCGGAACATGGTAATTACTCATCATCCTTCCTCCTTCCACTTCCCATTACCTCTTCGGCTAATTTTGCAAAGTTTTCTGGCTCGTTATCCAACTGTTCGTCATAAGCACTCTTAGCCCAAACTTCAATTTTATTAGGTTGACACGCCAACACCACTTCGTTATCAATACCTGCATATTCGAGCAAAGCTTTAGGCAACAACACCCGATTAGCCGAGTCTAACATCAATTCGGATGCTCCTCTAGTAAAATATCTAATAAATTCGCGGGTACGCTTCTCGTATTGATTAAGTTTACTGTGCTCATCCACTATCCTATCCCACTCTTTTCGAGTATAGATTACTAGATGTTTTTCAAAGCCACGATTAATCACAAGTCCCTCCTTTTCAGCTCCAGGAAGCTGTTTTTTGAGGCCTGCGGGAATCATCATCCTGCCTTTGACATCTAGTTTACAATCAAATTCTCCTAAAAAATGGGACATTTTACACCTATTCAATAATTGTAGAGTAAAAGTAAATTACTTTTCCCACTTTTCAACACTTTTTACCACCAAAAAGTTTTCAACAATCATTTTCAATAATTTACTCCCACTTTACTGTATTTTATCAAGCAAACTCAAACTTCATTTTACTATCTAAACCCAGTTTGTTTTAACGTATTAATAACCTAAATTTACCTCTCAATTAAACCTCACTATTATGAAAAAATATTTGATTGCCGCTATTATCAGCCTTTTTAGTTGCAGTTTGTTTGCACAAACTAAGCCCGAACCCACAGAACAGTTATTAACTCGCGCTTATGCAAAAGCAGCAAAAGAAAACAAAAAAGTGTTTGTCATTTTTCACGCTTCGTGGTGTGGGTGGTGCAAAAAGATGGAAACATCCATGAATAGTCCTAAGTGTTCAAAATTATTTACGGAGAACTATGTAATAGTTCATATTGATGTACTAGAAAGAAAAGGGAAAGAAAATTTGGAAAATCCAGGTGGACTTGACTTGTTGAAGAAATACAAAGGCGAAACTCAAGGATTGCCATTTTGGGTCATATTAGATAACAAAGGCACTTTACTTGCCGATTCGGAAATTCGACCAAAAGGTGCTAGTTTAGACACAATAGGTGAAAGTATAGGTTGCCCTGCAAATGAAAACGAGGTGACCTATTTTGCGAAATTATTAAAAGCGACATCAAAACTTAGTGATGCTGATTTAGAAATAATTAAAGCTCGATTTAGAAAAAACGAACCTGTAAAGCCAGCAGGTACAAATTAAAAACGCTTATAAGCAAAACGCCCCAATTTCTCGGGGCGTTTTGCTTATCATCTGAATAAAGTTAACCATTTATTGCCTTTACGCCAGGCAATTCTTTGCCTTCCATATACTCCAACAAAGCTCCTCCGCCTGTTGATACATAACTCACATCGTCAGTAAAATTAAACTTGGCTACTGCTGCTGCCGAATCGCCGCCACCAATCAACGAGAAAGCCCCATTTTTAGTTGCTGCAACTACCGCTTCGGCTATTGCTTTAGTACCTTGTTCAAATTTTGCCATCTCGAAAACGCCCATTGGCCCATTCCATAAAATAGTTTTCGACTCTTTCACTACTTTATCAAAAGCTACGATTGAATTTGGACCGATATCTAAGCCCATCCATCCATCTTGAATAGCATTATTAGCCGCAGTAGCGGTATTAGCATCGTTAGAAAAATTATCTGCAATGATAGAATCTGTAGGCAATAGCAAGTTTACGCCCTTGGCTTTTGCTTTGACAATAAGGCTATTAGCCAAATCGAGCTTATCATCTTCTACCAACGATTTACCAATATGCCCGCCTTGCGCTTTTGCAAAGGTATAAGCCATACCACCACCTATAATTAAGTTATCAACCTTATCTAACAAACGCTCTATTAGTTCTATTTTATCCGATACCTTAGCACCACCCATAATAGCTGTAAACGGCTTTTCGGCATTGTTCAATACTTTTTCGGCATTAGCTAGCTCCGATGCCATCACATAACCAAAACATTTTTCTTCCGGAAAAAATTGCGCAATAATGGAAGTTGAAGCGTGTGCCCGATGTGCTGTACCAAAAGCATCATTCACATATACATCGCCCAAAGCTGCTAGTTTTTTTGCGAAGTCAACATCGCCTTTTTCTTCTTCTTTATAAAAGCGTAGATTTTCTAACAATAGCACTCCCCCGCTTGCCAATGCTTTGGCTTTATCAACAGCTTGTTGCCCAATACAATCATCAGCAAAATCAACCTGTCTATCTAAAAGATTTGACAAATGAGCTACCAAATGTTTTAAAGAATATTTTTCTGTTGGCCCTTCTTTTGGTCTGCCTAAATGCGACATTAAAATAACAGCACCACCATCTTTCAATATTTTATTGATTGTTGGTAATGCGGCAGTTATCCTATTATCATCAGTTATATGGTAATCTTTATCAAGTGGGACATTAAAATCAACTCTGATTAATGCTTTTTTCCCTGAAAAATTTATTTTATCTACTGTTTTCATATCGTTGTTAAAGGCGTATTTTTTTTCTGCGCCAAATTCAGCAATTAATTTTTAACTCTAAAATGAAAATGCCTTTTTGATTACTGTATTTTTAAATACATCACTCGGTGCATTCCTATATTAGGCACATCAAACTCATCTGAAATAATCTCAAAACCTGTACTTTGATAAAATTTGATAGCTTTTATCCTTGCATTACACCAAAGGTAATTTACTTTTTGCCCACGTAAATAAACGATGGCAAAATTTAACAGTTGATTTCCTATCCCATTCCCTTGATATTTTTCTACCGTGGCCATACCACGTAGTTGATAGGCTATGCCATTATATCCATCATAAGTTTGTGGATGAAATGAAGCAATAGAAATGAGCTTTTCGTCATTAAAATAACCTAAATGAAACGCGCCTTCTATTGTATCGGTAGGAAATCTACATTCATCAAGCGTTAGTTTACCATCTCGTAAAATATCATTACGAATGGCTAATACCTCATCAGCCCGAATAAACTTGATCATGCTTTAATGCATTAATTCTCAACACCAAATCAACCAAGCGGCTCGAATAGCCCATTTCGTTATCGTACCAACCTACAACTTTTACCAAGCCACCAACAATTGATGTCAGTTTTGAATCAAAAATACAACTATGCGGATTATCTAATATATCTGTGGATACAATAGGATCGGCCGTATATTCCAATACATTTTTCATATCGCCTTCGGCTGCTACTTTAAATGCTTGATTAATTTCTTCAACAGTAGTTTGATTTTTTAAGATACAGGTAAAATCAGTAAGCGAACCGTTTAAAACTGGCACTCTTATACCCGCACCACCCAGCTTACCTTTTAAATGTGGAAATATATTGGTAATTGCTTTTGCTGCGCCTGTAGTAGTGGGGATTATAGATGCCGAAGCTGCTCTAGCTCGACGAAGGTCTTTATGTGGTGCATCGTGCAGGCTTTGGTCGCCCGTCATCGAGTGCACCGTAGTGATATAACCATCAACAATACCCCAGTTATCATCCAAAATTTTCACCAATGCGGCTACATTATTTGTGGTGCACGAGGCATTAGATAAAATAGGCGATTGCATATCAATCAACCTGTCATTTACGCCCATTACAATTGTTGGGATTTCTTTATCGGCCGATGGTGCCGAGATAATTACCTGCTTTGCACCTGCCACCAGATGCTGTTCTGCACCTTGTTTGGATGTAAATTTCCCTGTCGCCTCAATAACCAAATCAACATTTAATTCGCTCCAAGGCAATTTTGAAGGGTCTTTCTCACAAAGTATTTTAATTTGCTTCTGATTGATGAATAAATTAGTATCGTCGTGATTAATATCGCCCTTAAATATGCGATGAACAGAATCATACTTAAACAAATGGGCGAGTGTTTCGGCATTTGCTAAGTCATTAATTGCTACTACTTGTATATCAGGATTAGAAATAATGTTTCTTAAAAACACTCTACCAATACGTCCAAATCCGTTTATAGCAATTCTCATAACACTAAAATATTTAGTGCAAAGTTAATCAAAATAAGATAGGCTATAATTTAATACGCCAATTTATGACAATAGCAGGATGAGCCCGATGAAATGTTGCCTATGTTTCGATTAAACAAACAGCTTGCGCACAGCTACATCTTCGCGCTCTTTTAAGCGAATGAAGAAAGAAATAGCCCAATTGAATATTAAACAAACTGTTAAGATTAGTCCCAGTAATACTGAATTACCATAAGCTCTGAATGCCATCACCATAACTACGCAAAGTAAGTTTAGTACTACTAATATGATGGTAGTTTTTAAATGTGAGAACCCTAGTGATAACATACGATGGTGTATGTGTTTACGGTCAGCCACAAAAGGCGAAGCACCACTTGAAATTCTTAGTACAAAAACACGCAATGTATCAAAAATTGGACCGATTAAAATAGCTACCGCTAATGCAGGTGCTGAGTAAACAGCTGGCGATTTCATGGTAGTAAACTTATTCAATTCAATAAATTTTATAGCCATTATAACCACTACTAAACCAATCAACATTGAGCCAGTATCGCCCATAAATATTTTGGCAGGAGTAAGATTGAATTTCATAAAACCCAAGATTGCACCCAACATAGCTAACGAAACTGCCGCTAACTCATACTGTTGCATATAGATAAACAAACCAGCAAAGCAACCACTAGCAAGTATGCCAGTTGCACCAGCCAAGCCATCAATACCATCAATTAGATTAAAGGCATTTACAATGAGTATAATCGTAAGTACTGTTAAAGCAACACTTGGCCAATAAGGCAAATCGTGGATACCAAATACCCCATACATACTAGAAAGTCGAATGTTTCCTGGCACTACCAAAATAGATGCTACAATAAACTGAATGAAAAATTTAGTACGAGAGTTTACTCCAGTAAGATCATCTTTAAGCCCCATTGCAAATAAAATGATACAAGCAGTAAGCATATAGTTTATCGGCAATGACTTGTCGGTCATACTAAACAATAGTGATGTAATAGTAAAGCTTACAAATATAGCAATGCCGCCTAAGCGTGGAATGCCGTGATCGTGTTGCTTTCTGAAATGTCCCAAATCATCATATAAGTGTCTTGCTCTAGCTACGTGGAGTATAGAAGGTATAGAAAGTAATGTAATAGCTGTTGAAACTGCAATTACAATTAAATAATATACTATATGATATGAATGTAAATAGTCTGTCATAAAATATAATTGCTAGGGGTATCAGTTATATTAATTGAGTGGTGTAAAAGTACTAAAATTTTCATGGCGGTTAAAAAAATTGAATAATTTTACGCATCGGTTTAAGTACTATAGTCGCAACGGGTAATACAATATTATTATTTCGCATAGCTTTTAAATCATAGTTTAGTGCTTTTACGCGATTACTTAAACTTTTGTTACTTACTCCGCCAATAATCATTTTAATCATCACTTTGTTTAAATAAAATACATTATTCCTATTGCTATGTATAAATCTCAACATCAGCTCATAATCGGCAGCACTACCATAATTAAGGCTATAAACACCTAATTCATCAAACAGCTTTTTCTTGCAATAAAACGTTGGATGTGGTGGCATCCATCCCCAATTAAAAGCACCTTTTTTGTAATTACCCGAACGCCACTTGCGTATTATTTTACCACCTATATCTACGTAATCCAAATCGCCATACAAAATATGAGTATGCTGATTTTCGGCAAACGCTAATGCCACATTTTGCAATACATCATCAGCAGCATAGAAATCATCAGCATTAATTGTGCCAATAATATCACCCGTAGCCTGTGCAATACCTTTATTCATGGCATCGTATATACCTTTATCGGATTCCGACACAAAAAAATCTACGTTATCACCATAACTATTGATGATTTGCACTGTACCATCTGTTGAACCGCCATCAATAATAATGTATTGAATATTTTTATACGTCTGTTGTAATACCGAATTGATGCATCGTTCAATAGTTTTTTGGGCATTAAACGCTACGGTAATTAAAGAAATTTTTAAATCTTGCATTTCTATTGAAAATACACCTTTAATATATACAAAATATGTAATTTTGGAATTGCTGCCGAATATAAACAAAATATGCAGTCCAATTATATATGCGTTTTTATACAATCCTAATTGCGTTTGTTTTTCTTATTGGAACACTTACCCTATCATCCTGTTCATTTAAACAACAACAGGTTTTGTTTGAACAGCCTAATAATACTAATGGAAGCACCACGCAAACAGCTCAAGATAATAGTGGTAGTGGCACTTCCAACTATCATATCAAATCTCAAGATATTTTACAAATACGAAACTTGCAAAGTGCTAAATATATAGTTGATGAAGCCCCTTCAACTAGTATTGGCTCATCTAACGCTGCCGCATCTTCACAAGGGCAAACCTACCAAGTAGAGGAAGATGGCACCGTAGCATTGCCTATTATTGGGCACGTTGCCGTAGCAGGGCTTACACGTGCCGAGGCGGCTAAATTGATTGAAGGTATTTATCGCAAGGGGGTGCTTAAAGACCCAATAATCGATTTAAAAATTATCAACTTAAAAGTAACCATACTTGGTGAAATTAAAACTCAAGGCAACTTCCCTTTAGTAAAAGACAGAACCAGCTTGATTGAACTTATTGGAGAAGCAGGTGGACTTAGTGATAAAGCAAATGAAAAAAATATAAAAATAATTAGAGGCGACCCACAAAATCCACAAGTAACCGAGATTGACCTAAGTAAAATAAAAACAATAGGCGACCCGAGAATGATACTCCAAAACAATGATATTATATATATTGCGCAAAATAAACGTGCAGTTAAAAACGACCAGTTGCAAAACATAACAAATACGGTTCAGCCTGGTTTAATCATTCTAAATACTGCCTTAATTATTTACACGCTCATTCATCGCTAAATGGAAGATACCGAGAAGATCGTACGAAAACTTCCCCATCAGGAGGTTGATTATTTCAAAATTGCCAAAATATTATTAAGCCGATGGTATTGGATTGCCACATCCATTATTATATGTGTATTAATTTCATACACCTATTTATGGTACACTCCTAAAACTTACTCTACAAACGGAACATTAAAAATTGAAGAAAAAAAGTCTGAGCTTTCTGACCTTGTAGGAATAATTAGTAATAATGATAGAGGGCCGTCTAAAATTCAAAGTGAGATTTTTGTTTTACAAAGTCGTACACTTATTTTAAGTGCTATAAAAAATTTAGATTATCGAGTAAGTTTCTTCATTGAAGGCAGAGCCCGTACCACGGATGTGTACCCTCAAAAACTTTTAAATATTCAATTTTTAAAATTTGATAGTTTAAATTTTTATCGAAACTTAATTAAATTCCAACCCATCAACAATAGTTCATTCAGATTAAGCTATAAAATTGGGAAAGAGGAAATTCAAAAAAAATACAATTATAACCAACCAATCAGTATTGGTAATACCGACTTCAGCATACAATATCCAGAGAGAACGAATGCAAAATCGACCTTCATTTTTAAATTTAATATTCCAGAAGATTATATTAGCAGGGTAAAGGGCGGATTACATACGAGTGAAATTGTAAAAAACTCAAACATTATCTCCTTACAAGAATTGGACTCTGATCCTCAATTTGCGGCTGATATTTTAAATGCTATTATGAAAGAGTATCTCAACTATGAGAGAAATCAAAAAACGCAATCAGCTAGCCAAATGATTAACTTTATTGATGATCAGCTAAAAACATTATCGAATGAGGTAAAAGGCTCTGAACAATCGCTTGAAAAATTCAAACAAGGCGCCAAAATGATGGATATAACATCTGCGTCAGATATTCAAGTGGGCAAATTAAAAGAATTAGAGTCGCAACGTACTATACTAAAATTCCAGCTAATTGCCATTAATCAATTAAAAGAACAAATAGCAAAAGAAAAAGACAACATCAATCTCAATTTTAATTTGGAAGGTCAAATTGACCCTCTGTTAACTGGTCTTATTACTAGTTTAAATAGTCTTTTAGTTGAAAAAAATACATTATTAAAAACATACAATAATAATTCGCAGACTATTACTGATATTAATCAGCAAATTTTGCAATTAAAAAATGCTGCCATAAATAACATTAATGCGACAAGTACCCGTATCAACAAAAATATAAGTTATATTGATGAACAAGTATCGTTGGTAAATCAAAAAATCTCAACACTTCCAGCTGCTGAACGGAAACTTATTAGTCTAAAGCGTAATTTTGAGATTAATGATAAAGTATATACTTTTTTATCAGAAAAAAGATTAGACGCACAAATTAGTCGGTCGGCAATATTACCGGGTGCTACCATTGTTGAACCTGCTCAACCTAATAATACACCAGTATCGCCAGACGAGCATACTGTACACCGCACTGCTATCATTATAGGTATAGTAATAGGTATAGGATTGATTATCTTAATCAGACTTGTTAATCCATATATCTATGACAAAGAAACTGTGGAGAGCTTAACAACAATACCCATCATCGGTGTTATTCGTAAATTTCCAGATGATATTGATGAAAACAACTCACAAATATTAGCAATAAGTAGACCGAAATCCATTTTTGCTGAATCTGTGCGCTCGGTTCGTACCAATTTAAGTTTCATTGCATCCGAAAAGAAAAGCAAAGTAATTTGTGTCACATCAGAAGTAGCTGGCGAAGGGAAGTCATTTATTACTGTAAATTTATCGAGTACACTATCATTAATCGATAAAAAAATCATCCTTATTGCTGCCGATTTACGTCGTTCGCGTATTCATAAAACATTCCAACTGCCTAATGATAAAGGCTTAAGTAATTATTTAGCTAATCAGTGCGAATTAGATAGTGGCATTATTCATCCATCGCCTCAGCCCAATCTTGATGTGATGGTATCAGGGCCTGTTCCTCCAAACCCATCAGAGTTGTTGCACAATGATAGGATGAAGACGCTTATTACTGAGCTCCAAAAAACATACGATATTGTTATGATTGATACCGCGCCTATTGGTTTGGTTTCGGATGCTATTCCACTAATAAGGATGAGTGATATTAATATTTTTGTTATTAGATCTGGTAAATCAAAATTTTATGCAGCAACAGTTCCACAACGTATTGCCAATGAATATCACTTAGATAACACCGTAATTATATTAAATGCCTTTGCCGAAGATATGCTTCACTCGAGGTATTATACAACCAAATTTACTGGCGACAGTCATGGCACACACTATTATTATTATTCTGACTATAGTGGTTACGAAGGCTCGGATTATTATGTAGATAAAAAGGTTTACAAATGGTGGGATATAAGACGTTGGCTAAGTTAGATACTTAAATAATACATGGATATAAGGTTAAAAAATTGGTATCCAGTTTATACACATCCACGAGCAGAAAAAAAAGCTTATCAAGCCTTACTAAATAAAGGTATTGAAGCTTATCTCCCATTAAAACGTGAACTCAAACAATGGAGCGATAGAAAAAAATGGGTGGACGAGCCATTCATCAAATCTTACTTATTTGTTCGCATCAGTGAGCGCGAACAAGCAGAGGTATTAATGACAAAGGGGGTTACTCGCTTTATTTATTTTGGTGGTAAAATTGCAGCTATGCCAGCTCAACAAATCAATGATTTAAAATTACTAATGGCAAGTTCACTTGAGTTAGAAATAACGGAAGAAAACTTGCTTCCAGGCGAAAAAATTATTGTGAAAGCTGGCCCCCTCAAAGGTATGATTGGTGAAATAATATCCTATCGCTCTCAAAAGCAATTAGCGTTGCGGTTGGAGAGTTTAGGATGTTCGGTTATTGTACATATTGCTGCATCATTACTTAATAGATTTTAATACTAACTATTGCTATAATTAATATTTTTTGTTTTACTTTAATACCGCTATAAACTAACTATACGCAGTATTTTTTATAAAATACATATTACTAAAAATGAGTGTGTTACAAAATATTGATGTGACTTACGGGGCGAAGCTGTGAACGTACTTCAACATATTACCTACTAATTTATGTGCCGGATTGCAGGGATAATCTCAAATACTTTAAAACCTAATGAAATTTTTGAGAAGGTACGTTTGATGTGCGATGCCCTTAAACATGGGGGGCCTGATGATGAAGGTATTTTTAGTGATGATAAGGCAAATCTTGTTTTTGGACACAGACGGCTATCTATTATTGATTTAAGCAAAAATGGGCATCAACCCATGGCTGATAGCAATCAAAAAATATGGATAACCTTTAATGGCGAAATTTATAATTATTTAGAACTAAAAGAGCAACTCCTAAAGTTAGGTGCACAATTCAGCTCTAGTTCGGATACCGAGGTAATCATCAATGCCTATAAGTATTGGGGGATGTCATCCTTTTCAAAATTTAGAGGAATTTTTGCTTTTGCTTTGTATGATACAGAAAAACAACTCACTTATTTAGTTCGAGACAGTGCAGGCGTGAAACCTTTGTACTATCATATTCAAAACGGGCAATTAAGTTTCGCATCTGAGGTAAAAGCATTAAAAAAAGCAGGAGTAGCATCAGAAACTGATGAAAATTGGCCAATTAGGTTTTTAGCCTATGGGCACATCCCCGAACCTTATACTACCCTAAAAAATGTATATAGTTTACCAAAGGGCGAATTTCTATGTTGGCATAACAATACTGCAAAGTACGAAATACACTCCTATCATGTTATATACAAGCAATCGCTTATAATTGATATTAATGAAGCAAAAGAGCAGATACAATATACCTTAAAAAATGCTATCAGTCGCCAATTGATAGCCGATGCTCCTATTGGTGTGTTTCTCAGTGGCGGTATCGATTCCAGCCTACTCACACTAATTGCTAATGAACAAAAGAAAGCCCAGTTAAACACTATTTCTATTTATTTTAGTGAGGCGGCATATGATGAAAGCAGGTATCAGAGCTTAATCTTGAAACAAATTGAAGGTGAAAAATATGCTCACTTAGTAAAACAAAAGGATTTCGAGGAATTTCTACCGCAAATAGTAGCTGATATGGATATGCCAACCATCGACGGCATTAACACTTGGTTTATCAGTAAGTATGCACATGAAGATGGCTTAAAAGCGGTACTATCAGGCGTTGGCGGCGATGAATTATTTGGTGGCTATCCATCATTTAATAGGATAAAGTATATTAAAACATTACGAAAGCTACCTACTTGCTTATCCAAATTAGGTAAATATTTAACTGCTGATAGATATAAAAAAGTTGCTTTCTTGAATTACAAACACCCCGTTGCTGATTACTTATTACTTAGAGGTCATTACACACCACTTGATATAGCCCAAATATTGGATATTGATATACACACGGTTGAAGATGTGCTATTTAATAATAAGAAAATGGCATACATTCGTAATTATGATGAAGAGGATGCAGCTTGGTTCGAAACTAATTTGTATATGCAGAACCAATTGTTGCGAGATACTGATGTGATGGGGATGAGCCATGGTTTAGAAATCAGAGTGCCATTTTTAGATGAGGATTTCACACGATTAGCAACCAATATTGCTGCCGATATACGCTTTGATAACACACAACCCAAGAAATTATTAATTGATAGCTTTGGTGATACCCTGCCTCGAGCTATTTGGGATAGATCAAAAATGGGCTTCACATTTCCACTTCAAGAATGGATGAAGCAAGACGCTGACATTAATAATACTCACTTATATCGAGGCAAAAAGGCAAAAGAAATTTTAAAAGCATTTAACCATAATGCTGCGCATTGGTCAAAAATTTTTGCACTGTATCAAATTCAAATGCATGCCTAAAAAAATAGTCCTTTTTACGCTACAAACTTTTAGCACAACAGGTGGCATTCAAAAAATGACTCGCACACTTGCCTATTCATTATCGTGTATAGCAAAACAAGAGCATTGGGATTTTAATCTTTTCTCATTATATGATTCGAGGTATGATTTAATGAGTCAATATCTCCCTCACGAAAACTATACTGGTTTTGGAAATAATAGAACCACATTAGCATTAGAAACTAAAAAAGTGGCATCAAAGGCGGATATTGTAATATTGAGCCATATCAACCTGTCGCTATTAGGCATTACGATAAAAAAAATTAATCCTAAATGCAAAATATGGCTAATTGCACACGGCATTGAGGTTTGGAGACCAGTAAGTTTTATTAAGAAAGCACTTTTGAAACGCTATTGCGATAAAATAATTTGCGTAAGTGAATTTACAAAACAACAAATGATCAACTGGCATCAGTCAGACCCCGATAAATGCACGGTACTAAACAATGTTGTTGACCCATTCATTAACCTGCCAGAAACATTTGAGAAACCAGCATATCTATTAAATAGATATGGGTTGGATACTTCTAACCAAGTAATTTTTACCCTTACTCGCCTTGCCTCATCAGAACAATACAAGGGTTACGAGCAAGTAATAAAATCTCTTAATCGGTTAAAAGTAGAGTTCCCTAATATAAAATATATACTTTCTGGACAATATGATGCCATTGAGGGCAATCGCATTAGAGCACTCATAAACAAATATGATGTTGTTGATAATGTTATACTCACTGGTTTTTTAAATGAAAATGAACTTACCGACCATTTTTTACTCTCTGATTTGTTTGTCCTCCCGAGTAAAAAAGAAGGTTTCGGGATAGTGTTTATCGAAGCTTTAGCATGTGGCTTGCCAGTGGTATGTGGCAATGCCGACGGAAGTATTGATGCGATAAGAAATGGCGAACTAGGTACAGCTATTAATGTTGATGATCTTGACGAATTAGAAGCTGCAATTGCTCAAAACCTAAAAAAAGGTTTAACAATAGAAACTAGAAAAAGTTTGCAAAAAGCGTGTATGCTGCATTTCGGCGAATCATCATACAGAAATAAATTATTAAAACTAATTAACAATGAGTCAAATGCTTGAAGAAAAATGGGATATAGAAATATCACCAAAAAGTAGCTTATTCGACTTGCGATTAAAAGACACTTGGCATTATCGCGATTTACTTTTACTACTGGTAAGGCGCGATTTTGTATCATTTTATAAACAAACTATTCTTGGTCCGGTTTGGTTTTTTGTACAACCCATTATTACCATACTCATATATAATTTGGTATTTAGCAATTTGGCAGGTATAAAAACAGATGAAGTTCCTGCTCCATTATTTTATTTAGCTGGTACTATCATTTGGAACTATTTTGCTGATTGTCTTACAAAAACATCTACCGTTTTTAAAGATAATGCTGCTATGCTAGGCAAAGTTTACTTCCCACGATTAATTATGCCGCTAAGTATTGTACTATCAAACCTTATACGGTTTGCGGTGCAGTTTTTATTGTTTTTAGTTTTGATGGCTATTTATGCAGGCAAGGGTGTCGCAATTGCACCAAATGCTACCTTATTGCTATTTCCATTGCTCATTATACTTATCGCAGCTTTAGGCTTAGGCTTAGGTATGATTATATCAGCCGTTACCACCAAATACCGCGATTTAGCTTTTGTGGTAACATTTGGCGTTCCACTATTAATGTACACCACTACCGTTATTTATCCATTATCTACCGCAATAGCGCGATATCCTGCTTATAGTTGGGTAATAAAATTTAATCCTATTACTGCCGTAATCGAAACTTTAAGATATGGTTTCTTGGGCAAAGGAAGTTTTAGTTGGGATTTATTAGCTTATAGCACAGGCGTTACATCTGTTATATTGCTACTAGGTATCATTATATTTAATAAGGTAGAACGAACATTTGTTGATACCGTATAACGAATGATTTTTAACAAATAAACCACCAAAGGCATTCAACTTGACTGAGAGATTTGATTTAAACACCAATATTTCGACACCCAATTTTTTTGCGGGAAATAATATCCAATCATTAAATGGGTTAAGAGCTATTGCTGTTATCTTGGTTATTATTAGTCATATACCCTATACACTCAACGCTCCATTGTTTTTTTCCATTATAAATGAACACTTAACCCTCGGCACTACGGGCGTGCAAATATTTTTTGCTATTAGTGGATTTTTGATTACAAGTTTATTGCTCAAAGAAAAAATCAATACAGGAAACATCAATATAAAAAGGTTTTATATGAGGCGGCTTCTTAGAATTTGCCCTATTTATTTTCTTTATATCGGCACTATACTTTTACTGCGATATATTGGTATCGCTAAGGTCAATGATAAAGATATTTTTGCTTCCTTATTTTTTGTTTCAGATTTTTTCAATGTTGGCAAATCTTGGTTGGTTGCACATTCTTGGTCGTTATCAGTCGAGCAGCAATTCTATTTATTTTGGCCTTTAATTTTCATTTTCATACCACGCAAATACATTTTCATTTTAGGCATTATCATACTTTATAATTTCCTGTACCCTATACTTCGTTTGTATCCAACATTGTTTTTATTCCGCGGACTATTACTATCTGCGCAATCAATAGTTTTCGGTGCTATGCTAAGTATTGCCTTGTATAAAAATTGGTTAAAACGCATCCATCATATTCTAATACACCCACTGTTTGGCTTTAGTCTTATTCTTGCAATCACAATTTTTTTACCACGACTTACACCATCAGCTCGATTTTTAAGAATACCCTTCGATTATATTTTTAGCAGTTTACTTATCACTGCATTTATATATTATGCCATCCATTGTAAACCCGAAAACGTAGTGTACAGAATTTTAAATCATCCTATGATGGTTTTCATCGGTTTAGTATCATATAGCATTTATATATGGCAGCAAATATTTATGGCACCAGCATATCCCTATAGTATTTATCCCAAGTGGACTATGTTTCCACTAAATATTATTTTAGTATTTATAGCGGCTATTGCTTCGTACTACCTTATTGAAAAGCCATTTTTACGTTTAAAAACACAATTCAAATAATTTATTATGCCTACCGCAATCAAGGTTGAAAATCTTTCTAAAGCATACCAATTAGGCGACTTTGGTACAGGAACTATTTCGCGCGATTTAGAACGTTTTTGGGCTAAAATGCGTGGAAAAGAAGATCCTTTTTTAAAAATAGGCGAAGTAAATGACCGTACCAAAAAAGGCGAGAGCGATATTGTTTGGAGCTTGAATGATTTGAACTTTGAAGTAGCGCAAGGCGATGCAGTAGGGATAATAGGAAGAAACGGCGCAGGTAAAAGCACATTACTAAAAATATTAAGCAGAGTAACCTCCCCTACCAGTGGTTCTATCAAAATTAAAGGACGTATTGCCAGCTTATTGGAAGTAGGCACAGGCTTTCATCCCGAGTTGACGGGCAAAGAAAACATCTATTTAAATGGTGCGATATTGGGAATGCGCAAAGCCGAGATAAAGCGCAAGTTTGACGAAATTGTTGATTTTGCAGGTGTTGAACGCTATATTGATACACCGGTAAAACGCTACTCATCGGGCATGTATGTTAGATTAGCATTTGCCGTAGCCGCACACTTAGAATCAGAAATATTAATTGTAGATGAAGTATTAGCCGTTGGCGATGCTGAATTTCAGAAAAAATGTATCGGCAAAATGGGCGATGTAAGCAAAGGCGAAGGCAGAACCGTTTTATTTGTGAGTCATAATATGGAATCAATTCGAGCACTTTGCAATAAAGGCTTAGTACTAAACAATGGCAATATTTTATTTAGCGGTGATGTAAACGACGCTGTTAAAAAATACTCAACGAGCAATACAAATATCCTTAATACTAGTATTAAGGATATTGCTTTAAACAATGATACGTTTATAAAATTATTCCAAATTTCGTCACCTAAAATAGTAGCGCATGACGACTTAAATTTTCATTTTAAAATAGAAAGCGAAATTATTAATAATATTACAGGATTAACCTTTCTTATTTCAGATGAATTTGAACAAAGAGTAACTATTGTAGATTTCCGAAGTACAAATTTATTTAAAATATCAAGCACAAATAAAACTTTTGAAATTAATGGAAAATTAAAAAAATTACCTTTTTTACCAGGTATTTATCAAATTGGTATCTATATCCAATCCAATTCCGTATCAGGTAATTTTTACAATCTTTTACAATTTGAGGTAATACAAAAGATGCTAACCGATGATATATTACCCTATGATTTATCAGTTCGTGGTGGAATTGAGATTGAATATGAATTTGCAGTTACTTAAAAAGGATACCGTGTATATAACTTTAAAATATGTTTGAAATTATAAAAAGAGCAATCAAAGTAAATATTGCGCAACATTATTGGAATATAATAGGCAAATTTAAATATTATAATCAAACTGTCTATTTTCCTCGAAATAGTATCATTTTTAAACGAGCTATTAACGAAGGTATTTATGAACACGACATTATAAAGATTATTATACCTCTAGTGAAACCTCATTCCGAAGTTTTTGATATTGGTGCTAACATTGGACTTATAGCTATTCCAATTTTGATGAGTAATTATAATATTAAAGTTATATCAATTGAAGCCTCGCCAAATAGTTTACCGTCTTTAATAAAAACGAATAAAGCTTTTGGTGATATAGAACGATGGACAATTATCGATAAAGCTGTCTCAGATAAAGAAGGGAAAATAAATTTTCATTTAGCAGACAGTAGAGATGGTGCATATGATAGTATAAATAACACCCTAAGAGTTTCGTTCAAAAAAACTGTAGAAATAAGCTGCACAACAGTTGATAATATTTGGAAAGCTAGAAACAAACCCAGTATTTCTTTTATCAAATCGGATATTGAAGGTGCCGATCTTTTAGCTCTAAGAGGTGCAATAGAATGTATTCAACAATGTAGACCATCTATTTTAATTGAATGGAATTATATAAATATTAAGCCTTTTAATCTGATTAATAGCAATTTACTTGATTTTGTAAAAACAATTGGATACACCATATATGTATTGCCAAATTTTAACAAAATAAATAGCTTAAATGATTTAGAATTGTTGAGTAATTTTACCGAAAACTTTTTACTAATTCCTAATTGAAACATAGTGCCATTCTGCTATAATCTTTCATTTGTAATTAGTACACGCAATAGGTTACCTTTTTTAAAAGTGCTATTTGAGCACCTTTTACCCCATTTGCAAGATGATGAGGAGGTAGTTGTAGTGGATGGTAATAGTACCGATGGTTCAAAAGAATATTTACAAGAGCTATACCACACAAAAAAAATTCATCAGTTGATAAGCGAACCTGATAAAAATCAAGCTCATGGATGGAATAAAGCATTTTTAATGGCAAAAGGAATTATCATCAAAAAATTAATTGATGATGATGTTTTTTGCTATGATGCTATAAGGAAATGCAAGCAATATATGTTGCAAAATCCAAGTGTTGATGTGGTTATCTCAAACGACCTTAGTTGTTTACTCCACGATTATAAAAACATACAAAAGCAAACTCGCTTCCCTCAGTTTGAAAAATGGAGAAAAGGACTTGTCCCCTCATTTACTTTTGGGGATGTGCACATGCTAATTAGGCGGGAGGCATTTGCCTATATCGGACTTTACAATACATCCTATGTAATGATGGATTGGGAATATTCGTTACGCATAAGTTATCTTAAAGCGAATATTGCATATTATACTGGCTATAATGCGCTTAGTGTAGCTCATCCGCAAACTGTTTCTGCATTAAAAAACAACAGCATAGTAGAAGAGCAAGGTAAAAGAGCATTGTACTTTTACGAATATAGTGGAGATACTGCCGATATCAATTATTGGTCGAAGTTCAAAATATTGATTGGAAAAACAATTGGTTATAGTAAAAATCAAACAAATCTTGCTTCAGAAAAAGAAAGTGGCGACAACGACGTCACACTAATTTATAATTACCTATACCAGCATATATCAGAACTTAATAACTCAAATGAGTTCGTTTTTTATCAATATCTCCTACAAAATTGAGCAAACAGATAATTAAAATAAAATTTCAAAATGGATTATCGTTCGAATATGGCATTAAGGACATATTAGGGTACGTTGAGGACAGATTTGAATTTATCAATAGCGATACACCCGATTTTATCATATTTGGTCCGTATGGCAATGATATTCCCCCTAAAAGCAATAAATATACACGCATCGGATATTTTTGCGAAAATGTTGAGCCAGATTTAAGCATCTGCGAATGGGCATTTGGTATGTCGGCAGAGTATACTATTAATAACCCCCGATATAGGAAAATACAATGGCACGGTTTAAATCCCGAATCATTTATAAAACCGAAGGAATATAATGCTGAAGAAATTTTAAGTCAAAAAAAATATTTCTGTAATTTTTTATACTCGCACAAAGTCCCCTATCGCGAAGAGTTTTTTAAACAATTATCCCGATATAAAAAAGTAGATGCTCCAGGTAAATCAATGAATAATATGAAAAGCATTGACGAGCTATATCAAGGAGATATATGGGAGCGAAAAAGAAGATTTTTAGGCGAATATAAATTCACCATTGCATTTGAAAATTATTTATATCCGGGCTATCAAACCGAAAAATTATACGATGCTATGTTGGTAAATAGCATCCCCATTTATTGCGGCGATTCGCTTGTTAGCGAGGTATTTAATGATAAGAGTTTTATAAATGCTGCTGATTATACTAAAACCAACAACTCTGTTGTTGGTTGGTTAGAAAAACATTGTCAACCTGATTTTGTAGATATCCGACCAACTTTTTATAACAATCCTATACATCAAATTAAAAGAAAAGTAAAAACCATTGGCAGGGATATAAAAATGAAGCTGCAGTTAAATAAATTCGATTTTAGTCCTTTAATTGAACGAATAATTGAACTAGATCAAGATGATGAAAAATATATTCAAATGTTAAAACAACCTTGGTTTAATCATAATGAAATCCCGAGTCAGTTTTCTTTAGTAAACCGTTGGGTGGAGATATTTAATAAGCACAAATAAGATAATATGCAACAACCATTAGTTTCTATTATAATTCCTGTTTATAATGCAGAAAAATATTTAGCAGAAACCATTGAGTCTGCTTTAAATCAAACTTGGAAAAATAAAGAAATCATTATTGTTAATGATGGTTCAACTGATAAATCATTAGCAATTGCACTAAAATATCAAACCGAAACAGTTAAAGTACTCAATATACCAAATAGTGGCGCAAGCGTAGCTAGAAATAGGGGGCTGGCAGAAGCGAAAGGTGCGTATATTCAGTTTTTAGACGCTGATGATATTATATCAAAAGATAAAATTGCATCACAAATTGAATGTTTAAAAGGCTCTGACGATATTATTGCTGTTTGTAGTACAATATATTTTAAAGACTCCCCTAATGTCGCCTACCCTCATACAGAAAGAGAGTGGTATAGCGAAGGATCGGATAATCCAATAGATTTTTTACTAAAACTATATGCTGGGGATGAGACTATCCCTGGCTATGGTGGAATGATACAACCGAATGCTTGGCTAACTCCAAGGAAATTAATAGAAAAAGCGGGGAAATGGAATGAGTTTAGATGCCCAGATGATGATGGGGAGTATTTTTGCCGAGTCATTTTAGTTTCAAAAGGAGTAAGATTCTCTTATAGTGGATTTAATTACTATCGTCAGTATTTTAACTCAACCTCTCTTTCTGCGCAAAAAAGCAAAGAAGCCTTTGAGAGTATTTATCAAGCGACTAATCTTAAATACAAACATTTAAAGAATAGAACTGATAACCCAATAGTTGATAAAATTTTTGCAAGGTATTATTGGTGGACTGGAATTCTAGCATATCCACAATATAAAGAATTATCAAAACTTTATATTCAAAAAGCCGTAAAACTGGGCTATACTGGTCAGAAATACACAGGTGGTCCTTGGGGGCATGTGGTAACAAAATACTTAGGATGGAAAACAGCTCGTCTGTTTAGTCACTATAAACATTATGTTGCTAAATATTTGAAAAATAATAACTCTCTAAATAAGCATAAATGATACCATATAATAAACCTCACTTTACAGGCAACGAAATAAAATACATCTCGAACGCAATTGCAAACGGTAAAACTGCAGGGGATGGCTTCTATACCAAAGCTTGTGAAAAATTCCTATCTGAAAAATATGGATTTTCTAAAACTTTTCTTACAACATCCTGTACTGACGCTATGGAATTAGCAGCATTGCTAATTGACTTAAAACTAGGAGATGAAGTAATAATGCCATCTTATACTTTTGTTTCAACGGCTAATGCCTTTTTACTAAGAGGCGTAAAAATTGTATTTGCAGATAGTAATACTAATAACCCCAATATTGCTGCTGAACAAATTGAACAACTAATTACTGCTTCAACTAAGGCAATTGTAGTAGTTCATTATGCTGGAATTGCCTGTGACATGTCTAAACTCAAAGAAATTGCGAATAAACATTCAATATACTTGATTGAAGATGCCGCTCAAGCAATTGACAGTTATTATATAGACAAACCGTTGGGTAGTATCGGTCACCTCGCTGCATTCTCATTCCATGAAACAAAAAATATTAGCTGTGGAGAAGGAGGGTTATTAGTAATAAATGATCAAAAATTTATTAAACGCGCTGAAATTATTCGAGAAAAAGGCACTAATAGGTCTGCCTTTTTTAGGGGAGAGGTTGATAAATATAACTGGGTTGACATAGGTTCCTCTTTTTTGCCCTCAGATATTCTAGCTGCTAGCTTGTATGCTCAGTTAGAGAAACTAGATGATATTCAAAACAAAAGAAAATCAATATGGAATACTTACTACAATAATCTAGTACACCTCGAAAATAAGAGCTTAGTTAAATTGCCCAAAATCCCCCCTTATTCAACAAATAATGCACATATTTTTTATATGGTATTTGATAATCTTGATTTACGATCGGAATATATTACTTATATGAAGAGTAATGGTGTACAAACTGTTTTCCATTATATTGCTTTACATGATAGCCCCTTTTATAGTAAAAAACACGATGGTCGAGATTTACCTATGGTAAAAGTTTATCAAGATTGCTTAGTACGATTACCATTATTTTATGATCTGGAGCAAAAAGAAGTAGACAATATTATTAATTTAACAAATCAATTCTTTAGTGTTAAATAATTATATGTTACGTCTCTTTTCGAAGATTAAATACTTAACTCGAAGGGTGTTTTTCTCGCCTATTGCATATTGGGAAAAAAGAGCTCAACAATTTGGTGAATTATCTGTCTTAAACTTAAATCTAACCGAAACTGAAATTAAATCCTTAAAAGAGTTTCAAATAGCGACAATTTTTCCGCTATTGAAAGTTGAATTAAAAGGAGATGAACAAACATTATTAGATTTTGGATGTGGCCCCGGTAGGTTAAGCATAGAGCTTGCTAATTTTACAAATTGCCATGTTACAGGAGTTGATCCTATTGAGCATCTACTAACATTAGCTCCTAATGCAGCTAATGTGTCTTATAAAAAAATTAAAAACAATATCATACCTGCAACAAATGAATCATTTGACGTTATTTGGATTAGCTTTGTTTTAGGTGGGATTATTTATAGAAATGACCTTAAGCGTACTATTGATGAACTTTATCGTATTTTAAAAAAAGGTGGTTTATTATTTATAACTGAAAATACTTCTAATAAGGAAAACAATTTGCATTGGAAATATCATAATGCACAAGTTTATATTAAACTGCTAAGTAAATTCAACTTAGTACACCAAAAAGATTTCATACACGGAAATGAGCAATTTTCAATTCTTTCTGGAAGAAAAAGCTAATCCAGTCTGCTAATAAGTAATAAGGGTTTATAAATGTAATACTCTATTATGTATCTATAATCCAAATTTAAATGAATATAAAAAAAACTTTATCAAAAATAATAGCAAACAATCCTATAAGTTGGCTGTTTTTTTTCTTATTTAAGAAACGTCTTTCCTTTAATCATATAACTATTAGGGTTATATCCTTTATCCTTAATCAGCGTATCCCTTTTCATAAAGCAACTATTGATGTTTCAGATAAATTAGTGACACCGATGACAAAATCGCTTTTGTATTGGGGCATATATGAAAAAAACGAAATTAATTTAGTCAAAAACCATCTCGGAGAAGCTGAGGATGTAATCGAACTAGGTGCTAGTATAGGTGCTGTGGGATGTGTTATATCATGCAAACAAACTACTGGCAGATATATTGCAGTTGAAGCAGACCCTACATTGATTAATATCTGTATGACAAACATATCTCTTAATAGAAAAACCGAATATTTTTTACTTAACAAAGCAATAGATTACTCTACTAAAACTGTTTCATTTGCAACTGGTAATAGTACGCTTAATGGTAGAATATCTGAAAAAAAAAATAGCAACTCCATTGTTACTGTAGAAACAATTACTCTTAAAGAAATATGTGAAATTTACAACATAGAAAATTTTACATTGGTAAGTGACATAGAAGGAGCTGAAGTGGCTTTCATTCTACATGATAAAATCGCCTTAGAAAAATGCAAAAAAATGATAATTGAGCTACACAATACCGAATATAATGGGAAACTATATACAGTAGAAGACATTATTGATTTAATCCTTAAAAATGATTTTGATATTTTAGATCAGCAAGGGAATGTATATGTATTTAAGAATAAAAAGCTCGTATTATGAGAATACTCCATTTTGTAGAATCCTTTTCACAACCAACAGAGACTTTTATTAAAAGATATGTGCAAAAAAGTTTAGAATTTGGACAAGTTGGCATTGTAGCTTATAATTTTAACCAAATTGATGATCAGCTTAAGGACAAACTAAGTTTGTTCGAGATTAAAAACAAACTATACTCTCGTAAAACAATTTCGGGATTAATAAGATATTTACGTGAAAAATTAACAGGAGTGCCGCTTTGGTACGAACAATTAAATAATGCCATTTTATTGTTTAAACCCGATATTATTCATTGCCATTTTGGTAATATTGGCGTAGACATGATGAATTTTAATACAAAATTAAAAAAAAAGATACCATTTGTAACTTCATTTTATGGCTATGATATCTCATCTTTACCTCAACTAAATAAGAGTTATCACAAAAATTTAAGGAAACTTTGGAATACTGCAACTACTTTTTTTGCTGAAGGGCCTGAGCTTGCAAAAAAAGGGGCAGCACTCGGATGTTCGCCCTCAAAATGGCTCATTAATCCTCTATTAATTCCGATAGAAGAATATCCAATAAAAGAACAATATCGAAATAACAATGATTCTATTAGGTTTCTATTCGTAGGTCGCTTCGTTGAAAAAAAAGGTTTCCATAATTTTTTAATAGCAATAGGGCAATTAAAAAATCATATAAACAATTTTTCAATCGATATTGTAGGTTCAGGCCCTTATCATGCTTCCTATAATAAAATAATATCCGAATATAATCTTGAGTCTTCTGTAAAGTGGTTTGGCATGTTAGCACATACTGAAATTATTAGTATGATGAAAAACTACGATTTTCTTATACACCCCTCTTTAACAGCAAAAGACAAGGACTCTGAAGGCGGTGCTCCAACTATATTGATAGAAGCCCAATCTGTAGGACTACCTATTATCACATCTAATCATGCAGATATTCCATATATTATGGGTTATCACGAGTTTATATCTATGGAAAATGACCTATGTTCGCTTAAAACATCAATCGAAAATATTATTAAGTGTGAAGATATACAACAATATACTGTAATGGGAAAAAAAAAGGTTTCAATTCAACATGATCTTAAATCGAACACTATCTATGAAAAAAACCTAAAAAATATTATAGCTTCAATTTTATGTTAGGTATACTTACAATAGCACAAGGTGAGAAAAGATATATCGAAATGGCTAAAATTTTGGCTCTATCTTTAATACAAACCAACCCTAACATTAAACGTGCTATAATTTCCGATGCTCCCAAAAAAGAATTTGAGAAACTGTACGATATATACATTCCCTACAACGAAAGGTTTGGGAAAGGTCTAAGTCAAAAATTATATCTAGATAAATACAGTCCATTTGACGAAACGCTTTTTATTGATGCTGACTGTCTTGTTGTGAATGAATTAGATAAAATTATAGAGCTATGTAGAAAACATGCCTTTGTTGTTTTTGGAAGTCAGATAAATTCAGGAGAATGGTATATGAATGTTAGCAAAATGTGTGAAAAATTTAACGTGCCATCTATCCCTCTATTTAATGGTGGCACTTACTTCTTTAATAACAAAATTATTGCTGGTAACATCTATAATCAAGCTAGGGAATTAAAAAATAGTTATGAAGAACTTGGTTTTATAAAATTTAGAGGCTCTATAAATGAGGAGCCATTAATTGCAGTTTCAATGGCTATTAATAAAATCGAAGCTGTAGATGATTATGGCTTAGGAATGAGAACCCTAATAGGGATAAACGGAGCTTTTGAAATTAATGTTTTAAATAAAAAATGTAAATTTGATAAGTTTGGTTTAGTTGTTGAACCCGCAATAATCCATTTTGCTGGCTCATTTGCAAATGCATTTCATTATAAACGAGAAAAAAGAAAGTTAAAATTGGCTCATAGTTTTCCTTTCGTTAACAAAAAATTAATTTCACTAATTGTTAATATCAATATGAATGTTCCATATGTTGCTTTTGTTTTTTGTAAAAGAGTAATGAAGAGTATTTTAAGAAAGGAAAAATTTGATTATAGGAATTTATTACCTGTTTTTTCCAATCAATAAATGGATATTACAATAATCATCCCCACTTATAACAGAGCTTGGTCAATAGTAAACACAATAACATCGTGTAAAAATGACCCCTCATTGTCTATACAGATAATTATTGTTGATGATGGCAGTACGGATGGTACTTGGGAAATTCTGCAGAAATTTAATAACATTGAAGTTTATAAGCAGCAACATTGGGGTAAACCATGGGCCGTTAATATGGCTTTTGAAAAAGCAAAAGGAAGATATATCAAGTTCCTTGATTCTGACGATTGGCTTATTTCAGGGTCACTAAAAAAACAATACGACTTGGCTGAATTTGAAAAAGCAGATGTTGTGGTAGCTGGTTATAACATCTATGAAGGTGATAAATATATAAGAACTCATTCATGGATAAACTGCGATGATTTTATTGCACAAAATTTAGGAGAATGTGACAGCTCACATTACTCAGCATTCCTGTTTCGAAAAGATTTCATTAAAAATATCCCTCATCGAACCTCATTTGCTTCTGCTAACTTTGCATCTAGAGATGACAGATGCTTTATGCTTGAAGTAGCACTCAAAGAACCCAAAGTAGTAATATTTGAAGAGCCTGCATTTTGTCATACTCATCATGAAAAAGGTCGTCTTCAATTTCAAAAAAATATTGGCTCAATTTGTACTAACTATCAACATCTTTTAATTTATAAGAACATTCTTAAACAATTAGCTGACACAAAAAGACTTACCGCAAGAAGAATCAATGCTTCTATTAAAGTACTATGGCCATTGGCACATTGGGTTGCTAAAGATTTCTTAGATGAAGCTACACAGTTGGTAGATTGGATTTATGAACTCGACCCTGATTTTACGCCTCCCGAAAAAGGGGCACTTGGTTGGCTTTATAAAAATATAGGCTTCAGAAAAACTGAAAAACTATTAAAACTACGTCGAAGCTTAGTTAATGTATTCAAGTAAACCCCTCAACTTATTTTATAGCGAACCCGACCCCGACCGCTGGTTTCCATTTGACAGGTATCCTCGTAAATTAATTCGCCGTATTATTCGTGGCAAATCACGCCCTGGTGGCGTTGCAACTGTGGCGTTAAATTTGATGAGAGGGTTAGATAAGATAGGCGTACCCTATCGAATTAATGATTACAAATACATTAAAAAAAATCCGCAAGAAATAGCCTGTATTATTGGGAAACCGCATGTATTATTTGAGCACAAGTGGAATAATCCTATTTTGTTTGGTGCAGGAATTTACTCGCACCCCATTGAATGTCCTGATTTGTTTACCAAATACCCTCAAGTAAAAAGGTTTTTGGTACCAAGCGAATGGATGCGAAAAATGTGCGAACCCTATTATCATGATAAAGTAGTAGCATGGCCTGTTGGTATTGATACTGAAACATGGTCAACCAATTTGAAAGACAAAGCAACATTCGATTTTTTAATTTATGATAAAATACGTTGGGAGTACGATGCTTATCATACTAGCTTAATAACGCCTTTGTGCAAAACGCTGGACGAGCGTTCGCTTTCGTATCAATTTATAAAATATGGTAATTATTCGCATCAGGAATTAGTTGAGAAACTCAAGCATTGCAAGAGCGTTATATTCTTATGCGAACATGAAACACAAGGGCAAGCCTATCAGCAAATTCTTTCAACTAATACACCAATATTAGCATGGGACAGAGGCGGTTATTGGCAAGACCCTCATTACTATCCTAAAATTAAATATAGCCCCGTTAGTTCAGTACCTTATTGGGATGATAGATGTGGCTTAAAATTTAGCAGCATAGCTGATTTTGATTATCAGTTATCGGCATTTTTAGATAGACTACCTACCTTTTCTCCACGTAATTATATTTTAGAAAATCTGACGCTCGAAAAATGTGCTGAAGAATATTGTAAAATACACGAACTCGTTAATCGCGAATTAAATTGAAGATTTTACTAATTATGGATCCGGGTATATCCGTTCCGCCCCAATTATATGGGGGGCACGAACGATTGGTGTACCTTTTCGCTGAAGAATATATCAAATTAGGACACGACGTTACCTTACTTGCTGGGCCTGATTCGTACTGTAGTGGGCAAACTATTACTTTCGGGCAAAATAATTTAAGCCGCTCATCGTGGCAACGATCTAAAGAAATATTATTTGTATGGAAATATCTATGGAAGCATAGAAATCATTTTGATTTGATACACAATTTTGGTCGTTTAGCTTATTTGCTACCTGTGCTGAATTATAAAGCAAACAAGTTAATGACTTATGGGCGACCAGTTGCTCAAAAGGGGATCAAAACCATCACTAGTTTACGTAACCGTAATCTAATTTTTACAGCATGTAGTAATTATTGTGTATCAACGGGGAATATTGCAGGCAATTGGGAAACGGTTTATAATACCATCGACTTTTCTCATTATAAATTAAACACAACGGTGAACAATGATGCCCCATTAATGTTTTTAGGCAGGCTTGATAAAATTAAAGGCGTGCATACCGCAATAAACGTTGCTAAAGCAACAGGGCACAAATTGATTATAGGAGGAAACATATCGCATACTGCTGATAATTATGAATACTTTAAGACAGTAATCGAGCCACAGATTGATAATGAAAAAGTTATTTACTTAGGTGCTTTAAATGATGTGGACAAGAACAAACACCTCGGTCAATCAAAAGTACTATTGTTCCCAATTGAATGGGACGAGCCTTTTGGTATGGTAATGATTGAGGCAATGGCATGCGGCACTCCTGTTATTGCTTTCAAGCGAGGCTCAGTGCCCGAGGTTGTTAATGATGGGGTTTCGGGCTTTATAGTTAATAATGAAGCTGAGATGATAAATGCTTTAACGCATATCACAACAATAGATAGGGCAAAATGCCGTGCAATTGCAGAGCAACGATTTGATGTAAATGTAATTGCCAAAACTTATTTAGGCTTGTTAGATGAGTAAAAAAAAGGTGGTTCTAATTACATCAGGTCAGCCTTCTCTAAATCCACGTTTAGTAAAAGAAGCCGATTCGCTCATTAATGCTGGATATGATGTTACCGTACTTTACTCGTATTGGAATGAGTGGGGTACCGAGTTAGATAATGTTCTCCTTCCCACCAAAAAATGGGAGGCTGTTTTAATTGGTGGCAGTCCTCAAAAAAACACCCTCACCTATTTTTTGAGTAGGTTGATCCATAAAGCCGCAAAAATTATTAATCAAAAAACTAAAGGCAAAAGTTTCGCAAGCTTAGCTATAGCCCGAACGAGTTATTTTTTAACTCATAAAGCCCCTAAATATAAAGCCGATTTGTATATAGGACATAATTTGGGTGCTTTACCCGCTACAATAAAAGCAGCCAAAGTAAATAAAAAGTCATGTGGTTTTGACCTCGAAGATTTCCACCGGCATGAGGTAAGTAATGATAATGTCCATCCAGATGTTGTATTAAAGAAGTATCTTGAAGAAAAATATCTTCCTCAAACTGATTATATATCCGCCAGCAGTCCTTTAATTGCTGAGGCATACAAAAACTTATTCCCAGGCCTGTCCCCTATTACTTTATGCAATGTTTTTAATTATAACCCACACATTAAACGCCCATCACGTAATCCAAATGATACACTAAAACTATTTTGGTTTTCGCAAACTATTGGTACTAATCGAGGGTTAAACGATGCAATAGAAGCATTAATATTATTAAAAGATTATCCATTTGAATTACACTTACTAGGTTATCTATCCAATGAAGTGAGGGGAATATTTACTAAGCAGCTATTAAAAGAGCCCAATCTTAAGATTTATTTCCACGAACCTTTACCACCTGATGAATTAGCAGTTTTTGCGTCGCAATTTGATATAGGCTTAGCATTAGAGCCTGGCTTTAGTATTAATAATGAATTGGCATTAAGCAATAAAATATTCACCTACCTACAAGCAGGTTTAGGCATTGTTGCAAGTGACACGCAAGCCCAAAGCGACCTAATCAATCAATATCATAACATTGGTAAGGTGTATCAAAAAGGTGATGCCAAATCATTGGCAGATATTCTTCTATTTTATCATCAAAATATAAATAAACTATACGAAGCACAAGAAGCATCTTTAGTATTTGCTCGTGAAGAACTGAATTGGGAAATAGAGCAACAGAAATTTCTCGCCGTAGTTGAAAAAGCACTAAGCAAAGTTGAATAAAAGAGTCTTAATTATTTCGCCCCACTTCCCTCCATTAAATGCAGCTGATATGCAACGTGTGCGTATGAGTTTGCCATTTTTTAAAGATTTTGGATGGGATGCTGAAGTAGTGGTAGTTGATGAAAAATATTCGGAAGTGGTATGTGATAATTTACTTTTGCAGAGTATCCCTGCTGATATTAGCATTCACAAAGTAAATGCTTTTAGTAAAAAGTGGACATCAAAGTTAGGGTTAGGTAGTTTAGCCCTTCGTTCACTATGGTTCTATCGAAAAAAAGTAAATCAGCTTTTAAAAGAAAAGCATTTCGATTTAATCTATTTTTCAACTACCCAATTTCCTGTTTGCATTTTGGGTGCATATTGGAAAAAACGCTTTGGCATACCTTATGTAATTGATATGCAAGACCCTTGGCATTCCGAATATTATCGGGATAAGCCTAAAGAGCAACAACCAGCAAAATACTGGTTTTCGTATCGACTGCATAAATATCTTGAACCGATTGCCATGAAAGCCGTCGATGGTTTGATAAGTGTCTCAGAAAATTATATCCATACTCTAAAATCAAGATATACCGAAATCACTAATGTACCTTCAGCTACAATTACGTTTGGCGCATTTGAGCATGATTTTGAAATAGCAGAAGCGAGTAAATCGCAATTCAAATCACTCCCTAATCCCGATTTTATAAACGTAGTATATATTGGTCGAGGTGGGAAGGATATGCATCAAGCTGTTAGAATACTATTTAATATATTAAAGTTGGGGTTGCAAAACGATTATGATAGTTTCAAAAAGTTAAAATTCTATTTTATCGGTACAAGTTATGCACCAAATGGTCAAGGCAGCCCAACTATCTTACCTTTAGCGAAAGAGTTAGAGGTTGAAACTCATGTTGTAGAGATTACAGAAAGAATAAGCTATTACCACACACTCGCTACTTTAAAACAAGCCGATGCTTTATTTGTACCTGGTTCCGACGACCCTAATTATACAGCATCAAAAATCTACCCTTATATTTTAACGCAAAAACCGATAGTAGCAATTTTTAACAAAAAAAGCAGCGTTGTAGAGATATTATCAAAACATACAAAAAACAATACAGTATTAACATTTCCTGATACTAGTTCCCAAAAGACAGAGGAATTGTATAATGTACTCAGTAATTGGGGTAAGGAGATATTTAATAACATTTCTCTTTTAGAAAGCTTTAATGAATATAGTGCATATAATCTAACGGGGTTACAAGTACAACTATTTGATAAAGCCATATCCTATTTTAATAAAAACAATACTTAGTATTCATTTAAATACATAATGAAGAAACTGGCTATTATTACCACACACCCTATTCAATATTATGCACCAGTATTTAAGTTGCTGCATGGGAGGGGTATAATTAGCATCAAAGTGTTTTATACCATTGGCGAGCAAAATATAAGTAAATATGATAGAGGTTTTGGTAAGATAATTAATTGGGATATACCATTGCTCGAAGGATATACTTATGAGTTTGTTCGTAACGCCTCTAGCAATCCAGGCTCGCATCATTATAAAGGAATAATTAACCCAACACTTATAAGACAAATAACAGATTGGGAACCCGATGCTGTATTATTTTTTGGATGGGCTTATCTAGGTCATTTAAAGGCTATTCGCTATTTTAAAGGGAAGATACCTGTTTATTTTAGGGGTGATTCTACACTATTAAATGAACAGCGAGGAGTTAAAAAAATTGCGAAATACTTTTTCTTGAAATGGCTATATAGCCATATTAATCATGCCTTTTATGTTGGTACTAATAATAAAGCTTATTTTAAAAAGTACGGATTAAAAGAAAATCAATTAAGTTTTGCATCACATGCAATAGATAATGAGAGATTTTCGGTTAAACGAGAAGAGGAGAGTAATTTATTTAGGCAAAAATTAGGAATAAAAGATGAAGAAATACTTGTCCTTTTTGCTGGAAAATTGGAAGATAAAAAATCGCCCTTATTATTACTAGATGCCTTTTTAATGATGAACAAACCCAGCACTCATTTAGTATTCATTGGAAATGGTATATTAGAGCAAGAGTTGAAAATAAGAACGAAAAATACAACTAATATCCATTTTATTCCTTTCCAAAATCAATCAGTTATGCCTATTGTATATCAAGCGTGCGATTTATTTTGCCTGCCATCAAAAGGTCCAGCAGAAACATGGGGGCTTGCTGTAAATGAAGCGATGGCATGCAAAAAAGCTATTTTGGTATCGGATATGGTGGGCTGTGGTGCTGATTTGGTAAAAGAAAATTATAACGGAGAAATTTTCGAAAATCAAAATATTGATAATCTTTTAATTAAATTAGACCGCTTAACTCAATCGAAAAAAAACTTGTTAACGTATGGCGAGAACAGCAGTACCATTATAAAAGATTGGAGTTTTTTAAAAATTGCTGAAGCAATAGAAAGTGAATTAAATGAAACGATCTGACCGTATCAAAATTAATTTCATAATTACACAAGTAGGTTGTGAGCTAAAAAAAGACACATCATCAATAATAAGTGGAAATCTATTTTGCTTATTACATTGATATATGAAAAATAAATTTTCTCTCGAGCGATATATAGCATTATATATACCTTGGATTTTATCGCTAATTTTCATTAGAGATGCCGAGGTATCATACATCATAGCTTGGCTTGGGTCATTCCTGATTTTTTATATTACACTTACGGGGTGGGTAACTCCTCTACCTTCCGATCTTAAAATGGGCGAGCAATTAATGCGCCCTATTTTTTTGGTTCAAATAATTTTCGCGGGTTATATGTGTAGTACATCTATCTTCTATTTTTTAGATGTATTAGGGTACGAAGATTTTCATAAAATTAGCTCCTATTATTTAATAGATAATGAAAGACTAGAACTCACTGCTCAATGTCAACGCTATTATTGCCTAGCTCATGCTGCTTTTGTTACTGGGATATTAGTATTTATGCGCTATCCTGAGAAACAAACATATCATATTGATAAAAGTAAAATTGCTAACTTTCTTTTTGTGACTGCATTTATTGCGTTACCTGCTTCTACATTTTTTTTAAAAACCCCTGGTCTTGCTCAATTCTCAAACCAACTTTCATCATTAAGTTTTATAGCCGGTACATTAGCATTGGCATTTGCTATACCACAAAAAAAAATATGGAATACGTTGATATGTGTAATTTTATATTTTTTTAACTTTTATCAAGCACTTATCTCTGGTTTTAAAGAGCCTATCATTATAAGTGTATTGGTGTTAGGTATTTTCCTTTATCCATCTTATAAAAAAACAGTAACTATAACATTTATACCCGCCCTATTACTTCTATTTATTTTACTCCCTACTTATAATCGCATTTTTAGACAAAATGCTTGGAGTGGTAATACCGGCAATCAAGAAGCTTCTCAGTTAGCTCTTGACGCAGCATTAAACAAAAATACCGAGGATGTGACTGAACATGACACCAATTGGGGTTTCTTAGTTTTCAGATTAAGTGAAATTGATATGTTTACAAAGTTTGTGCAAACTACCCCCAGTAAAATAGATTATTACAAATTAGATTTACTTAAACAATCAGCAATAGTAATAGTACCACGTATATTTTGGGCGAGAAAGCCTATAACCGAAAACTTAGTAATGGAGCGTGTTTATGCAGCTGGTATAGTAAACAGAAGCTCAAATGTTTCAGCTAAACCCGCTTTCATAGCAGATGCTTACTCATCTTATGGAGGGCTGGGAGTATTTATTTATCTTTTCCTGTATGGTGCTGCCGCACAATTAATATCTGTAAACGCCGAAAAACTTTTTGGTGGTTATGTGCTAGGCACAGCCTTAGTATTTAGCGGTCTATTCCAAATTATGTGGCGGGGATTGAGTTTTGAATTTATAATCAATACCGTTTTTTGGAGTTATGTGAGTATGCTATTGATACATAAAATTCTAATTGTTACCAATATTCTAAGACGAGCTACTTGAGAATACTTCAAATAAATGCTTCCTATAAACCCGCCTATATTTATGGTGGCCCTACCATGTCAGTCTCTCGCTTAAGTGAGATGATGGTAAAATCGGGTTGCGAAATAGAAGTATTTACTACTACTGCAAACGGTGCTATAGAGCTACCTGTGTCGCCAAAAACACAAACATTAGTAGATGGAGTACCTGTTACCTATTTCAAACGGTTGACTAAAGACCATAGTCATTTTTCACCCTCATTACTTCTTAAACTATGGAAAGAGGTAAAGCAATTTGATGTGGTACATATACATGCTTGGTGGAACTTAGTTTCAGTGCTTTCATGCTGGATAGCCTCCCTCCGACGTGTCCCTGTAATTGTATCCCCAAGAGGCACATTGAGCAACTATTCATTTGGGAACAAAAATAGTTTACCAAAAAAACTCATTCATGGTTTATTAGGCAAATCATTGTTAAAAAAATCAACTATACATGTTACTTCACAAAGAGAACAAACCGGTATAGAGGCTATTATTGAACCCAAAAGGATTGTAAATATCCCCAATTTCATTGCGCTACCCGAGCATATTGACAGTACTAAATACCAACAAGCTAATCATCTCAAACTTCTATTCTTTTCACGAATTGAAGAAAAAAAAGGGTTAGATATTTTACTAAACGCTCTGCGAAATGTAAATATCCCATATCATCTAACCATAGCTGGCGATGGGGCTAATGAATATATTAATAGTCTGAAAAATTTGGCTGATAAAAATGGCGTTTCTGCATATATAAGTTGGATTGGCTTTCAAGGAGCAAACAAGTTTGAACTTTTACAAGAACACGACCTCATGATATTACCCTCCTACGACGAGAATTTTGGAAATGTAGTGATTGAAAGCCTTAGCATGGGAACGGCGGTATTGATAAGTAAATATGTTGGGCTGTCTGATTATGTATCCGAAAATAATTTGGGCTGGGTTTGCGAACTTGATGAAAAAGATATTAGTACCTATATTAATAATATATCGTGCGAAACTGATAAATTATCAGCGATAAGGCAACAAGCACCCAGTATTATTCGTAATGATTTCCACGATGATATACTGACAAAAAAATACATCGAAATGTACAAGCAAATTATCAACAATGGCAGATTATAAAGATTACGGATTTACGAATGACGAACCAAGTCATACCTTTTTTTATTTACAAGATGTATTGTTTGCAATGCTTAATAATGATAAAGGACGCTGCATTCTCGACCTCGGTTGTGGCAACGGGCATTTGGTAAATTATTTATTAAAACAAGGTTATAATGCCTACGGCACTGATGCGTCGGAAAATGGTATTGCTATTGCAAAACAGGAGCATCCCGATCGTTTTTTTGTTCAAGACCTCTCAACAGACGAATTACCTGAACAATTACAAAAAATAAAATTTGACACCGTTATATCAACCGAGGTAATAGAGCATTTATACAATCCTGAAGGATTTATTGATTTTTGCAAAAAAGCACTTCAACAAAACGGAGAGCTTATTATTTCGACCCCATATCATGGTTATTTAAAAAACTTAATGCTGAGTATTTTCAACAAATGGGACTCCCATCTTGGGCCTACTTGGCATGGCGGGCATATTAAATTTTGGTCGCGTAAAACTCTTAGTAAATTATTAATAGATAAAGGGTTTAGTATCGTCGACTTTAAAGGTTGTGGCAGAATGCCTTATTTTTGGAAATCGATGGTAATTAAAGCAAAATTGAATTGAATACCCAGTTTTCTTTTATTATTCTTACTTATAATGAAGAGTTACACTTAGCTCGTTTGCTCGAGTCTATAAGTAGTTTAGATGCACCAGTTTTTATAGTAGATTCGGGGAGTACTGATAATACCATTGCTATTGGCGAGCAGCATGGTGCTATATTTCTACAACATAAGTTCGAGAATCACCCCCAACAATGGGATTATGCTTTAAAAAACGTCCCTATAAAAACCCCTTGGGTAATTTGTTTGGATGCCGACCATGTGGTTACTCTCGAGTTAAAAAATCGACTAAATTCTTTTTCTGATACCGACTATCAAGATGTTAATGGTATCTATTTTAATCGAAAAAATTTCTTCAAAGGCAGGTGGATAAAGCATGGCGGGTATTACCCATTCTACTTGCTAAAAATGTTTCGCTATGGTATTGGGTACTCTGATACCAATGAGAATATGGATCATCGATTTATTGTGCCAGGAAAATTGGAAGTATGGAAAGATGGTATCATTTTAGAAGAGAATTTAAAGGAAAACAATATCAGTTTTTGGATAGAAAAACATAATCGTTATAGCGATTTGGTAGCGCAAGAAGAGGTAGAACGGATGATGCAAATGCGCACACAAACTATTCGTCCGTGCTTTTTTGGTTCACCTGATGAACGCACCGCTTGGCGCAAACAAATATGGTGGAAACTCCCTCGCTATGTACGCCCGATGATATATTTTATACAGCGTATTTTTTTTCAGCTAGGTATTTTGGATGGGCGTACAGGTATTATTTTTCATTTTTTACAAGGGTTTTGGTTTCGCCTCATTGTAGATATTAAGATTGACGAGATTATTAAAAAACAAAAAAATGCAGGTTAAAGGATTGGATAAAGAATCACCTATCAGGTTTATACTTGTATTTCTAATTCTTTTTGTGGTATTCTATTACTTTAATATATTTTTCTTCGGGATTACTTCACAAGGACATCATTACTATGCTTTTTTTGATGAGCACCTAAATTATATTCGATTACTACGCCATTTACTTTTACGCAGTAGTGCTCAAATTATCGAATGGCTAGGCTATACAGCCATTACTAATGATATCGAGCTATTAGTTGCAGGGCGAGGCACTATTCAATTAGTCTATACCTGCCTTGGTTTTGGAATAATGAGTTTCTTTACTGCTTTTGTATTAGCCTACCCCAAAAAACTAAAACCAAAATTGATTTTTATTATCGTCGGTCTTATCAGCATACAAATATTAAACATTGCTCGTTTTGTGCTATTAGCCTTATTTTGGGACAAAAAAACTGGAAAAACACTCGATCATCATACCATTTTTAATATCTGTATCTATATTATTATCGCCATAAGTCTTTATTTTTGGATAAAGTATGATGATAAAAAACCTATAAGTAGTGCAAAAAACTAATTTAGCAATATATAATAATCATCCCTATCACCCTAGTGCAAATGCGCTAAAAAGATTATTGTGGTATTATACCAATATCATATTTTTCAAATCAGGTGTATTACCCATTTATGGCTTTAAAGTGTTTTTACTGAGGTTGTTTGGTGCAAAAATGGGGCGTAATATTGCCATTAAACCCTACGTCAATATTAAGTATCCGTGGCATCTTACAGTTGGGGATAATGCTTGGATTGGAGAAAATGTGTGGATAGATAGTTTAGCAATGATAAGTATTGGTGCAAATGCTTGCATCTCACAAGGAGCTATCCTTTTGACAGGAAGTCATAATTATAAAAAGCATACTTTTGATTTAATTACTGGAGCGATAACATTAGAAGACGGTGTTTGGATTGGTGCTGGAGCTATCGTCAATCAAGGTATTACTGCAGCCTCTCATGCCGTGCTCACAAGTGGTTCTGTAGCTACAAAAAACATGGAAGCGTATAATATCTATCAAGGAAATCCTGCGGTTAAGGTACGTACTCGTACTATGGAATAAGTTTTAAGACTTACTTGTTAATTTCCTTCCAAAGTAAATCTTTCAAGACATCAATCCCTTTTTGAGCCACTGATGATATAAAAATTGCTGGCACACCTTCGGGTAGTTCCTTCGCCATCTCATCTTGCAATTCTTTATCCAGCATATCCGATTTGGTAACAGCCAATACACGTGGTTTGTGTATCAACTCAGGATTATACGCCTCTAACTCTCTCAACAAGATTAAATATTCTTCCTTTATCGTCCGACTTGTATCGGCGGGTACCATAAACAACAAAACAGAATTACGTTCGATATGACGCAAAAACCTAAAACCCAAACCTTTACCTTGCGATGCCCCTTCAATAATACCCGGAATATCAGCCATTATAAACGATTTCCCTCCTCTATAAGCTACAATACCTAAATTAGGAACAAGTGTAGTAAAGGCATAATCAGCAATTTCTGGTTTAGCGGCAGATACTACCGATAACAAAGTTGATTTACCTGCATTCGGAAAGCCAACCAAGCCCACATCTGCTAAAAGCTTTAATTCGAGTATATTCCAATCCTCTTTTCCATCTTCTCCCGGTTGCGCAAAGCGCGGTGTTTGTTGTGTAGATGATTTAAAATGCCAATTACCCAATCCACCTCTACCACCTGATGTAAGTATTTTTGTTTCTCCATCGTGGGTTATCTCAAAGAACACTTCACCCGTTTCGGCATTTTTAGCTATTGTACCCAATGGCACTTCTAATATTTCATCTCTACCCGTTTTCCCTGTTTGTAACGATGCTCTTCCCGAATCACCATCCCCTGCTATCACGTGTTTTCGATATTTTAAGTGAAGTAAAGTCCATAACTGTGCATTGCCTTTCACTATTATGTGTCCGCCTCTTCCTCCATCTCCACCATCAGGACCTCCCTTAGCCGTCAAAATATCACGATGCAAATGCGCAGACCCTGCCCCACCATGCCCCGAACGGCAACATATCTTCACATAATCAACAAAATTAGAGCCTTGTGACATTTTGAATAGTTAATAGTTGATTTTGAGTTTTATAGTCCCAAAATCTAACCAATGTAAATAGCTTGCAGGAATAAATTAGGCTATCAATAAAATTACAGTGTATCAATCACTTTGGTTATTGCATCAAAAATTTCAGCAATTGTACCTATACCATTAATACTATTGAATTTGTTTTGACTTTTATAGAAATCAGCAACTGGAGCTGTTTTATCATTATACTCCTTGATACGCTTGCGAATAACTTCTGGATTGGCATCATCTGGTCTGCCCGAATCTTTACCCCGCAATAATAAACGTGTTTCAAGTTCATCATCATTTACCTCAAGTGCTATCATTCCAGAAATAGCAGATACCTTACTTTTCAACAAATCATCTAATGCAGCAGCTTGTGCAACTGTGCGAGGAAAACCATCAAAAATAAACCCTTTGGCATCCTTATTAGCATCCAATTTATTGCTTATCATCCCAATAACCACCTGATCTGGAACTAACATACCCTCATCCATCAACTTCTTTGCTTCTAAACCCAAGGTAGTACCTTGCGAAATTTCGCCACGCAACAAATCGCCTGTTGAGAGATGTATCAAACCATATTTTTCAATAAGTTTTTGTGATTGAGTGCCTTTGCCGGCTCCGGGGGGACCAAATAGAACTAAATTAAGCATAGTTTTAGCTTGAAATTTAAAAAGGCCTCTCAGTAATATACAGAAAGGCCTACATTTGTTGTGCACTTGAAGGGAGTCGAACCCCTAACCTTCTGATCCGTAGTCAGATGCTCTATCCAATTGAGCTACAAGTGCCTTTTTTAACGGACTGCAAAAATAGGATTTCTTTTGAAACCGTAATAATATTTTTTAAAATTACTTTACAGCCGCTGCAATTGCATCAAAATTTGGTAAGTCGGTAGCCACATCAAGCACCTCGGCATATACTATATTTTGTTGCTCATCTATCACAAAAGCAGCACGTTTGGCTACACCTTTAAGCCCAAACACGAACTGTTCGTATATAGCACCATAAGCCGTAGATACTTCTTTATTAAAATCAGAAAGTAAAGGAAATTGATAAGCGTTATCTTCTTTATACTTCGCTAAAGTGAAAGGCGAATCAACCGATACACCCAATATTTGTGCATTTAATCCATCATAATAACCAAAATTATCGCGCATGGTGCACAATTGAGTAGTACAAGTACCTGTAAAAGCCATAGGGAAGAAATGTAAAACTACTTTTTTCCCTTTAAAATCAGCTAATGAAACCTCTTTAAGTTCGGATGATATTAGCGTAAATTGTGGTGCTGGTTGACCTATTGTAATTGCCATAATTTATTTTTTTTTTGACAAAGAAAGCACAATAAGATTGAAAATTGTTCACTTTGATGCATTTTTACATTTATTTGAATTATGAGCATAGCTTGTAAGCATTATTAACATTATAACATGAAAGCAATAGTTGTTACCGAGCCAGGCGGAGCAGAAGTTTTAAAGTTAATGGAACGACCCAAGCCTGCTATTGCGCCCAATGAAGTACTCATAAAGTTAATGGCGGCAGGTATAAACAGACCTGACATCTATCAGCGCAAGGGGAACTATCCGCCACCTGCGGGCGCATCGCCCGATATTTTAGGGCTTGAAGTAGCAGGTATTGTTGTCGAAGTTGGTGCTGATGTTGTACGGTGGAGAATTGGGGATAAAGTTTGCGCTTTAGTGAGTGGTGGCGGCTATGCCGAGTATTGCAATGCACCCGAAGGGCAATGTTTACCTATACCCGATGGTTTAAGTTTTATAGAAGCTGCATCGCTACCCGAAACTTTTTTTACCGTTTGGAGCAATGTGTTCGATCGAGGTCAATTAAAAACTGGCGAAAGTTTGCTGGTGCACGGTGGCTCGAGCGGTATTGGTGTAGCAGCTATTCAAATGGCTACTGCAATGGGCACTACCGTGTATGCAACTGCTGGTTCGGATGAAAAATGCAAGTTTTGCGAGGATTTAGGGGCTACCAAAGCTATCAACTATAACACCGAGGATTTTAAGGTAGCAATCCATCAACTAACCAACGCCAAAGGAGTAAATGTGGTTTTGGATATGGTAGGTGGCGACTATACATCTAACAACATAAAGATATTGGCTGATGATGGACGATTGGTATTGATTAATGCGATGAAAGGGAAAGATGCCATGATAGACCTATCGCTGGTAATGCGCAAGAGATTAACCATTACAGGGTCAACATTGCGTGCTAGAGATATTGCTTTTAAAAGTACTATTGCCCATCATCTAGAAAAACATATATGGCCATTGTTGGCATCAGGAAAAATAAAGCCTATTATTCATTCCATTTTTAAAATAGAAGATGCAGCAAAAGCGCATCAATTGATGGAAAATAGTAGTCACATGGGCAAAATACTATTGGTTTTTGAAGGATAACGCAATAATGCTTGCCTTTTTTTAAAATATTTCACACTACTATTTAAATATTTATCAAAAATCCTTAGCTTTGCGGCTCTAAAACAAAAGCATTTTATAGGTACTATTTTATTTTACAAATTCTTTTAAATTACCAAGTTATATATGCCAAACATTGGAAAAATATCTCAGATCATCGGTCCGGTTGTTGACGTTAGCTTTGCAGATGACGCTCATCTTCCTAAAATTTATGATGCGTTAGAGATCACCAAAGACAACGGCCAGAAAATTATTTTAGAAGTTCAGCAGCACTTAGGCGAAGATCGTGTACGTGCGGTAGCGATGGACTCAACTGATGGTTTGTTGCGCGGGATGCCTGTTGTGGATCTTGCTTCTGCTATTAAAATGCCTATCGGCGACGACATCAAAGGTCGTGTATTCAACGTAGTAGGTGATGCTATCGACGGTTTAGGTAACCTCGACAAAACAGATGGTCGCCCAATTCACAACGTTCCTCCAGCATTTGATAACCTTTCAACAGAAAGTGAAGTATTATTTACTGGTATCAAAGTAATCGATTTGCTTGAGCCTTATGCAAAAGGTGGTAAAATCGGTTTATTTGGTGGTGCGGGTGTAGGTAAAACCGTATTAATCCAAGAGTTGATTAACAATATCGCGAAAGCTTATGCTGGTTTATCAGTATTTGCTGGTGTAGGTGAGCGTACTCGTGAAGGTAACGACTTACTTCGTGAGATGATTGAATCAGGCATTATAAAATATGGCGATGATTTCCTTCACTCAATGGAAGAGGGTGGTTGGGATCTTTCAAAAGTAAATAAAGAAGATCTTAAAGACTCTAAAGCAACTTTCGTATTCGGACAAATGAACGAACCTCCGGGTGCTCGTGCTCGTGTGGCACTTTCGGGGTTAACTATTGCTGAGTATTTCCGTGATGGTGATGCTGAAGGTAAAGGACGTGATATATTATTCTTTATTGATAACATCTTCCGCTTTACACAAGCAGGCTCTGAGGTATCGGCACTATTAGGTCGTATGCCATCAGCGGTAGGTTATCAACCAACATTGGCTACCGAGATGGGTACCATGCAAGAGCGTATTACATCAACCAAACGTGGTTCAATCACTTCTGTACAAGCGGTGTATGTGCCTGCGGATGACTTGACTGACCCTGCGCCAGCTACTACTTTCGCCCACTTAGATGCTACTACTGTATTATCTCGTAAAATTGCCGAGTTAGGTATTTATCCTGCGGTTGACCCTCTTGATTCAACTTCACGTATCCTTAGCCCTGCTATTTTGGGTGATGAACATTACAATACAGCTCAACGTGTGAAAGAAATTTTACAACGCTACAAAGAGTTGCAAGATATTATTGCAATTTTGGGTATGGACGAGCTTTCTGAAGAGGACAAACTAGTTGTATCACGCGCACGTCGTGTTCAACGTTTCCTTTCACAGCCATTCCACGTTGCCGAGCAATTCACTGGTTTAAAAGGTGTATTGGTTGACATCAAAGATACTATCAAAGGTTTCAATATGATTATGGATGGCGAAGTGGACGAATATCCAGAAGCATCATTCAACCTTGTTGGTAGCATCGAAGATGCCATTGAAAAAGGCAAAAAACTATTAGCTGAAGCAAATAATTAAAATATGCTGATGAGTAAATGTGTTCAACATTAACACATTTACTCATCGGTCAATATAAAACATGAATCTAGAAATTCTTACACCCGATAAAAAAGTATTTGAAGGCGAGGTAAACTCGGTAAGCCTACCAGGTACTATGGGTTCATTTGAGATTTTGAACCACCATGCCCCACTTATCTCGACGCTTGAAGATGGTAAACTAACCGTTCGTACTAGCGGAAAAGAAGAAGTATTTTTAATACAAGGTGGTGTGGTTGAAGTATTGAATAATAATGTAATGGTATTGGCAGAAGGTATTACACCACGTCACTAAGCATACAATACTACAATATTTAAACGCCCAATGATTGTTCATTGGGCGTTTTTGTTTACAAAATATTACTTATTATCTACTGTCATATCTGCTATTATCATCATTGGAAAAGACGTTCCTCCTGGCACTTTAGGATTATCTTTTATTAACACCATTCCTTTTACTAATCGTGTTATTTTAGCTTCTCTAATCCAACAAGTCTTTTTATCTAACTTCAAATCAACAGTTACATTGCCCTGCACATTTGTATATCGCATGGGTAAACCTTTTATTTCGTGATAGTCCACATCCTTTTTTGAATCTGTAATTATTGCATCACCGTGTATAAAATACGCGTCACTATCCATATTTTTAAAAGTATAAGTAGCGCTAATATTAAAAGGAATTGCCGATTTCATAACCGTATTAACCACCCACTTATCTCCTAAATTTACTTTTGTGCTTGGAAATATCGCAAATGAGCTTTGAAACCGTTCTTTTATTGCCTTCTCGCCAAATGATTGCTCCATTTGTTTCATAAACTGTAATTTCTGTTGTTCCGATACCTCTGGGAACGCAGTCATCATTCCATAAAATATCTTATCAATACCTTTTACAGAAACAACCCTACCCGATTGTGCAATAGTGAGACTAAAAGGCTTATCTAAAAGAGAGTTGAGCAGCTTTGCAAAAACATTCTGTTTTTCTTTATTAGTCGAATTAAAATCCAAAACACGCCCATTAGGTAAATCTAAGTGTAAGCCTAGGCTTTTAAATTGTACTTCCATTTCATACAAACTATCCTTTATTGAAATTACTTTATTTGACACTCTTCCACTAATAATTGTACTTATAACTTGCTTTGCTCCAGCAATATCTTGAGTAATTGTCACACTAGTATTAGAGTTCATATAATAAGTGCTATCTTTTTGAAGATTTAGGGCTATTGTTTGCTTCTGCGCAAAACCAATTGTACAACTTAATAGCAGCAATAAGGTTAGTTTTATTTTCATGTGTTAATTTTTGCTTTAAAGATGCAGTTTTTCACTTATTGTAAACAACTTTACCATTGCATTTTTTGCAGAATTTCATTTCTATCCAAAACTTTGTATATTGCGCCATTGCATAACAACAAAATGATAATACAAACCAACATAACGCACTATAAAATATCGCAAGGCAATATTTGCGCTGCCACTGCTGCGTTTTTGGTTTTGGGTGCTGGTATTCAAGTCGTGAACAATATTATTATTGTCTTGGGCGAACATACCCTGCACCGGTAAGATATATACTTTTAAAAGAGGAGTCCGGTGAGTAAATCATCGGACTTTTTTTTTGAACTTTTTTATCACCAACTACCATTTTGGGCAGAAAAACAAGTGTTTATTATGCAAGCATAATATCTATACCAAAAACCATTTTTAACTTTGGTATAAATTAACAAGTATATTATATTGAATAAATCACAAAAACAGAATAAATGAATATACAAATTAAATTATGTAAAATTAAATACTAAATAAAAATATTTACGCTATCTATTGCTGCATGCAAGGCATGTGGGTAAATTGAAATACCAAAATGCGACATCATTATAAACTGTCATTTTATAACATCAATTGATTATAATTTTTATTAAAAATAATGAGCACATCAGGAGAAATTGAACTAAATAAATATAGCAAACACCTTACTAGCGACCCCACCCAGCCAGCCGCACAAGCCATGCTATATGGCATTGGGCTTACAGATGAGGATATGAAAAAGGCACAAGTAGGTGTGGTAAGCATGGGCTACGATGGTAATACCTGTAATATGCACCTCAACGACCTAGCCAAATTGGTAAAGCAAGGTGTGTGGGACGAAAACCTAGTGGGTTTGATATTTAATACGATTGGTGTAAGCGATGGTATGAGCATGGGTACAGAGGGGATGCGCTATTCGTTGGTAAGTCGTGATGTGATAGCCGATTCTATTGAAGCTGTTTGCGGCGCACAATATTACGATGGCTTGATAGCATTACCCGGCTGCGATAAAAATATGCCTGGCTCGGTAATAGCCATGGGCAGGCTCAATCGTCCAGCAATAATGGTGTATGGCGGTACTATCAAACCCGGGCATTACAAAGGCGAAGATTTGAATATCGTATCAGCATTTGAGGCTTTAGGTAAAAAAATAGCCGGACAAATAGATGATAAAGATTTTATAGAAGTTATTAAACATAGCTGCCCCAGCGCAGGTGCTTGCGGCGGGATTTATACTGCCAATACGATGGCATCGGCTATTGAGGCGTTGGGGATGAGTTTACCTTATTCGTCGAGCAACCCTGCTTTGAGTGAAGAAAAACAACAAGAATGTCGTGAAGCTGGCAAAGCCATTAAATTATTGTTAGAGCGTGATATTAAACCATCTGATATCATGACTCGCAAAGCTTTCGAAAATGCGATGATTGTAATTATGGTATTAGGCGGCTCTACTAATGCAGTATTGCACATGATAGCCATAGCAAAAAGCGTTGGCGTAAAACTTACGCAGGATGATTTTCAAGATATCAGCAACCGTACACCAGTATTGGCTGATATGAAACCAAGTGGCAAATATATGATGGAAGATTTGCACAAGATAGGCGGTGTGCCAGCAGTAATGAAATATCTATTAAAACTGGGTTGGCTACATGGCGATTGCCTTACTGCGACAGGAAAAACATTAGCCGAAAACTTAGCAAATGTTCCTGATTTAGATTTCGATACACAAAAAATTATATTCCCAGTCGAGAAGCCTATAAAAGCTACTGGTCACTTGCAAATTTTATATGGCAACCTAGCAACAGGTGGTAGCGTGGCAAAAATTTCGGGGAAAGAAGGCGAACGTTTTGAAGGTACTGCCCGTGTTTTTGATGGCGAATTTGAACTAATTCATGGCATTGAAAGTGGTAGAGTAAAAGCTGGAGATGTGGTAGTGATACGCAACATCGGCCCTAAGGGAGCACCCGGAATGCCGGAGATGTTAAAACCAACAGGTGCTATTTTTGGTGCAGGTTTAGGTGCATCGGTAGCCTTAATTACTGATGGTAGGTTTTCGGGTGGTACACATGGTTTTGTCGTCGGTCATATTACTCCCGAAGCATACGACGGGGGTACAATTGCGCTGGTGAATGATGATGACATTATTGAGATTGATGCCATTAGCAGAACCATGACGCTTAAAGTATCAGACGAAGAGTTGGCTAAACGTAGAGCTGCATGGAAACAACCAGCACTAAAAGCTACCAAAGGACTACTTTATAAGTATGCAAAAACCGTAACCACCGCCGCAGAAGGCTGCGTAACGGATGAGTGTTAAAAAATGAATTTTATTAACGGGTCGATAAGCTACTAAAGACTATTGACACCATAAAAAATAAAAGATATGGAAGTTGCACAACAAGATATATTAACAACCCAAGATGAGCAGCAAGGCGTGGAGATTACGGGATCGGCGGCTTTATTGGAGGCATTAATTACAGAAGGTATTAAAACAGTATTTGGCTATCCTGGTGGTGCTATTATGCCTATTTATGATGCCTTGTATGATTATCAAGATAAATTAGAACACATCCTTGTTCGTCACGAGCAAGGTGGCATACACGCCGCACAAGGCTTTGCACGTACATCGGGCAAAGTGGGTGTTGTATTTGCTACTAGCGGTCCTGGAGCTACAAACTTAGTTACGGGTTTGGCTGATGCACAAATAGATAGCACGCCGTTGGTATGTATCACAGGGCAGGTTTTTGCGCATTTGTTAGGTACTGATGCTTTTCAGGAAACTGATGTGATTAACATTACCACACCTATTACTAAATGGAACTACCAAGTAACGGATGCTAATGAACTACCCGAAGTAATTGCTAAAGCATTTTATATTGCTAGGAGCGGCAGACCAGGCCCTGTATTGATTGATATTACAAAGAATGCTCAAATACAGAAATTCAACTTCAAGGGCTATACGCCATGCAATCACATACGTAGCTATCGCCCTAAGCCGAATATCCGCCCACAATATATTAAGGAAGCAGCTCAGTTAATTAATGAAGCTAAAAAACCTTTCGTTTTATTTGGGCAGGGTGTAATATTAGGTAATGCCGAGCAAGAGTTTAAAGCTTTTGTCGAGAAAAGTGGCATCCCCGCAGCATGGACAGTATTGGGTGCAGGTGCAATCGCAACCAACCATCCGTTAAATGTAGGGATGTTGGGTATGCACGGCAATTATGGCCCTAATGTGCTTACTAATGAGTGTGATGTGTTGATTGCTATCGGTATGCGTTTTGATGATCGTGTAACAGGCAGATTAGATAAATATGCCAAACAAGCTAAGGTTATCCATTTAGATATTGACCCTGCCGAGATTGATAAAAATGTAAAGAGTACCGTCCCAGTTTGGGGCGATTGTAAAGAAACTTTGCCTTTGCTTACCGAGTTGATAGAACAAAAAACTCATACCGAATGGCTGAACAAGTTTCATGAACATACAAAAAAAGAAATTGAGCAGGTAATTGATGCCGAACTAAACCCGACGACAGACGAAATGACGATGGGCGAGGTAATCAAACAATTGAATGAGATTACCAAAGGCGAAGCAATAATAGTAACCGATGTGGGACAACATCAAATGGTAGCTTGTCGATATGCCAAACTTAATCACTCGCGCAGCAATGTTACCAGCGGCGGTTTGGGCACAATGGGGTTTGCTTTACCAGCAGCTATGGGTGCTAAATATGGTGCACCACAAAGAACAGTAGTAGCCATTATTGGCGATGGTGGTTTCCAAATGACTTTGCAAGAAATGGGCACCATTATGCAAAGCAATATCGACATTAAAATCATCATCTTGAACAATCGCTTTTTGGGTATGGTAAGGCAATGGCAAGAGCTTTTCAACGAGCGCAGGTATTCGTCTGTTGATATGGTTAGTCCCGATTTTGTAAAACTAGCTGATGCCTACGGAATAGCTGGCAAATCTATCAGCGATAGAAAAGACTTACCAAGCACTTTACAAGAAATGCTAAACCACAAAGGCGCATATCTATTAGAAGTGATTGTAACAAAAGAAAACAATGTATTCCCGATGGTACCACAAGGATGTAGTGTGGCAGAAATCAGGCTTAAATAATTAATGACATGAGTACAAAGGATACAGCAGAAAAACAAGAATTTAATATAACGGTTTATGCCGAAAACCAAATTGGTTTATTAAATCGTATTGCTATCATATTTACCCGTCGTAAAATTAATATTGATAGCTTGAATACTTCGCCATCAGAAATTGAAAGTATTCATCGCTTTAATATTGTGATTACCGAAAGCGAAGATGTGGTACGCAAGCTTTGCCGCCAAATTGAAAAGCAGGTTGAAATACTAAAAGCCTATTACCATACCAATGAGGATGTGATATGGCAAGAATTGGCACTATATAAAGTATCAACAGATGTAATAGCCGAGAAGGTAAGTGTAGAACGTTTATTACGCGAAAATGGTGCACGTGCGGTAGTGATACGTAAGGATTATACCGTGTTTGAAACTACTGGTCATCGCGAAGAAACGGATAACCTAATCAGCATATTACAACCTTACGGATTAATAGAATTTGTGCGTAGTGCACGAGTAGCTATCATTAAAGATAGCGATGGTTTCAATTCCAAATTGCGTGAGTTTGAACGACTTGAACCGGGAGAAGATGTAGTAGAAAATGAGTATTTAAACAAAGGCAATCAAGTTTTCACGATGTGAGCAATTGCAAATAACAGATAAATAGTAAATAAAACAATCACTAATAAGTGTAATCAAAACAAAATAAAACAATGGCAAAACTAAATTTCGGCGGAACTGAAGAAAATGTAGTAACCCGCGAAGAGTTTCCTTTAGCAAAGGCACAGGAAGTATTGAAGAATGAAACCATAGCTGTAATTGGATATGGTGTGCAAGGTCCAGGTCAGGCACTTAATCAAAAAGACAACGGCATCAATGTAATAGTTGGTCAACGTAAAAACTCAAAAACTTGGGATAAAGCGATAGCTGATGGTTTTGTACCAGGCGAAACTCTTTTTGAAATAGAAGAAGCATTGGAAAGAGGCACTATTATTTGCTACTTACTAAGTGATGCTGCTCAAATAGAGTTGTGGCCAACTGTTAAAAAACACTTAACCAAAGGTAAAGCATTGTATTTTTCACATGGTTTTGGTATTACCTTCAAAGAGCAAACAGGCATTGTCCCTCCAGCTGATGTGGATGTGTTTTTGGTTGCACCAAAAGGTTCGGGCACTTCGCTACGCAGAATGTTCTTACAAGGTCGTGGCTTAAACTCAAGCTATGCTATTTTCCAAGATGCAACTGGTAAAGCAAAAGATAGAGTAATTGCACTAGGTATTGCAGTAGGTAGTGGTTACTTATTTGAAACCGATTTCAGAAAAGAAGTATTTAGCGATTTAACTGGCGAACGTGGCACGCTAATGGGCTGTATTCAAGGGATATTTGCTGCGCAATATGATGTATTACGCAAAAATGGGCACTCACCATCAGAAGCATTTAACGAAACTGTTGAAGAGTTGACCCAATCATTAATGCCATTGGTGGCAGAAAATGGCATGGATTGGATGTATGCTAATTGCTCAACTACTGCGCAACGTGGTGCATTGGATTGGTGGAAAAAATTCCGTGATGCTACTCATCCAGTTTTTGAAGAACTTTATAACAGCGTGGCAACAGGTAAAGAATCTCAACGTTCTATCGACCTAAATAGTCAGCCTGATTATCGTGAAAAATTAGCAGTCGAATTGCAAGAATTACGCGATAGCGAAATGTGGCAAGCTGGTAAAACTGTACGTAGTTTGCGTCCAGAAAACCAAGTGGTTGAAGCATAAGTTAACAACAGCTATTTAGTATCAAGTTTATGTCTTGATACTAAATAGTTTCGACTAAACATATTAATCAAAACCAATGATACTTGAGGTAGCTGTATTAAATGTAATCCCTGGTTTAGAAAATGAGTTTTTAATAGCATTTTCTAAAGCAAAAGAGATTATCTCTAAAATGGATGGCTATATCTCGCATCAATTAAAACGGTGTATTGAAAATGTCAGTCAGTTTATTCTTTTGGTAAAGTGGGAAAAACTAACCGACCATACCGAAGGTTTCAGACAATCGGCAGAATATCAGCAATGGAAAAGTTTATTGCATCATTTTTATGCCCCTTTTCCAACGGTAGAACATTACGAAGATATCAATTAAAATAAAGTCGAACACATCAAATTACCTGATGCTATCGACTCGAAAATAAAACAATGGGAATAAAAAAACATATACTAGTAATACCAGGTGATGGCATAGGCCCCGAAGTTACAACTTGGGGTAAAGCTGTAATAGAGCAACTTGGGCGCGATTTTGGTCACGAATTTACATTCGACGAAGCATTAATGGGTCATGCAGCCATTGAGGCAACAGATAGCCCACTTCCTGATGAAACATTAAACAAAGCAAAAGCTAGCGATGCTATTTTGTTTGGTGCGGTAGGTCATGCTAAATACGACAACGACCCATCAGCAAAAGTAAGACCCGAGCAAGGCTTATTAAAAATACGTAAAGAGTTGGGCTTATATGCCAATCTGCGTCCCATTATGCTATTTGATGAATTATTAAACGCATCGAGCTTAAAACCTGAAATATTAAAAGGTACTGATATATTATTCTTCCGTGAGTTGACAGGCGATGTTTATTTTGGAGAAAAGAAACGTACTGAAGATTTCGCATCCGATTTGATGAACTACAATCGCTATGAGGTAGAACGTATCGCTATAAAAGCATACGAAGCTGCCCGATTACGTAGCAAAAAACTATGCTCTGTTGATAAAGCCAATGTGCTAGAAACCTCTCGCCTATGGCGCGAAGTAATACAAGAAGTAGCCAAACGCTATCCTGATGTAACAACCGAACATATGTTTATTGATAACGCTGCGATGCAGTTGGTTAAAAACCCTAAGCAATTTGATGTGGTAGTAACTGCCAATTTGTTTGGCGATATTCTTACCGATGAGGCTTCTCAGATAGCAGGCTCGATGGGTATGTTAGCATCGGCATCAGTAGGCGATGGCACTGGATTTTTTGAACCGATACACGGTTCGGCACATGATATTGCTGGGCAAGACAAGGCAAATCCATTGGCATCTATTCTTTCGGTTGCATTACTATTCGAAATTAGTTTTGGATTAAAAGAAGAAGCAAAATTGATTACATCAGCCATAGACAAGGCATTAAAAGCAGGTTATCGCACAGGCGATATTGCTGATAGCGATACCGATAAAAGTAAAATATTAGGCACTAAAGCTATGGGGAAAAAGGTGTTAGAATATTTAAAAAAATAAAGCAACACTTGAATAAAATTAGTTTGATATCAGTAAAAAACATTAAAAAGTAAAGATTATGTTACACGACCCAAACCGCGTTTATGTTTTTGATACCACGCTTCGCGATGGCGAGCAGGTACCTGGCTGTCAATTAACTACTCCCGAAAAAATTGAAATAGCCAAAGAGCTAGAAGCATTGGGAGTTGATATAATTGAGGCTGGTTTCCCTATATCAAGCCCTGGCGATTTTCAGAGTGTAGTAGAAATATCAAAGGCCGTAAAATACCCTACCGTTTGCGCACTTACTCGTGCCAACAAAGGCGATATTGATGCTGCTATTGAGGCACTTAAATATGCAAAAAATCCACGCATACATACGGGTATTGGCTCGTCGGATATGCACATCAAACATAAATTCAATAGCACCCGTGAAGAAATTTTAGAGCGTGCAGTTGAAGCCGTAAAATATGCCAAGCGTGCAGTTGAGGATATTGAATTTTATGCCGAAGATGCTGGCAGAGCCGATATTGAGTATTTAGCTAAGATGGTAGAGGCGGTCATTGCGGCAGGTGCTACCGTGGTGAATATACCTGATACCAACGGATACTGCCTGCCTGATCAATACGGAAGCAAAATTCGTTTCCTGAAAGAAAATGTAAAAAATATCGACAAGGCTATCATCTCCGTACATTGTCATAACGATTTAGGACTTGCTACTGCAAATTCGGTAGCTGGTTTGCAAAATGGGGCTCGCCAAATAGAAGGCACGATAAATGGCATTGGCGAACGTGCCGGAAACACCTCTATCGAAGAAGTGGTAATGATTCTGAAAACCCACCACAACCTCGGGTTACATACCAATATCAACACAAAAAACTTTTACGAAATAAGCCGCATGGTGAGTACGCAAATGCGTATGCCTGTGCAGCCCAACAAAGCAATAGTAGGCAGCAATGCTTTTGCACACAGTTCGGGCATACATCAAGATGGTTTTTTGAAAAATCGCGAAAATTACGAAATTATTAAACCTGATGATGTAGGTTTCCCAAGTGCTACAATTGTGCTTACCGCGCGTAGTGGTAGACATGCGCTTAAATTCCATTTAGAAAGATTGGGGTATAAGATGGATAAAGAGGAATTGGCTGATACTTACCAACGGTTTTTAACACTAGCGGATGGCAAATTAGACATCAATGATGATGATTTACATAGCCTTGTAGTAAGCAAGTTGGTTAAACAATAATGATGAACCAACTTGATTTTGATGCGGCATATCGTCGCTTAAAAGGTATTGTAAAACATACTCCGTTAGCATACAACCAACGATTATCAGAACGTTACGATTGCGAGATATATCTTAAACGCGAAGATTTACAGATAGTTCGTTCGTATAAACTACGTGGTGCTTACAACATGATAAGCCAGCTTACTGCCGAGCAATTGAGTTGCGGCGTAGTATGTGCAAGTGCGGGTAATCATGCGCAGGGCTTTGCTTTTTCGTGCAAAAAACTGAATGTAAATGGCGTTATTTTTATGCCACAAATAACTCCCAAACAAAAGGTATCTCAAACCGAGATGTTTGGCAATGGCAATGTGAAGATTATTCTTGTTGGCGATACCTTTGATGATTGTCTGAAAGAAGCATTAGCCTATACGCAAGCTAATGGCATGACTTTCATTCCCCCGTTTGATAACCATGATATTATTGCAGGGCAGGGAACGGTTGGGGTAGAGGTTTTAGAAGATTTGCCCAATCCCGAAGTGATTATTATGCCTATTGGTGGCGGTGGTTTGGCAGCGGGCGTAGGTACTTATTTAAAAAATCACAATCCTAATATTTTATTGATTGGTGCTGAGCCCGAGGGTGCACCATCTATGCAAAAAGCTTTTGAACATGGCGAGCCTGTAACCTTACCAAGCATTAACCGCTTTGTTGATGGGGCTGCCGTTAAACGTGTGGGCGAGCTTACCTACCCTATTTGTCGTGAGGTTTTAGATAATATATTGCTGATACCCGAAGGCAAAGTTTGCACTACGATACTAAAGTTATATAACGAGGATGCCATTGTGGTGGAGCCTGCAGGAGCACTTTCTGTAGCTGCGCTTGATTTGTGCAAACATCAAATAAAAGGCAAAAAGGTAGTATGTGTGGTAAGTGGTGGCAATAATGATATAGACCGCATGCAGGAGATTAAAGAAAAATCGTTACTATATGAGGGATTGAAGCATTATTTTATTGTACGCTTTCCGCAACGCCCTGGGGCATTAAAACTGTTTGTAAATAACGTACTGGGTGCTGGCGATGATATTACTCGTTTTGAATTTATCAAAAAAACGGAAAAAGAAAATGGCCCAGCTTTGGTGGGTATCGAACTAAAATTTGCAGATGATTACCCTGCCTTACTTAAACGCATGGAAGAGCATCGCTTTGAAGTAATCGAACTAAATCAAAATCAAACTTTGTTTGAGTACTTGGTATAAACTTATAAGCCGCACTTAAAACTCTAAAAATTGTACAATTTTGACTCCTACCTTATCACCTTCTATATATTTCCCTGCTTGCCCATTTAGGATGCGCATGATTATGCCACTATTTTCGAGCAACAATTCCTCATAAAACCCTTTAAACAATACTTGTTTCACTATCCAGCTTTTACGATGCCAACCTCCTGTAGTTTCTATCCATTCGGGGTATATCATTACATTAGTTTTGGTTGCTTTTATGCCGCATAGCTTTGCATCATCAGCACTCAACACATTACAATTACTAAGCAATTTTGCTGTATATAAATACTGCGGTTGGTTATAGATTTTTTTGGGATGTCCTGCTTCTATAATCTCCCCGTCTTTTAATACCAGCAATACATCAGCCATTGATAGCACCTCGCTTGGATCGTGCGATACCATTACCACTGTTAGTCCTGTATCTTTTACAACCTGCCGAATATCGTCCTGCAAACCATCGCGAAACGAGGTGTCAACTTGATTGAATGGCTCATCTAATAATAAAACTTCGGGTTGGGTAACCAATGCCCGTGCAATGGCTACACGTTGTTTTTCTCCCCCACTCAAATCAACCACACGCTTATCTGCCAAGTGCGTCATATTCAATTGCTTCAAAACCTGTTCGGTTTTTTCTTTCTTAGCTTGAAGGTTTGTATTTGGCAACAGTACCGATATATTATCTCGAACCTTAGCAAAAAGATTAAGATCGTCTTCGGCTTGGGTAACCATTTTCATGGCATCGTGCCCTGGGATAAGTTTTTCTTCAGGTCCACAAACACGCTCGCCTTTAAATTTAACTTCACCACTATCAGGAGATTGCAAGCCGTACAACAAACTTAGCAAAGTACTTTTACCACTCCCGCTTGCACCAATTATTGCTGTAATTTTTCCTTGCGGGATATCAATATCTGTTTTTTTAAGTCCCGAACCCGTAGCACTTTCGTATATTTTACTTATTGCAATAGCCTGCAAAAATGGAATAGTTGTCATCGGTATAAAGATACGTAAAACAACAAAAGGCTGTGTTACCACAGCCTTTATTAGAACATATTACTATAAATCTATTTATTAAAAGCCAAACGTAAACCCGAATGAGAAGTTTTTTAATCCTTTTTGTGCTGGGCTATTCTCGAACATATCGTTTACATAATACTTAGCAAATATACCCCAACCACCATGGCCTACTCTTACAAAACCACCATAGCGCAGTTTAGTAAAATGGTAATCGTCGTCTATTTTCTGTTTGCCATGCTCCTGACTTATTTGTTTAACTCGTCCATTTAATAATAAGCCTATATCTGGCCCAATCACGAAATGAAAACGCTTCCCATCTTTATCTTGTTTGGTACGAAAATCAAATGATAGTGGGATACGTAAATAACTTGAAGAGAAGCGGTTTTTACTATATTGTATATTGTCCTGACGATAGGTTAATGTTGGTTGATTGGGTAGGATGGTAATATTATTACGCAGGCGTATCAATGTCCAATCAAACCCTGCCGATAGGTATAGTTTAAAACCATCAGTAAAACGATAACCCATTTCAAACACATCAAACCCTACATTGCTTGATTTCCAAGAACGATATCTTAAAAAATCGTTTTGTGGCGATAAGGTAAAGCTACCATTATCAATCAATGTGGTGAGTCCCAAATCAAACCGAGAAAAGGTTATCAAATTAATATATACTGTATGCTTTTTGATATGCCTGCTCGTATCATTTTTAGTTTTATCATCATCATCACCAAAACTTGTTTTGATTGATATGCTGGAGCCACTGTGTTTTGTAGTATCAGCAGCCGATTTTACTGTGTCTGATTTGGTATCCTGAGCAAAAAGACCACTCGTTGCGCCGCATAGCATAGCGGCAATAAGTAAATGTTTCATATTTTAATTCTATTATTTATCCTTATTAGTTTTAAATGCACTTAAATTAATAGCAGCTATATGCGAGCCCTCATCATCTGTATCGGCAAATTCAATTATTTTATCTTTGCGTTTATCTAATTTTGCTACTACTACATTTACAATATCCCCAAAGCTCCTGATACCTCTCTTTTTCCTAACCACTTTGCTTTCCTTACTTACGGCTACTCCTGTTGATACTAAAACAGGTGTTTCGTTCTCCAACTGCTTATCAACCAAAGGTGTTTGCAAATTGGGGATACTCGTACTGATATCTTTCATTCGCTCTGTTGACATGGCAAGTAACTCAGGTTGTTCACGTTCTACTGGCAACTCATTTTTTGTAATAGGTTTATCCTCATTTTGGCTTGGGATAGTGCGAGGTGGCACTACCTGCTTATAATTATTTACTGATGCACTCCGTTTAACTGGCACTTGCAAACCAGCTACTTGTTGTTTCGTTTCAACTGCTTTTATTGATGTAGAAGCACTATGTTTTACAATATTGGTTGTCGAGTTATTAGCTACAACATTATTTTTGCGAGGATGAGCATCTTCTACTGCTTTCTTTTTAGGAATAAATAGTAATGCTGCTGTTATCAACACAATGATACTTGCCGCTATTCTCAATATAGGTACAATTGTTTTCTTACCACTCTTATGATGAAGTTCGGCATCAATACTTTCCCAAACATTTGACGAGGGTTCCATTTCAAAATCGTCCAACTTTGAACGGAACAATTCGTGAAATTCGTTATCCTGCATTTCCATATTTTTTGCCCTCTGTTTTTACAATTTGTTCTTTTAATATTGCTCTTGCTCGCGACAATTGCGACTTTGAAGCCCCTTCTGATATGCCTATCATTTCGGCTATCTCTTTATGCGAATAGCCTTCGATAGCATATAAGTTAAATACTATTTTATAGCTTGGCGATAAGGTTTGTATGAGGTTCATCAAATCTTTAGCATCCAAGTTGGCTATTGCACTAGCATTTACAGATGGCTCAATACCCGAATCGTCCATATCTACCACTTGTAACATTTTATGATGTTTACGATAATACTCAATTGAGCTATGCACCATAATTCGCCTTACCCATCCTTCAAAAGAACCTTCGCCCCGATAGTCTGCCAATTTCTTAAACACCTTTATAAATCCATCCTGCAACATATCCTCGGCCTCCATCCTATCAGTAGCATAACGCATACACACACCCATCATTTTTGATGCAAAGTTTTTATAAAGCATTTCTTGGGCTTTACGCTCGCCTGCTTTACATCGTTCTATCAAACTATCTATTGTGTATTTATGCTCCAAAAACATCATTTAAAGGTAAGATGAATATTCGACCCAAATGGTTGCATGGGTTACAAAATATTTTTATAACCTTGTTTATCAAGAAAAGATACTGATTATTTTTTTGTGCGGTAGTATTTATAAATTTTAACCGCCGACATGATGATGAGGGAGAAAAGCACGATACCTACTGTGCCATAAAGCCAGCTTATACCATCTTTTACAACTGCCAAAAAAACAATGGCAAATAAAAATATGGTAGCTACTTCGTTCCAAATGCGTAGTTGGGTTGATGTCCAAGTGAACAAACCATAGCGCATTTGTTTTATTTTATTTTGGCAAATAAAATGGTAAATGAGCAACCCTACAACAAAACCCAATTTAATGTGCATCCAAGGTTGTTGCAGCCATGTCGGAAAAATGCACAACATGGTGATACCAGCAGCTAAAACCAATACCATAGATGGTATGCCAATTACATTCCATAGCCTACGCTCCATGATAACAAATTGGTCGGATAGTATTTTGCGTTCCGCTTCAGGTTTTGCTTGCGCCTCGGTATGGTATATAAACAAGCGAACAATATAAAATAGTGCAGCCATCCAGCATACCACAAATATGATATGTATAGCTAAAACATATTTATACAGTTCGCTCATTTATTTTATTTGTTAGTTTCTATATTCTTTAATTATTTCGATGGCATATTTCACATTATCAAACGGAATATCGGGCATAATACCATGCCCTAAATTAAATATAAATCCGCTTTCGCCTTTCATACGGTCAAACAAACGATATATTCTTTCTTTAATAACCTTTTTATCGGCATACAAAATATGTGGGTCGAGGTTGCCTTGTACAGCAATTCCTTTTGGCAGTCTATTTTTAATATCTAACAAATCAACATTCCAGTCAATAGATATTACATCAGGTCTTGCTTCCGCCATTAATGGCGCAAAAACCGAACTCCCTTTACAGAAAGATATAACTGGAATGTCTTTTCTGTTAAGTTTACTAATGATTTCGGTAATATAGCGATGCGAAAACTCCTTATAATCGTCCCATGCTAATGCTTGCGCCCAGCTATCAAATATCTGCACCGCATTTACACCAGCAGCTATCTGCATATTCAAATAATCGGCCGTTACTGTTGCAATTTTTGATAATAACTGATGCGCCAGTTGTGGTTCGTTATGAATGAGCAATTTGGTTAATTTAAAATCTTTTGATGAACCACCTTCAACCAAATAACTCATCACTGTAAAAGGCGCGCCAGCAAAACCGATTAACGGGATGCTGCCGTTTAGGCGTTGTTGAACTACTTTAATAGCATCGGCTACATATTGCAATTTATCTCCAACTTCAGTTTGCAAAGCATCTACTGCTTTTTGAGTGCGAACGGGGTTTGCAAATTTGGGGCCAACTCCTTGCGTAAAGCTCAAATCGCCACCCATAGCTTCGGCAGTAACCAATATATCCGAAAACAATATAGCAGCATCAATGCCTAACAAATCAACTGGCAACATGGTTACATCGGCAGCTATTTCGGGGGTTTTGCACATTTCGAGGAAAGAATATTTGTTTTTAATATCCCAATACTCTTTCATAAAACGCCCTGCTTGGCGCATCATCCACACCGGTGGTCGTTCTGTTTTCTCCGAAAAAGCTGCTTTTATAAATAATGAATCTTTCAATTTAATGTTTTTTTAGTTCTTCTTTTAATCTATCTATCACCGCCATCATTTTAGCAGTTATTTTTTCTTTATCCTTTAAGGCAAGTTGCAGGTATGTTTCCGCCTTATCATACTTGCCCAATCTTATACTAATATTTGCCACGTGCACTATCGCCGCAATATGATCATTCAAATTACGTAATGGGTATTGCGTTGCCAATTCATAATGTTGTTCGGCGGCATCAAAATCTTGCTTATGGAGGCAAATAGCACCCATCATGTATTCATAAAACCCACGACGTTTTTTACTTAGCCAATCTGGTCGTTTTATCTGCTTAAGCAATTCTTCGGCCTTTTTATAATCTTTTGAATGATAAAATTTGGCAGCCAGCACCAATGTCCCTTGTTTAAAATACTCATAAATAACCATACCAATCATCATCAACGAAAACGCTGCCAATTGGTAAACACACTGATAACTAAAAAATATCAGCAAGATTGTAAAAATACTTAGAACAAATATTCTGCCCCTATTACTAAACATCGATTAGTGCTGATTATCTGTAAACTTATACCCTACCCCACGGATGGAATGAAAATACATTGGGTTTTTAGGGTCGGGTTCAAAATACTTGCGAAAAGTGAGAATAAAATTATCAATAGTTCGGGTTGATGGATATACATCATAGTTCCAAACGGTTTCTAATATTTGCTCGCGCGATACCGCATCATTTCTGCGCTCAATCAATAGTTTAAGCAGCATGGTTTCCTTTTTGGTTAAGGCAGTAATTGAGCCGTCGCCATTCACCAATTCGAACGAGTTGAAATGGATAGTTTTATCGCCTATTTTGTAGCTATTAAACTCTTTTAAATCCTCGCCTTTCAAACCTCTTTTTACCAAATTGTTTACCCTCAAAATCAATTCTTCCAAATTGAAGGGTTTGGTAAGATAATCATCCGCACCTTTTTTCAATCCTGATATTTTATCCTCGTTGGTGTTTTTTGCTGTCAAAAACATAATAGGCACTTCCGAGTTTTCGAGCCTGATGGTTTCGGCAACAATAAAGCCATCTACTTCGGGCATCATTACATCTAGAATAACTAAATTAAAACGCTCTTCTTTAAATTTTTGAAGTGCTTTTTTTCCGTTATTTGCTGTTGTTACTTTATACCCCTCCAATTCGAGGTTAAGTTTTATAGCTTCTAGCAGATGTTCTTCATCTTCGGCTAGTAATATTCTTTTCTTATTCTGCATTTGATTATGATTTATATATTACCCAAAAACAATTTCAAATATACTCCCAGTTGGTTCGTTATTTTTCACTTTTATACAAGCTTCGTGCTTATTCAATACTTCTTTTACAATATATAAACCCAAACCTGTGCCCTTCGTATTGCGTGTGTTCTCGCTACCTACTCTATAAAATTTATCAAAAATTCTTCCCTTCTCATCATCTGGAATACCGATACCATGGTCGGCTACTTGAAGATATATTTTATTTTCTTTTGAATACAACTTCACATCAACCACCTCGCAGGGTGCCGAGTATTTAATGGCATTCTCTATTAAATTGGTAACTACCGATGTTAGCGCAAATTTATCGCCCATGATTTCAATCTTGGGTTCAATTTCGGCATTAATCAATTGCTCATTAATATCACATTTATTCAACTGCAATCTATTAACTACATTATCAACCAATGCTGATAAATTGAACTGTGCTTTTGGAAATGTGTATGAACGATTATCAATTTTAGAAGCCAGCAGCATATTTTCTACCATATCATCCAATCGTTCGATATCAAGCAAAGATTTAGCAATAAAGTCTTGTATTTGCTGTTTGGTAAGGTCTCTTTTTTGAATAGTTTGAAGCAATAGTTTGATAGATGCCAATGGCGACTTCAATTCGTGTGTAACCGATAACAGAAAGTTCTTCTTTTGGTCTTGTAGTTTCCGTTCCTTTTTAATGGATTTATGAAGACTAATAGCCCCAATAGTAAATACCAGCACAAAAGTACTACCCTCGCCTAATATCATACTAACATGCTGCGGCTGTAAACTTACCAGCATATACCCCCACCACAATAGTTCGGCTACTGCGTAAATAATTAGTGCATAAAATATTACTAATGGTCTTTTCATTTATTTTCCATTAAATACTACATCTAAACTATCAAATATAGCACGCTTTGTTTTTTCTAATTCAATTTTGGTATGCGCTGCTGATATAAAACCAACCTCATAACCCGAAGGTCCAAGATAGATGCCTCTATTTAGTAACTCGCGGTGCATCTTTTTAAACTTCTCCATGCTGGCTGGGTCTATTTCATCAGCATTGCTAATCCTGTCTTTATCAGTAAAAGCAAACCAAAATATAGAACCGATACTAAATACTTTAAACTTATAGTTTCGAGCAGTAGCAAAACGTTGTATGGATGCAGCAAAATCCTCGGTTTTATTATTCAAATCGCGATAGAAGCCCATTTTTAACAGCTCACTCAATTGTGCTATACCAGCAGCCATGGCAACAGGATTGCCCGATAATGTACCTGCTTGATACACCCCTCCATCAGGAGAAATATGACCCATAATCTCGGCTGATGCACCATAAGCACCTACTGGCAAACCTCCCCCTATTATTTTACCATAGGTAATAATATCAGGCTGGATGTCGTAATAACCTGCCGCACCTTCAAAACCCACTCTAAAGCCCGAGATAACCTCGTCAAATATCAATAGTGTTCCATTTGCAGAGCATACTTCGCGCAAGTGTTGTAGATACTCTTTATCCTGTAAAAGCAAACCATTATTTGCTGGAATAGGCTCAATAATAACTGCTGCTATTTGGTCTTTAAAATCATCAAAGGCTTTTTGTAAAGCATCTTTATCATTTAAGGCAACAACAATAGTTTCGGCAGCGAATGATTTAGGAACACCCGCCGAAGATGTTTCGCCAAAGGTAACCAGTCCAGAACCTGCTTTTACTAACAGCGAATCGGAATGCCCATGGTAGCAGCCTTCAAATTTCAATATCTTATCACGTTTGGTATAACCACGAGCCAAACGAATAGCCGACATTACCGCTTCTGTTCCAGAGCTTACAAAACGTATTTTTTGTATGAATTTGTTGTTCTTTAAAATCAATTCGGCTAATTCGCTTTCTAATGCAGTAGGTGCGCCAAACGACATTCCATTTTGCATTACCTCTATTACTTTTTCGCGAACTTTGGCATTATTATGACCCAAAATCAATGGCCCCCACGAGCAGCAAAAATCAATAAACTGATTACCATCAGCATCCCATATATAGCAGCCATCTCCTTTTTCTATAAACAAAGGTGTACCATAAACTGATTTAAAAGCCCTTACTGGCGAATTTACCCCACCTGGGAAAAAAGTTTTGGCTTTCTCATACAATTCGGTCGATTTCTCTCTACTTATATCAGGTTTACCTGTTGTGCTAATAGGCTCATCACCCTCACTCGAAAACATTTTTTTTATTGAATCTAACATTTTATTAAGTCAAAAAAATTATAACCACTTATTCTCCAAAACCTCTTTTGCGTGATAGGTTAAAATTGCCGTAGCACCTGCCCTGCGGATACTGGTTAACACCTCCATTGTAGCACGCTGCTCATTTAACCAACCTTTTTGTATAGCCGCCTTCAACATCGCATATTCGCCACTCACATTATAGGCTGCAATTGGCAATTCGGTATTATCATTCAGCAGCTTGATTACATCTAAATAAGCCAAGGCTGGTTTTACCATCAAAAAATCCGCCCCTTCGGCTTCGTCCAAATCAGCTTCTATTAATGCCTCACGCTGATTGGCTGGATTCATTTGGTACGATTTTTTATCGCCAAATTTTGGTGCTGAGTTTAACGCATCTCTAAATGGCCCATAAAACGCACTAGCATATTTTGCTGTGTATGACATGATAGATACATGCTTAAAACCGTGCTCGTCCAGCACATTGCGAATATAGCCTACCCTACCATCCATCATATCTGATGGCGCAATAATATCAGCTCCTACCCTAGCTTGTGCTAAAGCCATTTTTCCCAAAACTTCTAAGGTTTCGTCGTTTAGTATTTCGCCATTTTCTACTATACCATCGTGCCCATCGCTACTATAAGGGTCCATTGCCACATCAGTAATTACACAGGCTTCAGGAAAATTTTTCTTTACCTCTGCAATTGCGCGGAGGTACAAACTACCATCACGGTAGCTCTCCGTTGCATATTTATCTTTTATGGCTTCGTCAATATTGGGGAATAAATCAAAAGACTTCAACCCCAAATTCATGCAGCTTTCTACCTCGCGGAGTAAATTATCTATGGAGTAACGATAGATGCCCGGCATGGATGATACTTCGCTTTTTTGATTTTCTCCGTCTATAATAAACAATGGGAATATCAAATTTGACGCACTCAAATAGGTTTCCTGCACCATTTGGCGAATAACTTCACTCTTGCGATTTCTTCTTGGTCGTTGTAACATTTCAGTTTATGGTTAATTTAACCCAAATACAGCCTCTGCCAATCCAACTTCATCTGGCGAATATGGTAGAATATATTTCGTGCCCATTTCGTCAAATTTCTTTCCTGTCGATTTACCTATGGCTATTACTTTTTGATGTATATCTAATAAATTACTTGCAAAATACGCTTCAACATTTGATGGGCTGGTAAATACTAACACATCTGCCGCGCTTGCCTCTACATGCTCTTCCAAAATAGTTTCATAAACTGGTAAATCTATAATTTTGGTATCAGCAGATAATCCTTGCTGAATAGTTTTATAAGAGCCTTCGGCACAAGGGAACAATACTTTTGAGCCGTTTGCAAGTTTTCCAAAATCAGTTGATACAATGGCTGTATCTCCGCTTTCGCCTACGTAGGTTGCAAAATGCCCATTGCGACGCAACACCTCTTCTGAGCCACTACCCATCACTCCAAATTTAACACCTTCGGGCAATTGTGGTTTAAGCGCAAAGAAGTATTCGACCGCATTTTTACTACTGAAGAAAATCCAGCTAATATCTTGCAGTATATACGAATCGAGTTTATTGATAATAGGAACTGTGCGAATAAGCGAACGCCCTTCTACTTCAATACCATGCTTTTCGAGAGCTCGTTTAAAATAGCTGTGCTGGGTAAGGTCGCGCGAAATGAAAACCTTTTGAGGCAATGCTCGCTTTGTATCAAACATAGCAACTACCTTTTCGGCTAAACCCTCTGCTTTATCGGCTTGAAGGAATAATCTATCTGGGAAATCTGTACCTGTATTAGCTTTCGAGGTAAACACCTGAAAAGCACCATTATCGCGACGGCAATAACAGCCTAATGGTAAATGACAGCCTCCACCAAACAATTTTAAAACACTGCGCTCTACTGATAACTCCTCAGCAACTGCTGGATTATTTAACACCTGCAAAGCTGTATATAACTCCTTATCTGTTTCTCTTATTTGTATGGCGAGTACGCCTTGTGCTGGGGCAGGTATCAGCTCGATTGGTGATAATTCCTCAACATGAAACTCACATAAATCGATATTTAATCTCGAGATGCCCGCTTTTGCCAACATAATGGCATCGTATTTCTCGTCTGTTAGCTTCCCTATCCGAGTTTGTACATTACCACGAAGTTCTTTTATTTCTAAATCAGGGCGAAATGCCAAGAGTTGTGCCTTACGGCGATTGGATGATGTACCTACTATACCACCATATTTTACCGATAATTTATGATGCACATCTACACAATCTTTCAAAATCAGCAGCAACTCGGACGGGTCTTCACGTTCAGATACTGCTGCAATAATAAGCCCTGGTGGGTTTTCGGTAGGCAAATCCTTGTGCGAATGTACTGCCAAATCAATACTTCCTGCTAATAGCTCTTCTTCAAGCTCCTTAGTAAAAAAACCTTTACCTTCTAGTTTGTCGAAACTCAAATTCAATATTTTATCGCCTTGAGTTTTTATTATTTTAAGTTCGGCATCAATATTATTTTCAGCCAGTTTATCTTTAACAAAATTAGCCTGCCAAAGTGCTAATTCGCTTCCACGTGTACCTATAATCAGTTTCCTATTCAAAGTATCATTATTTGTAGCGCAAATTTAACTTTTTATAGGTATGATTGACACAATAATATGAGGATATGAGAGTAGGCTGACTAATCTCAAGCAATTATTTACTTTCAACAAGCATGCTATTAAAATATTACCCTAGCCAATAGTTTTATTCGGCGGTTGTAGGGTCAATCATTGTGGCTACTTCACTAACTGAGTTGGCTGGAAACCCACCTTGTGCTGCATGCTCGCGAACCATCTCCTCGTTGGGTGCAATGTAAACGCAATAAATTTTGTCGGCTGTTACAAAGCTATTCACCCATTGAATTTGTGGTCCCATGTTGCTTAATACGCCACATGAAGTTTGTGAGATGGATTTTAATTGCTCGGCTGAAAGTTTTCCTGCTCCTGGGATTTCTCTTTCAATTACATATTTTGGCATAGTTTGAGATTTTATTTTTCTAATAAAAGTCAATTTATGACTTTCTATTAAACTTCACAACTATTTGATAATTAAAATTTTACACCTCAGTATTTGCCGCTATATCGTCCTCATCTTCTTTCGGTTTTCTGTAAGCAAAAAGCAAACAAATGCAGCCTGCTGTAACGCACATATCGGCTACATTAAAAATACCTGTACGGATATTGCCGATGCCTACATTCATAAAATCGGTTACATGGCGGTCGAACATAATTCTATCTATGATATTCCCCATACCGCCTGCAATGATGAGTGAGAATGAAAACACTTTAAACGTACTCATACTACGCAACTTTATTAATATATAAACAAACAGTATCAAAAGCGCAATTAAAGGGAAAATACTTAACAACCAAAAACTAAGCGGTTGTGATAGTTGGTCGCCGAGGCTAAGTGCTGCGCCTGTATTCTCTACATACTCCAATACTACCGTATTATGCAAATAAGAAATAGGTTCATGGTTCATCAAGTGCGCCTTGGCTATGTTTTTTGTAAGCCTATCAGCACCGATAAAAAAGACAAAAGATATACAGAGGAGTAAAATTTTCGATTTATTTTTCATTACTATTATAGCTCTATCTTAATCTATCAGCTGATTTTATCAATTTTTCATCGCGTTGTATCGCCTTCGCAGCCATCAACATCAATACGATATTTACAGAACTTAATAACGCACCTATACCAAAATTACTGGTTGTAAGTTCAACATCGCCAGTAACTGACTTAACGGTTTGGACAATCCAAAAACTATAACCAAAAATTACAAAAATATAGGCGTAGCACAGCATCATTTGTTGTTTACGGTTTTTGTAAAGAAATATTAAACCGAGTGGCAATATCGCCACTACCACGGTTGCTATCATGAGGGCTGTAAAACTTTTAATTTGGGCTTGGGCGGCGTTTGCCTCTAAAAAAACTCCTGTAACTTTCACAGTAGATGGCACACCACCCACATTATGAACTAATGGAAATAAAAAAAGGCTAAAAATAACCAAACTAGCTAGCAGCAGATATATGCTTTGAATACGTTGTAACATGTTTATTAAAAATTATATTGATAGCAAAGATAAAATTGTTTGGGGCAAAAACAGGCTTTGAAAATAAAAACGTGACGTTGAAATCGTAATTCTCAAATCTAAAATCGTAAATCAATGTTACCTTTGTAGCGTGTCCGAAAAGCAACGCTATTTTATTGAACTCGCATACGATGGCACCAACTATCATGGTTGGCAGGTGCAAGACAATGCTATAAGCATACAAGAAGTACTGAACAAAGCACTTGCAACCATTTTGCGTGAGCCAATTGAAACTACAGGTTGCGGGCGGACGGATACTGGGGTGCACGCCACACAGTTATATGCCCATTTTGATAGTGCAAAAGAAAAAGAGGAGATTGAAAATCCGAAATTTGCACTTGGCTTAAATGCCATACTACCTAATGATATTGCTATAAAACGTGCTATTCCTGTTCATCAAGATGCCCACGCTCGGTTTGATGCAGTTTCACGCTCATACGAATATCACATCCATTTTGAAAAAGACCCATTTAAGATAAATAAATCCTGGCAATTGCGTGATAAGCCTGATATTACCTTAATGAATGCCGCATCAAGCATCATAATGGAATATACCGATTTTAGCTGCTTTAGTAAATCAAACACGCAAACATTTACCAATAATTGTAAAATATCGAGAGCCGAGTGGGTTTGGGTTGATCATTGTTTAGTGTTTCATATCTCTGCCGACCGCTTTCTGCGAAATATGGTGCGCGCTATTGTAGGCACTATGATGATGGTGGGCAAAAAAGAAATAACACCCGATGAAGTAAGAGCAATTATTGAAAGTAAAAACAGAATTAATGCAGGTGTTTCGGTACCTGCCTGTGGTTTGTATCTTACAGCGGTAAAATATCCATATTTGTAATAAAAATAAAAGCGATAATTAAATAGCATGTCACAAGTAACAGGTAAGGCACTCGATTGGAAACTGCTGAAACGAGTAATGCGTTATGTAAAACCATACAGAACGACGTTTATTATCGCTGCTTTCCTTACCATTTTTTTAGCTGGGAATGCTCTTATACCACCCATATTGATGCAAATCACGCTCGATAAATACATTTTAGGAGGTAATTATAATGGCTTGGTCATGATGGCGGGATTGATGATTGTACAACTATCCATACAAACTCTTGCACAATACTACCAAACCTATTTAACCAACTCGTTAGGGCAATCCGTCATACGCGATTTACGTATTGATATATTTAACCATATTATGAGCCTGCGGGTAAAGTATTTTGACCGTACGCCTATTGGAATGCTCATTACCCGAACGGTATCAGACTTAGAAACTATTGCTGATATATTTTCGGAAGGGTTGATATCCATTCTTGGCGATTTATTATTACTCATCGCCATTATCACTTTAATGCTCCTCCGCGATTGGAAACTCGCCTTAATTACCCTTATCCCGATGCCTTTTCTTATCCTCTCTACTTATGTATTTAAAGAGGCTATTAAATCATCATTTCAAGAAGTGCGTACACACGTAGCACGTTTAAATACTTTTTTGGCAGAGCATATATCGGGCATCAGCATTATCCAATATTTCTCGCGCGAGGAACAAGAAATGCGGAAATTTAAAGATGTAAATATTAAATACCGCGATGCTAATATCCGCTCCAACTGGTATTACTCCATCTTCTTTCCTGTGGTCGAAATATTGTTTGCTATTTGTATGGCATTATTAGTATGGTATGGCTGCAAACGCATACTCACCGACCAGCAATTGGCCAGCCTTGGCACTACCAATCACCCTGTAACCACAGGTATGATATTGGAGTTTATTGTGCTGTTGAACCTTCTTTTCAGACCGATACGCCAATTAGCAGATAAATTCAACACTCTTCAAATGGGAATGGTGGGTGCCGATCGTATTTTTAAAGTATTAGATACCGACGAAGTAGCTGTGAACACAGGCACATTGAAACCAGCACAATTGCATGGCGATATTTTATTTAAGGATGTTTGGTTTGCTTATAATGACGAAAATTGGGTATTAAAAAACATTAATTTTCATATAAAACCAGGCGAAACACTTGCCTTGGTAGGTGCTACTGGTGCAGGCAAATCATCAACCATCAATATTCTAAACCGTTTTTATGAGATAGGTAAAGGCTCGGTAAAAGTGGATGGAAACGATATTAGTAATTATGATGTTGATTACTTACGCTCACAAATAGCTACTGTAATACAAGATGTATTTTTGTTTAGTGATACCATAGCTAACAATATCAGCTTGAATAATCCTACAATTACTCGCGAGCAAATTATAACTGCTGCAAAAGATGTAGGCGCACATGAGTTTATTGAACGCCTACCCAGTGGGTACGATTACAATGTAATGGAGCGAGGTGCAACCCTATCATCAGGGCAAGGGCAGCTTATCTCGTTCATACGTGCGTTGGTGTATAATCCAGCTATATTGGTATTAGATGAAGCTACTTCTTCTGTCGATACCGAAACGGAGTTGTTAATTCAAAATGCGATAAACAAACTGATGCAGGGTAGAACTGCAATTGTAATTGCCCATCGTTTATCAACCATTCAAAACGCGGATAAAATAATTGTGTTAGACCATGGCGAGATAAAAGAAATGGGCACACATCAAGAATTACTTAAAATAGACCACGGTTATTACCGCAAATTGTACGATTTGCAGTTCAACTCGGCAGGTATAGTTAAAACCTAAGCGTTAATTTTTGTTAAAAACAGCCTCAGCAAAAGCATTGGTAAATAATATTAAGAGATAAAGTTTTACCTTTATTGACAGGATTGTTATTTTCGCATCATTCGGCGAGAAAAACAATCGCTACAAAACGAAACTTATGGAAGAATTTGAAGCAAGCGAATCAGCAAAAAAAACTAAAACCATCTACATATCTACCGTTTTTGGTATAGCAATGGTATTGCTGATGATTGGATTGCTTGGTTTGATATTGGTTAATGCCAATAACCTATCGCGTTATGTAAAAGAAAACATTGTACTTAACGTTTTTGTGGATGAGTCGGCTCACGAAACAGATGTTATTCAATTGCAAAAGCAATTGGAAGCCAACCCAACTGTTAAACAAACTCAATATGTGAGCAAAGAACTTGCTGCACGCAACTTACAAAAAGATTTGGGTGAAGATTTTGTAAATTTTTTAGGATATAATCCCCTACCGCAATCATTGGATGTGTATTTAAAAGCCGATTATACCAACAACGCCAGCATTGAGAAATTTAAAAATGAGTTGCTAAAAAACCCCATCATAAAAGAGGTAAAATATCAGGAACCGCTTGTTGAGCGACTTAATCATAATTTAACTTCAATTAGTTTAATTATTTTAGGATTTACCAGCATATTTATCATTCTTTCGGTTGCGCTTATCAATAATACCATACGGTTGGCTATTTACTCGCAGCGTTTCTTAATAAAATCAATGCAGTTGGTGGGTGCTACAAAAGGTTTTATTCGTAAGCCGTTTATCCTATATGGTATTTGGCATGGCATATTGGGTGCTTTAATAGCCATCATTATTTTGATGGGTACTTTATACCTAGCCGAAAAGCAAATTCCCGATTTGGTGGTATTACAAAACTACGCCCAATTTGGCTTGGTATTTATTATCGTTTTAGGATTAGGCATTTTAATATCGGCTTTAAGTACCTATATGGCTGTAAACAAATACTTGTATCGCAAAATATATACACTTTACAGATAAATTTAACAATTCAAAATAAGCAACAATCAATATATGGCACAAAACCCAACTAAGCCAAGTGCACCTGTTAAAACAGCAGCATCGTTCAGAACATCCTCAAAAGAAAATAATACAACTCCCGTGAAATTTATCTTCGATAAAAGCAATTATAAATTATTCATCATCAGCATTGCGGTGGTTGTATTAGGCTTTATATTGATGTCGGGCACTACGGATATTTATAGCAATACCAAAATTGTAATAGCACCATTGGTAGTTTTAGCTGGTTTTGCACTCGGTTTTTATGCGATACTAAAAAAACCATCTGCCTCTAACTAATTACATCGATTTAGTTTAACACGATAATGAATATCATACACGTTATTATCCTTGCAATTATTGAAGGGCTTACTGAGTTTTTGCCTGTGTCGTCAACAGGGCACATGATTATTGCCTCGTCTGTGATGGGCATAGCATCCGACCCCTTTGTTAAGCTTTTTACCATTGCTATTCAATTGGGAGCCATCGTATCGGTAGTGGTATTATATTATAAACGCTTTTTACAATCAGTCAACTTTTACCTCAAATTATTAATTGGCTTTATACCAGCGGCTGTTTTTGGTTGGCTACTCAGTAAAAAAATTGATGAGCTTTTAGAGAGTGCGCTTACCGTAGGTATAACACTTTTTGTAGGTGGGGTAATCTTATTATTTGTTGATAAATGGTTTAATAAACCTACTGTAAATCAAGAGAAAAATATCAGCTCGCTTACGGCTTTAAAAATTGGTTTCTTCCAATGTTTAGCCATGATACCAGGCACATCGCGCTCGGCAGCTACCATAGTGGGTGGTATGTCGCAAAAACTAAGTCGTACTGCAGCGGCTGAGTTTTCGTTTTTCTTGGCAGTGCCTACCATGTTTGCAGCAACAGCAAAAAAATTGTTGGATTTTCATAAAGCAGGCTACCATTTTACAGGCGAAGAAATAAAACTACTTGCTATCGGCAATATCATTGCCTTTATAGTAGCCATGCTTGCTATACGCACATTTATTACCTATTTAGAGCGTAAAGGATTTCGGTTATTCGGATGGTATCGCATTATTTTGGGTGCTATTATCATAGGCTTGTTCTTAACTGGGCACAATTTAAAAGTGCTTTAATCATAGGTATCTCTTAATACTATTGCCATCTACGTAAAAACTCTACCTTTGCGCAAAATACTTAACTCTAATTGAAAAAAACTTTTTCGGATATACAACAATTTGCCGAAGGCGAACTATTACTAGTAAACAAACCATACCATTGGACTAGCTTTGATGTGGTGGGCAAAATTCGTAATGCTTTTAAACCACTCAAATTAAAAGTGGGCCATGCGGGTACGCTCGACCCATTAGCTACTGGATTACTGATTATTTGTACAGGTAAAATGACCAAACAAATAGATAGTTTTCAGGCCGAAGAAAAGGAATATACCGGCACGATGGTATTGGGTGCTACAACACCTACTTACGATCTAGAAAGCGACCCCGAACAACAATTTCCTTTTCTGCATATTACCGATGAGGATGTATATGCCGCTTGCCAACAATTTATAGGCGATATTCAGCAATATCCACCCGCACACTCGGCAGTAAAAATTGATGGGGAAAGGCTGTATGAAAAAGCCCGACGAGGCGAGGAAGTGGAGTTGAGGCTACGCAATGTAACCATCAATGAATTTGAGATAACTCGGATTGAGTTGCCAGAGGTCGATTTTAGAGTAGTTTGCAGTAAGGGTACATATATACGCTCGCTGGTAAATGATTTTGGCAAAGCACTTCATAATGGAGCCTATCTATCAAGTCTTAGGCGCACACGAAGCGGCAATTTTAAGGTAGAAGATGCGTGGGAGGTGATGGAGTTGGTCAATGTCATACGAGAGTTAAAAACGCTAAAGGATGCTTAAATATTTCGGGAGTTCGGTTTCGAGTTTTAATATTGTGATATAAGACTACAATTTATTTCAATTGCATAAACTATTCTATCACGATGAGGATATACAACCATATTGACGAATTTACAGCTATTAAAAATGCCGTAGTTACTATTGGCACTTTTGATGGGGTGCATTTGGGTCATCGTAAAATTATAGAGCGAATAAAGCAATTAGCGCAAGAATCGGGCGGAGAAACGGTTATCCTAACTTTTTTCCCTCATCCTCGAATGATATTACATCCTGAGGATCAAAATATCAAAATGATTAACACGATTAATGAAAAGGCCGAACTACTTGAGCAGCTTGGTATTCATCATCTTATCATTACCCCTTTTTCGAGAGATTTTTCAAACCAAACTCCCGAAAGTTATATTAGAGATGTATTGGTCGAGAAAATTGGCACCAAAAAAATTGTAATAGGCTACGACCATCGTTTTGGCAAAGACAGACAAGGTGGATTGGCAGAGCTGCAACAAATGGCATCTATCTGCAATTTTGAAGTAATAGAAATACCCGAGCAAGATATACACGATGTAGCCGTAAGCTCAACCCGCATAAGAGAAGCTTTATTAAATGGCAAAATAGCATTAGCTAATGAGTTTTTGGGCTATCCATTTTTTATAAGTGGTAAAGTAGTTAGGGGCGACCAAATAGGGCGGCAATTAGGCTACCCTACTGCCAATATTTTGGTAGAAGAAAATTATAAACTGATACCTGCCGATGGCATTTTTGCAGTAAAGGTGTATGTAAATGGCGATGCGTATAATGGGATGGGATATATCGGCAATCGCCCTACTATTAGCGGCATGACACGCAATATTGAAGTAAATTTGTTTGATTTCGATAAAGAAATCTACGACCAGCATATTCGTATGGAGTTACTACATTTTGTTCGTGGCGATATTAAATTCGAATCATTAGAACAATTGAAACTACAATTAGGGAAAGACAAATTAGCAGTATTGGATTTACTGGAAAATTAAGAATTAATAGTACCTAAAAGCAGTGAAAATATAACTGCTTTATGATATTATACAAGGCAAACGAAAATAGCAATAAGGCTATGCCTGTATTAATTGTTTTATTACTCAATGCCAATTTACTTTGTATATAAGCTGCCCCTTTAGCATAAATATACAGGCATAAAAATGCCCCCAATGCCGAGCCTATACTAAAAACAAACAAAGCTAACTTTCCAGTTTCAATCCACTGATGAGTGATAAGATAAGTGCCTGTAATCATCCAAAAGGGTATTTGCACGGGGTTTAAAAACCCCAATAATATACCATACTTTATGCTATCTCGCTCGGAGTATTGCCTGCTTTCGGGTGCTTTTTTGCGATGTATCCATGCAATTGCTCCCATAACACTAAACAAGACTATCATAATCCAATCAATTATGGTATTCAGATTTAGTTGCTGCGATAACCAACCATCGGCATTCATTATAAAATAGGTAAAGAAAAACTCAACACACGAAAAAGCAATAATAAACTGAAGTGCTTGCTTCATCCCTCTATTAATGGTGATTTGCACCAGTGCCAAATTGATATTACCTGGTGGGATATAACCTATAAAGTTTGCTACGAGTCCGATAAAAAGGGTTAGAAAAATCATCGCCATAAAATAACGGTTTAATATGTAGATGTGCAAGCAGGTATTTTTTTATTGCTGATATATCTCTATAGGATTTCTACCTTTGCACTTTAAAAATTCGGCAATAATGTTCAGTCAAAATATATCATCCCTCCTATCCTCAGCCTCGAATAGCAATGAAGAATTATTAAATGAATGGGAAGAAAGGATTGATATTATCCAACATAAATTAAAATATATTGAAAGCAAGCCAAGCGTAGTTTGTATTGAGCAATTAGAACCAATTAGGATAACTTATGGTAATATTGCTGAGTTGATAAGCATTGCTGGTGGAAGTGCAATATTTACGGATTCAATTAAAAACCCCGACGCAGTCGAATGGGATAGCATCCTCTTAGGCAATCCCGATATACTGCTTGTGCAACTTACTGGGCATACTATTGAACAGACCATAAAAAAAATAGACACACTATTACAACTACCCCATTTCGGCACATTAAAAGCTGTGCAAAGCAATCGCTTTTACATACTCAATGACAACAATCAACCTTTAAACACTCACCCAGTAAATTACATAGAAACGCTGGCAGAAATCATCCACCCCAAACAATTTATATTTGGCAATGAGGGTAGTGGTTGGGTTAAATTCTCGTTGTAAAACAATGGCATTATAGCGTTATTCTTAACCCGATATAATAGTTGCGTGGCGCAGATGCGTTATAATATCGCCCTCCTACTGCATTCAAATCATTTCCTAAGCTATATTTTTCATTTAACGCATTATCAATACCAGCGTATATATTCAATCGAGTTTTAGATTGGATAAGTTTTTCCCAGCCCATCTTTGCTTGCACTAAATTATAGTGCCCTGCATAAGTTGTATTGGCATCATTCAATGGTATTTTGGAAGTATAATTGTGTGTAATAAAAATATACCAACGACTTGGCAATTTGAACTGCACACTTGTAACCAATACCTGATTGGGCACTCCCGTTAATTGATTGCCCGAATAATTAGCTACTCCAGAATGATAATTTACAAACGAAAATCGATTTAAAGTAACCGACTCATTAATTTGCAGCCCCCTTACGAAATTCACATTATTTCGTGGGATAATCCAATCCATAAAATACAATTCGAAACCTATTTGTTTAGTACCGCCAGCATTGATATAGTATTGACTACCATCAGAATTTTGTTGCTGCACTATGGCTTTATTCAAATTAAAATAAAACACCGAAGCATCAACAAACATATTTTCATTGGCACTTCGTAGCCTAAAACCTGTTTCGTAATTCCAGCCATTTTCTGCCTGCAACGCTGTATTAATAATCTTATCTGTAGGGCGTATTTCGCCAGTTGTAGGTGTTGAATATCCCCTACTTACCGAACCTCGCCAAACAAAATCATTCGTAAACTGATAGGACAATGCTACCCGTGGCATCAATTGCGGTGTAAAACCTCGATTAGTATATAGCGTTTCGCTATTAGGATATGTATTCCTAAATCGATAATCATAAAAATTTAGACTTAAGGCAGTTTCTAAATGAATTTTTCTATGAATATTGGCTATATATTGAGCAAAAATAAAATGCTGATTAGTATTTATTTTGTCTAAAGTTTGTGCCGTATCCCTCACTCCAGCTTTATTGCCATAACTGTTAATATCCGAATTAGTTTGTTGCCACTCCAACCCAATATTTGCTATCCAATTATACACTGTGTCGCGTCTGCCTTCTACCTGAAATCGTGTTCTAAATCCATACGTACCTTCATAACGCTGATTATAGGTGGTAATAAAAGGATTAGAAAAATCAACATAACTACCATACAATGCTGATATGTTTTTTACCCTATCATTCACACACAACTCATTTACCACACCGCCCCAAAGCACTTTTTGATATATACCACTTTTTTGCTGAATAGCACTTGGTAACGTTTTAGTTGATTGCCTTGCCCATTGCGGATTGCTTTGATACTGACTCAGTGTTAAGCCGCCTGGTGCTTCGTAATTTAAGGCAGAATATAATCCTAAAACCTTTAAATTGTCCTTTTGAGTAATGGCAAATTTATCAATCACTTGAATATAGTTGCGCTGCATATAACTATGCTGACGGTAGCCTCCATTAGTTTGAAAAGCTTGGTTGATATTTAATTGATTTTTAGCTAAAATGTTCTGATAATCAACCCCTTCACGAAAAAAACCATACGAGCCTGTACTCACATTTGCAGAAGTAGTATTATTGTTATTGTATCCAGCCACCGGATGTATCAAAACCACTCCGCCCGAATTTGCTCCAAACAAACTACCATCAGGGCCTTTCAATATTTCAATACCTTTTATACTGTTTACATCTATTGCGTTCAGGTAAGTATTTCCACCAGCATCTGTAAGTGGTATTTCATCAAAATATATTTTCACATCGCGAACACCAAATGGCGAACGCAACAAACTTCCACGTATAGACAATCGATAACTACCCGGCGACCGCTCCTCCATACGCACTCCAGTAACCGTATTTAATGCAGACACTAGTGCATTTTCGGGCTGAAAATTCAATTGACTTGAACCTAGCACACCCACCGAAGCAGGCACACTCAAAACAGGTTGCGCTATAAGATAGCCTCTAACCGTTACCTCGGTTAGTTGTTTAAGTGTATCCTTCTTTGCACGTATTGAAGTATCTTGAGCAATGCAAGAAACAGCTATGCCCCCTATAAAAAATAAAAACAGCGAAACAATTTTTATATATTTTTTCAGCATCCTCATTCAAAATAAGGCAGCTAAAATACAATGAATTAATCTATTTCACTCACGCACTTAATCTACACTAAGCATAAATAACGTTTGACTATTTTTTACCAAAAAAGTAATTAACTCCTAGTTGATAAGACGTAATTGCTCCAGAAAAGTCAACATCATTAGTTATTACTGTATATGGCACATAACAAAAACTGAATTCAAAATTGCTTTTCATAACTACCCCTATTTTAATTGGAAAAGAAATCCAAGTTTTTTCAAACTCTGGATAATTGTTAGTTACGCGATCAGGAAACCCACTATATTTTGACACTAATTGATATCTATTATAGGTTGAAAAATTGACTGATATACCTCCACCTACAAATGCCCTAAAATTTGCTGTATTATAAAACTTATAAATTACTTGGGGGGTTAATGTAATATTATATTGTGTAAAATTAACTTCATTAGTAACCAATCCTGTTTGTGTTCCCATGGAAGTAGTTAATAAATCATGGCTATTAACAGACAATACTAAATCTCCTCGAAAAACTATCTTCTGAATCTCTTTATTACTAATAAGATCAATACCAAAATCAATTTTGGGAGTTATTGTACTACTAGTTAGTGCATTTGCAAGTGGCGTATGTCCTCTAAAATTTACCGAACTAATACCAAATCCTCCTCCAGCAAACCATCTTGTAGCAAAAAGCTTAGGAGTGCTATATTGTTTTGAATCCCCTCCATTAATTATCGAAATTATTTTTTTTATTTCATCTTCGGAATAATTAGCGTTCAAAATTCTCCTTCCCAATTGCTTATTATCAATATGATGAATCTGTGATATATATTGTAACTGAAACTGAAACCTTTTAACATATTGGATTTTATCCTCATTAGGGGTATAATATGCATGATAAATCAATTCCTCTACTCTGTTCGTCACAATATCTAATATATAAAATCGTGTTTTAATATCATCTGTATGCCTATAAAGATTAACGTATTGTCCTTTATTTAATATTTTTAAAAAAACTGTATTCGTTTTGGTATTTGTATCTATTCGTGTTGATAGATGCGCCAAATCAACTGCGCCTTGGCTAATAGCAACTTCATGCTGTTCAAAATATTCCAGCCCATTTATTGCAAAGGCTTTTGTGTTTTTAGGTGTATAAACATCAGAAGTAGCTTGCCCTATTTGTTTCACAAAATCAATTTGATTGGGGCTTCTATCCCATTCCTTATAGTCGATAAATCCCTGTAAGGTATCACCTTTTAAAGTAACTATATAGCCTGCCTTATAATTAGCTTGCGCTGATGAGCATACTGGAAATAAAAAAAGAATAACTAAAATAATGTATAAATTTTTCATGCAATAAAGTGATTAAGTAAACTCGTTTATATTTGATTTTCCAAAATTAGTATTTTTTTACGCACCTAATTCAGACTAATCATAAATTATACTTTGATTATTCATTGCCAAACTATTACAGTACTTTTATACTATGCACGTAGAATATCATTTAAAAAGCTCGAACACGATACAAGATATCGTGATTGGTATGTCGGATGGGTTAACCGTTCCATTTGCTTTAGCTGCTGGTTTAAGTGGCGCAATCAGTTCATCAGGCATTGTTATTACAGCAGGTATTGCCGAAATAGTTGCTGGTTCAATTGCAATGGGGCTTGGTGGTTTTTTGGCAGGTAAAACCGAAATGGATCACTATCAATCAGAATTGCGCCGAGAGTACGAAGAAGTAGAGCGTGTGCCCGAGCAAGAAAAATTAGAGGTGAGAGAAGTATTTGCTGGATTTGGTTTATCCGAACATCTTCAACACGAAATAGCCGAAGAGATGGCAAAGGATAAAGATAAGTGGGTTGATTTTATGATGCGCTACGAACTCGGTTTAGAAAAGCCCGAAGCTAATCGTGCATCGCGAAGTGCACTTACCATTGGCTTATCGTACATAGTTGGGGGCGTTATCCCATTAAGCCCCTACTTTTTTATATCCGATTCGCAAAAGGCACTTTTTTACTCCTGTGCCATTACACTAGTGTGCTTATTTGTATTTGGGTATTTTAAAAGCAAGGTTACTGGTCAGCCCTCAATATCTGGCGCATTTAAAGTGTTAATAATAGGCGCATTAGCCGCTGGTGCAGCGTTTTTTATGGCAAAACTAATTAATGGTGGTTCCATATAAGCACCACCATTAGTTCATATTAAAACTGGATGAACTTATCTATTTGTTCATTCGTAAATTTAATAGTATCCGCTTTAAAAAGATTACCATTCTCGTCCATTTCTTTATCAATAGAAGGAATATGAATTTTTAACGGTAATACATTTAAGTGAATATAGTTACATATTCCAGTAAAATGATCAACACCCCTGATATTACCATATCTTCCCGACGATAAACCTACCAATGCTGCCTTTTTGCCGTAAAAACTATCAGGAAAAGTGCAAGCATCAATAAATAATTTTAACACACCTGGAAAACTTCCATTGTATTCGGGCACTACAAATAAAAACTTTTGCGTATTGGTTACAATATCCTGAATAGCAGCAAACTCAGCGCTTCTACGTCCATACAAATCCGTTTCTAAAAGATTGTGCGGCAATTGGGTAAGTGATAGCAATCCCGCTTCTATTCCTTTTTCGTGAAATTTGCTTTGGTAATATTGCGCTAATTTGAGCGTTGAACTATCGGGACGATTGGTTGATGAAACAATAGTTATCATTATAAATATTGGTTAATTATATAAGCATTTTTGTTTGTAAGTTACCTTAAGCTGTGGATTTCTTAATTGTTTAAATATGTATCTTTAGCCCGATAAAATACCTTTGCGAAGGTAGAGATTTATGCTCTTATTTGTGGAAAGGCAATTGTCCTATTCCTGTAATAAAAAAATTGAAACGTATAGAATGAGTAAAATTATTGCGTTGGCCAACCAAAAAGGTGGCGTTGGAAAAACTACATCATCGATAAACTTAGCTGCAAGTTTGGCAGTTTTAGAATATAAAACACTATTGGTTGATGCCGACCCTCAGGCAAATTCGACCTCAGGTATAGGTTACGACCCACGCACAATAAAAAATAGCATTTACGAGTGTATCATTAACGATATTAATCCGCATGATGCTATTCAGAAAACCGAAACACCTAATTTGGATTTACTGCCAGCGCATATTGATTTGGTAGGTGCCGAAATAGAGATGATTAACTTGGTTGACCGTGAGTATAAAATGAAAGCCGTATTAAATAGCATTCGTGATGAGTACGACTTTATTATTATTGATTGCTCCCCATCATTAGGACTAATCACCATTAATGCTTTAACAGCGGCCGATTCGGTAATTATTCCAGTTCAATGCGAGTATTTTGCATTAGAGGGGTTAGGCAAATTGTTAAATACGATAAAAATTGTTCAAACTCGACTCAATACTGCCCTCCAAATAGAAGGCATCTTACTTACTATGTACGATGTAAGGTTACGCCTATCTAATCAAGTGGTGGAGGAGGTGCGCAACCACTTTGAGGATATGGTATTTGATACAATTATTCAGCGTAACACCCGTTTAAGCGAAGCTCCTAGCTTCGGGATGTCGGTAATTATGCACGATGCCAACTGCAAGGGTGCTATTAATTACCTTAATTTGGCGCGCGAAATTGTTCGCAAAAATGGAATGTTAAAAAACGAAAACATAGCAACTACAGAAACTATATAACATGAGTGCAGAGAAGAGAAATGCTTTGGGTAAAGGATTAAGTGCCTTGTTGAACGATTCTGTGGGCGTACTCCCAAATAAAAACGAGACTAACCCAAACTCTGAAATAGCTTCAATGGGTTCGGTAAATGAAATCAGAATTAGTGAGATTGAGGTTAATCCCTTTCAGCCTCGTACTGATTTTGATATGAATGCTTTATCAGAATTATCCGAATCGATAAAACTACAAGGTCTTATTCAACCTATTACCGTACGCCGTGTAAGTGCTAATCATTACCAGTTAATATCGGGCGAACGTAGGTTACGTGCCTCAAAACTGGCTGGGTTGACACAAATACCTGCATACGTGCGCACTGCCAACGACCAACAAATGTTGGAAATGGCATTGATAGAAAATATCCAACGCGAAAATTTGAATGCTATTGAGGTAGCTTTAAGTTTTCAGCGAATGCTTGATGAATGTAATTTAAAACAAGAAGAATTGGGCGAGCGTGTAAGCAAAAACCGTTCGACAGTAACCAATTACTTACGTTTGTTGAAACTGCCCCCTACCATACAAGCAGCTATACGCGATGGGCAAATAAGTATGGGGCACGCACGTGCATTAATAACGGTTGACGACCCGACCAAGCAACTTTATATTCATCAACAAATTATACAACACGAATTATCGGTTCGGAAAGTAGAAGAAATGGTGCGCGAGCTGCAAAAATCGTCTATCAAAAAAGAAGGCAAGCAACCCGAACCATTATCATTCCAAGTGCAAAAAATTCAAGATGATTTGGCATCTAAATTTAGCACAAAGGTGAAACTCAAAATAAACAATCAGGGCAAAGGCGCTATTGAAATTCCCTTTTTATCAGAGGATGACCTTAATCGTATCCTCGAAATGTTGGATTGGTAAGCATGTATAAATTTCTTCTCCTTATTTGGTTTTTATTTGGATTAACCGTCATAGTTAAGGCTCAAACTGATACACTATCAGCAAAAAGCAAAACAGATAGTGTAGTTAAAAAGCGAGATAGCATTGCGGCAAAACCATTTATGCCCAAAATAACAAAAGAGAAAGAGTACCATCCCGATACTTTGCATAATCCACATAAAGCTGTTATGCGCTCATTGATGATACCTGGGTGGGGGCAAATCTATAATCATCAATGGTGGAAAGTGCCATTTATTTATGGCGGATTGGGTTTATTGGCTGACGTGGTTGTATTCAATCAGCGTAACTATAAAATATTTTTAAAACAAGCAGAATTGCTCCAAAGAGGTGCGCCAGTAAGTCAACAAAACCCTGCACTGGTAGGGATAAGCCAGGCTGATATTACCACCTATACCGATATATATCGTAGAGATAGGGATTTAGGGATTTTAGGGTTTATAGGTGGCTGGGGCATACAAATGGTAGAAGCTTATGTTAGTGCCAAATTTATTAGGAGCTATACGATGGATAATAATTTATCCTTCAAAGTTAGCCCGAGTATGATTGGGGGGCAATCTGGCTACGCATTTAATAGTTACAATACTCTTGCACCTGCTGTAAAAATCACCTTCACGCTTAAATAATTTAAAACAATGAATATTGCATTAATAGGATACGGTAAAATGGGTAAGATTATTGAAAAAATAGCTACCGACCGTAAACACAACATTGTATTAAAAATTGATTTCGATAATCAGCACGAATTGACTGCTGAGAATTTAAAAAAGGCAGATGCTATTATCGAATTTACCACACCTCATTCGGTATTAAACAATATACAACATTGCTTTGATGCCGATGTACCTGTTGTAATAGGTACTACGGGTTGGTACGAGCATTTGGATGAAGTGAAAACGAAATGCGTTGAGGGCAATCATACTTTACTATATGCTTCAAACTTTAGCGTTGGGGTAAATATTTTCTTCCATATCAATCGTAAATTGGCAAAATTGATGAACAATTACCCTTATTACGATGTGCAGGTTGAAGAAATACATCATACACAAAAATTGGATGCACCTAGTGGCACAGCCATTACCATAGCCGAGGGTATTATCGAAAATCTCGACAATAAAAAAGATTGGGTAAATGTATTATCTGCCGAAGGCGATGATGCTGAAAGCATTAAAAACGACCAGTTATTAATAGAATCGTTCCGTATCGAAAACGTGCCGGGTACGCATACCGTTATATATGATTCGGAAGTAGATAGTATTGAATTTAAGCATACGGCACACAATCGTAATGGATTTGCATTAGGAGCTGTACTTGCTGCCGAGTGGGTGCATCAAAAAAAGGGCTTCTTTTCTGTTGAAGAAATGTTTGATTTTGGTGTTTAGATAATCGCTATTATACCGACAAAGGGGCTATTTTAAATTTATTAGCCAACTCGTTTAAATCATTTACTACGGCATCAACCAATGGGATGCCGTTTGCTTTTCTATATAGTTCGGCTTCCATTTCGGGCTCACCTGGGATAATTACTTTTTGATTAGGGTAGGTAGTTGCCGATGATTTAAAACGTTCAATCCAATTATCTAAATGTTGTTTAAACTCATCCACGGGGCGAAATCCATCTACACGCATTGCTCCCACAAAATGCCCTATTCCTTGCCCTACCGGATCAGTTGGCGGGTCTAAAAAAGCAACAAATGGTGGCACCCAAGGGCCATAATTAGCCCCTGATAATACCGCCGAAAGAATATCGACCGTAGCACTCAATCCAAAACCTTTATGGCTGCCATGTGCCTTATCGCTACCCAAAGGCAACAATGCTCCCCCCGATTTTAAAGCATGAGGATTGGTAGTAGCATTGCCCTCTTTATCTTGTATCCAACCTTCGGGCACATCATTGCCCAAGCGTTGCGCAATTTCCAATTTGCCATTGGCTGCCGCCGAAGTAGCCATATCTACAATTACGGATGGATATTTACCTGCCGGAAAAGCATAGCACATTGGATTAGTGCCCAACAGTCGCTCGCTCGAATAGGTAGGAGATACCAAAGGACTGGCATTCGTCATTGCGAAACCTATCATATCCTTTTCGACCGCCATTAACGCATGATAACCTGCTATCCCAAAATGATTTGAGTTGCGCACCGACACCCACCCCGAACCATACTGAGCTGCCTTTTGCATAGCTACCTGCATAGCAAAGGGTGCAACTACCAAACCTAAGCCAGCATCGCCGTCCACAGTTGCCGTAGTAGCTGTTTCGTGCACAATTTTTATAGCAGGATAGGTATTGATACGTTGCTTCTCCCAAAGGCGAACATAGCCATTTAGTCGTGCTACGCCGTGCGAATCAATTCCTCGCAAATCAGACTTTAACAAAACATCGGCTGCAAGTTGGGCGTGCGCAATACTGCAACCCATAGCCAAAAAAACATTTTCAGTAAAATTTCTTAATGAAGATTCGGAGATAAGCATGGCAGCAAATATAAGAAGCTATTGATAGTATCATACTAGTCTATTTCGAAGCGCATAATTTTTTCTAAAAACACATTATTAATGTAAGGAATCATGATTCATTCCGACTAACAGGAAAATTTTATTATTTTATGAGAAAGAAAAACATTATCAGCTTAAGCTTAGCCTTCTTACTTACATCAACTGTTTTTATTGCTTGTAAAAAAGAAAGCTCATCAGGCGCTTCAACTACTCCTTTAAATGAGCAGGTTGACCCAACAAAATCGACATTACAAAATACAAGTAATAGTTTCGCAAGTGCCTCTGGCGAACGAGTGAGCGGTACAGCAAAAATATATTTGACTGGAAATAACTATCAATTATCCTTAGAAAGTTTTTCGAGCACAAATGGTCCTGCTCTAAAAGTTTATCTTAGCAAAGAGCAACAACCTGTAAACTTTGTAAACATAGGCGATTTAAAATCAACATCCGGCAATCAAGTTTACGATATTCCAAGCGGTGTAAATGTAAAAGATTATAAATATGTGCTGATATACTGCCAACAATACAGTCAGCTATTTGGTTACGCACAATTTACTTTTTAAGCTCCAACATAGATAAAGAGGGATAATGTTTTGTGACATTATTCCTCTATCAAGCAAGTAAACTTAAAATTTAATGGTTCGAAATGTTGTAGGAGCTCATCAATAAAGTATTGCCCCCATTTTACATAAAATAAGCCGAAATTTTCGGTACGTTCTTGCAAGCTATCTTTTGGAAACAATCCCTCTTTAATGTAGGTTATCTGTTGAAGATGGGTGTCGTAATTTCTTTTTTCTGCCTTTATCAATTTCTTTTCGAGGTTAGTAATTCCTCTTTCCAATCGTGCTTGTACTGCAGCTGTTGATTGTGCCAATGTAGGGTCGATTTTAAACGAGCGTAGCTTTAATTTCTCAAAGATACATTGCAATTCTCGCCACTCCTCTTTTAATGATAGTTCGTTATCGCTATGAGTTTTTACCCAATTAGTTTTTATCACATCAGTATTTTTGAAAATCTCAGTCATTTCGAGCCCCATTCTCGTAATTTTTGATGCAATTTGTTTGGGTATTATTAAGCCCGAATTACGCAAAATAAGTATAGGGAAATCAACTTGGTAATACTCAAAATTTGATTTCAATTCAAACCAATAAACCACCTCGGCACCACCACCTATATAAGCCACATTGGGCAAAATATATTCTTGATAAAGCGGGCGCATCACCACATTTGGGCTAAAGCGTTCGGGGTAGCTGTTAATCTCTTGCTGTAAGGCTGATTTTGTAAAACTGATTTCGGTATTTAAAACTTTATATAAATCATCCTCAAAAACAATACGCTCGCGCACACCATCAATTAAGTAAAAGAAGTTTATCTCTCGCGGATTTACTTGTACGTGTACACCCAACTGTTGCAGTTGCTCGTTAGTAGTCGTAATATTTTTAAAGCTATTTTGTTCGATGATATCTTGCGCCATTATCGGTGCAAACTCCCGCTTCAACCGATGGTCATCAGCATCAAATATGATTAAGCCATATTGTCCAAACAAAGCATTTACCAAATAACGAGTAGCATCGGCAAGTTTATCGTATTTTGTATAAGCTGTTTCAACAATTGCTGCAAATTCATTAGCATGATGCGCTAATCCCAACACTCCTTTATATTGATTGAGTGCCTGCCTTATGGTTTTAGTAGCTATACGCCCAGTTGCCCCTAAGGCATCTAACTGCCATTCTACTTTTTTACCCCCAATATGGGTGTGGTTAATTTCGGCAAAATCGTGGTCTTCTGATGCCATCCAATATACAGGCACAAAGTTTTTATCAGGAAAAGCATCTTTTAGTTGCCTAGCCAACTTAATAGCCGTAACAATTTTGTAAATAAAATATAGCGGCCCTGTAAAAATATTGAGCTGATGCCCTGTAGTAATGGTATAAGTATTTGACGATTTGAGCAACGCTATGTTTTGCTCAACCGTTGCCTCTATATTGGGTATATTTTTATATTGCTCGCTTAATACATCTGCCAACAACTGCCTATTAGCAGTTACTTTTTTATCGCTTAATAATTGCCTAAAACCGTCGATATCGGGGCGGAAATTATAAAATGGTTTTAATTCGGGCGAATTATCCAAATAGTTAGTAATCGTATCGGAGAAATATCCAGTGTCTTTATAGTTTATACAGGCGGCGTCCATTGGTTCAAATGTAAAAGCATTAAACTTAAAAGCCTTATAAACTGCAATTATTTTACAATCTGTCCATAAAGGTCAAAGTCTTCAGCCGTATTTATTTTAACGTTTACAAAACTACCTATTGTTGCATAATGTTTATCCGCAGCTATTAGCACCTCATTATCCACCTCTGGCGAGTCGTACTCGGTTCGTCCTACAAAATAATCGCCATCCTTTTTATCAATCAACACTTTGTAGGTATTACCTATTTTTTCTTGATTTTTTTCAAACGAAATACCCTGCTGTATCTCCATAATGGCATCGGCACGCTCTCGCTTCACTTCGTCGGGCACATCATCTGTCAATAAATGTGCTGCTGTTTTTTCTTCGTGCGAATAGGTAAAGCAACCCAATCTATCAAAACGCGTTTCCTCAACCCATTGCTGCATCTCTTCAAAATCCTTCTCCGTTTCGCCTGGGTAACCCGTAATTAAAGTAGTTCGCATGGCTATGTTGGGCACTTTATCGCGAATAGCGTTTACCAAATCAATTGTTTTTTGTTTAGTAATACCACGACGCATTGATTTCAACATATTATCGCTGATGTGCTGCAATGGCATATCTAAGTATTTGCAGATATTGTCGCGCTCGTTCACCACATCCAATATTTCCATCGGAAAGCCCGAAGGATAAGCATACTGCAAACGTATCCACTCGATACCATTTACATCAGATAATCGACGCAGCAACTCATCCAAGTTACGTTTTCCATACAAATCCAACCCATAATAGGTCAAGTCTTGCGCTATTAATATTAGCTCCTTAGTGCCATTTTTTGCCAAATGCTGTGCTTCTTTAACCAGCTCGCCTATTGGTTTGGTTACGTGCTTACCCCGCATTAAAGGGATGGCACAAAACGAACATGGGCGATTACAGCCTTCGGCAATTTTGAAATAAGCAAAATGAGATGGTGTGGTCAATAAACGCTCGCCTATCAATTCGTGGCGATAATTTGCTCCTAACGTGCTCAATAAGTTTTGCAAATCATTCGTACCAAAATAAGCATCAACATTCGTAATTTCGGCTTCCAACTCGGGTTTGTAACGTTCTGATAAGCATCCCGTAACTATTACTTTCCCTACTTTTCCCTGCTCTTTTAATTCGCTGTATTGTAGAATAGTATCAATCGACTCTTGCTTGGCATTATCAATAAACCCACAAGTATTAATTACTATAATATCATCATTGCGTACTTGTTCCGATTCGTGCACCACATCAAAAAGGTTGCCCTTAAGTTGCCCCATCAACACTTCCGAGTCGTAGGTATTTTTAGAGCAGCCCAAGGTTACCACATTTACACGTGGCTTAGTGGTTATTATTTGTTTATTGATTGATTTTGTCCTCATTACCGTATCTCACCTATCATTGCAATTCTAAATTAAAGATTATCACTTTTGCAATGATGTTATTTTATTGCTGTTTAAATAAGCTATCAACAAAGGCTTTTCTGTCAAACAGTTGCAAATGTTCTACTCCTTCGCCTACGCCAATATATTTTACTGGGATTTTAAACTGATCGGATATACCTATCACCACACCGCCTTTTGCAGTACCATCAAGTTTGGTTAATGCCAGCGCATTTACAGCCGTAGCTTCGGTAAATTGCTTGCATTGTTCAATCGCATTTTGCCCTGTTGAGGCATCTAATACCAGCAAAACCTCGTGCGGTGCATTGGGTACTACCTTTTGCATCACATTTTTAATTTTAGTTAGCTCGTTCATCAAACCAACTTTATTATGCAAACGACCCGCTGTATCTATAATAACTACATCATCGTCATTAGCTACTGCCGAACGAAGGGTATCAAACGCCACCGAAGCAGGATCTGACCCCATAGCTTGTGCTACAACTTTTACACCTATACGCTCGCCCCATAGCTGTATTTGCTCAACCGCCGCTGCACGAAAGGTATCGGCTGCGCCAATTACTACTTTATTACCTGCTTGTTTCAGTTTATGAGCCAGTTTGCCAATAGTAGTAGTTTTACCTACACCATTTACCCCCACTACCATAATAACATAAGGTTTGTGGTTGCTATATTCGAAATTGGTAAAGTCGTTGCTATTGTTTTCGGCGAGCAGTTGTTGTATCTCATCGCGAAGCAGATTATTAAGCTCGGATGTGCCTACATATTTATCGCGTGCTACTCTATCTTGTATGCGCTTAATAATTTTGAGCGTAGTGCTCACACCCACATCCGATGTAACCAACACTTCTTCCAAATCATCCAGCACGGTATCATCAACGGATGACTTACCCGCTACCACTTTTGTTATTTTCGAGAAAAAGCTATCCTTTGTTTTTTCTAAACCAGTATCTAATGCCTGCTGCTCTTGCGGCGTGCTTTCTTTCTTTTTAAAAAAATCAAATAATCCCATGGTTTAATGTGCAGATGTGATGTATGCAAATATGCAGATGTTTACGGTATAATTAATAAAAAAAGCCCTCTCGTTTAAAACAAGACGGCTTTAAAATATTTTTCAAAACTAATTACTGACCTTTTGCAGCATTAATCGCATCCTTAACGTGGTCGTTATGTACGATTATTTCTTTAAATGAGTAAGCACCAGTTTTTTGTGATTTCACCATGGTAATCACTTTTGAATATTCTTTGCCTTTACCTGTTTTTAAGGTTGCAACTACTTTCTTTGCCATCTTAATTTATGTTATAAGCTGTATGTTGTAAGTTGAAAAGTATAAATACCACTCCACTTGCAATACGCAACTAATTTATTTTATTTCTTTATGAACGGTTACTTTTCTCAAAACAGGGTTGAATTTTTTCAACTCTAATCTCTCAGTTGTATTCTTCTTGTTCTTAGTAGTAATATAACGAGACATTCCTGGTTGTCCGCTTTCTTTATGCTCAGTGCACTCTAATATTACTTGAACCCTATTACCTTTTTTTGCCATCTTCTTATATGTTATAGGTTGTATGCTGAAAGCTATAAGCGGTATATACCAAACTTATAACATGCAACTTTCAACTATTTATTAAATGTATCCTTTTTTAACAAACTTGTTGATACAAGCAGTTATACCATTTTTGCTGATAGTTTTAACAGCAGAAGTAGATACTTTTAAAGTAATCCACTTATCTTCTTCAGGAATATAAAACTTCTTTAGTTTTAAATTTGGGTGAAATCTGCGTTTAGTTTTCACGTTTGAGTTAGAAACGTTATTACCAACTATTGAGCCTTTTCCTGTTAAATCACAAATTCTTGACATGACAATCGATTTAATTCAATCCCTTTTCTTAAAAGAGTTTGCAAATATCAGGATTTAAAGTCAATAATTCAATACTGTTTTTAAAATATTTCAAATATCTTTTTTATCGCCCCTTTTATGACAGATTTTGTAAATTAGCCATTCGTTATATTTAGACGGGGTAAAGCCCAAAGCAGTTAATTATTAAGATGACAAATATGAAAATTTCCTCCTTTGAAGAGTATCAAAGAAGCTACCAAAAAAGTGTAGAACAACCTGAAGAATTTTGGGCTGACATTGCCAACAACTTCCAATGGCGCAAGCCGTGGGATAAAGTATTGGAATGGAATTTTACCGAACCCAAGGTAAAGTGGTTTCAAGGAGCGAAATTAAATATTACTGAAAACTGCCTCGACCGTCATTTGGCAACCATAGGCGATAAGCCAGCTATTATATGGGAGCCCAACGACCCGAACGAGCACCACAGGGTATTAACCTATCGTCAACTATACGATAAAGTATGCCAGTTTGCCAACGTACTTAAAAATAATGGCGCAAAAAAAGGCGACAGAATTTGTATCTATATGCCAATGGTTCCCGAATTAGCCATTGCGGTATTGGCATGTGCTCGTATTGGTGCTATACACTCGGTAGTATTTGGTGGTTTTTCGGCTCAATCTATTGCCGATAGAATACAAGATGCTACTTGCAATATTGTAGTTACCTCTGATGGGGGTTTTAGAGGAACAAAAGAAATTCCGCTTAAAAATGTAATAGATGATGCCTTAGTACAATGCCCATCTGTTGAAAAAGTAATTGTATTGACTCGTAGTCGTACACCTATATCCATGATAAAAGGGCGCGATGTATGGTGGGAAGATGAAATAAAGAAAGTAGAAACCCAAGGTATTGCCAATTGCATAGCCGAGGAAATGGATGCCGAGGATATGCTGTTTATATTATATACTTCGGGTTCAACGGGTAAACCTAAAGGTGTGGTGCATACCTGCGGCGGATACATGGTATATACTGGCTATACTTTTGCCAATGTGTTTCAATACAACCCCGGCGAGGTATATTTTTGCACTGCCGATATCGGTTGGATTACGGGTCACTCTTATATAGTATATGGCCCACTATCGCAAGGTGCTACTACCTTGATGTTTGAAGGCATCCCAACATGGCCAAGCCCAGGTCGTTTTTGGGAAATTGTCGAAAAATATAAAGTAAACATTCTTTATACTGCACCTACTGCTATCCGCTCGTTGATGAGTTTTGGGACTGACGTGGTAGATAGCAAAGATTTAAGCTCGTTAAAAAAACTAGGCTCGGTTGGCGAACCTATCAACGAGGAAGCATGGCATTGGTTTGATGAGCACGTGGGTCATAAAAATTGCCCAATTGTAGATACTTGGTGGCAAACCGAAACTGGTGGTATTATGATTTCGCCTATTGCTGGTGTTACCAAAACCAAACCTAGCTATGCCACTTTACCGTTACCCGGTATCCAACCCATATTGGTAGATGAGCATGGTAACGAAATAGAGGGCAACGGCGTGAATGGCAATTTGTGTATAAAATTTCCTTGGCCAGGGATGTTGCGTACTACCTATGGCGACCATGAACGTTGCCGACAAACTTACTTCTCGACCTATAAAGACAAATATTTTACAGGCGATGGCTGCCAACGCGACGGAGATGGTTACTATCGTATTACAGGGCGTGTGGATGATGTATTAAATGTATCGGGACACAGAATTGGTACAGCCGAGGTAGAAAATGCCATTAATATGCACAGTAGCGTAGTCGAATCGGCAGTAGTAGGCTATCCGCACGATATAAAAGGGCAAGGCGTTTATGCCTTTGTGGTAAGCCCTAACAAGCATGGCGATGAAGAACTTACACGCAAAGATATTATGATGACGGTATCGCGCATTATTGGTGCTATTGCACGCCCCGATAAAATACAATTTGTGAGTGGTTTGCCCAAAACCCGTTCGGGTAAAATCATGCGTCGCATTTTACGCAAAATTGCCGAAGGCGATACCTCCAACTTAGGCGATACTACTACCCTACTCGACCCTGCTATTGTAGATGAAATAAAAGCAGGAGCGTTGTAAAAGCATTACAGGAGTTAGGTGTATTTGCTTAACTCCTGTATTTCTTCGCAAAGAAAAACATTCTTTTATTTTCATTAATCTATTTTATAAAAGATTAATTTCGTGCTGTAATGAAAACAGCAAAACCCACTATTCTTGTTGTAAACGACGATGGGATAACCGCCCCTGGTATTAAAGCGTTGATGGATACCATGACCGAGATTGGTCGGGTGGTAGTAGTAGCACCTGATAGTCCGCAATCGGGCATGGGGCACGCCATCACCATTGGTAAACCTTTACGTTTAGATAAGGTTGATATTTATCAAGGCATCGAAATGTATCGCTGCTCGGGCACTCCTGTTGATTGTGTAAAACTAGCAGTAAACAAAATATTCAAAGGAAAAAAACCCGATTTGTGCGTTTCGGGTATTAACCACGGGTTAAACAATTCTATCAATATTTTATACTCGGGCACGATGTCGGCAGCGGTAGAGGGTGCTATTGAAAATATCCCATCCATAGGTTTTTCGTTAGATGATTATACTTTGCAAGCCGATTTTAGTCATTGTTTGAAGTATGTGAAAGAAATTGCACTTCAAGTGTTACAAAATGGCCTACCGCAGGCTACTTTGCTCAATGTAAACTTCCCGAATACGCCACATATTAAAGGGATAAAAGTATGTAGGCAAGCTAATGCCAAATGGGCTGAGGAGTTTGATGAGCGCATGGATCCACACAAACGCCCTTATTACTGGCTCACTGGTGTATTTCAGTTGAATGATACTGGCGAAGAAACCGATGTATGGGCTTTAGATAATCATTATGTTTCGGTAGTGCCCGTACAATTTGACATGACGGCGCATCATGCTATACCATTAATCAACAACTGGAAGTTTAATATTTAGCAGCATGAAATACTACCTAGTGGCAGGCGAGGCTTCGGGCGATTTGCACGGAGCTAACTTAATGAAAGCCCTCAAAAACAAAGATGCGGAAGCACAGTTTCGTTTTTTTGGTGGCGATTTAATGCTTGCCGAAGGTGGCGAATTGGTAAAACACTATGCTGACATGGCATTTATGGGTTTTGCCGAGGTGGTTATCAACCTAAATACAATCCTGAAAAACCTAAAAACGTGTAAAAGTGATATCGCCCAATGGCAACCCGATGTGTTGATATTGATTGATTTTCCTGGGTTCAACTTAAAAATAGCCGAATTTGCCAAAGCCAATGGCATTTTGGTATGCTACTACATATCACCAAAAGTATGGGCATGGAATCAGAAACGGGTACTGAAAATAAAACGCATTGTTGACCACTTGTTTTGCATTTTACCTTTCGAGGTCGATTTTTATAAAACATGGGGCATGCAGGTTGATTATGTGGGCAATCCGCTGCTGGATGCGGTTTCGGCTTTTGCACCTAATCCCAATTTCGGAGAGCAGCATCAACTAAACGATAAAAAAATTATAGCCTTACTACCTGGTAGCAGGAAACAAGAAATCAGCAGGTTGTTGCCTGATATGATAGCCGTAGCTAAAAACTATCCCGATTATCAATTTATTGTAGCAGGTGCTCCCTCGTTCAGCCTTTCATACTACCAACAATATTTAAAAGAGGATGAAATAAAAGTAGTATTTAACGCTACTTACAATTTGCTGAACCACGCCAGTGCCGCAATTGTAGCATCGGGGACGGCTACACTCGAAACAGCTTTGTTTAGCGTGCCGCAGATAGTGGTTTATAAAGGAAATGCCATCAGTATTAGCATTGCCCGAGTGCTGGTAAAAATTAAATTTATATCGCTTGTAAACTTGATTATGGATGATGCGGTGGTAAAGGAGTTGATACAACAAGATTGCAACCCAAAAACTATTGCAGAGGAGTTGGATTTGATGATGAACAATACCAACTATCGTAATAAAATGCTAGCCAACTACAAGAAACTTCAGGAAAGGATGGGTAAGGCGGGCGCATCAGAAAAAACTGCCGATTTGATTATCAAATACACTACAAAAAAATAAAGCCCCACAAAGTGGAGCTTCTACCATTACCAAAAAACATATACTAAACTATCACAACTATCGAGCTTGCAAACGAACTTGATGATTGCCTGTAAACTGCACTTTTACAGTTTTGGCATTGTTCAAATCGTTGATTAAAATAGATTTTAACTCATTATCAAAACGCGCTACCAATTTACTTATTGAGGTTTTTTTATAATTTTTCATAAAATCATTTTTTAGGTTAATACCTATTATACGCGTTGCGGTTACTTTAGGTTACGTATTTTAATTTGCTGTTTTTCAGCGAGTTTTTTATATCAACGTAAAGTACATTCAGCAAAACCTACATACCTCCTAACAGCCCGAATAAAAACTTTTTAAAATTTAACAAAAAGTTTACAAATGTCTTACAAACAATTATAAAATATGTATTACCTTTGTGGTATTAAGGTTTTAAAAAAGTCTTCTCATAATTTAGGTTTATAATTGGTTTGTAAATGCCTCTGCTCAACAGAGGCTTTACTTTTTTATAGCCAATTGGCTGAATACTAAAAATAGCCACAATAAAGGTTTTATTTTGTTGCCGAATATGATATATTTGCCACCCAATTGGGGGGATTAGCTCAGCTGGCTAGAGCGCTTGCATGGCATGCAAGAGGTCATCGGTTCGACTCCGATATTCTCCACATTGATAATCAGGCATTTACGAAACTCGTAAATGCCTTTTTTCTTTCTGATAAAACCGTGATAAAACAAAAAATGGTTTAAATTGGCATAAAGTATCTGTTTTTTCACATAGCATTTTTAACCATTTTAAACCAACTCTCCGTTTATTTCAATCTACAACAAACTATTAAAATGCGAATAGGCTTAAAAAAAATTAAAACACTGTTAGCTCATGAACAATTCACGACCTACTTCCTTTGGCATTCTCGGTTACCATACTATTTTTAAGAAAGATCCACCAGTAGATAGAATTTCAATAATCCGGCATCTATCCAAAGACATTCTTTTGCTTGAAATAGCTGGATTAAATTACAGATTATCTGGCGGTGTTAAAAGAAAAGTAGATACGTCATGGAATACCCAGGAACACGAATTGTTTTGGTTTTGTGGCGAACGCCCAGATTTATTTAGAAAATATGCTTTAATAATTCGGGAGGCGACCCATTCACCGGTTCCCTACATTTTCTCCAGGCAAGCTTGTCTTTTTGCTATGGAAGAAATAATACAATCGGATATACCGATAATTGAGGGTTTTCAAATGTCTTCTCCTAATACATGGGAGCCGTTACTTCTATACCTGTTCACCGTTAATACTGAAATAACTAAAATTACAGAAGGTAAGGAAAACGAACCTATTAATTTCGAAACGCTATCACCGAAGCTATTACCGTTGAACGAATCAATGTTGGTCAATGACCCCCTATTTATTGTTTTTAGAGGGTTTAAGTTAATGGAATACTTGTCTGATCATCCAGAAACTAAAGAGTATATAAAGGTTTATTTTGAACAAACCTATCAATTCACCTATGACCGGTTTATTTTCGAAATCTACAGCCTTCTGATGGCCAATAAAGCCGACCACGAACATTTACAGTTTCATTACCAGGTACCTGAAACTCACCCAACTAAATATGTATTTGATCTACTGTCTGAAAGGTTTGACAGTAATGAATTTTTTAAGCTGCTAAGCATTAGAAAGTATCCATTTTATCAAAGGGCTCCTTTCAGATATATCTTGACAGACCAAAATCAATTATTAGAAAAAAGCTACTATCAATTTATTAACGATTTTTGGTTTGACTTTTTAAAAGGGAAAAACAAGAATGATGGCAGTTTATTTTCAATGCAGGATTTCAAATCAATTATTGGCTACTTTTTTGAAAAGTATGTAGATACTCAAATAAGATATGCTATGCACAGTTTGAAAGAAAGTGTAATTCGAACATTTGATGAATTGAAAATAATCAAAAACAAAAAATCATTTGAACTTGGGGATATCTATGTTAGATCCCGACAAAGAATATTTATCGCTGAAGTAAAATCCACTTCAATTTATGACAATGAGAAATATGGCGGAAATATCGATGCACTATACAAAAATGACAGGAATAAATTTTTTAAAACATTCGGCGTAGATAAGGTCTGTGAAGCCATTGAAAGCTTGACAGAAGAAATGCGACAAATTGATATCGGCTTAGCTGATTGCAAAAAACTTTTGGTTTATCCGGCCATAATTATTAACGAGAAAGCATTTCAAACACCCTTCATGACGATGATTTTTAATAATCGTTTTAAGGAATTATTAAAAGACCAAGGAAAAAATATTCATGTCTATCCATTAACCTTAATTCACGTAAGCGAATTGGAACAAATGGAACATTATTTATATACTAATCCAGAGAAATTATGGGATTTATTAAGTTCAAATTTCAATCAAAAAGGCGATGTAATTCCGCCGTTTTATATCACGCTTAATAGAAATTACGTCCGATATAACTACAATCGTATTAGTAAAACAATATATCAGCTTTTGGGGAAGTATGAGCAAAAATTGGGTTGATAACTTATAAATAATAATTAGAACAAACTTGATCGGATTACATCTTAACCTGACTGCTATCCGTTACAATAATCTCAGGTTTTCCTTTATAATCGACCACTTTACCAGTAACGGTAATCGTTTTTTGATCCACTTGTGATCCTAATGCTTTCGCTTGGTTGCGAAATACAATTGTTAGCGGGGCATCCGGGTAAGGTGCACCAACATTCACCAAAACCATACTTCCAACGTCTTTTGTTCCGAATACCTTAGAGGTAACAATTACATTTTCGTTAATATGATTTGCAGCATCATTTGCCTCGATTATTTTAGCAGGGCTAGAAGCAGATTTATCAACAGCGACTGAATTATCACCTTCAGGCAATTGTGGTGCAGCAAAAGTATAGGAAAATGATTTTCCACTATAAATACCATTTAAAACTCCCGCAAGGCGAATCCCTGCCTGGTCTATACGCTGTTCAACAATTTGAATATGTGAATTATAATAATCATCGCCAAGATTTTTTTCTTTATTCGCCTCGACATAAAGCTGACTGCTGATTTGGTAGCTTTCCCATAGCCATTGCATTGGTTGATCGGTTTGCCATTTTTTTATTTCATCTGTTGTCGCCTTGTCATATTGCTTACTCATTTCAACGACGGTTAAACCCTGGCGATCGATAAGTTTACTATCCCAAAGCGAATGGAGGTTCCCACCTTGGTTGTCAAAACGAACCTGTATGGTATTGCCACCCTTGTCCTCCTTATGGCTCACATGCATGGGTTGGTGAGCATCCCCGACAAAATGTACCAAAAACTTCAAGGCTTCAATTTTCTGTACTTTTGTGCTTTGGGGGTGTGTTAAAACGATTCGTGCTTTCTGCATGGCTCCATACACATTATCTTCTCCCTGCGATTTGACCTCAGTATTGAATTGCTCAAAACTCAAACCCGATGACAGATCTACAAAATGCCATCCAGCGGTGTTTTTAAATCCCGGTTCGTTACGAACCTCGTCCGCCCAGGTCGCTATATCTGCCAGACTTTGATTTTGCAACAGATCTTTAATGGCGGCCTTAGCAGCTGGCGTTAAATGATTTTCAGCAATAGTAGCAACGGCTTGGTGACCTTTATATCCCCAGGAAGTTAATAAGCAAATACACAGGAGCATTAAGCCAGATATAAGCGTTTTTTTCATAAAGCAAATATAGAGTAGTAAAATGAAGCTATTGTTAAAACATTATCGTAGTTAGGAAACAAACACGGATTTTAGATTAAACATTATTGTTGCCGGTAATAATTTTGGTCATCAGATCAACAGCATCAGGGCCGTCAGCACGCTGCGGGTCGCCATCGGGGAAGTCCTGCTCGAACATCATCCCGGAATGACTCAACTGCCACAAACCGATTTCCTCCGCGATCAACTGTATGGGGTGGTCGGTTTTGCCCGACCATTTCTGTTTAAAGTGTTGTGTTGAAAATCCTGCCAAAATATCACAAAGCTGGATGGCATAGTTATCAGCAGAATCAACTCCAACAGTATCGATAACACGTAAGGGGAATTGGACGGTGGTTCCATCACCTAATGGATGGAGTTGCTCCGGGACTGTAGGGTTTGTAATCGCTTCCCAATCTTCCCGGCGTCTTAAAAAGTTTGATGTATTATCATGAATAATGTGAAAATCATCAGCGTATCGTTGTCGCCATCTGCCGACAACTGCAATCATGGTAGTAAATTGCGTTTCATTTGTACTACGGTACCAGTCCAGATCAAACCGCTCAACCAAAATTTCCGCGCCCATAATCATTTGCGCTAAAGGGCCTTCAACGTCCCTAACCTGTTTAATATCAATATTTGTAGCTGTTGCCACGATAAATTCAGCCAAACGCCCCCGTGTCCCGTTGCTCAAAATATCGGACACACTCCATTGCCAAAAGTCAAGCAACTGGTAGTTTAGGTTTTTATCTTGGAAAGTAAGAGGCTCATCGCCATTTTTGATAATTGGAGGTATATGATCTAAAGAACTCATTTTTAACAATTATAAATGTTATAAATAAAAAGCGGTAGTTTTAAAACTATTAAAATAGATTGTACATATATCACTATTTTTATACACTGGTATCCTTATCAATGCAAATTATAAAAAACAACCCATACCGAATAATCGGGATTCTTGTAGGAACTTCGCTTAAAGATCAAACGCGACAAATTTCCCGTCTAAAGCAATATATTGGGGCCGAACAGGAACCACCAGAAGGGCACAGCTTTCCTATACTTGGAAATTTAGGTAGATCTATTGAAGCTGTTGATAACGCCGCATCTAATTTGAATCTTGATCTTGACAAACTTACTAACAGTCTGTTTTGGTTTTATAATGGCAATGATGTCACTGACGAACCTGCATTTGACTTTTTAAAGGAAGGAAATCTACAAGATGCGGTATCGTTGTGGGCCAAATTGACAAACGGGAAAGATGTAAATGAAAAAAACGCTTCTGCTTTTTTCAACTTATCGACCTTGATGCTTAATTCTGCTATAACCGGCATAGTGGTTAAAGATGAAACTCTTGAAAAGGGATTGCGAATGCGATTAAAATATCTCGATAGTGATTATTACAACTCCATTAAATTGTTCTCAACAGACAGCAATTTTAAAATATCAAAACGCGAAATTCAATTACTGTTTCTAAACCAAACAAAGTCCCAACTGGATAAAATAAGAGGATTTTCAGCAGAAAAATTCACAACAATTTTAAGCTCTATTCCTTTTTTTGTCAAAGATGAATATCTCAAAGGGCAAACCGACGCACCAATTAATCGGATTGAAAAAAAAGTAGAGGATGCTAAAAAAAAACGATTACTAAATAATTCCAATGGAAATATCATTGGTGAGCAATTACATGAGGAAACGAAAGATATTTTAACTCAACTAAAGGCTTTACTTACTAATTCTAATATCAAATATTCCGCTATTTCAGATAAGATATCCGATGAAATTTTACAATGCGGCATTGATTATTTCTTGTACTATCGCGACACAAACACTGATCCAAGTACAGCTACTTTAGAACTATTTAGGTTAGCTAAAAGCTTAGCGGTTGGAAACATTGCGATTCAACGGTGGAGAGAAAATACAACAGAATTAGAAGATTGGATTAAAGATAAGCCAGGGAGACAAAGGGTCAAAAAGGTAAGTAATGATTTAGAGCGTCTAAAAGCATTAATTGATAATAATGAAACGAAGTCGGAAACTGTTCTTAACGCAAAGCTTTATTTGTCATCAACTCAACCTTATTTAGCCAATATTAAGGCTGTTTATGGTGCATTCGATGAATTTTATACCTCATTAAGCAGTAGAATCGCCTCAGATGCACAAGGAATGTGTGTTTCGGAAATTAACAAAATTCAAGATACTCTTTCGAGCACTTATGACCAGGTGACCAAAATGGCTACAATGATGCTTCTAAAACAACGAGTTAATGAAGCTTGGGAAGTAAATAATACCATTGGCGCGATGGACATTAATCAGAACTTTCGACTTCGTTACAACACTAACCGAACAAGTTTATCAAGCCTTAAATCGCAATTAATTAATGTTACTCCACTAAATAACGTTAACAGACAATCAACTTACACCAAACCTTCAAGTTCTTCAAGTAGCGGTTGTTATATCGCAACGATGGCATACGGAAGCTATGATCATCCGCAGGTTATCATTTTAAGAAAATTTCGAGATCAAGTTTTGGAAAAAACACAGGTCGGAAAGTGGCTTATTAAACAGTATTACCATCATTCCCCAAAACTTGTAGAAAAATTAAAAGATAAAAAAGCAGTTAACTATTCAATTCGTAAGATTTTAAATCTTTTTATTAACCTCATCAAATAATGAAAAAATTATTAACGTTCGTATTAATTATGATATGCACAAATTCGTTTGCGCAGTCTATACAAAAAGTTGATTTTGAAACAGAAATCAAGTCGATTAATGCCAGATTAAAAAGTTTGAAATATGAAAATGAGCAATTAAAATCGAATTTAAAAATTGTTAATTCTAAACTTTCACGTAATGCTATAAGAGTAGACAGCTTAAAAAATTTACTTGTCCTAAATAGTCATGCTATTGCACAAACAAGTTCCGACCTTGGCTCCAAAATTCAAGAAACAGGTAAAACAAATGAAGCAAAAATATCCGCCGTCGATCAATCTTTAAGTAAAAGTTCTTTATTTGGAATTATTGGCGTTTTACTATTGTTGTTGATTTCAGGTTTGGTTTATTGGTTATTAAGTAAGCGGCAACGGACTGATAAATTTGATATGATTGAAGAGTTGAGCAGGACAAAATCTTCAATTGAAGAAAGCCTTATTAGTGAATTTACCAAACAAACCAATTTAATGGACAGTGAATTGCAAATATTAGAAATGCAAAAAGGCAATAATTCACAACAACCTGTAAAAGAGGTTGACCATTCGTTAGCTTTGAAACTTGCAAGCGAAATCAATTTAATTGAAAGAAATATAAAATTAATGGATGCAAAAACTAAAGGATTAAAACAACTGGTAGCGTCTGTTGGCAAATTGAAAGATAACTTAAACGCCAATGGTTATGAAATGGTCGAACTTTTAGGAAAGCCGTTTCACCCGGGAATGAAAGTAATTGTTACGAGTTCTATTCCAGACGAAAATCTCGAACCGGGAGTTGAGCAAATTTCAAAAATTATCATCCCGCAAGTTAATTATAGTGGTGTAATGATTCAAACAGCCCAATTAGAAGTATCTGTTGGCTAAAAAATATTATTTATAATGAGAAATAAAATTGACTACGGTATTGATTTAGGAACGACTAATTCGGCGATTGCAAGGATGGAAAACGGTGTTCCAGTGATCAAAAAATCAGATACGCTTAAAGATACATTCCCTTCATGTATTCACTTCAATAAGAAGAAAGATATAATTGTTGGCGATGCAGCATATAACACCATGCATACTGATTCTGCAAGAGCATTAAGAACGTTTGAGAAAGGAAAAACAAACACATTCATAGAGTTTAAAAGGACGATGGGAACTACCCATACTTATGAAAGCTCAAACATGGATAGAAGCTTCACCTCAGATGAACTTTCAGCAGAAATTCTAAAAACGCTGAAATCTGTAGTTAAAGATGAAAACATTTCATCTATAGTTATTACCGTACCTGCCAAATTCTTAAATCCTCAAAACGAAGCTACTATCAATGCGGCTAAATTACTTGGCTTTAAGCAAGTTCAATTACTTCAAGAGCCAGTTGCCGCAGCAACTGCCTACGGCTTAGGGACAAAAAATAAAGAAGGTTTTTGGTTAGTATTTGACTTTGGCGGAGGAACTTTTGATGCAGCCCTTTTAAAAGCAGAAGACGGAATTTTAACAGTTAAAGATACTGATGGTGACAACTGGCTTGGAGGTAAAAATTTGGATGATGCAATTGTTGATCAAATAATCATTCCCAATATTACAGATCATTTTTCAATAGATACTGTATTAAATGATCCGCAAAAGAAAGAATTATTACGTTCAGCGGTAAAGCGTTATGCAGAAGATGCAAAAATTCAATTGTCATTCAAAGAATCCGTGAATATTTTAACTGAATTAGGTGGTTTGCCTTTTGAAGATGATAATGGAGAGGAACCGGAAATTGATGTATTGGTTACTCAAAAAGACATGGAAAATGTGTTGGGACCAATTTTTCAAAAAGCAATAGATATTACAAAAGAACTTCTAAAAAGAAACAATCTTAAGGGGTCTGACTTGGGTGCCTTAATATTGGTCGGTGGACCAACGTATTCACCAATTTTAAGAAAAATGCTCAAGCAGCAGATTACAGAAAAAGTTGATACCTCGGTAGACCCAATGACTGTAGTTGCTCAAGGAGCAGCATTGTTTGCATCTACTATTTCTGTTGAAGAAGCGGTTAAAGAGGAAACAAGGGATAGAACTAAGCTTCAACTTGAGTTAAAATATGACGCTACAACAGTTGATGCAGACTCCATGGTCAACTTGAAAATTTTGAAGGAAAAGTCTATTGGAACTTATGAAGGTAAAATATTTGCTGATGTTGTACGATCTGACGGAGCATTTTCATCTGGCAAAAAAGCAATTGGCGAAAAAGCCTCAATTGTTGAAGTTTTGTTAGTCGAGGGTCGTTCAAATTCTTTCCAGATTTTCCTTTATGATGAGCAGGGGAATCAATTAGACTGTCAGCCAAACCAATTTAGCATATTGCAGGGTATTGGCGGACTTGATGGTATGCAAGTTTTACCATATCACATCGGAATAGGTAAGTACTTTGATGATGAGCGAAAGGATTTATTTTTCCCAGCTAAAGGATTGGAAAAAAATAGGCAAATACCGGCGACTGGTGTTATTAACGGCCTTAAAACAAGGAATCAAATCAGGCCGGGAATGAAAAATGATATTATCCGCATTCCTATTTATCAAGGTAGTTATGAGGCATCAGGAACTAATCCAGTTTTAAATTACTTCGTAAACGAAGTAGTAATTACCGGTGAATCGTTGCCAGGACTGTTACCGGAAGGTAGCGATGTAGACATTACTATAAAGCTTGATAGGTCACAAGTTATGAAGTTTAGTGCATATTTTCCATTGCTAAATCATACAGAAGAACTTGAAGTAGAAATTAAGTCTATCGAGCCGCCCGAAGAAAAAGAATTGCTTAGGGAAATAAAAAAAGCAAAATCTTCAGCTCGACAATTAGAACAGTCTGAAGTTTCTGCAAATCTTACGTTACTCGAAGAACAATTAGAGAATGAAAAAGGAAGTGCAGATGGCAAAATGAAAATTTTGGACGGGTTAAGAAGGGAATTATTAAAAATTGATAGTTCAGCGAAATCGGCGCAATGGCCTTCTGTTGAAAAGGAATTACGTGAATCCTTTTATGAGTTAGAAGATTTGCTTGATAAAATCAAAGCGAATAGTGATGGAGGTGAATTAAACATGGATAAGTTAGATGCTTATATATCAGAATACCGTAATGCAATTGAACAGATAATCGCAGAAAAGAATGTTAAAGAGGGTAAAAAATTAATAAGTGAAATAGGTTCAACAGATTTTCAAATTAGAAATGCAGTTACTGGTAATGGCCTTGACGTTGAATACCTAAACATAATTGACAGCAATTTTAGTAACTACCATTGGAAAGACCCCAATAAAGCGCGTCAATTAGTGAACCAAGGCTTGCAAGTTGTATCCAGTGGGCGTACAACTGCGTTAAGACCGATATTGGTACAGATAATTGACTTAATGCCCGATGATGAAAAGGACAAAACTGGTACTTTAAGATAGTTGCGAATAATGGTTAATAATTCATATAGCGGCGTACTTCCAAAGGGTTTTTTATTAAATAATAATTACACCATCATTCTTTTTATTAAAAGAGGCTCTACAGCTGAAACCTACCGAGTGAAAGGGAAGGATGGGAAATTATATTTTTTAAAGATTTATTTCCCTGAAAAGCTTAACCGGTTATCATTTGACAACCATAAAAACGTACTTGAGATTGAGATTTTAAAATCTGTCAAACACACTAACACCACGCTTTTTATAGAAGGAGGAGAATTTAACTTTGATTCTCGAAAATTCTACTTCTATACATCAGAATTTATAATCGGAGAATCGTTGTCTGCAAAAATTGCGAGAGATTCAATATCATCTTTATATGATGTTAAACAAATTGCCGCAGGTTTATTAGAAGGTTTAGATTACTTACATAATCTACCTGAAATAATCGTTCATAACGAAATTAATCCTGAAAATATAATGTTAGACCTTTCAGAAGATGTTATGAGGCCTAAAATTATTGATTTCGGATATGCACGATCATTTTTACAATCATCAAAAGTTTTTGATAGGGAAGGTATAAATCTTGCTTATTTATCTACCGAATGCTTTAACAACATCTTTTCCCCTCAATCTGACCTATATTCAGTTGGGGCTGTTATTTATAAAATGCTTTTTGGTTTTGCTCCCTGGGCGAAGGACTTTTCAAAATTTGAAATGGATAGAAATCAGTTGGAGGAATTAATTTTTAATGAGAGAGCAAAACCTCTTAATTTACCAAATGTAGAAAATCGTATAATTGATTTTGATAGTTCAATCCTAACAATAATTACAAAAGCGTTAAGTCCTGATCTTGATATAAGATTTAAAAACGCAAGGGAGTTTATTAATGCTCTGAAAGGCGAAACAACAACCGATACCACACCAAAAATTAATGATGCTGAAACTTACAATCATAAAGTCAAGGATTCAGTAAAAAAAGGACAAGGCTTTAAGGCAATTGCCGGAATGAAAGCCTTAAAAGATCAACTACAAAATGATGTTATTAATGTAATTGAAAATCCTGAAGAATATAAAAAACATGATTTGGGACTACCAAATGGAATGTTATTATATGGCCCTCCAGGATGTGGAAAAACATTTTTCGCTGAACGGTTTTCAGAAGAAGCTGGTTATAATTTTATAAAAGTAGTTTCTTCAGACATTGCGAGTATATATGTACATGGTTCCCAAGAGAAAATCGGCAAGCTATTTAATGAGGCCAGAGAAAAAGCACCTACAATATTATATTTTGACGAATTAGATGCGATGGTTCCTAATAGAGAAAGTGCAAATAATCAAAGTCAAAGCGGAGAAGTAAATGAATTTCTGTCACAATTGGATAATATTGGAAATAGTGGTGTCTTTGTTATAGGGTCAACTAATAAACCGGATTTGATAGATAAAGCAATTTTACGGGCTGGAAGATTAGAAAAATGGTTTTACATTCCACCGCCTGATTTTGATGCAAGGAAAGCCTTGTTTGAGTTATATTTAAAAGGACGACCGATTGATTTTGGTATTGATTACGATAAATTGGCAGGTTTAACGGCTAATTATGTTTCAAGCGATATAAAGCTTTTAATTGATGAAAGTTCCCGTAAAACCATTCGGGATAAATCAAAACGCATAAATATGGAAATTTTGGAGTTTATAATTAAAACTCAAAAACCAACAGTTTCGCTATCAGAATTAAAGAAATATGAAGCCGTCCGAAAGAAAATCGAACAAGAAATTGAGGATGATCCGAACGAACGGCCAAGAATAGGTTTCAAGCAATAAAACTATCTATTGTATTTACTTAAATGTTCGCCGATCAACTGTAAATCCTCAGCTGAATAATACGGCGTTCCTAAAGCACACGTTGGATAGATTTTTTTCCATAAGGGATAATGTAAAATTATGGCTGATGTTCATTCTAAAAAGGTAAGAAGCTATAATATGTCACGTATCAGAAGCAAGGATACGAAACCCGAACTTATTGTTCGGAAATTTCTTTTTTCAAAAGGCTTTCGTTATCGTTTATATGATAAAAAACTTCCCGGTACACCGGACTTAGTGCTTCCAAAATATAAGACGGTAATTTTTATTCATGGATGTTTCTGGCATGCACATAAAGGGTGTAAGTATGCTGTGACCCCGAAATCGAATCAGGAATACTGGCTGCCCAAAATTGAAAGAAATACTTCTAAAGATATCAAAGCATATAAGCAGCTTGTTGAAATGAGTTGGAAAGTAATTGTGATCTGGGAATGTATGCTGAAGAAAACTGAACAATCCGCGACACTGGAAAGACTGGCGGAAAACCTGATAACATAGCTATATAATTGTCGGCATATTGTATTGAGGTGAAATAATATTACATTTATGGTTTCAGATAAACCAATCACTGATACCTTACAATTAATATGATTAAGACCGAAATAGTCAATCCTAATGTTGGAAATTTCATTGAATCCATTAGGGATATAGGCTATTCATTTGAAGTAGCGGTTGCGGACTTAATTGACAATAGTATTACGGCCGGGTGCTCAGACCTTCAGATAGTTCTGGTTCCCCAGCCGGAGCTGGTTTTCTCTCTTTTAGATAATGGCGGAGGTATGTCTGAAAATGAAATTGTCGAAGCGATGCGCCTTGCTTCCCGAAACCCAAAAGAAATACGAAGCAAAACAGATTTAGGCAGATTTGGCCTGGGATTGAAAACAGCATCATTTTCGCAATGCAGAAAACTGACCGTAGTTTCTAAAAAAGATGACAATATATCGTGCAGGCAATGGGACCTCGATTACATATCTGAGCAGAACCAGTGGCTGCTCATAACACCGGAGGAGTATTCAGGCTTGCCGCTATTAAATGAATTAAAAAAACTTAAATCCGGTACCCTGGTATGCTGGCAGCTTATCGACCGCTGTGATAAGGATAACCTCTCGGGCGTTATAGATCAGGTTCGCAAACATCTTGCCCTGGTGTTTCACAGGTTCCTTGAAGGAGCAGATCAGAAATCCGTTAAGATTAAAATTAATAATAATCCGGTTCTGCCGTTCAATCCCTTTAATCTTAATCATCCTGCAACACAGCAGCTACATCTTGAAAAAATAAAAATTTTCAATTCTGAAGTAAGTGTTCAGCCATTCATTCTTCCCCATCATTCAAAGCTTTCGCAAAAAGAATATGATTATTATGCCACCGAAGAAGGTTACATCAAGTCGCAGGGGTTTTACTTATACCGGGGCAACCGTATATTAATTTACGGCACCTGGTGGAACCTGCACAAAACTGTAGATGCACATAAATTAGTCCGTATAAAAATTGATATTCCTAATAACATGGACGCTTTGTGGGGAATAGATATCAAAAAATCTATTGCACGACCTGCGGAAGCAATTAAAAATGACCTTCGGCGGATTATTTCCCGTGTAACCGAAATGGGGTCAAAACCATTCACCGGGAGAGGCCGAAAAATTGAAGATAAAACAGTCATCCAATTTTGGGAAATAATGCCGCTGAATGATGATTTTCGTTTTGCTATTAACGCCCATCATCCGCTATATGCAGATCTGGATGCAGACCTTAATTCTGAAACACGGCAGAAACTCGATATTTACTTAAAGGGCCTTCAGGCCTATCTTCCTATTGATGCTATTCAGTTTAAACTGCAGAACAGCCCACACCAGCTTAAACAGGAAACTGCGCTATCAGAGACTGACATTGAGGAATTAACGGAGAGGCTACTTAGCGCAGGCCTTCCGCAGTCCTACATTGATGAACTGTTAAAAACAGAAATTTACAAAAACCGAAAAGACCTTATCAAAAATGCAGACAAATAGTTATCAGGACGCGAAAGATTTCATTTTTACAAAGCTGAATAAGGCCGGATCACCCCTGCCACGGACGAAAATTATCCACGAAGTGGATGCCTTAAAAAAAGTTATCGCTTCGGTAGATCACGAAATGCTGAAAACTATTCTTTCCGTAGATGAATTTGAAAATCTATCGGATACAGACTGGGAGCGCATGATCTGGGAATTTGAAATTCATTTTGATGTTGAAATGAAGCATGGCAGTCTGATTCAAGGTAATGAGCAGCAGAAACGAGATACAACTTGGTGGACCGATATATACAAGCAAAGCTCACCGAATTTCTATTGGGAACGTTACAAAAAATACATAGGCGCGTCACTGCCGCCTGATGTCGTTAAGACCATCGACAATGACACCGATATAGTCATGAACAACCTGGAGAATCCAATAGGTGAATCCTTTGCCCGCTATGGGATGGTAGTGGGTCACGTCCAGTCAGGAAAAACGGGCAACTATTCTGCCCTGATCTGTAAGGCCGCCGATGCCGGATATAAATTTATCGTGGTTATTGCGGGCGGTATAAATAATCTGAGAGATCAGACCCAGGAACGGGTTAATGAATCATTTATCGGCCAGACGCGCGGGGTACAAGTTGGCGCAGGTATCGGCAATACCCAGCGGGAGACTATGCCGCTGAGCCTTACTACTATTGAAAGCGATTTTAATAAGCAGGATGCCGACAGGGCGGCTCATGGGTTCAATTTTGAGACTATTAACGTTCCTGTACTGCTGGTTATTAAAAAGAATACAAGAACCCTGGCAAATGTAATTGACTGGTTAACGCATCAATACAAAGGTAAAGGCATAGACCATGCGATGCTGGTTATTGACGATGAATCGGATTACGCGTCGATAAATACAAAAGAAGAGGATGATCCGACTGCAATCAACCTCAAACTTAGAACACTACTTAGTTTTTTTAACAAGTATGCCTATGTTGCCTATACCGCTACTCCATATGCCAATATTTTTATTGACCATGAAGCTGCACATGATGAAGTTGGCCGCGACCTGTTTCCTAAGGACTTTATTTATGCACTCGACGCGCCGACCAATTATTTTGGTGCCCGAAAAATTTTTATTGAAAATGCCGACAAATATCTTGTACCTATTACGGACAACGAAACAGCAATCCCCTATAGCCATAAAAAGGATTTCACTATGGGCAAGCTGCCTGAAAGCCTTCTTGAAGCTATCCGGCTTTTTGTACTGAATATTGCCATCAGAAACCTGCGTGGTCAGCGAGGAAAGCATAATAGCATGCTCATTCACGCCACAAGATTTACAGATGTTCACCGGCTTCTCGCCGCCCTTACCGAGGAGTATCTTAATGCAGTAAAGAAAGATATTACTGCCTACGCAAGCCTGCCTGACGCATTGGAGCAGAGCAGTCTTTTAAAAGATTTGAAGAAATCCTTTGAAAAGTATAGTTCAGTGTATGAATTTCCATGGAAGAATGTACTTGCAGAACTGCCTTCTTTTTCAGATTCTATAGTGGTGAGAGAAGTTCACCAGAAAAAATCCGTGCCACTGGAATATAGGAAAGACCAGAGAACTAACGCTATCGTTATTGGCGGCGCAAGCCTTGCCCGTGGTTTTACGGTGGAAGGACTGAGCGTGAGTTACTTTCTGCGTAATACCATTTTTTACGATACACTTATGCAAATGGGGCGCTGGTTTGGTTACAGGCCAGGTTATGAGGATATCTGCAAAATATTTATGCCTGCAGACAGGATAACGGATTTTGCTAACATTATTGAAGCTACAGAAAATCTTATCCTGGACTTTAAACTGATGGCGGAACAGAAAAAAACTCCCAACGATTTTGGGCTTGCGATTCAGCAGAACCCGGACAGCGCGCTACAGGTTACCGCGAGGAATAAGCTAAAAAATGTAGAAGACTTTCCTTATAGCATGCGCCTTGATGGTACACTAAAAGAAACAAATTATCTCAGAAAAGACCCGGAGAGTATTGAACATAATTTAAAAGCAATAAGAAATATTTTGGATGTTTTGCCCGAACCCTCAAAAACAGACGGAACTATTATTTGGAGAAATATTGATAAAAAGGTCGTACAAGGGTTTTTAAAGGATTTTTGGACGTTTAGCAAAGACCCCCTCGGTTTAACATCGCGGATGCCTGTAGCATTCATAAATAAATATTTGGTGGAACGAGATACCGAATGGGATGTTGCTCTCTACAGCGGTTCCTCAGAAAACGAATTTGAGTATAAAAACATCCATATTCAGAAGCAGATCAGAAGCATTAAAGCTAAATCGGATTGTTTCGAACTTCAAAACCGACAGGTTTCGTCCGGCAGCGCCGAAGCAGCTACCATAGAGGACAAACAAGTGAGGCTCGCCCTTAAGAATGATCGCAGGGCAGCAAGAGCCAGCGATGCCAGGCCGAGACCTATACTTATGCTGCATGTGCTTGAAACTGAAACAGCAAATGATCCTTTTATTCCTGAAATTGCTGCATTCGGAGTTAGCTTTAACGGCAGTGTTCTTTCCGATGCGCCGACTGTGAGGATGCTGATCAACACAGTGTATTATCAAAATCTATTTGACAGTTTAAATCTTGATAAAGAAAGCGATGATTAAACCGGCAGGAAATCCATGGCAGCAGATGCCGAAAGATGCAGCAAGAAGGGTTGATATTGAAACCAGTTACAATTTCTTTTGGATAACCGACAGCAAGGGCCGATATGGGCTACTTATTACATTTGGTTTTCTGCTTGCTGATATTGAAATTGAGGATAAAGTTAAAGGGATATCAATTGTAAAGAGTTCAGACGGATCGTCTGGAAAATTATATTTTGTCCTTAACAATAATAAGGATTGGGAAATATTTTTATCGGTTTGTACTGACCTCGTTTTTATGTCCAGCAGTAGCGCCGATGAAACTGGGATGATTCCAGTTATTAATAAACGTATTGTGCGTTGGCAGAAATTTCTGAGTGAAAACAGTTCGGTATCAATGCCAGAAATTTTGCAGATGGGATTACTTACTGAATTATACTGTTTACTTTATAATGTAATCCCATCAGTCGGCTGTAAAGAAGCAATCAGTTGCTGGGTTGGGCCGGACGCAGATAAAAAAGACTTCTCTTTATCCGATTTTTTTATCGAAGTAAAATCTTTTATATCCAGCAAAGGTCCTAACGTAAAAATATCATCACTTCACCAGCTCGAATTTGAAACAAAGCCGCTTTATTTAATAGCATACGGTTTAAGCAAAACAAACAGCGGTTATTCGATAATTGATTTGATTGCTGCAATTAATGAATGCATCCCTGAAGATGACAGGGAGACCATTGAACTATTTGAAACTAAGCTTGCTGGCTACGGATATGCCGCGGATATAACGGAAGCTCCATTTTACTCATTTAAGGTAGATGCGGAAAGATGGTATCTGGTTTCGCAGGAATTTCCAAAAATACTGGCAGGCAGTATTGACAGCAGAATATCAGCCGTGCAATATTCTATTGACCTTGCCAGGTGTATCAAATTTGAAGCAAAACCTCCATTTAATAATAATTAACAATGGCAGTATTAGAAGATTTTCATCAGGATTTTTTGCAGTCAGTATTAAGTGATTCTGAAAGCAGGGGCTTGTTAAAGGCACAGTCTTTTTTTGAGATTGTATGCGAGGACTTGGTTAGCGTAGGCGACCTTACCAATAATTACACACCTGCTGAATATATAAAAAGAGGTGTTGAGGCATACGGATATGATTACGATGATGAAAGGAAAATTCTGACCATCTTAAATCACCAATTTTTTCAGGATGACTTGATACAGACCCTTACAAAAGGGCTGATCGAAGCCAAATTTAACCGTCTTCAGACATTTTATAGTAAATGCGCTGATGGCCTGTACCGTGAAATGGAGGAAACCTCTGAAGCGTATTCGATGGGATTCAATATATATAAATACATCGAAAAGAAACAACTTCAGAAGGTCAGATTTATGGTTCTTACCGATGGAAAAGCTACCCGTAATTTAATTGAACTGCCCTCCGAAACTAAAAATGGGGTGATATTTGACTTCCGGGTTGTAGACATTGAATACCTGCATAACATTTATGAATCTGAAACCAAATCAGCTGTTTCCGACATTGAGGTGAATTTACCTTGCTTAAAAATAAATGATGAATCCAATAGCTACCAGTCTTATCTGGCAGTAGTTGGAGGCGATCTCCTGGTCAGCATTTATGAAGACAACGGGCAGAAGCTTTTTGAGCAGAATGTACGGACATTTCTTCAGTTTAAAGGGTATGTAAATAAAGGGCTAAAAAACACCATTGAATATAAGCCGGAAATGTTTTTTGCATACAATAATGGTATTACAGCAACAGCGGAATCTGTGGAGATCGGCAGCGACGGAAACCTTAAAAAAATAAAAAATTTCCAAATCGTAAATGGGGGGCAGACTACCAGCGCCATTTATGCGGCAAAAATGACATCTAATCTTGATGTTTCTAAAGTGGCAGTACAAATGAAATTATCAGTGGTCAAGAAAACAGAGAATCAGGATGATTTTATTTCCAAAGTTGCTGAATACGCCAACACACAGAATAAGATAAATAATTCCGATTTCTTTTCAAACAGTCCTTTTCATAAAGACATGAAAGAGTATTCGGGCCGCATCTATGCACCAGCAATCGGTGGTTCACAAAAACGAACCCACTGGTTTTATGAACGTGTACGAGGCGAATATCTCAACAGCCAGGCTTATCTGAAACCCGCGGAAAAAACCAGGTTTTTAATTGAAAATCCCAAAATACAGGTTATAGATAAGACACTGCTATCTAAAACGGAAGTAATGTGGCGCAAGCGACCTGACATTGTTTCCAAAGGTGCTCAGGAGAGTTTTAAAAAGTTCGCTGATGAAATAACTGAAACACTTGAAAAGGATAATCTGGCGATTACCGAATCATATTTTAAAGATGCAGTCTGCCGGGTAATGCTTTTTCGGGCAGTTGAAAAAATTGTATCGGCCGCTGCTTGGTATGACGGCGGGTTCAGGGCACAGACAGTAGCCTATACAATTTCATATTTATCGGCGCTGACCCTTGAATCGGGGCTATCATTAAACTTCGATCTGATGTGGGAAACCCAGGCAATTCCTGAATCCTTAATTGATATGCTCAAATTAATAGCCGAACAGGTTTACCAGAAAATAACCCATCCCGCACCTGGCTATGCGAACATTACACAGTGGACAAAAAATTCGATGTGCTGGGTAAGCGTTCAGGAAATAGACATTGATTTTCCTGACCCTGACCCGCGCCTGTTTATAGATCGGGAGGAGAAAAATTATCAGATTAAAGAAAGCAAGGATATTAAAGCAGTTGATAAAGGCATTGATGCACAAATTTTTGTTTTAACAGTGACTCTTGAATCATGGAACAAACTTTACGATTACTACCGTAATTATAAAGGGATAAAAAACCTGAGCACAATGCAGCTGGATATACTTGAAAAAATGGCAGCCGGCAAAATTGCTCTTCCATCAGAAAAGCAGGCAAAAATTTTGCACCAGGCATACAGTAGCGCAAAGTCTGAAGGGTTAGATTTAAGCTAAATATATTAGCAATTTATTAATGCAGAACAAAATAAATATTTGTAATTTCACAATCGTTTAAAGTTAATTGTGAAAATTTAAAATTAAAAGCTTAAACATCTCATAATCAACTATTTATAATTTTGAAAACGAACAATAAGATCGGTGTAGATATCTTCAGCGGAGCGGGCGGGCTGAGCCTGGGCGCGGAAAATGCTGGAATTAAAATTGGCCTTGCAGTAGAAAAAGATATTTCTGCCGCAAAAACATTTAGCAGAAACCATCCTGGGGTTAAAATTTTGTGTGATGACATCACCAAGATTGAACCAAAATCGCACCTGAATGAGAGTCCGTTTATAGTGTTTGGCGGGCCGCCATGCCAAGGATTTAGCCTCTCAAATACAAAAACAAGAACCTCAGAAAACACCAACAATAAGCTTTTTTATGAGTTCGTGCGGTTCGTTCACGAATTACAGCCTGAATGGTTTTTATTTGAAAATGTTGAAGGGATAACAACCTTCAACAAAGGAGAAACAGTTCGTCAGATAAAAGAATGTTTTGCTGATATAGGTTATCAAACAACCGAGGATGTTTTATACGCCTCAGATTACGGCGTCCCCCAACACAGAAACCGATTCTTCATGGTTGGAAACCGGATCGGTAAAACCTTCATCTTTCCTGAAAAAAACGATTATAAGGTGAGCGTTGAAGAAGCTATATCGGATTTACCTGATTTATCAAACGGTGACAAATTTGAAGACCTGCCATATAAAAAGGAGCTTGTTGAAGTAGGTAAATATGCTCAGACCATGCGATCAAAGTCAAAATCAGCCGTGCAGAACCTGGTTTCAAAAAATGAAGATTATGTCATTGAAAGATACAAGCATATCGGACAGGGTGAAAATTGGAAAGCAATCCCCGAACATTTGATGGAGAATTATGCAAATGTAAATAATTGCCACAGCGGGATTTATAAACGTCTTAACCCATCAATTCCTTCAGTAGTAATATCCAATTACAGGAAGAACATGCTTATTCACCCCTTTCAGGATAGAGGCCTTTCTGTTCGGGAAGCTGCAAGGCTGCAAAGTTTCCCGGATCATTTTGTTTTTGAAGGAACATTAATGCATGTTCAGCAGCAAATCGGCAATGCTGTACCGCCGCTACTTGCAGAAGCGATTTTTAAAAAAATCCTATCTTACTGAGATCTTTGCCCGAGATGAGCATTCACTTGATAACATTATAGCGCAGCAATTTTAATTAATCTATAAACATGTTTTTTTACTAATAGTATTAGTATATTTGAGTGATGGATAATCCAAAGAAATTTGAAGTAGACCTTAACGGGCAAAAGGCCAGAGTGAGCGATCATACTATCAAATCGGCCCGCGTCTTTCATATCGTCTATACTAATCGCAAACCTGATTTGAATATTACCATTGCTGAAAATAGCGATGGGGTGAAATTCTGGACGTCCGTACCCGAAGGACACCAGGAGGAAGCAGAATTTGCAGGCAAGGTTATTGCTGCGTATATTCGTGAATACAGAAGGAACCAGCTATGTGTTACTACAACGGACAAAAAGTTACCCGCACGGAGTTTATTCGATTAAAAAACTTGGAAAAGGCTGTCAGAAATTACAATTTCCTGAACGTCGGTGTGCATAATGGTTTTATGTTCCAGCCGATGGCCATCGCCATCGCGAATGATGATAAAACCGATTTTGAGATAGTACAATCTTTTTGGGGCTATGTACCCGCATATATCCGCAGTCGCGAGGAAGCCATGAAGTTTATGCGCAGCTACCTGACAATGAATTTCAAAGGTGAGAACTTGTTCACGAACGACCAGGGGAAAACCTCCATGTGGGCCGATGCGGTGAAAAAAGGACGTCGTTGTTTGGTACTATCAACGGGGATCGTGGAAAGCCGTCACGTTGAAAAGTTAGGCAAGAAAGGCCAGCCTCTTGCGGCGAAGGAAAAATATCCTTACATGGTTACTCTTAAAGAACAGGAATATTTTTGGTTCCCAGGATTGTACAACCAGTGGCTGGACCCGGATACAGGTGAACTTGTATATTGCGCAGCATTGGGAACGACCCCGGCAAATTCCGTGATGAAACAGATCCATAATTCAAAGGAACGAATGCCAAGTATCCTGAATGACGACCAGGCCTATGAATGGCTGTTGGGTGACCCAAGCCAGGAGCGCTTAACCAAGTTGGCGCTGGCACAGGTGCCGTCAAAGGATATGGAATTTTGTACGATATCCAAAGATTACTTGAGTACCCGCGAAGCGACACCATTGGAATACGCGGAATTAAAACCGATTGATATGAGTTATCTCGATACAACCGAATCCTTACTGTATCCCGCGGCTTAATAATGAAAAACTTTCTTTTGGAAGAAGGAGCCGCCTTCTATCATGTTTCCCCGCTTCAGAATCTTAACAGTATTCAAGCGCGAGGTTTATTCGGGCGCGGAGGTAAAATATTTGTTTCCAATGAGCCACTGGAATGCATATTGGCCGCCATCGCTGAAGAACAGATACCGGAAATTCACCAGTCTGAGGGATACATTGTCGTTAAGCTACCGCAGGAAAGCAATCAGTTTACAACCGAAGAAATATACCGGGATAATCAGACCAATAATGAAAAAGCAATGGTATATCAGTTTGTCATTATGCGCAGCCTGATACCTCCGGATCGGTTAAGCATTGTTGAGGTGATCAATTTTGGTGAAGAGGGATCATTAAAGCTCTCAAGGCTGGCTAAGCCGATCAATGATTTTGGGAAAGACCATGAACTTTATTTAAAAGCTGCCGGCCTTGTGGCTAAGGAATTCCCTAAGCCAGACATAGATTCATACTGGGCTGGAAATTAACCACATTTGATTTAATTTTGAACTGGTTGGTCATTCCAAATAGCCGGTCTTAATCTGAATATAAGGTTTCGCATGTATGCGGCTTGCTGCAATGAGAACATCCTGCGACAGCCTGAATAATCCATGTAGTTGTTGGTATTGGGTTTGGCAAATTGGTTTCGCTGACTATGGATAACCCTGACACTGGGTTTGGTACAAATTACACAAGGAATATCTGTTAATTTGTTTTGTACCGGAATATCCGTGATGTGGCAGGTGTTGATCTGATGCTCGTCGTCCATGTGGTATAATCCCAACCAATGCCCTACCTCGTGGCTCAATAAGCGATAATGCAAGCCGACCCACATATAATTCAGATTTACATAATCGTCGTTCGCCGGTAGTACATTTACCGGAACATTTGTATAGCCTTCTGAACCGCCGCCATGAAAACGCAAGGTACTGATGTAGACGTTAAGAAATCTTTCCGGATGCTCGGCAGGGCTCAACTCGTGCAGCTTGGTGGAATTTGTGGACTGGCGAATATCAGCCAACGTAGTTTTAACGTATCGTACGTCCTGCAAGATGAAATGGATATTTGGATTTCCAATGACCTGTTGGAACTCAGGGATAACGTCCCCGATATCCGGGTTGATTCGCTGAAAGTCCTGGTCGAGATCTTTCAATTCAGATGATAGCTTCTCTCTGGTTAATCGGGTCGTACTGTTGCCATTGTCCCTCACTTCGTCGCTAATTCCGTTATCCGGTACGGTATCGGTGTAAAGGATATGAAAGATAACTGGAATAGTAAGCTTACGGTGATCATCATTTTGTGCCATCGCTACCACGCCCGGTAGTAGCAGCAGCATAATAAATAGTGTACGCATAAGATAAGTAAGGTTTTTGATAACTAAGATAATGCTTTTCCCAAACTTACTCTTACTTGAAATTCCTCCCTTTATGAAAAGTGTCTGCCGGCTCCGGTGTATTGAGGGTTTTCTCCATAGGAATGAACGGCGAGGCTTTTTCGTCGGCCCTGGATAGGGTAAGGACAGGCTGTTTTTCGTTGCGGATAGCGGTCAGATCGCCTAAGAGTTTCGTGATATCAAATACTCTTTTAACAATAATGTGGGTGACCTGGGTTTGTTCGACAACGCCTTCGACCATCAGCAGCCTTGCATGCAGGATCTCTTTGCGATATTTGTCAAATAACTTAGGGAAAACAACAAGGTTGGTCGTGCCCGTTTCGTCTTCGAGCGTAATGAAGCAGACACCCTTTGCCGTGCCGGGCCGCTGGCGAACGAGGATCAGGCCAGCTGTTTTAATGACCGTTTTATTATCAGTTTGATTCGCATCTTTAGCCGTTTTGATATGCAGCAATTCAAGCGTATGCCGGATGAAGCTGAGCGGATGGCCTTTGACTGACAGGCCGATGGTAGCATAATCCTGCACCACATGTTCGGAAAGCCGTAACGTCGGCAAAATAACTTCCGGTTCATGAAGGCTTTCTGAACGTTGGCCCTGCATCAACTGCACCGGACGGTCATGCAAGGCAGCGACTTCCCAAAGAGCGCGCCGACGGTCGAGGTCCAGGGAGCGGAAAGTATCTGCATTCGCTAATTTTTCCATCGTGCCCACGCTAACCCCGGCATCGCAGATCTGATGCGGTTCGGTATAAGAATTTATCCTGCCGGCGACCAGCCTATCCATTTCTTCTTCGCGGATACCGTTGATCTCCCTGAAGCCCAGGCGTATCGTAAAGTACTGGCCCTGCTTTGGCTCCAGTACACTGTCCCATTGGGAACGATTCACATCAGGGTGCAGCACTTTCACGCCATGTTCACGGGCATTACGGACAATTTGTGCAGGTTGATAGAATCCCATAGGCTGGCTGTTGAGCAGTGCTGCGCAAAATACATCCGGATAGTAAAATTTCAGCCAGCAGGAAACATAAACCAATAAGGCAAAGCTGGCCGCATGACTCTCGGGGAAACCATAACTGCCGAATCCTTCGAGCTGTTTGAAGATGCGGCGGGCATATTCTTCTGTATAACCGCGCGACGTCATGCCATTGATCAGCTTATGCTCGAACTTGCTGACCATGCCGTTGAATTTGAAGGTAGCCATCGTCCGGCGGAGTAGGTCAGCTTCGCCGGGGGTAAATCCGGCAGCCACGATGGCCAGTTCCATCGCTTGTTCCTGGAAAAGAGGTACGCCGAGGGTGCGTTCTAATATAGAGCGGATTTCTTCCGAAGGGTAATCCACCGCTTCTTCACCGTTTCTTCGCCTGATATAAGGATGTACCATATCGCCTTGTATGGGGCCGGGCCGCACAATGGCTACTTCGATCACCAGGTCATAAAAACAAGTAGGTTTCATGCGGGGCAGCATGGCCATTTGCGCGCGGCTCTCGATCTGAAATACGCCGAGCGTATCAGCCGCAGTGATCATCTCATAAACTTTGGGATCATCCTGCGGAATATTGGCCAGCGTCAGTGTAATACCATAATGGCTTTGCACCAGATCAAAAGCCTTGCGGATACAAGTCAGCATACCCAAAGCCAGAACATCCACTTTCATGAAACCGAGCGCATCGATATCATCTTTGTTCCATTCGATATTGGTGCGGTTTTCCATACGGGCGTGAAAAATCGGGCAAAGGTCGCTGAGCTTACCATCAGTGATCACAAATCCTCCGGTATGCTGGCCGAGCTGACGGGGAAAACCAATCAGCAGCGTGGTCAATTCTATCACTTTAAGCAAATGCGGATCTTTGTGATTAAGCCCTAAAGCGCCGACCTGCTCAGCGGTAATTTCATCGTCCGACAGATCACCGTAGGCATCCGAAAGCTGTTTAACTACATCGACTGAAAGGCCCATGGCCCGGCCAACATCGTTTACTGCGCCCTTGTAATGAAGGGTAAATACAGTTGGCAGGATGGCGGCACGATCACGGCCAAAGCGGTTATAAATATACTGGATCACTTCTTCACGACGCTCATGCTCAAAGTCCACATCAATGTCAGGCGGTTCGTTACGTTCTTTCGACAGGAAACGGGCAAAAAGCAAGTTGGATTTATCCGGGGGCACCGAGGTGATGCCGAGTACAAAGCATACCGCGGAATTAGCGGCTGAGCCGCGCCCCTGGCAAAGGATGTTTTGTTTCCGTGCCCAGGTCACATAATCTTCAACTGTCAGGAAATAATCAGCAACATCCAGTTCTTTAATGATCTCCAGTTCTTCTTTTAAGGCATTAACCACTTTCTCGGGAACGTGATCTATATAGTGAGCATTTGCCCCTTTCCAGGTTAGGTATTCCAATTGCTGCTGTGGCGTACGACCGTCCGTGGTCAGTTCACTCGGATATTTGTATTTCAGCGATCTCAGATCGAACTGGCAGGCATCCGCAATGACCCTGGCGTTGGTGATCGCTTCAGGGTAATTGCGAAACAGGCGCTCCATCTCCACCTTTTCTTTCAGGTGGCGCTCGGCATTTTGATGCAGTTTATATCCCGCATTAAAAATGGTGCATTTTTCCCTGATGCAGGTCAAAATATCTTGCAGTTCTCTCCTGGACACATGATGATAATGCACATCATTGGTGGCAACGAGCGGAATGTTTAGCTCGGCTAACAGAAACAAGCGCTTGGCATCATCGCCCGTATAGTATTTGGTGGCCGCTATATAGAGATTGGGCAGGTTAGCCCGGTAATCTCTAACGTGGTGGGTGAAAACGAGCTCAAATTCAAAATCCTGTGTAATCTTGTCGGGTGGAATAATGATAAAATAGCTGCCCTTAGCGTGATCGTAAACGTCTTTCTTGCTGATATGGCATTTTTCTTTTTCAGCACGGAGGTTGCCCAGCGTGAGCAGCGCAGATAAACGGGCGTAGGCTGCTTTATTTGTTGGGTAGGCAAGCAAGCTTGGACCATCGAGCAGGTCAAGGCGCACACCGGGGATCAGTCGGATGTTCCGGTCTTTAGCTACCTGGTAAGCACGTACGACTCCGGCAAAAGTATTGCGGTCGGTAAGCCCAATGGCGTCATAACCGAGATCAGCTGCCTGATCGACAAGCTCTTCCGGATGGCTGCCACCGCGCCGGAAGCTGAAATTGCTGGTCACCTGTAATTCGACGTAACTCATGCGAAAAAACCATGTAAATACCAATGTTGATTGTTTTCTACGTTATAGTGACCCGAACGGAAAAGCCAGTAACGACGCCCTGCTTCATCTTCTGCAACGTAATAATCCCGGTGTTCACCTGGTTCAAGCCACCATTCCCGCTCAATACGCTCTGGGCCGTCTGCGCCAACAATGACATGCCTTTCGCCTTTCCATATAAAAAGTTTGGGCGGATAGTCAGGTGTCAGTGCCATCGCTTCTATGCGTTCGGGCTGATCCAGTATTTGCATAGGCCGTGGTTTATCCGTTCGCCACTCGCTTTCTGGTGCTTTTTTTATATCGCTATTAGGTTCCGGGGTACGTTCCGGCCAGTAATGTTCACCAGGCAGGTAACGATGAATATGCGTGTTGCCTATCCTGCCTGCCACCCGGTCAAGCAGTTCGGCCACTTCTTCACTGTCAGTCCCACCTTTGGCTGACCATAGTTCACTCTGTTTATCGCTGGTAGGTTCGGTTTTGAGTGCATCTAAAACAAACAACTCAATACCCAGGCCGGGTTCAATGGATTCCAGCTTAATAAAAAAAAGCTTGAACAGATGGTTCACCCGGTTACTTGCATGGTTGGTGCCAATTGTAATATTGCCGTTTTTCCCATCTACCCGGTACCAGGTCAGCACAGCAGAACGCAGGCCCATCCCTTCCCCGTAAAGCCTTTTGCAAAGTTTTTCGAGCAGGCTATTCAGGGCGATCTCGATGGCCGTTCGGGTACTGATAGCTTCAAGGCACTCCAGCCGTTCACTGTAAGGCACTGGTTCTTTGAGCGGAAATAAAAATTCCACTTCCTGGCCAAGCGCTTGATGCAAACGCAGTACCATATTTTTGCCAAATCGACGGCGCAAAACGGAGTTAGGCATGTAAACAAAACTGCTGATCTGGTACAATCCCAGGTTACGCAGTTTTAGCAGCACATCGGTAGGTAAACGCAGTGCCGATGGTGGCAAGGTCATAAGGGCATTGCGGTGCGCGCCTTCAGGTACGATCAGACCGGATGCCGCGCAGCGGGCCACGCCCCATGCAGCGCCGATGGTATCGGCAATCGCAGGCCGAACGTCATAGCCTATAGTTTTCAGGCGCGAAACGATCTCCTGCAAATAAGCTTTTTCACCGCCTTTTAAATGCGTACACCCGGTCACATCCAGCAATAACCCGTCTGGCGGGTCCAGTTGCACGAGCGGCGTATAACGGAGGAACCATTCTGCAAGGCCGGTCAGTAATTTGAGGTTACGGTCCGGTTTGCCATCGAACACCTGGAGGTCGGGTGCAATAACCCGCGCATCTGCTACGGTCATGCCTTCCGTTATCCCGTATTTGCGGGCCTCGTCGGTTAATGCGGTAATTAGCATGCGCCCATGTTCCGGTTCGGTAAAGACATAGGCTTTCCCTTTCAGGCCCTTTTGGCGGATCGCCTTTTGGTCTGTGAGTAAATGTCGGAACCATATGGACGCGAAACGCTTAGGCATACTGACGATTTGGTTCGATAATCCGAGGCACAATTACGGTCTGGAAATTTTGCTTTTTCCATTCTACCGTCCAATTTCCAGGTTTGCCGTTCCGCACTTTAAGTAATTCCACCTGCCAGCGCGGATAGCCGACGCCGGGCATACCGGATCTTAACTGGCTGCGCACCGGGCGAATTTTCCAGCGTGTAACACAGGCTGTCGTATTGGCTTTTTTCACATCTTTCCGCAGTACAAAACCGGTTACGTGGCTTTTCTCAACGGCTAATTGTAGACGTTGGGATTCTGTAAAGCTGAGATCTTTTGTTTCACAGATCACCGTAGCAACGCCTTCGCATTTCAGGGCTTCTTCGGTTACCCAAAGCACATCTTTTTGCAGCGGTACATCCACGAATATAACGCGGTCGGGATCGACCCCGAACAGTTTAAGCGCTGGAGGATAAATACGGCGGGTATAGCTGATCCATAAACAGGCTCCGCCGTCGCTCAATAGTTTTTGAACCAGGCCGGCAATAAAACCACCGGTGGCAGCTGTATCCTCGGGACTACTGCTGATGAACTCGTGAATTGCGCCGGTGGGAAATACCCCATCGGGAAAGGCGGAAGCAACAACGCCAAGGCCCAAATCATTGTTCGCGCCTGGCTGCGGCGGGCGGAAGCCTTCCCAGCGCATCATATCCTGGCGAAGCCTACTGATAATTTCTTCTTTCGATTGGAGCATGGTACAGTTTTTAAAAGTCAAAAGCCATCTGATCAAAATTCAGATTGCGACTGCTGTTATATTGCCGGATGGCTGCGGCAATAGCTTTTACCTCATCCAGTGAAAAAACTTCATCTTCACTGAAGCCAATAATTTCTTCACTCGGCAGCGGTCCTTCCTCTATATTTACATAAATCACCGACGTATCGTTAAATGTCCTGATCTGATACCGCATAAAGCCAGCTGTATCAGCGAGTTGATCAAGCTGCTCAGCAGCAATTGTCGTCAGCCTGTTTGTGAGTTCGAATTGTAAATTAAATGGTACCATGTTTGCCAATTTTGAGGACTATAAAGTTATGCTAATATTTTTAGCAAAATCATATTTGTTTTTACATTTTTTTCTCCACTTTTGTTTTGATGAAAAATAAACTGTTTGATGACCTGCCTAAATCGGTGAAGCTCAGCACCGGAAAATGGCTTTATATTTTGCCTAACAAAGGGGATGGTTACCTTCTCTATGATCCCATTGAAGAAAAAGAAATAGGCCGTATCCTCATGAACGACGCCGATCAATGGTTCTACGACGGTAACCTACTGAACGTTTACGAGGAAGAAGAAGTGGCGGGCGCGATCCATGGACATCAAAAGGAAATGGAGGATTTGGTCAAATCTTTGAAAATCGAGTCACATGGCGATCAGGAAATTTAGTATTGGGGAAGATTTAATCCTAACTGAATTGCACAGCGGTATGCAACTGAAAATGGTAACGGATCAGGAATCTGATGAAGCATTGTCCTGGATCGAGGGCTGGTTTGAGTTGCCCACCGGCCATTTGTTGATCCAAAAGTTCATCGTTTTGGAAATGGGCCAGCCCACGTATCAGTTGGCGAACGATGCGCTGGCGTTTTGGGGTAAGGAAGTGTTGGAGGCGCAATTGTCCTCAGTACAACTATCGCCGGAGTTTGGTAACCGTTACCTGCTTACGGCGGTGATGCAGCATTACCAAACGCGCTGGAATTAATGATAAGCTATTGTTATATTTGAATATGGAGTATCAGCCCGGTAAAATTTATGAGGTGCCTTGCGCCGAGATCGTGATGAAGGAAGATCGAAGGCAATACTTTTTGCCGGTGATCGATCTGCCGCATAGCGACCAGGCTTTTGATTTCCCACACCGGCATTACCATATCGACGGGCGCTTTGCAATCCATCCGCGTATGAAGCACCGTTTACAGATCAGCGGAGGTTATACAGCGACGATCATCTTAACTGAGGGCACTGCGATGTATGATTTTAAGGGGGTGGTTAAGCAAGCTATGGTTTTTGAGCGGAGCGAAACAGGATTGGCGGTGCCGCTGGGGAGTGAAAAGTATGCGAAATGGTATGCGGGGTATGTCGGTCATTCTTGTGACGGCAAAAAATGCCCGCATTTAGGGATGGAAATGCTCGAACAGGATGGCAAGCTTGTTTGCCCGCTGCATGGATTGACGGCAGATGCGGCGACACTAAGAATTATCCAAAGAATTCTTCCCTCTTTTAACTCTTGAAACGGTAGCGTTTGGGCAATTCAATATTCCCGTTATCGTATATAATAAGAACTTGAGGCAATTTAAATATGATATTTTCCGCCCTATTGTGAAATCACAAGACATCATTATACTTACCTTGTGATGTGGAAAACAAGCAAGCCATCAAAGGAACAATTACTTCGCTCAAATGTGGTAAATTTACCTATGAATATTTTCTGTCCCATTTTGAGAGCACAAAAGTAGATGCCATTTGCTTTGAAATCTATGATGAAAATGAGCCCGCTGCAAAGAAGTACAGCTTTATTTTAGAGGTCATGGATAACGGCACGGATCTAAAAGTTATGGATATGTTTGCCTCCGATTATAAAGGGCGAGGGATTTCCATTCCAATGATTTTGAAATCTAAGGAGTTATTTGGCAAAAGAATTATCTCCAGTTCAAATAAACATAAGTCACGTCCAGGCGAAATGAATTGGGAGGAAGGTATAAAAAAGGTATGGGAACCAATGGTTGCCCAGGGACTTGCTGCTTACAACCCAATTGACGACCGGTATTATGTTTTATAAAAATAAAGAAAACCCAAATTGTGAAAACGCTTGTAGAATACGGAATATCTGATGGCGAGTGGTTGAATTACGAATCCAAATTATGCGGTGCCGCAAGTTCCTTAGACTAAACCTATTAAAGGCTATTCGTCGTCATCTTTTGCCTTATCGATCTGATCATATAAGTATCGTAGCACTTCTTCAAAAGTTTCATGCCAGGTGATGTTTTCCGGATCGGCAGGCAGGTAGCTGACTTTGTGAATATGCAGAAAAAAAGACAGCCCCATATTTAGGGTCTGATCAATATTCATTTGGTACCTGACATCTTCAAACTTTATCTTATTCATCAGGTTGAACAGCCTGGTATCGATATCGGGGTGTCTTAGCTGTTTAAGTTTCCTCGTTTCACTAATAATGAACAAAGCTGATAACTGAGCCACCACACAGCCCATGGCCTGGTTGTAGGTCGCATCGTTTAATTCAGGGCCAACCAGCATATCAAAGGCATAGTTGTCTGCTTCTGCCTCAAGAACTTTCAATTCAAATAATTCTTCCTGTGTCAAATCTTCTGCCGGCTTTTCAACCAAGGAGAGGTAGGCTACGTGGTTATTGGCCAGATGCGCTACCTCGTGATATAAAAGAAATTTAAGTGCTTCGGTAACCAATGCATTCGCCATCCGCGCTTTATCATCAGTACCTGCAGGGTTTGGCATAAATTCCGGCCATTCCGAATAGGTATCTCTTAATGAAAATGCCCAGCCTATCAGGTAATTCATTTCATTAAGGCCAGTGGTTGTCAGATTATTGATTTGGATAACTTTTTGGTCTTCCACTGCCAGCTTTTGTGTAGCCTCATTTAAAAAAATAAAATTATAACACAGGCACCAAAGAAAGGACATAAACGGTTCATGAACCTCAATCCGCTTGGAAATAAGATCTACCTTGGGGGTCTTTAAAGCAGATTGCTCGGGATTAAAAAAGATCCCCCTGCGGATGAGTCCCTCTTCCACCAATGCATCAAGCCTGCTTACGGTTAGCGGGCTATTTTCATAAAACGAGTTGATAATCCGGTCATATAAAACGCGGATCGGGCTTTGATACCAGGGCAAAGCAGGCGTATCACTATTCCACATAGGTATTTACCCATTGAATGACATCGTGATAATCCCGCAGATCTAACAGGTAAGGCATAGATAGCTCTTGTTCCTTTTTTGCATCTGCTGTAAAATATGAGGTCGTAAAGATAATGCCTTTATTGGCCTTGTTTGTGTTAACCACATGGCTAAACCCGCGAATAATGTCCACGCCGATCTTTCGTGTGGGCGCATATTTTTTACATTCTATCAGCATCTTAAAAGGCAAACCGGCCAAGTTTTGTAAGGCAATAATATCCTTTCCGCCATCCCTGGTCCTTTTGGTAAGAAAAACCTCAAAATCTCGGCTTCTCAGCAATTCCGCCATCATTTCCTCAAACTCCCGGTGGTGTATCCGGTATAGCTGTTGGTTATCCTTATAAATTGCATCAATCGTTTTTTGAATGTGATTTGCCTCATTAAGCAGAATAATCTTAGTTTCCGGCGATTCCATCGCCGGTCCACCGATTAAATCATAATCAGTGACTTCCAATTCATCATCCTCCTCAGCGCTGAAATCATAAACTTTCAAGTCAAGACCTTTGAAAAACTGCAACGTTCTTTCATAGGATGTGGTAAATGAATTGATTTTACTTATAAAGTTATGATCCCCTAACAAAAAAGATTGGTGAAATTTGAATAGTTGGGCAGACTTTAAAAATTCGGGGCGTACAAATAAGGCATCAAACTTCCGTTGGGACTCCAGCATTGCTTTTAAACCGGGAGGCTGTAAACGATCCAACTTTTCCTGTACCTCTCGTATAGCCCTTAAGCCGGGAGGGTCAAGCTGATCGAGCATCCGCTGAATAGATGATTGTAAGTCTGACATGGCTAACTGCTTTGATACAAAAATACTAAAATTTTTAGTGGGTTTTTTGCATTAAACTTTTGGTATTTCCGGCCCGTCATAAGGGTTTCCAATAGCGTCCATAATCTGAATTAGCCGATGTCGGGCATGTCCGTTTTTGGGATCGTTCCGCATCATCTCAATGTTCCGATCCACCGCCTCTTTAACGTTAAATTGGGTTATCGCCCGGTTTATTCTTAGTGTTTCCGGTAAGGTTACGTTATCAAAGTAGGCTATCAACTCCTGATCTGTCATCCTGCAAAAATAGCAAGACAGGATAAAGGATTGGTAAATGTTTATATTTTATTCAATACAGTAGACTCAATCGTTAATATCATTCAGCTTCTTCTGATCATCTTCTGAAAAATGAACATGTTTGGACAGATCTTTAACCATATTCCTGGCAAAAATAGCGCCATCAGAATTACTTTTCATCACATCATCATCCCCCAGATCAACATTCTCGCCATAGATCGCTTGCTTTAACTCTCTTCGATGGTTCAATTCGTCCATCTTTCCTCTTAATTTTTCAACCATAGAGAAATCAGGTTGACCATGCTCCATCAAGTCCGCAAAATCTTTGTAAGGTGCAAGATTGACTTTGATCACTTTTTGCATCACTTCCCCCCATTGCAATACCTCCCGAGCTGAAAATTCCTTATTATTTCTCGACTGCATTTCCATCACCATCGCCAGGAACATCTCTGGCGTTCCATTCCAGCCAGGCTTAAACTTGAAGAGCTTTAGAAAAAATGATAATACTCCCATGGCCTTTAATTTGTGGTAAATAAATCATTGTTACTGTAAATATAAACATTGCATCCCCGTGTTGTCAAGGCCCCGCTGAGTGTGTACAACGTCCAACCGCTTTTTTGACGAACCTTTACTTTTCCCGGCGGTGGGCTATTTTCGTTGATATGATGAATATGGTGAGTTAGATATTTGAATGCTTTTTAGCTCAAGTATTTTTATCTCTTTAAAAAACAAGCAAACCAATAATTGCCTTCATGAAGTTTTTCAATCGTGTAACCAAAAGGCTTAACCAATTTCTCTATATCGAAGTGTTCAAAAAACCTTTTGGGTAATTCAATCGATTCGGTTTCAGAAGTTTTTCTCTTGATCTTTGCTAACATTTTAGTTGGATATTTTGCTTCGTGATTTTTGCTCCAAAGTGAATCAACAATTAAAAGTGAATTTATTGGGGGTAGCTTTTTAAACAACACTTGAATACTATTGTCTGAGAAGTGCGATAAAAAAAATGAAAAAAATACAATGTCAATCTGCTCCTTTATTATCTGCCGCAAATTAAATTGTTTAGCAAAAATATTTTGATTAATAATGGTAAGCTTGTTGTTTTTAGGAGCCAAGGATAAGGCAATCCTGTTAACTTCAATTGCAAAATAATGATTTATGGTGTTCTCGAAAAGGTAAAACCATTGGCATCGCCCAGACCCAATATCAATGAGATTTCCTTTTAAGTCTAATGAAGAAATAAATTTTGCAATCATCAAACGGTCTTCAATGAATTTATTGTTACTTTCAATGGCTTCCTTTTGATAATGCAAATATTCATTACCATAATATTTTTGAACATCCTCATGAAGCATTAATTCAATATCATTCATTGATAGCTTCTGACCCCTTCTTTTCCTTTTGATAAGTTTAATTAAGTCCAATCCAATGAGTTCGATGTCCTCTGTTGCAATATTTTGCTTATAAACAATTGTCGTGTTATTTCTTTTACTCCATGTAGCGGCTATTTCCCCGGATTGAATTTTGGATTCAGTTCTTTCTAAAAGCGATGGCACATTTTCAACAGCTTCAGGGAATGGTATATCCCAAACCCTATTCGCCAATCTATTTATACAGATTTCTTTCGATGCATGCAAAATTAAACAAATGGCAATTACAGTGTTTTTATTAAGCAACTCAAATAACTCATCTGCAACTTTACCGACTCCAATACATTCAATGAATTGATTTTTATTTTTCTTTATAGATGCGAAAAACTGCTTTCTGGCCTCTGTTTCACCTTCTTTGCTCCCATCGCTAAATTTTCTTCTAAAATCATCAATGGCAACTACTTCAAAAAGAACAGATTTACTTAATAGGCTTATTAAGGTTGTTTTGCCCGATCCAACATTTCCAAATACAAGGATTTTCATTTTAGCATTTATTTTAAGTTAAATGTCTCCTTTAAAGCGAATCGGAATATCTCTGCTGCTTTGGCATAGCTTGGTGATGAGATAGGCGAAAACGTAAAGTGTATCCCTACGGAGGCATTTATTTCTAAAACCTCATAACCAATTTTGGCCGAATGAATAATATCAACCGTAACAAATCTTGCATTTATAGCTTCGGCTGCATTGATTGCCAACTTACTCATTTCTTCATTTTCTACTATTTCATAGTTTGTACCTAATAATCTATTATGGTTCCATTGCAAAAATATCTTTTCATCGGCAAACGGAATTTCAGTGAATCTTTTCGTTAAAGATGAATCAAATAGTTTTCCGCTTTTTGAAATAATATCTTTGTTGTCTTTAACGTAATCTGAAAGCAGTGCAATTAGCGAGCTTTTACCATCACCAACTACAAACGGGATCTGCTTCTCATAACTTAATAAACATTTTCCGTCCAAAACAACGTTTCGGTATTCGCGAATATTTTTCCTGAACGGGGAAAGGCAAAATGTAATGTCAGTAGCATATACTTTTGACAGGGCAGTTTCAAGCTCCGGCTCACTATTTAATAAATAGACCCCTTCACCTTTTGTAGAATTGTTTTTCTTTATTAAAATCGGAAAGCCGTTTTCAGTAATAAATTGTTGAATGATTTTAAAATTGCCTGCCACACTTTTCCTTTTTTCCAGAACAGCCGGACTAAACATTAATTGATGAGGGACGTTTGGGACATTATTTGCAGTAAGTATTTCGCTGCATAAATTTTTATTCCTAATCATTTTATAGCAGGCTGAGTCATTTAACGGGAAAGTATAGCCTACTATAAATTTTTTAATCCCACTTTTAGAAAGCTGTATAGCCCAATTACCTGTAAAGAAATTCACCTCAATACCAAGAGATGATGCTTCTTCGCTTATTAATTTAATATATTCTGGGCTATGCATTATGAATATGATGGGTTAGTTTAATTCTTTCGTTATCCAATTGTTTTGATATCCAATCTTGAAGTAGTTTTTCATTACTTTCCTGCAAATAATCTAAAAGGCATATAAATACTTCAATTAGAACTATGGTTTTTGACGCAATATCAGCAGAATGATATATTGGAACTGTTTTAGAAAGCTTCAAGTTGATTTCAGAAGGAAGCACATCTTCAATATCTCTATCGACTCTCCCCAAAAAATCTTCATGTTTTATCACATTTAGACGGATAATTTGCATTACATATCTCCTAAAAATATTCAATTGCTCTATTGCATTCCATAAATGACCTCTTGAAATATTTTTTTCTATTTTTTTTAATGTAACTACTGCAAGCGAAAAAGGATTGGGTTTTAAAAACGGTTGCCTTGTAAATCCAGGGCACGCTATTTGTTTTGTCCTGCTTTTATTAATCATTTCACCATTGTCTAATAATATGTAGCCATTGGGCTCCCAAAAAAATGTTTCTGCATTTTCAGAACTTATCAGACATAAATCAATACTAAAATCAATATCATTATTAAAATAAACTGTATAAAGCTTTTCTGTCCAGGGAAAGCTTCCCTGGAAAACAACGGCATCAACATCGGGTAATAAAGCAAGGAGGGTATTTAAATTAGTTTCAAAAACGCTCACCTGGTCTACTAAGCAAAATAAATCAACATCTGATTTTACAAAGTCTTCTTTATAAGAAAGTGATCCGCCTAAAAGAATACCAAAAATTTGGTTATTATTTTGCAGTAAAGAAAGTAACTCATTGAGCCGTTCGGCTCTAAATGGTGAAAGTTGCTTAACGCTATCAGGTAGTTTATTTTTAAATAAAGCTATCATTAGGTGATATGTGTATAAAATTCATTGGTAATTTTATCAATACAAAATTCATTTATTACATATGTTGCTCCTGCATTCCCTTTTAATTTTGCTCCCGTTCTGTCATTCGCAAAACTTATTATTGCACTAACCGCAAAATCAATATCGAATAAATAGCTTATGGAAGTTTCTAAAGCCAAAACTTCATTTAATTCATCAAATTTTAATTTTTTGGTCGGAAAACAAACACCAGCATTCGCTTTTTTAATATGAGGACTGATTCCCACTACGTCAGAGGTTACAACAGGTATTCCGCAGCCCATCGCTTCCATTAAAGAAATATTGAAAGAATCATGTACGCTTGCATTAAGTTCAACATCTGAAATCTGCATTAAATATTCAACGTCTGATAACACTCCCGTCCAGTAAATAGTCAAGTTTCCTTTTGTCGTTACATAAGTAAATAAGTCATGATCACTCAATTTTCCTAAATTTAGGTTAAGGGAAGTGATTGCATCATACGGAATAGGGCCTACCATTAATAAAATACATTTTTCATTAATTAATTGGGCAGATTTTATGGCAATTTCCAAAACAATTTCAGGGCACTTTATTTTTCGCATACTGCTATGATGATGAATAATAAAATCATCATCCGTTAAACCTAAATTTCTCCTTCTTTTTGATTTTTCCTTTTCCTCAATTGGGAAAAATTTTTCTTTTTCAAGTACAGGCGATAGGACACTAATATCACTTTTAATATTAAAATATTCTTTTATTTCCGAAACAAAGCCAGGTGAGTAAGTAATTATTGAATTTACAAGTGGGCTTTCCAACAACCATTTGACTCTTGATCTCATTTGTGTTCCAACTTGCCAAATATCAGAGCCTACAGGGTGGATTATAAGTTTAAAATTGTCGTTTTTAAAGTTTATAAGCTGGCTCTTTACATCATGAAGAATGTTGCAGTACGGAAATAAATTCGCACCAAAAAGAATAGGGTCTGCTACGGCATCCAATCCTTGAATAATTTTATCAGTTGCAGAATAATTATTTAATGATTGGATGTCAATTACCTCTGAATTAACATTGGTTAAAGCCAAGTCATGGATTCGGACTTTAGTCTGCGTGTAGGCAAAATATTGAGGCATTTCAAAAAAGTACGCATCAACAGCGTGATCACTTCGCGAAATATGGTTTAACAAGCGACTCGTGTTTTTACTTCCACCGGCAAAACTGTGATGGTACATACTGAAAATATTCATAATTTAATCGAGCCACTCTTTAATGATACTTTTATATCTATCAGACATTTTTTCTTCTTTATAAAATATTAATTCAACATGATGCAGAATGGTATCTTCAAAATCTGTTGTCGAATTCGGCTTGCTTATTGATTTGAGAAGAACCGGTAAGTCGTTCTTATTACAGCATAGGTCTTCTAATATTTGCGAAGTAATTAAATAAATTTTTGCCGACACCAACCGTTGATGAAGATTCCTTCTTTTAATTACTGCCGTTTTGCAAGTATCTAAATCTGTTTTAAAATTCTTATCTTGTATGTTTTTAACGATGCAAATATAAGCAAGTAACCACCAAGCGTTTGGGCCTGCTAATTTTAGTGCATCTGTAAAATTGTCAAGAGCCTGTCCTAAAAGTGAGACGTTACCAGATTTCCAGGTGATCCACCAGGACTCAAGATAGTATCTCCCCGTCCAATAATAATAATTTTCTGATTCCTGAAAAGAAATTGGTACTAAGCCAATATGTGTATCTGCTTCTTTTAAAAGCGCTTGAAAAGGAAGCTTATCATGTTTGTATTGATAAGCTTCCTTAATTTTGCTTTCTGCCAAACCCAATTCAAAAATGGTTTTTAATTCATCAGATTGCTCGATCTTACATTCTTCTATGACTTGGGATATTCTGCCCCATTTACTTAAGCGCATATTAAACCTGAAAAGATCTTTGATTATTATTGGGCTATAACCAAATCTTTTAAAAGCTTTTTCGGCTTCTAATCTTCCTGTTGGAATATCATCGTTATTATTATACTCAAGAAGGTTCTTGTGGGTATTTCTAATTTCTTCTTCTATGTGTTGATCATCCGCATTACTTGTTTGAATGATTTTATGAGTAATACGTGGGAGGGAAGCACCTGCATTTTCATTTTGGCTATCGGTTTCTGATGGGGTAATTGGATGTTTATCAGCGAAGCAGTTGAGAATTTTAATGGTTTTCTCAGAAAATTTTTCAATGCAATTGTTGTCTGCGACATTAGGCTTTGCTGTGAAAAATTTACGAAGCGTTGAATTCGAAATTTCCCCGCAGCCATCTAAAAGGCCAATAAGCGTTTTATATGAATGGCTGTATTTATAGGTGTATGAAAGAAATTCTTGGTTTGTGCAATTTAAATACGCAGTTGCGACGCGTTTTCGTATGGCTTCGATTTCTGAATGCAAATATGGCCTACGACTGTACACTTCTTCCATTAATAACAAATATAATATTTCTCGTTGGTCGTTTCGTTGGACGATCTAAAAATCTGATAGTCTGTTAGGTTGACTAATAAAAAAAATCCTTTTGCTGTCCTTTGTAGTATTAAACAGCTTATGCCGTTACGGCTACATAAATACAGTAATGGCTCACTTTAAATTTAAAACAAAATGAGAACTAAACTAAACTTATTCGCTCGATATGCGGTTAGCAGAAGGGCAAATCATCCGAAAATTATGGAGGCTTTAACCGCAGAAAGAAAGACCTATGCGATAGATGAATTTGAAACATCCTTCCATAAAAAGGAAATAAAACGTAACCGGTATGTTGAGGAATTGGAAACAAGGATTTCTAAAGGCGATGAACAACTTATCAGTACGGATAAATGGGGTATCGAACGTTTTTATCAAGCCCCAATAATGAAACCGAATGAAGTAGCCACCGCCCGTAAGGACTGTAGTAGTTGGAGAATGGTAACTTTAATCGTTTTTATTTTTGATACCTATTTTGCCAGCATGATTGTTCCATTCGTCTTGCCTGGTGGAGCATCATGGGTAAGAATGCTAATTGGCGGCTGCATAGCATTCTTAGTTATCTTATGTTCCGAAACTGGTTTTAAAAACCTTGCTCTTTATTTTGATGGAAAACAATTGTTGAAGAAAGGTGAACTTACAGAATCTGATGGGCCAAGGGTAACAAAAAGGTTAGCAACAGCCATTGCATTTATCACCGCCGGAGTGTTGGCTACTTTTGCAATTGCGATGGTTCGCTTTATTTTTCTTGAAACCGTTGATGTTGGTGTTAACAGTCATTCTGCATTAATAAATCAACTGAATGCCAAATTAAATTCAGGGTCAAAATACGCTGCATTCACAACATTTATATTGGCCTTTATTGTTATCGGCCTTTTTGCTTATTTCAGTCTGCAAAAAAATAAATATGCCATTCGCTATAAACTTTACAGAAAGTACAGCAAAAACATAAACCGCATTAATAAATTGATTTTTAAAATTAGTAAATTAAATACGCTTTTCTGGCATAACATAAAGGATAACCTGGAGGCGGCATGGTCTGTCATGCTACATATCAGAAGGATATTAAAACGATCAGTTGACGAAGATAATCGCGTTAAAGAGGCAGAGTATAATCATGTTACGGGTGAGCCGGGGTTTGTTTTAGACGATGACATGTATAGGTATTTTGAAACTGTAGCAAGTTGTAACCGAAACCTTTTCTTATATGGTATTGATGAATCCAAAGAAGTAAGAAGCTTGAGACTTTCGTGGAATACGGCAATGATCCGAATAAACACTATGATCGAGCTTTATAAAAGCACACATAATTATAACAACAAAAATGCAGCAAGAAAGCCAGCAACGATCCAAAATGCAATAAATATAGCTATCCTGTTTGTAGGCTTGTTATTATTATCATCTTGCGGGGATGTACCCAAAAGTATCAATACAGTAACTTTTGTTGACTTGACCGGTTCTGTAAAACCTTATGTCAAACAATATTATATGCAGATACTCCATTCATTGTTAAATGCGTTAACCCCGGGGAGCAGCCTTGTTGTATTGCCTATTGACGGTAGTACCGAAAAGGGCAGCAGCGAGTTTATTAATATACGTATTCCACCAATGAGTTTTTTTGAAAATGACCTCGATCCACCAAGCCAAAAGCAGTTCCTTTCAAATCTAAGGTTTGAAACATTTAAGGATTCTGTGCTTAAGGCGGTGGAGGTCGGTATAAATCAAATAACTACTGTTCAAAGAGCGGGGGGTGATACTCAACAAACAGATATTTTAGGTGCATTTCGCCTTCTGGAAAAGTATCAGAATAATACTAATAAGTCGAGTAAAAATATCGTGCTACTATTATCCGATATGTTGAATTGCGATAAAGAATTGGATATAGAACATCGCAATTATGACAAGAATGCCCAAACAAAAATTATTGACAAACTGCAAAAGGCAGATCTTTCTCAATGGCAGGTTTTGGTGCTAACAGGTGTGTCTAAAATTTCAAATGAAAAATATTTATCAACTAAATGTTTTTGGAGCGGCTACCTTACCAGTAGCCACAATAAAGGGTTGCTTTACGAGTCGGGCGCAACATCTTTAATTTTTAAAAAAATCCAGGAATTAACAAACCCTGATGAGGATAAACTTGCATTTTTAAATTAGTAATATTGTTGGGTAATTTTGCGATTACAAAAGGGCGATGACTTTTCATCGCCCTTTTGCTTCAGCTCTTATATCAATTTCGATCTTGCAGTCCTAAAATATTCCGGATTACTTCAATTTTTAATAAGATCTTGAAGCGCAAAAATAGCGTTCTCAGGTCTGCGATCCGCTGAAGCTATGACCCCTTATTCAGCTGTTAATCGACCAAAAGCGCGAGCCTGGTAAATAGTCAAGGAATGCCTCACTTATCGTCATTATGGCATCCCCTTCGGGCCGGGCTTTCCGCTATATCTTCTATCGAAGGATGCCGCTTCCAATCCCATGATGCATTATGGCAAAGCACTTTTGCCTTTGCCAGCGGAGTAAAAAAAGGTTGCCTGGACAGTATTGGTTGACCACGCTTCATTCCATTTCGCTGGGGCATGCAGCATTTTTACATATCCGTATTTTATGTAATCCGACGATTATTTTAGTATAATGTGTTTATTGGGATACTAAACTTCAACCCATATAAATGCTGTGAAGGCTCCGTGACGCGGATGTAGTCTTGAAACTGGAAGAATGGTTCAATGTTAATATTGCTTTTTCCTGTTTTGTCCTGCAATCCTACTACAATACCGATGCTGGGTGATGAGATATATCCGGTAGAGAAACCCGCTTTATCTGAAATAACGATGCTATAAGTATAATTCAGGTCCAGGCCCAAACCAACCTTATTAATGGTTTTCATAATGATAACCTCAGCGCCAAAATCGGGAAGCCACTTTGGTTTAACAAGATCACCGGGCACCTTAAATATTTGTTCATTTGTCTTTTGGATCAAACTTGTGTCAGTTAGTTTGCTGAATCCGTTATAGGTTGCAGGCGTGTAAATGCCAGTGAACATGTCTTTTCTGCCAATCTGAGCATTTGCGCTTAAATAATAATTCATGTGATTTGAGGTGCCGATAAAGTAGTTTGCAGCAAGATTCAAGGAACCGGTATATTCGATGGACGTTTTAGGTGAATCGTAGGTAGTTGGATCTTTTTGCAAAATATAATTGGCATTGTCAAAGGATGCAAAGTTTACAGTAACCTTATACCAGAAAAAATTTTTGGAACTCCAGATACTTTTAGTTAGAATCTGTTCGTATTTGGCGATGGAATCCTGGTATGCCTTTTCGGCATCAGTAAGTTTGCCAAATTCAGGGTGATTAAGAAAGGTCATTTCACTTTTGTTTTGATAGACATTATCATAACTGTCCTTCATGTTTTTTCGTAGTTCATCATAGATGGACTGGTAATTATCTAAACTTATTTTAGCGTCCTTGGTGTCCAATTTCCGGTAGCCTTCTCCAACGATACGAGTATAAGTGAAATTACCAACTAACGTCCGCCAATCCTTTAAATTCAATAAGCTTTGATTACTTAAAACACCGGTAATATTGAATGCATAAACATTGTCTTTCTTTTTGGAGGAAAAATCATCAGACCAGGCATAAGGGCTGAAGGCAAGCTTATAGGTGTTCGGATCGATGGTCAAAGACGCAAATTGGCCGACAGTCGCACTATTGTCTGCAATGGTTAGTGTTGAAAAATCTGTTTTGATTAAATTGTTAAACGTATATGCGGATGCAAAATGGCAATTGCACGGGTCATTGAGAAAGGCTATGTCTTTGTCAGCGATATCTTTCAATGCTTTGTCCAATTGGACGGGGGTATATGGCTTGGGATCAGGTAATATTGTTGCAGGCTGGCCTTGCCCTAAGCATTGGAACATGATGCTAAAAAGCAGAATAACAGATAAGGTAAGCTTTTTCATAATGTAATAAGGTTAAGACCTTAAATATAATAATATCAGTTAGTTGCAACAAAAATATTATTATAAATTATGAAATTGGAAAACCTCTTTCTTTCTTCTGTTAGTAGGTTTCTCCAAAGTTTTCAAGCTGGTGTTTAAAAAGCCATTTTTCAAAATATATTAAGTCTGCTCTGCCCATTGTTGTATAGGATAGCCACTCATGGTCCAAATTCTCGAATAAAGTATTTATCGCCGGATTTATACTTTGCAGATAACTTTTAAGGTTTTCAAAAACCTGCTCCCGTTTTGAAAAAACCATCAATTCAAGAAGAAATTCAGCTACTTTCTCGTCCTTAATGTCTTCCGGTAATTTTTTCCGCGCTTTTTCTTTTCTGATAGTCTCAAAAATTAAAGTACTTCTCAATGTGTGTGAAACAAATGCGAGCCAGTTTGAAAATATTGTTTTAGTCTCCTGTTGTTTTAAATTGTTCAGTAACCTGATCACAAGGGTAGCGGCTTCACCCATTTTGATAGGCAAAAATGTAGCCGTGACGGCAAATGCACCAGCCTGGAAAAATGCATCCGATAGAAACTTAACGTAACCATAGTTAGGCATGGTGCTGCAAGCAGAAATGAAGACCAGTGGCGCGCTTATATTATGCTTTATAATATCTTCACCGGTTAACAAAACATCATTTTTATCATCAACGACCAGGTAGCTCGAAAGATTTTGCTCATCGAAATCGCCGTGACAATCAAAGATTAATAAGTCAGGCTGATATTTTTTAACGGCATCACTGATCTCAAGTACGGTCTTGCAAATGATGCTTATATAGCCAAGCGGCCCCTGCAATGCCTCGAACATCTCGAAAATTTTATGCATATCATCCTCATCATCACTTGCGCAATGAATGATGAGGGTTCTTTTTAAAATATCAGGTTTGATTCTGAATATTAATCTCTGGCTATGGACATAGTTATTGATCAGGCTATTGAAATTGAATTCAGGAATACGGCAAATATCATGAGTCAGACACAAAGGATATGCCCCCAGCTTTAACCATTCCATAGGTAGGTCACTTATAAACACCAACTGACCGTCTCTTGAAATCAACCTGTCTTTTAATTCGTCATGAACCATGTGTTTTCTCATCAAATCGCCAATAGTGCCGATTTTTTTTATAGCCCTTAGCTTATTTGGGAAAGACTGCTGAAAATGCGACAGATCCATATTTAGCGACTTTCCAACTATTGGCAGACGGAAAACTGGTGAATAGTTAAATTGTGCATGCAGGTATCCAAGATAATCCAAGGATAATAACCTTGTGGTTACTATGGCCAGGACCTGTCCGATTTGATCTCTTTGTAAATATCCGGCAATGTCATTTTCAACTCCATAGGTATAATCTAATGATTGCTCAGTTTGCGATGCCCTGAAAAGCATCTTTTCTTTTTTGCTGGATAAATTTTTGGATAATATCTTTCCATACCTGGGAAAATGGAATGGAGCAATAATAATCATTGCAGGATTTATCGGTTCAATAGGCGTAACGGGCTTTTTTGACTTAATGACCTGATGTAATTTATCTATCACTCTGGTCTGTTCGATCTGGATGCCAGCTCTGTTTTTATTAAAAAGTTCAACATCTTCCTTCTTAATCTCACCGGGCCTTTTTAACCAAAAATTGGCAAGGATTTGGTTAAGCATGAAATAATTGTTTTTTGCATAGAGCGTCGGATAATTCGGGTTAAGATTTTCTGCGTTAGGGTTGGATACAAAATCGAATTTTTCAATCTTAGTATCATAAACTTTAGAGATTTCTGCATCAATTGATAAAAGATCATTTTCAATCAAGGTAATTAATTCATGGCCATTAGTAAATGCTTTTGAATCATCATAGAATTTGGCATCTTCAGCACCAGGGTTACCTACTAAAACAAAATAGCCAAATGGGATTTTTTTTAGAAAGGCACCAACTTGCTGGTGATTCTTTATACTTTCATCAATAAGAAAAACTTTGACCAGGTCTTTATTAAATAATCCGGAATACAATTCGAAATTATGTAAATCTACTTCTACCGGTCCACTAAACATAATATCGGGTAGCATGTATAAATTGATAGCCTTTCTTATCCCAACCTGGTAACAAAATTCAAAAAAATTGGCAGAATCTTTCAGTTGCAAAAGATCCTTTGGAAATTCCCGCAACAGCTCAAAAGCAATTTTGAAAAAATCATTAGCCGCATATGCCGTGTGTGGGGTGATAAATGTATATTGAATTTGGCTAACCGAAACTACAATATCTGATCCCTTTACCGGGGGGAGGTTATACTCACTCATATCTGATAGGTTTATTTTGCCAAATTACTAATTCTTATCGTGTCGAGGGACCAATAATGATTAGTTGGTCGGTTGTCTTATCGCCTATGGCTCCATTGGCATTTTTTATTTAATCAATAATTATTTTAATCGAAACGGGTAAAAAGCGCAGCTAAAATCAAGCCCGGATGTTTCGTTGGATTTGCAAAAGACTACGGCATAAACGGTTTCCTCCCCAAAGGGTCCCCTCCAATTATTCCGTTTCCTTTTGCCCGTTGCCGGGCTTTAAGATTTGCTTTCTTTTTTCCCTTTTTCTTTTAAAAATAATCAATCAGGGCAAGGCGGCGAAAGGAAAAGCAAACAAATAATTATTCATTAAAAAATTAAAAATTATGCTATTCACAGGAAGATTAACCGCAAAAGCAGAAGTAAATGCGGTAAAAGGGGACAAACAGGTAATCAATTTTACCGTAGCCATTAACCAAAGATGGAAAAACAAAGCGGGCGAAAAAAAGGAAAAAACCGCATTCGTTGACTGTGCTTACTGGCGCAATTCGGGTATTGCCGAATACCTCACCAAAGGCGCAGTAGTGGAAATTTCGGGATGGATGGAAGCACAAGGCTACCAAAGTAAAAAGGATGGCATACGTGCAAGGCTTACTTGCACCTGTGACACCATCAAGCTGTTTTCTTTAACCGCAAGGAACGAACAAGAAGCCGGGAACAAAGCAGTTGCAGGAGTTGCAACAGGCGCAGGTGTTGACGAAGACGATTTGCCATTTTAATCCTTACCACAATGAAAGAAGCAATCAAATTTTCAATTCAAAGCCTGCTTTCCCGGAAAGACGGTAATGTTTCAGGCCCAATGTCACCCACGCTATTTGCTAAGGAGATGGCGCAATCCGCAGGTTTCAAATATAACCGCCTTGCCCGTGTGTGGTTTGAGGATGACAGGATAAACCAATGCAAAGAAGATGGCGGTTTGACAGGACATGACACCTTAATCATAGGCGCAGTGTACACAAATGATGTATGGTTGAGCCTATGGGTTGATTCGGGTGTTGGCGGTATGCCAATCGCAATGGCTTATCAGTCTGACCGTGAAATTCAAATAACGCCAGTTTACAAAGAAGCTAAATACGCAAGGAAACTCACTGAACAAGAGATACGTGAAATTTTCGATTGCGTATTCCTTGACACGAATCAAATCAACATTAAACAGGAATAACCCCAAATAAGGGGGAGCAATCCCCCTTGTTTCAAAATCTATAAATATGACACGCTCAAATCTATATATCAGACTAAGTAACGGCAACTTTTTAATATGCGTTGCCGACAGCAGCAGCGCACCGGAACAAGGTTATATCGTGGAATCATTGATACTTCCGCTTTTAAGCCTTGAAAATGCAGAAAATGAACTTGCGTTGATAACGGAACATTGCACAATGAACGAACAGCGAATAAATGCCACCTACCGCTATGAAATAAACCTAAAGGCTAAAACCGTAGCATTTTACGAAGAACATTATCACTATAAATCGGACAGGTTCAGCGTTGGCGAAAATCTTACAGACAGATACTCCACCTACCTTTTGTCTATTGATAATCAAACCATTTGAGGCCATGAAAACAATACAGCTTAATCTTTACCCTTTTGCGGAACTAAAGGAGTGCGCAAAAGAAACCGCCCTGAATGATAACCGCTTCATTAATGTAGATACCAATTGGTGGGAGTTTATATACGAAGATGCGGAAACTGCAGGGTTGAAAATTAAAGGCTTTGATTTAGACCGTGATTTCTACTGCAAAGCTGAATTTAAAGAAGATGCTATTTACTGTGCAGGGTTGATAGTGGACAATCATGGCGAAAGCACCGAAACCTACCAAGCCACAATGAACTTTTGGAAAGGAAGGGACGGGATTGTAAACACATGGCCAAAGGACAGGAACGGAGAGTTTGAAAACGTTGGCGACCTTGATTGTGCCTTAGACGGCATAGAAGAAAGTTTCTTAAAAACGATTAGCCACGAATACCTTAAAATGTTGCTCAAAGAATATGACTACTTAATCAGCGACAGCAGGGTATCTGAAACCCTTACTACAGGTGAATACCCTTTTACAGCAGATGGCAAAATTGCCACCGCCCTTGAAAAATTAGCAAAAGCATAAACTAAAATCTTAAAAAAATGACAACGAACTTTTTTCAAAATATAGCAAGCCTTAACGTTCCGGGAGTTTGGAAAATCGGAATTACCACCGATGAACAGGGCAACATTAAAATAATGGGCTTATTTAACATTCATAACAATGGTACACAAGCTGCCAAAATCGTACCGCCTTTTATTTTGGGTGGCACACCCGAAGAAATGGATAACAGCTTTTTTGATACCATAACCAAACCAGTTCAGGAAACCGCGGGAATTTTTCACAACATGGAAGATTACCGCAAAGGGCTTGACAAAGCCAAAAACCTGTCAAAACCGACTACGGGCAAAACAGTTTCCACCCCGGCAGGAAAAAGCCCCGACTATGAAATGCCCGACCCGAAAGCGGAAAAGAAAAAGGCTTATGAGGCCATAATGAAAGCCATAAATGATTTGAACGCAGATTGCAAATATGAGGATGCGATTAACCTCATACCATCCATTGAGGAATACCCCGACAAGGAAACGGAACTCAAAAACCTGAGAACCGACCTTAACCGCAAAAAGGAACAATATGCACAAATCAAATTATTCTAACTATTAAAAGACACAATTATGTTTAGCGATTTATTGCCACGGGTTTTCATCCATAAAGATAATGGACAGGAAATAACTTTAACCGACCCCGATATAAACCTTAGCCCCGATGAGGTATGCGATTTTTATAGTACGCTCTATGCGATACTAACCACCGCCAAAATAGTAGGGCCTGAATTTAAGAACGACAAAGCCGAGTACCAGTTTGTCACCACATTAGGAACTAAAGGATAATTATGAAAGACAGTACACAGGCAGGCTTTATCAGCCTGCCTAAATCAAAAAGACAATGCAAACTATACCAACAATTAGGAAAATTCGCAGAAAACCTCAACCAATTACCCGATGCACAGGCGGTTTTAAAAGACAAAGCCAAATCAGCACCGGTACATCAGGTGCCGATGGTTTTTTGAACCATAGTTTTTTACCCCTGTGCCATAAGGCGACTAAATTGCCAGCGCAGGAACAAACGGAAGCGGAGTATTATCAATCTGTAGCAAGCCTGTGTAACCTGCATGGATTCCAATCAATGGATGTAACCAATGTGGCATACCCTCATAACATCCTTTTAACCCATCGGGATATTAAATACAAACTCAACAGGCAGCCCAACGAAATGGAACTTTTTATAACCCGAGGGCAAGCGGACAAGAAAATTGCTTTGGCTACCAAACAGGTTTACGAAGTGGGGAACAGCCTTTTTTATATTCCCGTTATCCCGCTTTACCGTTTTTTAAGAATAAAAGAAAATAAGGCTTGCGGGGAATTATTGCTTACAATAATGAGTTACCTGTACCGGGAAGCGGGTATTCCTTACTACCGTGACGAGGGTAGTTATATGTTCGATGAGTACGAAATGAACAAGGAATATTTTTTAGAAAGTATGAACGAATCACCAGATGAATACGAGGAAGACATGACGGACATTATCAAGAATGATTTATGCGGGGACATGATGCACCGTAAAATCTATCACCGTTACCACCTTGATCATTTTAGGGAAAGAATTGAAAGGTTTAAACCTGTAAACGATTTGCAGGCAGAATGTTTGAAGGTTGCTGGTGATGCGCTGCAATTATACATAGACTTTCCGAAATGCTCCATTTTTCAAAACATCACGCCCCCTGAAGATGAGGAAGAGGTAGCCACCCCGGAAATATATTTATCATTTGTCGGGGATTTTAAGGGATGGGTATATGAAAACATCGAGCGACAAATAAATGATGTATTAGGCAACTATTCGGAAATGGCCATACCGAGCCGGGTACAGGTATTTGACGGAAATACCGCCCAAATTGAATCCCTTGAATTTGAATACCGCCTTTTTGAATTAATTGAAGACCTCTGTAATATTTTATGCGACTTACCATGAGAAATAATATAACCCAACAATTCGGGCATTTATACGACCCCTTTAAAGCCCTGTTAATCTATAAGAATAGCGAAAAGAAAAGCATTTACGTGGAAGCTTTCGATATGGATCATAATGGCAAACCCATCAATGCCCATCCCTTAACCATACAGGAAAGCATATCGTTAGCAAAGGCGCTCGATACTTCGGAAGATTTGCAGACCAGTTTTTTAGACCCTGTTGGCTTGTTGCCCAAAAATGTCCTGTATATCAATCGGGGGCGCAATGCTTTTGCCTTATGGCAAACCCCATCAAAAAAGGTAAGGCTGTTATTTAAAGAGGGGTTATCCATTCCCAATGGTGAAGCCTATGTGCCACCGATGATATGGAAAGCCCAAAGAAATACACTTTGCGTCTATGCGCTGAACTCCGATGAACCAACGACCTTAACCACTCCATTATTCCATGCACCCTTTTTTAATATCTATGGGGATGGCAGGGTTTGCCTCGGTACGGTGAGCATCCAAATCCCAAAGGATTGCGGACTTGAAGATTTTATACGCCTGTGGGAGATTTACTTTTTTAACAGCTTTTTCAGCCACATGATCGGCGGTCAAAGTCCCGTAAAAGGCAATATCGTTCAGCTATGGCAGAAGTTAGTTAACACTGATGAGCCATTCCCAAATGAAAAATTGAACCCAATTAAATTAACCGTTAAAGACCTTTTAAAATGAACACTTTACCCGCTATACATTTTACTGAAAATACTTTGATTGACCCGACCAACCCCATAACTGTAAACCTCATTGGTGCAGGTGGTACAGGACACCGGATGCTGACGGAATTGGTAAGGATGAATATTTCCTTGCAAGCTTTTGGACGTCCCGGTTTACAGGTTAACTTATTTGATGATGACATCATCACCGATGCAAATAGAGGGCGACAAATGTTCGCCCCATCCGAGATAGGACATTTTAAGTCCGTCATTTTAATAAACCGCATCAACCGTTTTAATGGTACAAACTGGAAAGCCGTGCCCGAACGGTTCAGCACCCAAACCCTGCATTTGTTGCCCTCATTAGGGAAAGCAAATATTTACATTACCTGCGTGGATACGGTGAGCGCAAGGTTTGACATTGCCACTGCCCTTAGTAAGGTTTGTAAAACCAGCCGGAACGACCGAGCAAAACCATTTTACTGGATGGATTTAGGCAACAGCCGTTTTACAGGGCAGTTGGTTTTATCAACCCTTGCCGAAATCAAACAGCCGGAATCGGAACGTTTCAAAACAGTCGCCAATTTGCCGAAAGTAACCGATGAATTTAAGGAACTATTAGAACAGGTGGACGACAACGATGAACCAAGCTGTTCGCAAGCCGAAGCCCTGAAAAAACAGGATTTGTATATCAATACCGCTTTAGCGGTGTACGGTGCAGAATTGTTTTGGCAATTGCTTAGTGATGGCATGATAGAACATCGTGGCTTATTCTTAAACATCAAAAAATTCAAAACTACTCCGCTGAAAGTCGCACAAAATCTATTTGTATGAAAGTCATTGATCTGAACGGAAAGGAAATTACAATTGAAAATTTGGACTTAGCCATACTGCAAGCGGATGACTACCGCCACTATCAGCATACTGACCCCGCATTTAAACTGATGGATGAACGGCAACAGGCATATTGGGAAGACGTTTATCAGAAATTAGTACTGTTGAAAACGGAATAATATTGCGCCATACAGCCACTTGCTCCTTTCATCCGCAACAGGCTGTATGGTGTATTAGGTCGCCTGACTTTCACAAAATCAAAGCCTGCCTTTGGCCACTATTGCTTTTCTGAAATACAGGCATTTTCTAAATTTTAAGGAAATGGTAAAAATAAAAGAGGGTTATGTGATGTCCCCTCGTGAAAAAGCGGAATTTGATAGGGTAAATGCTTTGCCCCGTAAACTATCAGGCAGGGTGGATTTTTACTTTAAACCTCAAACCAAATACCCGCCACGCATCTATTTATTTATGCACGCCGAAACATGGTGCGACCGAAACCGAAGGCCGATGGGCTTGTTTTATGCAGTGCCCTTTTTATCGCGGCCTATGAACAAGGAAGAAATTGAGTACCATCATTTCGATATTCGCTTATGTTATCACCAGTATGATGATTGGGACAAACTGATCTATGCAGAGGAACAGGAAGCTGCCGAACTGGATAAAGAAACCCCTGGCTCTGGGACAATTTTTTTAGATAAGTTAAAAGGTTTCCGTGAGTATTATGTTTTAGGAAGCCAATTAAGTAAGAAGAGAGAGCCGCCGGTAATTAAAACAGATAACGGCGAGAGCATATTTATTAAAGAGCTGATCGCAAAGGGTAGTGAACTGACGTCCAAAGAGATTTATGAGATGCTCTGCACCGAGCAGGAAGGTAAAAATAGGCTCGCCATTCTTATCCTGCTCCGCGAGCTTTATAAAAATATAGTTGCAGAACCTGAAGATAAGGTGTTGGTTACTGATGAAATGGTAAACCGCAAGGTATTTTTATCACAGGAACGAACCCGTAAGAATTTCGTAAGGCGGATTTACCATAAAAACAAACTGTTTGCGATGGAAGAAATCCGTATCAAATACAAGGACTATACCGAGGAAATGCTGCAAACCGACCTTATTGTAAAGAATAGCAAGCCTAAAAGGAAGAAGCGTAAACCAATTGTGGACTTGCGCAGATGTCAGCTTGAAAAACTTGCACACCGTTTGCTGTCAGTAGACCTGAACGAAAGGGACTACCACAATACATGCTGTCGTATAGTGATGCTTCAAAATGCGCACGACTGTCGGTTACCTATTCCCTTAACCGTAACTTTGACTAAAGAAACCTTTATTTACTCATTCGACTGGCGTACCAGGGAAAGTGTTGTAAAATCTTTTGTCACGCTTGCCAATACTACGGGAATGACACATGAGGAATTACGAAAACGATACCAGGAAATGTGCAGTTCGAGCTATAGTTATTAATTGTCGGGCGGCCCCGGCAGAGCCGGGGCCCATATCGCCGCAGGTTTATTATTCCGAAAGGGATTCTTAAAACCTGCGACGCTTTAATTTTTGATAGGATCTCTTTTTGGTTATTTATGAATCCTGTAGTTTAGAATAAACGATATGGTCATGATCGAATCCGGGCAAATGATCGGTGAGCGTCTTTTTAAGTAAGCTTACAAACCACGGGGTGGAGAATGGTGAAACATAGATCAGGTCGATCAGTTCTTTTACATCAACCTTCACCTCAGCGCCGACCGTCCATTTTGCATGTCTTCTATCCCCATCCGGCACAAATTGGTGGAGTACAATTGCCCGGTATTCTTTTTCGTATGTATATGGCAGCCTTTTATTTGTGGATATTGTAAACTGGTTCACTTCATTTTTTGGTACTGCCCCATATTTTACCCGCCCAGAGTAAAAATCAAAATCCTTGTTGTTATCCAATTGCTCTTTAAGTTTTCCAACCGTTGTTCTTATGGCCACGCCTTCGGTATAACCACGGAGGTAGATTTTCCACATCGCATAATTTTCGTCTTCAGCAATATTCCATGAATTGGATAGCGTCCAGGCTTTATACAGCTTAATATTTTCTGCTTCATTATCCGTCCAAGTTTGGGCTTCCTCATCTGATGCATAAGGGTCGATATTTTTACGGAACTCAAAATATTCATTTACCGTTTCATCAAATAGTTGGCCTTCAAGTACGTCAGTATATTTATCAAGGCGTTTAAAAAACAATGATTGATTGACGAGTAAAGAATAAAAGGAAACGAAATCCATATACCTGAATATGGTCGTGCTGGCATCTTCTAATGGTAAACTTGAATTGTCCTTGTGCATAATTTATAGATTTATAACTAAATTTGATTTAGAGTGGTTTCTTACCACTAAAGCTAAAACATTTATGGACGATAAGAAAATTCATTTAACCGGCAGGGTCGACCAGATCGTCCGTGATTTTTTTTTAGCGCATCCTGAAGTTAAGTCTGATTTAGCAAAAAACTTTATGCCTCTATTTATTGAAAAGGGAATCTTTACCAAAGATGTCAGGGCAGGCAAACCGATTCGCGATCTTTTAAGGGAACTCGATGCAGAAAATCAATTACCGCTCTTACACCATTGCGCTGTGGTCAGGAATAATATTAACCGCAGCTGGTACTTTGAACGGCTTTGATCAAATGTATTTTTCGACATAATCTTTCAGCGCCTTCTGCATCTTTAAATTATGTGCGTTGCACAGATCATCGTTCCATTCATCGCTGGCATAGATAATGTCCAGTTTTAAAGAGTCGATCCGGTTATCCTTTTTATTATTTAAGAATTGGCGCTGCTTCACATTATACTCGTTATGCCCATATTCAGAGTTAATATTACGGGTAACCAAAGCTAAGTTCCCAAAAGTATCAAGACAGGCCTTACTTACCGTATTGAAATCCTGCCGTTTTTGGGTTTGCGGTGAGACATGCTCGATTGAATTTTTCGAGGTCATCCTGAAATTTCGCCAGTCGGGATGTTGCTGCCGCTCCATAAACCATAACACGTACTCCAACTTATAAAACCAATAGTGCCAAAATTTTGTACCGTCAGACTTTTTCAAATCTTCGAGATTTATACTGTCCGTGGCAATTTTTATTTCTTTGCCCAGGTATTTCCAGCTCCTTTTCATCAGCTCGTCAGGATCGCTGGTACAAAACATAGCATTATCCAGCTTTTGCAGGTAGACCAAAAGTTCATCCCTGTTTTCAGTAGATAGCATTTTATAAAGAAATGGGGTCAGCCAGTGCAATGTTGTTTTTTGCTGTGAATGGTAAAGCATGCTTTGCAGCAAAGTAAACGCATCACTGCCTGAAGGTTTTTCCCGGCGGAAGTAATAGGTCTGGCTGTATGCCTTTTTATTTTGCTTTTGTAGTGGTTTGACCAGGTGTATTTCCGTATTCGGCGCTGTGGTTACCCATTTGATCACATGCTTATCAAACCTTACCCGAATCTCAAATAGCAATTCTATAAATGCCAGGGCTTCTTTTTCCGTCAGATCCTTTAGGAAGGCGGCGAAACTCACCAACAGGTCTTTCTCTATAATTTGGGCAATGTCCTTTTTACCTGACTTGAACATATAGATACGGAGCGTGTGCTGCAACAATTGTGGGAAGGTCAGGATACTTCTTACACTTTCGTATTCGTCATCTTTAGTTTCCGGGTGTTCCTCTAATTCCTTCGGCGTTTTAAATTCGTTATTTTTTGGTGGCCGTGAATCAATGATAGCCGATAGGGTCATTGGGGAAGCAATTGTATCCTTGCCATCCATCAATCTGACCAGGTTATGAAAGTCGAACTTACCGTTATGCTGGTTATAAAGATCAGCGACGCTTCGGCCGGCTTCGTAATATAGATTTCTTTCAATATAATCCGTCATGTCCGCGCAGGCGGTCCAGATCTTGCCAAACCGAATCCTTACCTTTTTATCGCTTGTAATTTTTGAAAGGATAAAAGACTTTAAGATCTCATGGTGCTGTAACTGCAATCCACGATTATTAATAACCTCGAATAATTTATTCAGGTTGGTTTCTACTGGTACCGTGCTGATGATCAATTTTACCTGGTAACGGATATAGTTCCTGAATTTTTCAAGCCTTTCAGGTTGATCTTTAAATTCTGTAGCGACAAAGCCCCTGATCAGGTTTTTGGCGTAAATGATCTTAGTCAGGCTGCCGGCTTCCAATTGTCCGTTTAGCTTTCCTTTAAATTCTTTGTTTTTCCTGATCGCATCAAAATAACGGGTAACATCTTCCCTGATGGAAAATGTCAGGCGGGATTTCTCCTCAACCTCTAAAAAGCCCGTTAGGTCCAGCCCGAGCGTAAGGCAAAGTAGCCAAAGGGTGGTAAAACGTTGTTGCCCGTCGATTAGGTCAAAGTGCGGTAGTGTATCTGACATTTGTACTATTAACACACCGCCCAAATAAAATAAGGGCCGTTCGGTAAAACAGGCGTGCTGTATATCTTCCAGTAATGTCGTTACCTGGTCATTGGTCCAGACGTATAATCGCTGATACCTTGGAATATTATAGATGGTGTCTGTTGCTATAATATCGTTTATCGAGAAAATCCCTGATGCAACACTATTACTCATCTAACCATTGTTTACGGTATTTAAAATCCTTTTTTGTCTTTTCAAAATAGTTAACGACCCGCTCCCTGTACCTGGTTTGAACGCCCTCTTTTGGCAATTCGTTTTCCTTTTTATAAATGCGCTGGTAGATGTCATCCAGTTTAGGCAGCTCTTTTAAAAATCGTGTTACTTCCACCGGAGCATAGGCATATGCAATGACGTCCAGTAAATTATAATCAGGTTCAGTAAAGCATTTTTGGGCTGATTCCTTTTTAACCAAGGATTTCCCGATTCTGATGCTGCCCAATAAATAATCCAAATGATAGACAAATTTCAATAGCTGATTTTCTTCAAACACGTCATAGTACATAACAATGGCCAGCTTGAAAAGATCCCTTAAATAAATTGACATATCATCGTTATAGACCGCATTATAAAATTCAAGGACTTCATCCAGCTCGGCTGATCGGGTTTCCTTTTTGCTAAAAATTCGTTCATGGATAGCTACGTATTTTTCAGTGTAGTGAAAGAAGTTGAGGCCTTTGTAAACTGGTTGCCTGAGATTGAACGGATATAACGCAGGCTCTGTCCGTTTTTCATTGTTTAAGGCTGTTGTAAATTTACCATCCTCATTATAGGTACGGTAGGTTGCCTGCCGGTTCTGGTTATTTGAAAAGAGCGGGTAGGTCGTGTCCTGATCCGGCTTGATGGTGTTTTTTTGAAACACTTCCAAAACGGCATCTTTATTTTCAAAAGGTGTGTTTTTGCTTTTCCAGGCCCTGGCTCTGAAAAGCACTTTGTTAAATAGAAAATTCAGAAAATCCCCGTCTTCCAATTTTACTGCTGCGCTTTCCCATCTCACTGCATTGGCCTCCTGCAATTTCGGGGAGGTGATCTCCCTCAAATGATAGGCTTTTAAGAAATCTGTCGCCCCTAATGAAACCCCACGGTTATTTTGAGTATCGAAAAATGCAAAGGAATCATCCTGAGAATAGGTGATAACTTGCGTAAATTCAAGATGATTGAAAAAATCCATAGCTGCCAGGCGCTTCAGCAATGATTCCTCGCTTTTCGCGTATTCAGTCGTTTCGCGTATCGCCGCAAACGACATATGTGAATTGTACACGATGTTCTCATTTTCTGCAACTGATTTGTTAAGAATATTTTTTAAGATCAGCAATGTGGTAATGCGTTGCTGCCCATCGATGACCTCGAATTTTTTATTTTTTTGGTCGTAATAAAAAAGCACGGAACCCATGTAATAGGGTGACTGCGGCTCGTTATCAAGAAAAAACTCTTTCAGGTCGTTTAACAGTTCTGCCGTTTTTGATTTACCCCATTCATAGGGACGTTGATATTCCGGGATAATAACCGTCTTTTTGCCGTTGAAAAGCTGATTAAAAGAAACAACATTAACTTTAATCTCTTTGGCGGGTTCAGGCATTTATAGGTTGATTATGATTTAAATCTGTTGAATTTGATAAGTCGCTGAATTTACATTTTAACTGCTTTATCTCCAATAAATATGTTTTTAAATTCTCAGGATACGGGTTTCAAAGATGTTTGAATACTGGGACTTAAATAAATGTTCTATCATTAGTAATTGTATTTGTACATTTGAATATAATTGTATTTGTACGAGTGCATATAATTGTGATTGAACAACTATATATCATTGCAGTTGTACAAAAGGAATAAACGAATATCCAATCTAATTCTTTTAATTATGGCAACACCGGGAGAAAAGTTAGCAGAAGCATTGAGCCTGCTAAAAGCATTACAGGACAATGGAGAGGTAGCGATACATACTGCAGAACTGCCGGGCGATCAAAGAACGCTGTTAGTAAAGAGGGGTTTTCTGAAGGAAGTTTCAAAAGGCTGGTACATCCCATCTGACCCGCTGGAAAATCCCGGCGACAGCACAGCTTGGTATAGCTCTTATTGGGATTTTTGCGCCAAATTTTTAGAACATAAACACGGTAATGACTGGTGCATCTCGCCGGAACAATCTTTACTGATACATGCCGGAAACTGGTCTGTTCCACCTCAATTGATCGTCAGGTCGCCCAAAGCTAACAATACGCCAATGTCTTTGCCGCATCACAGTTCTTTGTTTAACCTTAAAGCCGAAATTCCTGCAAACGCAACAACAATTATAAACGGGATACGAATGTATCAGCAGCAGGCGGCTTTAGTATATAGTTCCCCGGCTATCTTTACGAGTAATCCAATAGATACCAGGACCGGCCTATCCATGATACGGGACGCTTCGGAATTATTACCTATGTTGCTGGAAAACGGGCATACGCGGATAGCCGGCCGTTTAGCTGGCGCTTTCAGGAATATCGGGCGTGAAAAGATCGCTACAGACATCGTTGAAACGATGAAGGCTGCAGGATTTGACACAAGAGAATCAGATCCGTTCGCTTACAGGCTGGACATTGATCTTTCGCCACGCGAGCGTTCCCCCCACGTCAACAGGATTAAACTTCTATGGAAAGAAATGCGGGAGGTGGTCATTCGCCATTTTCCCAAACCGCCAGGCATGGCAAAAGACATCGCAGGTTATTTGAAGCAAGTTGATGAAATTTATGTAACCGATGCTTATCATTCCCTTTCAATTGAGCGATACCGGGTAACGCCGGAACTGATCGAAAGGGTACGCAGTGGTGAATGGGATAAAGGGGGTAACCAAGCGGATAAAAAGCAAAAAGATGCAATGGCCGCAAGAGGTTACTGGCAGGCTTTTCAAGAAGTTAAATCTTCTATTAATGCCATATTGAATGGGGCAAATCCCGGAAGTCAACTTAGTCGGGATCATAGTAAATGGTACCGCGAATTATTTGACCCGAGTGTTGCTGCAGGGATTTTACGCCCTGTGGATCTGGCCGGATACCGGGGTAACCAGGTTTATATAAGTGGCTCTAAGCATGTGCCTCTGAGTGTGGAGGCTATGCGGGATGTTATGCCGGTTTTCTTTGAACAGCTGGAAGCGGAACCGGAAGCTTCCGTCCGTGCTGTGTTGGGGCATTTTATCTTTGTCTTCATTCACCCTTATATGGATGGCAACGGCCGGATAGGCAGGTTCCTGATGAATGCTATGCTGGCTTCAGGTGGTTATCCCTGGACTGTTATCCCGGTTGAAAAGCGGAATACCTATATGCAGGCATTAGAAAAGGCAAGCGCGGAACAGGATATTACTCCTTTCGTACAGTTCATTGCGCATTTGGTGGAACTCGGGATGCAGGGGAAGCCGGAAGCTCACCTTTAGGTTGGCCAAATTCCATTTTTTTTATTATAGGTACTGGTGGTAGTGCCTCAGTTTGAATTTAACGCTGTGGTTTCATTTTGGACTTTTCGTTTGTCTTAGAAAGTACCCACTCACGTGACCAGCCTTCCCAATCCCCCTCGCTGCTTTCGGCTAATGTTATTTCCTGATAATCGTCAGAACCAGGCCATCCTTGCTCGTACCAAAGATGCTGCTTGCCCATTTCATCAAGGAAAAGTTGTATAACATTTATTGCTAATCCAGGGTCACCTGTATGAATATACACAGCGGTTCCTGGTTTTAACCGTTCCTCCCAAGTTACAAGGACTTTTATACTTTTAAATTCAATAATCTTTTCCATTTACAATGATTTTTCAATTTCGCTTTAAATTATGGAAATAAAAAAAAATAATAATTAATTAATTGTTTGAAGAAGTATTACTGGCTATTACTTCTTCAAACTGAGACACTACTGAAGTGGTTATACAGGCGGCCCAAAAGGATGATAAAAATGCCAATGCGCAATTAACTATTAAGAAATGTTGCAATTTTTTCAACCGGTCGTGTCAAGGTTCTTTCCGGTCATCTATGGCCTCTTAGGTCGAAATTACCCTCTCCGATTATGGCGCTTTGCGCCATAATCGTATTGCCTCCCATCAAGTTTTTGATTTTTCCCTGATTTCCAGGTTTGCACTTTTGAGGTGCTATAAAGAACGTTCTGTTCCGGTAAAGATAGCGGATAATTTTATTGTTGCAAGGTAGGTATAAGGTGTTTTTTGTGCTTGGGGTGCCGATGTTTCTTGGTGTTTTTTCCACCAGGTCGGCCGTTGAGTTTTATATCTTTTTGAAAAAGGTAGGACGTTTTCGCCGGTGATGTAAGCAGGGGTTGTGAGGATGGCCGCGCGGCTTGCATCGCTGGCGGAAACGATCCAAAGGGGTTTGGGGGCACTGGAAGATTGCCCCCAATAAAACAGCAATGGCCTCCATGTGCGGAGGGCTTTTACTACATGCTTAGCGGATGATGTTTATTAAGCGCATCCTTCAGATCTTCGAGATTGGTGGTCTGGTAACGCTCGGTGCTGCTGACATAGCGGTGGCCAGCCATATATTGAACCGTCCGCAGGTTCTTTTCTTTTAGCCATTCTGTAATCACGCTCTGCCTGATCTGCTTTGCATGTTTATACTTGGGGTTGAGTTTTCTTAGCGCGTAGTTGAGGTGAAGCAAGCTGTTTTTAATGTCTTCGAGGCTGTTTATGCTGATAAATAACCGCTGTATATCCTGTTCGGCCTTGTACTGGTCGGGTTTTCGGCCCGGACGTTCCTCCATACGTTCAGCCAGTATCTTTGGCCTGATCACCAGAAAGTATTCGTGTAGTTCTAAGATCTGATGGGGCTGTAAAGAAAGTACCCTGCTGAGTTGCCTCCCGGTTGCCGGAATGTGGATTTTACCTTCTCTTAGCTTTAGATGTTCGGGTCTGAGGCGGTCCAGTTCTTCCCTCGTCAAAGCCTGGTAAACAAACAAGCCTATCATCACTTTATTACGGCAAGTACGGTTGTCCCTTACCTGATAGCTTTCATAAAGCAGTTCAAGTTCCTTTTGGGTTAACAGATCATGCGGAACGTTTCTGACGGTTCCCTTCAGAATAATACCGGCTGCCGGGTTATGGCTGGCCTGTCCATCTTGCTGTAGCCAGGTAAAGTAGTACCTGAGAGCCAGCATCATTTGATTGATCAACCGGATGCTGTAGCCGCCCTGTTTGAGCTGATCTGCAAACTCCATTACGTCTGCGTGGGTGACCTGCGATAAGGCAAGGCTTTGTTCTGTTACCCATTCCAGGAATGTGCCTGCATAGTTCTTGTTTTGCCGGATATAGTCATTACCAAAGTGCTCCTGTTTCAGAAAAGCCTCAAAAGGTTCCAAGGCGGTAAGTGTCGCCGGGGCAAGCCTATATTTTCTGTTCATGCTGCAGGTGAGTATAGATCTGCGTGCTTTCCATACTGCTATGGCCGAGGAACCGCTGGATCTGTTCCAGCTTCATGCCGGAATGCAGCAGATGGCTGGCAATACTGTGGCGGAGGGTGTGCAACCCGGCCTGTTTCCTTATTCCGGCTGTTCTTCTTAGTTTTTGCACACGTTCATAGGCAGTGAAGCCTGTGAGCCGGGTCCCGTTTACGCTTAATAATAAAGCATCGTCCTTGCTGTCACCAGCCAGATGAGGGCGGGCGTATAGAATATAATTTTCAAGGTCGGTTTTGCCGGCACCGGCCAGCGGTACATAGCGCTCTTTATAACCTTTACCTTTGCGCACGTAAACCAGGTCCTTATCCAGCAGGACGTCCCTGACATTGACATTTACGCCCTCGTTTTTCCGAAGGCCGCAGCCATAATACAGTGCCAGGATCGCCTTGTCACGCATCCCCAAAGCATTTTCCTTAACAGCATCGTACAGGCTGCTAACCTCTGCCTGGGTCAGGATGCATTTGATATTGGTGCTTTTGCCCTTGATCCGCAGCCGCACCGTAAAGCTTCCCTGTCCGCTTTCAGTCAGGTAGCGGCTGAACTTACGGATCACCTGTAAATGTTTCCGGATATAGTTCAGGCTGATCGCACCCTCTTTTGTTTTGCTCGGTTTTTCATGCAGGTGATCAAGGTAGCCTTTCAGATGGCTTTCATGTATATCATGCGGATGATTGCAATCCAGAGCTTCCAGGTAAACCAGGAACTCGGTTAGCATTTTAGGCATATCCCGTGGGCTGGTGGGTTCAAAGTTGAGGATACGCAGCCATTGGCTAAAGCCTGCCTGCAGCCGGATATAGAGTGGATTAATAAGGGTGCCTTGCATTTTCTACAGCTCTTGGGTTACTTCACTTTTCTTGCTGACTTTCTGCACTTTATGTAACCCATCAGGCTTTTGGGCTATAGCAGGGTTACCCGGTATTGCCTCCTTTCGGATGTTCTCCAGTATGCGTTCCACCATAGCATGTGCATCGCTGGTCAGGTCTTCCAGGTCATTCCAGCTTTGCACCTTGTATTCAAAGCCCTTGTAGCGGCTGCCGCGGGCGATTTTGATGTGCCCCATGCGTTCCAGTTCATACAGGTAACGGCTCAAACTGCTTGGGCTAAGCCGGAACGCCGGGCGCACTTCCTTGCTGTAAAAGCTTTCCGTATCGTGCTGCTTTAGCCAGGCTTTCAAACGTTCAAAAAAGCTACGGCAAGCACCTGTCAGCTCATCGCTCTTTTTAAGCAGCGTGGTTTCCAGCAAGGTAAAGGCAACTTCTATATCCTCAATGGTGCTTTCAATGTATTGCTCACCGGTATCTTTATCCGTTTGCAATTCCCTTTGATATTGGTGATACCAGGTGATGGTTTCGGTGAATAACAGCAACAATAGCATGGTACGCCGGGGTTTGAACACGGCTTCCGGCAGTTGCAGATAAGTGGCAAAAGGGTTTTTAACGCTAACCGGCTGTAACAGCCGCTGCACGTTTTTAAGCTGCTCTCTTACATTGCGTTCTCCTTGCTGATCGATCAGGCCGGCACTCAGCCTGCGCTGATAGTCCATGATCTTTTTATCCTGCTCGGAACTGCCATCCATGTATAGCAATATGCAGCGGTTCGCATTGTCTTCATACAATTGCTCCCTGGTCGTACAGCCGCTCACACAAACAGGCCCCTCAACGTTCAGCGTAACTGTTTTCAGATTGCCTTTGCTGTCTTTCAGGGTTACCGTTTTGCTGATCCGGCGCTTGCTTTGCAGTTCCCTGAGCGGATACAGCACATTATCCGCCCCGTCCATATCTTCGATCAGCAGCAGCTTATGCTTTAATTCATCCTTGCCGAAGTAGTAAAAAGCATTCGTGCTCAACATGGTGATTTCCAGTTTATCTTCTTCGGGTATCAGGTCGCTGACCTTTTCCTGTAACCAGGTCTTGCCGGTGCCTGAAGGCCCCAGGCACATCAGGTGCAGCGGTGTGTTCCGCTTTCTCGAAGTATAGATGAGGTAGGCGATCAGGCTGTTGACTTCCTCGCCGACGATCCCGCTTGCTGCAATGGCCTGCCGGGTCTTTCCAAGCAGACCAGGCGCTTTGAGGTACCCGAGGGCTGCTTTGCGCTCGGTTTCGGTCAGTTCCTTCTTTTCTATCTGCCGGGGTTTCATCGCCTCCAGGCGCTCCGAGCGGTAATCTTCCAGTGCGGTAGTAAGGCGGCTGATGATTTTCGACAGTTCGGCCGCAGCTATGTCCAGCGCTTCGGCAGACTTTTCAATCAATTGCTCGGCCTGAATGCTGTTGTACAGGTCCAGGTTATGGCGAAAGGCTGTATGCGTATTACCGGCACTAACCATCTTTAGCGTTACCTTTAAACGATCAAACCCGGTCAGCTTAATACCGCCTAAGATGGTGATATGCAGTTTGCCTTCCAGGTAAAGTAATAACTCTGGGTTTTCCGTGATCAGTTTGGTTTTGGTCATGAATAAAGTTTATAGCTTATTAATCAATTGTCAAAGCTATAATATTTGATTAATTAATCAAATATATCGCATTTTGTCATTGGATGTTTGAATAATTTATCATAAACATCATTGATTTTGCATATCTTTTTTACATGAATAGCGAACATTGCATATCAGAAAGACAGGTTTTTAGATTTTAAGCGGGAATATAAGCCTTGACTTATCAATTAAGACAGAGAGTTGTTATATTTGATATATTAATCAATTTGTATTTGCTAATACAACTGCACAATTTGAATAATCAATCATCAATAGCGAAATTAGTTGTGCTATTAGGCATTTACATGAACATTGGCGATCAGATAAAAAGGATAAGAACGGCTAAGAATCTTTCACAGAAAGAGGTGGCTTTATCTTTGGATATGGATCAGGCTCAATTTTCACGTATTGAGAACGGCAAAACAGACCCTGCTTTCTCTACCATTGAAAAGGTGGCCCAGGCATTAGGAGTTGGGCTTGCTGAACTGGTAAATGCTGATGAAGATATTTTAGAAGTGAACTCTTATGATAAATCGGTCATTGAGAAAATGGCTTTGATTGATCAGTTAGAAGAAAAGGAAAAGTCGGCTTTCTTTACAATACTGGATGCTCTGGTATCTAAAAAACGGCTCAAGGAATCGCTGTCAAATGCGCTCAACTTAGCTTAAATAAGAAAGCCCGGCGTTCGCCGGGCTTAGCTATGTATGGGGTTACTAATTCCCTTTACTTTGAGAGGTAACTAATTTCCATGTACTTTCTCTACAGTCATATTCAAAGATGGTTTTTGCCCCGCCTCCATTTGCAAAGTTATAGTTGTGGTTTTTATAGGTTATATAGAAATCCACAATGTTAACTATGAACTGATTTTTATTTAATGTTGTAAAAACCTTCCAGGCATAAATCCCTTTAGTAACGAGCTTTCGATTACGGTCATCATAAACACTAATTAACTTAAACTTACTGGATGACCGTAGATAATTTAATGGCTGATCCTGCTCATTTAGTAAATACAAGTTTTCAAGGTAATCTTTATTGTTCTGCTTTTTAGTTGCTTCCTGGAACTGGGTAAACTTATTATTAATGGCCGAATCAACCATTGTTTTATATTCATCTTTTTGCTGTGCATGAACTTTCAAGCAAAAAGCCAATATACCCGCGATAAAAAACATCCTTTTCATATATTATTGCTTAGGCGTTACAAAATTGGCTTGTGGAATAGTAGCAACCACTCCAGTACTATTGTATATATAGACAGTCCCATTACTTCTTGAAAATACGTAATTCACTTTACTTCCGCTATTTCCAACATCACCTCCAACGTTTGATGGTGCATGGTTGAATGATCCAGACGTAGTTGTACCGCCTATAGTAGATGAAGAACCTCCAAAAGCATCATTTCCTGTTGATGATACCGATTTGGTTCCACTCGGATGAGAGTGGAATGTTGATTGAAAATCAAAACTGGATATATTAATATGGGCATCTGGATTTACTGTCGGGTCAGAAACTGGCCCAGCTGGTGCCTGTGTAACATCACCATCAGTTCTTATAGCACCGCCATACTCCCTATTATTAGCAGCAGATGTGCCGCCATTTCCATTATCTTGATTTACAACGTCTACCATTTGCTGCCTCGTACATGCTTGACCTTCAATCTCAACGCTATTCTTATAAGCAATGTCATTTTGCTCAAATGCCGTGGTATTTCCGTTATTGTCCTTAATAAATTTCTCTGTGGCTTTCTTGTCATCTTTTGATATACCGGCAGATGGCGCACCGCTATCAAATTTTTTGTCAGTTGTTTTAACTACATACACCTTACCATCATCTTTACCATCACTGCCTATCTTTTTACCATTCTGATCAAGAAAATCACCCGGTATCATTCCATCCTTATCGACAAACCTGACAGGATTATTATAGGAATAAGCATAAGTCGACCATCTTCTTGAAACTTCTGCCATAGGGTCAATAGACGTAAACCGCCCTATAACTGGGTCATAGAAACGAGCGCCATAATCGGAGAGGGTAATTTCGACCTAAGAGGCCATAGATGACCGGAAAGAACTTTGACGCGACCGGTCGAAAACAGCCTCGAATTTGTAACTATTAGTTAATTCGAAAAGTGCGCTTATAGAAATTTCGAGACGAGCTGGCAGTATATGGGATATTTTATTCCTTGCCATTTTAATACTCTCGATCAAATTCATTTTATATTAAAAATCTAATATGGATATAATTTTTTTCTTTTTCACAAAATAGCCATCCCATAATCAACCTATTTGAGACGCGTGATTTGTAAAGCGGGTTCCGGGAATATGAATAAATACTAATTATAATTCGAAAGGTTGTAATTAGTATTTAGCCAATTAAGCATGGCGATCAACTGAGCTTTAAGCTTTTGCGCTGTTGCAAATTCTACATCAGTGGATTTTTTCTGCAAACTATCTGCCGAAATATATAATGCATTTGGCGTATAAAAATGAGTTGCGAAAAACTTGAATAGCTCTCCAATGTTTTCTTTAACTAATAGCCCTTTTTCAATTTGAATTCTTATAAAGAGGCCAAACTGGGAAACAGGCAGATTAATTAAAAAACGTGTTCCGCCTTTTGTTTTTTCATTATCCTGGATTAGTTTTCTCGTTAATTTAACCATTTGTTTGGCTACTGAATATTTCTCATTTAAAAACTCATCCAACTCAATAAATAGGCTTTTTTTATTAAACGGCATCACCAACCCTTTTTCGATAAATAGATTATAAAGCCTATCCTTTTCTAATAGCAACATTTCTCTTTGTTCATGCAGTCCAGGAATTTCTACTAAGAGGTTTTTCCATGTATTTACATTGTAGAGGTAGAATTTCGGAGTGTTGAAATCGTGAATTATTAGTAAATCCCTTAGCTGTTGATTATTTAAAGAGACTCCATCTAAAAGGAAAGTAATTAATGAGTTAATGTATTGAGTATCGTTCCGCGTGATGTTTTTCTTACGAATTAGCTTTAGAATTCCCACCATGACAATATCTATCAAAGCTTTTTCAACGCGGGAATTTTGCAGATGTCTGTTCAATTTATAAAAATTCATTTTTAAGCCCGAAATTGTTTCGAATAAGTTTGAATGGGAGATTTTTACCTTACCAGCTTCATTAGGAAACAAACCATTTAGCTCTTCAATTAGTCCTTCAAAAAGACAGAGGGTATAATTATAGTGCTCTTTTATAACGCAGGCCTGTATATGATTTCTTAAAATTGAGGATCTCTTAAATATATAAGAGTTAACGGTGTTACTTAAATCAACAGCTTGTGTTATTAAAACGGCAATATCCCGCTTATGTAATTTTGAATCTAAAACGGCTGCATTTACAGATGCGATTTCTTTTTCTACGAAATTCTTCCATTTAATAAATTCGTCAGATGAAATTTGTTTGCCGATAAACTTTTGGGGGCTTATCGATTCCTGCACAAATTGCTGAAGCTGAATAGGTATGAAATTCATAATTGACTCCAAATATTTTTTTGAAAATTTAAAAGTGAGTCAAAATTATACTGAGGGTCAGCGGGTTAAAATACTTATATTGGGGATTTAAGATAGCTATATAGTAGTATGTTTAATGACAAGTGAACCAATATTTAACTACATAAGATTTAAGGGAGTTACTTACTTGCAGGCTCTATTAATGATATTAGGTTAAATTATCAAATGGGGAAAACAAAATATTACGCTCCTCTCTCTTGCCGAATTGGCCAAAGCACTGGAAATTGACCCCAAATGTTTAATAGATCTTAACAAGGAATCTCTCAAACAGCAGCTTCCATAGGTTCTCATTTTCGTTTTCATTTCAAAAAATTATTTTTCGGGATACAAGGGTAGATTTTCGGGAGATACCGGTCGCCCATTATGATGGCATTGTAGTAGTTAAAAATTATTTTTGTGTTTGATTGATAACCTAATAATTTATCGGTCAATAAAGACTAACTGGCATGCAGGCAAATTCACCTGGTGAAAAGAAGCAATTCTTTGATAACCATCCAATTTATAACGAATTGGGTTATAATATTATCGTTGGTCTGATTCAATTATTAATTGATGAATGTTTGCTCAATTCCTACGAACGAAAAGGTTGGTATATAAAATTCAAGGATTTCAGAAATAGTGCTGTGATATTATACAACGAATTGGATAACATTCAAAAATTGGACTTAATTGAATATTTACGTTATAAAGCTTATTTAGACGATCCTTTACAATCGTATAGAAGTCAATGGTTTAGTCCTAAAGATGACTGGAAAATAAGATAGATTAAAAATGAAAAATAACTTTTTATGATATATTTAACTTTTCACCCTGAGAAAAAAGCGACGGCGTATATTTTGTTGTTAATCTTGCTACTAATAAAATCAACTTCCAGCTTAGCACAACTACCTATACAGATCAGGTCCGGTTTAATTTATATAAATGATGGAACTGTGGGTAGTCCCCAAGTAAGTAAATATTCTGTTTTAACTGACAGCCTGGACAAAAACTTAAAGCTTAACCCAAATGATACAACCAGTTTGTTTTTAAGGGCAATCCTATATATACGTTTAAATAGTATAACCGTAAATCCCGACCTCGGAAATAAAATTGCATTAAAAAACCTGTTGACAGGAAAAAACATGGTAGAGAAAGCGATCACTCTGCAAATGCAGAATTTTATGCTCAAAGTTTTGAGAGCAGAGTTATACAAGGAATTAACAAATAGATTTATGGGTGATGAATCCTGGAAATACAATAATCAACAAATAATCGAGAGAAAAAGCCAATTTAAAAAATATAAAGAATTAGCCAATAAATATTATGATGAATTGGCCTTGTTAGATAAAAGCAATGCATATGATTACCAGAAGTTAAAAGTTGCTACTAATTATCCTTTGTGAAATGATGCGAAGAATCCCATTGGCTATAATAACGAAAAGTGTTTTTAAATTAGGCTCTCGGCTAAAAGAGCTAAACCAATTACTTTTCCGGCGATATATTATTTCTATTTAACAATTTCAACATCTCGTCTGATTTTGCAATAATTTCTTCATGCAGCGCTCTTATTGAAGAATTTTGTTCCAGTAACTGAGTATTTAAAATTCCAACTATCTTTTTATATTCTTCGATTTCAGATTTTGACTTAGAGAGCTCACTAATTAAATCAGCAATATCCTTATTGAGCAACGTTTTTAGAGGTTCCTTTTTTCCGTAGAAGTCAAGAAAAATATTTTCATTGAGAATTAAACAAAATTTAGCAACCCTTTCAGAATAAAGATCTTTATTAGGATAAATTTTGTGAACTGTTTTTACAGAAATATTTAAAATTGCAGCGACATCTTTATCTTCAATATTCTTTGCTCGCAATCTTGCTTGGATGTATCTTCCCAAGTCATCATTTTCCTCCATTCCCAAAAATCCTAAAGTAATACGTAAATACCCTTCATGGCGGTATCCAAATATTGAGTATTTAATACCCGATATTTGGATATTAAAACAGCTTTGCTTAATATTGCTAATTAAACACTCGATAATTTGTAACAATAGAAAATTAATACATTTGTAGTCTTACATTTAGTTAGACTACTCACGAGCCTCGCCGGCGAATCTGGTAAATTTCACGCGACGGTAAGTGGAGCATTCATCCCTATACATGCGATAGGGCTGGTGCTCGCTTATGTCAATGTGTGAAAACCTTTCCGCAAGGAAAGGTTGGCTTTACCAGAGCCAGCCGACATTAGACTTTGCGGGTTACCGGCCCTATTGCAATTTGCAGTATTCCGGCCTTCATTTCTTTCGGCTTGCCATTGATTTTCAATTCAGGAGGCAAAGAAATGACTTCGGACAATGAAAATTTAAACCTTCTAATTCAGCAACTCCAGCAAGGAAGCGAGCGGGCATTTACTATTTTATACGATAAGTTTAGCAAGCAACTTTACCGTAATATCCTGCGGTTAGTTAAGGACGAATTTATTGCCCAGGAAATTCTGCAAGACCTTTTCTTAAAGATTTGGGAATACCGGCATAATATTAAAATTGAAGGCTCCTTCAAGTCATTTTTATATAAGGTAGCTGAAAATTTGGTTTTTATGTATTTCCGTAAAGTAGCAAAAGATAATCGTCTGATAGAAAATCTAATTGTTGCAAATATTGAGTTTGACATAAATGCAGAAGAAATAATCATTTCCAGGGAAGATCGGGAACTCCTACATGCTGCGATTGCCAAACTTTCTCCCCAAAGAAAGCAAGTTTATACTCTTTGTAAATTGGAAGGTAAAAGTTACGAAGAAGTAAGCATTGAATTAGGAATCTCCGCTTCAACAATAAGAGATCACATCGTAAAGGCCAATAAAGCTTTAAAACAATATTTACAACTCAACAACGGAATTTCAATTCTGTTAATAATAGAACAGATTATTTTACATAAAAAATAATCTTAGTCTATTTTCTCATTAAAAATTATCTGCATTATTTTTCTTATCAGCAGACCTGATTTTCAATTACTGCATGATGGCATTAAAACAACATTGGAAAATCAATTAGATATTGCCGACCTTTTTGTAAAATACCTCGAAAGCAGTTGTTCCCCTGACGAGATCAAACGATTATTGAGGTATTTTGATAATGCTGAAAATGAGGAGGTATTACGCGCTTTAATTAATACAGAATTAGAATTCACCGAAGTAGACAAAAGAGATCACCCCAATATTGATTCAGTAATTGCAACTACAAGGTCTAACTTAATAAAAGATTTAAAACAAAGCGGAGAACTATTTCCCAATAAAAATTCTTGGTTGTACAAATGGGTCAAAATTTGTGCAGTCTGGTTTTTATTAATTGGCGCTGGTGGGTTGATGATAAATTATTTCCAGGAAGAAATTAAGAACGTTATTCACCCTGTCAAATTTTATACATTAAACACGAAACGAGGAGAACGAAAGACTCTGGTTTTGGCTGATGGAACAAAAATATGGCTTAGCCCTTCCAGTTCTCTCGAATATCCAGATCAGTTAAAAGGAAAATTACGTGAGGTAAAACTGGAAGGCGAAGCTTTTTTTGAAGTCGCAAAAGATAAACAACATCCATTTGTTATCCATAGTGGCCCGTTGGATACCCGCGTGGTAGGTACTTCTTTCAATATCCAATCCTATAAAACACAACCAAGTTCTACTGTCACTGTAGTAACGGGCATTGTACAAGTTAGTGCAAAGGGATTACCGAATTTGCGCCCTCAAACCGTAGTTCTAAAACCAAATCACCAGAGCCGATTTAATAGCATAAATGGCAGCCTAATCAGCATAAACTATCCAAATGCCAATCAGATGCTTAAACGAAAAGATGGTATATTAATTTACGATGGGGCACTGGTTCAAGACGTAATAGCTGACTTTTCAAGATTTTACAAACTTCCAATTGAAATAGAAAGTAAATCAAAGAATTGCCTGTGTTATGGCGAATTTAACACCAATAGACCGGTAAACATTGTATTGGAACAACTGGCAGTTGCAATTAATGCCAAAGTCATCATTGAAAAAGAAAAATACATATTGAAAGGAGGATGCGAAGAATGAAATCCATACGCCAATTACCTCAAACATAGCTTAATATATCCTGCTCTGTAACGGGCAAATAATTCACTAAGATACTTGAATAAAGACACTGCAAAAGATAGAACTCTTGCATTATGGGCTTCCTATGGCCTGTCCTAAAGGCTTTTTGGACAATTAAATAAACTAAAAAATTAAACACTTCAAACATGATAAAAATATTACCCATTAACCGAACAATCAAAATGATTCTGCTGATAATTTTTATAAATAGTTTCGCAAATCTGCCTTCAATGGCTGAAGCAAGAGGAAACACCCAAGGCCTCGAAAAAAGGATTACTATAAGCTTTGATAAAATAAGCCTAAAGGAGGCTTTAGATAAAATTGCAACAAAAGCCTCAGTAGCCATCATCTATAGTAACTCCAAAGAGCTTACAAGTAATTCCGTTTCCATCCATGTAGTAAATAAACCGATCAAAGAGGTTTTAAATCAATTGTTGGCTCCTTTTCCATTTTCATATCGGATTATAGATGACAAAATTGTCATCAGTCATGATGGACTAAAACTTAAGCCGCTACCAGCCGAAAATAAACACATATTACTTATCCCAATAAAAGGGAAAATCACTGATGCAAACGGACAAGTTCTTCCGGGAGCCACGATCAGGGTAAAGGGTGAAACAACCCTTACGATAACTGATAAAAATGGAGAGTTCGCGTTTGATGATATTTCTCCAAATTCTATTCTACAGGTTTCTTTTATCGGCTATGTAACCAAAGAGATAGCGATAGGGAATCAACCAGGATATTTAACTATTTCATTAGTATCAGATAATTCAAAATTGGAGGCGGTTAGCATTGTTTCAACAGGCTATCAAACCCTGCCCAAAGAAAGGGCGACCGGCTCTTTCTCGCAACCGATCAAGGAAATGTATGATGCCAGGGTATCAACTGATGTGGTCACCCGGTTAAACGGGATCACAAGCGGTTTACTTTTTAACGGCAATACCACTGCAACGCAAAATGGACAACTGGATATTAATATCCGTGGACGGAGCACCATTTTTGCAAATGACCAGCCTCTGATCGTCATAGACAATTTCCCCTACAGCGGTGACATCAATAACATTAATCCGAATGACGTACAAAGTATAACCGTTTTAAAAGACGCAGCGGCCGCTTCCATATGGGGCGTGAGAGCCGGAAACGGGGTAATTGTGATCACAACAAAAAAAGGAAAATTAAACAGGCCTTTACAAATATTCCTTAACTCTAATGTTTCTATAGGCGAAAAACCCGATCTGAAATATAACCCGAATTACATGAGCACATCTGATTATATCGATGTGGAACAATACTTATTTAAAAACGGCAGATATGATAATGACCTTAACAATACGACGACCTATCCTGCAATTTCGCCTGTAGTTGAAATTCTGAACCAGGAAAGATCGGGCTTCCTTTCAGCGGCAGATGCACAGAACCAGGTCAATACGCTTCGAAATAAAGACATATTAAAGGATGTAACAAAATCCCTCTATCAAAATACAGTGAAGCAGCAATACGCTTTAAGCATGAACGGAGGCGATGATAGAACGACTTACTACCTTTCTGCCGGATATGATAAAAATCTGCAAAGTCAAAAGGATAACGATTTTAACCGCTTGACGCTTAATTCCAATCTCTCTTTTAAGCCCATTAAAAATTTGGAGGTTGGAACCACCCTGAATTATATTCAATCCGTTACGAATTCCGATAATACGGCCACTAATACCCTTTCAGGCAATATTTACCCTTACGCTCAACTTGCTGATGCAAACGGCAAGCCGCTAAACATCACCCACCTATACGGGACAGGCTTTGTGCAGTCGGCACCTTCTCTCGGCTACCTTGCCTGGACTTATGCACCGCTCAAAGAGCTGGGCTTAGCCGGAATAACCACTAAAGGCAATGACATCAGAATATCCCCAAATGTCAGATATACTATTATTGACGGTCTGAGCATTGAAGCTAAATATCAATATGAGCAGTTTACGACCAATTACCGGAACTATGAAAGCCAGCAAGCTTTTTATACCAGGAATATTATTAACCAGTATTCGATAATTGATAATACTGGTGCAGTTACGGGCTATAATATCCCTTTAGGAGGCATTCTTAATGAATCATTGACCACAGTTAGGGCTTACAATATTCGCGGTCAGATTAACTATACAAAGTCATGGGCTAAAAGCGCTATTAACACCATCGCCGGGATAGAACAAAATCAAACAAAAACAGATGGAACCATAAACTCAACGCTGTACGGCTACGATAGCAATACAGGAAACTACGGAAATGTCGATTATGTGGACTATTTCTCTTTAAACCCGCAATTTGGCTTCTCAACTATACCCAATAGCGCGGGTATTACTGGCTTGCTTGATCGTGTCCGTTCCTATTTTGCAAATTCCTCCTATACCTACGATAATAAATATACGCTGTCTGCAAGCGGGCGTATCGATGGTTCCAATTATTTTGGAGTCGCCACTAACCTCAAGTCGGTGCCTTTATGGTCGGTCGGCGGTAAATGGGACATCAGCAGAGAAAGTTTTTATCATTTCGAATGGCTGCCGGAACTGAAGTTAAGAGCTACTTATGGTTACAATGGCAATCTTAACCGGAATATAACAGGTATTACCACCTTCCTATATAATTCAAGCGTGAGTACTTATACCAACCTTCCGCAGGCTTCCATATCCAATATCGGAAACCCGGAATTAAGATGGGAGAAAACAGCAATTACCAATTTCGGTGTCGACTTCGGGCTTAAGAACAATGTGATTATCGGAAGCTTAGAGTTCTATATTAAAAATGGTGTTGACATTATTGGTAACGAATCGGTAGCCCCAAGCGTGGGCACAACAACATTTACCGGTAACTTTGCCCAAATTAAGGGAAATGGCCTCGATGTTCAGTTAACCAGTAAGAACATAGACAGGCAATTAAAATGGTTCAGCACTTTATTATTTAGTCATGCGGTTGATAAGGTTACTACATATACCGCCCCGGTTATACCTTCTGCACTAACTACAGCGGATGGGGCCAGCGGAAACATCTATCCTATAGTTGGTAAACCTGTCTATGGCATCTGGAGTTATCGCTGGGCGGGATTAGACCCCGCGACAGGTGACCCGCAGGGTTATCTTAACGGAACAGTCAGCAAAGATTATGCATCGCTAAGCAACCCTGGTTCTGCTAAAGATATGATATACAGCGGCCCGGCAAGGCCGACCTGGTTTGGTGGGCTCTACAACCGTTTTGCCTTTAAGGGCTTTGAGCTGTCCGCAAATATCAGCTATAAGTTGGGGTATTACTTCAGGCGAAGCGCCCTTAATTATACAAGTTTATTTAATAGCTGGCTTGGCGGTAACCGGGAATTTGAAGCCAGATGGAAAGCACCGGGTGATGAAAAACATACCAATGTGCCGTCTATGGTTTACCCTGCGGATCAGACCAGGGACGGCTTTTACCAATATTCACAGGCCACCGTTGAAAAAGGCGATCATATCCGCCTACAGGATGTCAGTCTGAGTTACAGTTTTGATAAACTCCGGTTTAAAAGACTGCCTTTTAATAGTCTGCAAATATATGCCTATGCAAATAACTTAGGGATACTATGGCGTGCCAATAAACTGAAGCTTGACCCGGATTACCCTGTAGGCACTCCGTCGCCAAAAACGATCTCGATTGGTTTAAAAACAAATTTTTAACGGACAATTTATCATGAAAACACGATACAACATATCAAAAAGCATAAGCATAACCACGTTGCTGTTCATGGCCTTGCTGCCACTTTCCTGTAAAAAGGATTGGCTTGATGCCAAACCCAATTTATCCCTTGTCGTTCCTTCAACCGTCAAAGACTACCAGGCCATTTTGGATAATAATACGGGCACTACGCTCTTCAACAATAACCAATCAGCTTTAAGTGAAGTCGGTGCGGGCGATTTTTATTTGCTTTATACAACGTGGCAGGCATTGGATAACACCCAGGAACGGAATGCCTACTTATGGAATCCCGATATCTATACAGGAGAGACAGCTTATGATTGGAATGACACTTATAACAGGGTACTCAATGAAAATATTGTTCTGGATGGAATTGCAAAGGTGCCTTCTGATCAGACGAGCCTCGCTGACTGGAACAATGTAAAAGGCACCGCATTATTTTACCGGGCCTACGACTTTTGGAACCTGGCTCAGGAATTTGCTAAGGCTTATGACCCGAATACCGCTTCCTCGGATTTAGGAATTCCTTTACGAACCAACCCCGACATTAATGTTAAATCGGTTAGAGCAACTGTACAGCAAACCTATGACAAGATCATTAATGACCTGTTGCTGGCGAAAACACTTTTGCCTGGGGCAAGCTTATTTCCTACTCGACCGGGCAAAGCCGCCGTTTACGGATTGCTAAGCAGGACTTATTTATCCGCAAGCAACTATGACAAGGCGCTTTTATATGCTGATTCCTGCATTCAGTTATCAAGTCAGTTATTGGATTATAATTCTTTATCAAAGACATCTTCAAGACCCATCGCCCGGTTTAACAAAGAAGTAATTTATCACCATACTCTGGAATATTACTCCGCTTTCACCAATTCTTCGCCTAACCTGATCGTTGATTCAATACTTTATAATTCCTACGATCCAAACGACCTGCGAAAAAAGATCTTCTTCAAGGATGTTTCCGGATTTAAGACACGCAAAGCTTCATATGGAGGTTCAAGCATCCCTTTCGGCGGGATCGCCACGGATGAAATCTACCTGATCCGGGCTGAATGCCATGCTCGTAAAAATGATGTGGCTTCAGCAATGAAAGATTTGAATACGCTGCTTTCTACAAGATGGCTGACCGGAACCTTTGTCCCGTATGCTGCCGTTAATAGCACGGACGCCTTATTGCAGATCCTGGCCGAGCGCAGAAAGGAACTCGTATACAGGGGGCTTAGATGGTCTGACCTGAAAAGATTAAACAAAGACCCTAAAACGGTAGTAATTCTTACCCGTACACTGAACGGCAAAAGTTACAGCTTACCACCCAATAGCAATTTATATATATTTCCGATACCTCCTGCCGAAGTCCAGTTAAGCGGCTTACCGCAAAATCCACGTTAGTATTCGATCAAAACCCATTGAGATAAACAATTATGAAAAAAATATTCCCCATCCTGCTCTTTATCATTTTAAACAATATCTGTGTAAAAAGCCTTGCGCAAATAAAACCTCTAAATATAGGAGATCAAGTGCCTGACGTTACGATAGGGCAGGTTCTAAATTACAAAAAGCCCTCAGTCAGCATATCTGATTTCAAAGGAAAGCTTCTAATAATCGATTTCTGGGCAACATGGTGCAGCCCATGTGTTGAAATGATGACAAAAACTGATTCACTACAAAGGCAATTTAGCGGTCGTGTTCAATTCCTGCCTGTCAGCAAGGAAGACCAAAAGACTGTTCAGGGATTTTTGGGGAAAATGAATAATGAGAAGCATATAAAAATAGCTTCGGCTTGCAACGATACTCTTTTAAATTCCATATTTGTTCACCACTATTTACCCTATTATGTTTGGATCGATCAGAATGGAAGAGTAATTGCAACCACGGAAGCGAAAGAAGTCAATGAAAAAAATATCAGTAACGCCCTAAACGGGGATGCTGGTAAAATAAAAAAGGTGATGGGAACAAAATTAAGCGAATTAAATCCTAAAATGTCGCTTTTTGTGCCAAGCTTTCCATTAATCGAAAATGCAAAAGACAGTTCAGCAAAGCTTATTCCGGTTAAGAATACGGATATTTTATATCAATCGATAGTGAGCAGATATAATCCGCACTTACGGGCCGTTTTGCATTTCGATTCCACGCATTTTTATACGGTCAACGCCCCGGTAATCAATTTATACCGGTTATACTTCGGGATTTCGTCCGGAAAATCGCCAACATTTTTTTGGAGTAAAAGCAGGTGTAAGATCGAAATAAAAGATACGGTGTTGCTAAACAAAATTACTTCTGATCTGGTTGGAGAAGCATACGGGGAATGGTTAAAAACAAACGGATACAATTATGAACTGATTTGGAGTAGTGCGATGACTTGGAAGGATAAGTATGATCTGTTGATCCAGGATTTGGACCGATATTTTGGCAAACCTTTGAAAATCGACGCTCACCTGGAAAAAAGACTTGTTCCTTCGGATATTTTAGTGATGGATAACGTGCCGGACAAATTGAAAACAAATGGCGGTCCCGCTTTTGAAAAGCATGATGCCTTTTCATTTCAAATGCAGAACATGCCCTTAAGCCGCTTCATCGCACAGTTGGAAAGCTATTTTTGGCAATTTTCCGAGCGGCCAATTATCGACGAAACGAATTTTAAAGGCAATGTCGATATTCAAATAAATTGCAAGATGGCCGATATCAATGCAGTAAATAAGGAACTGGCGAAATACAATCTAAAATTTACAGATGGCGAAAGAAAAGCAGATGTTCTCGTAATAACGGATAAGTAAATCACCGGGGCAATTCACAACAGTAAATTGCCCCGGATTTATATTACTATTGGCCCTGATAGTTTCCAGGAGTGATAGTACCTTCTACAGCAGTTGTAGCTGGGTTATCACCTTCTGCCGGGGCTGTAGATTGCGACCAAACCGCTTTACAATTGTTTACGGATTGGGTGCAGTCGTCAGGATCGGCCCTGAATATGTAGTCAGTCCTTAAATTAGAAGAAGAATGAGCCGGATGAACAAATGTATATGAAGCAAATCCGCTGTTTGTGGTTTTTGCATTTTTAAATGCACTGAAGCTTATTGCCATAGCACATACTACCAAGCCTAAGGCTATTTCTTTTAAATTTTTCATCTTTTTATTTTTTGAAGATATATTTTGATTGAATAAGACGTATTGCAAATATGGCAATGAATATAAATGCGAGATTAAACCATATATGCTGCGTCCAGCTTAAATTTTCGATGGCACCTCCACAGTGACATGGGAGGTTTTTCATCCATAATAAAGCACTGATAATGTAACCAGTGAACAAGGTCATTAGCGTTATAAAGGCATATAGACCCCATTTCGCCGTTCGTGGAATGAGTAAAAAAACAACCGTCAGAATTTCCGCCATCGGCACAAGCCAGGAAATATACAACGCCACTCCGCCTATAAAATGCACTTTTGCCAGGCCTTTGAAAAAACGACTGTGATCAGCGATTTTGTCATAGGCCGTGCAGACGAATAAAAACATGCAAACAAATCGAATGCATTTAGATAACCTCTCCTTTGCAAGTTCCGAAAACCGAAAGACGCCATTTTTTAACATCACACTCTCCATAATCAGGTTAGAATATTACCCATCGAATAATAATTACTCAAAAACCTAATAGGAAGGTATTTCGAGCTTGCCTCTGAGGTGAGCATCCCGAGTAAAAATAACTGCTATAATTAGTTTTACTCTTTTTGTAATCGCTGCCTGGTGCCACCCGGAAACAATGCAAATTTGCGGTCGTGAATATTATTGTTTTTAGTTATTTCTCGTGAAAACAAAAAATCAAATAGTATTACCAAGAAAACCGGGTAGTACCGAAAATAGGATCTAATGCAAATAAGTATGACTTGAATCATGAGTGATGCAATGATTATAATCATCGCTATTTTTTGATCGGTTCCTACCTTAATTATATAATTCAAGTTTCCCATTGGTTAATATGGCATGTTTCTTATTGGTTAAACAGGTAGAATAAAGGTACATTCGAACATTCTTAAAAAGTGTAAGCATTGGTTCAGAAATGACTTACCATTTGTTCAGAAATGAGTTATCAATTGATACTGATTTTCAAGTCAATATTGACTGGTTAGTAGCCATTGTTTTTAATCAAACGGCTAAGCGATTGTGGTGTAATTCCGAGGTAGGATGCGATTATATCCTTTGAAATCTTTTGCTCTATATTAGGATGGGTTTTAAGCAGGTCTATATATCTGTCCCACGCATTGAGGCTGATCAGGTCATGAGTCCTTTTAGTGTGATACGTAACGTATTGTAATGTTAAACATTGGGTGAAGATTGTCGTGTATGGGAATTTTTTATAAATTTCCATCAAGTGCTGTCGTGAAAGTGAAATTAATTGGGTGCCAGGTAACACTTCTATATACAATTCTGAAGGTGTATTTTTAAAGAAACTATTGGGTTCAGTTATAATTGATTGTTCAACCCAAAGACTTACAGTTTGCTCTTTCTTCTCCATTTTGTCATAATAAAAACCCCTTGCTATTCCTTGTTCAACAAAATAAATATGATCTGCAATTTGCCCTGTATTCAAAATGAGGTGGCGACGCCGATGACGGCTAAATCCAATTTTGGAATCAATAAACTGGATTAATTTCTTTCTATTTACCTCATACCTCAATTCTTTAGGTAATTGATTCTTGGTAAAAAGAACCTTGTATAATGTGTCTTTCTGCATAATAATTATTAAAAATAATTGGAATTAAGTGCCTGGTTGTTCACAATAGGTAGTTTAAACTGAGGCAAAGTTACTTTGGACGCAAGGCGAGATAAATACTCAAATCAGGGATTTGGCATTACTAAATAGTGGTATTTTTAATGACAAATGGGCTCAAATTAAACACTTACGATGATTTTGAAGCCTATGAATCAATGCTGACCGATTTTGAACCGCTGTTTTTCGGAAAATGTTTTGAATATGCTTTTTTACTGTTTCTTCTGATATAAACATGGTGTTGGCAATCTCGATATTCTTCATGCCTTTGTATATTTTTTGAACAATTAGAATCTCTGTCCTGGTCAAGCCGTGATGCACACAATTTGCCAGAAATTCCTCCGATCTAATTCCATCAATATTCAGCACATTTTGTTTTTTATCAAACTCTTGTCGCGCGTTACTGATCGATCTTGTCAAAAACAGGGCGGAAATTAGGAGGATGCCAGAATTTGTGCAAACGATCTCTGTCAACTGGCTCTCTTCTACCATTTCGAAAAAAGCCAAAGCCGCCCAGGGGCTGATAGCACAATACACTGCTACCTCCTCAATGAATTGGTTTTTATCACGATCTGTTTTATATTTTTCCCGGATAGAACCGAAGATAACCTTAAGTAGGACAAGCCCATAAAATAAAGGAACAACCATACCATAACGGATGTCTAACTGTAATTTGCCATTAATTGAATAGCAGATAACAAAGAAGGTGATATAAGGAAGTATCAGGAATAGAGGCACTCCAATAAGTGCATGCCAGCGCAGGTTTTTCAAATCAAACACCTTGTAAAAATAGAATGGAAAATAGGATGCCATCAGGAAACCAGCACCGTAGGCGATCATTTCCTGTACCTTTAGGGGAATGTTAAATTGGGGGTCAGGAAAAAGACCGCAAGTGATGTTATATAAGAGCATCAAAAACAACAATAATAAATACCAGCCTCGATTTTTATCGTTCGGCCAATAGAAGTAACTGGCCAAATTAAATATGAACATCAAAATTTCAAGTCCGATAAAAATAGCAGTGACAATATGAATTTGAGTTCCGAATACCAGCATAATCGTGAATTATTTGTCCGGGCCTCGTTTCAAGAAGAATAGCGTATATCCAAATTTCAACTGATAATATGGCTGCGCCTTGTGTATTGTTTTTTTACCCATACCCAAAATGAAATTTACATTTGGGGTATCTTCAAATACACCTCTTAATATTATTATTACTGTTGTTTGATCAACTGCTTCGGCCTTTATCATAGATAGATGTAGAAAATTTACAACAACACTCAATTTTACCTTCCCTTTTTATCCATCCAAGCACGAGTTTCTTATTAATATTAAGCACTGGAGACGCTTTCAACTTTCTGGTAAAGTAGGGGCCAAATAAAATTGAATAAAATTAACTATTGTTTAAATATCGTTTACCAATTGATAAGGTAGATATCTCCCGAATTCCCCCCTTTCTGTCCCGAAATTAGCCCATTGTATAAAAAACAGTGAGTTAGAACATCAAATAATCATTCTTTTGAAGAAATAAAACAGGGTCAAGTCACGGAGCGAATCCCATTCCGGCTTGTTTAGAAATTTACTATGAAGTTGAATTTGTTGGATATAGTTATTTGCCGGACGCCTGTATTCAGCGTAGATGATACCATAGAAGAAAAATGGCAGGAACTAAAAACTCTTATCAGTGAGGCTTCACCTTCTTTTTACCAGACCATTGAACATATTGATTTTCCTTCAATAGAAACAGCCAATAAAAAAATAGGCTTTTCCATTTGGAAATATTTTAATAGAGCAAAATATAGAGCAACGCCTTTTGGTGGCTTCGCTGCATTTACACCTATCCCGTTTTCAAAAGACGATTCTTCCCCCTTGATATTGAATCAAAATATTTTTGCCAAACAATTTATAGACTGGGGGGAAAAGGATAAATACATTGAAGATTTCAGCAAAGTTGTTAAATGTTCATCATGGTTTCAAACAAACTCCACAGTCTACACAGTCGGCGACGAAATACGTTTTATCCGTTTTAAAAATGAATGTTTTGAAATGACTTCGGTAACGGAGTTCCCAGAACTTACCGGTATTTTAAGGCTGTGCAAGGAAAAAACAAGTAAACAGGAAGTTTATGGATACATGCAATCCAATTACCAACTGAATGTAAAGGACCTTAACATTCTGCTTGAGCAATTATTAAGTCTTCAACTCCTGTTAACAGAACTGCTTCCAAATATAACTGGTGACGATTATTTTGATCGGTTAAAAATTGAACGGGAGACATCAAACAAAGTGTACGTTATCTCAGAACGTAAATTATTATCTGGGGGTCTTAATAGCAGGAAAGTCAAAGATATTTCTGAGTTGGTCAAACTTTTACATTTGAATTTGCCCACTTCAGGAAATAGTCAATTAAGTGATTTTCGCAACGCATTCCTTAAAAAGTTTGAACTTGCTGCAGTTCCGCTCACTATTGCAATGGACCCGGAAATCGGGATTGGCTATGGCAACCTTGGCAATCATTTGAGCGATCAGGAGCTGATAGATATTTTAGATTCAGTAAATGAGAAGGATCGCCAGGAATTACAGATATCCTACACCAAATTACATCTTTTTTTATTGAATGCCTTAATGAAAAATGGTGACATACGGTTAGAGGAATTTGAAAACACTAAAACCGAGAGTTCATTGCCACTACCTAACAGTTTTAGTGTCATGCTACATTTCTATGGCGACAAACCGGTTATTGTAAGCTTAGGGGGCTGTACAGCGAACGCATTAATAGGTCGTTTTACTATCGCCAGCCCGGAACTTGAGAAATTAGGTCAGCAGATCTCGTCTTTAGAAGAGAAAGCAAACCCAGAAATACTTTTTTTTGACATTGCATATCAGGCGGAAAAACAAGTTGATAATGTAAACCGCCGGAAGCAGCTTTATAAATACGAACTGCCTATATTAACCTGGTCAAACGACCCATCCCCAATTCATTTTGAAGATATTCTGGTTGGCGTCAGGAATTCTGAAGTTATACTTTGGTCAAAGAAGTTTGGCAAACGTCTCGTCCCTCGAATTCCATCGGCCTATAATTATACCCGTTCAGACCTTGCAGTCTACCGGTTTCTTTGTGATCTACAGCACCAGGGGATCAGGTCCGACCTGAGTTTTAAGATTCAGCAATTTTTTCCCAACCTGGATCGTTATCCGCGGGTAGTATATAAAAATATAATTGTTTCCCCAGCCATGTGGCAAGTCCCGGCGGACATCTTGAAAATCAATGATGGTGATGAGCCACTAAAAGCTTTGACGATTTTGGGAAACTGGCTACAGAAATGTGGTATTAATTCTCTTTTTAAAACAGGCTTTTCAGACCAGACACTTTGCTTTGACCCCAAAATAGCAACCGATATGATTGCGTTTTTGCTCTTTTGCCGTCAAAATCAACAAAAGTATATGTATATTTCTGAAGCTTTATTATCAAAGGAAGTATCTATTAAAGATGATAAAGGCAAGCCATATGTGGCCGAATATATTTTAAACTACGGCCATGAAAATAGAGTTTATTCGGGTCTTCAAAACTTTGCAAAAGGTAAGGAACAAAATCATCCAGTCAAAAGCATATCATTTCCAGGAAGCGACTGGCTGTATTTCGAAATTTATTGCCATCAATCCCGAAGAAACGCCGTCTTACTTAACCAGGTTGCTGTGTTTTTAAAAGAGGGCAGGCAAAACATTAAGCAATGGTTTTTTGTCCGCTATGACGATCCTAAGCCACACCTCCGATTACGCGTGCAATTAAAAGAAATATCTCAGGGGTATCTTTTCATCAACCGGCTTAATTCTTTATTGGAACAAGATTTTTTATCGGGATTAATTTCAGACATACAAATAAGGACATATATACGCGAAGTCCAGCGGTACGGTTCGAGCCGGATTAGCCTGGTTGAAGGATTTTTCTATACTGATAGCAGAGCGATTTTATCCCTATTGGCGAAGAAATATTCAACAGTACAACTTTACGCTATTACCCTGATAACTATGCAAAGATTGATAGAAAGTTGTTTTGAAGAGATTGACGCTCAAATTTTGTTTGTCACAAATATGGCAGATAGTTTTAAAAAGGAATTAAGTATGAACCAGGAAAGTTTCAAAAAAATAAATCAATCGTTTCAAAGGCATAAAGAATCTTTAGTGATTACAATTGTACCTGGTTTAGACAAGTTGCATGATCGCTATGAAATTGAATTTGTCGAAATCATGAATCAATGCGATAACAATACTGACAAAATAAATCTGACAGCAGATTTACTGCATATGCACATTAACCGGCTTTTTATATCCGACCAGCGAATTCACGAAGCGATCATATATCAGTATCTGGTAAAAATATTAAAGGCTCGCCGGGGTATTTCAGCTGTTTCAGCGGAATACTCAACTGAACCTTAAAATGACTTGATTCGTCAGAATAATAGTTAAATAAAATATTATCTCCGTAAGCATATTTTAATCTTTGTTCTGTATTACTCATGCCTTTATTATTGCCTGCTCCTTTAGTTCTAAGGTTAATCAAATTGTCCGTTTCAATAAAAAATGTTTCATTCTTCAAATAAACATGGACTAATGCATTGTGTCCGTCTTCTGTAAGGTTGCCGTGCTTGAAGATGTTTTCTACAATTGTCAGCAGGACTAAAGGAATAAGATAGATTTGCCGGACATTTTCTTCGTATTCCAGAAGGAAACCTAACTCATGGTTCTTCCGGATCTGGTTTAAATACACAAGATTTTCAACCTGATCTATTTCATCTCCTAACGGAATAAAATCACCCATTTTATCAGAATCTATTGCATAACGCATCATCTCAGATAATGTGATAATTGTGTCCGCTGCATTTGGCGATAAGGTCAAAATATTGTGATAAACAAAGTCTAATGTGTTGAATAAAAAATGCGGGTTTATCTGCGCTTTTAAATATGCATTTTGTGCCTTGGTCAGATCCTGCTCCGATTTCTGCTGGTAAATAATGTCTTTTAACCGCTGTTTTTCAAGTTCATTTGTCTTCCTTTTTTCCTTATTATAAGTAAGTAGAAAGTAATAGCCCGTAGAAAATCCAATAAAATAAAGGTCTCTGAAGAATGTTTTTAAGCTATATTGAAGGTTTAGTATCAGAGGTCCCTTGTTAAACAGAATATGGCTAATGATCAATAATTTATCAGTAAAAAAAGATATTAAAATAAATACCACTATTTCCAGCACCAAGATGGCTGGGACCTTCAACAGTATCCTTTTATTGTTAGTCAGTGCCCAGGGCATTGACCAGTTGGCATGAAAATAAAAGAGGGAAATAATAATAATATAATGTGCAGCATAAGTTATTGGATTGCCGAACACGCCAAGTAGCCAGCCTATTGTAATTGATTCATATAAAATAAATATTATCCATACTAATATATGAAGCCTGTATTTTTTGAACCAACTGGAAAATATTCTTTTCATGATAGTCGCCCTTTCTAAATAGAAAAAATATAGTTCTGTATAACTATTTTTTATCGGGTTAAAATTCAATATAAGTTTCATAAAAAAACGCTATGAAACAGAAACATTTTAAGATCCCCGACACTACACTTTTTGTGTACAAACCCCAAAACTCGTTAAAAAACGTTACTGAAACAGAGGGGACAGACCCAACAACGAGCATGATAACCATGACGAAAACTGGTGTTTTCAATGCAGGTCGTTCAAATTAACGTTTTAATAAAGGCAAAGGCGTCATTCTTTACGCCTTGCCTTTATAAGTTTTTCCGATAAAAATGTCGAAAAATCCTTTCTGAAATATTCGCCAACAGTAATCTGAAGACCATTGACCATTTTGATTGTGTTGCCGTCAATCGAATCGATGTGATCTTTACCAATAATAAAACTGCGCTGAAACTGCTCAAATTTCCGAACGGGTCTGAAAATTTTGGAAATTTCAGTAAGCGACATATAGGTGAGAACTTTTTTAGTTGGCGTATGGATCATGACATAATTTTGTTTGCTTTCCACCGCGATCACTTCGTCATACCTGATTTTTACGATTTTTAAATGGTCATCCTTATTCTTGACAAAAAAATAATCATCAGTTACGTTACCTTCCAGCCTAAGCTTTTCTTCTTTTGGAAACAATTTTGAAATTGTAGCAGCAAACTTGGACAAGGTGTATGGCTTTAGCAGGTAAGCGTCCGCCTCCACTTCAAATGCCTGATAACCATATTGGGTGTAGGAGGTCGTAAATACCAGTTTACGGGTTTTTTGCCTGATTTCCCTGGATAACTCAATCCCTGTTATTTTAGGCATGTCTATATCTAAAAGGATTAAATCAACCATGTCAGAAGCTGCCAGTTCGATTAGTGCCTGCACCGGATCAGTGTACGATTTAAATACGCTTAAATTTGGAATTGAGCCGATATAATTTTTAAGTCCTTCAATAGCGTAAGGCTCATCATCTATGATAATGCATTTATTTATATTCATATAAAAGAAACTAATTGCACAAAATCCGTAATTTTATCATAGTAGCTCACTATTCATTATGATATTTTTTTATCCGAATCGAATGATCACAGATAGGGCAATATTTAATTAGGGACAATTATATCGGGCAATTAAGCAAGGGCAGCTATCTATTTTACAATGCTGTTTTACAGCATTTATTTATCAATTAAGAAAACAAACCTTTCTATGTAGAAAACACTCCTTTTGGGGTAACAAAGGAGGGCATTACCTTTATTACGATTAATTTAGTCAATTAGTTGTTTTTAGGGGCTTTCAAAATTGTTGCTTAGGAAGAAGTTTACCAGACAGTCCTCATATAGAATAGGTTAATTACGTAACAATTATAAAACTAACTATACAAATTTACAGGTTAATATAAAATTTTACTTACTTTGTCGTAAGAGAAGTGTTTGCCCAGCCTAAATGGGTAAACCTTCTGATCGGCATAACAATAAGAACATATGTTGAATTGTATTATTATTGATGATGAACAATTTTCTGTTGATGCGATTCTAAAATACATCGAACTTCTCCCAAAACTAAATGTCGTAGATATATATAAAAACCCTCTTGAGGCTTTAGAAAGCGTAACCCTGGAAAACAATATCGACTTGATTTTTATGGATATCGATATGCCATTTTTGTCTGGAATAGAATTAGCGAAAGCTATTAGGCACAAAACCCAAAAATTAATATTCATTACGTCCCATTCAAAGTATGCGTTTGAAGCTTTTGAAGTGGAAGGTGATGCATATCTCTTAAAACCCTTCACTTTTGGAAAATTTTCCATGACAATCAATCGATTATTTCCAAATGAAAAGCCAGTAAGGATTTCAGAACTATCTCAAGACGATGAATATTTCCTTGTTAAAAATAAAGAGGAAGATTTGCGAATAGTCAAAGTAGGATATAAAGAAGTTATTGCTTTTGAAAGTTCACACAATTATGTTAAAATACATTTGGCCAGCAATAAAATCCTAACCGCTTATTTAACAATCAAAGACATTTTGGAACTATTAGGATCTCGTAATGAATTTAAACAGTTTCATAGAGCCTTTATCATTTCGACCGATTGCATCAATTATATCGAGGGAAATACGATTAGGATGATTAATAATTTATCCTTTACTGTTGGTGAAAGTTACAGGGAAAATTTCACTTGCTACTTATCCAACAAACTACTTAAAACTTCACGGAAGCGATAACGAACAAAAATTAGTCTAAATCCAGTATTCGGTTTCTCATAAACTTACTTGTTCCCCAGTTTGGCCCTTTTAGTCTTAAGGGCAAAAATCTTAGAACCCCAAAAATGCTTTCCATTGAAAGACTTGCTGAATTATCCGCGATAGATTATCGCCAGGTTTTCTACATAGAGTTGGGGGCAAACTGATGCTTCCGTAAGTGCATTATCAGCATTTTGTATAGGCATTGAAATACCTTTAGCCGAAATAATGAATGCTGATAAACTGAATTAACACGCTTAAATTCAATTAATTAAATATTTTCACCGAGTAAAATAATGCCATCTGCTACAAGGGGGTGAAAAATTTGTTTCACCCCCCTTCACTGGATGCGCATCCCCATTTCCGCTTGCTTTGCTTCAACGATTACAACAATAGTAGTCGATCAATCAGCTCAACTGATTGTAAAACAAGCGTTATTTGACATTAGGGGATAAAGCATTATCCGGCGAGAAGCCGGAAATTTCGCGAAGGTGAGCGTAAAACCGCAATAATCTGAAAGCGCGAAGGCAGGTGAATAGCCCGGATCGTAGGATCTGACGTGAGTAATCCCGAAAATATATACTGGCAGAAGCGAATTATCGGGCTCGATACCCGCTGCCGGTACATTTAGCTTATCATTAGCTATAACACCGCAATTCTGAAATGCGGTGTTTTTTATTTTTTGCCGGTTATCGGCTTTCTATTTAACTCAAATCTTTAATTTATGAATAAGTTATTAACCGCCAGAGAACTGAAAGAACAGGCCTCTTTGGTAGACCTGTTAAGTCGTTTGGGGTATCAGCCCGTTCCCAAACGGGGTCGTGAAAAAATGTATATCAGTATGTTGCGGGATGACGATACTGATCCATCCTTTAGTGTAAACGATGACCTCGGTGTATGGTTTGACCATGGAGCGGGTAAAGGAGGCAACATCATCGATTTTGGTTTGGCCTATTGGAAAAATTTAGGATTCAATGATGTTGTCAAAAAAATCCAACAGCTATGTTCCATCGAGCCCATTGAACAAAAGGTAATGCGGCCCCGTAAACCGACTAAAGTTTACCAGGTTGTTGAACGGGTAAAACCATTAGGGGTTCATCCTGCAATAACTGATTATCTGAAAAGTCGTGGCGTATTCGAGGTCGCTAAATTTTATCTCAGTGAGGTATATTATTATACCGAGGATGATAACGATGTTCGCAAACATTATTTCGCTGCAGGGTGGCTCAATGAGAACAATTCATGGGAGGTCAGGAACCGGTATTTTAAAGGATGTACAGGCCATAAGGGAATTACTTTCATTCCTGGGCATCCGAAAAAGGCTGCCGTATTCGAAGGCTTTATCGACTTTTTAAGCTGGCGTCTTGAAAACCCTGAAGGAGACCATAGTATAATCGTGCTGAATTCTGTAAACTTATTACAACAGGGGATTAAAAAAGCGATGGGCTTCTCTGCGCTGGATATATTTTTTGACCGCGATAAAGGTGGTATTACAGCAACCCGCGACTTTTTAAAGGCTTTGCCGTACGCATCTGACCGCTCATCTGCTTATATAGGCTTTAATGATTATAATCATAAAATCAAGTTGCAAATAAAATTGCCGGTAGCCGAGGAAGGAAAAAAAAATGATTTCTTCTCTAAAGTACGTGTACCATTTGGAAGGTAGATGTTTTGGCTGAAACCCATAGATTTTGTCAAAATAGCGAGGGAACGGATAGCGGCAGAGCAGCCACCCAAATTTTTATTTAACAGTAGAAATCCCAAATTATTAATCAGGATTTCCGTTGCTTTTGCAACGGCAAGATGTCTTTTTGTTTCACAAAAAGTCTCTTGCCCTTCCGGGGGAAGATAAAAAAACTTCGCAACTCGTTTTTTCTATGGCTGACTTTAAAAAGCTGACTGGGAGGCCGAAATTGGAAAAAGGCAAGAGAAGCAAGTTTATTAACGTCAGGTTTACTGAAGAGGAATTCAGGGAAGTTACTGAATTGGAAAAAGAGTTGGGAGTATCCAAAACAGATTTGATCAGGATACGGATTTTATCCGATGCAAAGAAAACGGTTATTAACTCCAGGGAACTGATCAGGTATTTAGACAGTGCGGGGGCCGAGATGGGCCGTATAGGCAATAACATAAACCAACTGGCCAAACATGCCAACACGTTAAAACTGCAAGGACATCTAAATCCGACAATTACCGACCAGTTTAACCGGTTGTTCGAAGAATATATCAAAATTCAACAGCAATTTGAAATCTCGCTCCGCAAGATCATACGAGCGATGGGCATATAAGCCAAACATCCTTCATTAGAATGCTGCACTCCAGTAAATCTACAGATAGTGAGAACTATAGATCGTAAGGTTGGATGGTAATTAGATTGCAGGTTCGGTTGATTGGGAGATCTGTAGCGATAGTGATCGATAGATCGTAGGATAACCTGATTCTAATATCTATGGCTACGTTGATCGTTAGATTTCAAGATCGCTGGTTCTCCACCCACAGAGATCGATTGTTTGTAAGATTGGCTGATTTCCTGATCTGCTTGTAAACGGAATACCCGATCACTACATTACGCCAAAAGACATGATTGCCCATATCCTCGAAAAACCATCAAGGACATTTGCAGGGGTAAAGTATAATACGAATAAGGTAGACCGCAGCACCGGTGAACTGATGCTGATCGCCAACTTCGGTGCAATGCAGGCCCTGGCTAATCCGCGCCCGCAGGATCTGGTGAATTACTTGTTGATGATTGCTGGGCAAAACAAGGCCATGAAAAATACGCAATTCCATGCAGTTATTTCAGCCAATGCCCGGAACTATAACAAGCAGGAATTAACCAAGGCTGCGGTGATGTGGCTAAAAGAAATGAAATATGGTGACCAACCTTACCTGATCGTTTTCCATAAAGACACAGAGAATAATCATGTACACCTGGTCAGCTCTCGTGTAGGAAAAGACGGTAAACAAATAGACAGGGATTATGAACAGGTACGCGCGGTAAGGAATATTAATAAGGTATTGGGTTATGACTTCGCGATGCAATACCGGTTCAGCACCAGAGCTCAGTTCTACCTGATCCTTGAAAACCAGGGCTATCTTGGAAGAGATTACCTTGATGAGAAAAAGCTTCAAAAAAAATTAAACGCTTATCAACCGGATATATCAAGGATCGTGGAACTGAAGAAATTGTTTATAGCAAAAAAAGGAACCGCTGAATTCGTAGCGTTGATGCATTCCCAATATGGAATTGACCTCATGTTCCACTCCTCCGAGGGTAAAACGCCCTATGGTTATACCGTAATTGATCATGCAACCAGGCAGGTTTTTAAGGGAAGCGAAATTATAAATCTGAAAATCTTGCTGGACGAGCATATCAAGGTTGAGCAGGAGTTTAAACCAACACTAATAGAATTGCCTGATTATCTCAGTAATGATGCCGTCACCTATTACTCCGAAAACGCACCGGAACCTGTGTACATCAGGCCAGTGATGATTTCCGATGACGTGGACGACCAGCAGGTGCTTGGCATGAAGCGCCGGCGACAAAAAAAAGCAAGAACAAACACCCGCTAAGGGATAAACCCATGAAGAACTATGATCTGTTTATTTGGCAACCAAAAGGGCGGCGTTGGAAAAAGTACGCTTACAGTCCTGGCAGGGAACTACCTGAGCCTGGCTAAAGACTGGCCAGTGACCATCATCGATATGGATTACCAGCAATCTATTTGGCAGAAATTTGAAAAGGCCAAAGTGCTGGAAAACGACGAACCGTATGATGTTTTACCGGCAAACCTGGAAAGTTTTGCCCTGTTAATTCCAGTTCTAACGAAAAATAAAAAGGATGCGGTGCTGATCGACTTGCCCGGTAAACTCGATGACGACGGACTGATACCCGTCTTTAAATCTGCCGACCTGGTGATCTGCCCGTTCTCTTATGACGAGTTCACATTTGAGTCAACGGTGTTGTTTACGGTCGTACTTAAAAAAGTCAATCCCAAAATAGAAGTGGTTTTTATTCCCAACCGTATCAAAGCAAATGTCAAGTTTGAGATCATGAGCGAAGTAAACGAACAGCTTTCCAGGTTCGGTAAGATCTCCGCTATGATTCCTGACCGTATCGATTTTCAGCGCATTACCACCTTTCAGACCCCTTTATCACTTGATGGGATCATCACCCCGGTTTTTGAAGAAATATTTGCCGACCGCTTATGGAAAAAATGAAATCATTAGCTGACCAGCTTCGAGAACAAATGACAAAGCCGGGCGACAAAGCACAGGCAACTCCATCAAAAACAGAAGTGGGAAAAAGCGGAACGCCGAAGAAAAAAGAAAATAAGCCAGTAGTGCCGCCCATAATAGATGCCTTACGTGACTACGACAATTGTGATCATAAAACAATGGTGCATTATCGGTTTGATAAACAGACAGTGGATTTTCTGAGCCAGTTCAAGATTGCGACCGGCGTGGATGCCACCAAATTCGTCATCTTTTCTGTCAAGCAGTTTATCGAGGCCCATCCCGAACTCAAAACCATCATCAAACAATTTATTCAAAACACTTACTTATGACACGGATAAAATTATTGCTCGGAATGCTGTGTACCTATGCAGCCTATTATACGGTCATCATCCTTTGGGACTGCTCGCGCTGGAAAAGCACCGAGAATATAATTAATGAAACACCTACAGCGCCTCTCCCTTCTCCTAAAGCTGAAAAACTTGAAAAGCCAACAAAGGTAGGGCAGCAGACTGTTTTAGTCCATGAAACCGTACTCAGGTCACTATTTGCTTATGACAACAGCAATCATAAAAGTATGGCACATATCCGCTTTGACGCAAACACAATCGATCTGATCAACAAATTTAAAATGGCGACCGGTGTGGAGAACACCAAATTGGTCGCTTTCTCCGTCAAATATCTTTTTGAGACCAATCCGGAACTCAAAACTATCATCAAACAATTTATTCAAAACACAGAATTATGACTTGGTTAAAATTTGCAATCTGGCTGCTTGGTATCTACTCGATATATTATGTAGCAATCATCTTTTGGGATAATCTGCGAACTAATCGCGGGGAAATTGGAACTGACAAACATGAACTCACTTTTGTGGAGGACATCAATCCGATTAAATCACTTGTTGAGGAAATAACCGGTTCAGGTAAGGAATCTTCTATTGCTTTTTCCGGTGGTGTAAGCCTTAAACAGCTTTTCAATCTCGCCCGTGAGGAATCGGTCGAGTACATAAAATCCGTTAGCTTCTAATTAATGAAATTTCTCCTGTTTGTTTGTTGCTGCTTTTTCGGCGCAACGGCATTTGCACAACCTGGCATCGCCGAAATGCAGCAGGCTCAACAAGACCTGTCTTCCTCCTTCTTTTCCGCCTTTGACTGTTGTATGGTACTGGCCTGTTTATTTGGCTTGTCAGGCGGACTTAGAATTTACCATAACTGGCAGATGGGTAAGGATCAGATAGATTCTGCTGTAGCAGCCTGGTTTTTTGCATCCTTTTTTATGATCCTGTCGGGTCCTTTTTTACGGGCATTGTTCGGAATCTGATTGCCTGTTTTTCTTAAATGCTTCCTACCTGGAAGCTTTAAAAGATTCCTGTCTGTACTTTCTTCAAAGTTCAAATCCTTATTGGATTTGATCGGCAGTATTTAATCTGCCATCCATCTTGGGTGAAATAATCGGGGCGTGTTCGTGATCTGAACGCTCTTTTAGCATAACCGGCCTGCTCCCGGCAGGCTCTAAAAGATCTCCGCCTTTATTTTTTTCTCCAAATTAATGTTCTCAAAAACAAAAAAGTTATGGGCTTCAGCCGTATTGCTGGCCCTTTCCGTTCCCGTGTTTGCGCAAAGCGGCGTTAACGGCTTGAACACAGCTACCTCTACCTTAAAAACTTACGTAGCCCCCGTAACCAATATTACTTTGGTGATTGGCGGCATCGTTGGTATCGTTGGTGCCATCCGTGTCTATTCAAAATGGAACAGCGGTGATCAAGATATCAATAAGGAATTAATGGGGTGGGGCGGCTCGTGCGTCTTTCTCGTGGTTTCCGCGTTGGTGATCAAAGCATTCTTCGGCTTGTAATCATGGCCAGGAAGTATCCTGTATATAAGGGGCTGCAACGGCCCCTTATATTCAAAGGCTTCAAAGGCAAGTTCATTTACTGGGGCATCGCCTCTTTGCTGACCGGACTTGTATTTGGTGCTTTAACGATGTCCCTTGTCAATATGTGGCTTGGTGCCATGGTCTTGATCGGCTTTATTGTTGGCGGTCTGCTCTTTACTGCCAGCAAACAAAAAGGCGGCCTTCATTCCAAAAGCCGTAACTCAAACATTTACATCCTTAATCATTATGGCCGTAAAAACCTTGTTTAACATTCCCTATGCAGGAGTGGATAAAGATGGGGAATACGATTTGCTCATCGGCCTTAACGGCGAATGCTCAGTTGTCATTCAATTGGTAAACCCAGTTATCCGTTATTCTGCTTACCCGGCAGGGTATGATGAATTTCACCACCTGCTCATCAATGTGGTGAAAATATTAGGCGATGGTTATCTCCTGCAAAAGCAGGACATCATCAGCCGCTCCCCTTATAAAGGCCCGCCAGCCACTGAATACCTGCAAAAACGGTATAATGCCCATTTTGACGGGCGAGAATGTCTGCAAGTTACCACCTATTTAACCATTACGCGCCAAATTAAAAAAGGCGCGTTTTATGTTTATGATGGACGTGTATTGCGTGATTTCAGGCAGGCTATCGGCAAGGTGTTGGACATTCTACCATCACCAAAAGCACTGAATGAGGGCCTGTTGAACCAGTTGGTTTTACAACTGCTCAGCATGGATTTTGGCAGGTCCAATATTGTACTTGATAACCTTGCTCCCTCAGAAACCGAGATCAGGATGGGAGAAAAATCGGTACGCTGTATCAGCCTGGTTAATATTGACAGCATTGATCTGCCGCCCGATGTTTCTACTCACATTGAATTAAATGATAAGGAAAGCATGCGCGGGTTCCCGGTAGATTTCCTGTCATTCCTCTTTAAGGTGCCCGGTGTGGATGTGATCGTTTATAACCAGGTTATTGAAATACCAAACCAGGTAGTGACGCTCCGAAAGCTGGAACAAAAAAAGAAAAGGCACGCCGGTATCCCTGATCCTGCCAATCAATTATGCGTAGAAGATATTGATCTACTACTGAATGACGTCGCCCGCGAAAGTCAGTTGCTGGTCAATTGCCATTTTAATATTATGGTGGCGGCACCGGTTGCCACGATACAAAAGGCAGTCAATTTTATCGAGAGTTCGCTTTTCCAGTTAGGGATTATCCCGAGCAAAAATGCCTACAACCAACTGGAACTTTTTCGTACCGCCCTGCCAGGGAACGGAGTAGAATTAAAAGAATACGATTGGTTCCTGACTACCTGTGATGCGGCTATCTGCTTTTTCTTTAAAGAATCCCTGCCAAAGGACGAGCCTTCTGATTTCCTGGTCAGGTTTACCGACCGCCAGGGCATCCCCGTTGGTATAGACCCTTCAGACTTACCAATGCGCTCCGGAAGGATTAATAACAGAAACCGGTTTTGCCTCGGCCCCAGTGGCTCCGGCAAGTCTTTTTTCATGAATTCACTCATCGAGCAATACATGCTTTATAACATGGACATGGTGATTGTGGATACCGGACACTCTTATTCGGGCTTGTGTTCCTACTATAAAGGGAAATATATCACCTACACGGATAAAAACCCCATTACGATGAACCCGTTCCGCATCACCGAAGCGGAATATAATATTGAAAAAAAAGATTTCCTATGTACGCTGATCGGGGTAACCTGGAAAGGTGCTGAAGGAACGCTAAGCCCGGTGGAACGCGATGTAATCGCAAATGTGATCTCAGCCTACTACAGTACATTCTTTGCTAAAAATGGCGATTTAAGCTTCAATACCTTTTATGAATTTTCCCTTGAAAAGATCCCTGAGATCAAGATCGAAGAAAAGATCGTGTTTGATTTTGACGAGTTTAAATATGTCCTGAAAAAGTTCTATAAAGGCGGTGAGTTTGCCCGGTTACTGAATGAAGACACCGATAAATCATTGTTTACTGAGCGCTTTATTGTGTATGAAATTGATTCCATTAAGGAAAATAGGACGCTCTTTCCACTCGTCACACTGACGATTATGGACGTCTTCATCCAAAAAATGCGATACCGGTCGAACAGGCGCAAAGCTTTGGTGGTCGAAGAGGCGTGGAAAGCCATCGCCAGCCCGCTTATGGCAGGGTATTTACTCTACTTATATAAAACCGTTAGAAAGTTTTGGGGAGAGGCGATTGTTGTTACGCAGGAGCTGGGCGATATCATCGGAAATGCGGTGGTGAAAGACAGCATCATCAATAACTCCGATACCATCTGCCTGCTGGATCAAACCAAATTCAAGGATAACTACAATGATATCGCGGCATTGCTTTCGATCAATGAAACCGAACGCCGAAAAATATTTACCATTAATCAGCTTGATAACACAGAAAATCGCGGGCGGTTTAAAGAAGTATATATCCGCCGTGGTGCGGTTGGAGAGGTTTACGGCGTAGAAGTTTCGCTGCAACAATACCTTACTTATACAACAGAAAAACCGGAGAAATCGGCCGTGGAAAGTTACACCAGCCGCTTCGGTTCTTACCCTGATGGCCTTGATGCCTTTATCGGGGATTTTAAAGACAGTGGAAAATCATTACCTGCCTTTATTTCACAGGTTAACCAAAAACAACCATAATGAAAATCTATAATTTTAAATTAGCAATTTCAGCTATACTGCTTAGCCTGCCTTTTTGCAAAGCTATGTCGCAAACCTTAACCGTTGACCCTGCAGTATCAGCCGCTATTGCCATTAACGCCGGTGTCATCAACGGCCAGTTAAATACGACCAACAATAAACTTGACCTGATCCAAAAAGGTCAGCTTGCCGTTACCGGCCAGCTTGTTATCGTAAACGACCTGCAAAACAAAATCTATCAGGGACTTAGCCAGGTCGCTTCAGTAATTAATAACCTAACGACTATTAAGGAAATCGCAGAGTGCGGAACCGATATCGTCAACGATGTGGAGGCCTCTATAACCCTGGCCAAATCCGATCCGGTATTGTTGCTTTTTGCTGAACAGGGTGCCCGCGATTTTGAAACAAGGGCGGCAACACTTGCGGCTGATGTGAGCGCATTCGTTCTTAAGGGTGGGAAAAATTTGATGGATTCCGGCGAGCGCGGTAAAATGTTAAATCATATCGCGGATGAAATGCGCATCCTGCGTGGCATCGCCTATGGTATGGACCGGGCCATGTACTGGGCGAAGATCAACGGCATTTTTCGTTCGCTTAACCCCTGGGCAGAATGGCAAAATCAGGATGTCAGAATTGCCAATGATGTATTAACTAACGCTAAATACCTCAAGCCATGAAATTTGATATGGTTATGGTTTGTCCGCCATGGAAACGTTTTGGTGCATATAGAAGAAGGCCAATAATCTTAGGCGACGAAATCCCGCCAAAAACACAACGTGCACTTGAAGCATTCGAATTTATAGAGCATACCCTGAGGGACTTCACCTCTTCGGATCATATGGTTTATATGTGGGTCAACCAAAAAAATGTGATAGACTGCAGAGCATATATGTCCCGGTTAGGTTACGAAATGCGTGGATCTATTATGTGGGTACGACCAAAATGGAAACCAGGCAGTTATGAAAAGACCGTTGAGTTCCTGCTGGTTGGCAGCAAAGGAAAAATACCTGCATTTTCCAATGAGTACATGAATATGATCGAATCGGCATTTACCGGAATGGTAACGAACAGATTAGCAAAGCCGAAAGATGCTTATGAATTACTCGAAATGGAATTCCCTGGTTCGAGGAGGCTCCAGTTGTACGGATGGACCCGCCGCCCTGGCTGGACAGTGTTTCACAGAAATGATCAGAAAATCAAATAGTATCATGAAAACTATAATCATATTGTTCACCGCTTTGCTTGCCGGAGCGGCGAACACTTTCGCTCAGCAAAAAATATTGGACATTCCGGCACTGCACCAACTGGTTGATGAATCAGAATCTGAAAATAAACTCCAAGTAAAAGCAAAGAACCAACAGGCGGTGGCAACTGCAAACGAGCAAGCCAATCTCACCTTGCTGGATAAGATGAAAAAAATGTACCGGACTTTGCAGCAGCGATATAATACCCTCAGCACTGCCATTAATATTGCAGACATCGGTATTTATGCGACGCCCATGGTGGAACGCATCGTCAGCAATCAGTCGCAGATTGTACAGCTGGTACAAAAAAATCCTGCTTTAATCGCTATAGGTTACCAATCCGCTTTGCAATTCGCAGTACAAGCCAAAAGCCTGGTGGCCTATGTTACCGGTCTCAGCTTATCCATTGCAGATGTCAACCAAATGAAGGCGTCCGACCGGAAATTACTTTTTGATTATGTGATCTCCGAACTGAGCAACATCCAAAACCTGTCCGGGAACATGCTCAATATGATGCAATACTCCAGCCTCGCTTCACTGTTAAGGGCGGCGAACCCCTTTCAGAATTTTATGGATGCTGATAAGTCTATCGGCAGTGACATCATTCAAAATGCTAAATACTTAAAATGATGAAAAAAAGATTCTTCGGACTGCTTTTGCTTTTCGCCTTTTACCTTTCACCTTCACTAATGGCGCAGCAATATGTGATCGACTACCAGCACCTTGTTGCGGTTTCTCAGAATGCTGCAGTAAGGAGTAGCGCCGAAGTGACCCATGACCAGTATCTCGGCAAGATCAATAATAATATCAATGACCTGAATACCAATGTGGGTTCCGTTGTCCTGGCGCAAACCATGATTTATAATGGATTATCCAATGTCAATTCCGCTTTAAAGGATGGACTTGCAGTTAAAAACATGGCTGTGATTGTTGCTGATATAACGGGTTATATTAACCAGGCATTGGATTTGGCTAAAAGCGAGCCTTACCTTTTGGTATTCGCAGGAAATATGGCCTCTGAAATGCGAACAAGATCACTGGCCCTGGTTACAGATGTTTCAGGCTACATTCTTAAAGAAGGCAATAACGTACTGGCCGACTATAACTCCCGTGACCAGCTATTACGCAAAGTAATTACCCAATTACAAATATTAGATGGATTAGCCTATGGTACCTGGAAAGCCATGTATTGGGCAAAGGAGCGCGGCGTGATTGCGTCACTCAACCCATTTGCTGGTTTCATCAGTCAGGATACCCGGATTGTAAATCAAATCATTCAAAATGCTAAATACTTACACCAATGACCATCACTCCGATGCACCCGGATGATAGTTAAAAGCAGTTTAAAACAATTTATTCATGAAAAAATTCTTAATTCCACTACCGTTTTTATGGCTCGCATTGATTCATCAGTGTTTCAGCCAGTCCGCCGCACAGGACAAAGCCGTCCGATACCAAGAGGAACGTATGGTTTACCTGCAATGGGACCAAAACAAATTTGAACCCAAAGCCGGGTTTCTGAGCCTTAATCCATATTACTGGTTGACCTGGGGCCTCTTTCATCCCAATTATCACAAGACTGATTTACGTCCGCTCAGTGGTACCGGTCCTCAGACACAACGCCTTGCATTAGTTGCTGCGATGAACACTACGGATAATAAATATAAACTACAGTCGGATACCGTGCGCAATACGGCGTTATCCGAAATTGCCAATCAGTCCGGCTTGATATCCGATGCCGACCCTTTATGGCAATTATATTACCGCAATGAACTGAAACCGGTGCTTAATAATTCTATGGCTTCCATTTTAGCAGGCCTTTCTCCCCAGGTCAGTACCAAACTGGTTTCCGAAGGATTATATAGTTGGTATAAAAACGAGCTGGATATGTTAAAGGAACGAATCAATGCAGCGCACTCCACTACAATGGATCGTGGCTCCCGAATCCTGGCCTATCACCGCTACCTGATGGAATACCGCCAACTGGCCGGTGTCTGGGCGATCCGAACTTCGTCGGCCCAGGCTACCTTAAATATGACCGCCCAGCAACAAAAACTTAAAGCTAACCAGGTAACTGTCAGCAACTGGACACCGCAAACGGACATCCAGATCGCCAACCAAGTTTTACAACACCTGCAATGAAAAAGAAAATAACACTATTGCTACTGCTGTGCCTTTGTATCACAGCAGTATTTGCTCAAACCACTACCAATACAGACAATACCAAAACTTTACAGTTTCTCCAGGGTGACGGCGTTTATGAAGCCGGTGTCATGGTATTTCTAAAAGGACTTAAGAATTCGGTCTGGACACATTTCGATTTGTTTATTACTGATGCAAAAGCGCTTGCGGCCATTTTTATGATCATATTTTTCGCGATCAAGTCCTATGAAATGATGGTCGGAGACAAACAGTTGGAGATTATGCCGCTGTTGCGCCCTTTTGGATTAGCCATGATCATATTATGGTGGGGTGCCTTCGTTAAAATGATCGCGTTTCCTACTGACCTGGTGGCCAATCAAACGGAACAGATGTTTAACAGTGAGCAAACCACAGTTGATAACTTACGGCTAAATCGCTCCAACCTGATGCTCGCTGTTGCCAATTCCCTTTATACCTACCAGGCTCAAACCGAGGTTGCAGAAAAAGAAAGTGACACCTGGTACGGGCAAGCCTGGGATTCTGTAACCAGCACCGTTAAGCAAGGGATAAGTAGTGTTGTTTCGCCACTACTGGAGTTAAAGAACCGGCTTACCGTGGGTATGCAGCTGCTCTTTACCCAATTGCTGGAACTATTAGGTATATGGATCTTACGTTTGGCAACCTATATCATATTTATGATACAGATCATTTACTCCACCATCCTGATTATCCTTGGACCTTTCGCCGTAGCCGTCAGTATTCTGCCGGCATTCCGCGATAGCTTCAGCACGTGGATCGCCCGTTTTATTTCCGTGAACCTGTACAGTGGCATTGCCTATTTGATTATGTATCTCACAGGGCTGATGCAGGAATATGCACTCACCTCTGAGATTAGTAAATACAAAGAACTGGTCGGCGAAAACGGACTAAGTGCAAATCTTGAAAAAATGGCCTGGTTTGCGGGAAACGGTATCCTATCATTTGGCACCGTGATTATTGTATTCCTTATCGGGGCTATCTGCATGTTCACTGTTCCAAGTATCTCTACCTGGATCATCTCCACATCAGGTATCAGTTCAGCGACCTCAACTTTTGGTCGCAGCGCGGGAACAGTGGTAAGTATGGCCAGAAAAGCAACGGGAAGCTTCTTTTAAAATCTTCTTTTTTCTCTTTCTCCTTTGATGTCAGGCTGACCCGCAAATGCGGGCCGGCCTTTTTTATTTTACGCTTTTTATCATGATCATAAAAAATATTGAAGCCAAAATAAGGTTAGCGACGTTCATTGCGGCCGGTAGCCTGCTTACCTCGCTGATCATCGTCGGCATGAATTGTCTATACGCTTATAAGATGGTATCTAATGCGCAAAAAAGTATTTATATCCTGGATAATAATATCCCAATTCTTGCGCGGCAAACTGATGTGCAGATGAACCGTCCAGCCGAATACAGGGCTGATGTTGACCTTTTCCATTCCCTTTTTTTTTCCTTAACCCCGGATGATAATTACATGGAATACCAGATGAAAAAGGCCATGTACCTCGTGGATGAATCGGGGATGCAACAGTATAATAACCTAAAGGAGAATGGTTTTTTTAACTCAATTCTTTCTTCGAGTTCAGTATTAACGTTGCAAACGGATTCCATCTCTGTGGATTTGCCGAAACACTATTTCCGTTTTTACGGGAAACTCAAAATTGACCGGCGCAGCTCCACGGTTGTTCGTTCCCTGATTACCGAAGGTAACCTGAAAGATATCCCGCGAAGCGATAACAACCCGCATGGTGTCCTCATTACCAATTGGAAAACCCTTGAAAATAAAGACCTGCAAGATGTGGAAAAGAATACATTCTAACAGAGATCCGAGGGATACACTGTACAGCGAAATTCATAAAGAATTTAGCAGCTATTTCGCTATTGCCGGGAATGCAGCCAAGCGACTGGCGAGTGCCTACCCAAAATTCCTTTTGGGTTGTATGATCTTCCTGATGGCACTATCATTTGTGCTGTCATTTACAGTTTTCCGCAAACCCGAAAAAGCCAATATAACCGTGGTAAAAAAAGTCAACCCCGTAGAGGATGGCTTTAGCCAGATCTTACTGGCAACCGGTAATATACGGGAAACCATGAAACTTAAAAAGCTGGTGGATAGCCTCACGGCCAAGAGACAGCTTTCAGCTGAAGACAGCACGTTATTGGATAGCGCCCTTAACCGCCTATCCAAAATTCACCATTTACTTAAATAAAATCGTATGAAAATTAATTTTAAGCAGCCCAAATATGTGTTGCCACTTATCCTTTTGCCCTTTTTGTGCCTTTTCTTTTATGCCTGGCATAGCGGTTTTTCAAAGCCAAAGCCAACGGTTAAGGAAAATGCAGGGCTGAATGGGTCGGTTGGTGATGTTTCGGCCGATGTGCGAAAAAAGCAATTAACGGATAAACTTGATGCGTACCGAAATACCTACAAGGAGGCAGACGGCTTAACCGCCGTGAATGTGATCCCCCGTGAAAATTCAAGTAATCCCGCCTTTAACAATGATTATTCTGAAAAGCAAAAGAATAGGCTGGATTCCATTCAGCAGGCTATGAAATTAAAATTTGGTACAGGTAATTCGACCAATATCAGGCAGGATCAACAAGTAGCCTTATCACATGACAGACAGGTTGCCAAAGCAATTGAGGCGATGAACAACAGGCGGGCTAATCCGTCGCTTACTGTAGGGGCCATTGCCAAAGAAAAAGACCCGATGGATGTTTTCAAAGCGCAAATGGCCATCATGGACAGTATCAATAAAGCGAATGACCCCGCCTATAAGGATGAGTTGAAGAAAAAACAGGCCGCCGATAAGGTTGCCAGGCTAAAGCAAAATCAAGTCAAACTGGCTGTTGAAAAGGCTGATGCTATTTCCGCAGATTTTAATACTGTTCTGCCGAACAAAGAGCCCGCCTTTATCAGTGCAGTGATCGACGAAAATGTTACTGGGTTTGCAGGCTCACGTTTACGGCTTAAATTGTTGGAAGATATTAAGGCAGGTAATAACCTGATTAAAAAAGGCACCTACCTTTTCGCCATGGTCAGCGGATTTACAGAGCAACGGGTTACATTGTCGGTAACGTCCATTCTATATGATGGGAAAATTCTTCCTGTCAAACTTGATATTTATGATATGGACGGGTTGCCCGGCCTGTATGTACCATCATCCGCATTTCGGGATTTTACGAAAGACCTTGGTAGCAATTCAGTGCAGGGCGTAACCATAGATGGCAGTTCCGGTAACAGCCAATTTATCATGAGCTCACTGGACAAGGTTTTTCAATCAACCTCGTCTGCCATTGCAGACCTTATCCGCAAAAACAAAGCGAAGCTTAAATACAATTCTTACCTCTACCTAATCGATACCGATGCGTTGCAAAACGCTCAGAAATCTTATTAACTGAGCAGCACACATGAGTAACTGTAAACGACTATTAAAACACAAATAAACATGAAAACGATTTTGTTCTATCTTTTGGTGCTATGCGCCCCTTCTCTTTATGCCCAGGAAAAATTGCCGGTAGTTTATCTTCCTGAAAACCTGACGATCCACTTTATCTCGCCGGAGCCAATTCAATATGTAGATATTTCCACCAAAGAGCTTACCGGTGACCTGCCGCTCAAAAATGTATTGCGTTTAAAATTACGGGATTCACTCAAATCCTTTTTAGGTTCAGTGATTACGGTTGCTGGCGAAAAGTTTATTGCTCAATACAAGTTATTACCGGGATATCCGGGTGTACCCACAGAAATCAATATTGTTCCTGAAAACATGCACCCGCTGGATATTTCCGGCATTGGCCTTTCTCAAAACCAGCTGAAAGGTTTGGCGCTGAGTTTGATTGCCAAAAGACCTGATAACCGCATGGAAAAGGTAAAAGCCTTTGGAATTAAAGGGCAGTTGAACCATGTTTATACGGTTGGCGATTACATATTTCTGGATATCGGCTATCACAATAAAACCAACCTGAAATACGACATTGCTGATTTCCGGTTTAAGGTAGATGATAAAAAAGTCACCAAGGCAGCCAATAACCAATCGGTAGAGGTTAAACCGGAATTTGTGCTGCTTAACCCGCCCGCCTTCTCCAAAAATTACCGAAACATCTTTGTGTTTAAAAAAATGTCTTTTCCTGGTAACAAGGTGCTTCACGCTGAACTTTGCGAAAAACAGCTTTCCGGGCGTATCGTTACCCTGAGTATTTCTTACCAGGATATTCTGGATGCGGACACGCTGCCCAATTAATCCTATTCCCATTTTTATGACTGATTCCATAGCCTACGATTACGTAAAGCTGGTGTTAGAGGAAGAATTTCTGAAAGCCTACCTGCGCTTCACCAACCACGGGATTCTCCACTACGAGCTTACGAATATCCTCGAACTCTGTGCGCCGCTCATCAAAGGCCTGGACGAGGACGACCGCTTCTTAAAGTACGAAGTGATCGGCACCATAGCAGATTATTTACAGGAGGTGTAATATGGCCTTTAATCCGGTAAGGAAGATGGCAGACAATATTGCGGCCATCCGAATCGCGCTGGACTTTACTACCCAGCCGCTCTCCGAAACAGAATTGGAAACTCTTAAAAAATATGCCGGGTTTGGCGGGTTAAAAGCTGTATTGTTTCCTCCCGGGGATATAGCTGATTGGTCGAAATTCGGCGCGTCCGCACCAGATATTAAACTATACCCGCAGGTAATGGAACTCCATGCCTTGCTTAAAGAAAAATTATCAGCCGCTGATTACAAATCGGCGATTGATGCCCTCAAAAGTAGTTCTCAAACGGCCTATTATACCCCGGATTATATCCCAAGAGTGATTTATGCTGCTATGAAGGAAGCTCATATTTTGCCGAAACGAATATATGAGCCAAGCGCCGGGGCTGGCGTATTTATTGATGAGGCAGTGGAAGCGTTTGAAGGCCTGCAGCAAATAAATGCCGTAGAAAAAGATATACTAACCGGCAAAATATTAACCGCCTTATGTTCAGTTTATCAGCTGCCAGTTGATGTGCAGATCAAAAAGCTGGAAGAAACAGCGGCGACCGAAAAGGCGCAATCCGATTTGGTGATCAGCAACATCCCTTTTGGTAAGATCGCAGTATATGATCCTGCTTATAATAAGAGTGGGATTTCAGCCAAAGTGCATACCTATTTCTTTGCTAAAGGGCTGGATAAGATTAAAGATGGCGGGATCTTAGCTTATATAGTTACCGATGCTTTCCTTAATAATCCATCCAATCAGGTGGCTCGGAAATATCTGTTTACCTCTGCTGATCTGTTAAGTGTCGCCGTATTGCCTGCAAATCTGATGAAGGAAAATGCCAACGTAGAGGTTGGTATGCACCTGATATTGGTCCAAAAAAATGATACCAAAGAAACGCTGACTGAAGCAGAAAGCCACCTGATTGATACCGTTGAGGTTGCAAATTCATTTGGTAAATACTACATGAACGCATGGTTGGCCGATAAAAATGAACTGGTCTATGCTGACGAGATTATTGAGGGTACCAATGCAAGAGGCAATGCCTCAAGAGTGGCCTGGCAAAACGGCGAGATGCAGGACATCGTTCCTTTGCTCAAAGAACAACTCGTTGCAGGTTTTGCAAATTTCAATTATGCCAAATGGGAGGCCATTTCCTTTAGCGAAAAGGAAGCACAACTTAAACAGTTCACCTTTTTACCCGTACCGCAACTCCTAAAATCAGATGATAAACCAGGACAGAGTTTTGGCCAGTTAGGTTTGTTTGATGCGCCGTTGCAGGCCGAGCAGGACAACAAAGCGTTGCCTTACCTGGATGATTTGGATAAACAATTCGTGGAACCCGGTACCGCGCGACAAATCAGTGTTATCCGCACCACGACAAGACCATTGCATGATAGCATTGTATTGTTGACCGCCCGTGCCAAAGCAAACAACAGGTATGCGTATAAACTGTATAGTAATCTTTCAGAAATTTCCTTCCCCGGTAAATGGATGACCGGCCTCACCCTTGGCCAGGAGTTGGATACCCTATCGGTTAAATTGAAACAATTCGGCCACGACTTTCGCTATGAAGGAGATACAAGCCTTGAACCGGCTTTCAAATTGCAGCCTGACAAGCCAAAAGCCTTTACTGACCTGAAACTTTTTTATATTAAGGATACCCTGGTCATTTTTAACGGCAAGCTCGGCCTGATTGGTGAGCCGCATGACTTTGAGGCAAAATTTGAAGTCCTCGATCCGCAGCCTGAACTGCCGTTTTATGAGGACTACCTAACACTGCGGGATATCTACCTCGAACTTTCGGGTTATGAAAATGAGCATAAAATCCAGTTCCCCGAACTGCGGAAATCCCTTAATTTTTATTATGAAGCTTTCCTTGCCAAACATGGCGAACTAAATAGAAATATCAACCGGAACCGCATCTTAAATGATGCTGCATTAGGTTTTAAAATGCTGTCTTCCCTTGAAATTAAGGACGGGGACAAATTTGTACGTTCCGATATATTTTATGGTCCGCTCTTTCAGCAAAAGGAAATGCTGAAAACAGATGATCCCGCCGAAGCACTCGCCCGATGCTTGAATGACACAGGTAGGGTTGACCTTGCGACTATTGGACAGATCACCGGTTTAACAGCCGATGAGATCATTCTCCAACTGGATAAGCAGATCCTGTTAAACCCGCAAACACTAAACTGGGAAACTACCGACAACTACTTGTCAGGCAACGTTGTTCAGAAATTAAATACAGCAGAAAGACTGGCATTAGAGGAACCACAGAACTTACAGTTTGCCAGAAGCCTTGCCGCCATTCGTAGGGTTCAACCGGAAAGAATTCCTTTTGAAAGGCTTGATTTCAACCTGGGTGAACGATGGGTGCCCATTGATTATTACCAGCGTTTTGCCACCGACCTGTTTAAGCTGGATACCAAAATTAATTACCTGGTTTCGGTTGACGACTATAAGGTAAGTTATGGTAAAAAGGGTAATACGATAACCAACGAAGAGTTTTTGGTGTCGCCAAAGGAAAGCAATAAAATCACCGGGCATACTTTAATGGAGTATGCGCTCCTGAATACCAATCCGCATATTACCTACACGGTAGAACAAAATGGTAAAGTGGTGCGGGTGCCGGATACGGAAGCGATCCAAAATGCCCACAGGAAAATTGATAACATCCGTGCGCGTTACCTGCTTTGGTTACTTGAATTGCCTAATGAAGACAAGCAGTATTTAGAAAAGTTATACAACGACACTTACAATTGTTATGCACTTCGGGAGTTTGATGGCAACCATCTGACCTTCCCAGGGCTTGATTTCAAAGCTTTACGGATATCTGACCTGTACCCATCACAGCGGAATGCTGCCTGGCGGTTGATTCAAAATAACGGGGGCCTGATTGACCATGAAGTGGGCTTAGGCAAAACCTTGACGATGATCATTGCCGCCATGGAAATGAAGCGCCTCGGTATCGTCCATAAACCTATGATACTTGCCCTAAAGGCTAATGTACAACAGATCACCGATACGTTTCGTCTTGCTTATCCTAAAGCCAAACTATTGGCACCGGGGGAAAACGATTTTGAACCAGCCAAGCGTAAGCGGATTTTTCACGAGATAAAAAACAACAATTGGGATTGCATCATTTTAACGCATGACCAGTTCAGTAAAATCCCGCAAGACCCGGAAATCCAACGGCAGATCTTAGCTATTGAACTCGAAAATACGGAGCTTGATTTACTCGCTCTGCAAGATACAGGTGAAGAGATCACCCGTGAAAAGCTCAAAGGGTTAGAGATCCGAAAGGAAAACCTGGAAGCCAAGCTAAAAAGCGTCTTGGATGCCATAGAACACCGGAAGGATACCGGCATAAATTTCCGGGAAACCAATATTGACCATTTGTTCATTGACGAATCCCATAAATTTAAAAACCTCACTTTCACCACCCGGCATACCAAAGTTGCCGGTTTAGGTAACATGGCTGGCAGTCAGAAAGCGCTCAATATGCTTTTTGCCATCCGCACCATACAGGAACGCTACGACTCAGACCTGTGCGCAACTTTTCTTTCCGGTACGCCAATTTCCAACAGCCTGACCGAAATGTATTTGATCTTCAAATACCTCCGGCCAAGGGAATTGGAAAGACAGCGAATTTCCAATTTTGATGCCTGGGCTGCGGTATATGCCCGCAAGACAGTTGATTTCGAATTTACAGTTACCAATGAGATCAGGGCCAAGGAACGTTTTCGCCATTTTATCAAAGTCCCGGAACTGGCTTTGTTCTATAACCAGATCACCGATTATAAGACAGCCAAGCACATCAATTTGGATAAACCGGAAATTGATGAAACACTGGTCAATATAAAACCCACGCCAGATCAGCAGGACTTCATTAAGCGGCTGATGCAATTCGCCAAGACCGGTGATGGCACACTTATCGGAAGGCGGCCCTTGACTAAAGACGAAGATAAGGGCCGGATGCTGATCGCTACCAACTATGCCAAGAAAATGGCGGTGGATATGCGCCTCGTTAACCCGGCTAAATACGGCGACCATCCCGGCAATAAGGTCAATGTCTGCGCACGAAATGTCGCTGAGATCTATCATGAAAGTACCCCCCATAAAGGTACGCAGATCATTTTTAGCGATATCGGTACGCCAAAAACCGATGAGTTTAATGTGTATGATGCACTACGTGATAAGCTGGTAAATGATTTCAATATTCCTGCGAATCAAATCACGTTTATACACAACTGGGCGACGGATAAGCAGCGGAAAGAGCTGTTTAGGAAAATGAACACCGGAGAGATCAGGATTCTGATAGGTAGCACAGAAAAAGCCGGGACAGGTTTAAATGTTCAGGAACGAATCGTTGCCATGCACCATTTGGATATTCCATGGAAACCTTCCGAACTGGAGCAGCGGGATGGCCGTGGTGCCCGGCAAGGCAATTGGTTGGCCAAAAAGTTCTATGGCAATAAGGTGAGGAATTTCATTTATGCGGTGGAGCAATCGCTGGATAACTACAAATTTAACCTGCTTAAAAACAAGCAGATTTTTATCAGCCAGATGAAGAATAATGAATTGTCCGTGCGTACCCTGGATGAAGGCGCAATGGACGAACAGAGCGGGATGAGCTTTTCTGAGTATATCGCGATTTTATCAGGCGACACATCCTTACTTGAAAAGACACGGCTTGAAAAAAAGGTTGCCGAATTAGAAGGCTATAAGGGCGCTCACTTTAAAGAAGTGTCCCGAAGCCGATACCTATTGGAAGACCTGGAAAAGAAAAGCCGCGATACACAATCTACTTTGGAGCTGGTGCGAAAGGATGAAATTAGTTACAAACAAGTGCTGAAATTTGACGAGGACGGAACCAAGTTGAATCCACTTAAATTAAAGGATGTTCTCTTTGCGGATACCGTTGCTATCGGTAATCACCTGATTGGGTTATACAAAAACTGGTCACCCACTGATTACAACCAACCTGACCTTCATTTAGGTGAATTGTACGGTTTTGGACTTTTTATCAGGCGGAAGCTGCAAACGGTTGATGAAGGATTTTCAAGCAGGATCACGCATGTAACCTCGCTGTATGCGGAGAGCCTGTCTACGGGCATTAAATATATGCAAAACGGCGGGGCACCCAATATTGATAACCCCAAACATGCAGCCAGGTACTTTTTGGATGCGATCAACAGGGTTGTTGGAATGGCCGAACGCTACGAAAAGGAATTGGATGGTATCAACAAACAGATTCCTGAAGTTCGCGACCTTTCGCAACGGCCTTTTGACCAGGAATATGAACTGGCTTCCTTAAAAAGGGACATGGAGAAACTGGATCTGCAAATCAACCAAAAAATAGCGGAAAGGGAAAAGCAGGCACAGGGGAACCAATTGATTATTGAAGAAGATCCCGTGCAAGAGGATGTGGAATTAGCTACAACCCAATTAAAACGTTAATAAAAATCAATTTCATGAATATAGTAAACACTTACACAAGGCCGCGCCCTGTCATTGAATTGGACGGTACTCCTTTTTATGTTGATGCCCAATGGTTGTACCTTATTCAGGTCGGAAATCCCGATAACAGGATCGACATGCAGGAAGCATGTTCCTATAAGGACCACATGGAATTGTGGTATGATCCAACCATCAAAAATGTCTTCCTCGGTTCACATAGAGAGCCTCCTCCTGAACACATTCAAATTTATTGGTTTCATTCTTTTAACGCTTTTGACCCGGTTGGCGCAGCGGCACTGCTGGACGAACTGAACCCGGAATGGAGATCAGCTTGTAAAACCCGCCTGCCAATCATTGCTATTGCCGGCAGGCAATTCTACGTGGATAAAGAGGACGAATGTTTTTGTGAAGTGAACAATTGCTGGAATTGCATCAGTTTTAAGGATATCGTTCGCCAGAAGAAAACAAATGGCCTTTATATTAATTTAAACACGCACAATACCGCATTCCTACATGAACTTGACGATGCAACTTCACTTGCAAGTTTGCCCAATCATATAGTTTTTGCGCCTGTTGCTAATGGAAGGAAGGTGAAAAAGATCATTGAAAAACACCTTCGGCAAAACAAAAAATAACCATACCGAAATTTAGCCACTACTGTGAGCCAAACATGCCACCCGCAAATGCCGGTGGCTTTTTTATTTTAATTCATTTTCAAATGGAGGAAACGAGAGAGCAGCAAAAACTCCACGGATTCTTGCAGTGCGCCATTTACTTATCCATACTATTAGAAGCTGCCATTTTCATTTACCGTGATGCCCCTTTCTGGGGCGTTTTTTTTACCCCACTGGATAGGATCAGTCACCTTATTATTTACTCCAACCTGGTCTATAGTAAGTTAACCACGTTTGGCCTTATCTGCCTGGTGAGCATCGGTACGCTGGCAAAAAAGAAAACAGACCTCGATCCTAAAAAGCATATCATCTACCCGCTAACAATCGGCCTGTTTTTGTTCTTCGGTAGCCTTGTTTTTCAGGGACGTGCCTCCCCGGAAGCATTTGCCTATACCAGCTGGTATAGCCTGCTTTATATGATCAGCTCTTTTGCCGGGGCATTGATGGTGAGCCTGTCCATGGACAATATTTCCAAGTTCATCAAATCCGGTTTAGGCAAGGATAAATGGAACACCGAGGCCGAAAGTTTCATGCAGCCGGTTAAGCTGGTGGATACCCCTTATTCTGTGAATATCCCTATGCTTTTCTATTACAAGGGAAAAGTGAGAAATGGGTGGATCAATATCTGTAACGTTTTCAAAGGGACAATGGTAATCGGGACCCCAGGCTCCGGTAAGAGTTTTTCAATTGTAAATCCGTTCATCCGCCAACTGATAAATAAAGAATTTTCTGTATGCCTATATGATTTCAAATTTCCGGATCTCGGCCATATAGCATATTACCACTACCTGCTTGCGAAGCAAAACGGTAAATTGAAAGGCTTTGCATTCCATGTCATCAATTTAAATGACATCGAAAAAAGCCGTAGGATAAACCCCTGGCGGGCAGATTATATCCGCTCTTTGGCAGATGCGGCAGAAACTGCCGAAGCCTTAGTGGAAGCGTTAAAAAAGGGGGACAAATCCGGCGGCAGTGACCAGTTTTTCACCCAATCCGCGATCAACTTTTTAGCTTCGTGTATTTACTTCATGAGTAAATACAAAGGGGGCAAGTACTCCAGCTTTCCCCACGTGTTGGCCTTACTCAACTGCAGTTATGAAGAGATATTCAACGCGCTGACATCTGAACCTGAATTAAGACCCTTGCTTTCACCATTTATGACCGCATACAATGCCAAGGCATTTGATCAGTTGGAGGGGCAGATTGGTACACTTAAAATCTTTGTCAGCAGATTGGCGACTAAGGAAACTTATTGGATTTTTTCGGGGAATGACTTTGACCTTAAGATTTCAGCCAAGGAAAATCCGGGTATCCTGGTATTGGCAAACGATCCCAGTACGCAGAATATCAACTCGGCCTGTTATTCCATTGTCGTGAATAGGTTGACCAAATTGATCAACACCAAAGGCAATTTGCCCTCCGCTTTGATCGTCGACGAAATGCCATCTTTATATATAAATAAGTGCGATAACCTGATCGCAACTGCCAGAAGCAATCGCGTATGTGTATGTCTTGGGCTTCAGGAAATTCCGATGCTTAACCAGCAATATGGGAAAGATACAGCCGCCGTATTAACCTCCGTTATCGGAAATGTAATATCAGGTTCAGTCCGAAATAAGGAAACACTGGAATGGCTGGAACGGCTTTTTGGTAAATCTAAACAGATCGGTGAAAGCTTATCTATTGACCGTAACAAAACTTCTACTTCCCTGAATGAAAAACTCGAAGCTCTTATTCCTGCCGGAAAGATTGCTTCACTCAATTCCGGCGAAATGGTGGGCGTAATTGCCGCCGATGCACAGGAAAAGTTTACCGGAGCTTTTGAAACATCTGCTATTAATTGCAGGATTAATCTCGACATGGAGGCGATTAAAAGGGAAGAAAAAGGGTACAAGGCATTACCCACCTTTTATGATTTCGGCGGGAAACTGGATGAAAAATTGAGACAGAACTTCAACCAAATCAGCCAGGAAGTACAGGAAATCGTGCTGGCTTTTAGGCCCCCTATCCCATTAACAGTTAAAGGAACCATGAAACCCAATAAGACATGACAGACGATGAACTAACCGGAACAATTGTAATGGTCCACCCGGAGTTATTTGATGACCCGGTTGGAAGGAATGGTGAGATCGGGGTAATTACGGTTACGGACCTATCGGATGATTTGGTTCGCGTGAAATTCGAAGATGACCAAAGAGGGCTTTATGCTACCAACGCCCTGTTGATATTTAAACCTTCCGAGCAGATCTATCAGCAACTGAAACAGGAAGCGATGCAACTTACTCCCGCTACATTTAAAGACCTCAAAAATATTGCGCTGCTATTAGACTATGGCACTCCGCAGCAACAGCGAAAGGCGATGGAAATAGCACAAAAAAATCCGGTATCGGCTTCTTCCGCGCTGGTTTCATTGGAGGAAAGCCTCGGTATTAGCCAGACTTATAAGCGGGGCAGGTAATAGGCAACCAGTAAACCCGCAAAACACCTAAAAAACATTTAAAACAACAATTATGAAAGAGGAGGAAACTACGGGTTTAATGGTCATGGTTAGCCCAGACCTTTTGACTTCTGACCACGTTAACAAAATTGGCAAAATTGAATCTGCAAACTTTACAGAGGACGAAATCTGGGTAAGATTTGAGGATGAGGAAGTGGATTGTTTTAGTCCCGAAACCTTATTTGTCCTTAAAAGCGCTGACGAACTTAATAAAATGGTGGAAACTCATCGAACCTTTTTTTGGGCGCACGTAATTAAAAATCTGCAATCCCTTGCCTTGCTTCGAGTATCCGGATCAGAAAGCGACCTAAAGAGCGCTTTTACCTGCTTGCAGAACGACCCCGGACTACAAAGCATTGCCACAATTCAGTTGAACGAGATTGTCGACTATGCTCCAAGGCGGAAAATAGGCAGGTAAAATCTTAAAAATTAAATATTATGGAAAATGGAAATTTAACCGGGACACAAGTTCTGGTACTGCCGGATTTGGAAAACGACACCGGCACAAAACGCGGACACATCGGTGTGCTGACTATGACCTTTTCAGAAAAGGAAAACTATGTAAGGTTTCCACAAGGCGGGGAAGCTTACTTTCCTGCCGGACAGGTACTAATGTTAAAAGATAAACAGGAGGTTTTCAACGACATTACCAATAACGGGTCATCAATGCCCCTCGATGATTTTAAGGCTATGTACAAAATCATGCTGTTACAGGACAGGGGTACTTCCCAGGCCTTGTATTCTGCGCTGGCCATAGCAAATGATACCCCTGGCATTCAGGAAAGGGTATTAGAACCCATCATCCCAACACAAAAACAGGAGCTGTCCAAAACCTACAGCCGATGAAAATACTGATCAGCTTCTGCCTGATCTGCCTGCCCCTCAGACATCTCCAAATAAATTCTGACTTCGGTTACCGTATCCACCCGATTACCGGCAAATATGCCATGCATGCAGGTGTTGATCTTAAAGCCCGGCATGATACAGTTTATGCCATCCTTAATGGCTTGGTAAAATCCACCGGCTATGACGATGGATTAGGAATTAACATCCGGCTGGCCCATGGCGATGTCGAATCGGTTTATGGCCACCTCAGCCAAATTTTAGTACTAACAGCCGATAGCGTAATTGCTGGTGAGCCTATTGGCATCACTGGCGCTACCGGACATGTGACCGGCGAGCACCTGCACTTCAGTATTTGCTACAGGCACAAATACATCAATCCAATTAAATTTTTATATGAACTGCTAATTAAACAAGAAAATGAACGACAAAAATTTCAAAAAACTTCCCATCCAGCTTTCGGAAAAGCTGATAGCGGAAATCAAAGATGGAAACTCCCTGTTTCAAAAACCGGTTAAAGAAAACGGCAAACCAGCATTTGTAACACCGATTAATCCTGTTACTGGTAATGGTTATAGTGCAATGAATGCAATCATAATGGGTATGAAGCGACATGACGATCCGCGATGGATGTCGGCCGAAGCCGCCCGCTATGCCGGTAATTGGGTCAAAAAAGATGAAAAAGGAACACTCATCGAATTTCCAAAAACCAAGGACATCCAGGCAATCCGCACGGCAGAGGGGGACCGGATCATCAAAGACGGGGTAACACAAACCAAAATCGTAACCTTTGATAAACCGCAGCCTGCGAAACCTTTTATGTTTAACGGCGAGCAGTTAAAGGATATGCCTCCTTTGGAAGAATTTTTAGCCAAACAAAATGAACGACAAACGCTGTCACCCATCGAACGTGCCGCGAAATTGATTGAGGACAGTAAGGTGGTGATCATTCACGGCGGACAGGAGGCTTACTATGATAAGCAACGGGACGCCATCTTCATGCCCGAACCGGAACAGTTTGAGAATGAAACCAAATATTACCAGGCTGCCATTCATCAACTGGCACATTGGAGCGGTCATGAAGATCGCTTGAACCGTCCGATGGATGGCAAATTTGCTTCAATGGATTATGCCCGTGAAGAATTGCGGGCGGCAATTGCCGGAATCCTGATCGGTGGTGAATTAAAAATAGGCCACAACTTCGGGCAGCAAAAGGCTTATATGAGCAATTTCGCCAAAATCTTAAAGGATGAGCCTTTTGAAATTGCCAAAGCTTCCAGGGATGCTCAAAAGATAGCGAATCTGTTGTTGGGTGTTTCGCAAAAGCGGGAGCAAAAGCAGGAACCAGAAGTGGTAGGTTTTAAACAGGGTGATGAGATCGCTTACATGGATACTACCTATAAGGTGCTGGAAACCTATAAAAACAAAAGTATAAAGGTGGAGGATGCCGCAGGCACCCGCAAAGTACTGAAACCGGATTACGGGCTTTATAAATCTTTGTTAGGGGCCAAAGCAAATCCACGAGAACCGGAAATGGTACTGGAGGAAGAACAGGGCCAGTCCGAGGAACAGGGACAAAATCAAAAAATAGGACGATAAATGAACCTCGTAAATTTTCATGAAGATGATCTTCCGATCCAGGATTTGGAAACCATCGGGCTGGCCGCAGGCGGTCAGCTCTTGTTAAATGTCGATGACCTGAAAGCATTGCTTTCAGGTCGCCGCACATCTTTGCTGGAACTGCATGACCTTGAAACCGATAATATCAAGATCAAATCAATTAACGCGAAGATTTCCCTAAAGCCTAATGAGACAGGCAAACTGGATTTACTGATCCACCCCATTTACCGTAAACCGGAGTTACCCGATTTTCTGAACGAAACCGAGGCACAGCAACTGCGTAAAGGTGAAGTGGCCAGTTTACTCAAAATCACCCTCGATAATCATGGTAATAAAAAAGAAATGCTGGTTGAATATGACCCGGACACCAAAGAATTCATCGTTTCAGATACAGCTAAGATCTTAGCACCTGAAATGGTAAACAATGAATTGCTGACGCCCGCTCAAAAAGAAAATTACCGCAAGGGAAAGGAAGTACAGATAGCTGATGGTACGAAGTTTAGTTACTCGGCCACAGACCATCACGGTATTCGCTCCAACAAACTGAGGCTTGTTGCTTCGTTATTGATCGACGGTGGGCTTTCTTATATGGTGTATAAAGGGCTGAATGCTTTGTTTAACCAAAAGCGTGAGCAAAAATCTGCTGAAAAATTAAGTCCGGGCTATCACCAGGCGCTTAAAGATATCGAGAACCAACATGGTTTTAAGCCGCACCAGTTTGAACAATCACAAAGCCGCAAAGGCAGGTAAGAACAATGAATCACCTTTTAACAAGGCTTGGAATTCCTGCGGAAATCCAGGCCTTTTTTAATGTAACAGCTGACCTTTCCTTTAGTTATGGTGATCAGGATGAACGTTACGTGGATGGTATTCACATCGTACCCTCCACCCAAAACCTTTGGGTGGCCGGAACTCAAAACGCAACATGTTTGATCATAACCTATTCGGTTATGGAAGCGATAGCGTTTATTACAATTAACCGCCCTCGTTATCCCCGGCTGGAACAACTGGCCTTTGTGGCAATCGGCAACAGACTGCATGTTAACCAAGGTGAATGGATCAGGCAAAGTTTTCCGGGACGCAAGATTACTCTCGTATTTGGCAAAGACCTGGTAGGGCATATCACAGATATAAAATTATCTGCAGCTATAAAAAATATCCCCATCCGGATAATTTATAAGGATACAGAAATTCACGTTTATCGTAATCGTCGCCTACACATTTTTAACCAGGAACAAATTTCCCTGCATGCTTTTCAGGAAGCCTTCGGTATTCGCCCCCGTTTCCGGACCGGAAAGCCGGTTCAATCATTAACTTTTTTAGATCAATTAAGACATGACACAAAACGATGATATTTTATTAAGGCCGGCTATGCTATTTGCATTTCTGAAAGCCTTCCCGCTGATTTTGCTGGCCATCACTTTTCTTTTGCTTGCCTGGTGGTTGTCACCTTATTTTATTTTATTTAGCCTGGCGGTATGCTGTTTTGCTTGGTACCGATTATTATACATCCGTAGTTTTCAGTACCTGATCACTCATGAATATATCAGGATGACACGCGGTATTTTCTTTAAGCGGATTGACCAGCTGGAAATGTTTAGGGTCAAGGATTATATTATTACCCAGTCCTTTATTTTACAGATTTCCAAATTGATGTACCTGACTTTAAAAAGTACCGACCCCGAGAATCCTATGATTCAATTTCAGGGTATCCCTGAATCTACCATCACGGATACGATAAGGGACAGGGTATTAGCTGCACGAAAAAACAACAATATCTACGAATTAAATTAAAAAACACTTGGAATTTACTAATTAATTTAGTATTTTTAATTAATAATTTACTGTCATGAAAGCCATAGTACGTAACATTTTGTTAGCTTGTTTAATTACCACATTTGCCTTTTTCGGGGCAGTTGGTAGGAAACATACCAAAATGACACCTGCTCAAAAAATTGAAGCAAGAAAGGAGACTTTAACCTGTTTATCAGTAGCTTTCTTAGCCTGCGGATTATGTGTCTGGAGATGTTCCGTACTCAACCGCAGATTAAATGAGGAACGGGAATACCAGCGCAGGTTCAATGAGTACATGCGCAGTTCCGCATTTAACAGGCATTATTGAACAATAATTGTTAATATTACAACATCTTAAAAGCGGGCCATCTGCCTGCAATTGTGATAAGGTTTAGGTTGAAAGTCCCTGGCAGCGAGTGTTCAGGGGCTTTTATTTTACGCTTATCTCATCTTTATCAGGCTATCAAAAGCCGACTTCACTCAATTTTATGGAAACTTCGAAAAATCCATTGTTTAATTCAACAGGGACGATTACCGAAAAGGACCTGATTGCACTTTATGGCCCGATGCTTAAAGGTGATCTGGTATTAAAGCTTGCTGAACATCAAAACTTTGATGCGGCACGGGAGCAATTCCAAACCTGGGATGAACGTTCAGTTGTCGAAATGGGTAATATGTTAGGCCAGGATTACCGGCACCAACAACTGCTCTACAAAACAAAGGAAAAATATATTGCAGTCACTTTTCTTAAGGCGTTAATCAATGATTGGGAAGTAGAGCGACTTGAAAAAATATGTGATCGCTTAGCAGATCCAATACAGCAAAAACAAGCAGCCGAATTACTTAAAATCCGCTTATCAGGTAAATTGCCCCACATTGATCTGGCCGGTACAGATTTTACGGTAGATTGGCGGCTAAGACAATTAAGGGAAACAGAAGAGCCATGGAAGCATATCAGCTTAGATAATTTAGAAATGGACGAATCCGGCGAGGCTTATTTATGCTTCTACCATACACTAACCCATGAGGTTTTTATCCCTGAAGAAGATATCAAAGAATTACCGGTAAATGTGGTTGTAATGGAAATCCCTTACGAATTAAAACTTGACCCTGTTGCAGTTGCCAGAGATCTTGGAATAGGCGAAACGGATTTATTAGATGAGCATCCTATTCAACAAACATTAGTTGCCAAAGTTACCCCCTTGTCAGAGTCCGGCCTACCGGAGTTTATAGAAAACAATTTGAAAAGACTGGCCAATCAACGGGTTAATGAGCAACCAAACTCTAAAAGGGGGCGGTAAATAGCAGATTCGTTCTACCTTAACAATTTGCTTTTATAGCATTTATAAATGCGCGGTGCTGGCCTTATATGGTTTGCGCCTTTTTTATTTCAACCTGAAATAAAATGGAGCTACAAGTATTGACTTCGGAGGACTTAGAGAAGTTTCGTAAACAGTTATTGACCGATATTGAGAAATTATTAAATGTAAAATATCCCAAAAAATGGCTTAAAACCAATGAGGTAATGGATTTACTCGGTATGTCGGAGGTTACACTTCAAACATTACGAAATAGGGGCCTTTTGCCTTTTAGAAAAGTAGGAGGAACGGTTTATTTTAACGCTGAAGAACTTGACGATTATATTCAAAAGTTGGGTGAATAAACCATAATCCTATCCAACACAAAACATTTAGAAGTAGCGCAGTCTTTGGACTGCGCTTTTTTTATGCTTAATTAAATCAAAATATCGTTTTGAACACAGGGGAGTCGAACCAGTGACCCTAACTAAATTAATTATCCGACCATTTTTAAAGCGTTATTTATGGCTTCTGTTATGATGCTATCTTCAATATCCGCTAAATAGATGCGAGTATCGGCCTGTGTTTCGTGCCCCATTGCCTCCTGTATTATTTTAATATCCACATTAGCCTCGTTTAGATGGCTTGCAAATCCATGTCGTAACGCATTGGAGGTAAACTGCTTTTTCCAGCCAACGGCTTCTGCCATTGCCTTTGAGTCCTCGTTAAAATCCTTTAATGCAGAGTCTATGCGAACATCCATTTTTTTAGCCGTATCATGTTCCTGCATGATAAAGGGAAAGATATACCCTGCATCAGACTGTTCCGGAAAATCTTCAAAAATCTTAATAACTTTTACCGCCGATGGGTGAAGTTCAAAATCATAATTTCTTTTGTTTTTTGAGCGCTTGTAACAAATACCGTTATTGACGAAATCTTCCTTTTTTAGTTTGAGCATGTCATTGAAATTCATGCCCCTCGCGTAATACATAAACTGCATCAACAAATGAGAGCGGTATATCCGGGTTTCTTTAGCAGGTTTTAGCCTAAGGATTCTAACCCAATAATCAGATTTTATTGACCGCTTCTTCGTCCTGATTCTTTTGTAGGCCTTAAACTGAATGTACTTTTTAGGGTGGTGTTCTTTGTTACACAATCCATCAGCAATCGCCAGATTCCAGATTCGGTAATAAGTACGCAGGTAATGGCTTCTTGTAGACTCGGTTGTTCCAGAAATCTGTTTTTCATAAGCCTCATGATCTGATTTGGTAAAGGCCAAAAACATCTTATCCTTGTCTTTAAGAAGCTTCTTAACGGTCAGTTTGTTATTGTAAAAAACATTGGCATAGCCCGGATTATCTACGGAATCATAATAATCAATAACGGATTGTATGTAGGCTAAAATTTTATTTGGCTTTTCAGGTAATGCTGATTGCTTTATTTGATTACTAAGGTTTGCCTTAATTTCTGTGTGAGTAATCGTTCGCCCGGCCTTTTCAGCGGTTTTAATCTCGTATTCTATATCTTCTACGATCTTTTTGATCCTGGAGGATAAGTCCAAATATTTAGGATGAGTAATTAACGGCAAGCCGTTCTTTTCATCCCAGTTTTCAGGAGAACTACTGAAAGCGGTAGTGATATACTTGGGAACGCGGTTTTGCGTCATTCTGATACGCACTTCATGTTCGCCAATTACATAATTTTTATCTGTATCAATTATTACTCTGTAAGTCCAAAGAATTGGTTTTATAAGGATGTCCACAACATAATTTCTTCAATTTATTTTGCATGCAAAAATGGATGCGACAGCTTTATCTTTTACCTCTGTGATAAAACTGTGATAAAACAAAAGTAGGTAAAAATCACTTAAAATCCCAAATAAATTAGCAAATATATTTACATAAAATATTGGTTTACAGATATTTGTGGCAATTTGAAATTATTTTGTGTTTCTTAAATTCCGTATGGCATGCAAGAGGTCATCGGTTCGACTCCGATATTCTCCACCAATTACTATCAGGCATTTAGATTAGCTCTAAATGCCTGTTTTTTTTTGCTTACAGCATCTTCTTCCCTATAAGTAGCATAAAGGAGAATGCAACAATTTTCTTAATCACACCTAGTTTAACAAGTTTGCAAATTTTAGAAAGAAGTTTTATCTAAAATAATAGTTACAACAACCCCTATTTTTAAAATAGCAACTATTAAGATTTATATTTTTTTAATTGAACAAATACCTCTTGCAAAATACTTTCTGTTTGTTGCAACATAATAGGCAATTGCGCGCTATGTTTGTTTTCTCTACCTAACAGCTCAATGTCTCGTATGATTTGTTTTAACGGCATAATTTTGAGGTTATCGATACTCGGCTTCATTTTATGAGCCATTGCGCCCATTTTCTCATACTGTCCTTGTTTATAAGCATCTAACATTTCGTGCAGTATTAGCGGCGTTTGCTCACAAAATATATTGAGCATTTTTAATATAAAATCTTTATTCCCCCTGCTTATGTCCTCCAACTCGGTCAAATCAAATAGTAGTTCTTCTTTACTTTCCTCGTTTTTCAAATGCCTAGCCTCTACATTATTATTTTTGAGCAGCTTATCTATTATTTTTAACAATACTTCCTCTTTAAATGGTTTGGTAATATAGTCGCTCATACCAGCTGATATACATTTTTGCCGTTCGCCTTTAATAGCAGCAGCAGTGAGGGCAATTATAGGCACATTGCATTTACTTTGCCTAAGTGCTTTAGTGGCTTCAATACCATTCATCACAGGCATTTGAATATCCATCAAAATAACATCAAAATGCTGCTTTTTGAGCACCTCGATTGCTTGCTGACCATTAAACGCTTCAACAATTTGAGCTCCGTAGTTTTGAAGAATTATGGATGCTACTAGTCTATTTAATTCATTATCATCAGTTATAAGTATCTTCCTGCCTTGTAAAAAATTAGAATTAAATTGTACAATATTTTCTTCGGGCACATCGGTATAATTGCCTTTTTTAAATTCAATTTTTAGTATAATAGTAGTACCTTTTCCCTTTATACTTTCAGCTCTTATTTCTCCACCCATCAGTTCTACCAAATTTTTACAAATACTCATACCCAAGCCAGTGCCACCATACTTACGAGTGATGGATTCATTTTCTTGGCTGAATTTCTCGAACAAATTTTTCACAAAATCTTCGTCCATACCTATGCCGGTATCCTTCACTTTTATTTTAATAAGTTGAGAAAACTCATTGTCCTCTATCAACTCTAAAGACAAATCAACGAAGCCCTTTTCCGTAAATTTAATGGAGTTGCCTATTAAATTAAATAACACTTGATTGAGACGATATGGGTCGCCTATTAAAACAGGAGCAATACGAGTATCAAAATAGGAGTTTTGGAGTTTAAGCCCTTTTTCTTCGGCTTTATGTGCCAACACACGTATTACACGCTCGGCAATTGAATTAGATTCGAAACCAATGCTTTCAAAACTAAGTTTACCTGCTTCAACTTTAGATAAGTCGAGAATATCATTAATAATGACTAATAAATTATCGGATGCAGAATGTATTACATCGAGATAGAATTTTTGTTGAGGCAGTAAATCTGTTTTGGCTAATTGCCTACTCATTCCCATTATCGCATTCATAGGTGTGCGTATCTCGTGGCTCATATTTGCTAAAAATGCTTCTTTGGTTTTAGCTAAATGCTCTGCCTGAACTTTGGCTTCTATTAATTCTCGCTCTAATTGCTTCTGCTCGGTAATATCAAGATGAATACCTATTGAACCCACTAAATCGCCTTTATCATTATAGCGAGGTGCACCACTTATCAACCACCATTTACCATTGCCCTGCTTATCTATAACTTCTATCTCATAAGCATCAGCAATACCTTTTTCTCTATTTTTTGTCTTTTCTTGAAGCACTTTGGTGCTTTCGCCTGTTGCAAAAATCTCGCTTGCACGTTTCCCCTCCAATTCTTTTATAGTATAACCGCTCATTTCGCAAAAACTATGGTTAGCATAAGTGATATTTTCATTTACATCCACCTCAAGCAAACCTAAGTTCATGTTTTCTATAATGTTGCGGTATTTCTCTTCATTATTTTTTAGTGTGTTTTTTTGACTATTGATTGTTGCTACTAATTGTTTTAAATCAGCATTAACTATTTCTTGTGTTTTGAGGATGTGTAGTAAATCAATAAGAGGGTCGTGATTGGCAAAGTCACTTAGTTTAAGGTTGCTTTCATTTACCTGCTCCATGGAGTAAAACCAAGGCGACCCAACAAAAAGTAATTGGTTTGTATCATCTAAAAACTCAAATTGCCCCCTTAGTATAGTTTTGTGCCCGCTTTGTAATTGCAATGTTATGAGCTGCCCATGGGTTGCTTTGATGGATTCAAAATCGACCACATCCATTTCGGGACGGGTTATTTTAAAGCAAGTAGAAAATGATTGGTTGATATTGCTTTTCGCGAGTTTTTGCAAACTAATACCGCATGACTCGATGGCGAAACGATTGTTAACTAAAATATAAAATGGGAATAAACGATTGAATTGATCTTTTTTAAACGAAAAACAATTTGAACTCATATTTTACCAACTTACTACGAAAACCTCGTGCTTGTTCCCACTTTCTCGACAGGCAATCAGCTCGATTGTAACAGGAGTTTTATACATTTTGCCTAAGCCGTATAGCAACCCACGCACAAACTCTTTTAACCCTTGCCTTTTTGAGAAATAATGAACATGAACACTATTTTCTTTTATATCACTTATTTTAAACTCGGGTGGTGTAAGTTTGGGATACATTAACATTATCCGATTATGAAACACGGGGAGATTAATTAAAAATTCTTTTAAATTTTCGCCTCCAGCTTCCATCAAACCACCATACTTTTCTTTCCCAGTTTTCAACACCCACCACTCGCCAAATGCCTGTAATACATCTTTAAGCGGCATATTCATCTCGTCGCTCACAGCACCAGCCAATAGGTAAGTAATGGTATCGTCATAGGGCTCGCTACTAATAAAATAGTCAATGTCTATCCCACTTCTCTTTTTAACATTTTCCCATTTTTCTTCGCCAAAATTAGATTTCACAAGGTCTTCAATCGCCTTATTTACAATTCCATACATTTTAATGTAATTTAAGTTAACAACTGATTTGTTAACCCATTAAAATTGTACCAAGTTTGAAAGGGGCTTAAACAACTCGTTTAAAGGTGTTTTTATAACCTATCAAAGTATCGAAATCCATATTTTGGAAAACACTCCATTTTATAGATTTCATAACCTGCTTTATAGCTTTATTTCGCCATTTTGCAGCATCTTGTAAATAGTGCTTTTCCCAATATCTAAATCGTTGGCAGTAGCTACTACATCATTATCGTTTTTCTTCAAATGATGTTTAATAATATCAATAGTGTATTCTCTTAGGGTTTTTGAATCAAAAGTAAATTGCTCATCCCGATTGGGCGAATTAAAGGTAATATCTGCCGCTAATATTTCATTATCGTTACACATTACTGCTGCCAAATCAATTATTGCTTTTAGTTCTCTTACATTGCCAGGGTATGTATATCGCAATAATTTATCTTTTGCCTCTTGCGATATAGTAATATTTCCCAGTTTATTTTGTTTAGCAAAATCCTCAGCGAAATGCTTTGCCAAAATCAATATATCATTTCCACGGTTGCGAAGTGGAGGAAGCTCAATAGGTAAACCTATCACTCGGTAATAAAGGTCTTCTCTAAAATTGCCTTTCTTTACTTCCTCAGCCAAATTGGCATGGGTAGCTACTATCAATCTTATATCGAGTTTTACTCTCTCATTCCCTCCTATTCGTACCACCTCACGCTCTTGTAAAACACGTAAAATTTTACTTTGAAGACTTAAATCAAGCTCTACTATCTCATCTAAAAATATGGTACCCCCGTTGGCTTCTTCAAACTTACCCGCTTTACGATTGATAGCACCTGTAAAAGCACCTTTTTCGTAACCAAACAATTCGCTTTCAATCAAATCTTTGGGTATGGCTGCCATATTTACGGCTACAAAATCCTTCTTTTTTCTATCACTATTATAATGTATGGCTTTGGCTACTACCTCTTTGCCTGTACCTGTTTCGCCAGTAATAGATACATTGATATTGGTTTTGGTAGCCTTTTCCATCATTGTAAAAATTCGCTTCAAGGCATCGCTTTGCCCCAATATGGTTTTCTCGAAAGAAAACTTTTGCCCAAGTTCTTCTTTTAAATAGGCTACTTCTTTTTTTAGGTTTTGTGTTTCTTTTACTCGTATAATGCTATTCCACAATAAATCCTTTGTAGCATCATCCTTCACCATATAATCGCTTACACCCATTTTAAGGAGATTAACCGCTATGGTAATATCTTCTTGCGAACTAATAACAATTACTGGAACATCAGAATTAACTTCTCTAATTTTTTTGTAAAGCTTATCGCCCGGCATATCTGGCAACGAGAAATCAATCGTGATTAAATCAGGCAGTAGGTATAGTTTATCCAAACAATCTTGCGCTTTTTCAAATCGAGTAATCTTATAGTCTTGATTCAGACTTAAATGATATTCCAATATTTTCCCATACCATTCGTCGTCCTCTACTATAAAAATGCTATATACGCTCATGTTGTTAATTTACGAAAATATTAAACAGATAAATTAACTATACGGAAATCAACGCGAAAAAGTTACCAACAGTAAATGATACACTATTTGGACATTTTCCAAAATATGGAATATTTACAATAATTAAATGATTGATAATTAGATATTTATATAGATGGTATATTTATAGACTATTGATTATGGCATATATTTTATTTGTTAATTATGAATAAATTAAAAACTAACTCAGCTGTAATTTCCACTACTATATTAAACAATATAGACAGTATTTTGACACCACGTCAAGCAAAAATTGGTATAAGTAGTGCAGTATTTGGCAATACCACTCAGAATACTATTGAGCATAGCATAAATGCTCGCTTTGCCAATAGAATGAACATTATACGTGTATTATCTATGTGTTCAATTATTTGGCGACATACCTTATTGGGATGGGAAGATGTGCACGTAACTAGCGGTGCTTTCTTTTTCATACAGGCTTTATTTATTCAATTGGGAAAACTCGGCACCATCAACTTTTTTGTTATCTCTGGTTACTTTTTATGCGACAAGCTGGAGAGTTTTACCATATGGAATTATTTACGCTCTCGTTTTTTTAGGCTAATTATACCTTGGCTAGTTTTTTTATTCCTTTTTGTAGCAATAGAGCTAATAGAGATAATGCCTCCCCATCAAACATTAAGTGCTATACTCAAACTTGCTTTTACCCTTGGAGTTTCCTTTTTATTCCACTCGGCTTATTGGTTTGTGCCTGTATGTATTTTCTCGGCCATAGTTCTTATTGCTTGCAAAAAATTTATTAATAATAAATGGTTCGGGCTCATGTTATTAGCATTTAGCTTATTCTATGGTATAAATTTATACTTCGGGTGGGTAGCAGTAAGTCATACCAAAGCTGTAATGGGTTATATATTTTTTATGTGGCTAGGCATTCAATTAAAACAACACTTGCACCTTGTTGCCCATTTTTTGAACAAAATAAACTGGAACATATTACTCCCATTAATGGCAATATGCTTGATAATAGCTTGTTTTGAAGGTATAATATTGAGAAATATTATACCCGATGATGCTTTCTCCACCTTAAGAATTTCTAATCTTGTTTTATCCACTTTTATATTTATCCCGCTACTTAAATCGAAAAAAATGAATTGGTTAAATAAATTAGACCCAAGAAACCACGCATACGGAATTTATTTAGCGCATTGTATTGTTATTAGTCAATTAACTCCTGTAATAAATGCCTACATATCTAAAGACAACCAAACTATCAATCTCGAAAGTTCGATTTTATTGGAAATAGCTTTCTTTATTGTTACCCTATCAGTTACCTATTTTATTGTAAAAAGCATAAAAAACTCACCATTAAAATTCATTATCGGTCTTTAATTTTTATAATTTTATTAATAATTAAACTTAACCAATATGAAACCACTCTTTATCCCTTTATATATTCGCCAGTATCTTGAGACAGATACGAATAATGCGATAGCGTTGCGTTCAATTAGTGACAATTACCATAATTACTTGGTAAAAGGCGAGCCTGAGATTTCGATAGTAATACCTGCCTATAATGAAGCGGAAAATATTGTACCTACTTTGGCATCGCTTTGTAGCAATATCACTAGTAAGTCGATTGAGATAATTGTTGTAAATAATAACTCGACCGACAATACCGAAGCACTTGTGAATGCCTGTGGCGTGCGGTGCATACTCGAAACCAAACAGGGTATTACTCACGCGCGCAACGCTGGCTTAATGCAGGCCAAAGGCAAGTATATTATAAATGCTGACGCTGATACCATTTACCCCAAATATTGGATTGAACAAATGGTGCGCCCGCTAATCAGCAACCCTAATGTAGCTATAACTTATGGTCGTTTCTCGTTTATTCCTATTGCCAAAACGGGGCGACTAACCTATTATTTTTACGAAATACTGGCCGACATCACTCGGTTTTATAATAATTATAAAAAAACAGAAGCCGTAAATGTGTATGGGTTTAATTCGGCATTCAGACTACATCAAGGGCTACAAGTAGGGGGCTTTAATCATCCTGATGGCACAAATGAGGATGGGTACTTGGCCTTAAAACTATCAAAAAGTGGGTTTGGAAAAATGCACAGAGTAAGCAGCTCGAAAAGTATTGTATGGACAACCGATAGAAGAATACAAATAGACGGTGGTTTAAGAAAATCAATAGTTAAACGATTGAAACGATTGCTAAGTTGAGATTATAATATTTTGTTTTAAAAGCTATAACCTAATTGCTATTGATTTCGTTAAAATTAATTATAAAATATCCTAAAAAGAAATTATTATCAATTTAAACCCCTGCTATTATGAATTTCACAGACACAAACGACATTAAGATTCTGATTGTTGAGGATGATTTATATATGCAAGCCATTTTGGAAGAATTCCTAAGTGCATTATATGAAGTAATGGTATGTAAAGACGGAATGGATGCTTTAATGGCGATGCAAAAAGGCAACATCCCTGATTTGATTATTGCTGATTTGAATACACCCCAAATTAGTGGATTTGAACTGATTGAACAGGTGAAAATAAGCGACTTTTTCAGTTCAGTACCTATCATCATTTTATCAGGCGAGGAAAGCTCCGAAAAAAGAATAAAATGCCTAAACAAAGGTGCTGATGATTTTATTGTAAAACCATTTAACCCCGCCGAGCTTGAAGCTAGAATAAAAGTTATTCTGCGAAGGAGTGGCAAAATATTAGCATAAAATGGATAATACAGCAAAAGCAAGTCCAGTTATCGCTTTAATTGGGTTCGATAAATCGCTTAAGGATGTTTTCAATTCCTGCAATTTTGGAGAGGCGGAAGTGGTGCACTTTGCCAACGGCATGAAGATGACAAATTCATGGCTATCCAGCGAATATCACATCATTGCCATTGTATCGTATAGCGAAATCATGGCTCCAGGTGGGCTTACATTAATTGAAGCACTTAAAAAAAAGACACTCCCATCAGTACCTTTCTTCTTAATTGCCAATCATATTGACAATAATTTGCGCAAACTAGCACTTAATAATGGCATTACTGATGTATTTATTATGCCACTAAAATCAACGCTAATAAGCAAAAGGATAAACTTTAGCATAAAAAATTGGGATAAATTGAGTGCTGATACCGAAGCTTCTTCTACAGCTATAAACAGTATTGGGTGGGGTAAAAGGCTTTTCGATATTGTGTTTTCAGGCACAGCACTTATCATGCTATCGCCTCTTTTTTTGACAATCTATATACTTATCAAATTCGAGTCAAAAGGGCCTGCGTTCTATTACTCGCTAAGGGTAGGCACAGGATATCGGATATTCAAATTTTACAAATTTAGGTCGATGTATGTAAACGCCGACCAACGATTGAAAGATTTAAAACACTTGAACCAATACAATGGGACGAATGAAGTTGAAACAGAAAAATCGTCTAATAGTTTATTATGTGCCGCATGTGCAGATAGTGGCAAGTGCCGATATACTTTATATGCCGACAATATACAATGGTGCGAGAAAGACTTTATGTTTTCTAAAAAAGCTAATTCAGAATCGGCATTTATTAAATTAAAAAACGACCCTCGAATAACTAAGGTTGGAAATTTTATCAGAAACACCAGTATTGATGAGCTACCCCAACTATGGAATGTGCTTATTGGCAACATGAGCATTGTTGGCAACAGACCATTGCCACTATACGAAGCTGAAAAACTAACTACTGATAAGTATGCTCTGCGTTTTGTAGCTCCTGCCGGCATTACCGGCTTGTGGCAAGTAGAAAAAAGAGGGAAAGGCGAAATGAGTGAGGAAGAAAGGTTGATGCTTGACAATGTATATGCGTTGAATTATAGCTTTAAAAACGACATTAAGCTAATAATGAAAACCATACCTGCGTTGCTACAAAAAGAGAATGTTTAACCAGTTGTTGCCCATAGCCTATGAAGCTAGTATCAATTATAACTGTCAATTTTAATCAGCCTGAGGTGACCGAAGCGTTATTAAACTCTATCGCTTTAACCAATAGCTATCCTAATATTGAGATTATAGTAGTAGATAATGGCAGCAAAATAAACCACATCCCCGAATGGGAAACAAAATATACTAAAGCAAAATTTATACGTTCAGAAAAAAATTTAGGCTTTGCTGGGGGGAATAATTTGGGGATACATTGTGCCAAAGGCGAGTACATATTTTTTGTAAACAACGATACCGAGTTTACAAATGGCTTGGTACAAAAGCTTGTTGATGTGCTTGATGCCCTGCCAAACGTAGGTATAGTATCGCCCAAAATCAGATATTTCAGCCATCCTAATATATTACAATACATGGGCTATACCGAGATGAATTATTATACGGCAAGTAATCATTGTGTGGGACAGTTTGAGGTTGACAATGGCCAGTACGACCATTTAACAGGCGAAACAGGCTATGCACATGGCGCAGCAATGATGATACGAAAAGAATGTATTGAAAAGGCAGGCATTATGCCCGAGAATTTCTTTTTATACTACGAAGAATTGGATTGGTGCGATAGTATTAAAAGGGCTGGCTATAAGGCATGGTTGGTAGCCGATGCTTTAATATATCACAAAGACTCCATTTCGGTAGGCAAAGGCAGTGCATTAAAAGAATTTTTCATGAACAGAAATAGGATACTGTTTATACGTCGAAATGCCACACTTATACAACAGCTTGTTTTTTATGGTTATTTCCTCTGTTTAGTTACTCCACGAAACATCATTAAGTATATAAAAGCAGGGCAAAAAGGGTTTATTGAATGGTTGATGAAAGCAATTTGGTGGAACATCAGAGAACCTAAGAATAGCAACAATTTGGGCTACCCTATCATTAGATAATACATTTATGAGTGCAGTATATTGGATAAGTTTATTTTTGATTTTCTACGCATTTGTAGGCTATGGTTTGTTGCTTTTTGTATTAGTAAAGTTAAAACGCATGGTAATAGGCAAACCAGCATTACCCAAAACAAACAATTTACCTAGCTGCACATTAATAGTTGCTGCTTATAACGAAGAAGCGTTTATTGAACAAAAAATAAGAAACACACTCGAACTAATTTATCCAAAGGATAAACTCCATTTGATTTTTGTTACTGATGGCTCAACAGATCAAACCGCCAATATTGTTTCAAAACACCCCGAGATTATTCATCTACACAAAGATGCACGCATGGGCAAAATGGCAGCTGTGCATAGGGCTATTGAACAAACAACTACTGATGTAATTGTATTTACTGATGCAAATACTTTTCTTAATAATAAAGCCTTGATAAACATTTGCAGGCATTATGCGGATAGCAATGTAGGGGCGGTGGCTGGAGAGAAACGTGTAAATATAACCCAAACCGCTGATGCTACCGCCGGCGAAGGCTTTTATTGGAAATACGAATCGAAATTAAAACAATGGGACTCGGAGCTACACTCGGTAATTGGGGCGGCGGGCGAATTGTTTTCTATCCGCAAAAATTTATATCAACCTGTGCCACCAAATGCCATAATTGATGATTTTATGATTTCGATGCGTATTGTCGAAAAGGGTTATAAAATAGTGTATGAACCCGAAGCCTATGCCACCGAAACAGGTTCGGAAACAATTAAAGAAGAATTGAAACGGAAAATAAGAATTGCAGCAGGGGGCATTCAATCCATTATTTGGTTGAGGAGTTTACTTAACCCTTTCAAAACGCCCGTCCTATCGTTTCAATATATTAGTCACAGGGTATTAAGGTGGACGATAATACCATTTTTGATGGCACTTGTTTTATTACTAAACATTGCGATTGTAATTAAAGGTAACAACGGATTAATATATCAATTACTATTAATGGCACAGTTTGTATTCTATATTTTATCGCTATCAGGCTGGTTGATGATGGCTCGTGAGATTAAGGTGAAAATCTTTTTTATACCCTATTACTTCACGATGATGAACTATGCCGTAGTACTTGGAATAGTGAGGTATGCTAAAGGTAAGCAAAGTGCTATTTGGGAGAAATCCAGAAGGAAATGACTGTAAAAGAAAGTATAAAAAGTAGCCCAGTATTAAAAAAAATAATCCATTGGATGCTTATTCCTCCGGGAGAAGCGCGCGCACGAGTTTGGGTGAGGTTATTAGTAAATCCATTTTGTCATCATTATGGCAAAGCATCAAAAGTGAGATGGAATATACGCATGGATGTAGTGCCATTCAATAAATTTAGCTTGGGACATCACTCAACAATCGAAGATTTTTGCACCATCAACAATGGCGTTGGCGATGTAGAAATAGGTGCGAATACCTTAATAGGCATGAGTAATGTAATAATAGGCCCTGTGAAAATTGGTGACAATGTAATTTTCGCACAAAATGTTGTGACAAGTGGCTTAAATCATGAATATAGTGATATAGATAAACCTATTCATGCACAAAAAATACTAACCGCTCCTATTTATATTGATGATGATTGCTGGATAGCTGCCAATGCTGTTATAACATCGGGCGTAACTATTGGGAAACATTGTGTGATAGCTGCTGGAGCTGTTGTTACAAAAGACGTTCCTCCCTATTCGGTAGTAGCGGGTAATCCAGCTAAGGTAATAAAGAAGTATAATTTTGATTGCGAGGAGTGGGTTTCTGTAAAGTAAATTGACGCTAAGGATTCAACTGCTTATCAATGTAGTTAAGCACCAATTCATCTTTATGTCTATCAAATTTCCTAGCAAACAGCTTTTCCGAACTTAGCAATTGATCAGCATCTGCCATTGTAAGCAGCTTTGGACTGGCTCCCCCCTGCGACCAATCAATATAGCGTAAATTATCATTTAGCATTTTGCTTTTATAAACAGAATTGTAGAGAATAGTTTGAAAAATAAACTCATCAGCCCCCCATGTTAGTTTCATAAATCGTCGTAGCTTGGGATGGGCCTGCCAAAAATTAAGGATATAAACCATACACTCGAAAGGGATGGTAAACCATTGCGACCGCCCTACGGGAATGAGATGATACGGCATTTTGCGTTGAGGTAATATTTTATTGATAATTTGCTGAATTGCATATCGCCCAGGTATTTTATAGTTGTTAAGATGATATTGGCGTATCCTTGCTAAAGCTTCAGTCCAATCGGCTTCAACTGCTAAGTAGTCCATAAAAATCAAACCTTCATTAGCATTCAAATACTGATAAATATATTCGGTTGATTTTAAAGGGTAATCCTGTCCACTCAATAAGTTGATATATTGATAAGTTATACCCGTTTTGGCAATTTCTTTAAAACTATTGATAGTTGCTTGAACTATGCTGAATGTACCCCAATAAACCTTAACGCTGTTTTTTATAAAATGCACATTTTGACGGCTTTTCAAATAATCAAACTGAGCGGCATCGGCTTTCTTATCTAAATGAATATAAATATCAGTAGATGGATGTTCTAACCGTTTTATTAGACGCTCTAATTGTTTGGGCTCATTGTGTACTAATATTAAATGTGCCAGTTTCATTATAGTCGTACTTTTTTTAATAGTAATATGCTTTCAATGTATCCTACTTTAAAAATATTCCAAAACGAGAATTTATAATATTTATTAAGTGCCCAATAACCTATAATAATTCCAGTGAGTATGGGTAGTACGGTTGCAAATGCAATGCCATAAACATTGTGTGTGATATAAACCCCTATAAAATCGGAACTGATATTAACAGCTAACATGACTAGTACTTTATAAAAATTAATACTCGGGCGGTGTATAGCATCAATAGTTAAAGCAAAAAATCGATCGGGTGGAAACAAGATAGCAAACGTTAAAAATAGGCGAAATACATTAGCCGCCTCTGTACCCATATACTTTCCGCCGCCTATAATATAAATGGGCACATCGGCAAGCACACAGCCAATTAATGCAGCTGGAATAAGCATAATAGATAGCATACCTGCATATTTCTTCATTATGGTGATGACTCTCGCGCGGTTGTTTTCATTAAACGCTGCTGCTATTTCGGGCATGGCTGTTATAGCAAAACTTCGGAGTGGGATTTCTACCACCTGCATTAATGATTGCCCAAGATTGTAGATAGCTAGCGCAGGCTTTCCCAGCATAAAATTGATAATCAAAGTATCGGAAGCACTAAATAAATTGGAGCTTAACGATGTACCTACACTATATTTACCAAAATGATAAATTTCGAGCATCAATGTTTTGCTTCGCGATTTAATGAACTCTACCCCCGACCATCTCCTAATAAGAACATAAATACTGGTAATTAAACTTGAAAGCAGGTAAGCGTAAATAACGTTGTTCAAACTAACACGGTGCACCACTATCAGCCCAATAATAAACAAAACAAAACTTCCTTGATTGCACAATCTGATATATAATAGTTTGCCAAACTGTTGCTTACTTTGGATAACGCAGGTGGCTAAATACCAAGGCAGCGATAATAAATAATACACTCCCGACCACTTAAAAAACAAGGCGACACCATCATCGTTGATAACGTTTATAATCAATAAAGACAATGCGCTTAGCATTACTAAGATTATAGTAATAATTAAACCTAAAAACCATGCAGAGCCGACAACTTGAGCAGCGCGCTCTTGTGTTGAACCCGAATAAAATTTAATAATTGCAGTGGTTAAAAAGCCCGAGCGGAAGGTATCTATCAACAAAACTATCGACTGAAAAAATACCCAAGTACCCGCTTCTGACTTGGACAAAACACGATAAATGAGTGCCATGGTAATAAGCCCAAGGCTAGACATGATAATATTGCCTACCAACGACAAAAAGTATTTGTTTCGCAGTAAATTATGAACCTTTTGCCACATTTAGCGTAAAATTAAACTTTAACAATATAGCAAACAATATGCTTTTTTAAAAGTAAATGTTAAATTAGTTGAGTTATGGATAGCAATAATTTTCACTTCAAAAATATCGGCCTGCTGGTTACGCATTACAATCGTAACAAATCATTAGAACGCTTGTTATCCTCGCTCCAAAACCTACATATTACATTCGGCGAAATTATAGTATCGGATGATGGTAGTCGGCCCGAACACTTAAACAAAGTGCAAGAAATACAAAAGCATTTTAACTTTAAGCTAATAACAACCCCTATCAATAAAGGTTTGGGACATAACATTAATAAAGGACAAGATGCTGTAACAATGCCTTACACGTTGTATGTGCAAGAAGATTTTGAACCTAAGCCTATTTTCGCTAATCGATTACACGAAGCCATAACGCTGATGGAAGAGGAGAAAAGTATTGATATGGTGCGTTTTTACGCTTATTTTAAATACCCATACTTAAAACCATACAAGTATGGTTTTTCGGAAATGGTATTTAAAATAGGATATCTTGGTTATCGAAAATTCCATTGTTATAGCGATCATCCTCATTTACGCAGAAGTTCGTTTTTTGATACATTTGGTAGATATAGAGAAGGCATAAAGGGAGATAAAACCGAGTTTTCGATGGCAATGTCGTTTCTGAAAAATAAAGGCAAAGGGTTGTTTTATGAAGATTTCAAAGGTTTATTTGACCAATTAAACTCGGCTGACGAACCAACCACCATGAAAAGAGGTGATTTGCGTCAGAGTACAAATCCTTTTATAAGTATAGTGCGAGCCATATACCGCAATGTGAAACACAGTATCAATTTTATTTTTTACAAAAAAATTTAGCGATGAATATCGCAACTAAGTATAGCTTGATATATTTCGCGTGCATTATTAGCCCAAGTATGGGTTTTAGCAAATTCAAGACGATTTTTTCTCCTATCATCACCATCCTCATATAAGGCTTTTTCAATCAATGTCACATAATCTTCTTTACTTATACCAAGATAGGTATGTTCGGCAAAAACGCTCATCGCCTCTGTTCGGGTTGCTACAACGGGTTTGCTCATCGCTAAGTACTCATCAATTTTCCGAGGATAATTACCAATGGTTACTTCGTTAATAAGTTGTGGGTTGATACATACATCAAATGAGTTAATATAAGCAGGAAGCATCTCGGGCGTTTTACTGCCTAAAAAATGGACATTGGGAATGGAGTGAAGTTTGCTTTTCTTAAACGCATCATCTTCTGCCCCAACAAGTACTATACTCCAATGTGGTTTTTGCAAAGCAATATATTCTAACAGTTCAATATCCAACCTTATACTCTGCAATGCGCCTACATAACCAATTATAGGTTTAGGCAAGTTTACTACATCGTTTGGTATTGGGAAGTTTTCTTCATCAACAAACATACCCAAATCGCAGCCTTGCCCTACATAAAACGAATTAGGATTGTATCTTTTACAGTAATTTGCCAAGTAGGTCGAGTTGGCTACGCATATATCACTTTTACTAATCAGCTCGGGCTCTAATCTTTTCCCGTGGTGTTTCCAATAATCTACTGATAACAAAAAATCTCTTGAGTAATAAACACTTACATCGGGATTTAACAACTCTTTTAAATAGAAACATCTAAAAATATCATTATCATTAAACAAAATAATATTCTCGAATCTTAGTTTTTTAATTGCCTTTCTAATTGAACGAGCAAAACGTTGGTTATTGCGTTGATTTAATCGCTCATAAATTTGCTCATTTTTTATCCAATTAATTGATTCAATAAGCTCGTCAGAGTAATAATTCCAAAGGTTGTCTTTAATTTTTAGCAATCCATTGGCATCATGATTAATTACATCAATTCTCTTTTTGACTTTGGGATCTCTTCTGTTTTTAAATTTAGTAAACCTATCAAGCGGAGAATTAACATATAACACACGATTATACCTACTAAACTCTAAGGCCAAATTTTTGCAGTTGCTTCCTATTTCAACATCCCAAGGCTGTTGACCAACTATTACAATGTCTCTGTTTTTTAATATCGTGTTGCTATTCATAGTATTAGATAAGATTTAATTGAGATTGGACTTTTGCTGCTTCTTGCTGTTGCTGATCGAGCCTTAGCAGAATGCTGATGAGTGCCATATCTAATGAGAAAAATATATTTGATGGATATTGCACAAGGGCTTCTTGGGGGAAATTGGCAATGTTATAAGCAAATATCACCAATGTAACTCCTAGGCAATAGGTTTTTAATTCGGGATTTTTTATACGATAATAATTATTTATTCCTGTTTTCAAAGCGATGAACATGAGCGTACAAAACACGAATAAGCCCAACCAACCAAGCTCGACAGCTACTCGGATGTATCCACTATCGGGAGGAAAATTGGCTAAATATGAATTGGGCGAAAAGCGACGCCCCCATGTTCCGGTAGCACCTAATCCCCCACCCATTGGGTGGCTCAAAATATAAGGCTGAATGCGTTTTTGGTTAGCCTTCCTTAAATTGTATGAATCGTCTTTATCGGGATGAAAAGCCGTTTGAAAGCGAACCAAATTGCTATTACTGGTAGGTACGTTTATAAGAAAAAGTAAAAAAACAGCTGCAATGCAAGTGAATATTAAAACCTTTCGACTGTAATGGATGATTGCAAATAAAAGCAGAGCCGCCGGTACCAACACATTTGCACCTCTTGTACCCGAAAACAACATAGAAGTAAGAAACAAGATAGTGAGCACACCTAACACCCATTTTTTCCATAGTGATAGTTTGCCTGCAATTAACACAATGCAAAAAATGGACGACATAGACATATTATAGGCAAATGTGACAGGATCGGAAAAAATGGAGAATTTGCGCCAATGCCCACCTATAAACAATAATGATGCTATATTAGGGTTTGAATGTAGATACGCTTCTTCAGCATCAGAAAAACCGATATACTCTTGCTTAAATGCGTATAATGCTGCAAAGAGGCTCAATCCCAGCCATAGTTTTAATATTACTCTGATAAATTGAACTGAGCGAATATTATATAAAAACACAAAGTAACTAAGTAATACAATAGCTACCGAACGTATGGTATATACCCATGCCATTCGCGATTCGGCTACTGGGTTGGCAATTTCTAATACATTGTATCCTATCCATATCAATATTATCGCACTTACTGGATTTTTCAGCAACTCCCAATTGTTCTCTTTACGTTGATGGATGAGAACACCTAGTAATAAGCACATTTGCAAAGCATCCATAAGAATACCAATAGGCCCCTCAACTCCTAAACGTGCCAATATGAAAAGCAGATAGGCCATTATGAGCAATACAATAATGCCAAATTGGGGATAAGTGATAATGGCATAAATACTAGGCAACCCAATTGCTAATGCTAAAAACAAGACACCGAAAGTAAGTCCGAGTTTGGCTACTCCCAATCCAATTAAAGCAGCGAACAGTATAAAAAATGAAAAGCCAATAGCATTATAAAGCTTTTCGACAAAAACCAGTCGTGTGGCGTTATAAGCTATGCCTTTGTTATTTTTTATTTTATTACTACTGTGCATTATACCTTGCTATAGAAATAGTATCTTGATTATAAACATATACACACTCACAAATGCCACCACCAAAGCAACTATACGTGTAACCTTGTCTGTTTTTTGTTTGGCAGCAGCTTTCAGTTCGGCACTTTTTATACTATTTTCTGATGGGTTAATTCTCATTTTTCAGCCATTTAGTTAACAATTCCTTTATGGTAATGTATGGTTGCTACCGACCTCTTATTGGCATTGCGGGCTTTAAACAACGATACTATTTGATAAAAAATAAAAACGGGTATATTTTTAAGTGAGCTGTAAACTCGCTTATCGGTATTTGATTTTATGAGGGCAACAAAAAAGCCTGTAACAAAAATTACGAAACATAGGAGCCAAAACAGATATAGTATAGAACCGATATAAATATTGATAACTAAGCAAAAGAAGGATAACAGTAGAAATAGGAAAATAGGCGGTCTGAGTAAAATTAAACCAAACAAAATTTGGTTTCGACTAGGTTGCGTTATCCCCTTTTTGATAATACTAAATCCCAATTTAAAATACTTAAACCAAGTGTTAATCCACCGAGAGCGTTGGTTTATTAGTTGATTGGTATGGCTTGTTTTTTCGTCGTAAACAATTGCATTTTCGGCAAATGCTATCCTTATATTTTTTTCAACAATAGCAGCTTGTAATACTTTGTCGAAGCCTGCTCCAACCACATCTTTACCTCCGAGGCACTCTTTATATAAAGCCGTAGTAAAAGCCATCCCCGAGCCTGAAAGCGTTGCTGATGAGCCTACTTTAAAAAGTATTTTACCGTCGTAAAAATGATAGTATATATCTCGAGCGGCATCCAAACAAGCATAAGTTGTATCCAAATTTTTAGCTTCTCGTACACCTTGAACAGCCTCATAACCTAAGTTAAAACATCTGTTAAGCTCATTTAAATACGCAGGGTGAACAATGTTGTCACTATCTATAATTGTTAAACGATTATGATTTCTTTTAAAATGTTGAATAGCATAAAAATGCGAACGGGTATTACTAGCAAGTGTTACCTCGGGGCGCAATAATACCACGCGTTCATCTGCAAAGTTTAAACTACTTACATCGCACTTATCGGCAACTACATAAATCATATAGTTGGTGTAATTTAGTTTTAATAGCGAGTTTACAACTTCGGGTATATGCGCAATTTGCTCATAAGCAGTTACGATAATGGCATAATCAGCTTTAATATCTATTACTTGAACCTCTTCACTAGTCTTTTTAAAATAGCACAGTACACTTAATACCATAGGCATAATAAGATTATACCCTATTGTTATCTGAAATAGAATCCATATCGACCATATCAATAGCTTTACTATCATTTTATTTTTTACTTTTTATACCACTTGGTACGTAATTAAGTACCCACCCTATAAACTTATTATGAAGTTGTTTTAAATACTCAATATATTGTTTGTCTGTTTCGGTAAGTGATTTCCCAGCCTCAAATACAGTCACCACCTTATCGGCAAACATAACCCACTCTTTTGCCTTATTTAAACTCACTAATGCCGAGCTTTCAATAATAATGATATCAAATACCGATTTGAGTTGTTCCAACTTTGCTGCAATGTGATAAACATTACTTATCTCTAACAAAGAATGCCCATTACCTTTATTGCCCAAAATTTGCATTGCACCATCCATTGGGGATACTAATGTTACAGTATCATTATTCAAATAATCTTCTAAATAGCTCTCAATCTGATTTACTTGCGTTATAGTAGGATTATCAAAATTGGCATCTATCACTAATACTTTTTTATGAAGTTGTATATAACTATAAGCAAGATTGATAGCTACAAGGGTTTTACCTTCCCCTTTTTCGATACTGTTTATTAAAAGCACTTTGCTGTCCAATAGTTCGCTATCAATTTCAAACCTTAGCGATTGGATATGCCTAATAAACTGCTTGTACTCATCCAATGGGTATTTACTATCCCAAATCGCAGCATGATTATTGATTAAACTAGCTTGTTGATTGATATAACCTAATACAGGTATTTTTGTTTTATTAGCCAAATCACGTGCATCTTTAATAGTGTGGTCAAAAAAGAAAATGATAAATAAAACCACGATATAAAATATAAAAGCAACCAAGCCTGCAATAATTACAATTAATGCTTTTTTGGATGCTTCGGCTTGTTCGGGTTCTGCGGGTTCTATAATTCTTAGTTGAATAGAAAATTTAGAAACCACATTGGTTTGGTTATACTTCTGCAGTATCTCGAGGTATTCCTGACTTGCTACACTTATTGCATTTTCTAATGCTTGTACCGTACCCTCGTGTGGTACTAAACTGTCGAACTCGGCATAAAGGCGAGCAAGTTCGACATCAATCGTTTTTGAACTATTTTTGGCTAGTTCGTGTTGAAGTTGTAATGTTAGTTTTTGCTCCACCAAATTTTGTTTAGCAGCCAATGGGTTTAATACATATTTATCTGATAATTTTTCAATTTGTTCGGATATTAACGCTTTTAAGGAGTCGGCCTGATTTTTATACTTTGAACTAAAGTTACTCTTCACATAAGCTTCATTTACTTGCTCTAATTGGGCTTTGGCTGTTAATAGCTGTTGGCTGGCTGCAATTTTAGTGCTCTCCAAATATTTCCTATCATTGGGATTAAACCGCTTATCAATATTGTTTATAGCCGCCTCTGTTGATTTAGCTGTCTTTTCTGCTTCTTCTCTCCTCGTTTCAAAATCAGCTATTTGCCCATATAAACTTTTAGCCTTTTCATTCAAATTCAGCACATGATTCCTGATTTTATACGACTTTAAAGCTACCATTCGCTTATTCAAGGTATCTTCCTTGGCGTGCAACAAATTACTCCAAAAATCAACTGCCTTCTTTTGATTTTCTTTCACCAAAAGGGTATAGTAATTGATAAACTCGTTACAAAGTGAATTCACAATATCAGCCGACAGTTTAGGATTTTCCGAATCATATTGAACCACTATGTAATCGCTATTTTGTAATCGATAAATATTGAGGTTGTTCAAAATCGATTTATCATCATAACGAAGTGATACTAATAGCTTATTGAGCCCATTTTGGTCGGGGTTATATAAGGATAGCGATTCCTTTTTTTTATACAATTCAGTAAATGTTTGTAAAGCGTGTTTCCGGGCGTGTGAATTAAGTTGATTTAATAATGTACTCGGCTTGGTATATGTGTCGTTACTACTTAAATCGTGTATAATAAGACTGTAGGAGATTTGGTCTAATATTTTTTTTGACCGCAGCATCTCCATTAAATTACTAAACTTCTGACTTATTTTCGACTCTTGTTCATCAGCATCACTATTCAGAATTTTTTGGGTTTGATCAACTATACCCGTAGCCAACTTTGCTTGCGATGCGTATTTATTAGGTTGATTTCTGACTAGAAAGTAGGCAACAAGTATTGCAACCACCGTTGTAGCCAATAGGGTATATTTGTGCTTTTTGAGTAGTTGAAAAAAGTTATGCCATTCCATTTATTTTATATTTTCTAGTTTGGTGCCTAACAATTCTTCTACATCCGCTTTTGATAAAAAAACATTTGCCTCTGCTTGTATTTTTACTACCTTTCTATTAGATAAATCACTCTGCGATTTATTGAAATTCTCAAAAGTTTCTTCACCCTTTTCAAACTTATATTTAATATCCTTATATGAGTTTTCGGCATCTTGCAAAGCATTTAATTGGAGTTTCAATTCGGCCACGCGCTGTATATATACATAGTATCTTTTCTTTACCTCGGTAGCTAGGTTAATTAAATATTCATCCTGCTCGTGGTGGGCTATTAGCAATTCTTGCTTAGCTTGACGCATCTGATAGGGCTGTGCTATTATTGTACCTAAATTTAGAAACAAACCTGCCTGCAAGCCTTTAAAATAGCTAGTGCTAGGGTTTACTGGATCAACAGTAATTTGACCTGGTTGATAGATATATGAAAGTGTTACAGCATTAAGCAATGCTGTTTTTGTTTTCGCAATAGTATTATCAGCAATATTGATGCGATTTTGATAACTTTTAACTTTAGGATAATTAGCCTTTGCGGTATCTATCAACTTGGCAATGTAGCTACTTGAGAGGTCGCCAATGATACTTTCTTGCGCTACTCCCCTTTGTAATAAAAACAGGCAGAAAGGCAGAATAATGGCTATTTTAATAAAAAAATACTTATTATTTATTGCCCTTATATTGATTGATTTTGACATCACAAATTTTGATTATTAGATTGCTAAACGTAATTAATAATTTAATTTAAAATAACTTATTAATTAAATATTTGTACGATTATTAGCTAAATAAGTTTTTAGCTTTTTCCAAAATGCACATTATTCGCTCAAATAAATACTCGCCATATAAGCATGATTAACTATGTGCATAATACATTTTCATTTATATACCAAATAAATATTAAACCAAAGCCCAAATAGGATATATAAATCTGATAATCAAATCAATACATTATTATAAATTATAGAATTTTTCCACTAAATAAACTTCATTCCACAAATTGGAACAAATCAGTATAGCTTCGAGGTAAGAATAAATAATGGTTTTAAAGGGGGCGTGAAATAACAATATCAAACATCTATAATTTGTTGAAAATGCAATTAATAGCATGTAGATAATTCATTGCTATAAAGGGATGTGTGTTATTACTGTTCTACTGCTTAAGACACCAGTACAAGTTCATTACAGCATCATCATTTAATTTTGTGAATCATGGATACCTTTTATTTGTAAAAGGGTATGTGTACCGAATACTTTACAATATTATTATTGCATAGCCTGACGATATGGGAATTGATTTTAATATAAATACCAAAGAACAGAATAAAGGCAAAAACACACGGATTGAAATTTTGATTTTAGTCTTACATTCGGAGAAGAAAAAAATAGCCGAAAATTTAAAATAGCACGAACAATAAGGCATGGCATGCAAGAGGTCATCGGTTCGACTCCGATATTCTCCACCCACTCAAAAACCCTCTAAAATCGACGTTTTAGAGGGTTTTTTTATGTCAAAATAGGTATTTTTTGAGGTTAAATAGCACGAATATAAGACGATTTTTAACAGGTTTTTCATTTATTTTAAGTTCAAAAACCGATTTTAAAGTGTTAAATCAACTGATTTATTTTAGAAATTTTTTTAAAATAAATTTTCACTTCGTTTAAATTAAGAGAAGTTTGATATTTCACTTTCCGAGAATTTTAATGACATTAGCGATTTGTAAATGTCAACTGTGAACATATTTATTACATCTACGCCAGAAGTTCCCACCGATTTAATAGACAACGTTTGTGATATTCTAAATATCCCTGGTAGCGATTTAAATTTCTCGCCTGCGAATCCAATCAATATAACAAGAGTTAATTCACTAAATCCTTATTTTCCGGTTGTCAATCACGGCACAGTATTCACTTTCAATAACTTGTTTTACCTGTGTAACTTTTTCAGAAATACGCAAGATAAATTAGATACAGATTTTGTGGTGATATTAACATCGCACAGGAATGAATTTAATTGGTTTAGTGCTACTGAAAATAGGAACATATTTGTTCATACAGAAGATTGGGAAATTCTCACAAAGAAAGAGAACAAGTTTGGAGTAGCTTATCAAGTAATAGAAAACATTTTTCAGTCGCTGATTGGTTCATCATACGAAGTGACAGAAGAAAGTGTAAACGTCCATTTTAAGCCGATTGGGTGTATAAACGACTTCTGTCAAGATAAGGAAACAGTAATACTTAAACTCAAAACAGCTGACATTTGTCAAGACTGTATTGATGCTGCTCATCAGCAAGGAATATCAAATAATAGTTTACTTATTTTTCAATCTATTCTTGAAAGTCTAAGCGCAAAATTTAGAGCACTTAATATTCAAAATTTGGTTGAACCTGAGCCAATTCTTATTGGTAAAGATGGATCAATTACAATAGGCAGTAAGGAAATAAAACTTGAGCCACTACAAAGAACATTATTCATATTTTTTCTTACTCACTCTGACGGCGAGACATTAGATAGCTTGCCGAATTACGAAGACGATTTTTTCAAGATATATTCAAAGATTAGAAAAGGGGCAGAACGTTCCAAAATCAAAAGTTTGACTGCCAATTATCTAAACGACAATTCTACTTTTCTATCAACAAAATCATCCTTAAATAAATCATTAAAGGATCAGCTCGGAGTTAATCTTGCTGATTATTACATAATCCATCAAATAGAACAGGTTTATAAGACACGGCTTACTCCTAACTATTTAGATATTAGGCCAGAATTCTAATTCCCCAACCTTTGGAAAGTGTATATCAGATTTTCCAAAGGTTGCGGCAACCCTTTCCCAACCTTGTTTTTCGTTGCTAACTAAGCAATCCTGTGCAACTTTGCAGAACCAAAACGGAAAACAAATGCTAACAGCAACACCAATTCAATCGCTAATCCAAATGTATAATACATGGGATTACAGGCATATAGAAGGACATATCTCAGGGGATATTGTTTATTCGAGTGCTTGGGTTTTATTACCTATCAAAGGCAAAACGTCCTTTATAGATTTTATTAAAAAGAAGCTCCGAACTATGCAACTCGCAAGCGAGGCTGGAAAATTGGATCTAATAGTCACGAAAATCCGAAGTCAGAAATTTAGCCAAGCCAATTTTATAAAGCTTTCTTACAGAACCTCAACGGCAGAAAAAGAAGTTTTAATAAAAGTCATGTTAAATCATTCACTAATAAAATCTATCGAGTTACTACCAATACAAATCAACTACTAAAAGCCTTAAACGATGAAAATTATAAACGTAAGATATGAATTAGATGAAATAACTCAATCAGGCGGTAGAATGGTATGTCCAACAGAACATCAAGCACTAGCTATTTCAGAAGTGTTAACAGCTAAAGAAAGAGAAGAATTACAATCTTTCTTTATTATGAAAAACATGCTACAGGAACTTAAAATGGAAGCCAGTGAAGCAATTAAAGATTTAGCAAAACAAGTTCTGAAGGAAATATTACAACCTGAACAGGTATTAAAAAAACCTACGAAAAAAGAGCAATTTGAACTTGATATAAAAAGAAAATCAGAAGAAAGAATGTTATCGTTGATAAAGAAACATTCCAAAAAGAAATAACAATTATGTTATAGGTTTTAATAGTCGACCGACAATCAGGCAACAAATTCGATATAAACGGATTGATGAAAAAGAAAGCTCTCGTAAAACCCTTTTCTGAGGACAACACCCTCGTAAAACCCTTGCTCCGAGTAAAAGAAGAACACTCGTAATAACCCTACTTCTATTTTTTTTTATCGAGCAAATGACTTCATATAAATTAAATGAAGTGACTTGCTCAAAAATCTAGAACAATGAAAAAGAACTACATTAAAGCAAATGCACAAGTAATTAAAGTAAAGGTTGCTAACTTATCAATACACCTAACATTAGCAAAGATTTACAGCTACAATGATGAGGATTCAATTAAGGAACTGGGTAACTCTTTAATTGAAGTAGGGCAATTACAGCCTATTACTATTAATAACAGAAGTGAAGTAATAGCCGGTGGTCGTAGGGTAAAAGCAGCTATATATGCCAACATAGAATATTTAGATGCAATTGTAATTGATGGAGAAAATCCCAATCAAGCCTTATTAATGGTCTATCATAATCAGCACAGGACCAAAAATATTTTAGAAAAAATTAATGAGGCAGAAATACTATTAGAACTCATCGGAAAAAATCAAGGCAAACGTAATGATCTATTAAATGAATATGACAAACTCACTGAAAAAGGTAGTCGCTTTGCAAAGGCTGCCCGTGTTATTGGCAACATTTCCGAGTCATCATTAAGAAAACTGATAAGCATCGTTGAGTTTGAAAAAGAAACACCTAAGCATAAAGAATTCGGGTTAATAGACCACTTGGCTAACAAAGGACTTTCAATAGACAGAGCTTACTCAATAATGGAAGCCAACAGGGAGTTGCTTTCGGCAAAAAGAATGGTAGGTAAAATCATTACTATAAACAATGTCATAACGCCCGGATCAGTCTCCGCCGTTAATCCTGCTACTGTTCACAAAACCAAATTAACCAAACTATCGATTGCTGATAACAAGAGGCCAGACTTTATAAACGATGAAATAAGATTATATAATCAGTCATGTATCGATATGTCTAAGGTTGGATCAGAAACTGTGCAGGCAATATTCAGTAGCCCACCTTATTACAGTTTGCGCGACTATGATAATGGTGCAAATGAACTCGGTCAAGAAAAGACTGTTAAGGAATATGTTGACAATCTTGTCAACCATTTAAGTGAGGCCAAAAGGGTGTTAAAAAAGACGGGATCATTTTTCTTGAATATCGGCGAGAGCTACAAAAACCGACAAGCTTTATTAGTCCCTACAAAGGTTCTTGTCGCCTTATGTGAGCAAGAAGGCTGGTATTTGGTGAATGAGATAATTTGGGCCAAGTCAAACCCGATACCCTCATCAAATGACAGAAAATTGCAAACTTCGTATGAAAAGATATTTCACCTGGTGCTTGATCCAAACAATTATTACTACGACGAATTTCGGGTTTGGAATGATAATGAAATGAAAATAGTGGCTGCACCAAATGACAGAAATACAAAACAATTAGGTGCGAAAGAGAGCGGCTATACATCAACAAAGCCCTATTCAAAATTAAAGGATTTTATTGAAGGGCAAAAAGTGTCTGATATTATTAGAGGCCATAATGCTTCAATGAGGCAGCATGAACTAAAGAAAATTGACAACACAGTAGATCACCCTGCATTAATGCCTTACTACCTACCTATCATACCTATATTAACTACCACAAAGCCAGGAGATATTGTTTTAGACCCATTTTCAGGAAGTGGAACGACAGGTAAGGTTGCACGTGATTTAGGTCGTAAGTATATTGGCTTTGAACTTAAAGCGGAAAACTTTGATTTAAGTATAAAAGACCTTACAAACGATGCTATTGCTATGGCTGCCTAATTTATTAGACATAGCATGATCCTTACAGAATACCAATAACAGTAGAGAAGAAAACTATCCAAAAACAAATCTGCGAGGACACCGTAAATCAACCCGTTAAAGGTATGACGTGTAATACCTATTAAACTTAATCAATTAAAAACAATGGCAAACTTTTGCGAAAACCACGTAACATTCAAGGGTTCAAACCAAAACCTACATAATGTAAAACTCATCTTTGACAAGCAACAGGAAGAGGATTTACCTATAGATGAAATGAATTTACCTTTTACAGTAAAATCGGAAAGATGTGATATGACCGATGTAAATTGGGAAGATGGGACGGTTTATTTTCAAACATGGTGGGTGCCAAACACGGATTTGATGATTGAAATTGCTGATCATTTTGAATTAGAATTTGAGTCTTACTATCATGAGCCGGGGTGTGAGATATATGGTCAAGCAAACTATAGTAATGGTTGCCTTTCAAAGTTTGAACTGGATGAAACGGACTTTGCCAAATTTCGCTATGATGATGACAATGGTGTTTATATCTACCGCCGTAAAGAATATGATTGCGAGGATGAAATCCTTGAAGTTTTACTGGCAAGAAAAATTAAGAATGCCTCACGTTCGGTAATGAAAAAGGCTGCTTAAAAAACACAACCCTTTAACAGCGAGTGTTAAAGGGTTGTCCTAAACCTTATCACGATTGCCACAAGGTAGTGGCATTGAATTTTCTATAATAACAAATTAATGAAATGTGGGCAACTTTCCTTCAAAATATTCCGCATTGAGGATTAATGTCCTGACTTTTAGCCTAATAATAATTATTAAAACTTTTAATCATGCCAGTAGTAAAATCAAAAAAAGATGTAGAGTTGCTTTTAGCGACTAAAAGAACCGGAGTAAACAAGCCAATATTGTTTGCAAAAGAAATCGAAGCCTTGAAGAAAGGTGAAGGGGAAGGCCTTCTAATAACAGTGGCCGAGTTTCCTTTGAAAACCTCAATACCAGCATACTATTATGCAAAGTATTCTAAAGGTAAAGAAGTTAAAACTCTTTCTATTTCCAAAGTTGAAGGCGGGTATCTGCTAACAAAAATTTAATAAATACCGAATTGATAAAACTTCTATCTATCGATGGGAGTTTTCGGTATGCTGTAGTTCTTTGTCATTCGTGTTCTTAAGCATCTGCCAAATATCAACTTCCAGTCCTTTACAAAGTTCCACTAAATAGAGATAAGACGGATTAAATTCTCCCCTCTCAAAGCGATGAATTGACTGCCTGTCTTTTCCAATAACCTTTCCTAACTTTTCCAAGGACAATTTCTTTCCTTCACGCACCAGCTTAAACTTCGCCCCTAATTTTATTAAGAGTTCTTTTTCTGCTTCTACATTCTCTTCCTTTCGTTTGGCTGGCATGACTTTCAATTATAGCCAGGATGTGGGCAAATATTGTCACCCGTATGATTGACAAACTGGAAAGGATATTCTATGTTTGGAGAAAAAATTTAAAACATGAAAAAAATAACCTTAATCTGTATTCCAGTTTTCTTAGTAGCGTGTAACCATTCAAGTAAGGATAGTTCAGCTAGTTCATCAGACAGTTCAAAAAGTTTAGAAACATCAGTTAGTCAAGTCGCTAATAATGATATGGTGCCAACCCTGACAGTTAAAAGTCTGGATTCATTGAACTATATCTTTACCAGTCAACCGGATGTGATTAAAAGCAAGTATTTGAATAAGATTGTGAGATTTACTGGCAGTATAACAAAGGATAACTTCATTTTGTCTACAAAAGCTTTAAATGGAAGGAGCATACAATCCGAACACGGAGTAACGACAGATTTAAATACTGCAAGTTTTGTGAATATCATTCAAAATCAACCCAATGTCGTCATTTACGATAAGTTGCTAAAGAAGTGCTTCGATATTAATGAAGAAATAAGAACGAATGGTTACACGCCTTATGAGGTGCTATTATCAATTTATTCTACGTCCGCAGCATCAAGTATGACTAGGGATAGTTATAAATCACAAGGAAGTAGTGAGGCAGAAACTAATCAGTTATTACAAAAGGATGGTATTGAAGCTTATAACAATTTAAAGTCGTTCTTTCCAGCGCTTTATAAGGATCTAACAAACGGCAACATTGTAATTGTCAACGATTACACAGGTGAAGCTAAAATTATGGATTTCGTTACTGTTGACGAGGTAACTATTGAGGGCAAGGTGTTGGATATTGGCGAGAATGGTTTGGATAAATTAGGTATCAAATTAATGAATACTAAAATTGTCAGGACGAAACGGATTCTTGATTTAGACAAGATGACTCCATTTGTTCCCAACTTCAAATAGTTTGTTTAACGGACTTTATCTTTTCAAAAATGGCTCTTGTATGAACTGCGAGAGCCATTTTTTTATAATTGTATTCTTAAAGAGTTTTAAGACACTTTTCTACGTCAAGCCTTATAAATTGTAGGCTCAACACATCGAGTGTCTTAAAACGTCTATAATTCTTTTAGGGTAAAAACTATTTCGGGGTGTTTCTCTTTACACCAGTTGATTGCCAAATCAGCATCATTGGCTCTTACAATGATTGAATCATGAACAGGAACGGCAAAATCTACTGGTATATTTTCCATTATATCATCGATCCAAACTTTAGCCTCCTGTCTTTGCATGTAAGAAGCAGAATCCTTATACCCTCTGTTTTTTAAAGATTTAATAAATGCTGATGTTTCGGGGAAGATTTGATGAAACTGAAACCCTTTAGTATATCCTTGTCCGAATATCCACATTGTAAATAGCTCTTTTGCTTCATCCCTTTTACTATCATAACCGATACCAGTTAGGTTAAAATGATTGATTATGAAATTGTAAAAATCTTTGTTGGTATCATTCTCAAATAATGAAAAGTAAGTAGTGTCTTTGATGTTCGCATCTTTCATCAAATTGTATAATAGCCTCGGCTGGCTACATTTGGCATCTATAACCATAAGCCCAATTTCTTTTAAATCCTGTTTGTAACCTTGAATTGCGTTATGCCATACACGTAAGCCAAAACCATCCCTTTTTATTTTAATGTCTTCATAGCCTAATTGGGTTAGGGACGATATGATCAAACTATACCATCTTGATTTTTTTCCAGAGATAAAATCAATTTCTATTTCTTCACCATTGGTTAGATCAATAAGGAATTTATATTTCATACATATTCCTTTATTGGTGTCATAGTATTTAAATGTCCTATCTTCAATATTTAAAAAGCCAGGCTCTACTCTCTCATAATATTTTAGGATGCCATCCTCAATAAACTTTTTAATGAAACGACTATATCTTGCATTGATGCTTCGTAAATAGGTTGAGGGGACTGCGAAATAGCCGTTACTGTTTTCATACTTACATTTTAAATAGAGTGCTGCATATATTTTGTAGCCATTGGTAATGGATGTTTTGGTTTTAAAACTATGGATAGAGTTTTTTATTTGTGGTGTAATCTTTATTTTCATAAAGATTATATGCAAACTGCCATGTGAAGTTTGCACTGTTTTAAGCATCATGCACATATCTAAAACTTAAAGTGTGCCACAGGATTAATGATACATTATATACTTATATACTATCTATATCTACACATCTACCACCACCTTTATTTGTTAAGTAGAGACCACTTCCTGTAGTTTACACGATGTATGCCAATCAATTAAAAACTTTACTTAACTAATGATCGTTATTTGCCTTTCGCAGTGATTAGTCGTCACCCAGACGACAATGAAGAACGTATATAGAAGCTATGAGGAGGTGTAGACGAGTTTAATTAATTGCCTTTCAGAGTAAACTAGGCCGATGTGAAAACTGATTTAAAAAGCAATAACCAGAGCAATAATTTTAATTAGCCTTTAAACGTGTCACTCTGATTTGATATTGATCTATCCAAATTTGCAAGTTCAATATTTGCCTTTTCTTGCTGTCTTTTTCAATGCTTAGTTTCTTTCTGTTCGTTCTGATCCTGTCGTCGAGCATTTGAATTTTATGAATATTCTCTAATAAGAGTTTTTCGACGACGACCCCATCCTCATCTTCGCCCTGGGCATCAGGTGATTTCTCGTTACCGTTCTTAGAGGCCGTGGCACCGGATGATTTTTCGTCATTGTCTTTAGAAGCCGTGGCACCAGGACTTGGGGAATACTCCTCAATGATAAACCTTATAAAGTCCGTCTCAATATTCTTTTTCTTCATTCATGTATAATCAGTTTTTGATCCACTTTAACGGGATTACTATTTATATATTGAAATTAAAAAGTATCTATTGATAGGTAGGGTTATTATGGTGGGTGTGCGGTTTAATTCCGTTTCCAGTTCGGCTGCACCAAATGAACTGCAATATGTTTTTAAACCTCAAATGATACCTTTTGTTAAAACATAAATAAACTATTATTAGTAACCACATTAATATCTTGGACCATGCCCAAATTAACATTTGAACGACTACCTGAAGCGATAGAGATTCTATTAGAAAAAGTATCGCGCATTGAAAGTCTATTAGAAAATGATAAAGGAAATAGGTTTCCTAACGAAATGATAACGGCTAAAGTAGCCGCTGAATTACTGGATGTATCAATGTCGAGATTATATAAAATGACACATACGAACGAGGTTCCATTCTATAAGCCTGGAGGTAATAAACTTTATTTCAAAAGAGAAGAACTCTTAAACTGGATGTTACGGCATCGAGTTAAATCGCAGTCTGAAATAGAGCAGGAGGCGATTAATTATGTAATGAACAAACCATATAAGAAATTTAAATAATGTAAATGGTTTTAACTATAAACTTGTGGGCGAAACGAATTTTTGAGATTTTACAATACTGTCAAGTTCATTAAATTCTTCACTAGTTAAACTTTCACCTTCTAACCCTTGTATCTGCCATAGCCCAGAATCTTTGATTCTTGCCTTGGGAGAATAGTTTCCAAGCCATTTAGAAGAAGATTTTATAAGGCTGTCTTTACCTAAGGTCGCAATGATTTTAGTCTCCCAAAATAATCTTTCTGATTTAGTGTTTAATTCAAACACACAAAACGTAAAGTTTTCCTGTATGTAACTACTTATTTGTTTTTCAATCCTAAGTTCATATGCTAGATCCACAAACTTTGAATTTAAAACTTTATCAGCCTTTGAAGTGAAATCAAGGTCCCAATATTTCAGATACTCGTCATTTGATTGGTTTAGAAAACAACGACCAATATTCTTTCTAAAAATACTTCGCCTCTGATTTTCAGCTAAAAAGTGTTGGAGTAGCCTAGACTGCAATTGATTCTCTCCTCTATCCGTTCCAACTCTTACAATTCTATCAAAATTATCATAAAGTTCTCCTTTTTGAAATTTTATATAAATTCCATTCTTGGGTAGCTTTTGTAAATAATGTTGAAAGGGATAGCTATATCTTGGCAACCCATTAAATAACTTATGTAGTTTATATGCTATGGTTTCCATTAATCTTAGTTCATACAAAGTGACTTCATTAAGGCGGTTCTCTTTCCATAAATTAAATCTCCAAGAAAGTCTTCAAGATTACTTATGCTATCTTTAATTGGATTGATATACTCTTTTCCTGCTAACACAACAAAAACATCATTTTTCAAATCAGATACTTGGGATAGTTGCTCAATAACTTTCTTACCCCAATCTATCTTTTCTTTTGGTTTGAAATTTTTTAATGTTAGACTATAAGGTTCAATCTCCGTTTCTAACGGTAAAAGATGATGTTTTGCCGATAGTATGTAAATCTTATCAGCGTTCATTTTTCTAGCAAGACACAAGCTGTTTTTGAAAAGTGGTCCCATATATAAATCCTCAGCTTTACACTTAATGGACTTCTTCTTTTTGACACAACTGATTAATAATACTTTCATTTAATCTTTTTTTCCAAATCTTCGATATTGCTTCTCCGACAATCATAAATTCTTCTTCTGTAAATGTATCTGTTTTGGCATTATTACACCAGTAACATGAATAGGTTAAATTTTGAAGATTATTATATCGTTCATTAGGCACTTTTCGGTCAATCTCCAATGTTTTACCTCTTGTAGTCCTTTTATTATCGACCAGCCCTAACGTATGCAAGAGGGTTAAATTCTCTTGTGTAATTCCGCAATAGTGGCAGCTTGGATCAGTTGTGATATACCAATAATTAAAATCCCAAAAACTACCACCGATTTCTTTTACTCTCCATTTATTATATGATTTAGTTATGGGGCGCCAATATGATTGCAAATCCTTATTGAGTTGTCTAATAACTTCTTTTTTTTCATTCATCAAAAGAGATGCTTCGGCAAATGTTTTCTTTTGGACATAAACGATGTCTATAAAATTTTGTTGAATAAGATTAAGATTAGGTAGGCTCCTTTGCATTTTTTTACTGGTTTAAATAACTATGCAATCAAATTTTACTTAATTAACTTTATCGTAAAATATTGAAGGTGATTTGATAGAGTTGTTTATCGGTAAGTTCAAATATCAGATATAACTTGCCAAAGTTAATCTCGATAAACCTTTCTGTTCCAAAATGTATTAACACATTTTGTTTGTTATAAGAAGCACATATAAATAGTAATAATTGCCAAAACCCTTTAGAAGATTTTAAACAAACACTTTTGTTTTGCCAAGTGTCTTTATCTTTAATTACACCGCAGAATAAGATTTTTTGTTCCTGATGCGTAAAACTTGTTAAAGTTGTCTCAAAAAATTGTATTGGATTTCCTTCCGAATCATTTCCTTGCTTGTAAGGGCCAAACTCCTTGCGCATAAATCCCTCCTCAACTATCTTCCTTAAAACGACAATATCTTCATTATGCACAAGTAGGGCCTCGATTTGTTCAATAATGGTGGTAGTTACATTTGCTAATGCTCTTGGAACTTTTTTCTTTTTAATAGCAATAGTAGTAAAGGAATACATTATTTCTAATTCGTCATCCTCCATAAAATATTCATAAAGATGTTCATATAGAAAAAACGGTATTTTATTTAATTCTGCTTGGGGAAGATTAACTAATACTTCGTAATTTATTTTTCGGTTGTCAAATTTTCGCTTTTCACGTATATATTGTTTATGAAAAAATACTGCACGCATAGTCCCTGGTTGAAGTGATTCTAAATCTCCCTCTTGAAAATCATTTAAATCAAGTTCCAAAGGCAGCTCTAAATTATGTGACAATATTGTTTGGGTTATGGGTGAATTTTTCAAAAAGACAAAACGAATAGTTGGGGAGTCAGAACTGTAAGAAAAAAATCCCATAGAATCGTCACCAGTATAATTAAGTTCAATTAAATCAGCAACGAGCATTTCAATTTCGGATTCTACTTCTTGATTGGTAGATAACGTGATAATTTGATAATTAGGCATTTTTAGGTTTTATTGATTGTTTCTTTTAAACAGGACAAAATATAAATAAAAATCTTAGTAATATTCAAGTTTCGTAGTTTATTTATTGCTTTATTTTTAATTATAACAAAAAGTAAAGCAGAAAAGTTGCCCACAATAAGACTTTTTACAAGGCAATACGATTATTTTGGCGTATTTTTAATGTTAGATTAAAAGGAAAACAGAATGAGGGTAAAATATAACAGGACTTCAACAATTCAACAATCAGGAAATCGCTTTACTGCTGATACCGATAAATATGACCTGACAATACTTGAAAAAGTATCGGGGAATATTTTATTCAAGGATAGACCCAAGGCGAAAGCATTAATACAGCTCATAGAAACTGGACAGATTACCGAGTTGGTAGTTGAGGAGTTCTCTCGTTTGGGTAGAAATACTGGTGACGTTATATCTACTTTAACATGGTTAGACCAGAAAGGCGTCAATGTTGTCGTCCGAAACAATGGACTTCAATCTCGCCCAAATGGTATAAAAAATCCTATATGGAATATGATTTCATCTGTAATGGCGTCTTTGTATCAGATGGAACTTGAAAATATTAAAGAGCGTACGACAGTAGGAAGAATGGTTTATGTGCAAAATGGAGGGAAATTAGGTAGGCCAAACGGTTCTATTGAGAATGATAAAGAATTTTTAGAAAAACCAAAATCAATCCAAATAATCAAGGGCTTAAAGAAGGGTTTAACTATTCGTGAGATTAGTAAGGTAAATGAAGTTTCCTCCAAGACAGTAATGAAAGTGAAATCACTAGTTGCAGTTTAAAGCCATGATTGTAAAAATCGACTTTCTTTAAATTACAGGAAGTCGATTTTTACAGTCATGGTAAAAATTTATCACCTTGTTATAGCTAATATAACGAACGGAACATTTCCACTCACGGTTAAAATTATATCACTTTTATAAGTCGAATTTCCCTTAAAAAGATATTCCCCATCGTATGTATTCAAGACATCACTGTTATACGTTGAGTTTCCTTTAAATAAATGATCTCCTTTGAAAGTGTAAATTATGTCGCTATTATATGTTGAATTTCCCTTGTATAAATGTTTTCCATCATATGTGTAGAGGATGTCACTGTTATAAGTCGACTTTCCCCGAAAAATATGTTTACCATCAAAAGTGAACAGTACGTCACTACTGCTAGTAGAGGTTCCCTTGAATAGGTACTCACCATCAAAATTGTAAATAGTATCGCTATTGTAAGTCGATTGACCTTTTCTGATTGCTGAATGCATAAAGTGTTGCGTAAGGTTTAAAAATTTTCAGTTATATAATTTGTAATTGTATTCAAGCTTTTTGATAGGAAATCTTCTTTTCCCTTTTGTCTAATAATATATTGCTTATTATCATTATAGTTATATACAATTTTCGGTTTATAATTTTTAATTTGGATAATACCGTATTGATATAGCGTTTCTACGTAACCTAATTGGATATCTTTATCTTCAAATCCTTTTTTGATTAATAGCCGTTTTAACAGAATAGATTTTACTTCCGGATCTTCGTACTTATTGTACTTTGATTTTCTTAACAGGTAGATATCTCCATTTTCAAAGAATTTCAAATACTTCTGTTTAGATTTCTCAATCAGCATGGGGTGTTCTATAAAATCTTTTCGCCAATCAGAACACTCACTATTTTTGATTATTTGTTTAAGCGAATCTTCGATCGAGTCCAATTGTATTTCATCAATTAATTCTTTGAGATATCCACAGCGCTTCTTAAACCAATCACTTGATCTATTCCCTGTTTCTTTTAATAATCTTTTCCAACTCACATCCCGTCCAAAGTCTACTACTAAAGAATAATTGGTTGCATAAAGCAAATAGTCACCCTTAACTAATAGTGCTCTTCTAAAAAGTTCCTTATCGAAATTCCTTAATCCTGTGTTTGAAAACAGTTTTTTGAATTTTGAAAAATAGAGCTTGATATGGTTTAAATAGTTTGACTGATCAGCTTCATTCCAACTTAAATCATTACTTAAGTATTTATCATAAATCCCGGAGAAAGATAATAACGAAATAATTTGTCCTGAAAGATATGGGTGCGATTCCGCTTCTAAAATAAAATCACTCCATTGCTGTGATAAGTCAATCAATGTAATTTTTAACTTCTCCTCTTTAATTTGTTGATTTTCAAAGCCAGTAATATCTGTTTGACGAAAAGTTTCATAAATATTTCCCTTGTAATTTTCTAATAGTGAATCAATAGCTTCTATACTATCCTGAAAATCTTTAGATTTGTTGTAGATGGTATTAACCGCCAAATTTCTGATCAATCTATCCCATTTTCTTAATTCTTCTTTGTTGGTTGCGTTTTTATTAGCCACAAGAAATTTAAACATCGCATAGAATTCTATCCGTTGCAGATACCTTCCTTCAAAGTTTTTCAAGTACGATGATGCTATAACTTCTTTCTTATCAAAATAATAGTTGTCATTCAAATAATCAATTATAGTTTCATCTTTATTAACTAATAAATCAAGGCTGTTTATATATGAGATGATCGTCTCTTCAGTTAATAGACCCAGTGATTGAAACTTATAATAAGACAGTTCAATTTCCTCTTTACCTAGTTCTTTAATATGGCTATCAAATTTGGCTATGTCACCTTTAATTAATTCGTTAAGTGAAATAAATCCCAGTAAGTTTAAAAGTTTATCGTCAAATTCATTAGTATCGGTATCTCTTATATTCCAAAAGAAATCTGACCAAGTAGTGTCGATTTTTGTAATGAAATATGTCTCGACATCTACATGTTTAGAACCATTGCTATGCTTTAATTCATAATTATATTTTTCATTAAAGCCTGACAGTTCTATAAACTTACCTAACTCTGCTTTTAAATTTTCAAAATTAGTAAGGGGCTTCCCTCTAGCGTTCATTTTGATATAAAGATCATCCGACAAACCGAACGTTTTTATATTTAAGAAGTTAAAAACTATACAGGGTTTTTCTGGACAAATTAAGTCTGAAAACTTGATGTTAGTATTAAAAAATACTGAATGAATTTCATCCAACATTGTAATAGCAGATCGGATTGTTAAATCATATTTCCAATTAACGAAATGCCAATTTTTATCAGTTATAACAGATTTAAAAGTCTTATTCTTTGTAAAGATATCAGAGTAATCTTCATTTGTTAACCCGTCGTTTAACCGTTTTAAAAAATCTTCTGATGATTGCCTCGTTTGGTAAGAAAATCTCAAAAATGGAGTTTTGAAGTCGGGTAAACTTTGGTCTTTAAATGCAAAATACCAGTGTAGCAAATACAGTGTTGTTAATCGCTGTTGTCCATCTAAGGGTATGAATTGTTCTGATTCTACATATCCATAGATGAAATCTAGTTCTAGTGGCAAAGCATTACCTTCAATAACGTTAGTTATTACAGTTAATAACTTATTTAAAAAAACCTTACGAATTTCACTCGCTTTGTTATTACTCCTCCCTTGTGCGTAGTCACGCTGAATCATAGGTATTTCAATACCTCTTTTTATAGTGTGGTTAGGAACAGTGTTATTTAACACGTCCCATAGCGTTGTTAAACTCATACGGTTTTACTTAAATAGTTTAGGCTTAATTTGATGTTCTTTATGTAAGCTTTTCGGTCATCGAATGTCCAGTAAGCCAAGTGGCTGGGTGAGCTTGTATAATATTTTAGAAAAACTTTTTTTGTTTCATAAGGAACATATAGACCTTCTTTATCCTTCTTCAATATGAGTCGCCTTTTTATATCAAATAGCGAATTCTTTATAGCCGAATTAATCGATCCGTCTAACAATGCTAAATTCGCTATAGAATGGTCTTCATTAATCCATCCATAATCATCTTCGTTTATTTCATCGTCAACGTTTTGTTCTAATTTTTCAATTTCTCGGATTTCATTTTGAATATGAATTGAGATTTTGTTAAAGCAATCTTGAAAATCATCTTTATCGATTTTTTTAATATCTTGATCCAATAAAACATTTATGGATGCCACAATTTCCGGTACACCATCCGTGTGCATCTTTGATTTAAAAAACATCAAATGATCCCGTAACCATTCTGAATAATCCTCTTCTCGTAGTTCGTCGGAGTTTTGAGCGAAAATGTGTTCTAATGTCCAGGCTTTACCTTTTAATCTGTCAAATGGAAAAAAAACATTATTATCGTTAATTTCTAAACTGCCGATTACGTTGTGCAATAAAAGAATTCTGTCAAGCTTCTGTTTGTCAATTGGTTTATTGTAACGAAGTTTAGAGATATCTTCACAATCTATTAAAGTCTTAATCTTCGCTTTGATATTAATTAAAAACTGTTTCCGATTGTTATTTTTAAAGTCTTCAACGAGCGTAACAATGTCTTCATTTTGATTTATCAAAAACCCGATTAAATGGTTATAAGTTTTATCATTATACCATTCTAATAGAACATCAAAAATGCCCTTTAATTCAGCCCATTCATTCTCGATAAAAGAATTGTTTTCGCTTGTGTACTCTAATAGGAGTGTCTTATCGTTCCTGATTTTTTTAACCTTATCATAGAAGTATTTGAACGAAAAATAATCACCTTTATCATCAATTCTTTTGTGAGCCTTCAAATCTAGCAGATAATCAATACGGGTTTCAAAATTTTTGAAACCGCTATACACGAATCCCCAAACTTTTGGGTCTTGCAAAACTTTTTCAATTGCATCCCATTCTAATGCTATTGCATTTTGCTTTAGAGATAGTATTTTATTGAAATCTTTATCTGTAACATCGGCAGCAGCGTAGCCTAAAGACAAATTGTTCTTGCTCAAAAATACCGCCTTAACTAACTCTGCATTGGTTAAAAGAATTTTGCCAATGTTTATCCGAGTAAATACATCAATAGCATCGACTTTATTTACAATTTCGTACCAAATAAACTCCACTGATTCAACCAATACATCAAATAAGCTACTCGAAATATTGGGTTTAATTTTTTTAGTTTTCTTAAGCCAATTATCTATAGTTACGTAAGCATTACTTATGTAGTAATAATCGGGATTCTTTTTATTGATGGTCTCATCAATGTTTTTCAAAAATGTCGCACTATCGGGCCTTGTCTCGTAGGTTAAAGAAAATAAATCTATTTCACTATTGTTCTTTTTTAAACGAGATAACAAAATGAAAATGGTGGTTAAGCGCTGTTGGCCATCTAAAACCTCATACCTACCATCGTTGGTTTGTTTGACAACTACCGGCTGCAGACAGTATTTTGCTTCGCGTAATTTTGAGGTATTAATAAATTCTAACAGGTCATCTAATAGGTCTTCAACTTGTTCCTCGTCCCATCTATAGCCTCGTTGATAAGAAGGGATGAAAAAATTATATTTAGGAAGATCGTTTTCTTGTCTTAAAAGTCTGCCGATAGCTAGGGGTTCAAGTATGTTTTCTAGCGTTTGATAGGTTTTTTCCATTAATTTATATAGCCGGATAAGGTCTTATTTCAAAGGTGGAATTTAGGTGATTGTATACAACATCACAAGCATTATGAAGTAATCGGCGTAAATAATTTTTATGATAACGATAGTTGATCAATGAACATGAATATTGTCAACGTTTTATTTTGGATTGAAGAATAAAAATAAAAATGGACAGCGAATTTAGAATTTCAATCACGCCCTCGCAAAGAACAACCCAATTGGAATATAATGAGCAGTATAGAAATAATTAATTGCTATTTTGATATGGCTAGAGATTCTTTTTCTAAATCGATTGGAATATGCTTTTCTTTACAATAGAGTTCAACTTCGCTATCATTTTCAAGATAGCTATCACAAAAATCAGTTAATTCTTTTTCTGTTGATCTATGATATCGCTCTTCCGCTGTGAGCAGTTTTTCTGTTTGTTCAATGAACTTTTCAAACTCCCTATTTATTTTACATAATTTGTCAATTGTACTGAAATCTAAATCGCGATATTTGGGTTGAAATAAGACTTTGCTTTGGAAAGGATTTGCATTGAGTTCGATAACACCAATTCCAAACGATTGATTTAATCTTTCCATTTCTTCAGTTAAATTATCGCTGAATTCGAACGCTACTAAATAGCCGTAGTTTGCCCAGCTGGAATTTGAAACTGCTTGAAAAAATGCTTTTTTTAGTTCAGAGTCACTATTAATTTCTTTTTTTAATTCATAAGAACTCAGCTTAAAAGTATCTACACGATTTATTGATTTTATGAAATTTTGTGATGCCTTTGAATGTAAGTTCAAAAATTTGATTCCTACCATATCCGGATGTGTCCAAATTTGATTGCTATCTTTCCCGAACGTAGATTGTTCGTGAAAAATGGTTTTCGAATATACACCTGTGACCTTTAAATAACTACTCAGTAATTTATGAAGATCTCTTTCTTCATAAACTTTTTCTTTTCTAATTTTGTTTACATCGGTAACCGTCTCAGTTACAACGTTCAACCTATCAACACCTATATTTTGCTCGTTTTTAGTTAAGTAATACGAATAAGTTCCTCCTTGTTGCTTAATTCTTTTGACACGGCTATCACCGTTTCTTATAAAATCACCTAAAATAGCCGATACGGTAGAACCTGGAGTTTTTGCAGCCCCAAAATCGTAATATGCTTTTTTAGTTATGTTTACCTGAACAGCTAAGTAGTTAGTAATATCATTAATATCCTCCAGGCTTTTTAAAACTGCATCCTTTAACGTCATAATATATAATTTTAATAAACACGATTGTATTATAAATCTTTAGCCTAAATTCATTTAACTATTTTTTAATAAAGCGATTAGGTTTTCAATAGGTTGTAAGTCATCGTATAAAATAGTATAGTCATCAATAGGATTGATTTTGTCCCATTTCGCTACCGATGCGTTCGCTATATCAAGCTTTGTTGCAAAGCCATAAATCACTGCAGATGTTGCATTTTCATAAAAATTGACAGCAATATAATAATCAGATTGATGCCCATTGTCAAAATAACTTTTGACAACTAAAAGTCTTTTATGATAATTTTGAGTTCCAACTTTGAGATCAATTTTCATTTTATTTATCACAAAATCAGTTTCGTCTATCGAATTAGTACCAGGATATACTTTGTAGTCAATCTCGACCGGTAAGTCATGTGATGAAAAGAAGGATGCAACTACTTCCTCTCCAAGTTTGCCCCATGCTATCTTTTCCAGTCGTTCTTTCTGTGAATAGTTAAAGCGATCAAACGTATCTCCAACTGCGTTTTTTGCGAAGTCACGAGCCCGTTTTCTCATGTCATCTTCCACTTTCATGGTTACTGCATCAAGTTTTTTAACCATCTACTTGGAAATTTTAGTTCCATCGTTTAATACTATTGAATATTCACCCGTTGACAAACCCTTCATTATGTCTTTAATATTTTCGTTATAGATCGTTAAAGATTGATCCTTAGATGGAATGTCCTTTATGCTGAAAAAAGTATCTCTTATGGACTGCTGTATTCCATCTATATTATCTATAGTAATGATTGTTACGTTTTTTTCATTTCGCAAGAGAGACCATTCTTTATCAGTTGACTTCGTGCGATCAAGTGTATTTAGATCATGTTGAGTCATTTTCGGAAAAAAATACAAAACTTGAAGATCGGGAAAAAAATATTTAGTTAAATACATTTCTCCAACAGCTATGTGTCCAGCACGCTGTGATGAGTCCGTGAAGTTTCTTACCATTCTAGCGGCATGCTTTATAATATAATTGCCAATGACTAAGGATGACCGTTTAGAAGTGAATTTATCCCAGTTATTATTATACTTCTTTTTAAAGGCGTCTAAAAATATTCTTTCCATCTTGTCGACATATTCATCTAGATAATTTGTCAACTGTTGTTGTTTGGAATATAATAGCAAAATATCCTTTACAACACTTAGGTCGTTAACTATTAAATAATAGCCCTTTTCTGTACGACTTGCATTTACAGCCATACCATATAAATCCGGTTGAATACCACAGGCACCTTTTCTCAAATAGTAAATTCCTATAAGACCTTTTTTTACTGCACCTAAGGCGTGATGAAAACGTTGATATTGAGCATTTCCAGCCGATTTTCGACTTAAGCAATCAGTGCCTTCCAAACCAATAAAAGGGGCTTCGTGTCCTTCTTCATTTTCTGTGAACCACATTGCATCGCAAGATCCATAGTTGACACCATCAACGCTAAACGTCAGACCGCCGTTTTCCACTAGTTTTTGATCATCATTGCTGCCTTGAGGGAAAACTTTTAAGTGTAGTTCTCCGACATTAAATCCGAGTATTTGGATTATTTCATTTTTTATTAATGCGTCGCTAGACTCTGCCATATGAATTATGATAAGGTTGATTTTAGATGTTTGATAATCCTTTCAAAGCTAAGTCCATTGACGAAGTTTACCAAATCGATTTCACTTGAGAGCTGACGATTATTTTCATTCTGATACCAACCAAGGAATTCATCATTCGTAAGGTTAGCAATTAAATAATACTTAAAGTAGTTTTCTAACCATATAATATAATGTTGCTTGTTATAGGAAGCCGATGTATATCCATGAACGTTTAAAGCAGGGTAATATATTAAAGTAAAGTCATCCCCCAGAGAAAGTAAACCGTGAGTAGATAATTTAGACGCACTTTTAGAAGGATGAATCTCAAAACCTTCATCAAATAATGAAGTAGCTAAATATTTATTCAATTGATTTGCCATCAATGGTGTTGAGGTCTTAGCCTCACCAACTATGAGATTGTGTTCAGCATCAATGCTTTCTATTAACCCTGTTGTAGGAAAAACTCTTAAAAGGGCCAACTCAATCACGTTAAAGCCAGACGGGAAAAGATTACTACCCTTGAATATCTTAAAAAATTCAGGTAGAGAATAGCCACCAAAATCGGGCGAACCAACGGAATGAGCTAAGGGAATCTGATTCTCGCAGATGTAGCCTTTTTTTGCGAAGTAGGAGCACGCTAAGTATTCCATAAAACTTTCCAAGCCATTTCCTGACTTGGAAGTTTCAATCCTTAAAATTATGTAATCGGTAGGATTAGGAAGTAGCTTAATAAATTGGCGTAGCAGCTTTTGTAATTCAGATTCGGATGAGAATTCAACTGGGATAATATATTTGTAACGACCATCAGAAAGATATGGTTTTGCAAGAGACAGTAGGTACGGTGTGTTTTTTAGTGAAGTGTTATCAAATATGCCAGTGACAAAGTTATAATGAAAGGCATTATAGAACAATTTTATTAAGCCCTTAGGGGTGAATGGTAAAACAGGATTGTCTAAATACCCCGAACCTGTAATGGAACTAAATATAAACGCATCTTTAACCGGCATTTCAACACCAATACCGGCGGGTGTTTCTAAGATCTTATAATCGAAGTTTCGTTTGAATATTTGAAGTATTTCCTTTTTGTATAATTCCACCTACTTTATCTTTATCAAATAAAGCGATTATTTTTTTTAAGTTCAAGTTTTCTACACCGGAAACGGAATAGTCATTAAATTCATAATGTATTAATGAAGCCACTAATAAATCGTATGCTTTATTAAGATCGAATAATGTAGAATTTGATGCCATCAGGTTTTTAATTTCTAAGATTAAATCCCCGATGTCAATTTTCTTTGAGTTATTTTCGTTCGACTTGAAAATTCCTTTTTTGAATGTGACGTATAGATCTGATTTTGGTGAAAATTTCGCCCAGTTTTTATTATATGGATTACCTAAGGTTTCATATATTTTCACGTCAACTAATTCAAAATTATTTAGTTTGATTTCTTTCAAGATATTAAACCAAATATTCAAATCTTTATTTTGAAAGCACAATGTAAAGCAAGCATTTTCCTTTAAAACTCGATTCGTTTGTCGAATAAACTTTGCGATAGCAGAATGAAATTCAAATAACCCTTTATTCTGAACAGGATTTATAATTACTTCTTCATTATTTAAGTACTCTTTACCTAACCAACAATTCCAAATAAAGGATAATTCGGAATATTGAATTGCGTCACCATATGGGGGATCGGTAATGATATAGTCTATCGAAGCCGAAGTAATTTCAGTTAATTCTAGCGATGATTTGTTGTAAAGTGTGAACTTCGGAATTTGACTAGTTAAAACATTTTTTTCTTTAAATCGCTTTCTTAAGATTTTCTTTGCCGTCAAAATATTCTGAGCTCTGTCTAAGAAACGCCATATCACATTTTCCTGGATATTGTCATCTGGAATCCAATAATTGTTCACACCTAATGGCCGGACATTTAGACCTTTTAATTTGCTGACGTGTAGAAGCGTATTAGAAAAAGCTAATAGAAAGTATTTCTTATATTTTAGTTCTGCACTAGAAAGGTAGTTGAAGATTATTGTTAACGCTTTTAAATTTCGTGACGTATAAAAATCTGATACCGATTTATAACCTTTATAGCTAAATCTATCTTTATAAAATTTACTTGGAAACTCCTGATCTGGATACGGCAAATCTATAGTAAACGAAAGGTTTAGAAGTTCATTACTTAGGGTAATTTTTTTCTGGTCTTTCAAATCATAATTCACTGTTACAGTGTTAAAATCTAGATTTTTTACATCACCAGATACATGGTATAAAATATACCGCCCACTATTTACTTCATATAAATCCATAACCTTTTTATACAGGTTATCTTTTATATTAGATAGCTCTAAATCAAATATATGAGCATCAAAATCTAAATCTGATATAGTTGAGTCAGATAAGAAAACCGCTGATGGGTTTAAATCATACCCGATAAAACTTCTATGATTCAGTATAGCTTCCAAACCTACGGTTCCACTACCCATAAATGGATCTAAGACAACATCGTCGATTTTGGAATATCTTAAGACATGGTCTTGAATTAAATACCAGGGCTTGCGCGACCAATACTTGTGGATTTTTGCTGCTTTATTGTACTCCTTTGAATAATTTAACTTTTTTAAATCTATCAAATCAGATAAAAAATCCTTTGGGTGGAAATTTGACATTATTCTTCTTTCCTCAAGATTAAACAGTAAGTGTGTAATATATTACTTGTCCATGAATATGGATATCCATACGGAGCTAGCGCAATTTTATCTTGTATCCAAATTTTCTCATCCTTAAGGACATACTTGCTAGATAGCGAACGTGCTAAGTCCCAAGCGAGGGGATACAATTTACCTCCTTTTTTCACATTTTTAAGTATAATAACTATGTAGGCGTTGTTTTTTAAAACCTCATATATATTTAAATAAACTTTTGAACACTCCTCAATGAATTTTTCATAATCATCGATATTTCCTAAGTCAAGGTCATGCTCTGAATAATTAACATCTAAGTTCTTTTTATCCCGAGTCGATTTAAAAGAGCCCGTACTTCTATTTAGAATATCCCAATAGGGTGGCGAAGAAATACAAAAGTCGATTTTTGGAATGTTTAAAGTAGGAATATTACGGGCGTCATCATTGTAAATATTAGATGAAAATTGCGGAGCTCTTTTTTTACAAAGTTGAAAGTATTTTTGATTCAACTCAGTTCCGAAGCCAACCCTGCCTGTTCTAACACATGCCTCGAGGGTGCTTCCAATACCCAAAAACGGATCCAAAACTTTTGCGTTTTTTTTTGTAAAAAAATTAATAAAGTCAGAAATCATGGTCGGTGAATAGGTGGCCGGGTGATCATCTATTGACTGATCTAATTCTCGTTCTTGTTTTAAGTCATCTTTAATTGCATTGAAAATAAACCAACTGCATGTAAATTTTATCCATTCTTTTCCAGTTAAGTCATTTATTTTGTTACCCAAATTATATGCACCTTCATCAGATTCTATTAAAAGGCAATTTGCATTATCTACATCCCCCTTGACATCATACAACGCTACCTTTTCCCAGTTTTGAATAAATTTATCTGGTATTTCTAATTTTTCTCTGTCTTCATACATCGCTGCTAATCGTTGCTTAGCTTTTAAATTCAAATCAGGATCGGCAATTGGCTCAATTGATTTTTTAGGTTTATGATAAAAATGGATATACATTTCGTTATTTCTCGTTAGTCCGCAAATTTAGAGTAATTGTTCAACTCTGAGAATTTACTTCGATTGTCAATTGAATTCATGTAATTGCCAAACTTATTATAAATTCTAAGAAAAAAAGTAAATATGCTAAAATAGTTAGTAGCCATTATTTAACTGCAAGCTCTTATTGGAAACAGTATGGTTTGTTCATAAATTTTGTGATAAGTGTTAGTTTAACTCTTTCAGTATTGAGTATTGAAAAGAAATACCTTTTATTGAAGATTGAAAGTTTTGTCACTTATAATGGATGTTAATTTACTCAGTCGAATAAACTCTTTAAACCCGAAGCCAATCTGTCTCCAAATCAAAATTAAAGACTTTTGGCGACGATTTTAGGTTTTTGAGGTTCATTATATGATTCTTTGAGTTAGTTGACCATAGGGTCTAAAACAACTTCCATTAAATTACAGGTAGTTAGTAACTCATTTAAGTTTCATCAGATAGACTATATCGCCGGAACATTTAAATGTTTCGTTTCTGTAAAAGCACCTAGTTTCTTTAAATAAAGTTCGGTCATGGAAACACTGGTATGGCGGTTTGCTTTCATAATTTGCGCCAACGTCCAACCGCTGTTATATTTTTTGATATTACTTGTATGTTTAAACGAATACAAATCGTAACCCTTATTCTGAAGTTTTTCGCTGTCTTTCAAATATGGATTATCCAGCGACTCTTTCTTATCTATATTTTTAAAAGAGGTGATTAATTTTTGATATGGAGTATTTATCCCTACCTGAACTTCGCCAACTATATTGGTGGTAGAACCCACTAAAAAATGTTCAGGATTACAATTTTCTAAATCCAACTGCTCTAGTTCTTTCATGAAATTTTCTACAATTTCCACAGTTTGGCTTTTTGAATTAGTAGTGCTTTTCTTTACTGATGCTCTTATAGTTATTAGCCTTTTCTTTAAGTCTATATCCTTGACTTTTAATCCACGAATCTCACCAGGTCTTATACATGTGTAATAAATCATACGGGCATAGAATGCCGTGTATTTATCATTATTATCTAAGTATTGAAACACTTTCTTTAAATCAGGGTCAGTATAAGGGACATGCTTATCTGAAACTTCCTGATGGCTTTGAATCTTATTATCGAATCCGATTTTAGGATTGACCTGCGTATTTCCAAGTTTAATCATGACCGTAAAAAATGCATTCAAAATTCTCTTTGCAGATTTTACACTGTCTTGTGCAAATTTTCCATTTGTAATTTTGTGCACTACGAAGTCTTCCAGATGTTTGGTTGTCAAATCCTTCAATAGGATGCCAGGATATTGAGCGGAAAGGCTATTTAATTTCGAAAGGTAGGTTGAAATGGTTTTGGGTCTACTGCCATGTTTAATGTGATATTCTTTAAACTCTAAAATGGCATCACTTAACAAGATGTATTCTTTTTTAAGAGCCTCTATGAATTCTTGAGGCTTTAATGGGTTAAAGCCATTTTTTAAGTTATCCTTTATAGACCTTAATAATACCTCGGCTTCATAAGCTTTTTCATCAGGATCCTTAAATCTGTTAAGGCCACTTTTAACTCTAATTTGTTTACCTTCATACATGTATTGGACAAACCAAGTTTGCTTGGCTTGTTCAATAGTTTTAGAGCTGCCTTTGGGAACGGAGGTGATTTCTTTGCCTTTTTTTAGTTCGGGAGTTGAATATTTACGAGTAGACATATCTTGAAATTAGAAATTCAAAGATATAATTGATTTAGATAAAATAGCACGAAAATAACACTGTTTGTAAAAAAAATTAATTTTTAACTGTAAAAAACAACATCGTTGAGACTCCGATATTCTCCACTAACGCTAAAAGCCTGATGTATAACCACACATCAGGCTTTTTTTTTATAGGGAAGCATTATTGATTTTTTGAAAATTTCCCAATATTCTAACAACAATATAATTTTGAATTATATTAGTCGGTAAATAATCATATATGAGATACCTATTACTCCTTATCTTGTTTTCTAGCTCACTTCTTTGGGGATGCAACTCAAATAATAAAAAAACGGCTATTACTACAGCAAAACCTTACGCTGATACAACAGTTACTACCCCTGCAAAACTTAAATCTGATACAGTAAAACAAATAAATGATAAGCATCTTAAAGACAAAGAGGAAATTCAAACACTTATTCGACGAATGTTTATATGGGCTGAATCCAAAAATTCCATTAAGGTATTACCAGTATTGGTTAAAGATAGTATTTGTATTGGGTTTGATTTCGGCAAACTTAATGAGAACCTTGAAAAGATGAGAAAAACAGACCTTTTTACTAATGAATTTATTGATAACTATAGCAAAATCATACATACACTTGATAAAAAAATAAAAGCTAATAAATATGAGCCATGGAATACTTATGAACTTCCTACATTCAATTTTGCAAATGATGTAGGCCCATGGTGTTCGTGTCAAGATTACTTTCCGTGGGAAACTGTAGAGGTTGAAATTATTAAATTGGATAATGACAAAGGCGAATTAAATTGGAATTGGGGAAAGTTTGATGCAAACATTAATTCAGATTGGAAAAAATACGCCCAACCATTTAGCGTAGTAAAAGTGAATAACAAATGGAAAATCGCCTATTTACGAGGGTTTGACTATAAAGAAGGCACAAAATAACGGGTAAATACAATCCTCTATAGAAAATCATTTAGCTCTAGTAGTTACACAATATATATTAGCAGTATCTAATCCATATACATGAAGGTATGATATAACTTATCTAAAATCCAATCATTTGTTCTGAATAGTCATATCTTCCTTAGGAAAAATAACGGAATCCCCAATTGGTAATTGTCCAGAATTATCGTCCACCATAACCTTCCAACCACTATTGTATTCTTTACCAAAATAATCAGTACAAACAACTTGATATTCTTTTTTTACAGCCCGAAAAAAGTCGCGCCGGATCTCTGTAGTAGTAACAAATGATAGGTATCCTCCATATTGTTCATCTGGAGATAATTTTTTAAGGTATTGTAAATCTTTATTGGCGGCATTCCTAATCCGAACAACTTGCGTTTTATCTAGCGAAGTTGCGTTTATATTATCAGCCATTTTATTTGGATACAATTTTGTTACCCTTCCGTCATACTTAATATACGCTTCAAATTCTTTTGGAACAAGTGATTTATTGCCTGCATTATAGATTGTTGCATAAAACAAAAAATACCCTATCCAATCACCGTGCTTATTATGAAAATAGCCTGAATTTATATGACCAATGCTAAACTTGATATCGGGCTTTTGATTAAGAACAGACACTGTAGTAATAATACCTGGGATTCCACCAAAAAGAGCTATTACTATTGTAGATATAACAACCCAAGGTTTCTTCGCAAATTCGATAAAACCAGAATCTTTACTTTTTGTGCTAGTATTTGTGTTTTTAGGCGTGAGTTTTTTAGGTTTATTTCTATTAGGACTACTCATCAATTATTTACCCATTTTTGATTGTTTTAATTTTAGATTAAATCATAAATTACTAATAAATCAAAGTTAATCATTATGATTACTTTTTGGCACTTAAAATAAAAAGTTAAAAATTATCTTTCTACAATCGTTCTCCCCACCCCATCCAAATGCTTTCCTTTTGGTGTAGTGGTAGGCGCAAAGCGTTCTTTTAAAAATTCGCCAGTGTGCGATTGTGCTTGCATAATCAAATCTTCGGGTATGCCTTCAAACACTACGTTGCCGCCATTATCGCCACCTTCGGGGCCTATATCTATTACCCAGTCGGCACATTTTATCACATCCATATTATGCTCTATCACAATAATGGTGTTGCCATGCTCTAGCAAAGCATCAAACGATTTGAGTAGCTTTTTAATATCGGCAAAATGCAGCCCCGTAGTAGGTTCGTCAAATATAAATAGGGTTTTATGGGTATTGTTGCCCTTTACCAAAAACGAAGCCAGTTTGATACGTTGCGCCTCGCCACCTGATAGCGTATTTGACGATTGCCCCAACTGCACATACCCCAAGCCCACATCAACCAAAGGTTTAATTTTGGCAATAATTTTGGGCTCTTTATGAAAAAACGCTAATGCCTCATCAATAGTCATGCTGAGTACATCGGCTACGTTTTTATCGTTATAGGTTACATCTAATATATGTTGCTTAAAGCGTTTGCCGCCGCAAGTTTCGCAGGTAAGGAAAATATCAGCCATAAACTGCATTTCTATTTTCACTTCGCCTTCGCCTTGGCACACATCGCATCGCCCACCTTCTACATTAAACGAAAAAGCAGATGGTTTTAAACCTGCCGCTTTTGCTACTGGCTGACTGGCAAATAGGTTGCGTATCTCGTCCCAAGCTTTTACATAGGTAACAGGGTTTGAGCGCGACGACCGTCCAATGGGGTTTTGGTCAACCAGTTCAACCTGCTCTACTTTTTGGTAATCGCCCTCTATGCTATCATAAGCACCTGTTTGCTCGCCTGTATAATTACCCAATACCTTTTGCAAGGCTGGTGCCAATATGCGTTTTACCAAACTCGTTTTCCCCGACCCCGACACGCCCGTAACCACCGTGAGCACACCAAGCGGGAATTTCACATTCACGTGCTTCAAATTGTTCTCACGCCCACCTATTATTTCGATATAATCATTCCACTTGCGGCGCATGGCGGGGATAGCTATTTGCTCTTTACGAGCAAGATACCGCCCTGTAAGACTATTATCGTCTTTAATTATCTCGTCGTATGTACCTGTAAACATCAGCTCGCCGCCGTGTGTACCCGCTTCTGGACCTATATCAATAATATAATCAGCCGCTTGCATTATTTCTTCTTCGTGCTCAACCACCAGCACCGTATTGCCCACATCGCGCAATGATTGTAGTACGGTTATCAAGCGTTGGGTATCGCGCGGGTGCAAACCAATACTTGGCTCGTCTAGCACATACACCGAGCCCACCAAACTACTACCCAACGAGGTTGCTAAATTGATACGCTGCGACTCGCCTCCCGACAAGGTATTTGATAGCCGATTGAGGGTAAGATAGCCCAAACCCACATCGTTTAAAAACCGTAAGCGATTAGTAATTTCCATCAACAAACGTTTACCTATTTTTTGGTCTTGTTCGTTCAGTTTAATTTCTGCAAAAAATGCTAATGCCTTATCCAGCGGCATCAACACCACATCGGTGATTGATTTTTCGGCAATTTTTACATACGAAGCATCTTTCCTCAGCCTACTCCCTTTACATTCGGGGCAAGTAGTTTTACCACGATAGCGCGACAGCATTACCCGATATTGTATTTTAAAACTTTGCTCCTCAATATCTTTAAAAAAGGCATCCAACCCTCTAAAATATTGATTGCCTGTCCACAACAGGCGTTGTTGTTCTTCTGTTAGATGATTGTATTGCCTATGGATTGGAAAATCAAACTTTAGCGCATTTTTTACCAATTCTTCGTTCCACTCACGCATTTTTTCGCCACGCCACGGGGCTATTGCACCTTCGTAAATGGTTTTACTTTTATCGGGTATTACCAAATCTTCATCAATACCTATTACCTTACCATAGCCCTCGCAGCGTTTACAAGCCCCATAAGGATTATTAAAGCTGAAAAAATTGGCACTGGGCTCTTCAAAACTTATACCATCCAACTCAAAGCGATCGCAAAAAAAGCGTTCGGTTTCGGTTTCTTCATCAGGTTGTTTGTAACGCACATAGCAATCCCCTTTGCCTTCAAAAAATGCGGTTTGGATTGAATCGCCCAATCTGCTTATCGTTTCCTCGGTTTCGTTTTTAGTAATACGGTCTATCACTATTTTTACTTCGGCATAGTGGTTGGTCAAAGGCGTATTATCGGTATTACTTGCTTTTTTACTGTCGGCTTTAAGTTTAATTTTCATTGAAGCCCCATCCACCGACTCATCTTCTAACAAATCTTCGATACGAGCTATTTTACCTTGATACTCTACCCTCACAAAGCCTTTTTGTAACAACACCGCTAGTTCTTCTTTCAAACTGCGATTATTGTGTGGATATAGTGGGCATAGTATAGTAACCTGAGTATCATCAAGCAATGCAACAACAAAATTTACCACATCGGTTACCGTATCGCGCTTCACAATTTTCCCTGATACTGGCGAAATGGTTTTGCCAATACGCGAAAAAAGGAGTTTTAAATAATCGTATATTTCTGTTGATGTACCTACCGTTGAGCGTGGGTTTGATGTGATTACTTTTTGCTCGATGGCAATAGCTGGGGCAATACCTTTGATATAATCAACATCGGGTTTATTCATTCGCCCCAAAAACTGGCGTGCATAGCTCGATAGGCTTTCTACATACCTACGTTGCCCTTCGGCATACAAAGTATCAAAAGCTAAGGATGATTTACCCGAACCCGACATCCCTGTAATAACCACCAACTTGTTTTTAGGGATAGCCACATCCATATTTTTAAGGTTGTGCACCCTTGCGCCTTTAATAATAATATGATGTTGTGGATCTTTTTCTGCTTCGTTATTCATACTTTGTGGTAAAAAGTTCATGGCGCAAAATATAGTTATGCTATATCAACTATAAACTATTTTTAAAAATGCAAAAATCCTAAAATATTTAGCACTTTCCAAATCATTCATTGTATTGATTTGTAATAGCTATCACATAAAAACCCAATTTAAACCTTATCAAAATAATACCATCCAAATGTTAAATAATGTTAAAATTGGGCTAAAGGCACAATAATTTGCGCACTAACTAAAAATATAATTTGCTTTTTAGAACAGAAAATGTTTTATTTGGGTAACAATTTCATAACATAACAAGGAGAAACCATATTGATAAAAACTCTACTTTAATTAATTTAACTAACTAAACATCATCTAAAGTAGAACTTTATGGATTTTCAATTGAAGAGTGATCAAGATCTAATCCATCTTTACGTCGCAGGCGAAGAAGCCGGATTAGTAGAACTTTTGCGTCGATATCAGACCAAAATATACACCTCTATATATCTATTGGTAAAGGACGAATATCTTGCCGAAGATATATTTCAAGACGCATTTATAAAGGTAATCAATACCCTTCGTGCCGGAAAATACAATGAAGAAGGTAAGTTTTTGCCTTGGGTATCGCGCATAGCGCACAATTTAGTAATTGACCATTTCAGACGTGAAAAGCGTGCACCTATGATTAGCAATGGTGACGACTTTGATATTTTTGAAGTATTGGGTAATTATGACGAAAGCACCGAAGACCGTTTAGTAAGAGAGCAAACACATAAAGACCTTAAAACATTAATCCATCTTTTGCCTGACGAGCAAAAAGAAGTATTAATTATGCGTCATTTTGGCGATATGAGTTTTAAAGAAATAGCCGATTTGACCGATGTAAGTATCAATACTGCATTAGGACGAATGCGATATGCTTTAAATAATTTAAGAAAAATGATGTTAAGTAAAGAATTGAGCTTGAAAAACTAGCTTTCTTTCCGAAATTTCACTTTATTTCATCATGTTGTTGTAGATATAAATAAGCCCCTAAGGTATCTACAACAACATTTTTTTATTTATATCCTCCCCTTCTTTAAGAAACATGAATGTTTCATGAAAAAAATTTCATCAAAATTTCATCTTCGATAAAATATTATTAAAATACTTCCGTTAATGTACTGTATCACATTAAAAAACTTAAAGCTAAAAAGCGTATGGAAGAAACTTCTACTAAAACATTTAATGAAATAGCTAACATGATGGACTTTAAAGAAACAAGTCCTGCTGAAGGGTTGGGGGCAGATGATTTAATATTTTACCACTCGTTACATACCGAGTTGGATACATTAAAGAAAAAGCCTAGCTTAAAAACCATTAGTCAAATTTTAGACTACTCGAAAAGCACACGTTAATCATTTCCAATCTCGACTCGTAGGTTGTATATATTATAATCTACGAGTCTTTTTTGCAATAAAGCTCTCCCTGCATTTTAATTATTTAGTAGTTTTACCCTCGTTGTTTACATCGTAAACCACACCCACTATCAATTGTAAATTAAAATGCTCAAGCCCGAACGCTACCGCCATTTTGTTGAATATTTTTCTAAACATCAGCCCAATCCCGTTACCGAATTGCATTATGGCAATCCGTTTCAATTATTGGTGGCTGTCATTCTTTCGGCACAATGTACGGATAAGCGTATCAACCAAGTAACTCCTGCCCTCTTTGAACGTTTTGTATCGCCCGAAGAATTGGCAATAGCTACCTCAGATGAGGTATTTACCTACATACGTAGTGTAAGTTATCCTAATAATAAAGCCAAGCATTTGGTGGGCATGGCGAAAATGTTGGTTGATAAATTTAATAGCGAAGTTCCAGCCGATATTAACGATTTACAAAAACTACCTGGTGTTGGGCGTAAAACGGCTAATGTAATAGCTTCCGTAGTATTCGACACGCCTGCCATGGCGGTTGATACGCACGTTTTCAGAGTATCTAAACGCATAGGACTAACCACCAATGCACGTACTCCGCTTGCTGTAGAGAAACAACTTATCGAATTTTTACCCAAACATACAATTGCCGTAGCGCACCATTGGTTGATATTGCATGGGCGATATATATGCTTGGCACGCAGTCCAAAATGCGAAACTTGCCCCATTAGTTGGTTTTGCAAGCACTACGAACGCAACCATACCGAAGCGGCACTTTTAAAGGCAGAAGCTTTGAAAATAAAAAAGGCAAAAGCGCAAAAAAAGAAAAAACAGCTAAACATCATCAGCAAAGAGTTGAAAAAAAGAAGTGTTGATAAAGATATTTGACTGGTATAAGACAGTTGTTTAAGTTTGATATAAAATATTCCTCAGAAATAAATTACTAAAAATATTAGTAATTCTAAAAACTATTTATACATTTGTTATTCGAAAACATAGATAATGAGCAACGCAGAGAAATTAAAAGCTTTACAGCTTACTTTAGATAAGCTTGAAAAATCATACGGAAAAGGCACCATAATGAAATTAGGAGATACTGCCATTGAAGCTATTGATGTAATATCAACTGGCTCACTTGGCTTAGATATTGCCCTAGGTGTGGGTGGTTTGCCAAAAGGCAGGGTGATAGAGATATATGGCCCCGAATCGTCGGGTAAAACTACCTTGGCTATTCATGCCATTGCCGAGTCTCAAAAAAATGGTGGCATTGCTGCATTTATTGATGCGGAGCATGCTTTTGACCGTTTTTATGCCAAAAAACTTGGAGTTGATGTAGAAAACCTACTCATATCGCAACCTGATAATGGCGAGCAAGCTTTAGAAATTGCTGATAATCTTATTCGTTCGGGAGCTATTGATATTATAGTGATTGACTCGGTAGCCGCATTAGTACCCAAAGGAGAAATAGAAGGCGAAATGGGCGATAGTAAAATGGGTTTACAGGCTCGTTTAATGTCGCAAGCATTGCGTAAACTAACCGGCACTATCAGCAAAACTGGATGTTGTTGTATATTTATTAACCAATTGCGCGATAAAATAGGTGTAATGTTTGGTAATCCCGAAACTACTACTGGCGGTAATGCCCTTAAGTTTTATGCTTCGGTGCGTTTAGATATTCGCCGTATATCACAAATAAAAGATACCGACGAAGTATCGGGTAACAGAGTAAAAGTAAAAATTGTAAAAAACAAGGTAGCACCACCATTCCGCATAGCCGAGTTTGATATTATGTTTGGCGAGGGCATTTCGAAAGCAGGCGAAATTATTGATTTAGGAGTAGAGTATAACATTATTAAAAAAGCTGGCTCGTGGTTTAGTTATGGCGAATCTCGCTTAGGGCAAGGTCGCGATGCTGTTAAACAACTTATATTAGACAACCCTGAATTGATGGAAGAGCTTGAGAAAAAGATAAAAGAAACCGTTACTGGTGATGTGCTTCCTGTAGAAACCGAATAAAGAAAAGTTGATTTTAATTTGCTAATAAAAAAGCCCCTTTGCATTACGCAGCGGGGCTTTCACTTAAAACAAAAACAAACCACATTTATTTAAAAACGCTATACACGTTGTTGATTTTCCAACTATCACCAATATGTATAAGGGTTACATAGTTGCTTCGCACAAATGTGCTGAAATTCATATCTACCTTTACAATAGCCATATCGGTATTACTCTCTACTACCTGTGTCCTGATATCACAATTTTGCTCTACATTTTTGGTAGTTTCAAAATATTCCATCATCTGCTTTTTGCTGAAATTTAATACTTGTTTGCCACGTAGCATACTAAATTCGGCATTGGTTGATAGCACATCATTCAATCCATTTAATTTACCACGCGTCATGGCATCCACATAGGTGTTTATAGCGTAGTTTTTTGATGCTTTTCCAGCTTCGGTATCGGTAGCATTAGCTACTCCGCCAAGGGCTAATAAGATTAGTCCGAGTGCCATTGATTTTAATGTTTTCATACTATTATATTTGGGGGTTAATAAACTTTATTTACGTCTATAAGATGTTCGGGAAACATAAAACGTTACAGCAAAAAGTGCTAAATTTGATAATTTAACAAACATTTAACATATCGCGCTAAAACATCATGGTCGAGTTTACTACCACCATCTTACAATTTGCTCAGCAAGGAGAGAAAACAGGATGGACATATATTAATATACCTGCCGATATAGCCCAGCAGTTGAAACCGAGTAATAAAAAATCATTCAGAGTAAAGGGAATGTTAGATGCTTTCGCTATCAACGGCATAGCCCTATTGCCAATGGGCGATGGCAATTTTATAATGGCATTAAAAGCCGAAATAAGAAAAAGCATACGTAAAAATGCAGGTGCAATACTGCAAGTAAAATTAGAAGTTGATAACGATTTTAAGATAGTAATGCCTGATGATTTGCAAGAATGTTTTGATTTTGAACCAGAAGCAAATGAGTTTTTTAACAGCTTAACCAAATCGCATCGGGAGTATTTTATAAAATGGATAAATGATGCCAAAACCGGCGAAACAAGAGCAAAAAGAATTGTGAATACCGTGAACGCCATGCTACGAAAATGGGATTACGGGCAAATGTTAAGAGCTATGCGAAAAGAGTGATTGATATATAATCGCATTAACCACAAATAGTGCAAAACCCCATACAATGTGGGAAAAATCCGCTTATCTAAAACCTACACATCGGCACATTATTTCTATATTTACCCATCCATATTTTCTTAGTAGGAATGAGCGAAGATTTGAGCAATAACGAAGTAACTAATAACAACGAAGAACAAAAACTACACAATGTAACTACCCTTGGCGGGCTATACGAAAACTGGTTTTTGGATTATGCTTCTTATGTAATTCTCGACCGTGCTGTACCACATTTGCATGATGGTTTAAAACCTGTACAACGCCGAATACTTCATTCGTTAAAAGAAATGGATGATGGGCGTTTTAACAAAGCTGCCAATGTGATAGGCAATACCATGAAATATCATCCGCATGGCGATGCCTCTATTGGCGATGCGATGGTTCAAATTGGTCAAAAAAACTTGCTGATAGATTGTCAAGGCAACTGGGGCGACCCAATTACTGGCGACTCGGCAGCTGCGCCACGTTATATCGAAGCACGATTATCAAAATTTGCCAATGAGGTGGTATTTAACCCCGATACTACTGTTTGGCAAGCCAGTTATGATGGTCGTAATCGTGAGCCCATTACTCTACCCGTAAAATTTCCTTTGCTACTTGCACAAGGGGCCGAAGGTATAGCGGTAGGCTTGGCTACCAAAATATTGCCGCACAATTTTATCGAACTATTGGATGCCTCTATTGGTGTTCTTAATAATATTACCCCAAATTTAGTGCCCGATTTCCCAACGGGGGGCATGGCTGATTGCTCGGCTTATAATGATGGGCAAAGAGGCGGCAGAGTGCGAGTGCGTGCTAAAATAGTAGAGCGTGATAAAAAAACCTTAGCCATAACCGAAATTCCGTTTGGAACAACAACAGGTAGCTTGATTGATAGCGTCATATCGGCAAATGATAAAGGCAAAATCAAGATTAAAAAGATAGAGGATAATACCGCCAAAGATGTGGAGGTAATTATCCATTTGGCACCAGGCATATCGCCCGATGTGACGATTGATGCCTTGTATGCCTTTACTGATTGCGAAGTATCCATATCGCCAAACACCTGTGTGATACACGATGATAAGCCTCGGTTTATGAGTGTGAATGATATGCTTACCGAAAGCACTCATTACACCAAAAACCTACTTAAGCAAGAGCTGGATATCAGACTAAAAGAGCTGTTAGAAAAAATCTTCTTTAGCTCTTTATTGAAAATATTTATCAGCGATGGCATGTACAAAAACCCAGACTATGAAAGCTCTGGTAATTTTGAAGCCGTTGTAGAGGTATTAAACCGCTTGTTTGAGCCTTTCTTTTCTCAGTTTTATAGACCAATTGTTGAAGAGGATTATAAAAAGCTGATTGATAAACCAATGAGCAGCATCACCCGCTTCGATTTGAAGAAGGTAGATGAGCAAATAAAGGCTTTAGAAGGCGAAATAAAAGAAGTTAAACATCACCTTAAACATCTGAACGACTATACCATTGCTTGGTTTCAGAAATTGAAAGATAAGTATGGCAAAGGGCGTGAACGCAAAACCGAACTACGCACCTTTGACAAGGTAGAAGCCACACAGGTAGCATTGGCGAATGTGAAATTATACGTCAATCGTGAGGATGGTTTTATTGGAACTGGGCTTAAAAAGGATGAATTTGTGGGCGATTGCTCGGATATTGACGAGATTATTGTTTTCAGAGTGGATGGCAAATGTATCATTACCAAAGTACAGGATAAAGTATTTGTGGGTAAGGATATTATTCATGTTGCTGTTTTCAAAAAGAATGATGAACGCACCGTGTATAATATGATTTATAAAGACGGGCAAAGTGGCATCAGTTATGTAAAACGTTTCTCGGTAGTGGGCGTTACGCGCGATAAGGAATACGACCTTACAAAAGGTTCAAAAGGCTCGAAAGTGCTTTATTTTACTGCCAATCCAAATGGCGAAGCCGAAGTAGTTACGGTGCAACTAAAACCGCATAGCAAGCTAAAGAAATTACAGTTTGATGAAAACTTTGCCGATTTGGCTATCAAAGGGCGAAACTCGATGGGTAATATCATTACCAAATATCCTGTAAAAAAAATCATCTTGAAAACCAAAGGCGTATCAACACTTGCAGGTAGAAAGATTTGGTATGATGATATTTTGAAACGATTGAATGCAGATAATCGTGGCACATACTTAGGCGAATTTGATGGCGATGACCGTGTGCTTACTGTAATGAGCACTGGCATATATGAGCTTACTAGTTTCGATTTGAATAACCATTTTGATGATAAAATGATTCTCATTGAAAAGTATAATCCCGAAAAAGTGTATTCGGTAGTACATTACGATGGTAAATCGAAAAACTATATGGTAAAACGCTTTGTGTTTGAAAGCACGACGCTTGGCAAACAAACTAGCATCATAAGCGAAGAAAGCGGCTCAAAAATGATACTCCTATCGGGAGCAGTGCAGCCTATTGTGAAGGTGGAGCAATTAAAAGGAAAAATTGAAACACCAGAGATACAGGAAATAGATTTATCGAGCATTATTGATGTAAAGGGAATGAAGGCTATGGGCAATCGACTATCGCAACATACTATCAAATCGGTTGAACTTATTGCTGAAATAAATCCTATTGTAGAAGAAATTGAGGTGCAAGAAAGGGAAGCCGCAGAAACGGTAATTGAAGAAGAAATTACTAATGAAGCAGTTGCCACGATACCTTCAATCAATACTAATAAAGAGCAAGTAGCACCAACCCCTCAACCTAAAAAGGTTGATTTCGAAATCACCAATCTCGACGATGTGGATATTGATGATAAAGGGCAGTTAGGATTGTTTTAAAAGCAATCCTAAATGCTTATATAATAGGCTGTTTCAAAAACATGACCCTGCTTTAAGTGTTGAATAGCCTCTTTCTGACTAATATCTACGTGTTTACCAACGGTATCGGCGCAGCCCAACCATGGCTCGATACACAAAAAATCAGCTCCAGGCTTTGCCCATAGTCCTAAATAATTAAAATGCGGAAACTCTACCGCCAATGTTTGGTCGTGTTTGGTACTTTTAATCACTACTTCACGCGAGCGCATATTTTTAAATACCCAAGCATCTTGCTCAAACATAGCTCGTGCAAGCGGTAATTTCTTGCCTTCGAGTTTTACCAACTGTGTTTCTCCAGTAAAATAGCCTTCGGCTGATAGCAAATGTTTTTCTAATTGCTCATCCGCCTCAAACTCTAAATAATAATCCTCATAATTTTCGCCTATATTGAATGGCACATTAAAAGCAGGATGCCCTCCTACAGAAAAATATATCGTACCATGCTCATGATTGATTACTTTGTAGGTAACACGCAGAGCATTCTCTATTAAATCGTAATGAATTTGAAAATCGAATTTATATGGATATACTGCCAAAGTATGGTCGGAATAAGGCAAAGAGAAGCGAGCAGAAACATCATTCGCCTCAATGAGCAACAACTCCGACTGTCGATTAAAGCCGTGCCGCTCCATTTTATAAACTTTACCATTTACCAGTAATTCATTATTAATCAACCCTCCAACTATTGGGAAAAGATTGGGAGCGCGCCATGCCCATATATCAGGATTGGCTTGCCATAAATGTTCAACACCCGAAACCTTGTTATACAGCGAGGTTAACTCGGCTCCTTTATTACGAATAGTTACTTTTAAAAAATCGTTCTCGATAATGGTCATCAATGCTTTGTTTATTACTGATAATAGACGTACAAATTACAAATTTTTTCTATTAGTCGGCAATAATTCCATTATTGCATTTAATCGTCATCATCTTTCTTTTTCTTCTCTAATATTACGAAAGCACTCCGCTTGGGTGCAGGCATAACAGAATTTTCGCCTTTTACATATTTCCAAATTACCTCATTCAAATCAAAATCAGGAATGGCATCTTCTTTCGCTAAATTAAAAAACTGCGAACGTCTACTGCTTTCATTATCAGCAATGTTTCGTTGTTCGAGGTCAACTTCTGCGGGTTTAGTTATATATGGTTTTGTATCTATTTTGCTGGTAAAACAATCATACAGCGGTTTAGCAGCAGCGTCATACTGGCTCATTGGCGGCAACCCCAGTATCAACTCAATGGTTCGCAACACGCCTGATGTGGAGTACATTTCGTGTATCACTGCATTTCTTTTCACATGGGGTCCGGCTAGGTAAACAGTTGAGCGATGTGCATCAATATGATCAGAGCCACCTTGTGCATCATCCTCTAAAATAAAAACGACTGACTCATTCCAAATTGAACTTTTTGAGAGGTGTTCAATTAATTGCCCTACTGCCAAATCGTTATCAGCAACTGCCGCAATAGGCGATAATGAGCCTTTGTGTTGCCCGCTTGTATGGTCGTTTGATAGTCGGATGGTATTAAACTGCGGAACTTTACCAATAGACAGCAACGAATCAAAATCATGTGCCCAAATTTCTGTGCGTTTCACATCTTTAAAATCCATATCAAACCCAGGCGAATGTGTGCAATAATGCCCTTGTAACGATTTAAAACTAGCTTTACCTGCAATACCATCCTCTACAAAAATCCCATAACTGCGGTAACTTACCCCCGCACGCTTACAATAATCCCAAATAAAACCATCGCGCGGATATGCTGATTGGCGTGTTCCTTCATAATCATAATTCCCTCCGCGTCCTCCATAACTAGTAGGCCATGTTTTTTCAACAAAATCAGTAGCATAAGCCACTGTACTCCAATTATGTCCATCGGCGCTTACCTCGGCATCAACATAAAAGTTATCCAACAAAACAAACTCCTGTGTAATAGCATGCTGATTAGGTGTTATATGTTGCCCAAAAATACAAAGTGAAGTATCGCCATTACCTTGTGGTATATCGCCCAAAACTTGGTCGTATGTTCGATTTTCTTTAATCACATAGAACACATATTTTATGGGCGATTTTTGCCCTAATCGCCGAGGGATAGGATTACCTTCTTCGCCATCAGCAAGCAAAGTTTTTTTAGTACTAAACGGCGTATTGGCATATACTTGTTTTGTATAGTTTTTAAGCTGAGCCTCTTGAGGTACTTTTATAAACAACAACGTTCCTTTAAACAAACCACCTATATATTGCTCTTTTGTATTTGTTGCACCTTTTTTATAACCACTGTTATTTGCTCGTGTAAGTGGCTTAGGCCCATCAGGATTTGCCATTGAGGTAAATCCTTTACCATTTGCAACCAATATTTTATTACCGATAGTTTTTACGTTTGTAGGATACCAACCAACAGGAATAAAGCCTTTGCTTACACTATTGCCAAGTTTTGATACATCAAATACCGCTAAGCAATTATTATCAGCATTGGCAATGTACAGTGTCTTTTCGTCAGGAGATAATGCTAATCCATTGGTGGTTGAGCCTGTAAGTTTTGTAGGATAAAGCGTAGCCGATATGGTTTCGATAATCTTACCTGTTGTAGTATTAATAACAGAAACCGAATTATCATTGGCATTGGCTACAAACAAATAAGTCCCTTTTTTATTTAGTAACAACTCATTGGGATTGCTGCCTACTTTTATTGTTTTGCTAAAACTTTGTGATATGGTATTAAAAACGGTAACTTTTTGGTCGCCCCATATAGATATGTACAAATTTTTCTCGTCGGGAGAAAGCATACAACTATATCCTTCGGCTGGCAATTTAATTCGCTTTGATACGCTATTCGTTTTTAAATCAATAATATATAAAGCACTATCTTCTTTTGTAACTGTATAGAGTATGGTACTGTTTTTATTAACAGCCAAACCTGTAGGGCTCACTTGGCTTTTTGGCCAAGGATATTTAGCTAGTTTTATTGTATCTGCCCTTCCAATTTTATTACCATTGATATTGAATGCCAATATCCAATTATCATTGCCACCTGATGCGTATAACTTTTTCTCATCACGACTAAAAGCAAGCCCGTACCATGATTTTCCTACTATTTTTTCGTCAAGTAGTTTCTCACTTTTAGGGTCAATTAATTGAATGGATTGCGTGCTTTGCCCATTATTGGTAACAGCCAATAACCGCCCTGATGCTGACAATTGCATATTTAAAGGCAAATCGCCTAAGGGTAATGCCGTTCCAACTGGGCTTAATTTCCACCCATTTGGCAAAAGCAGCTGCCCCGTTTGTGTTATTTTCCCTGGAAGCTGTGCCTGAAGAGCTATTGCTAAAGAAGCAAACAAACTAAAAAGTAAGTATTTTTTCATGACGTAGTTTAATACTACTCAAAAGTAGCAATTGCTTTACAGCAAAAGCACTATTAACAAAAACTTAATGTAAACGCATTATTGCAATAACTCAGGCTTTATTTTATCTAAAAACTCCTTAGCAAACTTGTTTAGTTTTGGTTGTATTACAAATGCGCAATATGATTTATTGGGGTTATCGGCATAATAATTTTGATGATAATCTTCTGCTTTATAAAACTCACTTGCTGGCGTTATCTCAGTAACGATAGGCTTATCAAAAACCTTTTCTTGGGTTAAAGTTGCAATCATTCGCTCGGCTGATTGTTTTTGTTCATCAGTATAATAAAATATTGCCGAGCGGTATTGTGTACCTACATCATTCCCTTGGCGATTGAGCGTGGTGGGATTATGGGTTTTAAAAAACACCAATAACAATTCATCAAACGATATAACATCAGCATCAAACGCTACGTGTATCACTTCGGCATAGCCTGTATCGCCATTGCAAACTTCCATATAAGTAGGGTTTGAGGTATGCCCACCCATATAGCCCGACGTTACCGATTGAACGCCTTTAAGTGTTTGAAAAATTGCCTCTGTACACCAAAAGCATCCGTTCCCGAAAGTGATTTGTTGAATACTCATCGCCATAAATAAATAACGAATATAAGGTTCATTATGATTAATCCCATCACTGAAATTCAATATGGCAATTAAATTACCAAACATGGTACAAACATAAATCTGAAATTTATCTATTTATTTCCCAAACATTTATAATTTAGCGTCTGATATACATTTATTTAAAATTTTAAGCATTTATTATGTCTGTTACCCTATTTGCATCACGATGCAAGTTTTCTCTTTTGATTTTACTTGCGGTGTCATTAGCACATCTTAGCGCATCGGCTCAAACACGAACAGTTGCCGATTTTGACAAAGGTTGGCATTTCCATTTAGGAGATGTAAAAACTGGCGAAGCTACCTCATTAAACGACAACAATTGGCGTGTGTTAAACTTACCGCACGATTGGAGTATTGAAGGGAAATTCGACAAAAACAATCCAGCTAAACCCGATGGTGGAGCATTACCTGGTGGTATAGGTTGGTATCGTAAATCATTTACCATTCCTGCATCATCAAAAGACAAGAAGGTGTATATTGATTTTGATGGCGTGTATCAAAGAAGCACCGTTTGGGTAAACGGGCATGAGCTTGGCTATCGACCAAATGGTTATATCTCCTTCCGTTATGATATGACTCCGTATCTTCATTTCGGTGGTAAAAACACGATAGCTGTAAAGGTAGATAACTCTGTTCAACCCAATTCGCGCTGGTATTCGGGCTCGGGTATATATAGAAATGTATGGTTGGTTACTACTAGCAAAACAGCAATTAACCACTGGGGTACTTTCGTAACTACTCCAGAAGTAAGCGATGCATCAGCACAAGTTCATATACAAACTAGTGTAAACAACGCCAGCAAAGGCAAAGTAGAACTTAAAACTACACTTTTCGACAATAAAGGCGTTGCTGTAAAAAGCACCACTACTGCTGTGAATAATGCTACCGCAGCAGTTGAGCAAGATTTAACCATTGCCAATCCCAAATTATGGTCGCTTGAACGCCCACATCTATATAAAGTGGTAAGCCAAGTTTTAAATAATGGCAAAATAGTGGACGAATACACTACCCCTATTGGTATCCGTTATTTCAATTTTGATGCTGATAAAGGATTTTTCCTAAACGGAAAGTTCGTTAAAATATTAGGTGTATGTAATCACCACGATTTGGGCAGTCTTGGAGCAGCTATCAATACCCGCGCTTTGGAGCGTCAGGTAGAAATATTAAAAGAAATGGGATGTAATGCTATCCGCACATCGCATAATCCTCCTGCACCCGAATTGCTTGATGTATGTGATAGGTTGGGTATGATAGTAATGGATGAAGCTTTTGATTGCTGGGAAGTGCAGAAAGAAGTTTACGATTATCATTTATTCTTCAAAGAATGGCACAAACGTGATTTAGAAGACCAGGTACTACGCGACCGCAATCATCCAAGTGTGATAATGTGGAGCATTGGTAATGAGATACCTCAACAGGGCGATACTAGTGCGCTACGCATCGCTCCAGCACTTGCTAAAATTGTGCACAGTTTAGACAAAACGCGCCCTATCACTGCTGCTAATGATTATCCTGATACAACAAACAAGATTATTAAATCAGGAGCTTTAGATGTGATTGGGTACAACTATGCTCATGGTTCTTATGCCGATTTCCACAAACGTTATCCTGGAAAAAAATTCATTGCTACCGAAACAACTTCGGCTTTAGAAACAAGAGGTTTTTATCAAATGCCTTCTGATAGCATTATGCGCTGGCCTACAAGACCTGAATACAATACCGTAGCGCACATGAATGCCGACAATACAGTTTCGGCTTATGATAATATTTCGGCTCCTTGGGGCTCAACACACGAAGAAACTTGGAAAATCATCAAAAAATACGACTACTTATCGGGTTTGTTTATATGGACTGGCTTCGACTATATGGGCGAACCTACTCCATATTCGTGGCCATCACGTAGCTCATATTTTGGTATAATTGATTTAGCTGGATTTCCAAAGGATGCCTTTTATATGTACCAAAGCGAATGGACTGATAAAACGGTATTGCATATTTTCCCGCATTGGAATTGGAAAGCAGGCAAAACAATTGATGTGTGGGCATACTACAACCATGCCGATGAGGTAGAATTGTTCTTAAATGGAAAATCATTAGGCGTAAGAAAAAAACAAAACGATGATTTGCACGTAATGTGGCGTGTAAAATATGAAGCTGGCACATTAAAAGCGGTATCACGCAAGGATGGCAAAGTGGTGCTTGCTCGCGAAATCCATACGGCTGGCAAAGCTGCAAAAATTGTATTAAGTGCTGATAGAAAGAATATTAAAGCCGATGGCAAAGATTTATCATTCATCACGGTTAAAATTTTGGATAAAGATGGCAACGTAGTGCCTAATGCTGATAATAGGGTAAGCTTTAAAATAAATGGCAATGCCTTTATCGCAAGTGTTGATAACGGCGACCCTGTTACTCACGAACCTTTTAAAGCTAATTATCGTGATGCTTTCCATGGTTTGGCATTAGCAATAGTACAAGCGAAAGAAAAAGCGGGCACTATTACATTTACAGCTACCGCAAAAGGGCTGCAAAGTGCTACCATAACACTACAAGCTAAGTAAGAAACAAAACAAATACCATAAAACGACGAAAGCCCAACCATAATGGTTGGGCTTTCGTCGTTTATCTATGCTAATATGTTATTTATTGGTACTGAATATACATAGGGTATGGTTTGTATTTTAACACCTCGGTAGGTGTAAGCATGTGGTGGGGTGCTTTTTTAAGGTCGTTTTTATAAAACAACTTAAACCCTGTAAACTGCACTGGCTCTGGATAAATAAAGTTACGATAAGTACCTGTTTTTAAATCGGGTTCGCCCCATCCATCCATATTCATTACAATTTGAACCTCTTTATGTAGTTTAATATTTTTATAATTGGTCAACATCTTTTTGGTAAAGCGATGCACAACCAAAATTTTTGGAGGCAAGTTGTATTTCTTCACCAGTTTTGCCAAATAATCTGATACATAGTTTACATCCGCTGCATCATATGTTCCTATTTTTTTACCCGGATGCGTTCCATCTTTCATAGAAAACTCAGGGTCCATACCAAAATGCACTTCGGGCATTGCCAAATATTTCTCTAACAAAGGCAATTCGGCACGAATATTACTTAGCGCAACCTGCACATCTAAAAACACAATAGCATGTGCTTTTTTAGCCAATGACAACACCGTATCAATCTGTTTAAAAGGCATTCTGTAACGATATTTACCATCTTTACCACCATCGCCTTGCGCCACTACTGCAATATAATGTAATGCTGGTTGCACAGGTGTAGTAGGGTCGGCTTTTTCCCAGCTTTTTACCTCACCTTTCAACTTAGCCAACATCTCTCGTGGTGGGAGCTCGCCCAAAATACCCATACGCTTTGAGTATAAATTACCATAATACGCCACTACTCTCTTATAGGGCAATATTGCACCAGGGAGTGGATAAGGTGCGTTTTTTACTGGCCAACGACCTGTGGTATCGCCATGTGCCATTTTTTTCATCAGCGAATCGTATTGCGCATGATTGATAGGCGGATATGATACGGGTTGCGCCGCAACGGTATCTGTTTTCTTTTTACTTGTGTCGGCTTTTGTACCCGATTTATCACTTGCCTTTGCAGTACCTCCACCGTGGCTGCAATTTGTAAGCAATCCCAAAGTTGCAAATACAAGAGCGATAGAAATTACGATTTTTTTAAAGTTCATTTTTTGTTTTGTTGACATATAGAAGCGTGCAAAATAGCACCATTTAAGAATTCCGTATGATTAAAGTTATCAACAGTTAATTAATAATATTCTCAAAAGGATAATCAAAAGTAGAATATAGCTTAAAATTTGAATTATTTTAGCTTAAAAAACTTGCCGAATACCCCCAACGGCAATTTAACTCCCGAAGTGGCTTGAAGATAAAGTTCTCCTGTTTCTAAATTTTGCACTTGTGGATAAGCACTCTTAATCAAGTTTTCTACAATTACCGATGAGAAGCCAAGTGAATAGGTGTTTAGTATCAAGAAATGTTCCTCCGGGTCTAACAACTGTACCACATCTGTCATCATTTCATTAATATGGTCTTCCAGTTTCCATTTTTCACCACTTGGACCATGTCCGTAGGCTGGTGGGTCGAGGATAATACCGTTGTATTTTTTACCTCGTTTCAATTCACGTTTTACAAATTTCAACGCATCTTCAACCACCCAACGGATATTGGACAAACCCGATAGCTCCTGATTTTCGTTTGCCCAATTAACCACTTGTTTAATTGAATCAACATGAGAAGTATCAGCCCCCGCAGCTTGCGCCGCCAACGAAGCCCCACCCGTGTATGCGAATAGATTAAGCACCTTGGGCTGAGGTGTTTTAAACTTTTTGATTAGCTGTGATGAATAATCCCAATTTACTGCCTGTTCTGGAAAAATGCCTACGTGTTTAAACGAGGTTAATGCCAACCGAAACTTAATAGCAATTTCAGGATTTTTATATTCGATATGCCAGCGGTCGGGCGTTGCGGTATTTTTTTTTACCCATTCGCCTGATGTAGCCGAACGACCTTTAAACTTAATATGATGTAACTTTTGCCACTCCGATTGTGGCAATTGCTTGCTCCAAACCGCTTGAGGCTCGGGGCGTATCAATACAACATTACCAAAGCGTTCCAATTTTTCAAAGTCGCCACAATCAATCAATTCGTAATCTTCCCAATGCTTTGGTGTAAGTAGTTGTATCATTTATCAATATTATTTTTTGTATCAGAGTTTTTCTCTTGCCGCCATCATAAACTTGCTGGCAAATACAAAATTGTTCAGTTCTTTATTATCCGTATGTGCTATTTCTTTGTTCGAGCCTTCCCACCACTTTTCGCCATTGTGCAAAAATATAATATGGTCGCCTATTCCCATTACCGAATTCATATCATGCGTTACAACAACCGTAGTAGTGTTATACTCCTCAGTAAGCTCGCTGATGAGTTCATCAATCAAAATAGACGTTAAGGGGTCGAGCCCCGAATTTGGTTCGTCAACAAACAAATACTTAGGTTGCATCGATATAGCACGTGCTATACCTACTCGCTTTTTCATCCCGCCTGAAAGTTCGGATGGATACAATTTATTTTTGCCTTCCAAATTCACTCTTTTTAAGCAAAAATTGGCCCTATCTAGTTTTTCACTCCTACTCATTTCCGTAAATAGATTGAGTGGGAATATGATATTTTCTTCAACCGTCAAGGAGTCGAACAAGGCGGAATTTTGAAACAACATCCCTATTTCTTTACGGATATGCACCCGTTCTCTGAAATCCATATTGGTAAAATTCTTCCCATCAAAAATCACATCGCCTTGCGTGGGTTCAAACAAACCTACAATACATTTTAGCAACGTTGTTTTGCCCGAACCAGAGCCACCAATGATTAAATTATTTTTACCTGGCTTGAAATCGGCAGTAATTCCTCTCAATACTTTGTTGTCGCCAAATGTTTTATGAATATCTTGCGTTTCAATCATAATAATACACTTGAAATGACTAAGTCCGCAAATAAAATCCATATACAGCTATACACAACGCCTTTGGTTGCCGATTGCCCTACTTCTAACGCTCCGCCCGAAGTATAGAAGCCAAAATATGAACAAACGGAAGTAATGATAAAGCCAAAAAATACCGATTTTACAGCGCAAACTGTAACTATAACTGTATTGAAACTATCGCGTAAGCCCATAATATAATCAGCAGGGGCAACATCACGCGAAACAAGACAGGCAATATAACCACCACCAAGACCTAAAACAACGGATACAATGATGAGTAGCGGTATCATAGTTACCCCAGCGATAATTTTAGGAGAAATAAGATAGCCTGGAGCATTTACTCCCATAATCTCTAAAGCATCTATCTGCTCGGTAACACGCATCGTGCCAATTTGCGAAGCAATGCTCGAGCCGATACGCCCTGCTAATACCAACGCCGAAATGGTTGGACTAAATTCTAATATAGTCGAATCGCGCGAAATACTACCCACCACCGAGCGTGGTACAATAGGGCTTACCAATTGAAACGCCACTTGTATAGTAGCAACCGCACCAATAAATAGGGAGATAATAGCGATAATACCCAACGAGCCTATTCCCTGCGAAATCATCTCACGCATTACTTCAGCCCAATAAACGCTGAATTTCTCAGGCTTTTTGAAGCTCAATCGTAATAAAAGTATGTATCGCCCTAAAATATGGAACATTTAAAAAATTTAAATCGGCTAAAAATACAATTTTTCTGCCTATTGTTTCTTGTTTACAAATGTAACCCATAACGAAATGAATTGTTTGCTATCTCGGCATCCATTATTTTTAATTCCTTTTAGTGACACACATCATTTATAAAAAATACTTTCTACTATATTTTAGCTATCAAATAAATTCAAGAAGATACATTGTACATTTGCTACATTGGTTCTTCTTTAATCGTATCATTACCATTGTTTTAAGCATGATTAGATTAGCTTGTTTGTTAATTGTCTCTCTTTTTCTTGTTGGCTGCAAAAGCAACGCTACATTACATCCACAACGAAAAAATATTATTGAAACCGTTTATGCCTCAGGCAAAATTATGGCCGATAGCGAATACACTATTTATACCCTTAACCCCGGAACAGTAGTAAAAAAACTAGCAAAAGAAGGCGACCTAGTAAAAGAAGGGCAAGTGTTATATGTAATAAATAATAGCGCACCTGCGGCACGCTTAGATGCAGCAAACACATCGTACAATACTGCCAAGCAAAATTTATCAAGCAATTCGAGTGTGTTAAATGACCTTAAAATAGCGATGCGCAATGCCGAAATAAAATTCAGCAACGACTCGCTACAATACCATCGTTTAAAAAATTTATGGACTGATAACATCGGCACAAAAAGCAATTTGGATAATGCCGAAATGCAATACCGCACCTCGGCAAATCAAAAACAATCGGCTCGAGAAAAATATTATTCGACTCTTAATGACTTGAAAGTTTCGTTAAAAAATGCCGAAAGCATGAGGGCTACTGCACAAAACGATTTAAGCAATTACATTATTCGAGCTAAAAGTGCAGGTACTGTATATCAAACCACGAAAGAAAACGGCGAAGCTGTAAGAGCCAATGAGCCTGTTATGATGATAGGAAAATCAGCTGCGCGAATTATCCGATTAGCTGTTGACCAGCAGGATATTGACCGCATAAAAATAGGGCAAGAAGTACTACTTAAAACGGATGTAAATGGCGATAAAATATATCAAGCTAAAGTAGCACGCATCTATCCCGTAATGAACGAAAGCGACCAAACTTTTAGGGTGGATGCTGTGTTTACTGATAATCAAACCCAATCGTACATACATAGCTCGGTAGAGGCAAATATTATTATCCAACGCAAACAGCAATGTTTAGTTATTCCGGTATCGGCAATACTAACTGGCGATAGTGTAAAAATTAAACAAGATGGTAACACAAAAACCATAGCCATTAAAGCTGGCATACGTACTTTGGATGTGGTTGAAGTTTTGAGCGGATTGGATGAACATTCTGATGTGATTATCCCATCACAGAAATAGCGCATGACGGTAGATACATTTATAGCGCAAAGGCATTTATTAGCCAACAAAAAGCAAACCTTAGTGGCTATGCTTGGGGTTACTTTTGGTATAGCTATGTTTATATTGATGATTAGCTTTATGATGGGGGTGAATAAGTTTATGGAAGATACCATGCTATCATCAACCCCCGATATTCATATTTATAATGATATTAAAACTGATTATTCGGTTTCAATAGCTGGCGATTATTATAACGATAAACAAGCATTAATAATAGTGCATCATCCTAAACCAAAGCAAGTAACTCTGAATATCAAAAATGCGCATGGCATTATAAACGACTTAAGGAAAGATGCAACCATTGCTCACATATCGCCTTTATTAAGCACACAGGTATTTTACAATTATGGCTCGGTGCAAATAAATGGTGCTATTAATGGGGTAAATATTATAGAAGAAGCAAAGCTATTTGACCTAGCAAGTAAAATGACGGAGGGTGTGCCCGAAAACTTGTTGAGTACCGATAAAGGCATATTGATGGGGCAAGGATTGGCTGATAAATTGAACCTAAAAATGGGCGATATGGTATCGTTAGTTACACCCAAAGGCACAAGTATGCGCCTTAGAGTAGTAGGTTTATTTAAAATTGGGATTGGCACTATTGACAATACACGTAGCTATGTAAACCTCGCCAATGTGCAACAGTTAATGGGCGAAGATAAAAGTTACATTACTGATATTAATGTAAAGTTGAATGATAATAAAATGGCGGTTATAAAAGCTGCTGAGTTATCAAAAAAGTACAACTACAAGGCGGAGGATTGGGAAACAGCCAACTCATCGGTTACCGCGTCCAATTTGGTGCGCGATGTATTGACCTATGTAGTAAGTATTACCTTATTAGTGGTTGCTGGTTTCGGTATTTACAACATCATGAATATGACCATCAACAACAAAATGAAAGATATAGCCATCCTAAAAGCGCAAGGTTTTGCTGGTAAAGATATTGTACAAATATTCTTAAGCCAGTCGCTTTTTATAGGCTTGTTAGGCGCATTGTTTGGCGAGTTGTTAGGCTTTCTATTATCCTATGCTCTGTCTAATGTCCCATTCCCGCATAATGATTTTATATCCTTAAAGTATTTCCCTGTGGTATTTATGCCAGCACATTATATATTCGGGTTGGTATTTGGTTTAGTAACTCCTTTTGTAGCTGGCTTAATGCCATCATTAAAAGCTTCAAAAATTGACCCCGTAGCTATTTTGAGAGGATAATATGAACGTAGCACTTAAAGTTGAGCATCTAAATAAGCATTTCCGTCAACCCGAAGATTTTCATGTATTGCAGGATATTTCCTTCAGTATCAATAAAGGCGAATTTGTACCCATAATAGGCAAATCGGGCTGTGGCAAATCAACTTTATTATATTTACTAAGCACGCTTGATACCGATTATGATGGCAAAATTATAATTAACGATACATTGGTAACAGGCAAGAGCCAAAACGAACTTGCCCAATTTAGGAACGAGAATATAGGTTTTGTATTCCAATTTCATTTTTTATTGCCCGAGTTTACTGCACTCGAAAATGTAATGCTGCCTGCATTAAAATTGGGGCGTTATCCGAAAGAAGAAATTGAAGCCTATGCCATGGAGAAGTTGAAGCAATTGCAGATGGATGGCTTTGCACATAAATTATCGAGCAAGCTTTCGGGCGGACAGCAGCAACGGGTTGCCATAGCAAGGGCTTTGGTAAACAACCCTACTATCATTATGGCTGATGAGCCTACCGGCAACTTGGACAGTGGCAACACCAAACTTGTTTTTGATATATTTAATGACTTGGCTCACAACCAAGGCATTACCGTTGTTACTGTAACCCACGATATGGATTTCGCAAATAATGCGGATAGGGTAATTGAAATGGCTGATGGTAAAATCAAATTATGATTAAACCAACTAAAAAGGCATTCGTGCTAATGGTGCAGCATCTTGCCCCACAAACTCGCCTTTAAGGTATTTATAATATCCTGCAATAGCAATCATAGCAGCATTGTCGGTACAGTACTCAAATTTTGGGATAAAGGTATTCCAACCCATCTCCTCTCCTAATTGTTTCAATCCTTGCCTTAATCCAGTATTGGCTGATACGCCTCCAGCAAGGGCAATATCCTTAATTTGATACTGAATGGCCGCTTTCTTGAGTTTATTTAACAAGATAGTAACCACCCTGTTTTCGACCGATGCGCAAATATCAGCTATATTATCTTCCACAAAGTTTGGATTGAGTTTTACATTATCTCTTATAAAATAGAGTATGGATGTTTTTAATCCGCTAAAACTAAAATCTAACCCTGGTATTTGTGGTTCGGGAAAACGATAGGCATCAGGATTGCCTAATCGGGCATTTTTATCAATCAATGGCCCGCCAGGGTATGGCAAACCTAATATTTTACTGGTTTTATCTAAAGCTTCGCCAGCCGCATCATCCGTAGTTTGCCCCACCACTTCCATATCAAAATAATCCCTCACCAATACAATTTGCGTATGCCCTCCCGATACGGTAAGACACAGAAATGGAAATGTTGGCTTAGGCTGATCAATAAAATGTGCCAGTACATGCGCCTGCATATGATTAACCTCTATCAATGGTAGATTTCGGGCTAAGGCAAATGCCTTTGCAAATGATACCCCTACCAACAGCGAGCCCAAAAGCCCTGGCCCGCGTGTAAAAGCAATGGCATCAATAGCACTCTTATCAATATTAGCTTTAACTAAGGCTTGTTGCACTGCTGGAACAATATTTTGCTGATGCACACGAGAGGCTAATTCGGGCACAACACCACCATACGCCTCGTGTATAGTTTGATTAGCAATTACATTACTTAATATAGCTCCATCAACACAGATAGATGCAGAAGTTTCGTCACAAGAAGATTCTATTCCGAGTATTACAGGCACGTTTTAAAGTCAAATATTTCGATAGTAATGGCCAAATAAACCCTATCTATCGAAAAAAGTCAAAAAAATATATTACAGAATTGCAATTAACGTTAATATGTTCAAAAACTACCCCTTTTATCAGTTTTTGAATTTATATTTTTGCGCATCTTAAAAATACAAAGTTATTAAAAAACTACTCAAAATAGCGTTAGGTATTGTGCTTGTTATTCTATTGATGCTAAGCATAATATTGCTGCTGTTTCAATATAAACCTGTTCAAACTTGGGCTGCAAAAAAAGCTACCGCCTATTTGTCTGAAAAACTCAAAACTAAAGTAGATATTAAGAGCCTTTACCTCAAGCCCTTCTCATCGCTTGTGTTGGAAGATTTATACATACTCGATAAACAAAACGACACCATTCTTAACGCGCCGAAACTTACCGTTAGCATCAATGGCTTTTCCATTTTTAGTAGTATTCAAAAGCAGAAACTTGATTTAAGCATGGTGCAGCTCGATAACGGCTCTGTCTATTTAAAAAAATTAAAAGATAGCACCAGCAACTTAAAATTTATAACAGACTACTTCAAATCTGCCGACACAACAAAAGGTAAACCTTGGACAGTAATTTTTGAAAAAGTAGCACTTAATAATCTGCACTTTCGGTTTAGAAACTTTTTGGTTGATACATTGATGAAGCAGGTAAATTTTGATGATGTAGATGTCAAAAATTTTAGCGCACTTATTACCGATATGGATATTGACCATCATCTATTCAAAGGCAAAATCCATTACCTTACACTACGCGAGAAAAGCGGATTTTATTTAAAAAACTTAAGTGGCAATGCTACGGTAGATACCAATCAAATACTGGTGCAAAATATGCACATACAAACCGAGCATTCTGATTTAAAAAATTATTTCAGGATGAAGTTTAAAACATTTGATGAGCTTAATGACCATATCAACGACCGTGTTTATATGGATGGCAATTTTATAGCATCGCAAGTATCATCAAGCGATATTGCGTATTTTACTGATGGGCTGGAGCATACGAAATTTGATTTGGGGTTAGATGGACACATAAAAGGTTATGTAAACAATTTAAAGGCTAAAAACTTATTGATAACTGGCGGGCAGGCTACTTATGTAAAAGGCGATTTTAATTTAAGGGGGCTACCTAATTGGAACAACACATTTTTGGAGTTGAATTTTGAACAAATAGCTACCAATAAGAAAGATTTAGATTATTTATACAGCAACTTTAGTGGCAAACCTACCGCCAAAATGCCTGATGTGATAGCAAAATTTGGCGATGTAAACTTCACAGGGCGATTTACTGGTTTGCCAAACGACTTTGTATCTTATGGTACATTTAAAACAAAATTAGGCAGGTTTGATTCGGACATCAACTTGAAAATTGATAAAAAAGGCACGCCTAGTTATAGCGGTAAAATTTCGACGACTAATTTCGATTTGGGTAGTTTGTTAGACGAAAGTGATATCGGACGTACTACATTAACTGCCGATGTAACGGGTAGTGGAGATGAGCTAAAAACTTTGAACGAAAAATTAAATGCCCGCATTAAAAATTTCAGTTTTAAAGGATACAATTATAGCAATATCGTGTTTGATGGTACTTTTATTAAGCAAACAGCAAAAGGAGGATTAAGCATCAATGATGAGAATATAAAAGTAGATGCAAAAGGGAGTGTGAACTTAAATCCGAAACTTCCTGAATATGACATTGAAGGCGAGGTAACAAATGCTGATTTGCATTCGCTTAAACTATCAAAAGACACGATTGTTTTAAGCACAAAACTAAACACTCGCTTCTTCGGCAGTACACTTAATAATGCAGAAGGAGAAGTCTTATTATCATCGTTAGAAATAACTGATCCAAGAAACAGCTATTCTATTGATTCAATTTATTTAGCCGCACATGGTACAGGCAAAACAAGAGGGATTGTATTAAAATCAGACTTGGCAGATGGTAGCTTAAAAGGCAATTTCGATTTGGCTACATTGCCATCATATTTTAAAACTATTGTTAAAAAATATATTCCTTCGTTAAAAACGGATATTGTAAAGCCAAATCCACAGCAATTTACCCTCGACTTAAAGCTTAAAAATACTGACCCAGTATGGGCAATATACAAACCCAATTTAAGAATACCAGATGGCGGCTCTTTCTTAGGTGTATTTGATTCTGAAAACAAAACCGCAACCTTAAACGGCTTTATTAAAACTGTAAAATTAGGCAAAACTGTATTTCACGATTTTATTATTGATGAGAATACAACCAATAAAGATCTTGAGTTAAATATTTCATTAAGTAAAATCAACTTTACAGATAGCTTGTTTGTAAAAAACATCAACGTTGCTAATTTTTTGCGAAAAGATAGTTTAAACTTCAACATCAAACTAGCTGATAAAGATGCTACCAATCAGCTCGATTTATATGGATTAGTTGAGTTTGGTAACGATACCGCTGCCAAGTTAAAAATACTACCATCTGATATCATATTAGAACACCAGTATTGGCGAATAACCGACCAAGTGCGTGTGAGGTTGCTTGACAATAAAACATCTATATCGGGCTTTGAGCTTTCAAATGGAAAGCAAAAAGTAAAAATAAATGGGTTTATATCCGATAATCCTGCCGACCAATTAAAAATCGAGTTCAGTAAATTCAATATGACCACATTTGACCAGTTGACAAAAGCTGGGGGTATAATTCTCAACGGCACGATGAATGGCGATGTGTTATTAAGTGGCATTACTAAATCGCCAGCTATTGACTCTCATCTGACTATTGATTCGCTCACGATGAATAAAATATTGATTGGGGATATTAGGTTACAATCTTCGCTCGATAGTGCACTCACTCAAGCCACTATTAAGATGAACGTTTTGAACCATGGGCTCGAAACAATGAATATAACAGGGGCTTACATTTTGGGCAAAAAAGCGTCCGACAAACTCGACTTCGACATAAAAATGAATCAAACCAATATTGCTATTGTTGAGCCTTTTGTGAAAGATATTGTATCAAAACTAAAAGGAACAGTATCAAGCAATATCAAACTAACTGGTGCTTTATCTAATCCACAATTTAATGGGGATATTACGCTAAACAATGTTGGGGTTACGGTTAATTATTTAAAAACAGCTTATACAGTTAATCATCAACTAAGTATATCTAATAGCATTATTAATTTGGACAATATGCTATTGAAGGATATAAACGGTGGCGAAGCTATTGCTATTGGAAAAGTGGATTTGAACAAGCTCGCGAACCCTACAATAGAAGCAGTAGTAAATGCAAATAATTTCATGGTTCTCAATACTACCTTTAAAGATAATCATCAATACTATGGCGTGGCTTATGGTACTGGCAGATTTAGTTTTAGTGGGCCAACAGATAATATGAATATTGATGTTAAAGCGCGAACAGAGGCGGGAACAATATTTAATATACCACTAAACACATCTACCGTGGCAGGAGATTATGATTTTATAAAATTTGTAAATCATAACGACACCAGTAAATCAGTAAATAAAATCCGTGCATTTAATGGCATTACTTTAAATTTTGATTTGAGTGTTGATGAAAAAACCACACTAAAAATAAATACAGATTATGGCAAGCTCGAAGGAAACGGAGTTGCCCACAATCTGTTATTAAAAATCAGTAGCCTTGGCGATTTTAATATGGCTGGCTCATTTGTAATATCGAGTGGTAAATTTGAATTTATAGCGAAAGATGTTATCAGTAAAAACTTCCAAGTGACGCCAGGTGGCACAATTATTTGGACGGGAAATCCTACAAATGCCGAAATTAACATGAAAGCGGTGTATGATTTACGTACCGATATTACAAAACTATATCAAGCGGCAGGCATCCCACAACCACAACAAAATTCGCAAGTGCAGGTACAAACCAATTTGTTATTAACCAAATCGCTGTTGCACCCAACTATTGATTTTGATTTTAACTTTCCAGCAGATGCGTCAATAAAAGATAATCTAGGGACTTATTTGAATGACCCCAACAATCGCAGTAGGCAAGCAGTAAGTATAATTGTAACAAGGAGTTTTGCACCTGGGACAGGTAATGGAGCATTTGGAAACCAAACACTGAATACCGCAGGACAGGCTTTTGGCGAGTTTGCATTTAACAAACTGAATACCATCATCTCCCAATCAACTTCACTTAAGAGTCTTGATGTAAATATTCGTTCATTAAATGATGCTACTGCCTCCATAAGATTATTTAAAGAGCGATTTATTCTTAGTGGTAGTTTGTACTCCACTGCCACTAGTGCCGATTTATTTAACAGTAATCAAAGTTTGTTTAATTCAAATTTCAACAACCTTTCGAAAGATTTAAGTGCGCAATATTTAATTACCAAAAATGGTAATCTTACTTTACGATATTCGTATCGGTTATTAAACAGTACAATATTAAACTCTATTGACCCTGCATTATCAGCACAGCAATATGTAAACGGACTAGGGCTTGCCTATCAAAGAGATTTCGACTCGCTTGGCGAATTTTTAAGAAGTATTTTTGGAAAGAAAAAGAACACCAATCCACCACCTTCGCAACCTGCTAATACTCCACCAGCAACCAATGGAGGTGGTGGAAGTTCGACTAGTGGCGCAAACAAAAACCCTGATGATAATGATTAATGATCACGTAGTATAGCGTGATTCATTTTATCACGTTTAGTCTTAAGGTAAACCTCGTTATGTGGGTTCGGTTTTATTTCGAGTGGTACATTCTCTACCACTTCAAGCCCATAGCCTATTAAACCCGCTCTCTTTTTAGGATTATTGGTCATCAATTTCATTTTTGATATCCCCAACGAGCGCAATATTTGCGCACCAATACCATAGTCGCGCTGATCCATTTTAAAACCTAATTTAATATTAGCCTCTACGGTATCTAAGCCTGTTTCTTGCAAATGGTACGCACGAAGTTTGTTAATCAAACCAATGCCTCTGCCCTCTTGGTTCATGTAAACAATAACACCTTTACCCTCATTATTTATCATCTCCATTGCTTTATGCAATTGCGGACCGCAATCGCATCTACACGAACCAAAAATATCGCCTGTAACACACGAACTATGCACCCGCACCAATACGGGTTCATCAGTTTCCCAATTTCCTTTTACTAAAGCCAAATGATTATCTCCCGTATCTAATTGTGTAAAAGCTATCATATCAAAATCGCCCCATTGTGTTGGCATTTTAACACTTATATCTCTATGCACCAAAGTTTCGGCAGTTAAGCGATAGGCTATTAAATCTTTTATTGATATGATTTTCAAACCAAACTCTTTTGCCATAATTTTTAAATCGGGCAAGCGAGCCATTTCTCCGTCTTCTTTTACTATTTCGCATATAACGCCCGCAGGTTCAAATCCAGCTAAAACAGCTAAATCAACTGCCGCTTCGGTATGTCCCGAGCGACGCAACACTCCACCATCCTTAGCTATTAATGGAAAAATATGCCCTGGGCGACCCAAATCAGAAGGCATAGTATCAGGATTAATCAATGCTAATACAGTTTTTGACCGATCGGATGCCGAAATACCAGTAGTGCAGCCCTCCAACAAATCAACCGATACCGTAAAATTGGTTTCGTGCGACGTAGTATTATTAGATACCATCGGTTCTAATTCTAATTCGGCGGCACGTTTACTAGTTATAGGAGCACATACCAATCCGCGCCCGTAGCGTATCATAAAGTTGATAGTTTCGGGAGTGGCATTTCGAGCTGCAGTTAAAAAATCGCCCTCATTTTCGCGGTCTTCATCATCCACTACTATAATTGTTTTTCCAGCTTTAATATCTGCTATTGCTTCCTCTATTGTGTTCAGCATATTGTATTTATAAATTGCTATGGATTAAAAACCATGCGCAATAATTGTGGCGCAAAGTTAATAGTTTAACGTATGGAATACGGTCGAATATTTGTAAAAGTTGCTTCGGTGTAAATCACCCTAAATAAATCGCTCTTAAAATTACGCCTTTTTCCGTTTAAAAATATTACTAAAGAAACGCTTATAGGCTTCCATATCAAATAATGCCGAATCGTTAGCCGCTTTGTATGAAAGGAATATCCCGACGGGGGTAAGTATGATGATAGCAATCCAAGTACCAACAATGGGTGACAAATCGCCATCTTTTGCTGATTTTTCGCCTATTGTCCAAATTATATAATATAACAAGAAGAACACGACCGAAACCACAACAGGCATTCCTAAACCGCCTTTACGTATAATAGCTCCTAAAGGTGCTCCTATTAAAAAGAGTGCAATACAGGCTGCTGATAGTGTAAATTTCTTGTGAAATTCGATATCATATCTCCTTACACTCGACGAGGTATCTTTATAATTATCAGCATTGCGCTTTACAATATCAGCTACCGAGCGCACCTCGTTAGCTGCATTGGCCAAAACCAATTCCTTTTGTTGCAAACTTAATCCTGCTAGCGCATCTCCCTTTTTTGCTTGTATATATTTTATGCTTGCCGTAGTTGCTTTTTGTGGCATATTAAAATATTTAATATAGGGAGCAATACCTTTATAATTGACTAAAAGCACACTATCCGTTTGCTTTCGTACAGAATCTCCCTGATGTTGTAATTGACGCAAATTCATCATTTGCACAGCCGAGCGGAATAAGTTTTCATCTGTACGTTTTAGTTTCATAAATGACAAATCAAACTTCTGCTCTGTTTCCTTAAATCTGAAGCGGGTAAAGCGTTGGCGTGGTTCAAATGCTCTTTCGCCTGGAGTTTCATCATATTTGATACCATCCTTCAACTTCAGAACCAAAAATTGATTATCAAACGTACGATACATCCGTCCTTCTTTTGCAAACAGGACATTTACGTTATTATCCGCATCATTTTTAGAATAAATCATTATACCGTGCAAAGTTTGTCCATCAGGATCTTTTTTATTGATGCGTATCACATATCCGGGAAAACTACTGCTAAAAACCCCTTCTTGAAATAAATTGGCTGATTTTTGTTGCCTTACATCATATAGCAGCGAAAAAAACTTTCTATTGGCAACAGGGAGCATATTATCCGAAAAAATAAATGCACCAATACTTAATATTGTTACAACCACCACCATCGGATACATGGCTCGGCTTAGTGATACTCCTGCCGATTTTATGGCAACAAGCTCATAATTTTCGCCAAGGCTGCCATAAGTCATGATAGATGATAGCAATACAGATAGCGGCAATGCCATAGATACGTTGGTTGCCGAATTGTATAGCATGAGCTGCAATATGGTGTACCACTCGAAGCCCTTGCCAATCATATCGTCGATGTATTTAAACAAAAACAACATCAACAGCACAAAGTTAACAATGAAAAGAGTAACGATGAATGGCCGTATAAACGACTTGAGTAGTAAAAGATGTATCTTTTTCACGTTACAAAATTAGGGAAAAATATATTCCCCTACGCCCCTAATACGCTTATAAGATATTCTACCTGATTGTCCCATATCAACTTGCGCTCGCCTATGGCATCTTCGGTAGCAAAATCGGTAATACTTAATGCCACATCATTGGTAAGCTCATCTTGGATTATTTCCATCTCAAAAAAGCATTGCGGCTCATCATCAATCCACTTAAACTTAATTAGTTTATTCTCCTTTACCGCCAACAATTTTGCCTTCTGCTGTTCGCCATCCCAAGTAAAGGTGTATATCTGGTCTTTCACCGTTACATCATCAGCAAACCATTGCGTCAAACCATTAGGTTCGCTCAAAAAACCGTAAAGTATTCTTGGTGATGATTTTATCTCGTATTCGATATTAAATTTTTTCTTTTCAGACATAGCCCTTTATATCAATTAGCAGAAACAGCGTAAATGTTAACATTTTTTCTAAAGAAAACGAATTTCTGCTATATTTGCAAACTCTTTTTAACAGCACCTACTATTTATTTAGTACGAATGGGTAAAAGAGTGAAACTTATGGCGGGGTAGCTCAGATGGTTAGAGCGTAGGATTCATAACCCTAAGGTCGGCAGTTCGATCCTGCTCCCCGCTACTTTACAGGGCAAATCAGTTTTTCGGAACGATTTGCCCTTATTTTTTCTCCCTCAACCAGCCCAACAATATTAAGAACACGGAGCTATATTAAGCCGAGCCGTTTATTTCTCCTGCTTAATAAAATTTAGCTCATTCAGTAAATCTTCAAAGGTCTAATTGTAGTAACAGGTAGTATATACCCTACATAAAACCTACATTTTTAATTTTCTTTAAATAACCAAAATTACCGTTCACTCCCTTATACCAATCGTTTGCTCATTGCGAAATTTTATTACTTGAATAGCGAAGTACTTTCAAGCCATATAACGGCAGAGGGTTAAAATTAAGCACCATATTGCATCTTTTGAATGCAATCAATGTCATGGAAACTCGAAAGCCTATATAAATAAAATTAACAAAAGGTAGGCACTACCAGTAAATTATGAATATTTATGGCGATTAACATAGGTTTGATTGATGGTAACGATTACCACCGCAGAACATTAAATCCATATTTTTTAAGCGACCAAGGGTTTAATTTACTTTTTTCTGTCGGTGATACCAAATTATCACATTCGATTAAGGGCAATCCTGATATTATCCTATTGGATATCATTCTCCCCTCGGGCAATGGGCTTGATTTTTTACACAAAATAAGACAGAAATACCCAAGTGCAAAAATCATAATCTTTACAGATATTGTTAACCCAAACATTACCGCTTTGGCTTTTCACAAAGGTGCTGATGGTTATTTATTGAAAGATGCAGACGTTGGCTATTTAAAATCATCACTATCAATGGCAGCTATTGGAGGAAAGCCCATATCGCCACTAATTGCCGACCATGTATTAAATTTTTCAAAGAGCGTTTCGCTTAAAGAACTTTATCCCATTTTAACAGAACGTGAGGTATTGCTTATCAATTATTTAAAAGCAGGCATTCCCAATAAAGTGCTTCCACATTTAATGAATGTGTCAATAAACACGGTTAGTTTTCATCTAAAAAATATTTACAAAAAATTAAATATTAATTCAAAAGCCGAGTTGCTATTGTTAGTAAGCAATAGTAATTCGTAATAACAGTGAGGCTTGTAGCATATCTATTTACACCTATGAGCACTCTATATTAAAACGAAGAGTAATCGACGATTTATAATCTCGCTTATGAAAATTAACGAATTTGTATTTTCTACTATTGAGGTTAAGCCTACCGTTACTTTTGCCTTAATTAAAGCGTTTAGCTTATTGCTGTTAGGCGTAGCTTTTATATACTTCACTTCGTTATTTATGTATGGGTTAATTGGGCTTGTTATCGTATTTGGAGCTATTTATAGGTTTATATACATACGCCATATATGTTATACTATCACCCCGAAAGCTATACATATTAAACGTGGGATATTTTTCAAACAAATTGACACCATTGCCTTATTTAGAATAAAGGACTATACCTTAACTAAGTTATCACTTAGCAGAGGGTTTACTTTAACATTAAGAACAAGTGATGATGAAAATCCTATAATTTACTTAAATGGGATTGCCAAACCTCATCTTATTAAGCAGATAAGGGAGCGTATTCTAGAATTTGAACCCTACAATAGGCTTTACGAAATAAGTTGAGTCTGATTAACTGCTTTTACAATTATTCCCCTTTATAATCTTTATTAATGGCCTCTGGAAAATCTATTTTAAGTATTAAATGGTTTTCTTCCATTTTTATTTCCAAACTTAGATTATAAATATTACAAACTAATTCAATCATGTAGGCATTCAACCTGCCATCAATATTACTTTCGTTTGCTAACGAAAGGGTATTAAAAACAGCTGCTTTATGATATACAAATACTAGTGTGCTTTTCACAAAACTCTCGGCAATAATTGTAAATGTGTTGTAAGCATTTTTTTCTATCTTAATATTAATTTCAGAGTTTTCGGGAGAAATAGTGTTTAAGTACTCAAGTAGTTCAGTAATTAGCAGTTTAAAATCATTTATCACAAAAAACAGAATTGGATTAATATTGGATTGAATATTTAGCCCGATTTCCCGTTTATGGCTTCGCTCGTATTGGTTTACACTTGCAGTGCATACATAAGCAATATCAAATAATTCGTAATCTTTATTAGAAGTTAGGTGCTGAGTTAGGCAAACTATTTGATTAACCTTATTTACTACGCTAAGCAATCGTTGTGCTGATGCGCTAATCCCTGTGTAAATATCTATGGTTTGCCCGTCGTTTGGTGCCATTAAGCCTATTTCCGACAAACTGATTATCCCATGAAGTGATGTATTACATTCGTGCTTAATGATGTCTAATAATTCTGATGTGCTTTGCTCTGATGAATGAATACTTGACACTTTGATTGCGGTTTGCGATTTTGATAATAAATTGCTGTACTATATAGATTTTGTTGGCTATCTATGAAGTTATATTATTCAACCATATTTCCTTACGCTATATTTTACTGACTTTGAATTTAAGTGGTAGGTTAACTCAAGTAGTGTCAAAACACCATTGGCAAGTATTAACATACCTCCAAGCGCAGCAATAATGACAAAACCATTAAATGCTTTCATTTCAAAAACCAAAAGGATACTGCAAATATTTAGTACGGCTAAAATAATTGCGGTTTGAACATGACTTAATCCTAAGGTTACCAATCTATGGTGTATGTGATTATTATCAGCCGTAAAAGGCGATTTTCTTTTTATAATGCGAATGCAAAAAACCCTAAAAGTATCAAAAACAGGACCTGCAACTATTGCGAATGCCAAAGCCGTAGCGAATGGGAAACTTAATAGCGAATTATTAAACTCATCGCGCAATTCGATAAACTTAATGGTATTAAAAGCGATTATTAATCCGACAAGAAAAGCACCAGAATCGCCTATAAACACCTTTGCATTGGTAAGGTTATAGGGCAAAAACCCAAGCAACGCCCCCGAGATAGCTAAACAAATAATCACTAACTCATATTGGTTAAGATAGGCAAATAACAAAGCAAAAATAATATTGGCAATAATGCCTGTAACCGATAACAATCCATCAATACCATCAATCAAATTAAAAGCATTGATAATTAAAACAACAAGTAAGATGGATGTAATTACGCTGAATGGGTAAGACAGCACATAAATATCTGAAAAGCAGGAAATAGTAGTTAGTCTCACATTACCGAAAATTACTAATACGCCTGAGGCTATTATTTGTATCAAAAATTTTGTTCTTGCGTCCATTCCAGCGATATCATCCTTCAGGCCCATACCAAACAAAATGATAATGGATACAAAAAGATACTTCAGTTTGCTATCAGGAAACAGCGTATATACATACATTATGGGGAGAGATAGACCTATAAACACGGCAATGCCACCCAAGCGAGAAATCCCATAATTATGGTTTTTCCTAAAAAGTTCTGCCACATCATATATACCCTTTTTTTTAGTGAAATATATGATTGATGGGGTAGCTAGCCAAGTAATCAGCATTGCAGCAACTAACAAAAAAAGCGGCATGAAGAAAAAGAAGAGTGTGGATGAGTTTTGTGAATAATATACTCCACGGTACATGACTTGAAAAATACTTAAAACTGCCTTGATTTCTTGTATGGGCATATCAAACTTTATACTTCTTTGTTCAAATATTAAACCGATAGGAGATTTATGATTAATTTTAGTATATATATAAGCTATATCGTTATATTATCTCAATATTTATTCTTCCCAAAAATCGACTTTTCTATTACTGTATATAATACTATAATTAAACAGATATAAAATATTACATATCGTTCTCCTCTATTACAACCATTCATATCCATTTCTTTGTTGGTATCATTTGTTTTCTTATACCCTTCCAAAACCGCAGTTTAATCTTATCTTAAACTCATCTTTTAAGCAATTAATTTGCATTTTATACCTATACAACTGATTATCAATCAATCAACTTATGCAGTATATTGCTTTCCACATAATTCATACAAATAACTATCAAGCAGATATATAACACTACAAACGAAAGTTTATAAGTATAATAGTAGCGATCTAAATAATACCTTCTACCTGTATGCATCGTTTTCTGATATTTGTAATTGAATATCACGCCATTAATTAAGGCTACAAGACCTATAATACTACCCAAAAACATACCATCTCCTTTCTTTTAAATCCTTGCAAAACATTTGAATTAAAATTAGTGCTTGTTTCTCCCTGCATATACTACATAATAAGGTAGGATAGCGTAACTCAAACAACCATTACATTGCCATTAACCGACACACTTTCCAACTTTTCGTACAATCCAATAACCTTTTTTTGCAATTCGGATACTTCCATTTCCTTTTGAACTAGTTTGTGTTTCAGCATATTTAAATAGCTTAAATTGCTTTCGGGGTATTGTTTTTGATCAGCTTCATTTATAAACAAATCAGCTAAAGGCAATTCATACACATTAGCAATTTGGCATAAACGGGAAAGGTTTACGTCAGTATCGCCCGTCTCTATTTTTGAATACCCTGGTACCGATATCCCCAATTTGTGTGCTAAATCTTTTTGTGTTAGGCTGGTTCTAATGCGAAGCTCTCTTAGGTTTTTCCTAAGCTCCGTATTTTCGTACTTGATGGTTTTGGTTTTAGTATCCATATCTATTGGTATTAAAACAAATATTTGAAGCCTATTGTGAATTGAGTGTACATTGCGAAATTATTGTGCTTAAATTTCTTTGAATCGTCATTATAGCCATCTAAGCCACTTTTTGAAAGGCATACATTATCAACAAAGCATAGATTAACAGCGTATTTAGTTTCGCCCCGATCGTCGTATATATGAAACAAGTACCCCATTCGTATATTTAGCATCGGCGCTTTGGTAATATCTTGCCCTGGGAAAACATAATCTAATGAGCCATTTTGTGCAATTACATTGGTACGTTGAACCTTATTATGATTATATATGATGCCCAACCCTGCGCCAAGGTAAAAGTGCTTGATATCGTATGGGTTGTTTTCGCTATACCCTTCTTTAATCCATCCACGAGCTGTGTTGTCCTTTACCCATTCATGGTCTGTAAAGTATCCTAATTGCACATCAGTATGCAGTGATACACTATAATAATTATTAGTATATTGCCTGCCATAACGGTCGATATCCACCGTCAATCCACCGCCCGAAAGCTTACCCTTTTGCACCTCTAATTCAGTCATAATGTATTTGCTGTGCTTGCAAACTACTGAAAGACTATGGGCGAGGTTGGGATACTGCGTATTCAAATTGGTATATCCTCTAACTATACTTATCTCAGTACCTACTCCCAGTTTAGGATAATCCACATCTTGCCCCTTACTCAAAAGCGGAACAAACAGCAACACAAACAGGGTAGCATATTGATTTACTTTTTTACCTGATAAGCTTATTATATTAGGCTTGTAGTATATCATTAATGCCTTTATTTTACTCATGTACCGCTTGGTTTTCCTAAGAGGCAATATTACTTTACTCGTCACTACCATAGTACTACATGAATGGGTAGTGCTTGTGGCTTGCTTTGGGGAATAAATTAACTATGTGGTAAATACCACCCGTTTATGTAGTATTTCACTAGCTTATCTTTTGTGAACTTTACCTTATACAGAAATAGCAGCTATAGGCTTACTAATGTGCTTTTGCTGTTATTGAATCTTGCATATTAATTACAAGCATGAGCAAAAAACTAAAACTAACAGGATTACTATTATTGATACAGGTGGGCGTTTGGGCACAAACACTCCCTTGTGCTAATGACGACCCAGATATAGGCTGCCCAATAGATGATTGGGTTATTGCTTATGCCATTATTATTGGTGTAGCGGTACTCTGCTATTTAAAAATAAAGCAAAAAAGGCAAGCAAGCATAAAACAACTTATATAATATTTTTTACTACTTGTAATTATGTTGATGAACCACAAAATATTAATAGTAGAGGACGATAGATTAAACAACCTCATTTATCAATACATTTTTAAAAAAGAGCCTTATGCCATTGACTATGCTTTAGATGGCCAACAAGCTATAGAAAAAGTAGAAAATGAGGATTACTCGTTGGTGATATTAGATGTAAACCTACCCGTGATAGATGGATATGGAGTGGCTAAATACATACGTACATTAGAGAAGAAAGAAGGAAAGCCTCGCAAACCTATTATTATGGTATCAGCTAGTTTTGATGTACAAAACAAAGAACGGTTAAATGCTAAAAAATTTGATGTGGATGAATTTTTCCCAAAACCTTTTAACATCAATGTGCTTAAAGCTGTCATAAATGGCTATATCTCAAAGTTTGAATTAGAAGCGAATATCATCCAAAATACTACAATAACTGAGCTTGTTGCAAAGTTTGGATAACAAATACCCCAATCGCTTTAAACAACAAATGCTCAAGCAAATCCAATTGCTTGAGCCCCCAAAAGCCACCTATTTATGTAGTACCCCTTTGCTCATTTTTTATCAAATTTTGAGCATGAAAACATTGAAAATCTTTTTGTTTGCTATTTTGCTATTATTGTGTGGTAGCATAGCACATGCAACAACCTATTATCAAATTGCCGCTGGTAATTGGGCTACCGCAAGCACGTGGAGTACCGTAGGCCCAGGTGGTGCTGCGGCTGCGAGCGCGCCCACAAGTGCGGATGATGTTATACTATACCCACTTATAGGTACGGTTACCGCAAGCACGGCACAAACGATAACCAATGTTACCATACAAAATGCAGCAGCAGGAGATAGTTATGGTTCATCGAGCTATACTACTTTAAATGTTACCGCTGTTTTAACCATTACGGGAACTTTAACTATAACCCACAACCTATCAAGCGGCTCGCCTCTTTTTTTAATTACTGCTTCGGCTAACATAGTAGTATCAAATGTTTCGATAGGTAAAAATTGTGCTAATTTTTCTACTTCGGGTGCAGCAGAAATCCAAATCTCAAACTCATTTAACAATACTAGTGGTGCCTTTATTGATTTGAACAAGACCGGTACCTATGTGAATACCCTAACCTTTACCTCGGGGACTGCAACCTTTAATACAGGCACGGTGGCAATGGGGGTTAGGTTAAGTTCTATAAAGTTTACATATAGTGCTGGAACTATAGCACCTACAGGACGGTTTCTTATAGATGCAGATTTTATTGATAACACAACAGGCACAGGAAATGTTGATTTTGCAGCTAATAGCACTCAGGTATTTTTTACAAATTTTGGTAATGGTAAGCTCATTACTGCAAGCACCAATAGTGCAAGCCCTACTAAATTTTATTATCTAAGCAATTTTAACGGGTTGGTAAATAAAATTACAACGGGCTTTATAATGATAACTAATGAACTTCACAATGGTAATTTCGGCGGCAATTTAAATTACGGCTCCGGTACTAACACGATAACCTTTGCCAGCGGTGCTACCATAACTGATAACGGGGCTGGTAATACGACTTTGTTCTCTACTTTAAGGTTTACACATAGCTCTGGAACTGTAACAGTAGCGCTTCGTGACCTTAGAATAAATGTAGCTCTTATTGATAATACAACTGGTACTGGTAAAGTTGATTTTACCACTAATAGCGTTCCAGTAATTTTTAATGGTACTACCTTAACAGCCAATACAAGTAGCACCACACCTACTACTTTTTATCAGTTAACCATCGGTTCTATATCGCTTGCTACAACTGGGTTTATCAATATAACCAATGCCTTTACCAATGGTAGTGCTGGGGCAGTTACTTTAACAGGTACGCATACGGTGAACTTTACTACCGGTGGTGCTACATTGAATGCGGGTGCGGCGGGGACTACGTTTTCTACTTTAAGTTTTTCGCATACAAGCGGCGCTATAACACCAACAGGGGCCGGAGGCATTAAAATAGCTACCGCACTTATTGATAATGCAACTGGTACTGGTACGGTTAGTTTTGCTACCAATAGCATTCCAGTAACTTTAAATAGCACTAGTACTACCTTAACAGCCAATACAAGTAGTACCACACCTACTACTTTTTATCAGTTAACCATTAATAAAGCATCCCTAACTACAACAGGCTTTATGAATATAACCAATGCCTTTACCAATGGTGTTGGTGCTGCGCTTACTTTAAATGGTACTAATACCGTAAACTTTACTGGCACACCAGCCACCATGAGCGTGGGTGCATCGGGCACTACGTTTTCGAGTTTAAAATTCTCTAATACGAATGTTCTCGCTCCTAATGGTCCTATTACCATAACAGGCACTTTTACAGATGGTACTGGTGCTGCAAGTGCTGTTAATTTTGGCACCAATGCCGTAACTTTTACTAGCACTAGCACGGCATTAGCTGCCAATGCTACAGCAGGCACTACTTTTAATAGCTTATCTATCGCATCAACCTCGGTAGCTACAACAGGTACTATCAACGTAACCAACTCTTTTGCTAATACTAGCGGTGCTGCTCTCTCTTTAACAGGTACGCATACCGTAAAATTTACTACGGGAGGAGCTACACTCGCAGCTGGCACGGGTACTACGTTTTCTACGTTAAGTTTTACCCATAGCACAGGTACTATAACCCCTACTGGCACTATCAACATAAGTAGCACATTTACCAATGGCACTACTGGCTCAGGCGTTCTTAATTTGACGGGCGGTACTACTACCGTAAACTTCCTTACTGGTAGTACTACACTTACAGCAAAGGCGGCTGGTACTACTTTTTATAACCTCGCTTTTAATACTTCTACCAGTAAATTAACGGTATCAGGTAATATCAATGTAAGTAACAGTTTTACGAATGCTATGCCAAATAGTACTGGAACTAATTATTTGGATTTGACTACTAATACAACTACTGTAACTTTTCTTAGTGGTAGCACTACATTGGCAGCAGGTACTAATACCTACTTTTATAACCTCACATTCAACACTTCTACTAGTAAATTAACAGCATCGGGAAATATCAATGTAAGTAACAGTTTTACGAATGCTATGCCAAATAGTACTGGAACTAATTATTTGGATTTGACTACCAATGCCACCAAAGTAACTTTTATTGAAGGCAGCACCACATTAACAGCGGGTACTAATACTACTTTTTATGATTTGAATGCTACGATGAGTACTACTGGTGTAAATTCATCAGGAAATATCTTTATAACACATAGTGCGACGGACAATAGCATAGCAGGCACGGCGTATCTGTTTTTAGCCAATGTAACCATGCTATCAGGCAGTACAATGGCTTGTAATAACGCAAACTTTAATGTTGGTAATGTAACTTTTTCATCAAGTACAGGTGCTATTACTGTAACTGGTAATGGATTATATGTAAATGGTGGAACTTTTACCGATGCTACTACTGGCACAGGCTCGGTTACATTTAACAATGGTTATGTAGCTATGGGTATAGGTAGTACTGCATTAACAGCAAGAGCATCAGGAACTACTTTTAAAACATTGATTTTTACTACTGCTACTACGACGACGACAGTAAGTGGAGGACCTATCAATATAACCAGTAGTTTTTCCGATAACACAAGTGGTACAGGTAAAGTTGATCTTACTACCAATGCTACTACCCTAAACCTTATTAATGGCAGTAATCAACTTAACACCAATGCAACCACAGGTACTACTTTTTATAATTTGAACTTTACAACAAACAATAGTAGCGTAACGGCAACTGGTGGGCCTGTTTTTATAGCCAATACTTTTACCGATGGCACAAGCGGTGTAGGTAAAGTTAAATTTACCAATAATAGTATTCCAGTAACTTTTAATAATACTAGTACCACCTTAACAGCCAATACGAGTAGTACCACACCTACTACTTTTTATCAGTTAACCATCAATAAAGCGTCTCTAGCTACAACAGGCTTTATCAATATAACCAATGCCTTTACCAATGGTAGTGGTGGGGCACTTGCTTTGAATGGTGTACATACCATAAACTTTACCACACAGCCGGCCACGTTTAGCGTGGGTGCAGCAGGTACTACATTATCAAGTTTAAAGTTTTCAACCACTACGGGTACTATTACTCCTAATGGACCTATTACCCTCACAGGTGGGTTTACCGATGGTACTGGTGTTGCAAGCTCTGTCAGTTTTGGTACTAACTTAGTAACATTTGCCAATGGATGTACAGTATTAGCTGCCAACGCAACAGGAGGTACTACTTTTAATAAGATTTCTTTTACTACCAATAACAGTACCGTAGTAGGCACGGGTATTATCAACATCACAGGTGCAGGAGCTACCTTTACCGATGGTACAAGTAGTACTGGGAAGGTTAATTTTACATCGGGTACGGTAAATACAACAGGAACAGCGGCAGTAAGTTTTGTGCGAAGTGTAGCCACAGGCAATAATACTACCTTTTATAACCTTACTTGCGGCACAACGGGAGGCACTACCATATCAAATAGTGCTGCTGGAACAGCAGGTTTTGCCATTGCAAGCGCGGGGGTACTTACCTTAAACACAGGCTGTAACTTAGCAGCAGGTACAAAACTACTTACCCTCAACTCGGATGCTACGGGAACGGCATCAGTAGCTACTATTCCTCCGGGTACAAGCGTTACGGGCACGGTAACGGCACAGCGTTATATTACTGGTGCAGCTTCGGGTACTAATTATAGGGGGTATCGTTTGTTATCATCACCAGTATATGCCGCAACGGTAAGTTCTGTAAATGTTTATGATATTAAATATCTTATCAATAGCACCTTTTTAACAGGAAGTGGAGGCACAGGTGGCGGTTTTGATGCAGGTAATGGCAAAAATAGCCCTACGGTGTACCTTTTCCGCGAAGACCAAGCTCCTAATACGGCTGCTACCTTCTCGGGTGGCAACTGGCTAGGTATTAGTAAAATTAATAACACCAATGCCTATGACTATTGTTTAGATGGCAGCGGTAGCACTATTTTTAACATCCCCGTAGGTAATAGTTTCTTAGTGTTTTTTAGGGGCGATAGAACTACTACGGTGAGCCCTTTTTCAAGTGGCTTTGCCCAGCCAGCTACCTTGGGGGCAAGTGGTACACTTAATCAAGGTTCAATAGTTGTGAGCGATTGGTACACACCTGCTTCTACTAATTTGGGCTATACCAGCGCAACGGCTAATACAGCAGTACGTGGCTTTAATATGGTAGGTAATCCTTACGCTTGTACCATTGATTGGAGGACGACTACCACAGGAGGCATTAACTTAACGAATGTAGATAATACGGTTTATACCTTAAACACAAATGGCACTTTTAGCACCTATCAATGGGATGGTACCACAGCCACAACGATAGGCAATGGGCAGCGTTATATTGCCAGCGGTCAAGGTTTCTTTGTAAGGGCAAATGACGTTAATCCTGCACTTACTTTTAATGAGAGTGCCAAAGTTATTCAGCAAGTTACCATAAGCGGAGGTACTACTCCTACCACTACACTTGCATTACGCCCTATGGCTATCAACAGCCGTCTGCGCCTTAAACTAGTAAAAGATGAGGTAAACTATGAGGAAACTTACTTCGGCTTTTCGCCTAATGCCAGCCCCAAAATGGTAGTAAACGAAGATGCTGGCTATTTATCAGGCACTAGCCAAGTGCATTTATCAAGCTTGTCATCTGATGGATTAAGCCTAGTGATTAACCGTCAGCCTTTGCCAAGCAATAGGCCTACTATTATCCCTTGTAATGTAGCGGTTAATGCAAGCGGTAATTACCAACTGGCTTGTACCGAGTTAGCCGATATTCCTGATTTGTATGAAGTATGGTTAAAAGATGCCTTTACCAAAGACTCGGTTGATTTACGTGTAAATAAATCCTATTCATTTACGGTAAACACAGGCGATGCAACTACATTCGGCGATAAACGTTTTACGGTGCTTGTAAGACAAAAAGCAGACTTGATGGTAAAGCTTACCAGTTTCAATGCTAAACTTGTAAGCGCAACTGTACCTGTAAAATGGAATACAGAGCATGAAGCTAACTATACTGGGTTTGAGTTGCAACGTAGTACAGATTACGGTAAAACCTATGCTACCATCAATACCATCGTATCTTCAAGCCAAGGGGCATATAACTATATTGACAAAAAACCAGTATTTGGCACGAATATGTACCGTTTAAAAATGACAGATTTGAATGGGACAGTAACCTATTCGGATGCAGTAAGTGTGGTATATAATCCAAGTACAGTAACATTAAATAGCACCATAAGAATATACCCTAACCCTACCACCAGTAGCCTATCGGTAGATTTTACAATGTTGATTAAAAATACCGAATCGGTAACCACCTATCAAATAAAGATATATAACAACAATGGTGTAAATGTGTTGTCAAAAACACAAACAGCAACAATATGGCAAACAGATGTGAGCTCGTTTAAACCAGGAACGTATTTAATCAAAATATTTGGTGCTAATAACACCTTGATTGGCGATGCCAAGTTTGTTAAATTGTAAAGCATTCATAATACCCCACTCGAATAACAAGAAGCCCCATCAGTATTTGATGGGGCTTTTTTTATATCCACTTATACAGCGTCATTAGCTTATCTTTTATATTCCTACTCACTAGCACTTCATCCTTATTTATCATTCTAAGGATAGATTTAGTGCGATCTAAATGCTCGACATGATTTAAATTGATAATATATTGCCGATGAATTCTTAGAAAATGACTTTCTTCAAGTAATTCTTCTAATTCTTTAAGTGTTTTAGATATAATTATACGCTTACCCGAAATCAATATCACGGTAGAGTAATTACTATCTGCTTCGATATAAATAATTTGATCCAAATCAATAAACGACACACCCTGTTGCGTGGATATTGCCATTTTTTTTACTTCTTCTCCTTTTAAAAAAGCGCTCAAACCATCAATCTGTGTGTTATCAAGTGCTTTTTTTTCTTGAATACGCATAACCGCCTCAACCAAATCCGTAGCATCCACAGGTTTTACAAGATAATCAATGGCGTTAAATTTGAATGCTTTAATGGCAAATTGATTATATGCCGTAACAAAAATTACGGGAAATCTTAATGGCAGTAATTGCGTTAATAGCTCAAATCCTGTCATACTTGGCATCACTATATCCAAGAAAAGAATATCTGGCTTTAATTGTTTGATACTCTCTACAGCCATTTCTGGATCAGAAAATGTTGTGACAGAATTTATAATATGAGGACAATATTTAGCTATTTGTATTTGTAAAAGACTCAATGCATCAAACTCGTCGTCTACTAATATTGCTTTCAAATATTTCATTATACAAAAACTTAATTGTCACAACCGTACCCTCGCCTTGGTCGCCATTATATAAATCTGTAATCATAACTTCTAAATTAGCGTTGAATCTTGCATTAAACAACGCAATTCTTTCTTCATTTATTGAGTTTCCATGAGACGTATGAATTTGATTACTTTTTTCTTTTAAAGCCCTTGCTTTAACCCTTCCAATACCATTATCAGTTATTATTATCAGTATGTATTTCTCATCAATTGTTCTTTTTATCCTGATATCAATCATTCCTCCATTAGGTTTAGGCATTAGCCCATGCCATATTGCATTTTCAATGTAGGGCTGAAGTAGCAATGGCGGAAATTCAATTTGGCTCATGTCTATGGTTGTATCTACCGTTATATTGAAAGCAAGTTTTCCCTTAAATCTCATGCGCTCCATATTTAAGTATGTTTCAATCAATTCGATTTCTTTCGCCATACTTGTTTTTTCCGAACGGGCAATATCTAACGTCTCTCTCATTAATCTCGAAAATTTGGAAAGATAAAATGACGCCGCTTCGTTATCGCTTTTTTCAATATATAATTTAATAGAATTTAAACAATTGAAAATAAAATGTGGATTTATTTGCGCTTTTAATGAGGCCAACATTACTTCATTTATTTTATTTTCAAACTCAATAGATTTTACTTGATTGCTTAACTTCTCCCTATCAAGTTGATCGTTTAGTTTGAGTTGATGTGTTTGTGTTACATAAATGCAATACGATGTAATTGATAAAAATAATCCTAAAAGCAATAAAGGCGGAAATGACCACGACCTTTCTTTATTCTTTTTTCTTATTTCTTGACTTGTTTTAGCATTTGCATGATTGACTTTATAAAAGCTCTTTTTATCATTACCATTAGAGGTAATAAAGTTTTTTTCTTGGCTTGTAATAAAAGAAGAATGATTTATTAGACCACGATTATCTCTTATTTCATCAACTCCAATAAACTTGTTTTCTTTAATTGAATTATAAATATTATCGGCCTTTTTTAAGGCAAAACATAAGTTTGTATATTGTTCTGTAGCATGGTAATTATTGTTCTCGGTATTATTTAACGCATGTGCCTTTAAAGTTGTAAATACAGTAAGTAGCGTATTTATTCTCTCTTTCTGGAATATTTGCGCCTTAACACATGTTGAAATAAGAAAAAAAATTAATAGCAAGTTGGTGAATTTTTCACGCATTTGTATGATATAATTATTATAAGTGTAATTTAGTTATCAATCGTTAATGATACTAAAATTTAATAAACCCTGTTTACTTTTTGTTTAATAACGGCATCATAGTTGAATTTAGTCCAACTATTCGTAATTTTAAGATACATTAAGTCCATTGCATAATAGATGATGTGTTTAATAATTACTTAAACATATTGAGCCTGTTTTGAATTTCACAGAGCTTTTGCTATCAATTATTTAAGTAAATAGATAGTACCTATAAGCTATAATTTGATTAAATTAAGAATCTATCCAGCTATAGACAAGCCTCCTCTTAGTTTTACTAAACACACTAAAAAGTTGGATAAATTTCGAGAAATAAAACCCGATGACATACTACATGAATAGGTAGTATGCCTGCAGTAAGCGTCTGATTTATTGTTGTAATAGTAACATTTATTTTTTATAACTATGTAGTTTTAATGTGCTTGCCTTTTATCTAGATGGGTTAAATTAGAGTTATGAACTTGTCTATTGAAAAAAAATAAATCTTTCGCAGCCAGTATAACTTAATAAACTGCGCGACACTGGTTAACCAATAATTAAGCCATATCAATGAAAGACTTAATTTAAAATACAAGTGGAGTTGAGTTATCTATATAGCGTACTTTAATATCCTTTTAATTGCGAATTGAGGCTGTTTTGATAAGGGAATTTATACCCTTTGCCGTATTTATACTGCTAATAGCTGCGAAATTTTAGCTAGGTGATGGTCGTCGTGCTCGGCTACAAAAAGAAAGTGATCCATTGTTCGCATTGGCGTTCTTAAGCGAGGGTGAAGGGCTGATTTGAAAATTGTTTCGTCATCAATTCCTCGAAGTTGAAGTATAGTTTGTTGTCTTATGCGCCTAAATCTCAAAAGAAGCTCGCTCAACGGCACTTCATTGTGATTTGCTAAATGTGTTGTTGAGTTTTGCAAATCAGTTGGGCGTAACTCGAGCCGATTGTTTATAATATCATCTAATCGTCCTTGCCAAAGCGGCTCCAAATCAATCAAATGACCAATATTTTGCTTTATTGTCCAAGTGTTATCTATCGAAAAAGTCAAAATACTATCCGAAACTCCATTCAACTTCTCCTCTAATCGTATTGGAGTACCCATAAAACGCTCTATAATAGATGGAAAAATATTTTGATTATCTTGAAAATCAAACTTCCTATCAAACCACTTTACTTGTTTCATTTTGTTGATTGCTATCAATACTAATCATTTATTTTTCAAAAACTCATCCGTAAAGTGTTCATCATGTTTTGGTGTAGAAAACTTGCCAGCATTATAGGTTGCTGAATTACCTTTAGGGATAGAAAGCGAAACCCATTTCTCGTTGCAAATCATCTTTCCAATAAATACTATTTGCCCCACATGGTATGGATAATGTGCCAATTGCCTATTTATTGCTTCCATAACAGAGTGCCCTTGATTGCGGATATAAATTATTTTCGATAAATCTTGCTCTGTCAATGCACCGAGTGCATTAAATAAGCACGCCCAACCAGCTTCCCATATTTTTAATACTTCGTTTTTTGTTGCGATATCGTTATCAAACTCTGCATCTCGGTTTCTCCATTCCTTTTCTCCATCGGTGGCTAAAAAATCCGTCCATCGCGAAAGCATATTGCCGCTAAGGTGTTTTATAATTGTAGCTATACTATTGCTCTCGGTATTGTATTGCCAAAATAGTTTTTCATCAGGTAGTTGCGCAATCGCTTTATCTCCTAGCAATTTGTAATACTCCAATTGCTTTTTTACGCTGTCCAAATAGTCTGCATTCATCTTCCTTAAATTTAAAAAAACAGTTCAAAACAAAATAACCTCACCAATTATAAAACGCCCGCTTCTAGTAAATCTAAATAGATAAACTCTGGAGATTTTACACCCGCTTCGGCTCTTATTTTTACTAGCCTCGGCAAGTTGAAAAATTGTTTTGCATTTTCTATTTCGTCCCAAATTGATAGATGAACAATCTTATTGGGCTCATTATCATACTTAAAAACCTGAAAAGATATTTCGCCAGCTTGTTTCCTCATCTCGGCTGCGTTATCAAATACTTGTTTCCAAGCCACATAGTTTTCAACCTCGTGAATAATTAATACGTGTTTCATTTTGCTAAATCTTCTTTATCCTTTTCTATCCAATCCATCTCGTGCACCAGCTATATAAACGATAACCACCAATGGGTATGCGTTTGCTTATACCGCCCATACCATTTACAGGGGTAGTACATCAATAATACAACCGCTATCCAAATAAAATAAACTACCCATAATGGATGACCAAAATTTGGCGATTGCCATACCAACGCCCCTTCGGTAGATTTTATGGGCAAGCCTTCTGCTATAATTAAAATTATATTGATGAGCCTAAGCAGGCAAAAATGTATAATAAAATAGAAATAAGGCACATTGCCATACACACTACAAATAGCCATAAATTTTGTACTCGCTTTTTCAGCAAAGGATAATAGTATGATAATCGGTCCCAATGTCATCGCAAAAAACAGAAGGGATGGAGTTTGTTTGGTTGTATTCAGGAAAGATAATATACTATGCCCTATATTCCGTTGAATGTGCCAAGGCGAAGGGTCGCCATAATGATTGATTATCCTTAATATCAAAAATAAAGCAATCAGCAAAATCCCAGACAACAACAAGGTGCGCTGTCGTTTTTTGGCAACATAATTTGTTTTATAAAGTGTCCCAAAAGCATACCCTAATAGGATTGCACCTGTCCACGGAATTACGGCATACAGCTCTACAATAGCTCGGGTAGTATTTAGCGGGATAAATGCGCCTACGGCCGTTAAGAATAATGTGATTAGATTACCACTTACGCCATTTTGGGGTAGTTGATAATAATCAAGCAAATTATGCCCCCCGATAATAATTAGTGCAAGTGCAAATATAACGGGAATAGGTATCCAAATGAGTAACCCTAAAATAATCATTCCGAAACCAGTTGCCCATAATACCTCTAATACTAGTAGATGGTATTGCAAATCAAAAGTGAATAGAAGGCTAATGATTAATAAATCGGATAGGATAAGCCAAAGCCCTCTTTTTATTAAAAAAATGCTTAATTCCTTTTTTGTTCGCCGCCGCCCTGCAAGATACGCCGAAACGCCACTCAAAAACACAAAAGTAGGTGCGCAAAAATGAGTTATCCAACGTGTGAAAAATAAAACCACTGTGGTAGTTTGCATATCAAGAGGGGCAATTCCAGGGTAATGGAAAAAATCGCGAGAATGATCTAGCGTCATAATAATCATTATAAGTCCACGGATGCCATCTATTGATTGTATGCGCTGTTTCATTCGTTTAATCGAGATTAATGAAAAGTTGCCCCTATTTCGTAATTAATAGAAAACGCTTTACCTACAAATATTGACGAATACTTATCGAAATGCTATTGCAAAAAGTTCAAAAAATATTGCAAAAAGCCCAACTATATAGTTTGCTGAAATACAGCAGGGGTTATACCATATTTTCGTTTAAACGCCGTGTTAAAATTTGATATGTTTTCGTACCCATATTCGAGGTATAAGTCGCTCGCACTTTTTCCTTTAGACAACTCCGCACAAGCTATCTCTAATTTCCGATTACGAATATAACGTTGCGGAGCCACCCCGTACGTTTTTTCAAAATCGCGCTTAAAAGACGACAAGCTACGATTGGACAAAAAAGCTAATTCGTCTAAACTAAGATTATTAAACAAATTGTTTTCGACCACCGTTTTTAACGAAACATTGCTTTGGGTATCAAAAATACTGGTAAGTAACTCGGGAATCATCTCATATACGGCTGTTAGTAGTTCATGCACTTTTAGTGTAGCCATTTCTACTGATAATATTTGCCGTGCATCAATCAATCCTTGCACATTTCTGATATACTCCTCAATATAGCCATTGGTTTTGAAATGAATATATGATGGTTGATTTACTCGATTTAACGCTGTTCGATTACGACTTAAAATAAACTCCTTGCCAATATGTGGCGGAAAAAACACAATGGTGCTTGCGTAAGGGTCGGCAGTTGCGCTATGCTCTGCAATAATTGAATTTCCTTTGGGGATGAGCATCCCATAACCTCTAGTAAGCGATGAATTCTCGCCCGCCCTATAAATATTTTTTTGCCCATTCTGTACAAAGCTGAAAGCACAACTATTAAACATCACTCTACTACGCAAAGGGCTACCTTTATCTTGATAGTTTACAAAAAATATTTCTCCCGCTACAATCATCTGTGTTGATAATGCAGCATTTGGCACTTGAACAATTTCCATTTCTGTATTGGTTCTAAGCAAATTAACTCAAAAGCTTTTACATTCAGAAAAGAAATCAATCCGCTACAAGTCGGTATTTTGTGTCGTGCAAAATTCACGTGTATTGAGATTGCAAATAATGGTACTTTTTGATAAATATGGTGTAAATCAGAATAAATTGGTTGAAAAAGCGAATAAGGAGAAAAGCACAATTACTCGGCAAATAGATGCATTAGAAAAAATGAATCTAATAACCAGAGAAAGTAATAATGAGGATAAACGAAGCAAGTTAATATACCTTACGGATGCGGACAAACAGTTAGAAGTTTTGTCATTAAGCATTGCTGGTGATATTACTAAACAATCTGAAAAAGCCATAACAGCAAACGAACTTGAGGCATTTAAAAAGTCTTAAAACATATCATCAAAAACATTAAGGAATTGCAGATGAATTTATTGACGGAGAAAAAGTAAAAACATTATTGCCCATGTCAGTATGTATAAACATTATGAAGGCATTGTTTTTATTAAACCCGCAAACCGTCAGCACTAATCCATTACGAGCAAAAATGCCGCTACCATTATTAATGCGGGGGGATTTGGTCAAGAAAAAAACATCGGCTCTGTTGAAACTGGCAAAATAGCTAACCTTGTAATACTTAATAATGACCCTTTAAAAAGCATCAAGAACACTAGAGATATTAAATATGTAATAAAAAGAGGGAAGGTTATTTTATAAGTCAACACAATATTCTAAAAATCTTTAAACTTACTCAACTGTCAGATTAAGTTTTGACCATTTCCATTTAAATAAAAAAGCACCTGTCTTCGGCAGGTGCTCCTGTTAATTAACTGATATATTACTAAAGAACGAAATGAAGAATATTTTTATTTACTTTTATAAGCCATTAGTCCGTTATCTAAAAATTTGAGATAACTTATTGGGTCATAATCGGCCCCCGTAGGTGGGGTTAACAAGCTGCCTTTATTATCTAACAACACATAAAATGGTTGTGAGTTGGCTTGAAACTTCTCTGCCTGTAGGCTACTCCATTTATTACCTATCGTTTTTATAGCCTTTCCTGACGCTGATACGGTTTGCTCCTCTTTGGCTAAATCTGTCTTATCATCTACATACAATTGTATCAATACATAATCCTGACTAATGCGTTTATACACCTCCTTATTAGGCCATACATTGGCTTCCATCTTTCTACAGTTCACACAAGCGTGTCCTGTAAAGTCTATCATCACCGGCTTATGTACCGATTGTGCATACGCCATCCCTTCATCATAATCAAAAAAAGCATCGAGCTTTAATGGGGCATGAAATATATCCGAATACTTATGTTTCTCGTGACTTACCTTAGCTACTGCTGCACCACCTGTTAATGTCGGGGTATATAAATCGAAGTCTTGAGTGCCTTGTGGTGGTAAGAAAGCACTAATAGATTTTAACGGTGCTCCCCATAAGCCGGGTATCATATAAACGGTAAATGCCAGTATGATAATGGATAGAAATAAGCGTGGTACAGAAAGGTAAGCTATCGGACTATCGTGCGAGAACGTTAACTTTCCTAGTAAATATAAACCCATTAAAGCAAATATCACTATCCACAACACTAAGAATATCTCCCTGTCAAACCATTGCCAATGGTATGCTAAATCAACATTACTCAAAAACTTTAAAGAAAAAGCTAATTCTAAAAAGCCCAACACTACTTTTACACTATTCAACCATCCGCCCGATTTTGGTAATGATTTTAACAAGCCTGGAAACATGGCAAATAAGGCAAAAGGTATAGCCAGTGCAAATGCAAAGCCAAACATCCCTACTGCTGGCCCTAGCAATGCGCCCGTGGTAGCTGCTTGAACGAGCAATGTACCAATGATAGGCCCTGTACAAGAAAACGACACCAATGCCAAGGTAGCTGCCATAAAGAAGATACCTGCAAAGCCTCCTTTATCCGAGTTTTGATCCATCTTGTTTGCCCACGAACTTGGCAAGGTAATCTCGAATGCACCAAGGAAAGATGCACCAAATACAACCAGTAGTAAGAAAAAGAAGAAATTAAAAATACCATTTGTAGATAGGCTATTGAGGGCATCTGCTCCAAAAATAACCGTGACTAGTAACCCCATCGCTACATAGATAACAATGATAGATAAGCCGTATAGCAATGCCTTGCCAATAGCACCTCCTTTTTCACTCCCTTTGGTAAAAAAGCTTACCGTGAGGGGCAACATAGGGAAGATACAAGGCATCAGCAATGCGGCAAAGCCGCCCAACAAGCCTGCTATAAATATTCCCCAGAGCGTGCGTTTCTCCTTTGCTGGCGTGGTAGCAACTTTAGCTGCTGCAACGGGTGTAGCTTTTTTAACCGTTGCTGCTGTGTTATCTGCCGCTGGCACATCGGTAAACTGGACATCGCTTGTGGATACCGTATCGGCTGCTTTGCTTTGTACTGCCCTTGCTTGATTTATACCAGCAAACGAAAGCAGCATTACCGCCATAAGCGCATACCATATTGCCGCTCTATTCGCCTTTAATTTTTGAGTTGTCATCTTTTGTAGTGGATACTAATTATTTTCCTAAAGCAATACTAAAATCAACATCTTCGGGAGGTAAGCATTTCTTATCGTTACAAGTCATGAATTCTAACTTGCCTTTTACTACTTTAACATTGGCTGATTTTAGTTTTATTTTTTGTTGAAAAGTAACCGTCTTTTCAAAATAGCTTACATTCATCCCAAAGGTACTCTCGTATCTTGTAGCTGGTGTAGGCTCCGTGGTTGTGCCTACTAGGGTGTATTCTTTTGAAGGTGCAAATGTGAATGAAGTCTTAACAGGGCCTCCTTCTTTTACATTTTGTGAGTAGATGTGCCATCCGTCTTGTATCGTTGCGCGTATCAATAATACCGCCTCATTATTCTTCAACTTCTTTGATGCGTAACTCCATTTTACTGGCGTCTCTATTTGCGCATAAACTTTAACTGCAAGAATACTAAGTATCCATACTGCTGCTAATATTACTTTTCTCATTATATTTATTGTTAGGGTTATCTAAAATTGTTTCTTATTAATGAATAAATGGCTCTGCTAATCTATTAATAGGCTTATATCCGATAAATGTAACATCCGATGATATGTAACCTTCTTTTACTGGTTCTTCTTTTACCAAATCAGTACTTAAATATTTTTTATTGCTGTCTGATAATAATGTAACCACAACTGCCCCCTCGCCCAACTGCTCGGCAACTTTTATTGCCCCTATTACATTTGCACCCGATGATATCCCTACTGCCAAACCCAACTCCTTAGCTAATAACTGAGCCATAATAATAGCATCGCCATCGTTTGCTTGTATTACTTCGTCCAATTCGTCTAATTTTACAATAGCAGGTATAAACTCATCTGATATACCTTGAATTCTGTGGCTACCTACTTTATAACCTGTTGTAAGCGTAGGGCTTTCGGCTGGCTCTAATGGGTGTATTTTAATATTAGGATTCATACTTTTTAAGTATTTGCCCGTACCCATCACCGTACCTCCAGTACCCACCCCTGCTACAAAAGCATCAGGAGTAAGTTTATGGCACGCCAACTGAGTCCATATCTCTGGGCCTGTAGTTCTCTCATGAGCCTCAGCATTATAAATATTCTTAAATTGTTGAGGTAAAAACACATCCCCTTTTTCAGCAAGTTCTTCGCTTTGTTTTATACTACCCAAAAAACCACCTTCTTGCTTACTCACCAAATGGATATTTGCACCTAAACTCTTGATAATGTCTATACGCTCTTTACTCAGCCAATCGGGCATTATTATTGTAACATTATGCCCCAATGCTTTACCTATTGCAGCAAAAGCAATTCCTGTATTACCGCTGGTGGCTTCTACAATTGTATCGGTTGTGTTTATAGTCCCATTACGATAAGCCTGAAACAACACATATAAAGCCATCCTATCTTTTACACTACCCGTAAGGTTATAATGTTCGCATTTTACATATACCTTCCCTGCTTTACCTTTATAATTATACTGCAATTCTAACATGGGTGTATTGCCCACCAGATACCACAGGTGACTGAATTTTTGATCAAGACTATTATCTATTTGCAACATCTCTCTATACTTCTGTATTTTTAATTTAATTCAGTAAAGTTCATTTTATTAATTACAGATATCAATCATTTTAATTTTTTCCATAAATTTTATTGATAATATATTGCTTAATCGAAATATTTACAGATTTATATTAAAAAATTTATATTATTGCATACTTTTTATTTTGCTATTTTTTTTAAACAGGATGCTTGATTTAGACACAACAGATATTGGTATATTAAAACTCTTGCAAAAAGATGCTTCGCTCACCAATAAAGAAATGTCATATAAGCTAAACAAATCAATAGCCACTATTCATGAAAGGATAAAACGATTAAAAGAGCAGGGATATATTAAACGCTATGTGGCCATTTTAGACAGAAAAAAAATTGACAAAAGTTTGATTGCTTTTAGTCAGGTTTTACTAAACGACCATACAGCCGATACCTTAAACAAGTTTGAGCAAGAAGTGGCCAAGTTCCCAGAGGTAATGGAATGCTTTCAGATGACAGGCACTTTTGATTTTATCCTCCGTATTGCCACTAGCGATATGGATGCTTATCACAATTTTTATCGCAATCAATTGGCTACTCTACCCAATATCAATTCAATACAGAGTTTTTTTATTTTATCAGAAACAAAAAGCGACACAGCCTATCCATTATAAATATTAGAGTATAGTACATCCTTGAAGAAGTTTTTAAAACCTGCTTGATTTTACAAAAACACATTCAGGCTTATCTTTCTAATAAAGGGCAGCGAATTGTTTTAACAAAGTCATTTTAGCCACAAATGTTAAATTATTGGTTTTAATTTACTCAAAATCATACCTTTATATATAATATTTACTTCTTATAATTCGTTTACAAGGCTTAATACTTTCAATCATGAAAAGCATATATCAATATTTAAAACGCATTGGCTTCACAGCAGTATGGTGTTTGTTCGTAGCCATACCCGTTATGGCACAACGTGGAGGGCATTCGGGAGGAGGACATTCAACTGGTGGATATTCAGGAGGCGGGCACTCAAGTGGTAGTTTCTCAAGAGGAGGAGGCTTCTCAGGTGGAGGTCGTTCTGTTGCAATTGCTCCGTCACACTTGTCAGTAGCATCACGTAGTGCGGTAGTAAGAGGAACTAGCACGGTGCTTGCCGCCAATGGTAATCACAGGGGTTATGTAGCGGGTTCGGTTGGTACAAGTGTTTATGGTCGTGGTGGATATTACGGCAACTATAACTTAGGACATTACGGTGGTTATTTTTATAATAGAGGCTATTACGGTAGTTTGTATTACCCTTGGTTAGGATTTAATTTTGGTTTTCTACCATACGGTTATTACTCATTTTACTGGGGAGGATACCCATATTATTATTACGATGGCTTTTATTATACCTACAATAATGAGCAATATACAGTAGTTGAACCGCCTATTGGAGCTGCAATAAATAAATTGCCCTCAGGTGCACAATCAATCGTAATTAATGGGCAACAATACTATGAGAAAAACGGAGTTTACTATCAACCCATTACAAAAGAAGATGGAACAATAGTATATCAAGTAGCGGGTAAAGATGGACACTTGAATACCGAAGCATCGGGTGCAGATACTGTAACGCCCCACATAGGCGATATAGTAAGCCAATTGCCCCCTGAGTGTAGAAAGGTTAAACTAAATGGTAGTATATTTTTTGTATCACCCGATGGTATATACTATCAAGAAATGAATAACAATAATGTAGTTTATAAAATTGTTGGATTGGATGATGATAATAATCAATAGATTAAAGCATTAGGCAATTCTAAATCCGATATACAAAGAGGTATCCGTAACTGGTTATCTCTTTTTTTGCGAAAGGGTGTGCGTATCGAACAAAAAAATGAAATTAATATCATTTTAAGTAACCTTTTAAAAAACCTGACGTACAAGTAGTTATAATAAGCGGTTAATAGTAATTTTTTATCAAATCTCTTGGCGTGGGGGCGACAGGAGATTTTTTTATTTTAACCCTTTTCCGTTCAAATTCCTATCTTTGCAACTCATTTAACGCTGTCTGAAGCAGTATCGATGTTTATGAAAAAGTACAACACACTACTCTATTATTGTTATTCAACAATAGTGGATGCGGAGCAGTATGCTGCCGCCCACTTAAAATTCTGCAAATCTCTTAACTTGGTTGGGCGCATTATTGTAGCCGAAGAAGGGCTTAATGGCACCGTTTCGGGTACAACAGAAGCGTGTAAAACCTATATGGATACTTTGCATGCCGACCCTCGCTTTGCTAGCATCGACTTTAAAATTGATGAAGTGGATGAGCCTTCGTTTGTAAAAATGCACGTGCGCTATAAATCAGAAATAGTGCACTCGGGTTTACGCGATCCTAATGTGATTAATCCTACTCAAAAAACAGGTAAACATTTAGAGCCGAAAGAGTTTTTGGAGATGAAGGATAGAGACGATGTGGTCGTATTAGATGTGCGTTCAAACTACGAACATTCGTTGGGTAAGTTTAAAAATGCTGTAACGTTGGATATTGATAATTTTAGAGATTTTCCAGCCAAAATAAACGAGCTTGCTCAATTTAAAGATAAAAAGATACTAACCTATTGCACAGGCGGCATCAAATGTGAGAAAGCATCGGCGTTGCTGTTGCACGAAGGCTTTACCGATGTTTATCAGTTACACGGTGGTATTATCAAATATGGTAAAGAAGCAGGTGGGCAAGATTTTGAAGGCAAATGTTATGTGTTTGATAACCGATTATCTGTTGATGTAAATAACGTTAACCCTGTTGTAATCTCCACTTGTTACAATTGCGGAAAAACTACTGATAAGATGATTAACTGCGCCAATCCTGAATGTAATGAGCACTTTACGCAATGCGATGAGTGCGGCACCGCAATGGATGGTTGCTGTTGCGATGCTTGTAAAGCACATCCTCGCAAACGAGTATATGATGGTACGGGCTATTATGTAAAAGTACCACAGCCAATAAATGTTACTAAAAAGGTTCAAAAACAGCCTGTAGAATAACAAAGGTATTAGCCTAGTTTTATCTCAACGCAATAAACTATATATTCGATTAATGACAAAGTCGACTAAAATAATATTGATAGGAATGCTCTCATTCGCTATCACAAATTTACTCTTTTCTCAAACGCCAACTATTTCCAAGTTTGAGAAAAGAATTTTTATTCAAGGTAGTGATACGCTCCCATATCGTATCTTATTCCCAAAAAACTTTAACCCCAATAAGAAGTATGCTTTGATATTTGTATTGCATGGCATAGGCGAGCGAGGTAATGATAATGAAGTTCAATTGGTGTTTGGTTCTAAGCTTTTCTTAAATGATACCATTCGTGCAAAATATCCAGCTATTGTAGTTTATCCGCAATGCCCACTCAGTAGCTATTGGATTAATGTAAAAGTTCAACCCGATGGATTGGGCAAATGGAAGTTTAATTTTGTTGAAGGAGGAGAGCCTTCTAAAGCGATGGGTAGTCTTGTGGGGCTTGTTTCGGAGCTTCGGCATAAGCCTTATGTAAATAAGCGCCAAATGTATGTAGGTGGCTTATCCATGGGCGGAATGGGTACGTATGAAATATTACGTCGCATCCCTAATGTTTTTGCTGCGGCTTTCCCGATTTGCGGTGGCGATAACCCGCTTAATGCAAAAATATATGCCAAGAAAGTGTCATTATGGATATTTCATGGGGCAAAGGATGATGTAGTGCCTGCTCATTATTCGCATACAATGTTTGAGGCGATTAAGTTAGCTGGTGGAAATCCTAAACTTACCATCTACCCTAATGATGGCCATAATAGCTGGGATGATGCCTTTGCAGAGCCCAATTTAATACCGTGGTTGTTTTCGCATAAAAATTAAAACCCTATTCTTCTCCTTTAGGTTTTATGTTTTTCATGTTGAATTTTGGCTTATAAGCAGGTTTTGCTTCAGTTGCATTTTCAGATACTTGCGGTTCTTTCTCAGGCTCATCGGCTTTTGGTGTTGCTGTGTTTTCAGCCGAAGTTGATTTGGTAACACCCGCTCTAAATTTAGGTTTAAACCCAATATTAACTGGTGGCGGGGTGCTTTCAGCAGGAGGTGCTGATAGGGTAGCATTTTCTACTTGCGGAGCGGCTACAATTGGCTTTTCAACTTTAACCTCAATGGGTGCAGGGAAGCGTAACCTTAACTTATTGAACCAATATTTTTTGGTGTGGTCGAAACTCTTTTCGCCCATTTGCTCATAGTGCGTTTTAAATTCAGAAAACAACGCCGATTCACCTTTTTCAAGTGCAATCAGGTCTATTTTTTTCTTCTTAAAAAACTCTTCAAATGTCATCACTAAAAAGTTATAGTTACATCAAGTTTATCCCAATGTATGCCCGTGGTGGTTTGTGTCCAATCTTCACGCGCTTCATCGGTAGCATTCATCAGCTTAGGAAACCACTCTAATGGTATTACCTGTTGCTTGCCGTTCTCTTTCTCCACCAAAAGCAAACCATTGCTAAAAGTCACTTTAACTTTTTTCTCCTGCTTTCGCGATGTGAAGAGAGCCATATATTACGTTATTTAAACCCTCGGTAACTGAAGGCTATATTTTATTCAGCCATATTATGATAAACCGCCTGCACATCATCATCTTCCTCTAGTCTATCAATCAATTTTAATACATCCACAGCTTGCTCTTCGCTTACCTCATGGAATGATTGTGGTACACGCTCCAGCTTTGCTGATTTTACCTCAACCCCTGCTTCTTCTAATGCTTTTTGCATTTTACCAAAATCTTCAAAAGCGGTATGAATTACGGCTATATCGTTGCCATTTTCGTCAGCTTCAACAAATAAATCTTCTAAACCCGCATCTATCAATTCAAATTCCAGCTCTTCTAAATCACGACTACCTGGCTCAAATGTAAAAACAGATTTACGTGTGAAAATAAAATCTAACGAGCCTGTTTTGCCCAACGAACCACTATATTTGGTAAAATAGCTACGCACATTGGCTACCGTACGATTGGTATTATCTGTTGCGGTTTCAACCAATACAGCTACACCATGCGCCGCATAGCCTTCGTAAACAATTTCTTCATAATCTTTCTCATCTCTGCTCGAAGCTCTTTTAATAGCAGCCTCAACACGGTCTTTTGGCATGTTTACCGCCTTGGCATTTTGAACAGCAGTACGTAAGCGCGAGTTGGTGTTTATGTCGCCACCACCAGCTTTTACTGCCATCACAATCTCTTTACCTAAACGCGTAAACTGAACCGCCATTTTGGCCCAACGCTTAAATTTTCTCTCTTTACGGAACTCAAAGGCTCTTCCCATATTCTTTATTTCGTAATTAGCTAAATATAATATTTTAAATGTTCTTTTTTAAATTCGTCAGCATAGCATCTGTCATAGCGGTTAAATCATAGGCTAATTTCCATCCCCAATCCTGTTGTGCACAACTATCATCAATTGACTTAGGCCAGCTGTCGGCTATTGCCTGCCTTGGGTCGCTATTGCTATAAGTAATGGTAAAATCGGGTATTACCTTCTTTATTTCTTCCGCTAACTGCTCGGGTGTAAAGCTTATACCAGCCAAATTGTATGACGAACGGATTTTTATGTTTTCAGCGGGGGCATCCATTAACGATATGGTGGCGCGTATAGCATCATCCATATACATCATGGGTAAGGCTGTTTGGGCTGATAAGAAACTTTCGTATGTGCCTTTTTTTAAGGCTTCGTGGAAGATGTGTACAGCATAATCAGTAGTGCCACCACCTGGAGCAGCTTGCCAGCTTATTAAACCTGGGTAACGTATGCTTCTTACATCTAAACCATGTTTGGCATGGTAATATTCGCACCAACGTTCGCCTGCTAGTTTACTAAAACCATATACGGTATTAGGATCCATCACGCAATATTGTGGCGTGTTGTGCTGTGGCGAATGTGGCCCAAATACGGCTATCGAGCTTGGCCAAAATACTTTTTTTATTTTAAACTCAACAGCAAAATCCAGCACATTTATTAAACCTGTCATGTTTAAATCCCAAGCCAATTTGGGCTTTTGCTCGCCCACTGCCGATAAAATAGCGGCTAGTAAGTACACCTGTGTAGGTTGATGTTTGTTGAATAATTCGTGCAGGTTATCTTTATCAAGCACATTTACTAGTTCAAACGGGCCGCTTTGCTTTGTAGTAGATGGATTTATGTCTGATGCAATTACTTGCTCAGCGCCGTGTATATTTCTTAATGTATTAACAAGCTCTGTCCCTATTTGACCATTAGAGCCAATAATAAATATCTTTTCGCTCATGTATTATTGAGGTTGAAGAACAAAGGTAGGAAATTGCTTTAATTCCACTAAAATTTACAAAAAACAAAGATTTATATACTATTTAGGTAGGCAAAGTGGTCGAAATACACAAAAAAAGTGCATATTTGGGATTTAATTCATTATATAAGAAATTAAACACCATGAAGTTTTTGTATGGAAACTTCGTTGTGAGTAAAAAACAAATTAAAAACAATGAAAATCGCAGTTGTAGGTGCCACAGGATTGGTGGGCACTAAAATGTTGCAAGTTCTAGCAGAACGCAACTTCCCGGTAACAGAATTAATTTTGGTTGCTTCAGAGAAAAGTGTTGGTAAGGAAATCACATTTAAGGGTAAGCAATATAAGGTAGTTTCTGTAGAGGATGCGATAAAACAGAAGCCCGACTTAGCATTGTTTTCGGCTGGCGGGAGTACATCATTGGCACAAGCCCCTTTATTTGCAGCAGTTGGTACAACTGTGGTAGATAATTCATCGGCATGGCGTATGGATCCAACCAAGAAATTGGTTGTTCCAGAAGTGAATGCGAATGTATTGACAGCAGAAGATAAAATTATTGCCAACCCCAATTGCTCAACCATTCAAATGGTGGTGGCATTAAAACCTTTGCACGATAAATATAAAATTAAAAGAGTGGTAGTGTCAACCTATCAATCGGTAACTGGCACAGGTGTAAAAGCGGTTGACCAGTTATTTAACGAGCGTAAAGGTATTGAAGGAGCAAAAGCATATCCCTATCAGATAGATTTGAACGTATTGCCTCATATTGATGTATTTACTGATAACGGGTACACCAAAGAGGAAATGAAAATGATAAAAGAAACCCAAAAAATAATGGGCGATGATAGCATTAAAGTTACAGCTACTACGGTGCGTATCCCCGTTATGGGTGGACATTCGGAGTCGGTAAATATTGAATTTGAAAAAGATTTTGATTTAGCCGAAGTGCGTCAAATATTAGAAAATGCACCAGGGGTGATAGTTACTGATGATGTAGCTAACTTGAAATATCCGATGCCATTAGATGCGCACGAGAAAGACGAAGTTTTTGTAGGGCGCATCCGCAGAGACGAAAGCCAAGCAAATACGTTAAACTGCTGGATAGTAGCCGATAATTTACGTAAAGGTGCTGCTACCAATGCCGTGCAAATAGCCGAATATTTGATGGCAAATCACTTAATTGGGCAAGCAGTAGAGGCATAAGCAATACTTAATTTATAAAAAACAGGGATAATCATTTGACTATCCCTGTTTTTTTGACTTAATCTCACCAAACATTTATGGCAACATTGCCGTAAATAATAAGCTGCAATTATAACTAGTACTTATAGTTTGATTTCCTCGTCTTTAGAAGAGAAAAAGTGGAATTCGGTAATTTGGAAGGATGGATTACTTTTAACCTTTATCCATTGCCCATATTTAAAATACCATTTACGTTGGCGGTTTATAATTCCCTTTTTGATATAAGCTTCGATATAAGGGTGAACTACAAGGGTAATTTTTTTCTCATTTTGCTCAACCAATATATAATTGAAGTTGTTTTCGATATCGTCAAGCAACAAGATACTTGGACGTATAGCACCAGTACCTTGACAGGTAGGGCAAACTTCGTTGGTTACGATATTCATTTCGGGGCGCACTCTTTGACGAGTTATTTGCACCAAACCGAATTTACTTGGAGGTAATATGGTATGTTTTGCCCTATCGTGCGACATTTCTGTCTTTAAATAGTCAAACAAATCCTTTCGATTTTGCGGCTTGTGCATATCAATAAAGTCGATTACCACAATACCACCCATATCGCGCAAGCGCAGTTGGCGAGCAATCTCTTTAGCCGCCTCCTTATTTACCTGAAAGGCGTTTTCTTCTTGATTTTCTTTACTGGCAGTTCTATTTCCGCTATTTACATCAATAACGTGCAAAGCTTCGGTATGCTCAATTACCAAGTAAGCACCACCTGCTAGGTTTACCGTTTTCCCGAAAGCGCCTTTTATTTGTTTATCAATACCGTAGTGTTCAAATATAGGCTCTCTATTTTTATGTAATCGTACTATATTTTCTAAGTCGGGCGATATTTGATGCACATAACTGCGTATCTCCTCGTAAATAGCATTGTCATTTACATAAATGTGCTGAAAATCGGGATTGAGGATATCGCGCAACAAGGTTGACGTTCTATCAATCTCGCCTAAAGCTTTTTTGGCAGGTTCAATTGATGGCAAACGTGTGATAAATGCTTCCCACTTAGAAATCAAATCAAGCAAATCTGCTTGCATTTCGCTCACACCTTTCCCTTCAGAAACTGTGCGTATAATTACACCAAAATGCTTGGGCTTTATACTCTCAACAATTTTACGCAAGCGGTTACGCTCGGTATTGCTCTTTATCTTTTTTGATATAGAAATAGACTCAGAAAAAGGCACTAACACGACATACCGACCTGCGATTGACAAATCGGAACTAAGGCGAGGCCCTTTTGTTGATATAGGCTCTTTGGCAATTTGTACAGGTATCAGCTGATTTTTCGTTAATACTTCTGATATCTTACCAGATTTATTAATATCAGCCTCTAACTTAAAATTGTCTAAAAGTTTCGATTGGTAGCCCCCAGTACGCACCATTTTAGCAAGCTTCAACAAACTTTGAACCTGTGGCCCGAGGTCGAGATAATGCAAAAAAGCATCCTTCTCGTAACCAACGTCCACAAAAGCAGCATTTAAGCCAGGCATTATCTTTTTGATTCTGCCTAGATAAATATCACCAACCGTATAATTGTTAGTGACTTGCTCTTTATGAAGTTCTACAAGTTGTTTATCCTGTAATAACGCAATGGTAGCCCCATTCGGGGTCGAATCGATAATTAATTCTTTTATCAACTGCTACTCCATTTCTTAAAGCGGTCAAAATCAACCGCCTATTAGTAAGAGGTAAAACAATACAAACATTTCGTTACGCTAAGGTAACGAATAAAACTACCTAAAGCGGCAGCTTATTTTTTCTTATGTCTGTTTTTTCTTAAACGCTTTTTACGTTTATGAGTAGCCATTTTGTGTCTTTTACGTTTTTTACCGCTCGGCATAATAATAATTTTTAAATGTAAATTTTAATTCTTTAATTCCTTAATATACTGGTCAATCTTCTGACCCACTACTGGGTCGGGAATCATTTCCTTGCATTTTTTATACGCATCAATTGCTTCCTTTTTCATACCAAGTTGCTTATAACTCTCGGCAAGATAAAAGTAAGGCTCTACTTCGGCCTTTTGGGCAATCAACGTTTTAAATCGAGCAACAGCCTTTTCAAACTGGCCTGATTTCATTGCAAACAAACCTAAGTTTAGATTAGCATTTCTGTTGTTTGGGTCTTTTTTAACGACATCAAGCAATAGCATAATACCTTGCATTGGCATGCCACCATTTGGGTCGGCAATACCCAAGCTTGTTTGGTTTACATAAGCAATACCCAAGCCTGTTTTAGCATCTAAATCTTCAGGTTTTAGTTTAACAGCATTTTTATAAGCCTCTATTGCATTTTCAATAAAAGCAGGGCGTACTGCTGTATCCTTTGTGCTCTTGTAGGCATCGTTAAAATGACTACCTGCATTCATCCAATTATCAAACGTGTTCTCTTTACGAGCCACTTCTTGATAATAAAAAGCCGACGGTGCTGGTTGATTATCATCATCCCACTGCTTAGCAAGCTGTTTTTGCAAACTCAACTTATCAGCATCGTTAGAAGCGTTTTTAAGTTGCGTTTCCAAATCTGTTATTCTTGTTGCTAAAGCTGCGCCAATAGCCGCTTTTGCGGGGGTTGATACTTGTTCAATAGTCACATTAGCAACCGAGCTATGTGAAGTTGAAGCTGACTCTGTATTGGCTTTGTCAGCTTTCGGTTTTATCAAGCCCTTGACAGGAAAAAAAAACAAACCTACCGAAATAGCTAATACTATTACTATTGTGGTTATTTGTTTTCTGTTCATGCCGTATTAATTATTTTGCTGCTTTAGCTGGTTTATTGCCTGATTTTACTTTCTCAATAAAAGTTTTAGCAGGTTTAAAACTTGGAACAAAATGCTCGGGGATGATTATAGCTGTATTTTTTGAAATGTTACGTGCTGTTTTCTTAGCTCTTTTTTTAACAACAAAGCTACCAAAGCCTCTCACATACACATTCTCGCCACTAACCATTGATGTTTTAATCACTTTGAAAAACGCCTCTACGGTTTCTTGAACATCAACCTTCTCAATACCTGTCTTAGATGAAATTTCAGCTATAATTTCTGCCTTAGTCATATCAGATTTTCTTTTATAATAATATGTAAATACTTAACTGTTTTGGGGTTGCAAAAGTATTGGTTTATAAGCAAAGATTGAAATAATTGAACACTTTTTTTTACGTGCCCTGTAAATTGTTAACAAATAGCGTAATATTGACACGTTTTAGACATCATCAACCTACATTTGAGCAGATGAATTTATCTGACGAATTAATACATTGGTACCATACAAACAAGCGTGATTTGCCTTGGCGAAATACCGTAAATGCTTATGTAATATGGCTTTCCGAAATTATTTTACAACAAACCCGTGTCGAACAAGGGTTGCCTTATTTTTATCGTTTTTTAGAAAAATATCCTGATGTAATCTCATTTGCAGCAGCGGGTGAAGATGACATTTTAAAACTCTGGCAAGGGCTTGGTTACTATTCGCGTGGGCGAAATATGCTCAAAACCGCACAACAAGTAATAAAATTATACAATGGAATATTCCCAGTTAAGTATGAAGAGCTCATTAAATTAAAAGGGATTGGCGAATATACGGCAGCCGCTATCTCATCATTTTCTGCAAACGAAGCAAGGGCAGTAGTGGATGGTAATGTTTTCAGAGTATTGGCTCGATATTACGGGATAAGTGAGCCTATTAATAGCACAAAAGGGAAGAAACTTTTTCAAACCATTGCCGATGATGTATTAAACAAGCAACATCCAAGCACACACAACCAAGCTATAATGGAATTTGGAGCGATGCTCTGTAAACCAAAAAATCCGGATTGTGGGGTATGCCCGATACGGGAGGGTTGTATGGCTTTTAAAAACAATCAAATTGCGATTCTCCCACAAAAGCTTAAAAAACTTACAATAAGAACACGTTTTTTAAACTATCTATTATTTACTGATGGCAATACGCTATTAATGAGTAAACGTGCGGATAATGACATTTGGGCTAATATGTATGATTTACCTTTGATTGAAACCTCAACACAAACTACCCCATCAGAAATAATTGCGTTGGATGAGGTAACAGCGTTTTTTGGAGAGAACATTAGGACTACCCGCAGTTTCCCTATAAAAAAACATATACTTACACATCAGCATTTATATGTTCAGTTTATACAAATTGATGCCACGCCTATCAAACTAAAATCAAATTGGTTTTATACTGCTATTACAAATCTTAACAATTTAGCATTGCCCAAAGTGGTGAACTCCTTTTTAACCGAAGTTTTAAGTATGGTGTAGCTTTTTCAAATCCCAGCCTACAATATTCCATTGTTCTTTCTCATCAGCATAGGTATTTAATATCACAAAACCCATCTTTAAATGAGCATTAAGCGATATTACATTACGGGTGGAGATTTCGGTTATACAAAGGTCATAACTTGATGGTACTCGCTTTATCGTTTCATGATATAGCTTACTGAGTAACCCAAGCCCCCTAAATTGAGCATCAACACAAACCTGCCCACCAACAATATACTTATAGCTAGATAATAGCTTGTCTTGATACGCACATTTCTGAAACTGCTGAAACATCGTCATCAAACTTGGTATTTTATCCTGCATGGCGGCAATCATTGCTAAATTATATCCTACAACTTTATGATTATACAATGCGATAACTTGTGGCAATTCTGTTGCCATACTCTTTAATATAGCAGAGGTGTGCTCGGCAAATACAAAGCCTTGCTGCTGTTGTTGAGCTTCGCTTATCAGGCTATAATGATTTTTCTTTTGCAGTGCTAATATTTGCTCAAAATGCTCGTCGGTTGTTGCTGCTTCAAAAATAATATCCATTACTGATATGTTAGTACGCATAGTATTTTACCCTTTCAACAAGATGCTGTCGATATATTCTCGATTATTCGCTAAGCGAGGTACTTTGTGCTGCCCTCCCAGTTTACCTCTATTTTTCATCCAATTAAAGAAAGTGCCTTTTGGGGCAAGGTGTACAATGGGGCGTCGTAAAGCCATATCCTTAAATCGTTTAGCATCGTAATCCGAATTTATTTTGCGCAGCGTTTCATCCAGCAAATCAACAAATCGGTCAAACTCGGCTGGCTTTTGTTCAAACTCAATTACCCATTCATGCGCTCCACTTTCGTCGCCATTAAAATATACCGGAGCAGCTGTGTATTCTTTAATAATAGCCCCCGTTTGTCGGCAAGCCTCATCGAGTGCACGTTCGGCATTATCTATAATTAGTTCTTCGCCAAAAGCATTAATAAAGTGCTTGGTTCGCCCTGTAATTTGTATGCGATATGGTGAAAGCGAAGTAAAGCGAATAGTATCGCCTACCATATACCGCCAAAGCCCAGCATTGGTACTAATAATAAGAGCATAGTTTTTATCCAACTCCACCTCATCAAGTGTTAAGGTTTTGGGGTGTTCATCGTGCAGATGTTCTAATGGCAGAAATTCATAGAAAATGCCATAATCGAGCATTAAAAGCAAATCTCCTGGCTCTTCCAAATCTTGTATGCCAAAAAAACCCTCTGACGCATTATATGTTTCCAAATAGTGCATATCATCATTGGGTATCAGCTTTTTAAACTGCTCGCGATAGGGTGTAAAATTAACTGCCCCGTGATAATAAAGCTCAAGATTGGGCCATACTTCGAGTAGGTTTTTTTTGCCTGTAATTTCTAATATACGTTTAAAGAGCAAGATATTCCAGGTAGGTACGCCGCTAATGCTGGTTACGTTTACATCCTTAGTAGCATACGCCATCTTCTCTATCTTCTCTTCAAAATCTTCTAAGAGTGCGATATTCAAATGTGGTGTGCGATAAAACTCGGCCCAAAGTGGCAAGTTTTTCATTATCACTGCCGAAAGATCGCCAAAAAAGGTATCGGCTTGTAGTTGGCTTACTTGATGACTGCCCCCTAATGTTAAAGTTTTGCCAGTAAATATCCTCGCATTGGGGCGATTGTTAAAATATAAGGTAAGCATATCCTTACCACCTTTAAAATGACACTCCTCAAGCGACTCCTCGCTTACTGGTATAAATTTACTCCTATCGTTTGTTGTGCCCGATGATTTTGCAAACCACTTAATCTCCGACGACCAAAGTACATTTTGCTCGCCTTTTAGCATACGTTCGATATAGGGCTTTAAACTATCGTAGGTTTGTATGGGTATTCGTTCCTTAAATTGATTAAGATTTTCGATACTCTTATAATCATATTTTTTACCCCATTCTGTATTTTCTGCTCCGGCTATTAATTGTTCAAACCATTCTTCTTGTACTTCATTGGGATATTTCATAAAAAGCTCTATCTGATGGATACGCTTTTTGATAAACCAAGTAACTACAGAATTAATAATGGTCATAGCTGGCTATTGGGTTAAATAAATATCTTTCGCTTCAATACAAAATTGGCACCTAAGTAAACTTTACGCACCATTTCGTTTTCGGCAAGCACTTCAGGCTCTCCCGATTCTAATATTTTACCCTCAAACAGCAGGTACGCCCTATCCGTTATGGATAATGTTTCTTGTACGTTATGGTCGGTTATCAAAATACCAATATTGCGATGTTTTAGCTTTGCTACCATTGATTGTATTTCTTCTACTGCAATTGGGTCAACCCCTGCAAACGGTTCATCAAGTAGTATAAAATTAGGTTCGGCAGCCAAAGCGCGTGCAATTTCGGTACGCCTGCGCTCTCCTCCTGATAGTAAGTCGCCTCTGTTTTTACGTACCTTATGCAAGCTAAATTCGTCTATCAATTCTTCCAACTTATCACGTTGCTTTTCCTTGCTCATTTTACCCATCTCCAACACCGCTTTGATATTATCTTCAACAGATAGCTTCCGAAATACCGAGGCTTCTTGAGCCAAATAACCTATCCCTTTTTGAGCCCGACGATACATGGGGTCGTTAGTGATATCCTCATCATCTAAATATATAGTACCTTCATTGGGCTTTATCAAACCAACAATCATGTAGAAAGATGTGGTTTTCCCTGCTCCGTTGGGACCAAGTAAACCCACAATTTCGCCTTGCGAAACACTAAAAGAAACATGATTTACAACCGCACGTTGCTTATATTTTTTTACTAAATCGTCTGCTCTTAATATCATTTTATATCATTCTATCTTGAAAACTCAAAGGTAATACTGTTATCTTCTACTCTTAAGTTTAATCCTCAACTTATATTCTTATCCCTTTTATATTTAATTGTATTGTACGCTTCTCGCGCCAAACATTCTCCTCAATACTATAACAAATATCAAAAAGTTTACCTTCTTGTATTTGATGCAAAAACTCGCCCTGATTAAATGCTATACAATCAAACACTGGTGAGTTCCCCTGCATAACTTTCATTTTAAGGTGATTTTCGCCAACTATGCCCGCATAACCGCTAACATACACATTTCGACTGATAAATACAGGCGACATATTTTGTGGTCCAAATGGTGCAAATTGACTCAATATTCTATAAAACTTTGCATCTATTTGGTTCAAATCCAACTCGGCATCTATTGTAATTTGCTGGATGAGTTGCTCATCGGTAATACTTGCGCTTACTACTTCTTCAAAACGATGAATAAAAGCCTCCACATTTTCGGGCTGTAGGGTAAGACCTGCGGCATATTTATGCCCACCAAACTGAATAAGCAAATCTTTACAGTCGCACAATGCTTCGTACAAATCGTATCCCTCTACCGAGCGTGCCGAACCCGCCACGTGCCCGTTTGACCGAGTAAGTACAATGGTGGGGCGATAGTACTTATCGGTAAGGCGCGATGCCACAATACCTATCACTCCTTTGTGCCAATGTTCGTTATATACTACTGTCGATTTTCGGGCTGTCATCTCATCATCGCCTGCAATCATTGCCAATGCTTCATCGGTAATAAACAAATCATGCCCTTTACGCTCGGTATTCTTCACGTTTATCAGCATGCCTTTTTCTTTGGCTTCGCTCCCAATAGTAGCAGTCAATAGCTCAACAGAGTGTTTTGCATCATCAATCCTACCTGCGGCATTGATACGAGGTCCGAGCGTAAATACCACATCAGATATGGTATAGGCATTGCCTTTGGCTGCTAAATCCATCAATGTTTTTACCCCGATGCAGGGGTTGGTGTTGAGTTTTTGTAAGCCGAAATAAGCTAATGTTCGGTTCTCGCCTGTAATATGAACTATATCGCAAGCAATGCTTATCGCCACCAAATCGAGATATTGAGCTACTTCATCAAACGAAATGTCGTTTTTATCGGCATAGGCTTGTATCAATTTAAAACCTATCCCACAGCCCGAAAGCTCTTTATAAGGATATTGGCAATCGCCACGTTTGGGGTCGAGTACGGCAATAGCGTTAGGCAGCTCTTTACCTGGGAGATGGTGATCGCAAATAATAAAGTCAATTCCTTTCTCATTTGCATAATCAACCTTATCAACCGATTTGATACCACAATCGAGCGCAATAATTAAAGTAAAATCATTTGCTGCCGCGTAATCAACACCTTGGGTTGATATGCCGTAACCTTCAGCATAACGGTCGGGGATATAATACTCGATACAGCTATGATAGTTCTTAAAAAAGCTGTAAACTATCGAAACAGCCGTAGTGCCATCTACGTCATAATCGCCATAAATCAGTATCTTCTCGTTATTTTTAATAGCCGTTTCGATACGATTAATTGCCTTTTCCATATCTGCCATCAAAAATGGATCGTGCAGATGGCGTAAATCGGGTCTGAAAAAATAACGAGCATCGTCATAATTTTCAATACCTCTCTGTATCAGCAAAGTGCTTAAAACGGTGTCGATATGAAGTTCATCAGCCAATTTAATGACACTCGCATTGTTTGGCTTTTCCCTTATCGTCCACCGTTTATTCATATCTTTGTAGCTTAAAACAGTAAAGATAATCAGAAATGCCAACTCTTAAAGGGTTGTGTGTTTATTAAAACAAAAGAAAGTATTGATATGGAGATTTTTGCATTAAATGAGGGGTCGTATTCGGTTGATTCGTCAAAAAAGTTTATCCCATTCGACCCGCTTATTCATCATGCAAAAGACCGCCCTGGCTCATTATTTATCCATATCAATCCTTTTTTGGTAAAAACTACCGATGATTTAATTCTGTTTGATGCGGGCTTAGGATTTAAAGATACACGCGATGAGTTAATTCTACATCAAAACATTCGCAATACTGGCTTCGACCCCGATGATGTAACCTTGGTGTTGATGTCGCATTTACATTACGACCATTCGGGTGGTTTAGTTGTAGAACGTAATGGCAAATTAGAACCAAGTTTCCCTAATGCCTTACACGTGATACAACGCGGCGAATGGGAAGCTGCAATAAACGGCAAATCATCATCCTACCATAAAGAAATTTTCGAGACACTAAACAATGGGGTAAATATCCTTTTTGTAGAAAATTCGGGAGAGTTAAAACAAGGTATCAGTTATGAATTATCAGGCGGACATTGCCCTTTTCATCATGTTTTTTGGATTGATGATAATGGTGATAAATGTTTTTTTGGTGGCGATGAACTGCCTGAGCCTGAGCAATTGTTACGCAAGTTTATAGCAAAGTATGATTACGATGGGCGAAAAGCGATGCAGCTACGAGAAGAATATGGAAAAAAAGCGAGCGAGGAAGGTTATACCTGTTTGTTCTATCATGCCAAGGCAAACCCAGTGTGTAATGTACAATACACCGACGAGCATTTTGTTATAATGCCGTATTGATATAAAAGAAGTTTTATTTAATTAATCAGGAGCTTAGTTTAACCAGCTTTTAGTCAGTTATATTTCGCAAACTCAAAAAGGTCTTTTATTTTCTCCACGTTTAATGGTTTTGAAATAAAATCTTTTACAACTGGGTATGAGCGAGCCTTATTTATATCATTGCTAAATACCGAAGATGATATAATATACACCTTACATTTATTTGATGGGTCTAAATCGAGGCGTTTATACTCGTCCAAAAACTCCCACCCATTCATAATAGGCATATTTATATCCAACAAAATATAATCGGGTAGCTTACCAGGCTCATTTCTTTGTAAATCTAAAAGATAATCAATCCCATGTTTACCATTTAAGCAGGCTGAAATATCTGTATTGATTAAGGCCTTTTTTATTAGTTTGATGGAGATGAAATTGTTTATCTCATCATCATCAACCAGCAAAATGCTTACATTACCATTAGTATTAGTCATGGGTACTTATACGATACAAAAAATCAAAAGGTTATGCAACTATCCAGCACCGCTCACGCAGTGCAATACACTAATAATGTACAAGTTACTATTATTTATTTAAAACTCATAATCGTGCTCAACTTTGCAAATACGTACCTTATAGTGCTTATACCATTGTTTACGCCCTTGTTGTTGTGCAATAATGTGCCGAGCATTATTCTTCCAATTCTTGATAGCTTCTAATGATTGCCAATAGGATACCGTTATACCTACTCCATCCCTTGCCGACTCGACCCCTAAGAAGCCTGATTGTTGTTTTGCCAATTGCTCCATCTCGACAGCCATATCAGCATACCCATTATCACCCCCTGTTCGCAAGGAGGTGAAAACAACGGCGTAATATGGTGGTTGAGGAGTAGCCGCAATAGCATTATCATTTTGCTGTTTCATTGTTTTGGTTTTTATATGGGCAATACATTAAAAACAAAAAATCCCCTGACATACTCAGGGGATTTTCCTAATTATCTGCCGCCTGCTGGGCAATGCTCTTTCAAGTATTTTGTATATAATGATTGTAAATGCTCGGTAGTACCTTCGCCTTCAAATATACCATGCGAGCGGTTAGGGTACGACATCAATTGAAACTGCCTGTTATATTTAACCAATTCGTTAATCAATAATTCGGCATTTTTATAATGTACATTATCATCACCTGTACCATGTATATATAATAAATTACCACGTAAGTTTTTTGCATAAGTTACTGGCGAGCCTTTTATAAATGGAGCTCTGCCTGCATCATCAGTAGGCACGCCCATATAACGCTCTTGGTAAATATTATCGTAAGATAATTGCCAACCCACTGCGGCTACTGCTATACCTGTTTTATAAATTTCGGGATATTGGAACATCAAATTAAGTGTAGTTGAACCACCGCCACTCCATCCCCATACGGCAATACGAGAGGTATCAACAAAAGACCATTTTGATATTTCTTTTGCTGCCATGGCTTGGTCGCGAGTGTTTACTATACCTATATTTTTGTAGATAGCTTTACGCCATGCTGCGCCTTTAGGTGCTGGCGCGCCTCTGCCCTCAACCGACATATAAATATAACCCTCATCTGCCATGCTTCCGTTATATAAGAAATTATACCCATCTCCATAGCTATCATTAACAGTTTGCCCTGCTGGTTCGCTATATACATAAAATACAACTGGATATTTTTTATTTGGGTCGAAATTAGTAGGCTTTACCATCCAACCGTCCATCTCAATGCCATCAACCGTTTTAACCTTGAAAAATTCAGGTTTGTTCTTAGCATCCTTATCTACCGCCATCACATCGCCACTCAAGTGCTTATTATCCACCAAACTAACAACCTCTTTTTTAGGCTGGGTATAAATATTTGAGAAATTGTGCAATGCTATTTTACCATTTGGCGATATCTCGTAGTTATGAGTACCTGGCAAATCGGCAGGGGTTAAACGCTCTGGTGTTTTGCTTGAGCCATTCAATTTAACACGGAACAAATATTTTTGGGTAGCGTTATCAGGCGATGCTGTAAAATAAACATAACCCGTTGCTTCGTCAATCAGGTTCAATTTTATTACGTCGTAATTGCCTTTGGTAATTAAGGTTTCTTTGCCGTTCAAATCTATTTTATAAATATGTCTCCAGCCATCTTTTTCGCTTATCCATATAAACGATTTTCCTTTATTTATCCACTCCCATCCAACAGGATTACCTTCGTTCCAACGCGATTTGCCATCAATCCAAGCATTGTCATTTTCTTGATGAATTGCTTTCGCTTCGCCATTTACCACATTACCAATAAATATTTTACTTTCGTTTTGAGCACGATTCAATTGCTCTAAAATAATCTGACTCGAATTGGTTGTCCACTCCATACGCGGAATGTAGTGTTGTACATTATCACCCGGAACATTCATCCAAGTTGTATTAGCCGAATTGATGTTAACCACCCCTATTTTACAAGAACTTGGGTCTTCGCCAGCAACAGGATATTCAACAGGTATGGTATAAGGATAAATAGAATCGGTAGTATTCAACATCTGATAGTTTTTTATTTTACGAGCATCTATTTGCCAGTAAGCAATCAACTTGCTATCAGGCGACCAACGGAAACCATCGCGACAATCAAATTCCTCTTCATAAGCCCAATCAAACGTTCCATTAATCAATCTCGAACCTCCATCAGTAGTTAATGCCTTTATATCTCCACTTGCCAAATCTTCTACATAAAGGTTATGTTCGCTTACATAAGCTGCTTTGCTGCCATCAGGCGAAATTTTGGCGAACATTAATGACGATGCAGGTCGTCCATTTCCTAGTTGTTTCAGCATTTTAGCAGCTAAATCATAAACCCAATAATCGCCACGTGTATCATAACGCCATACTCGCTTGGTATTAGTAAAAACTAACACTTTGTTGCCATCATCAGAAAATGAGAAGCTTCGTATTGCAAGTGCCTTTTTGCCTTCTGGAGTAAGCATTGCTTGGGTTACTATCGTATTTTTTTTAGTATCATCAAGCACATCCACCTCATCAATCCCCCCCGAGTTGGCTTTATAATAATGGTTTCCATCTTTAGTCCAGTTAATTCCCCCTCTTTGGGCATTTGCCTTTCCTTGGAAAGTAAGTAGTAAAGCCAATGCTAATGCAGCAACGCTTGAACGACAAAATATACGTTTCATTTATCTATTGTTTTTGATTAAATTATGGTTTATAATGAGATACTCTGCTTAAATTTAACTTAACTTAGCCTAATAATCGGTGCAAATTAGTAATCAAAAATGAAAAAACTATATATCTTTCTTTTTAGTATTATAATCGTTACATCTGCTAGCCAAGCGCAGAAGATTGACCGCAGTAAATTTATATCTGATAGTCTTGATATCTATATTAATAAAGCCCTCACTAACTGGCGTATCCCTGGAGCCGCTGTTTGTATAGTGAAAGATGGTAAAGTAGTGTTGGTAAAAGGCTACGGCATAAAAGAATTAGGCTTGAATAACAAAGTTGATGAGAATACTTTGTTTATGATAGGTAGCAATACCAAAGCATTTACAGCTACGGCAATGGCTATGTTGCAGGCAAACAAGCAGCTTTCGTTGGATGATAAGGTCACTAAGTATATCCCTGAATTTAAGCTTGATAATAAATATGCCGGAGAAGAGGCTACTATCCGCGATTTGCTTTGCCACCGCATTGGCTTCCGCACCTTTCAAGGCGATTTTACCTTTTATAACAGTAACCTTACCCGAAGCGAGGTAATTGAAAAGATGGGCCATGTAAAAGCCAGTTATCCATTTCGCACAAAATGGGGTTATACCAATTCGGCTTTTTTAACAGCAGGGCAAATTATACCAAAGGTTGCAGGCAAGTCTTGGGAGGTGTATTTAAAGGAAAATATCTTTGCACCACTTGGGATGATTAATACTTTGGCATTAACTGAAGATATGCCCAAATCGCTAAACCGAACAGTGCCCCATACCTTAGTAAACGGGCAACTAACAGCCATACCCTACTGCCTTATAGATGGGCTTGCACCAGCGGGTGCAATAAGCTCGTCGGTAAATGATATGAGTAAATGGGTATTAACATTATTAAATAATGGCAAAGTAGGCAATAGGCAAGTAATACCATTAGCAGCTATACAAGCTACTCGGGAGGCGCAAGATATTGTTGGGAATGCTACACATCTTAATGGAGAAGTTGGTTATGAATTATATGGCTTAGGTTGGATTTTACAAGACTATCACAACCAACGTTTAGTAATGCACGATGGGGGTGTTAATGGCTATGTATCATCAGTAACCTTAATACCAAAAGAGCACTTAGGAATTGTTATATTAACTAATACCGACCAGAATTGGTTTTTTGAAGCCTTGCGGTGGGAAATTATGGATGCTTACCTGAAACTTCCTTTTAGCGATTATAGCCAGCGATATCTTAGCTTTTTCAAAGCTGGAGAAGATGCCGACAGTCAAAAAGACAAAAAATTAAGAGATACTGTTGCGCTAAATCATCCACCCCTTTTGTTACCCGCTCAATACACTGGGAAGTATTTTAATGATTTATATGGTACAATTACTGTATCGCAAGGCTTAAATAACGATCTTGAAATGCGCTTTGAGCATCATCCTAAAATGTACGCGCATTTACAACCTTTGGGCGGCAACCGCTTCTATGTTACGTTTTCGGACCCCGTATTTGGAAAAGCTATTTTCCCCTTTACTGTAGAAAACGGGAAAGTAACAGGAGTAAGGGTAAAAGTTGCTGATTTTGTAGAATACAATCCCTACGATTTCAGGAAACTACCATAAATCATTCAACAGCCAACAAAAATTGAAAATTAAGCAAATATAGGGCATAAAAAAAACCCCCTCTCACTCGCTGATTGGGGGTTTTACCTAAACCTTATCACATTGTAACAATGATGTTACTTTGTAGCACAAATATATAAACATTTTTTTAATTTTTATAAATGTTTTAACACATTTTTTTTATTTAATTAATAGTTAGTGCTTTTGAGTCTTTAAAGTCCTCTCTTTCCTGTCCACGCTTGGCTCTTTATTACCCATTTACCACTTACCAATCTAAACACAAAAGTAAACGCACCGCCCTCTTCAAACGGCTCGCCTTTTATTTGCCCAGTAAAATCTACAGGCACTACTACATATATACTTTCATCGGTTTGTATATAAACAGCTATCTTACCTATCTCGCCTTTAAACTCTTTTAATTTATAGTTTTTACACGTTTTTTCTACAACATTAACCCACTGTACACCTGCCGTAGTACCATTCCACGAGAAAGGAGCCATTTCATCAGCAACTACTGCATTGGGCGCATACAAATCAGCCACAGCATTGATATCGAAATTGCTAGATGCTTTTATTATCGCCTTTATAATATTCATTACGGCGGCTCTATTAGCTATCGAATCTAAACTATTGCATTGGATTGAGTAATGCGTTGGCGCACAAAAAGCCGACATTGGCAAAATTAAACCCACAATAATTAAAACCAATTTAAACTTGCTGGTTGTTTTATATAAAGGATTATTCACAGGCTACGGTTTGATTTTCAATTTATTAAAACTTTATCCCACGAATATAAAAATAAAGGACGACTTGTTGAGGGTCGTCCTTTATCGTAAACAGGATAATATAAATTAGTTGCTAAACCCTGTAAGATCAACAGTAAATATCAATACCGAATTTGCAGGAATACTCCCTACGGCACTATTTCCATAACATAATGCTGATGGGATGAGCAATAATATCCTACCACCTGTTTTAGCATAAGGTATTCCTATTTGCCAACCCTGTATTAAGCTCTTTAATGAGATGTTATTTATAGTTCCCGAATCAAATACAGTACCATTTAGTAATTTACCCGAATAATTTACCGTAACAAACGAGTTTATTGTAGGATTAGCCCCTGTACCTTGAGTAATAATTTGATAATAAAGCCCTGAGGGGTCTTTGGTAGCCGTAATATTATTAGTCTTTATATAAGCTTGAATAGCAGCATCATCAGCTGCGGCTTGTTTTGCAGGGTCAAATGGTGTACTCTTTTTACACGCTGTCAATCCAATAATTACAAAACCAATTAACAAAAGATATTTTTTCATAAACGATGTTGGGTGTTTTTTATAATACGTCAACAAATGTAAAAGTATTACTTGTACTATGAAATAAAGATAAACTTGTTTATCGCAGCTACTTAATCTAATTTTACATTTAAAGTATTTAGCCCAGTCCTCTGTATTTGCATATTATTAATATTCAACACCTTGTTATTAAATCAATTTACAATTTCGTGCAACGTCGAAATAAATACTGCGTCATATTATCAGAAAGTTTAAAATTTGGAATCTATATTTATTGATAAACATTACCATTTGGTAGCAGAGTGTAAGCAAGGCAGCAAAAAAGCTTACTACGAGTTATACCGTTTGTATTCGAAAGCGATGTTAAACACCGCCTTCAGGATATTGGGTAATATTGCCGAAGCCGAAGATGTGCTACAAGAAGCTTTTTTAGACGCATTTAATAGATTAAAAGATTTCAGGCAAGAAACCACATTTGGGTTATGGCTTAAACAAATTGTAGTGCATCGGTCTATCAGCGTGCTACGCAAACGCAAGCTTGAGCTGGTTGAACTACAAGACGAACTACTGGATAATATAGCCGACTATGAATGTGATGATGAGAGTGATATACAATACAAAGCGGCTCAGGTAAGAGAAGCGATAAAAGAGTTGCCAGAAGGGTATCGGATAGTTATCTCACTATATCTGATTGAAGGGTACGACCATGAAGAAATAGGAGAAATATTAAACATTTCTGAAAACACTTCAAGAACTCAATTTTTTAGAGCAAAACGAAAACTAAATGAGATTTTAATAAGAAAAGGAATTACATCATGAGCAAACGATTAGAAGATTTCATTAAAACAAACCGTGAAGAGTTTGACGAGTTTGAGCCCTCAGTAAATTTATGGGTAAAAATTGAACAACGCCTACCCATTGAAAATGCAGAGTTAAAGAGCAAAACAACAAAAACATTTTCACTCCAGTTTGTGATGCGGGTAGCAGCATCTATAATAATAGTGATGGGCGTATGTTTTGTTTTATACCTGCGCTATCAACATAAACAGCAAGTTGATTACGCCTCGATAAACCCCGTTTATGCCAAGCAGCAAATACAATACGCATCGCTTGTTGAAACTAAACGAAATGAATTGAAAACAATTGCCAAAACAGACCCGCAATTGTATAAAGAGTTTAGTGCCGAAATAGCCAAAATGGATTCTACTTATAAAAAACTAAATAACGATTTAGCTACCAGTCCCAATCAAGAGCTTGTTTTACGTGCAATGATCCGGAACTTGCAAATACAAACAGAGGTGCTAAATCAGCAATTAAGTATTATTGAACAGTTTAACGCAACCAAAAAAACCCAGAACAATGAGACGAAAAATATCTAAATATGTAATGTGCCTAGTGGCATCATTATTTATCATCAGTAAAGCAGGATTTGCTCAGGATTTGCCCACCCCACCGCCGCCCCTTCCTGACGAAATCGGGATTAAGATAGATAGTGCGCTATCTAATATCAACATGAAGGCGTTAGATTTAAAAACAAACAAGCAATTGAAAATTGCTATGCAGAGGCTCAATAAAGATTTAAAGAAGAGTCTTAAAGGGCTTAACAAGGATTTGGATTTAAAAAACTTAGACTTAAATGAGCTTAAATTAAGTCAAGATTTGATTAAAAACATAGACTTAAGTAGTCTCAATAAAGATTTAGGTAATCTTTCTAAAGATATTGCTGAAAGTTTAAAAGACATGGATTTTAACAGTTCCATTGAAGAAGATTGTAGCGAAAATGTACAACAAAAAACCAAAAACTTTTTTAAAATATATTCAGTTGATGCGAACGATGCACTAAGCATTACTAACAAATACGGCAAAGTAATAGTAAACACTTGGGATAAAAGTGAAATAAAAGTTGATGTGCAGATTAAATGTGGTGCAAGAAGTGATGAAGTTGCTCAAAAAATATTAGATGGCATCAGTATTTCGGATAGTAAAAGTGGGAATACAATATCTTTTACAACCAATTTTAAAAAAAGCAGCAACGATGGCTCTATATGGGATATGTTTAGTGGGAGAGATGGCAATCGCAAAATTGAGGTAAACTATACTATTTATATGCCATCAAAAAATAGTTTAGCTATTAATAATCGCTATGGTGCAATTATATTACCCGATTTTGAAGGCAAACTAAATATTGAGAGTAGCTATGGTAGCTTTTCGGGGAAAAACTTGAACCACACAGGCAATGAGATAAAGGTAAAGTATGGCAGTGCCAATATTGAACGTTTGACTTCGAGTAATATTAGCATAGGTTATGGGAATCTCGACTTAGGAACAGTTCACAAATTAAATGCTGAGATTCATTACGGCTCTGCTGAAATTAACAGAGTAACAGGAGAAGCAACAATTGATGCTCGTTATGCTGGAAAAGTAGCACTAGCACATTTGGATAATAACTTTAATAATTTAACCGTTAATGCCTCTTATTCAAATGTTACCGTAGGGGTTAGTCCAACTATTAATGCTAACCTTGATATAGTTACTCATTATGGCGAATTTCAACATGGAGAACATACCGTAACTTTTACCAATTCTGAAAAAAGCTCATCTTATTTCACAAAAACATATAAGGGCTATATTGGCAAAAGCAATAGCGAGAAAACCATAACCATACGAACAAACTACGGCAATATTGCTTTCGAATAAGAGCTATCAATTAAAGTGTATCTACCAGATATAGTAAAGCCCATTAAATTTTTAGTGGGCTTTATAGCTTGCTAAATCGGTATATAAATTTCTGAACGAGCTTCTTACACCAATGGTTATCATGGTAGTTTTATCATTAAACTGGGTGTTCTTTTCTTGTCTATACAATCCTCCCAATTCAATCCGTAAGTTATATTTTGGATTAAGTAGATAGGCAACCTTGCCTTCTAAATAAAGCATATTTGTAGCTAAACCTTGCCCGATATAGTTGCCATCTTGTTTTGCAGGAGTGGTATAGGTTTGAAAAACATCTTTCCCGTAGTTAAATCCGTTTATATCTAAGCCGTAATGCCCGTAATCAAACTCCCCTGAAAAATCAAAGCGTTTATAGGTATAATTTAACAGCCCGACAATTTCACGAAAATTAGCTCCCCAAGGATGAGCTAATGGTTCGCTTTGCTCTGCATAGTTAATTATTGATGAGCGTTCTGAATAAGTATATGGCTTCGTATTATTGCTCTCAAGCAAATAATTGAATGATTTTATACCAAATAAATCGGCTCCTCTAATTCCTAATTGCCAACCATATTTGTTTCTATAGCTTCCGTTGCTGGTAAAAAACTGCGATGCCGAAAACTCATCTAATGTAAATTGCCCATAAGCAGTAACCCCTTTACTGAGCTTGTATTTACTCGTAAATCCAATCAATGCATTATCTGGCGAGCCGCTTTGCGCTTCTACTGGACGCAAGAATATAATAGGGTTGATATACTGGAAATCAAACCCTCGTGGATGGCCTTGGTCATCGGCAGCAGCCCAAATCACAGCATCAAAAAAGCCAAATGAAAGTCGATTATTTACATTCCAATCTAAATAATGGAAAATACCCCATTTACGCCGATCGTTACCAAAAACATCAAACTTAGGCGCACGAGGGTCGTCCATATAAGCCCACATAGCCATATATTGCACATTTCCTAGCGCAGCTGTCAGCTTCAAAAACGGATACGGAGCAGCAACATCCGATAAGAGCAACGAACGATAACCATCGCCAATAAAGGTTTTATCTTGCCCTAAAGTGATGTTTAAATATTTTATAGGCGTGTACGAAACAATAGATGTAACATATGACCAATCTTTAGTATTTTTTCCAAAACTTCTATCATAGCCCTGCCCTTGAACAACGCCTATTTGATTAACATAAGTAGTTAGATATGATGGAAACACCCCTTGATTTTCGTATCCACTGGTATAGAAATAAAACTTGCCACCAATTGTGCCACCTAGTTGAAATCCTCGTGTATTTAACCATGTATTTTTATGCCCCGAAAAATCCTTCCCTATCGTTAAATCGGGTAAATAATCAGCATAAAAAGTGTACTCTCGCTTACTAATGTCAATTAAATGTTCGTTAAATAATTTACGGTGAACCCAACTATGCTGCCCTGGTGTGCTTCCATAATTAATCAAAGAATCGTATCGATGTTTAATCAAACTATCATCTACAAAGAATGGCTTCAATGAAGTATGCACCCGTAATTTTGCTGAATAAAGTTCGGTATTAACCTTTTGATAAAACTGGTATGAATAGGGTTGATATATTGATTGCCCCTTTGTTAAACTAGCAAACAACATTAATACTAGTACACTACCAAAAGCTTTCTTTATCCTATTTTGTTTAACTATAATCATATGTTTTCCTATTCAAAATAATTTAAAGTATTAAAACCACCTCTTTTCAAATAATCATCCTTTTTTACGAGGTGCAAATCGGCATGCACCATATCCTCTACCAATGCCTTCAAATCATACTTTGGCACCCATCCCAATTTCTCCTTAGCCTTTGTTGCATCGCCTATCAGTAAATCTACTTCTGTTGGTCTAAAGTATTTTGGGTCAACTTTAACTACCGTTTGCCCAAACTTTAAAGCTTCTGTATTTAAGCCCAATTCTGCTGCTTTCTTTTGGTCAATGTCAATAATTACTCCTTTTTCGTACTCATCCTTCCCACTAAATTCTACTTCGACACCTAACTCAGCAAACGACATCTTGATAAAATCTCGTACAGTAGTGGTAACACCTGTGGCGATGACAAAATCTTCTGCCTTATCTTGCTGCAACATTAGCCACATTGCCTCAATATAGTCTTTAGCATGTCCCCAATCTCGCTGAGCGGATAAATTACCCACATACAAACAGTTTTGAAGACCTAAGGCAATTTTAGCAGCAGCGCGAGTAATTTTTCTAGTCACAAAAGTTTCTCCACGAATGGGACTTTCGTGATTAAATAAAATACCATTACAAGCGTACATATTATATGCTTCGCGATAGTTGACAATTATCCAATAGCCATACAATTTGGCTACCGCATACGGCGAGCGTGGATAAAATGGTGTGGTTTCGCTTTGCGGCACTGCCTGCACCAAGCCATACAACTCGGATGTAGAAGCTTGATAGATACGCGTTTTTTTAGTGAGATTGAGTAATCGTACTGCCTCCAAAACACGTAATGTGCCTATCCCATCGGCGTTGGCTGTATATTCGGGCGTATCAAAACTTACTTTTACATGGCTTTGCGCTGCCAAATTATATATTTCGTCAGGCTGTACTTCCTGAATTAATCTTATCAAGTTGGTCGAGTCTGTCAAATCGCCATAATGTAGTTTGAATTTAACATTTGGCTCATGCGGGTCGTGATACAGATGGTCTATCCTATCGGTATTAAATAAAGATGACCGCCGTTTTACACCGTGAACTTCATATCCTTTTTTGAGCAAAAACTCGGCTAAATATGCCCCATCCTGCCCCGTAATACCTGTAATTAAAGCTACTTTCATTAAATTAAGTAAATATGATTAGCATACAATATTATCCAATTTAATTGTAAATCTCTGCTTTAGGGCATAAGATACTTGCGTCTATTCTATTTCTGCTACTCGTTCTTCTAACTCCTTGTACCAGTCTTCGCCATATTTACGAATAAGTGGTGCTTTTAAAAATTGGTGCACGCTCACTTTTAATTCGCTCCCGAAAGAACAAGCAGGACTACAAATGCTCCATCGGTCGTAATTTAAAACATCAAACTCGGGATATGCTGTGATACGGATAGGATATAGATGACAGGAAATAGGTTTTTTCCAATCTATTACTTTTTGCTCGTAGGCTTTTTCGATAGCACATTTGGTGATGCCATTTTCCCAAATCACATAAGCACATTCTTTATTCGTATCTACGCATGGTGTAGTATAATCGCCTTCAAAATCGGTTACGTAAGTACCTTCCTTTTCAACCGTTTCGATACCTTTTGCCGTCATAAAAGGCTTTACTTTCGGATATATCTCATCTAAGATATGCAATTCATCATGATTTAAAGGTGCACCTGAGTCGCCTTCCAAACAACACACACCTTTGCATTTGTTTAAATTGCAAACAAAATTCTCCTTAACTACATCTTCATGCACTAATACACTACCAACTTCAATCATGCTATTTTTTATTGATATTAATCTGTTTCCTTACTCAACGGATTTAATGGAAATTTCAACCCTGTGGCTGCTACCAAATCCATTGTTAAACTACCTACCACAATCTCCACATGCGCTTTTACGGGTATGCGGTTATTATCATCAGTAATCCAAAGATACAGTTTACTATTTTTTCTGAAGATACGCCCTGGAATTATTGTTGGGTTGAACTTAAGACAATTAAATGTTCCCATTGCGCACTGCACTTTTTCTTTACCAAGATATGTGATACTCAATGTATGAATACCATCTTCTAAAAAGTACTGAAAATCTATCTTCTCGCCTACGTGAATTTTAGCAATATCTATACATCGAGCAAAATAATATGCCGATAAAAAATCAAACGTTTTACCTGTAAACGGGAATGTGCCTTTATCAGCAGTTATCGTTTTTTTAGCCTGATCAAAGGTTACTTTATCCGTATGTTTATACTTGGCTTCTCGTCTATTTTCAGCATAAAAGTATGGCAAAAGTGTAGTTTGATCTACATAAGTTTCGTACCGATTACGTACTTTATAAAAGAAATCAAAAGTTCCAGCTGTTTTCCCATCAGCAATAATATGATAGATAGGCTTGCCGTCAAATTTGATAGAACTTCCCTCTACACGGATATTGGTTTCGGCAGCAGTAAAGAAACCATATTTCATTTTATAGCTTAGATTTTCACCCACTTTAAAAACGGGGTCCCCTGCTTTTGTAAGCTCTTGTGCAATGCCTTCACTGAGGCAAAAAAACATTAAAATAAAGGCAAGAAGATTTTTAGGCATCAGTAGTAAATGATGGATATTAGTCTTTTCGTTTATAAATGGGTACAGTTGAGCATGGTTCTCCAAACATGATACTTTTTGCAACTGGTGTGAGCTTTTTTGTCAATTCAACATACGCTGAAACTGGCACAGCCGTATCGCCACACCCCTTAATAACGATGCGTTGATTACGATATTGTTCGATGTTCATATTCGCCATTGCTTTTTCAAACAATACAGTTTCTAAAATGTTTGCATCGCCAAAAACAATTTCATTAGCATAAGGGGCTAATTTGTTGGCTAATAGCATATATGCCCATGCTGGCACAATCGCATCTGCGGTGCAGGTAATACCTACATTTTTGCCTTGGTATTGCGCCCAATCATGTTCTTTTACAAATTCTCTAAAATCCTTCTCCCGCAATATCAATTCATGAAATAAATTACCCTTGATATCATATATTACACGCTCGCCCGAAGGGTAAAAAGCAGCAGGGTCTAAAGTAACCAAGCCACTTTGTGCTACTTTATTTACTATGTTTTCTTGAATATCCATCTTATTGCCTTTAAAATAAAAAACCGGAAAAAGCATACTGCTCTCTCCGGTTACAAAAATACTTTAAATTTCTCTATAAGAATTTAGAACGATAATCTTTTACATTCGCCTTATCTTTCAAGGCCTCAAATATTTGACCTTGCGAACGTTGAAGTAACGATTGTCCTATTTGTTGTTTTTCTCTTATTGCATTTGTAAGGGCTGCTGGATTGGTAAAATTATCAACCACAACTACAAATACACCATGCTGACCTTCTATCGGTTTTGATACTTTATTTGGAGCAGAGCCAAACATAGCACCCACTACTTTATACTCTAGTGATAGACCCGGTATCACAGGGTTAGCCAATACCACATTTTGAACAGGCACTACTTTTGTATTTGCTTTTTGAGCTATTTGGTCGATAGTGGTGTTTGCTGCTGCTTGCAATTTCTCTATCAACTGTTTAGCTTTTACATGGTTTCTTACTGCAACCTCAATTTGCTTCTTAACAGCCTCAAGTGGTAATATACCCTTAGATTTAATTTCTGTTAAAACAGGAACAATATATTGATCACCTACGGTATAAACTTGGTCTGAAAAACCACCCTTATCAGTTTTAAACGCCCATCTAACTACATCACGAGCATTTTCTAAACCTGGAAGGCTATAAGCTAAATCGTTCACATCTTTAGCTGTCTTTTTGGTTAAACCTATCTTTTTTATTTCGGCATCAAAATTACTGTTGGTAAGCGCCGCTAAAAATGCTTGAGCTTTGCTATATGCAGCCGATTGTGTTTTTTGACTTGCCGTAATTGGTTTATCTATTACAGCAACTTTAACTACTTCTGATGAACCTTTTTGCTCTTCGATTTTTATAAGATGCACACCATATTGAGAAGTAACTATTTTTAAATCTCCTTGTCTTCCGTTGAAAGCTGCATCTTCAAAAACTGGTATCATCGCACCACGACCGAATGTGCCTAAATCGCCACCTTTCACAGCCGAGTTTTTATCAATTGAATATATTTTAGCTAAATCATCAAATGATTTTCCGCCAGCAATTAGTTTCTTTAACGAATCGGCTTTAGCTAATGCTTTCTGAACACCACCTTCGTTAGTAGCAATTAATATGTGACGTGCTTTTACAGAATCTGGTCCTACACGAGAGTCAACCAATTTTGCAATCTTATACTTGCCTTGCGACAAATAAGGCCCATAAACAAAGCCTTTTGCAGCTCCAAACATCACCGTATCTAATTTAGTATCGCCAAGCTGCCCTTTACGTTTATAAGCAAGAGGTGCTTTGGTTTCGGCATTTACTTGCACGTAAAGCGAATCATTAGTACTAGTTTTTAAACCGGGTAGTAATTTCTCAATTTGAGATTTTATAGCTGCTGAGTCTTCTTTTGATGCCGCAGCGTTAAAACTTGCATAATCAAAACTTCTAAGCTCTTGCTTGCTCTTAAACTCGGTTTTATGCTCGTCATAATAGCTTTTGTAATCATCATCAGATAATGTTACTTTATTATCAGGAATAGAAGCGTAATCAAGCGTTACATATTTGAAATTAACCAACTTATTTTTGGCTTCATAGTCATCCTTAGCATCAAGTGCATTTACATAAATCCCATTAGTTACTAACGAGATATATTTTTCACTCTTTTTAGCCTCAAGCATTTGCTTAATAAATGCTGCCCATTCTATTTTAGTTGGGTCATCGGCTTTCAAAGTTTTTAAGTTATTTAAAAACGCATTTAGTTTTGTTTGATCTACCTGACCAGTTTGTGGGTTACCAAAAGCTTGTACAATTTGCTGATTAGGATTATTGCCTGATACCATTGATTGCGCTTCATCGCCACCAACTGTTAAACCCAATTTCTCGGTTTCTTTGCTTAGAATAATTTGGCTTAAATACTGGTTCCATGTATTATCCTGCAAATAGCTGGTAAGCTGTGGAGTAACTGTTGATTGCCCCGACTGTTGTTTAAACTGATTAGTGTTTTGCTCTAATCGTTTTGAAAACTCATCATAAGGAATTTTTTCTCCGGCTACTTCGCCTATTTGGTTACGATCATCCTTAAAAAAAGAATTCCCCTGACGTATAGCCTCCTCGCCAACAAACGCAAATAATGCCACCCCAATTCCAATTGCGATAACTTTACCCATGCGCTCGCGCATATAACTCATTAAACCCATATTGTATATCTAATATTTAATTATTCAAAAGAGCGCGCAAGATACAACTTTTAGTAAAAAAATAAACACAAAAATTGCTGCAAAAAACTAAGTAGATTTATTGAGGAATATCCTGATTATTAACGTGAAGAATACCACTCCCCTGCTGTAACGTCCAATGGTTCAAATTCTCATCACTTACAAAGCTCGTCCCGTTGGTAATACTCCCATCTATCGACTTAATATGCACTTCTTTACTCGAGTGTATTTGCTTTGTACCCTCATCCCAAATCAACTCCTCCGATGTAAATGTATCACCTTTAATATTAGTACCAATCACATTTTTGCGCAGCTCTATGGTTTTTTCCATATCGCGACGTATAGCATAATCGGCTACTATCGTACTCGACTCATGTAGATTATTATCATAAAAAACCACTTTTACCCCTTTTGGCATTTCGGTATAAGGTTTTTTAACTTTATACATTACCATTAAAGGTGCTGTCATGTGCGCTTTTACTTTTGCTGAGTCGCTATATATTACATCTACAACCGTATAACGCTCAACTGGTACATTTACCTCTTGGGCTGAGATTTTTTGAATATCCTTCAAATCATTCTCGCAGCCCGATACAAGCAGTACTACACCAATAATAGCGAATGGTAAAAGTAAAGCTCGAAATAGTTTTGCCTTACTCATAAAATAAGATTATTCAAATTTATACCTACGGAACCACTTATCATTAAGCGTAAAGCCCAAGTGGAAATTTACATAGTTTTCTTTTATCAATCCTCCTTGCAGCGTTCCACGTTTACCCACCTCTGCCGAAAAGTTAATTTTGTAGAAAGCACTCGAAGCCCTATCATGAGGTAATGGAATACCTAAGCCAGCAGTTAAAGCGTATCTGTTTATGCTAACATTATTTACATTAACATAGGTTTGCTCGTAAATAGCACCTAAGCGATAATCAACCAATGCCCAAAAACTATGCAAAGCATTTATATCAGGCGTTATTTGACCGCCTATATTAAAGGTTTTACTATCTTGTAAACCTTGGTTTACCCCCCCTGCTGTAAGATTAGACCATTTTCCAATGGTATAATCAATACCGATTAAAAATTTCGTTTCGTCTTGAAATACTATACCAAAGCGATTAATTCGTGGAAGGTGTAATTTAGAATTCGGGGTTTGCCTATTAACTACTGTATCGGCTGCACTATTCTCATTGCCTTGTGCATCTTGGGTGTATTGGCTTACTATATAACTACTTCCATTATTAATGGAGGTGCTTGTTGATGCCGAGTAACCCAATATCAAATGTTTTGTTGCCGAAAAATCAATAGAATATTGTGCGCCATAATCATAATTTACACCACCTATATGATTGGACTGTTCGTTACGTGAATCTAATACACCGTAAAGACCGGGTATTTCTGTAGATTGTGTTTGCTTCAGGTTACCAAATATGTACGAAATATTTGCCCCAATCAACAAGTGTTTACCTATGCCAAATCCATAACCCAAATAGGCTTTTGACAAGCCACCCTCGCCAGAATAAATATGATTTATCGTGTTAGTATCCGCAGGGTTATTTGTTCCTAAGTTTTTAACAGAAGTTTTATAATTATATCCTACCGTACTATAAGGCAATAAACCAAAACTAAGTGCCGAATGCTTGCTTAATGGAAAAGCGAACGTGAGGTGATTAAGTCTAAAGTTAGCATCACGCTCATCAAGCTGTCCTGATTTGCTTAATGTAGTTGCATTACCATAAATACCAGCATCTATAACTGTTAAATTTATTTTACCATACGAAGCTGGGTTAATCACATTTATACTATTAAACCCACCAATAATGTTTGTAGCTGTAGCAATACCGCCCATTCCGGCATTTTGTGGCAAAAGTTGATTATTAAGATTACCTAATCCAAATTGTGAATATGGCGAACTGGAGGATGCAGTTGATTGAGCGTTTGCTCCCAATACAATAACGGAGAGTAAGAATGTAATAAAGAGTCTTGAGTATTTAATCATTATTGTTTTGTATAGCTGCGTTTAATCCTTTAAGAACCAAATAAGGCTCGTTTATAATATAGGGGGCAAAGATGCTATTTTTCAATAGAGTATCAAAAAAAATACTATCGCCGCCTGTTAGTACAATATTCAATTCGGGGTTTAATTTAATGTAATGTTCAATAAACCCTATTACTTCGTTTTTAATGCCATTTTGTACTCCCGATGTGATAGCTGATGTTGTATCATCACCGTAAGCATTATTAAACTGGTTATCAACTGTCAACAATGGTAATGCGCCAGTATAATAATTTAATGCTTTATAACGCATATTTAACCCCGGTGATATGCTACCTCCCCAATAATTTGCTTCGGCATCAACCCAATCATAGGTAATACAAGTACCTGCATCAATTATTAAGTTTGCCTTATCGGGACACAAACAATGCGCTCCCACAACAGCCGCCCATCTATCAAGCCCGAGTGTTTTGGGAGTTTTATAGTGATTTTGAACGCCTAAGCTTGTCTTAACATCGAAATACTTTAAATCAACCTTTCCTTCAAGCACCTCCCGCCACGTTTCTATCTCTCCTTTTACAGATGAAACAATCACTTTTTTAACTTGGTATTGATGGATTACATTTAATAGAATTTCAGCTTCAATAATCGGGTAGCGGTCTGTATGTACTAACTCGCCTTGCTTAAAAACTGCAATCTTTGTTAAAGTATTACCAATATCAATAACCAAATTGGTCATTAGGCTTTAACCATTGATAATATCGATTCAAAAATAGCTAAGCCATCCTCGTTAGCCAATAAGCTATCAGCAGCACGCTCGGGATGTGGCATTATACCAAACACATTACGACCAGTATTACAAACACCTGCTATGTTTTGGATTGAGCCATTCGGATTAGCCTCTGCCGTAATATTACCTGCCTCGTCGCAATATCTGAATAGCACCTGATCATTATCATTTAATGATTTTAGCACATCAGCTTCTGCAAAAAAGTTACCCTCGCCATGTGCAATAGGCGTTTTTAAAGCTCTTTTCGGGTCAATTTGCGAAGTAAGTAACGAGTTTGAAGTTTGTGGCAACATATAGATATTGCTACAATTAAACTTACGATTGTTGTTGTGCAACAACGCTCCTGGCAATAACCCCGATTCGGTTAAAATCTGAAAGCCATTACATATACCCCAAACATAACCGCCTTTGGCAGCAAATTGGATTACTTCCTGCATAATAGGCGAGAAGCGTGCAATAGCACCCGAGCGCAAATAATCGCCAAATGAGAAACCTCCAGGCAAAACCACAAAATCACAACCTTGCAAATCGTGGTCTTTATGCCACAAACGAACCACTTGCTGACCCATTATTTTCTCTAATACATAGATGATATCCTCATCGCAATTAGATCCGGGAAATATAACTACTCCAAATTTCATGATACAAAACTAATATAACCTGTGAAATTTGAACGAATGTAAAAGTTAAAAAGTGTTAAACTGGAAGTAAATAATGCTGAAAAGCAATAAAATATATAAAGTTTCGTAAAACCAGCGGCGGGTGGCATACAGAAAGTAATAAGCAAAAAATGCCGCAGTAGGCACTACGCATAACAAAAAGTGCTCGAGATGAAAATCGGCATTCACATAAAATGAGAACCCTGCTATTAAAAAAATAAAAAATAAAAGCTGAAAAGATTTACGGGTTTGAACATAACTTTTGAAGAAGTTTTGCTGCAACTTAAGTGCACAAAGTATCAAAATAACAATTACGGGTATTAAAACCATATAGTTGTAATAGTTGATTTTGATATGTGATGGGAACTTAGTTGCTAATGGCAGCCATATATCAAAAAACTGCCCAAGTCTATCATTCAAATAATAAAATACAGCCAAAAAGAAAAACACCGTTATAAAACCTATGGTACAGGCTGCCCACTCGCGCCAATCAAACGGTCTGAAAATTATAAGCGCTATCCATATTGCCAAAAACATATAAATAAAGGGCAAATAAATTAAAGCACCTACGGCTACTATCATCCCCAAATCATACGAAATTGATTTACCTTCATCGCCTTTGTATAAATCAAACAACTTATACAGCATCCATATTATCAAGAAATTGCAGATAAGCGACGGGCTAAGCATTAAAAAAGATGGGAATAAAGCAGATACCGTAATATACATGAGAGCAGGCAAAAAAGTTGATTTTCCCAATAAATTGTGCTTGTTGATGAGATAATTAATCAGCATAGCTTGTATAAAAACCAATATGCTCGCAAAAAACAAATTGAGTCCCGATGGGATATTATAGCGATAAGATGCGGGTATAGAAAGGCGTGAAAATAATTCGGCAAAAGCAAATTCGGCTCTTTGTGTGGTATGATACGCGTAGCCTATGCGTAATAACAGTAAAAAAACTGCCAACCAAGCAATATTTATGGGGCTAAAAGAGCGAAATAGTTTAATCATGAATATGGATTACAGGACAATTATAGCACAAAAACTCCTAATGCAAAATTACAAGTTAATTGCATACCGCTTCACCATATTATCAATGATTTGCGCTGTTTCGTCTGGAAAATCAACAACCACACGTTTATCATCTTCAATCCATTGGTTAATGTGCGCTACAAAATGCTCATCAATAGCTTGAACAACTGGAACACCCATTCGCGATGCTGCTAAAGCATTACATTGTTGCTCGTATTGCCCGCTCATGGGTATCATTAGTAGTTTCTTTTTTAAGAACAATGCCTCGGCAGGGCCTTCAAAACCTCCGCCTGTAAGCAAACCTTCGCAGCTTGCCATACTTTTGTTAAAAGCATCATTATTTACTGGGAATATTTGAATATTACCTGCTCGGTAAGGTTCTTTTTGCCGCTTGGAAAATATATGCCACTCTACATTAGGTATTTGGCTTAAATAGCTTACCAATGTTTTGTCGTCATAAGCTGGTAAATAAACCGTGTAGTGCCCCCTATTTGTAGGCGAGAGTGCTCGTATCTCGCTCCGTATAACAGGCGTATGGATAAAATCATCATATTTTTCGAAATGGAAACCAATATGATGCGTTGTAGGCGAATAGTATTTAAACAACCATTCGGCATAATTCCATTTTGATGGGCGCGGAGTTTTGGGCGAAACAAAAGAGCATTGATGGCTTAATGATACCGATGGTATTTTTTGCAAACGGCAAGCCCAAGCACTCACAGGCTCAAAATCATTAACAATTAAATTGTATTGAGCTAATGGCAGATGATGCGTATCGTGCCATAACTGGCGCAAATTCATAAGTTTATAGGTAGCCCATTTATCCACTCCGCCTTTTGTCCCGAATACAAAACTAAACCCATGCAATCGATATTTAAGCGGTTGCGCTAAAGCTACCTCTGCCTCTGTACCACTTACCAGCAAATCGAGCTCGCCATATTTTTGCAACAAGGGTACAATTTCGCGCGCTCGGCTTATATGTCCGTTACCTGTTCCTTGTATGGCATACAATATCTTCATCATAGGAAATGCTGGTGCAAGTTAGCAAAGATACTGAGCTTAACAATGCTAATACACTTCCTGTTTGAAGTGCGCTAACAAATTTTTCACATCCAATTTAGCATCCAAATCTTCGGCATCTGTTTTATCATCCTCGTCGCTATCACTTTTAAAGTTTGCGGGGTCGTATTTGAAAATTGTCCATTCTTGATTATGGTATTCTAAAGCTGTAAGGCTTTCTACCCAATCGCCCGAATTTAGGTAAAGTACCGAGCCCGATTTATCTGTAGCTTTTATTTCCCTAATCTCGGCATGATGGATATGCCCACATATTACATATTGATAACCTTTTTCGACAGCGAGGTCGGCGGCGGTTTGTTCAAACTGATTAATAAATTTTACCGCATCTTTAAATTTCGCTTTTACCTTTTGCGAAAAGCTCATTTTCTCACGCCCCATTGCGGTCAAAAACCAATTGGTCAGGCTGTTTAATAAGATTAATGTATCGTAGCCGATTGCACCCAATTTGGCGAGCCATTTTGAGTGTTGCATGGTTACATCAAACACATCGCCATGAAACATCCACGCTTTTTTGCCATCAATTTTCATCACGATTTTGTTTCGCAACAAAAATGAGCCTAAATTAAAATCAGCAAACTTGCGCAACATCTCATCATGATTACCTGTTAAATAATAAACAGGGATACCATCGGCAACAAACTTTAAAATACGGCGCACTACTTTCATGTGTGCTTCGGGCCAGTACGATTTACTGAACTGCCATATATCAATAATATCGCCATTGAGCACCAATATTTTGGGCTTAATACTTTTTAAATATTTGAGGAGTTCTTTTGCGTGGCAGCCATAAGTACCTAAGTGCACATCCGATATAACTACGATATCTACTTCACGTTTTGCCATTAAAATTGGGGGATAATTTGCCTGACGACAATTTCTGTCGTTTAATATGATATGGATAAATGTGCCGACTATTCGTCGTCGTCATCATCTTTAACACTAAGCTCATAGGGACTTACGTAGAACATTGCTACCATCAATAGCAACCCTATTATCAACAAATATGCATATTCAAAATTCATATCGTGTTATTTTACAAATATCCACAGTTCAGATTATCTGAATATTAAGACTATATTAAATGTAAAAGGTTTCACAGGGCTGTGATTTTTTTTTAATTACCTTAAAAAATAGTCCCTTACACTATAAAATCACTCATTACAATAATGTCATTAACTCTTCTAAATAAGTAATTTGCATAGGCACATCATGTGGTTTAGTAAGGTTAGCAGGATTAAAATAGATGGCATCCATGCCAAAATTGAGTGCTCCGCGTATATCAGCTTCTATACTATCGCCTACCATTAAACTTTCATCCTTTACCCCACTTGCTAAGTTTAAAGCATGTTCAAAAATGGCTTTATCGGGTTTGTTGATGCCAATTGCTTCCGAAATGATAATATGATGAAAGTAAGTGCCAATATTGGAGCCTGCTATTTTAATTTCTGTAGATTCTTGAAATCCATTTGAAATGAGGTGAAGCATATATTTTGATTGCAGATATTGTAGTGTTTCGTGCGCTCCTTTAAACAGGTTGGTTTTGGTAGGGCAAAGCCGCACATAATCATCTTCAAAACCATGTGGCAATAATTCGGGCTGCATACCAAGGTCGAGAAAGGTTTTCTTAAATCGAGTTTCGCGTAGTTCCGTTTTGCTGATTTCGCCTACATGATATTTTGCCCAAAGCTGATGATTGTTGCGTGTATAGGTTTCGATAAATATATCCACTGAATTTAGCCCAATATCCTTGAGTTTATAAACATCATACAATTCATATAGTGTTTCTTCGGCATTTTTATCGAAATCCCATATTGTATGGTCGAGGTCGAAAAAAATGTGTTTGTATTTTTTTGATAGATAAGCTGAACTCACAAACTACTAGTTATTTATAAACCTACTCCATTATTACTCGGCTCGTAGTGCTTTCTTTTTAGCCCCTACATTACCAGTGCGTTTCAAAACTCCCCATCCACTCAATTCGCCTTTTAATGCTCTGCGTACAGATTTGATTAGTACATAATACATCAATTGTCGCCATATAAAACGCTGAGGTATAATATATACTAGCTTTTTATAATCCTCTTTCTCCATTCTAAAGGCAATAACCGCCACAATAAAATCAATCAACACAAAGGCAACATAATAGCCCAATATCTTCCATGGTTTTTCTCCAAACAAGCCAACCACCATCATCAAATCAGCCATAGGCGAGAAAAGCGGTAGTATGATTTGGAAGATTAAGATATTAGGCATACCTATCATCCCAAAAAATCTATATCGTTTACGCAACAAAGCATCTTTGTTTTTCCAAAAACTTTGTATCACACCAAAACTCCATCTAAAGCGTTGTTTCAGCAATGCACTCAAAGTTTCGGGAGCTTCGGTATAAGCAACCGCCTCCGCACAATTTTTTACCACATAACCTTGCTTTAATATACGCATAGTGAGGTCGCAATCTTCGGCTAAGGTATCAGATGTGAACCCACCTGCTTTAAATATAGCCTCTTTACGGAATGCGCCTATTGCGCCTGGCACTACGGTAATGCTATTGATTAAATCAAAAGCCCTACGATCCATATTCTGAGCCGTAATATATTCTATTGATTGCCACATGGTAATCATATTACCCTCGTTACCCACCTTAACCGTACCCGCAACTGCGCCTATTTCGGCATCAGTAAAATAGGTCATTAAGTGATATACTGCATCCGTTTTCAATTGCGTATCGGCATCAATACATACTACGTAATCATGCTCGGCATATGTAATACCAAAGTTTAATGCCGAAGCCTTACCGCCGTTGGGTTTGGTAAATACTTTTACTAATGGATGATTACCGTAGGCATTATTTACAATTTCGTAGGTTTTATCTTTTGAGCCATCATCAATAAATATGATTTCGAAATGAGGATAATCAATCTCTAAAAGACTTTGAATAGTTTTTATAGCGGTTACCTCTTCGTTATACGCTGGAACAATAATACTTACAGGCAATAATTTACGTTTTGAAACTCGCTTTAAACTCGCTTTCTTATCCTCTCTATATTGACTAACAGCCAGTACTCCTATCAACACCACCCGGCCTATTGCCAAGAAAATAGCGGTAAGAAAAATATACAACATCAACCAATTACCATAAAATATTGTATTTATAAAGATGTCGTAAAAAGTACCTGTTATTCCACTATTGGCATCATCTTTTATAGGAGGCATCAAATCAGCTTTGGTTTTATGCAAAACATCGGCAATGGTAGTAAACTGATACCCATGACTTTTAAAGTAATGTATAATCTCGGGTAATGCCTTTACCGTTTCTTCGCGGGTATCGCCTCCTGCATCGTGTAAGAGCAACATCGTGCCTGCATCCTTTTGTCGGATAGTGCGCGCTATAATGCTATCAGCCGTTACACCCGGATACCAATCCCACGGGTCGATAGATTCGCCTATGGTAATATAACTTTGATTACGACTCTCTGCTACGGGTATAACCTCCGCTACGGTATGAGGCTCGGCATCTGCATTAAATGGAGGTCTAAATAATATCGTACTCCTTCCTGTTACCGATTCAATCAATTTCCTTGTTGCATTAAGTTCGAGTCTTACACGAGGGATACCGATGGTTGATATATCTGGATGGAAGTAGGTGTGATTGCCTATCTCGAAACCATCCTCAAACTCTCGGCGCAGAAGAGGGATATTTTTTTCGGCCATTGCACCTACAATAAAAAATGCAGCAGGTACTTTTTCGCGCTCCAAAATGTCTAATATTTTAGGCGTAAACTCAGCGTCAGGACCATCGTCAAATGTTAATACAATTTTTTTAGGTGCATAACCATATTTCCTGATTACATATTTGGTAGGTAAATCAATATATTTTTGATTGAGGATAGCAAAATTGACCGAATCAAGCGTGACATCTATTTTACCAGTTTTAGGAACGGTCACTAAATCTAACACCTCGCCATCGCCATCATAATCTATTTTATTATCGAGTCCTACTGTTTGAAATTTTTTAACACTTATACCTGTCTTTTTTAGCGAATCGATAGAAAGATTTTTTTCAAAGAAAGACCACACTCGTGGGTCTTCTGCACCCAATCGCCATAGGGCAATTCCTCCTGTGGCCCAATCATCTGCCATGCGGATGATATTAAAATTGGTAGCAGCATCAGTAAAATAAACCGTGTGTTGAAGGCTATTTAAATCAAAATAAGTATAGTGCAAATTAGCCGATTGCGGGTCGTAAGTAATTTTACTATTGTTTTCTTGCGCAATACTTATTGCCTCTTGATAACTTTTATGCTTGCCTACACTATTTAAAGGCCAATCGTACCCTCCACCAGCAACCGTTAGTATCACCTTTTCGCTTGGTATCTGCATACACACTTTATCCAGTATTTCCTCTACCCAATGCTGATCAGATATACTTCCAGCATTACTACTATCGTTATGCTGGTCAATCGCCATCACAAATAAGAAATCGTTATAATGTTGAAGTTTTACAATATCGTATTGCTCATCCTCGGGGATTACATTTTGTGTAACCAAAAAGCCTTTTGCGTGGAGTGTTGCATACAGCTCTTTTTGAAAGCTTACATAATTTTTGCTGTCGCGATTTTTTATCTCTTCAAAATCGAGGTTAACTCCTTGAAATTTATATTTGGCAAGTTGCTTGACTATGCTATTGATAAAAACCGTACGTAATTTTTTACTTTTAATAATCCGCTCTACATCCTTTTTATCATATCCACCACTTGTATTATTGTAGTTAACATAGTTTGAGAGGGTAATTATTATTGGCTTTTTATATTTTATATTAAGCTTAATTAAACCCGTATCAATTTTAGCAGTAATGGTATCGGCTTTTGGAGTTACAAAAAAGCCTTCGCTTATCACCATATCCAGCTTAGTAATATAATCAACCAGCGAGTTATAAGCCTGAGGCTCCCATGCGCGATAAAATGCTGCATTAATCCGATCTTTATTATTAGGGCGTTTTAATTGGTGCTGATGTAATTGGCGTTTTAGTACTCCTAATCGTTGGGTATCAATTTTAAAGTCTTTAAACTTGGTTGATCGTTTTAATTGCTCCAACTCCTCTTTTGAAAGCTTCTGCGGAGTAGGATTTAAGTTTGGTAAAACTGGGTATTGCTTTGATGTAACCGTGATAGCGGCCACCACCACAGCAGCAACAAATACGATAAGTATAATTCGGCTAAGCCATTTGAAACGAGTCCACCTACCGGGGGTATCCGCTTGAAAAACCTGTTTATTGGCCATTAAACTTTAATGCTCTTAGTGAAAAAATGGTTTGAATTGTGAAAAGTACTACTTCTCTGTTTTAGGCAAATCAATATTCGAAAAATCAACACCGCATTTGCAATTCTCTCCACAACCTTTTTTTGCTGTCAGGCTTTTATACATCATCCGAACAACATAAAAAACAGCTGCAACAAAAAGGAGTGCCACTATGATTAATTGAACATTCATGTCACAAATTTAATACAATTTCAAATGTATATACGAAATATACCGTAAAATCGTATAATGTTTTACAATAACATGAAAACTTAATCACTATTTACTTAAAACTTATCTTATGCCTCCAATAAAGTATTTTCAAAAAACACAGTTGCTGCTTATCTATATACTGTAACAACAGGGATGTTTAATATTCTAAATGTCACAAAAAAATTTAACAAGTTTTAACATTCTGTTTTTTTATTACTAATCAATTAGTTGTACTTTAGCCTTACTTAACAATCTTATGAAATATAAAATATTACTAAACCTTATCACTATTTTATGCGCTACTGCCACATTTGCTCAAAGCAAATACGGTATAAAAGGCACTACTAATGATAGTGTTTCGAACGTTAAATTACATAACTCATCAATTGCAGTTTTAAATGCTAAAGACTCGACATTAGTAACTTATACCCGCACCACCGAGGATGGCTCATTTATAATAAATGGATTAAACAAAGGGAAATATATCCTTTTGGTTGCCTATCCTGATTATGCTGATTATGTAGAGAATTTTAGCCTCGATTCTATTAAACAATCGCATGACTTTGGAAGTATCAATATGCAACTAAAAGCCCGATTATTAAATGAAGTGATTATTAAAAGCAAGGTAGCCGCCATAAAAATAAAGGGCGATACTACTGAATTTAATGCGCGTGCGTTTACCGTGCAGCCTAATGCAAAAGTTGAGGACTTATTAAAACAACTACCCGGAATACAGGTAGATAATAATGGGAAAATTACTGCACAAGGGCAGACTGTAAACAAAGTGTTGGTTGACGGGGAAGAGTTTTTTGGCGATGACCCTACGCTTGTTACTAAAAATTTGCGTGCTGATATGGTAGATAAAGTACAGTTGTATGATAAAAAAAGCGACCAAGCAACTTTTACTGGTATAGATGATGGAAAAAAAACTAAAACACTGAATATTAAACTAAAAGAAGGCAAAAAGAACGGTTACTTTGGTAAAATAGAGGCCGACGGTGGTACTGATGGTTATTACTCGGGGCAAGTATTATTTAATAGATTTAAAGGCAAGCAGAAATTCTCGGTTTACGGCACATTTGGCAATACCGGAAAAACAGGATTGGGCTGGGAGGATAATCAGAAATATGGCTCGATAGATGGCAATGTCGAGTTTGACGATGGTACTATTACCATCTCTTCTAATGGCGATAATGATGACCTTGATTCGTTTAATGGCGGCTACGGTGGGCAAGGCTTACCATTGGCTATTACTGGTGGTTTACATTATGATACGAGATGGGACAATGATAAACAATCACTCAATGCGAATTACAAAATAGGTACAATCACCATAGATGGCACTCAAAATAATATCAATCAACAAAACAATTCAAACTTTATCAAAACTGATACCACGGCTGAAAAATCTCACAAATACTTATTTAGGCAAAAACTAGATGTAACGTACCAAACGAAATTAGACACAAGCTCAAATCTTAAACTGACTTTGGGCGGGGGACAAAAACATAGCGAAAGTAATAGCAACAATATTGGCATATCGCTACGCAATGACACATTACTGAACAAAAGTGCACGAAGCCTTACAAGTAATACCAACCAAGGATCGTTTTATGCTACTGCATTTTATACTAAAAAATTTAAGAAAACAGGGCGCACGCTTTCATTAAAAATCAATGAATCGTATAACCAAAGCGAATCAAAGGGGTACTTATATTCAAAAATTGATTACTACAATCCCAATCCCGCACACATTCCGCGTATTGATAGTACAAGTATTATCAATCAGTATAAAACTAATAACATAAAAAGTAATACATTAAATAGCAACTTAACTTATACCGAGTCCCTGTCCAAAAGTTTAAATGCTATATTTAACTATGGCATCGGGCTGATTAATAACACCTCTGATAGGGAAACATTTAACGCTTCTACGCCTAATAATTACAATGTATTTGTAGGCTCACTTAGCAACAACTATAAAATAAATCAGCTATCTAATCAACTAGGGACTAACTTTAATTATAAAAAAGGTAAAAGCACTTTAACTTTCGGCACTAAACTAGTTGATGTAAACTATCATCAAATTGATGAATTTACAAATACAACTAGAGATAGAAGTTTTATAAACTGGGCACCCGAAGCACGTTATCAATATCGCTTCTCTCAACAAAAATCGCTAAGTGTAAGTTATAATGGCAACGAAACACAACCAACAATAGACCAACTACAACCTTTAAATGTGAATAATGACCCATTAAATATCGTAGTAGGCAATCCCAATTTAAAGCCATCGTTTACTAATAGATTCAATTTCAACTACAACTCCTACAAAGTTTTAACAAATCAATATATATACCTTTATGGCGACTACTCGTTTACAAGCAATCCGATTGTAAGCAATATTACTACTGACCCTGCTACTGGTAAAAACACAATTAAGACATTTAACCTCACTGATAAAAACACTTCTAACTACTACTTTGGTATAAATACTAATAAAAAAATAGAGAAATTGGACGTAAGTGTGGGACTTAGTTTGAATGGTAATGGTGATATATATTACACTTTATCAAATAATGTTTTGAATAGAACTACAAGCTATGGTTATAGTGCTGGGTGGCATGTTTCTAAATACAAGGAGAAAAAATATAGTTTCTACTTAAGAGGTAGCCCCACTTATACTATTAACGAGTCGTCATTAAATCCAAACATTAATAATAATGCTTGGGGTTTTAATGCAAACGGTTCATTTACTATATATCTGCCTAGCAAATTTCAGCTTAGTTCAGATGGTGATTATCAATATACGGCAAAAACCAAAACATTCTCACAAAACTTTAGCAAAACCATTATTAATGCAAGCCTTAGTAAAACTTTCTTAAAAGCGGAGAGCTTAAAACTTAGTCTAACCTGCAACGATTTGCTAAATCAAAATACGGGTTTTGATAGAAGTGCGAGCGGAGGCTATTTTACACAAAATAAATACACTACCATTAAAAGATATTTTATGTTAGCTATTTCTTACGATTTTAACAAAATAATTGGGGGTGCCCAAAACAAATAATTATCATGATGAAAAAATATATTACCATAGTCCTTATAAGTGCTTTATTTTGTACAAATACATTACTTGCACAACACGCACATTTTACCACAACAGGTATTATTGAGTTCGAGAAAAATATCAATACTTATGCTATTATAAAAAAGCAGATTAATAAAGATAATGATGGATTTCTTGCGCCAATGTTTGACGAGTACAAGAAAAACAACCCTCAATTTAAAAAACTAAAAAGTACCTTATCCTTTAGTGGTAATAATACTTTATTTACCCCTATTGAACCAGAAAATGAAAAGAGCGGTTTTTTTGGTGATGGCCCTATAACTACACAAAAAAACATTGTTTATAATGATTTTAACACACATACAAAAGTTTGCCAAAAGGAAGTATTTGAAGAAACTTTTTTGCTAAAAGATACTTTGCGGAAAATAAAATGGAAAATTACTGACGAAACACGAGTAATAGCCGGCTATACTTGTAGGAGAGCAAACGCTATCGTTCTTGATTCGATTTATGTTGTCGCCTTTTATACTACCGAAATACCTCTTTCGGGTGGTCCTGAATCATTTACAGGTTTGCCTGGAATGATTTTAGGTGTTGCGCTACCGCACGAAAATATTACTTGGTTTGCAACAAAAGTAACCGATACTACCTTACCTACTAACACCATTGTTCCACCTAAAAAAGGTAAACCTGTAGATGATAAGGGATTAAAGGAGGCTTTGCAAAAGGCATTTAAGAGTTGGGGGGAGTGGGCTCAACCTTATTATAAAGGATTTTTATTATAAGCAAAAGTGATGATATAAACTACCGCCATAACTAATACTAAATTTAGCTATGGCATTTTTATTTTACAATATAGCCTATAATGTTTTATTTTTGAGATACCACTAATCAAATATATATGCTTAAAAAAGGCGAACACATAGAAGGCACTCCTGTAGAACTTGAAAAGTTATTAGACCAAGATAATGACGCAAAAGCTTTTTTTGAGGGATTGTCAAAATCATACAAACAAGGCTATTTCGATTGGGTAGGCTCAGCCAAACAAGAAGAAACTCGTAAAATACGAGCTGAAAAAGCATTAATAATGCTTCAAAATAAGCAAAAAACACTTAAGACTTAAACTATCATATATTAATTATGATGGGCTACTTTACGCTCAATACGTCTATCGGGGATAAACCACATCAAGGCAACTACAATGTATAAACCAAACCCAACAAACGAATTGATAAATGATAACCCAATAGCTATAGCGTATATAATAAGTGATGCTTTTCCCTTCCAATCTCTCCCTAAAGCTTCTGCCAATTGTGAGTTTTTATTTGAATGTTTAATTAAAGTTTTGTACAGTATCGAATAAGCCATCCCATTTAAAATTAACACCATTCCATAAGCGGCAACAGGTATCGTTGAGAAATGATTTTCGCCCATCCATTGCGTTACGAAAGGAATTAGTGATAACCAAAACAATAAATTCAAATTAGCCCATAAAGCCGCCCCTGTAATAGAATTAACCAAATAAAACATATGGTGATGATTGTTCCAGTAAATGCCTACATAAACAAAACTGAGTAAATAGCTTAAAAACACTGGTGCCTGTTTGAGCAAAGCATCAATAGTATCTTGATGTGGTACTTTAAGTTCGAGCACCATTATGGTGATAATAATAGCTATCACGCCATCGCTAAATGCCTCTAACCGTCCTTTTTTCATCTATCTTCTTGAGCTGAGATTTACAACAACTAATATAAGAGATTAAAAGAAATATAATACATACGCATGATGAGTTTTGAGGTGATGAAGCTGTGTGAAGGGTTATAAAAACAAGAAAGCCCATGTCGATTGACACGGGCTACTTTAAGATTGGGCACCGACCTACTCTCCCACATTTTACTGCAGTACCATCGGCTCTGGCGGGCTTAACTTCTCTGTTCGGAATGGGAAGAGGTGGACACCGCCGATATAGGCACCTGAATATTTTTATTGTTAAAGCTTTTTCCTATACCTTACTATTACACTTGGTACTTGCCTTAACTTAAACATAATTGAAAGAAGAAATCGAATTTGAGAAAACAACAGTGTATTCATTTATCTGTTTTGTTCGGGGAGATGAGTATCGCTACCCATCTCCTTATCCGTTCACGAAGAAAGCTTCGGGCAATTAGTATTACTCGGCTTTGATGTCACCACCTTTAGACCTGTAACCTATCAACGTAGTAGTCTACTACGACCCTCAATGGAAGTCTCATCTCGTGGCTAGTTTCGCACTTAGATGCTTTCAGCGCTTATCTATTCCAAACGTAGCTACTCTGCAATACAGCTGGCGCCATAACAGATTCACCAGAGGTTTGTCCAACCCGGTCCTCTCGTACTAAGGTCAGCCCCACTCAAACTTCCTACGCCCACAACAGATAGGGACCGAACTGTCTCGCGACGTTCTGAACCCAGCTCGCGTGCCACTTTAATGAGCGAACAGCTCAACCCTTGGGACCTTCTCCAGCCCCAGGATGTGACGAGCCGACATCGAGGTGCCAAACCTCCCCGTCGATATGAGCTCTTGGGGGAGATCAGCCTGTTATCCCCAGCGTACCTTTTATCCTTTGAGCGATGGCCCTTCCATGCAGAACCACCGGATCACTATATCCGTCTTTCGACCCAGCTCGACTTGTCTGTCTCACTGTCAAGCAAGCTTATGCTATTGCACTCCACGTACGGTTACCAAGCGTACTGAGCTTACCTTTGAAAGCCTCCGTTACCTTTTTGGAGGCGACCACCCCAGTCAAACTACCCGCCAAACAATGTCTCCCGCTTTGCAGGATTAGACACCAAATACAGAAAGGGTGGTATTTCAACGTTGACTAACTGACTCCTAGCGAAGCCAGATCACAGTCTCCCACCTATCCTACACATCCTGTATCCGATATCAATGTTAAGTTGTAGTGAAGGTGCATGGGGTCTTTCCGTCCCGTTGCGGGTAACCGGCGTCTTCACCGATACCACAATTTCACCGAGCTCATGGCTGAGACAGCGCCCAGATCGTTACACCATTCGTGCAGGTCGGAACTTACCCGACAAGGAATTTCGCTACCTTAGGACCGTTATAGTTACGGCCGCCGTTTACTGGGGCTTCGATTCAATGCTTCGAATTGCTCCTAACATCCCCTCTTAACCTTCCAGCACCGGGCAGGTGTCAGGCCTTATACGTCATCTTTCGATTTTGCAAAGCCATGTGTTTTTGTTAAACAGTCGCCTGGGCCTTTTCACTGCGGCTGACATTGCTGCCAGCGCCCCTTCTCCCGAAGTTACAGGGCCATTTTGCCGAGTTCCTTAGCCATGATTCACTCGAGCACCTTAGGATTCTCTCCTCGACTACCTGTGTCGGTTTACGGTACGGGTTTTTATAACCTGAAGCTTAGCAGGTTTTCTTGGAAGTCTGATTACCTGAACTATCCCTTCCCCCGAAGGTTCTAGGTACTATCGGATTTCAGCAAAGGTAGCGTACTTAACTACTACCCCTATACCTACGTCCTTTAACGAACTATTCCGTCAGTTCGCGTCAGTTTCACTACTCCGTCACTGCATCGCAGTTATAAAAAGTACTGGAATATTAACCAGTTGTCCATCGGCTACGCCTGTCGGCTTCACCTTAGGCCCCGACTAACCCTGATCCGATTAGCGTTGATCAGGAAACCTTAGTCTTTCGGTGGGCGGGTTTCTCTCCCGCCTTATCGTTACTTATGCCTACATTTGCTTTTCTACTCGCTCCACAGTTGCTTGTCGCTCCTGCTTCTCCGCTAGTAGAATGCTCCCCTACCAGATGCATTGCTGCAAATCCATAGCTTCGGTATACCGCTTAATGCCCGTTTATTATCCATGCTCGATCGCTCGACTAGTGAGCTGTTACGCACTCTTTAAATGAATGGCTGCTTCCAAGCCAACATCCTAGCTGTCTGTGCAATCGAACCTCGTTAGTTCAACTTAGCGGTAATTTGGGGACCTTAGCTGATGGTCTGGGTTCTTTCCCTCTCGGCCCTGGACCTTAGCACCCAGAGCCTCACTCCAGCGTATATTATTCAGCATTCGGAGTTTATCTGGATTTGGTAGGATTTGACTCCCCCGCACCCAATTAGTAGCTCTACCTCTGAATAACTCAACCGCCAGGCTGTTCCTAAAAACATTTCGGGGAGTACGAGCTATTTCCCAGTTTGATTAGCCTTTCACCCCTACCCACAGATCATCCGGAAACTTTTCAACGTTTATCGGTTCGGTCCTCCAGTACCTGTTACGGCACCTTCAACCTGTCCATGGGTAGATCACAAGGTTTCGCGTCTACCCCCTCTGACTGCACGCCCTTTTCAGACTCGCTTTCGCTTCGGCTTCGCAGCTTAACCGCTTAACCTTGCCAGAGAGGAGTAACTCGTAGGCTCATTATGCAAAAGGCACGCCGTCACACATTGCTATGCTCCGACCGCTTGTAAGTACACGGTTTCAGGTTCTATTTCACTCCCCTGTTCGGGGTTCTTTTCACCTTTCCCTCACGGTACTGGTTCACTATCGGTCTCTCAGTAGTATTTAGCCTTACCGGATGGTGCCGGCTGGTTCCCACAAGGCGTCTCCGACCTCGCGGTACTCAGGATCCTACTAGGTTATTATCACTTACGCGTACACAGCTATCATGCTCTATGGCCGGGTTTCCCACCCCGTTCCGCTTCATTTTAATATACCACATCGTAGTCCTACAACCCCCACTATGCCGTAACATAGTAGGTTTGGGCTGTTTCCCTTTCGCTCGCCACTACTCAGGAAATCACTATTGTTTTCTCTTCCTCTGCTTACTTAGATGTTTCAGTTCAGCAGGTTTGCGCATTTTTGCAACTATCCTTCAGATAGTTAGGTTTCCCCATTCGGAAATCCGCGGATCACGTCATATTTGCTAATCCCCGCGGCTTATCGCAGCTTATCACGTCCTTCATCGCCTCTGAGAGCCAAGGCATCCCCCGTGTACCCTTTCTTACTTTCTTCTACTTATACTGCTTTTGCTCAGTATAGTATGCTTTTATGTTGGTCTGTCGTTATCTTAGTTGCTTTTGGTAAACAAGTTTACCTTCTGCTCCCTCGATTACAACGTCCCTTCTGTTGTTTTCTCGTTTTCAATTACTTCTTCCAATATGTCAAAGAACTTTTGCGATGTGCTGATCATAGACCCGTAATATTTGATGATTGCTCATCGCTTATTTACTTATCTTTCTCTCGCGCATTCGTCTGGTGGAGAATAACGGATTCGAACCGTTGACCCCCTGCGTGCAAGGCAGGTGCTCTAGCCAGCTGAGCTAATCCCCCTTAGATGTGTGCTGTCGTTTCTGATTGTTTGTCATTATATATAATATATATACTTACAATGCAACCTTTACTTCAACTCAACCACTGTAGTCCCGAGCAGATTTGAACTGCTGACCCCTACATTATCAGTGTAGTGCTCTAACCAAACTGAGCTACGGGACTCTCTGATTTCGGATTTGTTATCTACAACGTTCGATTTACTATTTCTTTTTCAGCGGCGCTCTTTATGGCTTCGCCGTTTCGGATTTAGTCAATCTTCATTCGTAAATCGTCCATCGTAATTTCTTACAATCTCGCAACCCGCTCCAATTAGCCGCTTACTTTTGGCTTCATCTTTTGGGTTTTCCTTTTAGTTGTTTTCTTATACCTATATAATACTATATAGCTTATTACAACCAATCTCTTTTTTTTAATAAAAGGTGATAATTATGAAGGCAGTTGGATGTTCTTTTTTGCTGACAAGAAAAGGTAATACTGCTCCAGAAAGGAGGTATTCCAGCCACACCTTCCGGTACGGCTACCTTGTTACGACTTAGCCCCAGTTACCGACTTTACCCTAGGACGCTCCTTGCGGTTACGCACTTCAGGCACTTCCAGCTTCCATGGCTTGACGGGCGGTGTGTACAAGGCCCGGGAACGTATTCACCGCAGCATTGCTGATCTGCGATTACTAGCGAATCCAACTTCACGGGGTCGAGTTGCAGACCCCGATCCGAACTGTGACCGGCTTTTTGAGATTGGCATCTTGTTACCAAGTAGCTGCCCTCTGTACCGGCCATTGTAGCACGTGTGTAGCCCCGGACGTAAGGGCCATGATGACTTGACGTCGTCCCCTCCTTCCTCTCTACTTGCGTAGGCAGTCTGTTTAGAGTCCCCACCTTGACGTGCTGGCAACTAAACATAGGGGTTGCGCTCGTTGCGGGACTTAACCCAACACCTCACGGCACGAGCTGACGACAGCCATGCAGCACCTAGTTTCGTGCTCCGAAGAGCTGCAGCGTCTCTGCTGCATTCACTAACTTTCAAGCCCGGGTAAGGTTCCTCGCGTATCATCGAATTAAACCACATGCTCCTCCGCTTGTGCGGGCCCCCGTCAATTCCTTTGAGTTTCACCCTTGCGGGCGTACTCCCCAGGTGGAACACTTAACGCTTTCGCTTAGACGCTGACTGTATATCGCCAACATCGAGTGTTCATCGTTTAGGGCGTGGACTACCAGGGTATCTAATCCTGTTTGATCCCCACGCTTTCGTGCCTCAGCGTCAATCATACTTTAGTAAGCTGCCTTCGCAATTGGTGTTCTGTGACATATCTATGCATTTCACCGCTACTTGTCACATTCCGCCTACCTCAAGTATATTCAAGCTCTTCAGTATCAAAGGCACTGCGATAGTTAAGCTACCGTCTTTCACCCCTGACTTAAAAAGCCGCCTACGCACCCTTTAAACCCAATAAATCCGGATAACGCTCGGATCCTCCGTATTACCGCGGCTGCTGGCACGGAGTTAGCCGATCCTTATTCTTACTGTACATTCAGCTACCTATACATAGGTAGGTTTATTCCAGTATAAAAGCAGTTTACAACCCGTAGGGCCGTCTTCCTGCACGCGGCATGGCTGGTTCAGGCTTCCGCCCATTGACCAATATTCCTTACTGCTGCCTCCCGTAGGAGTCTGGTCCGTGTCTCAGTACCAGTGTGGGGGGTCATCCTCTCAGATCCCCTAAACATCGTAGCCTTGGTAAGCCATTACCTTACCAACTAGCTAATGTTCCGCATGCCCATCCTTGTCCTATAAATATTTGATGAAACTGTGATGCCACAACTTCATGTTATGCGGGCTTAATCTCTCTTTCGAGAGGCTATCCCCCTGACAAGGGTAGGTTACATACGTGTTACGCACCCGTGCGCCACTCTCATGCAGAGCAAGCTCCGCAATCCCGTCCGACTTGCATGTATTAGGCCTGCCGCTAGCGTTCATCCTGAGCCAGGATCAAACTCTCCATTGTATAATGTCTGAGTTCGATTACTGACCCTATTTCTCAATAGAATCTTAATAATCTGTATTTTGTTCCACACTTTACCGAAGTAATGCGCTTCACTGTATCTTTATACAGTATCCCTTTTTCTATCTCGTCTAGCTAAAAAACAATCTCCCTTTCTTTTCCTCTAACTCTTCTCGCCATCGCTGACTCAATTCATCTCAGAAATCCAGGTCAACCGTCCCTTCATAATTATTCTATCACCTTCTAAAGAACTTTATCTCTTCGCCTCACGGTTCAGATTTTATTTGTTATCGCTTTTATACGACTACTTTTTCAATGTTTAAACCAAGAATCGCTCCTGATTTCTTGTCTCCTTAAAGACCCCCGTTTGTTTTGGGACTGCAAAGGTAAGAACCTTTTTCACTTCTGCAAAACTTATTTTTTATTTTTTTTTATCTCGCTTTCAGTCAATCTCAAAAGAACAATCCGCTATCTCTTTTGCGGGATGCAAAGGTAAGCACAATTTTCAATCATCCAAATGCTTTTAATGAAAAAAGTAAGAATCATCGTTAACATTTTGCAAATCAGGAGGATTAATTTTGCGAATAAATTCAATCATAATAAAAAAGCTAAAACGTGGTTTAAAGTACATTTACAATATATATATAATAGTATATAGTGTGTTGCATAGCGGCTCAATAGTTAAAAGATGTTAAATTAAAGGTGCTATCACCGCCAAATAACCCATACCGTATATATTAGCTGCTAAATAAATAATTGACTGATTTATAATATTCAACTATCTTTGCAAAATGTTTAAAAAACAACGTCCTATATTATGCAGTCTTTTGGTTATACTATTATTAGTAGCTGGAAGCTGTAAAAGCAAGTTCGAAAAGCTAAAAGCGAGTAATGATAATGCCAAAAAATATCAGGCGGCTTTGGCTTTATATAATAAAAAGCAGTACGGAAAAGCTCTTGAATTGTTTGAAACCTTGGTGCAACGTTATAGAGGGCAGGCGCAAGCAGAGGATTTATACTACTATTATGCTTATGCGAATTACAACTTGAAGGATTATACTTCGGCTCGCTATCACTTCAAAACTTTTTCTGATACGTATCCAACTAGTACCCGTTCGGAAGAATGTCGTTTTATGGCAGCTTATTGTTTCTACTTGGATTCTCCTACCTATTCGCTTGACCAAGAGAATACGCATAAAGCTATTGAAGCATTACAATTGTTTATCAACCTATATCCTAAGAGTGAGCGTGTTGCTGAGGCTGGAAAGTTGATACAAAACCTTCGTGATAAATTGGAGAGAAAATCGTTTGAAAACGCTAAGCTTTATTTAACTATTGGCGACTATCAATCGGCAGTAATGGCTTTTGGTAATACTTTGCGCGATTATCCTGATACTAAATATGCGGAAGAAATAGAGTATCTTACTATTAAGGCGCAGTATCTATATGCTGACCATAGTAACAATTTTTCTCAAATTGATAGATATAACCAAGCTATTACACTTGAGCAGCAGTTTGCGGATAAATATCCTAAAAGCAAATTTTTAGCCGATGCTGTTTCGTTAAAAAATGATAGCGAGCATGGTATAAGAGCGACCAAGAAGCGATTGGATGATGAGGCTAATGATTATAAAATAGCGACTAGATTTATTAAAAAAGATACAACAACAAAGAAGCCTTGATAAAAGGAGTAATAATTATACAAAATTAAAATTGATATGAACAATCCTGTAAATAAGCCAACTGTAGCAAGTAGCACTATAACACGTGATTTGCGTGATTTAGATAAGAAGACCGACAACATTTACGAATCAATCGTAATTATGTCGAAAAGAGCAAATCAAATATCAAACAATGTAAAGGAAGAGTTACATCAAAAACTTTCGGAATTTGCATCATCAAATGATAATTTGGAAGAGGTATTTGAAAACCGTGAGCAGATAGAAATATCTAAGCATTACGAAAAAATGCCTAAGCCGTCATTAGTAGCTGTTCAGGAATTTTTGGATGATAAAATTTACTATCGCAATCCGAACAAAGAGTAATCTCTTTGCATAAATAATTTATTTGTAAAGCTCCCCTCTATGGGGAGTTTTTTGTTTAATTTAGCTTTTGATTTCCTATTCGCTCCTTATGATAAGGATATATAACTATGCTCGAAGGTAAAAAAATTGTTTTAGGTGTTTGTGGAAGTATAGCAGCTTACAAAGCCGCTTTACTGGTGCGGTTGTTGGTAAAGGCTGGTGCCGATGTTCAGGTAATAATGACACCTGATGCCACTCATTTTATCACGCCACTAACTCTTTCTACATTATCTAAAAGACCTGTATTGGTAGAATATGCTAATACTGAAACTGGCGAATGGAATAATCATGTGGAACTGGGCTTATGGGCTGATGCTATGCTTATAGCCCCTGCAAGTGCCAATACGCTTGCAAAAATGGCTAATGGACAATCTGATAATTTACTTACCGCCGTTTACTTATCCGCTAAAAGCCCCGTATATTTTGCACCAGCAATGGATTTGGATATGTGGAAGCATCCTGCTACACAACAAAATATTGAAACGTTGCAATCATACGGCAATGTTTTAATTCCGCCTGGTAGTGGCGAATTAGCCAGTGGCTTGCATGGCGAAGGGAGAATGGCAGAGCCCGAGGAGATTGTTAGCTTTCTTACAGCTGATATAAAAAAAAAGCTTCCTTTAGTTAATCAAAAGGTATTGATTACCGCTGGCCCTACTTACGAAGCTATTGACCCTGTTCGTTTTATTGGCAACCACTCATCTGGGAAAATGGGATTTGCTATTGCTGATGAATTGACAAAGTTAGGAGCCGATGTAACACTTGTGGCTGGGCCAACAGCCCAAACAAGCAAACAACAAAGCATCAAACGTATTGATGTAACATCGGCAAGCGAAATGCTCGAGGCTTGCCTAGCACATTATCCACATACAAAAATAGCTGTAATGTGCGCTGCTGTTTCCGATTTTACACCCGTAAATGTTGCTGCTCAAAAAATAAAAAAGCAACAAAACGATTTGAACATCGAACTAAAAAAGACAACCGATATTTTAAAAACATTAGGAGAACAAAAGCAACAAGGGCAAATATTGGTAGGTTTTGCGTTAGAAACCAATGATGAAGAAGTAAATGCCGTTGAGAAGTTAAAAAGAAAGAACCTCGACTTTATTGTGCTAAATTCACTTAACGACAAAGGTGCTGGTTTTAAAACCGACACCAATAAAATAACCATTATAGACCGTAATTTAGTTAAAACCACATTTGAGCTAAAAACTAAAGATGAAGTAGCAAAAGATGTGTGCAATAAAATTATCGAACTGCTAAAACCATGAAAAAGCTAAGTGTTTATATTTTACTGCTTTGTTTTGCTTGCGCAGCATCGGCGCAAGATTTGAATGCACGCGTAAAGGTAATAAGTGGTAAAATAAAAACTACCAACACACACCTATTCCAATCGTTAGAAACTGCAATAAAGGATTTCTTGAACGGTAGAAAATGGACTTCTGACAATATATTGCCTCAGGAAAGAATTGAGTGCAATTTTGTGTTGAATTTGACCAGTTGGGATGGCAATAGCAATTTCAGCGGCGAGTTGCAAGTGCAATCGTCACGCCCTGTTTTTGGTTCAACCTATACATCTCCCCTCTTAAATATCAATGATAGGAGCTTTGATTTTACCTATACCGAAGGGCAAGCCATTGATTATACCGATCAAAACTTTCAAAACAACTTTACTTCGGTAATGGCGTTTTATGCCTATATTGTAATAGGTATGGATTATGATAGTTTTTCGAGATTAGGCGGCACTACTTATTTTAACCTCGCACAAACGGTAGTAACTAATGCACAAAACTCATCATACAAAGGTTGGAAAGCATTTGATGGCACAATTAACCGGTATTGGCTAGCCGAAAACTTAGTAAATAGGGTATATGACCCTCTGCGTGAGTTTATGTATAATTATCATCGTAATGGCTTGGATTTGATGGCAGAAAACTCATCGAAAGGTAGAAAAGCAATTGCTGATGCATTACCCTCATTATCAAATTTAGACCGTCAGCGTACTGGAGCTATGTATCCAATTGTGTTTTTTACAGCAAAAAGCGACGAACTGGTAGCCATATTTAGTAAAGCTGATTCTCGCGAAAAAACGGAGACCATTAATCTGCTCACTAAAATTGACCCTGCTAATGGGAATAAATATTTGGCAATTAAAAGCAATTAGGCAACAGTATAACTATCATACTATTGCCTAAGCCTATTTATTATCCTACCAATTTCTTGTATTTGATGCGATGAGGCGTTACATCGCCTAAGCGTTTCTTTCTGTTTTCTTCGTACTCAGAATAATTACCCTCAAAGAAATAAACTTGAGAGTTGCCTTCAAATGCCAAAATATGGGTACAAATACGATCTAAGAACCATCTATCGTGACTAATAATAACAGCACATCCTCCAAAGTTTTCTAAGGCTTCTTCTAATGCCCGCAAAGTATTTACGTCGATATCGTTAGTAGGCTCATCCAGTAATAATACGTTTGAACCTTTTTTCAAGGTGATAGATAAATGCACCCGATTACGTTCTCCTCCCGACAGCACCCCTACTTTCTTCTGCTGGTCGGCACCGTTAAAATTAAATTTTGATACGTATGCTCTCGAGTTAAGTGGTTTATTGCCTACCATTATGGTTTCTAAACCTCCTGTAATGTTTTCCCATACAGATTTTTCTGGGTCGAGGTCATCATGCAACTGATCTACATAACCCAAAGCTACCGTTTCGCCAACTCTGAAAGTACCAGCATCTGGCTGTTCTTGCCCTGTTATCAAACGAAATAAGGTAGTTTTACCAGCACCATTTGGGCCAATAATACCCACTATACCTGCAGGTGGCAACGAAAAGTTGAGGTTTTCAAACAACACTCTATCGCCATAGGTTTTGGTGACGTTATTTACCTCAATTACCACATTACCCAATCGAGGACCTGGTGGGATAAATAATTCCAATTTATCTTCTCTATCCTTTGTTTCTTCCGAAGCCAGTTTCTCATAATTTGATAAACGTGCTTTGCCTTTAGCCTGACGTGCTTTAGGTGCCATACGCACCCACTCCAATTCGCGCTCCAAGGTTTTTTGACGCTTGCTTTCGGTTTTTTCTTCTTGTGCCAATCGTTTTGATTTTTGGTCGAGCCACGATGAGTAATTTCCTTTCCACGGTAAACCCTCGCCTCTATCCAACTCCAATATCCAACCAGCTACATTATCTAAGAAATAGCGGTCGTGTGTTACAGCTATAACTGTTCCTTTATATTGCTTCAAATGCTGCTCCAACCAATCTATCGACTCGGCATCTAAGTGGTTGGTAGGCTCATCTAATAATAACACATCAGGTTCTTTCAACAATAATCGGCACATTGCCACCCTGCGGCGTTCGCCTCCTGATAACACTTCAATTTTGGTATCTGGATCGGGGCAACGGAGCGCATCCATGGCTCTTTCCAATTTAGAATCCAACTCCCAAGCGTTTACAGCATCAATCTTATCCTGCAACTCCCCTTGGCGTGCCATCAGCTTATCCATCGCATCTGCATCTTCGTACACTTCGGGTAGTCCAAATTTCTCGTTTATTTCTTCATACTCTTTCAGTATGGCTGTAATCTCTGATACACCTTCTTCTACAACTTCCTTTACCGTTTTATTAGGGTCGAGTTCGGGCTCTTGAGCCAAATAGCCTACTGTATAACCTGGCGAAAAAACCACCTCGCCTTGATAGGATTTATCCAATCCTGCTATAATTTTCAATAACGACGACTTACCCGAGCCATTTAAACCAATAACACCTATTTTGGCACCATAGAAAAAAGAGAGGTAAATGTTTTTTAAAACCTGCTTTTGCGGAGGGTATATTTTACTCACTCCAGCCATTGAAAAAATTATCTTTTCGTCAGACATATTTTAGATTGTTGAATTTCTGTTTACTTGCGATTAGAGGGCACAAATATGGTTCAAAATAGATGCAATAGCAAGATAGATGCACACATTGAATATATTAATTTTGAAGTATGTTTTTATAAATTCATCACCGTGTGGAAATCTTGAAAACTAATTTGATATAATTGAAGAAATAAAAATCATTTTTGAATGGGTACTCGTATACATATAGTAAACCCTATATAAATGCCTTAGATGTCGTAATGTCAGCATGAATGACGGAATTGCGTATAGCTTGGTATTTATAGGCAATGATGGTTAAACCTTATATAAATAGTGCTGTCAATACGATAAGTAGAAGCTAATTATTATAAATATTCGTTCTTTCGATACTTTTTTGTCAACATTTTGTTTGAATAAACGTTTTCTTTAATAGATTGCGCATCATAATAATGTCTGTTTTTTAAAAGCGCATATCATTGGCAGAGTTGTTGCCGTTAATGACAAAACAGATTGATTAGCTATAAAGCTAATTGTTAGATTAGGGATAAATTATTTTTTTGAAAGGTATTATATGGAAGCTAAATTTTCGCCACGAGTTAAAGATGTTATCCAATATAGCAGAGAAGAGGCCTTGCGCCTCGGGCATGATTATATTGGCACCGAACACCTTTTGCTAGGGCTTATTCGCGATGGTGATGGCATTGCAATCAGATTGCTAAAAGGGTTAAACATTGATACCTCAAAATTACGCAAAGCTGTTGAAGATGCTGTTAAAGGCACTATCGGCACCAATGTGCATATTGGTAGCATACCGCTTACAAAACAAGCGGAAAAAGTTTTAAAAATCACCTACTTAGAGGCTAAAATATTTAAAAGCGATGTGATTGGGACAGAGCATTTGTTGCTTTCGGTATTACGTGATGAGGATAATATTGCGTCTCAAATATTGTTACAGTTTAATGTAAACTACGAAACCTTTAAAGGCGAGGTAGAAACGCATAAAAACGAAATAACAGATGAGATGCCTGGCTCATCAACTGGTGGCGAGGATGATTTTAAAGAAGAAGATTCTTTCAGTCAGCCTAAGAAAGTATCAGACATTAAATCAAAAACACCTGTGCTTGATAACTTCGGTCGCGATTTGACTAAAGCTGCCGAGGAAGGTAGGCTCGACCCAATAGTTGGTCGTGAGAAAGAAATTGAACGAGTATCGCAAATATTATCACGTCGTAAAAAGAACAATCCAATATTAATTGGCGAACCAGGTGTAGGTAAATCAGCCATTGCCGAAGGATTAGCCTTGCGCATTGTGCAACGTAAAGTTTCTCGTGTATTATTCAACAAGCGTGTGGTTACGCTTGATTTGGCTTCGCTAGTGGCAGGCACAAAGTATCGTGGTCAGTTTGAGGAGCGAATGAAGGCGGTAATGAACGAGTTGGAAAAATCGCCTGATGTAATTTTATTTATTGATGAGATACATACCATTGTAGGCGCAGGTGGAGCTTCGGGCTCGCTTGATGCGTCTAATATGTTTAAACCTGCTTTGGCAAGGGGCGAAATACAATGTATTGGAGCAACCACCTTAGATGAGTATCGTCAATATATCGAGAAAGATGGTGCATTAGACCGTCGTTTCCAAAAAGTAATGGTTGAGCCTGCTTCGCCTGACGAGACCATTGAGATATTGACTAGGATTAAAGATAAATATGAGGAGCATCATGGTGTAACCTATACGCCCGAAGCAATAAATGCTTGCGTAGCTTTAACTGCACGCTATATTACCGATAGGTTTTTACCTGATAAAGCCATTGATGCTTTGGACGAATCGGGCTCACGTGTGCATTTAACAAATATTCACGTTCCTCAAAATATTTTGGATGTTGAGGCCAAAATAGAGCAGATAAAAATTGAAAAAAACAAAGTAGTACGTAGTCAGAAATATGAAGAAGCGGCTAAACTACGTGATACCGAGAAGCATTTGCTTGAAGAGCTTGAACAGGCAAAAGCTGCGTGGGAAGCCGAAACAAAATCAAAACGCTATACTGTAACCGAAGATAATGTAGCCGAGGTTGTAGCGATGATGACAGGCATACCTGTGCAACGTGTGGGGCAAGCTGATAGTTTAAAACTGTTGAATATGCAGGAAACTATCGCTAGCAAAATTATCGGGCAGGAAGATGCCATCAAAAAATTATCGCGGGCTATCCAACGTACTCGTGCAGGATTGAAAGACCCTAAAAAACCAATTGGTTCGTTTATATTCTTAGGGCCTACTGGTGTGGGGAAAACCGAATTGGCAAAAGAGCTTGCTCGGTTTATGTTTGATACCGAGGATGCTTTGATACAAATAGATATGAGCGAGTATATGGAAAAATTTGCTGTATCTCGTTTAGTTGGTGCGCCTCCGGGTTATGTAGGTTATGAAGAAGGCGGACAGTTGACCGAAAAGGTTCGTCGTAAACCTTATGCAGTTGTTCTATTAGATGAAATAGAAAAAGCTCATCCAGATGTATTTAACATATTGTTACAAGTGTTAGATGAAGGGCAGCTGACTGACTCGTTGGGACGTAAGGTTGATTTTAGGAATACCATCATTATCATGACCTCGAATATAGGTGCACGTCAGTTAAAAGACTTTGGACAAGGGGTAGGTTTTAGCACTTCTGCCAAAACCAATCAAGCTGATGCACACTCAAGAGGAGTAATAGAGAACGCGTTGAAACGTGCTTTTGCTCCCGAATTCTTAAACAGAATTGATGATGTGATTGTGTTCAACTCATTGGGTAAAGACGAGATATTTAAAATTATTGATATTGAATTGGCTCATTTATTTGGACGTGTACATAATTTGGGTTATCAAATCACACTTACCGAAGCTGCCAAAGAGTTTATTGCTGAAAAAGGTTTTGATTCGCAATTTGGTGCACGCCCATTAAAACGTGCTATCCAAAAATATTTGGAAGACCCTATTGCCGAAGAAATTTTAAAAGGCGAATTGACTGAAGGTGATACCATGGAAGTGCATTATGATAAAGAAACTGATGAAATAAAAGTGATTGATAAAAAAGATAAAGGCGAAAACAAAAAGCCTAAAGAAGAAGCACAGTAAATAAAACTACAAGGCTTTAAATTTAAAAACCCTCGCTGATTTTCTTGATTAGCGAGGGTTTATTTTTGGCTTACCTTATCAATATTTTACGCTTCTAAGCACCTTTATTAAAACCAAACAAGTTGATTGACTTCATATAATCAACCTGCTTATGGGGTTTTTTATAAGTGTAAAGCCACCATAAGTTATATTTTAGACAAATATTATAGAAGAATATTGGCAATATAATACCCGATATCCATACCAACATAATAAGTGCAGGTACATAGCTAATATGTAGCACATTTTGAAAAAGTATGCGTGCAAAAGTCATCACTATGATTTGCATGCAATAAATAAACAATGAGTGATAGCCTACTATGCGCAGCCAAGTAAATAACTTATATTTTTGTAAAAGAAACGAAAAACTAACCGATGCTGCACAACCTACCAATGCTTCAAAGAGAAAGAAAAAAGGCATCTTTAGTTCTACAAAACGGTCGCCTTGTGCGCTTGGTTTGAGATTAATTTCGGTAAAATAATATTGAATAATGACGAATGGGATAAGTAACAATAAAAACACTTTCCACGACGAAAATTGTTTAATGTTCTTTTCATCCAGCATTACATTTGATATTAAATCGCCTAAAGCAAAGAAAACATAATACTCAAACACATCTGTCAAAAATCCTAACGAAGTAATGTCATTAATATGTACATACCCCGAAATTGAAAATAAAGCAAGTCCTAGTATCAGTTGAAAAAACGGCTTAACCTTCAGTATAGATTTTAATGTTGCATAAATTGCTCCAATACAAAATAATGCATTCAAGTACCAAAAATGTCCCGTTTCTCGTGGGTTGGTTAGTAATTTTAAATACAACCACGGATTTATGGTGGTATTATGAGTAAGATTAGTAAAACGTGCAGCTATGAGTTGTAATGTTATTTCAATAATGCCCCACACTAATAGGGGGTATAGGATATTATTGGTACGATCGCCTACATAGCCTCCCAATCCCTTTTTATTCAAACTTCTACCTACTAACAATCCGGAAATAATAAAAAACAGGGGCATCCGAAAGCCGTAGAAAAAAGTGCCAAAATACTCAAAAAAAGAATACGCATTCAAATTTTCAACATGCCCTTCGAGTGTTGCCATACAATGACCAAACCCTACCAAAATAATACTTATCCCTTTATCATAATCAATCCACAACCAACGTTTCTCATTTAGTATATATTTGGAATTAAATAGATTCATAAAGTAATTTAAAAGTGATAAAATATTAAAACATTAATTTGTTCATAGTCAACAACAATACGGATTTACCTCAATAAGGTTGCCTTAAAGAATAAATTTTAATTCTCAATATCGCTATTCAATTTCTGTGCGCCGAAATTATCTACAAAATGCTCAATAAAATAAACATCATTTCCATTCGTTAAAAATTGACATTAAAAAAACTTTATTTAAAAATGCTTTAAACCTTTTTAGTTTACTTTGCTCTATATAACATAAAACACATTATAATTATGAAAAAACTCTTATCCATCGTATGCTGTGCTGTAGTTTTGCTCACAGTATCGTCGTGCACTAAACAGTATATTACACCCAATCAAACTATTTATGCTGATTTAACATCATCAAGCTGGCATTTATTTACAGACAAGAGTGGTGTTAAGTCGTACCAAGCACCCATTGATGTGCCACAAATTAGTAGTGGTTTCGCTCAAGCAGGAGGTGTTATAGTTTCGGCTTCCTATGATGGCGGGCATACTTACGAACAACTACCCGAAGTATATGGTGGCACTTCATTTAGTTTCACTTATAATGCTGGCAATGTAACTTTATATGCTCAATCTCCAGATGGTGGTATAGCAATATTGCCTGTTGATCCTATTAAAGTAAAAATAATATTAGTTGATTCTAACTAACATTACTCATAATCTACATATCTACTTATGAAAAAGGGGATGCTTATTAATTTAAGCTCCCCTTTACTTTATCATTAGATGTGTTATTTTATTTCTCCATTTGCTCAATTACAGCCTGCGTTACTCCTGTAAAAGAGAACCCTCCATCGTGAAACAAATTTTGCATGGTAACCATCTTAGTAAGGTCAGAGAATAGTGTTACGCAATAATCAGCACATTGATCGGCAGTAGCATTACCAAGTGGGCTCATTTTTTCGGCATAGTTTATAAAACCATCAAAGCCTTTTACACCCGAACCCGCCGTGGTGCGTGTAGGCGATTGCGATACCGTATTCACACGCACATTCTTTTTAGTGCCGTAATAGTAGCCAAAGTTACGAGCAATACTTTCGAGCACTGCTTTATTGTCCGACATATCATTATAATCAGGAAACACACGTTGAGCCGCAATATAAGAAAGCGCAACCACCGAGCCCCACTCATTCACCATATCATGTTTCATTGCCAATTGCAATACACGGTGTAAGCTTAACGCTGATATATCGAAACCCTTATGCGTAAATTCATAGTTGTTTTCGTAGTAAGGAAGTCCTTTACGAACATTTACACTCATACCTATGGAGTGCAAAATAAAATCAACACCTCCGCCAAAATGCTCTTTTGTTTTGGTAAATAGATTTTCTAAATCTTCATTACTGGTTACATCAGCACCTATAACGGGTGCATTACATTCGGCAGCCAAGTTATTTAATTCGCCCATACGTAGCGCTAAAGGCGAGTTTGTCAAAACTATTTCAGCACCTTCTTGTACTGCACGTTGAGCCACTTTCCAAGCAATTGATTGCTCGTTAAGTGCGCCAAAAATAATCCCCTTTTTACCTTTTAGTAAGTTATAAGCCATAAGTTTGGTTGTTTTTTTGAGTGGGTAAAGTTATAAATTAGTTTGAAATATGTAGATGATATTCATCACTCCTAAGCTGAAATTAAACATTCAATAATTCTTTAGCGTTTTGCAATGCACTTTCGCCGGGTTTATCGCCACTTAGCATTTTAGCTATTTCGGTAATACGCTCTTGCTTATCCAATTGCTTTATTCTGGTATAAGTAGTTGCGGCGGTATCATCTTTATAAACAAAATAGTGCATCTGCCCTTTGCTTGCTATTTGAGGTAAATGGGTAATGGTAATTACTTGTAAATTTTGCGCCAATTGCTCCATAATTTGCCCTACCTTATTCGCTACCTCGCCAGATACGCCTGTATCAATCTCATCAAAAATAATAGTAGGCAAAGCTGCGTATCGCGCCACAAGTGATTTGATAGCCAACATTAATCTTGAAAGCTCGCCGCCCGAAGCTACTTTACTCATTTCGGCAAGCGTATGCCCTTTATTAGCCGAAAACATATAGCGGATAATATCTGCACCATTGGGGCTGAGTACATTGGTATGGGTCAATTCGATTTTTAGTGTCGAATTTGCCATTCCCATTTGCGATAAGGCTTGAAGTACTTGCGTTTGGATTTCGGGTATAGCTTTGGCACGATTACTTGATAGTTGCTGGGCTAATTTATCTAACTCTAACTTATCTGCTACTATTTGCTTTTGCAATTTTTCTATTTCCTCATCCCCACACAATGCTTGTTGTATTTTTTCGGATAAGCTATCTTGCAGTTGCAATAGTTCAGCATTGGTGCTCAGTCTGTGCTTCTTTTGCAAGTTATAAATAATGCTCAACCGCTCGTTTACTTCAACAATTCTTGCCTCATCGGTATGCGTACGTTGCTCTACATTTTCTATCTCGGATGCAATATCTTTCAGCTCAATTGCCGTACTTTTTAATCGTTCCTGCAGTTCTTCAATAGTTGGGCTAAATTTTTCGAGTGATGATAAATGATGTCCCGCTTCTCGCAATTGTATCAAAGCTGCGGTTTCGCCTTCTTGTATCAAATATAAAGCCGCCAATAAATTGCGTTTTATCTCCTCGGCATTATTAAGGGTGTATAACTCTTGCTCTAATTTTTCTTGCTCCCCTGCTGATAGATTTGCTTTTTCTAACTCATCAAACTGAAACTGATAATAATCTAAATCTGATTTTGCCTTATCACTCTCAGCAATCAATTGTTGTAATCTTGACGTTGCTTTTTTGTACGCCTTATATTTAGTTTGATACTCGGCTAATAGCTCCTCGTGCTGCGCAACTGCATCAACTACCAACAATTGGAAAACAGGGTCGCTAATTTCTAAAGTAGCGTGTTGCGAATGAATATCAATCAGCTTTTCGCCTAATTGCTTTAGAATAGTTAGGTTTACTGGAGTATCGTTTATAAATGCTCTCGATTTCCCATCTGCTGATATTTCTCGTCGCAAAATGGTTTCTGCTTCATAATCTAGCTCATTATCCTCAAAAAAAGCTTTAAGTTGAAAGTCGGAAATTTTAAAAACCCCTTCAATCACACATTTTTTTTGCTGATTGAAAAAATAACGACTCTCGGCACGTTGACCCAATATTAATGATAAAGCACCTAAGATAATCGATTTCCCTGCACCTGTTTCGCCAGTCAAAATGTTGAGGCTACTGCCAAAACTAATTTCCAGATTATCTATTAATGCGTAATTATTGATAACAAGCTTTTGAAGCATAAAAAAGTATTCGCTTTTAGGATACTAAATTACAAATTTAAAGTTTATACGATGATTAAATCAGCTATCAACAGTAGATTTCTAAATTAATTACCATTTCTACTAAACAAGAAATGCCACCCAAATTGGATGGCATTTTTGCAAATACTCTATGTTACCAAACTTTCACTCTATCTTTTTCTTCTTTATACATTTTATCACCTGGCTTAATACCAAATACCTTATAAAACTCAGGCATATTTGACAATGGCCCATTTACACGGCATACTTCTGGCGAGTGTGGGTCGGTATTAATTCGCATTCTCATCATTTCGTCACTAGTTTTTATGCGCCATACTTGAGCAAATGACAGAAAGAAGCGTTGCTCGGGAGTAAAACCATCAATCTTAGTATCACTTTTACCCTGTGGTGTATTTTTAAATGCCTGATAGGCAATAGCTAGTCCGCCAATATCTGCCATGTTTTCACCTTGTGTAAGGCTTCCATTCACATGAACATTATTTAATACGGTAAACTTGTTATACTGCTCTATCATTACCTGCGCTTTTGCTTTAAATTTATCAGCATCTTCTTTTGTCCACCAATCTTTTAGGTTTCCATCTTTATCGTATTGGCGACCTTGGTCATCAAAACCGTGTGTCATTTCGTGCCCTATTACTGCACCAATAGCGCCGTAGTTGATAGCGTCATCAGCATTTTTATCAAAAAATGGAAATTGTAATATTCCAGCAGGAAACACAATTTCGTTAAATGTTGGATTATAATAAGCATTTACAGTCGGTGGTGTCAATCCCCACAAAGTTTTATCAACTGGCTTATTTACTTTCGCCATCATTTCGTTGTAACCATGTTTGGCTATTGACTGCTGATTTTTGAAATACGCATCTTTATTAATCTCAATATCATCATATTTTTTCCATTTATCTGGATAACCTATTTTTTTAGTAAAGGCTGCTAATTTTTCGAGTGCATGCTTCTTGGTTTCGGCACTCATCCAATCCAATTTCGAAATTCTATCCTTATAAACCGCTTGCAAATTATTTACCAAATCAAGCATACGCTTTTTCGCATCAGGTGTAAAATATCTTTCTACATACACCTGCCCTAGTAATTCGCCCAAGCCGCTATCTACATTGTAGGTTATTGATTTCCAACGTTCCTTAGGCTGTTTTTGTCCCGAAAGTGTTTTGCCAAAGAAATCGAAACGAGCACTTCTAAATTTTTTGCTCAACATATTTGCCCCACCGTTAATTTCATTAAAGGCAAGCAAATCTTTCCACACAGCTATTGGTTGCGATTTTATCAAATTGTTTAAAGCCTTATAATATGCAGGCTGTCCAACTAATACCGTATCCGTTTTAAGTCCCATACGATTAAAGGCATCCTTTAAATCGATATCAGGTACTTGCCTTTGAAAATCAGCCAAAGTAAATTTATTATAGTTCTTAACCGGATCGCGTAGTTCAACTGGTGTTACATGCGATTGAGCAATTGCAGTTTCTAATTTCAAAATACCATCGGCTTTTTTTGCTGCCGTTGCTGCATCAATCCCAGTCAGTGCAAATAACTTGGTAATGTATTTTACATACTCCGCACGTATTTTTTTAGACGCCGAATCGGTTTTAAAATAATAATCTCTTTCGGGCAATGTTATACCTGTTTGGTCAAAATGCGCTACGTTTTTTGTGCTGATGCGGTCGTCAGGCGATACATAAAATCCTAACAGAAAACCATCTCCCGTTTTAAACCCATCGGCGGCTAATTGCACTAGCTCTTTATAATCTTTTACGGCATTTATTTTTGCCAACATGGGCTTAAGTGGCTCATAGTCTAGTTTCTCAATGGCAACTGTATCCATACCACTCTTATACAAATCGCCTACTTTTTGCTCCTTGCTACCCGCTGCATTATCTTTTGAAGATATTTCTTCTAAAATTTTATGAAGATTTTTCGTGTTGTCATCATCCAACGTATAGAAAGACCCCCATCCTGTTTCCGAAGCTGGTATTTTTGTATCTTTCATCCACTTGCCACTTGCATACATAAAAAAATTATCGCTGGGCTTTTGAGTTGTATCCATACCACTCTTATCAAAAAAAGAAATTCGCTCGTTACCCTCCGATGTATTTTTAGACCTATTGCAGGCCGAAATGGCAATTACCGAAACAGCAAGCCATACATACTTATTTAATTTCATTGCATTATGATTTTAATAAAAATTTGATTAAAGAATATAAATAAACGCATTATTTTTTAATTATCCGCACTATTTATTTCCATTTTGACAATTATCGGTCAATTTTAACACAACACTGATATACGAGCACTATGGCATTGCTATCTTACTCCAAATTAAGGTTGATTATTACACAATAAAATTTAGTACATTTGATTTTAACCTGTTGATAATTAGCAAATTGTTAACAAATAAATCACATCCGCGTAACGTTTATATGAAAGCATATCGCTTATTTTTATAGACCTAAAAAAGGTCAGCTATACATTAACCTAAAATAGTTTATATGACCTGGAGAAAATTTAGTGGAGAAGTTATCCAATTACCCATTCTCGAAGAAGTTGAAAAAGCTATAGAACGAGAAGCGTTTATCGGTAATAAACTCAAAGTGTGCATCGGTACTGATTCGCAAGTAAAAGGCAATATCACTGATTTTGCTACTGTGATTGTTTTCTTGCGCGAAAAACGAGGCGGCTTTATGTTTATTCATCAAGAAAGAACAGGGCAAAAAATGAGCATCAAGGAGCGTATGCTTACCGAAGTGCAAAAATCTATTGACATTGCCTACAAACTATGCGACTTATTAGATTTGTATGATGTGGATTTGGAAGTTCATGCTGATATCAATACCAACCCTATGTTCAAATCAAACCAAGCCTTGCACGAAGCGATGGGTTATATTTTGAGTATGGGATTTGTATTTAAAGCAAAACCTGAAGCCTTTGCCAGTTCGTATTGTGCCAATAAAATGGTTCAGTAAGTACTATATCGTGCGTGTAATTTAGTAACTTGGCAATAAAAAATTGCCGATGAAAACATACTCGCTCAAGTTTGAAACATTTCTCCCAATTAGTATTGAAACCGCTTGGGAGTTCTTTTCATCGCCGCTAAATCTTTCTAAAATAACCCCTCCTGATATGCGCTTTACCGTCACATCCGACTACAATAAAGAAGTAAAGATGTATCCTGGAATGATTATCACTTATAAAGTATCGCCTGCTTTGGGTATAAAGCTAAACTGGATGACCGAAATAACACATGTAAAAGAGTTGGCGTATTTTGTGGATGAGCAACGCTTTGGCCCTTATGCATTGTGGCATCACGAACATCATTTCAAAGTGGTAGATGGTGGGGTATTGATGAATGATAGACTAAACTATGCTATCCCTTACGGATTGATTGGACGCATGGCGAATAGTTTATTTATAGCAAAAAAAATAAAAAGCATTTTCTCTTATCGTGAAGAAGCTATTATACATCTATTCGGAGAGAAATCGAAATAAAGTGATAGCTATTGGCAATATTTTTTGATTGCCTCTTGTGCATCTTTTGATCCTAAAGTAACAGCCGTATTAAAATCGGCACATGCGCCTTTCTTATCCTTCAAATTTAGCTTGGCACAGCCTCTTAGGTAATACATTAAATCATTCTTTGGCTCGAGGCGCACAGCTTCATTAAAATCGGCATTCATACGCTCAGTTTCGCCTATATAGCTTTTGGCAAGCCCTCTGTATGCAAATGCGACAACGTTGTCATCTAAATTTAGATATAAAACGCTGTTATAATCGTCTATAGCTCCTTGATAATCTTTCAATTTTAATTTATAATTAGCTCTGATAAAATAAGCCTTATCATCCTTAGGGTTCATGGCGATGGCTTTATTAATATCTTTCAATCCTCCGTCAATATCCTTTAATCCCAGTTTTGCATTCCCTCTATTATGATACGCCTCTGACAATGAGCTATCCAATTGCAAAGCGAAATTATAGTCGGCTATGGCATCGGTATAATTCCCTAAATGCTCTTTCGCTATGCCACGTTCAATATACAATTTAGCATTTTTAGGGTCTTTTTTAATGAGTGTGTTAAACAAATCAAGCCCTTCTTTATAAAACCTATTATTTACCATTAGATAACCAAGTCGGATATACAAGCCTTTATCTTTCGAGTTGAGGTATATTAATCTATCATAATCTTGTATTGCCCCTTGCCTATCGCCTGTTTTAAGCTTTGCTAACATACGCTTCATGTAGTTTTCGGTATTGGCAGGGTTGAGGTCAATTGATTTATTATAATCCGTCATTGCTGCTTTATAATCCTTCTGCACCATCTCTATATCGCCACGCACAGCATACGAATAATCATTCTTCTCATTGGTTGCAATAGCGGTATTTAAATCGGTAATAGCTCCTGTGGTATCATTTAACAACAATAGTTTTACCCTAGCGCGGGTTATATAAGCATAACTATTTTCAGGGTCGAGCTTTAAAGCGGTATCAGCATCTTCTTTTGCACCACTGTAATGTTTTAGACTTAGTTTTGCATCAGCTCTATTTTGGTAAGCATCACTACTTTTAGGGTTAAGCGATATTGATTTATCAAAATCAACAATAGCCCCTTCTTTATCAGCCATGTGGCTTTTTACCAAACCGTTGTATAAATACAATTCGGCATTGTTTGGGTCTTGCTTTATTAATGTGCCGAAGTATGCTAAAGCAGATGCGTTATCGCCATTATTTCCTAGCGCGCTTGCTAAATATTTATATACATTGGGAGTTTTAGGGTTAAGCTGAATAGTCTTTTTATAGTCGGCTATGGCATCCACATAATTACTCAAATTACCTTCTGCATTACCACGATAGAAATATGCTTCGGCTCGATTGGCATTCAGTTCGATTGATTTTGTATAATCAATTATTGCTCCTTTATAATCGCCTAGATTACCTTTTGAGTTGGCTCGATAAAAAATCAAATCCGAATTTTTAGGGTCGAGTTTTGCAGCCATGTCATAGTCGGCTATGGCATCTTTATTTTTATTTAAGTTAGCCTTTGCAAGCCCTCTGTATTCATACAATTCAGGGTTATTCGGCGTTAGCTGTATCGCTTTAGTAAAATCCTCCTCTGCACCTTTATAATCGCCTATGTTTGATTTTGCATTGGCTCTATAATGATACATATCGGCATTAGGCTTACCCAGCGATAGTGCTTTGGTAAAATCGGCTATTGCTTGGGCATACTGTTTCGTATTCCCTTCGGCATTGGCTCTGTAATAATATGCCGTTGTGTGAGATGGATCTAGCTCGATGGTTTTTGTATAATCTCTTATTGCTGAGGCATCATCTTTCAAATTATTATAAGCATTAGCCCTATAAAAATAAATAATGGCCTTTTTGCCTTCAATTTGTATAGCCTTTGTAAAATCAACAATAGCACCTTTATAGTCCTTCTGCCCTGCCTTTTCATTGCCGCTCTTCACAAAACTCTCAGCGGTTTGCGCTATACCTAAAACGGGTAAAAGAAGTAATATGGTAAATAATCGTATCATAAATTTTGCCATTGGCTATTCTAATGCTTTTGTAAAACTATCGTGTATCAATGCGATAGATAAGGGATAACGAGCCACTTGTACCATCGCCTGTGTTTCGCCCTGCAATAAATTTACCAGCCGATACAAGCATTGTAAGCTGCCTACTAAACGAGTGCCCGTAGCTTAATGATACTTGTTTGAACGAGAAGTTGGTACTGGTATAAAAGTTGGCTATTTGAGTTGGCGTAAGCGAGTTAAACTTACTGGTTGTATAAAATCCGCCTGCACTTATTGATACCTGTTCTTTTAATTGCTTATCTAAAGTAATACCAAATACTGCCGAATACCTATCCTGCGTAGGCCCTATTGAGCCTAAATATTGCCTAATGCCATTCTCGATATTAAAATAATAACTTTTCCCGAATAGCATACCACTGCCTGCAAATGATACCTTAAACTCGCCACCAGTTTGCGCGTATCCCAATTGTGTATTTTTGTATAGCGGGGTTATTACTGTGCCTTGTATCGAAAAATAATACTGGTAGTTAATATTTGCCAAATAGTATTTTATACCCGTTTCCAAGTCGGTAAGACCAGCTATTTTACCTGGATGGTAATCGTCTTGACGGTAATCGTTAATCGCATAAGGCAATGAGCCTACAAATGCAAAGCGTCTTGATATACCATACTCCATATACAGCGACGATGTTATGGAGCTAAATTTCCCATTTTTGGGAAATGGTCCTAAAGCCCCATTTCCATCCCATCTCGAATTAGCAAAGAAATAACTTACCGAAGGCGATAGCAACAGCCTGCCTGGTCGCAAGGGGAAGCCCCCCGCATAAGTGGTATTATTTAATACGATTATCAACAAACTGATAAGCAGATATTTTGAAATAGATTTTATCATAGTCATATCCAAATCAGTTTAAAACAATCCAAATGTATCTCGCATCCATCTTCCTTCATAGCTTTTGTACGATGGCGCAATTTCGTGCCCCAAATCTTTAAATATTATGATATGCTTTTTTGCCGTTATATTATTGTAAGCTGCATATTCATTAGCTGGCGGGGCAAGATGGTCAAGCAATCCTATCCCTATCAAAGTTGGGCAGGTTAAATTAGTAGCAAAGTTCTTTGTATCGAAATAATCTAAAGTGCTCAGTACTTTGTTGAAAGTTAAACCTGGTTGGCTTCGCACATATTTTTTAATATCCACAAAAGGCCAGTCAACTGTTGTAGATAAATTACGAATATCTGTCAATATCGGGTTTTGAGCCGAACACAAGGCTACTCTTTTATCCAAACTCGAAACAGCAATAGCTAAATATCCCCCCATACTGCCGCCCGATACTTGAATATTCTCGTGCCGCAATTCGGGACGTGAATAAATAAAATCAATTGCACGTACACAATCCATAATCACGCCACGCATTACATATTTGTTTTTATCTTCGATGTTATAAAAAATAAACTCATCTCGTGGCCGGTGTATTACATCGGCACTATTGCCTTGCCCACGAACATTTAGGGTAATAATCGCCAAATCTTCATCGGAACCAAACATAGGCGGTAACGGTACTTGATAGCCCGGTAAGCCCAATAAAACAGAAAATGTTTTATGCTTATTGTTGGTTTTAGGAATAGTAAGCCATCCTCTAATCGTGATATTGCCTATTGATTTCATTTCGAAACCAAATACTCTGCGGTTATCTTTTGATGAATCAGGATACTCTCTTACCTTAAAATCAGGCTTTACTTTTGCTAATTCATCTTTTGCATTTTGCCAAAACTGGTCAAAGTCGGCAGGTTTTTCAAAGGCTGATTTTATTTCTTGTGGTCGTATCCCGAAAGCCTTACGCACGGTATCGTCATAATCGGTAACATTTACCATAAAATTTATTTTGTAAAAACCCGAAGCAAGCGAAGGAATAGTAAAATCATAACTACCTGAACTGTTTTTCCCAATCTTTACCTTGACTGATTTTTCGGCTACTTTTTTACCTTTATCAGTAGTGACTATGTACGACACTTTGCCCACTTGTTCGGCATGGGTCGGGTTTTTCACCTCAAATGTATAAGATGCAGTTGAGCTAAAAATAGCATCTCTACTATGTGCTTTTAAAACCGTACTTATCTCTGCTTCGGCTTTGCTTTGTGCAGAGGTATCCCTCTTGCTATTACCCATAGCAAAGGTTTGATAATTGGACAATCCGACTATCGCACAAACTAAAAATAAAATTTTAACCGTTTTCGTCATGTGTGTTTTTAAAAGCAATTAAAAATACAGTATATATCGCACTAAACCGTTGATTTACTGATTAGAAAATTTGATTTACGTATGTAATGATTCAAAGGTTCTTCAATAAATCTGAATAAAATTACTGATACAGCATTTAATACGATAAAAACGTAAAAAAGATTTAAACTATCGTATTCAAATGGCGAATGCCACTCCAAGCCCCAGCCATCGTATAAAGCAAATACACGCTCGTTCAGCCAGTTGAATAACCCATGCAGCATATTATACATATATCCTAAATGAATTAAATAAAATATATAAGAGCTTTTCCCTAACAACTCAACAAATGGATTGGCTAATATGTTTTTTAAAGGACTACTTTCGGTAATCAACCCATAAAAAAACATAGCAATACAAACAGGTAGTAAATAGTTATTGGTAATAATACCGAATGGGTTGTGCAAACCTGCCGTCCACCCTTGGGGTATAGTCAACCTTGACATAATGACTACGCATACAAATATCAGAATAAACCCTATGTAGGTATATTTTATTTTGTTCGCCCGCTCTAAGCCTTTTTTGCGTACCAATAATGCTAATTGTATCCCCACAAAAAACTCGAAACAACGCCCAAAATAGGTATACAGCGCAGTAAAAGTAAAGTTGCCGAAGAAGCCATACCAATTTACATTACGAAATATAAATACCATTAAAACACCAAACAGCGTAATGATTACCGGTTGGATATAAAACTTATTGTAGCGTTTGGCGATGAAAAATACAATAGGTGCCGAAAAGTAAAAGCACTCCTCGACCGTGAGCGACCAACCTTGTGCAATACCTGTAAAATTGAGATCGTAAAAAAAGCCTCGCACAAATGTGATGTGCATAAAAAACAAACCGATGGCATTTGGAAATTTCCCAATTATTTCGGCTTCGCGAGTAAAGTAATAATATATAAAAGCCCCTGCCGTGAGCAAGAAATACATAGGATATATGCGCGCTACCCTGTTCTTGAGGTATTGTTTGAACCAGTTTCCCGTAAGCTGAAAACTATCGTAATACCTAAACGCAATAAGGAAACCCGAGAGCACAAAAAAGATAGTTACACCGATATGAAATTCGAGAAAAAAGCGTCTTAAAAAGTGAGGGAAATTACTATCAAAAATATACGCAAAATGTGAAATAAAAACCAAGTAGGCAGCGAGTGCTCGCACACCTGTCAAAGCTGGGATATAATTTTTTAGGTTTGGTCGTGACAAAACTTTTTTATTAGCTTTTAACGTTTTTTACTATACAAAGTTTTGATAAAATATTGTCGCCTTTTAAATTAATGTCGAACCTTGAATAATGCCCCTATCAGCAATAGTTTTATCAATATAATGTTGTATTTCAGATTTTTTTAAACCCCAGTTTGGTGCAATCAACAATTCCATATCCGACAAGCCAAACAAGCGTTGTATCACTACATCGGGGCGCACCAAAGGCAATAACTCGCACAAGAAATCAGTATATTCAGGCAAACTAAACAACTTAAACGGTTCACGTTTGTACTTTACACCCATTACCGAGCCTTCTACTATGTGCAGATGATGAAACTTTACAAATTTGATTTGCGAGAAACGATTAATTTCATCAGCATAGCGCAACATCATCTCTTTAGTTTCCCAAGGGAAGCCAAATATGGTATGCACACATATATCTAATTTTGTGTTTTTAACCAAATTTAAAGCCGTTATAAGGTCTTCGTGAGTACAGCCTCTATTAATTTGCCCTAATGTATCGTTATAAATAGATTCCATCCCCATTTCTAAATCTACATCAAAACGGTCGGTATAACTCTCTAATAAAGCCACCTTTTCAGCATCAATACAATCGGGGCGTGTACCTACTGATAAGCCCACAATATCTTCGGTATGGTAGCTTAATGCCTCATCATACAGCATTTTTAGATAATGAGCAGGCGCATAGGTATTGGTATTGGGTTGGAAATAGATAATAAACTTATCGGCTTTTTGATTTTTACGAGCACGCTCAATGCCTTGTACTACTTGCTCGCGAACCGATGGATTATTGCGCGACTCGGAAGGGGTAAACGAATCGACATTACAATACGTGCAACCACCATACCCTTTTGAGCCATCACGATTGGGACAAGTAAAGCCCCCATCAACAATCACTTTAAACACCCGCTGCCCTTTATACTTTTCGCGCAGCCAGGCACCATAATTGTTATACCCTTTTATTCCCTGTTGTAGTTGCGATTCCAATATTATTCTGATTACACCTTTTGCTGCAAAGATACAGTTTTATACCTACACCCTTTGAGCCATAAAGGCGCATAAATATCAAATAGCAAGCTGCTATTTTCTACCTTTGTGGAAAATTGAACAGCGAGTAGTTTTATAGGAGATATATGTTGCAAGAGAATAATAAAAATAATAAAGCCGTAGCTATATGGCTGGGTGTAGGTGTGGTGATGCTGATGATACAAATAGTATTAGGAGGCATTACTCGTTTAACAGGTTCGGGGCTATCCATTACCGAATGGCAGCCATTAATGGGTGCATTGCCGCCACTTAACAAAGAAGCGTGGTTGCACAGCTTTCAGCAATATCAGCAAATAGCGCAGTTTAAAAGGGTAAATTACCACTTCAACCTATCTGATTACAAAGCTATTTTCTTTTGGGAATGGCTGCACCGCGAATGGGCTAGGCTTATAGGTGTTGTGTTTATTATTCCATTCTTGATTTTCATCTATCAGAAAAAAATAGATAAAAAGATGATTAAGCCGATGATTGTCCTATTTATCCTAGGTGGATTACAAGGTGCTATTGGCTGGATAATGGTAAAAAGTGGGCTTAACGATACCAACACCGCCGTTGATCATATTCGCTTGGCTATACATTTTATGTGTGCCCTATTTTTATTGAGTTATTTGCTTTGGTTTGCTTTAAAAGTAGGCATCCCCGAAAAACAAATACTTGTACTACCCAAAATAAAACGTTTGAATATTTTTATTCTCGTACTGCTTTTTTTCCAACTCATTTATGGTGCTTTTATGGCTGGTACGCACGCTGCACTTAGTGCCCCTACTTGGCCCACTATAAATGGCGCATTTATCCCCAATGGAATGACAACCCACGGAGGCTTATTGCAAAACCTATATACCGATTTGATTACCATCCAATTTATACACCGCACCTTGGCGTATTGTATTGGCATTGCAGTTATTATTTGGTTTGTTTGGTGTTCAAAAACTGCATCCCATACATGGTTTTATAAATTTCGTTGGAGGCCATTTTTACTAGTTATTCTACAAATTACGCTCGGTATATTAGCCGTACTAAATAGTGTATCCAAAACAGCCATTTACTATTCGGTTATTCATCAATTTGTAGGGATGTTACTTTTAACTTCATTGATTGTAGCCTACTTCATGAGCAGAAGAAAATTGCAAGCTATAACCGAATAGTTTTGCGTTAATTACGCTATCATTAATCATCAACCAATAATATTATGCAAGCATAGCTTTTGCAAGGTAAATTTGGTTAATTTTGCATCATATCAATTATTACCCGCATGGAAACTATAGCTCCATATCAATCTAAAAATAAAATACGCTTTGTAACCGCTGCTTCATTGTTTGATGGGCACGATGCTACTATCAACATTATGCGTCGTATTCTGCAATCATCAGGTGCAGAGGTAATTCACTTAGGGCATAACCGCTCGGTTGATGAAGTGGTAAATTGCGCCATACAAGAAGATGTACAAGGTATTGCGCTCACTTCGTACCAAGGCGGACACGTGGAGTATTTTAAATATATGTATGATTTGTTGAAAGAGCGTGGCGCAGGGCATATCAAAATATTTGGCGGGGGTGGAGGTGTAATACTTCCGAAAGAGATTGAGGAGCTACATGCTTATGGTATAGCACGCATTTACTCGCCTGATGATGGTCGTACAATGGGTTTGCAAGGGATGATAAATGATATGTTGCAACAATGCGATTTCCGCACGGTTACTAAACTAAATGGCGAGATTAAGCACCTACCTAAAAAAGATCCCAAAGCTATTGCATCGTTAATTACCTTAGCAGAAAACGACCCCGAGCAATTTTCAATTACCAATAGCGGCATTGTTAAAGAAAGTGGCAATAACACTAAAAAAATCCCCGTATTAGGTATTACGGGTACCGGTGGGGCTGGGAAATCATCGTTAGTGGACGAAATAGTGCGTCGTTTTTTGATAGAGACTGATAAAACATTGGCTATTATTTCTGTTGACCCATCTAAACGTAAAACAGGTGGTGCACTGCTTGGCGATAGAATACGGATGAATTCCATAAATAGCCCACGAGTATATATGCGCTCATTGGCTACCCGTCAGGCCAATTTAGCATTATCAAAATACGTGCAAGAGTCTATCGATATATGTAAAGTTGCAGGTTACGATTTGGTGATTGTTGAAACATCAGGTATCGGTCAATCAGATACGATGATTACCGATTACTGCGACCTATCCTTATATGTGATGACGCCCGAATTTGGTGCAGCAACGCAGCTCGAAAAAATTGATATGCTCGATTTTGCTGATATTGTAGCACTCAACAAATTCGATAAGCGTGGCGCATTAGATGCCATACGCGATGTGCGCAAGCAGTATAAACGCAATCATCATTTGTTTGATGCCAAAGATGAAACGCTGCCCGTTTATGGTACGATGGCTTCGCAGTTTAATGACCCAGGCATGAACAATCTGTTTGAGGCATTGATACGCACCATCAAAACCAAAACTGGGGTCGATTTTATTGGCAATAAATTTGATGAAGCATCCCTACACTGGGGCGAATCGGAGAAAATATACATCATCCCACCTGACCGCACCCGATACCTTGCAGAAATTGCTGAAAGTAGTCAGGATTATAACGATTGGGTAAAAGAGCAATGCAAAATAGCCCAACAATTGTTTCAAATTAGAGGAACAATTGATGCTATAAAAACCCATGTGCCAAACGCTTCGCAAGAAATCGGGTTAGAGGATATTTACAAACACTTGGAAGACCATCTTCATGTGGAGTGTAAGCGGCTTTTGAACGAATGGCCTGATACTGTAAAAAAGTACAAAGCCGATGATTTTATATACAAAGTACGTGATAAAGAAATACGCCAGCCGCTTTTTTACACTTCGCTTTCGCAATTAAAAGTGCCCAAAATAGCCTTACCTCGTTATGAAGCTTGGGGCGATATTTTGCGCTGGCTGCTTACCGAGAATGTACCAGGCGAGTTTCCTTATACTGCAGGTGTGTTTCCTATCAAACGTGATGGCGAAGACCCTACCCGTATGTTTGCTGGTGAAGGCGGACCAGAGCGCACAAATAAGCGTTTTCATTATGTATCATTAGGACAACCTGCGCATCGCCTTTCTACTGCTTTCGACTCTGTTACGCTTTATGGTGAAGACCCGCACATCCGTCCAGATATTTATGGAAAAATCGGTAATTCGGGAGTGAGTATAGCCACGTTGGACGATGCAAAAAAACTGTATTCGGGTTTCGATTTGTGTAATCCATCTACATCGGTATCCATGACGATAAATGGCCCTGCACCTATGCTTTTAGGCTATTTTATGAATGCCGTTATCGACCAGCAATGCGAAAAATACATCATCGAACATAAATTAGAACACTTGGTTGAGGCTACATTTAAAGCGGTATATGATGATAATGGATTGGCACGACCGCATTATGTAGGCAAGCTTCCCAAAGGCAATAATGGACTTGGGTTGATGCTACTTGGGCTTACTGGCGACCAAGTTTTGCCTGCCGATGTATATGCAAAAATTAAAGCCTATGCCATAGCCAATGTGCGTGGTACCGTGCAAGCCGATATTTTAAAAGAAGACCAAGCGCAAAACACCTGTATATTTTCGACAGAGTTTGCCCTACGCATGATGGGCGATATACAACAGTATTTTATTAACGAGAAGGTACGTAATTTTTATTCGGTATCTATTTCGGGTTATCATATTGCCGAAGCGGGTGCAAATCCTATCACTCAATTGGCATTTACACTCTCCAACGGTTTTACTTATGTAGAATATTATTTAAGCAGAGGGATGAGCATTGATGATTTTGCGCCCAACTTATCCTTCTTTTTCTCCAATGGTATCGACCCCGAATATTCGGTAATTGGTAGAGTAGCACGCCGATTATGGGCTAAGGCTATTAAAAATAAATACAAAGGAAACGACCGTTCGCAAAAACTAAAATATCATATTCAAACTAGTGGGCGTTCGTTACATGCGCAAGAGATTGATTTTAATGATATACGTACCACATTGCAAGCCTTGTATGCTATTTACGATAACTGCAACTCGCTACATACCAACGCCTACGACGAAGCCATCACCACACCTACCGAAGAATCTGTACGCAGGGCAATGGCGATACAATTAATCATCAATCGCGAACTAGGTTTGGCCAAAAACGAGAACCCTTTGCAGGGAGCTTTCATTATTGAAGAATTGACTGATTTAGTAGAAGATGCCGTATTAGCCGAGTTTAAGCGCATTAACGACCGTGGTGGCGTTTTAGGTGCAATGGAAACCATGTATCAGCGTAGTAAAATCCAGGAAGAATCATTGTATTACGAAACCATGAAGCATAATGGCGATTACCCTATTGTGGGCGTAAATACTTTCCTCAATAAAAAAGGCTCGCCTACGGTAACGCCATCCGAAGTAATAAGAGCAACCGAAGAAGAAAAACAATTCCAGATAGCGGCATTAGAGGCTTTTCAACAACGCAATGCCGACAAAGCCTCTGCACTATTAAAAGAACTCCAAAACAATGCCATTGCTGGTGTAAATATTTTTGAAAGCTTGATGGAAGCGTGTAAATACTGCTCGCTTGGGCAAATATCTCATGCTTTATATGAAGTTGGGGGGCAGTATAGGCGGAATATGTAATGTTTGAAATTCGTAATTTCGCAATATGATACCCGAGATTATAGAAGACCAAACCTTTACAAAAATTACGGCAAACGTAATTGCTGGAAAGAAAATCACCTACGAGAACTGCAAGTTTATAGGTAGCGATTTTTCTTATGCTGATTTATCGGGAATAACGTTTATCAGCTGCTGGTTTGAGGACTCTAACCTTACTTTATCCAAATTATCAGGAGTTGGTTTACAAGCTGTTCAGTTTAAAGATTGTAAACTAAGTGGGATTGATTTTGGCAAGTGTAGTGATTTTTTATTTGAGGTAAATTGCAATAACTGCATTTTAGATAATGCCATTTTTTTCAAGAAGAAAAATAAAGGTGCAAAATTTATTGATTGCTCACTAATTGAAACTGATTTTACCGAAGCCGACTTTAGCGATGCTCAATTCACTAATTGCAATCTTAACCGTGCATTTTTTGACCACACTACATTAAAAGGTGCAGATTTTAGAACTTCCTACAACTTCACCATCGACCCTGAAATTAATAACATCAAAAAAGCAAAATTTTCTGTTCATGGCTTATCGGGTTTACTTTCTAAATATGATATTAAGATTGAAGGCTGATTTTGCATTAGTATATCGGTTTCATGCTTTGTTAAATTGCCGCTTTTAATGTCGGCTTGATAACAAATATTACACAATAAGCAATTTGCACAATCAGAATATAACCAACTGATAATTAAGTTATTATTTGTTTTGATATTGTTTTTATTTTCTTATATTAGATGATAACAAACCATTTTATTAATCAAATCATAAGAACATGAAAAAACTTTTATTTGCGGTGTTTACGCTGCTTACTTGCCAAGTATTTGCTCAAAACGTTCAAAAAAATGGGACTATCTACAAAGAACATCCGTACATTGATGCGGTAAACAACGCTACTGCGTTTTTCTTAAAAGGCGATTGGGATAGTTATGCTGCCTTGTATGCTGATAGTGCGAAGTTTTATGACCCATCAAGCAAAAAACCAATGACACTTGCCGATGAAAAAAACGGATGGGTGGCCATTAAAAAATATTGGAAAAACGTGAAGGTTACAAAGGAAGGGTATCCTGATGCGTTAGAATATGATAAAGATCCGTTTACCGTTCAATCGTGGTGGACAATAGATGTTGTTAACAGAAAAACCAATAAGCATGCTAAGGTTCACATGGTGCAGTTTGACACATTTAACAAAGATGGAAAAATAGCAACTGAAGTTAGTTATTATGACCAAACGCCATTTACAAATGCTGAAAAACCGACCATGAGCATGAAGAAGAAAAAATAATATCCTAATAACAAAACAACCCCTGCTCAAAAAAGCAGGGGTTGTTTTGTTATTAGGATATTGACTATCCGTTTATCCAGCTAAATTTATATTCGAGCATTGGGTTTTTCATTCGTTCAGCAACACGTATTAAACGGTCGGGCAAGCTCATAATATAATCACGTGCCTTCTCTCCTGTTTCGTTCAAATCTGTAACACTTTCAATATGCCAATCAGCTATTAGCTCTTTTAAAATATCTACATAATCTAATGCTGTATAGATACCCAAGCGTTGAGCGGCGTCGGTAAAGTGTCCAAAAGTTTGACCCACTTTTAACCCTACTTCGCGTAGGAAATGCGCAGGCATTACAATTTTTTTGCGCATCATATCTTCAAATGCCAGCATAGCTTCGTTAGCATCTACTTCAAATATCTTTTCTATAAAGTATTTATATGCCTTAGCATGACGAGCCTCATCGCTCGCTATAACGCCACACATTTTTGAAAGCAATGTATCGCCTTGCTTTTTTGCTTGCGATGCTACCCTACGATGCGAAACATTAGTTGCCAACTCTTGAAACGAAGTGTAAATAAAATTGCGATATGGATCGTGCCCTGTACCAATATCAAAGCCATCGGCTATTAAATATTGGGTTGATACTTCCATCATGCGCATATTTACACGACCTGATAGGTATAAATACTTGTTTAATAAATCGCCATGTCGGTTTTCTTCGGCAGTCCAAAGTCTAGTCCATTTCATCCAGCCACCCTCTTCATCTCTTGACACCCCTTCAACCATTGTCAACCACGATTCGTAAGTTGGCAACGCTTCTTCGGTTATAGTATCTCCAATTAAAACAGCTATCAAATCGTATGACAATCCTGCAGCACTTTCTTGCAATTCTTTTATTTCCGAAAAAAATGTAGCTCTAGTAGCATCAGGCAAAAAATCAGATGGCTGCCATATTGTATCTACTGGTTTAAGGTATTCGTTGATTTTTTCGAGCATATGTATCTCAATATGCTTCATCACTTCTTTTCTCTTCTCTTCAAAAAACCTCATAATCTATTGTTAAAGGTACAAAGTTACTAATATTAGCACAAGTTAATTACAAAGCGATAAGTTTTACTTTTTTATGGTAAAACCAATAGCATCTTTCATACAATCAGATAAGTTAGATAAAGATGGTTCGGCGCTAAAGATAGAGAAATTACTATTATAATCCCACAACATCCCCGGAATATGGAGTTCTTTTAAAGTTTGTCGTACAGTTTTTATATATCTGCACCTGCTATCAAGGTCGGCATACTTATTGTACACCCCATATTCGCCACACAATATAGGCAAATGATACTTTATAGCCCAGTTTTTTACAATCTGTAACTTATCTCTTACAGATTGTTCGTTACCATCTCGACGATACTGATAGTAGTTAGTTTCGCCCCAGGTATGCTTTGCCTTGGGGTTTAATGTAGGAAAATTTTCCTCATTATATGGAAATGCCACCCCAATAGTGGCTGCTTGATTGCCCACCCACTCTGCACCTTGATGCGTAAAGAAAAAAGGTTCGTAAAAATGGAAGGTGTAAATAATATTATTATCCTTAAACGGTGTGGAGCGGCTTAGCTCATATATGCTATTAAAGTTTGACGCCCCAACTATTAGAGTTCTGGTTTTATCTATCCTTCTAATAGCTGCAATAACTTGTATCGCAGCATTTTCCCATATCTGCGGGTTCATGTGTAACGGCTCGTTATACACTTCAAAAAACAGTATATCAGCACTTTCGCGTATGTATCTTTTTGCAATAATATCCCATGTAGTACTAATAGTAACCGCTTCGGTTAAATAATTATTTTCATTTAAACTACCAGAATGGTAACAAATGACTAGTCGAAATCCGTATAATTTGCAAAGTTTTAAAATTTCATCTATATGATTCCAAACCTTTTGCATAGCCTGATTGTTGTGTTGAAAACACTCGAAAGCTACCGGGAGTCGGATACTTTTAAAACCAAGCTGCTTTAACAACTGAAAATCAGAGACTTTTATGACAGTTTTATCCAAAATAGTTTCATCCCAAGTTTGCTCGAGCCAAGAAATACTGATGCCATTGTCGAGCTTTTTTACTCTTTCAAATACATCAACTTTTGGAATTGACAATTGTGGATTGCTTTTTGCAATAATGGGGGGTGAAAATAAGATGAATACAGCCAACAAGCAACTAATCAATACGACTAAAGAAGGTGCTTTTTTCACTAATTATTGCTTTATAAATTAATAACAGGTTTAATCTTATTATTTAATTAAGAAAACTATTATAATGTTTGTTCAAATCAACAAAGATGAATTTCTAATCGAAGTCTCAAAAAAAGCTTGGTATCAAACCAACAATATAATATGGACAATTATATTTCTTTTCCCCGTATTCTCTGTTATTGATTTTATCTATGCCAAAGATATATGGATGCAAGTAATTATTGCACGCCTTATTATTGTTTTTGTAACTTATATTTTATTCAGTTTATTTCAAGGCAAAAACTATAATTATAGGGTATTACTCCATCTGGTTTTATTACTCATTTCGGCATTATCAGCGTTTTTGTGTGCCATTGCTCATCCACAAGATTTGAATATCTATTTCCTGTCTTATTCGGCTGTGATTTTATTTTTCAACCTACTTGTGTTTTGGGAGCCTATCAATTCTGTTATTCAGGCACTTATAGCCATAGTATTGGTAGGTATATTTTTTAATCTTTTTGCTGATTATAACTTAGATACGCTTATAAGCAACGGTGGGTCTTACTTCTTTATCATCATCATTGTATCGTGCTTACTACCAAACGCCCGATATAAAGTAATATTACGTGAAGTGCGGTCGCAAATATTGATTGAAAAATCGAACGAGCAATTAAAAGTGCAAAACCGAGACATCACCGAAAAGAATAATATTATAGATATGCAGTACGAAAAGCTGCGTAAACTGGATGAGCAAAAAAACAGTTTTATAAATATTGCTGGGCACGATTTGAAAAACCTGATAGGCTCTATCATGATGAGTTCGAGCTTGATAAAGGATGAAGAAAGCCGCTTAAGCGACGACCAAAAAGAGTTTGTAGGCTACATTTCTCAATCGGCCGAAAAGATGCAGTATATGTTGAATAAACTAATGGATGTGCGCGAAATTGAGGCACCAGAAATGAAATTCAACTTAGAGATATTCGACATCAATACCGAAGTGCAACATGTGTACAAAGGCTTGATAGAAACAGCTCAAATGAAAAATATCCATTTGGTTGATAATATATTAAAACTGCCGCTCAATGTGAAACTCGACAGAGTGTTTACTGGGCAAATATTTCAAAACTTACTATCCAACATCATCAAGTTTTCACAAACCAATAATAGCATCAGAGTGGTAACTGGTTTACAGCGACAAAGATTCGTGTTTGAAATTATAGACGAAGGCTTAGCCATTGGGCAAGACGAATTGGATATGATGTTTAATAAATTAAAAACCCTAAACGAAGCATCGGGAAATATAGAAAGCCGTTTAGGATTAGGTCTTTCTATTGCCAAGTTAATGACTCACGCAATGGGTGGCGAGTTGAGCTATCGCAGTGACGAAAACGGCAATTATTTTAGAGTAGAATTCAACGTAATTAATTAATACCTACAAAAAATGAATAAATTTTTAAGCCTATTAGCTCTTGCTTTACTACTGAGTACAGCATCAATAGCGCAAAGCAATGTATCATTCAAAGCCATGGGGCACGAAGACGAATCGATATATGGTATGATTGGAGCCAGCTCGTTTTATTTAAAAGTGAGCCCTTTGGTTGAAATGAAAGGTAGTAAATTGGTATTATATATTGAGCCTTCGCAAGCATTGATAAAAGACCATTCATTTGTAAATATAATTATTAATGAAAGACCTGTTTATAGCGCGCGCCTTACCAAAGATTCGGTTGAAAAAATCAGTATCAACTTAACCCCTCAAGACCTTTCGGCTGATAAGTTTTTGAAGATACAGGTTAAAACATTACTTACCGTATCAGACGATAAGTGTAAAGATTTGGACAACCCTGCCATGTGGGTAAAAGTGAAAGACTATTCATACCTATCATTGGTTAAAACTGATGCCAACTTTTACAGCAATGTAAACATCAGCAATTGTTTCGAATCAAAAAGGGCAATCGTTTATCCATCGAACCCTAGTTTGCACGATCTTAAAGCCGTGGCTTGGGCATATTCCCGCTTAAAAAGAGCGCAGAACCGTGATATAAAAGTTTATGAAGCTGATAAACTTCCAGATAGCATTAAAAACTATATCATCGTGGGTAATATGAACACCCTTGCTGATGACAAAAGGGCATTGATAAAGGTATTGCCAAAAACAAATCAAGGGCTTTTATTCTTAAGTAAATCTATTGTTAGTGATGCTGATAGCACTAAAAGCAAACATAAGGGTAGTACCCCAAGCGAGATTTTGTTTATAACAGGTGCTGACGATAACGGTTATGAAAAAAGCATTACAGCATTGGGGAATATGAATATCTTGAATTCATCATTTGGTGAGTTTTTGTTGATAAATGAAGCACAAAAAGATTATTCGAGAGCAGTTGAAGAAAACAGGTCAAAACTAACCATACGTCAGATAGGCGGTTCGCCCAATTTCATGTCGGGTATTGGCTCGTTAACCAATATCTATAGCTTTAAAAATAGCGACTTTAGTTTTACCCCAAAAGAGGTAGAAATACATTTTGTAGGTAATTACAGTAGCCTATCTCCTGCCGACCGCGGATATTTCAACATCTATTTGAACGGAGTGTTGATTAGTAGCCAACGATTGGACGCATCAGGTAAATTAAATACTTCTGTAAGCATCAACCGCTATCAACATCATAAATACAATACCGTTCAGGCGGAGTTTAGAGTATATCCAAGTAGTGGTAATTGTATCAATGCTTTTACCAATTTCTTTGCCGAGATTGATGTGGATAAATCGTACTTACAATCAAAAAATCCATTCATTACGAACGATTTAAGTTTCTATCAATATCCCGAAGCATTTAATAATGGCAGTACTCGAATAGCTATTACCAAAGAATTTGCCAAATATGCGGCAGCAGCAATGGGCGAAATTATTTATGAGTTGAACAACAACATCAACGCTAATAACTTCCCTGATTTTGTATATTCAGATGACGTGAGTGTTGCTGATTTGAAAAAGTATAACATTATTGCACTATTATCACAGCACGACCCATTAATGAGCAGGTTAGAAGATGCGCCAATAAAGTTCAATCAAAATTTTAGACTGTATAATAACGAAACCAATAAGGTGGTTTATGCCTTATCCGATTCGGTATCAAATGGGCTTGCACAGATATTTTATGGGCGTAGTAACAATGCGATATTGGTATTAACCGCAACAGGCGCTAATCCTGCCGATGCGTTTACCGCCGCCTCAAAATCTATTACCGAGCAATTATCTACACTATCAAGCAACGTTTGTATTTCGGACGTGAATGGCAATAAATACCTATTCAACATCAATAAATCAAGCGAGAACTTAGAATACATGGATACCAAAAGCACACTTAGTCGCTTTTGGGAAAACTACAATTTGTATATTTTGTTAGGTATATTGGTGTTGATATTGATGTCGTTCCTATACGTGCGCTCAAAAGTTCAAAAATCGCAAGAGTTATTTAACGAATAAGCTACATAAACAACTTTAATATGTATTGATGGTAAAGTATCTTGGTTTGCAAAAACCGATGCCGAACAATCAACCTTTTATAAAACACGATGAGCATTTCAATTCCCGAGCTTTTGGTTAATGATGGCTTTATTACACCAAGTGATAGGGAAAAGATTGAACAATTTGCAGCAAGTAGCGAGCTATCTTTTGTTAAAGTAGCCCTCAATTTTGGTTACATATCTCGTAAAAACTACGAGCGTTCTATAACCAATGCTGGCTATGTTATGAAACCAGTAAGAGAAGAGGCTTTTGATGAAAAAGTACTCAGCGAAATTGAATTAATATTTGCTGATGCACATTTGGCACTTCCTCTCAGGATTGAAAACAACAAAGTAGTTGCACTAATGGCCGACCCTAGTGATGAACTATTTATTGATTTCATCAGGATGACCTATAATTGCGAAACAGAAATTATAGTAGCCGATGATTTAGAAATTACTTGGCTTACGCATAAGCTGCTTGGCGATAGTTATGTCAAATCAGCAGTATTTGAATTACTCAATCGCGACCCTAATAGCTCGGCATTGGTCACTTTCTCAACCCCTCAATTGATATTGTTCTTCTTAGCCTTAGGACTTTTGGCGGCTGGTTTGGTAATGAATTTTAAGAGTGTTACCATTATACTCAATGTGGCTATGAGTTTCTTTTTCTTAATAGCCATTATATTTAAGTTGTTCCTTTCGCTAGTAGGCTCTCGGTTCGAGTTGCATCAAGCGGTAAGTAAAGAAGAAGTAAAAGCAGTGGTAAATGACGAGCTTCCGATATATACCATTCTACTACCTGTTTTCAAAGAAGATAAACTCATCAAAAAACTCATCTGGAATTTACAAAGCATTGATTATCCTCGTGAAAAACTGGATATAAAATTACTAGTCGAAGAAAAGGATGATTTAACTTTAAATGCTGTTCGCAATCTCGACTTTCCAGCTACGTTTGAGGTGATTGTAGTACCGCTGCATATGCCACAAACTAAACCAAAGGCTTGTAACTATGGCTTGCATTTTTCGCGTGGCAAATACCTAACTATTTATGATGCCGAAGATATTCCGGATACCGACCAACTCAAAAAAGCGGTAACCCTATTCAACAAGCTACCTGATAATTATATTTGTGTACAAAGTGCTTTAAATTACTTTAACAGGAACGAAAACTTCATTACTCGGATGTTTACACTCGAGTATTCGTATTGGTTCGATTATATGTTGCCTGGATTAGACACTTTAGATATTCCCATCCCCTTAGGTGGCACAAGCAATCACTTTAAAATGGAAAGCTTGGTTGAGTTGGGTGCTTGGGATCCGTTTAACGTAACCGAAGATGCCGATTTGGGAGTGCGCGCTTATGCTAAAGGCTATAAAGTATCGATAGTAAACTCAACCACCTACGAAGAAGCCAACAATGAGCCTATCAACTGGATTAGGCAGCGTTCGCGATGGATAAAAGGCTATATGCAAACCTATTTGGTGCACATGCGCAATCCTGTTGCGCTTTGGAAAAAAATTGGATGGAAGGGCTTTTTAGGTTTCAACTTCTTTGTTGGTGCTACGCCCATTACCTTTTTGGTTTACCCTATTTTGCTATTCATTTTCTTGGCATACGTCGTGTTCAATTTAGCTACCATCAAAACATTATTTCCCGATTGGGTATTGTTTATCTGTATATTCAATCTCATGGTGGGCAATATATTGATGATATATGTAAATATGATGGCGGTATTTAAACGTCGCTTTTACGAGCTGATTTTATTTGCCATAGCCAATCCTATATATTGGTTGATGCACTCTGCTGCTGCCTACATGGGTTTGTATCAATTAATAGTAAAACCGTTTTATTGGGAAAAAACCAAACACGGGCTAAGTAAGATAAATAGTGCCACAAACGTGATTAACTAAATGAGGAATAAAAGACGAATATATCTCATCCTTGCTACGTTGTTAATAGCAGCTTATTACCTGCTAATGGGTATCTATTTAAACAAATTGGGCTATTATAATCAGGAGTCGCTATTTTATATCGAAAAGAGTAAAATTTTACTCGAAGGCTTGGGTAATCGCTTAAAAGTAATGGGGCTTACTGCGCCTATATTGCCCTTTTATGGGTCGTTTATCTTTGCAAAAATCAACCCACTGCTTGCGCCTGTTATTGCATCAGCAATTGGCACTACGGTGCTTTTTTACTTGATGGCAACCTCATTGATTAGGCGAACTAGCGACGATTTTTACTTATGGATATTGGTGGTTTTGTTCTTGTTTCATCCAGGCTTGTTATATACTGCCTGCTCTGGTAAGTCCATCTATCTGATACTTATATTCTTTTACCTATTCTTTTTCCATATCATCAGATTTTACACTTCTAATACTACATTCCATATCTCCATTGCAAGTATTTGTATGGTGATATTGGTGTTTTGCGATTATAAGTTTATTTGGCTCACGCTGTTTTTCATCCCATTGGTGCTTTTCATTGCTACGCAAAGTCTTAATTTGGGCGAAAAGGAAACTATTTTCAGGCTATATCAAAGTTTTAACAACCCTACACTACGGCGCAAATTGGTGAACAAAACCTTTGCCATTTATATTATTCTATTTATCCTACCATTAGCATCTATCTTGATTTTTAAGATGCTGAATCTTACCCATGCCAACGATTTTGATTATTTCTTAGATAGCCCTTATGCTACATGGACGGTATTGACCGATAGGATAACGTTTGAGCAAGCTACTAGTTTTGCGCACCATCAATCGTGGCAAATATCTCCTTTAGTAACTGCAAGTGTGGTGCTCTACTGCCCGATGATATTAGTTGCAATCTATTTTTTCAGAAACAGCACCTACAAAATATTAACCATTGCAACGCCTTTTGCGCTTATAGAGTTTTTGCAAATCAAATACGACAAGATATTTCTTTCGCAAGAGTATTTCCTCATTTTTTTAGTGCTTGCGTTGCTGTGCGTTATTTTTAAATCGTGGGAGCAGAAACACCAATTGAGTGTAAAAATACTATTGAGTATATTGGTAGTATTTCAAATAATTACAGGATATTTTTTCTTAGATAGGTCATTCCTTAACGAAGAGCGGGAGTTTACCAAAGTGCTGTTCAATCAGCATAAAATTGAGCAGCAAAACACCAATCGCGATATGGCAGAATACATCAACACATCGATACCAAGAGATGCCGAGATTATGATGGATGATGCTATTGCCTATTCGGTAATTGCATATACGCACCATGCCGAACGGTTGATTTTACCCTACCAAGAAACTTATTTAAGTGCAAGTGAAGCGCCCGAACATTATGCTAATTACATTTTGATAGCTACCGAACAAAATTCGCTTACGGGCTATACACAACTAAACTACCGATACATACCGGCTATAAAACACTCGGACTCTAAGTTGAAGTTACACAAGGTTTACGAAACCGACGATTGGATATTGTATAAGATTTTATAACACACTCGGCATCGAATAATAACATATTATTTGCCTCAGCGTAAGCTATCGAACATACTCTATCAATAAACTCAACATTTTACTATGAAGCGTCGTGCAAAATTTGCATATTCGCTGGTAAATGGATCAGTACTTTATCATCGACTTTGATAGCACATTTACTCAGGTTGAAGCATTAGACGAGCTTGCGCGCATTTCACTAAAAAAACATCCCGACAGAGAACAAATTTATCAGCAGATAGAGGACTATACCAATGCTGCTATGGAAGGGCGTATGTCGTTTAGTCAAAGTCTCGAAGGGCGTGTAAAATTGCTTCAAGCCAATCGTGAACATCTAAAACAATTGATTACGCATTTAAAAAAGAAAGTTTCTGTTTCTTTTTCTCGTAACAATGTTTTTTTCAAAGAGCATCAAGATACTGTACTTATTGTATCGGGCGGTTTTAAAGAGTTTATCACCCCTGTGGTTACCGAATATGGTATCAAACGGGAAAACATTTATGCTAATACTTTTGTATTTGATGAGGATGATAACATAATAGGCTACGATAGCGATAATCCCCTATCGCAAGAAGGTGGTAAGGTAAAATTGCTAAGGCAGATGAACTTGCAAGGCGAAATATTTGGCATAGGCGATGGCTATTCTGATTATCAATTAAAAGAATCGGGCTTAATAAAAAAGTTTTTTGCATTCACCGAAAACATTGAGCGAAAATCTGTAGCCGAAAAGGCCGATCACGTTACGCCAAGTTTTGATGAGTTTTTGTATATAAACAAATTGCCTCGTGCTATATCTTATCCCAAAAACCGCATCAAATGTTTGGTTGTAGGCGACATTGATGATGAGGCGTTGGAACAAATGCGAAAAGAGGGATATAACATCCGTCACAAAGAAAGCATTGAGGATAAATATTTAGAAGAAGCTGGGGTATTGTTTTGTGACGAAGCCAATCAACCATCTATTGAGCAATTACAAAATGCAGATAGATTGAAGGTAATTGGCTGTTTTGGAAGAATAACCAACCGAAAACTGGCAGAAGCTGCTTGCGAAAATGGCATTATCATATTTGATGACCCAAAATACAATCCTCGCAATTCGGACTTTATCCCGAAAAGAGTAATTGCATTTATGAATGAGGGCAAAACGCACATGAGTTGCAACTTCCCCGAACTGCAACCCCCACGTAACGATAATGCTCACCGTTTAATACATATTCATACCAACGTGCCTGGTATATTGGCACAAATAAACGAAGTGTTTGCAAGGCACAACATCAATATCGTAGGCGAGTTTTTGGTTACAAACGCACAAATAGGCTATGTAATTACCGACGTGAATGCAGGATATGGCAAGCAAGTACTTAATGAACTAAAAGCCATTGACCATACCATAAAATTTAGATTGCTATATTAGCATTCTAAACTAAAAAAGGTGCTATGGCTTTGTATTACATAGGTTTATTACCTTTGCTACACAATAAACCTATTATTATGAAGATTACTCCAGAAATAGAAGCCCGCCTTGTTCTATTGCAAGAAAAATATAAAGCAATGGGACAGGATATGGTATCTTATCTTGATGGATTGCTACATGCCGATTTTTTAACTTATTGGGATTATATCCATTTAGACACCTTACTAAGTCTGCAAAACCCCAAAACACAATTCCCTGATGAGGAGATATTTATCATGTATCATCAAATTACGGAGCTGTATTTTAAATTGGCATTGCACGAGTGCAAGCAAATAGTTGAAAAACAACCACCTACTGCTGATTTTTTTGCAGCACGTGTAAAACGCATCAATCGTTATTTTGAAGCACTCACACAGTCGTTCGAGATTATGGTAGATGGGATGGAAAAGGAGCAGTTTTTACAATACCGTATGTCGCTATTGCCAGCAAGTGGTTTCCAAAGTGGGCAATACCGAATGATAGAAATATACGCTACTGATTTTATTAATTTGGTGGCAAAGGACAAGCGTGAAGAGTTGACTAATGCTTCAATTGAAGAACAGTTTGAGTACATCTACTGGAAATTTGGTGCAACGGAGCTATCAACAGGTAAAAAAACGCTTACCCTAAAACAATTTGAGAAAAAATATGCCAAAGCATTTATTGAGCTTGGCAAAGCTGCCGATAAATGTAATTTCAATCATCTTGTAAAGCAGTTACAAAATAGCGGGCAAGCCACCAAAGCGCTTGAATACGAATTGCGCCAATTGGATGTTCTTGTAAATATTAATTGGCCGCTATCTCATTATAAATCAGCAGTGCGTTATCTTAACCGTGAGCCTGAAGAAATAAAAGCAACAGGCGGTACAAACTGGCAAAAGTATCTTCCCCCTCGCTTTCAAAAACGGATATTTTTCCCATCACTATGGACTGAGGAACAAATAGATAATTGGGGCAAAGCTTGGGTGCACGACGCTTTGGGATTATAGTTATTGTTATTTTAATATCATAATTTAATGATTTTCTATTGATTACGATAAGCAGATTGATACTTCAGGCGAAAATTACTATTTTGCCATTTTTAGAACTTAATACAAAAGGATATGACTGAGACGCTGGAAATTAAAATCACCAAAACAAGCCATTCTCGTTTGGCACAAACAGATTTTAGCAATCTACCATTTGGCAAAACTTTTTCTGACCACATGCTTGTGGCTGATTATGCCGATGGCGAATGGAAAAATTTTGAAATTGTACCTTATGCCGAAATTGGATTAAGTCCAGCTATATCAGCATTACATTACGGACAAGCATTTTTTGAAGGATTAAAAGCCTACAAACATGCTGATGGTAAAGTATCGCTTTTCCGTCCCGAAAAAAATGGCGAGCGTTTCAACAAATCGGCCGAACGCCTTTGTATGCCCGAACTACCAGTAGATATTTTTGTGCAAAGTATTGCTGCCTTGGTTGACATTGACCGCGACTGGATACCAAGCAATGCAAACCATTCGTTATACATCAGGCCATTTATGTTTGCTACCGACCCATTTTTGGGTGTAGCACCATCATCTACTTATAAATTTATTGTATTAACAGGTCCAGTAGGCCCTTACTTCTCGAAAGTATTGCGCGTAAAGTTTGAAACGCATTATACCCGTGCTGCCGAGGGTGGTTTTGGCTATGCAAAAGCTGCTGGCAACTACGGTGGTGCAATGTTGCCTGCACGTAAAGCGGTAGAAGAAGGCTTTGACCAATTGATTTGGACTGATGCCAAAGAACACAAATATGTTGAAGAAATGGGTGCAGCCAATGCCATGTTTGTATTAGATGGCAAACTCATTACTCCATCAACTACTGAAAATACTATTTTAAAAGGCATTACACGCGATACCGTAATTACGCTAGCGCGCGATTGGGGCTTCCCGGTAGAAGAGCGTCGTGTATCAGTAGCTGAAATTGTAGAAGGTGCAAAAAATGGCAAACTTACCGATGCTTTTGGTGCTGGCACAGCCGCAACCATAGCTCCAGTAGGTTCACTTAGTTATAATGGCGAAGAATATTTCTTAAGCGACCCTAAAACAAGAGAGTTTTCTCAAAAAGTATTACAAACACTAGATGGCATACGTTATGGTAATGCACCCGATCCACATGGTTGGAATTACATAGTATAAGGTAGCTTAACTTAGATAAAGCAAAAGGAGGATAATATTATCCTCCTTTTTTATTCGACTGTTACGGTAAGTCCTTCTTGTTGTAAAATTTTACGATATATCTCCATTTCTGTAAACGAGCCTTCCAACACAGCACACTTACCCTCGTTGTGCACTTTCCAAGCTATTCGCTCGGCTTGAGATTGAGAATAATCCAGATACTTCATCATGCAAAATATCACATGTTCAAAAGTATTAAAATCATCATTCCATAAAATGAGGCGGTGCATTTCCTTAAGGCTAGTAAGTAGTTCCTCAAGGGTAAAGGTTTCTTCCTGAACTTCGGTTGGCATATCTATCGGCAAATTTACCTAAAATCAACAATAAAACGTAAGGCCGACCCATAGCTTTATGAAAAACAAACTATAACAAAGCAATTATAATCAGTTCATAGTTGTACAATTTCTTAATCATTTATTAAAACATTTTCAATATTTGTGCACATAAGCCTTTCATTCTCCTGCTTTTTACTTTAATTTGCGTATTGCTAGTTGCATTTTGTTATTTATTACTATCAGCTAGTCAACTAATTAAAAAATTAAACACATAATTTATGATTACTCCAAAGGGAAAATTGGTAATAATTGGTGGTGCTATTGATATGGGGAGTAACATCAGTTCTAAAGAAAATATCAAACAACCTGATTATCTTAAATTTTTTGATAGAGGTATCTTAAAGCGGATAATTGTAGAATCAGAAAGGCTTGAAGCATCGGTAATTGAGGTTATCACTACGGCATCGCAAATTCCAGAATTAGTTGGCGAGGAGTATATAAAAGCATTTGGGCAGCTAAGCGTATCGACAGTAAATACGCTCCACATAAAAAGCAGAGAAGATGCTGCAAATCCATCTTATTTAGATAGAATACGAAAAGCCGACGTAGTGATGTTCACAGGTGGCGATCAGTTACGTTTGAGTTCGATTTTTGGAGGTACAGAGTTTTTACAAATACTCAAAAGTCGCTATCAAAACGAGAATTTCTTGATAGCAGGCACATCAGCAGGTGCTGCGGCTGCATCGGCACACATGATTTATCGTGGGCAAAGCAACGAAGCTTTGATAAAAGGCGAAGTGCAAATCACAGCAGGCTTAGGCTTTATTGATTCGGTAATTATTGATACCCATTTTGTACAACGTGGTCGCATTGGGCGGTTAATGTATGCCGTGGCGAGCAACCCTGGCTTACTAGGTATTGGGCTTGGCGAAGATGCGGGCTTGTTGATTACCGAAGGCAATATGATGGAAGCAATAGGTTCGGGGTTGATTATTTTGGTTGATGGTAAAAACATGGTCGAAACCAATATCTATGATGTAGAATTGGGCTCGCCAGTATCTATTGAAAATCTCAGATTGCATACCATGTCTATTTACGACCAATATGATTTGCAACAACATCGCTTATTGATAAAAAAGAGTACAAAAATGCAAAGTAGTACTTTAGCTAGCGAGGCTAATCAAAAATTGATGCAATAGCTGATTGTAGTTAATAAAGAACAGTATCAATCATTAAACCCATAGCAATGAAATTGATTATTCACGGAGGATTTTTTAGCGAGTCGAAAACCAACCAAGAGGTTAAGCAAGCTAAGCAAGACGCATTAAGCAAAATTGCAGCATTGGGGTATCAATATTTGGAAACTCATACCGCAACAGAAACGGTAGTTTATACCATTACATTATTAGAAGATTGTGACCTTTTTAACGCTGGTACTGGTTCTCAAATTCAGAGTGATGGAAAAATACGCATGAGTGCCTCGCTGATGAATGGTAAAACATTGCAGTTTTCGGGTGTAATTAATATCGAAGGCGTAAAAAATCCCATCCAAATAGCCGAAAAACTTTTGGCGATGGATGATAAAGTATTGAGTGGTAAAGGAGCAGAAGAGTTTGCTCGCGAGCAAGGATTTGAATACTACAATCCCGAAATACCGCAACGACGTGAAGAATATGAAAAAAAACTAAACGACTCTATTCGGTTGGGAACAGTAGGATGTATAGCACTTGACACTAATGGCAATATAGCCGCAGGCACCTCAACTGGCGGAAAAGGGTTTGAAATACCTGGCAGGGTGAGCGATTCGGCTACGGCAGCGGGCAACTATGCCAATGCCTTTGCAGGTATATCATGCACAGGCGTAGGCGAAGATATTGTAAGTGGGGCTGTTGCTGCCAAAATCGTAACACGTGTTACCGATGGTATGACATTGCAACAAGCAACCATAAAAACGCTGGACGAACTGAAACCTATTGATGGCTTTGCTGGTGTAATTGGTATTGCTGCCAATGGTGATATTTATCATGCCAATACACACCCCTATATGGTTTGGGCGGCACATGATGGAAAAATCGAGGTTTTCAATTAAGAATATAACTATCTTTGAGAAACAAGCTTTGTTAAAAGCACGAATAGTTTTAATGCGATTAAAGTTAATCATTTTCTTTTGTGCCATTAGTTTATCGGCTTCTGCTCAATTTTGGCAAAAGGCTACTCAACTATTCAAGAAAAAGCACCCTATTTTATCTCCTATTGCTTATACTAATGACAATTCTATCCATCAGCTAAGCAATCACTTCAAACTTACTAATTTAGTTATAGCACCTGTCAACCTTAATCCGAGCCTCTATAATCTTGAATGTACCACGCTCGCTATTCTAGGAATGGCAAAACACAATATGCGTTTTAGGATATATAATTTGGCTAGTTATAACTTTAGCGATTTGGCTGAGTTGTATATCAAAATGGCACGGTATTCGGAGGCGAAATGGTATCTGCTACAAAGCAACAACCTATCGCGACAAGCAAACGATGATAAACACACAGTAGCCAACCTCATCAATTTGGCTTTAATAAAAACACATTTAGGAGATATTAAATCGGCACGAGAGGATTTGATTGAGGCTCGTGATATTTCAAGAGCAAAGGGGATAACTTATCGATTAGCAGAAATTGATAAAAAGATAATGCTATTACCTCAAACTATTGACAGCACCCCAAAACCTTTAACAAAATACGCCGATGCTACTGATAATAAAAAAAAGAAATTATAGTGTACCTTTTTTAAACTATCCTCGTTTATAATAATCTAAATAAAACATTATTTGTAATATTGTTATTTCTAACAAGGAGGCAGCATATACACTGTCTCTTTTTATTTACATTAGCAAACTAATATTAGGAACAAGTATTGATGCATTATTACGTACCCAATTTAAATACTACTAAAAATATGTTTAAAAAGCTATATATCCTGTTTGTGTTTGGTGCCGTTTTGGCTTGTAAAGCCTCTCCTTCATCACATCCCATCAAAAGAGTTGGCCCAAATGATTTACAACCCGATGCGCAGCAAAGTGTTGTATGCCGCTATGTGGTAAACATTATTACCGAGCATAATTACAAGAAAGTTCCGCTGAATGATTCTATATCAGAAGTAGTCTATAAACGATACCTTAAAGTATTAGACGAAGGGCATAACTACTTACTTGCTTCTGACATCAAAGAATTTGAAAAATACAAAACTGTATTAGATGATGATTTGAAAGAAGGAAACTTAGCTGATGTGTTTTATATGTTCAACCTTTATCAAAAAAGATATAACGAGCGTATTAAATTTTCTATTTCGCAATTAGATAAGAATTTTGATTTCAACACAAAAGAAACGTTTACTTATAACCGCGATAGTTTGGCATTTCCTGCATCTGAAGCCGAGATGGATAAAATTTGGGCACAGCGGGTTAAGTACGATTTACTTACACTGAAATTAGCTAAAAATGATTTAACAGCGAATAAAGAAACACTAAGAAAGCGTTATCAAAATTTATTATCGCAATCAAACAAGTTGAATAGCCAAGATGTATTCCAAATATTTATGGACGCATTTACTAATGCTATCGACCCGCATACCAATTACTTCAACCCATCAAATGCGGCTGGGTTTAATATTGAAATGACTCGCTCGCTCGAAGGTATTGGCGCAACACTACAATCACGTGATGAATACATTACCATAACCACCATTGTGCCAGGAGGCCCTGCTGATAAAAGCAAACAGCTATCGCCTGAAGATCGTATAGTAGGTGTAGCACAAGGTAAAACTGGCGAATTTCAGAATATAGTTGGCTGGCGTATAGAAAATGCTATTGCGCTTATTCGTGGCACTAAAGGCACTATTGTACGTTTAGAAGTATTAGCCAAAGGGAGCGGAACAGGCAGCAAACCGAAAGTGGTAGAGATAGTGCGCGAAAAAATTATTTTAAAAGACCAATCAGCAAAAAAAGAAATCCGAACCTATAACTCAAATGGGAAAGTTGTAAAAATAGGCATCATTTCTATTCCTGCGTTTTATATTGATTTTAAAGAATATCAAGCAAGAAACCCCAACTATAAAAGCACAACACGTGATGTAAAACTATTATTGGATAGCTTAAAACAAGAAAATGTAGATGGTGTGGTGATAGATTTGCGTGAAAACGGCGGAGGTTCGTTATTAGAAGCCGTTGAGTTGGGTGGTTTATTTATAAAAACAGGCCCTATAGTACAGGTTCGCAGCTCAAACGATGATATTGAAGTAGATAAAGATGAAGACCCGAGTATTGCTTATTCGGGGCCAATGGCTGTATTAGTTGATAGATTTAGTGCATCAGCCTCCGAAATATTTGCGGGAGCAATGCAGGACTATGGTAGAGCATTAATCATAGGTACACAAAGCTATGGTAAAGGCACAGTACAGCAGCCCGTTTATTTGGATAAAATAATAAAGCCTTCTGTTGTTGAGATGCTGGCAAAGGTTGCAGGAAAGGGAGATAAATCGGTTTCAACTGGTAGTCAAAGTAGATTTGGACAATTAAATCTAACTATTGGTAAGTTTTACAGAATTTCGGGAAATTCAACCCAACATAAAGGTGTAAGCCCTGATGTTTCTTTCCCGTCACTTATTCCGATGACAAAGTATGGTGAAGATACCGAGCCATCGGCATTGCCTTTCGATATTATTCAAAAAACCGATTACACTAAAGTAGGTGATTTTACTAGTGTAATCCCTCAGCTAAATGCATTACATACCCAACGTATGAACACAAGCAATAGCTATAAGTACCTAATGGAAGATATTGCCGAGTTTACCAAACACGAAAACGAAAAAAGTATTACGCTCAATGAACAAGAGTTGAAAAAAATGCGTGATGCAGACGAGGCAAAAGCTTTTGAAAGAGATAATTTAAAAAGAGTAGCATTAGGGCTAAAGCCTTTAAAGAAAGGCGATAGCAAGCCAAGAAAAGAGGATTTGGATTTCTTAAAAATGGAAGCTGGACAGATATTAACTGATTATATTAATATCAGTAACGCTACTCCACAAAAATAACATCGAATATATTTTCATCATGGTTGGCTAACAAAACTAACCATGATGATATATTGTTAAAAAACCTTTATGGCGAGGTTTAATATTCTGCTTAATAGCCATGATCGCCCCCGCCTCTTCTAAACACCCTATCCGGATTTTGTGTTGGTGTTTTGCCAGCAAACTTTTGTAAACGCAGTGTAAACGTAAGTAAATAATAGCGTGCAAGTCTATTAACCTGCGTTTCGGTATAGGCACTCGGTGTAGAGCTAGACGAAAACCCTGTATTTTGATTAAAAATATCAAAAGCGGATAAACGTATCGTTGCTCTGTTATCTTTCAAAAATCTTCGCTCAAGGTATAAATTCAATAAATTGGGGTTAGTTATTTTGATGCTTGGGCTATAACCATAATTTATAGCTTTTGAGTAATCATAACTAAATGTCCAATCTTTAAACAAATAGTTTTTACCATTTATACCGATGTTCCATGTTCTGGTATTAGACGTACCACTTGTTAAGGAGTTATTTACCGAATTATTGGTGCGGTTAATGGCGTAATTAGTCAAAAATTGAGCATCAATTACATCTGTAATATCTACTCTAAAACGCAATCCTGGAGTAAGTTGTAAATTTTTAGCAATGTTTTTTGATGTAGTCGAATCGCCATTGGCACGTACATTTGATAAATATCCGATACCGTTTGAATAATTTAAAGCCCCAGTAAATGAGAGTGTATATTTTCGATTACTCCATGGTTTGGCATAAGTAATATTGCCAGAGGCTGAATAATAACCATCGGCATTTAAGTATTGCGTAAGGATAACATTTTTATTTGCATAAGTAGTAGTATTGGTTACTATCTGATTACTTATTTGTTGAAATGAAAGATTGGTAAATAACATATCGCCCGTAGCAAAGCTAAATTGATTATAGCGTATAGAAATATTATTTGTAAACTGTGGTTTTAAAAAGGGATTACCTTGTACGGGATACAATGCATTTGAATAATCAATAACTGGCTGTAGTTGGGTAAAGGATGGCGAACTACTCGAACCATTATAATTTAAACTAAGTGCTTGGCTTTTTGAAAAATTATAAATATAGCGAGCTGTAGGTATAATATTGAAGGTATTTACCTTGGTTGTAGCCCCAGTAAGTGGCGAAAACCCATCTAATGCAGCAGGTTGAGCGGTTATGCCCAGCGTATAATTATATTTCTTTTCTACAAAGCGATAGTTTATCCCTAATCTATTTGTGGTAAAAGTATAGTTGTATTGTGTGCTTAATAAATTATAGCGGTTAAATGTTTGTGTAGAAACGTCTAAAGTATCATCCAATTTGTTGTTAGTTGTTTTTGAATAATTTAGCGAGTAATTAAATTCAAGATAACCACGCTTACTTATTGGTTCAAGATACGATAATGTTCCACCCAAATTGGTAGTGTGGCTATCCGTATTAATTTGTTGATTCAGCGGTGATGTAGGTATCCCTACTATATAATTACTTATTGGATTTTGGTATTGATTGCTTTTCGATGTATTCAAATTTATGTTTACACTCAAGTTTCTTCTTTTTGGAAGCTTGTGATTAAATAGAGCAGTAAAGCCATAATTAGGGCTATAAGAATTGCCTACTGTGTTTGATGTATATTGCGAACTAGTTATATTGTTTTTTACATAATTAATGTTTTCATTATCGACAGAATTTGTTCCTGAGTACGAAAATGTAGGTGTCACTTTTAAATAATTTATGGTATCGGGCTTATATTCCATATTCCAAGTAAAACGATGATTGGTAGTTCTGTTAACCCCGTTGCTAATCTGATTATTAATACTGGGATTTATTGGATTAGTGTTTTGTTGGAAATTGGTGCTATTGGTTGCGGTAGTATTATCAGCAAAACTATAACTTCCATACACAGATAGAGATTTACCCCATTGGTCGCGAAAATTAGTACCTAAAGAGTGCGCCTCAGTAATACCATTTTGAGTAGTAATTAAGCTACCAATATTTTGCCCGCCACGCCCAGCATTGCCCCGCCCGCCGCCAGCCCCATTACTAGAGTTAAAAGAAAATGTATTTACATTGGTATTGTTTACGCTTCCCAAAAGAGCAATTTGCTGATCGCCCTTAAATTTGAAAGTATTTATAGCGCCAATATAACGATTAGCATCAGGAATCCCTTGACTGTTTGGCAAAGCATCTTCCCCATCTCCTACCGTAGCTTGGCCAAAGTATCCATAATTCTTATCCTTCCGAATAGTAATATTCATGATTTTGTTTGGCTCGCCCGTTTTAACCCCTGTTAAATTGGCTTGATCGCCATAGTCATCTATCAATTGTATGTTCTCAACCACATCGGCAGGTAAGTTTTTTGTGGCACTTTGCACATCTCCCCCCATAAAATCTTTTCCATTAATACGCACTTTGGTTACTTGCTTACCCTGTGTGGTTATATTTCCATTTACATCAACATCTACTCCAGGCAGTTTTTTAACCAAATCTTCTACGGGGGCGTTTGCGCGCACTTTGTAGGCACTTGCGGTATATTGTACGGTATCTTCTTTTAAAACAATAGGATTAACCCCTACAATCGTAACTGCATTTAATGTATTTGATTCTGATTTTAAAACAACAGGATTGAGCACTACAGGCTTAGTATCATTATCAAGCACATAATGTCGTTTTAATCCTTGATAACCTATTGAAGATATAGTAAGTGTAAATTTTGTAGTGCGAATGCCTGTGAACGTAAATTTACCCGTAGCATCAGCAACGGTAATTGTACTATCTCCTTTATCGGTTATGAGTTTGAGGGTAGTACCAGGGATGCCTAATTTTGTAGAGTCTATTACTACGCCGTTTATTTCGCGCCCAGTTTGGGCATAAGAAAAAGATAAAGTTAAGATGGAAAGCAAAAAGAGAAGTAAACTAAATTTCATAAATACGTAAGCACTAAGTAGGTTAAACTACAATGTAACGCAAAGGTTTAGTTTAAAAACATAAAATAAATGAAGCACACAACATTGTTACAATAAAACAAAAAAGACCCCGAATTTCGAGGTCTTTGTGTTTTCATAGATAAAGGTAAGTTTTATTTCAAATGTAACGCTGAGGCTACTTGATTATAGTTATTGAAATTAAGCCCTGGATGTGCAACATTCAAAAGTGTTACAGAATTACCCGGTATTACTACTATTTTGAAGAATAAACCAGTTTGTTGTGTGGTAGCGGTTACATTTACTGCACCTACACCAATACTAACTACACTAATTGCACCATTGTTGTAAGGTAATGCAAACCATGGCCCAGCGATGCCCGTATTGCTAAAATATACATAAACTAAGCCTTGATCAACAATGCTTTGATCTATTGCTGGAACTGCTAACGTAGCACCAGTTACAGGAACATTTATATTTCTAAGCACAAAGGTTTGAACATTAGCATTTCCTGTAGCACCTGTTGCTCCTGTAGCTCCTGTTGCTCCTGTTGCCCCAGTAGCACCTGCTGAACCTGTTGCTCCTGTTGCACCCGTTGCGCCCGTTGCACCTGCTGAACCTGTTGCACCCGTTGCGCCCGTTGCACCTGCTGAACCTGTTGCTCCTGTTGCTCCTGTTGCTCCTGTTGCACCCGTAGCTCCTGCTGCACCCGTTGCACCCGTAGCTCCTGCTGCACCCGTTGCGCCCGTTGCACCTGCTGAACCTGTTGCTCCTGTTGCACCCGTAGCTCCTGCTGCGCCCGTTGCGCCGGTAGCACCTCCAGCTGGCCCTTGTGGTCCTTGTGGTCCAGTTGCACCTACATCACCTTGTGCCCCTGTAGCCCCCGTAGCTCCCGAAGGACCAATTGGCCCAGGAGTTTTGTCTTTTTTACAGCCATTTATACTAATAAAACATACTAGTAACATTAATGGTAATATTTGTCTCATTCGTCTCATATATGGTAATTTAAATAAAGTAAATTATAGCCTTCTACGAGAACAAGTTGAATAGGTTACAATTGCACAACGATAATTATTTATCTAAAAAGATATACATACCGCTTCTATTAAGAAATTTTGGTATAAAATCTTATTGGCAGGAGAATGCTCATTAATGAAGTTTTGCATTAGTGGGGCTGATATTAACAAAAAAGCCTACTTCTATTTCAAAGTAGGCTTTTCATGAATTATTTTTAGAATAATATTATTCTTTAGACCAGCAGTGCGAATAGTCTTCCTTTTTAGGCTGTAATTCGTTTACGCCTCTGCCTTGTCCACCATTTGGTAAGTTAACAATTGGTCTTGTTGGATTTAATGCTTCTTTAATACGCAAGCGTAAGTCGGTATAATGCGCATTAGTTAAAGCATCGCCGCCTTTTGGTAAGTTAGCATCAATCGCTTTAAGCTCGGCTCTTACCATCGGTCTGATGTCAGAAAACGCTACGTTTATTGGCGTTAATCCAAAATAAGCCAGTTGTGCACTACTCGCACTAGGAAAGCCTCTAAAGTCTTCATATAGCAAATTCTTAAGTGTTTCTATATACGCTCTTTGCAAGTTTCTCTTGAATGCATCTGGTCTGCCATTTTCAAAAATACCTGAACGTAAATCAGTAAGTAGCTCAACAACGCTATAAGCACTATTTCCATTTTTCTCAGCATTATCATACATACGCGCCAAGCGTGATGGATTAACCACATTGTTTAACACGCTAACTTGCATTGCTTTGATGCGGTTAAGAATTACACCATTATCAAACTTGCTAATAGCATTGCCATTAACTAACCATAAAGGACTAGCAAATATTTGCTTGTTTAAAAACAATACTGCATCACGTTGTAAGTTCTTTTTAATAAAATCGTAAACCGCACCTTGTTGGTCATAAGTTTTGAAATTCTCGTTCATGCCGCCAATATTAGTGGTGACGTGACCCATATAACGATAATATTGGAAAAGAACTTCATTATATAACTCCTCTAAGTTTGAGTAAGGTTCGCCTTTTTCAAAAGTCCATTTCTCAATATTAGGTAGTATACGTTTTAAGTTTTCGATACCATAGGTGCTAGCTTTCATCGCATTGTCGCCCAAATCTTCATTTTGCAACCTAGGGTCGATAGATGTTCCTTGCCTTCCAAAATAATAAAGCGGATTTCCAGCCTTTTCTTTTATCCAAACATTTAACAACTCTTTTTCTTCAGTCGCTTTTTTATTTCCTGCAAACCAGCTGTAGCCATATTTAATAGCCCAATTATCATACTCGCCAATTTGAGGATAAAAATGCGTTACGCCATCGCCTGGCTGTGCTATGTAATTGAAACGAGCATAATCCATAATTGATGGTGCTGTTCCGTGCTTATCAGTAAATGATTTTGAACGAAGCGAATCAACCGAATACGCATAACTAGAGCCAAAATTGTGTGGTAAACCTAAGGTGTGTCCTACTTCGTGCGAAGAAACAAAACGGATAAGCTCGCCCATTTGCGCATCAGTAAATTTAGCAGTACGAGCAGCAGGATTAGCCGCAGCAGTTTGGATGAAATACCAGTTGCGTAGTAGTTCCATTACATTGTGATACCAACCAATATGACTTTCTAATATTTCGCCACTTCGAGGGTCTGATACGTGAGGCCCATAGGCGTTTTCAACATCAGATGCAAAATACCTAATCACACTATAACGCGCATCTTCGGTACTGAAATCAGGATTTTCTTTTGCACTAGGTGCTTCTTTAGCTACAATAGCATTTTTAAAACCAGCAGCCTCGAAAGCTTTTTGCCAATCGTTTACACCTTGTATTAAAAACGGAACCCATTTTTTAGGCGTTGCTGGGTCAATATAAAATACAATTTGTTTTTTAGGCTCTACTAGCTCGCCTCGGTTATAAGCGGCTTCATCTTTAGGCTCTAATCGCCATCTGTGGATATACGCTGTTACTTGTGCTTTTTGTGCATCAGTTCCGTAATCGGTTTGAGTTTGACCAAAGTAACCTACTCTTTTATCTAGTAAGCGAGGCTTCATTGGTGTTTTGGGCAATAATACCATCGAGGTATTCAACTCAAAGGTTATTGATGCGTTGGTGTTATCAGTTGGCGATTCACCTGCTCTAAATGTTTTTAAAGTATGAACCTCGGTATTGATAGGGAAAGTTTTAATCGTATCAATATATGACCTAGAATTATCGACCCCCGAAATTTTATATATTTTCCGAATACCGTCCGAAAGACTGATAGCGGCAATGTCGCCATTATAAAAATCAGTCACATCAACAATTACACCCGTAGTATCTTTATTAAAAGCTTTGATATCAAACGAGGCCAAAACAGCATCAAGATTAGAGTTTTTAACTGAACGATACATATCGCTAGTGCTATCGGCTATTACCGAATAACTTGGCACACGGATAAAAACTTGCTTATCGTGGCGTTGCCACTTCCAAACTTGATCGTTGATTTGCTCGCCACCGTATTGCTGCCCAAATGAGGCTAATCCAGATGGAGTTTTTACAAAACGAGTAACTACCAACATTTCCCGGTTTAATATAGAATCAGGGATTTCGTAATAATATTTCCCCTCATCTTTATACACAGTAAAAAGCCCTTTGTGCATTACTGCTTTTGAGGTAATTACATCGCCAAATTTTTTAATGGCATCTTTTTTTCCTGCGGCGGCTGGTGGATTGGCAGCAGCGCCTGTTGTTGCAGGCACGATTGGCTTTTTAGTTGCACATGATAGTGCAGTAGCCGCCGACAACAACAAAATAAATCGCAAGCGATTGCTTGTAGATAGTGGTTTACTCATAAAACGGTTTAATAAATGAGGGATAAAAGTAAGTCAATTATTTTTTTTAATAATATTATCAACGTATTTGTTACAAATTATATGCGTCTTTTTAAGGTAAGTATCACATGGTCATACTTTTTATCGTGGTAAATATCTAATAATAAGCTACGATCATTTTTTGATTTGAGCAAATTATCAATTTGTTCCAATGTCATATCCGCAACGGATTTAAAATTAATGGATGTAATTTCATCATCCTTCTCCAACCCAACTTCATCTGCTGCCGAGCCTGGCTCGACTCGACTAATAATGATATGTTTAAAGCCTTCTCCAGCAGCATAGTATTCTATACCACTCATGTCATGCTCAAATGGCTCGCCATAATTGGTGTTGGGTTTGAGATAGATAGCATTACTTTGATAATCAAATATGACATGAAATCGTTTAAGAATACCAACCCCTAAATTACCGTCTCTAGTAACAGATAATTTTTTTAATGTTTCCTCATCATAATCATTTGGAAAAGAAGTAATCACGCCTTTAATTTTGAACCGCCCTATATCAAGCTCATCTACTCTACTCAGAAAACCAGTAATTGGCCCTGTAAACCCAATACCCAAATTAGCTATAATGAATTTTTGAGGTAATCCCTGCTTTTTAATCATATTTTCGAGCGATAAGGGATGCCCTGCGCCCAAGTCGACAACCAATTTGCATACCTTATCAACACCATTTGGCAGCCTTACTTTTGCTTGTAAATACGGTTTATGGTTTTCAATAGTAATGGGGATTTTAACACCTTTTTTAAATAGGCGGGCTTCATTTGACCGATAGGCAGTAAGTGTACTATCGGTGAAATTTAATTTTACTGCCAAATTATTAAAAAACTCGTATCCTAATAAACCATGTATAGGCACGCCAGCAAACCCAGATAAGCTAAAATGATCGGTTTTCAATATAGCTGCTGATACATCATAGCTTGTTAATCCCGGTATATCAACTTTTAATTGCGAGGTAACGTATGCTTCATAATCATCGCCCTCGCCTAGTCCAGGTAGTTTTATAGTGCGCTTGTTGGCAAGATTAATAGAGTCGACTAGTTTTGGCTCTGTAATAATCATTAACCCAACTCCTGTATCAAGCACAAAATTAAAGGGCCCCTTATCATTTATTTTCAACTGAATAATAAGTAGGTTCCTTATTAATTTAAAATGGAGTTTTGTGGATTTAGTACCTGGATTTAGTTCAAAATACTGCGCCTTTGCTATTTGTGAGCAAAAAAGTAACAATAAAACGATGCCCAGTAGCAACAGCGATTGAACCCTATGTATGGTATTAGATAACAATGGTTTATAATTGAAACCTAAAAATACAACAAAACCTTGTTAATAGCTATAAATCACTAAAAATCGATACGATTAGTTAATCTTCGGCGGTATCACCATGTCCGTTATAAGCACCTTTACGAATAATAGGCATGCCTTCTATCTTAAATAAATCATCTAAGTGTAGTAAACTACCATTAACCAAGTTGCCAAGTAGCACTATGGTAACATCGTTTTTTAAATCGCGAACAAAAATATGCCTAAAACCATGCCACCAACCAGTATGATAAACTACTTTTTCATTAGGTGCTTCAAACAATCGCCAGCCGTAGCCATAGTTAAAGTGCCCCCGTATCATAGGATTCCGAGCGGTATAGGCGGAGTCTTGTGTAGCAGGTTTAATTAAACGCCCCGAGCGCAAAGCTTGGTCAAACAAATACAAATCGCCTACTGTACTGTAAATCCCTTTATCGCCCATTGGGCCATCTAGGAAATTTGGAGCAACAGAGTATTTCCAACTATTGCGGTCGTGCCCTACCACATCCACAGGTATTTTGTCGTACACCGCTTTTGAATACACGGCGGTATGCGTCATATGTGCGGGTTTAAAAACATTATCACGCATATAGTCGGCATAGCTCATTCCAGTAACTTTTTCAATAATAGAACCCAGCACCATATAGTTTGAGTTGTTATACAAGAAGGTTTTATTGGGCTTGTTAAAAGGGCGAGGCTTGTATTGGGCAATCATATCCATCGCCTCTTTATTGGTAAGTCCTTTGCGTTGGTTTAAGTGTTGTTTGCGATAGATGTCATCAATAAAGTAAACATAATTCATCATCCCAGAGCGGTGAGTGAGCAATAACCTAATGGTAATGCCTTCATAAGGGAAATTTGGGAAAAACTCTTTTACATTTTGGTCTAACCGCAACTTGCCACGCTCCATCAACTGTAAAATAGCGGTCGATGTCATCGTTTTGGTAACCGAAGCCAGCTGAAATTGTGAATTTATTTTTAAACTATCTCGTTTCAAATGATCGGCCCAGCCTAGTGCATTTTCATATATAATTTTACCATGCTTGGCTACTAAAATATTGCCATTGAACCCACTTTTTGAATGTAACTTATGAAAAAAACCATCAATGCGCTTGTCAGCATTTTTCTTGTTGTATTTTAAAAGCTCGGTAGGGTCAAAAGGTTTGCTATAAGTGGTTGCAACAGCACCATTGGTTAGGTTGGCGTTGCTATTGTTGCCACAGGCTATTAATAAAAGTAGCGGAGTCGATATTGCAAGGAGTTTTTTTAGCTCAAATCTCATATATAAATTCTATTCTCTTGTCGAAACGCGAAAATTGGAAAATATATACCAGCATGAAACTAAAGTTTTAAACATTTTTCATGTTTAGGTTAGTAACCAGCTTAAGTATGGCTATATTTTGATAACCTACAGGAATTGTGATTTGAGTTATTTCAACCCCTTTACAAATTCAGTCATCGCTAAGCCCGGATTACTTTCTTTCATAAAGTTTTCGCCTATCAAAAAGCCATTAAACCCTGCCTTTTTTAGTGTTTTGATGGTTTCGGTATTGCTAATGGCACTTTCTGATATTTTCAAAAACTCATTAGGAATATGCTCGGCTAGTTGAAATGATGTTTCTACCGATACCGTAAAATCAGCCAAATTGCGATTGTTTACACCAATGGCATCCAAATTAGGATTAATGCTTCGCTCTAGTTCTTCTAAATTATGTACCTCTAATAGCACATTCAACCCAAGGTTTTTTGCAAACGATGCCATTTGCTGTACTTGCGCTGGGCTAAGTATTGCGGCAATCAGCAAGATAATATCTGCACCTAAGGCTTTAGCTTCAACCAATTGGTATTCATCAATCATAAAATCCTTGCGTAAGATTGGGATTTGATTAACACCACGCGCTTTTATAAGGTCAATTTTCCTCCCCATAAAAAACTGCCTATCTGTTAGCACCGAAAGTGCCGATGCCCCTGCTGATGCATATGCAGTAGTTACATCTTGTACAGATACCTTATCATTAATAATCCCCTTTGATGGTGATTTTCTTTTAAACTCGGCAATTATACCTGTTCTACTAGCGTCAAGTAAAAAGTCTTTAAACGAAAGCACATCTCTGTGGAAAAAGTCCGACTCCTCTAATTTGGAATAAGACACTTTTTGTTTGTCCGCGGCTACTTCCTTTTTCTTTTGAGCAACTATTTTATCAAGTATATTCATAAATCTTTACTTCGATACCAATACTTAGGTGTGTTTTAATGTATAAATTCTTCGGTTTCTGTTTTAAACTACGGCAGGCATTAACCAATTTTTCATCAATTGCTTGCCATGCTCGGTAAGTATAGATTCAGGGTGAAATTGCACTCCGCGCACATCATACGTTTTGTGGCGTAAAGCCATAATGCTATTATCGGCCTCATCAATAGCGGTAACTATCAATTCGGCAGGGAAATTTTTCTCATCCACCACCCACGAGTGGTATCTGCCCACTTTAAAACTTTGAGGCAAGCCTGCAAATAATGGTTCTTTCTCATCAATCACTTTTATAGGAGTAGCTATGCCGTGCATAGGGCGATTTAAGTTTAGTAGATTACCACCGAAAACCTCGGCAATGGCTTGTTGCCCTAAACAAACACCAAAAATGCTTTTGGTGGCTGCATATTTTTCAATCACTTGTAAAAGTAAACCTGCTTCTGATGGAATACCCGGTCCTGGCGATAAAATAATATGACTAAAAGCAGCTACATCATCAATATTAAATTGATCGTTCCTCCAAACTTCGCATTGCATACCTATTTCGTTTACCAGATGCACCAAATTGTAGGTAAACGAATCGTAATTATCTATTATTAATATCTTGCTCATTTTCATCTTTCCAATTTATATTATAACTCCTCTGCCAATTCAATTGCTCTTCGCAACGCTGCTATTTTATTATCCACTTCTTTCAACTCACTCTCGGGATTCGAGTCGGCAACTATCCCCGCACCAGCCTGATAATGCAGCGTATTATTCTTGCTCAAAAATGAGCGTATCATAATAGCGTGATTAAAATCGCCGTTAAAACCCAAGTAACCAATTGCGCCGCTATAAAAACTGCGCTTGGTTTTTTCGTTTTCGTCAATTATTTCCATTGCCCTATATTTTGGTGCGCCACTTAGTGTGCCAGCAGGAAAGGTATCGGCTACAATTTTAAATGACGAAACCCCTGCACGCAGTTTCCCGCTCACGTGCGAAACTAGATGAATGAGGTGCGAATAATATTGCACTTCTTTAAAAGCCTTTACTTCTACTTGCTCGCAATGTCGGCTTAAATCATTTCTTGCCAAATCAACCAGCATTACGTGTTCGGCTGATTCTTTGGGGTCATTTTCTAAGTTTCGGGCTATTTCTGCATCTTTTATATCATCGCCACTACGCTTAAATGTCCCTGCAATAGGAAAAATACTTGCCACTTTATTTTTTATGGTGATTTGCGCTTCGGGGGATGAACCAAATATCCTAAAATCGCCATAATCGAAATAAAACAAATAGGGCGATGGGTTTATAGAGCGCAACGCCCGATAAACGTTAAACTCATCGCCCAAAAACTGCTTAGAAAATGCTCTTGATGGTACTATCTGAAACACATCGCCCCTAAAAATATGCTGTTTCATTTTATCAACCACCGCCATAAATTCTTCGTTGGTCAGGTTTGATTGTTCAGCACTTTTGCTTTTGAAATGGTACTCGGGGAAGTTTTTATTTTTTATCAAATACTCTATTTTCTCCAAACCGCCATTTTCTGCCTGACCTTCGGTTTGGTTATGGAAGATATGCAACTCATTCTTAAAATGGTCAATAGCGATGATGTAGCGATAAATATGATATTGCATCACAGGTATCTTACGGGCATCATCCACACATTCTTTCAGTTTGATAGTTTCAAAGTGCTCCACCGCCTCGTGGGTGAAGTAACCAAACAAGCCGTTTGATATAATTTTAGCAGGATTATCACTCGCTTTAAAGCGGGTTAAAAAAGCACTTATCTCTTCTACTAAATCAAATGTTCCTCTCTCTTGCATTGTTACACTTCCATCGGGATAGCTTTTTTTAAGTTCGCCATTATTCAGCACTAATCCACTAATAGGCTCGCAGCAAACATAACTCAAGCTATTCTCTCGACTATGGTAATCGGAACTTTCGAGCAGCAGCGAATTAGGGAAAACATCGCGCAAGCGTAAATAGATACTCACAGGTGTGGTGGTATCGGCTAATAGTTTTTTTGAAGTGGTTGATATTTGATATGTTTTCATTCTTGTTGTTTCAAAATAGCTTTAAATAAAAAACCCGACGTTTAGTGGACGCCGGGTTTATATTAGGTTTACTATTAGTTAGTATCGCGCGATTAAACATCTATCCGGCTGCCATATTTTGTATGGTGCCACCAGCTGTTTGTATGGTTAATTTTTGTCATCGCGTCGGCAAATTTATAAAGAAATTTGAATTACCAAACTTTTTGTCAAAAAACTTAACACTTAGGCAGCCGTTAGTAAGCCTCTTTTACTTAACACAATAGCTACTACTACTATAACTAAGGCTAATGTATAAAACACAGCAATGCTTTTAAATTTACCTTCGGCTGCTGCTGCTTTTTTCGATTTGCTATGCCCAATGGTCACTAAAACAATAGCAATAAGCATCATGGTTAGGTGTTCTACTGTCCAGTACCGAGTATCGTGATCTTTCATGGTTTGGCTACCAAATTGCACCAGTGGACTTATAAAATAGAGCACCAAGCCAAACAATAATTGTGTGTGCATAGATATCATGGCAAATAGGTTCAGCTTACGGCTACCTTCGCTATATGACTTTTTACCCAACCAGCCCGCCAAGGCATTAAAAATGGCTATTAAAACCAATACGAGTACTACGTACCTAAACCCCGAGTGAATATGCTTGAAAATGCTGTATGCGTTCATGCTTTAATTTTTTTGATGATTGATACAACAAATATAAGATGATTGTGCAAAGCGACAAATAAGACAATACGGTAAAGCATAGGAAATATTGATAGGTATAAAGCATATAAATTTTTTACCTTATGTTTGCTGCATATTGCCAAAAAACAAGGTGATACTAAAATAAGCGTATGTAATGCCCATGCTGAGCATCAACGAGATTAAAAAACCTATTGCTGCTGATATTGACGCTTTTGAAGAGAGCTTCAAAACTTCTATGCGAAGCACTGTACCCCTGCTTGATAGGATAACGCATTATATTGTGAAGCGAAAAGGGAAGCAAATACGCCCCATGTTTGTATTCTTTTCTGCCAAAATATGTGGCGATATCAATGCTTCTACTCATCGCGGAGCTGCATTGGTCGAATTGTTACATACTGCTACCCTCGTGCACGACGATGTGGTAGATAACTCGTACCAACGCCGAGGATTTTTCTCCATCAACGCCCTATGGAAAAATAAAATAGCAGTATTGGTAGGCGACTATTTGCTATCTAAGGGATTGCTGCTATCTATTGATAATGGCGATTTTGCTTTATTGAAAATAGTATCGGAAGCGGTAAAGCAAATGAGCGAAGGCGAGCTATTGCAAGTAGAAAAGGTGAGGCGGATGGATGTTGACGAACCTATTTACTACGAAGTGATACGCCAAAAAACGGCATCGCTGATAGCCGCTTGTTGCGCTTGCGGGGCGGCATCGGCTGGAGCTAATCTGGAAACTATCGAAAAGATGCGCTTATTTGGCGAGAAGATAGGCATCGCTTTTCAAATAAAGGATGATATTTTTGATTTTGGTACCGATGATGTAGGTAAGCCATTGGGGATTGATATTAAAGAGAAAAAAGTTACCCTGCCACTTATTTACTCCCTCAATAATGTGAGCACAACCGAGCGAAAAAGGATAATTAATTTGGTAAAAAATCATAATGACGACCCCAAAAAGATAGAGCAGATTATTCGGTTTGTAAGCGAAACTGGTGGTTTGCAATATGCCGAAACCCAAATGAAATTATATCAAGAAGAAGCCTTCAAAATATTAAACACCTTCCCATCAAGCACTTCGCGCGAGGGTTTAGAACAACTAGTTCGATTTACTACCGAAAGAAATAAATAATGACTAACGAATTTATATTCATAACCTGTTTTATTCTGTTCATCTTCTCTATGATGACTATCGATTTGGGCTTGTTTGGTAAAAGCGATAAGCCCGTGAGCATGAAACAAGCGGGAATAATGAGTGCCGTATGGGTATCATTAGCATTGATATTTTATGGATTGATTTTGCGCTACGGCGATATGTTGCATCATATTGATAGTTTTGCTTCGCTACAAGAAATCAACAATAAAAATTTTCATCATCTTACTTTAATTCCGAATGATTTTGCGGCAAGTTTAAATCTATACCGTGAGAATTTAGCACTCGAGTTTATTACGGGTTACGTGGTCGAGTACGCGCTGTCAGTTGATAATATATTTGTAATGGTGCTCATTTTTACAGCTTTTGCCGTAAATCAAAAACATTATCATAAGGTATTATTATGGGGTATTATTGGTGCTATTTTGATGCGTTTTATGTTCATCTTTTTGGGAGCAACGCTTATTGAAAAATTTCATTGGATACTATATTTATTCGGAGCGTTCTTGGTGTACACGGGAGTGATGATGTTTATTAAACGCGATGAAGATGATGAAATAGACCCCGAAAATCACAAAATAGTGAAATTCGCTTCTAAATATTTTGCGGTTCATCCAAAATTTGAAAAGGCTAAATTTTTTGTAAAAATAGATGGCAAGCGGTTAATAACCCCGTTGTTTTTAGTGTTAATGATAATTGAAGTAACCGACCTGATTTTTGCTGTCGATTCTATCCCTGCTATATTTTCTGTAACTAAAGACCCTTATATTGTATTCTTCTCTAATATCTTTGCCATTTTAGGGCTTCGGTCGATGTTTTTTCTGTTAGTAAATATTATCGACAAGTTTCATTACCTAAAAATCGGGCTATCAGTATTGCTTACTTTTATCGGCTTAAAAATGTTGGCAGCAAACTATGTGGAGAGGATAGGTTTAACAACGGGAAACTCGCTTATTATCATCATTGGCATATTGGCTATCAGCATTGTGGCGTCACTTATTTTTCCTAAAAGCGAAATAGCGGAGAAATAACTACATCGATATTTAAAAATCAACAACAATTTAAAGCTATTTAATAGAAAGTATTAACTTCGCTAAATGCAACTGTTTGATTTTAGTCACTTAAAAATTACTCCTTTCTCCATATTGGATATTTTGCTGCTGGCTATAATCTTCTATCAGTTGTATAACCTGATAAGGGGTACTATTGCCGCTAATATTTTTGTAGGGTTGATATTTATTTACCTACTCTACTTTATTGTTCCCGAATCTAAAATGCCTTTGCTCGCAAGCATACTTAAAAAAGTAGCCGATGTGGGCATAATAGCCGTAATTGTTTTATTTCAACAAGAAATAAGACGCTTTTTGTTGTTGGTTGGAAAAAACGCCTCTTTACAACGCAACAAAGCTTGGTGGCGGTACTTTTTTGGCAAAGCCCGAGACGAAAAAAACAATTATGCCCGTATCAAACCTATTATAGATGCCTGTAAAAGTTTAAAGCAAACCAAAACAGGGGCACTTATTGTATTTGCTAAGTTTTATGATGAGCAGTTTTATCAAAATAGCTGCGAGATGATGGACTCAAAAATATCTAAACGCTTGCTCGAAAGCATTTTTCAAAAAAATAGCCCTTTGCACGATGGAGCAGTTGTAATTGCCGAAAACAAGATAAAAGCAGCCAGTTGCATATTGCCACTAACAGATAAGACTGATTTGCCATTACAATTCGGGCTACGCCATAGAGCAGGTATTGGGGTTACAGAAACCAATGAGGCTACGGCTATAATTGTATCAGAAGAAACAGGCGAAATATCTTATGCCAAACAAGGGCGTGTTAAAATGAACATCAGCTTTGCCGAATTGGAAAAACTGGTAAATAAAGATTTTAACTAGTCGCTCTTTAATCATGGTATCGCAGGTGGCGATACTACCATAGGGTCAACCACTTTTACTTTTTTAATCAGCATATTATCGTTACCATCCAATCGGGCTACTGGCATTTTATCGTCGCTAGTTAGTTTGGCAATAGGCATACGGCTATAAAATGCTGTTGCCTCTACAGTTTTTGAATTATGGACTGACAATAATGGCTTTGATTGTATTTGATTTAAAGGATTTTTGAATAAATCATTATCAAAACTCTTAAATGGATTATAACTATTGGGAGTTTTAAACAACGTCGTATCAGCAGATTTTGGCAATTGCTGCTGTGCCTTTAGCTGAACCGTGCCAGCCACCAAAAACACTAGTAATAATGGGGGTTTTCTCATGGTTTGGTTTATGTAACACAAATATAAAACGTACAAATGTTAAAAAGTGTTATTCTTTAGCACAAAATTGTTAAATAGTTATATACTCTATTTGTCGAAATATAAAAGTGATTGCCATCACCTTTTATCATCTATCACATCATTTATCTGATAATCAAGCAATAATAGCTTTATACTGTAAATCAAAAAGCATTATTATGAAAACAAAACCGCAGATTGTCCAAGAAAATCGGAGTAAACAAAGGCTGATTTTTATACTGACATTTTTAGTCTTTAATACAGCATTTATTGGAATTTCTCACGCACAACGCACACCGTGGCTTACCCCCGCATCAGCAAAAGCAGTAAAAAACCCATTTGCTGGAAATACAAGTGTATTAGCGGAGGCCAAAGGATTATATACGGCAAACTGTGCTCCATGTCATGGCGATAAAGGCAAGGGAGATGGGCCTGCCGCACAAGCACTAAACCCAAAACCAGCCGACCACTCTTCTGCTTTGGTACAAGGAGAAACCGATGGTTCGCTTTTTTGGAAACTTTCGGAAGGGAGAAACCCAATGCCCGGCTATAAAAAAATATTTAATGACAAACAGCGATGGGAGTTGATTAACTATATCCGCACGCTCGCTAAAACAGGTAAAAAATAAACTATAGCATTATGAAATCAATAAATAAATTGGTTCAATGGCTGGTCTGTACAATATCACTTTTGCTATCATTAAGTATAGTAAAAGCGCAGCAACCCACAGTCGACTCAACGGTAATTAATAGAATTGCAGCTTTAGAACAGCAAGTAGCTGACCATAAACCAGGAGAGAGCCATTTTATGGTGACAGGGCTTGCTACTTTTGGTTATGTGCGCAACAAAACCACATTTACATCGCCCGGGGGAATAGGGCAAAGTACCAAAACAAACAGCTTTGGTGATGCCGACCATTATGAACTAAGTCCAATGTTATTGTGGCGACATGGAAATGATTTTTTAGTTGAGTTTGAGCCTTCTTTTGATGGCACCAATATAGGGGTTAACTGGGCTAATATATCCTATTTTGCTGCCCCTGGCTTGATTATTCATGCAGGTTACTTTGTTGTACCATTCGGTATATATAATAAACGTTTAGCTGCTGGCTGGATTGATAAACTAGCGGGAGACCCTGCGGGGATTGATTTGCCGGGTTCTGATTTTGGTATAGGCTTTAGTGGCGGGTTGCCTTTAGGTAGTATGAAATGGAGTTACGATGTAAGCTTTACAAATGGTTTACAACTTTTGCCCGATGGAGAATTACAAGGAGCTGGCATAACCGATAATAATAAAGGCAAAATGGTGAGCGGTAGACTTTCTTTGCTTCCTTTTTCAAATTCATGTTTAGAAGTTGGGGTATCAGGATTGTATGGTGGTGTTGCCGATGTGGGGTCGAGTTTTGTTAATGCAAATGCGAAAATGTATGGTGCTGATATCAACTTTGTAAAAACCTTCAATCCTTTTCTCATCAATGTAAAAGGGCAGTATAACAAGATAAAGGTAACCAAGCAGGATTACGTAAATACAGCAAACTCAAGCACCTATACTTTTGATAATAATTTAACTTCATCATTTGGGCAATTTTCTATCAGACCAACTGGTGTTGATAACAAGTTATTGAAGAATTTAGAATTAGCCTACAGGTATTCGAATTATACTACACCTAATAATTCTACATGGGGGCAAAACTTTCATGAAAATGCCATAGGATTAGATTATTGGCTTAGTTGGAGAACAGTACTGAAATTGACTTACGCCCAATCGAAAACATTAAGTACTGCTAGTATTGATGCAGGGGGAACAGCGGGCACTACAACCGTGAATGCACTTTATTTACAATTTTCTATCGGTTTTTAAAAACAGTAATATGAAAAAGATTAAAAACAGGACTTGGGTGATAATAGCAGGGATGGCTATTATGCTATCTATCATATTTAACGGTTGCGTTGAAACTCAAAAAATAGCCGCAAAAAGTGGCGCACAGCTTTGGGCAGAGAACTGTCAAAGATGTCACAACACCCCTTCGCCAGCAGCATTTTCGCACGAGCAATGGGTTACCATAGGTTTGCACATGCAAACACGTGCTCAACTTACAGATAAAGAAAGAGATAAAATAGTAGCATTTTTATCTCAATAGCTATATTTTCTTATAATAAAAAGGGCTTTCTGAAACATCAGAAAGCCCTTTTTATTATAATCTACGAGCTAATTATTTAGCATCATTTATTGCCTTTATAGCATCATCCACAGCTTTTACCGAAGCTTCGTCATTTAGTTTTGTACGACGAGTTTTTATATCGGTCAGCATACCTGTTACAAATGGGCCAGCTCCAAAAGCTTTATATTTAATGGCTAATGCTTTTAATTGCTCGATACCTTGCTGAGCATATTCTGATTTATTTACTTTACTTATAAGCGTTTGAAAATTACGCAGCATACCAAACTTTTCTTGTGGGGCAGCATTTTGAACGGCTTTTAATACATAAGACCATTGTTCATCATTACCATAATTGGTATAAGTGCTTATAATGGCTTGTGTTAACGAACCTTTGTTGTCTTTTTCAAAAGATTTGGCCAATTGCAATGCTTGAAGGCTATCCAACTTGTTGATACCATTTAAACCAGCACCTTGTACGGCATACGATTCGCTTTTTAAAGCAGTTTTAAATAATTCTAAATTACTTGCATTTTTAAGTTTCGCAAGTGTATTCAATGCTGCAGCACGCACCAGTGTGTTTTTATCAGAAGCGGCTAATGATGTTAAAACAGGTATAGCCGATGCTTTAACCTCATCATTTTTCATATCTAGCGCATTGATAGCCATGATACGTAAGCCGTAATATTTATCGTTTAAAGCCGATAGTATTATTTTTTTACCAGCAGCTTCAGACTTTTTCTTTTGAGCGGCTCTTATGGCCTCTAGCCTATCCATATATAATGGCGCATTGGCATATTGGAAAGCAAACTCGTCAATAGTTTTGTTGTCGGTTTTTACTGTAAGCAATATTTTATCAGCATCCACATTCACTAAATCGGGCTTGCTTGCTACATTAAATGTTAAAGTATCAGCTTTATTATTTAACCAAACTTTATGGCGTGTTTTTTTACCGTCAGCATAAATATCTACGGCTATTGGGAGTTTAAATAGTTGTCCATCTTGTTTTTGCTCAACATATACCGTTTGGGTTTTTGACGCATCATCCCATTTATAGCTAATATTTAATACCGGATGCCCTGCACCGTAATACCATTGGTTGAAATACCAAGTAAGATCCAGCCCGCTTGCTTCTTCAAAAGCTAAACGCAATTGTTGTGCCTCGCCATTTTTAAAAGCATTGGTTTTAAGGTAGATATTCAACCCTTTAAAAAATGCTGCATCGCCTAAATAATTGCGCAACATATTTAAAATGCGACCGCCTTTTTTATAAGTTACCGCATCAAATACTTCTTCTTTATCATTATAGTGAAAACGTACTAAATTTTTTGTGGCATTGTTTGGGTCGCCAAGATAAGCTAACATTGCTTCATAATTATGCGCATCGCCCGCATCCTTACCATATTTATGTTCGCCCCAAATGGTCTCGCTATAATCAGCAAACGATTCATTGACAGTAAGGTTGCTCCAGCTTTCGGCAGTAACATAATCGCCAAACCATTGATGAAATAATTCGTGTGCGATAGTACTAGGGCCAAAATCATAATAACTATCCAACAATTCGCGATGGGTAACGTTTAAAAATTCGCCATGTAGCGTAGCCGACGTATTTTCCATTGCCCCGCTCACGTAATCGCGAACAACTATTTGCGAGTATTTGTTCCAAGGAAAATCAACACCTAAAGTTTTTGAATAAAATTCGATTAACTCGGGGGTGTTTCCAAAAATTTCTTTGGCATAAGGCGCATACTTAGGCTCCATGTAGTAGTTTACTTCTTTATTGCGCCATTTATCATGATATATTTTAAAATCGCCAACTGCCATCATAAATAGATAAGGCGAGTGTGGTAATTCCATTTTCCAAGTATCAGTACGTGTGCCATCAGCATTCTTTTTTTGTGAAGCTAAACGTCCGTTTGAAAGAGTAACATATTTGACAGGAACAGTCATACTGATTTCTTCAGTTGTTTTCTGTCCAGGCTTATCAATGGTAGGAAACCAAGCCGATGAGCTTTCTGTTTCGCCTTGTGTCCAAATTTGTGTAGGCTTATCTTTTTCTGTACCATCGGGGTTTATAAAATATAACCCTTTGGCATCGCTTATGGCATTACTGCCTTTTGCTTTAAGCAAATTTGGTTTTGATGTATAATCAATATAAAGTGTATAGTTTTCGTTATTATGATACACCTTATCCAACTTAATGGCAACAGTTAAGCTATCATAAGTAAATTTTAGTGGGATATTTTTCCCGTTCTTTACCACAGCAATAGTTTTTAAATCCATCCCTTTAGCGTCAAGTCGCAGGGTATCAGTAGGGTAAAAATGAGGGTGTAGCGTTACCCATTCTTTGCCATACATAAAGCGTTTTTTATAGTCAAAACGCACATCTAATTTGGTATGCACCAAATCATTAATTTTTGCTGGCGTCGCTCTATAAATTTTATAGGCCGGTGTTTCTTTTTCGGCAGGTTGCTGTGCATACGCTGTCCCAATACTTGCTGTCAAAAAGCCAGTTAAGGCAATTGATGAAAGCGTTTTTAAATTTATCATATTAAGGTTATTATTGATTCGTATATATTTTACCTTCTTTCATAACGAAGGCTATGTTTTTCATTGTTTTAATATCAGTTAATGGGTCGCCATCAATAGCGATAATGTCGGCAAATTTACCTTTAGTAATACTGCCTATTTTATCACTCATCCCAAGCAAATCGGCAGCACTAGTAGTTGCAGCTTTTATGGCTTCCATAGGAGGCATACCCGCCTCTACCATATATTGAAACTCCATGTAATTTTTGCCATGCGGATACACGCCTGCATCAGTTCCAAAAGCTATTTTTAAACCAGCTTTATACGCCTTAGCAAATGTTTTTTGGATTTGAAAGCCTACTTCTGCCGCCTTACGAGCTATTACTGGAGGAAAATAACCAGGTACTTTAGATGAATCGCCAACAGATCGCCCTGCCGTTAAAGTGGGGACTAAATAGGTGCCATATTTTTTAGCCAATTCCATATCTTCATCATTCATGAAAGTGCCATGTTCAATAGAATTTACACCGCCTAAAATAGCACGTTTGATACCTTCGGCACCATGCGCATGGCAAGCTACACGCATACCATAATCTTTGGCAGTTTCAACAACGACTTTTATCTCATCAATACTAAACTGTGCCCCCGAGCCATCTTCGCTCAAATCGAGCACGCCGCCCGTTGACGCAATTTTAATCACATCCGAGCCTCTTTTAAATTGCAAACGAACTGCTTTTATCAATTCGTCTTTGCCATCAGCAACGCCATCATCTGGGCCAAATTTATGATTAAAGGCATCGTCTCTAAACCCTACCGAACCATCCATGTGCCCACCACTTGCCGATATGGCGCGCCCTGCTGTAACTATACGAGGACCTACAACCAATCCTTTTTTTATGGCTTTACGTAAACTAATATTAACACCCGTACCGCCCAAATCTCTTACCGTGGTAAAACCCGCCATTAAAGTACGATTTGCATAAACACTGGCTTGATAAGCAATATCCGCATCGGTAAGTATAAAGCCATCTGCAATTGTGCTCTTGCTATGTTGGCTTTCCAAATGCACGTGGCAATCTATCCAACCAGGCATTCCCGTTTTACTCCGTAAGTCAATTACTTTGTCATTTGCACCGCCGCTTGTGTATCCCTTTTGGATATCAATAATCAGTTTATCAACAACAATAATGGTGACTTCGTTTTGGATGCTATTTGAAATCCCATCAATCAATTTACCACACTGAATATATGTTTTTTGGGCAAATGCCGATGTAGCAAAAAGCAGTAATAGGATAAAATAAAGTTTTCTCATAAATGCTTAAGTTTAAAATTAAGCTAAGGTAACAAGTTTATACATATCAAAAGATAAGATGCTTTAAGTGTTAAATATGTTACAAACTAAGGCACAAAAAAGCTCCAATAAAAATATCGGAGCTTTGATTTTGATTAGTAAATTCTTAGCAATATTGGTCAAATGCGCCAATCAAATTATCGGCAATCATTTGCGCTGGGCGACCTTCAATTTGGTGACGCTCTATCATGTGTACCAATTGACCATCTTTGAATAACGCCATAGCTGGCGACGATGGCGGATAAGGCAACATGTAGTTACGTGCGGTATCAACAGCTTCTTTTTCCATACCTGCAAAAACAGTAACTAATTTGTCAGGGTGTTTTTCGTGCTTTGATGCAATTTGAGCAGCTGGACGTGCATTGGCAGCAGCACAACCACAAACCGAATTTACCATTACAAATACAGTACCTTTACTTTCAATAGCTTGTTTAACGGCATCTGCATCTTTTAATTCCTCAAACCCTACTTTGGTAAGGTCTTGTCGCATTGGGGCAACTAAATATTCTGGATACATCATCTCTTTATAAATTTAAGCAAAGGTAATAAAACCTTAACAGTTAAAATATTAACCTTGCAATAATAACATTATACTGACCAAAAGCGTATAAAAAGGGTTAGTTGGCATTTTTTTATCATTAAAATTGAGCAAACAGATGAAAAGTCGAATTATTTTGGAATTTTATGCATCTATTGTTTTATATTGCATACCCCAATTTTAATCGCAACTGAGCTATGAATCTAAAACTGACCAATTTTAGTACTATCATTATTGTCAATAAAAATCAGGAGCAGACGCAGGCAATACGTGTAAAAACCAAACATTTAAAAAGACTAAGGCATTATGTTGCCACTATTGTTTGTGTATTGGTAGCACTTATAGGTACGGTGTTTTATTTGAATACAAAAAACGAACAAAGCGAATTAGAGAAGCAACAATTGCGCAATCAAATAGCACAATTGAAAGGGAAACTTCCAGCCGCAACAGCCAACACACCAACTGTTACACAACCGACCACCAACTCGGCATCAGGCTATATCCAATCTATTGAAAGTAAACTGAAAAAGATTAATGATTATTTGCGCAAAAGAGGACTAAAAGGCTTTTCTACAAAATCTGTTGGGGGTAATGCTAATACAGAAGAAGCAAAACTGACGGATAACGAAAAATACTCGCTTTATGACGAATATTTAACCCGTTTGGTAAATAGCGTAGCTTTTACCCCGATGGGTTATCCGCGTGTAAGTTCTATCACATCGGTATTTGGCTATCGTGGCGACCCCTTCAATACCGAACGAGCAGAGTATCACCCAGGCTTAGATTTTAAAGGGCAAAAAGGAGACCCTGTAAAAACAACAGCCAATGGTAAAGTGATTTTTACGGGATGGAGAGGTGGATATGGCAATTGCATTATTGTAAAACACGCCAATGATTTTGAGACCCTATACGGGCACTTATCACATATTAATGTGCACGAGGGACAACAAGTGAGTACGGGCGACGTAATAGGCAAGGTAGGCTCAACAGGGCATTCAACAGGTGCACATTTGCACTATGAGGTGCGAAAAAATGGCAAACCAATCAACCCTGTTAAGTTTTTAACATTAAATAATTAAGCTGATTGTGCTTAAAATAAAACATACGATGGCTATCTTTTCAAAGAAAAACAAATTAGAATTAGACCAGCAAGTAATTTCAACGCTTATTAGTGTGGGATGTGTTTTGGATGGGAATTTAAAAGCACCTGCGTTTGTACGTATAGAAGGACAAATAACAGGCGATGTAACCATTGACGAGGGATTGATATTGGGCGAAAAAGGCATCATTAACGGCAATGTAGTTACTAAAGAAATGATAGTTTACGGGGTGGTACATGGCAATATCGAAACACACTCATTAGAAATTAGAAATACAGGGCGTATAACGGGCGATATAAAAACACAAATATTGCAAGTAGAAACAGGCGGCACGTATAATGGCAAGCTATCAATGGCTGTATCAAGCGGTATCAATGGTCATAAGCACGTAAAAGCTGAAGCCGCGGCTGTGTAATTTCATTTAGATATTTCTATTCCTTACTTTTGCAGTTCAAAATCAAGTAAAAATTTATGTCGTCATCAGTAGAAACTACTTACACTAAATACAAAGTAAAAGACCTATCGCTAGCCGAATGGGGTCGTAAAGAGATTGGTCTTGCCGAGGCAGAGATGCCCGGCTTAATGGCATTGCGCAGCGAGTTTGGCGCATCTAAACCATTAAAAGGGGCACGTATAGCAGGCTGTTTGCACATGACTATTCAAACCGCTGTTTTAATTGAAACATTAATTGAATTAGGCGCCGATGTTACTTGGTCGTCATGCAATATATTTTCGACACAAGACCACGCTGCTGCGGCTATTGCTGCTGCAGGCACTTCCGTTTATGCTTGGAAAGGCATGAATGCCGAAGAGTTTGACTGGTGTATTGAGCAAACTTTATTTTTTGGCGAAGACCGCAAACCATTAAACATGATATTGGATGACGGTGGCGATTTGACTAATATGGTTTTGGATAAATATCCCGAATTGATTGCCGATATTAAAGGTTTATCAGAAGAAACTACTACGGGTGTGCATCGTTTATACGAGCGCATGAAAAATGGCACATTACCGATGCCTGCTATCAACGTGAACGATTCGGTTACCAAATCGAAATTTGATAATAAATATGGCTGTCGCGAATCATTAGTTGATGCTATTCGTCGTGCTACTGATGTAATGATGGCTGGTAAAGTAGCTGTTGTGTGTGGATATGGTGATGTGGGCAAAGGTTCTGCCGACTCATTAAGAAATGCAGGTGTGCGTGTAATTGTAACCGAGATAGACCCAATTTGCGCTTTACAAGCAGCAATGGAAGGTTTTGAGGTGAAAAAATTAACTACTGCTATACAAGAAGCCGACATTGTAGTAACAGCAACAGGAAACTGCGATATTGTACGTGAAAAACATTTCCGTGCGTTGAAAGACAAAGCCATTGTATGTAACATCGGTCACTTCGATAACGAGATTGACATGGCTTGGTTGAATGATAACTACGGAAATACTAAAGTTGAAATTAAACCACAGGTAGATAAATATACCATCAATGGAAAAGATTTGATTGTATTAGCCGAAGGTCGTTTAGTAAACTTAGGTTGTGCAACTGGTCACCCAAGTTTTGTAATGAGCAACTCGTTCACCAACCAAACTTTAGCACAACTAGAGCTTTGGACAAATGGTAGCAGCTACGAAAACAAAGTATATACCTTGCCAAAACACTTAGACGAAAAAGTAGCTCGTTTGCATTTAGCTAAAATTGGTGTTGAGTTAGAAGAATTAGACACTCACCAAGCCGAATATATTGGCGTGCCTGTAAATGGGCCATTTAAGCCAGAATATTATCGTTACTAAAATTCAAAAATTGAATAAAACAAAAAAGGGATAGTTTTAACCATCCCTTTTTTGTTTGTGTTAACTAGGGAAATAAAATACTAGGTTAAGTATTTTGTGATAGATTCTTCTACTTTTTTAAATACCTGAATAGGTTTTAATCCTCGCCAAATCATATCATTCAGTTCATCGCCAAAATTGATATAATAGTCGATATTGTTACGCTTAAATTCATCTATTACATGGTCTCTAAAGTTGATGCCAGCTATCCAACCATCCTCTACATCCTGAAACCATTCTTCATAATAACAATCATCAGACGAGTGAAAATTAAGCACGTTTTCGCCTATCAATACAAATTTATTAATGCCATTGTCAACCATTAATTCAATAATCTCACGCTTTAGCAGCATGATATCGTTATTAATAGCATCGTTCCACTCGCCTATCAGCTCAATAATGGCATAACCTCGGTCATAATCAGCAAACAGTACTTTTAGGTACAACGTGTTAGAGCCAAACGAGTCCCATTGCGGATGAAGTAAGTAATTATATATCTGCTTATCAAACTCAAACTCGCTATATTCGGTAGCATAAAACGGCGAATATTCGTCTTCCGATGCGATATAATCATCTCTCCATTTATAATATGGCTCTATCTCGTGCATATAATCTTCCCAAACCTGCGGATAGCAAGTTTTGCTTTAGTTCATCAATCAATTTATAAAGGGCGGTATTATTTATTTTGCATAAACACCTCAACGGCTTTGCGCACGCTGCCATGTTTTATTAATAGTTTTGAGGCTTCTCGCTCTGATAGTCCGGTATAATTCATCACCATACGAGTACCTCTATCAACCAACTTATGATTGGTAAGTTGCATATCAACCATTTTATTGCCTTTAATTCTACCTAGTTGTATCATAACGGTAGTACTTAGCATATTAAGCACTAGTTTTTGTGCCGTGCCAGCCTTCATGCGGGTAGAACCTGTGACAAACTCAGGTCCCGTTATCACTTCAACAGGATATTTAGCTTCGGCAGCAACAGGGCTACCACTATTGCACACAATACAGCCAGTAACTACCCCATGCTTATTAGCATCGCGCAAGCCCCCAACCACATAAGGCGTTGTGCCCGATGCGGCAATACCCACTAAAACATCGTTTTCGTTAATATGATAAGCAGATAAATCTTTCCAAGCCTGATTGGTGTCATCTTCGGCAAACTCAGCCGATTTGCGAATGGCAGAATCACCACCAGCTATCACACCCACTACCCAGTCAAAGGGAACGCCAAAAGTAGGCGGACATTCGGAGGCATCAACCACGCCCAATCGCCCGCTTGTGCCTGCACCTATATAGAAAAGTCGCCCATTGTTTTTCATTTTTTGCGAAACAATGGTTGCCAGTTTTTCTATTTGTGGTATCGCTTTTTCAACAGCATCCGGAACGGTATGATCTTCCTTATTTATATTTTTAAGGATTTCGGATACCGACATTTCCTCTAATTGATTGTAATACGAATCCTTTTCGGTTATCCTTTCCATTTTTTTGAATTTTGTTTAACAAAAATCGATAAAAAACGTCAAATACAAGTAAACTGGGTAGATAAATTATTTGCAATGCTACCCATTGATTAACTTTGCAAACATAAGTATGAAAAGAGCGGCGGCAATCATTTTTAGGTCATCTATTTTGGTTTTGTTAGGCATTGCCATCGGGATTGTAATCACCAATAATGGGCGACGTGGGCTTCCGTTTACAACTAACACTAAGCTTTCAAAAGTATTACAATTAGTACATCGCAATTATGTCGATTCGGTAAATGTGGATAGTATAGAAGGGATTGCGGTGAATAATCTATTACAAAATCTCGACCCACATTCGCTTTATCTACCACCCCAGCAAGCTCAATCTGTGAGTGAGCGTTTAGAAGGCGGGTTCAATGGCATTGGGATAGAATACCAATTGCTGCGCGACACCATGATTATTACTCAAGTATATAACGGGGGGCCGGCTTCGCAAGCGGGAATTACTACGGGGGGTAGAATAATTGAAGTGAATAATAAGAATTTTTCGGGAACACACCTTACTGATAAAATGGTGAGAAGTACATTGCGAGGCGAAAAGGACTCGGAAATTGCGCTTACTATTTTAGACCCCATAAATAAGCTAACAAAAACCTATCGTGTAAAACGTGGGCACGTTGATTTGAGTAGTTTGGATGCCGCTTATATGGCAAACACTACAACGGGATATATAAAGATTAGCAAATTTGCCGCTACTACTGATGCCGATTTTAAGAATGCACTTAGAAAACTTAGAGTTGAAGGTATGCAGAAGCTCGTGTTAGATTTGCGAGGTAATGGTGGTGGTTATCTTAATTCAGCTACCGAACTAGCGAGCGAGTTTTTGGAGAAAGGAAAGTTGATTGTATATACCCAAGGAACACACGAGCCTCGTGCCGATTATTTTGCTACCGATTCGGGTTTATTTAGAACTGGGAAATTGGCAATTTTAATTGATGAGCGTACCGCCTCGGCAAGTGAGATATTAGCGGGTGCTTTGCAAGATTTTGACCGTGCGGTAATTGTAGGCCGACGATCGTTCGGGAAAGGTTTGGTACAACAACAATTTGCTTTTGGCGATGGCTCGGCGGTAAATTTAACCGTTGCACGATATTATACCCCATCTGGAAGGTCGATACAAAAATCGTATAGAAGTGGATTGGACAGTTATCGGAACGAACTGAACGACCGTGTGCAAAAAGGCGAGCTGCTTTCGGAGCAGAGTTATTTGAACGATACCACGTTGAAAAAAGCGACCATTTATCATACCACATCTGGGCGAAAGGTTTTTAGTGGCGGCGGCATTATGCCTGATGTGTTTGTTCCTGCTGATACCGTTGGCAATACGCTATTGATACACGAACTCAACAGCAGGCAACTTTTTGGAGCTTTTGTGATTGATAAGATGCAGCGAACATTGGGTAAATATGATACGGATGACCTTTTTCTGAAAAGCTATTCGGTGAGTAACAGCGAGTTTGATGATTTTATACGCTACGCTTCAAATGAGCTGAAAGAAATGGATTCGGTTGAAGTAAAAGCATCCAAAGAAAACATCAAGCTATTATTAAAGGCTTTCGCCGCACGTTATAAATGGGGAGATACCGCCTATTTTGAGGTAATTAATAGCAATGACATGGTTCTGAAAAAAGCCATTTCGGCACTTAATTAGCTAGATTTGTATTTGCTATGCAGTAATAACCCACACAGCAAATACATTTCAATCAGCCTATTTTTGTCTAAAGAAAATTTGAATAGGTACTCCAGTAAAATCGAAATTTTCGCGCAATTTGTTCTCCAAGAAACGATAATAACCTTCCTTTAAATATTGCGGAAGATTACAGAAAAAGGCAAACATGGGCGATGTGCCATTTATTTGAGTGATGTACTTAATTTTTACAAATTTACCTTTAATAGCAGGTGGCGGATAATTTTCGATAATAGGTAGCATTACATCGTTTAGTTTCGAGGTAGGTACTTTTTTCTTCCTGTTTTCATAAACCTGCTGTGCGGTTTCAATTACTTTCAACACACGTTGCTTTTCGGTAACAGAAGTAAACACAATAGGCACATCGGTAAACGGAGCAATTTTATTGCGTATCTGCTCTTCAAATACTTTAACGGTTTTATTGTTCTTCTCTATTAAATCCCACTTGTTTACTACTATCACAATGCCCTTTTTGTTCTTTTCGGCAAGATGAAAGATGTTGACATCTTGCGACTCGATACCTTCAACCGCATCTATCATCAATATTACCACATCGGCTTCTTCCAAAGCTTTGATGGTACGCATTACCGAGTAAAATTCAATGTTTTCTTTGACCTTCGTTTTTTTGCGCAATCCAGCGGTATCAACCAGCATAAAATTGTGCCCATATTGATTATAATGAATATGGATAGAATCGCGAGTGGTACCTGCTATTGGAGTAACAATATTGCGCTCCTTACCTATTAATGAATTAGTGATAGATGATTTACCCACATTTGGACGACCTACTATGGCAAACTTTGGCAAAGTATTTTCTTCTATCGGCTCGTCATCAAAATCTTTTACAACGGCATCTAGCAGCTCTCCCGTTCCAGAGCCTGTCATCGACGAAATATTGTATATCTCGCCAAGTCCTAAGCTATAAAACACAGTAGCATCAGATTGTTGCGCATGATTATCTACCTTGTTTACTACCACGTGCACGGGTTTCTTGCTTCTGCGAAGCAATGCCGCTATCTCATCATCCAAATCGGTAATGCCCGTAGTTACATCAACCAAAAATAAAATCACCGTAGCTTCTTCAATGGCAATAACCACCTGCTCGCGAATAGCCGCTTCAAACACATCTTCCGAGTTGGCTACATAACCGCCGGTATCAATCACTGTAAATTGATGATGTGTCCACTCCGAAACACCATAATGGCGATCGCGGGTAACGCCGCTAAAATCATCTACAATAGCCTTACGACTTTCGGTTAAACGGTTGTATAAGGTTGATTTGCCCACATTTGGCCTGCCCACTATGGCTACTATATTGCTCATTTTTGCTTGTTTTTTTTGAATGGAAAGCTTTGCGGTATCGCAAACAATCATTCTCGTATAAATTTAGCGGTAAATTATAAGTACACAAAACTTATAGTCTATTGCTTAAAACTAATCTTCGTATCCAAACTTTTTCAGATAATTTTTCTTACTGCGCCAGTCGGGTATTACTTTGATAAACATTTCTAAGAAAACCTTTTTCTGGAAAAACTCCTCCATATCCTTACGAGCATAAGTGCCTACTTTTTTCAAAGTTTCGCCGCCTTTACCTATCAAGATATTTTTTTGCGAATCGCGCTCTACAATAATTTCCGAACTAATACGGTATAAAGTTTCGCCCTCTACAAAAGCAGTAATAATTACTTCGGTGCTATAAGGTATTTCCTTTTCGTATATCTTGAATATTTTTTCGCGGATAATTTCCGAAGCAAAAAACCTATCGTTTCTATCCGTCAAAGCGTCTTTTTCGTAGTAAGGCGGATGCTCTGGCAAATGCTCAATCACAAAATTCATTACTGCCAAAACATTATGATTTTTTAATGCCGAAACAGCAAATATCACTTTGGGGTTTAATTTTTCTTGCCAATAAGCTATCTTTTGCTTTACGGTTTCCTCGTCCGATTTATCAATTTTATTAATGATAACACATAACGGCGCTTGTGAACCTTGCAGTTTTTCAATCACATCGCTTTCGTCGTATTTTTCATTAATATCAGTTACCAGTAGTATCAAGTCGGCATCTACAATAGAACCATTTACCTGATGCATCATAGTTTCTTGCAGCGCATAGTGCGGTTTGATAATACCTGGAGTATCAGAAAATACGATTTGATAATCAGCATCGTTCACAATACCCAATATACGGTGACGCGTAGTTTGCGCTTTGGGCGTGATGATTGACATTTTTTCGCCCACCAACGCATTCATAAGGGTTGATTTGCCTGCGTTGGGCTTACCAATTATGCTTACGAAACCTGCCTTATGACTCATATAAAAATATATAAAATATTATTTGGACTGCAAAGAAACGAATTATATCTTTGCAGTCCAATTTAAACGGAATGTAAATTGCATTTTTGACTAATTGGAAACACTTTCGGAGTTTATGACCGAAAGTATCATATACCAAATATAGTGCGGGATGGAGCAGTTGGTAGCTCGTCGGGCTCATAACCCGAAGGTCGTAGGTTCGAGTCCTGCTCCCGCTACCGAATCGGACAAGCTTGTAAAATCGAGTTTTGTCCGATTTTTTTTGTCACATAACTTGCTGTTTATCAGGAAAATCAATTGAGCTGCTTCATTGATTTTAGCGGTTCGATAAGAGCTTCCATCAAAATAGAGTTTTTCAGGGAATATCGAACCAATGATAGCCCGTTTTGCTAAAGTATCACCTTGATTATAAATTACTTGAAGATTAGAAAGAGCTGTAAGTGCTTTATCTACGCAAGCATCCAAATTAAATGTTGATTTACTAAACCCTGTGAGCTTTGCTTCAAGGATTTGTAGTTTGTTTTCACAATCGACTTTTATGGCTTTGTAGTCTAATGCATCAATAGCATCATCTAATAATAACCTTCGTGCTTTTGCAAGTCGGTCGTTCTCAATTTGAATTTGATGGAGTAATTCCTTTCTTCCATCATTCTGTAAACCTGTACGTTGCAGGAAAACATCCTTAACAATAATCTTATATAATTCAATAATTGATTCTTTAGGCGTATATTTTTGCAATTCTTTTCCAAGTCTTTCGTTTACCAGTTCGGCTTTATACCGAACGCCACAAGTAGGTGTACAATGGTAATAGTGATAATAGTTGCGTCTTCCTTTTGAGGCACTACCCGTAAGTCGTTTTTCACATTTAGGACAATATAAAAACCCACGCAATGGTAGATTATCAGGTGTGGTAATTTTTACAAGTTGCGTACGTTTCTTTCCATTCAAAATAGCTTGAACATCATAAAATAAGCTTTCTGAAACAATAGCGTCATGCTGACCTTGTACTAATTGTCTATCCTCGTCTCGATAAGCGGGGACAACAATCTTTCCACTATAAACAGGATTTTTTAATAAGGCATAAAAATTACTTTTGCTACAATTCAAGCCTTTAGCATTTACATCTCGCCTAATTTCATCAATATGGAAAATCCCTTTTGCTACTTGTTCAAAAGCCCAACGAATAATACTTGCTTTAGGCTCTATGGGCACGATTGTCTTTTTCCCAGCGGCTGTTGTTCTGTTAACATAACCACAAGGACCAGTAGTGAGGTAACGTCCTTCTTTCCTTGCTCTACGCATACCATAAAATGTATTTAATGCTCTACGGTCATTCTCAACCTCGGGTGCAGCTAAGTAAAAAGCCAACATCATTTTGTTTTCAGGTATTTCTAAGTTAAGCGGTTGCTCAACAGCCTGAGGGTCTATGCCTATTTTACGAAGAATGCTAATCATCTGGTAAGCATCGCCAGCATTTCGGCTAAACCTGTCCCATTTGGTAAATAAAAGCAAATCAATAGACTTACCTTTTTCTTTATGAAGCTTTGAGAGCATCTCTGTCCAAGCGGGTCGGTTAAATGTTTTCGCTGAGTAATCCTCATAAACTACACGGCGGACAGCGATGTTTTGAATGTTGCAATACTTACGTAGTACTTCCTCTTGACTACGGATGGAATAACCCTTATCCGCCTGTTCATCTGTGCTTACTCTAACATATAAATCTGCTTTTTTCATTACGAGTGTTATTTATCTTTCTTAGCCTCATCGAGATATTGTTTTACAGCGATGGCGGCTAATAAGTACAAGAAGTCTATGATGAATGCTGCCTCTTGTTCTGTTATTTCAATGCCTTGTTTGAGTAACGCTTTAATGGCATCATCTGTAGTTATCCTTCTTTTCTTTAGTAAGTCTTTCTCCCTCATCATTGTTCTCAAAAAGAACAATGATGGATTTTTGCTAGATTATTTGAAGGTTTCTTTAAGGGTTGAGCCCTCCAATAAAGAAAAATCTTTATTGGGGGATTGAATGACCCTTTGCTATTGTTCTTTCTTCTGCTACCTTCTCACCTGTTTAAACACCAATACATTGATGGTACTGGTTTGTTTCGTCAGTTGTAAGCCGTATAGATCAAGTGCTGCATTGATTTGGGCGATATTGGTCATATCACAGCTAAGTTTCAGGCTGATGGGCTGACTAAGATTGGTCTTATCCACAAAAACGAGCTTTTTGTTTTGGTAGTAATAGTCGTTTAATAAGCTTATAAAATGATTGAGCGGCAAGTGATGTTGTTCATAACTATAACGGTCATGCTGTTCTGCTGCCTTGGTGTTGTTTGTAGTGTTGGTACTGCTATTTCGTATGGCTCGCACTTTGTTTGTATCCACTACCCTTAATGCCATCGTGTTGCTATCCGTTCTGCTTTCTACCTGCGCCCCGAAGCCCAAGGGCAGGGCAAAGTAACGGTCGAGGTCTTGCTTGACCAGTGCCATCTTTTCTTTCCATGTCAAGCCCTTAGGATAAACTATCTCGTAACAAACCGCATGCGCCTTAATCCATTGGTACATCTCTTTGGTGCCACTCTTTATTGCCGCCTCCTCTGCAATGGTTAACTCGTCTAGTAACTGCCTATCTGCTATCTCGAAGACATGACTGGCTTGGGTATCAAATGCCCCTCTTACTGGAGCATCATAATACCCTGCATCATAATAAAAGCGGTACAAGAAATCAATCGATACATTAACGGCTGCAAAATGTGTACTATCAAAATAGAGTTTACCGATTGTACCATCAATAGCTTTACTAGCTACCGAGTAAGACAGTAGCGCAGTATGGGGTAATGGCTGATTATTGGCACTGGCATCTTTGATGCTAAAGTTGGGGCTGATACTAAAAGCAGAACTGGAATATTTAATGGCTTAAAGCGGATATCTTTTCTGCTTTCAAAGGGTAAGGCTTTTCCTGCAAGCACCGCTGCGATGTTAGCTGCCGTTAGCTCCTGCGCCCCTGTGGTTGCAATCACCTTACCATCCGGGTTAATCCAAACATAATAAGGTATGGTCGCATAATGAAAATAAGCACTAAATAAGGTATCGTTAGTAAGGGTAATGGGCACGGCGTTTGCTTGATTTGCCTGTTGGTGCTTAATGGCATTCCTATGCTCAAAAAAGCGTAGCACCTTTTCCCTTGGCTCTTTGGTAATAGCAATAAACTGCAGTTTACCTTTAAATGCTTTTTCTAGCGAATCGGTTTGAGCAAACATGGCAATACAAGGCGCGCAATAGCTTGCCCAAAAATCAAGTATGACAAGCTTGCCCCTAAAGTCGGATAGCTTTGCTTGTGGATGGGTATAGTTAAGCACACTACCGAGGGCGACCTCGGGCATCGTTTTTCCTATCAGGATTTCTTGGTTTTGCGCTTGTAGGCTGATATGGTTGAATATGCAGATTAGCAGCGCACATAAGCGCATTAATCGTATCGGTTTCATGGTTTTTGACTTTTAATTTATCTGTTACTGTTTATTCTTTTTACTTATGACTTATTTTTACTTTCAATTGATTTATCTTGGGTTTTGCTCCAATCCGCCTTTTTGGATTTCAAAGTCATCTAAAGGCAGGGTATATCTTGCCGAATTTGGCAGCAGCGTATAGCTTTGCCCCCCGATTATTCGCCTGATGGTGGTTTGAAAGCTAGGTTCCTTGTTTAATCTTCTTAAGTCCATCCACCGTAGTCCCCTAAAGCATAGCTCCTTTCTGCGCTCTGTCAAGATAATCCTTAAGGCTTCATCCGCGCTAGCTGCCACTTTGGGGACATAACTGCCCGCCAGCCATCTGGTTTTTAATAACGTGTTTAAGTCCTTCATGGCAGCGGCCGTGTTGCCCGCTCTTGCATAACATTCTGCCCGCTCAAGGTAAAGCTCATCGGTCGCTATACCGCCAAACAGCAAGCGGTCGCCATCATAGCTGCCTTTAAAAGATTGGTCTGTTCCCTGAGCAATAAAGTAGAGGCTTTTCCTTAAGTCATTATCCGCATAGCTTTGATAAAGGCTCGTATCCACCTTCAGTCTACTGGTTCTAAAGGCGAGGTAATTGCATAGCGTATAATGATAAATCACCTCTGCATTAAAGCGGCTCATGGGACTGGCTTGTGCGGGGTCTAGTGTATTATAGTCTAGTAGCTGATGATATAGCTGCAAGCTAGAGTCGGCATAGCGTCCTGCTTGGTTATAATCGCTTTGGGATAAATATACTCTTGCCAGCAGTCCATACGCTGCCGCCTTGCTGGGCCTTGTGGGGTATAGCGGCGTTTGGGGTAGCAGTCTAACTGCCTGTTGTAGATCGCTGATGATTTGACCGTAGCTTTGCGCTAAGCTGGCACGCTTTAAGCTGATATTCACATTCGGGCTCCTGCGTAGTGGTAAGCCCAAATCCTTATCCGCTGTACTATGGTCATAGCTTTTACAGTAGAGCTGACTTAAGTTAAAGTTATCGAGGCTACGCTCAAACAAAGCCGAGCCAGCTACGTTTTGATAGGCCGCTGTTTGCTGCAGCTCTTGTAGGCTTTGCAGCCCCGACAAGCACACATTGGCAGCCAGAATACGGGCAAAGGCAACCTGCCAGTCATACGAAGGCGCACCTCCGTAGAAGTTCTTAGTAGCTGCCCACAGGTATGCACTTTGCTCGGGTGGGCTTAAGCCCAAATAACGGCTATCACTGATAAAAAAGTCCCCATCGCCTAACATACTGATGCTGGGCTGGTCTATATTCATCTGCTGGCTATTATCCAGCAAGGCTTGGTAATCTGCCAGTCTAGTTGGCACCACTAAGGCTTTATTGGGTTTGGCATCTAACCAGTCCTTCTTACAGGCACTTAAGGTACATACGATAATAAGCAGACATAGGCTATTATTGGCTATCTTGGTTTTCATGGTTTTACTTTCTTTTACTTCTGAATTATCTTAAAAGCTTCCTTTTAGTCCAAAGGCGATTGATGGCGGGCTTGGCATCGTTGTGCGGTCATTACCTAGCGGGATGGCATCAGGGTCTAGCCCCCAATGGTTGGCTTTCCATAGGATGGCAATGTTATTGGCATATAGGAATACTTGTAATCCTTTAAAGGGTAAGCTTGGGTAAGCTTTTTGACTGAACTCATAGCTCAGGCTGATATCCTGCAAGCGCACATGGTCGCCCTTGCCTACATTGATAGCTGCATATTGGTAGAAGAAGTCTCTATCCTGCACAAAGGGGTAAACCATCGAGGGGACTTGGGTGTAACGCTCATCACCAGGCGATTTCCACCTTCTATCTAGGTCTTGGTTTACCGCCAAGTATGCTGTGCCTGCTGCCGTGATATTGCTATAGTTAATGGTAGGCTTTCTAAAGTAATAGCCCAGCTTATAGTTTATTTGAATGTTGAGGCTAAAGCCACGATAGCTCAGGCGGTTATTTATCCCGCCATAATAGCGCGGTCTTGCTGCCCCAGCATATACTAGATCGCCGGTAGGTGTGTTTTCTACAATAGCGGTATAATCTTGGCTTGCTACTCCCTTAAGGTAACCTACCGGATTACCTGTCGCATGCGCTAGTCCCGCCCATCGGTAGCTAAACAATCCGAATACAGGTTTGCCGAGTACTGGCGCAGCTACGCTTTGATTGCCATCGGCGCCGACCAGCTGATAGGCATAGGGGTTAATATCATAGCGCGTTACCTTATCGCTGGCATGGCTAAATAGTAGCGTTGTTGTCCAGCTAAGTCGCCCTGTTAGGTTCTTTACGCTGACGCTCAAATCAAAGCCCTGCCCCGCCATATCTGAGTAATTGCCTTCTAGCGCGCTGATACCTGTATTACTGGCAAAGGTTTTATAACCCAAGATATCACGTGCCCCTTTGAAGTAATAATCCATACTGCCGCTAATGGTATTTGCTGCGCTGGCAAAGTCTATGGCGAAGTTAGCAATGCCTGTTTGCTCCCAGCGCAGCTCGGGGTTACCAATATTGCTGATGGTAGCGTATGGTAAATTGGTATAGCGTGCATTACTGGCGTACTCAAAGGTGGTTACCCCAGTAATGCTTCTATCAAGGTTTCCATTATAGCCATAGCTGCACCGCAGGGAAAGGCTCGGCAGTAAGCCTAGTGCATAAAAGCCCTCTTTGCTGATGTCCCATTTTGCGCCAAGCGACCATAAGGGTATCGTCTTTTGATTGGTAGCCACTCCGAAGTAATTCGAGCCATCTCGTCTTGCGCTTGCTGAAAGCGTATAACGTGCTTTATAACCATAGGCGAGGTTAACAAAGCTGGAGCGAAGCCGCTCATCGATACCCGCAATACCTAGGCTGCTACTGATAGGGGCATTACCTGATGGATTGAGGTTAAAGCTATGCACCCCATCTATTGCTGTAAAGCTTGCATTATCGGGATTATAGCCATAAAGGGTTGCGCTGGTACTCGTTGTGCTATTTTGGGCATATTCCGTGCCTATTAAGGCATTAAGGGGTATGCTGTTTCCAATCCAACTGATAGCTGAGCTGGGCGCGTAGCTGATGGCTTATCGTTGCTGCCTGTCCTAGGTTTAGGATATCCCCTAGCGGTATGGGGTAGCCTATGGGTTTACCTGAGGCATCTAAGGTCGTATAGGTATTAATCAAGTTACGTGTATAATAGCTTTGCTGGCTTTCATCACCCTTGTTTTGTCCTTGACTGTTTTGGTACTGGTAGTAGATGGCGGCTTTAAGTCCTTTAGCCAGCGTATAGGTGATGCCTTCATTCAAGCGCAGCTGGAGCTGGGTATTCATGTTGTTTGCTTTGCCTAATTCCTTTAGCGGATAATAACTCCAGTCTAATAAGCCATTTGCCATCGCATTTTGTATATAGCTGGTGTTATAGTTCATCGTTATCGGCAGTGCTGCTCCCTTAGCGTCTGCCAGCTCAGTATAGGGGAATACCTGAGCTGAAAACTGGCTCAGGGTATGGTCTATCTGGTTTTGGGACATACTAAGGTAAATGCCCGTTGTCAGCGCGAGCTGGCTAATGGGGGTAAACGTGTTTTGACTAGTCAGACTAATGCGCTGGTAGTTATTGTCTTTTAAGCTCAGCGCATCATCATCATAACCCAAAGCGCAATAATAGCTGGATTTAGCCGAGCCACCTGACAGGTTTAAGGCATATTGGGCATGATTGGCTTTTTGATAAAAGTAGTGCAGGATTTGTGCATTGCTATTGTTTTTGCGCAAGGTAGCAAGTGCCGTATTGAGCTCGTTTTCCGTTAGCGTACCTGCACGCTGGGCGGCAAGGAGCGTTACCACGGGAGAGATAGCAGGGTAAGTAGTGGTATTGGCAAGATTGGCATCATCATAGCCTTGGTTAAACAAATATTGTTCTAAGTCGATATAGGCTGCTGCGCCGAGTTGGTTGGGGTTATAGTTTAGCCTCGGTTGGGCATAACTGCTCCAACTGGCACTAAAGGCTATTTTTAGGGGCTGGGCGAGTTTGCCTTTCTTAGTAGTCAGTACAATTACACCATTGCCTGCTCTTACGCCCCAGATGCTGGCTGTTGCGGCATCTTTTAGCACCGTTACGCTGGCAATATCATTGGGGTTAATGGCAGCTATATCGCCGGTATAGGGGAAGTTATCGACAACAATGAGCGGCTGGTCATTAGCAAAGATGGTACTGCGTCCTCGGATGCTGATGTCGAGTTGTCCCGACTGGCTATTACTGGTATTGGCATTAAACAGCAATCCGCTAGTGATGCCTGATAGTTTAGACAGGGCATCGGTGGCTACCCTGGCTTCATACATCGCCTCATTGGGCTGGGCAAAGGAGCCTGTGGCGCGCGATTGGGGGATATACCGATAACCCGTAGCCAGCACTCTTACTTCTTTGAGCTCGTTTTTATCTTCAGCGAGGTAAATAGCATAGCTGTTTTGGCGGCTGAGCTGAAAGGAAACTTCGGCGTGCCGATAGCCTATATAGCTGATGCTGAGTCTGCCCGTATCGGCACTGGTAAACAGGCTAAACCTACCTGCGCTATCGCTTATCGTAGCAGTAGCTTTACTGCCTTTGAGTTGTATGCTTGCTCCGCCTAAGGCATGGCGCGTAGCGGCATCGTAAACGGTGCCTTGCAAGCGGCGCAGGGTTTGGGCTTTGAGCCCATAGTTTAGGCATAGCAATGCCAAGACACTTAAATGTATCGTTTTTTTCATCGTCAGGGATGGGGGGTGAGGTGGAAGATGGGATGAATTACTGTAGAAAGCAGCGGCAAGCCTAGCCGAGGTAATTAACTGCTAAACTGATCTGCTTACTCGCCGCTGCCTATCCCCCTTTACTCTGGTGCGCAGATGATGTTTTTGAGAAGAGATTTATCTGATAAAATAGAAAATACACAAGCATGATTAATACAGCTCATATGCCGTAAAACAGAAACAAATCTTTTGACTAATGGTGTGCTCATCCTCGCATATATTTAATACGAGTCTCGTGGTTGCGTATCACATAATAAGGATGGACTCTACAAACCGTAACCCCATTCAGTTCTCACGCCTTACGTTGAAACGGATTTACAGCAGAGCCCACCCTTATTTGAAACGCCAATATAGCATATCAAAATAAGAAATGGGTATAAATCTGCTGTCTTGCTTCAACGGCGTGAGATTTGGAGTTGCAAGACTCTTATTTATAACTATTTAATGTTCAAATATAATAAATACAAATAAGTAAACAAATTTGTTGACCATTTATTTTAAAAAAATAGGAGTTTGGACTAAATGGATCAGGGTGTAATTAATTTTAGAATTGATTTGGGCAAAAAGATTGAGCAACTTCGAAAATTGAAAGGGCTAAATCAAACAGAACTCGCTGCAATGATAAATGGTAAAGACAAACAATTTATAAACCGATATGAAAAACAAGGAGCAAATCCAACAGCATTTATTTTGGCTCAAATTGCAAAAGCATTAGATGTGTCTGTAGATGAACTATTGGATTTTAAAAATATTTAGGTTCAAGTTACACACGCCGCCAATTAATCAATAATAATACCCTAAAAGTAATTTTTTTGAAAAGCCACCCCTCCAAAAACCCTTCTATTGATTTTGAGCTTTCCTAACTTTGCTTCATGCTAGTGACAGTGTTTTTAGCTCTTTGATTTTTGTGAGTAAAACATAATCCTGATATTATCAAAATTAGGGCAAGCTTATAATTTATTTACAAGTGGAAATACTTTAAGTATTTAACAAGTCGTTTTATTAGGGTAATTATTCCAAAAATCTCTTTTTAAACTAAGAAGGTTTCAAGCTATCAATTGCATCTTTATCCCAGTTTAGTTACCTAGTTCTCTTTTAGTTTTTATAGTTGCAAGATGTGTTCGTGTCCGACAAAAACTCGTTCCTCGTCATTTGTCAGCTACTCACGGTCTTGCCCTAAACTTCGGCTTCGTGCCTCTACCAAAGATTAGGGAGTGTCAGAAACTCGCAACTCGTTCCCGCTACAACAACAGCAATCAAAACCTATCTAGCTCTGGAAGAACTGGCTACTCAGCTCCAATCGAACTGTATAATCCGTTCGAAAAATTCTAACGCTAATCGGAACTGGTTACCTTCTAAACCCTATCAAAAGCAATCTATTCGGCAAAAGCTTAAATTCCTTGCTGAAAAGAAAAGCAATATCTAAATTGTAACAAAATTACTTTACTATACTTTCTTATAACACACTGCCGATATTTACTTACTTGCTGTTTTTAAGTAGAGGTTCAATAAACAGGTTGCTTGTTCAAGTTGAAAAATTAACTGCTCAATTTGTTTGTCTTTTATTTTAAGTTGTTCTTTCAATAGTTTAAGTAGCTCTACAATGTTATTATCAGCCATCGCAACCACATTTGATAGGTTTTCATTTGCATTAAACGCCTCTTCAATATTTATAGTGGTGTCGGCAAGTAAGTCTGATAAACTAACTTTAAATAATTCTGCAAGTTCAATAATTCTATGCTCATCAATTTTTGTTTTTCCATTTTCCATTAGACTATATGCATTTTGGCTAATGTTTAGCTTTTTAGCAATGGCTTGTTGCGTAAAATTATTTGACAACCGAAGTCGTTTTATCGTTTTATGGATAGGCATAGTCAGGCTGGCATAAGGTAAATAGGTTTTAACGGTTATTTTTAAATCGGTTAAACGTAGTTCTTTTTTTATATGTAAAAAACTACATAAATGGGTATTTTTTTTGCATGGCATTAATTGTATGTAAAAAATAAATGGGGGCTTCAAACGCATTGCTTATCAGCATTTCGTTTATTGCGGTTTTTATTTTATCAATATTTTTGATATTATATTGACATTATACAGACAATATATTTTAAATCGACTTATAATTTGCCATTATCCTTTTAGCTAAAAAGAATAATGGGCTAAACCTTTCCGAAACCCATGCATAGTGCAAAAAAGTAGGATACACAAAACTTAAATTTTAAAACATGAAAAATCAATTAGATTTGAATCAAATGGGGTTAGTAGAAATGAACTCAAACGAAATGGAAGAAGTTGAGGGCGGTGGTCTATTAGGAGCGCTTCTTGGTATGGTAGTAGGTGCTATAGCGGGTGCTGCAATTAGTATCTTGGGGGGAGAAGTCTCAATAAAAGGAACTGCAGCCACTAATATAGGTCAATCAATGGGCATTGGTGCTCTTGTAGGTGGCTCAATTGGTTCAGAGTTGCCTTTTTAATGTGAATTATTCCTCCAAATTGCTGTATGATTTTTAATTGTACGGCAATTTGTTTTTTAAATCTAAGTATGAAATTAAGAATTATAGCTTTTTGTCTTTTGTTAATTAACTCTAATCTTATATCGGCTCAACTAGTTTCATTAAAAGGAAGAGTAATTGATAAAAAAAACAATCTACCAGTTCACGGAGTAACTGTAAAAGTCGGAATGGAAGGAGTGAGTACAGATAAGGATGGAAATTTCATCATGAGTGTGCCATTAAATATTGTAACGGAAAAGGGCATTAGTGTTAGTTGTATTGGCTATGTCAGTAGTCGGCTAATATATGAACCTAATCATTTTTATGAAATTGAATTAGTTGAGAATAATACTCAATTAAAAGAAGTAGTGATTGGAGCGGGTGATGATATCATAAAAAAAGCTATTAAAAAAATTCCACAAAACTATCCTGATAAACCTATTATTATTTCTGGTATATTAAGGGCGCAAACTTGGCGTAATGCATCTGACTATTTTAAATCAGATGCTTTAATAAAGGCTTATATTCCCCCTTACAACGGAAACAGGAAAACCGAAGTATCCGTATTACAGAACCATATAGACACGATACATGATAAAACACTTAAGTATTTGAGGCATATGTCAAGCTATAATGTGGTTGACTTTCAAGACATTGCCCACAATAGATTTATTCTTAATAAGATTCTAAAGAAAAGAAAATTTGATTATTGGCTAGTGGGTAAACAGGTTTATAATACTCATAAGGTATTTGTCATAAATACTACATTAAAAGACACATTAAAGGTTTATGATAAAATTGACGCCACTTTATATATTGATACCGCTTCTTATGCTTTTGTTGCAGCAAATATCTATATACATAATTGGGTGCAGCGTGGTTTTTTAAAAAAGAAAGTGGTAAATTATCGTGTTGATTATGAAAAGATTGACAAGAAGTGGTACTTGGCAAAAACTCATTTGGCCAGTACATATGAATATAAAAATGAATCCCCTCAAAGTAAAATAGACTTTATTCGAACAAAAATCGATAGCGTTAATATACAACCAATGCCTTATAAAGATATTGTACAACATTCGGATGATATTCTATTGATAAATAAACCTACTAATAAACAAGAATGGGCTAAAAATGATAGTTTATTTAAAAAAGCAGAAAGTGATGGTCGAATGGAGATAGTATCAAACTTATTACTTGATACTATAAAGAAAAACAATTTTATTACTAATCCACCAAACGTACAAGTAAAAAAGTCATTCGGTAAAAAAATACTTGACTACCTCAATAAGGGTAACACAAGAAGTATATTTGGGTTAACTAAGTTTCCATTTTCTATACATGGTACGTTTTCTTCAGTTTCAGAAAGTGTAAATTATGGTTTGCTTGTTAATACTAATTATAGAGCGTATAAAAATTTATTTATAGATGCTCAGTTGTCTAGTAATTTATGGAACAATAAGCATGTCAAACTTTCAGAAGTTGCATTCTATTTATCAAATGAACTTATTTTTAATAAGAGTGCGAGAAACATTATTCTAACACCATACCTTGGTTACGACTTTTTTACTATTACTTTCCAAAAAAGAGAAATTAATTATAATAATTTAGAAGGAGGCTTAAGAGCATCTTATGAAATAACCCACCGAACGGCATTTTACTTGTCTTATGGATTAAATTCTGCCTCAAGCGTTAGAGAGTTAAATGGAATAAATATTGCCCCAACTCATTATACAATTGGTTTCGGTATCATAATTAAAAAGTAAACTTAACTAAAAAGCCTTGCTCTTCTCAACAAATCAAATAGAAAACACAGCATTGCATATATATGTTAAGATTCACTAAGTAAATCTACTGTTAAATTATTTGATAATCGGAGAAGCGTTTTACCTTTTATGGATAGCCGCAGGCAAATATTCAATAGGAATAAAAATAATACGGACTTTTTGGCTTAAAATCTATTGTTTATCAGCATTTCGTTTATTGCGGTTTTTATTTTATCAATATTTTTGATATTATATTGACATTATACAGACAATATATTTTAAATCGACTTATAATTTGCCATTATCCTTTTAGCTAAAAGGATAATGGCCTAAACCTTTCCGAAACCCATGCATAGTGCAAAAAAGTAGGATACACAAAACTTAAATTTTAAAACATGAAAAATCAATTAGATTTGAATCAAATGGGGTTAGTAGAAATGAACTCAAACGAAATGGAAGAAGTTGTAGGAGGTAGTTTATTCGGTAGAATTATTGGAACTGTTTTAGCAGCGGTAGGAGCTGCTTTTCAAGTAGTTGGGGCTACAACGATAGCTATACAACTTGATGAAGCAGCCAGTTGGGTGGCTGAAACCATTTAGTCGATATGTTTTATAGTTGTCCCTAAAGTAATAATGCCTTGTTTATTAAATTAAGGCATTATTCATTACTCAAACAGTCAGTCAATATATAAAATCAATAATGGGGCATTATAGTCACTATAATTTCTTTTAATATTAAAAAATAGAATGAAAAAAATATTCTTTATTATGATTGTATTTTCTAATACAGTGTTCGCTCAGAAAATAGTAATAAAAGGGAAAATAATAGACCAGTTAACTAAACAAGGCTTATTTGGGGCAACAATATCAATTGATAGTATTACATCCATAACAGATGAAAAAGGTGTTTTTTCAATTTCAACCGATTTGAATATATTAATCAACAAGCCAATTTTTATTACTTCGGTGGGTTATATTAAGCAACGAATACCTTATCAAACAAATCATTTGTACGAAATTGAAATGATGCATAATGTGACTCAACTCAAAGAAGTGATTGTGCGTTCAGCAGATTTCATTTTGAAAAAAGCAGTTCAAAATATACCTCAAAACTATCCACAAACAAATTTCAAAATGAAGGGCATTTTGCGTCTTTATAATTTCGATATGGATACAGTTGGTTGTTACTACTTCTCTAAAACAGACGCCTCAATTAATATATACCATAAATCGTATCAAATTAAAAATAGCCCACCTTCCAATGTCTCTGTAATATCGAATAAGTTAACAATATTAAAAGACTCGCATCACGGTGATACACTCAACCGCATCGGAGTGGACAGTTACTTCTTGCCAGACGAACGAGATTTTGTTCGTTTTGCCCCATTTATTCAAAACAGTAAAAAATTCAATTATCTGTTAGAAAAGGAAATGATAATGAACGGCAATCCAGTTTATCAAATTAGTTTCAAAAATAAGGTAGATACCGCAAATCATGGGGTCATCTACATTGATACTTTAAGTTATGCATTTGTAGCATTACAAGACACATTGCATAATGTTCGTAGATTTCTTCACCTACCACAGGAAGTACAGATTAACTATGTTACTTACAAAAAAATTAATGATAGATGGTATCTTGATGAAGTGCATGGAAAAACAGTGACATTCCCTTTGTTCCATAACTACACATTTTATAACATATATGATTTCAAGGGTATTTCAATAGATACAACAGAAAAAGTTAACGACACGAAGGTGATTAGTAGAGTTTTAAAACAAACTGATATTAATAAATCACAAGGGAATAACAGTTCAGAATTTGAAAAATTATTTAAAGATGCAGAGCTTACAGGAGTTTTGAGGTATATTCCTTCCCCTACGATCTCTACCAAGACTATTGTTATAAAGCAAAGTCGTAAAGTGGAATAGCCCTTGTATGAAGTTTCCAAATATAATTATATATTCAAATTCAGTCATAGCCTATTTGCCATCATTTCGTAAGCGTAGCTATACACTTTATTGGGCAGTTTTGTTTATGGTTATTGCGGCTTTAATAGCCTTGCCATTAGTACACAGTACTATTGCCATAAGTTCACAAGGCATTACACGCCCTATAACAGAACGCACAGAAGTAAAGTCAGTAATTGGCGGTGTTATAGATACCATCTATTACCAAGAAGGTAGTAGTATTAAAAAAGGAGTTACCATTTTACGTATCAAAGACAGAATTACGAAAGGCAAATTGATTTATAACAATTTTGAAATTAATCAGCACCAGGCTTTTATTCACGATTTAAGGCTTTTAACCTTAGGCGAACCTAAAGATAGCTTAATACCTCTATTATTCGCTCCATTATATAAAGAGCAATTAAGCCGTTACCTCCATCAGCGAGTAGAACAAGAAGCTAACCTACGTAAAGCAACAGAAGAGTTAAACATCAATACTACTTTGTTTAATAAAAATGTGCTTACACGAAAAGAGTTGTTTGATACCCAAACAGCATTTGATAAGGCAGGTGCCAGTTATAAAGCATTTATTGTTGAACAACAAACCGCATGGCAGCAAGATTTAGCAAAATATAATCTCGAACTTTCTCAATATAAAAACGAGCAAACACAAGTGCACAATGACGCTTCGTTTTATGAAATAAAAGCACCTGCAACAGGAACTGTACAGGGCATTAACAATCGCTATACTGGCGGTTTGCTACAACAAGGAGAAACATTATGTACGATATCGCCAGATGGTAATTTGGTAGGCGAATGTTATACATCACCTAAGGACATTGGATTAATAAAAATAGGGCAAAAGGTACGTTTTCAGGTTGATGCCTTTGATTATAATTATTTTGGAGTTTTAACAGGCAAAGTTATTAGTGTCGATAACGATTTTACAGTTATAAATAATAATACCGTTTTTAAAGTTCGTTGCGCTTTTGATAGTACTCAATTGCATTTAAAAAACGGTTATTCTGGTCACCTGCAAAAAGGTTTAACTTTTCAGGCTCGTTTTATTATCGGTGAACGCACCCTTTGGCAATTACTTTGGGATAAAATAGATGATTGGTTAAATCCATCCGCACCTAAAACAGCTGTATAATTATGAATAACGGAACAAAAGTAAAACAGCGCGATATTACAGATTGTGGTGCTGCTTGTTTAGCATCCATTGCAGCTCACTATAGTTTACAAATGTCTGTCAGTCGCATACGTCAGTACGCAGGAACAGACAAGCGAGGTACAAATGTATTAGGTTTAATTGAAGCAGCCGAACATTTGGGCTTTCAGGCAAAGGGTGCAAAGGGAACAATTGAAAGTTTAACAAAAATACCTTTGCCAGCTATTGCTCATGTTGTCTTGGCGAATGGTTTGCATCATTATGTTGTTATTTACAAGATAAATGATAAACAAATTGAGTATATGGATCCAGCAGATGGATATATACATAAGGAGTCAATAGAAGAGTTTAAAAAGATTTGGAGCGGGGTAATAGTACTTTTATTGCCTGATGATAATTTTGTAAAGGGTTCAGAAAAAGCAAGCAATCTTAAGCGTTTTTGGTTGCTATTAACCCCACACAAAAGTATGATGCTGCAAGCAATAATTGGAGCTATCGTTTATACTATTTTGGGACTTAGCACTTCAATATATGTTCAGAAAATAATTGATTTTGTATTGGTTGAGGGCAATATCCGTTTGCTCAATTTGATGAGTGTGGTGATGATTGTGATATTGGTATTTCAGGTCATTATCAATTATTTTAAAACCTTATTAGGGCTTCGTACGGGGCAAATGATAGATACTCGATTGATATTGGGCTATTACAAGCATTTATTACAATTGCCTCAACGTTTTTTTGATACGATGCGTGTTGGCGAGATTATCAGTAGAGTAAACGATGCTGTAAAAATCAGGTTGTTTATAAATGATATAGCACTCAATATGTTGGTTAATACATTGATTATTGGATTTTCAGTAGCGATTATGTTTCTCTACTATTGGAAACTGGCAATTATCATGTTGGCTATACTACCTATTTATGGTTTAATTTATTGGATAAGTAACCGTATCAATAAAAAATGGCAACGTAAATTGATGGAGAATAGCGCAGAGCTTGAAACACAGTTGGTAGAAAGCATAAATGCAGCAGGCACTCTTAAACGTTTTGGATTAGAGGAATATGCTAATCTAAAAACAGAGAATCGTTTTATTGAGTTATTAAAATCAATATATATCAGTAGTATTAAAGGACTTTATTTAGGCAATAGTGCTGATTTTTTTACAAGATTGTTTACCATTTTGATTTTATGGGCAGGGGGATATTTTGTTGTACAACGAGAACTTTCACCTGGTGAATTATTGTCTTTTTATGCTTTAATAGGATATTTTACAGGCCCTGCAGCTTCGTTAATTGGTGCAAATAAAAACATACAGGATGCCTTAATTGCCGCAGACCGTTTATTTGAAATAATTGATCTCGAAATAGAGACATCAGATGAAAGCAAAATTACATTAATCCCCGAAATGATAGGTGATATTCGTTTTAATAATGTTCATTTTCGATATGGAACAAGGGAAATGGTTTTCGATGGCTTAAATATTGTTATTCGTAAAAACTGCAATACGGCGGTAGTAGGCGAAAGCGGTAGCGGAAAATCAACCTTATTATCGATAATGCAAAATCTTTACCCACTAAAAGAAGGAAGTATCACTATCGGTAATTTAGACATAAAATACATAAGTAATAATAGTTTACGTAAAGTAATTGGTGTAGTACCCCAACAGATCGACTTATTTGCAGGGACAGTAATTGACAATATTGCCATAGGAGATTTTGAGCCAGATGTACAGCGAATATTAGGGTTATGTTCATTGTTGGGCATTAATGAGTTTATAGAAAAACTACCAAATAATTATTATACCATCATTAATGAACAGGGTACTAACTTATCTGGTGGGCAAAAGCAACGTTTCGCTATTGCTAGGGCGCTATATCGTAACCCTGAAATATTAATCTTGGACGAAGCTACTTCTTCCCTTGACCCATTAAGCGAGCAAAAGGTACAAGAGACACTGATATGGTTTAAACAACAAGGTAAAACAATAATTACAATCGCACATCGGCTTTCTACTATAAAGGGGTGTGATGAAATATTAGTATTGAAGAATGGGAAATTAATTGAACAGGGCACACACGAAACGCTTATCAATGAGAATTCTCACTATGCTTCACTTTGGAACTATCATCTTGGGTTGAATTAACGGTAAGATTTAAAATGCAGATATAACATTGGTCTTATACAGGTCTAGGTTAACCCTTTTGGAATAATTATATTCTAGATGAAAGAAAAGATGATGGAGCCGTTTAGCTTCACTGAAGAGTTTAAAGAAAAGCTTGTTTTGTTAGTGATGTACCGAAATCAGTCGGTAAAAGAGGTCACCAAAAGTTACCTGTTACCGAATGGGCATATATTAAATAACTGGATCACAATTTATAAGAAGAAATTAGAAAAAGGAGCTATAACTTTAGATCCGATGGATCCTAAGAAAAAAAGCGAGACCTCCGCACTTAAGCAGCGGATCCAGCAGTTGGAAAAAGCGCTGGAGAAAGCCAATGTACTTATCTATGGCCTTAACTCAATGATCGATTATGCTGAGAAGGAGCTCAAGGTCTCGGTGCGAAAAAAGCGAGGCACCAAACCGTGAAGCGGATAAAAGAGAAGCGGATCACCCACATGGGGATTGAGCCGCTTTACAGAATGTTTGGTAAATCTAGGCCGGCTTATTATTAAAAAGAAATACATCTGCATGAAACAGGACAGATGGAGATATTCGTTTTGGAACTGGTGGAGTTCAGTACTGTAGCTTTGATTATGTTCGCTTGCTGAACAAGGAACGAATCAGTATCAGCATGGCCCAAAACGGAGAGGCTTATGAAAATCCAATAGCTGAATGTATCAACGGAATCCTTAAAACGGAATTTAATTTTAGTCGAATATTTAAGTCCCGCTCAGAAGCATTACTGGCTGTTAAAATGGCCATAGAGGCTTACAATAATGTTCGGCCGCATATGAGTTGCGGATAATTGACACCGACTGAAGCTCACGGGAGCGTTGAACCACTGGAAAAATACAAGAAAGAAAAAACCTGTGGTTCCAGCTTAATAAAAACACCAACAAAAAAGGGGAGGCCGGCAAAAGAAAAAAGTAGCAAAAAAAGAAAAACGTGTTGGAATGTGGGAAACTGAAGGAGTTTCCCACATTCCAACACGACAAGTAAATCACAATTGATTCATTTAATTTTAATTACTAATATTGATAAATTTTTAACCTTCCAAAACTGACAACCAGAAAGCGGACAAGACCAAACGACAAGTAAAATCAGGACGAGACACAGCAAAGCAATTTTCTCTAACGGATAAATCATCTGAAGCATTTGAATTATTAGCAAGTTGTCTTGCAACTACCGTTAATAGGATGGATTTGAAATTGCTTGAAAATTATGCTGTTAGTGCCCTTCCGAATCTCAATAAACAATATATAATAGAATCCAATGATTACGCAATAAAAAAAGAACGACTTTTTAATTTCTGCCAAATATTTTACTTAGTCCAAACAGAACAGCCCCAGTTCTTTTGCTGCTTTTTTTAAGGAATTTGAAGAAAAGTAGTCGCCGTGATGCTAACGGATTTCTAATTAATAAATGCTCCTTACCAATTGGTAAGGAGCTGCGAACACCGAAAGGGTCAATATTTGTCAAAAAATGCGAATTTTTTAGCTGGTTGAAATATTGCCTACTTTGTTGAAGCATTAGAAGCGTTCAAATCCCTGCTAAAAGGTAATGTAGTTAATACATGCTAACTCTGGTGTGCTTCGTACCTCGTCTAACCTAACATTATGTTCATCGCCAGCTTTCTTTAAGGGTCGTTCTATTCTAAAAGTACAGGAGAATTCATCCGCTTTAAGAACCGTAACCGGAATAGCTTTTCTCCCCTCCCAAGAAATCCATGCCTTATTTCCAGCAACAAAATGTTCAATTGTTCGTTTACTGTAATGAAGAGGAGTGATATTTTTAACAAATACTATCGTTCGCGGGTCATGTTTTTTCAGTACAGGTTTAAATGTCCGCTTATGTAAGTTAGGTGACTGCTTTCGTTTTAGAAAAGCTTTGTAGGTTTTCCAGGCCTTTTCCAAAGTGGCTATAGCACCGATGGGTGCTTGATTGAGCTTTAAATAATCTTGATAATCTTCTAAGCTTTCATAAGATGGCCACACATCATTCCTGTCTTCAAACCCCCGTTTTTGTGCTAAATCGCCAAGTGGAGAATCTCTGTTTTTTTGCTTTGCTAACCAGTCTGCGAAGTTTGGTTCGGGCTCTGCAAGCGGTGTAACCTCATTAGGAGATTGTGAACTACTTATTATCCCGTAATAGACATCTCTCATTTTTACTATGGCTGCATCTAGGGTTTCGGCGTCAGCTGTATGATGATTTGCCAGTACATAACCGATATGGCACGCCACCCGCTCAAGTTGGAACACGTAAACAACACCTCGAGTCACAGTCCTCATTAATGATAGCGTAAGACTTGGCGAAACATATTCGCGGAAAACTACTATTGCCACTTCACCGTTATGAAATTCTAACTTAACCCCTTGCCTTTGAACTGCCTGGTCTCTAAAGTAAGCGGGTTTCGACTTCAAATGTTGGTCAGCAAGAGCTTTCCCCAATTCTTCAAAAGTCGGCCATATTTTGTGTAAAATCCATTTCTCGTCATAAAGGGGTATGTAACACTTTCTGCAATATCATCAGGTAAGTCTTCTGGTAGCCCCTTAAGCTCCGCGCGCCTTTCTTTAATTAGTACTGTGGGTGTTAAAACGAGAATATCGGCTTGTCTTAAATTGGTAATTGGGCATTTAGAGTCCGCCAATAGAGCCGCATGAGACGAATAACCCATGTAAGCAGCTACAAGTTCATGAGCATGTGACGACTTTATTTGAACCCCGAATTTGTTTTGAGAGAATGAGCGCAGAGAATCCGCGCAACGTTTTGTAATTTCAAGTTGCATAGCAATTTTCTGTTAAAGGCTGGACTGATAAACATTGTCGAGAGTGTTTAAAGACAACCTATGCCAGCGGGTTTAACGAAAATTTGCTGTTTGTTAGGCTTGTCAATAATTAAGTTAGCCTCACGTTTCAGTCACTCACAACTGGGGCGCTTGATTCCTTGTCGAAAATAAAAGTAAAAATTTGAAAAAACAAGGGAGATTTTTTAAAAATTGACCTTAGCAATACTTTTCAAAATAAACTGGCACCAATATCCTTTTGACTAATACAGATATTTGATTTAAAAAACGATATTCGGTTACCATTTTCATTTGATACTCTTCTTTAGAGAGTTTGAAGAAAAGAAGACTCCGGAATGCTTTTAGAATAACTATTTCCGTTTTACTGATAATAATAAATATATAACAAGGAAAGTACTGCACCGGTTTCAATTTAAATATAAGGTATGAAAATAATAAACAGACGAAGATGACTTTTGATGAGCCTTTTTTGCTCGAAAAGCTTATTTCAGACTCCATCCAAAAAGCAAGGAAGGCTTTCAAAGGAACGGAGGGGGAATTCAAACGTCATTTTGAAAGTAAATTGCCGAGAATGATCGAATCGGTTGTATCAACCATTATGGACGAAATTTTCCGCTATTGTACGAGTAATACGACTGATCTGAAAAAATGGGAACGAAAGATCAAACGTCAGATTAACAACCGTTACGGTCTCGCACTCGAATTATTTGCTGCTTTTATTGAACTCAACAACAAAATCAGTTCCATGACTTATCGTAAATGGCATGAACAATTTGATAACAGAGACGACCAAGTTAAACTGGATGTGCTGATAGCCAATCATGTACGCGCTTGTCAGATCGCGGGTGAAGTCCGAGTACTTGTTGCAAATGGCTACGCTGATGGCGCCCACGCCCGTTGGCGCACCTTACATGAAATTTGCGTAACGTTCTTGTTCCTTTGTGACCACGACTACCAAACCACCTATATGTATAATGATTATGAAGTCATTGAAAAATGGAAGAAGGCGAAAGAATACCGCGAAACTCATGAACTGTTAGGATTTGATCCAATGGAAGATGGGGAATGGGAAGAATTGGAAAAAGCCCGCCAGATTTTGCTGGACAAATATGGCAAGGACTTTGGCGATAGTTATGGCTGGTTCATTAATCACATGCCAAAAGGACGCCGAAATTTCAAGGAGTTAGAAAAATTGGCTGGTCAAGACCATTTACGTGCAGTGTATGGGTGGGCAAATGAAAATGTTCATGCAGGCATATCGGGGTTGCGCCAACGTTTAGGTTTACGGGAAAATGAGCAATATTATTTTCTGATTGGACCGGCTGACTACGGTTTTTTTGACCCTGTTCAATACACAAGTGCATCATTGACGGAGATGAGCCAGGCTTTGCTGGGTATGGAAGATTCTATCCTAAATAAAACTTATGCTGAGTTGCTCACGATTTTTCAAAATGAGTTGGTCAAAGAGTTCAGCAGAGCTGAGGAAGGTGAAAATAGTAACGTTAATTCGCAGGAGTCTTGACCAGCTCAGATTACATAAATTCAATCACCCAAAAGCTTCAGCTATAAAAAAAACACCCTGTCACGAATTATCATTGAACATTTTACAACTCCGGAAACTAATGAATAGATACAGCCCTTTCCCTTTGCTATTTTTCTTTTGAACGTTTGGTGAAAGAAAAGTAATCGCCGCCATTCTTTTTAAATTAGTATAATTAAGAAACAAAAATTATGCTATTTTGAGAACATTCATCTTAAAAAAATCTCTGCTACGTAAATAGGCTGCGTAGTAGCTACTGTTATTTGTGATTAACGAAATGTCATATACCGAAAAATATTTACAAGCGCACGGTTTCTTTCAGGATCAATCGTTCGAACAGTTCTGCTCAAGGATCCCCAAATTCTATTTCAGAACTCAAGTGCCAGATGATGTAATTCAAAATTTTGAAATTGTGGAGAAGCTGATGGCCTTTAGTTACTATGAATATAAATTCATCGATGAGGCGTTGACAAAAGCAATCCATTCTTTTGAAATGGCGATGAGTATTAGATATCAAGAACTTAATTTACCGCCTCAAAAGAAAAAGCTAGTCTTTGATTACCTTATAAAATCTTTATCAAAAGAAAATCGTTTCGACACCAGCATAGAAGTTTTGACAGAGATAAAATATTTAAGGAATCATTTTTCCCATCCTGAGCGGCATAGTTTTGGTGGGGTCCTCTACTGGAATAATATTGAGTTTGTTACAAGACTTGTGAACGAATTATATGACGATGTTACGCTTAGGATTGAAAGAAGAAAACTGGCATCTGAATTTATTGCAAATTTAAAAAATTATAATCTAGATCATTTTGTACTGATGCAAACAGAGCGAAACGAGCCAAAAATTTTGTTTAACACCAGTCTCCTTTGGATTAATAATAAAGTATCACCGCATACATTTTTGTTGATTTATTCGCCACTTTTTGATTTAACCTTTGAAACGGACTATCAAATAACTAACCCCGAAGTTTTTGGGCTAAAAATTATCAACTCTGAATTTAAAGGACAAAGTCTCACAGCGATCGATGCTTACACAAACGAAACTGTGCGCCTCGATCCCATCCCAGAAAATTCAATCTATATGAGTTTGTTTCAAAAATGGAAAAGTGATTATGATAGTATTTCTTGGAATTTTATGTATAAAAATGCCATACAAATGAGTTCTTTGCAGGTTTTAGTACCCGAACTTCAGGAGTTTCAGAAAATATAATTATGCGAAACTAGAAGTAAATTGGTAGTGGCAAAGACCCCGAATCTATATGAAACAAAATCTCAGAGGTCATTTTTTTTGGTTCTTTTACTTCATTTCTTGCAAGAAATGAAGTTCGAGCACTAAAACGTTCATAATAATATTATGTTAAATTAATTTCAACCAAGAAATTCTTAACTTTTCATATAATGCTTAACATCAGATATTTATCAATAATTAAGGCGGCTAATAGTTTTAAACCTTCTAAAAGACGGTTCGAATTTAGTCCTGCTCCCGCTACCGAATGGGACTTTTCATTTAAAAGATGATTAGTCCCATTTTTATTTTCAATATAATCCTTTGATATAGAGTTAGATATTAGGATAAAAGAATTGACTTCCTTGGTTAGATAATGGTGTTTTCCCTTGTCGTAATAAACACCATCGAACCAGCCTTGACTCTAGGTTCATCACCGTGTCCCAGTCCATTTAGTAAGTTGTCGTCTTTCTTCCTTTCTTTTCCATCTTTCAAAATCAAAATGTACTAAGCTAAAATATGCATTTATGTATATTATGCAGCATAAATGAACATTATTTTATGGCATTTTAGGCCATATTCCATAAAGCGTTGAAAATCAATAATGTCTGGATTTAGGAATGCTCACTTTTGATATGAAGTGTGCATTATTGAATTAAAGGTAGCATTTACCGTTTAGCAATAATAAGAGCTTAACTTTTGCATTTGATTCATATAGAAAGTATTCTTTCGAAAATGGCATTTATTAGCATTAAACTTTTCTAATAGAATAGCTTTGCAGCGAAATTAAAATATTTCTAAAATTCGTTTTAAAAACCAAACACTGAAACATTCTTTTGCGTTAATTTAAATTATTGTTTTGTGATTTATTTTATATTTTTACGATAAAAAATTCATTTAAATATAAAAATGGAAACAAAGGATTGGATAACTATTGCTTCAGTAATAGCTTTTATAATTGGATGGTTTGTAAATGGAAAGTTAAATAGGAATAACGAAATTTCAATTAAACGATTTGAGTACAGAATGAAGGCTCTAAATTCTGCTACTGCCTTATTGTTTTTTATTCAAAAAAATCCCTCGCCATTTGCCAATAATACCTTTTTACCGTTATTGGAGGAAGCGAGAAGTAATTTTCAACTTTTTGGTAAAGACGACGAAATTGAAGTGTTTGAAAAATTCGTCAGTTGTTTAGAAAACAAAAATTTGCAGGGAGCTAATCAAGCTTTAAATGATTTAGGGCTGTTAATTCGTAAGAAAATTAGAGCAGAATTAAATATAAAAGGTGACAATTTAAAAACTAAATGGTATTACAAAAGATAGCTGTCTTTGTGGAGAAGTTTAAAGGCACAGGTGGAGAAATCTAAAACAAAGTATAAATCATTAAATGAGCGTATATTGATTGGTACAAATTAGTGTAAGCTTACATGACCAAATTAATAAAAATAAGGTTTATTTGAAAATCACACACGCATGGATAGTAACACGTACCTTCTTTATAAAATACTAAACCGCAATTGCGATTACCCCATTTATATTCAAAGAATTGATGTTTGCCATATTTTGTGATTGAAATAAATCTAATACCTGTTTCTGCCGTGATTCTATTTTTTCCATTTCCATTTCGATTTTCTGGATATCACCACCATACATTCTACGTTTGAGTAATTCTCTGTTAAAAAACTTTAACTGTTCGTTAAGACAAGACAAAATCAATTGCCTAGCCGTTTCTATCTCATAAGTGCCTTCTAAAAGACTAAATGATTGATTACCTTTCATAATTATAGTTATTGGGCTTTATTTTTTTAAACATATTAGTCACCTTATCTTTTCAAACAATAACCTTTTTCCCTTGGTGCTGTCCTTTACCATCCCTTGGTCAAATACTAAATTTCCGTTTACAAAAGTTTGGGTAATGGTGCTAGTAAAACGTTCCCGATTTAATGGCGACCAGCCACATTTATAATAAATGTTTTTAGGATTAACTTGCCATGGTCTGTAAAGGTCAACTAAAACCAAATCGGCATAATAACCCTCACGTATGTAGCCTCGCTCCCTAATTCGGTAGATTTCGGCTACTTTATGGCTCATTTTTTCAGCAATCTTTTCAAGTGTAAGCATTCCTTTGTGATACAATTCCAGCATCAAGTAAAAGTTATGCTGCACCACAGGGCCGCCCGGTAAGGTTTTTTTGTAACTGCCTGTTTTTTCTTTTGCCGTATGTGGGGCATGGTCAGAAGCAATGATGTCAATTCGGTTTTCCAGTAAAGCAGTCAATAATCCGTTTTTATCATTTTCGGTCTTAATAGCCGGATTCCACTTTATTTTGTTTCCCAGTCGCGCGTAATCCTTATCCGAAAACCAGAGATGTTGACCACAAACTTCAGCCGTAATCCTTTTTTCACGTGTTGGAAGCGACACATCAAATAAAGTCGCTTCTGCCTTGGTAGTAACATGAAGAATATGCAGCCTGTTTTGGTAACGTTTTGCTATACTAAGCAGGTTTTGAGTAGCTGATAGGCATGCCTCTTCACTCCTGATTATTGGATGCGAACCGACGGGAATATCCTCCCCATATTGTTCATAGCATTTCAGGTAATTTGTCTGAATGATGCCGTCATTCTCCGAGTGCAGGGCAACTAATGTTTGAACTCTATTGAACAGTTGCTCTATGAATTCAGGTTGACTGGCGAGTATGCCTTCCTGGTTATCGAAATACAATCCGTCATCAGTAATTCCGCAAACTGTTTCCGTATCGGTTTTTAAAGCTTCTTCGAGGTTGGCTTTATTAACCCCCATAAAGAAAGAATAATTAGCCAGTGATTTCGTTTGCGCAAGGCTATATTTCTCCTCCAATAGGTTTTGCGTAAGGGTATTTGGATAGGTGTTTGGCATATCCATAAAGGATGTAACCCCACCTGCAACAGCTGCTTTAGATTCGGAAGTCAGATTGCCTTTATGTGTTAAACCTGGCTCTCGAAAATGCACATGACTATCAATAACACCAGGGAAAAGATATTTTCCTTCCCCGTTAATCTCCAAGTATTTTTGATTGTGGGGTAGATTAATGACCTGAGCTATTCTTTCAATGCGTTCACCAGCAATTAACAAGTCTGCTATTTGGATAGAACCATCATTTACGATATGTACATTTCTGATAATCGTTTTCATCATAGCGTTATTGATGCCCTTTGCATACGGTCGTTAATGGTTTTTCCAAGTCCCATATCAGGAAACTTCTCCATAATGATTAAATCCAACGCCTGCTTATCAAGCCGATGGAGTGCAGCATAAAATTCAAAAGAAGCTTCATCCAAACTACCCGCAATCGATAATATTTCGCAGTTGTATCTCTGCTTATTCGTTAAATTTATCTTGCGAAATGCCAGTATCCCGATTTTTTTGCCCGAATGCTGCTCAATCGTTTTTTCAATATCAGTTGTAAGCAACGCAGGCGTTTTTGGAGCATAATGGCTTAGTAGCATACCAGGTGCATCGGGGGCGGTGCTAGAATGTGTACTATTTATTTCTACTTTACCCACTATTGCTTCAATTTGCTCAATAGTAATTGCACCATGGCGATACACAATGGGTCGCTCGCCTTTAAAACCAACAATGGTAGATTCTACTCCTTTTTCGCAAACACCACCATCTAAAATTTTCAGATTATTTTTTTCAAAATAGGAGGCTACATGAGTTGCCGTTGTTGGACTAATTGTACCAAAAGGATTAGCACTAGGTGCTGCAAGCGGAAAATCTAATTCAGCTAACAGCGATAAGGTAAGCGGATGATTGGGTACACGCACGGCTACCGTATCTTTTCCCCCAGTTACTATATCTGGTATCGAAGATTTCTTTTTAAGTACAAGGGTTAAAGGTCCTGACCAAAATGCTTCCGCCAATTGGAAGGCTTTTTCGGGTATCTCAGTAACTATTTTATGTAATGAATGAATTGATGCAATATGTACAATCAACGGGTTATAGAAAGGTCGTTTCTTAATCGTAAATATCTGTTCAACTGCTTTTAAGCTGTAGATATTTCCTGCCAAACCATAAACCGTTTCAGTTGGTATAGCAACTACCGCATCATTCTTTAATACTGCTGCCGCTTCGTTTATTTCGGTAATAATTGTTGCCATATTTTAGGGGTTACAATGGTCACAATACATCGGATCTTCTAACTTTTTTTCATAAGGGTAGCATAACTCATTTGTAAAGGAGCAGTGTGCACAAGTATAAATATGGCTTAACGTTGAACGTGTTGGCAATCCGCATAAACTACAGGGTAAACCTTGTTTTACGTCAGTTACATCAAAACTAGGTATACTACACTCTGGACATAATGAATTAATCTTATCTATAAGTTTTTGCGTTGCTGTCGCGATAACATCCATACGGGTAGGGTTATACATGGCTCGCATATCCGTTTCTGCGAAAGCACTTCCGTAATTCTTCATCAATTGCTTGAATTCGGCAAAAAGTAGATTAGAATCCGTTATGCCTTTAACCATATACGTTGTGCTATTTTGTTTATCACGTAAAATCAGCCCATGCGAAGGAAAATTAACGCTTTCTGCAAAATCCATCAACTCCTGTTCAGTGCTGATTTCTTTTCCGTTGAAATTTGTTTTCAAGCTTATTTCGGTGCTGCAAATTTCTAGGTTATGTTTTTTATCCATAAAAAGGATCAAATCTTCATCAGCATAGCCAAAAAACAGCGTAGGATGTGGCCCAAATGAACCCTCACTAGCTACTGCCAAATCGCAGTCGGTTTGCTCCATAGCCATTATACATTTGCGTTTCGCAGTGTTTAATGGATTATCAAGTCTTTCAACCTCTCCCGAAAAAGTACCCAGTTGGTCAGTATCCAAGTTATAAGGGACGAAACAGCTCACACCTAAGGCTTGTTCCAATAAAGGTGCTATAACGCATTCTTTTTGGTGGCGCGTGGCTATGACTAATTTTCGTCCCTTAAACATATTTCTTTAATTAATTTCGATAGTAGAATTAATGGAAATCATGCCTGTTTTAGTATCAATGGATGATTTGATAGCAGCAAACTCATTTTGAAGGGTCTTAATCCTGCCTTCGCGCATTTTAATATCTTCCTCGTTACACGATTTACTAATCTTGCATTCCTGGAATTTGATTTTCTCAGCAATCATTTTGCCTACCAACTCTAAAGCTTCTGCGGGTGCGTAGCTTCCCTTAATTAAAGTAATGTTCATGATAGTAATTGATATTTATTGTCCTTGACCTAATGAATATGCTGCTTTACCATTAAACTTGTAAAGATTCTCTGTTTTAATCACATCAATGTGTTTTTCTAAGGCTTTCTGTTGAAGAGTAATCAACTCCTGTTTAGAAGGCAAATTTCCTGTATGTGAATAAAAACGGCAACGCCAGTGGTCTGTGCAAAAAGTTTCCTTAAATCCTTCAGGCCATACCTTTATGCCACGGTTAGTAATCATAACTAGTTTTAGATTTTCTGTTTTTATTTCGGCAAGCTGTTCAGCTAATATTTCAGGATTGCTCTCACTCCAATGAACAAAAAGGTCAACCCCCTGTAATTCTTTATGCGCAGCTTCTCTTCGTTTATATTTTGGAAGTACTAAAGGCTGATGGGTATTATATTTTGCAGCTTTAAGCGTAGCAGGAATTTGACCTAAACGTTCTATCACCGCTTCGGCAAAATCGCTCGTACTCACTTTCTTTTTACTTGTACCTTCTTTAAAAACATCATAGGTGTGTATTCCATCTTCTAGTGTTTTCAGCCAAGCGTTTTGTACCTTTTCGGCAACATCGTTTTGACCAATATGGTTTAACATTTGGATAGCACCTTGTAACAAGCCCGAAGGGTTTGCTACATTTTGCCCTGCAAGTCGTGGAGCAGAGCCATGAATGGCTTCAAACATGGCATACTCCTCACCAATATTAGCTGAACCCGCAAGCCCTACCGAGCCAGCTATTTGGGCAGCAACATCCGAAAGCACATCGCCATATAAGTTTAGGGTAACAATTACATCAAATATCTCTGGAGTATCCGCCATTTTAGCCGCCCCAATATCAATAATCCAATGCTCTTTTTCTATTTCGGGATACTCTATACCTATCTCATCAAAAACCTCATGAAATAAGCCGTCGGTCTGCTTCATGATATTGTCTTTAGTAAAGCAGGTTACTTTTTTGCGCCCATAGCTTTTCGCATATTCAAAAGCGTAGCGAATAATCTTTTCGCAGCCCGGTCTGCTTATTAGCTTCAGACATTGTATCACCTCATCGGTTTGCTGGTGTTCAATACCTGCGTACAAATCTTCTTCATTCTCGCGGATGATAACTAGATCGAGTTTTGGATGCTTGGTCTCAACAAATGGAGATAAACTGGTACAAGGGCGCACATTGGCATACAGTCCCAGCATTTTACGAGTAGTTACATTAAGACTCTTATAGCCGCCGCCTTGTGGGGTAGTAATCGGTGCTTTCAAAAACACCTTGTTATTTCTGATACTATCCCATGATTCTTTGGCTATCCCCGAAGTGTTACCAGCGAGGTAAACTTTTTCACCCACTTCAATTTCATCAATTTCAATTTGTGCGCCTGCTGCTAAAATTATCTTTAATGTGGCATCCATTATTTCGGGACCTATGCCATCGCCCTTAGCTACTGTAATCTTTGTCATTTAATTTTTGTTTTTTGATGATACAAACGTAAAAACGATAATCGATAAATTTTTATTTATAGTTTTTATATTATACATAAGTTTATTTTATGAATAATATTCATTATAAAGCCTATTTAAAATGCTGGATGATTTCCATGTAGATGGGCATTCCAATAGTGATATTGAATGGAAATGTGAGGGCCAATGCCATGGGGAGAAACAAGCCAGGATTAGCTTTCGGAACGGCAATCTTCATAGCGGCAGGAACGGCAATATAGGATGCACTCGCTGCAAGAATTGACAGCATAAATCTGTTTCCCGTATCATTGGTTATCCAACCACTAGCAAGGGCAATCAGGCATCCATTCAACAATGGTGCAACAACGGCAAACGACGCGGTGAACCAACCCGCTTTAAAAAGGTCGTTTAACTTTCTGCCCGAAATAATCCCCATATCTAATAAAAATATAGCTAAAAAGCCTTTATAAATATCTGTAGTAAATGGCTTTATGTCAAGCGCTTGCTTTTCGGTAGCTAAATAACCTATTAGTAAACTTCCCAGTATTAATAGCACACTGCCGTTAGTAAGCGAATGGTAAATAACTTGCCTGATATTAGTAGTGGGTTGTTCTTTTTGCTTACTAAAGAAACGGATTAATAAAACACCAACAACTATTGCCGGGGCTTCCATCATTGCCATAATAGCAACCATGTGTCCTCCATAGGGAATATGCTGATTTTCTAAAAAAACACCCGCGGTTACAAAAGTAACGGCACTTACCGACCCATAGGCAGCAGCTATGGCTCCAGAATCCTCTACTTTTAACCTCTTTCGTAATACAAAAAAACTATATAGTGGTATCAATACTGCTGTTGAAACCCCCAGCAATATCGAGTAAAATAGCTCTGGCGAAATATGGCTATTTCCCAACTCCTGCCCCCCCTTAAAACCAATGGAGAATAAGAGGTATAACGAAATGAATTTGGAGGCATCAGCAGGTATTTCCAAATCGCTTTTTATCCTTACGGAAATGATGCCCAACACAAAAAACAACAGAGCGGGGTTAGTTAAATTGTCTAAAAGTAGTTTTATTGTCATCGACTAAATAGTTATGGTGATTAATTGCGCAAAGGTATTTTTATCAGATTATTAGTTTTTATTTATAATATTTATATTTACCATAAATTATTTTTATGAACTATACCCTTCATCAATTACAAGTTTTTACCAAGGTGGTACAAACAAAAAGTATTACCAAAGCGGCACAGGAGCTATTTTTAACCCAGCCTGCGGTATCCATACAGCTTAAAAACTTTCAAGACCAGTTTGAAATTCCTCTTACAGAAGTATTAGGAAGGCAATTATATGTTACACAATTTGGGAGCGAGATTGCTCAAATAGCAGAAGATATATTGCAGCAGGTGGAAATGATTAACTACAAAACCGAAGCTTATAAAGGTATTTTATCGGGAAGGTTAAAAATAGCGGCTGTTTCAACGGGTAAATATGTGATACCTTATTTTCTGTCTGGGTTCTTAAAAAAGTATCCAGAAATTGATTTAACGATGGAGGTAACTAATAAATCGAGTGTATTGAAAACGATGGAAGATAATGAAGTTGATTTCGGTTTAGTTTCTGTTCTCCCAGAAAAACTGCGCGTTGAAGAAGAGATCTTGGTGGAAAATAAACTGTACGTTGTTGGAAACTGGGAACATATTTTAGAAAAAGAGAAATATACGCGGGGTGTTTTTAACAAATTACCGATGATTTACCGTGAGCAAGGGTCGGCTACACGTACTATAATGGAGGGATTTTTTGACAGAAGTAAAATCATCGTGAGTAAAAAGATAGAATTGACATCGAATGAGGCAGTAAAGCAAGCTGTTATCGCTGGACTGGGATATTCTATCATGCCTTTGATTGGGATACGTAACGAAATTAAATCAGGCGAGCTGAAAATACTTCCCACAGAAGGCTTCCCAATCAGGTCGCAATGGCGATTGATTTGGCTCGAAAACAAAAAACTATCACCCATCAGTCAAGCCTATTTAGCCTATTTGCGTGAAAACAAGTATAATATTATTAACGATTCCTTTTCTTGGATTAATACGGTATAGCATCAATTATAATTTTACCTAACAGAAATAGCATAGAGATTTTCCTGTTAAAATTTCATTGATTTGTTTATAAGGGGGCTTAAAGTAATTTATTGCCCAGCTATGCCAGACAATAAACTGTTTTTGCGGAGAGAGAGGGATTTGAATATACGATATTTATTTTAATCTTTTATCACCCTATTTACTTATTTATATATAAATAAAGCATCTTTTACTTAGATTGACGCAAACCGACATAAAATAATTGTCTAAAAAATTGCACCCCTTTTTGCACCTCTATTATAATTTGTGTTTATATTTGTCTCAAATATATTACCCATATAATGCAAGGAACTATAAGATTTGAACTGCGACCAGAAAAAAAGCTAAAATCCGGAAAGGTACCAATTGGTCTAATTTACTCGACAAAGGGCAAAAGAAAAAGGCATAGTACAGGCCAGGCCTTGTTCCCCTTCAACTGGAATAATCAAACTCAACGTGGAGTATATATTTCAAATAAGGCAGTCAAAAAAATAGAACCTGATTTGGCTATATCATTATTGCTAACTGAATTGGAAATTGATGAAATCAATAGTAAGCTTGATAGCATTAGCCAAGACATTGAAAATCACGAAAGGGATTTTATAAGAAAGTCGACCGAGTTTTCCTCACAAAATATCATTGATTTATTGAATGATGCAAAAAAACCAATTTTAAAAAACGAAGAGGCGAATAATTACATTTTTAGCTTTATAGATCAATATATGGTCGATCATAAGGCAACCAGGGCTAAAGGCTCATTGGCCGTATATAAAGCTTTAAAGGTACATCTTAAAGCGTATGAAGAATTTCACAAAACACGTATTACTTTCGATGAAATGGGCTATAAATTTTTCTTGTCCTTTCAAAATTTCTTAATAGAGGAAAGGGATATATTAAATACGACTATTGCAAAGCAATTAAGTACCCTAAAAACGTTTTTGAGCTATGCCCGCAAGAATGGTATTAAAATTAATGAAGGATATAGGGATTTTAAAATTAAACGGGAAACACTTGAAGTAATAGCATTAACACAAAGTGAATTAGATGCATTATTAGACCTTGATTTGAGTAAAAATATAAGGCTAAAACAGATAAGGGATGTTTTTTGCTTTGCTTGCGCAACTGGATTAAGATACTCAGACCTTAAACAACTTCAATGGGAACATATTAAGGAAACCGAAATAGTACTTACCGTGATAAAAGGCAAAGAAATATTAAGAATCCCATTGTCAACAATATCACAAAGGGTCTTAAATACTTATTCGGATAAGCATAAGCCTTTGCCAGTAATATCTGCTGCCAATATGAATAAATATGTAAAAGAATTATGCAAATTGGCTGGTATAGATGAACGTCTGGAAAAGGTTAGATTTAAGGGCCCTAATCGTATAGTTGAGGTTTCGCCTAAATACAAACGTATTACCAATCACACCGCACGAAAAACATTTGCAACATTATCTTTGGAAAAGGGAATGAATGCAGAAGAAACTATGGCTGTTACCGGGCATAAGGATTACAAAAGCTTTAGCCGATATGTTAAAGTAACAGAAGACCGCAAGAAGATAGTAGTTACTAAAGCATGGGGAGCACCTGAAAAACCTTAGTATAAGGTGAACACAGGATAAGAAAAGTATAGAAAAAGAACGCAAGGGCATGTTTTTTATACATAAATATCTGGAAATCAAATAATTATGTATTATGAAGCCCTAAATAGCATCGATACTTTGGTTACTACTCCTTCCTCCCGAAAAAGCCATCCCTAAATATCATTTTTGAAAATCATTGCAATCATCTACTTTTATATGTTTAACCCGAACTCCCGTTAATAAATGGATACCGAGATAAAGAAATTGATACACTTAAAATTTGACGAGTTTAGATTATTGTTTACCAATTTCTTTGAAATACCCGAGGATGAACGGTATGATAGGTATGAATTTAAAACCGAAATAAATCACGAAAACCAAACGTTTGCAATAGAAAAGTTTTGGAATGCCCAAATATTACCCCTAAGCATCGAAGTTAACGCCTCCAATAATGCCGACGAAAAGCGATTTTTAATTGCCGAATTTGATTCGTATTATCATTATATAATTGCTACCTGTTACGGCGAGGATTATCGCCCTCATCACAGAGTAGGCAAAAATATCTCCAGTAAAGAATTGGATCTCTTAAGTGACAATGAAAAAGAATGGCAGTTAGAGGCTGAACCTTTTTTAAGGCAAAAGACCTACCTGTACGAGTTGTTACATACCTGCAAACAACAAATTGAATACCCGGAAAGCTTAGAACCAAAAAAATCAATTGCAAGTAACCAAAAGGATAGCCCTAAAACCTTTAAGGAACTTTTCAAAATTGACGATTGGAAAAAATACATAAACGCTTTGGTTCATGTAAAACTTTTAGATTCCAATTATAATTTCATCGGCAACCCTAATAAACATAAAGGTGTTATTGCATCATGGTTTTATTCTTTGCAAAATGAACATAATGTTATTAACAAAGGTATCAGCAGGGCGGTATTAATGGAGGTAGTAAATAAAGAACTCCCAAACCTGCACATCGGGGGCGATAAATCTTTTGAACAGTTCTCTGTATCGTATCAAAAAAAGTATAGAAACCAGCTTGAAAATTATATTGAAAATATACCAACCTTACCAAAGTAATTGACCCGGTAAGATTGGGGTATTTCGCGAATACATATTGCGCCATAATTTTAAAACACTTAAAAAAATGGCACAATTAACATTCGAAAAAATACCCCAGGCGGTATCTCAAATTCAGGCTCAGGTCGATACCCTTTTACAGGCCATGTTATCGACCGATCATCAAACCATCCTCTTAGCACCCGATAAACCGGTAACCACTAAAGAGCTTTGCCAATTCCTAAGTATCAGCGAACCTACTTGTATAAGGTGGCGCCAAAAGGGCAAAATCCCCTTTATGCAATTTGGTGGTTCAATCCGCTATGATAAGGCGGCAGTTTTAGCAGCAATCGAAAACAAGAAAATCGTAAGGTAATGAGCGATTTTTTGAAAAACAATGATCAGGAGCCGTTACAAGGTAACGGCCACCCTGAAAACCAAGATTTGCAACCGAAAGTTGTATCCGCAAAGGAAATACCCAAAATCGCTAAAACATATGCTGATAACATTAAAGAGGTACCCGATGTTCAAATATTACTGGAGAGTTTACTTCCACACTTGCAACCGATTAATTACAGGGATAAGGCCGGGATAACTGACGATAAAGCTAAGTTAATTAACAAGCATTATATCGTATTGACAGTTGAAGAAGTATTGGAAGCGGCTCTTTCACAAAATTATGGGTTGTGTACACGAAATAACTCGACCTATTGCTATAATGGCTGTTATTGGCAATATATTCCACCGGACGAACTTAAATACTTCTTGGGAAAAGCTGCTGCGAAGTTAGGTGTCGAAATGATTGATGCTAAGTGGTATCCATTTCAGGACGACCTATTAAAGCAATTTATGGTATCTGCTCACCTTGCAAAAGCAAAAGTTGTAAGGGGCAGGACGCTAATCAATTTGCTAAATGGCACATTCGAAATAAGTCCTGAAGGGCAAAGGCCACGGGAATTTAGACCCGAAGATTTCCTTACCCATCAGTTGCTCTTTTCTTATGACCCCGATGCTGAAGCTCCTTTGTTTCATAAATATCTCGACTATGTTTTACCTGATGAGGCATCCCAAAAAAACATTGCGGAGTATATTGGTTCGGTATTTATCAATAATGATGATTTGCGCCTTGAACAGGTATTGCTTTTGCAAGGAGGTGGGCGTAACGGGAAAAGCGTTATGCAGCTTATTATAACCGCCCTTTTAGGAGAACATAATATTAGCACTTTCGGCTTGCAAAATTTAACTGACACGGGAGGTTATTACAGGGCTGAGTTTGCTAATAAATTAGCTAACATATCATCGGAGATGAGTAATAAAATTGAGTCATCCACCTTTAAGCAACTCGCATCCGGTGAACCTGTAGAAGCCCGCTCGCCTTACGGTAAGCCATTCAGCTTACGTAATTATGGTAAAATGATTTTCAACTGCAATTTGTTACCTGCCGATGTAGAGCATACCGAAGCATTTTTCAGGCGTTGGTTAATTATCGAATTTGGGCGCACAATTACGGAAGAAGAAAAAGATGTTGAGCTCCCAATGAAAATAATAAAGAATGAACTTTCAGGCGTATTCAATTGGGTATTGAAGGGGCTTAACCGAATTTTAGAACAAAAGAAGTTTACCGAAAACCAAGCCGCTAAAGACAAGCTTGCGCAATTTAAAAGACAGTCTGATAACGTGGCATTATTTCTTGATGATGAAAATTACATATCGGACGCTAACGAAATAATTCCGCAAAAAGAGGTGTATGAGCAATATAGTACCTATTGCGTTGAATCCGGTTATCGAAAATGCTCCATGCGGGTATTTGGCGACCGACTGGAAAAGTTAGGAATTATCCGAGAGAAGCGCAACGTGGGTATGGTTTTGTTCATAACAAAAAAAGATTCTTAAAAAGCATCATTTCCGTCACTTATGTCACCATCAATATTAAAGGTGATACAAGTGACGGAAATGAGGCAAAAAACAAAACAATTTTTTGCAATGGAAAAAAGAAAATATAGATTTCAGTTAGAAAAATATAGCGGTTCACGCAGTAAACATACTTGCCCTCAATGTAATAAGAGGGGCGTCTTTGTTCGGTATATTGATACCGAAACTTATAACTATATTGGTGATGAGGTTGGACGCTGTGATAGGCAATTTGAATGCGCCTATCATTGTCCACCCAGGGAATACTTTGAAAAAAACAATTACTTTCCTGAATCATTTAAAAAATATAAGTCTGCCAGCGATGTACAAGGTCTTATCCGATTGCGCTTTAGGATGGATCAAAATATCATGGAGGCTACTTTAAATCAATCACAGGACAATAAATTAGTTAAATTCCTAATAAGCAGATTCGACCCTCAACAAGTTGATGAGGCTATTATTAACTATCATGTCGGCACATCAAATAAATGGCCGGGTGCAACCATCTTTTGGCAAGTTGATAAAAAAAATGAAATACGGACTGGTAAAATAATGCTTTATAATGAGCATACAGGTAAAAGGGTTAAGGAGCCGGCCAATCACATTGCATGGATGCATACACCCTGCCTTGAATTTAATTGCGAGGTGCAACAATGTATGTTTGGCGAACACCTATTGGCCAAAAACACTAATAACAAAGTCGGAGTGGTTGAAAGTGAAAAGTCGGCAATAATAGCGAGTTTATTTGTACCCGAAATTACATGGGTATCTGTCGGTAGTGCCAATAATCTTAACCTTAAATTTTGTGAGCCTTTAATTGGCCGGGATGTAATTTTGTACCCTGATACGGATGCCTATGCCTTATGGAGTGAAAAAGCAAAAATATTGGCTGATAAGATAAATTTAACGCTTTCAGATGATTTACAGAACGATAAGGAATTTGTCAGGCAAAACAAAGGTGGTGATTTGGCTGATTATATTTTACTGCTACAACCATAGTTTTAGATAAAACGGCTAACTGCACATTTTAAGCCTCATATCCTGCTGTATAACGCCTTGTTTTACCGGTAATAATATTAATATCAGTAAATAACAAAAAGAGCTTATACAGCAGGATTTCGCATGGTTAATATGCCACTTCTATTGTGCCACCAGTTCCATCATTAGGGACGATTAATTTTGCTTTGCTGCCATCAATATTGGCAGAGTAGAAACCTGTGCCATTATTATCATGCTTTACATCATCCACGTTAAAGAATATTGTTTTTTGATCTGGTGAGAGTTTTACAAATGTGGTGTAAGAAACAAATAAACCTGACGGTAAACTGATGTTTATTTTTTGCGGGCTACTTCCATCATAATTAGCCGTCCATATTTCATCGTAAATTACACCTTGTGAACCACTTAACGTAAGGTTTTTGGTGTAAATGATCTTGTTTTGTTGTTGAGTTCCTGTAGAGGTTGTTGGCGTAGCTGCATCAGCTGATTTTTTACAGCTTAATTGGAAAAGAATAATTGAAAAAGAAAATGCGGTTAAAACGATTGAGCTTAATAAGATTTTTTTCATTGTGTTAAAGTTTTGTGTAATTAAAATTTGTTTCAAAAATATACAATATTACATATACATGTATATGTAATATTGTAATTTTGGTTGAACTTATCAATCAAAGAATGAAAAAACACCACTACGTAATTACCTTGCTACTTTTAATATTTAATCAATCCTTTTCTCAAAGTAGACAAAAACCCGTCGTTCAAGACTTACCTCAATTCGTAATTGTCGATTTTGCAAAAGCCGTAAATTATTCATGGTATCACGCAAATAATAAGGATGCATTTAAAGGGGCAATTATACCAAGACTGCAACACAAGGGTATAGTATCGCCCTTTGACATTGAAAGAACCATTCAAGATGTAGGCAAAAGCAAAAGATGTAGAGATTTGGTTTTAAACTTACTATCAGAGTATATAGAAGGTTCTGGAATCACTCTTAATCAATTGTTGGCAAATATGGGTGTATCGCCCAGGAATGCATCATTACTATCATCTTATGAAATTCAATTAGCTGACAATAATGCAGAGCAAATAGGAGATTTGTTATCTGCCAAAAGAAATTATACAGTAATTGGAGAAAATGTTGAATTGAAAAAATTGCCTAAAAATTGGATATGGCCATCAGATTATTATTGTTCTTACGGAACAAAGGTGATTGCCATAAGGCAAGATCAAGAATATTTGTTTTGCGAAACAATAGACCCTAAAACTAAAAAAATTATGAAAGGATGGGTTGATAGCGCTTTATTGCAAACTGACAACGGGCAAACCATTATGCCTGTGCAGTCTAATACAAATTCCGGATTAGCACAATTGATGAAATATGATGGATTGGGTTCAAATCAAGAAGACGAAAATGGCATCACTTTCTTAAAAAATCCTATCACAGCCTCGGAATTAAAACGAATCATGGCAAGCGATTATAACGGTTTTGCTCCTCGTTTAAGTGATGGAATCGGTAAAGTACAAGTAAAAAACAAAGTGGTTTATACTACAATCTCAACTTTCAATCCGCGCATCTTTGGGTGTATCATAATTGACATTTTAAATCAAAAAAGTTATTTGTGTATCAGAACCGAAACTGGTTATAATAAATTTGACACTAAATATTACGGTGATGCTACATTAGCAAATAATGTAATTACGGTTATTAATCGAAAAATAAGTGAAGATGACAACATAAAGCTAACAAGCAATTTTGAGGATGATCAAAAAGCCGTTATTGCTGAAACTGATTTGCTTAATGGCTTTTTAATAAAATACAATAAGCCGAATTGATTTACTTTCATCCCACTAATATATAATCCCATCTAACATATGATAACAGACTAATAGAAGCTGTAGGGCAGTTTATAAAATAATCCAAATAGAAACTGGCGTGAAATTAACAGATAATCTCTTACGGCTTTATTTTGCGGTTAGAGATTCATCAGAGCTTTCGAGGTAGGTATCAGGTAAAAAATCTTTAATAGCACAATTGAAAATTTGGGCTAATTTATTTAGGTGGTTAAGGTTATATTTTGCCCGATTTTTGGACTCTCAACATGACCTATGAACCCTAACGTGATATTTAGCCTATAAGAAAGCTCTTTTTGAGAAAGCTTCGCTTTGATACGTTTCTCTCGCACTTTGTTAATTACAAACTGTTCGATCTCAGATTTTAAGGGCTTATTAATCATCAATGCAAGAAAATCATTGATAATTATTTTATCACATACCTATGTATATGTGTTTTGATTTTTCTATAAGGTCAAGATTGAAATATACTGTTAGAAATATTCGAAAAGTAGCAAATCTATGCTTATAAGATTTACTGAAATATAAACTTTTACTAAGTCGTCAATTGTTTTAAAGAAATAGAGTAGCCATATACGAAAAAATAATCAGATTGCCGATTTGATTTAATTACCACCAAACTTGTTTGCCATTATCGTAAGTAAAAATTCGCTCACTAACATTCGAGGTAATATTCTTTAACAAAAACAACGCATTTGAAATATTTGTACTAAAATCAAGTAATTGATTTTTTGCAGTCTGAACACCTATTAACTTCCAGCCATTATCCCAATAGAACAATTCATATTTATTTCCAGGAAAAATAAAAGAATTAGGTTTAGCATTCATTTTTGATGCGAATTTTATTTTCTTAATTTCCAATGGCCGTCCTAAATCTAATCCTATCCAAGATCCGGATGGTTCCTTCGCCGTAAAAGTAGTTGCAAAATCTCCGTCCATTGCTTTTTCCAAACCCCTTTCTGGCTTGTTGCTAAAAGCTGTAATTGAGCCTATTATTTTGCCGTTCAGTTTGCCTTTAACATCATAAAATTCAAGTTCTGAAATATCACAAAATTGGTTTTTGGCAGATACATATCGTACATACCTATATTTTTTTGCACTTTTAATGATTTTTTCATTTAAAAAAGGGTCTGGTCTGTCTTTAATAGCATATAATATGTCTGCCCCTTTAAAATCGGAATTATTTGCTCCCTGAAAATAGCCCCCATTTAATTCATACAGCCAAAAATCGGCAGCTAAATCCGGATAAACACGGGTAAATATCATCTTTTTATTTATTGTACCGATTTCCGGCTTCAATTCTCTTGATATTCCATTTTTATCTAATATGAAAGGACAATTTATCGGAGTAATGCCGCTATCGCCATAATATATTGGAAGATAGGCGATATCACCTTCCATTTTATTGAATGTTACACTATCATTTTTCACTTTTGCCCAATCTATAGGTATCCAGTCTGCATTATTAAAAACACTCAAATAGGCAAAATTCTGTTGTATATTATTTTTCAAAGGCACCTTGACACTAAAGCATTTAACATACTCATCTGTTACATCTAATAATTTCGGATCATTAAAAAGATTAGGTATAATATCGTTTTTATCTTTGACCATTGCGAGGCTTCTGGGGTTTATCGCATATGTTCTTCTAAATACTTTTCCCTTTTTTGTTCCCGGCCTTTGTCGTTCTCCGGGACTATCTTCTGCACCCAGAAACGAAACAGCGTTTCCATTTTTATCTAACGTCACATTCCAGCTATGCGCCATGGCGCTATTTGGCCATTGCGGAACAAAATCATTGCCTACAGGGATGCCAACACTTCTCATTGCATAAATCGCCAGATCAGCCATAGCGTCACAATTACCTGTTCTATATTTAATTAAAGCCGAAGAACGAAAATGCGGTAAAAATCCTACCCTGGTTGTAAATAACCACGTATCACTTTTCAGTTTACTATTTAATGTTATGCATGCGTCAATGGCGCTTCCATTTCGTTTACGTACAGAATCTAACAACTTATTAAATTGAAGATATATTTGATACCTATTATTTTCTGGAGGTGCATCTGAAATATGGAATGGAAGAATGTATTCGCAAAAATCTTTATAGGAACAATCCTTTCCCCATGGCTGTTCTTTCCAAACTTTAAATGCTATTTCAATATTATTTATGATTTCAGTCGATTTCACTGTCTCTAAATCATATTTTGTTTCTATCTTGTCATAGGAAAAAGATCCGTATAAAATATTAAAAGACTTCATAATGTAAGCTCCATTATCTTCGTCTCTTCTGATAAGTTTCAAATAATTTGAATAACCATCTAGTAACTCGCCCTGATAGTAATGCATACCTACCATATTTTCGATAAGGAAATATGCTGCCTTGAGTTTCAGGCTATCTTTAGGATTAATTCGATAGTGTTTAACAACATCAATTAATTCTTGTTTATTCGAACCTGCCTTTTCAATCGCTGATGCAACCCTATCCGGAATATCAATGTGTTGGTTTTTATCACATCCAATCATCCCCATAAAAAATAGAGTTATAACAGCTAAAAAAACAGTATTATAGAGGCAGATTATTTTCCTTTTTTGTTTAAATGGCTTATTTGAATACATTTACTTTCTATTATTGTTTAGTACATTAAAGTAATGGATATTTTGGCACAATGAAAAGAATAATTTTCGCTTTTATATTGATGGTTACTGGATCTTTTTTTTGCGCGTGTAAAAGACATGAAGTTCCAAATTATCATTTACAATTAGAAACTGGTTGGAAATTCAAAATTGATGATAGCGTTGCCTTTGCCCAACCAACTTATAATGATTTAAAATGGAAGAATTTTAAAATCGATACTACATTATATACACAGGGTTACTCATACAACAATGATAATTACCTTTGGTATAGAAGAAGTTTTTTTATTTCTTCTGATCTGAAAAGAGAAGCATTCTTGAAAGATAGTTTAAAAATATATTTAGGGAAGATAGGAGCTCGCGATCAAGTGTTTTTAAATGGCTATTTTATTGGTCAAAATAACAAATCATTATCTATTAAAACTGCTGTTAATGATACTTTTACAAGTGTTGATCCGATGATTACTGATAGGGTGTATTTTTTATCAAGTAAGGATAAACGTATACATTGGGATCTTAATAATATATTAGCAATAAGGGTTTTTGACGCAAAATTTAAAACTGGGTCTCCATATATCTCAATGAAGGGGATAGAGGATTACATCCGATATAATAAGGGTGATTTTTACAAACCAAATATCAAAACGAATGAAGTCGATACTGTATTTACGGTTAAGAACTATTCCGCTAACATGTCTTTTAATGGAATACTTGATATTGTAGCAAAAAATAGCAAAAACGAAAAAATAGTCTTTCATAATAAATTCAAAATACATTTAAAGCCAAATGGTTCCCAATCATGCCCCATTTCCCTCTCGATTACTACAGATATTACGAATGTTTATATCCAGTACACTGATGATACGTCAAATTTAATTGCGAAAGACAGTATCAAGGTTCCTTTCGTTTTGATAAAAGATTTTAAAAAATAATTTCGCAACGAACTCAAATAAGATTAAATACTAACATAGCCTCATGCCGATTACGTTTGCTAACAATCGATATATGCATTCTTAAAGGAAGATAAATATGTTGTTAAGCTGTTTATCTGTACTTTGTGACAAATGTAAATTATGTCCCTTATGTTTAAGTAATGCGATTTGAATCTTAGTTATGAACTAAGGGAGGAGTTCTGATTGCATATCATTTCAATAGATCAAATAACTACAAGTCATTTTCTTTCGGCCTTTAATTTTAATTTAAACCTACAACAGCGCACTAATGTTTAGTTCACGCGGCCATATAAAGTAAGTAACTTAGGAGAATTTGAAGAATTATAATTCACCGTTACTACTTTATTTTGAAAGCCCATCGATTCCTTATTACTAGTGAATACAGCAATAATGGAGTCAGCTTGACCAGGGATTATAGGACGTTTATTATAACTAGCTACAGTACAACCACAAGTAGCTGTAGCACTAGAAATGATTAACGGAATTTTTCCGATATTTTTAAAATGAAATGTATGAGTTACGGTGTCACCCGGTTTAACGTTGCCAAAATTGAAAGTTACACTATCAATAAGCTTCATCTCGGCGGATTTGCTATTATTATTTAAGATATCAGTTGTGCCGCCATTCGAAAGAGAATATTCGTTTTTACTTGCCGAATGTGTTTGTTGTGGAGAAGAATTACAACTATTGTAAAACACACAACATATTAATATAATTACAATACTAAAACTTTCTTGTTTCATTTGGAAAATTAATTAAGTTGCATACCTGTATATGCTATTTATAGCTATGGGAGTTTATATTTAACGATATGAATACTCGTGCTGTTACCATCAGGACTACCATATAAGCCATACAATATTTTAGGATTATTTTCATCAATAGATATAGATCTGCATTTTTTATCTAACTTTATTTTTTCTAATGGCTTTCCTTCCCAATCATATACAAGCACATCGTCGCAGAATTCTCTAAAGTTCGTTAAATCTGGGCCGTTAAATAAGGCGTATATTTTTTCCTTTGTAACAGTAATATCCATAAAGGAAAATTTATTACCCGGCAAAAATTTTGGTTTATTAAGCCCGGGTAAACGCATTATAGTAAATGATGGTAAATAATAAGCCTTCTCGTATTTGACCTTAAAGTTATAGTCTTTATCAATATCAAATATTTGAATAATGGCTCCCATGCGTGAAAAAGAAGCAAATTCAAAGTTGCTGCCTGGTCTAAATCTCACTTTAGCATCTAATAATCCCTTCATTAAATTATAATACAAAGAATCCTTATAATAATTCAGTAAAGACTTATCATCTATTTTTGGCACATTAATACCTGTTATCAACTTATTAGATGATATATTTGTGATACCAAACATCTTGTTATCAAATTTCGAAAAAGAAAGCTGGCCAAATAAAGTTGAGTCATTCAACAAAAATGAATTAATATATCCAAAATCTTTAAAATAATAAAAAGGTTCAGGTTTATAGATAGCGTTATGTAAAAGGCAATCCAAATTATAACGGAAAATTTTATATGGCTCGTTTAATTGTAAAACAGTAAATACTGATTTATTATTTATAGCGCTATTAATTGAAATAGCACTAAGGTTAAATTCTGATGACTTGTCCCCAGCAAATGCAAACCTCTTAACTAACTTACCGGTTTTCAAATTCACAATTGTGCACCCGGTTTTACCAATATTATCTGTAAAAAAAGCCAAAGTGTCACACACCCTGAAGGCATATGGAAGAGATAAAATTGTGTCGCTATTGAGATGCACCTCGTTGCCCAATAAAACACGGATTTTCACATCTGCAAATTCATCCAATGGGCTTTTTTCATTTTTACAGCTTATTGTAAAAAACAACAAACTAATAATTGTAATCGTAAGAAGTATCCTATTTGAAATTAACATTAGATAATAGAATTAATACACACAAAAGTGTAAAATGATAAGATTAGGAGATAACAAACAATTGATTTTAAATTTATAGAATAAGATAAGACCCCATCTCTGATTTTGAGTATTTAAAAAGATGCGGTTTCTAAATAGTTCTTATCTCTGCATTTGCAAATAAATACATCACCAATCACTATTATAAGCATAACAATAATCTACGCACTCTACAATATCTACTCTGGTCATTCTCATCGAAAGATTTTGTTACATCAGGCCAATTGTTCAATTGAGGAAAATTATGTTAACAATAGTATTGCCTTATTCTATCGGAGTTGATTTTAATGTTGTGACAGTCTCACTATTAAAATAAGCGTGAAAAAGGAATGCATTCATGAACAGCTTTTTTAAGCATATATAGAATATAGTCCTTTATTTTATCATTATAATTTTCCGAATTCGTTAATATTAATTCACGTTTTTTGCATTAGTTACAGTATACAGTAAAACATAGTATAATTGTCAATCCAATAACCGTAGGAGTTGCCAGAACCTTAAGAGGAATTCTAATACCAAGTGACAGCGTGGACATAGCCAGCCTTCAACAAAGAAGACATTTTCGCTGTTATTGGATTGAGAAATTTATGGAAGAAAATACCGTTACAAAAACCATGATCTTCTGTTGATAGTTAAATACGAACTAAAAAGTTATCACCTCCAAAAGATTGTGAATTTTTTCAAGATGATAACAGAGTACACAAACGCCTCTTAATTGGCATTTTCCGAATTTGACACAGTATAATAATGTACAACACCATTACTATCTGTATAAGAACCCGAGCAAAAGCCAGAAGAACCTTGACAAAGAACGGTGGCATCGGCATCGGCAATTTTCGCTACAGAAGAAAAATTGCTTTTATTGTTCGTTTGAGAAAAATTTATTGCAGCAACAGCAATTGCCACAACAACAGTACCTGATTTTATCAGGGCAGACGTTTTTTGTAATAGATTCATGATTATTTATTTATTTGTGAAAAATATTGCGTTCGTCTTCTGAAACTAAAGATAATTAAAAAATCAAGAATCTCCAAATTTATATTGTTAAATTATTAATAATTAAATTTTTAAGACAACTTTACCTTCAATACATCCTTGAGAAATAGGGCCAAAAAATCTCGAATCCATTGATTTTTCTCTGTTATCGCCCATCATAAAGTAATAGTTATTTTTAAATATGTAATACTTCTGTTTTACGCCATCAACAAAGAAATCATTATTTCTTTGTTCCATTTTAACATGTTCATCTTTTTTTAAAATATCCTTGTACAATTTAAATGTATTTGAATCAAGTTTTATTTTCATTCCTGTAAAGGGTATTAAAAATGGCTTTAAATCTTGTATTGGGTGCCCATACTTTAATATATTGGTTAAAAAATCATCCCTATTTTCCTTGGTTTTAAATATTGTAATAGAATCAATACCCGGTTGCCCTAAGAGAAAATGCTCTTGAAAGTTACTTAGGTGCATCGCAATATATTTTGGCTGTCGTTGAAATTCACTGTTAGACAAATCTATTTTTGATTTATTTAATGTATTTTCAATCAAATGATAATCAACGTACCATAATTTATATAAATGGATAACCGTTGCCGGTTCCTCTATATACTCATTATTAACAAATACTTTGTCATTTATAATTTCTATCGTCCTCCCTGGCAAACCGATGCATCTTTTTACATAAAATATCGAGTCTGATTGGCTAATTTTGAAAACTAAAACGTCATTTATCCTGGGAGAAGCCTTAATTTTTAATTTAAAAAGCAATCGTGAAAATGTGCCACTATACAAAGTATTGTTAACAATTATTAAGTCGCCCACTTTCAAAGCATTTTGCATCGAACTGCTGGGTACTCTAAATATATCGAAGAAACAAAGCCTTATAATCAGAATAATCAAAAACAGGGAAATAAAACAGTTAACAACTTTTTTCATCAATATCAAGATTGAACAAGTAAGGTATCTTTTAAATTTCAATTAAAACATATAATTTCGCAAAAATAGAGGCCTTGTTAACATATCCATTTTTAACAATGGATTGTCTAACAAAATTTTCAAAAGCTCACTATTATTTATCTTTTTTCCTCCGGATGGCGGCTGAATATCTCCATCAAAAACTTGCTTGTTGACGACACGGGTGGCAAACCATGTCATGTGTTCGTGGGGCAATGCGACACCCAATATCATTCCGGGTAATCCGGTAAAAGATTCTGGACCGCTTCGTGGAACTATTTGATCAGTATAAAAAGCTACAACATATACCGAATCCATAATGACGGCATTTGCCCTTCTGCAATTGAACCCAGCAATCTCTTTGGTTTCATTGGTTATCTTCCATTGAATTTTTCTGGTGGAATCACTGACAAGATACTGATCGTCAATGATATTCTTTTTAGAAATTGATATATGTTTTTTTAAATCGGAATAAACAATATTCCGTATTATTATTAGTGAAACATCAGAAATCTTAGGAGTATCATTATGGGCATAAATGCTGTAGCCATCATTAAATGATAGAGTGAAATTTGATATACCAAATTGCGGCTTATTAGCCTTATATTGCTCCGCAAACTGTTGCTTTCCGGGCGATAATTTATCATTTTCGTAATATAAGTTCAATATTGCATAATTATTTACACGCATCTCAAAATCAATTTCTCCTTCATGAACCATGGGAGAATTTTGAGAATAAGCGGTCTTATCTATCAAAATTGACAAACAACAAAAAATAGTTATTTTTAATAATTGCATAATCAACTCCTTTATTGCGTCTTTTTACCTGTATGATTAAAATCCCACACTATAGATACCATAAAATAACGGGCAACGGTAGTAAAACTATTTTGGGTGATGATATTGTTGTAGGCACTTCTGTTAAAGCCAACATTTTGATTTAAAATGTCGTTAGCCGATAATTTGAACAATAGATTTTTTCCGCTTAATATTTGTTTCCCAATCCATGCATTTAATATAAAGCGGCTAAAGTTGCTGTTAAAGGTCTGTGTTTTAGCCTGCCAGGTATAATTCCCATCGATATGTATTTGAAGTGCTGCCGGTAAATAGAAATCGAGAAACGGATTAATGGTATATCCCCATGAATTATTGTTAATTAACGGCCGCAAGCTGGAATTATTAACATTATAATTTGGTCCAAAACTGGCTCCTATATTGTATAAAGCAACTTTGGCTTTAGAGAAAACTACGTCAAATCGACATGTGCTTGAATTGCTAATATTTATCAATCCATTGGAAATACTCGCATATTTATTTCCCTCTATATTTCCATCTATTCCAAAATCCAAATTCCATAATTTTAATTGGGTTCGGTACAAAAAATTTGCTGAGTAATTCAATGTCTTTCTAACATGCAGGTTAACATAAGTATTAATGCTCTTTCCGGAAGAACTATCGGTCTGTGTTGATAGGGTAATTGGATTATCTGTAAAGGAAAAGTTTCCGTTAATTCCCAAATACGTAAAACTTTTGATAAACTGATAAGACAGTGAAAAATTATTATTAAATGCTGGCTTCAATGCAGTGTTACCCACAAAAACATTCAATGGGTCGATGTTGTTTAATACGGGTTGCAATTGCAAAATTGTGGGCTGAGTAGTATTGCCGTTATAATTAAAACTAATGGTCTTATTAGAAGAAAATTGGAATTGAAATTGAGCATTGGGATACCAATTGGTAAAATCGCGCTTTAGTGTAGAATTATTAAACAAATTATGTTGATTAAACATATCGAATGCAATATCACTTCCAAATTGAAGCCGAACTTTTTGTCTACTATAAATATAAGCTGCGCCACCCTTGTTAGAAAATTGGTTAAACTTATAGTTGCTGCTATAAAGGCTATCGAGCGTACCACTGATGCCTCCGGCCGACCTATTAAAAGTTTGTAACTCTGCCTTGGCATTGTCGATAAACGCTCCATAATTAACAACCATAGATCCCCACTTGCTCAGAGGTTCAGTATAGGCGAATTGTAGGCCATACGATTCCGAATGATTATTGGTTGTCTTATATTGGTCAACAAGTTGGGAGCTATCAAGTTTACCAGTGTTATCAAAAAAACTGCTTTTTGTGTAAAAAAAACCGGTATTGTTATCATTATTCAACCTTGCGTTAAAGTTGATAGATAGCGTCCTTCGTTGTTTGGCGAATTTTTTCTGCCATAATATATTGCTGTTAAATGCTTTAGTATGGCCATTTGTAGAAATATTTTTTTTGCTGCTATTTAAGAGCGATAGATTCTCTCTCCTGGTGTCCGAAGAGTCGTTTTCTTTAGTCATTTTATTAAGGAGAGAACCTTCCATGTAAAATTTTAATTCAGAAGTTGAATCCAACTTAACATTAGAAGCTATATTTAGCCCATGCCTTAACAGGTCGTTTTTTGTTTTTTGGTTAAGTATTGAATAAAGAACGTTTCCGGGAAGATTGTTTTGAATAATAGAATTTTGTTGTCCTGAAACATCTAGGCCACCTAACTTATAATTCGCATTTAGAGATTCTTTGTCATCGTTCCATCTATTGTCGAAATGCAAGCCGCCAGAAATGCTTCTGGGAATTCCGATTCCCTGATAAGTTCCATTCCAGGTATCTAAATCATTCGCTATTGGATTACTATCGCCATCGGCATAGCTTTGTTGAGAACGACGGTCTAAACCAATTTTCCCCGTATTGCTCATTATAAAATATCCCGCTATTTTTTCCTTCCCCTGAAATAAATTAAACAGTGCCTGATCTTGATAAAATCCATCGCTTCCTCCCCCAAGTTCTATTTTACCAAAGTAGCCTTGTTTTTTGTCTTCCTTTAATTTTAGATTAAGTGTTTTTGTTTTTTGTCCATCGTTTATACCAGTAAAAGCGGCTTGGTCGCTTGTTTTATCATATAACTGAACCTCAGCTACCATGTCAGCTTTCAGATTTCTTGTAACTAATGTAGGGTCGTCGCCAAAAAATTCCTCACCATCCACAAGCACTTTCTCAACGGTTTTTCCTTGGGCTGTTATCTTTCCATCTTTGTCCACCTCTAGGCCGGGAAGTTTTTTTATCAAATCTTCTACACTTGCATTTGGTTGTACATGAAAGCTGTCAGCGGCAAATTCGATAGTATCTCCTTTGAAACGAATGGCCGGTCTCTTTTTAAAGTTGATAATAACTTCTTTTAATAAAATTGCTTTCTGGGTTAGGCTTATTTTATTAAAATATGTATTTGTGAGAAGGCTGTCTACTGTAAAATATTCAACATAATCAACATATTTAGGATGGGTGATCAACAAGATGTATTTCCCTTTTTTAATATCGTTAAAAGTAAAGTTTCCGTCTTTATTGCTTCGCGTATCTGTTATCAAAAGAGAATCCTTCGCATTAAGTAATAAAACGGATGCTTCATGAATGGTTTCATGGGTAGAGGTGTCGGTAATTTTTCCCTTAATTTGGGACTCTTGTGCAGAAGCACTTGTAAGGAAAATAATGACAAATAAAAAGGCGGAGACCATTTTCATCATTAATTCGTTAGTAAATATACAATTATAGTTGACTATAGACATTGTAACAAATTAGGTGTAAGAGTTTCCCCTAACGCTGTTGGCTCAAAAAAAACTTTGCTTCATTTCTCATAGCATCTATTGCTTCGGACTGCACTTTAATTTTCAATTTTAATAACTCCTGTGCAGTTTTAATTGCTTTTGACGTTTGAGGGGTTTCTTCATATAATTTAAATAATAAAAATTTGTTAAAGTAACTGCTTGGTTTCATTTCGGAAGCAAGATTATAAGAACCTTCTGCATTCTTGTAATCTTTTATTGCACGTTGACAATCACCGAGTGTCTCTTCAAGAACTGTGTTGTCAATATATAATTTTGCTTGTCTCAACACTTCAATTCCCTTGTTATATTCCTTCAAAAAGAAAAGAGTTTTTCCATAATCAGTTAAAAAATCGCCATTTTGTTCTAGTATAGGATATATTTTTTCGCATTCTATTTTGCTGTCATAAAAATCTTTGTCATCGTATTTTTTACTGGCTTGACCCCAACCAAAAAAAGCTTGTTCAAAATTTATTGTTTGATAAAAACTTAAAAAGGACAATAATGACCCTAATAATAATGGCATTATCGCTATCAATTTAATTGATGAATTAGGTACTGCTTTCTGTAAATTTAGTTCTATTACCGAGTTTGCCCTATAATATGAAGCAAGTATGGAGATATAAAGAAAAACCACACATTTTATAGGTAATATTTCTGAAGGGTAAGAAAAAACAGAAAAGATGAAAATAGCCAATAAGCCAATTATTGCGAGGCGAACGAGATCGTTATTTCCATCTGAATTTTTTAATAGAAAATACAAAAATATTACTAGTAATATCATGCCTACTATTCCATTTTCGACAACAAATTGCAAAGGCTCATTAAATGCATAAACTGTATTATCTGCATTTGTTGCTTCATTTTTATCGATATGAGATTTAAGATAATCGGCTTGGTAATCCATATAATCCGACCTGAACATATCGTACCCAAATCCAAATAGGGGTTTATCAATTATCATCCTTGAAGTGGTTTTTAATATTAAATATCTTCCTTTTGATGATTCTTTTTTAAAAGAAATTAAGAAAACTGATCCGGCGATCACAATCCCAACTAAAAAGAAATAAAAAAGAAATTTTGTTGCTTTTCGATTAATAAAGCTATTATAGAATAAGGAAATGTTTTTATAGTATATTATGATAACTGCAAATAAAATAGTTAAAAATGATGCCCTTGACTGTAATACTGGCACAATTGAAAACGTTCCTATAATATTTAGTAAAATGACAGTTTGGATTATTTTTCCGACTCTGCCACCAAAAATTTCAACCTTTTTGTTTTTGAATATAAACAAAGAAATAGGAAATACAGCTGCTAAATAGCCTGCATACGGGCCGCTGTTAAAGAAACTACCGGTGGTTTTGAAAAATGAATTGTTGGAATTAACAAGTCCGTATAGTTGAAGGTTCCCAATTATTATCTGAATATCAGCACCGATTATTGCAGCAATGCAAATGGAATAGAATATCTTTTCATTTTTATTTGACCTTAAAATCAAGTATAAGGTGAAAAGCCCTAATAATTCGTAATAACGAATAGAAAAATCATAAATGGGCTGAAAGAAATACCGATTTAGAGTAATATATAAAATTAACCCTGTAAACAATATGTCTATTAATGAGATAGATAAATTCCTTGAAATTATTAGTTGTCGCGCAAAAAACAAAAAAGCAGCTACCTCTATTATGAATAAAAAGGCAATAAATTTCCCAGATATAGTAGGGTTGAAGTACGGTAAAAAATCAATTGAAGGAATAAAAATGAAGATTAAATGTACGAGGACAAAAATCAAACAAAGCAGAACTTTACTAAGGTTAGATGGCACAAAAATCAAACTTAAACAGCAAAAATTGAGATTATCATCAGCTTTTAATAACAAATGGCCATTTACAAAAGCGTAGATTATTTCTTTAGCAATACTAATATTATTTATTGACAAATCCAAGAGTATCAATTATCAGAATGGTTTTAATAACGATTGTCTTAGAAGCTGTTTAAAAACGATTAAGAAAACCCGTTATGTGTAAAAGTTAATAAAAAGGCCGCCGCCAATTCCGGGATAGTTTGCTAATTGGGAATAACAACAAACTCAATTAACATGACAAAATATCCGAGCAATTTAAGCGACAGCCAATGGCAATATATATCAAATTTTTTAGATACAAAACGAAACCGAAAATATGAATTACGGGAAGTATTCAACGGGATACTTTATCTGTTGAAAACAGGGTGTCAATGGCGGATGCTTCCGGGTGATTTTCCGGATTGGCATATGGTTTATTATTATTTTTCAAGTTGGAAAAGGACGGGCATCATTGAGGTGTTACAAGGTGCATTAGTTGAAAAGACGCGGTTGGAAAGTGGCAAAAAAGAGCAACCGACAGCTGGCATTATTGATGCACAATCGGTTAAATCCACGCTTGTAAGCAGTGAAAGTAAAGGGTTTGATGCAGGAAAAAAGGTAAAGGGGGCCAAGCGACACATTATCGTCGATACGTTGGGTTTAGTCCTGGCTGTAGTGATACAAAGTGCCTCTGTTCAGGACAGAGATGGTGCTATTGAAGTAATCGACAAGATGGTAGAAAGCTGGAGAAATGTGATCAAAATATTTGCTGATAGTGGCTATCGGGGAAGGCTAATAGAATTAGTCAAAACCAGGTTTCAAATGGAGATGGAAATCATCAAGAGGAACGAACTCCATATCTTTAAAATATTACCAAAAAGATGGGTTGTAGAAAGAACTTTTGCCTGGATTGATGCCAATAGGAGAAACTCAAAAAACTATGAACGCCTAAATGATACCAGCGTTGCTATGATACATTTATCCGCTATAAGAATTATGTTGAACCGTTTTTAAACAGCTTCTAAGATCTGCAGAATCTCAAAATAAAAGAAGTTATCTATTATGATTTGCAATTGTTTCAGCTCTAAAAATGGTTTAAAGGAATTCTTACCGCTTGGTTGTATTTGAAAAAATAAGGATAAACGCTCTAAAATTGCCGCAAAAAGAAATTATCGTTTTTAGAGGGCTTCTAAAAAGTGTGATGCATAGTCTAAATTAAGATAATTTTTAAAAAAAATTGTAGAAATTAAAACTACCTCTATATTTGTAGAGTAAACTTTGAATAAATAGAGTATGAAATTGACAAAATCTGAAGAGCAGTTGATGGAAATAATTTGGCAACGGGAGAAAGTTTTTTTAAAGGATATTCTATTAGGTTATTCCGATCCTAAACCAGCAGGTACCACTATTGCTACTTTATTAAAACGTATGCAGGGGAAAGGAGCGATCGCCTATGAAACTTTTGGAAATTCAAGACAATACTATCCGCTGATAAAAAAGTCAGTCTATTTTTCAAAAGAAGTAAATGGAATTATTAAAGGTTTTTTTAATAATTCAGCGTTGCAATTCGCTTCTTTTTTTACGGCTTCAGCCAATCTTACTCCTGCTGAATTGAAAGATCTTAAAAAAATTATTGACATTGAAATAAAAAGGAGGGAAAAATGATAATCTATGCGATAAATTTCACACTTTGCTCTGGTTTACTATTTTTAGGCTACAAGATATTTCTTTCTTCTGAAAAATTATACCATTTCAATCGATTTTATCTGATTTTTAGTCTGATTTTCTCATTGGTTGTGCCTTTAATAAATGTTAACGCGCTTTACAGTAAGCCCTTAGCTTTTAATCAGCAAACTATTTTTCAAACAGTTTCAACTTTTGTTAGCCCCAGCCAATTGTACGCGAAAACGAGAACTGAAAAAGCTTCGGAAAAAAATCCCGCCGGGCAGCAAATAGCAAAAATTCATATATACAATTATCTTGTCATTACATTGACGGCGGCGTACCTTATTATAACACTCATCATGTGTATTAGGTTCCTTCATAATTTGTATCATATATACCTACAAATTAACCGGAATATAATAGTAAATTCTCAGAATATCAGGATGGTATTAATAGATGAGGATATATCGTCGCATAGCTTTTTGCAATATATATTTATAAATAAAACCGACTTTTTTAATAATTTAACGGAACCCGAAATTATTTGCCATGAACAGGCCCATGCAAATCAGCTGCATTCGGTAGATATTATATTAATCGAATTATTGCAAGCTATTTTTTGGTTTAACCCTTTTATGTTGTTGTATAGTAAAGCTATGCGACTTAACCACGAGTTTTTAGCTGATGAAGTTGTTATTGAAAATCACTATGATACTGCCGCTTATCAATATTTGGTGCTGGCCAAATTAAATCGCCTCGGCAGCATGTACTTAACCAGCCAGTTTAATTATTTAACTACTAAAAAACGATTAATTATGATGACGAAGAGCACATCCACTAAAACCGCGTTGTACAAAAAACTTGCAATTATTCCGATGTTGATAACTGCGACATTATTATTCGGTCATGCAAGCAGCATGGCAAAAATGGCACCTTTGGGTAATAAGCTTACTAATACCACACTATCCTTCTTGTCGTACAATAAATTTCCAAATGTAACTGGCAAGAACCTAATTACAGCAAACTTATTGACCGAGACTACGCTTAGGCCAACTGTTGCAACCAAGCTTATAGGAACAACCCGCCACATGGCCGAAACAAAAAAACGTATTACAGATGTTGTGACACATACTTTGCCTGTTGCAGATACTCCTAAAAATAAATTCAGTGTTAAGTTTGAAAATGACACAACAAAAAATACTTTTTCTGTATCTCAGGTTAAATTAGAAAACAATAGACATACCCCAAATGACCTACTCAATCTCACCAATAAGCTTATCATTATAAAAGGTAAAGTGGCAACAACGGATGAAATTAGGTCTCTTTCATTGGCAAGAATTAAATATATGATGCCTTTTAAAGCCACAGATAATGCCGGAAAAGGCACTTTTGTAGAAGTTTATGGGGAGAAAGCAAAAAATGGAGGAATTATGCTTATTCTAAAAAACACTGACGAACAGTGAAAATTAGGCTCTTTTTGTTTTAATAATCATTGTACTTTATGCGCCATTGCAAGTTTAAATTTTAAAGTCATAGAATAGGTTAACTATTATTAATAATACAAAAAGAAGTTAAAAACTCAAACGTTCACCAAAGATGTTTGAGTTTTTATTTATTTGTTCTATTTTGAAACATCTGATCGGAAGTTGTCATCTAATTACTCAAATAAGCGCAAAATTATAAGTGTAAACGCTGGTAATTGACAACAGACAATGTTGTCCCTGAGAATTAAAGAAGATTGTTACCTGACGAGGGTAACCCCCTTATATATTTAAATGCCTTTTTAGTATTGATGAAAGTTCATTCAGTTCACCATCTTCATAAATACCAATTGCTTTCCCAGTTCGGGTTAACATTTGATTACCACTTACCTTTGTTTCTTTAAAATGTTCGAGGGGCGGCTTCATGCAAGCTAATATCCGGTTATATGATACGGCATAATAGGCGGTGTGCATAGTGCCGCTATTAATATCACATTCCACAATAAATACCCCTAATGCTAAAGCCGCCTGTATCCTATCCCTATCAACAAAGTGTTTCTTTACCAAAGGTGTGCCGATAAAGTACTCGGAAACAATTACGCCGGTGTCCTTTATTCTTTCTGCTAAGGCTAAATTTTCTTTCGGGTATATAGTATCCAACCCATGCGCTAAAACTGCGCTCGTGGTTCCCCCAGCATCAATACAACCTAAGTGTGCAGCAGTATCACATCCTTTTGCTAATCCACTAATTACGTTAAACCTTTTTTCAGCAAAAAATCCGGCTACATGTTTAGCATATTTTTTACCAAAGGTGGATGGATTACGGGTGCCAATTATAGCAATCGTCGGTTTGCTACTCAATAAATCAATATCCCCTATATAATTTAATATTATTGGAGGATCATCACAGGCCTTTAACAAATTGGGGTACCTGTTATCCAAAATAGAAACCATCTTAATATTATTGGTTGCTGAGTCCTGTGATATTTTCCTGGCCTTTTTTAATGCAGTATCAAAATCACCCGCCGAAAGATAAGACATCCATTGAGTATCACCACCTTCGGCAACGTATTCAATTAAATCAGCCATTGAATTAATATCCCGGTCTAAATTTTGAAGTAGCCGGTGGACTGTTTTTCTTTTTGCTTTCGGTAGTTGAAGTAAGGCGATAATAAAGTGTATGTCGATCTTAAATTTCATAGTATCCGGGCTTAATAAATCCCGTTGTTAAACTATCTAAAATAACCGAATCCATAAAGGTTTATTTTTATAAATACTTGTATTACAATTAATTATAATATAAAGTAACACAACTTATTGCAATAAATATGCGCTCACCCATTTCCAGAATCGCATCTATGTGTTAGATTTAATCACACAAAAAAACTAACACAAATGAGGGTAAAGTATAATAGGATAAGTACCATTGGCCAATCAGGTAATAGATTTATAAATGATACCGATAAATATGATTTAACACTGCTTGACAAAATTTCAGGTAATGTAATTTTTAAAGAACGACCACAAAGCTTGCAACTAATAAAACTTGTTGAAGCAAAAAAAGTAACCGAATTAGTGGTCGAAGAATTTTCACGTTTAGGCCGCAATACAGGCGATGTAATCAAGACATTGGAGTGGTTAGATGAAAGGGGTGTTAATGTGATAATAAGGAATGTAGGGCTTCAATCAAGGCCAAACGGAGTTAAAAACCCAATATGGAAGATGGTGTCATCTATCATGTCTTCATTATACGAAATGGAGTTGGAGAATATTTTGGAAAGGACTACAGTAGGTCGGATGGTTTATGTTCAACAGGGCGGTAAATTAGGCAGGCCTATTGGTACAAATGAAAAGGTAGTTGAATTTTTAAAAAAAACCGCATCAAAGCAAATATCAAAGTGCTTAGATAAAGGTCTTACAATCAGAGAGATTGGCAAAATTGTGGGTGTATCCACTCGGACAGTTATGAAAGTTAAACATTTGTCGAATCGATAACAGCATAAATTACACCCCTTTTTGCACCCCTTAAAGTATTAAAAATGAAAAAACCGCTTAATTTGATAATTAAAGCGGTTTTTAGCTATTTGTGTGGCGGAGAGAGAGGGATTCGAACCCTCGATACACTTTTGATGTATACACACTTTCCAGGCGTGCTCTTTCGACCACTCAGACATCTCTCCTTAGGTTTGCAAATGTATAAATAATCCGCTCTTGAGTTTACACAAGCAGATTAAATACAGTAAACACGTGTTTTATTCGGCAGCCGAAAATGCGATTATAGCTTTTTCTATTCTTTCTATTGTTTCGCTTTTGCCTAATAATGTTGCAATATCAAACACATGAGGGCCAAATTTGCCTCCTACTAACATTACTCGCAAAGGCAACATTAATTCGCCAGCTTTAATTTCTTTTTCTTCTGCCAATTGTTTGAATGCCTGTTCCATATCATGTGCTTCGGCAAGCGTATCGGTGCTGTTAAGCAAGGTAATGAAGGCTTTAAAAAACGCGATTTTTACATCATTCCATTTGGGTTTTACAGCAGCTATATCGTACACTTTCGGTTGCTCAAAAAAGAAAGATAATTGATGATAAAAATCTGTTAGCATAACGCAACGTTCTTTCACTAAATCAATTACTTTCACCAAGTAATCATTATCGGTCACCGTCAAACCTTTATTTTGAAGAGCGGAGATAACATCACCTTTTAATCGTGCTGCCGGCATTCGTTTTATCCACTCGGCATTATACCACTTGGCTTTTTCAAAATCAAACTTTGCTCCCGAATGGCTTACCCTTTTGATAGAGAACTTTTCAACTAGCTCATCAATCGTAAATATTTCATTATCTGTGCCGTCATTCCATCCCAACATAGCCAATAGGTTTAAAAACGCTTCGGGCAAAAAGCCTAATTCCCGAAATCCCGGAGTAAGCTCGCCTGTTTTTTCATCAAACCAACTCATCGCATAAACCGGAAACCCTAAGCGTGCGCCATCGCGTTTGCTCAATTTCCCATACCCATCGGGTTTTAATATTAATGGCAAATGCGCCCACTCGGGCATATCTGCTTTCCAACCCAAATATTCCCATAACAATAAATGTACAGGAGCTGATGGCAACCACTCTTCGCCACGAAAAGCATGAGTTATTTTCATCAAATAGTCGTCAACCACTACAGCTAAGTGATAGGTAGGCATACCATCGGCTTTAAGCAAAACTTTATCGTCGCTCAGGTTGGTATCAAAACTTACTTGCCCACGTATCATATCCGTAAAATGGATGTGTTCATTTTCGGGCATTTTTATTCGTATCACATGTGGCACGCCAGCAGCTAATAACTGGTCAACTTCGGTTTGTGAAAGCGATAATGAGTTTCGCAAACTATTGCGATAGGCATGACCGTATTGAAAATTAGGTATTTCTTTACGATTGCGCTCCAACTCTTCGGGTGTATCAAAAGCATAGTAAGCATGCCCTTGCATTACCAATCGTTCGGCATATTCGCGATAAATAGCTTTACGCTCGCTTTGGCGGTAAGGGGCATAATGCCCGCCCACCACAGGGCTTTCATCAGGTACTAAACCGCACCAGTTTAAACATTCTAATATATATTCTTCGGCACCTTTTACATATCTGCTTTGGTCGGTATCTTCAATACGCAAAACAAAATCGCCTTGATGCTTTTTTGCAAAAAGGTAATTGAACAATACTGTGCGCACACCGCCTAAATGCAGCCCTCCAGTAGGGCTGGGGGCAAATCTTACTCTTACTTTTTTATCTGACATTATAGCGCAAAGATAGATTTTTTTAGCCCGAAAGCTGAATTGTCAAATACGACTTTACAATCTCCTTGTTAATTTGTGGGTTAATGGCCCATATACACTAATTAACAATTTTATGTAATTTGGGCAATATTTGGTAGCGATATTAGGTTTAATTAATCCTATGTTGCGTTTCTAATTTTAAAATGAATCCATATCAACAACAAAAACGCTGGAAATATATATTACTGGTATTTGCTATCGTAATAGCCAGCGGCTCGTTATTATATACACGTTATTTGGTTAATACTATAAAACAAGCCGAACGAACTAGGGCTCAAATATGGGCGATAAGTATAAAGCAAATTACCTCATCAGACGATAACGACTTTCTTACCTATGTGTTTGCTGTGCGCGATAGTTTAACCGTGCCAGCTATTATTGTAGATGATAAAGGCGATTTTATAACAGCACGAGGGCTTGATACCACAAAAACATTTATTCAAATGCCAAGCCCACCTGGGGTAAAAGATAAATATGCTAAACAATACGACACAACCTATTTCAAGAAAGAATTAGAGTCGATGAAGGCACAACACGAGCCCATTCGCTTAAAGGTATTTGGAGCTAATTGGTATGTTTATTACGAAGATTCATTTGTACTAAAACAACTAAGGGTGTTCCCCTATATCCAACTATCGGTAATTGCTATTTTTTTGCTGGTAGCATATACCGCTTTTAATACCTCTCGCAAATCCGAACAAAATCAGGTGTGGGTAGGTTTGGCAAAAGAAACGGCGCATCAATTGGGTACGCCTATTTCGTCGTTAATGGCATGGACGGAATTGATGAAAGAAAAGTTTAATGCGGAGAGCGACCCCTTGATTGCTGAAATGGAGAATGACATTAAGCGACTTGAAATAGTGGCAGACCGTTTCTCGAAAATAGGATCGAAACCTGTTTTGGAAGATTATCGGGTTTATGATGTGGTGAAGGATTTTGTTGATTATTTTAAGATAAGAGTGAGCAATAAAATAAGTTTTGAAATAGCAGGTGATACAACTATAACCGCTGGGTTAAACATACCACTGTTTGACTGGGTGCTAGAAAACTTGCTTAAAAATGCGGTAAACGCTATCGAAAATGCAGGCAGTATTAAAGTTGAAATATCTAGCAATAAAACAAAAAATCAGGTTTATATTGATGTAACTGATACCGGAAAAGGGATACCTCGCTCAAAATTTGATACAGTTTTTCAGCCAGGTTATACCACTCGTATGAGAGGATGGGGCTTGGGCTTATCACTTACCAAACGAATGGTAGAAAATTACCACAATGGACATATATTTGTAAAAGACTCGGAGCTGGGTAAAGGAACTACATTTCGCATCGTATTAAAAAGCTTAACCAATGATACACAAACCACAAACTGATGAATATGCACCGTTTTACAATACCTATGTAAGCAAAGTGCTAGATGAAGATGTTGTTGAATTATTAGAACAACTCCAAGAATCGACTTATACATTATTTAGTAACCTGAGTGAAGAGAAAGCCAACTATGCTTATGCAGAGGGTAAATGGACAATGAAGCAAGCTTTGGGACACATGATAGATGCCGAACGAACCTTTGCTTACCGATTACTATGTTTCTCTCGTAACCATATTGAGTTGCCTGGTTTTGATCAAGATGTGTATATCGATAATTCAAATTTTAACGACCGAACCATACAAAGTCTTGCTGCCGAATTTAAAACAACAAGAGCATCAAATTTATATCTTATTCGGGCGTTAACCGATGAACAGTTGAACAGAAGGGGAATAGCAAGCGGTAATGCTATATCCGTAAGAGCTTTGATTTATATCTTAGCGGGGCACGAGTTACATCACTTAGACATTATCAAAGAAAGATATTTATAAGGCTAATAAAAATATAAAACAGCAAAGGCTTCAAAATTTTGAAGCCTTTGCTGTAATGAGTATCGCCAATGTTTTATTCTTCTTTATCTGCTGTGTCTTTTGGCTGTGTTTTTTTCTCCACCAAAAAAGAAGCAAGTAAACCCAATCCTCCAAATACCGCTATTGATGCAAAATATATTGCTGCATTATCCCCATCTGGTGCTTTGTTAAAAGCGGTATGATCCAACAAATAAGCTATAAACAAGCCCAGCCCAGCCCCCATCATTAGCAAGCCCCACTTTAAGTTTTGGAAGGGTGCCGATTGCGGTTTGTATCTACGTGGATCCATTCCTCGTTCTATCATTGCCATACGTTCTCGTTTATATAGATAAACTATGCCAAAAACCATCGCAAACAATCCAAGTGAAATCACAATTCCTGACAAAATGCCTAAATTATCGGTATTCATATTTTCCATGATATTTAATTTTTAAAGTTAACGTTGTTTTATTTCAAACCACCATTTTGGTGTATTTGTAAGCTATGACTACACTCTTTTTAAACAGGTTACACATCAGAGCAATAAAAATTGTATTATGAATAAATATAATAATTAAGCTCAGTAAAAGAATAAGTATATTTACATAAAGCTGTAACCAATCTATTAAAAGTATAGTCAGAGGGGTTATATAATGCAAAGCAAACTTTCGGACATAGCGTTGATAGAACAAACGATAGCTGGAAATCAAGCAGCGTATGCTGATTTGATTAAACGGCATCAGCGTTTTGTTTTTACATTGGCTTTACGTTTTAGCAAAAACCGAGAAGATGCTGAGGAGATAGCACAAGATTGCTTTGTTAAAGCATATCGCTCTTTACCATCCTTTCAAGGGCAATCTAAATTTAGCACATGGCTATATAGTATTGTTTATACTACGGCGATGACGTTTTTGCGCAAAAAGAGAGTTGATACCGATTCGATTGATGACGAAAATGTATATATTCAATTAGAAAATAACTCAACTGGTTTTGAAGCTAATTTGGCGGAGAATAAATCGAGGTCGTATTATCTCAACCAAGCTATTGAACAGTTACTGCCTGATGATGCAGCTATCATCACCTTATTTTATATGGGCGAGCAGTCGCTCGAAGAAATAGGGCAAACATTGAGTATAGAAGCCAATACGGTTAAAGTAAAATTATTTAGGGCGCGCCAGCGTTTGAAAGAAAAATTGGAGCGCAATTTGAAACATGAGGTGAAAGAATTGATATGAATACAATAGACGAAAAACTTTGGGATTACATTGATGGTAATTGCTCAGAAGAAGAGAAAAAAACTATTGAAACATTAATAGCGCAAAATGATGCTTATCGCCATCAGTACGAGCAAATATTGATACTTAATCAACAATTCTCAAAAATAGAATTGGACGAGCCACCAATGGCTTTTACCTACAATATAATGGAAAGTATTCGTGCTGAGCAGGCTCAAATACCGCTTAAAGCAAAGGTTGATAAACGGATAATCAGAGGTATAAGTATTTTCTTCGTTCTGACAATTCTCGCATTGCTGATTTTTAGCCTCTCGATGATACATCTATCGCCTGTTCATTTTTCAACACACTTGCCTGATAAACTGACAATGCCTGAAATAGGAAAGTATTTTAACAATTCTGTTTTAAAAGGATTTTTGTTTTTAGATACGGTATTAGGGCTATATTTATTAGACAAATACCTGCATAAAAAAACAATATCAAAACAAATGTAAGTTTGAGAAAGAAAATCAATAGCGCAAGCGATATTTATGCAATTTTTGGCACAATAATTGTGTTGTTAATACTGAACTAGCACTCGCTAGTTTATTGTGATAAGGTTTAGGTTGAAAGTCCCCAAGCTGCAAAGCGAGGGGGCTTTTATTTTTTTCTATGTGCCTAAATAATCAATCAGCAAAAGCATTATAGCGGATGATATTAATAATGTAAAAAAGATGTTACACTTAGCTATTTTAAGAAATATCTTATAAAACACTCTTAACGAAAGAGTCATTCCAACTATAAGTAATGGATGTAATGTTCTGTTTTTGATAATGTTAAGATTAATCCCAATCCTGCAATTTAATGGAGATACCGCGCCGCGGTAATTGAGACAAAAAAACCTATTTAAACAAACAAAACCTAACCGCTTACGTATAAGTGACTTGACGTTTGGTATAAAGTGTTTAATTATTGTGCTTTTGGTGGATTGAAACTAATCGTACTCTTCTGATAGAGTTTGTGTGAAGAATTTAACATGTAATACTTAACAATTGCTTTAACGTAGTATTTATAACCACATTTATTATGTATTATTTAACATTTACACCCATAGCTGATAGTAAAACCGCTGCGTTAAATATTATTATATGTATTTTTCTTTGGACAATTGTGTATTATTTTTCAATTATACGAACCAATAATTTTAAAAGTTTTATAATATATATAAAAAACACTTTACATATAAGAAATATTGTTTCTTTTTTAAATAAAATACGTTTTTCTTTTTTTAATCACATCGCTAAGCAAGAAGTACGACAATTAAATTTAATTACGTGCAGATCAAGTGTTTTATCAAAAAATAAATTAAAATATGATAATAAACACAGCGGAAAAGTTACAGGAAAAATAATACTAGCGTTAGGTATTTTTTTATTAGTAAATATTTTTTTTATAAGCTCGGCTTTTGCTGCTCGGCGTGTCACAGGTGTAACCTTCGGCGGGCAAACTGGAACCGCCACATCAGGAACAGGAACATCTGTAACCTATACGCTTACACTTTCTGAAGCGGGCTCATCAGCTCCTGTGGCTGATGCCATAAGTCTTACTTGGCCTGGCGGCACACCAACAGGGGTTACGTATGCGTTCACTTCATCTACCGAGGGCTCAGTTACCAATACTTCCTTTTTCCCTAGTGGTAACCCAGGACCTGGCACTCTCCTTTTAACGGTTACAACTACAGGAGCTACACCAGCAGGAACATATAATTTTACTATACAAATTACGGATAATAATGCTGGAGGAGGGCCTTGGCCAAGTAGTGGACTATCATTGGTAGTAGGGTCGCCGCCTGTAGGTATTAGCTATACGGGGTCGCCGTTTACATATTATAGAGGAACGGCAATCAGTTCGTTGACACCATCGGTAACGGGCAGTCCATTAAGCTATGCGGTAAGTCCTGCATTACCCGCAGGGCTATCGCTCAATACATCAACAGGGGTTATCTCGGGTACACCTACTACCGCAGTTGCAGCTGCAAACTACACCGTTACGGCTACTTATTCGGGAGGAGTAACAGCAACAGCAACTATCAACATTACGGTACTCAATCCAACAATTAGCTATACGGGCTCGCCATTTACCTATTATAATGGTACAACGATAAGCTCATTAACGCCAACAGTAACGGGCAGCCCAACAAGTTATAGTATAAGCCCTGCATTACCATCGGGTTTATCCCTCAATACCTCAACAGGAGTAATCTCAGGTACGCCAACTACTACCGCAAGTGCCGCAAACTACACCATTACAGCTAATTATTTAGGAGGAGTAACAGCAACTACAACTATTAATATTACGGTATTAGTGTCTATTAGTATCAGTTATACAGGTTCGCCATTTATCTATTATACAGGTACCACCATAACGTCATTAACACCTACGGTATCAGGTAGCCCAACGAGCTATAGTATAAGTCCAGCTTTACCAACTGGATTGTCATTTAATACTTCAACGGGGGCAATATCGGGTACACCTACTGTAACGTCATCAGCCACAGGTCATACTATAACGGCTAACTATTTAGGAGGAGCTACAACTACCGCAACTATTAATATAACGGTATTGGCACAAAGTATTAGCTATACCGGTTCGCCATTTACCTATTATAAAGGAACAACAATAACATCGTTAACGCCAACGGTAACGAATAGCCCGTCAAGCTATGCTATAAGTCCAGCTTTGCCAGCGGGCTTATCATTTAATACGTCAACAGGGGTTATTTCGGGTGCACCAACAGCAACATCCGCATCTACTAATTACACGATTACGGCAAACTATTTGAGTGGAGTAACCGCCACAGCGACCATCAACATAACGGTACTCAACCCTACGTTGAGTTATACAGGCTCTCCATTTACCTATTATAATGGGATAACGATAAGCTCATTAACGCCAACGGTAACGGGCACACCTACGAGTTACGGTATTAGTCCAGTATTGCCAGCAGGGTTATCTTTCAATACCTCAACGGGAGTAATATCGGGTACACCATCTGCTACAGCCGCTGCTGCAAACTATACTATTACGGCTAATTATTTAGGAGGGGTAACCGCAACAGCTACTATTAATGTTACAGTGCTTAACCCTACATTGAATTATACAGGTTCTCCATTTACCTATTATGCTGGGGCAACCATTTCATCATTAACACCAACGGTTACAGGTAGCCCAACGAGTTATGGTATTGTACCAGCATTACCCGCAGGATTAACTCTCAATACATCAACTGGAGTAATATCAGGTACACCAACAGTAGTATCGGTTGCGACGAATTATACCATTACGGCAAATTATTTGGGTGGGGGAACAGCTACTAAGACGATAAATATTACCGTATTGGCGCAAACTATTAGTTATACAGGCTCGCCGTTTACATATCTCACATTTGTACCTATTACCACATTAACACCAACGGTAACCAATAGCCCATCAAGTTATTCGATAAGTCCTGCACTACCAACGGGTTTATCATTTAATACGAGTACAGGCGTTATCTCGGGCACGCCTACGGTAATAACACCAACTGCTACTTATACCATTACTGCCAATTACTTGGCAGGTTACAGTGTAAGTACTGCTATATCCATTACTGTTAATTTGGGGCCACCTATCATTAGTTATACCCCATCAACCAACATTTATACTACGGGTATAGCTATTACCGCATTAACGCCTACAAATACAGGAGGAGCGGCTGCAAGTTATTCGATAAGCCCATCATTGCCTGCTGGATTGTCTATCAATACATCCACAGGGGTAATATCGGGCACACCTACTGCTACTATTACAGCAACTGTGTTTACTATCACTGCTACAAACACTGGCGGAAGTGGTACTACTACGGTTAATTTAACGGTTAATCCACCACCACCCGTAATTAGTTATACCCCATCAACCAATATTTATACTACAGGTATAGCTATTACGGCATTAACGCCTACAAATACAGGAGGGGCGGTAGCAAGTTATTCGATAAGTCCATCATTGCCTGCTGGATTGTCTATCAATACATCCACAGGGGTAATATCGGGTACGCCTACAGCCACCATTGTAGCTACTGTATTTACTATTACTGCTACAAATGCTGGTGGAAGTGGTACAGCTACCGTTAATTTAACCGTTAATCCTCCTGCTCCAATAGTGAGCTATACCCCATCAACCAATGTTTATTTGGTAGGGGTAACCATTACATCATTAACACCAACTAATACAGGAGGAGCTGCAACAATCTACACCATAGGGCCAGCATTACCAGCAGGGCTATCATTTAATTCAAGTACAGGGGTAATATCAGGCACGCCAACGGCAATCTCGGCTGTAACAACTTATACCATTTCAGCAGACAATGCAGGTGGTGTTAGCACAACCACAGTTACGCTATCGTGTGTTAATCCACCACTTCCAGTTATAAGCTATACCCCATCTACCAACGTGTATATTACAGGCATAGCAATTACCGCATTAACGCCAACTAGTACAGGAGGATCAGTAGCAAGTTATGCCGTTAGCCCATCGTTGCCAGCAGGATTATCGATTAATACAACAACAGGGGTAATATCGGGCACACCAACTACAGTTACCTCAGTAGCAACCTATACCATAACAGCAGCCAATGCCGCAGGAAGTGCTACCGCGACAGTAACGATTACGGTTAACCCAGGATTGCCCGTAATAAGTTATTCGCCATCAACCAATGTTTATACTAAAGGGACTGCGATAACAGCATTAGCACCGACAAACACAGGAGGTGCGGCAGCTAGTTACTCCATAAGCCCAGGCTTACCAGCAGGCTTATCATTTAATACATCAACAGGGGTAATATCGGGTACACCAACGGCAACTTCATCGGTTACAACATACACTATAACAGCTACAAACGTCACAGGGAGTGCTACTACTACGGTAACTATTACAGTAAACAACTTACCACCTGTAATTAGTTATAGTCCGGGTACAGTTACGTATGTAGTAGGCACAACTATAACGCCAACAACACCAGTAAGTACAGGTGGAGCACCATCAAGTTACTCAATAAGCGGCACGTTACCTACTGGACTATCGTTTAATACAAGTACAGGGGTAATTACAGGTACACCAACAACAACATTCGCGACAGCAACATTTACTATTACAGCTACTAACTCAGCTGGAACAAGTAACACTTCGCTTATCATTACGGTAAGTCCAAGTGCGCCAATTATAAGTTATACCCCATCAACCAATGCATATCCAGTAGGTGCGGCAATTACTACTTTGAGCCCAACAAACACAGGGGGGGCTGTTACAGGATATTCCTATTCGGCTACAGGCACAAACCTTACAGGTGCGACTTTAAGTGGCCCTAGTTTGATGACCATTGACGCTTCGGGTAATATCTATGTATGTAATTACTACAACGGAACAATAAGTAGATACAATTCGAGTGGAACGTATCTCGGTACTTTTGGTACAGGGAAAATTATCACTAATCCAGAAGGTATCGTTTTTGACTCGGCAGGTAATGCTTACGTGGAGGATACAGGTGCTGGCGCTGTTTACAAATACAATTCGGCTGGAGTGTATCAATCAACTATCATTAGTGGTTTAGGACACCCACTTGGTATTGCTATTAATGCTTCTAACAATATATTTATTGCTACTTACAATACCTCCACATTGGTAAGCTCTGTTACAGAATATGACACCTCTGGTGCGCTATTACTAACCCTACCCAATGCAAATATGAATGAAGCTGATGGCGTGGCGGTTGACCCTTCGGGTAATATTTATGTATTAAACTTGGCTTTAAATTTAGGTGCTGGTTCGCTAAACTTGGGTAACGTAACTAAATACAGCCCATCGGGTACATATTTAGGCGTATTTAGTAGCGGATACAACACCCCGTTTGTAATATCATGTGATGCATCTGGAAACGTATATGTAGCCGATTCGCACAACAATTCGGTAAAAGTATATGACTCGAATGGGGTGCTACTTAACACATTAGGCCCAAATGCAAGTACATTTGGCGACGTGGAGGGTTTTGTGGCCGATGCTAGTGGTAACTTATTTGTAGCAAATTTTACAAATAATACTGTTCAAAAATTTACAGCAACAGGTGGATACCATATTAGTGGCGCATTGCCTCCAGGATTGAGTTTTAATACCACAACAGGGCAAATTACAGGTACACCTACTTCTGTTTTCCCAGCTACAACCTATACCATAACAGCATACAATATTACAGGAAGTGGTTCAACAAACATTACCCTATCTTGTTATAATTCATTTGATTGGATAGGTACTACTAGTACCGATTGGAATACAGGCTCGAACTGGCTGAGTGGCGTAGTACCAGCAACCACCGACCAAGCAAACATAGGCGTAAACAGAACATTTACGAATTTCCCTAATGTTTTGACGGCCAGTGGAACTGTCAATGTAGGCTCTATTCAATTTGGTTCTTTAGGGGGGCAAGCTGCGGGAGTGGTTGTAAATACAGGCGCCACATTAAATGTATCAGGAGCTATAACATACCAAGCCGATGCAAGTTCGACATTGGGATACATTTGTACATTATCAGGCGCAGGAACAATCAATGCCAATAGCATTAGTGTAAAGGCAAACACTACACTAGCAAGTGGATATACTGAAACGCTGACTTCGTCGGTTACTAATTTGAATGTAACTACAAACGTGTCGTTAACATCTTCTAACTCGGGAGCGATATTGTTTAACTCAACATTTAGACTCACAGGTGGAACAGCATCCGTTTCGGGGATTATACAAACCACTAATACTTCAACCAGTACTTCGAGCTTTTTAGTTGTACCAACAACTACGGCTACTTTGCAACTGGCGGGTAGCACGCCATTATCAGGGCTTTCGGCAACAGGTACAAATGTGGTTACTTTTAATAATGCAGGTACTACTATTCAGTATTCGGGTGCGGCACAAACAGTTTATACTGCTTCAAGCATTACAGGTTTATCATCAGGTGTAAGCTATCAGAATATTTCTTTTTCGGGAACAGGTGTTAAAACCGTTTCATCGGGAAATCTAAATATCGCAGGCAACTTTACGAATACATTAGCAAATGATGGTAGCAACTATATAGACTTTAGTAGCCCTACGGTAAACTTCAACGGTACTACACAAAGTTTAGCAGGGGGCTCGGGCAGCGGTATTACATTTTATACTGTTAACTTCAGCGGCGCAGGTACTAAAACTATGGCAAGCGGATTGTTCAATATAGCCAGCACAGGGGTTTTAACCATGGTGGGAAATAGCGCAAGTACCATATTAGCTACAGGCGGATTCTTGACATTAAACTCATCTGCCACAAGCTCAGCTTCTATTGCTGCCATTCCAACAGGGCCAAGCATCACAGGCAATGTAACCGTACAACGCTATGTATCTGGCGGCTCAGGTTATCGTAATTATAGGTTAGGATCATCGCCAGTATATGCAGCTACAGTAGGTTCGAATAATGTTTATAGTGTGAATTACTTACAAAACAGCATATATCTTACTGGCACAGCAGGCGGTGGCTTTGACAAAACAGGCAACCCTACGCTTTATTTATATCGAGAAGATCAAACACCATCAAACGCATCATTTATTAGTGGAAATTTTTGGGGGATAAGTTCGATTAACAATTCTCCTGCTTACAACTACGGGGTAACAGGAACTGGAGGCTCGGGTACATTTAATATCCCAGTAGGCAACGGGTTTTTATTCTTCTTTAGAGGTAACAGAGCATCGGCATCATTAGCTACAGAAACAAGTCCATCATATAACGTCCCAGTAGCCGTTACCACGAGTACTTCTGGGCCTCTAAATCAAGGGCAGGTAGTGGTACGTGATTGGTACACACCAGGTTCATCTAATTTGGGTTATACAGGTACTGGTACAGGCACAAACTATACTGTAAGAGGATTTAATTTAGTAGGTAACCCGTATGCGAGTTCTATTGACTGGGAGCAATTCAACTCTGTTTCTCCTACAACTGGTATTTATGGCAGTAATGTGAGCACAACCGTTTACGAATTAAACCCGCTAACATCAAATTACGACACCTATCAGCAAGGTGGCATTTACACCAACCATGGTAGGCGAACCATTGTAAGCGGACAAGGTTTCTTTGTGCTAGTTACAGGTACAACTTCACCTCGATTGATATTTAATGAGTCGGCAAAATCAGTAACACAAAGCACAGGTTTAAATTTATTCCTGAGTACTTCGGACGATATTGCTAATATCAATGGAGCAGGAGTTAATCCACATTTACGATTGCAAATGGCAAAAGACTCGATAAACACGGATGACACATATATTGGATTTAACGCAGGTGCATCAACCAAATATGTTGTTAATGAGGATGCTGAATATAAAATGGGGAATGGCAAGGTACATTTGGCAAGTTACTCAAGCGATAATATTCCACTAGCTATTGCTAAGATGCCTTTTCCTGGCTTGAAACAAGCAACTATCCCATTGTATGTAAATGCAAACTCTGCTGGAGCATATTCATTAAATATGACAGAAATGGTAGCTATTCCAGAGGTGTATCAAGTTTGGCTGATTGACAAGTATAAAAAGGACTCATTAGATATGAGGCACAATAAAACCTATACTTTCGATATTAGTGCCGATACCAACAGTTTTGGAAGTCATCGTTTTCAACTAGTAATACGTCAAGATGTAGGCTTAGCGGTGCATTTAATCAACTTCAATGCAACAAAAACATCAAACGGAGTGCAAACCACATGGGTAACAGAGAACGAACAGAACCTTACAACATTTACAGTTGAAAGAAGTACCGATGGCGGCGTTACTTTTAATGTAGTAGGCGGTTTTGCTTCTTCTTTACAAGGCTCATACAGCTTTTTGGATAGAGCACCGATACACACGGTAGATATGTATCGCCTAAAAATGGAAGATTTAAATGGGAATATTACCTATTCAAAAGTTGTTACCATCTATTATGATAGTGCGAGTGATTTGGCATCGAATAACATTTCTATTTATCCTAATCCAGTAAAAACTACACTTAATTTAACCGTCCGTCCTGCAATTACAATTCATCAGGCAAGTAATCAAGTAGTGATATCAGGGCAAAATACAGGAGCAAGTGATAGTCCTACTTATACTATTAAAATTACTAATGCCGCTGGAGCTGTTATGATGATTACAACTGCTACTGGCAACCAATGGCAAACCGATGTGAGTAGGCTTAATCCAGGAACTTATGTGTTGCAAGTGATTAATAAAACAAACAATGTCTTAATAGGCACAGCAACGTTTGTTAAAATATAAATCTTATAGCGTAATAAAAGCAAATAAAAAAGGGGCTGATGAAGTAAAGTTTCATCAGCCCCTTCGATATAGATAATGTTCTATTAAGAGCAACCCATTGAGTTTCCGCAATTTAAACATTTATAGCACGTACCCGACCGGATTGTAGTATGCCCGCATACATTGCACGATGGCGCATCGCTTTGTACACCCATACTTAAATCGAGGCTTAAACTATGTTTTTTATTCCCTGTCGAGGTGTCCTCTGTTGATACTTTTGCAGGAGAGGGTTGATATACATTACTTGTATCAGGATTTATATCTTCATCGTCCATCTGTGGATTACCAATAACGCCATTTTGTTCGGTTATTACATGCACCAAATCGGTACGGTCGAGATATTCATAACCCAACATTCTAAAAATATAATCTATAATAGAAGTGGCACTTTTAATATTGGCATGCCCTACAACCATACCTGCTGGTTCAAAACGAGTGAAGGTAAATTTCTCTACATACTCCTCTAACGGCACGCCGTATTGTAAACCAACAGAAACTGCAATAGCAAAACAGTTCATCAACGAGCGGAAAGTAGCGCCCTCTTTGTGCATATCTACAAATATCTCGCCCAGTGTTCCATCCTCATATTCGCCAGTACGCACAAATACCGTTTGCCCGTCAATGCTGGCTTTTTGCGTATAACCACGTCGTTTAAATGGCAAACTCTTCTTCTGCACCACTCGCGATAATTGGCGCATAAAGTGGGTGTCTTTAGATTTTTCCATGATAGCTACTGCCGCTTCCAACACTTGCTCAGGGGTCAAATCACTCAGCTTAACATTAGCCGCCTCACCCAAAACTTCTTCTACCGAATCTAATTTATCTTCAGCATCTTCTTTTTTGTCGGATTTTGTAGATAATGGTTGCGAAAGTTTGCACCCATCGCGATAAAGCGCATTTGCTTTTAAACCCAATTTCCACGAGAGTTCATAGCAATCTTTTATCTCTTCAACTTTTGCCTCATTTGGTAAATTAATGGTTTTTGAGATAGCTCCCGAAAGGAAAGGCTGTGCTGCCGCCATCATTTTGATGTGCCCATGTGCGTGGATATAACGCTCGCCTTTAGCACCGCATTTATTAGCACAGTCAAATATTGGGTAATGCGCTGGTTTTAAATATGGAGCACCTTCAATAGTCATTGTGCCGCAAATGTATTCGTTGGCTTCGGCAATTTGCTTTTTGGTAAAGCCTAATGAGCGTAGTACATTAAAATCAGGTGCATTATATTGCTCAGCAGTTAAACCTAAACGTTTTAAACACTCCTCGCCTAACGACCATATATTGAAAGCGAAACTAATCTCAAATGCCGACATTAAGCCCTTATCTAGTTTCTCCAATTCGTCATTGGTAAATCCTTTTGCTTTTAGGGTATCAACATTAATGTGTGGTGCACCTTTTAGTGTAGCTGCTCCTTTTGCATAGTTTACAATGGCCGTTACTTCGTGCTCTTTATAGCCCAAATTTGTTAATGCTTCGGGTACTGCTTGATTGATGATTTTAAAATAACCACCGCCTGATAATTTTTTGAATTTAACCAAAGCAAAATCGGGTTCAATACCAGTAGTGTCGCAATCCATCACCAAACCAATCGTCCCAGTTGGCGCAATTACCGTAGTTTGTGCGTTGCGATAGCCATACTGCTCTCCCATTTCAACAGCTTTATCCCAGGCGTTGCAAGCTGCCGAGAGTAAATAATCAGGGCAATATTTAGGGTCGATACCAGGAGGGTGTATTTCTAAACTTTCGTAATTTTCTATAGAATTATATGCTGCATACCGATGATTTCGCATCACACGCAACATATGTTTCTTGTTTTCTTCGTATCTCACAAAAGGGCCTAATTCGCGAGCAAGCTCGGCGGAGGTAGCATAAGCCGTACCCGTCATAATAGCCGTAATAGCCCCGCCTATGGCACGAGCCTTGTCGCTATCATAAGGAATACCATTTACCATTAATGCCGAACCTAAATTGGCATAGCCTAACCCAAGCGTACGGTAATCATACGATAATTGTGCAACCTCTTTTGATGGGAATTGCGCCATTAATACAGATATTTCTAACACAATTGTCCATATACGGCAAGCGTGTTCAAAGCCTTTTACATCAAACGTGCGCGTATCTTTATCAAAGAAATGCGCTAAGTTGATAGATGCCAAATTACAGGCTGTATTATCTAAGAACATATACTCCGAGCAAGGATTGGATGCATTGATGCGACCACCTTCGGGGCAAGTATGCCATTCGTTAATGGTGCTATCGTATTGAATGCCAGGGTCGGCACAAGCCCAAGCTGCAAATGCAATATCATCCCATAGTTTTTGTGATGATATTGATTTTATCACCTTGCCATTCATGCGTCCAGTCAAATCCCAATCTCTTCCTTCGTTTAAAGCACGGAAAAAGCTATTAGGAACACGTACTGAGTTGTTTGAATTTTGACCAGATACCGTACGATAAGCTTCGCCCTCGTAATCAGAAGAATATCCAGCAGCTATCAAAGCAGCTACTTTTTTCTCTTCTTCAACTTTCCAATTTACAAAACCTTCTATTTCGGGGTGATCCAAATCCAAACAAACCATCTTAGCTGCCCTACGTGTGGTGCCACCCGATTTGATAGCTCCAGCTGCACGGTCGCCTATTTTAAGGAACGACATTAAGCCAGATGAATAACCACCACCCGAAAGTTTTTCGCTTTCGCCACGTATTTTAGAAAAGTTTGTACCTACACCCGAACCGTATTTGAATATGCGAGCCTCACGCACCCAAAGATCCATGATACCGCCTTCGTTTACCAAATCATCATCAACAGAAAGTATGAAGCAAGCATGAGGTTGTGGGCGTTCGTATGCCGATGTTGATTTACTTAATACACCTGTAAGAGGGTCAACATAATAATGCCCTTGTGGTTTTCCTGTAATGCCATACGAGGTATATAAACCTGTATTGAACCATTGCGGCGAATTAGGTGCTGCCAATTGCCCAACTATGGTATAAACTATTTCATCGTAAAATATTTCAGCGTCTTTTTTTGAAGCAAAATATCCATAGCGCATTCCCCAATCCTTCCAACAATATGCCATGCGATGGGCAACTTGTTTAATGCTTTTTTCGGAGCCAGTAGTGCCATCGGGCTGGGGCACCATTGCTTTGCGAAAATACTTTTGAGCAAGTATATCTGTTGCCACTTGCGACCATGATGCAGGCACTTCAACATCATTCATTTCAAACACAGCATCTCCCGATGGGTTTCGTATTACCGATGATCGTTTTTCGTATTTGAATAAGTCAAACACGCTCTTATCATCTTTGCTAAAGTATCTTTCAACCTTTAGTCCTTTTCCACTCGCTGTGGTGGATTTTTTAGTAATGTTTTTGCCCATATCTATTGTGTTTAATAAATTTCTATTTACAAAGGAAAAACGGCTCAGGGGTTTTTAATCAAATTTATTGTTCTACCTAAAGCAATTCAATTTAGAGTTTTCCACACACTGTGGAGTGGGAGCAGAATATAGCGAAACCAAAATACAAATCGTTGTTTTACAATACAATATACGTGTTGAAAACTAAAAAACGGAAAATAAATTAAGATTTATGGATTAATTTCGCTATGTTTTTCGGAGGAAAATGCAAAACAGTTATATCCGCTCTAAATAATACATATTTAGTTTCTATAGAAAGGAAAGAGGTGCACAATAATATTAATAATAAAAGATTGTGCACATCCAAACTTTGTCAAATTTCGGGGATATCCAGACTTCCAAAAATCAGTAAAAGTAGATTAATACAGCATTCACATTATTCCCAAAAAAGGACTTAAGGAATTTTACTTTTAGTACTTAATCTCAATTTGTGTTTACCGTAATTGGTGCCGATGGCTCACTTTCGTTTTTTACCCTATTTATAGCCGTTACCATATAGATATATGCTTTGCCACGTTGGGCGGTTGTATCTATATACTCGGTACTGCTATCGTATTGAATATGTAGGATATATTTAGGATTGTTTAAATCAATTTTATCTTCTTTTTCAAATCGATATATTACATAGCCATACGCGGGTTCTTCATCTTCAGTCAAATCGGGGGTTGTCCACTTTAGTTTTATGCCATTTGCACTATTGCTTGCTAATAAGTTCTTAGGAGCATTCGGCGCAACAGAATCGAGCCAAAGCATAGCAGGGGGCAACGCTGGATATTTGTAATAATTGGTTCGCAGCGAATCAGTAAATCCAAGCGGGTTGCGCATTAACGAAGCATTGCTAAAATAAACACTACCCTGTGTGCGTGTATTTTTCCGAAGATATTTTATTTGATTTGGCAGTTCGGAAGGATTTCTAAATGCTCTTATTTTTTGCTCAACAGCCCTATAAGCAGCATGCCCAATATATAGATGTTTGCCATAGGTATTGTTACTCCACCAATCAACCAATTTATTATAATCCATCAATTGGTCGTTAATCGGTCGATACAATTGCGGTACTACATAATCAATCCACCCTTCTTTCATCCATTTCCTTGCATCGGCATACAATTCATAATAGGTTTCTAAACCATGTGTGTCAGAACCTTCAGGATGATGTTTTTTATTTGCCCAAATGCCAAACGGACTAATACCAAATTTTATATAGTATTTATGTTCGTGAATACTATCACCTAATGCTTTTATCAGTAAATCAACATTATTTCGTCGCCAATCGCCAATATTCGTAAAGCCATTCGGATAGGCTTTAAAGGTTTGTTCGTCATTTATTTTTTGCCCATCAATTTTATACGGATAAAAATAATCATCCATGTGCACACCATCTATATCATAATTATCAACTACGTTTAAGATTACCCGCAAGATATAGTTGCGCACTTCGGGCAAACCAGGGTTAAACAGTTTGATGCCCCCATAAATAAAAAACCAATTGGGTGTTTGATTGGTAATATGGCACTGGCAAAGGGCTTTAAAATTACTGTCGAATGTGGCTCGATAAGGGTTAAACCAAGCATGTAGCTCCATGCCTCGTTTATGCGCTTCGGCAATAGCAAACTCAAGTGGGTCATACGTAGGATTAGGGGCTTGCCCTTGTTTGCCTGTCAACCATTTCGACCAAGGCTCGCCACTTTTAGCATAAAAAGCATCAGCCGCAGGACGCACTTGCAGCATCACGGCATTAATGCCTGCTCGTTGGTCGGCATCTAAAATGGCTAATAGTTCTTGTTTTTGCTTTTCAACAGGTGCATGTGCATCACTCGGCCAGTCAATATTTACTACGGTAGCTACCCATACTCCCCTAAATTCACGTTTCGGATTTGCTGAAATTACACGTGCTGTATCACTTTGTGCATATCCCATTTGATAGAAAAAAACTGATAGAAGTATATATAGAAAGTACTTATGAATACGCATTAGAAAGGCATTTTTAAAAGTTGCAAAGATATAAACTGCCGATGTGCTTTTTTTATTGCTGCAGTGTTTGTAAGTAGATTTTTTGTGTTTTTATGATTTTGTGCTTACATTTAAACCCAGTTACTTCTAAATGTGGCATAAAATGAATATACTTGTAACACTTTTGTTACATAGAATACGTTAACCTCTTATTAAATAAAAAAATTATTCACCTGTGGCTGTTTTAAATATTTAGTGAACAGTCAAACTTAATCCAATTTTAAAACAAGAAACTGTTATGGAAAATCAATCTGGGCAACCGCCGAAAAAGAATTCAAATGTAATTTATTTCCTGATTGTTGTAGTTTTAGCATTGCTAGGAACTGATGTGTATTTATATCTGCAAAAAAACAAGTCTGATGTTAAGATTGCATACCAAGAAGATGAAAAGGGCAGGCTAAAAGTGGAAATTGATAGTCTTGAAGCACAAGTTGAGCAAGTAAATGCAAGCAAAACTAAAATGACTTCGGAAATGCGTGCTAAAAACGACTCCTTGCAATCAAAAATTAAAGTACTTCGTCAACAATTAGCAAAAGGGAAACTTACTAAAGCCGAACTTGCCAAAGCGCAAGAGGATGTGAAGCAATTGCGTTATTTCGTAACTAAGTACACAGCTGATATTGAGGAATTAAAAAAGCAAAACACCACTTTAACTACCGAGCGTGATACACTTAAGAGCAATTTATCTACCGTAAATCAAAAGGCGGCTACATTAGAAAAGAAAAATCAAGATCTTGATACAAAGGTTAAAATTGCATCTGCGCTAAAATTAGGTGGTGCTAATATTGTTGTATATAAAGTAAAAGGCAGTGGCAAGGAAGTGGAGGTAACTCGTGCAAGCCCTGCTAAGAAAATAAAAATCAATTTTCAAATTGCCGAAAACAGTATTGCCGAAAAGCGTATGCACGATATTTATGTGCGTGTAATAGATCCTGCTGGTAATTTAATTACTGATACAAAAGATGCCGGCACATTCTCATCTGATGGGCAAGATTTGCAATACAGCTATAAAACGGCTATCGATTTCAAAAACGATGGCAGTGGCTATACCATTGATTGGACTAACCCATCGCTACCATTTCAAAAGGGTACTTATACTGTACTGCTATACGCTGATGGTTCGAAAATGGGACAATCAACCTTTAGTTTGAAATAAGAAACAATTTATTTGTATAAACGAAGAAAGCTGCAAGATTTTGCAGCTTTCTTCGTTTTAGGTTTATAATATTACTTAGCTTTTACAAATTTTAAAGCGTACGAATCAAGGCAGTAGCGTAATCCAGTTGGTGCAGGGCCATCATTAAAAACGTGTCCTAAATGTAATCCTGTACTGCGTTCAACCACTTCATCGCGCACCATACCATCTGAGGTATCTCTTACAACCATTATTGCCTTTGGGTCAATTGGCTTGAAAAAACTTGGCCATCCTGTACCCGAGTCGAACTTAGCATCTGATGAAAATAAAGGCTTGCCAGTTGCAGCACTTACATAGATGCCTTTTTCATGATTATTCCAGTACGGGTTATGAAAAGGTGGCTCTGTTCCTTTATTTACCATTATCCAATACGCATCTGCTGACAAAACTTTTTTCCAGTAGGCATTGGGTTTTGCTTCGGGAAACGTTTTTACATCTTCAGAAGTACCACTGATGCCTTGTCCATTTGGTTTGGATTGCCCACAAGCATTTAATGCAATGGAAAATAGAGCAATCGCTATCACGTTCATCTTTTTCATATCAAGGTGTTGATTTATTTATATCCCTTTCGTCGTAAAGTACTCCGAAACCTTACAACAGATTATCAAATTGGCACAATTATTTATCCTAATACAAAGCAAACATAACTCTGTTACAGCAATTTACGATAAATTAAGCATTAGACTTATTATCTACTTTAGATTAGCTTGATATACTACTGAAAATCAACAATGTATTGTGTAATTTTTTACCCAAAAATGCGCACTTTTTAGTCTAAAATGTGGAATAAAATACCCGCGCTATGGATTGAAAACAAGTTAGGCAATACAAATTCTTATTAATCATTAGGAAATAGCGTTTCCCACACAATAGGCATGGTTATTGCACAAAAATGACATAATAATGTGATATCATGAATAATACGTACACAGTAGTAGGAATCGTAATAACGGTTTTGCCAATTTTGTTAATTATCGCAACGGTAATAGTAAGAGGTAAAAAATTATTCGATTAATTAAGTAAAGCGTTCTAACAGAAGTTAAGGATGAGCAATGCATCAAATGCATTGACTACTGTTTTATTTCCACTTTTTTATTGTAATTCCAGTTTGTAGAACAATGATAGAAATGAATTGTTCTATAAATTCATATTGAAAAAAACAGTCGTAGAAAATCACGACAGTTATTATTCATGCATTAGGTTATAACCTCCCGAGAAAACTTACAGACTTTAACAAATCAACATTTAATAGGGATGCCTGTTTTTAGACAAGCACTTATCGAACCGCTAAAATCAATGAAGCTGCTCAATTGATTTTCTTGATTAATATCAAGTTATATGACAAAAATCGGGCAAAACTTGATTTTACAAGCTTGCCCGATTTGGTAGTCCCGTATAGGACAATTCTCTAACTGTTTTATTGAAGATTTAAGGAAAATTGCGCTAAACAATCATTAAAGTTTTGCAGGAAGAGTTTTGAAACAGCTCCATTAGTTTTAATAAGTGCTATTTGCAATCAATTTTACTTTTGTTCTGATTGCAAACCATTATTCGAGAAATTTACTTTTCAGCAATGCTATTTTGTGATTGTCTAAACCAATTTGTGTATTTAAAAATATATCAATAGAGCCATATTGCTTTTTTATTGCATCAAAAGTAGCATCTAAATATTCCTTTTTTACACTCGATATAGCCGTTGCCGCTTCCAAATCTAGATTCAAAAACTTCATCATTTGCTTTATCATTTTCGCATTATCTGAACGGCGATAGTAGTTTGATGCTAAATAATCATCCATTATCGTATCATAAGGTACTCCCAAACTATACAAAAACAAAGCTGCTCCTATGCCTGTACGGTCTTTACCCGCTGTGCAATGAAACACGAGACTTTGATGACTTGACAGGTTAAGCAGTTTATCAAAAAAAGGTTTATACCTATCTGCCAAATATTGTGTAGTACTGTAATAAGCTAACATTACTGAGTCGCCTTGGTTGCCCTTTAATTTTGCAATAGCTTTTACCCAGTTTATATTATCACTTCCAGCTGGACATAAAATATAATCCATACCTAGGTTCAGTTTATCTGGGGCTTCGGCGGCTTCTTGATGCCCGCGTAAATCTACATCGCACACAATTTTTTTGGCTTGCAGAACTAGTAAATCGGCTTGAGTAAGCTTACTAATATCAGCACTACGATACACTTCGTTCCATTTTATATGCCGACCGTCAGTAGTTGCATATCCCCCCAAATCACGAAAATTGACAACACCTTGTAATACTACATTTCGTTTGGCACTATCCGCTATTTGCGCAGATGCCCCATTAGTAATTAAACCCGCTAAGAAAAATAGAACAATAATTTTTTTCATATTAAATAATGTAAAAAGCAGGAAACCCTTTACGGCTTCCTGCTACATTGTTTGAAATTTAACTTAACCTACTTGGTAAGCCAAGTATCTTTACTTACATCATCAGTACCGCCAAATTGCGAACCCAGTGCTGAATTATAATTAGTAGTGTTGGAATTAACTTCGCCAATAGGATACAACCAACGACGAGGAATGGCACCGCTTGCTGTACCTATACTACCTGCAACCCCTTGACTCCACACAGGGATACCATTTGGATTTGTAGCACTTACAGATCTTCTCCATTGGAAATACGACTCCCAACCCGAGTTACAAAACATTGCTACATAGCGTTGAGTAAATATCTGTGCCAAACCATTGGCATTATCTCCTGCATAAGCTACATTAGTATTAAATTGAGTAAGATTAACGTTTGTGGTTCCGATGGTTTTTCCAGTCAAATCACTAATAGTTAATGTTTTACCATCAGTAATCCCGTATAATGCCATTGAAGCAGCAATACCGTTATTGTACCAAGTAGCTGCATTACCCGTAGTCCATCCTCTATTAATACCTTCGGCTATGTTGAAGCACAACTCGGGATAACCAATAAATACAAATGGCTCGGCATTTGCACCGCTATATGCAGCAGGTAGCGAAAAATAACGGTTATAATTTAAATATGAATATTGCCCAGCTGCAGCATTTGTATTTAATGTAGCGATGGAAGCATTATCATCTGCACCAACCCATGCCGTAAAATCGCTTACAGTTTTACCAGCAGTAATTTGAGCTGGGGCCGGTGTAGCAACTACCATTAAGCGAGGGTCTTGAGTTGACGAAGTAATGCTTACATATGGCAAGCCCATACTTCCAAAATTATCATAAGGTTGTAAACCTAAATTAACAATAGCGTACGGGTTAAAAGCTTGGTTATATCTATATACCACATTATCGGCATTTCCTGTCATTACAGGATATGTAGTGGGATTACTTACAATCGTATTAAACTGAGAAATGATGTTTAAATCGGCACTATCTCCAGTACGTTTGCTCAAGCTAATTAAAACACGCAAACGGTAAGTATTGATTAGTTTTTGCCATTGTAAATAAGTAAATCCAAAAATATCTCCGGCACCATCTAAAACAACATTGGGTGTAGCAGTTGCCAAAGGCGCTAAAATGGTATTTGCATTATCCAACATCGCTAATGCGCTTTTATATACATCGTGTTGTGTATCGTAAGTTGGGTGCAGTACCGAAGGATTGCCTGCTTGTGAGAAAGGAATATCACCTACTCGTTGAGCCAACCAAATGCCTGCATAAGCTTTAAAAAACTGTGACAATGCGTAGTACTTGTTGGTGGTATTGCCAAATTGCTTGGTAGATTGTGTTTGCAAAGCAATAGCATACTTCAAAATATCGTAACTATCAGCCGAGTTACTAAAGCCATAATTATTATTACCCCAGTAATAGGCATAGTTTGATAAAACGTACTGCTCGTTTTTTGACGATTGCGCAAAAGGTTGCTCATCGCCTTTAATCAAATTTGCCGTTAAGTGATTTAATATTAGTGGTGCTGGGATTGTACCTGAAGGACCTGCAACATTGGGATTGTTTGCCAAGTCGCCTTTTTGGCAACTTGTTATCGACGTCATTGTTATTGTTGACAACAAAACAATTGGAATAAATGATCTTATTTTCATAAATTTCTTTTTAACCTGATTAATGAATATTTAGAACGTTAAATGTAGGTTAAAGCCATAGCGACGTGCCGTAGGGCTAGTCAAATCTGAACCTCCGCTACCACCAGTTAAGCCTCTTGACGATGCATCGTATCCTGATGCAAATTGGTCAAGGTCAATATCTTTGCGGCTTGCGAAATACAATAGGTTTCGCCCTACTATTGATAGTGTTACACTTTTAATAAATGAGCCTTGTAATAGTTTTGCTGGCAAAGAGTATCCAATTGATGCTTCGCGCAATTTTGCATAAGAGCGACTAATCATATAATACTCATCAAAGTTGCCACCTATACCACTTGATACATAAGCTTGTGTAGTTACTGCGGTAGTATTAGGTGCAAAGGTTAGTTGACTCAAATTGGTTATCACTCCACCTGGCCCATAAACTGGAGTTCCGCCAGTAATAATCACCCCTTGACCAACATAAGCAGGGGTTGCACTTTTAGTTCCTTCGGCAGTACTATTCCATTCGGCCAAACGAGCTACGCCAAATGCACCGGTTGCTGTTTCTATTGCAGTACCACCATTGGCAGCATGGTAGTATGTAAAGTCGTAAGTTTTACCACCTATGCGACCATCAAACTGAATATTGAGCGAGAAGTTTTTATAGGTAAAATGGTTGGTAATACCGAAAGCAAAATCGGGATTGGCATAGCCAAGCAAACCAAAGTTTGCATTATTTTGTTGATTTGGTGCTTTTAACGGAACACCATTTGCATGGATAATGTTTCCATTGCCATCTCTTACAAATTTAGTGCCGTATATTGCATCTGGTCTATCACCTATTTGATATAAGTGTCCGTTTTGAAATATATCCCTTTGTCCATTACCTATATCTTGTATGGTTTCTTTATAAGTAGAATAATTGATGTTGACATCCCAGTTTAATCCATCTTTATTTCTTAATGGAGAACCTACTAATTCAATCTCATATCCATTCTTCTTGGTTGTTAAACCGTTCACAATTTGTGAAGTGTAAGTAGTTGATGACGCAATTGGTAACGAAACAATATTAGGGCCATTTGTAGTGGTAAAGTAGGTAGCATTTAATCCCAGTCTGTTTTTCAAAAATTTGATATCAGCACCAAATTCATAAGATTTTACATCATACGGTTTGATATTAGGATTAGCAAGTGTGTTTGATATATTTACCGATGGTGCATTGTTATAATACTTAGTTGCTGATATAGAGCTTGAGTTTGCAAATGTTGGGCCATTATAAGGTGTTAGATACTCTGAACCATACCCTAATAAATTACCCACTGGTTGCGAATTCCAACCTGTTCCTAAAGCGGTTGATTGCAAGGCATTGTAAGATGAGCCAATATATGGGGCTGTTAAAGCGCCTTTAACATCAGCAAAAGAAGCACGTACTTTCAAGAATGATATAGCTTCGGGTATTTTTACATAGTTGTTAACTACTGAACTTATTGATACCGAAGGATAGAAAAAAGTATTCGTTCCTGATGCAAGGGTCGAAATATTATCTACACGACCCGTAGTATTAATATTGAAATAACCTTTATAGCTCAAATCTGCTGAATAGTAGCTACTATTTACCTGCATTTTTGAATTAAAATTATAAGCCTGAATTGTTGGCGTGTTATTTAAATCATAAACATTGGGTAATGTAAGTGTTTGTGTGGTAGCCCAATCAGACAAATATCTGAAAGAGCGCTCATTGGCACCAACCAAAGCAGTAATATCAAAATCGCCAAATTTATGGTTGTAGTTGATTTGTATATCCGTATTGTTTTCAAGCAAATTGCGTTGATCTTGTCTGTAATCACCAAACCAGCCAAATGAATACCATGGTAAATATTGGTTTAAGTTGGCAGAAGCTGGTACTTGCTCGGTATTTAAATCATTATAATGATTAATTCCCGTACGTAACTTCGCATTCAAATCATTATTAAATTTATAGGTTAATGATAGCGAGCCATTAAATATTTGGTTGTCTCTACTACGTAGCCATTTTTTAGCCTGAAACCATGGGTTGTTTACTCTACCATACTCTTGTGCATATTGTACTAAGTTGGGCACACCTTGAGGGCCTTTATAAATATCTTTCAAATCGTTGATATTATAGTCTGATGAACCATAAACAAAAAATTCGTAAGCATAACTATTAGGGCCATAAGCCACATCAGGAACGTTAGGAGAATATTGAAGGTTGACGTTTAAATCAGCATCCAAACGTAGTTTTGATGTAATGTCATAGCCTGCATTAATCTTAAGATTATCAATATTTAACTTTGTATTAGGAAAATCACCTCTTTGATAGGTATGCCCGTATGATATTCTTAAATCATAATTTGTGCCACTTGCGGCTAAAGCCAATGAATTGGTGCTAGTAATACCTGTTTGGATAAAATTATTCCAGTTGTTAATGCCTCTTGCCGACCATGGCGTAGGCGTCCTAATACCTGTAACTGGGTCGTAAGGACTGTCAAATTGTGTAGTTTGGAATATACCATCGTAACGAGGCCCCCACTCTGGTAAGCGTTGATTATTATCGTATAAACGATTGCCATAAGCATATTTAAAGTTTGTACCACGGCCGTATTCGTATTGGTCTTTAGGGAGTGTAAGAAACCCTCTTTCAAATTCGGTAGTTGAGTTGTAATCAACTTGCCATCCTTTTTTATCTTTAGTTCCTTTTTTTGTAGTGATGATAATAGCACCATTGATACCGCGCGAACCATATAGTGCCGCAGCGTTAGGGCCTTTTAGCACAGTATATGTTTCGATATCATCAGGATTAAAATCGTAAGTGTTCGATTCAACCGGCTCTCCATCAATCACGTAAAGAACATCTTTACTACCACGAAGAACTACCGTTGGAGCACCGAAAAACTCGTTACTAGCTCCAATAGTTAAACCTGCAATTTTACCTGCAAGCGAATTTAATGGGTTGGCATCTCTACCTACGGTTAATTCATCACCTCTAATTTGCGATTGTGAATAACCTAGTTTTTGAAATGATTTTTTTACACCCAAAGCCGTTACTACAACCTCATTTAAGTTTTTGTTTACTGGCTTTAATTGTATTGAATAATTAGTTTCGGTGGTTATAGCCACTTCTTCGGTTGTATAACCAATAGTGGATATCACCAAAACATCGCCATTATTGGCATTGATGCTAAAGCGACCTTCCGCACCTGTTGCAGTAGCTCGTGTAGTTCCTTTAACTTTTACGGTAACACCTGGTATAGGCTCATTGTTATTGTCGAGCACAATACCTTTTATCGTGTTACTTTGAGCAAAAAGTTTGCTGCATACCGAGAACACTATGAGTAGTGTTAACATCAGTCGAGAAATTTTTAATAATTTTTGTTTCATGCTAAAATGATTTGTGCACAAAACTATCCTAGCGGGGTTAGCTAAGGTTTATTGTAATAAAAACAAAAAGTTAAGAAATACTAAACAAAAACGCAAAACAGCAGCTTTTGTTAAGAAAATGAAAACTAAAGTTTAAATAAATATCGAAGCGTGCTTTTAGTGTTTAGTTAGATAAAAACAAAAAATTGAAAAATTGATATGTTTTCGATAAATAGAAATTATTAATCAGCATGGCAAAGAGCCTGCCGACTCTTTGTATTTATATACTAAACTTCGTCAGCTACTGCTCAACTAAAAACCAACAACATCCCACCCTCTTAGCATCAATATAATATAGAAATTTTATTTAAGATCCTTTGATGTAAAAAAAAATCCCTAAATACAATTTTCATTTGTTTTATATATTAATTAATTATTAAATTTATGTAAAAATAAAATGAAAAGGTTATTAGCATTGGTTTTGTTGGTACTCACTTCGTTGAAGTGCTTTTCGACCTGCATAGTTATATATATAGCTGATAATGGACACATATATGTTGCCGCTGATAGTAGAAGAAGTTTTATCTTCAATCAAAACAATAAATCTCAATTCGAATCGGTTTGCAAAATTCATAACGTCGGTTCGAGCTATTTTGCTATTGCAGGTATAGATGATAGCAGCTTGCTTAAAAACGCAACAGTAGCATTAAAGGAAAATTCTCAAATTGATAGTGCTATTAAAGTATTCGGAACAACAATGGTTAAACACTATGATAAATTAATGACCGAAACTAAACTTTATTATCCTGATAAATTCAAACATTTTTTAAAAGAAGGTTTAGCTAGTGTTAGTTTCTTTGGTTTTTTTGATGGCTCTCCTACAATTAAAAATGTGGATTTTTTATGTAGTGTAGGTAAAGATGGTAAAGTAATTTCGCGATATAGACTACGCAAAGTATATAACATCACGGTAATTGGAATATCTCAAGATATTCGCTCAGAGGAATTACCAGCTAAACAAGTTATTGAGCAAAATCCTGAACTTTTTGTAGAGTCGTTAGTAAAAATAGAAGCCAAGAAACAACCGCTAGCCGTAAGTGAACCTATTGACTTGTTAGAGCTTAAAGAAAACAGTGCTGTGTGGCTTAGAAAAAACGAAGAAATAGCCTCCTATTAGACAAATATTTGCATTTGTATTATCCGCATTATACCACACTTATTAAATTTCCATTATTAAAACATTAATGTTTTAGCCTAATCAAGTTTTTGCTTTTTTTTACGAAAAATGCGAGATATTTTTACACTAAATGCTGTTTCCTGATGGAATATCCTATCTGCAATATTATTGCTTAGTAAGCATCAAGATAAACATTGCTCAAAAACTTATAACACACTAAGGATTTGAAACTTTTAATTACGAATAGCTAATCTGTAAAATAAAAACATGAAACGTAGAAATTTTGTTAAAAATGCTGCACTTACGGCAATTGGTGCTTCGTTCATTTCGCCAGTAGTGGATGCGTGGGCCACACCACGAGTTACTACGCTAAAAAGCAAAGATTTAACATTATTACCAAAAAATAAAGATAATTATACACTCCATTTTATGTCGATTGGTGATTGGGGACGCAACGGCGAGTATGATCAAATAGAAGTAGCCAAGCAAATGGGCAAATGGGGGGCTGATTATCCTAATGATTTTATTATATCAAATGGTGATAATTTTTATCCCCAAGGCGTGGTGAGCGAATTTGACCCACTTTGGCATTATTCTTTTGAGAGCATTTACACAGCACATTCGCTTCAATGCGATTGGTATCCAGTATTGGGTAATCATGATTATTATTCGGATGTAGATGCGCAAATAAAATATAGCAAAGTTAGTCGCCGTTGGAATATGCCAGCTAGATATTATTCAAAAGAGTTCACAATTGGCAATGGTAACCAAAATAAAGACAATGCAAAAAATAAAGAAGGAAAAATAATAAAAGGCAACGAAAAAGCACTATTGATAATGATAGATACCGACCCTTTTTTACACGAAAACATGGTTGATTATACAGCCACTCAAGTAAAATGGCTAAACGAAATATTATCGAATGCAACTGATGAGGTGAAATGGAAAATAGTAGTAGGGCATCATCCTTACTATACAGTAGGGCCACGTATTGATAATTATGATACATTAACCATGCGCAAAGCACTAACGCCGATTTTTGAAAAGCACAAAGTAGATGTATATCTATCGGGTCACGACCACTCCCTACAACATTTGAAACCCGAAGGATATACACATCAATTTATTTCGGGAGCGGGTTCCGAATTAACAAATGTTACTGAAGGAATACCTTATAGCCGTTTCCAAGCCTCAGAGCATGGGTTTATGTATTTCGCCATTGATGCCAAACGCCTTAATGTAAGAGCAATTAATACAAAAGGCGAGGTACTTTATCAAACCGAGCTTACTAAATAACAAAAATTTATTTATATCATTTAATAGCCGAATACTTACATATACTTTTTCCAATTTTAAGTATTGGCAACCGATTTACCTTATAAAACGCTCCATAATGGGGCGTTTTATTTTTGTATCATCCATATTGCTTTTATTATAAGTCACTAATTATAAAAAGCTGTGCAAAATTTGCCACATAGAGCAAGCAGCGGCAAATAAAGCTCGTTTTCATTCAACCAATGGGCAGTCCACACAGAATGGTTATATTGAAAGGTTTAATGGTAATTTAGAAGAACTATTTTAAATGTGCGTCCATTCAAATAACTCAACAATGGGATTTAATTTTTAACAAGTTGAAAATAAGCGAATTTGTCTATTTTAAAAATTATGAAATTGTTAAAATTTGATTAAATTAGCTCACTAGTTATTATATATGTCAAATTAACGGTTTTTGTTGAAATAATTTCTTCTTGAAAACTCAGCAAAATAATGCTGTTAATTTAATGTGGATTATATGTAAAGCATAATTGCAATGAAGCCTCAGTTAAGTGATTCCGAATTACTTTACCTCATCTCGAGTGGAAACCGAGAGGCATTTGCACAGCTTTATACCAGATATCTGAATAATATTTACCGATACATTTATACTGTTAGTAACAACCGAGAGGCTAGCGAGGAGATTGTGCAGCAGCTTTTTGTCAAAATTTGGGAAAATCGGCAGCAACTTGTACAGGTTACTTCCATCAAATCTTATCTCTACCGTTCAGCCAAAAATCTACTATTGAATTATATCAAGCGGTCGCAAGTGCAAACAAAAGCACATGAACTGATTTGCCATCATACAGAAACGGCAGCGATGAGTCCTTATGATATTTTGGTTCAATCTGAAAATGATTTACTAGCTAGAAATGCAATAGACCTCCTGCCTGAAAAGAGAAGACAGATTTTTAAAATGCGATTAAACGAAGAGCTGACGCTTGATGAAATTGCGTTTAAATTAAACATCTCCAAGTCGGTAGTAAAAAAGCAGCTGTATTCTGGGATTAAATTTGTTCGTAAATACCTAGAACAAAGTGGAGCCGTGAGCCTCTTGATTGCTGTGAATTTTTTCCTCTCTTAGTCAACCATCGCAAATATTTTTTTCTGTACAGGGGGCTTTTTTGAAGCCATCGTTGTCTTAGTAACATATGAGTCAAAGCCTGCCCAATCGATTTTTTGAAAAATTGCAAAACCAAGAGTTAACTGAGGAGGATCGTGTGCAGTTTATTGAATGGCTGCATAGTGCCCCAGAGTCAGAAGTTGAAGCGGTTCTTGAAAAACACAGCTGGTATTTCCAGTCTCTGCCTGATGAGCCTCTTCCCGCTAATAGCCACCTTGCCGCTCTGATAGAGGAAAAATTAAATAAAACTAAAGAAGAAGTAGTTGTCGTACTTGAGCCCGTACGTGCCGTGTTATGGCCTGCCTTAAGATGGGCTGCTGGCTTGGTGGCGGTCATCGCGTTTGCCTGTCTCTTTTATGTTTATTTTAAAGTTAAAAAGCCAGCCCAATTTACCACCAGCCCAATTCACCACAGCAAAATTGTTCCTGGCGAAAATAAAGCCACTCTCACGCTTGATGATGGGTCTATTATTTCACTAGATTCTGCAAAAAATGGCATGCTTGCGCGGCAAAGTAACGTTCAGATATACAAATCTAAAAGTGGAAAACTGGTTTATGATACTTCATTGGCTCGTTCCCAAAACGGAGGACGTGTCACTTATAACATTGTTTCTATACCCCGTGGGGGGCAGTTCCAAGTCGTTTTACCAGACGGGACGAAGGTATGGCTTAATGCATCATCCTCACTACGATACCCTACCAGTTTTATCGGCAAGGAACGAGCAGTGGAATTAACAGGTGAGGCATATTTTGAAGTTGCCAAAGATAAAGCCCATCCTTTCAGAGTAAGTATTAACAATATGCAGGTTGAAGTACTCGGCACTCATTTTAATATCATGGGCTATACCGATGAAGCCTCAACCCAAACCACCTTACTGGAGGGGTCTGTGAAGGTGATTAGAGGAAACGAACAAAAAATGATTGTTCCGGGTGAACAAGCCGCCGTGGCTAAAAACATTAACATCGCGAAGGTAAACGTCAATGAGGTTGTGGAGTGGAAAAATGGGAATTTTAACTTTTCTCATGAAAAATTGGAGAGCATTATGCGAAAAATCGCTCGTTGGTACAATGTGGATATCGCCTATGAAGGGAAGGTATCAAAAAACATATTTGTAGGCACCATTCCTAGGTCAAAAGACATTACGGTGGTGCTAAAATATCTTGAATTAACAGAACTGGTACATTTTAAAGTTATAGAAAGGAGAATTATCGTCATGCCTTAAACTCTACTTAAAGGCGGTATTCTCGATAAGAACCAGGAAGCGCTGCGAACGCTTGCCTGGAATGTCTGGATTTTAAACCGCTAAATGATTAATTGACAACCATAACAAATTTAAACCCAAACAAACAAATGTATGAAATTTTATTCAAAATCTGGTCACCGGCCACTTGCCTTTGTCCCTAAACTTCTGCTAGTAATGAAACTGACTTTCCTTTTATTAATCACGGTTTTCCTTCAAACAGCAAAGGCTAGCTATGGTCAAAAAATAAATTTTACAGGGAAAGATGTTTCTGTTGAACATTTTTTTGAAGTCATCCAAAGCCAAACAACCTACAAAGTACTCTATGCGGAGGAAATGGTGGCCGGCCTGAGCAAAACTAATTTGACCTTGAAGAATGCTACTGTTGAAGAAGCTCTAAAAATTTACTTCAGAGATATGCCACTAAGCTTTACAATTAATAACAATGTCATCGTTATCAAAACCAAAATCCCCATAGTAAGCCCAAAACGAGAGAAAGTGCCGGTAACCATAACAGGTAAGATTACGGACACCAAAAATATGTCCTTACCTGGGGTAAGTGTAGTACTCAAAGGCACAAACACTGGTACTATCAGCGACGGCAATGGCAATTATCAATTGAAACTGCCCGACAATCGAGGCGTGCTTGTTTTTAGCTTTATTGGCTTTCTTACTGCTGAAATACAAGTTACCGAGGGTAACACTATCATTAATGTTCAGATGAAGGAAGAGCCTCGTAACTTAGGCGAAATTGTTGTTGTGGGCTATGGCACACAGCGTCGCGGAGATATCACCAGCGCCATTGCCAGTGTTAAATCAGACAATTTCGTCAAAGGGTCGGTCACTGATGCTGCGCAACTCATACGAGGTAAAGTGGCTGGTTTAGCGGTGGCTACTATAGACGGAAACCCTATAGGCTCTTCTCAAATAAACCTACGTGGTGTTACTACGATTTTGTCTGGAACTTCTCCCTTGGTGCTAATCGACGGTGTCCCCGGAACGCTCACCACTGTAGCACCAGAAGATATAGAATCGATAGATGTACTAAAGGATGGGTCGGCAGCGGCGATTTACGGTACACGTGGCACGAATGGCGTCATATTGATTACTACTAAAAAAACGAGAGCGAATACAGCACCAACGATTGAGCTGAATACCTATTTTTCTACTCAGCGGATTACCAAAAAACTAGAGTTTATGGACGCCACGGAATACCGACAGCTTGTTGCAGAAAACAAACCCGGTGCCACAGATTACGGGCATAATACCAATTGGCTTGACCAGGTTACACAGGTGCCTTTTTCGCAGGTTTACAACTTGAGTTTGAAAGGATCAACGCAAAACACCAATTATGTAGTCAATCTTAACTATCGGAAATTACACGGACTGATCCAAAAATCTGATAATGATATTCTCTATCCTAGAATCGAGGTAACTCATTCAATGTTTGACGGTAAACTGAAGTTTGATGCAAACTTGAGCGGTTTTGAGCAGCAAAATTATGCTGGAACGGCAGGCGGCGGTTTTAATACCGATGTTTATCGCAGCGCCCTAGCATATAACCCGACAGATAGAGTAAGGGACGACAATGGTGTTTTTGTAGAACACCCAGATAAGACCAATTATCAGAACCCCGTATCCTTGTTGGCTAATACCATCGGTCTGAACAGAAGCAGCAATCTTCGTACTACTGGTACAATCACATATCTTCCTATCAACGACTTGAACATTAAATTATTGGGCTCAAGAGACCTAAATAATAACAATATCGGTTATTACGAAACGAAGGAGCAGTACTCTGCTATCCATGACGGAAAAAACGGATATGCCTCTGTCAGTAATACAAGAAGGCAAGAGGACTTGATCGAATTGACCGCAACTTACAATAAGCATTTTGGCAATCACCAAATAAATGTACTGGCAGGGTACGGCTGGAGGCAATATAACCTCCAAAATTCGGGTATGACCAATTTCGATTTTCCAGCTGATGATTTTACTTATAATAACATCGGAGCCGGCTTGGCCTTATCCCGAGGGCAGGCAACCATATCGTCTTACCAAAGTCTAAACACATTGTTGAGTTATTTTTCAAGGGTCAATTACAGTTATAAAGATAAATATCTACTAACTGCTAGTATCCGTCGCGAAGGTTCATCAAAGTTTGGCACCAATTACAAATTTGGTAATTTCCCTGCTATTTCTGGCGGCTGGAACGTGATGAAGGAGAACTTCCTGAAGGACAGTAAAACATTGAGTAATCTGAAATTAAGAGCAGGTTACGGCATTACTGGGACTGAACCTGCAGCGCCATACCAGTCTTTAGAAAGGCTAAACTTTGGCACATACAGCTATTTTAACGGACAGTTTATCCAAGTGGTCAATCCATCAAGCAATCCTAACAATAATCTCCGGTGGGAGAAAAAAGCGGAATTAAATATTGGTTTAGATTACGGATTTTTCAATAACAGGATTAGTGGAACGATTGATGTTTACAAACGTAAGACAACCGATCTTTTGTTCAGTTACCCTGTAGCTTCGCCACCTTATCTTTATAATTCTATCGTGGCTAATGCCGCATCCATGCAAAATGAGGGTATTGAAGTCCAGATTAATGCGACACCAGTTTCCAATACAGACTTTAAGTGGAACACTTCAGTAAATTATTCCACCAACCGAAATAAATTGCTCTCCCTTTCTGACAAAAATTTCCAGCTAGCAAGCGGTTTTTTTGATGTTGGCTATACAGGCGAGCCTATTCAGCAACCAACTGGGCGTGTTCAGATTGGCCAGCCGTTAGGAAATTTTTTCGGTTTTAAGACGGTCGATATCGATGCGAGTGGGCATTGGATTATACAAGGAGCCGATGGAAAGTCAAAGCCTATTGCTGATGAGCAGGCCGCCGATAAGACTATTATTGGAAACGGATTGCCAAAGCATTATTTAAGCTGGAACAATACCTTTACTTACAAACAATTTGACCTCAATGTTAACATGAGGGGTGCTTTCGGTTTCCAAATATTTAATTCATCACAATTGTTTTATAGTGCCCCAGTAATGCTGACACGAGGCAATTTATTGAAAGGCTCTTACGACAAAATTTATAATAAGGTGCCATTAGCAGATGATCAATCATTGCAATATGTAAGCTATTACATCGAAAAAGGAGATTTCTGGAAGATTGACAATATTACCTTAGGCTACAATATACCAGTAAAAACCAAAAGCGTAAAAGGGATTAGGATTTATATCTCGGCTTCCAATTTAAAAACCTTTACTGGGTATAAAGGAATTGACCCGGAGGTTTCTATTCTCACCTCCGATAATAATGCTAATGTACTGGCACCGGGCGTTGACGATAAGAATCGTTACCCCGCAACTTCTATCTATACCCTAGGCGCATTTTTTACTTTTTAAAAAAGTCTTATTATGAAAAAGATAAAATATTTTACAGTATTGGCTTTCTTGATAATTACGAGCCTTACTGCTTGCAAAAAAGACCTCAAGGAGGTTGTTTTCTCCGATGTGACCTCATCGACATATAAATATGATAATCCCCTAGCGGCAATCGGTATTGTTTATGCGAATATGCGAAACCTATTGGGGCTTACTAATTATTATATAATGCAGGAAACTAGTAGCGACGAGTTGGTACAGCCCGCCAATGCTTCAGGCTGGGACGATGGCGGGATTTATAAGCACGAGCATTTACATACCTTTTCTTCACTAGATCCACAAATGAACAATCTTTTCAATACGTTATATAACGGCATCATCAACTCCAACAGGATTATTGAACAGATAAAGGCAGGCACTATTGCTCCGCCGGCAGGTGTGACCAAGGACAGTTTTGCCGCCGAAGTGCAGACAGCCCGTGCGTTCTATTATTGGCTGGTATGCGATAATTTTGGAAATGCTCCCCTAGTAACGTCCTCATCAAAGGAGCTTCCCAGTAATGCTGCTCGAAAAGATATTTACGATTTTGTAATAAAGGAGCTCACTACATCCATTCCTTTGCTTAGCGAAGCTCAAGACAAATCCATGTATGGGCGGTTTAATAAATGGGCGGGCAAGGCACTACTAGCAAACGTTTATTTAAATGCGGAAGTATATACTGGCACCCCCAGATGGACTGAGTGCATGGCGCAGTGTAGCGATATTATTGGTAAATATTCGCTGGAAAGCAATTATACCGATATTTTCAAAACTAATAACGAAAACTCGCCAGAATTTATCTTTGCGATACCATTCAACCAAACACTTGGCCAGGGATTTTATGTAGAAATGTACTCTTGGCATGGCGCTTTAAAAGGAAAAAGGAATATGCAAGCCACTCCATGGGGGTCAGGATCGGCAATGGGTATATCCCAATTTATTGATACTTACGATGCAAATGACGAAAGGTTGAATGATACATGGCTTAGCGGCCCACAATTTGCATTAGACGGCATTACTCCGTTATTAGGATCCTATGATCAGGCTGGAAAACCTCTGAATTTTACCAAAGATCTTCCTAACGGTCTTTATACAGGCGAGTCCGAAGGTTATCGCATGAATAAATTTGAAGTTGCAGTCGGAGCCATGGCTAACTTAGGCAATGACTTTCCAATGTTTCGATATGCTCAGGTACTGATGATGCAAGCCGAATGCCTTTTAAGAACGGGAGATGCTGCTGGTGCTGCTTTATTGGTTTCACAGGTTCGTGCGCGTGCTTTTAAAACCAATCCGGCAGCAGCTACAATTACAGCCGCAGACCTAGTGAAAAACTCCTCTTACAAATATGGCTACGTTGAAAACTATCAAGTAGTTGATTTCGGCGATCAAACTCCTGTACAATACGGCAGGTTTTTAGATGAACTGGGTTATGAGTTTGCTTGGGAAGGCCACCGAAGACGAGATGATATCCGCTTTGGCGTTTTCACGACAAAGAGTTGGCTATCGCACAAACCGCAAGGAGCAACCAAAACTATTTTCCCTTTGCCACAATCTTCATTAAATTCTAATCCGAACCTTAAACAAAACCCTGGTTATTAACAGGACGAAGGCAGCGCAAAATAATTGCGCTGCCTTTTTAATACCAGTTATTATGAAATATATAAAAACAAAGGCTACCGCACTATTGATACCCCTTTTGTTTGCCACGAGTGCTTTCGCGCAGCAAAGCAGACAAAAAATAATAGCGGTTAATTTTTCGAATGTCGAAATAACGGATACCTTCTGGTCGTCGCGTATCAATACCATTACCAATGTAACTATTCCTGTTTGTATCGAACAAACGGAGGTAAAGACGCCTAGAATACGAAATTTTGAGAAGGTAGCCAGAAAACAGGGAGAAAAACACGAAGGCATTTACTACGATGATTCTGATGTTTACAAAGCATTGGAAGCAATGGCTTACTCTTTAAAAAATTGTCCTGATCCGAAACTTGAAGCGAAAGCAGACGAGTGGATAGATAAAATAGCGGCGGCTCAGCAACCAGATGGCTATCTCAATACTTATTATACTTTGTCTGGTATTGATAAACGCTGGACAGATATGGAAAAACATGAGGACTATAATGCGGGGCATCTTATTGAGGCGGCGGTAGCCTATTATAATACCACGGGTAAACGCAAACTGCTGGAGGTAGCTATTAAGGTGGCAAATAATATCGACAATACATTCAGAATAAAAAACAGGCATTGGGTTTCAGGGCATGAGGAGATTGAACTTGCCCTAGTAAAACTTTATAAAGTAACTAGACAAGTAAAGTATTTGGATTTGGCGGACTGGTATCTACAGCAACGTGGACACGGGTTTGGGAAGGGAGCTATTTGGAGTAAAAAAAACATGGGTAAAAAATATTGCCAAGATGATGTGCCGGTAAAAGATCAAGGTGAGATTGAAGGTCATGCGGTTCGAGCAATGTACCTGTACACCGGCGCGGCCGATGTGGGAGCAGCTAGGAACGATCTCGGATATATGAAAGCGATGGAAAGGGTCTGGCAAGATGTGGTTTATCGTAATATGTATATCACTGGCGGCATTGGCTCATCGGGTAATAATGAGGGTTTCACCATAGACTATGACCTGCCCAACGAAAATGCTTATTGCGAAACCTGTGCTTCGGTAGGTATGGTGTTGTGGAACGAACGAATGAATTTGCTTACCGGTAATGCAAAGTATATAGATGTATTAGAAAAAACCCTGTATAACGGCGCCTTGTGTGGAATATCCTTAAGCGGTGACCATTTTTTTTATGGTAACCCACTAGCCTCCGATAACAATTACCAGCGTAGCGAATGGTTTGGCACGGCCTGCTGCCCATCTAATATCGCTCGGTTGGTGGAATCATTGGGGAATTATGTATATGCCTCCAGCCCTAATGAGATATGGGTGAATCTTTTTGTGGGTAGCAATACCAATATTTTGTTAAAAAAGGGAAATGTCGGGCTACAACAACAAAGCAATTATCCTTGGGATGGTGCTGTTAAATTAACTATCAACCCTGATTCAAAAATTATTTTCCCACTTCATTTACGCATTCCAGGCTGGGCGACCAACAAACCGGCTCCTGGTACTACCTACCAATTTTCAGATCATTTAAAAGAAGATATTCAGATTACCGTGAACGGTAAAGCGGCGAAATACATCATGCAAAATGGCTACGCAGTCATCATCAATGAGTGGAAGAAGGGCGATGTCGTGCAATTAAACCTACCGATGCCCGTTCGGAGAATTACCGCAATAGACAGTCTGAAAGCTGACCGAAACAAAGTCGCATTTCAAAGAGGGCCTCTGGTATATTGCGTAGAGCAGCTTAATGATGAAGGTAAAGACAAAAATTTTATCGTTCCAGATGACGTGAAGTTTGAAACCTTTTTTAATAAAGACCTGCTTACCGGCATTGTCGTTATTAAGGCTTCAGTCACTTTTTTGAAACCCAGCACTAACGGTAACGAGTTAAAAAACTATGCGGGAGCAATTACTGCTATTCCCTATTATTCTTGGGCAAACCGAGGAAAATCTGCCATGCAGGTTTGGCTGCCAACGAAGGTCAGCAGTGTCAATATAAAAGCTAGCACAGATGGTCAATAACGTTACTGGTTAACCATTGAATTATATAAGATGAGTAAAAACAATAAAATGAAAGGCAGCAGAAAGACAACCATTTTTAAACTGACAGCCATATTGTTGCCTTTTTTATTCCTTCTTTTGCTAGAGTTCGCACTGAGGATAACTGGATACGGGCACGACCTGTCGCTTTTTATAAAGGATGACAGCTGTGCCGACTGCCTAGCCATGAACCCTTTTGTATCCGAACGCTATTTTACCAACGGTGCTAATGCAACCATCGGTAATACCGAACCTTTTCGGGCAAAGAAAGCGAAAGGCACCATTCGGCTTTTTGTTCTGGGCGAATCGACCACCATCGGTTATCCTTATATGCATAATGGGTCATTTCATCGTTGGTTAAAATACCGCCTGATCCAAATGTACCCAGATCTAGATTTCGAAATCATTAATCTTTCCTTAACGGCAGTCAATTCCTATACTGTGCTAGATATGGCTCGCGAAATAGACCAATATGAACCCGATGCAGTCCTTATTTACAGCGGACATAATGAATATTACGGAGCATTGGGGGTAGGCTCTACCAGTAGAATGGCTAATTCAAGTACAGGAATTCGGCTATTAATCAGACTAAGGCAATGGCGGATTATTCAACTGATGGCATCGGTAAAACACCTTTTCGGGGAAGGGAAAACAGATACTAGTAAAACCCTGATGGAACGCATGGCCGCAGATCAGCATATTATTTATGGCTCAGAAAAGTTTACTATTGGGGTCAACCAATTCAAACAAAATATCAATGACGTTTGCCGTGTGCTTTCCGAAAAAAAAATTCCGGTGTTTATCAGCACACTAGTCAGTAATGAAAAAGATGTCAGCCCCTTTGTAAGCAGTCATCAAAAAAACATATCTGCCGATGTGGAATTCCGCAATGGAATTATGGCTTATAACCAACAGGATTCGGTACAAGCTAAAACCTTTTTTGTCAAAGCAAAAGATTTCGACGAGCTCAGATTTAGAGCTCCTACGCAAATGAACCTAATAATTGAAACTGCCGCCAAAGAAAAACACCCAGGCGTTTATTTGGTTGATAGTCGGCGATTATTTGAACAAGCTTCCCATTACGGAATTTTAGATCATCACACACTTTTAGAACATGTTCATCCCAATTTGCTAGGCTACTCCATTTTATCAGAAGCATTCTTTCAATCCCTGATGGTACATCATATTTTACCGGCGGCACAAGGAAATACTATGCAACTTGTTCAATTGCAACGGCAGATGCCCATAACCACTGTAGATTCCCTTTTCGGAGCCTATAGTATACTGCTGCTGAAAAAAGGCTGGCCCTATTACCAATCTTCGTTAAGCCTTCCGAAGGCAATCTCCACCGAAGAGTGTATTGCTGAGGATATGTTGGTGAAAAAACTGCCTTGGAACGAGGCGATGGACAGGCTGATATCTTATTACCAGCAAAATAACACCTCGGAGAAATCTTTAAAGGTTGCCGAAGCTGTGATGCTTGAATATCCTATGGACCCAACCTTCTATGCCTATGCAGGGCGAATGTGTCATCAACAGCGAGAAATCCCAAAAGCAATCAATTACCTTCACCGAGCTTTCGTATTAAAGCCCTCCATGAGCCTTGCTAGAGAACTGTTTTCGCTGGAGTTGAGCTACGGTCGTTTGGAAAAAGCCATCACCTATATCGACTTTGCATTAGTCAGTCATCCAGAAAACATGGGTTTAAAAAGACTCCGACTAACGGTAAGTAACATCATCGATCTGCAAAACGCTGTAAAAAACGACCCCGTTAATCTAAATTTACAAACCAAGCTAAAAAAAGCTTACGCGTCTCTAAAACTCGAGGACGAATCATCCAGTAACAACAGACAATGAAAAAAGAATCAACCATAAGTAAGGAGAATCGGAAATTTGGTTTTATAGTCGGGCCAGTACTCGGTTTGATTGCTTTATATAAATATCCGGCTGGACATACCATGTATTTGTGGTTGGCCGGAATAGCTTCAGTGATTATTGTTCTGGCCATCATCGAACCTGTGTGGCTTTACTATCCAAGGTTGCTTTGGGAAAAAGCAGGATATTACTTGGCACTGATAAATACAAAGATATTGCTTTGTCTAGTTTATTTTTTCGTGTTAGTTCCGTTGGGGGTTATTTTACGGTTATTAGGCAAAGACCCCTTGGAAAGGAAATTTAGGGCAGATACTCGCTCTTATTGGCAAACGCGCGATCGGGGGGAATCTTCATTTTTAAAAAATCAATTTTAAAGTGTTATGGAATTTTTATTAGAATTTTTATCCTTTTTAAAGCATCGGCGTAAATTCTGGCTATGGCCTTTATTTATGCTAATAGGTCTTTTGAGCCTGATAACCTTTTTGGCACAAGGAACAGCGCTAGGCCCGTTTATTTATTCACTGTTTTAAACAACAAATGTATATTTTAGGAATCTCTGCCTATTTTCACGACAGCGCTGCTTGTTTGCTAAAAGACGATGTTGTGATTGCTGCTGTGCAAGAAGAACGATTTACTCGGATAAAAAATGATGCCACGTTCCCCTGTAAATCCATCAAGTATTGCCTTGATAAGGCTGCCATTTCATTACAGGAAATAAATTATGTGGTGTTTTATGAGAAACCGTTTCTGAAATTTGAGCGACTAATCGAAACCTACTTGGCCGTGGTTCCTATGGGCTTTATATCCTTTCTCAAATCACTTCCGATTTGGATAAAGGACAAGATATTTCTGAAGAGAAATATTATCGATGAACTTAGAAACATCGATTCCACATGGATCGTCAATGAAGATAATCTGCTATTCACCGAACATCATCAGGCGCATGCAGCATCAGCTTTTTTCCCTTCTCCATTTAAGGAAGCACTGGTATTGACAATCGATGGTGTCGGCGAGTGGACAACCACATCGGTGTGGCTTGGAAAAGATAATCAACTAGAGTTTTTAAAGGAGATAAAATTCCCTCATTCCGTCGGCTTGCTTTATTCGGCTTTTACATCTTATCTTGGCTTTAAGGTGAACGCGGATGAATATAAAGTGATGGGATTGGCGCCGTACGGACAGCCTGTTTACGCAGATAAAATCATGGATTCTCTTTTGGATCTTAAACCCGACGGTTCCTTTAAGCTTCAGATGAAGTACTTTAATTACTGCACTGGCCTGACAATGACCAACAAGCATTTCGATAAGCTATTCGGTAGCAAGCCTAGGGAAAAGGATGAAGAAATTTCGACATTTCACATGAACATTGCTTGTTCGATTCAAAAAGTAACAGGGGAAATCATCAGGCGTATGTTGTCTACCCTTTCAGAAGCCTACCCCGAAACGCATTTGTGTATGGCGGGTGGTGTCGCTTTGAATTGTGTAATCAGCGGAAAAATTTTGCAGGATCGTCTTTTTAAAGAGCTATGGATACAACCCGCAGCTGGAGATTCTGGTGGCGCGTTAGGTGCTGCCTACTTTGTGTATTACCAGCATTTGAACAATAAAAGAAAAGTAGGAACAACCGATAAGATGCAAAATGCATTGCTTGGCCCTTCTTTTTCCACCAGTCAGGTTATTGAATTACTCAAGGAGAAAAATATTCCATATAAAGTTTATGAGACAAACGATTTTTATAAACAGGTGGCTGCCTATATTGACCAGGGTAAAATAATAGGTTGGTTTAAAGGCTGTATGGAATTTGGGCCCCGTGCCTTAGGAGCACGTAGTATTCTTGCCGACAGTCGGAATAAAAATATGCAGTCGCTAATTAATTTGAAAGTGAAATTCCGTGAATCTTTTCGTCCATTTGCACCAGCTATATTAGAAGAAGAAGTCAATCAATATTTCAGCATTTCCCAATCAAGCCCTTATATGCTTTTGGTAGATCAAATATTGGAAAAACACCGAATATCAAGTCCTGAGCTATCTCTAGTAAAAGGATTTGACTTGTTAAATATTGCAAATTCTACGCTGCCTGCGGTTACCCATGTCGACTTTTCTGCACGTATCCAAACGGTTAATAAGGGACATCCCGATTTTTATCGTTTGCTGAGCGAATATTTTATACTCACTGGTTGTCCAGCAATCGTAAATACTTCATTTAATGTCAAAGACGAACCCATTGTATGTACTCCCGCCGAAGCATTGCGCTGTTTTCTTGATACTGGACTGGATATTCTAGCCATCGAAAATATAATCGTCACTAAAAAAGACTTGTATCTCGAGTAGTACTAACTTACGGGAAGTTTACAAAATGCAGCCATTTAATTAATCCAACTCAAGCTTTTATTTCATTAGGTTTGGCGATTGTGTAATTGCAAGATTCATTCACCCGAAACACGTACGCCTTTAGAATTATTCACATAACAAAAAACCACCTTCCATGTTACAGGCAAGGTGGTCATTAACTAAACTAAAACTAACTGATATATTAACTAAAACTGCTTAGTTCGCTTTGGGTACAAATGTCAACTCTACTTGATCGGTATTCTTAAACCACATTTGTGCATAGTTTTTCACATCATTCATGGTAATCTTCTTTACCAAACTGATATTCAATTCCGAGCTATCTATATTCTCATTAAAGGCATAATAAGCTTGTAATACTCCCATCCAATAGCCATTGTCCTTTTCAATTTGCTGATAATTCTTCTCTTTTTCAGCTATAGCCTTCTTAAAGTCATCCTCTGTTACGCCATTTGCTTCAATTTTCTTAATTTCGGCATATACAATCTTCTTCAACTCCTCTACTCTGGCGGGGTCGCACTCAAACTGCAGATTGATGCCTTGTATCCCCTTCGGGCTACGCTCTTGTGTAAGCGAAATATTTACACCATACGTGCCACCAGCCTTCTCTCTCACTTCTTCTGTCAATCGCAACTGCAAAGCACTACTCATGATATCGAGCAAGTTCTTGTTGAGGTACGAAAACGGCATATCCTTCTTTATAGATATTACTACAAAAGCCTTCTTTTCCTTTATCGGTACTTCAATCGTTTTCTTAATTACACCCTTAGGGAAGTTGTCAAGCAGGTCTTTGGCTGTTTCTTTACGGTAGTTGGAAGGCAACGAGGCAATATATTTTTCTACCAATGCCATCACCTTATCTTTACCTATATCGCCCACGATATAAAAAGTGAACTCACTAGCATCTTGATATCGATCGCGGAAAATACTTTCTATTTTCTTTAAACTAATCTTGTTTAAAAAATCTTCATTATATAAATACAAACGCGGACTGTAACTGTTTATAATCATGGTTACCGAATCCTGAATGATTTGTTGAGGCGTTGCCACCCGTTGCTTTAGTGCATCCCAAGCCCTGCGTGCGGCTAGGTTATGTGCCAGCGAATCAAAACGTGGGGCAACAAATAACAAGTGCACCATTTGCATTAAGGTTTCGGCATCTTTATCCTCTGCAACACCACTAATGTTTTCGCTCCTCCCAGATAAATTTACCCCTACATTAACCGATTTTCCCGTTAGTAACTGTTGCAAAGTTAGGTTATCATGCTTTCCTAAACCATAGTTAAATATACCAGATACTTGCTGTGCTGATGGTAAATCATCACTACTAATTAACGATAATCCCCCACTACTTTTGGCAAAAAAAACAATCTGCCCTGTATTAAAAGTGTTTTTCTTATATACCACTTTAGCACCGTTAGATAGCGTCCACTCTTCGGCATTAAACATAGGTAGTGCAGATTTAGATACCACATTACCCGATTTTACCGTCAAATCAAAAAGTTTGGCATTGCTTACTGTACTCTTCAATTTATCTAAGTTTTTGCTACCCTCAACCTCGGCGATGGCTTGCATCACATCAGCCTTACTTAGCAGCTTTTCTCTGCCCGAACCGGTAACCACTATAGTCATATTTTTATGGGTGTACCATTCGTTCATTTGTGCCGAAACATCTTTGGCTGATAAGCCACTCCATGTTTTTTTGTAAAATGTATTGGTAAACTCGATATCGGGCATAGGTGTATTGAGCAAGAAGTTATTTTTATAATCGTTTATAAAGCTCTCATTCTCTCTTTTGTCCTTTTGCTGATAATAATTCTGAAATCCTATTACTGCATTGGTTACCGCCCTATCTACTTCATCTTGGTTAAATCCATAACGCCTTACCTTTTCATTAATCTCGAATGCCTTGCGCACCGCATCTTTTTCGTAGCCAGCTTTTGGGGTAATACTAATAGAATAAGTACCATAGCCCCGAACCAATTCGGAGATGCCTATATTCAAACCCAAAAAGGGTGTTACTTCCGTTTTCATCACATCGCTGATGCGCTGCTGCATCATGGTATTAAACAAGTTTTCGATAATATCATCCCGAAGGGCTTGCTCGGTAGGCATACTTTCAGGAAGTTTCTTACGAAAGCTAATCGAGATACTCGGGCTTGATAATTCTTTATCTGTTGCCGCCACATACATTGCTGTATCATTATCTTTAATGGCAAACTCGGGTCTCGGCATTGGATTTTTTGCAGGAGGAATTTTGGAGAACAATTCGATTACCTTACGCTCCATCGCACCAGCGTTAAAATCGCCTACAATAATAATCGCCTGTAAATCGGTTCGATACCAATCGTGATAAAACTTACGTAGGGTATCAGGATTAAACGTTTTTAATATCTCATCTGTTCCTATTACATCACGTTTGGCGTATTGGCTATTGTTGAATATTACTGGTACTATTTGATTTCTAATGCGGGCTTGCGCGCCCCCACGTGTGCGTTTCTCTTCCAAAATCACACCGCGTTCGTCATCTATCTCTTTTGAATCTAATGTGATATAATAACTCCAATCATGCAATGCCATCAATGTACTATCTATCAATGGTTCGGTGGTAGTGGGTACATCGCTCAAATTATACACAGTTTCGTCTTGCTGGGTATAAGCATTGATGTTTTCGCCAAACTTAACGCCATGACGCTCCATCATTTCAATGAGCTTTTTGCCCGGATAGAACTTAGTTCCATTAAAAGCCATGTGCTCTAAAAAGTGAGCTAGCCCTTGTTGGCTATCGCGCTCTAATAAAGCACCAGCGTTAGACACTAGGTAGTAGCTGGCTCGAGCCTCAGGATGTTTATTGGCACGGATATAATACATCATGCCATTGGATAGCCTACCAATACGCACTTGCTCATCAGGTGGAACTATTTTATTAAGACTTTTTTGTGCCGATACGCCTAAGCTTAATAAGCCCAATAGTACAACAACGATACTTCTCTTCATCTTTGTTTTCTTGATTTATAAATAATGATAATAGTAGCTATGCCTAAGTAATCTCAAGTGCTATGATATTTATATTCATGCTACTTAAAACTACCTAGGATAACTTTATAGATAAGGATATTTAGATAGATAGTAGGGTTTTATTGTACAATCACTTTAAACGCATTTTTTTTAAGACGACTGTAACCTTCGTTTGAAATAGTAATATCAACCACGTACCTGCCCTTAGGGATAGTTGTGTTTAAAGGTATCTCGAAAGCACCATCGCCACGCAGTTTGCATTGCTGCTTAAATACATTTACATCTCCACCGTTTGTAGTGGTTACATTGGCTATTTGATACCTAATAGGGAATGTACCATCTACCCCTTGTATTTGGATAGATACCCATGGAAACTGACCAGCTATACGCTGAGCATCCAATACTGGGTCTAATACTTGACGCACAACCATACTATCGGGTTTGAATACCGCATCATTGGTTAATAAATAACCCACATTTTTTTTCTGGCAGGATAAAGCTATCGCTGCTATGGCTATTAGGAAAAATATTTTTTTCATTTGTTTTCTCTTTTTTATAAATGCACTCATTTATTGTATATCGCCTAAGGTGTAGTTATAATGTAAAGAATGAACTACTCCATTGGTGGGCTGGATATCTGCCGATGCAATATCCTGTTGTACGCTGCCATCTTCAGACTCTAAATACAAATAGGTAGGGCCTGCACCAGCTACCCCGCCCAAAGGCTGAGTGAAGGTGTATAAAAACACATTGATGCCCCCCAAAGTAGGTAAAAGCTTACCCCCTGAGCGGCTTGGGGTAAATGGTGTACCTTTAGGTATATCTGCTTTTAGGTATTTCCCTTTGATAACTAGCTTTAAAATCAAATCGTGGCAGGTTTGTACAGGCACATCGTTTACCGTTGCATAGCCATTGTTGAGCATATAACGCAGGATAGAAAACTTGGTGGGCCCTAAGAAAGTAATTGTAGGGTTGGCAGGGTCTCTGCCATCAAACAAATCATTTAATCCCGCACGGTTAATCATCTGCACGGTTAAATCCCAGTTATAATTATCGCTTTTTAAATAGGAAAGAACGGTGCCATTAAAATGAGGATTGGCTTTTCCTGTATCTATAAAGTTTTGTTTGGTACACGAAGCAAATAATGCTATAATGACCAATAGTGAACATATTTTTTTCATTTTGTTGATATCTAACGATTAATATTTGCTTAACCAATATGTGTTTTGTCGCATCAAAGGGTTGTTTTGGAAAGCAGCAATACCTACAGGTAAATAAAGCGCGCCATTGTCTATATCCGTTTGAGTAAGGGTGCTGAATATGGGCGAAAGTTTAGTTTTCCAGAACCCAGTACGTACGCAATCAAACCAGCGTACGCGCTGAAACAAAAATTCTTTTTCGCGCTCATTGAATACTGCTGTAAACACATCGCCTTCTGATGGCTGGTATAACGGTGCTCCTGCACGGGTGCGGATGGTATTAATATCGGCTATTGCCAAAGCATTATTACCTTTTTTTGCCAAACATTCGGCACGTAATAAAATAATATCTGCAAAACTGAATATAATGGCATTACCTTTCCAATTAGTGAATTGTTGAAACCCAGGAAACGGTTCGCTAATTAGTGCTTGCCTACGGGTTTGTACTACCGCCCAGCCTGCTAATTGTGGGTCGTTTTTTAAAGCATCGAATTGATAAAAGTAAGCATCCTTGCGCTTATCGCCTGCGGCAAACAAAGCATCAACCGTAGTGCTTTTTAAACCGAAGGAATTATTTTTGTACCCATTTTTACTTGCTCGTGGATTAAATGGCCAGCCTTGGTATAACCTTTCGGTTGTTATAAAAGCGGTAGGTTTTGATATTTCTAATGGGTCTAAATTTACATCGCCCTCAAACACACCTTCGCTGGTATTACCTATACGTACTTGGGTAATTACAGTTTCGGGGTCGGCTACCAAAGCAAACTCGCCACTATTGATACATTTATTAGCATTATTAATCGCGCTATCCAAATAAGCAGGCTGGTTGCCCACTTCGGCTCTCCAAGCATGAATATGGCTTAATAAACCCCATGCAGCGCCTTGCCCTGCAATTTGCTTACTAGTAATGGCATTGCCTTGCGAATCTTTTAATTGCGACCAAGGCTTCAACATAGCGGCTGCCGCATTGGCATCTTTGGTAGCAAAGGTTAATACCTCATTCATGGATGATTTAGCCAATTGTAATACATCCGTTGTTGAAGTAACAATGGGCACATCGCGCCAAATACGCATCATGTGAAAATAAAGAAATGCGCGCATAAAATAGGCTTGCCCTAGATAATAGTTTTTGCGCTCGGTAGGTAAATTGGATATTTTACCAATGTTTTCTATAATAATGTTGGCATAGCCAATAGTACTATAAAAACGGCGCCAATCAGCTTCCGAATAATTTGGGGTTATTATACTTGGGCTCCAGTCAATCTCTGCTTTAATATCGCCGAGTGTTTTATCGGTTTTTTCGCCTAAAAAAGCTGGTCGAGTGGAAGCACTTGTATAATGATCTCTAAAATCCCTCTCCATCCCAATTAGTGCTCTTTCAATATCGGCTTCGGTTTTAAAAGCATTATAAAAGGTTACCGAATTTTTAGGTTCTAACCCTTCAATCTGTTTTTTACAGGAAGCAAGTAGGCTTATGGCTAAGCCTGCAAGTAAGATATATGTTGTTTTCAGTTTCATTGTTTATCAATTTTACTGGTTAATATTATTTAAAAGTTAGCGGTTAAGCCGATGGTAATCCGACGGGCTAATGGGTAGTTTTTCTGATAATCAACTCCTGAGCGCACATCCACTGTTTCGGGATCCAAACCTTTGTAATTGGTAATGGTAAGTAGGTTCTCGCCCGATACAAATAAACGTGCCCCCGAGATGCCTAATTTGCGTGCCGTAAGTTTATCTAAATTATACCCCAATACGATGGTTTTTAGCTTTACATAATTTACGTTATGTTGTAAATAGATATCTGATGCTGGAGTGTAATTACCTTTTGTATCTAATGCTAATATTGGGAAATTACTAGGCTGGTTTGGGTTGGCTGGATTCCAAAAAGTATATTGAGCCAAATTGGCCAAGATAGGATAATCTAAGTTATTGGCTGTAACTCCTATTGTGCTCGGGATATTTCCGTTAAGAATAGTACGCCCTAGTGCATAAGCAAATACTACACTCACATCAAAATGCTTCCATGCAATATCGTTTATTAAGCCCCCTTGCGCTTTGGGTAGCGGGGTTCCCGAAAACACTAAATCATCCTGATCTATTTTTCCATCTCCATTTTGGTCTTTTATATATAAATCACCGGGTTGATAAAAATTTTGATTGTTCCCATTTGGCGAAAATCTTACATATTGCCCACTCGCAGTATATTTACCTGGTATGCTATTAGCATCTTTAATAATACCCGAAGTTTGTAATACATAAATACCATTCACTGACTTGCCTATTACATAAGCACCTGATAAATCTCTGCCATCATAACTTTTTTCAAAACGATTGCTGTTGTGCGCAATATTAAAGTTCACTCTCCAGCTAAAATCTTTCTTATTAACAATTTGTGCATGAATAGCAAACTCAACCCCTTGATTAGAAATAGCAGCTGCATTAAGCCATTTTGTGCTCAATAAATTATAATTACTTGGCAAAGCTGTTTTGTAAAGTAAATTATCAGTGTAGCGGTAATAATAATCAAAAGTGATGCCTAGTTTATTTTTAATAAAGTCTAAATCTGCTCCTATATCTGTTTGGGTAGTTCCCTCCCAGCGTAAAAGAGGATTTTGTGCATCACTTACTTGGTACCCTAATTTACCATTAAATGGACCGCTTGGAACAAGTGCCCCATAGGCAAGATAAGGGCTATCAAACTTTCTGCCCGATTGACCCCAACTTGCTCTTAGTTTACCAAACTCTAACCCTGGAATACCTTTCGCAAAAGGCTCGTCCGAGAAGTTCCAAGAAGCACTTACCGCAGAGAAATTGGCATAAGGCAACGCTTTACCAAAAACAGAGCTACCATCGCGCCTTGATGAAACTGAAAGGTTATACTTGCCTTTATAGGTATAGTTTATACGTCCTAAAAAACTAAGCAAATTTTGCTCTTCAAAATCCGAACCAAATCCTTGCAACTGTACATCATTACCATTTCCATCAGAAATATGATAAGGAAAACCCGATAAAACGTATTGAATATAATCGCTTGGAGAGCCATAGCCATAACCATTTACTGAAGTTTTTTGGTCGTGCTGGTAACTTTGTCCAGCTAATACTTCGAGATAATGGCTGCCAAATTGTTTTTTGTAATTTAATAAATTCTCGGTCAATATTGTTCTAGCATTTGCTTGATAATTTGTGCTTAAAGCCAAATTATTGGTTAAGCCTCCGTTATTATTTAAAAAAGATGGTACAAAATGCTGGTTTTGAGCCTGCGAGTAATCTAATGAATTGGTGGTAGTAAAACTCAAGTCGTTGGTAATACGGTAATGGAGCGATATATTTAAGCGTACACGCAAATTCTCATTCTCATCTTTTACTGCATCAAAATTATTCAACAATGATTGCGCAAAAACGCTACCCGGACCTGGCAAAAATGGAGAGGTTTCAAATGGGAAATCGGGTAACTGACTAACTAAAGATGGGTCTGTTATTGAATTTGCGGCATTTGCTCTTTTACGACTGGTGTAAGCAAAATTGGCTCGAAAGTTAAAGGTTGCTCTTTTAGTAGGCGTAAAACTCATATTAGAAAGCAAACTCAAACGATTAAAGCCGCTATTGCGCACAATGCCTTGCTCGTTATAAGTACCCAATCCAAAATTGTACACAAAATTGGTAGAGCCCCCACTCGCCTGTATATTAGCGTCGGTTACTTTACCTGTATTAAAAAGTAGTTTAAAGAAATTGGTAGAGTTGTTATGAAATGAATTTAAACTATCTTGCAAACCGCGATCAATTTGAGGCACACCACCAACCGTGCCATCTCGCCACCAATAATCATACGCTCCAAAAAAACCACCTGATTGATTTTGATTATAAGCATCAATATAAGAAGTAGGGTATTGATAAGTTTCAGTAAAAGTATTAAAGTCGAAAGCGCCAAAAGCTGCACGATAATTTGCTAAAGCTTGCAATTTATACCTGCGTGCTGCAACACCTGCTGTAATGGTAGGAAACTCGGGCAAATAAGTGTACGATTGAGATACGTTGGCACTTAGTTTCGACTCGCCCGCTTTACCTTTCTTGGTTGTTACTAAAATTACCCCGTTATTGGCTCTCGAACCATATAATACACCAGCCGAGGCATCTTTTAATACTTCGATACTCTCAATGCTTGATGGGTCAATTTCCGAAAGTGCATTGGTACCTGTAATTCTATTTTGTAGGTTTTGTAAAGGCACACCATCAATTACCCATAATGGGTTGCTAAACTCTCTATCTTCTGTTTGTATAGAAGAGTTGAATGCCGAAACAGCATTATATCCACGTAATGTGGTAGCCAAGCCACCACCACCTGGCGAAGATGAAATATTTGCGACATCTAAACCTGCTACCCTACCTTGTAAAAGAGTAGCAAAATTGGCAGTCGGAATATTTTTTAGCTCTTCGCCTTTAATGGTTGTAATAGCTGAAGTATTTAAACGTTTGGTACTTGTACCATAAGCTACTACTACCGCTTCATCCAAGTCTGTTGATTGTTTTTTAAGTTTGATTTCGATAAAGGTTCTTTTACCTACCTTAATCTCTTGTTTTTGATACCCCAAGAAACTCACTACTAGGATAGAATTTTCATCTGTTCCTGATAAGGTAAAATGCCCGCTTTCGTTAGTTACGGCACCTTTGTTAGTACCTTTTATCAATACCGAAGCATTGGCCAATGGACCATTATCACTCGTAACCAATCCTGTTATATCAGCTATACTTGCAATTTTGCTTGCATTGGTTGCTAAAATAGGATGCACTACAATGGTTTTATCCTCGATGCTATAACTTACTGGTTGGTTGGCAAAACATTGCTTCAAAACCTCTACTAGGGAGCTGTTTTTTACATCAATACTTACTGGCTTTAAACTTGATAGCGAAGGTATGGTATAAACCAAACCGTAGCCACTTTGTTTACGTATTTGCTTTAAAACCTTTTCTAAAGACACATTGTTCTCTTTTAGCGTAATATTTTGTGCACGGGTGCTGGCACTAACTTGTAAAAGAGTAAGTATTATTAATATGCACGTGAGTTTCATAACTCTTATAATTTGTAACGACACGTAAGACGGTGTCTTACGATGAAATGCTGCGTAAAATTTCATACATTTGAATGTTTGGGTTAAGTTGTAATTAGTTTATTCCGTGTAAATTTTTTCAATGGGTAACTCAAGCATTTGCCAGAAGTGTTGCAAGCGCTTCTGGTTTTTTGTGATACCCACAACTTGTTAGTATAGTTATGGCATTACCTTCACTCTCCTTCCTTCTATTTTAAAATGAACCGCATAGGTCAATTCCAAAAGTTTAAATATTTCCGAAATGCTTTTATTTCTTGATATATTAATACTAAATCCAATTGTTGAAACATTAGGAGCAAACTCGGGTTCAATAGCATACCATCTGCTTAGTTTGCGCATAATAGAGTGGATGTTCTCGTTCTCAAACACAAATTGTCCGTTCTTCCATGCTATGGCTTCTTCCGTATCTACCGTGTTTATGGTTAGGGTATGATTGCTTACAGTAGCTTGCTGACCTGGACTTAAGATTTTTGAATGATTGTTTTCTGATACGCGTACTGCTCCTTCCAGCAAAGTAGTTTTTGTTGCAGGTTCATCCGTATAAGCATTGATATTGAAATGCGTGCCTATATCTTCTACTTCTTGTCCATTGCTGATAACCTTAAATGGTGATTTAGCATTATGCACTACTTCAAAATAAGCCTCTCCAGTCAGTTCTACTTTGCGTTCTTTTCCTGAAAATGTGGTGGGGTATCTTAATGATGATGCTGCATTGAGCCATACTTGGGTACCATCGGCTAATGTTAAATGATACTGCCCACCTCTTGGCGTTTCGATAATATTATAAGTAATAGTTTGAATAGGGGTATTTTGATGATTACTGATATTATAAACCAATTGTCCATCTTGAGTTTTGTTGATATTGACTACATCTTGATTAGCCAATGTGCCATTTTTAGCATCCGTTAAACTGATTTTTTTTCCATCAGCTAATGTTAGGATAGCTTTATTACCTCCTGGTGCTATATCATGGATTTGGTTTTGTGCTGTTTGTTGTTGATTACTTGCTTTCTTACCTAACAGAAAATAACCTCCTACCGATAAGAAAGCTAATACTATAGCAGCGGCAGCAAGGCGTGGCCATTGAGGTTGTAACTTCTTAATCACCGTATTGTTTTCCGAAGATGGTATCAAATGTGCTTCTTCTTGTATACGTTGATATATAGACGAAAGCTTTGCATGAAATTGTGCATCATCATTTGAAGCATTTTCAATCAAAACAGATTGGATAAGTTCTCTTAAAATGGCTTCATCCGCAACCCCAAAGTATTCAATCAATTGATTTATCTCACTAGGTGTGCAGTTATTATAAAGGTACTGTTTAAACAGTTTTTCAGGTGCTATTTTGGGCTTCAATGTCTTACTTTTTCCACCTAATACGCTTGGAAAAAAACTTAACACTACTCGAAATTAAAAAATATTTTTTCTTAGCTAAGATTTATGATGAAGATAAGAAGGGCGTTACAAATTTGCGGCAATAAGTATTATAGCCAAACCCGTACCATTGGCAAATAAAACATATTCTTTTATTGCTTTTGTAGCTTTAACCAATTGATTACTTACTGTTGATATGGAGATATCCAATATTTGGCTTGCTTCTTCATAGCTTTTGCCCTCAACTTTACAAAGTTTAAATACTAATTTTCGTTGAGGTGGTAGTTTTTCTATAGCTTCGGCAATTAAAACCTCATTCTCCTTTTTAAATATATCTTCTTCAATATGGTGGTATAGTTCGGATGTAATTTGTCGTAAGCGTACCTGTAATCTTTTATCTCGAGCCACTTTCCTAAAATAATCGTAAACATAGTTTTCAGCTATTTTATATAAGTATGCTTTAAAAGATTGTGATAAATCAATTTGCGCCCTTCGTTCCCAAATTCTTAAAAACACATCTTGCAAAATAGAATCCGCTACGTCCTCATCTTTCAAAAGTTTTATAAGTCGTGCGTATATACGCGCGCTATACCGCCAATATATCTCCTTAAAAGCACGTTCATCGCCCGCTTTCAATTCTCCTAATAAAACTTTCTCTGTATCAATATTTTCGATGGTGTATGCCCCTTGATGTTAGTAGAATTCAAAAGTAGAATTTTCCATTAGCTTTTCAAATTCATTATCGCAGCACATAATCTTACTAAAAGATTACGCCTTAACCGCATTTTACACAGATACAACAACGAATGACGGGGCAAGAAACCCAAAACAAATTAACAGATTATTGGCAAAATAGCAGCGTAAAAAAGGGCGAAGAGTTTGCAGCACTCACAAATATTATTCATCAAGAATGGACGGGGCTAACCGTAAAAAAGCATAAAGCTTTAAAAGGTTTTAAATGTAGCCCGTATAGGACAATTCTCGAAGTGTTTTGTTGATGATTTAAAGAAAATTGCGTTTTAAACAGGCGTTCATTTCTTAAATCGACGTTAAACACCTCTCTAAATAACTATTACGTGTCAATTTAAATGCGCTTAAACTGAGCCCCATCATTTTATAACAAATAATTGGATGAGCTGTCCTGCAAATTTTTAGTTTATCTACCTATTAAAACTTAATATTGTTTGGTATTGTGGAATAGCTGTTATATTCTTAAAACTATCACCATTAGTTTTAACTGCCTGCATTAGTGTCTAGTCCTGGAAAACCGTTACGGACTTATACAGGGTAAACCAAGCCCAATATTTTTGTCAACCTCTTTGCTCAAAACGTAGCTTAATATTTTTTGTTGCTCTGTTTTAAGACTAGAAAATAACTGTTCCATTAATTTATTTTTGTAATATTTTCTGCTGCACTTGCTTTTTTAAAGAATATGAACCCATCAAAACATTCTCCTATTGGATTTTCATAATAATCTTTGTTAGGATTTTTTTGATAAGTAGCACCAATAACACGAGTGTATCTATATTTTCTGAAAAAAGATTCAAGTAAAGGGCTATTATTTTTGTCTATTGCTAAAAAATAGCTATCCGAATTAGATTTTTTTAAAACATATTCTGCTGACTTATTCTTAGTTGATGATGGATAAAAGAAATTTTTATATTTTTTTGCAGTTATAAAATCATAGATACGAACAGAACCTTCATCAAACAGATAACCCATCGCATAATATTTGCTCCCAATTGTTTCTTTTAAATAATATCCCATTCTATAAACACCTTCTAGCTTAGCATGAGAAATGTGACCATTATGTGCCCACAAAATTAGTTTATCATTATGTGCATATTGTCTATAAAGCCACATCACATTTTCTGCCATAAATTTATCTCGTAAATCACTATAACTTTTGTCTGCCTTCTTAAAAAAACCTGGATAATCTCTAAGTGTAAGCGTCTGTTTAAGCAAATTAACATAATGTGAAAGCAAAATTGTATCTTTTATCTGCTTGCTTGATTTAATATTTGATTCTAATGTTAAGCTGAGTTGTTTGTAATCAGCTATTTCTAATTTGTTTAACTTAGCATCTTGAGCAAAAAAAAGTTGTTTTAATTTTTCTAATTTTTTAAAAGAGACAATATCGATAGATTGTAGCTGGGGAAAATTGCTAATAATTTTTTCGGATATAGTATATGGATCCTGCATATCAATGCCCAATACATTAACTCGGTTATTTCTTGGCTGCTTTAGATTATAACTTTTAATCCAAAGTAACAAATCATAAATTTCCTGCGTTTGGTAAATACCATAGATATGAGAAAAATTTTTCAGTGTATCTATTTTATCACTTAATAAATAATTATTTAAAAGTATAGACGAGCAAAAATCTGTTTCAAGAGTAATAATTTTTACATTTTTTTTTAGTATTTCCTCTTTAATAAGTTGACTTCTAAATAAATTAAATTCTTTTGTTCCATGTGTCGATTCTCCAAGTGCTATTATTGATTTATCTTGAAATAAATTTTCGGGAAGTGAATTTTTTATTGAATCTAAGTCTGGCCGTATCGTTATTGGATAGATATATTTATCTAATTCCTTAGCAAATTCGTTGATATTCTGTGCACTTAATTTTGCAGGAAACAATAATAAAATAATTTTCAAAAATATAAATGTGTAATAAAAGATATATTTCATGATTTTTTACTTAAAAAATAGGAGTGGATAAATCAAGGTTATTAATTATATTTGTTCGTTTCTTTGATAATATTATACTGGGGCTACATTACACACAATCTGGTCGACTAGGCTGCCCATCACTTAAACATGTAGTATACAATTGTGTTATTTTAGGCTGTGGAGAGCAGCAAAGTCCGCCAGTGCAACTTCTAAAAGAAGTTGTAAAAGCATTACCACCTAAAATTTTTGATTGTTCTTTATCCGATAGTTCTGTAATTGTTGTTTTTTTAAGACTTAGTTTCTTTTTCATATTTTTTTAGGCAATGATATATATTTTTACACTAAATAAGTAAATAATTACACTTTACCTATTTAGTGTAAACTATTACTTGTCAGGCTTACCCGACCTTGCAACAGCTCCTAATAATTTACCAAAATTTAGTTCTTTTTTAAGTTTTTCTCTTTTGGTACATCCCTATTATGAATAATCTTAGAAGATATTTTGTCAAAATCAGAATAGAAAGCTTGAGTAACGACGAAATTGCCGCTAAACTTAATATCTCGAAACGTACGGTAGAAAATAAAATTACGATAGCGTTAAAACACCTGCGTTTTTCGTATCCCGAATTTGCAGCTATACTTTTAGCCATAAGTATATCCATCCAAACAAATCTATTTTAAAGGTAAACTTTACTCCAGCAATAGTTTGGTAAGTGCATAGTTACTTTTAGGTTTTGTGTTGATAGCAATAGCTTTTTGTTTATACATTACTTTACAAGTACCACCATTTTTTGAAAACATTTTACACTCAACCAATTGTCCATCATGCCATTGCATATCTACTACAAAACCACCACGTGCGCAAATGCCTTTTATACTTCCGTTTTTCCATGCAATGGGTAAGGCGGGCAATAATTGAATAGTACCTGTGTGTGATTGTAATAACATTTCGGCAATACCAGCTGTTCCGCCAAAATTCCCATCAATTTGAAATGGTGGATGATTATCAAATAAGTTTTTCAGCATTGATTTTTGAAAAAGTAGCTGTAAATGATGGTATGCCTGCTCGCCATCCAACAAACGGGCATAGAAATTAATAATCCATGCACGACTCCATCCTGTATGCCCTCCACCATTTGATAAACGATGTTCGAGCGTTTTTTTAGCCGCCTCAAAAAGAGCTGGTGTTTGTTGATTGATCGTTGTACCAGGGTATAGTCCAAACAAATGAGATATATGGCGATGCCCAAGTTCAAACTCTTTATAATCTTCTATCCACTCTTGCACACCACCGTAGCTATTAATCTTTATGGGTGGCATTTGTGTTAATACCTTGCTAAGTTCTTGTCGAAAGGCATCATCTGTTTTCAAAACTTCTGATGCTTTGATACATGCTGTGAAAAATTCCTGTAATATCTCTACATCCATTGTAACTCCATACGTCATACGGGTAGGGTTTCCAGTTACTGGGTGTATAAACGAGTTTTCGGGCGAGTACGATGGGGCAATTACCATATACCCTTCGGGCGATTTTACCAATATATTTTTTAGAAACACAGCCGCCTCTTTCATAATAGGATAGGCCGTATCAGCCAAAAACTTTTTATTTCCAGTAAATAAATAATGTTCCCATTCGTGCAAACACATCCACCCCGTTGCAATAGGGTACATCCCTGCAAAAGCCCCATCTCTGATAGATGTTTCGCCAAAAGGACTAGTATTATGATGCACTACCCATCCATCAACCCCGTAAATTTCTTTAGCACTTATTCGCCCGTTGATTTTTAATTTATCCAAGAAATGAAATAGCGGTCTTGTCGTTTCAGTCAAATTACATTCTTCGGCAGGCCAATAGTTCATTTGTAGGTTGATGTTTGTATGATAGTCGCTTCGCCATGCGGGATTGAACTGATAACACCAAATACCCTGTAAGTTTGGTGGAAGTTTTGTGGAGCCGCCAGCAGAACTTTTTAATAGATAACGCCCATATTGGAAAAATAAGGCATCCAATGCTCTATCTTGCGTGCCATTTTTTACAGCTTGCAACCGCTCATCAGTGGGCATATTGTTTTTTTCTTCATCACCAAAATCTAAACTCATGCGGTTCATTACCGACTGATGTTCGGCTGTATGTTTTGCCAGTACCGTTGTATAAGTTTGATGCTGTATAGCTGTAAATCCTTTTTTGCAAGAAGCTATGACATTTATACTACGATTAAGATTCATGTGTTCGGCATCATAATCAGTTGCAGCATTTATATAAATGGTAATAGCCGTAGCACCATTTACTACCAATTCGTTACCATCAGTACTGATGTTTCCGCCAGTGTTTACAGCTTTAAGTATGCCACAAAATTTCATATTATCGCCACTTGGGCCCATTTCTACATTAGCGGTATCTCTAATTTGTCCTTTTAAAGTAATGGTTGTGCCACTAGCAGAAACAATTGCATCTTGCGAACGCTCTAATTGTAAACGACAATGAATACCGCCCTTGTTTTTCGACTCAATTCGAACTACCAACAAGTCGCTTGCTGTGGACGAGAACACCTTTTCCGTAAAAAAACTACCACCTCGTGTATAGGTTGTTTTTGCAATACCGTTGATAATGTTGAGCTCTCGTTTATAATTAGCCACTTTGCCATTATCATTATACTTTATAAACAAGTTCATAAAGTGTTCATACGGTCTTACAGTGGGCGGGATAGCTAGTAAATATTTTTGCGATAGATTATACGCTTCATCAATTTTATTAGCTAACACTAATTTCCTTACGGTATCAAGGTATTGTCTTGATGCTGGATTATTGGTATTTCGTGCAGTGCCTCCCCACAAACTTGTTTCATTTATTTGTATCCGTTCGGTATTGGTATATCCAAATATCATAGCACCTAATCTGCCATTACCTACTGGCAAGGCATCTTCCCATATTACGGCAGGTTGTTTATACCACAATTTTAATGGGGGATGGTTTTTTTGCGCAAAAACATTGCCTGCTATTGCACATAATACAACAAAGATGCTGATGTTTTTTTTCATGGATATTTTTTACTGGGGCGTTACTTTATATAATGCTGCACTATGCGGTTTTAGCTCTACCGTGATTTGCTTTTCTGCTTTACCGATATTCAATTTCTTCCATAAATCTCTTACCGCTGCGGTGGTATTTAAACCTATCTTACTTAAATCAATTTGAATAGTTTGCGTAACCTCGGCTCTATTAAAAAAGGCAACATACTTGGTTTGTGTATTTGGCTCATCCGAATAAAAAACCTCCTGTTGCATAGGCATATTTGCTACATACCAACAATTAGTACTATTTTGGTCAACCGCTATTACTTCATCATTCGCAATGTACGGCGTTACCGTATCATCCAATTGTGTTACATCCATCCCTAATATTAATGGCGAGCGAAACATACACCAAAGCGTCATCATGGTACGTTGTTCATCCTCGGTAAATCGGCATCGCTTTTTTACACCACCGCCATAACTATGCAACCCTATTTTACCAAATGGGATCATATCCAAATCAGCCCAACGACCAGGTTTGGCATAGCGCAACCATCTTTTAACCAATTCAAATTGATGGCTTAATTGAGTCCAAGTGTCCCAAAAATCGTCCGAAATGCGCCACATATCACTATTTGATTGTACATGATAACGTGCCGATATAGGGGTTTCGCCAGGCGAAAGGCTTAATATCATAGCACGATTACTATTATCAATAGCTTTACGCATCGCTGTAATTTCATCACCATGATATGGTCTTGATGCATCATCAAATTTTACAAAATCAAGCCCCCACGATGCCCAAAGTTTGGCACAAGAGTTATAATACTCTTGCCCTCCTTGTTTACTAATATCAATACCATAAGTGCCATCCCACCAATCGCACATATCAGCCGGATTTGCAATATCTTTTGCTCGCAAATTAGTGCCCAAAATGGGCTGATCTTTATCAACAGCGCTTAAGGGGATACCCCTTTGAATGTGTAACCCGAACTTTAATCCTTTGCTATGGCAGTAATCAGCCAATGGTTTAAATCCTTTTCCATTTGCCGACGAGGGAAACTTTTTAACTGATGGTATCCACCGCCCATAGCTATCGGTGTATGTTTCAAATCGACTGATATGCCCTTCTACAAAATAGGGTGTTCCACTCTCTGCCGACATTTTATCGCTATACCATCCTGCGTCGATTACCATATACTCGTATCCGTATTGCTTTAGGTTATTAGCTATATAATCAACTTGTGCTTTAAATTCGGCTTCCGTAATCTCCAACCCATAGTTATCCCAACTATTCCAACCCATAGGCGGTTTTTGGGCTTTAATAGCTGTGGGGGTATTGTTGATACGCTGTGTGCTTTCGCCATATGGTAGGTGCAGTTGCTCTTGTGCGTTTGTGCTTATTGCACTTATACTAAGCCCAAAACAAAGCAGGATTATAATCTTTTTATTCATGTCTTTTTAACATTTAAAATCAAACTTACAATAAACCATCATCAATAAAACACTCAAGTATAAATAATTTATTATTAAGCTAATAGCATATAATTACTCATACAACTTTAATAGTTTCAGTAAAACGCCGTTAGTCCAGCCAAAACCATCTTGCCCATCATATTCGCCTCCACCGGCTTCTACGTTCCCATCTACTACATTGTATTTCTCCATTAGTTTGCCACTACGTTGATACACATCTTTATTAAGTTTAATCCATCGGATAGCAATTTCTTTTGCCAAAACGGGTTGATTATAGTTTATCAAACCCTTTACTGTCATCCATTGCAAAGGAGCCCAGCCATTTGGCGAGTCCCACTGTTGATGGGTGTTTATTAAACTTGTAACTACACCACCATATTTTAAAAAATATTTTTGAATAGTACCTGCCATACCTGCAGCGTTTTGTTTAGATGATATCTCGAAAAATAAAGGAGTTACTCCTGATAATACCATTTGTGTGCTTTGTTTTTTTGTACCGGTGTTGTAATCAAAATACCATTTCTGTTTTTCGTTCCAGCAATAGTGTTGTATGCCTGCCTTTCTTGTTTTTGCTTTTTGTAGGTAGTTTTTTTCTTGCTTTAGATCTCCTGATTCTTTATAACATCTTGCCAAAACTAATTCGAGTTGATATAATAATCCATTCAAATCAACAGGTATTAAATTGGTAGTTTGAATAGAAGAGAGATTTTTACCATCAGCAAACCACCTACTACCAAAATCCCACCCACTTTCGGCAGCACTACGTATATCCAAATACATACGGGCTGTTTTCTTTTTAGAGAATTTTCCTTCTACCAATTCATAATCGGCCGAAAAGCTTTCTGGTCTAGGGGTATTCTCTCGGTCGTAATATCTACTAAGCACCGAACCATCGGACATTTTTACATTGTGCTTTGTCCTAGCTGTTTTATCTGTCCAATAATTATATTCTTTTTGCAAGGCATCTTTATACTGCACATATACTTGTTTGCCTTTAATATCCGCCAATATTTTTACTATTAATGCAAAAAAGGGCGGTTGCGAACGTGTAATATAATAGCTTCTGTTTCCATTTGGGATAAAACCATATGTGTTAATAAGATAAGCAAAATTATTGACCATGTTTTCTATCATCTTTGTTTCGCCGCTTTCTTCCAATCCTAACAGAGTGAAATAGCTATCCCAATAATAAATTTCGTGAAAACGACCGCCTGGTACAATATAAGGGTAGGGTAAAGCCAGTAGCGAACTACCTTCTTTAATTTCATCAGGATTTCGCTTTAATACTGTCCATAATCTCTTGATATGTGTTGACATATCGTCACTTTTATCACTTTGGTAATTATTTTGTGGGTTAACAGGCACATCAAAATTAGCTTCAACAAACCCCTTAAGAGATATTTTAGCCGTAGGATTATTGCGAAGATGGTTGTAATCGCTTACAATGTCTGCTGGTTTGCGTTTGGGGATACAATCAGCAAAGGTTTTAATATCAGGAAAAACTTTCTGTAGTTGAACATCTTTAAATAATTGCCCATAAACAATGTCAGGTGGCAAAACTTTATTGGTTTGAGCAGTTAACACATTGCACAGAATGAGTAGTGTTAAATGTATAAAAAGTCGTTTCATGTTATTTTATTCTTATTAAACGAAGATAAAGTTGCATTTTGAATTTTATGTTCAGGCAATTTTCAAAACGCTAACATACAAAAATCAGATAATAGAAAACGGCTTATATCTAGACAGTTAAGATATTGGTGCAAATAGCAGCATTCAACATAGGCTTTTTTCAGTTTCCATGCCTGCTTTTTAGGGTATAGCTATTTAAGGGTGAGACCGTTCAATCTACATCAAAAATTGTTTCTAGATAAAGCACTTATCGAACCGCTAAAATTAATGAAGCTGTTCAATTGATTTTCGTGAGAAACAGCAAGTTATATGACAAAAAAAATCGGACAAAACTTGATTTTACAAGTTTGTCCGATTCAGTAGCCCGTAGGGGAACACAACATGAAAACATGTGCAAACATCGGAAACAAAAAAGTGCTTAATTAGCCTTAAAAAGCATATTTGGATCAATTTGAATTTCTTTTGTTAGTACCACGACTGTAACTTTTTGTTACTTATTTGTTACTCGTTCGATTTTTTAATTACCTTTATGTTAAATAAAAATCGCAATGAGTGTAAAGCTTAGAAAAAGAAGCATATCAGGTAATAGACATAGCCTCTATTTAGATATTTATGAAAACTCTACAAGGAGTTATGAATTTCTTAAAATTTATATCCTTAAAAAGCCACGTACTCCTTTAGAAACACAATCAAATAAAGATAACCTGAAACTGGCCGAGACAATCAAAGCCAAAAGGGAATTAGAGATCAACAGCCACGGAAGCGGGTACATACCTCGGGATAAACAAAAAGTAAATTTTATATTGTACTTCGAAACATTTGCAAAAAACTACACTAAGAAAGATGTTAGGTTGGTTTGGGGTGCTTACAACTACTTTAAAGTCTTCGTCAATGTTGACTATTTAAAGCCTGGGGATATAACGGAGGATTTACTGATTAGATTTAAAGAATTTTTAGAAAGTAAATTAAAGGGAGAAACGCCAGCAAATTATTTCAGCAAATTAAAAAAGGTTCTTCGTCAGGCCCATAAAGAAAAAGTGTTTATTGATAATCCCGCTATATATATTGTTAATAAGAAAAATGACAATATCAAAAAGGATATCCTTACTGCGGAAGAAATTCAAACCCTTGCAAGCACTCATTGTTCAAATCCTGAAGTTAAGAGAGCGTTTCTGTTTTCCTGCATAACGGGCTTACGTTTTTGTGATATTACAACGCTAACGTGGCAAAATATTCATGGTGACATGATGAAAATTACGCAGCAAAAAACAAATGTACCTGCCTTAATTAATCTTAACAGTACCGCAATTAAGCTTTTAGGTACAAGGACTGCTAATAAAGATTTAGTGTTCAGTCTTCCTTCCCATACAGCGTGCTTGAAACATTTAAGGAACTGGGTAGCCGATGCTAACATTACCAAGAAAATAACGTGGCATTGCGCGCGACACTCGTTTGGAACTAATTTGCTGTTTTATGGTACAGATGCAAAAACAGCTTCTGGATTATTGGGTCATACCAGCATGAAATATACTGAAAGGTACTTGCACATAGCTGATTCGAGAAAAGAGCAAGCTATTAATAACCTGCCAGAAATAAACTTTTGAGGAATATTCACAATCAACTTTACTTTAAATCAATTAATAACTAACACTCACCGTTTATTTTTGGCAAATGATTAATAGTGTTAAGTATGATTTTTTAAAATCTGTAGAAGCTGATTTTCATGCACTAAATGAAAATTATGAAAAATTATCGTCCGCATTTAAGTTGTTAAAAATAAGCGATGGTTCAATTGACTCTAATGTTTTTTTTCGAATAGGTATCCCGGAAATTGGAATATTAACAGACAAAATGGTTGATTGGCATATAAGTAGAGAAAAACGAATAAAAGGAGAATTAGAGAATGAAATAGAATATAATTTGGTAAATAATCATACTGGATATTTGGTTTACGCAAGGAATGTTTTCTTAAAACAATACAATTACTTGGGTGAAAATTATCCATATTGGTTAAAGCGATATATCGAAAATGAAAATATTGTTAATGAGCATGCAGAATGTTTATCAAACGATGGGGGAGGTATAGCTATACAAGATTTTTACGACCTGTTTAAGATCCGTACCATCCAACTCTTTAGATGGGTTGAACGTGAATATGCTTTGGCGTACCAGTCTTATGATCCAATAATTCGGCTCGATAGGGAGTTACCTTTGTTACCTTGGTTTTACATTGAACCCATTAGTCTTAACTATGGACGTCACAATCAAGAAGTAATGGAATTTATATACTCCAAATTGAGTGGGATATATTTTAATATGCCTGCTGAAGAATTTTACGCACATTTTTCTGATCGTGTACCAAGGCAACCTATAAAGTGGGGTGGTAAGCTTATGACACTTTTGCCGTTGTTCATGGGTCAAGAAGTCCCTATTAATGATCAATTTGATTTTGAAATAGTAAAGATCAAAATCAATAACCCAATTCCACAAATGATTTCCGATCATTTCGCTGATCCATACGGAAACCCTTTTAAAAAAACATCTGTTAGTACATTAATCTCACCGCAGGCTATTAGATCAGAAGGAAACTATTCTTCTCCAATAACTAAACTACTTAAAACAATCCATCTCCGCTTTCACAAATAGTCCTCAAAGTTTTCATCAAGTTTCTTCAAACCCCGTTTGAGGAAACGCCCATTAATTTTACATCGTGATTCACATTAACAGGCAACGCGAGCCTTTTAACAAATGAAAAAAACGATGTACGAAATTCAAAACCAACTAAACAGGATTGAGGCCGCATTGGTATCTCAAAAATCCATACTTACAATGGCTGAACTCAGCCAATATACAGGCTTGAGCAAAAGCTGTTTATATAAGTTAACCAGCGCACGGAAAATTCCCTTCAGTTGCCCTAATAAGAAAACGCTTTTTTTTGAAAAAGCCGCTATAGATAAGTGGCTGTTGAGTAACCCAGTGCGTACAGCAGAGGAGATTGATATTGCAGCTGCTAATTACGTAGTGCTGAACCCTAACCGAAGGAGGCAAGCGTAATGGAATTACTGGAAACAATGTATCATTTATCCAAAGTGTCATGCGGCACCGGAAAGACGACCGAATACAGATTTACGCATAGATCAGGTAAACCTACCAAACTGGATTTACTAATTAACGCTGATACAGTCGCCAAATTGACACTCGTTAAACCCAAAACGAAAATTTACCCTTTCAGCACTTACAATTTATCTGTTGATGGCGAATCTCCTTCGGTGCGCTTTAGTCGCAATATATTTTATTGGGATAAGGTGGGTAGCGGCACGGGCAAGGGGATTGACCGAAAAGATATTTTTCAAGATAACTGCTTAATAATAATCGATGACGATAGCCTCTTTTTGTATATGCATAAAAAGGTTCGGACTACTTCATTACCATCGAAAGCGGGTACATCTGATGAAACCACCATTTTCATTAAGGATGTTAAAGATTCTCCCCACCGCAAGTTCCTTAGCGGCGATAAGCGAATTTTGTCGGAGATGAACTTTTTATCCTTGGATGCAACAAGGGTATAAATTGCAAAGGGCTGGCGATTGAGTCAGCCCTTAATCTTCTGTTTGTAATAACCACCTTAATTTATTCCCGAAAACGACCATCATGTACGACGATATAGCTTTTAAATTATCAATAACCAACCAACAATACGTTGGATTAAATAAAACCTTACGATCATTAAATAATGTAATTACCAGAGAATATCAAAATACTGGCATTATCACAATTCAAACTACTTACCAAGATTGTTTTTTTAGTTTAAGTCCTAAATACCTAACTGTGGCAGCAAAATTACCGAAGGTATTATATGGTACAAACCAAATGAACTTCACTTTACGCGAGTCAAAACTGGCAATCTTAAAATTACAAGAAATTCTATGCATTAATATTTTAGGTGCGAGAGTGTCAAGGGTTGACCTTGCTTATAATTTGGTAATGGATCAACCTGTAGGAAATTATTTTAAATTCCTATGTAATAAAGATGGGATGAAGCGGTGGACGGCCTCCAACGAGTCACTATACTTCAAAAGTAAAAATGGTACAGAGCTTAATTTTTATAATAAAACCGCTCATTTGAAAGATACAGGACAGGAAATATTGGCGGAGAATGTAGATGCAAATTTATTACGGTACGAGTATCGTATAAAATCTGGAATAGCTAAAATAGTCGGTTATCCAATTGTGACAGTCGCTGACTTAATAGATGACAAATTTTATAAACTGATGCGCCAGTTATGGTATGATGCATATAAAACGATTGATAAATTGTCCCACACGCCAGCGGCAACTCGCATAAGAACCGTACCTGAATTAAGAAATTATTTGATGTTAGATAGCATTGATAGGTCAGGTGCACCCGCTACATACGATTTGATTGAAAGCCTTTCATTTCAGGTGTCGCCAAGAGTGAAATTCAACATGCGGAAAATGTTAAAAACACTTATTTCAAATAAGGTCATTAATGATGCGAATGATGCGGTGGCTGAACTGGATACTAAAATGTTAAATGTTTTTCAGTATGCGGCTTAAAGCGCAACACATATTTATACGTTTTAACGCTTTATAACAACGGCTAATTGCTAAATGATGGAAAGCTGCTGAAAAGCGGCTTTCTTCGTTTATAGGCGGGGAAATACGTGTAGGTCAATTTCAAACACACTTAGTTGATCTCGTAAGCTTCTATTGCCGCTAATAATACTTTTTCGATGCTTGGATTCAACAGGTATTCTTTTTCGGAAGATAAAACGCTGGGCTGATCTTGGAAAGTTGATAGAATAATGTAGGTTTCACCGTTTCTATTTTCGATACGAAGTGCTGCGGTTCTTTTATTGAGCCAATTATTGCCTGTAATTATGAAATCTCCTTTGAATGTGTCTTTAAAGAGAAATTTTAGCTTTTTACTTTGATTCACACCTGTGAACGTTTTTGATAATATCGCACGATAAGGGTTTTGGTTTATTTGTGTTGGGTTGATACTACATAATAACCATTTTCTCATAAAAAAGCAAGTTTTATATTATAATTCAACGTCAAAGGATTTAGAAGGTGTAAGTGAATAATTAAAAAAATGATAAAAGGCTGCTTGTTCGCCGCTTTCATTCTTTATAAGCGGTTTAAAATGTGAAAGCGCCTAAGTAAATTTTTACATTAGAACTTTTGAAAAGCAATGTGTAAAAGCCAATTTATTTGACCCACATCCTTGAATAATTAATAATTGTTAACTAAATGCACTTAATAGACCAATACATTAAGGAAAAAAGCGTAGAGATATTCGAAAAAATCAAAGGCAAGAAAATCATTTATTTAGACCTAAATTATTGGATCTTAGTAAGAGATAAACGAACCGGAGAGGACACAATAGCTGCGCAAATTGCGAATAAAATCATTTCACTTCATGAAACAGGGAGGTGTATTTTTCCTTTAAGTGAGATGGTGTTTTGGGAAATCATGAAACAATCCGATGAAAAAACAAGAAACGCTACACTCATATTAAGTGAAAAGCTTTCAGAGGGGATTGCCATAATAGGTGAGGATCAAAGAATCAAGGTTGAATTTTCCCATTGGGTACAGTCAAGTCAAAAAGTTACTAATCTTTACCAACTGAAACAATTAATTTGGGCGAAACTCCCGTTGGTCACGGGGTATTTCTTTTATTCCGAAAAGGTGAAAGAACTTGAACCCGAACTGCGGAGATCACTTTTAGACTTTGCCGGTTCAATACCATTGTCCACCATTCCCGTTGACCCGCAATTTGTATTTGAGCCTTTTACTGGTAAAGACGATGTTAAAACTATGAATGTCAACAAAGAAATCTATAAAGATGAAAATAAGTCCTTTAATTCGATGTTTCTCTCCGAATTATGGGGCTGTTTAGAGTGCTATAAAGATGATTTTAACACTGTTATAAATGATTTATATTTTGAACAAGCAGGTCGCTATCCAACAGCGGAGGAAGTACATCAATCTGATCAAACTGCGTGGTGTAAATTGATATATCAAGCATTTAAGTCTGGAAAATTAACTAATCAACTACCGGTGTTTAAGATTTTCCCCTCGCTATTTGCGTCAATGAGGTGGAATATCGATCGTAAATATAAGGATGGTAACGATACTGCGGATGTCAAGCATGCAACATGTGCATTACCTTATTGTGATTATTTATTTACCGAAAAGGAGCTACACACCATGATTAAACAGACTAAGCTTGATGAAACTTTTAATTGTATTGTAGAAAGTCATCTTACAAAGGTATTGGAGATTTTGAACTCAATTTAATAATATTATGCGTTTAACTGCCATTAACCGATTTTTATTAAAAAATGATGGAAAGCTGCTGCAAGGCGGCTTTCTACTTTTATAGGCGTTAAAAAGCGTGTAATCATTTAATAAAACATTGATGGGTATTTTCATAAATTAGCACCATTAAAACCTTGTCAATGCAAAGTAATTTACCTCCAAACAAAACATTAACTTTTTCGCAAAAAGTTCTCGTGTGGACTGCCTTTCTTGGCGTACTGTTGTTTTTATTTTTAAACTGGTGGTGGTTACATTGTATGGAACCTGCTGAAAGAGGAACAACAGGTGATATGTTCGGCGCGGTTAATGCATTATTCACAGGCTTAGCCTTTGCGGGAGTTGTGTATACTGTAATCCTTCAAAGGAATGACTTGAAAATACAACAGGATGAACTTAGTACATCTAAGGGTGAAGCCCTTGAACAAAAAAAAGTACTAAATCAACAACGCTTTGAAAGTACATTTTTTCACTTGTTGGATTTGCAAAATGAAATTATTTACAACCTACAACTAAATGGTAGTGAAGGCAGGAAAGTTTTCGACGATGCCTATGAAACCCTTATAATTTTATTAAACGGCATTAATGCAAGATCGATATTAGAAGAAGCGGGATCACAAACGTATACAACATTTGAAATCACACATTCAATTACCACAATTCCAACCACAATATCGAATGCAAGGGCTTTGCTGTTGAGTAAATATTTTCCTGGGTATTATAACAAGTATTCAAGTAGTTTTAATCACTATTTTCGAAATTTGTATCATACATTCAAGTTTATCTATTTTTCGGACTTAGAGCCTGCTGAAAAATCATTTTACGCTTCATTATGTAGAGCGCAACTCTCCCAAAATGAACTATTTGCAATCAGTTTTAACATCTTGATTGACGGGTACGGAAGACCTAATTTTTTATTTTTGGTAAAAGAATTTGATATACTACAAAATTTTGAAACGGATAAAATCGTACCTAAAATTTATTGGGAACTTATTCAAGATGAAATTAAAAGAGTAGAATATCCTTTTGCAACGAAACCAAAACCTACAGTTGTAGTATGATTAAATAAGGCTTTAATAGAGGTTAATGAGGTATTTTCAATTATATATTTAACCAGAAAACTGCGGTGTTACCATACCGGATTACTTTTTAACAATATCTTTTTACCAACAACACTATCGAAATAACCTCTCGCCACTTCGCCTTTTAGCAGGCCAATGTCCAATATTCCGTCATTTTTAATTATCCCTTTTTCGTAAATACTCAATTTGTTATGAGAAGACACATTGTAGTGGTAAATAATTCGATTAATGATGAAAGCATATTGATAGTTGCCATTACCCTTTAGTTTTCGTGGCTGATATAAGCCTTTTTCAGCTCTCGTTTTTTCAGTATCGACGTGTAATAAAATTACTTCGAACTCATCTTCCTTGCCAGCGTTGTTTTCCAAAATCATTTTTCGTAGTTTCTCTGCGTAAGGCCCTAAGTTAACTTCTTTAAAAAATGGCTGACGCGAGATATGGGCACGCCATAAAATTGATAGTAAAAACAATTTTGTTTTAGTGTAATCAAGATTATGGAAGCGTACCGATGGTAAAATTTCGTCGTCACCTAATAGTTGAGTTTGGATTTGGCTTCTTGATCTTTTGCTGCCCCGAAAATAAAGACAGTTACTTGCGTAAGTTTCCAACTTACATAATAAACCACTATCGCAATCGGAACATAATATATCTTTATCGTAAAAACCGGAATGAGTAAAGTTGTACTCATTAAAATTGTCTATGTTGATATTTACCAAACGATTATCCGAGCCAAATAAATCTTTATAAAGAAAGTTTGGAATTATGTGTGACTTTTTTAAAAGCCTCTTTTCCTGCAAACACAATTGACATAGCATAATTTAGTATTTGAATGTAAAGCTAAATAGGAATGCTAAAAATATTATCATTTTTATTTAAAAGTTTTAAACGTTGGATTGTTGAAAAAACTATGACCTTTCCCTAAAAAAAAAGCAATGGACAATACAATGTTAGAGATTGGATGCGACGGCGGCAGCATCAAAGTTAGTAGCAAATCCGTGAACGGAATCTATATTTATCAACTATCCAGTTACGAAATATTTGATTGCTCAAAAGCAAACCACCTAACATTCGTTTCTCTAAACGATGCATGGTCATTTTTAAAAAATCGTTACAAAAGATGGTATCAACTATATCTTATTCAGATAAGTACGCAAATGTCCGATTTAGTCAAAAAGGATTACATTTTAGCTAATGATAAAAACGAATACACAATGGATGTTTGGTTATTACACCTAACAGGTCGAGGCATCGGATTTTAACATGTTTTAATCGTGTATAACTGATTATTTTTATAAATAAAGTAACTTTAGCCATTAATTAAAAAGGAGGGAACATACAACGTTAAAATAGTTTAATAAAAATATAGCGTTCAGCTTATTAGGTCTTGTCTTAGAAATCGGGAAAATTTTTAGTACAACAAGACAGATGAGTTCAACGCCCATGCGATAAGCGTGGGTGCTGACTTGTTTGTTGTTGTACGGGCTTTCCCGAGCCTCTAAGACACAAATGATGTTAGCCCTGCGCTTATTGTGTTTTATGACATTTCCAATCTCAAATTTCCATACTTTTAAATAACCTTAAACTTATTCAATGACAACTATTTACAATTTTATTGTACCAAAAAAGACGAGTTTACTCACTGCCGTTTTCGCCCTTTTGTTCATAAATGGGTGGTGTCAGACTCCCGCAATCGGGCAAAGTGCAAGCGAAGTAAAAGCTTTAATAGATTATGAAGTGAGCAGCTATTATCGGTCGCAAGGTTACCATCAAGTTAGGATGGATCACCGAACGGACTATAAAAATGGCCAGATTAGCGAAGTAATTATTTGCAAAGAAAATGTACCGATGATTGATTTACAAAAGGCAGGGAACTTTTGTACGCACTATGTAATGAATAAAGGAAAGCTGTTTTACATTGCTATCCAATATTCTAATATTTCGATTGAGGAGCTTGAAGTTGTGATGCGAAAGAGTAGTGTACAAGTTGGCAAGTATTACTTCGGAGATGATAACCAAACGTATAGTAAGGTTTACCTTTCACAATCAGGACAGGCTACTAAAGAAATCCACGATATTGGTCTTGAACCATTGCCTCTAACAGTAAAAAATCAACTGGCAACTATCAAGACAAAAAAAGAGGAGTACGATAATAGTCAACCCTTTGATGTTTCTAATGCAGAGAACTACGATAATTTTCAACAACAAAATCAAAAAATATTTTACACCCGTTTGGAGGGGATGACGTTCAAGAAAATAGTTAATGCAAATTACGTAACTAAATCCGATCCAACTATTAAAGCCGTGCTTGCCTACTATTCAGCTATAAGTTATACGGATGGATTAATTAAACAATTGCATTTAGGTAAGATGTGTTCACCTCAATTGCTGCAATACATAATCAAGTACTTTAATAATGATAAACAAATTGTAATTGATATTTCACAATGCGACACACGGTCAGTTGGTGATGAATATTCTTTAAACCGATTGGAGTTGGCGCAGCAAGAAGATGTTATTACCGTAAGTTTTGCAATGACTTATTTTAAAGATGGCCACTCACAATATGATGTTGTTAACATGGATAAATTCAAAATAAATAATGATAAGACGTTATCGATATTAAAATTGTCGTCAAAAACTAATGCCGCGGTTAAAGATAAAGTAGACGACTTTGTAGCAACATCTGTTGAGGTGCAACCATATTTTAAGGGCGGTAATGAAGCTTTTGCTAAGTTCCTTTCCGATAATATTAGTTACCCATTAAGTGCTAAAAGTAACAAAATTGAAGGTCGAGTGTGGGTCAATTTTATTATCGATGAAAATGGCTCCGTTACGAAAGCAAAGGTAGTTAGGGGAATAGGCGGAGGTTGTGATGAAGAAGCCTTAAGGGTAATTAATTTATCACCCAAGTGGGTGCCTGGCATGACTAATAATCACCCAGTCAAATGTCAATTTACATTCCCTATCAGCTTTTCATTAACAAACTGATAGTAGCAAAAACACCAAAATTGCACTTTACGAAATACTCAAATAAATAATTTGTTCCGATGAAGAAATATATAATAATTTGTCTGCTTTCAATTACTTTGAACGCCGTTGGACAAGTAAAGACCTATACATCAAATTACCAAATAAGTGAGTCTGACGCCTCCGTAGGTACTGTACCTTACAAAGTTATTATTGATGAAGGTAAATTAGATAAAACCTACAACGGTTATGTAAAGTTGATTGATTTGCAACAAAATTCAATACTATTAACACTTAGGACGAAGTATTTAAAAACAACAAATGATGAAGATGGAACTACCTACTGGTTTAAAATATATGGTAGTCCTAAATTTAACGTAGTTAAAGAGTGTTTGTGGGCGAAACCGCAAAATATAAAGGGGAACATATATAGATCGATCATTATATTTTCTAATTATGATGATAACGGTACGAGAATTAATGACCTGGGCTTCCTAAGTAATGCAACCACAGATAAGAGGCGAAATGATGCGGTAGAAACAAATAACGCACCATCAATAGTAGTAACGGGTACAGTATATCAGGTAGTAGCTCAAAAGGCGTATTTCTACGATTTAACGGAGTATGGGGCATCCAGAAGAAATGGATATTTGGTAGAAGGGGAACGAATAACCGCTCTTAAAGAAAAGGACGGTCTTGTTTATTGCGAATTTACAAACGTAACGACAAAAAAAACATCCAAAGGGTGGATTTCAAAAGACTGCTTAGATAAGCCAAATTCAATTATCACACCTGTAAACACCGATAACTCGGCGTATACAGTTTTATTAAAATATGATGGTCGATATACGCAGGAAGTAAATTTCTTTAAACAGTCGCTTGTCGTTGCCGAATTAAAGAAAATCATGGGAAACAACTACTCAATGTTCGTGAATAACTTCCTTTCTTCATGTACTGGTGTACAAATCATTGTTAGAAACAAAGTTGTGATAGTTGACACCTTTATACCACACGCAGGGCCATATAATAGGGGCATACTTTTTATAGATGCCGTAAACCATCAAAGTTTCCTTTATTGGAACGACAGCGAGGGCAAAAACCACTTTTATGGTAAGACACCTGTTTCAAACATAATGGCCCATTGCATAGAGCAGCAACTGCAAACAAACCAACAATATGCTGCCGATCCTGATAGAGCTATTATGCAGGGTATATTAAAAAAGGCTACGGTTAAATAATTGTAGCCCTACTATGTATAAGGATAAAATTCATACAAGCGATTTAAACGGCCAATACTTGAATTTAAACCCGTAATTCTCTCATTATTAAATGGGAGGAAACATTTGGGATAAAGGTCGAGTTTACTTTTAAACGATACAACGGCTTTATGGAAATACTGTCCCAATCATCTATTGGTTTTATTTCCTTTAACAGTTCAAGACAACCTTGGTTTTTCAGTTGTTTTCCTATGTTGGAAGGTGTTTTGTTACTTATCTGTTACTCGTAAAAACAAAAACACCCGTAACTAATTAAGTTACAGGTGTTTAAAATTGATGTTTAGTAGCCCGTAGGGGAATCGAACCCCTGTTTTAAGAATGAAAATCTCATGTCCTAACCCCTAGACGAACGGGCCTTTTATATTTCCATCATAAGCGACTGCGCTTTTTATCGCATCCAATCCCTTATTTTGGGACTGCAAAGTTACAGTTTAAAAGTAATTTTTAAAATTATTTTTAAAAAAAATTAATAGAGATTTGATTTACTCGTCTGATATAATAATATTACAGATGTTGTATGTTTGTGTTGATGAAACGAGAGCAGATTTCGGTATTTGATATTTTTAAAATTGGCATTGGTCCGTCAAGCTCACACACCTTAGGGCCATGGCGAGCTGCGCAGCAATTTGTTGAGCTATTAGAGCAAGGTAATTTATTGTCGAAGGTTACAGAGGTCAAAACATTACTCTATGGGTCATTAGCCAAAACAGGCAAAGGGCACGGAACAGATATTGCCATATTGCTTGGTTTAAGTGGCGATGATCCCGTTACTTTTGATGTAAATGCAATTGATAGCAAAATAACTCATATCAAAACAGCAAATGAACTCTCGCTAGGGGGCAAGCAAACTGTCTCTTTTTCGTTTGAAGATGATTTGTTGTTTTTATTTAACGAGAGTTTGCCTTTTCACCCTAACGCGGTAACGTTTCAGGCATTTTTAGATAATGGCAAAGCAGTTTCAGAAACTTTTTATTCTATCGGCGGTGGTTTTGTTATAAAAGAAGGTGTTGAAGGACTATCTAAAACGGAAGTAGATTTGCCATTTCCAGTTGAAAATGCTGGCGATTTACTCCATTGGTGTATCAAAACAGGACTTAAAATATCCGAAGTGGTAATGGAGAACGAACTGGCATGGCGAAGCGAGAAAGACACACGAGATGGCATACTCAATATATTCAGGGTAATGAAAGAGTGTATGTATCGTGGTTGTCATACCACGGGGCATCTTCCAGGGGGCTTAAATGTAGCACGACGTGCGGCTAGTTTAAATAAAAGATTAATGGCTAATCGCCCGTATGTAAATTATAATGAATGGGTAGAGGCTATCAGAACCACAGGCAATAGTTTTCAAAATACTTTAGATTGGGTGAGTTGTTTTGCATTAGCGGTGAATGAAGAAAACGCTTCATTTGGACGTGTGGTAACTGCGCCAACAAACGGCGCAGCGGGGGTAGTTCCAGCGGTGTTGCAATATTTTATTGTTTTTTGTGATGGATTGAAGGATGAGAAAATAGTGCAATTTATATCCGTAGCATCCGAGATTGGCAGTATATTCAAAAAAGGGGCTACGCTATCCGCGGCGATGGGCGGTTGTCAGGCCGAAATAGGCGTATCGTCGGCAATGGCAGCAGCGGCTTTAACAGAGTGTTTAGGAGGTTCGCAGCGTCAAGTATTGATGGCTGCCGAAATTGCAATGGAGCACCACCTCGGGCTTACCTGCGACCCAATTGGAGGCTTGGTGCAAGTGCCTTGTATCGAACGAAATACGATGGGGGCTATAAAAGCAATAACCGCATCACAATTGGCATTGCAAACCAATCCTGATAATGCAAAGGTAAGTTTGGATGCCGTAGTGAAAACCATGTGGCAAACCGCCTTAGATATGAATTCGAAATATAAAGAAACATCAGACGGGGGCTTAGCAATTAATATCCCAATCAGTTTGCCTGAGTGTTGATATAATGATTATTGCAAACGCTTTAACACAAGGGGATTTAGCTTATCAACCCATAGTTGATACATTTTGCCCGAAGGATGCAAACCATCATCGGCAATTAAATCAGGCTCATCTGTCGCAAGGCGCGATATATCTGTAATATCTATATAATTACTAACACCGGCCTCGGTAGTGATTTGCTTATTGATGGCATTAAATTGGTCAATTACAGGACTAATTTCATCTCCCTTTCCCTCTGCAAAAGGCGTAACGCCCCAATCGGGGATAGATAGTACAAAAACTCGATTTTTATCGCCATTGGCAAAATGGATTGCCGTATTTAGTATTTGCTCAAATTTGATACGGTAATTATCCTCACTCATTTTTCGATACTGGTCGTTTACACCTATGAGTAAGGTAACGATATCATATTTTTTATCAAGAATATCGCTTTCAGCAACAGCATTAATCAATTCATCTGTTGTCCAGCCCGTAGTGGCAATTATGGTTGGTGTAGCAGTAAGGTAGCTTTCGGTATTCAGTTTACTCGCTAATAGATAAGGGAATGATTCGTTGGCACGAACAGCCTCCCCGATGGTATATGAATCGCCTAAAGCTAAATACTTAATCATAAGTGTATTATTAGATACAGATAAATATCCTTTATACTATTTTCATATTGAATAGTGCGGCAATATGGCGTTTCAATTTTTCTTTAACCTCTTCCATATCTATCATTTTCCCTAGCTCTTTTTGCATAGAGGTAACAGCTTTATCATCAATACCACAGGGGACAATGTTTTTAAAGTAATCCAAATCGGGATTGATATTAAAGGCAAAACCGTGCATGGTTACCCACCTGCTGCATCGCACACCCATAGCACAAATTTTTCTTGCATTTTCGTTATCAGGATCTAACCATACCCCTGTATAACCTGGATACCTATCGCCTTTTAAGCCATACTCTGCCATAGTAAGTATTACAGCTTCTTCTAAAGTGCGTAGGTAAAGATAAATATCAGTAAAAAAGTTATCCAAATCCAAAATAGGGTAGCCCACCAATTGCCCTGGCCCATGATAGGTAATATCGCCACCACGATTGATAGGATAGTAAACTGCATTTTTTTCTTTTAATCCCTTTTCATCCAAAAGCAGATGTTCGGGTTTGCCACTTTTACCTAAGGTATATACGTGTGGATGTTCGCAAAACACCAAATAGTTGGAGGTTGGTGTTTCTTCTTCATACTCATCCCCTTCGGTATCTATCTTTCGGTTGCGTATCAGGGCTTTTAAAGCAACGGTATCAGCAAATAGCCTTTCTTGCTTGTCCCATGCTTCTTTGTAGTCTATTAGCCCCCAATCTTGAAAAATTACATCTTTATTTTTCATATCCTTACCCCCTTACATATCCAATCATATAATCCTCGTATTGTAAGTAATCAACTTTGTAATCTATACTTACAGTATCTTTATTCAAATGAGCAATAACCTCCCCTGCTTTATCAAAGGTAAAAGGCTCGAGCGAGATATTATCAGCAAATGAAATTTCTTTTTGCCCATAGCATTTGTAAACCGCCTCTTTGGCACACCAACAGGTATATAGTTGCGGTATTTTATGCTGATTGCTGATAAATGCCATTTCTTGGGGGCGCATAAATTTATGCGCAATACGCTCCACCTTCTCTTTTATTTGCTCGATATCAATACCTACAAGATGCGTTTTGCTAATCATTACCGCAGCATAATCAAAAGAGTGACTAAGCGAAATATGATACGGATGATTTACCAAGTATGGTTTACCATGCTCATCTATCCGACAATCAATATATTCATCGGTATTTAGCATTTTGCGTAACAATACACGTGTGCCCAACCAATGCAAATGACGCTTGCCATGACTCAGTTGCTCGATATATGCTTTTTCGTGCGCTTTTAGCTGTAATTGATTATACAAATCATCAGCTTCTTCTTCTATTTTCCAAAGAGCAAACTCGGTATCATTATCAATTTGCTTTTTGTATGCTATTGCCATAAAGTAAAATTGCAAAAAGGATGGCAAACTTAATTCAAATAATTCTATTTTAGTCCAAATATCGCAATACTATGATTTTATCAGACAAACGCATTTTGGAAGAAATTGACAAAGGTCATATCATTATCGAGCCATTTAAGCGGGAATGCTTAGGTACTAACTCGTACGATGTGCATTTGGGTAAGCATTTGGCTACTTATCGCAATCGTGTTTTGGATGCAAAACAGCATAATGAGATAGACGGGTTCGAGATACCGAAAGAAGGCTTTGTATTGCAGCCTAATACGTTATACCTCGGTGTTACGATGGAATATACCGAAACACATAGGCACGTCCCGTTTTTGGAAGGCAAATCGAGCACAGGCAGATTGGGTATTGATATTCATGCTACGGCAGGCAAGGGCGATGTAGGCTTTTGCAATACTTGGACACTCGAAATTTCGTGTGCACAGCCTGTACGTATATATGCGGGGATGCCTATCGGTCAGTTGATTTATTTTGTGGTAGAAGGCGATATTGAGACGTTGTACAACACCAAATCAAACGCAAAATATAACAACCCTACTACCCGCCCTGTTGAAAGTATGATGTGGAAAAATAAATTCTAAACCACCTATCCCTTTTGGTAGCTGTTTCTATTTTGCAATTGCTACTGGGTTGTGTAAATTGCAGCTTTAAACCTTGTTTATGAAATTGAAATCGCTTTTTTTATTCTTACTCTTATTTGGATTGAGACTTGTAGTATCTGCACAAAATGATACCACATTTTTTAACCGCACTGCCAATTCGCTTAGTAATTATTATGAAAAGCATCCTATAGAAAAAGTTTACTTACATCTCGATAAACCGTTTTATTTATCAAATGATACTATTTGGTTTAAGGCATATACAGTAGTAGGGGCTCAACATCGCTTATCCGCTTTAAGCAAAGTATTGTATTGCGAGTTGATAAATGATAAAGACTCGGTAATAAACAGGCACGTGCTCAAATTGATTTCGGGTGTGGCATGGGGCGATTTTATTTTACCTCGAACACTCACCCCTGGCAATTACCGCATCAGAGCTTATACAAAATGGATGCAAAATGCAGGGGCTGATTATTTTTATAATCAAACTATTCGCATTGGTGGGCAGAAGCCTGCATCAACCACTTTAACAACTACTCCCGTTAAACCTGATATTCAGTTTTTCCCCGAAGGAGGCGAACTAGTGAATGGCATACGCTCAAAAGTGGCGGTGAAATTGGTAAAACAAAATGGATTGGGAATTGATGCGACAGGTGTGATAACTGATAATGAAGGTAACGAAGTAGCGGCTTTTACAACGCAACATTTAGGCATGGGTTTGTTTGCGTTAATGCCGCAATCGGGCAAAATTTATAAAGCAAAAATCATCTGTGCCGATAGTGCAAGATATACAGTTGACGTGCCAACTGCGCAAGAGAAGGGTTTTGTATTATCTGTAAATAACAATAGAGCCGACAGCTTAATTGTGCGTGTGCAGGTTAATCAAAAACTTTTTCAAGAAAAGCAAAATAGTATAGTTTATCTTGTTGCACAATCGGGTGGAAATATCTCTTATACCATAAAAAGTAAACTGACAGGACCTGGATTTACGACGAGGATTGCAAAAAACATTTTCTCAACAGGTATTACTCAGTTTACACTTTTTTCGGAAAGCTGCGAACCGTTAAACGAGCGTATTGTTTTCATTCAAAACAACGATGATTTAAAATTCAAATCATCCGCCATAGCGCAAACTTATCTACCTCGGCAAAAAATGAAGATAGACTTAGATATAAAGAATAAGTTAGAAAAGCCAACTGTTGGAAGTTTTTCGGTTGCTGTGATTAATGAAACACAAGTGCCAGTAAATGAAAATATGGAAAGCACCATATTGAGCAATCTATTGTTGACATCTGATATTAAAGGATATATTGAACAGCCTAATTATTACTTCAATCATGTAAACGAGCAAACCATTGCCAATTTAGATATATTAATGCTTACACAGGGCTATCACAGATTTGAGTGGAAACAGGTGTTAAATAACACTAGCCCCCCTATTGCCTATCAACCCGAAAAAGGCATAGAGTTACAAGGTAGTATAAAAACATTATCAGGTAAAATTGTTACTAATGGTAAAATCGCAATAATGTGTGTAAAAGAAGGTGTAATAATAGATACCCTTACCGATGCGACAGGAAATTTTAAGATAGGGGATTTGAATTTTAGCGATACAGCAAAACTTGTTTTGAGCGCCAAAAAGAATAAGAGTAATCCCAACGTTATAATTGATGTAATACCTACAAAATACCCAGTTATTACTAAACAGCAAAATATTGATATACTAAATACTTTTTCTACCGAGGGGATTAATGTTTTACAAAAAAACTATCTCACTTACTTAGGCTATCTAAAAGACGACTCGTTGAAAAAAGCAAGAATGCTTAAAGAGGTAGTTATAAAAGCAAAGAAATCTCAGAAGCCGGATTTATCCCATTCAGCCAATTTACATGGTGGCGGAAATGCCGACCAAGTAATTTTGGCTGATAAACTCAATAACTGCGCAAACCTTTCTGACTGTTTGCGTGGAATAGTATTTGGTGTAAATTTTGCTTTTGATGGTACGCCAATTAGTACTAGAGGAGGGAAAATGTCGGTAATCATAGATGGGGTTATATTAGACGGGAATCAAATAAACAACCTAAATGCAAGTGATATTTATAGCATTGAAGTACTTAGAACAGGTTTTACTAAAGGCATTTATGGCTCAACAATTCAACCCGGCGGCGCATTAGTTATTACCACTAAACGGGGTGTTGACCCTACATATGTTTCAAAAGAACCGCCTGTGGGGATAATTTCTTATTCGTATAAAGGCTATTATAAAGCGAAAACGTTTTATACACCTCAATATACTCATCCCAAAACAGATGCAGAGGCCTTAGATTTGCGAAATACAATTTATTGGAATCCAAATATGGTAACCAATCAACAAGGGAACGCCTCTTTTGAGTATTATAATAATGATAGTAAAGGGACGTATAGGGTAGTAATAGAAGGTGTTGATGTGGATGGAAATTTGGGCAGACAGGTGTATCGTTATAAAGTGGAATAAAAAATTGAGCGTTTTTGTATAAGATTTTTGTTAACTCATAATGCAATGATAGCATATAACATAGAGAATGATTTGAGTGTAGATGAATTTAAAGATGTATTAATTCGTTCTACGTTAGCAGAGCGTCGCCCGATTGATAGCGAAGAAAGGTTGACAAAAATGCTACATCATGCCAACCTGATTGTAACAGCTCGTGATAATGATAAATTAGTGGGTGTTTCGCGTGCTTTAACAGATTTTATTTTTTGCACCTACCTATCTGATTTGGCGGTAGATAAAAATTATCAGAAGAAAGGTATCGGAACAGAATTAATAAGGCAAACAAAGCTTCACGCACCCGAAGCCAAATTAATTTTACTAGCAGCACCTAAAGCGGTTGGGTATTACCCTAAAATAGGCATGACTCATATGCCTGCTTGTTTTATTTTAGACGAAGTTGAAAACCTCATGTAAGCGGCTTCCAAAACAGCTTATATCAATCGAAATAGAACCTATGTCGATAGTTTATATTTCACTTGCGCTTAATATTCCAAGCTCTTTTCCCATAATCTTATTATAGTTAGGCATAAAACTATCCGAGGTACTTATATCCATCGCCATTTCAAAACCTCGCGGATAAGGCGTTTTTAACAAACTGCCATTAGGAATATATGGGAATAACTCACTATAGGTTTGTATTTCGCTAGGGCTTATTCGCCTGTAAATAAACATACGATGTATATCAGATGGGTGTTTTAACCCAGCAGCACCAATCATTTGCACAGCACTGCTAACCGTTTGCTTATGAAAATTTGCAACCCTTGTTTTTTTATCATCAACTACTAAACCCTTCATCAATGTTTTATCTTGAGTAGCTACGCCTGTTGGGCAAGTATTGGTATTACATTCTAAAGCTTGAATACAGCCCAAGGCAAACATCATCCCTCGTGCGCTATTACACATATCCGCCCCTAGTGCAAAATTCTTTACTAAATCAAACCCCGTCGCTACTTTACCCGAAGCAATTATTTTAATATGTTTTTTTAAGTCAAACCCTACCAACGCATCGTAAACAAATGCTAATGCCTCTTTTAATGGCATCCCTACTGAGTTTGAAAACTCTAGTGGAGCAGCACCTGTGCCCCCTTCGCCGCCATCAACGGTAATAAAATCAGGGTATATCCCTGTTTCCATCATTGCTTTACAAATAGCTAAAAATTCACTCTTATGGCCTACACATAATTTAAAACCAATAGGCTTACCACCCGAAAGACCGCGTAGTTTTTTAATAAAGTATGTTAGCTCTAAGGGGGTAGTAAAGGCAGTATGATAGGGCGGCGAAAGCACATCTTCGCCCATTTCTACTAATCTTATTCGGGCAATTTCAGGAGTAACCTTAGCAGCAGGTAAAATACCCCCATGACTTGGTTTAGCTCCTTGTGATAGCTTAATTTCAATCATTTTCACTTGAGGTAAAACAGCTCGCTCAGCAAAAGCATCAAAATTCATACTCCCATCTTTATTCCTACAGCTAAAATAGCCTGTACCTATTTGCCAAATTATATCACCCCCTGGTTGTAAATGATAATCACTTAAGCCCCCTTCGCCAGTATTGTGCGCAAATCCACCAATTTTTGCACCACTATTTAAAGCTAAAATGGCATTTTGACTTAATGAGCCAAAACTCATAGCTGATATATTAAACACACTTGCCGAATATGGCTGGATGCAATCGGGGCCGCCTACAATTACCCTTGGTGATAAGTTGAGATGATTGTGCGCAATGGCAGCAATGCTATGATTGAGCCATTCGTATCCGTTTTGATAAACATCTAGCTCTGTTCCAAAAGGGCGTGTATCATCTACCATTTTGGCACGTTGATAAATAACACTTCGGTTTTGACGATTGAATGGCGTTCCATTGGTATCGCTCTCAATAAAATATTGATATATTTTGGGGCGCAAATCTTCCATTACAAATCGTAAATGCCCTAATACTGGGAAATTGCGAACTATACTATGCTTTTTCTGCGCTAAATCATAAAAACCTATTGCGAAAATAGGCCCGAAAAGAAGGAAAAGCCAAGCTGCTTGATTCCAAATTAAGGCCCAGCCTGCAATTAAAGCTAAAATTACAATAGCTGATGATATAAAAAGTTTGCGCATAATTATAGGTTTCTTGTAAATGTAAAAGCTTTGTATGACTAAAGCATTAACAAATGTATTTATTGTTAATCTTAATTTGGAACTTTGTCGTTTACTTATGTGTATTCTTACAATCTTTTATGCTCTTTAATATGAATATCATCGCACAAACATCTCGTTTTAGTATTCGCAATTTTAAGCCAAAAGAGGAAAATCATTTTTTATCTCTTTTTGACGATGAGCGGGTTACTTTACACTTACCTAAAAGAAATAGGCAGCAAAATGAGGAGATTTTTAAAAATACGTTGAATGATTATGCCGAGGGTAAACTAACTGGGCGATGGGGGTTATTTGATACCACCGATGAAGCGTTTATTGGGATGGGTATGGTGCGAAATTATAATGACGAAGTAGGGAAAATTGAAATAGGTTATGTACTTAAGCAAGCCTATTGGGGCAAAGGTATAGCGAGCGAATTGGCTACAATACTAGTGGACTATTGTTTCAAAAATATAAATGCCCAAGAAGTTGTAGCGATAACTACATTGGGTAATATAGCTTCGCAAAAAGTGCTACAAAATGCAGGGTTAATACTTATGGATAATGTTATAAAGGATGGCGAAGAGTTAGCTTATTTTGAACTTAACTCATTGAGGTATAATAATTGCTAATTATTTTCTTGCAACCCTTTTCAATTAGTTCAAATACTGGTTCAAACTGACTATCATCGTAATAAGGGTCGGGGACTTCTTTATCATCTAATAGTAGTTTTACTTTTTCAAGTGCTTCGGCATTGGGAGTTAATGCTGCTACATCCGAATAATTGTTTTTATCCATTACCAAAATAAGGTCGAACGTTGTAAAATCGTGCTTGCTAAACTGCCTGCAAACTTGTTTGCTAATATCAATACCAAACTTTTGCGCTACACGAACCGAGCGACGGTCGGGGCTTTGCCCTATATGCCAATTGCCTGTTCCTGCCGAGTCGATATGCCAATTTAAGCCCTCTTGTTGCGCCAAATATTGCATAATACCCTCCGCCAAAGGCGAGCGGCAAATATTGCCCAAACAAACCATTAATATTTTCACAACTGTTTAGATGCGATTATAAGGTGGTTTTTATTTTCAATTCGTTCATTTGCTCGTCGGCAATAGTTGATGGCGAATCAATCATCACATCGCGCCCCGAATTGTTTTTGGGGAAAGCTATCACATCGCGGATAGAATCTAAACCAGCAAATATGGAGCAAAGGCGATCGAAACCAAACGCAATACCACCATGTGGGGGTGCACCATATTCGAAAGCATCCATCAAAAAGCCGAATTGCTTTTGCGCTTCTTCTTTTGAAAAGCCCAAATGCTTAAACATTAATGCTTGCAATGCACGGTCGTGAATACGTATGGAGCCTCCTCCTATCTCTGTACCGTTTATTACTAAATCGTAAGCATTGGCACGAACATTTTTAGGATCGGTATCCAACATTGGTATATCCTCGGGCTTAGGCGATGTAAACGGATGGTGCATGGCATGATAGCGTCCAGTTTCTTCATCCCACTCCAACAATGGGAAATCGAGCACCCATAGCGGTGCAAATTTATCTTTATTGCGCAAGCCTAATTTTGAACCCATTTCTAAACGCAACTCATTCATTTGCTTGCGAACTTTATCAGTTTCGCCAGCCAAAATCAACATCAAATCGCCTGCTTCTACTTCAAAAGTTGCTGCCCAATTGGTTAGCTCGTCCTCGTTGTAAAATTTATCTACTGATGATTTTAGCGTGCCATCGGTATTGTAGCGGCAATAAATTAAACCCGTAGCCCCTATTTGAGGGCGTTTTAACCATTCCGTCAACTCATCAAGTTGCTTGCGGGTATATCCAGCACAACCTTTTGCGTTGATACCTATTACAAGTTCGGCATTATCAAATATGCTAAAACCTTTGCCTTTTACAATATCATTCAACTCCACAAACTGCATCCCAAAACGAATATCAGGTTTATCAGAACCATATAAACGCATAGCATCAGCATATTGCATACGTGGGAAAGTATCTAATTGGATGTTTTTTACAGTTTTGAAAAGATGTCGAGTTAATCCTTCAAAAATATTCAGAATATCTTCTTGTGTAATAAATGAAAGTTCACAATCTATTTGAGTAAATTCGGGCTGGCGGTCGGCTCTTAAATCTTCATCCCTAAAACATTTAACAATTTGGAAATAACGGTCGAACCCACTCACCATTAATAATTGTTTGAATGTTTGTGGCGATTGTGGCAAAGCATAAAACTCGCCTGGATTCATCCTGCTTGGCACTACAAAGTCGCGTGCACCCTCTGGAGTAGATTTGATTAATACTGGTGTTTCTACCTCTATAAAATCTAACCCATCTAAATATTTACGCACTTCTTGCGCCATTTTATGACGCAGTACCAAGTTATTGCGGATAGGGTTACGGCGCAAATCAAGATAGCGATATTTTGCTCTCAACTCTTCGCCACCGTCAGTTTCATCCTCTATTAAAAATGGTGGTATTTTAGCCTCGTTCAATATTTCTAACTCTTCAACAGCAATCTCAATTTCGCCAGTTGCAATTTTTAAATTTTTGTTTGAACGCTCTACAACCTTACCTGTTACTTTTATAACAAATTCGCGGCTAAGGCTACGGCTCGTATCGCGCAGCACATCATTAGTTTCGGTATTAAAAACAAGCTGAGTTAAACCATAACGGTCGCGTACATCAATAAAGGTAGTTCCACCCAAATCGCGCGATTTTTGCACCCATCCGCATAAGATAACAGTTTGGTCTAAATGATTGATATTTAATTCGCCGCAAGTATGTGTTCGTAGCATGATTTTGTATATATAAAAGTTTGCAAAAATACGTTTTTAGGCTGAAAACAGGAAAGAGAATGAGAAAGGGCTTTACTTTCGTAATACAAGCGTAATAATACTATTACAATAGCCACACTGTTTTCGTATTATTGGCAAATTATTACCTTTAAAGTCCCAATTTAATCATATCGTAATGAGAAAAAGTACCTGTTTATTTACCGTAGCAATGCTATTTAGCAGCTATGTTTTTGCACAACAAATGAATATCAAAACACTTCCCTACCCAAAAACTAAAAAAGTGGATACCGTAGATACGTATTTCGGCACGAACGTTCCCGACCCTTACCGTTGGCTTGAGAACGATAGAGCTGCGGATACCAAAGCATGGGTAAAGGAGCAAAATGCCGTAACGCAAGATTTTTTAAAACAAATTCCTTTTCGCGATGCGATAAATAAAAGATTGCAGAGCTTGTGGAATTATGAAAAATATAGCGCACCGTTTAAAGAAGGTAAATACACCTATTTTTATAAAAATGATGGTTTACAAAGTCAATCGATATTATGGCGACAAGTGGGTGATGGCGCACCCGAGGTATTCCTCGACCCCAATAAGTTTTCTGCCGATGGCACAACGTCACTACAAGGTATCAGTTTTACCAAAGATGGTAGTATGGCAGCATATCAAATATCAGAAGGTGGGTCTGATTGGCGCAAAGTAATCGTGCTCAACACAACCGATAAGTCAATAATTGGCGATACTTTAAAAGATTTAAAATTTACAGGTATAGCATGGAAAGGCAACGAGGGTTTTTATTATAGTACTTATGATAAACCAAAAGTGGGTAGTCAGCTATCAGGGATGACCCAATACCATAAACTATACTATCATACACTAGGCACACCGCAAAGTGCAGATAAATTGATTTTTGGTGGAGAGCAAACTCCTCGTCGCTATATTGGTGCATATCTTACCGAAGATGAGCGTTTCTTGGTAATATCGGCATCAACTACCACTACGGGTAACGAATTGTATATACAAGATTTGAGCAAACCCAACGACGGAATAGTAAATATCATCAACAATTTTGATAACGAGCATGGCGTAATAGGCAATATAGGCAGTAAATTGTATATCATCACCAATCTTTATACACCAAACTTTAAGGTGGTAACGGTAGATGCGGCAAACCCTAAACCTACTAATTGGAAAGATTTGATACCCGCTACCAAAAATGTGCTGACGGTATCAACTGGGGGTGGTAAAATATTTGCCGAGTATTTAAAAGATGCTACCTCATTGGTGCAACAGTACGATATGGATGGCAAGCTCGAACATAGTATAGAATTACCAGGTGTAGGCACAGCGAGTGGTTTTGGTGCTAAAAAAGGCGAAAAGGAAACGTATTACACCTTTACCAGCTATGTTTATCCGCCTACAATTTTTAAGTATGATATAACAACAGGCGTATCATCAGTTTATAAAAAAGCGGGCGTTCAGTTTGACCCTATGCAGTTCGAATCTAAACAAGTGTTTTATAAATCAAAAGATGGCACTAAAATCCCGATGATTATTACCTATAAAAAGGGGGCAGTAATGAATGGTAAAAATCCATTATTGCTATATGCTTACGGTGGTTTTGGGGTTAGTTTAACGCCTGCTTTTAGTACATCTAATATTGTTTTATTAGAGCAAGGTGGCATATATGCTGTTCCAAATTTGCGTGGCGGTGGCGAGTATGGCGAAACATGGCACAAAGCGGGTATTAAAATGAAGAAACAAAATGTATTTGATGATTTTATTGCTGCTGCCGAATATCTTATTGCCAACAAGTACACCTCGAAAGATTATCTTGCCATAGCAGGAGGCTCAAACGGGGGCTTGCTAATTGGTGCGGTGATGACGCAACGCCCTGATTTGTGCAAGGTGGCTTTCCCTGCGGTGGGAGTGATGGATATGCTGCGCTATAATAAATTTACCGCTGGTGCTGGATGGAGTTATGATTTTGGCACTGCCGAAGATAGTAAAGAGATGTTTGAATACTTATATAAGTATTCGCCATATCATGCGTTGAAACCAGCAAACTACCCTGCAACAATGGTTACCACTGCCGATCACGATGACCGTGTTGTGCCAGCACATTCATTCAAATTTGCTTCGCGATTGCAAGAATATCAAAAAGGTGCTGCTCCAGTATTAATTAGGATTGAAACTAATGCAGGGCATGGTGCAGGACAATCAACCGCACAAATCATTAGTGGACAAACCGATAAATGGGCTTTTATGCTATTTAATATGGGTTTAGGTTATAAATAGGCGAAATTCTAATTTATCATAAAGCAGAAAAGGCTTCTCGATATCGGGAAGCCTTTTTCTGCTTTTAATCTTCATGCCTATGACCCCGGTGCTCGCCACGTTCCCTATCTCTATGTTCATCATGCCTATCCTCATACCCATTTTTATACCAGCCATTATGCCTGCCATTGTCTTCGTGCCAATGGTTGCGGTATCTTTCATCACGACTATCTCGAATGATTATTTGATCTCTTCGACCTCTATAATTCCAATATCTTGTTCTATAATCTCTATCATAAAACCAAGGTCGAGGGCGGTTTATAACCACCTTATAGGAATGGTAAACATCATAATTACGATACCTTACGGGCAAATAAGGCGTATGTACCCAAACATTATTATCAAAGTAAACATATTGATGAACAGGCACATCATAATAAACACCAATATCAGGCATATAGTAATAATCGACATGGCTGTACCCAACGGCCCCCCATTCGGGCTGCGCGCCAATGTTTACACCAATATTGAACCGAACTTGAGCATTAATTACTTTGAATGATAAGCAAGTCATCAATACAACCGCACTAAAAAAAATCTTTTTCATATTCATTGTGGTTTAATTTCTAAACTGTTAACGACATTTTGTTTTATCATTATGGCAGTTTCTACTATGACAAGTTTTTTAGCTCAAAGTTTAATATGTTATCACAAATTTAATATTTAGATTAAAAGATAAAATTTGCTTATTATTTAACAACATTGTTACAATGATTTACGTATATATAGTTGTATTTGAAAAAACATCAATGTATATTTGAGTATTGGTTAAGTATTCAAGATATTTTGATACACCAACGTTCATCTACCGATGACGAACAAAGAGAATCTCAGATACCCAAGCTGGGACGAATGTTCTTTCTATTTGGGTTTAATCAATAGTTTAAATTAATTAGGGGAAGAGGGCTTTGCAAAAAGCTCTCTTTTTTTGTGGCTATATTTTTTACTATGCTTGCATAATATTATTTTTGAGCCATCAATTATTAAACCTATGCATTTTGAATTAACCGAAGAACAACAGATGATACGGCAGGCTGCACGCGACTTTGCGCAAACAGAGCTAAAACCTGGTGTAATAGAACGAGATGAGCATCAAAAATTCCCTGCCGAACAAGTAAAGAAATTAGGCGAATTGGGCTTTATGGGGATGATGGTATCGCCCCAATATGGCGGTAGTGGAATGGATGCGGTATCATACGTATTGGTAATGGAGGAGCTTTCTAAAATTGATGCATCGGCATCGGTAGTGGTTTCGGTTAATAATTCATTGGTGTGCTATGGTCTCGAAAAATATGGGACAGAACTTCAGAAGGAAAAATATTTAGCTCCATTAGCTAAAGGCGAGAAAATAGGTGCATTTTGCTTATCAGAGCCGGAAGCAGGTTCGGATGCAACGTCACAATCGACCACAGCTATTGATATGGGCGATTATTATTTGCTCAACGGAACAAAAAACTGGATTACCAACGGCAGCACTGCTTCAACCTATATAGTTATAGCACAAACTGATGCCTCAAAGAAACATCATGGTATTAATGCCTTGATAGTTGAAAAAGGTATGGAAGGGTTTACCGTAGGACCGAAAGAAAATAAATTAGGTATCAGGGGCTCTGATACGCACTCGTTAATGTTTAGTGATGTAAAAGTGCCTAAAGGAAACAGGATAGGCGATGATGGTTTCGGGTTTAAATTTGCCATGCAAACACTCGAAGGTGGTCGTATAGGTATCGCTTCACAAGCATTGGGTATTGCGTCAGGTGCTTACGAATTGGCTTTAGCCTATTCAAAACAACGTAAAGCATTCGGCAAAACCATTTCCGATTTACAAGCCATTCAGTTTAAATTGGCAGATATGGCTACCCAAATTGAAGCAGCTCGCCTATTGTGTTTAAAAGCCGCTTGGTTAAAAGACAATGGCTTGCCTTATGGGCACATGAGCTCGATGGCAAAACTGTATGCTTCGGATGTAGCTATGAAAACTACAGTAGAGGCTGTTCAAATACACGGTGGTTATGGTTTCGTAAAAGAGTATCATGTAGAACGTTTAATGCGTGATGCAAAAATTACGCAGATATATGAAGGTACTTCCGAAATTCAAAAGATTGTCATTTCTCGTGAGGTGCTGAAATAATAGAATAGTTTTGGTTTACTTTGATTAAAAGTATATCAGTTTAATAGACTACTCTATATGATACATCTAAAGAAATTATTGTCGGCAAGCGCGCTTATGCTCCTTGTCTCTATATCTTCGGCACAAAGTAAATTACCGATAGGTATATGGCGAGGCGTGCTCAAAACCGCAACGGCAAATGATTTACCTTTCAATTTTGAAATTAAGAACGTTGCAAATAAACAGCAACTATTTATCCTAAATGGGCAAGAGCGATTTAAAGTAACCGATATTCGTCAGATGGGCGATTCGGTATTTATTCGTATGCCATTGTTTAACTCCGAATTTAAACTACAATATCAAGGAAAAACACTTAAAGGAAAGTGGATAAAGCATTATGGCGATCATGACGGATTAATGGATTTTACTGCAACTAGAGGGCAAAATTGGCGGTTTTTTAAAGCTACGCCGCCTTCTAAAATTAACGTTTCGGGTAGATGGCAAACCATATTTAAAAGTGGTGGCAGGCAAGATACTACAGTAGGAGAATTTAAGCAGATAGGGGCGAAACTTACAGGAACTTTTTTAACTACAACTGGCGATTATCGCTATCTTGACGGAACAGTAAAAGGGAATAAATTATATCTCTCAACCTTTGACGGTGGGCACGCCTATTTATTTACTGCTGATATTACAGGAAATAAAACTATAACTAACGGCAAGTTTTACTCGGGCTATGATGGACTTGACCAATGGACTGCTCATAAGGATAAAAATGCAAAACTACCCGATGCTTATTCGCTTACTTATTTAAAGGCAGGGAGTGATAAAATTGATTTTACGTTTCCTGATTTAGATGGTAAACAAGTATCTCTGAACGACAATCAATTTAAAAACAAGGTAGTTATTGTGCAAATATTAGGTTCGTGGTGTCCTAACTGTATGGACGAAACAGCTTACATGATAAATTATTATAAAAAATTTCATGCACAAGGGGTAGAGGTAATAGGGTTGGCATACGAGCGAACTACTGATTTCGATAAATCAAAACTTACCCTTCAGCAAGTGAAAGACAAGTTTAATGTAAAATACCCACTACTTATTACAGGTTATACGCCATCAAAAGGCGACCCGCAAAAAAGCTTGCCAATGCTTGCCAACTTTAAAGGCTTCCCTACTACTATTATTATTGATAAAAAAGGCATAGTGCGAAAAATTCATACCGGATTTAGTGGCCCAGGAACAGGTAAATACTATACCGAGTTTGTAAATGAGTTTGAAAAACTAACTACCGATTTACTGGCAGAAAAATAAATAATAAGGAGCAAAACCTGCTCCTTATTATTATAGTTAAGCATTTTCTTCCCATATCATACAAAGATGAAGTATGGTTTCAACCGCTTTATGCATATCCTGCACCGAAACCCATTCGTGTTTGCTATGAAAAGCATGCTCACCTGCAAAAATATTAGGGCATGGCAATCCCATAAACGACAGGCGAGAACCATCTGTTCCCCCGCGAATGCTACATAATTGGGCATTTAACCCCGCCCTTCGTATGGCTTCCATACCATAATCAACAATTTTAGGATCTTTGTCGAGTATCGTTTTCATATTGCGATATTGCTCTTTTACCGCTAACTCATAACTACAACCTGCGTGATTCTTTAGCACATTATCAGCAATACCTCTAATAACATCAACATGATGAGCCAATTTAGCGGTATCAAAATCGCGAATGATGAAATCAATTTCTGCCTGCTCTACGTGTCCACTTATATTCACAGGATGAATAAAGCCTTGTTTTTTGTCAGTCCCTTCGGGAGATAAGTCATGCGGAAGTAAATTTATTATCTCGGCAGCAATCTTTAGTGCGTTGCGCATTTTGCCTTTAGCAAAACCTGGATGTGCACTTATCCCATTTATAATCAACTTTGCCCCGTCAGCCGAGAAGGTTTCATTTTCCATATTTCCAGCACTTTCTCCATCCATTGTGTAGCCAGCATAAGCACCTAGTTTTTTAATATCCACTTTATCTACTCCCCTCCCTATCTCCTCATCGGGCGTAAATAATATTTTTATTTCGCCATGTTTTATTGCGGGATGATTCATCAAATGGTAGCAGGCATCCATAATTTCGGCTACACCTGCTTTGTTATCAGCCCCAAGTAATGTGGTACCGCTTGCAGTTATAATATCATTACCGAGTTGATTTTTTAAATCGGGGTGTTCATTTAGTCTGATGATTTGTGTTTTATCATCAGGTAAAATAATATCCACACCCTGATAATTTTTGTGCAAGATAGGTTTCACATTCGTTCCACTACAATCGGGAGCAGTATCCATGTGCGAGCAAAAACAAATAGTAGGAATATTACGTTTATTACTATTAGATGGTATGGTTGCATAAACATATCCGTGGTCGTCGATATGCGCATCTTGTAACCCTATCGCAATTAATTCGTTTACAAGTAAAACGCCCAAGTCTTTTTGTTTGGCTGTTGACGGGGATGTATCAGATTGAGGGTCGGATTGCGTATCAATAGTTACATAGTGCATAAATCGCTCTGTAACGGTAAAATTTAACTTTAAATTTAAGTTCATGTGTCGTATTTATATTAAAAGAAATTTTATTTTTGCAAAGCACAAAATATGCTGGTTCAAACATTGAAAAATATTGATTAAATTTAAACATTGAAAAAACTTATTTTATTTTTCGCTTTTGTATTTTTTGCTGTTGTTGTAAAAGCACAGCTCGGTTATAATTATAAGGAATTTGCTGTTGGCTTAGAGGTTGGCTATGAACGTGGTTATACAAACTTAAATAAACAGTATGACCATATTTCAGAAAGCCTCAAATTTACTTACAACTTTAGCCCATATATCCCCATTAGTGCCGAGTTACAATTCGGAACACTATCAGGCGGCGGACTTACGCCTAATATTGACAAATCTGGTCGCCAATATACAAATCAATACGAAGCTTTTCTTTTGCATGGCGATTTTCAATTGGGCGAAATACTCAATTATGCCGACAATGACCTTTTAAATGTTTTTAAAAATTTTTATATAGGTAGTGGCGTAGGATTTGTATTTAACAACAATACTGTACAACGTACAAATGTCATTCCAGCAAATGGCCCTTTAACCTATGTGTTCCCAGGCAAGGATAAAAGTGTAAACCTCACTGTTCCATTGCGCTTTGGGTATGAGTTTAAAATTTATAATGATTATGAAGAGCCTTTTATGGCAATAGATATTGGCTATACACATAATTTAGTATTTGGAGAAGGGTTGGATGGATATGACGACCCGCAAAGGCATTTTAAGAATAATGCTTCAAACCAATACCGCCAAATCATTATTGGTGTAAAATTCAGCTTTGGTAATATTACCTCATTTAACAAACTCATCAGAAAATTTTAATTTCGTGAATATTGAAGATATTCGTGATTATTGCCTTGCCAAATTAGGAGTAAAAGAAGGATTACCTTTTGGTGAGGACACATTAGTTTTTAAAATAGGTGAAAAAATTTTCCTACTCATAAGCATTAGTAATCCTACTCATTTTAATGTGAAATGTGATCCTGAATGGGCTATAGAGTTGCGTGAACTACACAATGAAATAAAACCAGGTTATCACATGAACAAAAAGCATTGGAATACCATACATACTGATGGTGCTTTAACACGTCAACAATTATGCAATATGATTGACCATTCGTATGATTTGGTGTTTAAGAGTCTCCCAAAAAGTATCCAAGCTGCAATTTTATCATACCATCAATAACCTTACACAGTTAATTCATTAACAAGGTTATATTTGAGAAAAATTACTCAGCATGAAGAGATCATTATTAGCATTCCTCATTTGTTCTATTTTCTCCATCACTAACGCACAACTAACTCCATTTGAACAAAGCAAGGATAAGAACTATACCGCTGCCTACGCCGAGATAATTAGCTACTATCAACAATTGAGCAAACAATATCCTCAAATGAGGGTAATAAATTACGGCATTACCGATGTGGGCAAGCCATTGAGCTTGATTGTTTTGTCAAAAGATAAGGTATTTAATCCGACACTTATCAAAAAGCAGGATAAAAGAGTTTTGTTAATTAATAATGGCATTCACCCAGGCGAACCAGAGGGTATTGATGCCAGTATGATGTTAGTTCGTGATTTGCTAAAGAAAAATGAGCTACCAAGGGATGTGGTGCTATGTTTTATTGCCGTATATAATATTGATGGCTGTTTGAACAGAGGTGTATCGCGTATTAATCAAAATGGGCCACGGGCTTATGGCTTCAGGGGGAATTATAAAAACCTCGACTTAAATCGCGATTTTATTAAAGCCGATAGTAAAAATGCTTTGGCATTTATGCAGATATTGAATACATGGCAGCCAGATGTGTTTTTAGATAATCATACCAGCGATGGTGCCGATTATCAATATGTGATGACCTTGATTGAAACGCAGAAAGATAAACAAAACCCCATATTGGCCGATTATACCTCCAAAATACTTTCGCCCGAACTATATAAACGAATGGCAAAAAGTGGATATGAGATGACGCCCTATGTAGAAGAAATAAAGGCAACGCCCGATTCGGGGATTGCAAGTTTTTTGGAAACACCACGTTTTGCAACAGGTTATACAGCTCAACACAATATCATCAGCTATATTACCGAAACGCATATGCTAAAGCAGTTTGATAAGCGAGTGGATGCCACCTATCGGTTTATGCAAAATTTGATAGCTATATGCCAGCAAAATGCCAAACAAATAGGCGAAGTAAAGCATAAAGCCGATGAGCAAGTGAAGCAGCAAACCATCTTTGCACTCAATTGGGAACTGGATGAGCAAAAATATGACACCCTAGTTTTTAAAGGATATACTGCTGGCTACAAAACAAGCGAAGTGAGCGGATTGCCCCGTTTGTATTACGACCGCAGCAAGCCTTATACAAAAACCATTAAATATTATGATAATTATAAGGCTACTACATTTGCCGATAAGCCCATTGCCTACATCATCCCACAGGCGTGGCAAAAGGTAGTTGAGTTATTTAAACTGAATAATATCGAGATGCACCAGTTAATACATGATACTACTATTGATGTGCAGGTGTATTATATAGTCGATTACAAAACACCATCGCGCCCATACGAAGGGCATTATTTGCATAGCAATGTGAAGCTAAACCCCGTTGATACGAAAGTAAAATATTACGCTGGCGATTATGTGATTTATACCAATCAATCGTTGAATAGGTATATTGTTGAAACACTTGAACCGCAAGGGGTAGATTCGTTTTTTACATGGAACTTTTTTGATGCCATTTTGGGAGAAAAAGAATATTACTCCGACTATGTTTTTGAAGATAGTGCAGCCGAGATACTTAAAAGCAATCCTGAATTAAGAAAAAAACTGGAGGATGAAAAAGTAAAAAATGCACAATTAGCAAATAGTGCGGCAGCTCAGTTAAATTTTGTTTACCGCAACTCGCCATACTTTGAAAAAACCTATCTTCGTTATCCAGTAGGAAGATTATTGACGAACGCTAAACTTGATATACAATAAATGGAAATATACCTAAATGCAGCACCCGTAGCATCAGCTATTTTTGTGATTACTATTTTAATGAGCTTAATCGCTTTCTCTAACGATGAGGTATATACCAAATTGATGCTTCAACCCTATAATATTTCTCGAGGCAGTAAAATATATACCATCATCACTAGCGGTTTTATTCATAACGATTGGATGCACCTTATTTTCAATATGATGTCGTTCTATTTCTTTGCTTTTAATCTAGAAGTAGAGTTAGGGCATTGGCAATTCGGTGTGCTTTATATGGTAAGCATGATTTTGAGCGATTTGCCATCCATAGCAAAACACAAAGACGATTTTTGGTATCGCAGTTTAGGGGCTTCGGGCGCAATTAGTGCAGTAGTGTTTAGTGCGATATTATTCAGACCGCTTGATAAAATGATGTTGATGATTTTGCCAATACCAATGCCAGCCGTTTTATTTGCCGTATTGTATTTGGTTTATTGCTCTTATGCTTCTAAACGTGAGCAAGATAATATTAACCACGATGCGCACTTTTATGGCGCGCTTAGTGGTGTTATCATCACTATTATATTAGTGCCTTCAATTGTGCCGTATTTTATACATACAGTTACAGCGGGAGTTCAATCGTTGCTGCATTAATAAAGCTACCATCAGCATCTAACAAAAAACTTATCGGATTTTCGGGATCTTTAATAATTTCTAATAATAGAAAGCCCCACTTTTTCCAAAAGTTTTCGAGCACTTGCCCATAGGTTTTATTTTGCCAAAAATCAAACAAAGGCTTGCTGCTTATGCCACGCAGGGGCATGGCTTCAATGTAAGTAATATCGTTTGTAGGGAGGATATTGTACTCGGGTAAGCGATTAAATAAGTAAGCCGAATAAAAAATACGTGCATTAAACTCTTCAAATTGTATAGGATGCAAAGTTTTGCCTTCAATCTTATTCAATACCTCTTTATGATAAATCCGATTAGCACCGTTGTCTTGCAAGCAAATAATCAAGCCAAAGTCTTTAATACGAAGCGAAAACGTCAGCGTATTAATCTCATCGCGATAGCCAAACAAATCAGCCTCATTATTCACTTTAAACAAAAACAGACTGAAAGGTTGAAAATCTTCAAACACAAGTGGCTGGTTGATGCTTTGCAACATCAAATGCAAGTGCCCAAATTTATGAATGAGCGATTGCGAAATGTTGAACTCTTGTCCCTGCGTGTGCTGTTGCTTTAAACCAGCTTGTACTTCGTTGAACAAAATGCCATAAAGCAATTTACCCGCCCATTGAAACAGCTTTAACTCATCTACATTTTTTACTCCGTCGTATCCAGCTTCAAACGCAGCAGCTATTTCGGCTTCAAGTGGTTCAAGATATTGCTCATTGATATTAGCAGCACATGGAATTTTCAAATCCTTATAAGTAGCGATGCTTTCATCTAATAGCTTAAAGGGTTGGTCGGCTAAGTTATAGTTATTCATTAACCACGTAGGAAATACTTGTATCTTTTCTTCGTCAGACGATAGTTTTTGACCTGATAAAAAGCAAGTGCGATTACTGAAATTAAAAGTATCAAACGGGTTATAAATTTGTGCTGGCATGGGCGCAAAGATAAGCAGGAAATTCGTCTGAATATTTTAGCTTTGAATTTTAACATGCAGCTGACTTACCAACCATTCGAACTCCAACTAAAACACCCTTTTAGCATTGCACGGCATACGCGCACTTCAACCCCGTTGATGCTGTTGCAAATAGCGCATGAGGGCTATATTGGCTATGGCGAGGCTTCGATGGTGCCGTATATGGGCGAGAGTCATCAAACAGCTACTGCGTTTTTAAGTAAGATTGATGTAGCGCAATTCAAATATCCTTTTGATTTTGCCAGTATTGTTCATTATTTGGATAATATAGCCGATGGAAACCCCGCTATAAAAGCTGCTATTGATATTGCCCTGCACGATTTGGATGGGAAAATAAAACAGCAACCCTGTTGGCAATTATTGGGTAGCAATCCCCTAAAAATGCCTGTTACCAGTTTTACTATTGGGATGGATACGCCCGAACAAATCATCAAAAAAACAAAAGAAGCAAGCCATTGCAAGGTGATAAAAGTAAAATTGGGGAGTGATAATGATAAAGAATTGATTAAAACTATTCGGTCGGTTACGCAAGTGCCGCTTTATGTAGATGCTAATCAAGGATGGACAGATTTAGAGCAGAGTTTAGATTTAATATTTTGGCTACAAGAGCAAGGTGTGGTGCTGATAGAACAACCCATGCTTAAAACCGACATAGCTAGTAACGCTTGGCTTACCGAGCGCAGCCCGATACCTATTATTGGCGACGAAGCTGTGCAGCGTTTAGCTGATGTAGAAAAGGCAAAAGATGTATATCATGGCATCAATATCAAATTGATGAAAGCAGCAGGGATGCACGAAGCCCATCAAATGATAATAAAGGCAAGGAAGCTGGGGTTAAAAGTATTAATTGGCTGCATGAGCGAAACCAGTTGTGCTACATTGGCGGCGACAGCACTTGCCCCACAATGCGATTGGGCTGATTTGGATGGCCCTTTCCTAACTACAAACAACCCTTTTAAAATGCCAGTTTTTGGAAATGGCAAATGGGTTTTGAGCACAAATGCAGGCTTGGGGATTGAATAATAATTTAAAAAGGAAAAAAGTTTGTCCTGCTTCGAGAGCCTCAGCATGACAAACTACCCTAAATGAGGCAGACTACCACAGAGTTTTTATTTATCACTCAACAAAATAGGATTGCCTTTGCCACTACCACCAAGTATAATTACTTTGGTATTGGGCGATAGGGCAATTTCTTTTTGAGCTTTTATGCTTTCGTATTGTAATTGCTTATCGGATAAGCCAGTTGAGAGTATTTTCTGATAATCGGCTATACCTTGTGCTTCTACACGTTTGCGATCAGCTTCCTGACGCTCTTTTTGCAATACAAATTGCATTTTTTGCGCTTCCTGCTCGGCATTTATTTTCGATTCGATGCTTGCTTTAACTGAAGCCGGTAACGAAACGTTGCGAACCAATATTTGTTGAAGCTCTAAGCCGTTTTTGGCAAAGTTTTGTGTAATAGTGCGGAATATCTTATCCTGAAACTCTTGTCGTTTAACAGAGTATAAATCAACCGCTTGATAGTTTACCGCATTGTCGCGAATAACAGTTCGTGATACAGGGCGAACAATTTTATCAATATAGTCTTCGCCTATATTTTGTAAAAGGAAAGGGGTTTTATCGGCTTGTACTTTGAACAATACCGACAAATCAATCGTTACTTCCAATCCATCCGACGAAAGTACTCTGATGGCATCATCACCCTCCTTCTGCCCTTCGTTGCTTACTGCACTCATGGTGTAGTTTTGTGTTTGGATATTAAAGGTAGTAACCTGTACCAAAGGGTTGATAATATGCAAACCACTTTCGAGTACATTGTTTTGTACCTTTCCAAACAAAGTTTGTACACCTACTTTACCGGGTTCAATTTGCTTAAACATGGTTAGGGCTAAACCCAAAACGATAATTACAATACCTGCGGTATTTACGATATTACCAAAACGGCTGCCTGGTTCGGGCGAGCGTTTGAGCACCATACCCACAATGAGTACAATGACACCTAAGACTGCTATAAACATAATGTTGTAAGTTACTGTTTTTTCTGCATATCACGCACTTCTTTCAAAAGGCGTATTTTTAAAATAACAAACACCGCACCAATGAATAATGCTCCTGCTACATACTCGTAACGTGGCTGTCTAAAGCCATAGTAGATGAGTGCAGCGCAGCCAAAAATGGCAATGTTATAAAAAACATTCAAGAGTACCTTTTTCCACATAAAATTATTAATATACTTGAATGCTAGGGTCAATTTCTTGTGCCCAAGCCATTATGCCGCCTTTAAGGTTATATAGGTTGGTAAAGCCAAATTGTTGCTCCAATTGCATGATAGCAGCTGCACTGCGTTTCCCGCTACGGCAATGGATGATGACAGGTTTATCAGTAGCAATTTGTTTTGATTCAATAACTATGCCTCCAAGTGGAATTAGAGTTCCGCCTAAGTTCGACATCTCATATTCAAAATCTTCACGAACATCTATCAATTGAAAATCTTCGCCGTTATCTCTCTTTTGTTTTAGTTCTTGTACCGTAACTTCTTTCATTTTGTATTAATTTAAAACCAAAGATAACTTTTTCTGTATTAAATAAATTAAAAGAAACAATGTAACAATCAATAAGTAAGTGCGTTTTATATATGTTTGCATAAAATTACAATCTACTGATGAAGAAGATAACTCGGTTTTTTTGGTTCTGTTCGGGAGCTCATATAGGTACATTAAAAAAATACCCCATTGAACATAATAAATATGTAGGAATAGGTGCTACTATATTTTTTACTGCATTATTTGCTTCTTTGTCAGGTGGTTATGCTATGTATTTTGTGTTTAATGGCGATGCTTTTGCAGTGCTTTTTGCTATCTTGTTTGGGTTGCTATGGGGTTTTGCTATCTTTAATATGGATAGATATATTGTTGCGAGTATTAATAAAGAGGGTTCTACCAATAAGCAAATTTTGCAAGCCTCGCCACGTATATTATTGGCAATAATGATAGGTATTGTGATATCTCGCCCGCTCGAATTAAAAATATTTGATAAAGAAATTCGCCAAAAATTAAAAACTGCCTACCTCAAGGGGCAGCATCGTAAAATAGATACACTCCAAAAAACATATAATCAGAAATATGGTATGGAGTTGACCAAGAATACTGATTTAAAGAAGGAAAAAGATTCGTTAGAAAAAGATATTAATCGCACACGTTATCAATTAAATCAAGAGGTGTTTGGCGATAAAAGCAATCAAACCTCGGGCATAAAGGGCTATGGTACTTACGCCAAACAAAAGCAGACTGTTTTACAAGAGAAAGAAAGTAGGTTAAAAACGGTTACCGATAACCTATCTAAAATGGATAATTATTTGAGCCAACGGAAGGATTATGAAGGAATAAATACTACACGTTTATACACCTCTCACGAATTGGATAGTTTGAGCAACATTGCAGGTTTTGCCGACCGTAATTGGGCTTTGGGGCAATTAACTTATAACGAGAATGGCACACGCGACTTGGATACTTACCTCGCCATTTCATTTATTGGCTACTTGTTTATATTGTTCGAGTGTTTGCCCGTATTTGTTAAGTTGATGTCGCCAAAAGGGCCTTATGATGTAGCGATAGCAAAAGCCGCCGAGGCAGATGTATATTATGCCGAAAAAGACATGAGCCGAAGTATGCAGGTAACCGATAAGGTTTATGACCACAATTTGGATGTAGATGTAGAGAAGCATAAAAAAATTATTACAGCGCAATCAGCATATGATTTTGAGCGGCACAGTTACGATTGATTTTTTGCTAAATTTTACCATGTAATCATAATGATATAAAACTTTTCATGATTTAATAGTAATTTCAACGCTGTTAATCTAAAATTATGAAGAAGTTTTATTTATTGGCAGTTTCGCTATCAATAGCTACTGCATTATTTGCTCAGCAAGACACCAAGCAAAAACCTATTTTTTATGATGTTTCCTTCCCCAATGCAGTGCATCACGAGGCGGAATTTACCATCACTATACCACAAGCCCCCACAGGCAAATTACAATTGCGTATGAGCCGCTCCTCAACAGGGCGTTATGCCACACACGAGTTTGGTAAAAATATCTATAATGTAAAAGCATTTAATGTGGATGGCAGCAGCCTAATCATTAATCAAATTGAAGGCGATTTGTATGAGATTCCCGAACATGCCGAAACAGTAAAAATAAGCTATACGTTGTTTGGAAACTGGACGGATGGCACTTATGCAAGTATCGACCCCAGCCATGCACACATGAATATGCCGGCTGCTTTTATGTGGGTAGTAAAGCAAGACCATCGCCCTATAAAAATACAGTTTAATGACTTGGATAAATATGGTTGGAAGGTAGCCACCCAACTAAAGCACGAAGGCGATAATGTGTATAGTGCTCCTGATTTGCAGTACCTGATGGATAGCCCTACCGAACTATCTACCTATAAAGTGAGTAGTTGGGATGTAGATAATAATGGCAAAAAAGAGCGCATTAATTTGACTATCCATTCGGATGATGACCAAGCAGCCGTAGATAATTTTGCCAAGCAAGTGCAAAAAATGGTTTTAGAAGAAAAGGCTGTTTTTGGCGAGCTGCCTGCTTATGATTATGGCGAATATACTTTTATTGATGATACCTACCCGAGCAATTCGGGAGATGGCATGGAGCACCGCAATTCTACCTTCATTGTACATCCAGTTGTAAAAATGGCTGGTATCGAGAAATTCTTGCTAAGCACCTATTCGCACGAGTATTTCCATAGCTGGAATGTAAAACGCATCCGACCAAAATCGTTAGAGCCATTTAACTTTGAGCATGCCAATATGAGTAGCGAGCTTTGGTTTGCCGAAGGCTTTACGCAATATTATGGCGAGATGTTATTAGTACGATCAGGGGTTAATACTATTGATGAATATACGGGAACGATAGCAGGTTTGGTAAATCAGATATTAAACACCCCCGGTGCTGCAAGATTTTCTGCCGCGCAAATGAGTCGCTATTCGGTTTATTCTGATGCAGGGGTTTCTATCGATCCAAACAATCAGACTAATGTTTTTACCAGTTATTATACCTACGGTGGCGCAATAGCATTGGCACTTGATTTGCGTTTGCGTAGCGAATTTAATTTAACGTTGGACGATTATATGCGTACGGTATGGCAAAATAGAGGTAAAGTGATGAAGCCATATACTATTGCCGATTTGCAAAACGACCTCGGTAAAGTAACCAAGAACCCAAAGTTTGCAGCCGATTTTTTTAATAAATACATCTATGGGATTGAAAAAAACAATTACGAAGCCTTATTAGCAAAAGCTGGATTTCTACTTCGCAAAGCACGTGCTGGTAAAGCGTGGGCTGGGTTATCAGGCGGGGCGCAAGGGCGTGGACGTTCGGGGCAAACCAATGTTTCGACAGATGTAGGGTTTGTAATACCATCAAACACAGTAATAGGAACGCCTGTTTATAAAGCAGGATTGGATGTAGGCGATATTATTTTAAAAGCCGATGGGAAAGAGATAAAGGATATCAAGGCGTTTAATGATATTGTTGCTAGCAAAAACATTGGCGATAAAATCACCATAAACTATAAAAACAGAACTGGTGCGCACGAAACTGCTATTGTATTAGAAGAAAGCCCGTATTTTGAAGTAGTTACTTACGAAAAAGCTGGTAAGGAATTGACTAAAGAACAAGCAGATTTTCGCACCAACTGGTTATCAAGCAAAGTAAAATAACATGAGAAAGAAACTGATTATCGGGGTAGCATTACTGGCTATATCATCTGTTGGTTTTGCACAAGATGTAAATAAACTGATTAAACAAAGTGATGTGCTACGCATCATCAAAACTTTATCGGCTGATGATATGCAGGGTAGAGCTACTTTTACCCCAGGTATCGAAAAGGCTGCACAATTTATCGAAAGTGAGTATAAAAAAATTGGTTTAAAGCCAATGAAGGGCAATGCTGAGTATCGGCAAAACTTCACGATGGTTAAAACAACGCCATTAAAAGCCGAGGTGAATATAAACGATATGGCTATTGCATCAGAAAACATTGCCGTATCGGGCAATACATCGTTTAATTGGAGTCAGATGAGTGATGCAGAAGTTGTAAAAATAACTGCCGAGAAAGATTTGCGTAAGGAATATTTTGCTGCGCTACAAAGTGGTAAAAACTTATTGGTGTTGATTGACCCTAAGTTTGAAGCTATATTTAAAAGGATGCACGCCCGTTCGGTTGAAGGAAGTGTAGCCTTTAAAAGCAAACCAATTAATACTGCACAGGTATTTGTTTTAGGGGCGTTTAATGAGGTAAAATCATTTTCGGCTATTTATACCGCTAAAATTGAGGAATTGCCTTTGTTTAATATCGCGGGTATTATTCCAGGTAAAACCAAACCGAATGAGTGTGTAGTGTTTTCGGGGCACTATGACCATTTGGGGATAATTAAGCCCATGCAAGGCGATAGTATTGCAAATGGTGCAGATGATGATGCTTCGGGTACAACAGCGGTTATCAGTTTGGCAAAGTATTACAAACACCTAAATAATAATGCACGCACCTTGATATTTGTAGCTTTTACAGCCGAGGAGATTGGCGAGTATGGTTCACAATATTTTGCTACAACTGTTAATCCTGATATGATAACAGCAATGTTTAATATTGAGATGATTGGGAAGGCTTCAAAATTTGGTAAAAACTCGGCATTTATTACAGGTTTTGAACGGTCGGATTTTGGCACTATTCTTCAAAAAAATTTAAAAGGAACAGCATTCAAATTCTACCCCGACCCTTATCCTGAGCAAAATTTGTTTTATAGAAGCGATAATGCTTCGCTAGCAGCAGTAGGTGTTCCGGCACATACTATATCAACCGACCAAATTGATATTGATAAATATTACCATACGGTAAAAGACGAATTAAGCACGTTAGATGTATCAAATATCACATCTGCTATCAGAGCAATAGCACTAAGCTCACGTACCATAGTTTCGGGGAAAGACACGCCAAAGAGAGTAGCAAAACTCGAAAGATAAATTTACTCCAAATGAAAACCCCGAAAATGTCCCCTCATAATTAAAAGAGATATTTTCGGGGTTTTGTTATTTAAGAGGGTATTTTACAAAAATTTAAAACCCACACTTAAAGCCCACAAATTTTGACGTTGCCCATAAGTAGGATTTATTTTGGTTAAATTGCCTTCGTAACGCAAATCGACAGTAAGTGCGCCGATATCAACACCACCTCCAGCTTGATAGCCAATAGTACTGTTGTTATACTTTCCAAAATCAGTAAGCGCACCATTAAAATTATCAGCAAAGCTTTGATTTTTGCTAAGTGCATAAGTATATACAGGACCGGCCAACAATCTGAAATTTAAGTTTTTTGAACCAAACGAATGCCCTAATAATAAAGGAGCATTGATATTGGTAAATGTAACCGTACCATTTGCTGTTGTGTTGTTGTTTGTTAAACTGAATTTACCGCCTGTACTACTTAAATAAACCTCGGGTTGTAAATAAAATGCTGAACCAATGCGCGCAAATAAACCAGCTTGATAGCCCGTAACACTTGATGAGCTTAAATTGTCTGTTGCTATTTTCGAGAAATTAACACCACCTTTTACACCGATGGTAAATTGTGCATTTGCCGCAAGACCAGTAATTAATAGAATTGCGAAACTTAATAGATACTTTTTCATTTGATTGAACTTTGATTTATAAAAATATATAGATGTAAAATATTAACATAGGTTTAACATTGATTGAGCAAAATTATTGCGTAGTGCATCAATAGAATTTTTCTATTTTTGTTGAAATATATTTGAACAATGGCAGAGATTACTATCAGCAATAAAGACTGGGCACGTGTAAAAATTAAATTGCAGCGCAAATATAATCATCTTACCGACGAAGAACTACAATACAACGAAGGTCAGGAAGATACTTTGATTAATAAAATCATGGAGTTGGTACACCGTGATAGAAAATATGTGGTGTTTACTTTAAAAAAGGCATTAGTCAATATCGACAATAACCGCTTATAGCCTGTTTTACTGCTCTGTTTGACTTCCTCATCAATGTAAAACTTTCTTGTTCTGCATTGTTTTCGCAATCATTTGCCTAATTTTATGTTTATTTAAAAATTGAACGATGACGCTGCGTTCAGGCAAATTGGAGCATGATGAATAAAAAATATAAAAAATGGGGCTTGGTAACAGGAGCAATCTTGTTCACTACTCTTCTTTTCGGTTTCAACGACGATTTATTTCAAATATCTAAAAATTTAGAAGTGTTTGCTTCGGTTTATAAAGAAGTTAATATCAATTATGTAGATGATGTTAACTCTTCAAAGCTGGTAAAAACTGGTATGGATGCCATGTTAGAAGATTTAGATCCTTATACCGAGTTTGTGCCCGAATCGGAAGTGGAAGACTATAAACTACACTACGTAAGTACGCAATATGGTGGTATAGGTGCTGGTATTTTTTTGAGAGAAGGTAAAGTTTATGTTTCTGATTTATTCGAGGGCTTTCCTGCTCAAAAAGAAGGCATACAGGTAGGGGATAGATTGCTAAAGATAAATGATATCGACCTTGCGGGTAAAAATAATGATGATGTTAGTCAGCTTTTAAAAGGAGCAAAAGGCGTACCGGTAAAGTTGTTGATTCAACATGGCAATGCCACTCCTATAGAAAAAACTTTGACAAGGGATGAAATAACACAACCCAATGTGCCTTATTATGGCATGGTGAATGCCAATATGGGCTATATTAAATTGGATAAATTTTTGGAAAACTCTGCTGACGAAGTAACCAATGCGCTTACAGAGTTAAAAAAGAATAATCCTAATGGTATTATACTCGACTTGCGTTCAAATGGCGGAGGTATATTGCAAGAGGCTGTAAAAATAGTGAACTTGTTTGTGCCTAAAAATGTAGAAGTAGTGTCGCAAAAGGGAAAAGTTAAAGAAAAAAATTATACCTATTCTACCCAAGGTACACCCCTTGCCCCCGACTTATCTTTGGTGGTGTTAGTAAATAATCACTCAGCATCGGCTTCCGAAATTGTGGCAGGCTCTTTACAAGATTTGGATAGGGCTGTAATTATAGGACAACGTAGCTATGGTAAAGGTCTTGTTCAGCAAACATTTAGTTTGCCATACAACAGTTTGGTAAAAATAACCATTGCTAAATATTATATTCCATCAGGGCGATGTGTGCAAGCCTTAGACTATACACACCGTAAAAAGGATGGAAGCGTTGTAAAAATTGCCGACTCATTAATGCACGAGTTTAAAACCAAAGCGGGGCGTTTGGTTTATGATGGAGGCGGAGTATATCCAGATGTTTCTGTAGAGCAAGAACGTTTTGCAAATATTACTCAAACATTAGTATCGAAGTTGTTCATATTTGATTATGCTACACTTTATCGCAATACACACCATAACATAGGCGATCCGCGCTTATTTCATTTAACTGATGTTGAGTATAATGATTTTGTAAAGTATTTAGCTGATAAAAATTACAACTATACAACCACTACCGAAAAACTGATAAATAGCCTAAAAGCAGAAGCTAGTCACGAAAAGCAGTTTGATAATATTAAAACCGAGTACGAGGCTTTAAAAACCAAGCTGGTAAACAGTAAGAAAACAGACCTATTGCAAAATAAAGGCGAAATAAAGCAGGTGCTCGAAAATGAAATAGCTTCTCGATATCATTATCAAAAAGGGCGTTACGAAACCAATTTTAAGTATGATAAAGAGCTGACCCAAGCTGTAAAAGTGATGCAAGATAAAGGACAGTTGGCAGCAATATTAAAAGGCGATGGAGCTTATAAAGTAATCGGCAAACCACAGTTGGCTATGCTATTTAAAAAAGCTGAAACCAAAGATAATGATGAGTAATGTAATGGCTTAGCTGTAAAAGTTAATATTGGGGTTGATAATGCTCGGTTTTAAGATTGTCAGCTCACGCATTTGAATTTCTTTCATTGATTAATATAAAAATGCCTCCAAATAGTGTCGAACTCATTGGAGGTATTTACATTTTGAGGCAGACTCTTTTATTTTTGCGGAATGGACGGAACTCGAACTGTGCCCCCATATCGTTTAATATATTTTGGGCTTCAACAATGTTTTTCATTCTTTACTATTCCTTTTAATGAATTCTTGGACTATATCAACGCATACAAATAAGAGACTATTTATTGATAAAAAGATGCAATTAAAGAACCATCGATGGTTTAATTTCAAATGAATCAGGAGTTACATATTTTTAGTAAATTGTCAATTATATAAATCATTATGCGTAGCCAAGCCGTCCCTTCTTATCAGGAATTATTCAATGATGCTAGCAGTTACAGTACCTTAATAGCAGGGCTTACAAATGAAAGTGTGATTACAATATGTATCGCTTTGATTAATGAATTGACTAGTAATGAAGAAAAATATGAACTGCAAAAGCGCATTTATGCTGAATTGTCGGCGACATTTTCATCGGAAGAAAAAGAGAGCACCGACAAAGCATTAACAAAATTTTGGAATAATATTGATCTTGAATTTGGAGTGTTGTTCCATAGGTCTTATTTATTAAAGATGATTCTGGCGGAACTTAACGCCCCTCGTGTAGTTGAGGAGACGACTGGGCAACAAGAGTTCGTTTTTTTTAAAGCGTACGTCAGGATTGTGACAGATGTTAACCAGGAGCAATCGGCCAAGGCAACGTTTACCGCCCTTAGTGAGGACGAGGACGAACGCAAATTGGAACTATTGTGGACACCTATCATAAGTAGCTATGAATTTAATGAGCGGCCTCATTTGCCTTTTGAACAGTTTAAAGTAATGACATTTCTTAATTACGCTGATAAAAACTATCACCCAGCACTGGGGCAATATCTTGAAATCAACCATAAAGAAAGTGTCGGAAATTTGCTAAGTAGTTTTGATCAAGTTAACAAAACCGCCTTGGCGAGCGATCCGACTGCGAGATTAAAACGATTAGCTTACCTTAAGCCTGAGAATGGCGTTGACACAACGCATTTGGATAGACAGACGATCAATAAGCAGGCTGAAAAGGAATTTGGGATCATTGATATTAAGATGTTTCCTTTGTACTTAACAAGAGCGCGGGGTTATATGGTAATCGACCCTTACTTCTATATGAGAAAGAATTATTACGGACCATTCTTTGAATTGCGCACTCAAACATCTTTAAAAGATAAGCTGGATTTTAATTCTTACAGCAGTCAGGTTTCCCAAGCGTTGGAAGCTAACTGCTTTAAACCAATATTTACATTGCTTTGCAATGGACTTCCTGCAGCGAAAGTAAAAGTCGACGATGGTAGTTCTAATGCACCTGATGGTTATTGCCGAATAGAAAAGTTAATTTTCGTATTTGAATATAAGGCTTCCATATTCCCTGAAACACTTTCGCAGACTGGTGAAGTTAAGAAAATCTCCAAGTTTTTGGATAAAAAATTCGTTTCATCCGATGATGGCGAAAAAGGGGTTGGACAATTAACTCAAAAATTGAAAACGCTTTTTGATGGCGGCTATAAGGATGATAAATTAAACCTAGATAATTCCACTGAAAAATATAGAATTTACCCGGTTATCATTCACCATGATTTTTATTTCAGTCTACCTGGAGTAAATAACTATTTGCTGCAAAAATTTGAAAAGGGTAAGCCCAAGCATGACAATTTTGAGGTTATGGAGCTTGTGGTCATGAACCTTTCTATCCTTTACGACTTGGTAATGGCAAACCTAAATATCACAATTCTTGACAGATTTTTCATTGATTATTATAATTTCCTGCAAGAAGTAACCTTGAAGCTCTATACAGTTTCAGAGGACAAGACAAACAACTTTTTGGCGGCAAACATGAGTTTCGACGAGTTTTTCAACCAGTATATTTTAAAGGAATTACCTCATCCCCCAGATCAAATCCGAAAAGGTATTTTGGAAGATTTGTTGGGTAAAGCGAATATCTCTTTTGTTAATTTTAATAGGCCTTTCAATGGATATAACGCTGATATTGACCACCTAGGTGAATCAAAAACCTGAGTAGTTATGCGATTTTTTGAGCAAAAAAAACGCTTAAACCAGATGACTTAAGCGTTTTAAAGAGCGTTGAGGCTCTTTTAGCGGAATGGACGGGACTCGAACCCGCGACCCCATGCGTGACAGGCATGTATTCTAACCAGCTGAACTACCACTCCGTTTGGGATGGCAAATATAGGCAGCATTTTTTATTTTACAAGGTTTTTTTTAATCTTATTTTGATTATTTTTTTATCGGCGAGATACTATCAACAAATCCAGGTCTTTACACGGGATATTAAATCGGTCGCCAATGTATTTACTGGTCAAATGTCCTTCATAAATATAAACCGAATTGCGCACACCCGCTTTTTGCCATATTACATTTTTAAGTCCACCTTGCTCGCCTATGTCTAATAATATTGGCGTGAATATATTGGTTAATGAATAAGTGGCTGTTCGGGCTACCCGCGACGCAATATTAGGCACACAGTAGTGGATGACATCATATTTCCTGAATACGGGATGGGTATGGTTGGTTACTTCGGATGTTTCAAAACAGCCCCCTTGGTCAATACTCACATCAATAATTACCGAATTTGGCTTCATTTTGCTTACCGTGTTTTCGGAAACAATACACGGGCTTCTACCATCTTCGGCACGCATAGCTCCAATAGCCACATCGCATGATATAATGGCTTTTTCTAAAACTATTGGCTGCACAACGGAGGTAAAAACCCGACTGCCAATATTATTTTGCAATCGTCGTAATTTATAGATGGATGGGTCGAACACTTTTACCTCGGCACCAAGCGATATTGCAGTTCGTGCGGCATATTCGCCAACTGTGCCCGCTCCTAATATCACAATTTCGGTAGGTGGAACACCCGTTATTCCCCCAAGCATTAAGCCTTTACCGTCAAATATATTACTAAGGTACTCGCCTGCTATCAATATTGAGGTAGCTCCTACTATCTCACTCATTGCCCGCACTACACTTAACGAGCCGCCCTCATCTCTCAAATGCTCGAAACATAATGCGGTAATTTTTTTATTCATTAACGCATGTAGGCAATCGGCTTTCAGGGTCGACATTTGTAGTGTAGAAATAAGAATTTGATGTGGGCGCATCATTTCTATTTCGTGCGGCATAGGTGGGGCTATTTTTATAATAATATTAGCCTCGTACACGGTTTTGGTATCATATACTATGCGTGCGCCTTGGTCGCTATAATCTTTGTCCGAAAACTTAGCCGCCTGTCCTGCATTGCTTTCTAACATTACTTCGTGCCCATTGTTTACAAGCAATGCAACCGATAGAGGGGTTAAAGCAATTCTGTTCTCTTGGAAAGAAATTTCCTTAGGAATACCTATGTAAAGTTTGTTTTTCTTGTGTTTTACTTCCAGCATCGACTCTTGCGTCTGCATCATTGCCTGCTTGGCAACATCAGAAAATCCACTGTATAACTCCGAACTCATTTGTATTTATTTCTGAATGTTGAAGATACGGAAAAAACAAATGATGTTAAACTAAATATTTTCAAATGTTAGCAGGCGTTCGTTGTTGGTTAAAACTTGAATACCAACACGGATATAATGGGCGGGAAGCAAATCGGGTATCTTTTCGGGCCACTCAATAAAGCAATAATTACCCGAATAGAAGTACTCTTCGTAGCCCAAATCAAATGCTTCGGTTTGGTTTTTTAGTCGATAAAAATCAAAATGGTAGATATTGCCATTTTTCCCCACATATTCATTTACGATAGAAAACGTAGGGCTTGTAATGCTTTCGTGTGTACCCAAACTTTTGCATAGCGATTTAATGAAGGTGGTTTTACCCGCCCCCATATCGCCATAAAAAAGAAACACCTTCTCGGTTTGTGCAAAGGCGATGAGCAACTTTGCTGCTACATGTAAATCGTCAACGCTATTAATTGGCAAATTCATTTGCCAAAGTTAAAACAATATTGATTTTACTTCGATAAGTATGTTACTATTGGTATAATCATTTCTTCGAGCGATATACCTCCGTGCTGAAAAGTTTCGTTATAAAAGTTAACAAAATGGTTATAGTTGTTAGGGTACACAAAATAACTATCGCATTTAGCAAAAACAAAACTCGAACTCACATGTAGTTTGGGTAGCATAATATCATGCGGATTGCGCACATGAAATACTTCTTTTGCATTAAAATTCAAATTCTTGCCTTGTTTGTAGCGCAAATTGGTATTGGTGTTCCGGTCGCCAATTATTTTACTCGGATTTTTAACGCGTATAGTACCGTGGTCGGTAGTGATAATCACCTTTACCTGTTTTTGCGATAAAAATTTAAGCAAATCAAACAATGGCGAATGTTCAAACCAAGATAGTGTTAACGAACGGTATGCGGCATCATCACTTGCCAGCTCGCGTATCATTTGCATATCAGTACGTGCGTGCGAAAGCATATCTACAAAGTTATATACTACCACATTCAAATCATTATTCATCAAATTACTCACTGAGTCGTTCAGCGCGCGCCCCTCATCAATATTTAATATTTTATGATATGAGTACTTAATATCTTTTCTTAACACACGCTTTAGCTGGTCGCTCAAAAACTCTTCTTCATGTAAATTTTTACCGCCTTCGTCTTCGTCGTTTTGCCACATATTAGGGAAACGCTTTTCCATATCCAATGGCATAAGTCCCGAAAAAATAGCATTACGAGCATACTGTGTAGCCGTGGGTAAAATACTGTAATAAGTATCTTCTTCCTCTAGTCTAAAATATTCGGATATATAGGGGTTGATAATTTTAAACTGATCAAATCTTAAATTATCAATCAGGATAAAAAACACAGGCGTTTTCCCATCCATTTTTGGAAAAACCTTCTTTTTGAACAATTGCGGCGAAGTAATAGGAGCCGATTCGGGGTTTTTAACCCAATTGATATAATTCTTCTCAACAAACTTGCAAAACTGAACATTGGCTTCGGCTTTTTGATGGGTAAGTATTTCGTGCATACCCTCGTCCTCCAGCTTTTCCAACTCCAGCTCCCAATAAATCAGTTTTTTATACACATCCACCCATTCCTGATAACTTAATTTGTCATTCAAGGTCATGCCCAATGTTCTGAAATCTTGCTGATACGCCATCGTAGTTTTTTCGGTTACGATGCGTTTATTTTCTGTTAGTTTTTTTATGGTGAGCAATATCTGCTTGGGGTTGACAGGCTTGATTAAATAATCATCAATCTTCGAGCCAATAGCATCTTCCATTAAATATTCTTCTTCATTTTTAGTGATGAGTACAACTGGGACTTCGTTATTAATATTTTTAATCTCTGCCAAAGTTTCCAAGCCAGTTAAGCCAGGCATATTTTCATCCAAGAAAACTAAATCAAAATAATCACTCTTGAAAGCATCCACTGCATCGTTTCCGTTGGTCACGGTAGTTACATTGTATCCCTTTTCTTTTAAAAAAAGTATATGTGGTTTCAACAAATCAATCTCATCATCGGCCCATAGTATTGTCGTATCCTGCATGGTGTCTATTATTTTCTTTAGTATAACCCCAAAGCAAAGGCTTTGTTATGGTTTATTAAAGGTAATTAACAAAATTTAACAATTATAATCTAAAATATTACTATAATTTAACACATTTGCACAGGATTAAGCCATTGAATAAAAAGAAAATCATAAACGATCCAGTATATGGATTTATCAGCATTCCAACGGAGCTGATATTCGATTTGCTCGAGCATCCTTATTTTCAACGCCTAAGGTATATTAAACAACTGGGGATGACCCATCTTGTTTATCCAGGTGCCCTCCACACTCGTTTTCATCATGCCTTAGGGGCAATGCACTTAATGGGGCTTGCTATCGAAACACTACGCAGCAAAGGGCATTCAATTACAACCGAAGAAGAAGAAGGCATTACCATCGCCATATTATTGCACGATATAGGACATGGGCCATTCTCGCACGCCTTAGAGCAATCTATTGTTGATGAGATTTCGCACGAGGATATTTCTATCCTGTTGATGAATAAATTGAATGTGGAGTTTGGCGGTAGGTTGACAATGGCTATTGATATTTTTAATGGCTCATATCATAAGCGTTTTTTGCACGAACTGGTTTCGGGACAATTGGATATGGATAGGATGGACTACCTTAATCGGGATAGTTTTTTTACAGGCGTATCAGAAGGGGTTATCAGTTTCGACCGCATTATCAAAATGTTGAATGTGGTTGATGATCATATCGCTGTTGAAGAAAAGGGCATATATTCGATAGAAAAGTTTTTAATCGCCCGCCGATTGATGTACTGGCAGGTATATCTGCACAAAACCGTAATTGGAGCCGAGCAATTGCTAGCTAAGATACTTAAGCGTAGTCGCGAGCTGGCATTAAGCGGCAAACAACTTTTTGCAACACCCGCATTAAATCACTTTTTGGTAAACAAGATTAGTAAACAAGATTTTATAAGCCAAGATGTGCACTTGCAGTTTTTCGCTAAATTAGATGATACGGATATCATGTCGGCAATAAAAGTATGGGCTGACGATACAGATGCGGTACTTTCGCGGCTATGTAAAATGTTAATGCAGCGTAACCTTTATCATGTTGATATATCTAATAAAACAATCGACAAGCAGATGGTTACTCGTTTAACCGAAAATGCCATAAATAAATATTCACTAAAAAAAGAAGATGCCAGCTATTTTATATTTAACGATACGATAAAAAACAACGCCTATAAAGCAGACGATGGGAGTATTCGTATTTTGATGAAGGATGGTACAATACAAGATATAACATCAGCAAGCGACAATTCAAATTTGGAGGCATTAGCAAAAACTGTACGAAAGTATATTCTTTGCTATACCAAAGACCTTTTATAAACGTATTGAGGGTTATATATTTATAATTTGTTGCTTTAATATTAACACTTAAATTTGCCCGATGCAATTTACTGCGCAGGAAATAAGTTTTATGCTAAACGGAACTGTAGAGGGCGACCCCTCTGTAGCAGTTAGCCAGTTGGCCAAAATAGAGGAAGCTTCGGCTGGCTCATTGTCGTTTTTAGCTAATCCCAAATACGAGCAGTATTTGTACATCACAAATGCCTCAATCGTAATTGTAAATAGCAATCAGGTACTTTCGGAGCCGGTAAAGGCTACCCTTATCAGGGTAGAAAATGCTTATAGCTCATTTTCGGTATTGCTCGAAAAATACAACACCATAAAACTAAATAAGACTGGTGTAGAGCAGCCCAACTATATTCATCCATCGGCACAAATAGGCGATAATTGCTACATAGGCGCATTTTCATACATAGGGCCGGGTGTAAAATTGGGCAACAATTGCAAAATTTATCCACATACTTATATAGCCGATAATGTGACTATTGGCAATAATGTAACCCTATTTCCAAACGTGATTGTATATTTTGATTGTGTGATTGGCAATAATGTGATTGTACACTCGGGAGCAGTAATAGGGAGCGATGGTTTTGGTTTTGCACCATCTGCTGATGGTACTTATAGCAAGATAAGCCAAATAGGTAATGTGATTTTGGAAGATGATGTAGAAGTAGGCGCTAATACTACTATTGACCGTGCCACAATGGGCTCAACAGTAATACATAAAGGTGTAAAGTTGGATAATTTAATACAAATTGCCCATAATGTAGAACTAGGCGCTCATACCGTAGTGGCCGCCCAAACAGGCATATCGGGCAGTACTAAGGTAGGCGAAAACGCAATTATTGGCGGGCAAGTAGGTATAGTGGGTCATATTAGCGTAGCTAAGGGAAGTCAAATACAAGCACAATCGGGCGTTAGTCGTACCATTGCCGATGAAGGTAAAAAATGGGCAGGTTCGCCAGCCATACCTTATAATAATAATATGCGTTCGCAAATTGTAATGATGCGTTTGCCTGAATTGGAGAAAAGAATTATAGAATTAGAAAAACTGATTGCTGAATTACGTAAAACAAACGATAGCTCGATTTAGCGTTCAATAGTAATAATTATGAATGTAAAACAAAAAACGATTAAAGCCCCAGTTTCTGTATCTGGTACGGGGTTACATACTGGCGAAAAGGTAACTATGACCTTTAACCCCGCGCCCGAAAATCATGGTTATAAGTTTAGAAGGATAGATGTGGAGGGCTCGCCTATTATTGATGCTGATGTTGATAATGTGACTGATACCTCGCGCGGAACTACCATTTCGCAAAATGGAGCAAGCGTAAGCACCATTGAGCACGTTTTGGCTGCGTTAGTGGGTTTGGAGGTTGATAATGTTTTGATTGATTTGGATGGCCCCGAAACACCTATTATGGATGGTAGCTCTATTCAATTTGTTGATGCCATTACCGCTACTGGTTTTACCGAGCAAGATGCTGATAGAGAATACTACCACATCCCATATAATATACATTATTCGGAATCCGACCGTAAAGTAGAAATGGTAGCAATGCCACTTGATGATTATCGCTTTACCTGTATGGTCGATTATAACTCTCAAGTATTAGGCAGCCAACACGCAAGTATATCAACCATAGGAGAATTTACTAAGGAGATTGCTTCGTGCCGTACTTTCTGCTTCCTACACGAATTGGAAATGTTATTAAAGCACGACCTTATAAAAGGTGGTGATTTAAATAATGCCATTGTGGTGGTAGATAAAGATGTGGATGATGCCGAACTAGCCCATCTTGCTAAAATATTCAATCGTAAAGATATTAAAGTAGCACCACAAGGGATATTAAACAATATTGAGTTGCGCCACCAAAACGAACCCGCTCGGCACAAATTGTTGGATATGATAGGCGATTTGGCTTTGGTAGGTGTTCCGCTTCGTGGTCATATTATGGCAGCACGCCCAGGTCATGCCGCAAATGTGGCTTTCGCTAAAAAAATTAAGGCTCTTATCAAAAAAGAAAGAAGCCGTAAGCATATAAAAGTTTACGATCCGAATGCTAAACCAGTATATGATACCGTTCAAATCATGAACATTTTGCCACATAGGCAACCGATGCTAATGGTTGACAAGATATTGGAAATCAGCAAAAGTCATGTGGTCGGGGTAAAAAACGTAACCATGAACGAAGATTTATTTGCAGGTCATTTCCCAGGGCAACCGTTGTTCCCTGGTGTATTGCAAATAGAAGCCATGGCGCAAACAGGCGGAATTTTAGTATTAAACACCGTTCCTGACCCTGAGAACTATATTACCTTATTTTTAAAAATAGAGAATGCTCGTTTTAAAGATAAAGTTGTACCGGGCGATACCGTGATATTCTACTGTAATTTGCTAGCCCCTATCCGCAGAGGTATTGCGCAAATGAAGGGTGTGGGTATGGTAGGCTCACGAATAGTGGTAGAAGCCGAATTGATGGCTCAAATTGTAAGAAAAACAAAAGAAGAAAAAGAAGCATGATACAGCCCTTAGCATACATACATCCGCAAGCAAGGATAGCCGATAATGTAACCATCGAGCCATTTGTTACTATCCATAAGGATGTTGAAATAGGTGAAGGTACTTGGATAGGCTCAAATGCCACCATTATGGATGGTGCACGTATCGGGAAAAACTGTCGTATTTTTCCAGGGTCGGTAATATCTGCCCCTCCTCAAGATTTAAAATATAAAGGCGAGCAAAGTACCGTAACCATAGGCGATAATACCACCATTCGCGAATGCGTTACCTTAAACAGAGGCACTGCTCTTGATAAAAATACCACTACCATTGGCAGCAATTGTTTGTTGATGGCTTATGTGCACGTAGCGCACGACTGTATGATTGGGGATAATGTAATTATTGCCAACTCGGTACAATTAGCGGGACATATCAATGTTTACGATTACGCCTTTATTGGTGGCACATCTGCGGTTCATCAATTTGTTGAAATCGGCACACATAGTATGATTTCGGGCGGTTCGTTAGTACGTAAAGATGTTCCGCCTTATACCAAAGCAGGCAGAGAGCCATTATCCTACATCGGTATCAACTCGGTAGGGCTTCGCCGAAGAGGTTTCTCGGCAAGTACAATTAACGAAATACAAGAAATATACCGCATTATTTTCTTGAAAAAATACAATGTTACCAAGGCTTTAGATATTATCGAGGCTGAATTTGCACCAACAATTGAACGAGATGAAATTGTAAACTTTGTGCAAAACTCGCAGCGTGGTATTATGAAGGGCTTTGGTATATAGTATTAAGCTTATAATTCATAGTAGTTGAGGTTTTAAATACCCAACTGCTATGAATTAGAAAGTATCAACCACAAAACGAATGAAAATCACGCTCCAAAATATAGGTCGCCGTTTTAATAGAGATTGGATTTTCAGGAATATCGACTACACCTTTTCAATGGGCGAAACCTATGCCATCTTAGGTTCTAATGGTTCGGGAAAATCTACGTTGTTACAGGTTTTAAATGGCAATCTTACCCCATCGGCGGGTAGTATAAATTATGCTTATCACGATAAAGCAGTTGAACCCGAAATGGTTTTTAAGTATCTGAGTTTGGCTGCGCCTTATCTCGAATTGATAGAAGAATTTACGATGGATGAGGTGATTGATTTCCATTTTAAATTTAAACCCTACCGTAATGGGTTGGATAAAAAGGGCGTAATTGCCCTTTTGAATATGGAAGGCAGTCAAAATAAACTCATCAAATATTTTTCATCGGGGATGAAGCAACGACTTAAATTGGCATTGGCTTTTTGCTCGGATACGCCTATGCTGATGTTGGATGAGCCTACATCGAATTTGGATACACAAGGTGTGGATTGGTATTTGAATTTGGTGGAGCAATTTGCTGCCGACCGCCTAACCATCATCTGCTCAAACCAAACGCACGAATATAGTTTCTGCAAACACCAGTTGAATATTACAGATTATAAAAAGTAGCTAATTCTCTTCATCTCGGGCGATAAGCCTAAGGCGTTTTTGAAAATACGCATCCCAGCTATTTTGCTGCACATTATTGGTCATGTGTGCGGTATCTTCATCATAATCGTGGTTTAGTTGCTTGTACTTAGCATCTATTCGGTCGAATATTTCTTGTGCTTTGCGCTGATAATCTGCCTCAAATTGCGTCTGCGCTACTTCACGTATTAACTCTTGCTGTTCCAAGTATGCAACGATATAATGCCCTTGTTCGTGCTTTAAGATACTGGCAAGCATTTCGCGTGAGGTAATACGTGATTTATCCATCCACGATTTATTCCTGTTCAATATCAACCTGATATCGAAATTTAGCCGGTATCCCCTCTTTGTGCGAACAGCTTGATACCTAAAATCAATAGTACAGTTGGTATAAGCAATTACCCCGTTGTGCGAACGGGGAATGCCTTCAAAATCGTGAATAGTTAATTGATGATATACTTGTGCTAGCGAAGATTGCCAGCACAAAACAGTGAAAATTATCGTATAAGCAATTCGTCGTAAAGCCCAACCCATAAGCTGCCAAAGTAAATGTTTACTTTTTGACTTTATCAGGCTGCAAAAGGTTTAAACTCATTACTTCTTTCATGGTGCGCTCCATTGATGCGGTTGAGCCATCTAAGAAAATCACATTCCCTTGTGAGTTTTCGGCAAAATGCTTGATAGACTCTGTCCACATCGTAAATAAAATAACAGAAGTGTCCATTTGTGCATCTGCCATTTCTTTAGCAGCGGCTGTCATCCCTTTGGCTACTTCCTCACGGAATAAAGCAACACCTTGCCCACGCAATTGCGCCGCTTGACGCTCGGCTTCGGCAGCAATTTTTATCGCATTACCTTCGGCCTCGGCAGCTTTGGTTTTGGTAATTAATAATGCTTGCCCTTCGTTTTCGGCAGCAGCTTTTAAATTGTTTGATGCCACTACTTGACTCATCGATTTCATAATTACCTCATCAAATGTAATATCGTTCAATTGCAAATCCATCAAATGATAACCCCATGTTTCAAGTACTTGGTCAAGCTGTTCTTTCACATGGTCAACAATATCACGGCGCAATATGAGCACATCAGCTTGCTTTTTGGTAGCTACATACGCTCTAATTGAGCCCTCAATAGTGCGCACTAAAGCCTGCATGAGGTTGCGCTCATCAACAAACTTAAATGCTACGTTGATAATCGCTTGTTCTGATTGGTCAAGTACCGAATATAAAAGCATCGCCTTGAAATATACATTAGCTTGATCAATAGTAACTGCTTGAAACTCCAACTCTACCGAACGGTTTTGTATAGATATGCGCGAGTGCACCTGCTCAATAAGCGGTATTTTAAAATTAAGACCAGGGGCTAGTATGCGGCGGTATTTGCCGAAAACAGTAATAACCACTATAGTACCTTGTTTAACAGTTACAAATGAGGTAAATAATACAATTAGTACTATAAATCCAATAATTGAGAACGGGATGATAGCTTCCATGATTAATAATAGTTTGTATGTGTAAAGGTAAGTTTTATTTTAAGCGATATTAGGTAAAGCATGTCAATTAGTTATTAGGTTGTATATTCCCATCAGTAGTAATAGTTAAACCCGACTGTGGGAAATCTTTTTCGGTAAGCATTTTGATGCGCTTGGCGGCACTGTTTGTTGTATCACGAAACAAGCCCATTTGATGCGTTTGCCTAAACGAAACGATGCGTCCTTTTTTAAACTCCCCTTTTTTATTTAAGGAGACTTTAAGTAGAGGAGCGATACCGCAAACGCCGCTAATACTTACTTTGTTATAAGTGCAAAAATTACCCAAACTGTATGCAATTAATCGATTGTTGTATTTTTCGAGTGCTCGGCTTACATGTGGGCCATTACCTAATACAATATCAGCACCTGCATCAATAGCCAAATGCGCAAATTTGTGCACATCACCACGTTTAGCATTCATGTACGATTCCATTTTAAAGGGTACATGCTCATAGGCTGCGCCTTCTGCCCCGCCATGAAAAGATACTACCACAATATCGCATTGTTGTTTCAAGTCGTGGATAATGCGTTCGGCATTCTGTAAATCGAGCAAGGGCACTACACGAGCATTAGGCGCAAAGGCACAGAAGCCATATTTTATGCCATTGCGTTCAAAAATAGTAGTAGGACAGCTTTGTAAACCAGCATAATAGATGCCGTAGCTATCCAATGTTTTTGTGGTGCTTTTGCAACCTTTTTCGTCAAAATCGGTAATGTGGTTATTAGCAACGCTCATCAAATTAAAACCAGCATCTTTTAAAACACGCCCATAGTTTGTTGGCATTCTGAATAGATAAGCGGTTTTTAGGTTTTTTTTGTAAGCTGCGGGCTTCCCTTCGTCGAGCAGTGTGCCTTCCAAATTACCAAATACAATGTCTGATTTTTCAAAATAAGCTAATGCACTCTTAAAACTACTCTTTGCACTATCGGGCGGAAGTTTGCTTTTATCAGGATATGCCGTACCAAGCATAATATCGCCTACGGCAGCAATACAAATGGTATCACTAATCGTAACCGTTGGTACTATATTTTTACTGGGGTTTGCTTTGGTTTGAGTTGAATGGGTATGGGTAACACTAGGTGATTGATTGCACGAAAAAAACAATACGGCAATAAGTAAACGAAAGGATAGGTGTATTTTCATTTCAAAAAAAATCCTTTCATCAGAGAAAGGATTCATTTAATAATATTTTATTCGCTTTTATTGGCTTCGGGAGTTGCCTCTATTTCCTTTTTGAATACATCAAGCAATCTCCCACCCTTATAGAAGTAACGACTATAATACCCATCATCGAGGCTATTAATAGCTACTCCTCTTGACGAGGCGTGGGCAAATTTATTATTACCTAAGTAAATACCCACGTGGCTTATACTGCGGCTATGTATTTTAAAGAAAACTAAATCGCCTTCTTGCAATTCATCTTTACGAACAGGGCTTACCATCGTAAAAATATCTCGCGAGTTGCGCTTAATAGCAAGGTTAAATACTTTGCCATATAGTTCTTTGGTAAATGCCGAGCAATCAATCCCTCTTTTGGTATTCCCGCCAAAATGATAAGGAGTACCTATCCAGTCATATACAAACTGAAACAATTTTACATTAGAAGTGGTGGATAAAGCCACACCCATTATTTGAGAAAAATAATCTTTTACTAATCCATCTTGCTCATCAGGAGTTTTTTCAACAGGTTGGGCTGGTGCGGGTTTAGTTTGAGCATACGCTGCTAATATACTTAGGCTCAAAGCGATAGATAATATAAATTTCTTCATTTAATCTTTGATCTTTGTTGTTTTAGCGTACAACAGCGTTTTAATTATGCCGACTTTATGCCAGCGATAGCTGCAAAACTATTGTATTTTTTTATTATTACCAATAAATGTTGTCATTTTTTGAAATAGTAAAATTCTTTATACGAAATAAAAGAGCAAAAGTTACATAATTGTAAAATTTCGAATAGGCTTATTATGAATAAATAGGTGGTTTTTGGCAAAAAGAAGCTGCCGAGGTTAAAAACTTTGCAACAAAGTGCACACGGTTTCGATATTTTCAAGGATATAATTAGATTTGCGCATTGTATAAGTAAGTGAGCGTTTACAAATGAGTTCAATCGAAATAAATAAGGACACCTACCTGATGTGGTACGAGTCGATGCAATTGATGCGTAAGTTTGAAGAAAAAGCAGGGCAATTGTATGGTCAACAAAAAATAAGAGGGTTTTGTCACCTGTATATTGGTCAAGAAGCCGTTTTGGCTGGAGCAATGTCGGTGCTACGCCACGAGGATAGTTTGATTACAGCCTATCGTGATCATGCCCATGCTTTAGCAAAAGGCACTTCGCCAAATGCAGTAATGGCCGAACTTTATGGAAAAGCTACTGGTTGCTCTAAGGGCAAAGGCGGCTCGATGCACATGTTCGACAAAGAAAACCATTTTTATGGTGGGCATGGTATAGTTGGCGGGCAAATTCCACTCGGTGCAGGTATTGCATTTGCCGAGAAATTTAAAGGAACTGATAATGTGAACGTAGCCTATATGGGCGATGGTGCGGTGCGTCAAGGAGCATTAAACGAAACCTTTAATATGGCTGCACTTTGGAAATTGCCAGTAATATTTGTTTGCGAAAACAATGGTTATGCAATGGGTACATCGGTTGCGCGTACTACCATACAGCCCGATATTTATAAATTAGGTTTACCTTATGGTATTCCATCATCGGCAGTTGATGGCATGGATCCGGTTGCGGTTCATAATGCAATGGATGAAGCTGTGCAGCGTGCGCGTGCTGGCGAAGGGCCTACATTTTTAGAGATGCGTACCTATCGTTACAAAGGGCACTCTATGTCTGACCCTCAAAAATATCGTACCAAAGAAGAGTTGGAAAGCTACAAAGCAAAAGATCCTATCGAAAAAGTGCGTCAAACTATTTTGGATGAGAAATATGCTGATGAAGCTTGGTTTGAGCAAATTAACGAAAAGATAAAAACGATAGTAGATGAGTCGGTGCAATTCTCCGAAGATTCTCCTTGGCCAGAAGCATCTGAGCTATATACAGATGTGTATGTAGAAAAGGATTATCCTTTTATAATGAGCTAAACGTAATATTTATTTAGATTTAAAAAACTATTCATCAAATATAATATGGCCGAAGTAGTTAGAATGCCAAAAATGAGCGATACCATGACAGAAGGGGTATTAGCCAAGTGGCATAAAAAAGTGGGCGATAAGATAAAATCGGGCGATGTATTGGCCGAAGTTGAAACTGACAAGGCCACAATGGATTTTGAATCGTTTCAAGATGGTACTTTGTTATACATCGGTGTTGAAGAAGGTAAGGCTGTTCCGGTTGATACCGTAATTGCCGTTTTAGGCAAAGAGGGCGAAGATTATAAAACAGCTTTAAATGGTGCTAACGCTGCACCAGCAGCGGCAGAAATGCCAGTTGAGGATAAAAAGCCTACCGCAAGTGCTGCTCCAAAAGTTGATACATCAAAAATACCTGCTACTGTTATTCGTATGCCTGCTTTGAGCGATACCATGACAGAGGGGGTAATTAATAAATGGAATTTTAAAGTTGGTGATAAAGTTAAGTCCGACGATTCGTTGGCGGATGTAGAAACCGACAAGGCTACGATGGAAGTAGTAGGCTACGAAGCAGGTACACTTTTATACATCGGCCCCAAAGAAGGCGAAGCAGCACCAGTAAACGGAATTATTGCTATTGTTGGTAAAGAAGGTACTGATATTACCCCGCTCTTAGCGAATGATGGCGGTAGTGCAATGAGCAGTGCTGATAGCGCACCTGTGGCAACTCCAGTTGAAGAAACTGCTGCCCCTGCAGTAATGTCAAGCACATCATCTCAAGCAGATGATAGCCGTGTAAAAGCATCGCCTTTGGCACGCAAAATAGCAAAAGAAAAAGGCATCAACCTGAATGATGTAAAAGGCTCGGCAGAAGGTGGTCGTATTATAAAAAAGGATATTGAAGACTTTACCCCTACAGCTAAAACTTCGGCAGCAGTAATTACCCCTGCTTCTACAAGTGCATCAGTTGCAGCTACCCCACAAGTAGTAATTCCACAATATATTGGGCAAGAAAAATATACCGAGAAGCCAGTAACGCAAATGCGTAAAGTAATTGCGAAACGCCTATCAGAGAGTTTATTTACCGCACCGCATTTTTATGTAACCATGTCTATTGATATGGATCAAGCAATTGCTGCTCGTGCCAAAATGAACGAGGTGGCTCAAGTGAAAATATCTTTTAACGATTTAGTGCTTAAAGCCTGTGCTGTTGCTTTAAAACAACACCCTTCTGTAAATTCATCGTGGTTGGGCGATAAGATACGCTATAATGAGCACGTAAACATAGGTGTAGCGGTAGCGGTTGAAGATGGCTTGCTAGTGCCAGTAGTGCGTTTTGCTGACGGAAAATCATTAAGTCAAATATCGGCAGAAGTGAAAGACTATGCGCAACGTGCAAAAGCTAAAAAGCTACAACCTGCTGATTGGGAAGGCTCAACCTTTACTATATCAAACTTAGGTATGTTTGGGGTAGATGAGTTTACGGCCATCATTAATCCACCAGATGCGTGTATATTGGCGGTGAGTGGTATTCAACAAGTTCCTGTTGTGAAAAATGGTGCAGTAGTGGCTGGCAATGTGATGAAAGTGACATTGAGTTGCGACCATCGTGCAGTTGATGGAGCCTCAGGAGCGGCGTTTTTACAAACGCTTAAATCATTACTCGAAGAGCCTGTTAGATTACTCGTTTAAGCAATTAAACCATACCATGATATAAAAGCGATAGGGTTTCTCTATCGCTTTTTTTATAACCTTTTTGTTACAAAGGAGCATTCTATAAAATATGCTTAACTTTAATGTTCAAAACCAAAAATTGATGAGAAAACTATTTTTACTATGTTGCATTGTGAGCGCATTGGGAGCTTGCAAGCAAAAAGCAAGCGATGCCACCAAAGCAGGCAATAAAGAGCTTGCACAATTGTTTGATAATTATTACGAAGACCGCCTAAAACTTTACCCTTTGGAAGCCACAGGCATTGGCGATAATAGGTTTAATGATTTATTACCTAATGATGGCTCGGCACAATTTATTAAACAAGCACGTGATTTTTATGCGAATTACTTAAACAAGGTAAAGCAATTTAATCGTGCTGACCTTGGTGAGGACGACCAATTATCGTATGATATTTTTGCTTACGAAATGCAGATTGCCTTAGATGGGTTTAATCATCATTTCGAGTATATGCCTTTCAATCAATTTTATGCCCTTCCAATTACATTTGGGCAATATGGTTCGGGCTCAGGTTCTCAACCCTTCAAAACAGTTAAAGATTATAACGATTGGATGAAACGCGTGAGCGCATTCCCTGTTTGGGCAGATACTGCCATAGCCAATTTCAATAAGGGTGTAAAAGCAGGTGTAGTGCTTCCGAAAGCATTGGTAGTAAAAATGATTCCACAAATGCAAGATTTGGTATCAGCCGACGCTACTAAAAGCTTGTTTTATGGACTGATAAATAATTTTCCAAAAGATTTTAGCGATGCCGATAAGAAAAAACTAACTGATGATTATAAAAAAATGATAGCCGAGGTTGTAAATCCAACCTACAAAAAGTTGGGCGACTATCTGAAAAACGATTACTTACCTCATGCACGCAGTACATCAGGGTATTCGGCAATGCCAACTGGTGGCGATATGTATAAATACCTCGTTCATCTGCAAACTACAACCTCTAAAACATCTGAAGAGATTTATCAATTAGGGTTGAAAGAAGTTGCGCGCATACGTGGCGAGATGGATAGCATTAAAAACAAAGTAGGTTTTAAAGGCGATTTGAAAGCGTTTTTTGAATACATGAAAAACGATCCTAAATTTATGCCATATAAAACACCTAAAGATGTTTTGGACGCTTTTGAAGCCATTCATAAACGCATGGAACCGAATTTGAAAAAAGAGTTTAACCATGTACCAAAAACGCCTTTCCAGATACGACAAACAGAATCGTTTCGTGCGGCATCGGCAAGTGCTGAGTATAATCAAGGCTCGGCTGATGGTAGCCGAGCAGGGATATTTTATGTACCGATATTAGATGCTACTAAATTTAACACTACATCAGGAATGGAATCGTTATTCTTGCATGAGGCTATACCAGGGCATCATTATCAAATATCATTAACGCAAGAAAATACTACTTTGCCTAAATTTCGCCGCTTTGGTGGCGATAATGCTTATGTAGAAGGCTGGGCATTATACTGTGAGTCGTTAGGGAAAGAATTGGGTTTATATACCGACCCTTATCAACACATGGGGGCACTTGGCGACGAGATACACCGTGCTATTCGTTTGGTAGTTGATGTAGCTATCCATAGTAAAGGGATGACTAGAGAGCAAGCTATCAAATACATGATGGATAATGAAGCTATTGACGAGCATGGCGCAACTGCCGAAATTGAGCGTTATATGGCGATACCGGGGCAAGCTTTAGGATATAAAATTGGAGCCTTAAAAATTCGCGAATTGCGTACAAAATATGAAAAACAATTAGGGGCGAAATTTAACCTTGGCGAGTTTCACGACCAAGTATTAAAAGATGGCTCGATGCCATTAAGTGTGTTAGAAAGTAAAATGGATGCTTGGGCTGCTAAGCAGAAATAATATATCATTGCAAATAGAAAGGGAATGAATACTTACTAAATTCATTCCCTTTTTTATTTATACTAAATCAGTTATCTATTTATTATCAACAGCTACGGGCATTTCTCGCAATTGCTTAGGCGTTAGGGTTTCATAGCCTTTTGGTGTCAAAAATATACCATCGGGCACAGGCTCAAATTTAATTTCCTTTACCGTTGTTTTGGTGGTGATGCCATTGTGCGTTGTGGTAAAAAACAAAGGCACGCCATAAGTGGTATCAAATGGCATAGTTAATGAGTTTGGGATAATTTTTACATCCTTGGTAAACCACGCTTCAGCATTTTCTCCTGTTGCTTTATCAGTAAGTGTATATTTTGATGTTTTATACCCAGCGATAGTATTGGTGGTCGAATTGGCAGAATAGCTATACCCTAACCGGGCTTGGGCCTCTTCCAATTGCTCTGCCGTATTATAGTCTATCACATATTTTTTAGTACTTGATGTAAGCAACACGCGCATAAAATCGGTCGGTTTATGCGTAATGATGGTAGTCGATTCGGCATTTATTTGTTGAATGCTAATGGTCGAGTCGTCTTTAAAATACACCTTAGCCGAATTGGGTAAATACTCTTCATATTGCTTTAAGCTATCAGGCAATATGTATTCAATTGCGTAAGAAATAGAGCCTTCAACTGATTTTTTCTTGTGGCACGCAGCAAGTACCGCAAGAGATAATAAGCCCAAAGGGAATAGTTTTTTTATCGAAATCATATAATAAGCTTAATTGCCTTGTTTAGTAGCAAATGAAAATACTTTTTTCAGTAACGAGGTAGGGCGTGCTTGAATATTTTGGCGGATGTTTAGCTCCTCTTGCGCAATTTGAAGAAACAGCCCATCAATAGCTTTTTGCGCAGCATAATCAGCAATATCAGGGTTAAGATGCTTTACAAAAGGCAGTTTGTTGTACTCGCTAGCGGCTGTTCCGTAATATTTTGCAGCCCCTGCTTTATCTAAACTAGCTTGTATTATAGGTTTAAATTTGGCTGATAACTCGGCATTGGTAGTCCGTTTAAAATATTGTGTTGCGGCATCTTTTTCGCCTAATAATATGCCCGATACATCTTGAATAGTCATTTTTTTGATGGCGGCAATAAATATAGGCTTAGCCTCTTTTGCCGCACCTTCGGCAGCACGATTGAGTGATAATATCACATTATCGCATAGTTTATTCAAGCCTATCTTTCTTAATGTTTTTTCTGCCTTTTGAGCCTCGGGTGGGAAAAGTATCTTAACCGCTGCATTGCCGAAAAAACCATCAACTGCCGAAAGCTGGTCGGTGCTTTTTGCTGTACCTTGTTGCAATGCTTGTTTTAAAGCTGCACCTATTTCTAAATTTGATGGAACTACTTGTTGGTTATTAGCTATAGGCGCTATTTGACGATTGTCAAAACTGCATAAACCAATGCCGATACATAATAACGGCATTAGTAAAAATATTTTTTTCATGGAATTAGTTAAAGTGGATAATCTCCAAAATTAACTAAATGCCCTGATTAAGGCAAATATACCCGCAGCAATTAGTGCTGAAACTGGTATAGTGATTATCCAAGCCCATATTAAATTAATGGTTACTCCCCAACGCACAGCAGATAAACGCTTAGTTAAACCAACCCCTATAATTGAACCTGTAATAGTATGTGTAGTAGAAACTGGAATACCTAATGCTTTTGTAATGAATAGGGTAATTGCACCTGCCGACTCGGCACTTACGCCCTCTAATGGAGTTACTTTTGTAATACGCGAGCCCATTGTTTTAACAATTTTCCATCCGCCCGACATCGTGCCTAAAGCAATAGCCGAATAGCAGGCTAATGGTATCCAATGAGGCATTGCACTGCCCGAACCAATTACCTTGGCGGCAATAAGTGCTACATAAATAATACCCATTACCTTTTGGGCATCGTTACCACCGTGGGCATAACTGAGCGCAGCAGATGATACCAATTGAAATCTTTTAAACCATTTTTCGGCAGAGGATGGTCGCGAGCGTTTACTCATATAGAGTATTATAATGGTTACCACATAGGCAATAAACAAACCAATAAAAGGCGCCAACACAATATAAGCCATGGTTTTCAATATAAAAGGCCCATTAACGGCACTTAAGCCAGGCGAACCCATGTATAAAGCGTTGGTTATACCTGCACCTGCAAAACCACCTATCAAAGTATGAGATGAACTAGAAGGAATCCCAAACCACCAAGTAATTAAATTCCATGATATAGCGGCAATTAAACCAGCTAATAATACATGTAAAGTAACATAGTGCTCAATTACGATTTTAGAAACCGTATTTGCTACTTTATAATCTTTCTCAAAAAAATAAACTATAAAATTGAATACCGCCGCCCATAATACTGCCTGAAAGGGCGTTAGTACTTTTGTAGATACAATGGTAGCGATAGAGTTTGCTGCATCATGAAAACCATTGGTATAATCAAAGATTAATGCGAGACAAATTACGACAACAAGAGTGCTAGTAACCATTTACTGAGATTAGGCGTTTTTAACTAAAATTGACTCCATTACGTTTGCAGCATCTTCGCATCTGTCTGTTGCTGTTTCTAATGCCGATAATATCTCTTTATATTTTATTAAGCGTATGGCATCTGTTTCGTACAAAAACAAATCGGCTACTGCACGGTCAAAAACATAATCAGCCTGATTTTCAACACTATTTATTCTAATGCACGAATCGGCTATTGCACGCACATTTTTCAAATCCTTCAATTCGCGTACCGCTTTTTCCATATCCTGACTTGCTTGAAGTATCAAATCAGAAAGCTTGCAAATATGTTCGTTAAAATCATCTATTCTGTAAAGGCTCATCCTGTTGGCGGCACCTTGTATATAATCAGCCACATCGTCAATAGCAGTTGCTAATGAGTGAATGTCTTCACGGTCAAACGGCGTAATGAAATTTTTACCCAATTCAAGATATATTTGATGGGTAATCTCATCACCTTTATTCTCTAATTTATCTATTTGCTTAAACAAATCTTCACGATTTGGGGCATCTTTTGAGTTAACGGCTTCAACCAATAACGTAGCCATTGCTATCACATTGTTTGAGGCTTGTTCAAATAACGGAAAAAATACTTTTTTGTCTTTCGGGACGAAATACTGGAAAATACTGTTTAGCGACATTTTAAGAGATATTTAGTTTTTAATATTAAATTATTGCAAAGATAATGTTTGCAATGTTAAGTTAATGTTAACTCTTTTAGGCGGGGATTACGCCAAATGGCAACACAGGTTTACTTAGCTCTAAGGTAAATCCAAAGGTTGAACCTAAGCCTTCGGTGCTACGCACATTAATGGTTTGCTGATGGGCTTCAATAATATGCTTAACAATAGCTAAACCTAAGCCCGAACCACCTATCTGTCTTGACCTGCTGGTATCTGTTCTAAAAAAACGTTCAAATAAACGAGGTAAATATTTTTCTTCAATTCCCACGCCATCGTCTGTTACTTCAATCAATGCTTGGTCGTGTAATACAAATAAACTTACCGATGTGCTGCCTCCTGTTTTACCGTATTTAAACGAATTATCAATCAGGTTAACCAACACTTGGCGTATTTTCTCTCTATCAGCATTTACTAAAATCCCCTCATCATATTTTTGTTTAAAAACAAGTTTAATTTGGTATTCGGCAGCCTTTAGCTCTAACGACTCAAATACCTCTTTTATCAAATCATTAATTTTAAACTTAGTATAATTCATCGGTATTTCGCCCGTTTCGAGTTTTGAAATCTCATCCAAATCTTTTACCAAATAACTTAGGCGGTCCACATTTTTTGCGGCTTTAGTTAAAAATTGTTGAGCCATTGCTTTATCCTCAAAATCATCATCTATTATGGCATCAATATATCCCTGTATAGCAAATAGCGGCGTTTTAAACTCGTGAGATATGTTCGACAAAAACTCTCGTCTGAATTTTTCCTGCTTGCGCAAATCGTCAATTTCTGCTTTCTTTTGCCCAGCCCATTCCTTTACCTCTTGTTCCACATCATTTATCGGGTCGGCACTCATGTGCTCTCCTAAAGCATCACGCAAATCGCGCCCAAGTTTTAAATTATGTATGAGTTTATAAATCAGCTTTATTTTTGAGTAGATATACTTCTCGAGCAGGTAATAGAAAGTAACAAAACTAATGATAATGGTGAGCAGAAAGGTGATGCCCATATCATACCAACTATGCTTGAAATAGTAGTTTACAGCCGAAACAGTAATAGCCACCGCAGCGGCGTTTATAAATACCAATACACGTAACTTCATAAAGTAAAGTTACAATTTGTATTCGATTACCTCGCTGTTAGGCGGTGGCTCGAATGTTAAATTATGGTTATTAATAGATTGCCTTAGTATTACTTTTCCGTTTCTGCCGAAATAGAAATGGTTACATCATCGGATAGGGTAAGGCTTGTTCCGCCGATGCCATAATCAGAACGTTTTATTTTCAATGTACCTTTAAATACAGCCATATTGCCCACCTCGTTATACGTAAAAGGGATTTCTAGTGTATTAGTTTTGCTTTTTATCGTGAGTTTAAATACGCCTATGTAATTGCTCCCGCTTTTGTGTTTAAAGGAGATGGATTTGATAGTTATTTTAGGATATTTTACGGCATCAAAAAAATCGCTACTTTTTAAATGTTCATCGCGCGAGTCGTTATCTGTATCAATTGTTGTGGTCTCAACAAAAACATCCATGCTGCTGGCTTCCAAATGCGCTGGATTAAACAAAATATCGCCCTTAGGTGTTCCAAAATTTCCACTAGAATTAAACCCTAAATTTTTTATTTGGAAAGTAATAGCACCTTTCGTGATGTTGTGTTTGGATTGAGCAAAGGCGCAAAAAGGAACAAGTAGTAATATAAAAAGATAACGCTTCATATTAGCAATAAACGATGTTTTGGGTAATAAAAGTATGTATCATATTATTTCTACCCAAATTACATTTTGCTTGTAGTGTCATCTAAATGGTATTTAACAAGAAAATGCACGTAAGTTGCTCATATTTAACATATTATTTCAATTAGGACATTTCTTACTTAATCATTAATTATCGTAGCCATGATGCGTAATGGCGCACCGCTACCTTTACCAATTTTCATAGGTAAGGCTATCACATATAATCCTTTTGCTGGTAGTTGGTCTAAATTGGCAACATTTTCAAAACCACATTTATTAGCTCCTAATAATATTTGATGTGTTTTAAATTCCTTCGATTGCCCAAAATCAATACTTGGTGTATCAAGCCCTAATGCTTTAATTTTTCTATTATTTAAAAGCCATTGTGTGGTTTCGGGTTTTATACCTGGAAAATGAAGCTCGGGTATAGCATCAACACCTGTTTTTGCTGTTCCAAAATACTTGGCTCTATCCGGATAAAACTTACCGTATCCCGTTTTAAATAAGATGATGGTATTATCAGGTATTTGCCCATTTTCTTTTTCCCAACTCGTAATATCATCAATAGTTATTTGATAATCTCTATTTGCCAAAGCATTTTTCGATACATCAATAACAACGGCATTGCCGGTAGTGCTGCTAAGTGGGAGTTTATCGACAGTTAACCCATTTTGTGAAAAGTGAATAGGCGCATCAAGATGAGTGCCCCCATGCTCTGGCGCAACTATAGAGTAGGATGAGTAATAATACCCTAATGGTGTTTTTCCTTCAGCCTCGGTAAAATGCTCAAAACCCTTTGGGTTATTTGGCCAATATAACGTATGGGTATCAAAAGTATATGACAAATCAATCCATTTAGCTTGATTGAGTGAAAAAGAAGGACTCTTAACTTGTGTGCATGACGCTAAGCCAATTAAGCACAGTAAATACATTTTTTTCATAACGTGTGTTTAAGTAATAAAAAACAAAATTTAATGACTGGTTATACAATTAACTAAGGGTATCATAAAGATACAATAATTATAAAGATTAAATTCGCAGAATAATTTTATACAATCTTTATAAATTGTACCCAATTTGCAACTATACTACGTATAAATCATCGTGAAAAAGAAATCATTACTTAACTATTTCGCTCTATTGGCCTTAATTGTTACTGCGGTATATGCCAATCATTTTAATAATAGTTTTCATTTTGATGATATGCACTCTGTTTTGGATAATCCTCACATTCGGAGTCTTAAAAATATTCCTTCATTTTTTACCGATGGCACTACCAGTAGCGTATTGCCTCAAAATGCAGCATATCGCCCAATAGTTACTACCTCATTAGCTATTGATTATGCCCTTGGCAATGGCTACACTTTAGCCGCATTCCATAGCTCTACCTTTGTTCTATTTCTTATTCAGGGTTTATTAATGCTGTTGCTATTCAAAAAGGTGTTAAGCATTTCATCAACCAACAACTATGTGGTTTATGTGGCATTGTTTGCTACTGCTTGGTATTTGCTTCATCCTGCTATTGCCGAAACTATTAATTATGTAATTGCACGCTCAGATGTGCAATCAACCTTTGCCGTAGTAGCGGGCTTTGTACTCTATATTTATTCGCCGTTTTGCCGAAAAACATTTTTATATCTCATTCCTGTGGGTATTGGTGCACTAGCGAAACCCCCAGCAATTATGTTTGCGCCTCTATTTTTCTTCTATGTATTATTTTTTGAAACGCAAATAGGTTTGCTTGATATATTTAAGAAAGCACATATCAAACAATTTTGGAATGCTATAAAAAGGAGTTTACCCTCATTTGTTTTTTGTGCGTTTTTATATGTCTTGATTAATAAGCTTACTCCTAAAACATGGGAACCAGGCGGCAACTCGCCAATGCAATATTTAATTACGCAGCCTTATGTGATACTACATTACTTTACCGTCTTCTTTTGGCCTACTGGCTTAAGTGCCGATTCGGATTGGGGTATATTACCGAGTATAAAAGATGCTCGCTTTTTTATAGGCTGTGCATTTATCCTCATCATGATGGGCATTGCTATTTATACTTCAAAAAATGCTTTATTGCGTCCAATCAGTTTCGGGATAGTATGGTTTTTTATTGCACTTGTACCTACATCGAGCATCATACCTCTTGGCGAAGTACTGAACGACCACAGAATGTATTTCCCATTTATAGGACTGGCAATAAGTGCAAGTTGGGCAATAGGTTTGTTTGTATTTAAAATAATAGGCAATACCACCACGCTATCATTAAAATATAAAACACTTATCCTATTACCTGCACTTGTATTGTTATCAGCTTGTGCATACGGAACTATTAAGCGTAATGCAGTATGGCAAACCGAAGAAAGTTTGTGGTTTAATGTAACTGTAAAAAGCCCTCAAAATGGTAGAGGAATGATGAACTATGGTTTAATTAAAGTGAGTAATGGCGAGTATGTCGAAGCCGAAAAATACTTCAATAAAGCATTAAAATTAGTTCCTAACTATTCGTACCTGTATGTAAATATGGGCGTGTTAAAAGAAAAGATGGGCGATTATACCACTGCCGAAAATGACTATTTAAAAGCACTTCAATTGGGGCGCAATTATGCTAATAGTTATTTCTTCTACGGTCAATTTTTGTACAATCAATCTCGTTTTATTGAGGCGGAGGCAGCATTGCAAAATGCAGTGGCATTATCCAGTTCTTATTTGCCATCGCGCTTGCTACTGTTAAAAATATATCCACTTTTGGGCGAGTGGGAGCAGTTGCAAAGCATGGCTGCAAGCACTGCAAAAATAGCACCTGATAATGAAGATGTTTTAGCCGCAGTAGAGTATGCTAAGAAAAAACAAACCAAAGCCGAAATAGAAGCCGAACGAGTAAAGAAAGCCCCTAGTGCTGTCAAATATTTGAATTTAAGCCTTGAGTTTTATCAAGAAGGCAAGTATGATAAATGTATTGATGCAGCAAATGAAGCCTTAAAATTGAAGCCCGATTATTTGGAAGCATACAATAATATAGGTTGTGCTTACAACAATTTAAGTCAGTTTGACAAGGCAAAGGAAGTGTTTAACAAAGCACTTGCTATTAAACCTGACTATCCATTAGCAAAAAACAATTTACAACTAGCAGAAAAACATCAGCATAATGCCAAATATTATACAGCCGAGGAGTATATCAACCAAAGCTTAACATATTACAATATGCAACAATATGAGCTGTGTATAGCTGCCTGTGTGAGCGCCTTAACCATAAAACCCAATTACGATTTGGCATATAATAATTTATGCGCTTCGTATATTAAACTCAGCCGTTGGGACGATGCTATTACGGTAGGCGAAAAGGGCATGAAAATTAACCCTAACAATACTTTACTAAAAAACAATTTAGCACAAGCTAAGAGCGAAAAAAACAAAGGGAAAAAGAAATAAGCGATTACTTTTTATCCGTCAAATGTTGTTTAAACTGCTCCTCTAACATCGCAACTTTTTGGGCTAATTTTTTATTGTCGTTGTGCAATTTTGAGGCTACTACACTCAAATGCAATAGGTATATCAATATGGCAAATATAAAACCTGTAAAAACTAAATTGGGTGCTTGATAAACTCCAGTTAAGCGCGCCATTACTTCCAATCCATCGCGCCAAAAAGAAAATAGCAGCAAAAATGCGGTGCATATTACCCACACAATGGCATATTCTTCACGCAACTTGCCTTTAATAATAAGGCGAGAGATGTAGTACACAAACAAGATGTTTGCAACAATGGTAATGATTTGAATTTTTGCCATCTGATTAAGATTTACGAATGAATGAAAAAAACATAGCCAAACTTACTTTTATACAATAATATAAAGAAGCAAAATGACGGATAGATGATTGCCCACCCAATCGTTCGCTCATAATTACAGGCACTTCGGCAATTTGTAATCCTGCTTTTGAAAATATGACTAACGATTCGGGTTCGGGGTACTCATCGGGGTATTTTGTAGCTGCGATGGAAATAGCCGAGCGGTCGAACAAACGAAATCCTGATGTGCTATCATATACGTGTTGACCAGTAAATAACCTGTTCAGTAAATGAAAGTATTTTATGCCTAACCTTCGCGCAAAAGAGGATTGAAAGCCCTGTTTTTCTAAAAACCGTGAGCCTATTACAATATTTGCCCCCGATTGTAGGTGGAAATTAATGAGTTTGCTCAGCTCCTTAGGTGGATGTTGCCCATCGCCATCTAATTGTATAGCCATATCAAAATCATTATCTCGTGCATAAATAATGCCTGTTTGCACGGCTCCACCGATGCCCAAATTGACAGGTAAATCAATTACCGTAGCGTGCCCGTTTTTGGCAACCGCCGAAGTATTATCCTTCGAGCAATCATTAATAACCAATACACTCAATTGGTAATTGTGTGGCAATACAGTCTGCCGAAGTTCACTCAAAACAGATGGCAGCGAGGCTTCTTCGTTATAGCAAGGGATGACAATTAAAACTTTACCCGGCATTTGTGGCTTATAATTTAAGGGTAAAATTAGTTGTTTTTTGGGAAATAAAATATCGCCCAATGTAATCTGAAAAAATCAACTGAATACTTCTTCGAGTATTTCGTGCGAGCGGACATATCCAAAGCCTTCGATATGGAGGGCATAATATTCTAGTAGTTTTTGAACTAAATACCGACGCTCCTCGTTTGCTAATACGAGTTGATGTATATCCTCAAAAGTTGCTTGCAGTAGTTTATAAAAGTTTTGGGTATGTGGTGGCGATAGATAAGAAAGCCCATCGGGTTTGTACTTTGTAAATACGCCATTCTTCATGTCAAAATAATCAGCATTAAAAGCCAAATCGGGATAAAAGCCAAGATATTTACTTAGCCGTACCAAAAAAAATAAATGGAAATTTGCTAACCCTTCTGTTTGATGATCTAGCCATTCAATCGAGTTAAAAACAAAATCAAATAAATTCTCATCGGCCGTTTGCTGCCGCACAGCTTTATATAAAACTTCATTCAAAAACAAAGCTAAGCTACTCTTGATCATATCGTAAGGGATGCTTTGCAGCAAGGGCACATTTTTCAACTCGGCAATGCGCTGCACTTGCCCTGTATTTTTATGATATACCACCATATCCAACAGGTGGAGTGGCTGCAACATATTACGACTAATTTTGGCTTTTGGCTTTTTTACAGCATTAATGATGTACGATTGCAGACCAAATTTTTCGGTAAAAACTTGAACTATCACGCTGCTTTCGCCATAGTCGGTAGTTTTAAAAACAATGCCTCGCGTTTTATGCAGCATGGTGCTAAAGTGCTAAAAGTTTGGGTACAAAAATTATCAAACCAATAATTAGCGCAGCAATAGCCATGATTAATACTGCACCCGCGCTCATATCTTTTATCAGTCCAGCTTTTTTATGATATTCTGGCGAAACCATATCAGTTAAATACTCTAAAGCCGTGTTAAACAATTCGGCAGCTAATACCATGCCCATGCAAATTATAATCCACAGCCATTCATTTGTGGAGATATGCAACACGAATCCACCAAAAGCTACTAACGCTACTGCAAGTAGGTGTACTCGGAAATTTAATTGAGTAACCGTAGCATGAACTATCCCCTTAAACGCATAACCAAAGCCACGAATAAACTTTTTCATTGATACAAACTTAGTCCAAAATCTTGAAAAGAATATCCGCACTCTCGAATTAAGTATAAACATAGCTGCGAAACATTAATGACATTATTGTTATGATATTCTGTAAAAAGCTGTTTAAATTCCACCTCAAAATATTGCTATGGATTTTAAATTAAAAAACAAAGTAGCTCTTGTATTGGCGGCAAGCAAGGGCTTGGGTAAGGCGGCAGCATTAGCCCTATCTGCCGAAGGTGCTAAGGTGGTCATCAGCTCGCGCAATATGGAGATGCTCAATAAAACTGCTTTAGAAATACAGCAGCAAACAGGAAATGAAGTAATAGCTATTGCGGCGGATGTTTCAAATAGTGAGCAAGTGAAAAGTTTGATTAGGCAAACTGCTGAAATATTTGGGCGGATTGATATTTTACTGAATAATGCTGGCGGGCCGCCATTTGATAAATTTGAAAACTTTGATGATGAACATTGGCAAAAAGCTTTTGATACAAGTTTATTGAGCTTTGCTCGCACAGGGCGCGAAGTACTACCTTATATGCAGCAAGTAGGCGGAGGGCGTATTATTAATATTATTAGTGGCTCGGTAAAATCAGTTTTGACCAATTCGGTACTTTCAACAGCTATGCGTATGGGTGTGGTGGGTATGGCTAAACTGATGGCTGATGAGTTTGGTGCATATCAAATCACAGTAAATAATGTAGCTCCTGGATTAATACTGACTGACCGCATAAAGGATACTTTACCTAAAGGGATTGATATTGAAATCGCCTTAAAAGAAAAAGCCAAAGCCATACCGATAGGGCGAATTGGTAAGCCCGAAGAATTGGCGGCATTGGTTGCGTTTTTAGCCTCGGAGCAAGCAGCTTATATAACAGGTACAACCATACAGGTAGATGGAGGTGCTAATAGGGCAATATTTTAGAAAATCTACAAAACAGTTTTACAACCTTAAATAGAAATGCTGTAAAACTGTTATGCTTTGTTGGGGTTTACTACCAAAGAAACAATGGCACTAACCAGATTGGCGAAATATAATACGGGTCGTAGTATGGTTCGTAATATTCCACAGTTTCTTCTTCAATAATGGTTTCGGTTGTAGTGGTGGTTGTGCTGTTGTTTCGCTCCTCCTCCTGCTCTTTTTCTTCTTCAAGCAGGCGTATCATTAATTCCGAACCTTGATTAATCATATCAAGCATGGCATCTTCTCCCACTTGTTCGGGCTTTATAGCCGTGCGACAAATATCCTCAATCCCTTTCCATATATCATCAGACATGAGGTTCTTTTGCCAACCTCTCGAAGCTGTATCAAATCTATTTTCGTTTATGAACGACATGAATACAATTTCGGCAGGGTCAACTTTCTTAAACATGGCTACTGCTATACGCAAATCGTCAAATCGCTCATCATTTATAAATTCAATCCACTCGTCATCAGTTTCAAAATCAAAATATTGATCAAAAGCAAACTCCCCCTCTTCCAAATCTACATACGAAAAAATATCATACACTTTCAAGTACTCGGTATAACGCCTCATAAAAACATTATATACATCTTTTCCTTTTGGTGCTACTCTATAATCGCAGCCCACTTTATCTACATATCCCTTGGTTACAAGGCTGGTAAACAATGCTTCAAGCAATTTATCATCTCCAATACCATCAACTTTAAATTGATGGTTTCCATTTATCATTTCATTCAAAAGAATGATTGCTCTAAAAGTTTTTTTATTGTCTTCTGTAATAAACATGTTTAGTATTAATATAAGTTTAGAAATTTTATACGCTTGGTTTTACTTATCGTCTTCGACCTCCGCCTCCACGACTGCCACCAAAACCTGATGACCTGCTTGAGCCACCACTTGAGCGACCGAAACTGCTACCGCTACGACCAAAGCCTGACCGTCCAACGCTAGATGACGATCTTGTGGAGCTATTGTTGTTTGACCGTCCGAAACTACTGTTGCTGCGTCCAAAGCCAGATGACCTTGCCGAACTATTATTGTTTGAACGCCCGAACCCACCACTACGCACTGCCGAATTGTTGCGTGTAGAGAACGACCTTTGTGAGCGTGTGGGTGAGCTTAAACTACTGCGCGAATTACTACGAGAACTATTATGAAAACTACTTGACGACCGAGACGACATTGATGATGAAGTAGTGGTTCTGAAATTACGTACTGTGCGCACCCTTGAATAATAAGATGGATAGTATCCATAGTGATACATCGGCATATAATACATATGCGGGCGCATTAAATAACTCAGCAGCAAAAAATCAGTAAACGAGAACGATGAGTGGTAATAGTTATCATATCCCGCATAGGTAGGATTACCCTGCACCGTCAAATTAGCTGTATTGTTGTTTTGGTTAGGCTCAATATTGATACGTGCAACAGTTACCGAGTCGGTATTGCTCACATTATCAATTACCGTTAATTGATTTTGCCCATTTTCCATCACTTTCAAATAATCAATATTATTATCCTTATCCAAATCGAGGTTATTGATATGATTATTAGGGTCGTTAATAGCTTTTTCTAACGTTTGTGGGTCGGTACTGGTTTTTACCAACTGTGCCAGTTTATTTACATCAAACCCTGCTGGCCCGCTGCTTTGAATGGTTACATTATTAGCTTGTTGTTGAGGTGGATTTTGCGAGCAACTGGCGGCTATAACTATTAAGCCAAGACCAATTAGTACTTTTTTCATGATATTTTAATTGTGTTTAGAATAATTGCCGACATACGGTTTAGTATATGAGGCTCATTTTTAAAGATTTGTTTTTTTATGATTTAGACTGCTTTTAGTCTTCGATATTACAAAAAAACCATAAAAATTATATCAATTTTAAATTACCTTTTTTATAACAGCAATAGGATTTTAGCAATCCGTTCATTTACAACGAAATAAAATTTGGCAAAGGCAAGAATTAGAAAATTACTTTTTAGCTCTTAAATGCTCAATCAAAGTAGCTATGATGATAACAATACCTGCCAGCATTAAGCCCAAAGCGGCACCCTGCATGAGGTTCTTCCAGCTCGAATTATTTATCGATGGTACTGCCATTGAGCCCGAAAATAATATGACTGCAAATAGCATCATATAAATGGTTCGTTTTACTTTATTTTTCATTGGGTCAATATAATTTTTTTCATTCTAAAATCAGTATTTTTGCAACCTCTAAAATTTGAGGTGGAACATATTGATGTACAAGGAATATAAGCAATTAAATTTATCGCAGATAGGCAAAGATGTGCTATCGTTTTGGAAGCAGAACAACATTTTTGAGAAAAGTATTACAAGTCGGTCGGAGGATAACCCTTATACTTTTTACGAAGGGCCACCATCGGCAAATGGCATGCCTGGTATTCACCACGTAATGGCACGCTCTATTAAAGATATTTTTTGCCGCTACAAAACACTAAAAGGCTATCAAGTAAAACGTAAAGGCGGTTGGGATACACATGGATTACCTATTGAGCTAGGTGTCGAAAAATCATTGGGTATTACCAAAGATGATATTGGTAAAAAAATATCTATCGAAGATTATAATGCAGCCTGCCGCAAAGAGGTAATGAAATATACCGATGTTTGGAATGACCTAACCGAAAAAATGGGCTATTGGGTTGATTTGAACGACCCCTACATTACCTACAAAAACGAATATATCGAATCGCTTTGGTGGATATTAAAAGAGTTGTACAACAAGGGTATGCTATATAAAGGCTATACCGTGCAGCCTTATTCGCCAAAATCGGGCACAGGGCTAAGCTCGCATGAGTTGAACCAGCCGGGTACTTATAAAATGGTGAAGGATACTACCATTGTAGCGCAATTCCATTTAAAAAATGACCAACAGCATCCGTTGATGTCTGCTTTGTTTGAACACGAAACAGAAGATACAGTTATTTTAGCATGGACAACCACTCCTTGGACACTACCCTCAAACTGTGCTTTGGCAGTAGGCGAAAATATCAACTATGTTAAAATAAGCACTTTTAATCCTTATACTTTCCAGCCTGTTAGCGTAGTATTAGCAAAAGAATTGGTTGGCAAATATTTTAAAGCCGAAGGCGAAAACGTTTCGTTTGATGAGTATAAAGCGGGCGATAAGATTATCCCTTGGGCAGTAAAAGCACAAATTAAAGGTGCTGATTTGGTTGGCTTGCGCTATCATCAATTGATGCCTTACGTTACCAATGAAGATTTAGAGCAAAACGCTTTCCGTGTTATCGCTGCTGATTTTGTAACTACCGAAGACGGTACAGGTATAGTACACACCGCTTCGGTATTTGGTGCTGATGACTTTAGAGCTTGTAAAGAAAACGGCGTACCATCGGTAATGGTGATTGACGAAACAGGAAAAGAAGTACCACTAGTAAACAAACAAGGTAAGTTTGTAGATGAGGTGACTGATTTTGCAGGCTTGTACGTTAAAGAAGAATATTACACCCAAGAAGAGCGCGAAGCACCAGGTTTTAAAGCTACTGATGTAATGATAGCTATAAAACTGAAAGAAGATAACAAAGCGTTCGACGTGAAAAAATATGAGCACAGCTATCCGCACTCGTGGCGTACAGATGAGCCGATATTGTATTATCCGTTGGATAGCTGGTTTATCAAAACAACTGCTGTAAAAGATAAGTTGGTGGAGTTGAATAAAACCATCAACTGGAAACCCGAATCGACTGGAACTGGTCGTTTTGGTAACTGGTTAGAGAATTTAGTAGATTGGAATTTATCGCGTTCGCGCTATTGGGGAACACCACTGCCTATTTGGCGAGAAGAAAATGGGGCTGAAGAAAAGTGCATCGGCTCAATAGCCGAAATGGAGCAAGAGATTGAAAAGTCTATCGCTGCTGGTTTTATGCCAGCGGGTTTTAAGCTTGAGGATATGCACCGCCCTTATGTTGATGATGTGATTTTAACCTCATCAACAGGTAATAAAATGTTCCGCGAGCCTGATTTGATTGATGTTTGGTTTGATAGTGGTGCTATGCCTTATGCGCAATGGCATTTCCCATTCGAGAATAAAGAAGAATTTAAAAAGGCTTACCCTGCTGATTTTATTGCCGAAGGCGTTGACCAAACACGTGGTTGGTTTTTCACCTTGCATGCCATCGCTGTTATGTTAAGCGAAGCAAGCGACGAGGTAAAGGCAGTTAACAAAGCAGTAGGGAATAAAGGTATTGCGTTTAAAAATGTGGTATCGAATGGTTTGGTGCTGGATAAAAACGGCAACAAAATGTCGAAACGATTAGGTAATGCTGTCGACCCATTTGCAACCATCGAGCAATATGGTGCCGATGCCGCACGCTGGTATATGATAAGCAATGCATCGCCTTGGGATAATCTTAAATTTAATATCGAAGGATTAGACGAAGTGCGCAGAAAATTCTTTGGCACACTTTACAACACCTATTCGTTTTTTGCGCTATATGCTAATATTGACAAGTTTGATTATAGCGAAGCAGAAATTGATTTAAAAGCACGTCCCGAAATAGACCAATGGATTATTTCTTTACTAAATACCTTGAGTAAAGAAGTGGATGCTTACTATGCCGATTTTGAGCCTACAAAAGCAGCGCGCGTGATACAAGAGTTTGTTGATGAGCATTTAAGCAACTGGTATGTGCGTTTAAGCCGTCGTCGTTTTTGGAAGTCGGATAACTCTGCCGATAAGCTTTCTGCTTATCAAACATTATATACTTGCTTGGTTGCTATCAGCAAACTAATGTCGCCAATAGCACCATTTTTTGCCGATAGATTATATACTGATTTAAACAAGGTAACTAATAAAGAGCAATTCGAGTCGGTACATTTGGCTGATTTTCCTGTATATGATGCAACGCTGGTAAATAAAGCACTTGAGGAGCGTATGCAACTGGCGCAAGATATATCATCATTAGTATTATCATTGCGTAAAAAAGTAGGCATCAATGTGCGCCAACCGCTTGGTAAGGTATTGTTGCCGATATTGGATAAGAGTTTCAAAAATCAAGTTGATAAAGTAAAAGAACTTATCCTTTCGGAAACTAACATAAAAGATATCGCTTACATTACCGATACGGCAGGTTTTATCAAAAAGAAGGTTAAGCCCAACTTTAAAGCACTAGGGCCTAAAGCTGGTAAGGATATGAAGGCTGTTGCCGAAGCCATAACCAATATGGAACAAGATGCGTTAAACAATTTCGAGGAAACCGGTGTTATCGTTTTGGATGTTGTCAATTCTAAATACGAGATTGCTTTGAGTGATGTTGAAATTATAGCCGAGGATGTTCCAGGATGGCAAGTTGCGAATTTAGGAAAATTAACCGTTGCATTAGACATTAACATAACTGAGGAGTTGAAACAAGAGGGTATCTCGCGTGAGTTTATCAATCGGGTGCAAAACCTACGTAAAGAAAAGGGTTTTGAGGTTACGGATAAAATAAATGTGAGTTACCATACTGATTCGCTGGCTATTATAGCTGCGATAGAAAATAATTTGACCTATATTTGCGCCGAAATTTTGGCAGATACTATTCAGCTTGATAAGCAGTTAAATAGTGGCGATGCAGCTCAAATTGATGAAAACGAAATTTTGATTGCTATAACTAAAATATAAATGAAACAAGAAAACGAAAAAACTAGGTACTCTGACACAGAACTACAAGAGTTTAAAGACTTGTTGTTAGAGAAATTGCGGAGTGCTAAAGAAGAATTAAATGCTTTGGCATCATCATTAAGTACACCTAATGCCAATGGTACTGATGATACTGCTGGTACTTATAAAACTTTGGAAGATGGCTCGGCTACGTTAGAAAAAGAATCTATCAATCAGTTAGCAGCTCGTCAGAAAAAATTTATTGAGCAATTAGAAGCCGCTTTGGTGCGTATTGAAAATAAAACTTATGGTATTTGCCGCGAAACGGGTAAACTAATTCAAAAAGAGCGTTTGCGTGCAGTGCCGCATACTACATTGAGTATGGAGGCTAAACTGAAGCAAAATTAATGAAGGCAGCTTATATAAAACCCTTTTTTGTTGCTGCTTTAATTGTACTTGCCGACCAAATTATTAAACTTTGGGTGCGCAATCATATGTTTTTGGGCGAGGAAATTCATTTCTTGGGAAATAAAGGTATGTTACGCTATACCGAAAACAATGGTATGGCTTTCGGTATGGAATTTGGCGGAGAGATAGGCAAATTAGCTTTAACCCTATTCAGAATTGGTGCTGTAATTGCTATTGGCTATGGCTTGGTTTATCTCATAAAGCATAAGTATCATCGTGGTCTTATTATGAATGTAGCATTGATACTCGCAGGTGCATTGGGTAATATTATTGATTCGACATTTTATGGCATAATTTATCACTATGCACCATTGTTTCATGGGCGCGTGGTTGATATGTTTTATTTTCCATTGTTATCAGGACATTTCCCCAATTGGCTACCTTTTTGGGGTGGGCAGGATTTTGAATTTTTCAGACCTATATTTAATCTTGCAGATGCCGCAATTTCTATTGGGGTTATCTTGATAATAATTTACCAAAAACACTATTTTAAACAGCACATTCCCGAGCTAAATACACCACATAGTGAAGTGGTGGAAGAGTAAAATGTTTTGTTTATTATGTTTTACGATATAAAGTTTAGCCACCTTAAAGGTGGCTTTCTTTATTATATGGGTTTATTAATATTTTCTTACAAAAGATTTTTTTAGCATCAGTAGATAACAAAATTGAAAATGCATTTTAATTATTAATTAATCATAAAAATTAAAAACTTTGTTTAGGGCATACTGGGGCACTTTTTATAATTTTAGCACCAATAAAAATACCGTGTTTTCACGGTTTGTGGGTATAGATTTTATCTCGTTACTTTATGACGCTTAATCCTTGTCACATCAAGCAAAAAGGCTGTTTAATTATTTCCCTAAAGATTTCGTTCTAATTGTTTTAAACTCCGAACCATTTTTCCAATTTGGAAATACATCGCTATTACCCAACTCTAATCCAATATTAAATAGCATATTGGCTATTTGTGCCATTCCGCTAGCATCCATATTTGGCGTATAATTATCCGACGGTTGATGATAATGATTGGCGGTATAATTTTCTTGTTGTTTTTTGCCCCATTCGGCACCATGCGCAATGCTTACATCGCCATTATTAATATCTAATGCCGGCACGCCTACTTTAGCAAAATTGAAATGGTCTGAACGATAATAACTACCTGCACCTGGTGTGCGGTCGCCTACTACCTCATATTTGCCAAGTTTGGCATATTTCTCTACATAATCCTCCAACTCATTTTGCCCTTTTCCTGTTATGGCAATATCTTTTGTTTCGCCATAACTGCCTAAAGCATCCATATTAAGATTAGCAATGGTTTTATTAAGCGGATAAATAGGATGTGTTGCATAATATTCCGAGCCCAATAATCCTTGCTCCTCCCCAGTAACTGCTAAAAACACAATCGAGCGTTTAGGTTTGTCTTTTGTACTCACAAAAGCTTTTGCCATACTAATAAGCGAAGCAACGCCATCGGCATTATCAACAGCGCCATTATACACACTATCGCCTTTGGCATCAGGTTTCCCAATTCCTAGATGATCCCAATGTGCGGTATAAACAATGTATTCGCCAGCATTACTACTACCTTTTAAAGTAGCAATCACATTATGCGAAGTAGAATATTTTAATTTGTTTTGGATAGCAAGCGATACCGACATATTAAGCGGAATTGCTTTAAAATCGCGCTTGCGAGCTAATGCTCTAATATCACCAGTTATATTTGCCATACCCAACAATTTTTTTGCGGCATCTTCGGTTATCCAGCCCTCTGCCTTACAACGATTAAGGTGTTTGTCACTTTGTTGAAGGTATAGTTTAGCTCCTGTAAAGCTCGTGTTCACCACGCTCCACGGGTAACTTGCAGGCTCGGTTTGATGTACTATAATTACACCCGCAGCACCTTGTCGTGCTGCTTCTTCATATTTATAAGTCCATCTTCCATAATAGGTCATGGTATCTCCTTTAAAGAGTTTCCCATCGCCCGATTTGAATCCAGGATCGTTTACTAATACGATTACCGTTTTGCCTTTTACATCCAATCCTGCATAATCATTCCAATGATATTCGGGAGCTACAATTCCATAACCAGCAAATACCAAAGGCGAGTTTTTTAGTTCTACCTTATCCAACTCTTGCCGTGTAGAGGCTACAAAATCAGTTGAGAAGTTTAATATAAGTGGCGATTTTCCACCAGTTATTTCCATAGTAGCCGATGGGCTACCTTTGATTTCTACCATCGGCACTTCTTGAAAATAGCTTCCGTTGTTTCCCGGTTCGAGCCCTATTTTTTTAAACTGCTGCGAGATGTAGTTAATAGTTTTGTTTTCGCCTTCGGTAAAAGGTTTACGCCCCATTAACGAGTCGTTAGCCAATACCACAATGTGACTTTTAATCTCATCAGCTGTAATTACTTGGTTAGTTTTGTTCTCATTAGAACAAGAGCTAAAAAGGGCGAGCCCCAAAAGGAGGTAATGATAATTGGTTTTCATTAATTATTTGAGTTAATTTCAAATGTAATAAGGTTTATTTGTAAAGTAAAGACCTGTTTAATAGGATTTTAAAAAATAGCTGTTTCAAATTAACCTTTATCTTCGTTTATAGTCTTATATAAAAACATATTCAAATGAAAAAACTACTTATGCTATCCGCATTTATGCTATTGGGTTATAGTGTATTTGCTCAAAACGTTGACCTTCGCCGCAGAATTGAGGTAACAGGTATTGCCGAAAAAGAAGTAACCCCTGATATTATCAATGTATCTATATCGTTACAAGAGTACTTGGATGGGAAGAAAAAAATAAGCATTGAACAGTTGGAAAATCAATTAGAAAATGCAGTAAAAGTAGCTGGAATTGCCAAAAGCGATTTTACCATTAGCAGCGTTTCGGGATGGAACAACACATGGCAAAAACGCAAAGCACCTGATTTTTTAGCCAGTAAACAATATAATTTAAAGCTCCACGACTTTAACAAGTATAATCAAATACTGAATGCAATAGACTCAAAAGGTATTCAATATACCAATGTTGCTAGTTTCGATTATTCGAAAATAGATGAGTTAAAGCGTGAGCTAAAAATTCAAGCATTACTGGCTGCAAAAGAGAAAGCTAGTTATTTATTAAACAGTATTAATGAAAAGGTAGGGCACCCTATTAGCATAGCTGAAACAGACAATAGCAATTACCCTGCTCCTAGAGCAATGATGTTTAAAACTGCCGCTATGGCTTCTGATGCTAATGTGGCAGATTCGGACATTGGCACTAAGACTATAAAACTAAGTTTTCAGATACAAGCGGTGTTTGAAATTGCACCGTAACTTTTAGTAAATCAATTTCGTAATAGATAACCAAACGCTTGTGTATTATTATTGTGACATTCAATAAATTACAGCATAATAATTCATAAGTGTTTGAGATTGCGAATTATTGAATTTAACTTTAGTTATCCGTAAATTAGTTGAGCATGATGCACTTTAAAGCCGAAAGAGTATTGTTGGTAGCCCCCAATATATTTTCGGTGCAATTATTAGCCAAGCACACACAAATCAGGCACGTCACTTCTGTTGACCGTGTTTTTCCTGCTATTTACGACCTTGTTCCGCATATTATCGTATTCGATTATGATTATTTGGATAAGGATATGGAAAGGATTTTAAGACGCATACGCACCAATCCCTATTATAATAGAATAAAGATTTGTTGCTTTAAGAGTACTCAAAATCGTAAAATCGACTCTTTTTTAAAGATACTAGGCGTTAATCATGTGATTTATAAAGACGAGTTATATAACCCTACTAAAGAGTCGATGAATCACGTAAAATCTATCCTTGATACCGCAGTTACCGATTTATTGGTGAGCGCATCGCACTAATCAATCCATTCAAACTTAGTATAAGGCACTAATACCTCGGGTACTTTTATTCCCTTTTCGGTCTGATTGTTTTCTAATAAAGTTGCCACTATTCGAGGCAATGCCAATGCACTTCCGTTTAATGTGTGCGCCAGTTGTATTTTACCATCCGCATTGCGGAAGCGTAATTTTAGGCGATTGCTTTGAAAGGTTTCAAAATTTGAAACAGATGAAACTTCAAGCCAGCGTTGTTGTGCTGCACTCCATGTTTCCATATCGTAAGTAAGTGCCGAGCCAAAACCCATATCGCCACCACATAAGCGCAACACACGATAAGGCAAACCAAGTTTTTGCAATAACTCTTGCACGTGCGCACTCATCTCTTCTAATATGTTGTACGATTCGTCGGGGTGGGCAACTTGCACAATCTCCACTTTATCAAATTGATGCAAGCGATTTAATCCACGAACGTGCGCGCCATAAGAACCCGCTTCGCGACGAAAACATGGTGTATGCCCACAGTTTTTTACAGGCAATTCGTTTTCTTTCAATATCACATCGCGATACAAATTGGTAATAGGCACTTCGGCAGTAGGTATGAGGTATAAATTATCAAGCCCTACAAAATACATCTGCCCTTCTTTATCAGGCAATTGTGATGTTCCAAAACCCGATGCTTCATTAACCATCAATGGCACACTTACCTCGCTATATCCTGCTTTTTCGGCCTCATCAATAAAAAAGTTAATCAATGCTCTTTGTAGTTTAGCACCTTTATTTTTATAAACAGGGAAACCAGCACCCGTTATTTTCACACCCAATTCAAAGTCTATCAAATTGTATTTAGCAGCTAGTTCCCAATGAGGTAAAGCGTTTTCAGCAAGTTGCGGCTTCTGCCCGCTTTCGAGCACTACTTCATTTTCTTCGGGAGTTAAACCTTTGGGCACAGAAGCATGAGGTAAATTGGGCAGCAATACTAACTTTTCATAAAGACTATTTTCTAAAACAGCTAAGGCTTCGCCTAAGGTTTTAATCTCTTCTTTCCATGCGCCCGTTTTTGATTTTACTACTTCGGCTTCTTCCTTTTTTCCTGCACGCATCAATTCGCCTACTTGCTTTGCTGCTGCATTGGCCTCGGCCGATACATTATCCAAAAGAGTTTGAGTTTGACGGCGATTGTTATCAATCTCAATAATTTCATCAACCAATTCGGGCTGTTTAAAATTTTTTACAGCCAAACGTTCTAAAACCTGTTCTCTGTTATCGCGGATATAACTAACTTGCAGCATTGAATTATTTTTTTGGCAAAGATATAATTAGTTCATGGTTTATAGTTCATGAGAATGGTTTGATTTATAAATATTGAGCCATCATCAACTTAAAACATAATGAACTGCCCCATAAAACATGAGCATAAACGGCAAACTATACTTAGTACCCACCCCGATAGGTAATTTAGAAGATATTACTTTTAGGGCTATTCGGGTTTTAAAAGAGGTTGATTTGATATTGGCAGAGGATACACGCACATCGGCACCTTTATTAAAACATTTTGGTATCGAGAAAAAAGTATTTGCCCATCATCAACACAACGAGCATCAATCATCAGGCGAGATTGTGCGATTCTTGAAAGAAGGGAAAAACATTGCTCTTATATCCGACGCTGGCACACCTGCTATATCCGACCCAGGTTTTTATCTGGTGCGTGAGGTTTTGAAACATGATATCGAAGTGGAATGCCTGCCTGGTGCTACCGCTTTTGTTCCTGCATTGGTAAATTCGGGCTTCCCGACAGACCGCTTTTGTTTTGAAGGTTTTTTGCCTCTAAAAAAGGGGCGGCAAACTCGATACAAACAGCTAGCTGATGAAGAACGTACCATTATTTTATACGAATCGCCGCACAGGTTTTTAAAAACAATGGACGAGATGATTACTTATTTTGGTGCTGATAGGCAAATCTCTGTTTCGCGCGAGCTGACTAAAGTGTTTGAAGAAACCGTGCGTGGCACTATTGCCGAAGTGAAGCAATATTTTGAAACACATCCTGTAAAAGGAGAATTTGTGATATGCGTAGCTGGAGCAAATTGATATCGTAAAATATTAGATTGACACCCTAAAATGAAAAAAAACATCTTCCTATCTATTCTTTCGGGTTTATTGCTTTGGATAGCTTGGCCGCCATCATCGTATAGTACTTTCCTTTTGTTTCTTGGTTTTGTGCCGATGCTAATTGCGATTGAAAACATTATTCAATCTGCATCAACAAAAAAAGGCAAGCAAATATTTTGGATAACTTTCTTAGGTTTTTTTATATGGAACACCCTATCCATTTATTGGGTGTACAATTCGTTAAAAACTATTGGGGCTTTAGTGGCTATCCCTATTTCATTCATTCCATACGCATTAGCCCCTTTGCTAATGGCCACCGCCTGTTGGTTATATTATCGATTACGATTGGCAGTTCATCAAAATATCAGTTTCTTGGGATTAATTTGCTTTTGGATAGGCTACGAATACCTACATCAAAACTGGGATTTGAACTTCCCTTGGATGACTTTGGGCAATGGTTTTGCAATACATCATCAATGGGTGCAATGGTACGAATACACGGGCGTTTACGGTGGTACAATATGGATATGGGTAGTAAATATGCTTGCTTTTTTAGGATATATAGCATTTATTAAACAGAAAACCGCCCAATATAAAACTTCAGTTCTTTTGCTTTTGAGTGCAGTGTTGATAGCACCTATAGCATTCTCACTACATCGATATAATAATTATACTGAGCAAAACAATCCATCGAACGTTGTAGTAGCGCAACCTAATATTGACCCTTATGCCAAGCAAGGTGCAATATCAACCAACGAACAAATTAGCATACTGACCCACTTATCCGACTCATTAGGGCAGCGCAATACCGAGTTTTTTATATGGCCCGAAACTGCCATCACTAACCCAGGTGGTATAAACGAAGATTTAATCCGCAGCAATCCCTATTTCGTGCAAGTACAGCAGTTTTTGCGTAAATACAAAAATGGTAATGTACTTACAGGTTCTGAAGATATTAAGATATATAATTCGAGAAAAACCGCTACTGCCAACCCGATGGATGCGCAGGGTAGCCAATATTACGATGGCTTTAATGCAGCCATCAATATTGAAAACTCTGCCGAAGTGCAGTTTTATCATAAATCGAAATTAGTACCCGGTGCCGAATCGTTGCCTTTTGGTAAAACACTTTCGTTTTTGAAACCCGTTTTTGAACATCTTGGCGGTGCAACAGGTAGTTATGGAAGTCAGGATGAACCTAGTGTATTTTACTCGCAAAGCGGAATAGGCGCAGCCCCTGTTATTTGTTACGAAACCATTTGGGGCGAGTGGGTGGCGCAATCTGTGCATAAGGGTGCGCAGTTTATAGCTATTATTACCAATGATGGTTGGTGGGAAAACACATCGGGTAAAGACCAACACCTTGTTTATGCCAAATTGCGTGCAATAGAAACTCGACGATGGGTTTGCCGCTCGGCCAATACAGGTATCTCGGCTTTTATTAATCAGCGTGGCGATATTGTAAAGCAAACCAAATGGTGGGTAAAAACGGCGATAAAGCAAGATATCAACCTAAACTCCGACCTTACCTTTTATGTATTACATGGCGATTATTTGCCCAAAGCGAGTAGCCTGCTTGCAAGCATAGGTGTACTATTTATAATAATTATTAGTTTGAGGAATAGGCTGCACAAAAAATCGACCTTGTTGGACTAAACACTATCTTTATTTACCATAAACTGCACGAGGTCAAAAATAGGCTGCCTGATGATTTTTCCTACTTGGATGCCATTAGCTTGGCATAAGGCTTTTAGTTCATCAGCAAAAATACAGGCAATAGACCCTACAAAATGACACTTATAGCGATGATACTCGGGGTATGATTTGATGTCGGTTTCAATAAATTCAGTAAAGCCCCGTTTTAACAAATCTTGCCCGTAATTGGTTGTTTTTATTTCGTACAAAAATTTGGAGAATGATGCTAGATAGGAGTTTGCTGCAGGTTTTTGGTAAACATTCTTAATTACGGTTTCTTTATCTAAGTGATACCGATTATTAAACTGGGAATGTATATCACTGGGCATATTGCCATATAAGAAATCGGTTATCAAAGCTTTGCCAAACCATGTACCCGAACCCTCATCGCCTAGTACATAACCCAAACCATGTTTGCCCGAATGCACCTCCTCTCCATCAAAAAAAGATATATTTGAGCCTGTTCCTAATACACAACAAAGCCCTTTCTCGTTGCCGCAAGTAGCATAAGCACTACCCAATAAATCGCTATCAACACTAATGTATGCTTTAGGAAAAAAATGACTTAATGCATTTGAAATGATTTCGTGTTTATCAGGATTTGAGCATCCTGCCCCAAAAAAATATATTTCGGCAACGTCTTTTGCATGGACTACCAAATCTGCTGCTTGATCTTGTAATATGCGTACAATTTCTTTTTCGCTAAGAAAGTATGGATTAAGTCCACTTGTTTTAAATGTTAATGGCTCGCTTTCGGGTATAGCAAATACCCAGTCTGTTTTGGATGAGCCGCTATCAGCAACTAATATCATGCACAAATCTCGTCAAGAGCCTTTTGAGTAAGGGGTTTATGTAAAAACTGAGTGATGTATTTGTTGCTGTCTGATTTTTTAAAATCAGCAGGGTCGAGCGAGGATGACAGCATAAATATTTTTATGCTTTTTTTGCCTTCAATTTCGATTTTATCATACTCTTGCAGAAACCCAAAACCATCCATCAATGGCATTCTTATATCTAAGAATATAACATCGGGTTTTATTTTACCACTTTGCAATGAGCTAATAGCATCACTGGCTGATTGGCATACAATTACCTGTTCGGCAAACTGCCCACCTTCCAAAATCCTGCGTGTGACAAAATTATCAATGTAATTGTCATCTATCAGCAAACATGTTTTATAATTCGACATTAAGTTCAAAAATAGCTTTTATATAAATAAAAAAGAATGAGTTTGCTTTTTATTTTATCGAATAGTTTTACACCAATCGGCGTACTTTCAAACACTTGTAAATTTTTATAAATTGCCTGCATGAAAACATCCTATTTAACAGCACTTTTTTATTTAATATTGCTCGTGATGAACAATACAATAAGTAAAGCAGAAGGCACAACACAAATTTCATACACAGTATCATTTCCCGAAGCACAAGCCCATTATGTGGATGTGGAGATGAATATCAATGGCCTAAATCAAAATACATTAGATTTAAAAATGCCTGTTTGGACACCGGGCTCTTACTTGGTTAGAGAGTTTGCCAAAAATGTAGAATCATTTACTGCCGAAGCTAATGGCAAAGCTATCGACTCAAAAAAAATCAACAAAAACACATGGCAACTGCATGTAAGCAACTTATCGGCAGTAAAAGTAAAATATAGAGTATATGCTTTTGAGCTTTCGGTGCGCACAAGCTATGTTGATGCCTCGCATGGGTTTTTATCCACAACAGGCATTTTTATGTACCCTAATGGAATGTTAAACCATGCGTCCACCATTCATATTGTACCCTATAAAGGCTGGACAAAGGTTTCTACTTCGCTAAGTGCTGTGGGTTCGGATTCTTTCACACTACACTCGCCCAATTATGATATTTTGTTTGATTCGCCTATTGAAGTTGGCAATCAAGATGTTTTTGATTTCGAGGTAGCTGGTGTTAAATACGAGGTGGCAATGTCGGGCGATGGGAACTATGATAAAGAACGCCTTAAAAAAGATATGGCACAAGTAATTGAGCACGAGGTGGCTGTTTTTGGCGAAAACCCTAACAAGCGTTATGTTTTTATTGTGCACAATACCTCAAGAGGCGGAGGTGGTTTGGAGCATTTAAGTTCAACTGTTTTAGGAGCATCTCGTGATGGTTACTCAAACGAAGCAGGTTACAAAGGCTTTTTATCGTTGGTTGCGCATGAGCATTTTCACTTGTGGAATGTGAAACGATTGCGCCCAATAGCATTAGGACCGTTTGACTATGACAACGAAAATTATACTACCGACCTATGGATTGCCGAAGGCTTCACAGCATATTATGAGGATATGATTGTACAGCGTACCAAGCTATATCCAGTTGAAGATTATTTATCTATAATAACAAATGATATTAATCGCTTATCTAACCAGCAAGGTAGTAGGGTACAAACATTGGCAGAAGCGAGTTTTGATGCTTGGATAAAATATTATCGCCCGAATGAAAACGCTATCAATAGTGGTATTTCTTACTACGAGAAGGGTTCTATCATGGCTATGTTGTTGGATTTAGAAATTGCCAATGATTCGCAAGGTAAATACGCTTTGGATGATGTGATGAAGTATATGTACGATACTTATTATAAGGGCAAAAACCGTGGTTATACTGATGCAGAATTTAAAGAAGGTTTAGAAAAATTTGCTGGTAAAAAACTAGATGACTTTTATAAACGATACATTTTTGGTTTAACTGATATTGATTACAATAAATATTTAGGGTATGCGGGCTATCAATTAACAAACTTACTAGCAGAAAACAACGACCCTAGTTTGGGAGTTAACACAACCACCACTACCAGTGGTAAAATAATTGTGACTGGTGTAGTACGTGGTACAGCCGCATGGATTGATGGTATAAATGTGAATGATGAAATAACAGCCATTGACGGCAATAAAGTAACCGAAATGGCCACCGCAATGGCTGATAAAAAGGTTGGTGATAAAATAACCGTGTCGGTTTTAAGAGATGGATTACCGCTTGATTTACCAGTAACATTACTTAAGAAAACACAAGTAAAATATCAGATAGATAGCGTTGCGCAACCCAGCCAGCAACAACTTTCTGTAAGAAAAAAATGGCTGAGTTTATAACAAAAAGCAATAAAGTATTTGAAAGCTATCTCTCATCGGGGTAGCTTTTTTGTTTAGCGCGTATTTATCCATTGGCAGGAATATGCCTCACCTTTTTAATTATCTGCCATACCACCTCTGCTGTAAGCAATGCGCATACTGCAAAGATTGCGGGCTTTATTCCTTCGCCTGTAGATGAAAGCGCCCCTGTAAGCGCAATAGCATATACCGTAAGCGGCAGTAAAGCCATTACACATAACCCAATAACATTTAATGGTATTTTGAAAGGGCGATGTTTGCTGGGTTCTGTTATTCGCAGTTTTATGAGTGCAATATATTCAAGAAACAAACCTGCCCCATATACTGTAACATCAATAATCAGCAAATCGGCAAAAGTCCAAAGCACCATTAAACTTACAATCAGCGAGCATATAATGATAGAAATATAGGGTGTGTTATACCTGCTATGCTCTTTGTCGAGTATAGATGGTAGTAATCCATCTTCCGACATTACTTTCGGCACACGCGATACCGATAACAATACAGCAGTATAAATGCCTAACGTACTTGCCATGCCACCTGCCGCAATCAATATTCCTAGCCATCTACCGCAGAGCAGTACGCCTAGTGCTGGAAATCCTTGCTCACTAAGTGTTTTAAAATCAATATGAGATTGCTGTGTAACCAAAATGGTGAAAAAATAAACAACTAGCACCAAAGCGAAAGCGATAAAAACAGAAGTTAGGTACGAGCGCACGGGCTTCTCTACTTCTTCGGCGTATGTGGTAATATTATCCCACCCCAAACAATTCCACATTACGGTATATAGCGCCATACCCATTGATGGAAAAGAAACACCATTTAACGAAGGCGAAGGAATGACTATGGCACCCGTATGATGATAGAAGAATGAAAAAATGAGTATCAAAAATGGCGTAAGTACAGCTACGCTTAATAGCAGCGACACTTTACCAACGGGCACTATACCCAAAATATTTAGTCCTGCTGATGACCAAATGATAAGCAAGCATATCGGTATTTTATATGCTGCCAACTCGGGAAAGAAGAACGAGGCATATTGTACAAAAAGCACAGGATAGATAGCCAAATCAACAAAGGTGTATAACCATGTCCACCAGCCTTCATAAAAACCCCATCGCATACCTAAGGCATATTTTACCCACCTATAATATCCGCCTTCGATAGGCATCATACTGTTTAGTTCGAGCACGGTAAAAATAGCTGGCACATCCCAAACAAGGGGGGTAAGCATTAATAGCAATAAAGCACCGTGTTGTCCTGCGTAGGTTAAAAGGGGTTCTAGTCCGTATGGGCCGCCCGAAACTGTAAAAAAAATTACAGCAATAAGCTGCAATGGGCGTATCTTCTTAATAGTTGATGGCATTATAGCCGATAAAAATATATTTTTTGTAGCTAATATTTAACACTCACCAAAAATTAAGGTAACAATGACCTTATACCTCGTCGAAATCTGTACGCTACTGAACTTAGTTTTAATGCGATGCTACTTACTTTGTTTGGAAATCGGGTTTGCGTTTTTCAAGAAAAGCCGAAACACCTTCTTTAAAATCGGCCGTATCAAAACATTTAGCGAACTCCGCAATCTCTGTTTCGTAACCCGATTTTTCTATCGCAGCGTTTACTGCTTTAATAGCGGCTGCTATTGCATTTGGCGAGCGTAGCAATATGCGGTTCATTATTTCTTCGGCTTTGGCAAGCAACATATCTTGGCTCACTACATAATTAACCAAGCCTATCGTAGCAGCTTCGTTGGCTGTAACAGCATCGGCAGATAAAATCATCTCCATTGCCTTTCCTTTACCTACCAATTGGGTAAGTCGTTGCGTACCTCCATAACCCGGTATCAATCCTAAACTCACTTCGGGCAAACCCATTTTTGCGTTTTCGGACGCAACACGAATATGGCAAGCAAGAGCCAATTCTAAACCTCCGCCCAAAGCAAAACCATTGACAGCCGCAATCACAGGTTTGTTGCCATTAGCAATCAAATCAAACACGGTGGTGTGCCCATTTCTAGCTAAGTCTTCGCCTTGGATTGAGTTGAAAGACGAAAATTCGCTAATATCAGCTCCCGCTACAAAAGCTTTTTGCCCTGCGCCTGTAATAATGATACCACCTACTTGCTGGTTATTAAACGCTTCGCTTATAGCGGTATGTAGTTCGGCAAGTGTAGCTTTATTAATTGCATTTAATTTGCTTTCGCGATTAATAGTAATGTATTGTATGCGCCCATCAATGCGGGTAAGAATGTTTTCAAACGACATAATAAAAATTTAAAAATTGCGATGCTGATGCACCCACTCGGTTATATATTGAACAATATCTTTCGTATTCGTTCCTGGCGGGAAAAGCTCGCCTACTCCCATCTTTTTTAACTCCTGCATATCACTTTCGGGAATAATGCCTCCACCTGTTACCAGCACATCGTCCATTTGTTTATCTTTAATCAACTGAATAATCTTCGGAAAAACAGTCATGTGCGCACCCGAAAGGATAGAGATACCTATGGCATCCACATCTTCTTGAAGTGCGGTATTCACCACCATTTCGGGGGTTTGGCGCAATCCGGTATAAATTACTTCCATACCTGCATCGCGCAAAGAGGTAGCAATAATACGTGCACCACGGTCGTGCCCATCAAGCCCCACTTTGGCTACTAAAACACGTATAGGACGATTAAAAGTGTTATTACTCATGCAAATAATTGGTTGGTGTAAAAGTAAGAAGAAATTAGAGATTTTAATTATTTGGCTTTATTGTTCATTGTTCAGCATAGGTCAGCGCTGTATTTAGACTGGTAAATGGGGGTTAAAATGTTCAGTTTTTCATACCTTTGCCATATTCTATATATACCATGAGCGAAGAAAGATCATTAAATTTTATTGAAGAGATAGTTGAAGGCGATATTAATAACCATAAGCATGGCGGCAGGGTGCTTACCCGTTTCCCGCCCGAGCCTAATGGCTATTTACATATTGGTCATGCAAAGTCTATTTGCTTAAATTTTGGCTTAGCGCAAAAATATAATGGCAGTACAAATCTTCGTTTTGATGATACTAATCCTACCAAAGAAGAAACCGAATATGTAGATAGTATTAAAGCAGATGTGAGTTGGTTAGGGTTTAGTTGGGGGAAAGAGTTATATGCTTCTGATTATTTCGATACCATTTATGATTTTGCTGTAACCCTTATTCGCAAGGGATTGGCTTATGTAGATGATAGCACTCCCGAAGAAATAGCTACGCAAAAAGGCACGCCCACTATACCTGGTACACCTAACGCATATCGCAGCCGCAGTATTGACGAAAACATTGTCTTGTTTGAAGAGATGAAAGCTGGCAAATATCCTGATGGTGCAAAAGTATTACGTGCAAAGATTGATTTAGCATCGCCTAATATGCACATGCGCGACCCTATTATCTATCGTATCAAACATGCGCCGCACCATCGTACAGGAGATAAATGGTGCATATACCCCATGTACGATTTTGCTCACGGGCAATCGGATGCTATCGAAGAAATCACGCATTCTATCTGCACATTAGAGTTTGTACCACATCGCCCACTATACGAATGGTTTATTGAACAATTAGAAATATTCCCATCAAAACAATACGAGTTTGCTCGCCTCAATATGAATTATACCGTAATGAGCAAGCGGAAACTATTACAGTTAGTTGAAGAAGGGTATGTAGAGGATTGGGACGACCCACGTATGCCTACCATCAGCGGATTGCGCAGAAGAGGATACACACCTGCTTCCATTCGCGATTTTTGCGAACGCATCGGCGTAGCCAAGCGTGAGAATATGATTGACTTGAGCTTATTAGAGTTTTGCATCCGTGAGGATTTGAATAAAACTGCTTGGCGACGTATGGCTGTGCTCGACCCAATAAAAATGGTGATTACTAACTATCCCGAAGGTAAAACAGAGGAGATGTATAGCGAAAACAATCCTGAAGCCGAAGGCGGCGATGGCGGTCGTAATATTCCATTTAGCAGCGAACTTTGGATAGAGCGTGAAGATTTTATGGAAGAGCCTCCTAAAAAATTCTTCCGTTTAGGTGTTGGGTTAATGGTGCGCTTAAAGAGTGCCTATATTGTGCAGTGTGATAGTTTTGTGAAAGATGCCGATGGTAACGTTACCGAAATACATTGTACTTATTTTCCTGATTCACGTTCGGGAAGTGATACAAGTGGCATTCATGTAAAAGGCACCATACATTGGGTAAGTGTGCAACACGCTAAAGTTGCCGAAGTACGTTTATATGATCGTTTGTTTAAAGTTGAAGACCCCTCTAACGAAGATGGCGATTTTAAAGAATATTTAAACCCCGATAGTTTACATATCATCAACAAAGCATATATCGAGCCCGATTTAGTAAATGCCGAATTAGGTAAAGGATATCAGTTTATACGCAAAGGTTATTTTACTTTAGACAAGCACTCATCTACCGAAAAGTTAATATTCAACAGAACGGTAACTTTAAAAGATGGCTGGGTAAAGAAGTAAGGAGTTGTTCGACTTTTAGTACTTCTTATACACATTGTATAAAATATCCAAATCAATTGGGCGCAGTTGCGGATTGATGTCTGATTGTACAAAATGCCGTTTGAAAGCTACAATAGCAGCATTAATGTTCGAGGTATCATAACCTATTAAACGAAGTGCTGCAACGTAGTCGAAATTTACTGGAGCTATTTCTAAAATATCATCACTCCAATACCCGAAGCCGCTTTTTGCTAATGTTTTCCAGGGGAAATATGGGCCAGGGTCGGGTTTTCGCGATGGTGCAATATCTTGATGCCCAATAAAATTACCCGCAGGGATATTGTAGTTTTTTTTCAGTTGTGCCAATAATAGCAACAGGCTTTTTATTTGTGCTTCGGCAAATGGCTCGCTACCATTGTTATCCAGCTCAATACCTACCGAGCAGCTATTCATATCGCTTATACTTCCCCATTTGCTGATGCCCCCATGCCATGCACGCAAATAATCATTCAACATATGGTACACTTTTCCATCTTTGCCCACCACATAATGCGCACTTACCTGCGTGCGTACAGTAGTAAAGGTTTTAAGTGTTTGAGTTGCCGAATCTTGTGCAGTAAAATGGATGATGACATAATTAGGTTTTCGTAAATTAAAGTTAACTGTACCCACCCATTCGGATGGTCTGGCTGCGCCGCTGCTATCAATAAGCATTGCGGGTTGCTCAGTTCGCATCAAGTTGGTAATAGAGTCGGCATGGTTTTTATATACCTTATTGGTTGCCGAATAAACTCCTTTGGAAGTGGCACAGGAAGTAAATACAATTAGAATACCTAGATAAAAAAAAAGCTTCTTGCTACGCATATCAAATTTATTTGCTCAATAATAAGTATAAACTCTGTTATAATAAAAAGTGTTTCGATGGCTGTTTTAAGACTATTCTTTCGCTATTATTGTATAGGATAGAAAATTTGATTAATCGTTTTATATTATTATAATTGTCAAAGCAACATATTAAAACCTGCTACTAAGACAAAATAGTGCATTATAAAAGTATGTTGATAACAAAACAAGTAACCAATAAACACACTATATGAGCAAATTTAAAACCATAGACTGTATTATTTTTGTCGTTTACTTTTTGATTGTTGCTGGCTACGGCTACTACATCTATCGCAAAAAGAAAAAAGCAGTTACCGATACACACGATTTCTTTTTGGCAGAAGGCTCACTTACATGGTGGGCAATTGGCGCATCATTAATTGCTTCTAATATTTCGGCAGAACAGTTTATTGGGATGAGTGGTGGTGGTTTTAGTAATGGTATTGCCGTAGCGGCTTACGAGTGGGTGGCAGCCATCGCTTTAATTATTGTGGCGGTATGGTTTATACCCGTGTATCTGAAAAATAAAATTTTCACGATGCCGCAGTTTCTCAAAACACGATATAACGAAACTGTTGCGCTAATAATGAGTATATTTTGGTTGTTCCTTTATGTATCTATCAATCTTACTTCCATTTTATTTTTAGGCTCGGTAACTATAAATAACTTAATAGGCGGCGATCAGCATAGTTATCAACTGATTATGATTGGGCTATCCATATTTGCCATCATTATCACCCTCGGTGGAATGAAAGTGATTGGCTTTACAGATGTTATACAAGTGAGCGTGTTGATTATAGGCGGACTTGCAACTACCTATATTGCTTTAACAGCAGTAAGTAAAGCATTTGGTTTTGGGAACGATGCCTTAGAAGGATTTAATCAATTATTGAAAAACGCACCCGACCATTTTCACATGATATTTGCCAAACCCAATGCAAACTCAACACCTCACGAGGTAAATAATTATCTTACTATTCCTGGTTTATTATCGTATGCAGCAGGTATATGGATATTAAATCTTAATTATTGGGGCTGTAATCAATACATCACACAACGTGCACTTGGTGCCGATTTGCAAACCGCTAGAAAAGGCATCCTATTTGCAGGCTTTTTAAAATTGCTTATGCCTGTAATAGTAATGTTGCCGGGTATAGCTGCTTTTGTGCTTCATCAAAAAGGAATGCTACATACCGAAATGCTAGTAAATAGTAAAGATGGGCAACCTATTGCTGACAATGCTTATTCGGCAATATTAGGTTATTTACCTACTGGGCTTATTGGCTTATCACTTGCCGCGCTTACCGCTGCAATAGTTGCTTCGCTTGCAGGCAAAGCCAATAGTATATCTACCATTTTCACGCTCGATGTTTATAAAAAATATATCCGTACTCAATCCGAAGAAAAGAGCTTGGTTAGGGTAGGTAGAATCACCATTCTATTAGCAGTAGTTATTGCTATTGGGCTTAACTGGAACGACTCATTAGGTATAGGCGGACAAGGTGGTTTCACTTTTATTCAAAAATATACTGGTTTTATTAGCCCAGGTGTATTTGCCATGTTTATACTCGGTATGTTTTGGAAGCGCACTACAGGTGCAGCAGCAGTAGCTGGGGTATTATCAGGGTTTTTATTATCGATAGTATTTAATGTTTTTGCTCCCGATTGGTTTGGACACGATACTTTCCTATATACGGCGTTCAAAACAGGAGACCATTACGAAATACCATTTCATGTGGCAATTGGGTTATCCTTTATGTTCACCATGTTAATTATGATTGTGGTTAGTTTGGCTGGCTCTAAAATAAATGAAAAGGCTTTTGCGTTGGATAAATCAATGTTTAAAGTGCCACCTGCTATTTTGGCAATGATTGTAATTACGCTACTTGTTATCTCCTTGTTATATGTAAGGTTTTGGTAGATAATATATAGAAAATAGTTTACGAAGAGCGATGGGTATCCATCGCTCTTTTTGTTTTTGATGACATATAACTTCCTCCAAACTAGAGCCTATCGTCATATAAGAATGTGACTGCCGTCATTATTCGCTCTTTGTATTGTTGCTACTTTTATATAAGAAAATATAAAACGAAGCAATATGAAAACGTTACTTATTTCAACCGATTTTTCGGCGAATGCGAAACACGCAACCGAGTATGGATATAATTTGGCTATGCAAATAAAAGCCAATATTGTGCTCGCCAATGCCGTTAATTTACCCGCCGAAATGCCCCAAGCGGGTATGGTGACATGGCCTATGGAAGAAGATGCCGTCCTCATCAACGAAAGTAAGGAGGAGTTAAAAAAACTGAAGGCCGATTTAGAAAGCGAACATATTGAACAGGGGTATAAACCCAACATTAGCTATATAAACCAAACGGGAGTAGTGGCAGATGTAGTAAATGAGGTGGTAAGCGACAGAGGCATTGACTTGATTATAATGGGAACACATGGCAACAACGGTCTAAATGAGTTTTTATTAGGAAACCATAGCCGAAGTATGATAGACCATACTAGTAAGCCGTTATTGTTGATACCGCATACTGCCCAAATAGGTAAAATAAAGAAGATTGCTTTCGCTACTGATTTTACTCATCCCGAAGCCGATTTGCAATCTATCTACAACTTAGTGCCTTTCGCAAAAGCATTAAATGCTGATATTTTGATTACCCATGTTTATGATGAAAAATATCAATCATTCGACTTTCAAAAATGGCTTAAACAATTTCTTATTGATTTATCTAACAAAGCCGATTACCCACACATTTATTACCGCATCATCAAAAATAGTAGCACTGATAAAGGCTTGGGATGGCTGTGCGAACATGGGCAAGTGGATATGATGGCAATGGTACATCGTCATCATGGCTTTTTTGATAACCTAATAAAAGGTAGCCATACCAAAAGGATGGCTGATAAAATATCTATCCCATTGCTAGTTATACCTAGCAATTAGTTTGTTTTAAGTGCGACGCTTATCTGAGTAAAATTAGATAAGCGTTTTGTTTAACTTGCTTTCGGCAGAGGTTAATTGCTCATAAATAGTTTTTATTGAATTTGATGCTTGGTCGGGCCATTGCTCAAACAATTGCTTATAATAAGTTATCCCTTCTTGCAATTGCGCTTTAAATTTATTGAGGTGTTTTACTTTCTTATCATTCAAATCCTTCCAATGGGTTTGTATATCTTTTTGTAAATAGTCGATATATAAATCCAACTCTTTAATAAAAATATTAGGACGTTTTATTTTGTCCAACAAATCAAGCTTGCCATAAATATGTTTTACCATCTCATCAAGAGAATACACATTATTGAAGTAAGCCAAATTTGGACCAGGGCAAATAGCAACCGCCTTATTTTCTCGCGGTTTGCTTACACCATATTTGATATATACCGATGAGCATAAACCCTCGCATAAGCAAACTTTTTCAGTAACCTTATCTTCTTGCAACTGATATTCATCATCAGGCAATTGCAACGTTTTCAGTTGCTTTATCTTTAAGTGTTGATATTCTCTTGATGCCGTACAAATAGGTTGTTCGGTAAATTCGGTATTTGAGCATAAATATTTTTTAGTACATGGGCTACCTGGCCTCCCTTTTTCTACTCGCTCTAATCGTTGCTGTTCGATACCGCTATTTCTGAAATTATTGAATGGTATGCCTAAGGGCGATGAGCCACTTAAATAAAAATCTTCCTCGCCAGCGGTGGTTAGTTGTGTTAAAGTGTGTTCATCTACATTAGTTACTTCTGGTACTAGCAAAAACGGACTACCCCAGCCCGTAGCATCCAACTCGTAATACGCTAAAAGAAAATTATTTTCATCAGCCGTACCTACACCCCCTTGCGCAGTAATGCGTTGCAAAGGTTTATAATTTGTATTTATTCCCTTTAAAGCCAATGCCGTGTGATACATTCCTTGCAATTCGGCAAACATATCACTTCGCTTATTTTTAAATTCTTCTAATATTGGCCCCAATAAATAGCCATCGGTAGCAAAAGCATGCCCCCCGCAATTTAACCCCGATTCGACTCTAAACTCCGATACCCATAAACCCTTTTTTGCCAAAAACTTGGCTTGTATGTATGCCGAACGAAAATCACTCACCTTTAAAATGATTTTCTTTTTCAATTGCCCCTTCGCATTAGGAAAAAAATCATCAAAAGCTTCTAAATAACTATATAATTTAGGATTCATACCAGCCGATAGCACTACCGAACCTTGTAAAGCACTTTCGGCAAAAGCGCGTAAAGCCGACATGGCATCCGTGTTTTCATCGCCTGTGTATTCATCATTGGCATTAAAATTCATCTTATCAACTTTCGACATGATGTTCACATCAATCGACCCCTTTACCATCTGCTCGCGCAAAATATTCTGAAATATCAGTTTCCTCACACCATCAGGATATTCCATCATTAAATCATAACCTTGTCGCAATTGCGATGCTTCGGGCAAAAGCTCAAAATAACGGCAAATGTCGCTACCTGCCTCAAAAGGTTGCTTTTTTAATTGCTCAAACTGTTCATTCACCATATTATCTACCATATTCAGATAGGCGACAATCCGCTTTTGACGATAATTATCTACTGATTTAGCAATGGGTGTAAAATGCTGGTTACTCTGCTTTTGATGATAAGCGCGCATACGTTCAATCAGTTCGTCATCTACGATTGACATTACCGACGAAATACCATAGCGTGCAACTTTAAGCGGGGTATCAATTGAAAAACCTAATCCTAATACGGGGATATGAAAAGTATGACTCATTATACAAATTCTGAGGGAAAGTTTATGCCTTCGCCTGCAACCGCCAAAACTATCTACAATACTGTTCACAAAAATTGACGAAGGTCACATTTTCAAAGATTGCTTGTCATTCTTTAGCCTATATCAATCCAACATCTTTGAAAGGATTAATATTTATAGCATGATACAAAGTTCCGTAGCCGAAAAAACGCTTTGCTACCATTGTGGGGATGATTGCCTCACAGACGAATACATAGTTGATGAAAAACCATTTTGCTGCCACGGCTGCAAAATGGTTTATGAAGTACTATCATCAAACAAACTTTGCAACTATTACAATTATAATGCTCACCCTGGTGCAACACGTGCCCGTACTGATAAACGTTTTGACTACCTGAGCAACCCAGCCATAGCAAGCGAATTGATTGATTATACCGATGAAAATATTACCATCGTTACCTTTTATATTCCACACATTCATTGCAGTTCGTGCCTTTGGTTGCTCGAACAGTTAAACAAAATAAACCCAGCTATACATTATTGCCGAGTTGATTTTCTAAAAAAACAACTGAACATACGTTTCAACCATAATCAAATCAACCTGCAACAACTAGTCGAGTTATTATATGATATAGGTTACGAGCCCCTAATCAGCCTTCAAGATATTATTAAGAAGCAAAATAACACTACGAAAGACAATTTGATTTCAAAAATTGCTGTAGCGGGTTTTTGTTTCGGCAACGTGATGTTGCTGAGTTTTCCCGAATATTTGGGGATAACCGCTTTTGAACAATCTTTCAAAAACTTTTTTGGGCTAGTAAATGTGTTGATATGCTTCCCCGTAGTGTTTTATAGCGGGTGGGGCTATTTTGTTTCGGCATGGCAAAATCTGCGCAACAAGGTATTAAATATTGATTTCCCGCTTGCCTTGGGCATTGCGGTTTTGTTTATCCGAACAGTGATTGAGGTGCTTAGCAAAACAGGGGCAGGCTTTGCCGATACACTTTGTGGTTTGGTGTTTTTTTTACTGGTGGGTAAATTTGTTCAGAAAAAAACCTATCACCATATTTCTTTTGAGCGCGACTATCGGTCTTTTTTTCCTGTTGCGGTGCATATTATTGAGAAAGAAACCGAAAAACCTATTCCACTATCTCAACTGCATGTGCATCATCGTATGGTGATACGCCATAATGAAATTATACCTGCTGATGCTATTTTATTGAAAGGCGATGCTTTGATTGATTTCAGTTTTGTAACTGGCGAGGCTATTCCTGTAAATAAAACTTTAGGCGAGATTATTTATGCAGGCGGGCGGCAAACAGGCGAAGCCATCGAACTGGAAGTAGTAAAACCCGTATCGCAAAGCTATCTCACACAATTGTGGAATAACGAGGCATTTACCCGCAAGCAAGACAATAGGATGCAAACCTTTAACGAGCGTGTGAGTAAATATTTTACCATCGTTTTGCTCATCATTGCATTTTCGTGCTTGTTCTTTTGGCTGCCTACTGATGCACGAAGAGGCTTTGCCGCTTTTACCGCCGTGCTTATAGTGGCTTGCCCTTGCGCATTGGCATTAAGTACCCCTTTTACCATGTCGGCAGCGTTGAGCATTTTCGACAGAAACTTATTTTATTTAAAAAACACCGCAGTTGTTGAGCAATTGGCACGCATCAACACCATAGTTTTTGATAAAACAGGAACAATTACTACGGGCGATGATGCCAATGTACGGATAGAGGGAGTATTAACCGACGAACAAAAAGCACAGATTTATAGCGTTTGCATCAACTCTATCCATCCGTTATCGCGTATGATATGCCAGTATTTAGGCGAGATGAAGCGACTCGAAGTAAGCAACTATTCGGAAATAGCAGGCGATGGGATATTGGCATCTGCGGGCAATCATCAATTGCGTATAGGTAGCTCTCGCTTAGTTTTTGGCGAAGCCGAAACAGATACGCATACCACCAAAGTACATTTTATGATTGACGAAGCTTATCTTGGTTATTTCGCCTTTTCGCATCATTATCGAGATGGGTTAAAACATATCCCTGCTTTAGGCAAGCAATATCCACTATACCTGCTATCGGGCGACCAAGACCACGAGCGAAACGATTTGTTACCTTATTTTAAGCAAGCACATCAAATGCACTTTAATCAATCGCCTCAAGATAAACTCGATTTTATCCAATCGTTGCAAAAAACAGATAATAAAGTGATGATGATAGGCGATGGGTTAAATGACTCAGGCGCGCTAAAACAAAGTGATTTGGGCATAGCCATTACAGATAATGTGAATAATTTTTCGCCCGGTAGTGATGCCATTCTTGATGGAAAATCATTTGGCAAACTACCTGCGTTTCTTCAGTTTTCAAAAGATACAGTAAAAGTTATTCATGCGTCGTTTTTTATATCGCTGACTTATAATATAGTTGGGCTAAGCTATGCTATTACTGGCAAGCTATCGCCACTTACGGCTGCTATACTTATGCCTTTAAGCACAGTTACTATTATTTCGTTTACCAGCATTACCACTCACATGGCTGCTAAAAAAAGAAAACTAATATGAGTATAATTTATTTCCTGATAGGCTGTAGCCTACTATTGGCCTTATGCTTTTTGGGTGCGTTTTTTTGGGCACAGCGCAATGGTCAGAATGATGATTTGCACACCCCATCTATGCGCATCCTACTGGACGACGAGGAAAAACTATCAGAAAAGTGACCTGCATCACTATTTTTTGACAATTGTCATCATTCTGCAACTTATTTATCAAACATAGTTTTACACCATAAACAGAAACACATTTTATGCAGTCCGAAAAATTTTATTACGACAACAAAATCGTCCGAAACTTTGGTATAGCAACCGTAGTTTGGGGGATTATCGGTATGCTCGTGGGATTGATTATCGCTATACAATTGTATAAGCCAAGCATGAACATGGGCAACCAGTACACCACCTTTGGGAGAGTAAGACCCTTACACACCAATGCGGTGATTTTCGCCTTTGTGGGCAACGCTATTTTTATGGGTATCTATTATTCGCTACAACGCTTGCTCAAAGCACGTATGTTTAGCGATACATTAAGCAAACTCCACTTTTGGGGGTGGCAGCTTATTATTGTTTCGGCTGTAATCACTCTCCCTTTGGGGCTTACCACATCGCACGAATATGCCGAATTGGAATGGCCAATTGATATACTAATTACTCTAGTTTGGGTGGTATTTGGTATCAATATGTTTGGTACTATATTCAAACGTCGCGAAAGGCATTTATATGTAGCTATCTGGTTTTACATTGCCACCTTTGTTACCATTGCGGTATTGCATATTGTTAACTCTATTGAGTTGCCTGTAAGTTTCTGGAAAAGTTATATGGTTTTTGCAGGTGTTCAGGATGCATTGGTACAATGGTGGTATGGGCACAATGCGGTAGCGTTTTTCCTTACAACGCCCTACCTCGGTATGATGTATTACTTTTTGCCTAAAATGGCAAATCGCCCAGTGTATTCATACAAACTAAGTATTCTGCACTTTTGGTCGCTTATTTTTCTTTACATCTGGGCAGGCCCTCACCATTTATTATATACCACTTTGCCAGGCTGGGCACAATCATTAGGCGTTGTATTTTCAATTATGCTTATTGCACCAAGTTGGGGCGGTATGATAAATGGCTTATTAACCCTACGTGGCGCATGGGACAAGGTGCGTGACGATGTGATTTTGAAATTCATGGTAGTAGGTTTAACCGCCTATGGTATGGCTACATTTGAAGGCCCTATGCTATCGTTAAAACAGGTAAACGCCATAGCGCATTTTAGTGATTGGATTATAGCACACGTGCACGTGGGTGCTTTGGGTTGGAACGGCTTTCTTACCTTCGCCATGTTATACTGGTTGATACCGCGTATTTATAAAACCGAACTTTACTCTAAAAAATTAGCATCATTCCACTTCTGGATTGGTACATTGGGTATATTGTTTTATGTAGTGCCTATGTACTGGGCAGGCTTTACCCAAAGCTTAATGCTAAAAGAATTTTCTCCAGAAGGTATATTAAAATACCCTAACTTTTTGGAAACCACTTTACGCATTATCCCAATGCACGTGATGCGTTCAATAGGCGGAACTATGTATTTGGTGGGTGCAATTGTAATGGGTTATAACCTTGCACGCACTATGATGCAAGGCAAACTTGTGGCTAACGAAGCAGCCGAAGCTATGCCATTAGAGCCAGCTCATACTATTGTAAGAGAAAGCACTTGGCACAGAATATTGGAACGCAAACCTATCCAATTTATGGTAGTGGCATTAGTAGTGATATTGATTGGAACTTTTATTGAGTTGATGCCGACGCTAACCATTTCTTCAAATGTGCCTACTATTGCAAGCGTAAAACCTTATACCCCACTCGAGTTACAAGGGCGCGATTTGTATATAAGAGAGGGTTGCTCCAACTGTCACTCACAAACCATAAGACCATTCCGCTCCGAAACCGAACGTTATGGCGAGTATAGCAAAGCAGGAGAGTTTGTTTACGATCATCCATTCCTTTGGGGTTCAAAACGTACAGGGCCTGATTTGGCTCGCATAGGTGGCAAATATGGCAATTCGTGGCATTATAATCACTTATTAGACCCAAGGCTACTAAATCAACAAAGTATTATGCCGGGTTATGATTGGCTCACTACTCAAACCTTAGATACCACTACTACTGTTGCAAAAATAAATGCGATGCGCAAATTGGGTGTGCCGTATGCAGTAGGGTATGAAAAAATAGCCAATCGGGATTTGGATAAACAAGCGCAGGGCATTGCCGATAATTTAACGAAGGATCACATCAAGGTGAAAAGCAATAAGGAAATAATAGCCATCATTGCTTACTTACAACGCTTGGGTACGGATATTAAAGCAAATAAAACAAGCACAACCAATAAATAATTATAGCCATGTTTAAGCAGTTTACAGAAAATATATCAGGCAGTCAGATTTATTTGATTTCCTCGCTCGGGATATTCCTCGTATTCTTTATCGTAGTATTTATCCTACTCATCAGGCTTAAAAAAACACATATCGACTATATGGGCGAGTTGCCTTTAGAAGATAGTTTATTGGACTCATCTAACTCTTTAAAATTATGAAATACCTACGTATCATACTTGTATTTGCAGCTATATTTCTACTTCAGCCAGCTTTTGCCGAAGATGACCACAGCTTACTAGCTCCCGAAACACAAAATTATATTGGCTATGGCTTTATCGTATTTATGCTATTGCTGTTTATCGTGGTGATGTTGGTTTTGCTACGTACGTTTAAAGTGCTTACCCGCATTATTCTAAAACAACAAGGGCAAACCGAGGAGCAGATAGCCGTCGAACTAAATCCCGCGAAAACGACTAAAAAGCCTAAGGGCGAGATATGGAATAAATTACTTTCGCTAAGACCATTATCAGAAGAAAAGGATTTATTAATTGAGCACGAATACGATGGTATTAAAGAGCTTGATAACCCAACACCTGCATGGTTTATGTACTTGTTTTATAGCACCATTGTATTTGCAGTAGCCTATCTACTCATCTATCACGTGTTTGGTGCGGGGCAATTGCAATATGCCGAGTATAACACTGAGGTGACACAGGCTGATATTGCAAAAAAAGAATTCTTAAGCAAACAGGCTAATCGTGTAGATGAAAACACCGTAAAATTAGTTACCGATGCCGCAACTTTAGCTGATGGTAAAACCGTGTTTACACAAAATTGTTTGGCGTGTCATGGTGCACAAGGGCAAGGGCTAGTAGGACCCAATCTTACCGACGACTATTGGTTGCATGGCGGAAAAATTAAAGATGTTTTTAAAACCATTGAATATGGTGTTCCAGACAAAGGTATGCCTACTTGGGAAAAACAACTTACACCCAAGCAAATAGCCGATGTAGCTAACTATGTAAAATCATTACATGGCACAAACCCGCCAGGGGCTAAAGAGCCACAAGGCACTAAAGAAACAGACGGCGATGCAGGCAAAACCGACAAGAAAAGTTAATTACACTTAGCGTAATAAAATATGAGTGGACTATTTGGGGGGAAGGAAGGAAGCAAGCGGCAATGGCTATATCCGCTGATACGAATAGGAGCGTATTATAAATGGCGAAGCTGGATAAGTTATTTTTATCTTATCTTCTTTTTCACAGGTCCATTTATACGCATAAATGGGCAGCCATTGCTCTTGCTTAATGTGATTGATAGACAGTTTGTACTCTTAGGGCAGGTGTTTTGGCCTCAGGATATTTTCCTGTTTGTATTGGCCTCGTTGGTGTTTATTGTATGTATTGTGTTGTTCACCATCGCTTTTGGGCGAATTTTTTGCGGCTGGGTATGCCCTCAAACTATTTTTATGGAAATGGTTTTCCGCAAAATAGAAGTGTGGATTGAAGGCTCGCCAAGTAATCGCAAAAAACTCGATGCCGCTCCTTGGAATCGAGAAAAAATCATCAAAAAAACCGCTAAGCACGCTATCTTCATTATCATCTCGTTTTTAATTGCTAATACATTTTTGGCCTACATTATTAGCAGCGAAAGCTTAATCAAAATTGTTACCGAGCCGATAAGTAACCACCTTATTGGCTTTATCAGTATTTGGGTTTTTACCATCGTTTTTTATTTGGTTTATAGCCGAGTGCGCGAGCAGGTGTGCACATTGTTTTGCCCCTATGGGCGTTTGCAAGGAGTAATGATAGATGAGCATACACTAGTAGTAGCTTACGACGATGTAAGAGGCGAGCCTCGTGGAAAATTGGATAAGAAAACGGAGCATCTAAATACGCATAAAGGCGATTGTGTGGATTGTGGGCTTTGTGTGGATGTATGCCCAACAGGCATAGATATACGCAAGGGAACGCAGCTCGAGTGTGTTAATTGTACGGCCTGTATTGATGTGTGTAACGATGTGATGGATAAAATTCATAAGCCTCGCAACCTAATTGGGTTTTTCTCCGAAAACATGATTCGTGAAAAAGAGAAGCCCAGTTTTACTGGGCGCATGATGGCTTATACTGCCGTGATAACTGTATTGATAGGCATATTGTGTTACTTTATATTTAGTCGTAATGATATAGATGTTACCGTTATGCGTAGTGGAGGTATTTTATATCAACAATTGCCTGGGGGTAATATCAGTAATTTGTATAACGCCGAGATTATTAATAAAACCAATAAAAACCAAACCGTAACATTAATACCCGAAGACCCTGCCATCAAAATAAAATATGTGCAAGCGGCAAAAAGTATTGGACAAGGCGGCTCAACAAAAATGGTATTTTTTATTATTATCCCAGCATCGCGCGTCCATTCGGCAAAAACTGATGTGCGGTTGCAATTAATGGCAAATCAAAAAGTTATACAAACGGTTAATGCCACTTTTGTTGGACCAATAAATGATTAAAAATATGAACTGGGGAAAAGGAATAATTATAGGGATGGCTATTTTCATCGTCTTTATAGTAGGAATGTGTATCTATATGTTTCAATCCCCTACGGATGATTTCGACCATCAGTATTATGAAAAGGGGCTAAGTTTCGACCATGATTATGACCGCGAAAAGCAAGTGGCGAATGACCATACACAACCCACGATAGCAATTGACAATAAGCAAATCCTATTTGCATTTGTACAAGCAGCAAAAGGTACTATCAAATTTATCCGTCCATCAAGCACAACGGCCGATAAAGTGTTTACCATCAATACGGATAGTAATAATCAAATGAGCCTACCTATAACCAATTTTGCTTTGGGGAAATGGCAAATCGTGTTTGAATGGACGAGTGGAAGCAAAGCCTACCTGTATCAGCAAGAAATTTATATTAAATGAACAACTTAGAGATAGCATTTTTTATTGGCTTGTTTGGCAGCATACATTGCATAGGTATGTGTGGGCCTTTGGCGTTTGCTATCCCTTCTATCCAAAACAAATGGTGGCTTATTGTTGCCGATAAGCTGTTGTACAATTTCGGGCGGGTAATCACTTACTCTTTCTTAGGCTTACTGATTGGCTTAATAGGCAAACAACTATGGCTCTTAGGGTTGCAGCAAGGAGTAAGTTTACTAAGCGGTGTGTTGATTATAATGGCTGCGCTTTCAAGGCTCTTCAAAATCAGCATGAAGAATAGCAAACTGATGATAAGGATACTCTCTCCCATCACACGCTTACTAAATTACGCACTCCAACATCGTGCTGGACATTTTATAGTGGGTATTCTTAATGGCTTTTTGCCATGTAGTTTTGTTTATTTGGCGATGGTTGGAGCAATTAACACCTCATCGCCTTTGGCATCAGCACAGTTTATGTTTTGGTTTGGTATAGGTACTTTCCCGTTAATGTTATTGGCTACCATTAGCTCCAGCTTTGTGGGTAAAGTAGCACGCCGACGCATCAACAAGGTGATACCTTATTTTATGTTATGTCTTGGCGTATGGTTTATACTGCGTGGCATGAACTTAAATATCCCTTATTTAAGCCCTGCACTGCAGGCATCGGGTACAAATGTTTGTCGATAAAATTCCCTCTTGTGCAATATTATGAAAATGATTGAAGTCATTTTTTGATTTGCTTACCATCATGTTGTATAATAGTTTTTGGGGCCAATTTTGAACCATCAAAAACAAACAAAATTATGGCTACTATCAAAATAGATTCGACAACACCTTGGAGCAATCAAACCATGAACACAAAACAGGACAGCATTTGGCAAAAGTTTATGGCTTTTGCTGATGCGCAAGAAAAAAGCAAAACACTTTGGTTTTTAATCTCGCTAATAGGTCAAGGCGTTTTATTTCTTCCTATTCCTGCAGTATTAATGTATTATTATAATGCCCCTATTATTGTTTTAATTGTAACGCTCTCTTTGTTTTTTGCCAATGTTATTGCGGGTATGGGTGGTTCGGGTATGCGCACATTGGTATCATTATTCGCGTTAAGTATTATTATACATCTACTTATGTTGGCGGTTTTTATGATATAAATCCACCTTTAAGAATATGGATGATTAAAGCTGTTAGCAAATTATGTTAACAGCTTTTTTTTGATATAAAAACAGGTTTAGGTTTTATAAATTTATATAGCCATGCTAAATAATTGGGTAGTTGGCTTATCGGCCCATAGCCGAGCATCAAGTGCAGCACAAATATTACGAAGGAAGCGTTTACCCACGGGTGTAACCTTCAATCCACACATATTTATTTCAATTAAACCATCATCAGCCAAAGTTTGCAAGCGTTCTAATGCCTCAAATACGGCTTCACATGGTTGAGTTTGATAATTCCATGTGGTAGCTCCTTTACACATGATATTCAGTATATGAACTCGGATAATCAAATCATCATCAGTTAAAATATGTCCTTTAAACACGGGAAGTTCGTTTTGTGCTATTAGTTGCAAATATTCTTCTACCACTTTAACATTTTGGGCAAATCCATACCACGAATCGCTTATTGACGATACTCCCAACCCAATAAGCAATTGTGTATGCTGATGGGTGTATCCCATAAAATTACGATGTAGGTTGCCTGTGCGCTCGGCGAGTAGCAGACTATCGCCTTCTAACGCAAAATGATCCATCCCTATTTCGAGGTAACCATACGTTTTTAATAAACTACGCCCCAATTCGTAAAGTTTTGTTTTTTCGTGCGCATCAGGTAAGTCTTTTTCGGTAAAATGCCTTTGCCCAGGTTTTACCCAAGGCACGTGTGCGTAGCTGTAAAATGCTATTCTATCGGGCATCAACTCGGCTACTTGTTCCATCGTATCAAACAAGCCATCCATACTTTGCAAAGGCAGCCCATAAATCAAATCGTAGTTTATAGATGTATAGCCAATATCTCGTGCTTGTTGGGTTACTACTTGTACTTGCTCAAAACTTTGATGCCGATTGATGATAAACTGTACCTTAGGGTCAAAATCTTGAATACCCAAACTAAGTCGGCGAAAACCAAGATGATAAAGTGTTTGCAGATGGGGGGCAGTTGTATTGGCTGGATGCGCTTCAAAACTAAACTCGGCTTGTGGATGAACGATAGCATCGGCAAGCAAACCCTCAATAAGCAGGTGTAGGTTTTCGGCACTAAAAAACGTTGGTGTACCTCCTCCCAAATGTATCTCTTTTATGATGGGGGTTTTGCCCATTATAGCTATATACATTTGCCACTCTTTGAGTAAGGCATTAATATAAGGCGTTTCTACACTATGGTTTTTTGTAATACGAGTATTACAGCCGCAATAGGTACATAGGTTTTCGCAAAATGGAAGATGGATATATAAGCTGATGCCTTCGGTATCGTTACTCTCCATAAATGATTGTTTTACAGATTGCTCCCATGCCTTTTTATCAAATGATGCGGTATCCCAATACGGCATAGTGGGGTAACTTGTATAGCGCGGAATAGCTACATTGTATTTTGCAGCCAAGTGGTGGTATGTATTATTAGTGGGCATTTATTTTTTGTTTTTCAGCAAAATCTGTATTGTGGGTTGCACATTCTTTTGAACAAGCACAGGCATCACCAACACATTTATTTGCTTGCCACAAATCAAGATTTTTTATGGTTTGGTTTGATATTTCCTGCAAAGCCTCTTTGGTTAAATAAGCTTGATGCGGGGTAATGATTACGTTGGGGTTGCGCATTAAATCCGTTAATAATTGGTCTTTTACCAAATCATCTTCATGATTTTCAAAAAATAAGCCCTTTTCAAACTCATATACATCAAGCCCTAGGTAGCCTATTTGCCCTGCTTTCAAAGCATCTAATACATCTTTGGTTTTAATAACAGCCCCTCGCGAGGTATTAATCAGCATTACCCCACTTTTCATTTTGCCAATAGTATCTCTATTAATAAAATGAGTAGTTGAGGGAGTAAGTGGTAGATGTAGGGAAATAATATCTGATTGTGATAGTACGTTTTGTAGTGTTTCGGGTTTTACCCCGTCTAAACCCAATAGCGGCAACATATCGTATCCTAACACTTTACAACCCAAGCCTGCAAATATTTTCGCGGCGGCTTGTCCTGTGTTGCCTAAGCCTATTATACCTACTGTTTTCCCAAAAAAGTTGAACCCTATCAAGTCATCATTCCTAAAATCAAAATGATGGCTATGCCTGTCGGCTTTTAACAAATGCCTGTTTAATGCAAATGCCAGTGCAACTGCGTGTTCGGCTATAGCTTGAGGAGAATAGGACGGGATATTGGCAATTTTTATACCATGCCTCGCAGCGGCTTCTTTATCGATATGATCTGTACCTACTGAGCGGGTAACAATATATTTAATACCTGCCTCGCCCAATTTTTCAATCACAAAAGCCGATACATCATCATTAGTAAAAACAATAACGGCTTCTTTTCCTTCGGCGTAAACAGTAGTATCTACACTCAAGGCATTTGATATAAGTGTTATATCATGCTTCTTTTGGTTCGCTTTCGCGAGAAATTCTTTTTCGAAAGGTTTTACACTATACGCAACCGCTTTCATCTGCAATATTTTTTGTCAACAACAAAAATATCGCTCCTAAATAACCGCAAGCATGAGCAGTATCAGTAAGAATTGTGATATATGTCAGTTTTTCATCTTGGCAAGTCTATTTACATCGAGTATAGTAATAGAACTGCCCTTTTTATCTATTAAGCCTTCATCTTTAAAATCGGATAGGGTACGGCTTACGGTTTCGGTAGCCATGCCTGCCATCGCTGCCAAGTCTTCTCGTGTAATTTTAAAACTATCGGTTTCGTTATTTTGCCTGCGTGCTAATCTCAACATGGCTTCAGCCATTCTTTTTCGTACCGAATGGTAGGCTAATTGCAACAATTGCTCTTCTTTTTCTCGAATATCGTTTGCTAAAAGTTTGATAAACGCTCTTGCAACCTCGGGGTATAAATGTAATAATTGCTCTATTTGCTCTTTCGGTATCATACACACCGAGCTATCTTCTAAAGCTGTTGCTGTATCAATATACACATCATTTAGCAGAATAGCATTAATACCCAAATACTCATCGGCACTATAAATACCCGTCATTAATTCGCGCCCATCTTCGGCTAGTTTTATGGTTTTTATTTTTCCACTTACAACAAGGTAAAGCCCATTTCCTTTATCTCCTTCGTAGTAAATCACTTGGTTTTTTTTAAACTGACGCTCTTTTCGCTCGTGGATGATTTTTTTCAGCTCATCCAATCCATTGCTTTTAGCAACCAATGTGTTTAGTTGGTCTAACGATTTGCTATAAAAACTTACCTGGGTTTCCTTTTTCTTCAATCGGCTTTCAATGGCGTTCAAAAGCTCCATGTCATCAAAAGGCTTGGTGAGGTAATCATCGGCTCCCATTTCCATACCCTTGCGTAAATCCACACGTTCGGCCTTTGCTGTTAAAAATATAAATGGGATGGTTGATGTTTCGACATTTTTATTCAGCATATACAATACGCCATAACCATCTAATTCGGGCATCATAATATCACACAGGATAATATCAGGCACATTTTTAAATGCCGTATCTACCCCTGTTTTGCCATTATCAGCAGCATAAACAGTATAACCTGCTAATTCGAGTATCTCGACAATATTTTCTCTAATATCATTATTGTCTTCAATTATCAACACTTTTTTGCTCATACTAGTGGGAATGTAATAGTAAATAATGTACCATGGTTTACACTGCTTTTAAACTCGACCGAGCCATTCATAAGTGCCGCATAGCGCGCCACAATATTAAGCCCTAGCCCTGTTCCTGGTATATTGCCCGTATTATGCGCACGGAAAAATGCTTCAAACAGGTGCTTTTGGTCGGTCTCTGGTATGCCAATGCCGTTGTCTTTTACTGTAACAATGCAGTTTTCGTTATCAATTTCGGTATTAAACTCGATAAAAGTATTCTCCCCCGAATATTTAATGGCATTGGCAATTAGGTTGATAATGCAGTTTTTTAACAAATTAGGGTCGAGTTTAACCATGCTACGTGTGCCTGTATGCTGATAGATGATGCTTTGGTTTTGTTTGGCTACCATTTGCATTTCTTCGGTTATTTCTTCGGCAAGTTTTACCAAATCGAACCCTGTAAATGTAGGTTCAACTTTGCCCGCCTCTAATTTTTCGAGCGAGAGAAAATCGTTCAAAATAGCTGTAAGGTTACCTACCGAGTTTTTTATTTTATTTACATGCTTGCTGATATGCGCATTTTGAAACGGCTGGGCATATTTATCAATCAATGAGGCTGATAGCTGTACCGCACTTAATGGTGTACGAAATTCGTGCGATGCCATCGAAACAAAGCGGCTTTTTAATTGCCCCAGCTCTTTTTCTTTTTCGAGCGATAGGCTTACTTCTTCTTTTGCCTGTTCGAGTGCTTTTACAGTTCCTTTTAATGATTGCGTACGCTCTTCTACCAATTCTTCTAAATGTGTATTGTACTCTTTCAACTTCTCTTCAGCCGCTTTCTCTCTACTCAAATCGTGAATTACTCCTGTATAAATTTTTCTGCCCGAGTACTGCACTTCGCTCACAGCAAGCCTAAACGGAAAACGCACACCATTTTTTTTGAGTCCCGCTACTTCTCGACCAATACCGATGATATGGGGTTGACCTGTACGGCGATAACGCCCTATATACTCATCGTGGTTCTCCCTATCGGGCGGCGGCATCAACATGGCTATATTATTGCCTATTACCTCCTCTGGCAAATACTGAAACAAGTTGCACGCTGCTGGATTGATAGACTCTACCTTACCTTTGTCATCAATAGTAATGATACCATCAATGGCATTATCTATAATAGCTTTTAGTAAGGCGGTATTTTCCATGTTGTATTTGTCTTGTTACAAATATCTGTAAAGCCACTCACATAAAATATAATTTTTTAATAGCAAAATGTGATATTCATCATCTTTTGATGGTTTGGGCAACAGTAACATTGCGCCAACCAAAGTAAAAAGCTAATTTTCGTTATTAATCTCATCTTGTAAACACAAATTGAATGAATAAGTTTGAAATACAATTTCTTGACGGGCCTCAATCGAGATGGAAGGAGTTTAAGTTCGCTATAAAAACAATGGTCGAGCTCATCAAAGGTTTTAGAGCCTTGCACTTCGTAGGGCCCTGTATTACGGTTTTTGGTTCGGCTCGCTTTAAAGAAGGACATCCTTATTATGAGTTTACGCGAAATGCTGCCGCATCATTTGCTAAGTTGGGTTTTACTATTCTTACAGGAGGAGGCCCTGGATTAATGGAAGCCGCTAATAGGGGCGCAAAAGATGTAGGAGGGCGGTCTGTTGGTTGCAATATCAAACTACCTATCGAGCAACATCCTAATCCTTATTTGGATAAATGGGTAGATATGAAACACTTTTTTCTGCGTAAGGTACTGTTGGTTAAATATTCTTTTGCGTTTGTGGTTATGCCCGGCGGATACGGCACGTTAGATGAGTTTTTTGAAGCATTAACACTTATTCAAACGCATAAAATAAAAGATTTCCCTGTCATCATATTTGGAAAAGAGTACCACACGGCACTGATTGAGCACATAGAGCGAATGAAACAAAATGCAACCATTGCCGAGCAAGACACCCACCTATATTTGGTGACGGATGACATAGCCGAAGCTACCAAACTGATAGAAGAAAGAAGCATCAAACAATATGGATTGAAACCTAAAACTAAATACAAACCTCTTAAATGGTTGTTTGAGCGTTAATAGGTTCGAATATCTGATAAGCATCACTATTGAATGTGATTGCCATCATAGCTTGGGCTTAATAATGTATGGAGATTTGATATAAACAATATTAAACGCTAAAAATCATGACAACCATTATAAAAACCAATGATTTTCCATCAACAACACTGATGGAAAATTTTAAAGACACCGATTTGTTTTTTGAGAAGAAACCTTTTAAGAGCATATTATTACCTAGCGTAAATATTCGTGATAAAAAAAGCAGCTACGAAGTAAAGTTGGCTGCACCTGGTTTTAAAAAGGATGATTTTAAAATTACCACTACCAACAACATCCTTAGCATCAGTGCCGAAACGAGTGATGTGCGCAAACAAAAAAAGGAAAACTATACCCGCAAGGAGTTTTCTTTTGCCTCGTTTACCCGCTCGTTTACCATGCCCGAAAATGCTACCAAACACGCTATGGATGCCCGTTATAAAAATGGCTTGCTGACTATCGAAATTAAAAAAACAGGGAAAAAGCATCCTGAAGGGAAGCAAATAAAAATAAAGTAATAACACTTAAACCAAAACTTATGGGAACTATGACTGCCATGTCGGCTCGCTCGCTACAATATTATGTGATTGCAAAACGATGGGCTGCTGACCTTGAATTTTTTAAAATTGAAACGGCTTTTTTTTATCGCTTAATGGACGATTACTTTATTCGTTTATGCGAACCATCGTATATTGATAAATTTAAACAAGTAAGTAAAAATCTATTAAAGTTAGAGGTAGATAGAAACCAAGCCGATAGACTGCTCTCAGACCAATTGAAACATTTAGAGCTAATGGCGGAAGATATTATACCCGAAGATGTGGATTCGCTATCAAGCAAACAAATACAAATTGAGTATTTAGTAACGGATTTAACAAACGAATATCGGGAAGTAAAAAAACAACTTTTTACACTAGTAGAAATCGTAAGAAGAATAAAGGCGGGTTAGCGAACAAGCAATTGCTTAAAGGCTAGGCTGTCTCCGTTAAAAGCATCAAAATCAACTACATTATGAATACCATTGATACTGGCTTTGTTGGAGTGTTGCCAAAACTGCCAATGTGTATCGTTTTTTACTTTTAATATATGCTGATGATAATTGGCTATCCATAAATTATAACCGTCATAATACCCCTGTAAATACTCTTGATAAAAATTCAGGCTCGAATAAATAATAGGTTTCGCCGTAGTTTTGGTTTCAATGTATTTTAAAAATGCACTCAGCTCCTGACGCATCTTAACTGGCGATACCCCATTTAACTCCTCAATATCCACCACAACGGGCAAATCTCCCTTTTCAACTTTTACATTTTGTAAAAAAAATCGAGCTTGCAGTATTCCACTTTTATTGGGTTTAAAGTAATGATAAGCCCCGCAAACAATTCCTGCTTTGGGAGCTTCTCGCCAATTGCGCCGAAAATAGGGGTCGGCAGATGCTACACCCTCGGTTGCTTTTATAAATGCAAAACTAATGCGCACGCTATCTTCCTCCATTGCCTTTACCTTTTGCCAATCTATCTTGCCTTGTGCATACGATACATCAATACCATGGATGGTATATTTATCGGGAATATGAATATTAAAACTTTTGTAACTACGATAATGTGGGTCGGTTTCGCCAATGCCTTTTGCCCATTGCCAAGCAAAAGCCACACTACGCACCACATATTTATAATAAAAAGGCGATAGCAAAACCAATAGCACACCCACCATTGCAATTTTGAACTGGGCAGACCAGCCTTTGTTGCTTTTCTTTTTTACAGGTGATTTTTTAAGTGTAGTAGTTTTTTTAGTTGATTTAGCCACATCGCAAAAGTACAAATCGGCAGGGTAATAAAATCACAAAGGCAATGTTTATAAAACGCATAAATATTTATGGTATTTGCCATTCTAATCCAGTTAATTTGTATCCTAAATGGGGTTATTTATTGCATCATTAAATTCGGGGAGTAATGGTAATTGTTATTATATAGGCAATCACCACGAGGCGGTATTGATAGATGCGGGTATATCGTGCCGAGAAACAGAGCGACGGATGAAGCGATTGGGCTTATCATTGCAAAAAGTGAAAGCCATTTTTATATCGCACGAACACTCCGACCATGTCAATGGGGTCGAAACATTATCCCGAAAATATAATCTACCCGTATATATTACCCCGCAAACATTGCAAGGCAGTCGATTGGTGTTGGATGAAATAAATGTGTGTTCGTTTCAAGCGCATGAACCCATTTCGATAGGGAAACTCAACATATTTGCATTTACTAAGCTACATGATGCCGCGCATCCGCATAGTTTTGTGGTGGAGCATCAGGATATTAAGGTGGGTGTTTTTACGGATATTGGTAGCGTTTGCAATCAAGTAAAAGCGCATTTTAGCCAGTGCCATGCTGCCTTTCTGGAAGCCAATTACGACGCCGAACTTTTAGAGAAAGGGCACTATCCATATCACCTAAAACAGCGCATCCGTGGTGGACATGGGCATTTATCAAACCATCAAGCTTTAGAATTGTTTATTACACATCGCCCTAGTTATATGAGTCATCTGCTGCTAGCGCATCTATCAAAAGACAATAATAATCCCGATTTGGTGTATCAATTATTTAACCAGCATCGTAACGATACAAACATCATTGTTGCATCTCGGCATGAGGAAACCGCTGTTTATTACATTGATGGCGTAAGTAAACCTGCTGCTGATATGCAGCTTGGTCAGATGCAATACAGTTTGTTTTGAAAGGATTTATAAATTGATTTAATTCTTATTTAATACTCCTATTTTATTTTTACCTTCATATTGCCATACTATCCTAATAGTTTATGAAAATATCCTTGAAAAAAATCATATTTAAAACACTGAAAATAAGCGGAATTACTTTTGGTTCTATCTTATTGCTGATGTTTTTATTGCCCATACTTTTTCCAAAAACAGTTACTCAAAAAATAAAACAATGGGCAAGTGGCAGTGTTAATGGCAAGTTAGCTTTCTCTGGAACGAGTTTATCGTTCTTCAAACGCTTCCCCGCGCTTACCCTTACATTAGAAGATTTTTCATTAAAAGGGAGTGCTCCTTTTCAGGCAGATACATTGGTTTCAGCCAAAGAAATATCATTCGCAATCGACCTTACTTCGTTACTCAAAACTAAGATTAAAATTAACAGAATATTCCTCAACGAAGCTTTTATTAATATTGAGGTAGATAGCACAGGCAAGGCCAATTACAACGTTTATAAATCCAAACCTACAAACCCGCAAGCAAAAACCGACACCTCAAGTGCCTCATTGGGCATTGACCAAATATTGATTGAAAAAAGTCATTTGGTTTATGATGATGCCTCCATACCAACCTTAATTGATGCCCGCGATTTTTATTACAAGGGTAGTGGCGATTTGTCAAAAGATGTTTTCGACTTATATACCCATACCGAAATTGGCTCGGTTGATTTTATCTATAACAAGCAATCGTATGTGGTGAATAAAAAAATTAATGCCGATTTGGTAACCAGTATCAATACCAAATCATTGGCATTTGTGTTTCAAAAAAACAATTTGCTTATCAATCAGCTCCCCGTGCAATTTACGGGCAGGTTTGGCTTCCTAAAAGATGGGTATGATATGGATTTTAAATTCACCTCAAACCAAAGCGATTTGAGTGATATTTTTACCGCCCTCCCACCCGAATACGTGAAGTGGGTGAAAGATACCGATTTGGATGGAACGGGTGTTATACAGCTATCCTTATCCGGCAAATATATTGCTGCGCAAAACATCAAACCTGATATTAACTTTAGCATGAAAGCACGTAATGGCTATATTGCTAATAACAAAGCCCCTTCGCCTGTGCGCAATTTATACCTTGATATAAGTGCCAAAGTGCCCAACTTGGATCCAAATCAACTCTCATTAAATATTGATTCGCTTTCTTTTAATATCGATAAAGATTATTTCAACGCTAAACTAAATGTAAAAGGGTTGACATCGCCCGAAATCTTTGCTCGCATCAATACCGAAATCGACCTTGAGAAATGGAACAGAGCATTTGGTGTAAAGTCGGTACAGTTGAAAGGGAAATATGCACTCCATTTGTTAGCCGAAGGCAAATATGCTACCAGTATTCAGAAGCGTGGCGTGCGGCACGTTGATACCGTGATTACAAGTATCCCCAAATTTAGCTTCAAATCATCTTTTAAAAACGGATATATAAAATATGCCAAACTCCCCGAGGCGGTTAAAAACATAGGCTTTACGTTGGATGCTAATTGTCCTGATAATAATTACAAGCATGCCACTTTGCAATTAGAAAACCTAAATGCAACGGCATTAAACAATTTTATAAAAGGTTATTTCAGGCTAAGTAATACGGCTGGTTTGATGATGGACGGAGGTTTGCAAGCCAAGTTTGACCTTGCCGATTTGAAACAAATTTATCCAACCGATGGCGCTACTCTTCGTGGTAATTTGGATATTGATGTGCAAACAAAAGGCAAGTATATCCCTACACGTAAAGCGTACCCAGTAACAAAAGCAACCATCAATCTGCACAATGGCTTTGTTCAAACTAAATACTATCCTCAACCGATAGATAACATACAAGTGAGTGCTAATTTGACTAATACTACTGGCACACTTAGCGGACTAAAAGTAAATATTAAACCAGTATCATTAACATTTGAAGGGCAACCGTTTTTGTTGAAGGCAGATTTGCAAAACTTTGCCAATTTGCGCTATAACATTAGTTCGCAAGGAACGCTTGATATAGGTAAGATATATAAAGTATTTGCGCTGAAAGGCTATAACGTAAATGGATTAATTACCACTCATTTTAACCTAAGAGGGAAGCAAAGCGATGCTACCGCTGGGCGTTATAATCAATTGTTTAATTCGGGAACAATGAAAGTAAAAGACCTCGCTCTTTCGTCGGATATGTTCCCAAAACCATTCTTGATTAAAACAGGTGTGTTTAGCTTTAACCAAGATAAAATGAAATTTGATGCCTTTACTGCCAATTATGGCAACTCGGTAATTGTGCTGGATGGTGCTTTATCTAATGTGATTGACTATGTCATGAAAGCCAATGCACCATTAAAAGGCGATTTTAATTTGAAAAGCAGTTTAATAGTAGCCGATGATTTTATGGTATTTGCTGATGGGCAACCGCCAGTTAATGGCCAGCCAATTACTGCTGTTTCTACTGCTAAGGGTGTAATATTAGTGCCCGCTAACCTTAATTTGAATTTTACAGCCGATGTAAAAAAAGTAAAATACAATGGGATGGACATTAATGATGTAAAGGGGCAGATGACCGTTAGTAAGGGGCAAATAGTGCTGAAACAAGCTGGCTTTAATCTGATTGGTGCACCTGTGGTAATGGATGCTACTTATGGCAGCATTAATCCACAAAAAGCCTTTTTTGATTACCACATCAATGCGCAGGATTTTGATATTAAAAAAGCCTATAATCAAATTAAACTGTTTCACGATATGGCATCGTCTGCAAAAGGTGCACAGGGTATTGTTTCGTTAGATTATAAGTTGAGCGGAAAATTAAATAGTAATATGCGCCCTATATACCCTTCGCTAAAAGGCGGTGGTGTACTATCGGTAAAAAATGTAAAAATTAAAGGCTTTAAACTATTTGGTGCTGTTGGTAAACAAACAGGGCACGACAGTTTATCCAAACCTGCTGATGTTTCAAAAGTGGACATCAAAACCACTATTGCTAATAACATCATAACGCTTGAGCGCACAAAAATGCGCATTGCAGGTTTCAGACCAAGAATAGAAGGGCAAATAGGTTTTAATGGTAATTTGAACCTTAAATTCAGATTAGGGTTACCACCACTTGGGATATTTGGTATCCCGATGACGATTACTGGTACACAAGATAAACCCAAAATCCATTTAGGAAACGGCAAAAAAGAAGATGAGTTAAAAGAGCAAACGGATGATGGGCAATAGAATGTTAAGTCTATTATAAAGGAAAACTAAATTTCCCCATTAATACCGCAGGGTTATTGCCAATTTTTATCGGCTCGCCTGATAGTGCTTCATTCCCTAATAAGGCAAAAAGTATGGCTTCTTTAGCATCAGGGTTAATACCCATGGCGGTAGTAGTAGTTATGATAGCTTGAGGGAGTAATCTTTTGAGATAGGTAATAATAAAGTAGTTTTTTGCACCCCCACCACTCACAAAAATTTTACTATCAGTTGGCAAATTTGCTGCAATAAAATCAGCTATACCTCTCGCCGTAAAGGCACTTAACGTACAAATAAGGTCTGCTATATTTATATTTTGTGTTTGAGATGCTACTTGAGCATTTTTTACATAATCTAGATTAAACAATTCTGGACCAGTAGTTTTGGGTAGCGTATCGGTAAAAAATGAATGCTTTAGCAAAGCATCTAATAGCGGCTGGTTCATTGAGCCCGATAATGTAACCTTCGAGTCTTTATCATAAGGCATATTCAAATACTCGCGACAAGCAGCATCAATAAGTGTATTGCCTGCACCTACATCCGTACACATCACTTTACCATAATCGCCATCGGCAGGTAGATAGGTTAAATTGGCAATGCCGCCGATGTTCAGCAATATCCTATCTTCTCCCAATTTACTACCCAATAGTACATCGCCATATAACGCCAAAGGCGCACCCTCGCCACCCGCTGCAAGGTGCTTCTGCCTAAAATCGCTAATGGTTAAAATGCCTGTCTTTACCGATAGATGGTCGCCATCGCCAATTTGTAGGGTTGCGTTGGGGTAGCCGGCTTGCCCGTGCAATCGCTTAGGTGCGTGGTAAATAGTTTGCCCATGACTGGCTATAAAATCAACCTTATTGGGCTTAATATTCCATTGCATTAAAGCCTGCAAAACTAGTTCGCCATGAAAATTACCAATGTAGGTATTCAATAGTGTAAGTTTTTCGAGATTAACCAACTTGCGCGAGAACACCTCTTGTACTTGTTGCTTAAACTCATCGGTATAAGGGATGCTGATGAAATGTAGCAACTCGAACTGTGTATCCAAACCACTCCCTTTAAATCGGCACAATACAATATCCAATCCATCAAGCGAAGTGCCCGACATTAAGCCAATGCACAATTTTTCATCCTTTTGAGCAATTGTAATCAGTCTTTCTAAATTGTGGTTTAATGCAAGCATCAGGTGGTTAAAACTTTCAGTAAAATAACTTTTTATAAGCAAACATATCTAATATATTTGTTTAAGCCCCATTGTGCAATCAAATTTACTACCAATATTTACCATAAAACAAAAAATAAATGACCGTACAAAACCCATCGCTACAAAAGCGATTACTCTCTCTCGATGTTTTTCGTGGTATGACCATTGCTGCCATGATATTGGTAAATGACCCAGGCGATTGGGGGCACATTTATGCACCATTAGAACACTCCAAGTGGAATGGCTGTACCCCAACCGATCTTATATTCCCTTTCTTTTTGTTTATGGTGGGTGTATCTATTGTATATGCAATGGAAAGCAAAAAAGAAGTGGTAGAAAATCACACCAAATTAATACTAAAGGCTCTTAAACGGACAGTGATATTGTTGATTATTAATTACATTATTCAATTGATTTTGCACCCAGGATTATCAACCCTACGCATCCCAGGTGTATTGCCTCGCATAGCTATTGTTTATTTTATTTGCACAGTACTATTTATTAAAACATCGCGAAAAACTCGCGATTGGATTTTTGCGATTGCATTAGTTGGGTATTATGTACTGATGAATTTTATTCCTGTTCCTGATATTGGTCGGGCTAATCTCGAACCTACAACCAATATGGGAGCTTGGGTTGATAGATTGGTATTTACCCCAAATCATCTATGGAGCGAATCGCACATTTGGGATCCTGAAGGTTTATTGGGCACTATCCCAGCTATTGCAACTGGGCTTTTTGGTATCCGATTAGGCAGTTGGCTCAAACGTAAAGACCGAGATGATAGCGTGAAAGTGAATTGGATGTTTACCTATGGTGTTGCGGCAGCTATTTTGGGACTGATATGGGATATGTTTTTCCCTATTAATAAAGCATTGTGGACGAGCTCTTTCGTGCTTTATACTGGCGGTTTGGCTACCATTGGTTTGGCATTAAGCTATTGGTTGATTGATGTACAAGGACGTAAAAGATTTACCTCTCCATTTGTAGCTTTTGGCGCAAATGCTATTACAGCTTATGTATTATCCGATTTTATCCCACATTATATAAATAAGATACGAATTGGTAAGCAATCAATTTATCAAATTTGTTTCGAGCCATATTTTACATCAAATACTGCTTCGCTTATTAGCGCCATCTTCATTGTCTTTATTATTTGGATAGTGATGTGGGTGCTCTACAAAAGAAAAATTACAATTAAAATATAGTCTTAACTTTGAAGCTATTATTTTCGTTTGCATCTTAGCCGAAAATCTAAATCAAAACCTATTAATATATGAATTTCAGTCCCAAATTATCATTATTTACACTAAGCGTTCTTGTTGTTACAGGTGCTTCATACGCGCAAGTAAAACAAAAACCGCCAGTATCTCCAAAAGAGAAACCAGTAGCTGCGGCTATACAATTACGAGGCGATTTGCTACCCGTTGACCCTAACGTAATCATCGGCAAGCTACCAAATGGTTTGACTTATTATATTCGTAAAAATGCTCAACCCAAAAACCGTGCAGAGCTTTATTTAGTAAACAAAGCAGGCTCCGTTTTAGAAACAGATGCACAGCAAGGGCTTGCACACTTTACCGAACACATGGCATTTAACGGAACACGTGATTTCCCTAAGAATGAACTGGTTGGTTATCTGCAAAAATCGGGCGTTAAGTTTGGTGCCGATTTGAATGCTTACACCTCATTTGACGAAACAGTTTATCAATTACCATTGCCAACAGATAGTGTTAAACTATTTGAAAAAGGCTTTGTTATATTGTCGAACTGGGCAGGATATCAAACATTTGAACCTAAAGAGATTGACTCGGAGCGTGGTGTGGTTTTAGAGGAAGAGCGTCTTAGAGGCAAAAACGCGCAAGAGCGTTTGCAACATCAAGTATTGCCTGTAATATTAAACAATTCGAGATATGCAGAGCGTTTACCAATAGGGAAGGTGGATATTTTAAAAACCTTTAAGCCTGAAACAATTAAAAGCTTTTACCACGATTGGTACAGACCTGATTTGCAGGCAGTAGTTGCTGTTGGCGATTTTGATCCCAAACGTGTTGAGCAGTTGATAAAGGAGAATTTTTCGGGATTAAAAAATCCAGCTAATGAAAAACCTCGAACCAAATATAATATTACAATCAGTCAAGGTACTGTTGTTAAAATAGCAACTGATAAAGAGTTTCCTTATACTTTGGCGCAGGTAATTGTGAAATACCCGAAATCGAAAACACAAACGAAAGCCGATTTATTGCAAGGAATTAGGGTAGAATTATTTAACCAAATGCTGAATGCCCGCTTAGGAGAGCTTACCCAAAAAGCAAACCCTCCATTTTTATTTGGCAGGGCTTCTTATGGTGGGTTTTTAGGCAATTTGGATGCGTTTACTTCTATTGCCGTTGCCAAGCCTGGCGAATTAGAAAAAGCTGTAAAGGCTGTTGCTACCGAAGTTGAGCGTGCTAAAAAGTTTGGTTTTACCCAAACAGAATTCGACCGTGCTAAACAAGATGCTTTAACACAAATAGAAAACACCTATAATGAGCGTGATAAAACAAAATCTGTAAACTTTGTACGTGCATACCAGCAGCATTTTTTACAAGGCGAAGCTATTCCGGGAATTGAGTTTGAATACAATTTTGAAAAAGAAAACATTGGTCAAATAAAGCTTAGCGAAATAAATGCGTTGGCAGCAAAATACATCAACAATCAAAATCGTGCGATAATAGTTGAAGCTCCTGAAAAAGAAAAAGACAAACTACCCAATGAGCAAACTTTGATAAAGTGGGTAGATGAAGCTGGCAAAGGTGTTACTGCGTATGTAGATGAAGTAAGCAACAAACCATTGTTGGATAAAGAGCCAGTGGGTAGCAAAGTAGTAGCCGAGAAAAAGGATGATGCTATTGCTACTACAATGCTCACTTTAGGCAATGGGGTAAAGGTGCTATTGAAACCTACTAATTTTAAAAACGACCAAATACTAATAAGTGGATACCATTTTGGTGGTACATCATTAGCTAGTGATGCTGATTTTACTTCGGCTAATATGGCAGCAGGAGTAGTTGGAAGTAGCGGTTTGGCTAGTTTTAACCAAATACAATTAGACAAAATGTTGAGTGGGAAAAATGTAAGTATCTCGCCTTATATTAACGAAACCACTCAAGGTATTAACGGTAGTTCGTCACCTAAAGACCTTGAAACAGCTTTGCAATTAACCTATTTGTACTTTACACAGCCTCGTAAAGATGCCGACATTTGGCAGTCGAACATCTCACAAACAAAAGCATTTTTAGCCAATCGGAATTTAGACCCACAAAGCGTATTTCAAGATACAGTTTCGGCTACTTTAAGTAATCATAACTTACGTAGAATGGTGACAACTACCGACTTGTTAAACGCCGCTAGTTTGGATAAAGCTTTCAATTTTTACAAAGATAGATTTGCTGATGCCAATGGGTTTACCTTTACTATGGTTGGAAACTTTGAAGTGGATAAAATAAAACCATTGTTAGAGAAATATCTTGGAGGGCTTCCATCAGGCTCGCACGAAGAAACTTATAAAAACTTAGGTATCCATGCACCTGCTGGGCAAATTACCAAAATTGTTAATAAGGGTATTGCCGATAAAAGCAGCGTGCAGTTGATATTTAGTGGCGATTATGATTATAGTGCCGATAATAACCTACAACTAGACGCATTGAATGAGGTGCTAAATATCAAATTAATTGAGCGTTTGCGCGAAAAAGAAAGCGGTGTTTACTCTCCGGGCGTAAGAGCAAGTTATACTAAACTTCCGAACAAGCGATATAGCATTGCTATATACTTTGGTTGTGCTCCTGCCAATGTAGATAAGCTTATTGCGGCTACAATGGAAGAGATAGCTAAGATTAAGCAAAATGGCCCAGAGGTTGTTGATATTCAAAAGTTTGCTGCCGAAGAAACCCGTTCAACAGAAGTGCAGTTAAAAGAAAATGGATTTTGGCAAGGTCATTTAACTTCCACAGCTCAAAATCAAGAAAATCCTGATGCTGTATTACATTATATTAGTGACTTGAAAACAATAACTGTACAAAGTGTTAAGGATATAGCTAATAAATGCTTGAGCGGCGAGAACTTAATAAAGTTAATCTTATTGCCAGAAAAGAAATAAGTAAACTCTATAATACATAAAGAAGCCCTGTTGGAATATCCAACAGGGCTTCTTTAATATTTCTCATCTCAAAACTTAAGGTTATAATTGGCTTTTATTTTAGTTCAATGCAGCTAGTATTTGTTGCACAGATGCTCTTTTGGTATAGTCTTTATTAAAGTGTACAAAAGTAATTTTGCCAGCACTATTAATTACATAAGTTGCAGGAACAGGTAATACGTGGTCTTTATTACCATGTCCTTTTTCCAAATCCACCCCATAATTTTTCAATCTACCCAATAAAGCATCATCAACAGTATAATTAACTTGGTATGCTTGCATTATTTTGTTGTCCTTATCTTGTACAATTGAGAACGAAGCATGAGTTTTCTCAATGGTTTTATTTATATTCTCATTGGTTTCTGGAGTTACGCCAACTATATAAGCCCCTTTTCCAGATAATAACTGTAAAGAATCTTGTAATTCTTTGATTTGCTTATTGCAATAAGGGCACCATTGCCCACGGTAAAAAAACACTACAACTGCCTTGTGAGCCTTTAACAATGTTTTTAAGTTAATTGATTTGCCCGAATTATCACTCGCCGTAAAATCGGGGGCTTTTGCGCCACTTTTAAGCCCTGTTTGGGCAAATGCTTGTGTTGATAAGATTAATACAACAGCTATTAGTAGGATTTTTTTCATGATTGAGTTTGTAAAATATTAAATAAAAAAGAGGGCGAATCTCTCCCCCCTCCCTAATCAAAACAAAAAACAACTTACATTTTGCTAGTTGTGTCTTTAGACATTTTTTTCATCTTCATTTTGTCCATCTTCTTGTCAGCCTTCATTTTATTCATCTTCTCCATTTTCTTGTCGGCTTTCATCTTCATTTTGTCCATTTTTTTATCCATCTTCATTTTGTCCATTTTACCGGTGTCAATTTTAGGAAGAGTAGCAGCTTGAAGACTAAGAGAAAACGATGCTGCGATTACAGCGGCAATTACCGCTTTTGAAAAATTTGATTTCATACTGTTGTTTTTTAGTTTTTAATGGTTTTTTAAACAATTACCCCCTTTGTCGAACAGTATTACTAATCCTTACAAAGTATTTTAATTTTTATTTAATTCTTCTTCAATACGCTCCTTTAGGTTTTTTTTAAATCCATCATCCAGCCTCATATCACTATTAACCGAACTACGGAAAAGTTGTTGAACCATCTCATGAATCATTCGGCTTTGCTTGTTGTATAATGTACAAACCGAGCACCCCATTAAATGGATACGTAGTTCGATAGTTTCACGAAACGTAAGACGGTCAACTAATTTTTTTTCGATTAGAAAAGTTGCCTGTTTGCAATTATGAATAATGTTTTTTAGCTGTCCCATAATTTCAACTCCAATTTTTTTGAAGGCAAGCCCTCAAGTTAAGTTTTGTGCGATGTATAATTACCCAAAAATTTGAGGGTGTTAGTTTCAATTCTGCACAAATTGTATCTGTTGTTTCCTCGTCCATGTGCTTCATTGTAAAAACTGATTTCCATAATGCTGGAAGTTTTTGCATACACTTTTGCAATATTTGGTTAAACTCTCTACTCATCAAAGGGTCGTGGTTATCTATACCGAATGATTGCGGTGCACGTTCTGCCGTCCAATGCCCATTATCATTATCAAAAAAATCAGCCTGAGCTTGCTCTGCAATGGCAATATCAGTTACTATTGGCGCTGATGATTTTTTTCGATAAACATCCACAATTTTATTTTTCAGGATAGCAGTAAGCCACGTACGCTCGGTGCTTTTCCCTTCAAATTTATCCACACGCTCCAAGGCTGCTAAAAAAGTATCTTGTACCAAATCTCTCGCCTGTTCTTCATCATTAATGCGTGCATAAGCATACGCATACAGATAATCAGCATGTGTCTCAACCCAATCACGAGGATTGGGTTTGTGTTTTTCTATTGTCATAGATTGGTTATTTGTCGTTAATTTTTCTTAAACCTTACATATTATTTTGAGACAGTTAAAAATATCAACAAAGTATGATAAAGCTGAAAAAGCTAAATTTATTGTAAGGAATATATTTTTATAACGACTACCCTCACAAAAATTACATAATTAATCGAAATTAATCATAAAAAAATGAGAACAGTTAAAATATTCGTTACCCTTGTGCTTCTTGGAATAGGAGCCATTACCACACAAGCTTTCATTATCAATAATAACAAGAAAGCTATTCAATCTGATGCTACAGATAAAGGCTTTGCTGTAGTTGAATTATTTACCTCAGAAGGTTGTTCGAGCTGCCCATCTGCTGATGCACTGGTGGCTCGTGTACAAAAAGAAAGCAACGGTAAACCTGTTTATATATTAGCTTTCCATGTTGATTATTGGAACAGATTGGGCTGGAAAGATGTTTTTAGTAGTGCTGCATTTTCTGAAAGGCAAAATGATTATGCCAATTGGTTAAACCTATCCTCAGTATATACCCCACAAATAGTTGTTAACGGACGTACAGAGTTTGTTGGGTCGCAAGAAGGTAATTTGCGCAATGCGATAAGAAGTGGGTTACAAACTCCCGCAAAATCTGAACTGGTTTTCAATAGTATTAAAGTTGACAACGATAAGGCAACCATTCAATATCATACAGAAAGAACTTCAAACAATAACACATTGTTATTAGCTTTAGTTGAAAAAAATGCTACAACTAAGGTGCAACGTGGAGAAAACAGCGGTCGCACTTTATCTCATGTGCAAATTGTAACACAACTAAAAAGTGTTGCACTCAGAAACGGTAATAGTGGCAGTGAAAGTATCGCATTACCTCACAACTTCGACCCTCAAAAATGGGAGGTGATAGGCTTTATCCAAAACCCTACTAATGGCGAAATAACTGGAGCGAGCAAAGGCGAATTTTCGTCGGTTACAAATGCTATGGTTAAATAAATATTCTATTAGCAAAACTTGTGTTAATTATTTTTTATTTTTATAAAAATTACAGATAAATATTAATGAAAACCATAAAGGAAAAGCATCCGCTAGTAATGCGATGGACACATTGGGTAAATTTTCCCATACTCACCATTATGATATGGAGTGGAATGCTCATTTATTGGGCAAACGACGAATATTCTATCACCATATTTGGGCACACTTTTGTTCGCTTTTTCCCCGATTGGTATTACAACCTTCTACATATCCCATCGCGCTTAGCCGAGGGCATGGCTTTTCATTTCTTGTTTATGTGGTTTTTTGCCCTTAATGGTTTGTTTTATGTTTTATATACCGCAATATCGGGCGAGTGGCGACATTTACTACCTAATAAGCATTCGTTTAAAGAAGCTTGGCTGGTATTACTTCATGATTTACATATTCGCAAAACAGCTCCTCCACAAGATAAATACAATGCCGCGCAACGTATAGCCTATACCACTATTATTATAATGGGCTTAGGCTCGCTAGTTACAGGGTTGGCTATTTATAAGCCTGTACAATTTAATTGGCTTTGTTGGCTTTGTGGTGGATACCATTTGGCAAGGATACTCCATTTTGCCCTTACCATAGGCTATGTATTGTTTTTCATGGTACATATTATACAGGTAATATTAGCTGGATGGAATAATTTCAGATCGGTTATATCTGGATTTGAAGTAATAGACGAACAACCAAAAGCAGTAACAGAAACTACCCACACCGATGAAAAAATCTGAAGAAGAATTAGCCATTGAGAAAAAAATAAAGCGTCGCAACTTTATTTCCTTCACCGTTTTTGGTGCATTTGCAGCTACCGCCATTGGAAGCTGGAAATGGCTTTATAGCTCGGCCGAGGAAACTGCTGGCATTACAGCAGGCGCACGTAAACCGTTACGTCGTGCATTAAATAAGACAGAAATATTTTTTAGACGGTTGGCTTTTAACGAAAATCATTTGGTAAAAACTTATCCCAAATCAATGGCAGCTACACAAGTTCGTCATAATAGTGATATTGGGAACGAAGGAACACTCCCCCCTGAAAAATGGCGACTGCAAGTCACCAAAAAATCTGGTGAAGTGTTACAGGTTAGTTTGGATGAATTGAAGGCATTGCCCAAAACTGAAATTATTTATGATTTTAAATGTGTAGAAGGTTGGGATCAAATATCGCATTGGGGTGGTGTAAAGTTTGCTGATTTTATCAATCATTTTAACCTACACGAAGAAGCTAAAATGGAATATGTTGGCATGGAAACACCTGATAAAGAATACTATGTAGGTATTGATATGCCGAGTGCTATGCACCCGCAAACGCTATTGGCTTATGAGGTAAACGAAAAACCTTTGCCAGGTAAGCACGGGCAGCCCTTGCGATTAATTATTCCGGTAAAATATGGCATAAAAAACTTGAAGCGTATCGGAACAATGAAGTTTAGCAATACCCGTCCTCGCGATTATTGGGCCGAGCAGGGGTATGATTATTACTCTGGCTTATAAAAAAATAGATTTGATAAAGAGAGAGCGACAGTATTTAACATCCTGTCGCTCTTTTTATTTAAAATAGCATCAATACTTGCCCCTTTTCTACCTTATCCCCTGGTTTCATTTTAACGGCTTTTACCGTAACATCAGCTGGCGATTTAATAATGTTTTCCATTTTCATGGCTTCTAAAATAAATAGGTTATCGCCTTTTTTTACTTCATCGCCTTCGTTCACAAATAGTTTAAGTACCAAGCCTGGCATAGGTGCTTTTATCTCGCTTACTTTTGCAGTATTTAAAGCACTCATACCCAATTGTTCGAGCAGGATATCAAATTGGTCTTTTGCTGATAGGGCATATATCGTACCATTAACTTTTATTTCGGCAGTTTTAGCCTCTTTATCAAACGAAACAACTTCGACATTATAAGATTGTAGGTTGTAGATTATATGATAGCTTACAGCATTTAATTGTTGAATATCGGCATTTGCCTCTTCTCCATTAATCAATACTTTATCCGCTTTCTTCTCTATTTTATAATTAAAACTATCGTTTGCTTTAAGTTGATACATGGTTTTGTATTTAAAAGACTGCTAAGTTAATATTTATTGCGTTAAAGCATACTGAACCAAGTTTGCGCCCATTTTTAATGCCTTTAATCGCGTTTCCTGCGTGTCGCCAGCATAAGTGCCATAATCCTCCCATCCGTTCCCCAAATCGCATTCGTAGTCGTAAAAGCACACTAATCTGCCTTTATATATCAGCCCAAAACCTTGCGCCCGCTTCCCCTCGTGTTCGTGTACTTTGGGTAGCCCATTTGGGAAGTCGTATTTTTGATGATAGATGGGATAGTTTAGCGGCAATTCGACAAACTCCAATTCGGGAAAAACCTTTTTCATCTGTGGTCTTATAAACTGGTCGAGCCCATAATTATCATCAATATGCAAAAAACCACCACCAATCAGGTATTTCCGCAGATTACGTGCTTCTTGATCCGAAAAAATTACGTTACCATGCCCCGTCATAAATACAAAAGGATAGTTGAATAACTGTGCACTGCCTACCTCTACAATATCGTCTTGCGAATAAAAATTGGTTTTTAAATTCTCGTTACAAAATTTGATTAAATTGGGTAAGGCTGTTCTGTCGCCATACCAGTCGCCGCCGCCATTATATTTTAATCGAGCCATTTTATAGGTAGGTGCAGCATGGAAACTGCTTAAACAACACAGCGCAACTAATCCTATAAATGACAAAAATCTCATAAACGATTTAAAAAATTAACCTCGAAACAAGCTTCTAATGCAGCGGTTTCTGTTCGTAGCCTACTCTCTCCCAATGTAATGGGGTCGAAACCATTGTGTATAGCATCATCTATTTCTTTTGGTGCGAAATCGCCTTCAGGGCCTATCAGTATTAAATATCTACCCAATGGTATAATCTTATCTTTCAAGGCAAACTTTTCCCCAACCTCGCAATGCGCTATAAACTTTTGTCCTTCAAAAGGCGTATTTATAAATTTACTTAGTGCAATAGGTTCATTCAAAACAGGATGATAGGCTTTTATAGATTGTTTTACTGCCGACGTAATGATTTTGTTTAAACGTTCGGTTTTCGCTTCTTTGCGCTCCGAGCGTTGGCATATAATTAAAGATATTTCGTCAATACCTATTTCTGTAGCTTTTTCTAAAAACCATTCCAACCGCTCTATGTTTTTTGTAGGAGCAATGGCAATATGAAGGTAATGGTTTCGTTTGTTGAAGTTGTTTTGAACAGATACAATTTGCAGTTGTGTGTTTTTCGGATGAGCATCAATAATGGTAGCGGTATATAAGTTCCCTATACCATCTATCAATTGCACACTGTCGCCAATTTGCAAGCGTAATACTCGTGCACAATGTTTGCTTTCTTCCTCATTTAAGTTGTAGGTAGATGCCGCCACATCAATATCAGGAGTATAAAAAAGTTGCACTGTTTATGGGTTAATGCAGGTCTATCGTATCTTCAGGATTTAAAAGTAGTTCGAGTTTTACCGATTCGATATTTTGATCCGATTTCTTTAAAACCGTAATATTATATCCGCTCGATTCTTTTTGCTCGCCTACATCGGGTATTTTACCAAATATATCGCCCAACCATCCCGATACGGTATCATAATCGCCGTCTTCGGGCAAATCATGCGGTAGATGCTCATTTACATCATAAATAGGTGCTAAAGCATTTACTATAAATTCGGCTTCGGTAACTTTTTCAACTATTGGCTTTTCTTCATCGTACTCATCCTGTATCTCGCCTACCAATTCTTCTACAATATCTTCCAACGTAACCATACCCGCCGTTCCGCCAAACTCATCCAGCACAATGGCTATTTGTATGCGCTTTTGCTGCAACTCCGCCATCAAATCGTTTATCTTTTTTGTTTCGGGGATAAAGTATGGTTTGCGGATAATGTCCTTTAGTTGGAAGGATGCTTTGCGAGCCAATAAGGGTAAAATATCTTTTGCATGAACAATACCTACAATTTTATCAATAGTATCTTCATAAACTGGGATGCGCGAATAACCTTCGGTAATCAAAATTTCTAAAAGCTCCTCTTGTTCGGTACTGATATCAACACCCGATATTTTGGTACGCGGCACCATAATGTTTTTAACTACACGCTCGTTGAAATCAAATACATTTTGAATAAGCTCATGTTCGGTAGAGTCGAGTGCACCTGTTTCTTTACCTTGGTCAAGTAAGTATTGCAATTCTTCAGATGAGTGATGTGCTTCGCTACCTGGCACGGTGGTTATACCGAATACTTTTAAAATCCTATTGGCAAAACCATTTAAAAACCAAATAAATGGACGGAATACAATAAAGAAAAACCGCAGTGGTACGGCAATATTCATTACTGTGCGTACCGAGCGTTTAATAGCCATTGTTTTAGGAGCTAGTTCTCCAAATACAATGTGTAAAACCGTAATCAAAATAAAGGCTACAACATGGCTACTATTGATAACGAAAGGAGAGGTAATAATCAACCCAAATGCTGCAAATAAATTGAGCATTAACTTGGTTACCACCTCTTGCCCTGCCCAGCCCAAACCAAGCGATGCAATAGTAATACCTAATTGGGTAGCGGCTAAATAACCATCTAGGTTGGCCATTATACCCTTAGCTATTTTAGCTGTACGGCTGCCTGTTTTGGCTCTAAGTTCAATCTGCGAACCACGCACTCTTACCATAGCAAACTCTGCTGCTACAAAGAAGCCGTTTAATAATACTAGGCATCCAGTAAGAAGAATATAATAACCGTTAATTTCTAAATCAGGAGCCATTTATCGTTTATTGATTCAACGGGAAAGTGGATTTATATAATTCCAAACTTTCGTTAATTACTTTATGTGCATATCGCTTACCCAGCAGGTGCTCGATAGTAACGTTCTTGTCTTCTAATTTCTTATAATCTTGAAAAAAGCGTACAATCTCTTTCATCGCATGAGGCGGCAATTCATTCAAATCGTTAATATAATTTACCGACATATCATTTTTTGCCACGGCAATAATTTTATCATCCTGTTCGCCATTGTCAACCATGTGCATCACGCCGATAACTTTTGCTTCAATTATTGACATCGGAAACACATCTACCGAACAAAGTACTAATATATCTAATGGATCGTGATCATCACAATAAGTTTGTGGAATAAACCCATAATTGGCAGGATACATTACTGATGAAAATAATACACGGTCTAATTTTAACAGACCTGATGCTTTATCTATTTCGTATTTGGCTTTTGAGCCTTTAGGTATTTCTATTACTGCATTTACTATTTCGGGTAAATTATCGCCTGGTGAAACCTGATGCCAAGGGTGTTGTGTACTCATTATATATTATTTGTATAAATTTATTCGTTTGCTGTTGGTTTGCGCAATTTCCTTTTCACATAAGCAACAATAAACGGTATGGTTGTTATTAAAATTAATCCTAATACCACATATTTTAGGTAAAACTTTATCTCATCCGGATACTGCTTCCCTAAAAAGAACCCTATTAAGGTTAAAGTAGTTACCCATGCAATACTGCCTATAAAATTGTATAAAGTAAATTTTCTAATATTCAGCTTTACTACGCCTGCAAAGATAGGCGCAAAAGTTCTAATTATTGGGAAAAATCTACCCAAAACCAAAGCCATGCCTCCATGTTTGGCATAAAACTCTTCTGCCATGGTTACATAACGCTTTTTGAAAAAGAGCGACTCGTTGCGTTTAAACAATACTGGCCCCGTTCTGTAACCAAACCAGTAACCTGTATAATTGCCCAAAACACCAGCAGTAATGAGGGATATAATTAATACATAAATGGGTTGGTCGAGCATACCAGCTGCACATAGTATCCCAGCTAAAACCAGCAGATAATCGCCGGGTAAGAAGAAACCGAAAAACAAACCTGTTTCAGCAAAAACAACAACAAGCAAAAGGTAAAAGCCACCTTTCCTGATGATGGATTGAGCGTCTGTTAAATTTTGAAGATGTTCCCAGAATTGTTCCATTCACTATATCCGTAAAACTACTAATATAAAATTAATTAATAGTACTGTAATTACGGATTAAATGAGATTTGATATAAAAGTTGGATAAACACCAATCACAACGGTTATCAAAGCGGCTAAACCCAATACAAAGCGATAGTAAGCTGGAACAGTTATTTCGGCATCTTCTCCGGTGCGGAAATACATCGCTATAATAACTCTGAAGTAATAGAAAATACTAATTATAGCATTTAAAACAGCCAATATGACTAGTACTGTATGGTATTGCGCTAGTGCTCCTGAAAATACAAAAAACTTACCAATGAAACCTGCCGTGAGTGGAATACCTGCCAATGATAGCATCGAAATGGTTAATACAAATGCAAGAAAAGGGTTCTTTTTTGCCAAACCATTAAACGCATCAAAATTATCGCTACCCGATTGCTGATGAACCAATATTAATGTGCCAAATGCAATAATTGAAGCGATAGAGTATGCGGTACTATAAACAAATACAGAATTTGCCGAGCTTGCTCCTAATGCCACTATGGCAAAAAGCAAGTACCCCGCATGCGATATACTCGAAAAAGCCAACATACGCTTAAAGCTTTGTTGATACAGCGCAGTAATATTGCCAATAAATAGCGTGATGATAGTGATAATAAGAAGAGCTGGCATCCAAAAATCAGCCATTGGTGCAAAACATACCGAGAACAAGCGCAAAAAGGCAGCAAAGCCAGCAGTTTTAACTACTGTTGACATGAATGCCGTAATAAGCGTAGGTGCTCCTTCATACACATCGGGTGTCCAAAAATGGAATGGGGCAGCACCAACTTTAAAGCACATACCTACTATGATAAGCATAATGCCAGTACCCAACATTGGATCGACGCCTTTTGGGTGGGCAATAACCCAATCGCGGATTACTTCTAAACTAAATGAGCCCGTAGTGCCATAAATAAGTGCAATACCGAATAATAAAAAGCCTGTAGAGAAAGCCCCCATCAAAAAGTATTTTAATGATGCTTCGTTTGAGGCAAAGTCTTTCTTTTTTATACCTGCTAATATGTACAAACTCACCGACATACTTTCGATGCCAACAAACAGCATCGTTAGGTTATTGTATGATAGCATTACGATGATACCCGCAAGTGCAAAAAGAATAATTGCATAGTACTCAGCCACGTGGCTACTTATCTTTTCAAAATATTCTTTTGATAGTAATAAGATTAAGATGGTAGAAACAATGCTAATGCCCGAAAATGCGACCGCAAAATTATCGAACAACATCATTCTATGATAAATAGGCTCTGCGCCACTATTCCATTGTGCAATTCCTAACCCCAACGCAGCTAATAAGCCAATAACGGTAACTGGCAAAAGAGCTCGTTTAGCTTTAAACAGGCCTAGATATAAAACTAATATGGGTAAAACGGATAGTAATATTAAAGTATTCATTCTTTTAAATTCTTAGAGTTTTACCGGAGGAACTATTTTAGTTTGAACAAATTGAGTTAAATTGTTTACAGCCGCCTCTGATATATGCAAAATAGGCTGCGGATAAACGCCAATGGCTATTATCAAAATACAAATAATACCCAAAGCCAATTGTTCCGACCCGCTAATATCAGTAAATGTTGCTGTCAATACGTTGGTTTCGCCTTGCATCACACCTTTATACATACGTAGCATATAAACTGCTCCAAATATCATGGTTAAGCCCGCTACTGCTGCAACTATAATATCGTATTGAAAAACACTGTTAAGCAGCAAAAACTCGCCTACAAAACCATTGGTTAGTGGCAATGCTACTGTACCAAGCACGATAATTAAAAATGCAATTGCAAATTTGGGTGCTACTTTTGCAATACCACCTAATTGGCTTATTTCGCGGGTATTCATACGGCGACTGATAATATCCCATATAAAGAATAACCCCACCACATTAATACCGTGGTTGAGCATTTGCAATAATGCGCCTTGTAATCCTTGAGTTGTCCAAATATATGCACCATCGTATCGAACAACAGTAAATAATGCAGCCGCAATTAAACCTACGTGTGCAATTGACGAATAAGCGACTAAACGCTTGCCGTCTTTTTGTTTAAACGCAATGATTGAAGCATAAACAATACCAATAACGGATAACACCAGTGCCATCAATCCCCATTCTTTAACGCCAAGCGGCGCAATAGGAATAAGCCAACGGATAACACCGTATATACCCATTTTAAGCATAATTCCCGATAGCAGCATTGTTCCTGCCGATGGGGCTTCGGTATAGGTATCGGGTTGCCAAGTATGGAATGGGAATATCGGCATTTTGATAGCAAAAGCTAAAAAGAAAGCCCAAAACACCCAACTTTGTTGTTTGGCAGTAAGAGCCAAGTTATAAAAGGCACTTAAATCGTAGGTTTTAGATGGGTTTTGCAAATAAAGGTAGATGATAGCTAATAGCATACACAACGACCCTGCAAAAGTGTAGATGAAGAATTTAATGTTTACACGAATCCTGTTTTCGCCACCCCACATAGCGCATATAAAGTAAATAGGTATTAGCGCTACTTCCCATCCTACATAAAATAAAAACCCATCGAGCGCAGTAAACACGGTTAATAAACCGGCTTGCATAAACAATATTAAAGCATAAAATGCTGATGCCTTGTTGTATTGATGCTTAAATGTGGTTAATATAATAAGTGGAACAAGTAGGGTGGTGAGTAATACCATTATCATACTGATACCATCAATACCTGCATTAAAATAAATACCTGCTTTGGCTATCCACGGCACGGTTATGCTAAATTGAATAGTAGCATCGGGCGTAAAGCGGCTTAAAAATATACCTGCTATAACTAATTCGGCAATGGCAAATACCAACGCTGCATATTTAGCTATCTCGTTTTTTAATAGTAAAACAACAAGTGCCGCAACAATAGGCAAGAAGATTAAAATACTAACTGTCATTTCTTATATGTAAACGCTTATTGTTATATCCTAACTAAACTATATACTAATACGGCTATAATGCCAACTACCATCATAAAGATGTAAAAGCCCACATTTCCCGTTTGTAAAAGACGTAACCCTTTGCTTGTTTTGAGTGATAATTTACCCAATCCATTAATAAAGCCATCAATTATAATCAAATCAACCACTTTATAAAAGAAGCCTGATAGGGCATCTAATGGCTTACGGATTAGCCAATCATAAATTTCATCAATATAAAACTTATGGTACGATAAACTTACCAAGCCCGGACGCTCTTCATTATCAGCCACTGGTATATCTGCTTTTTTCACATATTTCATATAAGCATATATTAATGCGATTAAAGCACTTGCAACCGATACCCCCATTAATAGCATTTCTGTTGATGGTAACAAATGAGCCTCTGGTAATAGCTCGGTTGATTTTTTAAAAACAGGTGCAAGGAAGTTTTCTAACCAATGATGCCCGCCTAATACTTCGGGTATGCCGATAAATCCACCAATCATTGAGAGTATAGCTAACACGATAAGCGGAATAGTCATATTTGCTGGCGACTCATGTAAATGATGTTCTTGCTCGTGCGTACCTCTAAACTTGCCATAAAAAGTAAGGTACAGCATACGGAACATATAAAACGATGTGCACATAGCGGTAATAATACCTATCACATACATAGGTTTGCTATACTCAAATGTATGTGCCAATATCTCATCTTTTGAGAAGAAACCTGCAAACGGTGGAATACCTGCTATGGCTATTGTACCTATCAGCATGGTGATAAACGTAATTTTCAGCTTGCCTTTCAGCCCGCCCATTTTGCGCATATCTTGTTCATTGCTCATGGCATGAATTACAGAACCTGCGCCTAAGAATAGTAACGCCTTGAAGAAAGCGTGAGTAAGCACGTGGAAAAATGCGCCAGTATATGCCCCAACACCTAATCCTAAAAACATATATCCCAATTGCGATACGGTAGAATAGGCAAGTACCTTTTTAATATCAGTTTGTGAAAGCGCGATTAGTGCCGCAAACACAGCCGTTGCTAAACCAACGATAGCTATAATGCTCATCGTAAAAGGCGATAATGAAAACAAGATGTTCGAGCGTGCTATCATATATACACCCGCCGTAACCATTGTAGCAGCGTGTATCAATGCCGATACTGGGGTTGGGCCCGCCATTGCATCGGGCAACCAAGTAAACAAAGGTATTTGCGCCGATTTACCCATGGCTCCTACGAACAATAAAACGGTAATGACCGTTATTGCGATAGTGCCCGAATGCATCCCCGCAGCTTTAGCAAACACATCAGCATAAGAAAGGCTACCAAAATAGGCTATGATGATAAATAAACCTATGATAAAACCCAAATCGCCAATGCGGTTCATCACAAAAGCTTTTTTGGCGGCATCGGCATAATCAGGATTGGTAAACCAAAAACCTATCAATAGATATGAGCATAAGCCTACGCCTTCCCACCCAATAAACATGATAAGATAGTTTGAGCCAAGTACCAATAATAGCATGAAAAACACAAACAAATTGAGGTAGGCGAAAAACTTACCAAAACCTGCATCGTGGTGCATATAACCCACTGAGTATAGGTGAATTAAAAACCCTATGCCTGTAATTATAAGTAACATTAAGGCACTCAATTGGTCTATTAAGAATGCAAATTGAACCTTTAATATACCTACACTAAACCAGTTGAACAAGGTTACATTGATAGGTGTACCTGTTGATTTTACTTGCAAAAATGCTGCAATGCTTAATCCGAAAGAAAGCAGGATAACCAAACTACCTATGAAGCCAATCAGTCCTTTTGATAGGGTATTACGACTAAGCCCATTGATTAGGAAACCAATTAAAGGTAATAAAGGAATAAGCCAGATATATTTATCCATTTTTTATATTGTACGTATTACGTCTCTCCGTTATTTTTTTAATCCTTAAACAATTACCACTTTAATCTATTCAACACGTTAATATCAATCGAATTGGTGTTTCGATATATCATAACGATAATGGCCAAACCTACTGCAACTTCGGCGGCAGCTAAAGCCATGATAAAGAAAACAAAAACCTGCCCTGTTGCATCGCCACGATATACTGAAAATGCAGCCAACAATAAGTTAACGGCATTTAGCATAAGCTCTATCGACATAAAAATCACGATAGCATTACGACGTATCAACACCCCGATAACGCCTATCGAAAATATAATAGCACTTAACAGGATGTAATGATTGAGTGGCACTAATTGTGCTGTTTTAAATAAACTTTCCATCATGTGGTTTTTGGGTCTTTTGTAGCTAATAATACCGCACCCACCATTGCCGAAAGCAAGAGTAGTGATGATATTTCAAACGGTAATAAAAACTCGTTAAACAATACTTTACCTAAGTTTTTCACTAAGCCTAAGTTGGGGTCTTTTAATAATACAGGTTGCGAAATGCCTACTTGCTTAAAACAAGCTACCAACACAACCAATAAACTACCACCACCTAATACCGCCGCAATTTTTATCATGTTTGATTTCATTGGTTCTGAGTCTTTATTCAGGTTGATGAGCATCAATGTGTATAAGAATAACACAAGGATAGCACCCATGTAAACAATGAAATTTACAATAGCCAAAAACTGCGCATTGAGTAAAATGTACTGAATGGTAAAAGTGAAAAACGTTAGTATAAGATAAAGTATACTATGCACTGGGTTTTTTGCAGATATTACCAATACCGAAAACAGTATGGATAAAAATGCGATAAAGTAAAATATACTCATTTTAATTATTTACTATACTTAAACTCTACCCTAATTATTGAGGTAAAGTTATAAACTTCTTTTATTGATTTAAGGGCGCTTCTACTAATTTGTCTTTACCATAAATAAAATCCTTGCGCAAATAATCCGCAGGAACAATATCGCCATCTAAATAGATAGCTTCTTTTGGGCAAGCCTCTTCGCACAGTCCACAAAAAATACAGCGTAGCATATTTATTTCGTACACTGCGGCATATTTTTCTTCGCGATATAAATGCTCTTCTCCCGTTTGGCGTTCTGCTGCTGTCATTGTAATAGCTTCGGCAGGGCACGATAAAGCACAAAGCCCACATGCTGTACAACGCTCGCGACCATCCTCGTCACGCTTAAGCGAGTGCATACCTCGGTAGTTTTCAGAAAACTCACGTTTTTGTTCAGGATAACGCACCGTAACATCTTTCTTGAACAAAAAATGTTTCATTGTAATTGATAGCCCTCGTAAAATGGCAGGCAAGTAAGCTCGCTCCCAAAAGTTGAGGGGTTTTGATTCAATTACTTTTCTTTTATTACTTAATGATTCCATTTAGTTCCTTTTCCAATTATTTTATAAATGTCATCCAAAGTCCTGTAATCACAATATTGGCGATGGCTAAGGGTATCAATATTTTCCAACCCAAATCCATCAACTGGTCGTAGCGGAAACGAGGGATAGTCCATCGTACCCACATGAAGAAAAAGATGAAGAAAAATATTTTGGCAAATAATGCTACTACACCCAATATAGTTACCCAATTGGCTGATAGCCCTAAGCTGTGCATGAAAGGGAAGTTATAACCACCAAAGTAAAGGGTAGCCATTACTGCCGATGATATAAACATATTGATATACTCGGCAAAAAGGTAGAAACCTAATTTCATCGACGAGTATTCGGTATGATAACCACCCACTAATTCGGTTTCGCACTCAGGCAAGTCAAATGGTGTACGGTTTGTTTCGGCAAAGGCGCAAACAATAAATATCAAAAAACCCAAAGGTTGATATACGATATTCCAATGCCAGCCATGCTGTTGTTGAGCTATTTCTCTCAGGCTCAATGTGCCAGTAGTCATTAGCAAGGCAATGATAGATAAGCCCATTGCAATTTCGTAGCTAATATTTTGTGATGCCGCTCTGATAGCTCCTAATAACGAGTATTTATTGTTAGATGCCCAGCCACCTATCATTACACCATACACACCCAACGAAACCACACCAAATAGGTATAAAACACCCACATTGATATCGGTTACTTGCAAATCAATGATATACGAGCCAATAGTGAGTTTTTCGCCCCAAGGAATTACTGCCGAGCCAATACAAGCCGTCATGATAGCCAACGAAGGCCCAACGATGAACAAAAATTTACTTGCATTAGTAGGGATAATTTCTTCCTTTAAGAACATTTTTGCTCCATCAGCCAGCGGTTGCAATATCCCGAATGGCCCAGCACGATTAGGCCCTACTCTATCTTGAAAAAAGGCAGCTATCTTACGCTCGGCATAGGTGGAGTACATAGCCACAACTAAGCTAATCAAGAAAATGATTACAATTAAGGATAGTTTTATTAATAAATCAGCCGTTCCCATTATAAGCGAGCCTCCCGTTCAAATTGTTCTTTATTAGCTTCCTGCAACAAAGGATTTGTTTTTACTACAGGTAGTGGGTGCATAGTTTCGTAATGGTTTGCACTAATTACCGATTGGTTTGAAACTTTACGAGGACCTTCAATTACCCAGTCGCTCGTTTTCTTTTTATCAAAACGGCAAGTATTGCAAATAAACTCTTCTACCTCACCATATTCATCTTTTCGAGCAGTTACCCGTATCACATCTTCGCCTTTGTACCATAGCGTAACTTTGCCACTGCACTTTTCGTGGTCGCAATTGCGATGCGCTTCGACTGGTTTAGTAAACCAAACACGGTTTTTAAAGCGGAAGGTTTTATCAGTTAATGCGCCAACAGGGCATACATCAATCACATTTCCCGAAAAATCGTTATCAACAGCAGCTTGTATATAGGTTGATATTTCGGCATGGTCACCTCGGTTCAAAATACCATGAATACGATGGTCGGTAATTTGATCGGCAGTAAATACGCAACGATAGCATAAAATACAACGTGTCATGTGTAGCTGTATTTTATCGCCAATATCTATTTTATGAAACGTACGGCGGTCGAACTCATAACGTGTTTTAACCGCACCATGCTCAAACCCTAAATCTTGTAAATGACATTCTCCCGCTTGATCGCATACTGGGCAATCTAAAGGGTGATTAATCAGTAACATCTCTACTATGCCTTTACGAGCCTCTATTACTTCGGGCGAGGTAATATTTTGCACCTCCATGCCATCCATTACTGTAGTACGGCACGATGCCACTAGTTTTGGCATAGGGCGTGGGTCTTTTTCAGAACCCTTACTTACTTTTACCAAACAGGTACGACATTTACCACCGCTACCAGCAAGTTTAGAATAATAGCACATAGCAGGCGGAACTATATCACCACCTATTTGCCTTGCAGCATTAAGGATGGTAGTTCCTGGTTCTACTTCAACGGGGATACCGTCAATTATTACTTTATGTTTATCTGACATTCTTAATAAGTCAAAATTTAAAAGTCAAAATTCAAAACTACTTTATTAAATTAATAACAATAGAAGCGATAATTTTTGATATCTCATCAACTTCATTTATAGTAAAATCAATTTATGATTTCGACCTCTTTATGCTGTTTCCAATTTGGGCAATGGGTCGGCATAATGCGCCAATCCATAATTTCTTGTTGTTGCTTCTGCTGCATTTGTTACGTGCCACTCAAACTCATCTCTAAAATGGCGTATAGCACTTGCAACTGGCCATGCAGCCGCATCACCTAAAGGACAAATGGTGTTTCCTTCGATTTTTTTCGATACATCCACCAATAAATCCATATCGCTCATTTTACCATGACCATGTTCTAACCGATGCAATACTTTTTCCATCCATCCTGTTCCCTCGCGGCATGGCGAACATTGCCCACAGCTTTCGTGATGATAAAAACGGGTAAAGTTCCACGTATTGCGAACAATACATTGGTCTTCATCAAAAGCTATAAAACCACCCGAGCCCATCATCGTTCCGCTCACAAAACCACCATCTGATAGCGATTCATAACTCATCAAACGGGCTTCGTTATTAACTGTCTTTAAAAATAAATTAGCAGGAAGAATAGGTACTGAAGAACCTCCTGCAACTACCGCTTTTAAGCGTTTGCCATTGGCTATCCCGCCGCAATACTCATCAGAATATAAAAATTCTTCGGCTGGCAGACCAAGATCTATTTCGTAAACACCTGGTTTTTTTAGATTACCCCCTGCTGATATGAGTTTAGTACCCGTACTACGACCGATGCCTATTTTTGCATATTCTTCGCCGCCATCATTAATGATAGGTACTACGGCAGCAATTGATTCTACATTGTTTACCACAGTAGGGCAGCCATACAAGCCCGCAATAGCTGGGAAAGGCGGCTTAATACGTGGATTACCACGTTTACCTTCTAACGACTCTAACAAAGCTGTTTCCTCTCCACAGATATAAGCACCACCACCAGGTTGTACATATAATTCTAAATCGTACCCTGTGCCTAATATGTTTTTACCTAAAAAGCCTTTGTTTTTTGCTTCGGCAATGGCTTTTTCGAGGATGCGTATTTGAGGCATCATCTCGCCACGAACATAGATGTATGAAGTATTTGCACCTAAGGCAAAACTTGCTACAATCATTCCCTCTATTAATAAGTGAGGGATATGGGTCATCAAATAGCGATCTTTAAACGTGCCTGGTTCCGATTCGTCGGCATTACATACCAAATATCGTGCAACACCTTCGGGTTTAGCCAAAAAGCTCCACTTCATCCCAGTAGGGAAACCAGCACCACCACGCCCACGTAAGCCCGATTTTTTAACCTCCTCTACTACTTCGTCGGGAGTTAAAGTTTTTAAAGCTTTTTCAACAGCAGCATAGCCACCTTTTGAGCGATAGACATCAAAAGTGTGTATATCAGGTACGTTTATATGTTCTAAAAGTAATTTGCGTCCCATTGCTATTAATATATTTTACCTGTCGATTTATAATAGTTTATATGATAAGCCACGCTTCGAATCAATAAAAACAACACTAACAAGCATAGTCCTATTAATTGATGTTGATTATGTTCTGAAATAGAGTAAAATATACTAGGCACAACTACCAATACCACATCACTATATATTACTCTTGTTTTCGTAACGGTCATTAGTTATTAGCTTTTGCTTTTAATCCTTCAATTAAGGCATCAACCGACTCATTAGTCAAGTTTTCATAAAATGTATATTCTGGGCCTATTTGTAATACAGGGCCAAAACCACAAGCAGCCAAACACTCTACACCTCTCCAGCTAAACAAACCATCGGGGGTAATTTCGCCTTCTTTTACACCTAATTTTTGCTCAATGTGCTCCATTATTTTTTCGGCACCTACCAAACAACAAGGCCCTGTGCGACAAACTTCTAACACATATTTGCCTTGCGGGCGCATAAAGTACATGGTATAAAAAGTGGCTACTTCATATACTTCGATAGGCTGAATAGCTAAATAAGCAGCTACTTTATCCATAGCAGGAGCACTTACCCAACCAAACTCTGCTTGTACCAAATGCAATATGGGTAGCAATGCCGATTTTTGTTTTCCTTGCGGATAACGGCTTACTATATCATCAAATTGCTTTACTAGTTCCGGCGAAAACTCAACCGGAAAGCTGGTATTTTCTACTTTAAGCATCTAATTCTCCGGCAATAATGTTTAAACTACTCATATTAATTATCGCATCCGAAATAAGCATACCACGACTCATAGGTGCATACATTTGGTAGTTGATGAAACTTGGTCTGCGGAAGTGCAAACGGTATGGCGACCTGCCACCATCATTTACCAAATAGAAACCTAATTCGCCATTAGCACCTTCAACCGAGTGATATACTTCGGTATGCGGGGTATCTATTTCGCCCATTACTATTTTGAAATGATAAATAAGGGCTTCCATATTATTATATACGTCTTCTTTTGGCGGCAAATAAAACTCAGGCACATCAGCATGGAAAATATCTGATGGTTCTTTTTCAATTTTATTTAAAGCTTGCTCTATTAGGCGCAAACTTTGCCACATTTCCTCGTTACGAACCAAGAAACGGCTGTAAACATCGCCATTAGTGCCTACTGGAACTTCAAAGTCAAATTCATCATACGAGCTATATGGTTCCATCGCACGCACATCGTAATCAACACCTGCTGCACGTAATAGAGGCCCACTCCAGCTATAACTTAATGCAACTTCGGCCGAAACTGCTGCTACATCTTTTGTGCGATCAACAAATATTCGATTACGATTAAATAATGTTTCGAACTCTTTTAAAGCTACTGGAAACTCTTTTAAAAACTTGCGAATTTTTGCAAATGCGATATGATTAAAATTACGCTCGAAACCACCTATACGACCAATATTGGTAGTAAGACGCGAACCGCATATTTCTTCATAAATCTCATATACATCTTCCCTATACTTCATCATGTATAGGAAACCTGTGAATGCGCCAGTATCAACACCTAATACCCCATTGCAGATAACATGATCGACAATACGAGCAAGTTCCATGATGATGATACGCAGATAATCAACCCTTTTGGGTGTTTGGATGCCTAAAAGTTTCTCTACCGTCATGTGCCATCCCATATTATTAATAGGTGATGAGCAATAGTTAAGACGGTCGGTTAATGGCGTAATCTGATAAAATGGACGATGCTCGGCAATTTTTTCAAAAGCGCGGTGTATATAACCTATGGTAGAAACTCCACTCACGATGCGCTCCCCATCCAATTGTAATATATTTTGGAACACACCGTGGGTTGCAGGGTGTGTAGGCCCTAAATTTAGGGTCGATAGTTCGCTTTGCGGATCGTTATCTGTAAATACTGGATGATTTTGCATTATCTTCCGAAAAAATAATCTTTTTTATCAACACGATTAGGGTCTTCCAATGGGTACTCTTTACGCATCGGGAAAGCCGTCATGTCATCAACATTTAATATTCTACGCAAATCGGGATGCCCTTCAAATACAACTCCAAAAAAGTCATAAGTTTCGCGCTCCATCCAATTAGCACCATCCCAAAGCTTTGTTGCACTTGGCATACGTACATCGCCATCAGCCACAAATACCTTTATCCGAATGCGCACATTATTTACCAAACTATGTAAATGGTATATAATACCTATTTGCTTCTCCTTTTCGGGATAATGGATGGCTGTAATATCTGTTAAGAAAATAAATTGCAGCTTAGCATCAGTTTTTAGGAATGATAACAGCTCAATAATTTTTTCTCTACTTGTTTCAATAGTCAATAATCCAAAAGGCTCGCCAATGGGTGTTACCTCCCCAGCAAACTTAGTTTGGATACTATTGAGTAATTCTTCGTTGTTTATCTTGCCCATTATTGAATCCCGTATGACGATAATAATTTTTGATATTCAGGCGTGCTTCTTCTACGCAACGATTCGGTTTGAACCAGTTTTTGAATGTTCATAAAACCATCAATAATTGCTTCGGGGCGCGGAGGGCAACCAGGCACATACACATCTACTGGTATTACCTCATCAATACCTTGAAGTACCGAATAAGTATCAAATATCCCCCCACTTGATGCACAAGCACCCACGGCTATTACCCAACGAGGCTCGGCCATTTGCAGATATACTTGTTTTAAAACAGGTGCCATCTTTTTTGAAATAGTACCCATCACCATCAACAAATCGGCCTGACGAGGCGAAAAACTTAAACGCTCTGCACCAAATCTCGACAAATCGTAAGTAGATGCCATGGTAGCCATAAACTCGATACCGCAACAAGAAGTAGCAAAAGGAAGTGGCCATAATGAATGCGAACGCGCCAAACCAATTGCCTTATCAAGCGATGTGGCAAAAAAACCTGCGCCTTCTACACCTGGAGGAGCTTCAACAATTTGAATATCACTCATAATCTATATTAATAGAATATATCGTTTAATAACGCGTGCAAATTTACAACAAATAACTATGTAAAAAATACACCAAGTAGTGCTATATGTATTTAGAACCAATCCAAATACTGTGGTTTTGTTAGATTAATCCCAATCTAACGCACCCTTTTTTATCACATAAATAAAGCCCAGCAGCAATGTGCTCATAAATATAAACATCTCTACCATGCCTTCTTTGCCTAGTTCTCTGAAATTAACAGCCCAAGGATACATAAATATTACCTCCACATCAAACAGCACAAACAAAATGGCAACCAAAAAGTATTTGATAGACATAGGTGTACGGGCATTGCCCACTACCTCTATACCCGATTCAAATGGGGTAAGTTTATCGCCAGTTATGCGTTTAGGACCTATTTTGTGTGTTACAAACATGGTGGTAACCACAAAACCTACTGCCACAACCATTTGAAATATGATAGGCAAATAATTTATCGGTAAACTTTGTACTTCCATGGTACAAATATAGTAATGCATGGGCAATAAAAAAGCCCCCTGAAAAAATCAGAGGGCTGTATCATATTAAATTGGTTTATTATTTGCTTTTATTACCGCCGCTTTTGCGCTTGAAATAATCTAACGCTTGTTTATTGGTAGGGTCAATGTCTTTAGCCTTACTAAAGTTTTCGGCAGCTTTGACCTCATCTTTTTCTTTGAATTCGTACAAACTACCCAAATAGTTATAGGCTTCGGCTAATGTTAACTTAGTTTTATCATCAGGAGCACCTTTTGCAAGAGTTAGTTCAATATACTTTTCATAATATGGTTTTGCAAAACCTTTGATTGAATTTCTATCCACATCCTTAAGCTCGGCTATACGTGCACGGTATAAATATGCTTGATTGTTTGGAGATTTTTGTATGATATAGCTAAATGCAGTATCTGCTTTTGCAAGGAGTGCACTATCTGCTTTAGGCCCACCTTTTACTTTAGATAGTTTTGCATCTTCTGTTACAAATGCAAAGTAATAGCTAAACCCAGCATAAAAGCGGTCAGATAACTTAGCGTTTTTAGATTTATCAGCATAAATATTATAAGCACTTCCAGCTTCTTTGTATTTTTTTGCAGCAAAATATGATTTTGCAATGTCAGCATAAATATCTACTTGAGCAGTATCTAACGATAATGCTTTGTATAACGACAGCCTGCCCAATGAGTCTTGTTTATTTACTATTTGCAATCGTCCTAAATAAATATAATCGCGGGTAATAATACGCTTAGGGTCTGCTTTGGTAAGCCAAGTATTTATTGCGGTTAATCCAGCTGTATAATCTTTGTTTTCATAAGCTGAATACGCCAAATAGCGATAAACTCTTAAATTACTGTTAGTATATTTTGTAAGCTCTGTTGCTACTTGTTGTAGGGTTTGATAATCGCCAGCGTTGATTAAAAAGTCGGCATAACGCATTTCAGACTCTACAGAGTTATCTGTCAAACTGATATATTTTTTATATTGTTCAACAGCTTGTTTTATTTTTTCTGATGCTTTTGCAGGAACACTGGTTGCCCAACGGTAATCTGTTTCAGCCCATTCCCTATACGCAGGGCCATAGTTAGGGTCAACAGCTAACGCATCTTGAAAATGCTTTTCTGAATCCTCAAAATTATCAGCAAATTTTATCAATACTCCTTGAGCAACATTTGCAGCAGCTGATTTTGGGTCTAATTCTAATGCTGTTTGGTAGTCGCTATAAGCTTCGTTTATTTTTTGCAAAACTCTATTTGCGTCTCCTCTTGTAATAAACAATTCTGGGTCATTTGACGATGGCACAGCGCTTTTATCCTTGCTCTTTAACGCACTTGCAATGTTACCTTTATTCAACACATCAAATGCAACTGTTGCATCGGCTGGATTTACCTTGCCATTGCTTTGTGGCAATAAATAACCTTTACCTATGTAAACATAAGGCTTGCTATCTTTACCTGCTAGCATCATTGCTTGGTCGATATTGGCAGTAGCTGCGGATTGGTCTTTATCTATATGGGCAACAATTGCCAATCCTGCATAGTTATATGCCGATTTTGGGTTTACAGCCAAGCCACGTTGAAATACAGCTTTAGCCGAATCGGGATAATCTTGTTTGATATAAACCCAACCCAAATAAAAATAGTTTTCGTCTTTTGTTGATTGTGTAACAACCAAATTTTTCAACATCGCTTTCGCTTTTTGGAATTGCTCTGCATCAATAGCTTTTTTTGCATCTGCAAGACTTTGTGCAAAAGCCGACGAGCCTAAACATGCCAAAACTATCCCGGCAGTAGCTATTTTCTTCATTATTTTCATTTCACGTATATTATTTACTCTTCTTTATTATTAAGACAATGAATATATTCTTTGGTTTAGCTTCAATAGTTATTCATCTATAACAGGGCAACTAAAATATACTTATTTTTTTAGTTTTCACATTTTGTCTTTGTGAACAATTAAAATATCTCTATGTGGTATCTTAATCGGCAACAAACCCGACCGTAATATAATTCGTTGTCCTTTTTCGTCTGCAATAAAATGCTCAAACCCATAACCCAATCCATCTCTACCAGTACAGTTTACAATATATAAATACCGCATCAATGGATATTGGTTTAAATATAATGTTGTTTGCGATGGTCTAAAATATTGATTGGCTGTTTTCTTATCCGAATCATCATTCATTGCCAATACTTTTATTTTTTTTACCGCATCGGCATAATCAGCATCAGGGTCATTCACCCAACTAAAACTTACTATACCTATTGCTTTAGGGTTTTTACTCACGTAATCAATTACCTCTTTATTTGATTTTAGCGCATATATATTTTTTTGCTTAAACTCTTTTTCGCCCGTAAACTCTTTTAAATACCGCACTAAACTAGAGCTCGGATTATCAAAAACGATATTTTTATCGGTTTTAGTCTTTCCTGTAAGCATTTTTTTTACATCACTTACTGATATTGAGGTGTCTATAGCTGTTTCATTAGCAATAATAGCAATACCATCTATTGCAAACTTTGTAATTATAGCAGGCAAACTGTGTTCTTTTAGCATTTGCTTTTCATCTGCTGTTAAATCTCTTGATAGAAAAGCAAATCGGGAGCTATCACTCAATAAGTATTTTACCACATCGCTTTCCGAACGATACACCATATTGATTTTGGCATTCCTATTCTCATTTTTAAAGATGTATAATTCTTGTTCGAGGATGGGCGCAAAAGATTCGTCGGCTACAAAAGTTGCTTCGCCCGAGTTCTTAGTATCGTTATAATTTTTTGCAGGTACTTTTCTTTTACAAGCTTGAACAGTGCCTAACAAAAGCAATGTGGATAAAATAAATAAATTGCTACGCTTCATCTTCTGCTTCTTTTTTAAACAATCTCGAAAACCTTAAAACACTATAGGCCACAAATAATGCCCCTATTGCTAATCGTTCGGTTTTTGACATATCCAATTTCTGGATAATGGCATCATAAAACATGAACATTAAACCTAGTATAAGGCAAGCCAAAAAAGTAACAAAGCCCAAAATAAGCAAAAACCGCCTTTTGAGCGATTTTTGCTTAAAATTAAATTGATATGCCATTGGCTTAATTATCGTCTCCGCCTTGTAATGCAAATACAATTGGAACTGTATAAGCAACACGCACAGGGCGACCATTTTGGATACCTGGTTGCCATTTAGGGCAATTTCTAAGGACTCTAACTGCTTCCTCATCGCATCCGCTTCCAATGCCACGCGCAACCTTTATATCTGTAAGTGAGCCATCTTTTTCAACCACAAAACTCATAAATACCCTGCCTTGAACATTGTTCTCTCTAGCAACACTTGGGTAATTAATTTTACTTCCAAGATATTTATAAAAAGCAGCTATACCACCTTTAAATTGAGGTTCATTTTCAACCGAGGTAAAAATTTTATTACCATCATCTTCCACCACTTGTTTAGTATCAGATGTACCTACGGGTTCATCTATACGAATATCCGCATTAGGGTCGCCTTTGATGGTTTTTTGACCAGGATCTGCCTTTTCCAGCTCTTCCGTTTTTGGGGGTTGTTCTTTCACCTCGTTATCTGGTTTTACAACCGGAGGAGGGAATTTTATTTGATCCACTTTTGGTTTTGGTGGTTCAGGGGGTGGCGGTGGTGGTTTTACCTTATCAATTGGTGGAGGTGTAGCTAACTTCACCTCTGTGATTTTTACCTTCTCAGTAGCTTTTGGAATAAAGCCACTAATAAAGTTTAGAATGGTTTGGAAGGATAATAAAAACACAAATACAGCTATACCTATTACTAAGGCTTTATTGGTATTTTTAGGGTTCTGCTTTCTTAAATCATAAGCCCCGTATGCTTTATTCCTGTCAGTAAAAACGACATCAAGCCACTCTGGTTTTAATATGTCTAATTTTGATCCTAACATTTTTTAGGCTTTAAGTTTGTAACGTTAAATATTCTTTTTTAGTATAATCCGTCTCTTTTAAGCAATTCCAGCTCTACTGGTAAAAGAGGAACCACAGCATAACTTTTGATGCCCGTAATATTAATCTCATCAATCATAGTCACAAAGTCTTTATACTTTGCTTTATCGCTTGCCTTTATGAGCACAATCATATAATTATCTGGCACAGCATGAGTTTCTTCTACTTTTTTACTATTGTCAATTAATGATTTGCGAATACCATTTTTTCCAAAATTGTCTTTGGTAGGAACTGATTTACCTGGCTCGCCCAAAAACCATTCAATTTGATGATTACTACCCAAAAGAACTGTCATTGTTCTAGATTGTGGAACTGGTAATTGTTTGGTTTTATCTGTTTTATCAGGCCAAATGGTTTCCATTGCCTTAGGTTTGGCAAGGGTAGTGGCCATGATAAAGAAAGTAATCAACAAGAATGCAAGATCAACCATTGCAGTAAGATCTATACGTGTTGAAGCTTTCTTACTTCTTACTTTTCCGCCTTTTTTCCCTCCGCCTCCGGAGGTATCTAATTCTGCCATAGTTTCTTACTTTGAATTTAGTGATGTAATTAAACTAAATTTATTGACTGCTTGCTTTTGAAGTACATCAATCACCTTTTGTACATTCGGGTAATCTTCTCTCGAGTCGCCTTTTATAGAAAATCTCAACTCTTTATTGTGTAAGTTTTTATCTACAATACGAGCTTCTCTAATCCAGTGAAACAATTCGCAATTAGCTGTGGTATCAATAGGAAGCCCCGGCTGAACAAATGCTTTTCTTTGCTCTTGAGTCATTGCAATATATTGCTTCATCCCGCTAATTGGAACACCAAAAGTTGGAATTAAAGAAAACTTAGCTATTTCCTCGGGGGTAAAAGATTGATTATACTTTTTGCCCATTTCTTCCAACAAACCTTTGCGTAAATCTGTTCCTTCTAATGAGAAAAACACTTTTCCTTTACCTACTGTTATAGTTGCCATATCCAAATCGGGTACGTTTAGTTTTGTACTCGAAGCGGGCACATCAACGCGCAAAGGATCTTCTTGTTTTAATTTTGCTGTTAATATGAAAAAGGTAAGCAAGAGGAATGCCACGTCGCACATAGCCGTCATGTCTATTGCTGTACTTTTTCTAGGAATTTTTATCCTCGCCATAATTAATAATTTTTAAATATTATAGTGTTTATACGGTTAATAACTACCCGCTCCACGATGGGAGCGGGAAAAACTAAGCACTAAAATACTTTATTATTTTCTTGCGTGAGAAGCAGCAAATGTTTGTACAATACTGAAACCAGTTTCGTCAATTGCGTAAGTCAACTTGTCAATTTTTGAAGTGAATAAGTTGTATAATACGATTGATGAAGCCGATGTAGTAATACCTAATGCTGTATTAATCAACGCTTCAGAAATGTTTGATGATAATTGAGATGTATCAGGAGCTCCTGATGCAGATAATGTAGCGAATGCGCCAATCATACCCACAACCGTTCCTAATAGACCGCTTAATGTACCAATTGATACTAACGTAGCAATAATAGTTAGGTTTTGCTCAAGCATAGGCATCTCTAACGAAGTTGCTTCTTCAATTTCCTTTTGGATAGCTAATGTTTTTTGATCAATAGTCAAAGTTGTATCCATCTCCATTTCACGATATTTTTTCAAGCCCGATTTGATAACGTTTGCTACCGAGCCTTTTTGTTTATCGCACTCTGCATTTGCTGCATCAATATTGCCTGCGTTAAGTAATGAAGTTATTTTTCTTACGAAAGAGCCTACGTTGCCTGAACCAGCAGCTTTACCAATTACAATTGCTCTCTCAATAGAGAATACAATTACCATTAATACGAACGACATAATAACAGGTACTATTTTACCTCCTTTATGCACAGTTCCGTATAAGTCATTTGGTATGCCTTTTTCTACATCGCCTCCAGCATAATGGCTAGGGTCGCCTAGGATGAAAATGAAAATTAATACTCCGACGATGATACAAATAGGAATCGCCAATACTGCAAACATGCCCGATGCACTAGAGCTTTCTTTCTTTACAGGAGTAGTTGGTTTTGTTGGTGCGGTTGCCATTACTTTTAGATTTTAGTTTTAGTTTTTAATTTATTATATAGTTAATTAATATGTGCTCAATAAAGCGGATAACAAAATTAGAACTTTAATGAAATAAAAAAACTTTTTCTGCTATTCTTTGCTGTTTTTTAGTAAAATTTTTGTTTCAATTGGTTTTGCGTTGATACATAACGCCTAAAAGCAAAAAAATTGCCCTTTCGAAAGACAATTTTTTTACAATGAAAACTATTTTTTTTTACAATAGCAAAAAATACAGAATAAAAATCTAAAATTTTATACTGACAATGTTATATGAGGACCAGCATTTAGTATTTCGGAATCGCTATGTGGGCCATGTTGTTCAAAGTTTTTGATGAATGCTGAGGCGAGTTGGTTTGCCTTCTCGTCATAAGCTTCTTTATCAGCCCAAGTATTACGTGGGTTTAATATATCAGCAGGTACATTGGGGCAACTGATAGGCATTTGCAAACCAAACACCGAATGCTTACTGTATGCTACTTTTGCGAGCTCGCCATTTATTGCTGCGGCAATCATCTCACGTGTATATTTTAGCTTCATTCGGCTGCCCACGCCATACGCTCCGCCTGTCCAACCAGTATTCACCAACCATACATTTACATTCTGCTCTTTTAGTTTATCGCCCAAAAGTTTAGCATAAGCTACAGGGTTTAACGGCAAGAAAGCCTGACCAAAGCATGCCGAAAACGTTGTTTTGGGTTCAGTAATACCTGCCTCAGTGCCTGCAACTTTGGCTGTATATCCCGAAATGAAATAATACATAGCCTGTGCGTTGGTTAATTTTGATATAGGAGGCAATACCCCAAAAGCATCAGCAGTAAGGAAGAAAATATTTTTTGGCGAAGAGCCCAATGAAGTACTTACAGCATTATCTACACAGTATAAAGGATAAGCAACACGTGTGTTTTCTGTTTTGTCGATATTGGTAAAATCTACCGTGCGTGTGCCTTCAACAAAATTGATATTTTCGAGCAGTGCACCAAATTGGATTGCATTAAAAATCTGTGGTTCTTTCTCTTTTGTAAGGTCAACACATTTTGCATAACATCCCCCTTCAAAATTGAAGATGGTCGAGTCGCTCCAACCGTGTTCATCATCGCCTATCAAACTACGTTCAGGGTCGGCAGAAAGTGTGGTTTTTCCCGTTCCTGATAGTCCGAAGAATATAGCTGTATCGCCTTTCGCGCCAATATTGGCAGAACAGTGCATTGAAAGCACATTTTTTTGATGTGGCAATACAAAGTTTAAAACCGAGAATATTCCCTTTTTAAGTTCGCCGGTATAACCTGTTCCACCAATTAATATGATTTTTTTAGTGAAATTTATAATAGCAAAATTGTGCTGACGAGTACCATCAACAGCAGGGTCGGCTTTAAAACCAGGTGCGGCAACTATTGTCCACTCAGGGTTAGATGTAGGGTCGATTTGTTCAGGACGGCGAAATAAATGATGTACGAATAGATTTTGATAAGCATACTCAGTAACTACTCTTATATTAATTGAATATCTTTCGTCGGCACAGGCACTCGAATCGCGCACGAATATTTCTCGCTCACTCAAGTAATTAGTTACTTTAGTATATAATGCATCAAACTTAGCCGCATCAAACTTGATATTCACATCGCCCCACCAAACGGCATCGTGGGTTATTTCGTCATCTACAATAAATTTATCTTTTGGTGACCTGCCTGTAAACTCGCCCGTATCAATTGCTAGCGCACCACTATCTGCTAAAACGCCTTCTTTTCTTTGTATTGCCTCTTCTACAAGTTCGGCAGGTGTTAATTGGTATAAAATAGACTTCTCCCGACTTAGGTTGAGATAGCCTAAATCAGGAACTTTTTTAGAAGAATTCCTCATTAAGTTGATAAATTGGTTGGGACAAAAATACCAGTTTTAAAAAGCAAGAAGCAAATAAAAATTTACTTTTATTTGCTTCTTGTATTATTTACACCAACTTAACTTGCTGATTATTATATCATTGCAACAAGGCGTCGTAAAAAGAAAAATACACTAACCTCCCGCCTTTTTTACCTTATATCCATCGGTTTGTAATAAAGAAAGTATCCTATCTCTAAAATCGCCCTGTATCAGTATCTCGCCATTTTTTACCGTACCACCTACACCACATTTTGATTTTAACTGCTTCCCAATAATGGCTAAATCTTCCTCTTTGCCAATAAAGTCACTTATTCGGGTTACTACCTTGCCGCCACCTTTTCTATCAAGGTATATTTTCAGGTTTTGCTGTTGTGGTGGTAATGTGGATACCGCATAGCCTGTATCGCCTTGATATTGATATTCGGAATCGGTAGAATATACGATGCTCGAAAAATCGCTGAACTTTTTTGCCATATTATTTTGTTTTAAAGGCCTTCCCTGCAATTATTTTTAACGATTGTGGTACGATATTTATTTCGATACTTGTCCCCAAAAACTGCGGCTCTCCATCTAAATGTGCAGGTGCAGATTTGCTACGATTAACCATAATATTTTTACCTCGGATAATCTCGACATACTTTGACCGATGTGCGGTTTTGGCAAACATATGAATACCCATTGCTGGAAATTTATACAATGGAAACGGTTTTATAATACAAACATCTAATAACCCATCTTGAACCGAAGCCAATGGCGATACATGTGCATTGTTGCCATATTGTGATGAATTGGCAAAACTGAGCATAAAGGCATCAAAGCGATAGCTTTTACCATCAATTTTCAAATCGTAGGTGTCTGATTGGTATTGTCGTATTTCTCGAAAGGCTGATTTGATATAAGCACCAAAGCCGCGCGTTTTATCATGCGAAAACACCTCGCTGATATGTGCATCAAAACCCATACCCGCCATATTAAAAAAACATTGCCCGTTTAAAGTTCCCGAATCAATTAATTCAACTCTTTCGGAATTAATTGTCTTTATAGCTTCGGTGGTATTCATAGGAATGTTTAAAAACCGAGCAAGCCCGTTTCCCGAACCAAATGGAATTATCCCTAATGCAACATCAGTACCTACCACCGATGAGGCAACCTCGTTAATTGTACCATCGCCCCCTACGGCTACAACATATTGGTACTTGCCTATCGCATCTTTTGCTAATTGGCTGGCATGCAAAGCCCCTTCGGTAAATGCGATGGTTGGTTCAAAAATGGTAGTATCCAAATGCTGCTGTATTAGAGCAGGCACTTGGTCTTTTCTTTTCCCTCCCGATATCGGATTTATGATAAATAAAACTTTCCTTTTCAACTAATTATAATTTCGCTGTCAAAAGTAACCGTATTTTCTGCTTTGTGAAAAATTGTTTTATTTTTGGCATTCGAAAGTGGATTGATTTGTTTGTTTGGGTTATATTATTCAAAAAACCTCAAACTGGATTGCAACCACGTAAAAAAGTGCTAACCCTGTTTCCATTTTTTACTGCAATCAACTATTTATTTTCTTTCAGACATTTAGTTTAAATAAAAAAAATATGCCCTATTTATTTACTTCAGAGTCTGTATCGGAAGGACATCCGGATAAAGTTGCAGACCAAATATCAGATGCACTGATAGATAACTTTTTAGCTTTTGACCCCGAGTCGAAAGTCGCTTGCGAAACATTAGTAACTACTGGTCAAGTTATTTTGGCAGGGGAGGTAAAATCAAAAGCTTATCTTGATGTACAGAAAATAGCTCGCGATGTAATCAATAAAATTGGCTACAACAAAGGCGAATATATGTTTGATGGTAGTTCATGCGGTGTGCTTTCGGCAATTCACGAGCAATCTCCAGATATTAATCAAGGTGTTGATCGTAAAGAAAAACAAGAGCAAGGCGCAGGCGACCAAGGGATGATGTTTGGTTATGCCACTATCGAAACCGATAACTATATGCCTTTAGCGTTAGATATTGCTCATGCGTTATTAATCGAGCTGGCAGCTATACGCAGAGAGAACAGCGAGATTAAATATTTGCGCCCTGATGCAAAATCGCAAGTTACATTAGAATATAATGATAACAACCAACCTACAAGGATTGATGCGATTGTAATATCAACCCAACATGACGATTTTGACGAAGAAAAAGCCATGTTGCAAAAAATAAGCAAGGATATAATAGGAATACTTATTCCACGTGTAAAAGCAAAATATCCTAAATATGCGCATTTCTTTAACGATAATATTAAGTATCATATTAACCCTACTGGTAAATTCGTAATTGGTGGGCCGCATGGCGATACTGGTTTAACAGGAAGAAAAATTATTGTAGATACCTACGGTGGCAAAGGTGCACACGGTGGTGGTGCTTTTTCGGGTAAAGACCCATCAAAAGTTGACCGCTCGGCAGCTTATGCTACACGCCATATTGCTAAAAATTTAGTAGCAGCCGGTGTTTGCGACGAAGTGTTGGTACAGGTATCATACGCTATTGGTGTTGCACAACCAATGGGTATTTATGTAAATACTTATGGAACTAGTAAAGTAGGCTTGAGCGATGGCGAGATAGCTAAAAAAGTAGAAAGCATATTTGATATGACCCCTTATGCTATCGAAACTCGTTTCAAACTACGTAACCCTATTTATAGCGAAACTGCAGCTTATGGGCATTTTGGCAAACCAAGCAAAACAGTTACTAAATCGTTCTTCAACCCTAATGGCAATGAAATAAAAGTTGAAGTAGAGTTATTTACTTGGGAAAAGCTTGATTATGTAGATGCCGTAAAAAAGGCATTCGGTATTTAAAAGCAAGATTATGTAATATACTGTGCCACATATCAATAATAATTTGGTATGTGGCATTTTGTTTATGAGGTATTGAGCTAACTATTTGTTAGTTTGCTTCTAAGTGGCTAATTTTGCACCTCAATAAAATTTATGGCTAAAGCATCTGATATAAAAAATGGCAATATTCTCCGCTTTAATGGAGAGTTAGTGCAGGTTGAAGAATTTATACATCGTACACCTGGAAACCTTCGTGCATTTTACCAAGCGCGTATGCGTAATGTTAAAACAGGCAAATTGGTTGAGTATCGTTTCCGTACGGATGAAGAAGTAGATATTGCACGTGTTGAAACGAGTGATTATCAATACCTATATGATGATGGTAAGGATTTGGTGATAATGGACAACACATCATACGAGCAACACAATGTACCTAAAGTATTATTTGGTAGTGCCGTGCGTTTCTTAAAAGAGGGAATGAATGTGATAGTTGCTTTTGAAAGCGATGAGCCAATTATGGGTTCAGTACCCAACTCTGCCGAATTAGAAATTACTTATACCGAGCCCGCTGTGGCTGGCAATACATCAACCAACGCATTGAAAAACGCAACTGTTGAAACTGGTGCCGAAATAAAAGTGCCATTATTTATCAATATTGGCGATAAGGTAAAAGTAGATACCGCTACTGGTGCTTATGTAGAGCGCGTAAAAGGATAAGATTTAATTATCTACCTATATAAAGCAGAAAGCCTCTCAAATTCGGGAGGCTTTCTGCTTTTATTTAAAATTCTAATTCGAGCAAAACAGGGCAATGGTCGGAGTGCTTGGCTTCGGGTAATATCGCCGCTCGTTTAATGTTGCTTTCGAGTGCTTTTGTAGCCATCGTATAATCTATACGCCAACCTAAGTTTTTGGCACGAGCATTGGCTCTAAAACTCCACCAAGTATAATTATGTGGCTCATTATTGAGGTGTCGGAATGTATCGATAAAACCTGATTGTATAAAATTTTCCATCCACTCACGCTCTTCGGGCAAAAAGCCTGAAGAATTTGCGTTTGATTTTGGGTTATGAATATCAATAGGGCGGTGGCAAATATTATAATCGCCACAAACCACCAGCTTAGGATATTCCGCTTTCAACTTAGCTAAGTAGCCGCCAAATTCATCTAAGAAACGATATTTAAAGGTTTGTCTTTCGTCGCCACTTGAGCCCGATGGGAAATAAACACTCATTACCGAAACATCATCAAAATCAACGCGAATACATCGTCCTTCATAATCAAAATCGGCAATTCCGCAGCCATACTCTATATGATTAGGCTTTTGCTTACAGAATATAGCTGTACCGCTATATCCTTTTTTCTCTGCCGGAAACCAATAATGCTGATAGCCTATTTGTTCAACCAAAGCCAACTCGGTTGCTAAAACATCTGGCGTGGCTTTTATTTCTTGCAAGCATACTACATCGGCATCCGTAGCTTGCAGCCAAGCCAGCCAGTTTTTGCTCATTGCCGAGCGTATGCCATTAACGTTGTAAGTGATAATTTTCATTTATTTAAAATATCGATGGTGACGGATATTAGTTTTTATCTGCTATTCCAAGTAATTTATCTAATTGCTTGCATTCCTTTTTGGTTAATAGCTCTACCGTCATCGGCACATCAGCCAACGGGCGGTCTCGTTCATCTTTCTTAACCGCAGCAATACGGTCAACCATATCCAATCCTATTACCACTTCGCCATAAACAGTATAGTTTTGGTCGAGAAAAGGAGTGCCACCTACTGTTTTATACCATTGGCGTTGCCATTCAGGGATTTTATGCCCTGCCATTCGTGGTTTTTTCTCCAAGGTGTCTAATTCTCCATCCCTATAACGCTTACCTTCTACTATATAAAACTGACAACCGCTTGATACTTTTTTAGGATTATCATCGCGAGCAGCCGCCAAAACGCCTCTTTTATGAAAAATGCTATCTCTAAACTCGGCAGGTACGGTATAGCCTACATCGCCATTACCAAGCTCGATACTTGGTTTTGCATTTTTTGAATCGGGGTCGCCGCCTTGTATCATAAAGTTTTGTATTACCCGATGAAACAGCGTGCCATTGTAAAATCCTTTTTTTGTGAGCTTAATAAAGTTATCACGATGTTGCGGGGTTTCGTTATAGAGCCTAATGATGCACTCGCCATAACTGGTTTTAATACGCACGTATTGGTTTTTGGGTGGAGCGGCAAATGCAAAGTTGATTGTCCATAATAAAAGTGTAAAAGTAAATACGCTTTTCTTCATAAGTTTATATCATCAAAATAATCAATAATTAACGATTTCATTACCATTTCTTGCTCAAGCAAGGTATAGTTGGGGATGGCATTTACTAGTTTCCAATGCGGCCATCCATCCTGATCGAGCCCTTCCAGTTCATAAAAACCCATTTTGCTCAATAGCTTGCAAGTGGCTATGTGCATCAATTCCTCTTTTTGCCGCTTGCTAAATTTTTGAGGCCCTTGCCCCAATTCCTGCACCCCAATTAAGAATAAAATCACCTTAATATCAGGCGTATCCGTATCAAACTCTGCAGATATTTTTTCTTGTAAAGCAGCCCATTTTATATTCACTTCAGCAGGTTTCATGGCTCAAATATACATTGCTTTGGCATTATAACTAGTTACTCGCTTTGAATATGACTTTAATTAAAGCTAATTTTTGTAACAAATACGGCACGCTCGCAAATGGTAGGTGTTTATTGCCGCTGATAATGGTACTTTGCTGATTTGATGCTTGCAGTTGCGCAATCCTCTACAATCTTCCTCTTTGTGATATGCTTTTGCACCTTTACTTACACAGATATAAACACTGCTATTTTTTTGTGCAAGCGATGATAGCGTGATTATCATCATTATAAGTACAATTTTAAAAGATTTCATCTATAAGCAACTTAAGCGATAAGTAAAGGTAAGAAAATCAGCAATTTGCAATCCTTTTTATTTTTACTACAGATAAAATTAAGCCGAACTCTGATAATTTCAAATAAAACTTCGCACAAGTTTAATTAAGAATTTTAATGTAAGGTTAATGTCATTTTTAACAATCAACGAAGAGATTAGTAAGTCTATCTTAAAAACTTACAGAAAATGCCTTTACTTTTGGATTATTAATAAAACTGCAAATTAATTTTTTACCAAAATGAAAAAAAATCTACTAGTAAGTTTGTGCTTTTTCGTGTTACTCGTAACGCAGGTATATGCACAAAATCGTACTGTTACGGGTACGGTAAAAGGAAAAACCGATTTACTGCCAATTCCGGGAGTATCTATTAAAGTTAAAGGTAGTCCAACAGGAACCCAAACTGATGCAAATGGTAAATATTCAATAAGTGTTCCTACTGGAACTACTCTTGTTTACTCATTTATTGGTTATCAATCTTATGCAACTATAGTAAAAGGAAACGATGTAATTAATATTTTACTAGAGCCTAGCAGTAAAGATTTGAATGAGGTAATTGTGACTGGTTATCAAACAAAAACCAAGCTTTCTAATTCTTCTTCAATTTCAAAAATTTCTGGCAAAGAAATAGCGGATAAGCCTATCCCTGGTATTGACAATTTATTACAAGGTCAAGCGGCGGGTGTACAAATAACTACCGAAAACGGACGACCTGGAGCTAATGCGTTTATCAGAATACGTGGTACAGGATCAGTAAATGCTGGTCAACAACCATTATTAGTTGTTGATGGTATTCAAATTCCGGATGATGTGGCACCTGAGTTTTATAATACGCTTAATGCAAATGATGTTGCGAATATCTCTGTTCTGAAAGATGCTGCTGCATCATCTTTATATGGCGCAAGAGGCTCAAATGGTGTTGTTTTAATAACTACAAAAACAGGAAAAGAAGGCGAAAATCATATCACCTATAGTTTTCAATACGGAACTAATAGAAAGATAGCTGATAATTTCCAGACATTAAATACACCACAAAAATTACAATACGAGTACGATTTAGGTTATACAAATTCATATTTGGCGAATTATCTTCAAAACAACAATCTTCCACAAGATATAACCGCTGTTACTCCCGCCCAAAGACAAGCAGCGTGGAATACCTTAATAGCGCAGTCGCACAATTGGCAAGATGATATTTTAAGAAGTGGTAAAATCATTCAACACCAACTGAGCATAGGTGGTCATGACGGGAAAACTAATTATTATATTTCTTTCGATTACTATAACCAAGATGGTATTGTAACAGGCTCTGATTTAAAAAAATATGCTGGAAAGATTAATTTAAGCACCGCGGTTAAACCCTGGTTGACAGTAAGTAATAATTTAAGTGTAGGGCAAAGAAGCACAAATGAAACACGAGATTTGTATAATGTACAAAATCCATTTTTTGCAATATATGCTTATAATCCATACGAACCTGTTCATAACTCAGATGGAACATTTAATTTAACTAATCAAGGTTTTAGCATATTAGAAGCACTTAAAAACAACCCTGAACTTCAAAAATTTATTGATGGTTACAATACTACTAGTATTGATATACACCCTGTAAAAGGTTTAAGCATTAACAGTCAGATAGGTTTAACTTATGAGAATTATGCTAGGTCATCCTTTATTCAGCCTGGCTCAGTACTTGATAGCTATATTGGCGACCCTAAGGCCCCTGGTCAAAAAACAGACAATGGCTCTACGTCTTTTAATTATGATTGGATTAATAAAATAACCTATAAATTTGATTTAAATGCTGACCATCATTTAAATTTTCTAGGTGTACAAGAGTTTCAAAAAAGTCAATTCACTAGCTATTCTTTATCAAGTAAAGGTTATCCATTCAACCCTAATTTAAATACACAAAATAACGCAGCAGCTAATACAGGAACTAATAGCACATCACAATCTATATATACAATAGCATCGCTGTTGGGAGAAGTTGATTACAATTACAAAGAGAAATATTTTGCAACTGCTAGCGCAAGACGCGACGGGTCATCAAGATTTGGAGCAAATAATAGGAATGGTGCGTTTTATGCAGGCAGTATTGGATGGCTGCTAACTGCGGAAGATTTTTTGAAAGACGAACGTTGGCTAAATGTTTTAAAACTAAGAGCATCAATAGGTAATACTGGTAATTTTAGTGGAATAAACAATTATGAAGCTTTAGGCTTAAGTGGATTTGGTAAATATAACAACCAATCAACCAATATTCCTATACAGTTACCTAATCCTAATTTAACTTGGGAGAAAAAACTAAAGAGAGATATTGGCGTTGATTTTGAAATATTGAATGGGCGAATTAGCGGGACGTTTGAATACTATAATGAATCAACTACCGCATTATTGTTTCAGTTACCTGTTTCACAAACCACTGGTTTCTCATCTGTATATAAAAACATAGGCGCGTTATATAATAGAGGGTTAGATATATCATTGAGTGGTGATATTATTAAAAGTAAAGGCCTGAAATGGACAGTATTTGCCAATACGAACTATAATCAAAACAAGGTAACTCAGCTATATGCTGGCACTAATGAGATTCAAAATGGTGGTGTAAGTGTTATAAAACCAGGGGAGCCTATTTATACCTTTAAACTTGTGAGATATGCTGGTGCCAATTCACAAACGGGTGCTGCCCAGTATTATGATAAAAATGGTAATATTACCGAAACTTACTCTAGCAGCAATGCAGTGGTATTGCATGGCAAAAACCCTAATCCTAAGTTTTTTGGAGGCTTTGGAACTAATGTAAGTTACAAAGGTTTCGATTTAGCAGCCAACTTTACTTATTCTTTTGGTGGTTATACTTATAATAACCAGTTACAGATTTTAGATTCGTGGGGCGACGGTGTTTACACCAATCAATCAACTCTCGCGTTAAATTATTGGAAAAAACCTGGAGACGTAAATGTACTTCCTAAACCAGATCCAAATAGCGGATCACAAGCGCAGTTGTTAGATTATTACTTGCAAAAGGATGATTACATTAGGTTTAAAACTCTTACCCTTGCATACACTTTACCAAAAGATTTAACTAATCGTTTTAAAATAGCATCATTGCGTGTTTTTGTAACGGGGCAAAATTTATTAACTATTAATCCGCAACACTTTTTTGGCGACCCAGAAATTGGCATAGGCAGCTCCGAAAATAACTTACTAATTCCAGGTCAGCAAAATTTGTGGAGTTATGCTAATACCCGTCAATTTACATTTGGAGTTAACTTAACTTTCTAATAATAATTTAATAAAAAAGGAAAATGAAAAAGATATATATATGTGCATCTTTAATGTTGTTAACATTTATGGGATGCCAAAAGGAGTTAGTACAAGTTCCTACAAACAGTGTAAATACTCCAAATGCATACAATACACAAGCTGATTTTACCAATGCAATTTTAGGAGTTTATGCTGGATTGAGTGGAGCAGATTTCAATAAATTAAACAATAAGAACTACACGCCGAACTATTATGGTGGTGCAGATGGTGGCTCTATGGGCACTACCCCCGATGTACTTTCAGATAATTTAATATTGAATCAGCAGGGGCGAAAATCAGAGCAAGATTTTTTCAATATTAAATATACAGGAAATAATACATGGGATATGTGGTCTAATGCGTATCTAGTAATCTTACGTTGCAATTTAATATTGAACAATATTGGTCATTTACCATCAGGCGCTTTTAAAAACAATATTCAAGGCGAGGCATTGGCAGTACGTGCATTAGCCCATTTTGATTTATTAAGACTATATGCTAAGTCATACACCTCGGCATTAGCAACTGATTTAGGAGTACCCTATGTAACTTCTACTGACCCAAATTTGTTGCCTTCGAGAACGCCTGTAAAAACAGCTTATGATATGGTGGTGGCAGATTTTATAGCAGCACAAGGGATGATAAATATAGACAACGGTGTAAGTAGAATGAATAAAGCCGCAGTTGAAGGTTTAATGTCGAGAGTGTATTTATACAGAGGCGAATGGCAAAATTGTATTACTGCAGCTACAAACGCTATTGCACATGCGCCAGCCGCGAACGCATTGGCTTCAATTACCGATTTTCCTAATATTTGGATTGATGCTACCGAAGCTGATGTTCTATTTAAAGTTAAAATAGTAGATGCCGATAATATAACAATTGGCGTAGGTTATGAACAAGCTAGTCCACAAGGAGTAAAACCTGAATATAGTGTTGATTTTGCATATTATAACTTATTTGCCAATAACGATGTACGTAAAAACGCTTATATAGGTACAGGAGCATTTAATGGCGTAAACTACAACTATGTGAAAAAATATATTGGACGTACAAGTGGTAATGCCAATGTAGTTGACTATAAAGTTATCAGAATGGGTGAAGTTTACTTGAACCGTGCCGAAGCTTATTATAATGCGAATAACCAAGCATCGGCCCTTGCTGATTTGAATATCTTACGTGCTAATAGATATACTGGCTTTGTAAATGGAACAGAAAGCGGCGTTCCGTTATATAATACTATATTGTTGCAACGAAGATTAGAACTTGGTTTTGAAGGCTCTCGCTTTTTTGATATAAAAAGACTTAATCTGCCTATAACTCGTTCTACATTTGGCGATAACGCTGATGGTACAGGAACTCCAGCAGCAGTTCAAACGGTTGCAGCAAATAGTGATTTGTTTCAATTGCCAATACCTGTTTATGAAATAAATGTAAACAAAAACATAGTTCAAAATCCAGGCTATTAAAATAGTTAAAATATCTATTCCCTAGCAAACCGAGGAAAATCCTCGGTTTGCTTTTTTGTATCCTATCAAAATGTAAACTTGGATATCTTAATTTGTAAGAGCATCTAGTTTTATTCAAATTATATATCGTAGTATAGGCTTTCCGAAATCCATTTTCGTATTGAATACTAGCAATTAGTCTAATTTGAAAAGGCGGTATAAAACATTATTCGGTTATCTTTCCTATCTCTGTATTTTGAAAAGTGCTATATTATTACTCGCCCCATAAAAGGGTCTGTATAGCTTGTTTTCCCTGCCTCAACACGTCCAGCATATCTTTTTTCAAACAGGGTATTGGAGGTTGTTTTGATGCTGAAATCATACCATCCGTAGCTTTTTTCTAAGTTTATAACAATCGAAGCTTTGCTATTTGGGGCGATTACCCTGCGGTGATGGTTGGTTTTATAGGCATGGTCTATTATTTCAATTGCTTCGGGTTGATGACCTGTATTGGTCATCACAACTACAACATTGCCCGTTAAGTGTTTGCTGTCTGTTAGCTGATGTTGATAATCAAATCCTATTTCGACAGATGGGTCGTTTATATTTCCCTTAAACTCTCTATAAAAGCCATTCGGCCCATATACCCTTAAATGATAGTTTTTATCTTCAAAATCATTTATCGCCCAGCTGTCTGCCAATTTATCGCCAGCACTCAAACCATAAGCCCAAGTTCTCACTGGCTCAAACTTACCATTGGTTTGCATATAGCTACTGGGTGCATACACATTAAATGGTGCGCCAACAGCCTTTTTACCCCAAACCTTATTGGCGGCTTGAAAACCAATTTCAAAAGAGCGTTTATCAGCACTTAATTTACCATCAACATAAAGTTCATAAGGCAAAGCACATGAAGGGCGAATACCCTTTTCTTGCTTTGGAAGGTATGCTGATTGATATGGGTGAAGATTAGCTTCCTCTATCTCCTCCTTGGTCAGTTGTTTATAATTTGAAGGAACATCTTTAAACTGCGCTTTATGTATGCCCTCAACAAATGCTATTCTTTTTACTGCTTCTAGTTGATTGCTGTTTTCGCCATGATATGGTCTAAAAACAGAAGTCAAATCGCCACAAACGGTTCTTCTCCAATCGCTGATATTGGGCTCGCTTATTTTTTTACCTGTTTTTTTCGATAAAAAATGTTCTAAAAACTGTAAGGTAGAAGTATGGTCAAACACTTCGGAGTTTACATATCCACCTTTGCTCCAAGGCGAGGCAATCACTAATGGCACACGGAAACCTAAGCCTATTGAGCTTTCTCTCGAAAATGGCTCAGGGAAACCTTTTCGCTCTTTTTCCTGTTCCAATGTCACAAAATCAACACGGGTATCAATTCCTTTCGATACTTTGCCAGTTTCTTTCTGCTGCGAGTGTGGTGCTACAAATGGCGGAACATGGTCAAAATAGCCATCATTCTCGTCATAAGCCAAAATAAAGATGGTTTTCTTCCACACTTCTGGATTTTGGGTTAAAATATCTAACACCTCCGATACATACCAAGCACCATACCATGCCGAACTTGGGTGGTCGCTAAAATTCTCAGGAGCAGTAACCCATGATACGGTTGGGAGTTTACCATTTTTTACGTCATCCCTAAACTGATGCAAAACATCGCCTTTAGGAATTTGCATTTCGCGCTCCACACCATTATCATCATACTTTAAAGTAACCAATTGCCTATGTTCGGGGTCGTTTACATTGGTATCAAAAGCTTTTCTATGAATGCTTTTTTCGTGGTCTGATAGTTTTTCAAACTGCGCTATGGTATATTTTTCTTTCGCCTTTTTAACATTGTCTAGATAACGCTGTGTATCTTTTATTTGATGCTTTAAATGGTCAATATGAGCATCTCCTACGGGCAGTGCATCTATCTTTTTTTGCAAATCAGCAATTATTGCTGGCAATTGCGTCAATCTTTTTTCTAAACCCTCAAGGTGTTTTGGGTGTAGATGGATATTATATTGACTAAAAAACTCTAAGGGATTATCTTGAAAATTCGACAGCCACGGGTCTTCCTCTCCATCAAACCCAGTATCTATGGCTACTTCGTTTTGATAGCATTTCCACGAAATTCCATTTTCTTCCAATCGTTCGGGGAATGTTTTCCAATTCAATGTACCATAATCCATATCATCGTTCCAAACATGTGCCCTTGATTTTTCATGCTGTTCTTCGCGAATAGTACCTGTCCAAAAATATAACCTGTTCGGGTTAGTTCCTGTTAATGCCGAGCAAAAGTTTTGGTCGCATACTGTAAAAGCATCGGCCAAAGCATAATAAAAAGGAATGTCTTCGCGAGTGTGGTAGCCCATGGTTAAAGGCATGTGGCTATACTCCTTAATCCCATTCTTTTTTACATTCAGCCATTGGTCGTATTTACCATCGTTGCGGGCATTCACTTGGTTTGACCACGAATGCGGCAACGAACTCATCCATGTAGCCTTGGTGTTTTTGATATCTAAGCGGAAGGGCGCATACGTTTCGCCCTTATTGTTGGATTGCAGCCATACCTTGTTTTTATTAGGCAAATCAATTGCACGAGGGTCATTATAGCCTCGCACTCCTTGTAATGTGCCATACGTGTGGTCGAATGAGCGATTTTCTTGCATCAAGATGACGATGTGCTCTGCATCCATATAGGTGCTTCCTACTGGAGCGTTAATTGCCATTGCTTTCTGTATAGAAGCAGGTATTATATTACTAAGCCCCGTAGCCCCTGCTAATAAAGCTGCTTTTTTAAGAAAATCCCTTCTTGAGTCGCTCATCGTTTTTTACTTTAAATACGTTATCAAAAACTTAATCTATCTTGATGCAATATATTGCTCACATAGCCCGAATGATAGGGTCATACCGTTACCCCCCAATCCGTTTATTATAGTTACCCCTGCTTCTGGTTCAAGTATCAGTTCGGTTGCTCCGTTCATCATTTTAGGGTAAATGCCATGCCACGACTGCATCAATCGCCAATCCTTAAAATTGGCAAAAGTATGTAAGTATTCGGTTATTAAATTGTTAATAAATGTTTTATCAAAAGGGTCATGCACCAAACCGTACTCGTGCGAATCGCCAATAGTCAATTCGCCATTGCCATTTTGCGAAACCATTACATGAATACCCCATTTTAAATATTCGGCATATTGCTCTTCATATCTTTTGCGCAATTGCGGTAACGAGGGGGCTACTTGAAAACCTGGATAATGTATCATTGATAATCCGCCACACAACGAAGGCCCTATTCGCCAGCCATCAGGTTGCGATACTAGGCGCATCATTTGCAGCTTACATTTGGTAATACTGCTTTCTAAAAATACTTCGGGATATAGCGTTTCAAAATCAGCACCGCTACAAACAAATAGTTCATCGGCTTGCCAACTACGTTCGCCCGAAAACACTCTTGGATGATTGATTTTACTAATGGCTGTATTCCAAACAAACTCAACGCCATATTTCTCGGCAAGATATTGGGCTATTTTACCAATGGCTACTCTCGACTCTACAATCATTTCTTCGCCACTCCATAATGCCCCTTTTAAACCTGATGGATTAACCGCTTCCGATTTCTGTAACGTTTGCGATGGTGTAAGCAATGCGCAATCGCGATACCGATTGTTGGTTTCAACATATTCAGCCATTACTTGCAACTCATCATCGTGATAGGCTAAATGCAATGAGCCCACTTCATTATGCCAAATGTCGGCTTCGGTACATATTTCTTTATAAATGCTTCGCGAAAGCATAGCTCGCTCAAAAAGCGGCCCTGTTTGCTGCCCAATGGGCCAAACCATTCCAAAGTTGCGAATAGATGCCCCTACTGCTTGTTCGTTACGTTCAATAACTGTAACTCGATACCCCCTGATAGACAAGGCGCGAGCGGTAGCCAAACCTACAATACCAGCCCCTATTACTATTGCTGATTGTTTTTTCATGCTGGTATAATATTTAATTGTTCTTGTTGGTCTATATTTTTTTTACGAGCCTTTCGCATAAAATACAATAATGATAAAATAGCACAGATGCCGCCTATAACAGCTACAGCCAGTACGCTATCTCTAAAAAATGCCCCCCAGCTCACATTGGGCTGACCGAATTCTTTTATTAACAAGATACTTACACTTCCTAAATAACCCATTGAGTCGGCTACATAAATCAAAAACCCTACATTGCCTTTATAATGGAACGATGCTAATAAGCGTTCAAAAAACACTGCATTATAGGGCACATAACCTAAATAAAGCCCAAGTCCGGCTAATGTCATCCAAACCATTGGACTAATAAAATGGAATGTAAACAACGTGGTTGCGGTACCAATAAGCACACAGCCTACAATAATCATCACGTGAATAATGCGAAATGCTTTCAGGTTTTTCTTAACCAAGATAAGCAAGCTCATGGCAATTAACACAACGATGGATATAATGGTATCTATTTTGGCATAAATAGTGTTGTCTTTTATTCCTAAGCTGCTCCATATCTCTACTTCAAAACTATCTCTCACATCGCGCATAATGGTAAGCAAAACGTAGATAATAAGGGTGAGAATTATACCTGGTAAAAACTGTTGCAGAAAGTTTTTACGCTCAATAGCATCCATTGGTAAACGCTTGGTGCGTAGGTGCACATCTTCGGCATTAGGAGGGGGCATTAGTTCTAATAAGAAAACAAACAATAGCAATGGCACAACAAATAAAGCACCTGTTACAAAAGGCATTGTAAACTCGCTAATATGGGTTATCGTCATAAGCATTCGGGCAATTGTTTTTACAAAGCCCGAGGCAAATATTAAGCTTATAGATAATACCGCTGCCATAAATTCTGTCGATTTTCTTCCTTCTAAATAACTGAAAACCAAACCCCATATCAACCCGAGAGGAAAGCCATTAACAAATAGAAAAACAATATTATACGGTGCGGGCACTATGGCAAAAAGTAATAATGCGAGCCATGCAACACCAATTAATAGCAAAATATATTTGGCACGTTGAGTTGGTTTTAGCTCAGCTATAAATTTTATGCCATAAAACTTACTTAAAGTGTACCCGATGATTTGGGCAATAACCAACCATATCTTATAATCTAAATGAAGATATTGTTGATGGGTAAATGTGCCTGCAGCAAAAGCTTTACGAAAGGCATACATACAGGTATATGCACCAAAGGCCGAAATAGCCGTCAAAATTGATAATAACCCGTAAGACCAGTTTGCAACTTTTGCCCTGAGCCTCTCTATCAAAATCATGTTTATTGGCTGATAATGTCCAACACTTGTGCAATATTATCTATAATATGAGTAGGATGGTACTCCTTTAACTCATCGGCAGTAAAAATGCCCGTAGTAACCCCGATTACATATTTGCAACCTGCATTTTGCCCTTCGCGAACATCCACTTCTGTATCACCTACTTTGACAACTTCGCTTGGGTCGGTAATGCCACTTTCGTGCATCATTTTTTGAATCATAAAAGGGTGTGGGCGACCGAGTTCAACCTCATCCGAACCTACTAAATAATCAATCAGTCCTTTTTCTCTCCATTGTAGTCGGTTGATAATAGTTTCGGCAATATCTTTTGAAAACCCTGTATTGATACCCACTAAAACATCCTTTTTGTGTAGTGCTTCAAAGGTTTCTTCCACATTTGGCAGAGGTTCTATGCCTAGCTCAAATTGGTAAAAATGAATCATTTGCTTTACAAATTCTGTATGTATCTGTTTTACAAGCCCGGCTGTGATTTTCGATTCATCAACTTCGTGCAAATGTAACATTTGGGTAATGGCTTGATTTTTTTCATACCCCATTAAAGGGTTAATCATATCAATAGGCACGGTATAGCCATACATTTTTAAAGCCTGTTGAAAGGCTTTGCTCACATTATAATCGTCTTTAACGGTAGTACCAGCGATATCAAAAACAACTAATTTAATAGACATATATTGGATATAAAAGTTGAGCAATACTAAACTAAGTTTATTATTATCAAACTAAATTAATATTAAGCTTTTATTACCATCTTATTTTTCTTCAAAAAAATAGACAACCAACATAATTGCCCTTTGCTCGCATAAGTTTACAGGCGTGTGCGGAATACGCCCGTCAAACAATAAAGAATCGCCAGCACTTAGTCTTATTTTTTCATCATTAATTTGATATTCAACCTCCCCGCTTATCATATATTTATATTCAAACGCATCTGTTTCAACCAAAGGCCTTGTTGCATTGGGTTCGAGCTCAAGCAGCACAACATCAACAGTAGAATTATTAATAAACTTCGTAAAAATTCGTTGGTAGTGAAATCCTATTGCGTGTTCCTTTTCAAAGTATTCATATTCTGCTTTTCGTTTTATCAAAACAGGCGACAATGCACTTTTACTTCTTATATCCTTAAAAAACTCATTCAAATCAACATCTAACGCCTTAATAATATCAATTAACACAATAAGCGAAGGTATTGTACGGCTGTTTTCAATTTGAGAAATTAACCCCTTACTAACATTGGCACGAGAGGCTAATTCTTGCACTGTGATGTTTTTTTCTCGCCTACGTTCTTTTATGCGGTTACTTATTTGTATCAGTATATCATCTTCCATTTCCTTGTTTTAAGTGTGACTGCTCCAAATTAAAGATTAATTATTTTACTTTCCTTATTACATCATCATGATTTAACAATTTAATAATACACAATGCTTTGCTTTGGAAAAAATCAATATCAGCATGAATAATAGCTCCACTAATCCTGTGCAAATTGTAGATGAAATTTTTGCTTTATATGAGCAACATGGCGATGAAGATTATATTGGCGAACCCGTATCGCAAATAGAGCACATGTCGCAAGCGGCGGCACTAGCGGAAGAGGAGGGTTTTGATGATGAAGTAATATTGGCAGCATTTTTTCATGATATCGGGCACCTATGTGCTGCAAGCAATGAAGTTGGAAGTATGGATGGCTTTGGAAATGTAGATCATGAACAATTGGGTGCTGATTATCTCCGCGAACGGGGGTTTTCTGAACGATTGGCAACATTGGTTGAAAGTCATGTGATTGCTAAAAGATACCTTACCTACAAATATCCTGAATATTATAACAAACTTTCGGAAGCAAGTAAAGCAACGCTTGAATTTCAAGGTGGAAGAATGACCGAGCAAGAGGCTACAGAATTTGAAAAACATCCTGACATTGATTTGTTTATACGCTTACGCTATTGGGATGATAGGGCAAAAGAAACAAACATCCCTGTACTCAATATCAACCACCTTAAATCAATTGCTGTTACGCTTTTGAGTATAAAAAATTAACTATATCCTTATAGGTATTAATTTATTGTGTGCTGATTGTAATTCTGTTGTTATAAAATTCCTCATGCTTAACCTGTATTATACGAAATATTAAGCTTTCCTTAACGCAAACTTAGTTTACAAATAATAAACTAAGTTTAGTATTGCTGTATGAAAATTATCATTAAAAACTAATTGATTCAGCACATGACGCAGTTTTACATTCACGTAAGGAGAATAGCAACGATAGTGCTATTATGCCTTTCCCCGATGTTATCATTCGGGCAGACCAAAATCGGCGGTATGGTAACCGACGAAAACAAAAACCCATTACCAGGTGTAAGCGTTCAGCTTAAAGGCACTACAAATGGCACACTAACAGATGCCAATGGTCGCTACACGCTTACAGCAAACAAAGGGCAAATACTTACTTTTCGTTTCCTAGGGTATGTATCACAAGAAATTACTGTAAAAGATCAAACCAACATCAATGTTTCTCTTTCAGAAGACAGCAAGTCACTTACCGAGGTGGTTGTAACCGCTTTGGGTGTTAAGAAAGAAACCAAACGGATTGGTTATGCTATTCAAACGGTAAAAGGCGACCAACTTACTACCGCTCGTGACCCTAACCCTGTAAACGGATTAATTGGTAAAGTAGCCGGTTTACAAGTAGGTGCTACTTCCGAAATCTTGGGTGTTCCAAACGTTACTATACGTGGCAACACAGTAAGTTTGTATGTAGTAGATGGTTTACCTATCAATTCTGACACTTTCGACCTTAGCCCTGACGATATTGATACTTATACTATATTGAAAGGTCCTGCGGCAGCGGCTTTGTATGGTAATCGTGCTGCCAATGGTGCTATTTTGATTACTACCAAAAAAGGAGCTGATGCCAAAAAAGGGCTTACAGTTGATATCAATAGCAGTACTGTTATCAATAAAGGTTTCGTAGCATTCCCAAGAGTACAACACGCATACGGCCCAGGCGAAAATACATTCTACACTTTTGTTGATGGTAATGGTGGTGCACCGGGTGGTGTGGATGGCGATTATGATATTTGGGGACCTTATTTTGCGGGTCAGTTAATCCCACAATATGATAGCCCCGTTGTAAATGGTGTACGCCAAGGCACTCCTTGGGTAGCAAGAGGTGCTAATAACCTTGCCAATTTCTTAAGAACAGGTTTCCAAACCAATAATGATGTTGCTTTAACAGCAAATGGCGATACCTATACAACCCGTCTATCTGTTTCGCAACAGCATCAAAATAGCTATATCCCATCACAATATTTAGATATAGCCAACGCCAACTTTTTTGCAGCATTTAATCCTACTTCACGTTTAAAGTTTGAGGCAAGTGTTGATTTTAACAGACAAAGCACCGATGATTTCCCAGATGTACAATATGGCCCTAATAGTATTATCTATAACTTGGCTATTTGGACTGGCGCCGACTGGAGCGTAAACTCTCCTGATATTAAAGCAATATGGCAGCCTGGTAAAGTGAATGTGCAATCGCAATTTGCTGAGTACACACGTTATCACAATCCTTGGTTTTTGACTAAAATCTGGACACGTGGTCATTATAAAAATGACACTTACGGTTATTTATCAGGAAATTTTAAAATTGACAATCACTTAAATGTTAATTTAAAATCTCAAATAGATACTTATAATTTACTACGTACAGAAGATTTGCCTTATTCTGCTCACCCTTATGGACGTGCTCGTAACTTGGGCGATTATCGTGAAGACCGTCGCGATTTGTTCGAAAACAATACGGAGTTGAAATTAAACTTTGATTATACCTTAAATCACTTCTTAAATATATCAGGATTAGTTGGGGGCAACTTACGCAGCTTTAAATATAATTCGAGCTGGGTATCTACAGATTATTTGAGCACACCAGGTGTGTACTCATTCAGTAATTCATTAAACCCATTGCAAGCAACTAGTTTTTATTCTCAACTAAGAACCTTGAGTGGTTATTACTCAGTTGACTTGGGCTTTGGCAAATACGCTACCTTATCTAGTACTGGTAGGATTGATAAAACATCTGCATTTCCAAATGTAACTACCTACTTTTATCCAAGTGTATCTGCTGCTACTGTTCTGTCTGATTACATAAAATTACCTGAGGCTATTTCTTTCCTAAAAGCACGTGCATCTTTTGCAACTGTACGTAATGATGCTACAAGTCCTACTATTGGCCCAGCCCCATTTAGCACCATTACAGCATTTGGAGGAAGTACAGGCCCCTCACTTTTTGATAATCCACTCGGCTACGGCACTACTTATAATTCGCCATACAATGGTCCAAGTTATGCCTTAAACACTTCTAGTAATTTAGGAAAACCATACAATGGGCAACCAGCTGGCTATGGCCCTAATTCATTATACCAACAAGGCATAAAAACATCTCTTCGTGTTAATTATGAGGAAGGGATAGATATTAAGTTTTTGAAAAACCGGTTAGGGTTAAGTGCTACGGCATTCCAATATATTGATGGTCCTCAAATTTTGGATAATCAAATCTCTACCGCTACGGGTTATACTGACGAATTTGTAAATGCTTTAAAAACTAAGAAAACCGGCTTCGAACTTTCTTTAAGCGGAACGCCAATTAAAGATTTGGGTGGCTTTGGCTGGGATGTTTTGGTCAATTGGTCAACGTTTAAAGAAGTTTATGAAGAATTGCCAGCAGGACAAACTACGTATAACACTTTCTTTAAAAAAGGGGATAGAACTGACAAGTTTTATGGTAGCGCATTTGTAAGGGCTCCACAAGGTCAAATCATCAATGGGTCAAATGGCGAACCATTGGTTAATCCTGTTCCTCAATACTTAGGGCATATCTTACCTGATTTTACATGGTCGTTCAGCAACAATGTACATTACAAAAACCTAACCTTAGGCTTTCAGTTTGATGGTTCTGTGGGCGGGGTAACATCAGATTATGTACATAGAAAAACCACTCAAGGTGGTAGCAATGCCCTTACCGCCGAAGGCGCGCTAGGCGCAGCGCGTTATCAAGATTGGCTGAATTTTGGCAAACCTGGATATAAAGGTTCATACGTAGGGCAAGGTGTTGTAATATCAAATGGGGTAGCTCCTAATTTCGATTCGGGTACTGGTGCTGTATTAAATTATAGTCAATTACAGTACGCATCTAATACTACACCAGCGTTTGTACAAGAGTATGCAAGTGAGTATTATGGTGTTGCCGAGGCAAACTTAATGAGTAAAACCTATGCTAAATTGCGTGAAGTGACTATCAGTTATAACTTCCCTAAAAGCTGGTTAGCAAAATCATTTATTACTAAGGCTTCCGTTTCATTATACGGGCGTAATCTATTATACTTCTACAAAAACGCTGAGTTTAAAGACGTTGATTTAGATCAGTATAGCAACTCCGCATCGGCAGTTACGGGTTTGCAATCGCCATCGGTTCGCAGTTACGGGCTTAATCTAAAACTTTCATTCTAATCCAAACAGAGAAATGATTATGAAAAAGATATTTAAAATTAATTTACTAATGGTGCTGCTAGTGCTATCAGTAAGCAGTTGTAAAAAAAGTTTTGAGGATTTAACTCAAAACCCGAATGTGCCAAGTAGTGTGCCTGCATCACTCCTTTTTAATGGCATATTGAATAACATGGTTGATTTTCCTGATACTCAGAACGAAATATACTGCCAGTATTTTATATACAATTACAATTACTATGGCAACAATACTTATGATTTTGGCTCGGGTGATGATTATTACTCTACCCTAAAAAACGTTTTACTAATGGAGCAACAAGCTATCTCTGCTGGTGGAGCAACAGTTAATCCATACGAAGCAATGGGTAAATTTTTTAGAGCCTATTTCTTTAGTAAAATGAGCTTAGAGCGTGGCGATATTCCAATGACTGAGGCATTGAAAGGTTTATCAAACCTTACTCCTAAATATGATACGCAAAAAGCAGTTATGACGCAGTGCCTAGCTTGGTTAGAGAGTGCTAATTCGGATATGAGTCAGTTAATTCAAACTCCTTCAGTTGGAGGAACAGGTCTTGGTTCGACATTAAACGGAGATATATTTCTTGGAAACAACTTAACACAATGGCAAAAAGTTGTTAATGCTTTCCATTTAAGACTCTTAATTCAGTTAAGCAAAAAAGCCGTTTCTGACCCTGATATGAATATCCCACAACAGTTTTCTGCTATCCTGAGCAATCCTGTTAAGTATCCATTAATGACCAGCTCTGCTGATAACTTACAGTACACATTTGTTTCGCCAACCAATTATTATCCACAAAACCCTTCTAATTTTGGAAATAATGGTTCACGACAAAACTCATCTCAAACATACATTCAATTGCTTACTACTTTTCAAGACCCTCGGGTATATGTAGTAGCCGAGCCAGCTCGTCATTTAGTAGATGATTTACATCAAAGCGCTACTGCATTTTCATCATTTGTAGGAGCCGACCCTGGTCTTGATTTAGGGGTGATGTATAATAATGCAGGTTTACAGTTATATTCTTTCATCAACAGAAAACACTATTATTCAACTTATACTGCCGAACCAAGCATACAAATCGGTTTTCCAGAGCAAGAGTTTAATATAGCCGAAGGGATAAACAGAGGCTGGGCGACTGGTAATGCCGAAACACATTACATAGCGGGCATACAAGCATCAATGGCGTTTTACAATATCCCAACTACTGGTACATTTTTAGCCTATTTCTATCGTCCTGGCTCAACAGATGTTACTGCACCATCAAACTATGATTCATATACCATTAACACCAATTGGGCTACATATTACGCACAACCAGCGGTGCAATATGCTAGCGGTGCAACCGGCTTAACACAGATATTACAACAGAAATATTTAGCGTTATTCCGCCATTCGGGTTTAGAATCATACTTCACTTATCGTAGAACTGGGGTTCCAACATTTACTACAGGCCCTGGGACAGATAATGGACAGAGGATAGCCATGCGCTTTAAATACCCAAGTAGTGAGCGTACGGCTAATTCTACAAATTATACCGCTGCGTTACAAAGTCAATATAATGGCAATGACGACATTAACGGTATTATGTGGATATTAAAATAACAAGGAGATTAAAATCTCGATATATTTAATACCGTTTTAAGTTAAATTTCGGCGAGGGTGGGTTTAAAGACTCACCCTCGCTTTTTTTGAGTCATAACTTGTAAGAAAACAAACTGCTATTAAACAGCATATTGACTCTGTGTCAGTATTTTCTTAAATTGATATCGTTCTTTTTCTATTTACCCCGCCCATCCTTCTCTATCTAAGCTTCTGAAATGAATAGCTTCGGCTAAGTGCTCTAATTTAATCTCTTCGCTGCCTGATAGGTCGGCTATCGTACGTGATACTTTTAATATCCTATCATAGGCTCGTGCACTCAGTCCTAGTTTTTCCATTGCCTTTTTTAGTAGCGTTTGCCCTGCTATATCAATCTTACAAATCTCACGTACCATTTGCGGACTCATTTGGGCATTGGCATGCAAATCTGGCTTCTCTCCGAAGCGTTCCATCTGCCTTTCTCTTGCCCTAATTACCCTTTCTCTGATGTTTTCACTCTTTTCAGCCAAACGGTCGGACGATAGCTCCGAAAAGTTTACTGGCGTAACCTCTACGTGCAAATCTATTCTATCTAGTAATGGCCCTGATATTTTACTTAAATATTTTTGTACCGTTCCTGGTGGGCATATACATTCTTTCTCTGGATGATTATAGTAGCCGCAAGGGCAGGGATTCATGCTTGCCACCAACATAAAGCTACTCGGATAATCAATTGTAAATTTCGCCCTCGAGATTGTTACTCGGCGTTCTTCAAGTGGTTGGCGCATTACTTCGAGTGCGCTACGTTTAAACTCGGGCAATTCATCTAAAAACAACACGCCATTATGTGCTAAAGAAATTTCGCCTGGTTGAGGATTTCCGCCACCCCCTACCAAAGCAACATCACTAATTGTGTGATGGGGTGAGCGAAAAGGGCGAATAGTGACCAGTGCATCTGCTGCGGATAACTTGCCAGCAACTGAATGTATTTTAGTGGTTTCTAACGATTCGTGCAAACTTAAAGGTGGCAAAATAGAAGGTAGTCGTCGTGCCAGCATCGTTTTCCCTGCACCGGGTGGGCCAATCAAAATTACATTATGCCCACCTGCGGCAGCTATTTCGAGTGCTCGTTTTATGTTTTCTTGCCCTCTTACATCGCTGAAATCGCTATCATAATTACACAAACTGTTATAAAACTCATCTCGAGTGTTCACTACTTCTCTATTTAGCTGCAAACTTCCATTAAAAAAGCCCGCAATCTCTTTGATACTCCCTACTCCGTACACCTCCAAATCGTTTACAATAGCTGCTTCACGCGCATTTTGCTTAGGTAATATAAAGCCCTTAAAGCCTTCTTTTCGTGCCTGTATAGCAATAGGCAATGCGCCCTTAATAGGCTGCAATCCGCCATCAAGCGACAGTTCTCCCATGATGATATACTTTTCTAAGCTTTCGGCTTCTATTTGACCCGATGCTGCCAATATTGCCGTTGCAATGGTAAGGTCATATGCCGAACCTTCTTTTTTAATATCAGCAGGAGCCATGTTTACCACCACCTGTTGGCGTGGCATTCGATATTCGCAATTTTTTAATGCCGATTCTATCCTAAAATAGCTCTCTTTTATAGCCACATCGGGCAATCCAACAATAAAATATTTGGTACCAGCTGCTATGTTTACTTCAACTGTAATGGTAATGGCTTGGATGCCATATACGGCACTTCCGAAAGTTTTTACTAACACAATGGATAAAGTTTATTCGATGTGAAAGTATAAATTTTTATGCAATTGTAAAAACCTAAATCAAACGGTTGTAAAAACCACTATCAGACAAATAACAACCGCATTTAAAAGCACCACCACCGACCATTTATTTTTATGATGATGGCTCACACTTGCTATGCTCGTGTTCAACTGCTTAAGCCATTTATTATTTAGGAGGATGAGGTGGCTTAATATCAGAAAGAACAGGGTTACTAATACCATTGTACTGCTAAAACCGAAACCTAATACCGTTTTATTGGTATGTAAAATAAACTCAGCACAAAGCAATGAGGCGGTTAAAGCAACGATTAGTAAAAAACTAATATTAAACAATGATTTCATCTGAGGTAGTTTCCCCTGTCCGAAGTTTTTAAATAGCCATCTATACGATGCTACATAAATAGATTGATATTGCTTAAGCATAAGAGAATTGGTTAAAGGTGAACAGTTAATATTTCGCCAATCTATAAGTGATTGGTTTAATATAATTAACGCACCATCTTACGCAAAAGTATATTATTTTGAAAATATTACTTTTTCGGAATAATATTTCAAAGCATCGGACTATTCTACTTTATTATCCAACTGTAGCCCTATATAACCAACTTTCTCAAACTTTGCCAATACGTTTACATTGGGGTCGATGATAATCTCATTTGGCTCATTAGCTACTGAAATTTTTACATGAGTTATTTTATCTTCTATCTCAACGGTTTGCTTGGTATCCCCCATTATCAACTCCAATGGGAACTGAAACAATTGTGCTTGTTGCTGAACAATCATTATATCCACACTTTTTTGCTGCGCATCAAATCTCCAAGCGTATTTTAAATATGGTGTGATAGGCGTATAAAGCCATTGTTTAAAAAAGAATGCCAAGTTTTTCCCACTTGCTTGCTCCATTATTGCTCTAAAATCTTCGGTATTGGCATTGCTGCCGTTATATTTGGCATAGTAGTTTCTGATGCCTTTCCAAAAAGCATCATCGCCCAGTTTTCGGCGCAACATATGCAACACCCATCCTCCTTTTTGGTAACTGTTCGCATTCAGCAATACCATATAATTATCATGTACCGATGTATCTACAACGGCAGTATGGCGAGTTTCCTCAAAATTCAATACCGTTTCTCTATCTTTTTTTAGTCCATTTTTTAAGGTGTCTATCCCATATTTATGCTCGAGGTAAACGTGGGTCATATAAGTAGCAAAACCTTCGCTTAGCCATAAATGACTAAAGTTTTTCTCGCTTGCGGCATCGCCAAACCATTGATGTGCGATTTCGTGTGCCATTAGCTCTTCAATCCCTTTATCGCCTACGGAGTTTTCAAAGTAGAAAATCGCACTCGCGTTTTCCATTCCACCGAATATGGTTTTTGATTGTATGTTGGCCAGTTTTTCGTAAGCAAATGACCCTACTTTATCTATATAATAGGCAAGTATCTCTTTTGCTATGGCATAGCTTTTAAATCCCACATCCTTATTCTCAGGAAAAACATAGGTATATACTGGGATATTATTTACATCGCCTGTATGATTAATTGCAAAATCGGCAACACCAATTACCATTACTTTGGTCGAAAGCGGGGCTGTTTCTCTCCAATGTGTTTGTTTTAGCTCGTTGGGCAATGCTGTTTCGCTTATTTTCAATCCATTTGCTACCACTTGATAATGATTGGGGGCTGTTACAACAAAATCAACCGTAGCTTTATCAGCAGGATTATCTACACAAGGCAGCCAATTATGCGCCCTATTGGGCCAATTATCCCCAAAAAAAGTGCGCCGTCCAAACTTGTTTTTTGAAATTATAAGCCCATCATTCGGGATGCCTTGATAAGAAATTGTATATTGATGTACGCTTCCCTGCTTTGCTTTTGCCGTAATAATTAGTGCATCTGCTTCTTGATGAAATGGCAAACTTACTGCCTTTTCGGTAACGCTACTTACCAACATTCCCTTACCCAATTGGTCTTTTTTTACCAAATCAATGTTAAATGAGCTGGCATCTTTCAAGTATTTAACTGTTATTTCCGCCTGTCCTTTAATCACATTGCTTTCATCACTCAACTGTAAAGCGAAGTTATAATGTTGAACATCAATTGTTGCATTAGGAGATTGTGCATTTGCCGCATAAGTCCCCAATAAAACCAAGTAAAACAGACTTATATATACCTTTTTCATAAATTATTCTTCTATTAAACTAAGATAGCCTATTTAAACAAAAAAGCGACTTGCGTCGCTTTAAATATAAAATATCAATAGAAAATGAGGTTGGCTTATTTTGGCATCCTGCGCATCATGCTTGCCATAGCTGCAGGGTTGCTCATTTGCTTCATCACCTTACGCATATCTTCAAATTGTTTAATCAAACGATTCACTTCTTGCAAATCTGTACCCGAGCCTTTAGCAATACGATTGCGGCGGCTTTGGTTGATAGAATCAGGGTTTTCTTTTTCGTATGGCGTCATTGATAAGATGATAGATTCAATATTTTTAAAAGCATTATCATCTACCTCTACGTTTTTCATCATTTTACCTACACCGGGTATCATTCCCATCAAATCTTTCATGTTACCCATTTTCTTGATTTGTTGAATTTGCCCGTAGAAATCATTAAAATCGAACTTGTTTTTACGGATTTTCTTCTGCAACTCGGCGGCTTCCTTTTCATCAAACTGCTGCTGTGCACGTTCAACCAACGAAACCACGTCGCCCATTCCCAAAATTCTTGATGCCATACGATCGGGATGGAAAACATCCAATGCTTCCATCTTCTCGCCTGTACCAATAAATTTAATAGGTTTGTTTACTACCGATTTGATAGACAACGCCGCACCACCCCGAGTATCGCCATCTAATTTGGTAAGCACAACTCCAGTAAAATCCAATCGGTCGTTGAATACCTTAGCTGTATTTACAGCATCTTGCCCCGTCATGGCATCAACCACAAATAATATTTCGTGTGGATTTACAGCCGCTTTAACTTGCTCTATTTCCACCATCATTGCCTCGTCAATTGACAAACGACCGGCAGTATCTATAATAACAATATTATTGCCATTTTGCTTGGCTTGTGCCACGCCTTCGCGGGCAATAGCAATAGGGTCTTTCGATTCTAAATTGGCATATACTGGTATGCCTATTTGCTCGCCCAATACCTTTAGCTGCTCAATAGCCGCAGGGCGATACACGTCGCCTCCAACCAATAATGGCTTCTTGTTTTTTTGTGTTTTTAAAAAATTAGCCAGTTTGCCGCTAAACGTGGTTTTACCCGCACCATTCAAACCAGCAATCAATATCACCGTAGGCGTTGCCGGAAAGTTCAAATCGGCTGTACTACCACCCATCAATTGGGTTAGCTCATCATTCATGATTTTGGTAAGCAATTGCCCTGGCGAAATAGTAGTCAATACATTTTGCCCTATGGCTTTTTGCCTTACATCATCAGTAAATGTTTTAGCAGTTTTATAATTAACGTCGGCATCTAAAAGAGCTTTGCGTATCTCTTTCATGGTTTCGGCCACGTTTATTTCTGTAATAGTTCCTTGACCCTTCAGGACTTTAAACGCCCTGTCGAGTTTATCTGAAAGATTTTCAAACATGAATATAAAATACTTTAATCTTTAATTTGAGGATACAAAGGTATGATTTTGAAGCCATTTGGCTTTATCCAAAAATGCAATAAATAATGCCGGCTTTATTAAACATCAATCTATCACGGAAACTTATAACTTACACCCAACGCCAATCCCTCGGTAGCTTGTGGTTTAGGGGAGGTGTTTTTATCATATAGGAATGTTCCGTTCATAGTTACATTTATCAAACGATTTACTTTTGCGGTTAATGTTGCATCCAAGCGGTGTGTGGTATAAGCAAGCCCCTGTTGATATGGAATAAACAAAGCATAACGAGCATTGATGTGTATGTTTTGCATCAAATCTTTATCCAATGCCGCAACTACCTGAAAAGCTAGCTCATCTTTAAAGGTATGCCTTGGTTTTACACCATAGTTTGATGACAAGTTGTGGTATATCGTAGTATCTAAAACAAATGTTTGCTTGGCTGTTCCGGTGCCTAATCGTAAATCAAAATACTTTACTGGCTTATACTCAAAACCGATAGACTCTGTTAAATACCCTGGTGACATGAAATTTGATATCAATACAGGTTGAGCGGTGCTTGAGTATTGAAATCCTTTTGAAAATTGCGATTCGAAGCTTAATGACCCAAAAAAGAACCAATGTTTTGAAATTTGACTAGCAACTTTATTATCTAAAAAAATACGGTCGTTGGTTTTTCGTTCTCCTTGCCCTTTATTAGCCGCTATACCATATAACAAATTAAGCTCGGATGTATAACTAAAAGGGGCTTTATTATACTCGGCTTTAAAATTAAAATTAGACCCTAAGGCTACCGAGCTTATCCCTCCAGCACTCCAATTATTACTAAATGCCGACTGAGAAAAGTTTAAGCCGAAAATTAAGCTTTTTTTCCAGTAGCTTACCTTATAATCAGGCATTTGGGTGGGTATTTCTTCTTGTTTTATTTGTATTTGCCTTGTGCGAACAGGTAATGAATTTTTACGAGGACTGAGTTGATACTTATTAAGGGTGGTATCCACTTTCAATGTATCTGCTTTTTGCGCAAGAGCGGCAGAAAATGAGATAATAAATAATATAAATAAAATACTTGTTTTCGACATGGTTACAAATTAACAAAAAAGCTGTTTTGTTTTAAAATGGGATTAGTCTTAACCATTACTAAATCTATTTTAGTTTGCTTTTATTTTAGTAGGATTTAATGGTTGCAGCGCATTTTGTTTTTTATTGCGCAGATATCTTTTTAAATTATTGCGGATATAGCTTATAAATTCATATTCGGATGCATTGGTTACGGTATAATATCCGGGGCGATACTTAATCATAAAATCTGCCAATTCTTTGTCTTTTAATTTGGTAATGTTACCCACATAGCTGCGGTTAAACCGATAGTCAATTACGTTTTGCTCATAATCGCCCTGTATAATTCCCTGTAAGTGTTTCGCATTCCGTCCGCTTCTACTTAGCGAATTCCAAATGGCATCTATACTTATACCCGCACCGCCACCTGGTGATGTTCCAAAAATATTATCATACGAATCAGATCCATATATTTTGCTGAACTCTTTTCGTGTAGCCATTAAACGCTTTAAGGGGTTTGGTGCAGTATCCCGAATTGTAACTTCGCGCAATGGGATGGCTTTCCGCTGTAACGAAATCACTAGTACTTTGTTATTACTTAGTATAACGGTGTCGGGGAAGTACTCTTCTCTCAAAAAAATTAATTTATCGCCCATTTGCGCATCAATTTTAAACTCTCCCTTTACGTTGTTGTAAAACGATTTACCACTAGTGGTGTTTATAATATTTGTACGAGCAACTCGATTTAGTGTATATTTATCATATACCACACCCTCTACCTGATTGGTTGATGAATTAGTGTTTTTCTCTTGTGCAAAGGCTCTTGTAAATAGAATAGAAAGCAATAATAGCAGCCAAATCTTCATTATAAAGTTAAATTTAAACTTTTGATTGGGCTTCATTATTCTATTTAACAAATATTAACATCCTTACTTTTTAGCCACCGTCAGCTTTTGCCCCAGCTTAATCTTATTATCAGTAAGATTGTTTAGCGTTTTCAACTCCTCAACCGTTAAGCCAAAACGTTTAGAAATAGAATATAGTGTATCTCCTGTTACTACCGTGTAGCTTTGGGCAATCGGCGTGTCTTGTGTTGTGGTATCTTGATGGACGGATGTAGCAGCATCATTGCTTGGTTGAAAAACTGTGCTATCGCGAGCAATATCTCTTTTCGATTTATTATCGTATTTATCTAAATTATACTTCTTTATAATATTGATAATCAATGTAGGATAATTAGGATTGGTGGCATAACCCGCTGCTTTCAGTCCATTTGCCCACCCCACGTAATCGCCTTTATCAAGCAAAAAGAGTTTGGCGTAACGTGGTTTTTTCAAAAACTCTGAATGGTCTCTGAACGATTCTTCTGGCGAATTATATACCCTAAAACAATCATTCTGATTATCGTCATCTTTATAATAGCTTTTTCCTTTCCATTGGCTATTGCATTTAATACCGAAATGGTTATTGGCTATTCGTGCTAAATCGCTATTGCCGCTACCCGACTCGAACAAACCTTGCGCCAATGTAATGCTTGAAGGTATGCCATAGGTGTTCATTTCTTGAATAGCAATAGCCCTAAACCGCTCGATATACGACAACGAAGTATATGGGGTATAGTTGGCTATGGTTTCGCTATTTATTTTTTGTATTTCACTATTGTTTTTTCGAGCTTCTTTGTTTGATATTAAAGTATGATGAACAGAGCAGGAGCTTAATACCGCTAGAGATAAACATAAAAAAGCGAATTGTATAGGTCTTTGCATTAGGTATTCTTTATGGTAATACAGAGTTTGCGTCAAACTTAATATTTATAAACAAATTTATTGTTGGTTTGTGGTTAATTGTGTTTATTCTTCTGGATTTTCGTCAAAAGCATTGAGCTGATATTTGCGAATAAGTCGCATCACTTGAGATGCCCATTTGCGGCTACTGCAATAGCCCGACCGCTGTATGCCCTTTGCCCATCCCTCATAATCATAATGACTAAACTTTTCCGTCAAATGGCTAAACTGCTTTCGTTCAGTCATTATACGTGCAAAGTCTTGAAAAGAATCCATCACGGTATCATATTTTTTATAGTGCGTGCGTTTCTTTTTATGATGTTTGCCATAGTACACGTGCGACGAATAGCCTTTTATTCCAAACTGATTGTTAAATCTTTTGGCTATTGCACTGTTTCCATTGGCTGATTCGTGCATAGCTACCGCCAAAACTATACTAGCAGGGATGCCCGTTTCGTGCATAATGCGAATAGCATCTTCCTTGTACTTATCTATATAGGATTGTGGGGTATTTTGCGCCGAAGCAAAGAATGATGACACCAAAAGCCCCACTATCAAGATGAGTTTCTTCATAATTACTTTTTTCTGATAATCATAATACCGTCTCGAACAGGGAGTATCAATTTTTCAACCCTGTCGTCTTCAGCAATCCGATTATTTAGTTCGCGAATAGTTCGGGTATCGGCATCATTTTCATTACCATATACCTTGCCCTTCCACAAAACATTATCAATTATTATAAGTCCGCCTTGTTTTACTTTATCAAATACTAACTGAAAATAATGAAGATTATTTTTCTTATCGGCATCAATAAACACCATGTCGAAATTATCTTCCGCCATTACTGTAATTATTTCGGTAGCTGCGCCTAAATGCAGTTTTACTTTTTGTTCAATATTAGCATACTCGAAATGCTGTTTCAACATTTCTTCCATCTCTCGATTTACTTCGATGGTATGAATAATACCGCCCTCCACTAGCCCTTCGGCTAAGCAAATGGTCGAGTATCCCGTAAATGTTCCTATTTCGAGGATGCGCTTGGGCTGCATCATTTTGCTAAAAAAACTCAACAACCGCCCTTGATAATGCCCCGATAGCATATGCGGTTGCAATACCTTTAAATAGGTTTCGCGATTGATTTTTTGTAATGCCAATGGTTCGGCATCGCAATGGTCTTCCAAATATAATTGCAGATGATGACCTAAGATCTCCATGTGACAAAGATAGATAATTTGATTTTAATGAAATTTTATACTCCTCTCACTTAAAACAATTTGCGCTCCATCCACGATTGCAATAAAATTACTGCCGAAACCGTATCAACCAACGCTTTGTTTTGTCGGTCTTTTTTATTCATACCGCTTTGGGCTATGGCAGCCGATGCCATTTTAGATGTAAAACGCTCGTCCATCATCTCAATTGGGATATCAGGAAAGGTTTTTTTCAATAAATTCACAAACCCACGTACGTGTATTGCCGATTGCGAAGGGGTATTATCCATCTGTTTAGGTTCGCCTACTACAAAACGCTCCACAGACTCGGTCTGCATATATTTTTTGAGGTACTCCATTATGGCGTTGGGGTGTATTGTATCCAAACCCGTAGCAATTATTTGCATAGGGTCGGTTACCGCTATGCCTATGCGCTTTGTACCATAATCAAAAGCCATTACTCTCATTTTTGCTATGTAAATATGCGTTTACGCAAATGTGCAGATTATTTGTTATTAATAATAAAACAGCCCTGTTTTCTGTTTGTATTAAATCTCATTTCTTTCTTCTCAAATCTAATTGTTATTTTGCACCAAATGCAGTTTAAACAGATAACTGGTCAGTTGGCAGTAAAGCAAAAGCTTATCAACACGGTAAATGATAACCGAGTAAGCCATGCACAATTGTTTTTAGGCCCCGAGGGTTCTGGAAGTTTGGCTTTGGCTATTGCTTATGCCCAATACCTATCGTGCGAGGATAAGCAACCCGACGATTCGTGCGGCGTTTGCTCGTCGTGTCGTAAGTATCAAAAGTTGATGCACCCCGATTTGCATTTTTCGTACCCGTTTTTTGCAAAAGACAAAAATGATACTGCACTTAGTTTTATTGAACAATGGCGAGAGGCTTTACTTGCAAATACCTATTTGAGTTTAGATTTGTGGCGAGGCTATTTGGATGCCGAAAACAAGCAAGCTAACATTAACATTGCCGAGTGCCATCAAATTATAAAAAAGCTAAGCTTTAAACCCTTCGAGTCGGCATACAAAATACTTATTTTGTGGCTGCCCGAGTATTTGGACAAAGAGGGCAATGCGCTTCTAAAAATTATTGAAGAGCCACAGCCCAATACTTTGTTTTTGTTGGTTGCACAAAATCAAGACCAAATATTAAATACCATTTTATCGCGCACACAATTGGTAAAAATACCTGCATTAAGCTATAATGAGATAAAGGATGATTTGATGCAAAGCTATCATCAAACCGAATTTGCTGCTGCCGAAATAGCCTATCTGAGCAATGGAAATATGACCGAAGCATTGTCCATGCTACAACACGAAAACAAAAGCTACCATACATTATTTGTACAGTGGCTACGTTTGTGCTTCTCGAACAAAGGTGCTGAAATAATGGCATTTGTAGAGCAAGCTGCTAAGATGGGGCGCGAAAATCAAAAAAACTTTTTGCGCTATGGTATTAGTTTTATACGCGAGTGCTGCTTGTTGATGGCTGATGCCGAAACGCTGGTACATTTGCCCGAACAGGAATTGGAAACTGCAAAAAAAATGACCAAAGTAATGAACACAGCGATGGCGCAAGCCATAAGTAGCGAATTAGAAAAGGCTCATTATCATGTAGAACGAAATGCTAATCCGAAAATCTTATTTTTAGATGTATCTTTACAAATTATAAAAATTCTGAATTTTAAAACGCTCCCGCAAGGGACTCACTATATATCGAATTAAATATGGGATGTGGAAGTTGCTCCTCGGGTGGATGTACACCCGCCGGCTGTAAAAGTAATGGCTCGTGCCTTACCAATGGCTGTAGCAAATTAGATGTTTACGATTGGCTATCTAATATGGATATGCCAACTAACTATAAGCCTTTTTCAATTATTGAGGTAAAGTTTAAAGGGTCGCGAAAAGATTTTTTTATCAATACCGACAATATTTACTTAGAGGCTGGCGAATTGGTGGTGGTTGAAACCGCTACTGGGGGTTTCGACGTTGGTCACGTATCTGTAACTGGCGAATTGGTGAGGATGCAAATGGTAAAACGCCATGTAAACGAAGCCGATGTAACTAAAAAAATATATCGCCGGGCATCGCCTACCGATGTAGAGAAATGGAAAGCCGCCAAAGAGTTGGAATGGGAAACCATGCACAAAACGCGCAAACTGGCTTTAGAGCTTGGGTTATCTATGAAAATTAGCGATGTGGATTATCAAGGCGATAAAACAAAAGCTACTTTTTATTATACCGCCGAGGGTCGAGTCGATTTTCGTGAATTGATTAAACGTATGGCGGAAACTTTCCGCATCAGGATAGAAATGCGCCAAATAGGTATGCGTCAAGAAGCAAGTCGCTTAGGGGGTATCGGTTCTTGCGGTCGCGAATTGTGCTGCTCAACTTGGTTAACCGATTTCAAAACCGTTTCAACATCGGCGGCTCGCTATCAAAATCTTTCATTAAATACCTTAAAGCTTGCGGGGCAATGCGGTAAACTAAAATGCTGCTTAAACTACGAGTTGGATACTTATATGGATGCTTTAAAGTATATTCCTGATAATGTGAATGTACTTAAAACAGAAAAAGGAGATGCTCGTTTGCAAAAAACCGACATCTTTAAAAAATTGATGTGGTTTAGCTACCCGATGGACGACAATTGGATTCCGCTGGAGTTGGATCGTGTAAAAGAAATTCAAAAGCAAAACAAAGATGGTATCATTCCTGCCGATTTGGGCGAGATGGTTGAAGTAGAAACCAAACCCGCAAAAGTGCTTGATTATGAAAACGTGGTTGGGCAAGATAGCCTTACCCGTTTGGACGACCGTAATCGCAACAAAAAGAAAAACAAAACTCGTAACCCAAATCAAGGCAATAAGCCTACACAAAATGTAGGGGCAAAGCCGACGGTAGAGAACAAACCAGCAGACGCTACAAAGCCCAATGGTGCTAATAATAAAAACCGAAACAATCGCCGTTTTAAACCAAACAACAAGAACCGAAACGATCAAAATAAAGGAAATGAAAGTGGCTCGTAAAACGCTTTTTGTAGCATTGCCCTTATTTGCAATGCTTTTTTTGAATAGCTGTACTGATTCGAATATGCTGATTGATCAAAACACGGCTATTCAAAACCGCAATTGGTCATACGCCAATCGAATTAAAAACGCCGTTAAGATTGATGATGCAACATCTGCATATAATATCTATATCAACCTTCGTGTAACAGGAGCATACCGGTATTCTAATTTGTTTGTTTTGGTGCGTCGCGATGGACCAAAGCTAAAGGCAGTTACTCGTTTTGAAATCAAACTAGCCAATTTAGATGGCGAGTGGCTTGGGCAAGGTTCGGGCAATTTATATAGCTATCAAGTGCCGCTTTTTACCAACTTTAAATTCCCCAGCAAGGGCGCATACGCCTTTGAAATAGAACAAAATATGCGCGATAACCCACTACACGAAGTGAATGATGTGGGGTTGAGGGTGGAAAAGGTAAAATAGTAAGTTTCGCTGCAAATTTCATTCTCCTTTAAAATTTCTTACCTTCGTTTTGCTAATATTTTTATCAAAATGAGTGCTGTTATTCTTATTGTTTCTATTGTTATTTTGCTCATCGCGGTGCTGCTTTTCTTGAAAAAGCCCTTAGCGGCAAATGGTGTAAGCGAGGCTGATATTGTTCGCCTGCGCGACGAAAACAACAAACTGCAAATTGCCGTAGCCAAAGCCGAAGAACGTGCAATAGGTTTAACACTTGAAAGAGATAAGGCTGATAAACAGTTGCAAGACGAGCGTATAAGATATGATGCTGCCGTTGCTACGCTAAATCAAGAGCTACTTGCCGAAAAAAACAGAATGGCAAAAGCCGAAGAAGCATTCAAATCGCAAAGGGAGCGGCTAACCGAGCAAGAAAAATCAATACAAGATATACAACAGAAGTTTCAAACCGAGTTTCAAAACATTGCCAATAAGCTGTTGGATGAGAAATCGCAAAAGTTTGTTGAAACCAATAAGGTGAGCCTTGATATTTTATTAAACCCTTTAAAAGAAAACATTAAAGCTTTTGAGGAAAAGGTTGATAAGGTATATAACATGGAGGCTGCCGAACGCAATACTTTAAAAGGAGTTATCTCGCAATTAATGGAGCTTAATCAAGCTATAAGCGCCGAAGCTCAAAATCTTACCAAAGCACTCAAAGGAGATAGCAAGAAACAAGGTAATTGGGGCGAGGTGATTTTGGAGCGTGTGCTGGAGCGTTCGGGGTTGGTGAAAGATAGGGAGTATCGCTTGCAGGCTAGTTTGGTTTCGGCAGATGGTAGCAGATTGCAGCCCGACGTGGTTATTGATTTGCCCGATGATAAGCATTTAATTATCGACTCAAAAGTATCCTTAGTGGCTTATGAGCGTTTGGTAAATTGCGAAACCGAAGATGAGCGAAAGCTCTATTCAAAAGCCCATGTCGAGTCTATCCGAGGGCACGTAAATAATCTATCATCAAAAAACTATCACGATTTATATCAAATCAACTCGCCTGATTTTGTTTTGCTTTTTGTGCCGATAGAATCTTCGTTTAGTTTTGCCGTACAATTAGATGCCGAATTATTTAGCGATGCTTGGGAAAAGCGGGTAGTAATTGTAAGCCCTTCGACGCTGCTTGCCACCTTGCGCACCATATCAAGTATTTGGAAACAAGAGCGTCAAAACCGGAATGTATTAGAAATTGCTCGTTTAAGCGGCGCCATGTACGATAAATTTGTAGGGTTTGTAGGCGATATGGAAAGCATTGGCAAAAACATAAAACTTAGCCAAACGGCTTACGATAGTGCATTAAACAAACTGGTTGAGGGCAATGGCAATCTTACCAAAACAGCCGAAAAAATAAAAGGGCTTGGCGCAAAAGCCAACAAACAATTAGACCAAAAATATATCGACGAAGAATAGTTTTTACAGTTGTTCGAGTTTTAATAAAGCATAAAACAATCCTGTGCAATGCAATGCTTGGGCTATTTTGTTATTCTTCAATAGCTGTTTTACTTCATCAATGGTAAAGGTTTCGACTATAATTTCCTCCTGCGCATCGAGCTTTTGCTCCTGCACTTTTTTACCTCCTTTTGCCAAATAGCAATAGGTATGATTATTAGCGGTTGATGGGTTGGCATAAATAGTACACAGCGGTTCAAAATTATCGAAATAATAGCCTGTTTCTTCCAACAGTTCGCGCTGAACGGCTTGCTCGGGTGTTTCGCCTTCGTCTATTACACCCCCTGGTATTTCGAGCGATACAATACCCGCCGCATGGCGGTATTGGTGCACCAATATAATCTTATTGTCTTCGGTAATAGCTACGGCATTTACCCAGTTGTCATATTCCAATACATAATAATCCTCAACGATATGCCCGTTAGGCATTTCACATTTATCGGTTCGCAAGGTAGCCCATGCGCCTTTATGTATATAGGTAGTTGAAAGCTTTTTCCAAACGAGGTGTTTATTATTCATAGTGTCGAAAGTATAAAAACCTCTAATCAAAAACTAAAGTATCGTTAAAATTATCCTTACCAGCTTCCGCTTGAGCCGCCTCCGCCAAAATCTCCTCCGCCAAAACCACCAAATCCGCCACTATTGCTGCCTCCGCCACTATCCCCGCCCGAAAAGCCTCCCCAGCCCCCGCTCTCACGTCCTAACATTGCCCCACCTAAAAACCACCAGAAAGGGCTTGCTCCACCACGGCTATCAATAATTTGCCCGCCGCCGCCTCTATTGCGAAAAATCAATATCAAAATAAACACAATAATGATGATAATGGCAACTACACTGCCACCGCTTTTATCTTGGTCTTGGACTTTCTTATCAGCTTTGTATTCGCCTTTAATGTATTTTATCAGGTCGTTTGTGGCTGCATCCAATCCTCCATAATAATCACTTGCTTTGAAGTGAGGCTTTATATCATTCTGAATAATTTGGTGGGTAATTATATCCGGAACAGCACCTTCTGCACCCAACCCTGTTTGAATAGTAATTTTCCTATCGCCCAATGCCGCCAGCACTAAAATTCCATTATTTTTTCCTTTTTGCCCGATACCCCAAGCACGCCCTAGTTTTTGCCCATACTCGTTAATATCATAATCTCCCACCGATTTCATCAACACAACCGCAATTTGGGTTGAGGTCGAATCGTTAAAGGCAACTAGTTTTGCTTCCAATTGTTGCTTTTCGGTTGGCGAAAGTGCATTGGTAAAATCGGTTACCAAGGTATTCGACCGAGGCGGAAGTTCCTGCGAAAATGCCGCTAGCGTGCATAATACCAAACAGAATAATCCTATTATTTTTTTGAACATCGTTTTGTTTTTAATCACCATCCATAAAGGCAATATCATCAGGTAGCTCGTTAGTTCCGTCCTGTTTATGAGGGAAATATTTTTCGAGATGGTCGCCTGCTATTTTCAAGCCTGTAACTATCCCTTCTACCAAATCGCCATACTTAAAATGGTTCAGCATATCCTCTTTGGTATCATCCCAAAAATTTGCAGGCACAACCTTGTTAATCCCCCTATCGCCAATAATGGCAAATTTACGATCGACAGTAGCCAAATAAATTAATACGCCATTACGCAAATTGGTTTTATGCATCCCCAATTGATGGAAATATTTGGCAGCTCTATCCAGTACGTTTTCGCTACACGTTTTTTCAATACAAACACGTATTTGTCCCGAAGTATGCTTTTCGGCATCTTCAATCGCGCGGCGAATACGCTGTTGCTCTTCTTCGTTAAATACTGCCATATTGTAATTTGGTTAACTATACTATTAAAACTGAACCTTAGGTGCTTTATCTGCGCCCGCTTCTGCTGTAAAAGTGCCTTTTTCATTAAACCCATAATGACTGGCAATCATGTTAGTAGGGAACGATCGAATAGTTACATTGTATTTCTGCACCGCATCGTTATAACCTAAACGTGCTGTGTTGATACGATTTTCTGTCCCCTCTAATTGTACTTGCAGTGCGCTAAAGTTTTCATTTGCTTTTAGCTCAGGATATTTTTCTGATGCTACTAACAATCTTCCTAATGCTGTGCTCAACTGCCCTTGTGCTGCTTGGTATTTTTGTATGGTTTCTGGGTTCAGTTTTGTAGGGTCGACCTGAATGGAGGTTGCTCTTGCACGTGCATTGGTAACATCTACCAAGGTGCTTTTTTCAAAATTGGCAACGCCTTTTACAGTAGCTACTAAGTTTGGCACCAAGTCGGCTCTACGTTGGTATTGCGATTGCACACCACCCCACTTAGCTTTTACATTTTCATCTTTAGTAACCATCTCGTTGTAACTATTTTTAACATAGGTACACGAGCCCACACCAACAACCAATAATACGACGCCTAACGCTATTAAAATATTCGCTTTTTTCATTTTCTTATCTTTTAAATTATTAATGAATTTACAACTTTGATTGCAAAACCTATACCGTTGTTACAAATTGATTTTGCAAAACCTGTTTTCTGACATTATGGCAATATAACATAAAATATCTTAAAGTCAGGCATTTAGTTTTTATCTACAAACTTCAAATTCGCCTCATTGTATCTATCTCCTATGTTTGGATATTTTGCCAACACTATTTCGATTTGCAACAAATCATTATCCGACAAACGCACATCTACACTACCCGCATTGTCTTTTAAGTTGTTACACTTTTTAGTGCCTGGTATGGGTATGATATTTTCGCCTTTTGACAACACCCATGCCAACGCCAATTGCGCTGCACTACATCCAATGTTACTTGCTATTTCGGCAAAACCGTTTGCCAGTTTTTGGTTGTTGTCTTGATGTGCTTCTTGATAGCGAGGTAATGATTTACGAAAATCAGTATCAGCCAACTCCCCCATATTAAGTGTATTGGTCATTAATCCTCTAGCAAGCGGACTAAATGGAACAAACGCAATTCCAAGCTCCTTACACAGTGGCAATATGTCTTGCTCCACATCGCGAGTAAGTACCGAGTATTCGCTTTGCAATGCACTAATAGGGTGAACGGCATTTGCTCTTCTGATAGAATTTGCCGAAGCCTCTGATAATCCTAGATAGCGCACTTTTCCTTCTTTTACCAAATCGCCCATTGCGCCTACGGTTTCTTCAATCGGCACTTGCGGGTCAACCCGATGAGCGTAATATAAATCAATGGTGTCTATTTGTAAGCGTTTCAGGCTTGCTTCAACGGCTTGTTTTGCATAAGCCGCACTTCCATCAAACCCTCTTAATTTGCCTTCTTCGTAACCCCGAAAGCCAAACTTGGTGGCAATAAATATTTTATCACGATTTTCTTTTAAAGTGCCTGCTATCAATTCTTCGTTTTTCCCATTGCCGTAAATATCAGCCGTATCCCAAAAGTTAATACCCAAATCAAGTGCTAAATGCAAAGCCTTGATTGATTCTACATCGTCGGGCACACCATAGCCATGGCTCATGCTCATACACCCTAAACCAATGGCCGATAATTGTTCTTTTTTTGCAAAACTTCTATATTTCATATCTTTTGCTTTTGTGCTAATTTATAGGCGGCAATATCCCGATAAAACATGAATTAAATCTAATCAAGCTGTCAAATTACCACAATCATTGTAATAAAAATGTTGCTCTATCTCTTTATCAAACAAGTCTTTTGTCTATTTATATTTATTACTTTTACAATAAACGCAACCCGCCATGAAGTCGTATTTTAAACTATTAGGAGTTTTTACCCTTGCCACGCTTTCGCTTATGAATGTTTTTGCTCAAAAAACAACTACAGCAACGCATAAACACAAATGGATTACACTTTTTGATGGTAAAACATTAAAGGGTTGGCATGGATATAATAAAACCGGCGCGGTTTCTAATTGGGAAGTTCGAGATGGTGCAATGACCTGCCTTGGTGCAGCAAAAGAGGCCTCGGGTGGCGATATTGTAACCGATAAAGTATTCTCTGATTTTGAGCTTACTTGGGAGTGGAAGGTAGATAAAGGGAGCAATAGCGGCGTGATGTATCATGTGCTGGAAGGTGCTAAATGGCATTCGCCGTATGAAACTGGACCTGAATATCAAGTTCTTGACGATGTTGGCTTTCCTGAAAAGCTGGAAGATTGGCAAAAAGCAGGTGCCGACTATGGGATGACACCTCCTAACGACATGAAGGTATTAAAACCTGTTGGAGAATGGAATACGAGTAGAATTATTTTCAGAAAAGGACATGTTGAACATTGGTTGAATAATAAAAAAATTGTTGAATTTGACGCTTGGACGAGCGAATGGAATAAAAAACGTGCTGCCTCTAAATGGAAAGACTATCCTGATTATGGGATAGCCAAAACGGGCAAAATAGCACTACAAGACCATGGCGACAAGGCTTATTATAAAAACATTAAAATACGTCCGTTGTAATTTATGAAGCGTGTTATCAATGTGGGGCTTATCGGGTTTGGAAACTCGGGGCAAACATTTCTTGCACCGTTCATCAATGCTAACGATGGTTTTAATCTAAAAAAGATAAGCACAAGCAATCCATCTAATACGGCAAAAGCAAAATCTGTTTATCCGCAAGCGGCAATTGTGAGCGATGTCGATAGTATAATGAACGATGGTGATATTGAATTAGTATTTATCGGCACACCAAATACATCGCATTTGAATTTGGCAAAGCAAGCCCTATTGACGGGTAAGCATGTGGTAGTTGAGAAGCCTTTTACCATTACATCTGCCGATGCCGACGAACTTATCGCATTAGCGAAGCAGCAAAATAGAATATTAACCGTGCATCATAACAGACGATTTGATAGCGGGCACAATACCGTAAAAAAGGTATTAGCAAGTGGCGGTTTGGGTAAATTGGTAGAGTTTGAGGTGCATTACGATAGGTTTAGGCGGGAGCTAAGACCAAATGCCTGGCGAGAGAAAAACCTGCCTGGCTCTGGCGTTTTATACGATTTGGGTGTGCATTTAATTGATAGCGTGGTTGATTTATTCGGCACACCCAAAACCATAACCTGCATGATACTTACGCAACGTGAGGGCTTAGCGGTGGATGATAATTTTGAAATAATATTTAACTATTCGGGTTTAAAAGTAACTATGAAAGCAGGGATGTTGGTAAAAGTACCGGGGCCTGTTTATACGCTTTATGGCGATAGAGGTGCTTTTATAAAATACGGCATGGATGTGCAGGAAGAAGCCTTAAAAAAAGGAGCGAATCCCAATAGCGAAAACTGGGGGATAGAGCCCGAAAATATATGGGGAAAATTGACCACCGAAGAAAATGGTGTAGATGTGACTCACATTATTAAAAGCGAGGCTGGGCGTTATCAAAAATTTTTCCAAAATGTATATGATGCCATTGCTGAGGGCAAAGCATTAATTGTAAAACCCGAGCAATCGCGCCAAGTAATCCACCTCCTTGAACTGGCTTTGCAAAGCAATCGTGAGCGAAGAACTGTAGATTATATTAGCTAAGAGATTTCTATCTTTGCAGCATCTGAGATAAAAACTCAGCAACAGCATGATTAAAGAAATAGAAATTGTTTGCCTGCCCGAACAACATCAAGACGAGGCTGCTTTAAAAGTAATTACAGCAAACTCGCTAAAAATCACTCCTCAGCAAATTACCGATTTAAAGATATTGAAACGCTCTATTGATGCACGCGGCCGAAAGGTTGTGTATCGTATGCAGGTGCAGGTGTTTATCGGCGAGCATCATCATCCCAAGGTTTACACCGTTAATTATCCTAATGTAAGCGATAAGAAGCCCATTATAATTATAGGAGCAGGCCCTGCGGGCTTATTTGCTGCTTTGCAATGTATCGAACTTGGTTTTAAGCCGATAGTTTTGGAGCGAGGGAAAGATGTAAAACAACGCCGTCGCGATTTGGCAAATATTAATAAACAGGGCTTGGTTAACCCCGAATCGAACTATTGTTTTGGCGAGGGCGGTGCTGGTACATACTCGGATGGTAAACTTTATACCCGCTCTACCAAAAGAGGAGATGTGAATCAGGTTTTAAAAACATTTGTGGCGCATGGTGCGTCCGAAGATATATTGATAGATGCTCGCCCACATATTGGCACAAACAAACTCCCTAATATTATTACCTCCATTCGCGAAAGCATACAAAATGCTGGTGGCGAAATTCGTTTCGATACCAAGGTTACTGATTTGATTATCTCTTTCGGGAAAATAACGGGGGTGAAAACATCAAATGGCGAAATCCACCATGCTCATGCTGTAATATTAGCCACGGGGCATTCGGCAAGGGATATTTTCGAAATGCTGCATCGGCAAAACATCTTGATTGAGCCCAAGCCTTTTGCTTTAGGTGTGCGGATTGAACATCCCCAAGAAATTATTGATAGGGCACAATACCATTGCGATATGCGGGGCGAGCATTTGCCACCATCGTATTATAATTTGGTAGAGCAGGTAGATGGGCGAGGGGTGTTTTCGTTTTGTATGTGCCCTGGGGGTATTATTGCCCCTTGCGCCACCGAAGATAAAGAAATAGTGGTAAATGGCTGGAGTCCATCAAAACGTAATAATCCTTTTGCTAATTCGGGCACGGTCGTTCAAATAAATTTAGAAGATGTGGAAGGGGGCGATAGTAACCCTTTTAAATTATTACATTTTCAACAGCAAATAGAGCAATTGGCTTTTGAAGCAGGCGGTGGGCGACTGGTTGCGCCAGCACAGCGTATGGTTGATTTTGTTTCGGGCAAAACCTCTATCGATTTGCCTAAAAACTCCTACCTGCCCGGTACAAAAAGCATTGATTTAAGAGGTGTGCTGCCGCATTGGGTTGCCCAACGTTTGCAAAAAGCTTTGCCTGCTTTTGGGCGAAAAATGAAAGGCTATTATACCAACGAGGCCATTTTGGTGGGGGTAGAGTCGCGAACATCCTCACCAATAAAAATCCCTCGCGACAAAGAAACCTTGCAGCATCCTCAAATTGCGGGATTATTCCCCTGTGGTGAGGGTGCTGGCTATGCTGGTGGTATTATTTCGGCAGCAATTGATGGTATTAATTGTGCTGTTGCTGCCACAAAAATGGCATAACTATGGCTATTATTTGTAACCATCGTCTTAATTTTGGCTAGATAAATGAATTATCCTTGTGAATAAAAAAACATTGATTTTGGGTGCAACCCCCGACGAAAGTAGATACGCTAATCTTGCAGCAAACAGATTGGTAAAACACGGGCATTCTATCGTAAATGTTGGGATAAAAGCGGGCGAAGTTGCAGGAGTGGTTATCGAAAAGCCCGAAACCATACATAAGGATATTGACACCATTACGCTGTATGTTGGTGCGAAACATCAAGAAGATTTATATGATTACATATTAGCTACACACCCTAAGCGTCTTATTTTTAACCCAGGAGCTGAAAACGAGGAGCTTCGCGAGCTTGCAAATGCAAAGGGTATCCAAACAGAAAATGCCTGCACCTTGGTTTTATTATCAATAGGTCAATATTAAAAAAGCCGCTTTTAGAGCGGCTTCTATATTTTGTTATCAAAATTCTACCTACTTCATTGTAATAATTGTAGTTGGAAGTATTGTAGCCGAAATATTCGCGTTTAAAATGTTAGTACTCCAGCCAATGGGTTGTGTAACGGTTTTAGGGTCCCACCATGCGTCGCATTCTGTACCTGCTGTTTGATAGTATCGTGTCTTGTTATAACTCATATTCACATCCCAACTCGTCAATCCCGAATAATTGCCATAGCTTATACCAACAATAGAATAGGTTGTTGCCGAACTATATACCGTGTTGTGATCCATCTTGATATGATAGCCCCCTTGCACTTGTGCTCCAACTGCACCTGGATTGACTAAAATATTATTGCGAGCTACTTGATAAGAACCCCCTAAATCGCCCAAAACAATCCCTGCTGCACCTCCCGAGTCGTGTAGCACTTGTCCGCCTCTTATCCAATTACCAGTTACCATAATTGAATCGCCTTGTATCCCGTTCGATTTGAATAAACTCAGTCCGTCTTGTGGGTGCTGTGCCACACCTACTATGTTTTCGCAACGGTTATTCATGATTCGATTGCCGCCGCCAGATACATAGGCATATTGCACAAAGTTTCCATCTGGAAAAGGGCCATTCATATTCAAAAACTGGTTGTTATTTGTCTTTATTGTTGCTCCTTTAACAACGTGCACACCCGACGAAACATTGGTAATAAAACAACTATCAATCAACACATTGGTACAGTTGTACAGGTATATACCAAAAAGCGTTGTGTTTGATAATCTACATTTTGTGATATGTACATTGGTACAATTGGTTAAAAAAATACAATTGGTAGTGCCTCCTGTTATTGAAAGTCCACTAATGGTAATATTGCTCTTGCCTGTATAAGATATTGGAGCAGCGGATGTGTATGTTGGGGTTGCTGTTGCCGATGTGCTCCCCGTTGTTGTAGATGTACTCGGACTAGTTGTGCCCGCTTTTGTCCCATTATTAGTAGTGGTAGGTGTGCTAGTAGTTGCACCGCTTGTTGTTCCCGTTGATGTGTTTACCCCCGAAGTTGTGCCACCCGTGGAATTTCCCAAAACAGGTGTAGTGGTAGTGGTGTTTGTGCTCTGTTGTGGAGCAATGTTTTCGTTTTTTGTACACGAACTCGTAAATGATAGTGTAAATAAAATTGCCAAGTACGTAGCAATCCCTGCGTGAAGTTTCCCGTTCCGTAAATTCATTATTGTAGTTAAATTAATTAGACCATTTTACGGATTTTTTGCTAGTATATTGTATGTACATCTGCCATTTTTTCAACAAGTGCTAAAATTAGAAAAAAAAGTTTAATCCCTATTCCTATCAATTCCATTACAACCCTCTTATAATAAGCTATTTATACTAAAATTCCCGCATACAGCCTCGCTTTTGTTTTGTTTTAAAAAATTTCCACAGTGTGTTTAAAACTTTTGAGAACAATATAAAATGGTAATAATTAATAAATTTGGGCATGATAAAAAAATTTGTCCTTTCAGCTTCTTTTGTTGGTTTAATTTTAACAACAAATGCTCAATCAAAAATTGACCCTTCGTCTATCAAAGAAAAAATGCAATGGTTTGCCGATGCCAAGCTTGGCATTTTTATACATTCGGGCATTTATGCAGTAAACGGCATCGACGAGTCGTGGAGCTTTTATAACAAAAAACTCAGCCACGCTGATTATATGAAGCAGCTTAAGGGCTTTACTCTCAAAAACTATGACCCCAATTATTGGGCCGATTTGATTAAAGAAAGCGGGGCTAGATATGCTGTACTTACCACCAAACATCACGATGGTGTGGCTATGTACGATACCAAAATGAATAATTTGAGTATTGAGAAAGCCTCTCCTGCGGCTCAGGATATGGTTAAACCCCTTTTTGATGCGCTGCGAAAACGAGATATTAAATGTGGTGCTTATTTTTCTTTGATTGATTGGTCGCACCCTAATTATCCAGGCTATTTGAAAGATAGTTCGAAATATAGTGTGGATAATGATTATGATCGTTGGAATAAGTTTAGAGGTTTTTTTCAGGGACAGATAAAAGAAATTGGGCAATTGTTTAAGCCCGACCTTTGGTGGTTTGATGGCGATTGGGAACATAGTGCCGAGCAATGGGAATCGGAAAAAGTTCGTCGGATAATTTTATCTAACAACAAAAATGCCGTCATCAATGGCAGGCTTCAAGGTTATGGTGATTATGATACCCCCGAACAAAACTTCCCTGTTTCTCGCCCATCGTTTAACTGGTGGGAGTTGTGTATGACTATAAATAGCAGCTGGGGATACCAACCAAATGATAAAAACTGGAAAACACCTTATGAAATTATCACCATTTTTACTGATGCGGTATCAAACGGCGGAAATCTTTTGTTAGACATTGGGCCAAAAGCAGATGGTACAATTCCAGAAGAAGAAGTTAATGTATTAAAAGAATTGGGCGCGTGGAATAAGCGAAACGGAGAGGCTGTTTTTAATACCATTGGCGGTATTCCACATGGTCATTTTTATGGTCCAACTACTTTATCAAAAGATTCTACTACCCTATACTTGTTTTTGCAAGGAAATATTAGTGGAAACATTACCATAAAAGGCTTAATAAGCCATATTAAGGATATTACTGTTTTGGCAAATGGTACAAAAATAAACCACAAAATTGTGGGCAAAGTATCTTGGAGCAAAGTTCCTGGCTTAGTTTATATTGATGTGCCAAATAATGTTCAAGATAAATATGTAACCGTGCTTAAAGTAAGCCTAGATGCGCCAATTAAGCTTTACGGCGGCAAGGGCGGGCTTTAGCATTATATGAATAGGTATAGGATTTTTTATATTAATATAAAAAATCCTATACTCGTGAAAAATTTATCGGTTGTACTTTATTACGTATTAAACAATGAGACGCTCCCTTATTTACTCCAAGCTGTTTTTGGCTTTTTTCTTCTGTGTGCTTTTAGAAAGCTGTGGCCCACATGAGCCAGGTATTTGGAAAAATGAAAAAATAGAATCAGGCATAAGAGATGATTTTCATAAATTAAACAATCACGTGTTGGATGCGCTTAAAGCAAATAGCAGCAAGCAACTTGAATCTTTTATGTCGAAAGAGTTTATTGCCGACAATGGTAAATTGCGAACAATTGAATTGTGTAGCAATCGCCTAAAAGAGGATGAATATATCTTACGTGATGAATACTACGCCGTTAATAAAGGTTATGGTTATAAAACCGTTGTAATAAAAGACCAAAACATCAACAATTATAGTTTTAAATATTATTCGGGCACACCCGAAACCTATATTGCATTTTTTGTTCCAAAATCTATCCCTAATAAATGGATGCTTACTGCCACCTATCGTAAATATGATTATGGGTGGAAGTTAACTCAACTCGATTTAAACCCATACACCATAAACGGAAAAACCGCCCCCGAACTTTTTGAATATGCAAAACAACTGCATGAAAAAAAGTTTTTTGTAGATGCTTTTAACGCCTCCGAGCATGCCAAAAAATGCTTAACTCCATACGGTGGCTGGTCGTACCCTGATAATGAAAAAATTGTGGATTTATCTAGAATATATATTAAAGAAATAAACAAAAAATATCTTTTCCCTTTTTATCTTAACCAAGTTCCGTCTCGTCCTCGTGTATTTAGTATCACTACACGCACAACCCCCGAGGGAATATTTCCTATGGTTTATTACTTATCAACCATAAAATTAAACAATATTGCTGCGCTTAAAAAGGAAAATGACAATATTAAAAAAGTAATAGGACAAGCGTTTTTGGGCATTGATAAAAATAAAAAGCATATTTTATATGCCGCTTTTAATACTTGGCCCAAGTACAATCAATCGGTGGACAGATATGAAATGATTGACACGCTTAAATAGCCGCCGCTTACTTATTTTGCTTACACCACACCTTCAACATTAAATAAATAGGGTTAACTTTGCTGCCAGATGAAGAAAGCTAAAACTAACCTCGTTTTTGAAAATGTTTCTATTATTGATATTGCCGAAGAAGGAAAAGGCGTAGGCAAAGTAGATGATTTTGTTCTTTTTGTTGAAAAGGCTGTTCCGGGCGATATAGCCGATGTGCAGGTTTATCGAAAAAAGAAAAAATTTGCCGAAGGTAAAATTATATCACTTAAACAAGCGTCCGCGTATCGAACCGATGCTTTTTGCGAACATTTTGGCACTTGTGGTGGCTGTAAATGGCAACACATGACCTATACTGCTCAATTACAATTTAAACAAAAAACGGTAGCGGGGGCATTAAGTCATTTGGCTAAAATTGATGTTAGCGAAATGTTGCCAATTGTTCCTTCTCCTGCCGACCAATACTATCGGAATAAATTAGAATACACCTTCTCGAACAAAAGATGGTTAAATGATGGCGAAAACCGAACCGATGAGCAATTAAATATGGATGCCTTGGGTTTTCATATACCAGGTCGGTTCGATAAAATATTAGATGTAACCCATTGCTATTTACAAGCCGACCCATCAAATACCATCAGAAATACTGTACGAGATTTTGCCAAGCAAGAAGGTATTAGTTTTTACGATTTAAAAAATCATGAGGGGGCGTTGCGTAATCTTATTATCCGCACCTCATCTACTGGCGAGTTGATGGTGATTGTGGTATTTGCTTACCCTACACCCGAAGAAGTTGAAAAATTAATGGGCTTTATAGCTGATAAATTCTCACAAATTACCTCGCTGCTATATATCATCAATCAAAAAAAGAACGATACTATTTTTGACCAAGAAGTACTAGTTTGGAGCGGTGCCGAATATATTCACGAAGAAATGCCAAGCGGAGACAAAAATATACGCTTCCGCATTGGACCGAAGTCATTTTATCAAACTAATTCTATACAAGCCTTAAAATTATACGAAATAACGCGAGATTTTGCTGGTTTTTCGGGCAACGAGTTGGTGTATGATTTATATACAGGTGCTGGCACTATTGCCAATTTTATAGCTGGTAATGTAAAACAAGTTGTTGGTGTTGAGTACGTGCCAACTGCTATTGAAGATGCTAAAATAAACTCATCTATCAACAATATAACCAATACCAAGTTTTATGCTGGCGATATGAAAGATGTATTAAATGCTGATTTTGTAACCGAACATGGTAAACCCGATGTAATCATCACCGACCCACCACGCGCTGGTATGCACCCCGATGTGGTAGCTCGACTAATGGAAATTGAAGCCGAAAAAATAGTTTATGTAAGTTGCAATCCAGCTACTCAAGCTAGAGATTTAGTGGTGTTAAAAGAGAAATACGATGTAGTTAAAATTCAACCTGTAGATATGTTTCCACATACGCAACACGTAGAAAATGTGGTATTGCTTACGTTGAAAAATTAGTGTATAAAGTTTTAGAATAATGAATCCTGAAGAATTACTGAACGAAAAAAATAACGGCAACGAAAAAAAAGAAAGTCCATTATTAAGTTTGGAAAAAGACTTAAAGCTTTATAAAGAATCGATGCACGAAGTTGCTGTCGAAATTATGGTTGAAGGGTTGTCGAAATATCCCATTTTTATAGCTCATCAACACGAAGTAAAAATAGGAGAGCTCATATTAGATAAAAGCGAACTTAATACCGAGTGGAGTATTAATGCCTCTACTTTAGAAGAGTTTGTTGAACATGGGGTTATTAAAAAAGAGTTAGAGGCACGTTTTCTTAAAACTTATAAAAATCCCGATGATTTTATGTGCCTATTTGTAGTTGTACCTGAAGGGGCAAATTTTGTATATTATCCATACAAGAAAGCTTAACTTTGTATATCAAATCATTATATATTTACCTTTAGTATTATAAAAATCATAAGATGAATACTGCTGATAAAAAAATACTTATACTCAATCATCATCAAATTGAACAAAAGATAGACCGCATTGCCTATCAATTATTAGAAGATAATTTTGATGAAGATGAAATTATATTAGCTGGAATTTTACCAAAAGGCAACTATATAGCCGAGCGATTAAAAACTATCTTGGATAAAATTGCGCCTTTCAAAAGTAAACTTATCACTATCGAAATTGATAAACAAAGCCGTAGTTTAAAATCAAAAACGGATACCGATATTCAGATATGTAATAATAAAGTGGTTATTTTGGTTGATGACGTACTTAATAGTGGAAAAACACTAGCCTACGGTTTTGGTGTTTTCAGAGATGTGCCTCTTAAAAAATTACGCACCGTAGTATTAGTTGACCGCAACCATAAAGATTTCCCCATCACTACCGATTTTGCAGGCGTAGCGCTTTCTACCGTATTAAAAGAACATATTGATGTTGTTTTAAATGAAGAGGGAAAAGAAGACGCTTTTTTTTTGAGTTAGTTTATTTTATATATATAATTTAAATTAATTGCCGCCGACCCATCTACATTAAACTTGGTAGATGCTACTTTCACTTTTAAATCATATATAATATCTTGTGATAATGAAAAATTATCTTTAATACTATAAACCATTTTCCCTGTACCTCTACCAGTAAGGTTTATAGTCGTCTCTTTTATATTAAAATTTATACTTAAACTATGCACAACATCAAAAAATGCCTTTCCGTCAGAAACGCTTATTAGTTTATAAGTAATTCCGGCATTTATTTTATTATTACCCTCATTTAAGATAGGAATAGGGATAGGAAAATCTTGACTAAATGAGTCTCCTATTTTCATTGGTTTTTCTGGAAATTTTATTTCTTTTTGAACCAAGTTTATCATTTGTTGCATTTTTATTTGGGACGTGTCATTTCCTCCTTTTCCTCCAATAGAATCTATTTTTATACTTCCATCTTTACTTATCCGGTAAGTCATTTTTATATCCCTATTTGTTTGTGTAGGAATTGGTATTTTATTTCCATTTAATAATCCCGATAAATTAAAAAATTTATAGTCAGCATTTAGTGGAAACATTCCATCGGGTTTAATATTTCCTGTTTTAATATCTAAACCCATATTCATTAATAATTCAACATTAATAGGTTGTGTGATTCCTTTCGATTTTAATTTTTCAATTATTTTATCATCACCAGATAATGTAGCATTTATTTTTATACCCATTTTCATTTCTCCTTTATAGGTATGATTGGGTAAATATTTTTATTTTAAATAATGTACCATCTTGAGCTTTTATTTGAGTACAAAATATACTCACTAAGGAAAATAAAATTATCTTTTTCATGTGTTTAAGTAAATTCAAATATAATTATTTTTTAAATGCATTCCATCCTTGAGCTTTTAACTCATGCACTATACCTGATTTGGTAATTAAATTACAGCCCGCTGAAGGCTCTGTTATATGTCCAATAATGGAAATATCCATTTGTAGTTTAATTTTCTCGTAGTCGGCTTGTTTAATAGTAAATAAGAGCTCATAATCTTCTCCACCACTCAAGGCACAAACAGTAGGATCTAAATTAAATCCTCTTGCGGTTTCATAAGTCATAGGGTCGAGAGGAATTTTTTCTTCATACAAATTACACCCTTTATTACTTTGTTTGCATATATGTAATATTTCTGAAGCTAATCCGTCAGAAATATCAATCATTGCAGTAGGTTTTATACCAATATCTTTCAGTAAATCTATAATATCTTTTCTTGCTTCTGGTTTAAGCTGTCGTTCTATTATATAATCTTTCCCTTCTAAATCAGGTTGAATATTGGGGTTCTCTATAAAAACTAATTTTTCACGCTCTAATAATTGTAAACCAGTATAAGCCCCTCCTAAATCTCCCGATACACAAATTAAATCTCCTTCTTCGGCAGTATTTCTATACACTATATCCTTTTCATCAGCATAGCCTAATACCGTAATACTTATTACTAATCCTTGTTTTGATGAAGATGTATCGCCACCAACTAAATCAATATTATATTTTTCACAAGCTAAATATATTCCATCATACAATTCTTCAACTGCTTCTAATGGAAATTTACTCGATATACCTAATGAAACAGTTACTTGCGTAGGGGTGGCATTCATGGCATATATATCGCTCAAGTTTACCTGAATGGCTTTATATCCTAGATGCTTTAATGGCGTATATGATAAATCAAAATGAATACCCTCCAGCAACATATCTGTTGATACTACTACCTTTTTCCCTTTAAAATCAAGAACAGCAGCATCATCGCCAATACCCTTTATGGTTTCCTTATTTTTTATTTTTATTTGGTTTGTAAGATGTTCTATTAATCCAAACTCTCCTAATTTTTCTATACTCGTTCTTTCTCTATTTTCAAACATAAAATTTTATTATAAACCAAGGTTTGCTGATATTTCTAACATTCTTTCAATTGGTTTTACAGCCTCTTTTATTATATTTTCGGGTACATTTATTTCTGGTAATTCATTCTTTATACACAAGTAAAGCTTTTCTAATGTGTTTCTTTTCATGTGTGGACAATCATTACAAGCGCAAGAATTATTTGGGGGAGCAGGGATAAATTTTTTGGTAGGGTTTTCCTTCTGCATCTGATGAATAATTCCCGACTCGGTAGCTACAATAAATTCATTTTTATCACTCTTCGTAGCATATTTTAATAATCCAGTAGTCGAACCAATATAATCCGCCATCTTTAAAATGGTTTCTTCACACTCGGGATGGGCTAGTAGTTTAGCTGTTGGATAACGCTCTTTTAATTTGGTAATTTTTTCTCTCGAAAATATTTCGTGTACCATACAAGCACCATTCCACAATACCAGCTCCCTCCCTGTTTTTTTGGCTACATAAGCACCTAAATTTTTATCTGGCCCAAATATTATTTTTTGGTCTTTTGGTAAACTTTCTACTATCTGTACCGCATTGCTTGATGTGCAAACTATATCGCTTAATGCTTTTAGTTCTGCTGTACAATTTACATAAGTTATTACCAAATGGTCGGGATAAGATTCTTTAAACTTTTTAAATAAATACGGAGGACAACTATCTGCTAATGAACAGCCTGCTTTTAAGTCGGGTAATAAAACTTTTTTGTTAGGTGATAAAATTTTTGCTGTTTCGGCCATAAAATGAACTCCTGCAAAAACAATAATATCGGCATCTGTTTTTGCAGCTTGTTGCGATAATCCCAAACTATCACCAATATAATCGGCAATATCTTGTATATCGGGTTCTTGATAATAATGAGCCAAAATAACGGCATTCTTTTCCTTTTTTATTTTTTCAATTTCTTCAAACAAATCGAGTGTAGGATCTATTTCTTCCTCCAAAAATCCTTTCAAATTTATTTCCTCTAAGGTATTCATTTCAACAATTCAAATAATAAAAATCATTATTATATATAAAATAAAACTATTGTTATTGGTGTGTTAGTTATGTTTAAAAGTTGTTTTATAAGTAGTATAAAATATTAGTTTTCCCCTTTTTTCAACAAATAAACTTTATATAATTTACTCTATTTATTTGATATAAAGAGAAGTGTATTTTTGAGTATTTAATTTTAAACCTTTTTTGTTAGTAATTTATCTCTTTAAATAATGTTAATTAGAACAATATTAGAGCGCAAAATTAGCTTAAAGATTATTGGTATCATACCCCTTTTTAAGGGTTATCCACCAAATAGGTTATTTTTAATTTTTTACTTACACAAAATTAACATGTTTTAAGTCTATTGTTCACACAAGTAGTACTTTTACACATTATTATATATATATATGACTAGAACAACTGATTTTTTGGTGATTGGTTCGGGAATTGCAGGGTTGAGTTTTGCACTAAAGGCGGCAAAACATGGTAAAGTACTGATAGTTACTAAATCAAACGAAGATGAATCAAACACTAAGTATGCGCAAGGTGGTGTAGCTGTGGTTGTGGATAAAAAAGAAGATTCGTTTGAAAAACATATTGATGATACCTTAATTGCAGGTGATGCACTGTGTGATAAAGAAGTTGTTGAAATTGTTGTTAAAGAAGGTCCTGAAAGAATAAAGGAAATAATTGATTATGGAACTAACTTTGATAAAACAAATGAAGGTTATTATGATTTAGCAAAAGAGGGTGGGCACTCCGAGTTTAGAGTACTACATTATAAAGATATTACTGGTTGGGAAATAGAAAGAGCTTTATTAGACCAAATACATAAAAACCCTAACATTACAATTTTAACCCACTATTTTGCTGTCGATTTAATAACACAACATCATTTGGGTGAGTTTGTAGATAAATCAACTACTGATATTACTTGCTATGGTATTTATGCTTTAAATACTATAACTAATGAGGTAGAAAAAATATTGTCAAAAACTACCGTAATGGCATCCGGAGGGGCAGGGCATATTTATTCAATAACTACTAATCCTACTATTGCAACTGGTGATGGTATAGCTATGGTTTATCGTGCAAAAGGTAAAGTAAGGAATATGGAATTTATACAATTTCACCCAACAGCTTTATACAATTCTGGAGAGTACCCTTCATTTTTAATTTCAGAAGCCGTGAGAGGTTTTGGAGGAATATTGAAAAGAACTAATGGCGAGGAGTTTATGTATGAGTATGATAGTAGAGGTTCTTTAGCTCCAAGAGATATTGTTGCTCGGGCAATTGATGCGGAGATAAAAAAATCAGGGGAAGATTATGTTTATTTAGATATTAGGCATCGTACTAAAAAAGATATATTAGCCCATTTTCCAAATATATATGCTAAATGTTTAGAGATTGGTATCGATATGACGAAGGATATGATACCCGTAGCACCAGCTTGCCATTATATGTGTGGTGGGGTTATGGTTGATCATGTTGGTAAATCATCTATAATGAGGTTATATGCTTGTGGAGAATGCTCGTCAACAGGCTTACATGGGGCTAATAGATTAGCTTCTAATTCTTTATTAGAAGCTTTGGTTTTTGCACATCGTATATATATTGATGCAATGAAATCATTTGATACAAATGTATTACCGAACAATATCCCAGATTGGGATGAACATGGAGTTAAGCTATCAAATGAGGATATCTTAGTTACGCACAATGTTCGCGAAATGCAAAAATTGATGAGCGATTATGTGGGTATTGTTAGGTCTGATTTTAGGTTAGAAAGAGCAATGCGTCGCTTGGGATTATTATATGATGAAACCGAAGAATTTTATAAGCGTACCAAATTATCAGTAAAGTTGTGCGAATTGCGTAATCTTATACAGGTATCGTACATTGTAGTAAAATCGGCAATGTTAAGAAAAGAAAGCAGAGGTTTACATTATACTACTGATTATAAACAACATGCAGAACAATTGCATGATACCATATTTTAGATATTTTGAGCGGAAAACGGGATTCGAACCCGCGGCCTTCAGTTTGGGAAACTGATGCTCTACCAGCTGAGCTATTTCCGCTTTTTATAGGTCAAACATAAATATTTTAATTAATAAATAGATATAAAATGCCACTAATATTGCCAGTAAAAGATAAATATCCTGTATGGGGAAAAGAATGTTTTATAGCCGAAAATGCAACCATTGTAGGCGATGTGGAGATGGGGGATAACTGTTCGGTTTGGTTTAATGCCGTTATAAGAGGAGATGTACATTATATAAAAATTGGAAATAATACCAATATTCAGGATGGTGCAGTAATACACGCTACTTATTTAAGAGCAGCTACTAATATTGGAAATAATGTTTCTATTGGACATAATGCCTTAGTGCACGGATGTACCCTACACGACCATGTACTTATAGGTATGGGTGCTATTGTAATGGATCATGCCGTTGTAGAAGCGTTTGTAATTATTGGAGCAGGCTCCGTTGTTCTCGAAAATACCATTTGTGAGTCAGGATACCTTTACGCAGGAACGCCAGCTAAAAAAATAAAACCACTAACAGACGAACAAAAACAAATGCTTAAGCAGCTACCCAATAATTATATCATGTATTCGGGTTGGTTTAAGGATTTGTAGGTTCTTTTGGTATCGCTATTGTTTCTTCGGCATACCAATTCGAGCGCAGTGTAATGGTTTTAGTATATATCCAAATATTCTCAGGATATACCCGTTTCTTTACATTCCCACTATCCCATTTCTTGTTTCTGTTATTATCATAAATTACCCTAACGGTGTATTTACCAACAGGATATGTTTTATAGGATAGGGTTGTGTTTTTGGTGAAATCATCACGATGAACCACGGTTTTCTGCTCATTTATTAATTCAACCACATAGCCTTTCGAGGTATCAGGCACTTGCATTTTTAGGGTCAACATCCCATAATTATCGGGCTTATCAAGCTGAAATTGTTTTATTAGTTTTTTATTTTTATCACCATAAATATCTTTTAATGCACCTTCATTAAATACTAGTTGATAGTTTGCTTTTTGCTTCCACTTATAATTTAAGGTAAATTTTTTTAGACTACCAGTATCACGAGAAATGGTAAAATCTGTGATAGAAGTCGAATCTTCTTTAAGCACAATCATGGTATTATCAATGCTTTCAAGAGGAAGATTTGCTGTCATATTAAGGCTCGAATTATACTTTAGGGTATTATTCAAAGAAATGTTGTATAGCAATGATAAAACGCGATTATACGTTTCTTTTCGACCCTTTCTTAGTGTTAATGTATCCAGCGGTTTGTTGTTTTGAGAGAATGAAACCTTTAATGAATCAAAATCCAGATTGCGCATATATAATAAGGCTGTATCTCGGGTCTTGCTGAATTCAACTATTTTTTGATTGTTCAAAGTCTCAGGAGAAAGGATTCTTAATGATGGATTTTCAAGACCTTTATTAAAAGTAAAAATCATTTTTCCGTCTATATCAAAACGATGCTCTATTACTCTAACTTTTTCAGGTTCTTGCTGAAATAGTATTAAATGAATATTTGAAGTATCTTTTTTTAAATGAATAGGCTCTTTTAAAAAGGCAATCAGCTCGTTATCATGGTCGTATATTTTATTTGGTGTCGGCTCTTTTAGGGCATATATTCTGTAATCGCCGTCGTGTAAATTATTAAGTGTAAAATTACCCACACTGTCGGTAGTTGTAAAAATAGTAGGCTTCTTTTTGCCAAATAGGGTGTCTTGTTTTACGGGGAAAAGCATGACTAACACATCTTTGTCTTTATCTTGAGTTAGGATGTTTTTTACATTGCCCGATACGCTAAGCGAGTCGATATGATTACCCGTAGAAAAAACATAGGTAAAATTTTGTAATATATTGCTTTCGTTTAAATCGGCTATGGCTTTCCCAAAATTGATAACGTAGGTGGTGTTCTTTTGTAGCGAATCTTTAAAATCAACAATTATTGATTTCCCGCTTACTTTATAAAGAGGGGCTTTTTCTTGGGTAGGGCTTTGAGTTATTTCTTGAAAAGGATTTTTCAATGAGAAGTATTCGTCAAAATCTAGACGAATTTGTTTTGCCGAAAAATTCCTTGTCATATTTGGGGGTGTAGCCTTTACTAATTTGGGTGGGGTTCTATCTCTTGGGCCACCTTGTGGTTTTTGCTGACTTGCACAGCCAAATATTAAAAACGCTACCACAAGCAGCGCCGTTTTTTCTCTAAATAAGATGAGTTTTTTATTTAAGCCCATTTTAAGCGTTATAATCTGTTTTTGTGTTTTTGTGAAGAATATGATTAAATCTTAAAAATAATTGATTTAAAGCAAAATATTTAAGCCGCTTGTTTTATATTATAAACATTTGATTATCAATTATTTAATTATTATCTGGATATGTGTACCATTAAAACCGAAATATCCGATGGTGAAACCCCCGAAATTCTTGAAGCCTGACCCAATGTGCGGGGTTTTATCTTCATCAATTTTTCTCGCGCTTCTTTTGACAGCGAAACCAAATTTTGATAATTAAATTCGGGGTTGATTTCTTTATCTTCCATCTTCCTCATCTTTTCTACAATGTCCAACTCCTTTTCAAAATAACTCTCATATTTGATTTTTATTTCAGCCTGCTCAATAGTTTCTTTGTCATATTTGTTAAGCAAATTGTTTAACGCCTCGTTAGCTCCTCTCAAATCTGAAAAAGAAATTTGTGGACGACTTAACAAACTAAACAATTTTACATTTTGAGAAAGGGGAGATGTACCCAATTCTTCTAATAAACTATTTATACTTGTAGCTTCAATTGACATATTTTTGGTATAAGATACAATATCATCAGAGTTTTTTATTTTCTGGTTTACGATAGCTAATCTTTCATCGCTGATTAAACCAAGCTGATGACCAACAGGGCTCAACCGTATATCCGCATTGTCTTGTCGAAGCAACAGTCTATGTTCTGCTCGTGATGTAAACATCCGATAGGGCTCTTCTGTGCCTTTTGTCACTAAATCATCTATTAGTACACCGATATACGATTCGGAGCGTTTCATAATTAATTCGTGCAAATCATTTATTTTTTGATGTGCATTTATACCTGCAATAAAACCTTGAGATGCCGCTTCTTCGTAGCCCGTAGTACCGTTTATTTGTCCTGCTAAATAAAGATTACTTATTAGTTTGGTTTCTAATGTTAGCCCCAATTGAGTAGGTGGGAAGTAATCATATTCTATAGCATACCCAGGTCTGAACATTTTTGCATTTTCAAATCCTGGTATTTGTGTCAATGCTTTATACTGTACATCTTCGGGAAGAGAGGTTGAAAAGCCATTCACATAAATCTCTACCGTATTCCATCCCTCGGGCTCAACAAATATTTGATGACGTTCTCGCTCGGCAAATCGATTTATTTTATCCTCAATAGAAGGGCAGTACCTCGGGCCAAGACCCTTAATGCGCCCAGTAAACATGGGAGATTTTTCAAAGCCCTCTTTAAGCGTTTCGTGAACTTTGCTATTTGTATAAGTTATCCAGCAGCATCGTTGGTCTGATGAACGTTCTACATTGGTATAGGAGAACCGACCAGGGTTTTCATCGCCCCACTGCTCTTCCATCACACTATAGTTTAGTGTACGTCCATCAATACGAGGGGGGGTGCCCGTTTTCATTCTTCCCGCTTCAAAGCCCAGTTCTACTAATTGCTCGGTAATGCCCGTTGCCGCTTTTTCGCCCGTTCTGCCTCCACCAAATTTTTTCTCACCAATATGGATAACGCCATTCAGAAATGTGCCATTCGTTAGCACTACGGCATTGCATTCTATTTCAACACCCATTGAGGTACGCACGCCTTTGATGGTGTGGTTCTTTACAATTAATGAGGTTACAGTATCTTGCCAAAAATCAACATTTGGGGTTTTTTCCAATGCCAATCGCCACTCTTCTGCAAAACGCATCCTGTCGTTTTGCGACCGAGGGCTCCACATCGCAGGACCTTTAGATAGATTTAACATCCGAAACTGGATAGTTGTTTTATCGGCAATTATGCCCGAGTAGCCACCCACAGCATCAATCTCTCTAACTATTTGCCCTTTTGCTACGCCGCCCATTGCAGGATTGCAACTCATTTGAGCTATTGTGCCCATGTTCATGGTAATGAGCAACACCGACGAGCCAAGGTTTGCCGCCGCCGCTGCTGCTTCGCAGCCTGCGTGCCCAGCCCCCACAACTATTACATTATATTTCTTAAACATTTTGCCTCCATGTTCCACGTGGAACGCATAAAACTATGCTCGATTTTTAGATGTTCCACGTGGAACTTTAAATAATGACACCAAAGCTACGAAAGCCCAAATGGCTTCGAGTATAATAAACGGATAAAAACCAATTAGCCAAGAGGCGAAACAACAAGTGCCAGCCCCAATAAAATTTAACAAGCTATATGTTTTGCTCTCGGCAGGCAGTTTTTTGTATAAATTTAATAGAAATGCTATCAATAAAATGATAACGCCCAGCGATGCAATAATGTCGGATGTTTTCATTTTACGCCTCGCTTAGTTCGGTTAACTCAATCCAGCGGATACTTTTCTCGTCCAATTCGCTGTTTAATACTTCAATTTGACGAGCAAGCGCTATTAATGTGGCGTGTTCTTTCTCGCCAGAATTTAACTCTTCTGTTAACGCCTTTATTTTATCTTCTATTAAAGCAATTTCTTTATCTATCCCCTCTAATTCCTTTTGTTCTTTAAAACTCAATTTGTTTTTTGTGGCAGGTTTTTTCTGCTCTATCTTTTCAACAGGAGGGGCGTTCTTAAGCTGCTGTTTGGCTATTTCCTGCTCGTAACGATACGATGAGTAATTGCCATTAAATATTTTAACTACGCCTTCGCCCTCCATGATAAATAATTGGTCGGTTAGTTTGTCTAACAAATATCTGTCGTGCGATACCAGCATTAATACGCCATTGTAGTTGATTAAAAACTCTTCAAGCACATTCAATGTGTCGATATCCAAATCGTTGGTGGGCTCATCCAGTATCAAAAAGTTTGGATTTTTCATCAACAAACTCATCAACTGAAGCCGCTTTTTTTCGCCTCCGCTTAAATTGGCAATAAAGCCATATTGCTTTTTGGGAGGGAAAAGAAACAGCGTAAGCAAAGCCGATGCCGATATGGTTTTGCCATCGGCCATGGTTATAAACTCGGCTACATTTTTTACCACATCAATTACACGGTCGTCGTCTTTAAACACAATGCCCGATTGATGAAAATAGCCCATTATGGTAGTTTCTCCCTTTTCAACCATGCCGCTATCAGGAATAAGATTACCTGTAATCATGTTGAGCAGGGTCGATTTTCCACTGCCGTTTTTGCCCGCCAAACCAATTCTGTCGCCTTTTTTGAACACATAATTAAAATCATTTACCAACGATTGCTCATTAAAAGCCTTCGATAGATGATGTAACTCTAATATTTTATTCCCTTGTCGAGCAGTTTTTACGCTTAATTCTACTTTGCCTTTTATGCCGTTGTTTTTGGTTTTCTCCTCTAACTCATAATAGGCATCTATCCTCGCTTTTGATTTTGTGCCACGTGCTTGTGGTTGCCTACGCATCCACTCCAATTCTTTTTTTAATAGGTTCGAGTTTTTTTGGAACTGTAATTCCAGCGTACTTTCTCTTTCCGCCTTTTTTTCTAGATAATAGCCATAATTCCCAAAGTAGGGGATGATTTTACCATTATCAATCTCTAGTATCTCGTTACATACGTTGTCCAAAAAATACCTATCGTGGGTAACCATCAAAATGGTTTTTGCGCCCTCGGTCATCAATTTCTCCAGCCACTCAATCGTATCAATATCTAAGTGGTTTGTAGGCTCATCTAATAAATAAACATCAGGATCTTCAATCAGCAATCGAGCCAAAGCAAGTCGTTTCTTTTGCCCTCCCGATAGCGTGGTTATTTTTTGATGAAGATGATGAATATCCAATCGCCCCAAAATGGTTTTTATTTTATATTCATATTCCCAGGCATCGCTATCGCTTATTTCTTCGGTTACTTTATCAATAGCTTTGGTGTTGGTAGGGTCGTTTTCTAACAACTCCTCATACTTTTTTATAAGCTGCTGTTGTTTATTGTCCGAATGAAAGATGTAATCGCTTATGGTGTGTTCTTTATCGAAGGAGGGGTCTTGTTCGAGGTAGCCCATTCGCAAATCACGGCTTTGCACTACTTTGCCCTCGACAGGCGTAAACTTGCCTGCCAATAGTTTTAATAAGGTCGATTTTCCAGCACCGTTAATACCAACCAACGCCACACGTCGCCCTCTATTAATGCCAATGGTTAAATTTTTGAATAACCAATGGTCGTGAAATGAATGACCTAAATTCTCGGCAGATATATATGTACTCACGCTAGTAGTTTTATTTTATCAGAGGGATGTAAAAATACACCCTCTTGGTTTTTTAAAGATTCATTAAGCATTGCTTTGGCAACAGTTTCGGCAGGTATGCTGCGATATTTCTTTAACCCTCCAATTAAAAAAGGATTAAGAATTTTCATTATTAAAACAGCCACGCCTTCGCGGCTCCTTTGCTCTTGTCTGTTTCCAGTTAAGAACGATGGCTGATAAATATGTAAGCAATCAAGCCCAATTTTTTTAAGCTCATCTTCTATTTCGCCTTTCATTTTGGTGTAAAAGTTAGATGATTGGCTATTTGCACCTACTGCCGATACAAGATGATACTGTTTGATGCCATTTTGTTTGGCTATTTGTGCCAACTGCAATGGATAATCATGGTCTATTTTTCTATAATCAGCAAGATTGGGCGTTTTCTTTCGGGTTGAGCCTAAGCAACAAAAAAGGGCATCGCCCATGATGTTTTCCCCATAGCCCGAGAGTTTGTCAAAATCAATTACTTTTTGAGTTAGCTTTTTATGAGAAAGCAGCAACTCTTTTCTTACTAAAATCAAAACAGCATCATAGCTATCATTATCTAACAGTAGTTTTAGTAAAATACTGCCAATAAGTCCGCTTGCCCCAACTATAATTGCTTTTTTTGACATTATAATCTTAAATTTCAGCACAAAAATACACATAAATAATTTGTGGCGTAAAAATTGAATGTTTAAACATATAATTAAAGAAAATGAAAAAAACATTTCACCCTGCCAACGAGCGAGGGTACAACAACATCGGCTGGTTAAAGGCAAATTTTTCATTCAGTTTTGCCAATTATTATAACCCATCAAAAATGCACTTTGGTGTATTGCGTGTATTGAATGACGACATTATTGAAGGAGGAACAGGTTTTGGGACACACCCGCATGATAATATGGAGATAATTACTATCCCATTGCAAGGCGCATTAGAACATCGCGACAGCATGGGCAATACGGGTGTAATTACTGCTGGCGAAGTGCAAGTAATGTCGGCAGGAACAGGTATTCAACACTCTGAATATAACCATTCAAAAACAGAAGCCGCTAATACTTTGCAAATCTGGCTTTTTCCAAAAGAAGAGGATATAGAGCCACGCTATGATCAAAAAAGTTTTATAAACGAATTAAAGCAAAATCAATTTACCACCTTGGTTTCACCAGCAAAAGATGGCAATGCTCTTTGGATTAACCAAGATGCCGTATTTTCGATTGGTGATTTTGATGCCAATCAACAAATAAATTATGATATAAATATTGCGGGAAATGGTGCTTATATTTTTCTGATTGAAGGAAAGATAGCGGTTGCAGATACTGAATTAAATAAACGGGATGCACTAGGTATAGAGGAGGTGGATAAGTTTACTATTGATGTAAAAGAAACTGCTAAAATATTGATACTTGAAGTGCCGATGCGCTAATGGACAAAAGCAAAAGGGGCATAGATTTTTTCTATGCCCCTTTTGAATAGCTGAGATATCATTACAAATACTTGGTCAAATCAGTCGAAAGCGGTTTTACTTCCGAGCGGAAGCGATGGATTAATTTACCATTCTCATCAATCAAAAACTTCTCGAAATTCCATTTAATTTCTCCAGTAAAATCAGGATTGGGTGCGGATGTTAAATATTTAAACAATGGGGCAATATCATCGCCTTTCACACTCACTTTTGTGCTTAAAGGGAAGGTAACACCATAGTTTTTTTGGCAAAACGATTTGATTTCTAAAGCCGAACCAGGCTCTTGTTGTCCAAAATTGTTAGCAGGAAAGCCCACTATTACCAATTTGTCTTTATACATATCCGCCAGTTTTTGCAACTCGGCATATTGTGGGGTATAGCCACATTTTGATGCAGTATTTACAATCAATACTTTTTTACCATGATATTTTGCTAGGGAGAAGTCCTGACCGTCAATGGTTTTAAGCTTGAAATCGTAAACAGATGCGGGGGCAACAAATAATAGTGCGAGGCACAATGCAAGTATTTTCATAATTTTTTGAGTTTACAGGTTAATTACAAAACAAAGCTAAAACATAAGACCGTACTTAAGTATATCTTTAATGTAAAAATTCTGATGCTTAGAAAAAGAAAAGGCGACGATTGACGATGTCTTGTGCAATAAAATAAAAATCCAGCATAATGGTCTCCATATAAAATTCTAACTTTGCAGTCGCATATTATTCATTAAAACACGATGAGTTTCAGAATAGAACATGATACTATGGGCGAGGTGAAAGTGCCTGCCGATAAATACTGGGGAGCACAAACAGAACGCTCGCGTAACAATTTCAAAATAGGACCAGAGGCATCAATGCCGAAGGAAATTATAGCGGCGTTTGCTTATTTAAAAAAGGCAGCCGCATATACCAATACTGATTGCGGCGTATTGCCTGCTGAGAAACGTGATTTGATAGCCAATGTTTGTGATGAAATATTGGAAGGAAAACTAGCAAGCGAGTTCCCTTTGGTGATATGGCAAACGGGCTCGGGTACGCAATCAAACATGAATGTGAACGAAGTAATAGCCAACCGTTCGCACGTATTGCAAGGTAATAAACTAGGAGAGGGTAAAACCTTTATCCACCCAAATGATGATGTAAACAAATCGCAATCATCAAACGATACTTATCCCACCGCTATGCACATTGCTGCATATAAAATGGTTATGGATGTAACTATACCGGGGATTGAAAAGTTGCGTGATACATTGAAAGCCAAATCAGAAGCATTTAAAAGTGTGGTAAAAATTGGACGTACGCACCTGATGGATGCTACCCCACTTACATTAGGGCAAGAGTTTTCGGGCTATGTGTCGCAATTAGACCATGGTTTAAAGGCATTAAGAAACACACTAGACCATTTGTCCGAATTAGCATTAGGCGGCACTGCCGTTGGTACAGGAATTAATACCCCCCAAGGCTATGATGTAAAAGTAGCAAACTATATTGCGCAATTTACAGGTTTGCCATTTCGTACGGCTGAAAATAAATTTGAGGCATTGGCTGCGCACGACGCAATTGTAGAAAGCCACGGTGCGTTAAAACAAATTGCGGTATCGCTAATGAAAATCGCTAATGATATTAGGATGTTGGCATCGGGCCCGCGTTCGGGCATTGGCGAAATACATATCCCTGATAACGAGCCAGGCTCATCAATTATGCCAGGTAAGGTAAACCCAACCCAAAACGAAGCGGTAACGATGGTGGCAGCACAGGTGATGGGTAATGATGTAACTATTTCGGTAGGGGGCTCTAATGGGCATTATGAGCTAAATGTGTTTAAACCAGTAATGGCGGCTAACTTTTTACAATCGGCACGTTTAATAGGTGATGCTTGCGTATCATTTAACGACCACTGTGCTGTGGGTATTGAGCCAAACTACGAAGGCATCAAAAAGCATTTGGAAAACTCTTTAATGCTAGTTACTGCGCTTAACCCCCATATTGGTTACGAAAACGCTGCTAAAATTGCTAAAACAGCTTTGAAAGAAAATAAATCACTGCGCGAAGCTGCAATAGGTTTGGGTTTATTAACCAATGAGCAGTTTGACCAATGGGTGCGCCCAGAGGACATGATAGGAAGTTTGAAATAATATCAAAACAGCCCCTCAATTAACGAGGGGCTCATATTTTCTGCACGAATTTGTCAAAATGCAAAACCCCTCTCGTATTTACCCCTTCGTTTTTTGTTTGTTGATGCTTTTGAGTAGCATAACGGCTTGCTCTCCAAATCCTGATTTACAAGGTAATGGCGAAGTGTACTTACAAGGCGAATGGCAACAGCTGCCGCTATCAAATGAAAAGCAATTAATAGAATATACCACTTATCGATATAAATTTAGCTGCGACTCTTTTTATATGCAGATAGAAACGCATAGTAAGGTAAATAATGGGGTTGATAATTGTACAAATGCTGACCATTGGGTAGAATATACTAAAGGAACATATATTCAACGTAATGATACCTTGAATTTAAAAGGACAGTTTTGCAATGCCGATTATAGCATAAAACAAGCAGGAGGGTGTTTCAGAGCTGGGGTTTATACCGAAACCTATAAGATGAGCAAAAAGACAGACTCGCTTATTGTGTTTGCAAGCACAGCTAGCGTAATTCCCATTACAGCACGATTGAATAAAAGATACACCTGTAAGCCAAAGCCGTTATAAGAGGTTTATTCTCTCGATAATAAAAAGGCATCTATTGCTTGTATGGCGTTATCATACCTATCCTGACCAAGATCTGATACGACCACATAATTAGCATTTAAGGCATTAAGTTCGTTATGCCATACCTGCATAAAATGCTCACGTAGGTGTGGAAAATCGCGCAAAGGGTCATCCTCCCAAGGCAAATCAATATCTAATAGTAGGTAAAAATCGTAAGGATGTTGAGGCAATTCATCTAATACCACTTTTGGAGATTTTCCAAACAGATAATCACACCAGATTTTTATGGTAATAAATGTGGTATCGCAAATAAGTAGTTCATGGGCATTGGGCAAGATAGATGCCTCTAGTGCTATTTGCCCATAAAACATATTTACCTCATCCTGCCATGTCGGCGCTTCGGTTAGCTTTTCGCAATACTCTCGTGAATATTCAGGCACCCAAACCGTATGGTAATGATTTGCTAAATAAGCAGACATTGCTGATTTTCCAGTCGATTCGGGACCAACTACCGCAATCTTTAATATGCCGCTCATTTAGCAATCATTCGATATTACCATATTTTTACTCTTTTATCGGGGTCTATCCACATTTTGTCGCCTTTCTTCACGTTAAATGCTTTGTAAAACTCGGGCACATCACTAAAAGGACCATTTACTCTTAAAAACCCAGGGGCGTGCACATCTGTTAATATCTGATTGGCAAGCGCCTCATTGCGTGTGTGCCCCAGCCAACCTAAGGCATAGCCCAAGAAGAAGCGTTGTAAAGGGGTAAGTCCGTGTATTTTTTTACCTTCTTTATATTGTTTGGTTTTTTTGAAAGCATCTAATCCTAAAACAATTCCACCCAAATCAGCAATGTTTTCGCCCAACGTAGCCTTGCCATTCACGTGCAAACTATCTAAAACTACATAGCCGTTAAACTGGTTAACCAACACTTGTGCTCTTTGTGCAAATTTTATCGAATCCTGTACTGTCCACCATCCTTTTAAATTGCCTTTTAAATCATACTGGCGACCTTGATCATCAAAACCATGTGTAATCTCGTGACCAATGGTTGATGCCGCCGAATAACCATAAGCAACCGCATCATCTACCTCGCTATCTTTGATGCCGGGTATTAAAAACTGTGCCGCTGGCAAAGTAATCTCGTTGTTTGATGCACTATAATTTGCATTATAGGTTTGGGGCGTCATGTTCCACTCTTGATGATTTACAGGCTTGCCCAATTTGTTTGCACTAATAAGGTATGCCCAATGGTGTGCTTGCATTACATTGCCCGCATACGATTTGCGACTAATAGTAAGCGTTGAAAAATCTCGCCAATGCTCAGGATAACCTACTTTTGGATGTATGGCATTTAGTTTTGCTAATGCTTTTTGTTTGGTTTGTGGGCTCATCCAATCCAATTTCATAATATGCTCACGATAGGCTTGACGAATAGCCTCAACCATAGCGGTATATCTTATTTTGCTGCTTTTTGGGAAATACTCCTTAACAAATAATTGACCCAATAACTCGCCCATTAAGCCATTTTCGGTATCTAATACTTGCTTCCATCGTGGCAATTGCTCTTCCTGCCCACGAAGCACTTTGTTATAAAAACGGAAATCTTCTTCTACTATCGCCTTGTTTAAATAAGAGGCGTAAGACGCAACAAGTTTTAAACTCAAATAAGCTTTCCAATCATCAATACTAAACGTAGTTAATGCTTTGTTTACAGCCTTATAGTATTCGGGTTGACCAACTATAACCGAATCAACTTTTTTAAGTTCGAGCTTATCAAATAGGTTAGCCCAATTAATATTTGGAGTTAATGTGTTTAAAGCCGCTACCGACATTTTGTTATAGTTCAGATAGGGGTCGCGCAAGTCTTCTAGCTTACGGCTGTTTTCGGCGAAGAATAGCTCCATTGCATACACACTTTTTGCGCCAGCAAGGGCTTTTTGTTTATCCCAACCTAAAAATGATAGCATGGTGGGCAAATATTTTGTGCAATAATCGTTACGAACTTGTGCCGTGCGTGTGTCGGTATTAAAATAATAATCACGATTGGGCAAACCCAAGCCGCTTTGGTATAACCCAACTATCATTTTTTCGCTATTTTTATCATCCTGACCCACATAAGAGCCAATCATGCTTTCGGTGCCCGTAGTGGTTAATAGCGCAGATACGTTTAATATATCTTGTACGTTAGTTGCTTGTTGAATAATATTCAATTGTTCTTGCAGTGGTGATATGCCTGCTTTTTCTATCCCCACAGTATCAAGTCCGCTATAATAAAAATCGCCTATTTTTTGTGTGCTTGAGCCTGCTGCTGCATTTGCTTTTAAAGCCTCTTCGTTTATTTTTTTCAAACGGTCGCGGATTTCATCTACAATTACATTGCCGATACCCCAATTAGAATAAGCAGCGGGGATAGGGTTGCGCTTGAGCCAGCCGCCATTAGCGTAGCGAAAAAAATCCGTTTTTGGGCTAACCGCAGGGTCGATGTTTTTATAAACAGGGTCGTTGGTGGGTACTAATCCTATTTTACTTTGATAGGCGCATAGCACTAAGCCAAGTACGCCTGACAAGCAAAGAATTATGGTTTTATTTTTAGGTTTCATAATAAAATATTGGGCAACAAACATAAATAAAAAATTTATGCGGATTTTGTTTGCAAAGTAAAATTAATGACGGAATAGGAGAAGATAAGCCACTCCATATCAGAATAAAACTATAATGCCAGCTCTATTGATGGGTCCCAATACAGCTGTTTAAAATCAACCACTTTGTTATCTTCTACTTTAATGCCTTCGGCTTTTAGTAGCTCTTCCATCAAGTTTCCGCCAAAATGGAATTTGCCAGTTAGCAAGCCCTGTCTATTAACCACCCGATGCGCAGGAACACGTGGATGTACCGAGCCGCACGCTATCATAGCATAGCCCACCATGCGCGATGAGCCCTTTGTGCCCAAATATGCTGCAATAGCACCATACGAAGTAACTCGCCCGTGTGGGATAAGCCTTGTTACTTCATATACCATTTCGTAAAAATTTGAATCGGGCATGGGTTTTAAAATGAGAACTTAAGGTAGTTAATATTTTTATTATCCTGCAAATATTTTCGTTCGTAATAGGTTTTGATGGAGAGTACTTCATTCACATATTCGGAATGATAGAGGTTTTCTGTTTTGATATGTAAGTTTAAGCCTACTTCATTTATCTTCTCTACAGTATAAGCATGCAACGCATCGTTATCGGTTTTTAGATTTACAAAACCACCTGCTTTAAGTACCAGTTTATATTTTTCTAAAAATCGAGGAGATGTTAATCGTTTCTTTTCTCTGCTAAGTTGTGGTTGTGGGTCGGGGAAGGTTATCCAAATTTCGTCTATTTCGCCTGCATCAAAATAATCAAGCAACATTTCAATCTGAATGCGCAAGAACCTTACATTCGCAACGCCGTCTTCTAACGCAGTTTTTGCACCACGCCATATACGGTTGCCCTTATAATCAATCCCTATAAAATTTTTATCAGGAAATAATCTACCAAGGTTTACGGTGTATTCGCCTTTACCGCACGCCAATTCTAATACAACAGGGTTGTTGTTTTTGAAAAAATCAGCAGCCCATTTCCCTTTATATGGCTTTCCGGCATCTAACTGCACAACATTGCTGAAGGTTTCTATTTCAGCGAAGCGTCTTAATTTATCTTTTCCCACGTAAAAAAATTAAGGGGCAAAAATAAGTTTTCTACCGATATATCATTGCGACAATAATTTAAATCAATAAGTTTCGCTCAATGGCGGGATGCCATAATCGGTTTTTTTATTTCTTTTATCAAGAAAGTGACGAAGCTTATCTACAACTTTAATAACGGCATCTTCGCTTATATAATGTGATGCTTTTTGAGAAATTAAGCCAACTAGTGTTTTTACTAAGATGTTTGAATTGCGGAATATAGTGCCGTTGAGCACCAATGGTAATAGTATGCGTGATAAAAGACCAAATAAATCTTGGTCAAGGATATCCGATTTGCCTTCGCTTTTTGACGCCTTCGATTTAGGGAAAGCAGAAACTACCGTCTTGAATAGTGCCGATGGGGTATTAACTCGTTTTATTAAGTCGTCGGCCTGTTGTAGTTCAATCATTTTTAATCGAACTAGCTCGGCTTTTAAATCGCTAACGTTTTTTATCGTGCTACTCATCGCAATTATTTAAATATTTTTTTGATAAATAAATTGATGAGCGGCTGCTGTAATTTATCCTTGAGCAGTATAATAACGATGGCGATAATTAAATAAACCAACGCTGTGCAACCAAAGCCTTGCCAATACGAACCAAACAACTGCGATAGATAAAATGCAAAAGAGAAGCTCAAAAAAAGAAAAGTAAGCACGAGGCTCAATACCACAATGATATCAGTAATTAAACTGGCTGCAACAGTAGTGCTTTTATCAATTGCCTCATATTTTGCCAGTTTGATACGTGTTTCGGCATACTCTTTTAACTGGTCAATAATAGGAGGAAGAGGTGTAGATGTTTCTTTTTGAGCTTCCATAATATTGCTTTGTTTGATAGATATTTATTTATCTAACAATTAACAATGGCTTTAAATTAAGCGTGTTCCAAGTCGTCTTGGTACTCTTGTTCTACTACCTTAACTTTTCCTTTAATGTTTTCAACCACTTTGTCTTTTAAGCCAATCAGGTTGTCAATTTCATTAGCGGCTGTATCTTTTATTGAATCGCCTAGTTTTTTAAGCGAATCAGAAAGTTTGTCGCGTGTTTCTGCACCTTTATCAGGAGCAAATAATATTCCCAACGCTGCACCAGCCGCCAATCCTGCAAGCAATGCAACTACTACTTTGGTGTTATCTTTCATATTAGTGTATTTTTATATTAATGCTTTTAATTAGAACGTTTAAATACCCCGCCAATTGTATATAACAAGAGTTTTTTCGACTAGTAATTCACCCTCATAATATCGGCATTTTCTTTCGTTTAACAAAATCACCGCCACGTCATTTAATCATCAGTTTATAAAACAATTAAACTACGAGATGGTTAACTCTCCTCGCAAATCTGTTTCAAGCAATTCTTTAATCATTGCAGGGTCGTTGTATTGCCCAAGCAAATACATCATTTTGGTTACGGCCGCCTCATAGGTTAAATCATAACCGCTAGCTACCCCCATATCTTTTAGCTCTTTACTCGTCTCGTATCGTCCCAACTCAACAGAGCCTACCTTGCATTGCGAAATATTAAGAATTACTTTCCCGCTATCAATGGCGTTTTTAAGTAAATCTATAAACCATTTATCGGTAGTGGTATTACCAGCACCAAAACTCTCTAATACGATACCACGCACATCTGCCGAAAGGATGTTTTCGACTACTTTTTCGCTAATACCGGGGTATAGTTTTAGTACAGCCACATCACTTGCCAATTCGCTATGAACAATTAGTGGGGCATCTACGGGTTGCCGTATATCATTGATGCTAAATTTTAAATGCACGCCCGATTCGGCTAATATGGGATAATTTGGCGAGCGAAATGCCTCAAATTTTGAAGAGTTATACTTAAACGCCCTGTTGCCTCTAAAAAGTTTATAATCAAAGTAAATACATACTTCGGGCACACGTGCTCGGTCGTTTTTTTTGGCTTTGGCTATTTCTATTGCCGTCATCAAGTTTTCTTTGGCATCCGTACGTATCGCGCTGATTGGCAATTGAGAGCCTGTAAATATGATTGGCTTTGCCAAGTTTTCGAGCATAAAGCTTAATGCCGAGGCCGTGAAAGCCATCGTGTCCGAACCGTGGAGTATTACAAAGCCATCAACCGAATCATAATTAACTTTTATTAACCGCGCCAACTCGCTCCATATCGAAGGATTCATGTTCGACGAGTCGATAATTTGCTCAAACGAGTGTACCCTAATTTTGCAGTCCGACTTATCAAGTTCAGGTACGTTTTCCATTACCTGTTCAAAATTGATAGGTTTAAGTGCTTTTGTTTTAGGGTCAGTCATCATACCGATTGTCCCTCCGGTATAGATGATCAAAATCTCGTTCATAGATTATAGCTTAAGGGGTGTAATAAAATGTAAAGATAAAAATGCTTTACACACCAAACACAATTTTTGAATTTTCTGTTGTAATTGCCGCTACTGTTTCTAAACCAATATGATGCAAATCGGCTACTTTTTGAGCAATGTGTATTAAATATGAGCTTTCGTTTGGTTTGCCTCTATACGGAACAGGAGGCAGATAGGGCGAATCTGTTTCCAAAACAATGTGTTTTAGGTCTATTTGTTGCACCACTTTATCGAGCCCAGCATTTTTATAAGTAACCACGCCTCCTATACCCAAATAAAAGCCCAAATCAATTATTTTTTGCGCTTGCTCAATTGTGCCAGTAAAGCAATGGAAGATGCCACGTAGGGCTTCATCATGCTCTTCTTGCAATACTTTGTAAACCTCGTCAAAAGCATCGCGACAATGGATTACGATAGGCAAGCTCAGTTTTTTTGCCCAAGCTATTTGTATTTTAAATGCTTCAATTTGCTCTTTAACAAAGGTTTTATCCCAATACAAATCGATACCGATTTCGCCTATTGCATATATTTTGTGTTGAGGAATTGCTGCATGGATGATGTCTAATTCCAACTGCCAATTTTCTTTTACATCGCAGGGGTGCAAGCCTAACATCGGGAAGCAGTTTTCAGGAAACGCTTTGGATAGACTCATTATCAACTCGATAGATGCCGAATCAACATTGGGTAAAAACAAACGGGCAATGCCGTTATCAAGGCAACGCCGCATCAATTCTTCTCTTTTTTGCGTATCGGTTTCGTAATATAGATGCGTATGCGTATCGGTAAGTACCATGCTACAAAAGTAAAAAGCCCCCGTGTTATTGGAGACCTTTAAATGGTTTTATTTTGAAGTTGGTTTCTTTTTCTTTTGCGGCAATGCTTTTTTTGCAGGAGGAGCAGCGGGGGTGTGCTTAGTCGGCTTTATTTTTACTATTTCCACATCAAATATTAGTGTACTATAAGGTGGAATATCGGCACCAGCACCGCTTTGCCCGTAAGCCAAGTTGGATGGAATAACAAATTTGGCTTTTGCCCCCTCGTTTAATAACAGCAAGCCTTCGTCCCATCCTTTTATAACAGCACCTGTGCCCACCACCACTTGCAACGGCTCGTAATTACGCCCAGGTTGGTTCAATCCCGCTTTTTCGGCTTCAGTTTTTATGCTCGAGTCGAAAACTTTGCCATTGGTAGTACGGCCCACATAATTAACCAACAGAGTATCGCCCGCTAAAGCTTTACGTTTTACAGAGGGCTGTGTGATGAGGTATTTTAAACCCGATGGTGTGGTTTTTAACGGTAATTTATTATCAGCAATATATTTATTTGCTGCGGTTGTTTCTTCTGTTTTAATCTCGTTTATAGCCTCCTCTTGTGTTTGTACTTTGGCTACTTTTAAATTAACCAATACCGAACAGCCTTTTGGCAAAAAAGTAGGGCGACGACTTTCTTGTCCTTTAAAAATAGAATCGGAAGGGATGGCTACACAGGCACTATCTTTGGCTGCGAGGCGTGTAAATACATCCATTAAATCGCCAACGTTTTGTGATGGGCGTACCTGCATTTTTATAGGATGCCCCAGTTTATAACTGCTGAAAAGAACAGAGTCTTTATCCGTTTTTTGTACAATATCAAAGGTGATAACATCATTTAGTTTAATCTTATTACCTTGATTATTAGTGACTACTTTTATTGAAATTCCTTGAGGTGTTTTTATAACATTGTCTTGTGCTTGGGCAAGAACGATGAAAGAAAAACACAAGGAAAGGGTTAAAATAAGCTTATTCATAAGTTGTATTAAAGTAAAACGTCCTCGATATTATCGAGGACGTTTTGATATTTAGATAATATTATTTTCTTGTTTGTTGTTGCATTTTTTGCAATGGGCTCATTGGAGCTGGTTTTTTAGCATTTGGATCAGGGTGGATGATATTTACCATCTCTACATCAAATACCAATGGGCTAAATGGTGGGATAACCTGATAACCCTGTTCGCCATAGGCCAAATTTGAAGGAATTATGAAAGTTCCTTTTGCGCCTTTGTTCAATAATTGCAAACCTTCGTCCCAACCAGTAATAACAGCTTTTACACCAACAGGCACACGAATAGGTTTGTATTGTTGCATTGGATTAAAGGTTTTGCCTTTTTGTGCAGCATCTTTTACGTTGGTATCAAAAAGTTTACCGTTGATAAACCTACCTACATAATATACTTCTACAGTATCGCCAACCTTTGGCATTTCGCCAGTGCCTTGCTTGGTAATTACATAATTTAAACCTGATGCAGTAGTGCTAAGTTTAAGCTTATTATCATCAATGTATTTTTTAATTTTTACTGGTTCTGCTTTTTTCATAGCCTCAACACGGGTTTTCATGTAGGCAGTAATCTGGTTATTAAAAGCAGTATCACTTTGCTTGCCTTTAGAGAAAACTTTCTCAACCTTAATATCATACACAATATACTTGCCTTTAAAAGGAGGTTTGCGCCCGCCTTTTTTATACATGGAGTCGATACTGGTTTTGATGGTTGCACTATCGCCTTCGGCCAACATTTTTACACCCGATAAAATATCACCACTTGATTGCGACTTTTGCAATACGGTTGTAATAGGGTTGCCGTTTTCGTAGGTGCTCATCAAAACAGAGTCGCCATCGGTTTTAGCCACTAAATTAAGAACGATAAAATCGCCTTCTTTTATTTTCTGACCATTTTTACTGGTGTGGATATCGTACAACAATCCGCCATTTCCTTTTTTAAATCCGCTATTGCAACTCGCTAATCCTAGTGCTGCAAAAGCTAAAAACATTAAGTTTTTCTTCATTGTTTACTGTATTAATAGTTTTTTATATTCTGGTAAAATTAGTTTAAATTGTTTAATTACCTCATCAAGGCTTTCTGTTGATGTTCCGCCTGCAGCATTACGATGCCCGCCGCCATTAAAATATTGCTTACAAATCTCATTTGCAGGAAACTCATCGCGAGACCTTAATGAGAGCTTTACTTTATCGGCTCGTTCTACAATAAACGCGGCTAAACGGATACCTGTTATTGATAAGGCATAGTTTACAATGCCCTCGGTGTCGCCAGTTATTATATTATATTTCTTTAACTCTTGTTTGTTTATAGTGATGATAGCCGTATTAAACTCGTGCAATATTTCTAATTTCTCACTTAAACAATATCCCAAAAACCGCAACCTATTCTCCGATGAATTGTTATAAACCAACTCGTGTATTTGCCAGTTTACTGCTCCCGCATCTATTAAATCGGCCGCTATGTGATGCACCGCAGATGATGTATTTGGTAACTTAAACGAAGCCGAATCGGTCATAATGCCCGTATATAGGCAAGTGGCTACATCTTTATTTACAAGAGCTTTGTTATTTAACTCGTTTACAATAAAATCATATACCAATTGTGCCGTTGCACAGGCTTTAATGTCCCAATGTCTGTAATCATCAAACCCTTCTGGTTCAAGATGATGGTCAATCATTACTTTTACTGCCGCGCTTGCTCGTACCAATTCGCCCAATTCGTTAATGCGGCTTAATGCATTAAAATCTAAGCAAAAAATCAACTCAGCATCAGCAACCAACTTAGCAGCTTCCGCCTCGTGCTCGGTATAAATGAGCACTTTATCATTGCCAGGCAGCCAAGCCAAAAAATCGGGATAGTCTGTCGGGGTAATAACTTTTGTATGATGCCCTTGTTGAATAAGATAATTATACAAACCTAAAGACGACCCCATAGCATCGCCATCGGGTTTATGATGGGTGGTGATTACTATATGTCGAGGCTCCTCTAAAAGTTTAGTAAGTGCAGCTAATTCTAACATCAAATTTATAAATAGTCGCAAAGCTAAATAAATAAATTAAATACCAATCATCTAATTATAAAGCCAAAGCATTTAATATTATAAACTATAAACCCTATTTTTGCGGCAATTTTAATAGATACAATGGAAACCAACAAAACTTTTACCATGATTAAGCCCGATGCTGTTGCCAATGGCCACACCGGAGCTATTATTGATCATATTATAAAAGGCGGATTTAAAATAACCGCTATGAAATATCTTTGGCTAAGTGCTGAAAAAGCCGGTCAATTTTACGCTGTTCATAGCGCACGCCCTTTTTATAATGATTTAGTAACTTTTATGTCTTCAGGGCCAATTGTTGCTGCAATTTTAGAAAAGGATAACGCAGTTGAAGATTTTCGTAAACTGATAGGTGCTACCGACCCAGCTAAAGCTGAACCTGGTACCATTCGTAATTTGTTTGCAAAATCAATTGATGCTAATGCGGTGCATGGCTCAGACTCTGACGAAAACGCACAAATTGAAGGTAACTTCTTCTTCTCATCTTTCGAGCGTTTCTAAATTATTTTATTTCGGGTGTGGGGATTATTTTTACCATGCCCGAAATTTATTCCCCATTATATTTTGTTTTTTCAAGTTTAAGTAATAGCTTTACTATGCTGAAAATGTTATGGTTATGCTGTGGTTAAATGCTATGGCATGATTATTGGCATCATATCAGTATTAAAAACATACAACTATGAAATTGCTTGTCAGATGTTTTGTGTGCGCGTTAATAATCACAGCTATTTTTGTTGCTAACTCGCTGTTTTTCTTGCATCACCCACCAGAGGTGCAATTGCTGTTTATCACACCAGGACTAGTTATTTTGGGCTATTCTATTATTAGTGATGATTTTAGAAAACAGGCTCTTGCCAAAATCAGATGGTCTAGAGGAAGATAATATCTTCAATCAATAGCGAATCAGCATCGGTATTGATTTTCTCAATTATTTGCGTACGCATCATTATCAATTCGTTTTTTATTACCGACGATTCGATACGAAGAAACAATTTCTTGTCGTGGATATATATTTCTTTAGTTCGATTGGCGACTGATTTGCCTACCAGTTCGGGCCATGAGGTTTTAATACCCGTTTCGTCGTAGCGGCGTTTAATTTTATAAACTTGCAACATCTGCTCAATCGCCTCTTTCAGTGTTTTATCGTTCGCTTTACGCATCAATCATCCCTCCTTTTACATTAAACACTTTTAAATCGACCCCTATTTTATAAAATATGTTTTGAACTCTTGCAATACTGGTGTCGGTAATAAACACTTGTCCAAAATCATGGTTAGATACCATTTGCATCAATTTGGTAATGCGATTGTCATCCAACTTGTCAAAAATATCATCTAGTAACAATAGCGGTTTAAACCCTTTTTGCTGATGCAAGAAAGTATATTGAGCTAGCTTGAGGGCTATTAAGAACGATTTTTGTTGTCCTTGCGAACCAAATTTTTTCATCGGCATACCATGAATAGCAAATTGTAGCTCATCTTTATGTATGCCAGTGGTGGTGCGCTCAAGCACCCTGTCTTTTTCGGTATGTTTTTTCAGTAATTCTGCAAATCCACCTTGTAATAATTGCGATTCGTAAATTAACTCAACCTGTTCGGCATCTTCACTCAAAAACCGATAGTGTTTGTTAAAAATCTCGGTAAAACTTTCCATAAAAGCTTTACGTTTCTCAAATATCAAATTCCCCGAGGCAATTAATTGTTCATCAAATATACTTAGCAGTTCGGGGTCGTATCTGCCCGTGTCGGCAATGTTTTTTAATAAGGCATTTCTATTGGTTAATACCTTGTTGTAGGTTATAAGCTCATCTAGGTACTGATTGTCGGTTTGGGAAATTACATTGTCAATAAACTTCCGCCGCTCTTCGCTTCCTTCAATAATAATGCTGACATCATAGGGCGAAATCATGACTAAGGGGAACAAACCAATATGATCAGCCAAACGCTGATAATCTTTCTTGTTGCGCTTAAACTGTTTTTTTTGATTCCGCTTTACCCCACAGGCTATTACTTCTTTCTCATTGTTTCGATTAAACATGCCATTGATGATAAAAAAATCGGCATGATGTTTTATCTGCTGGCTATCAATCGGATTAAAGTAGCTTTTGCATAACGATAAGTAATGTATAGCATCCAACAGATTGGTTTTACCTGCGCCATTATTACCCGTAAACGCATTAACCCCCTCGCTAAAGTTAAGCTCAGCTTCGGTATAGTTTTTAAAATTAATGACGGATAATTGCTGTAAATACATAAAGGGTTTTCAAAGTTAATAATTATTTGATGCTTAATGGATGTAATGGTTTTCCACATACTTAGTTGCCACAAAACCAATCATTTCTGATAATAGGTAATTATTTGCGTTGGGCTATTGTTAACAAACTTGAAAAATGTATTTTTGCAAACTTAATTTTAGAATAAAAATGTCAAAAACCGAAGCGAATACCAAAATCACAGAAACTGAAAAGGATTTTGGACAGGCGAGTAAATTTGTGCAAGAAAATCAAAAAAGCCTGCTTTTTATAGTAGGAGCCATTGTAGCAATGGTAGTTATATATTTTGGCTATCAAAAAATGTATCTTGCTCCTCGAGAAGAGAAAGCCAACAATCAGATGTATGTAGCGCAACAGTTTTGGGCTAAAAAAGATTGGGATAAAGCGATAAAAGGAGATGCAGGGTATCCAGGATTTGAAAAAATTATAAAAGATTATAGCAATACGAAGGCTGCAAACTTAGCCTCGTTTTACTTAGGAATAGCTTATTTAAATAAAGGCGAATACCGTAAAGCGATAGATAACTTAACCAATTTTCGTGCTGGCGATAACATGTCGGCAGCTGAAGCTTTAGGCGGAACAGGAGACGCTTATGTTGAATTAAAGGATTATGATAAAGCAACTACTTATTTCAAGAAAGCCATTGATAAAGCAGGAAACGATTTCTTATCGCCATTTTATTTGAAAAAATTAGGCTTGGTTTACGAGGCGCAAAACGATAACAAATCGGCTGCTGAAACCTACAAGAAAGTAAAAACAGATTATCCAGAAAGCACCGAGGCGCAAAGCATGGATGCCTACATCGCCCGTGTTGAAGCTAAATAATAAACAATTGTTTAATGTTGTGTAATAGATTGTTTTCTGTAAAAATTGATATTTCGAGATAATAATGGCTACACAACTTAAAAACTTATCCGATTTTTCTAATACCACCGTGCCGTCGGCTGCGCCATATCGTTTTGGTATAGTTGTAGCCGAATGGAATGCCGAAATAACGAATGCTTTGTACCAAGGAGCATATCAAAGTCTCATCACCCACGGAGCATTACCCGATAATATTGTTACGTATGCAGTGCCAGGCAGTTTTGAATTGACTTCGGGTGCTGATTTATTATTAAAAACACAACAATTTGATGCTGTAATCTGTTTGGGTTGTGTGATACAAGGCGAAACAAGGCATTTTGATTTTATTTGTGCTGCAGTAGCTAATGGGGTTAGTAATGTTGCAATTAAATATAGCAAACCAGTTATATTTGGGGTGTTAACTACCGACAACCAGCAACAGGCGATAGATAGAGCAGGTGGCAAACATGGAAATAAAGGCGACGAAGCTGCTATAACTGCAATAAAAATGGCTAACTTAGCTGAAACATTGAATAAGTAACATCCGTTTAACTAAGCAATTATTAAACAATGAAAAAAATAATCTATATAGCTTTAATAGCTTTGGCAGTGGGTAGCATCTCTTCTTGCTCTAATAAATTGTGTGCAGCTTACGGTTCGGGTCAAAGATCGGGTCGATAAGACAAACAAAAGTCATTTTTTACTTCTCTTAGGAACTAATTCGGCAAAGCACCTTATTTTTGTGAATTAGTTATACTATTATTTTTATGAATTGGATATCGTTGGACTCGGCAGAGCAGTTGAGTGACATTAAGCAGCAACAGGGTTACAGTATTATTTTTAAGCATAGCACACGTTGCTCGGTAAGTATGATGGCTAAGAGGCGCTTTGAGAGCGAACTGAGCGAAAACAAACCGGCCATGCCACTGTATTTTTTAGATCTTTTGAAATACAGAGAAATATCCAATCAAATAGCTCAAGATTTTCAAGTTCATCATCAATCGCCGCAACTATTACTCATTAAGGACGGCGAATGTATCCTAGACCAATCGCATAGCGATATATCGTTGGACGAGGTGCTTTCAGAAATAAATTAACACAAAATTCGGCAGCGAACGGAACGATTACCATCCAAAATTTACAGTTTTTACCAAATCAGGGTGCAAACTTTCAAAAACTGGACAAGTAAGTGCCGCTTGTTCAATTATTTTCTGCTCTTTTTCTGTATAAGTTTTTGGGAACGAAAAAGTAACTTGTATTTCGCCTACACGGCGAGGATTAGCTGCCATAATTTTTACAACAGAACATTTTGTGTTGTTGATGTCAAAACCATGTGTACAAGCTGCAATCCCTATTATAGTAAGCATACAGCTTGCTAATGAAGTTGCTAATAAATCTGTCGGCGAAAACGCCTCCCCTTTTCCTTGATTATCAACAGGGGCATCGGTTATTAATTTATTGCCCGATTGTACGTGCGTAGCCTCTGTTCTTAAGCCACCTTGATACACCGTTTCTATTGTTGCCATTTATTTCTTTGATTATAAAATACAGATGCAAATGTAAAATCTTTATTCATTTTTACACCACATCATCGCTTTTTCTATATTTGGAATGTTATAGAAATCCTACCGATAGTATATAAATTCTAATAATTGTAAATAATACAATATATTAGAAATCCAATAGCAATGAAATCAATTAACTTCATATAAAAATGACCATTAAAAAAACGATAGTATTTTTCCTTTTAGCTACAATGCAGCTATTCTGCCATGCACAAACAATAACATTCTCGAGTTTAATAAAAGAGATGTCGGACAGGAGTGCTTTGGCTCGTTTCCCTTTTCCCGAATACGCATCGCTACAAGCAAGTAGTTATAACAGAGAATCTACCGAGCGAGGTAAGCCAGGCTGGTTTGCCGATAGCGATGGTACTGGATATATAAGAACCGAAGAGAATAATGGCAAACAAGAGTGGGTTATAATGGAGCATCAGGGGGCTGGGGTTATTACTAAAATGTGGGCGCCTTATTTTTATTACGGCGGATTAGATGATATGGAGGGACCTATTGTTAATATCTATTTGGATGGGGCGAGTACGCCGGTAATTAGTGAAAACTATTTTAAGTTAATTACAGGTAGAGGGTCTGTTCCACCACCATTTGCACGCGTAACAGCAAGAGCAGGCGATTGCTATTTGCCAATACCGTATTCAAAAAGTTGTAAAATAACATTCAACAAAAAACCATTCTATAATATTATCAACTATCGCAGCTATCCTGCTGGCACTAAAGTAAAAACATTTACTAAGCAAGATTTATTTTCTAATTATACATTACTCGATAATGCTGCTGCTTTATTAGGGAAAACTGCAAACACCGTGTCGGGAGCTATCTTAAATCAGAAAAAAGTATTAGGTGCTGGCGAGGAAGTAACTTTAAAGGCGAATAGTGGGGGCGCGATTAATCAACTTGAGCTGTGGCTCGATCCAGAAGAAATAGCTGCTAATCCTGATTTGTTACGTTCGGTGGTTTTTACTGCTGAATTTGATGGTAAACAAACCATTTGGAGCCCAATAGGTGATTTTTTTGGAAGCGCAAATGCTATCAACCCTTTCCAAACTTGGACAAGATCGGCAAGTTCGGCAGGGAGAATGCTTTGTACCTGGGTAATGCCATTTCAAAAAACTGCTATCATTAGGGTAAAAAACTTGAGCAAAAAATCTCTTCATATCAATAAACTAGCAATAGAAGTAGGTAAGTGGAAGTGGGATAGCAGGTCGATGTATTTCCATGCAGGTTGGAATGGAGATGAAATATTAAAAGGGTCGGTATTTGTTGACAAGAATTTTATTGATATTAAAGGGAAAGGGGTTGTAGTAGGAGATGCTTTAACTGTTTTAAATCCTGATTTTGGATGGTGGGGCGAAGGAGATGAGAAAATATATACCGATGGCGAGTATGAAAAAGGATTTCCAGGGCGTTTTGGTACAGGCACAGAAGATTATTATGGATGGGCAGGCGGAGAAAATCCATCTAAAGACGATGTTTTTTCGCATCCGTTTTTGGCAAATATAGTGGTTGGCTCAGCCACTCCTCGAAGAAGAGATGTGCGTGGGTTTAACATTTGCACACGCATTCGCTCTTTGGATGCTATCCCATTTCATACCCGATTGGTATTTGATATGGAAGCTTCGCCGGGGGTAGATATTAGAAATCCGTGGGATTTTTTGGGGTATTCTACAATTGTATTTTGGTATGGTAAAGCCGGTGCTACTAGTAACCGAGGCGAAGCCGATGACGCCGCAAGAAAGCCTATTATGACATTAAAAACAATAGATAGTTTGAGCCATCAGGTTAAACTATCTATGCACAAAGAATAATTATAGCCCCCTCTTTAGGGGGTTAATTGCTTTTTACCTATTTTTGTAGCATGATTGAATTGCCGGTAATTCCTGTAAGCCAAACGCAACGCAAGCCCGATTGGTTAAGAGTTAAACTCCCAGTAGGTAAAGAGTATGCACATGTGCGCGGATTGGTTGATACGCATAAATTACATACCATTTGCGAAAGTGGAAATTGCCCAAACATGGGCGAGTGCTGGGGTGCTGGTACGGCTACGTTTATGATATTAGGCAATATTTGCACACGCTCTTGCTCGTTTTGTGCGGTAGCAACTGGACGCCCATTGGCTGTTGATTTGGATGAGCCTAATCGTGTGGCCACATCGGTAAAACTGATGCAGGTAAAACATTGCGTTATTACTTCGGTTGACCGTGATGACCTTAAAGATGGCGGTTCGATAATTTGGGCCGAAACAATAAATGCTATACGCAGAGAAAGCCCCGAAACTACACTAGAAACATTATTGCCTGATTTTAGAGGAATATGGGAAAATTTGGAGAGAGTGCTTGCCGTTCGCCCCGAAGTGGTTTCTCATAATTTGGAAACAGTAAGACGATTGACCAAAGAAGTGCGTATTCAAGCAAAATACGACCGTAGCTTGGAATGTTTAAAACATATTTCGAAGGCAGGTTTGCGTACCAAATCGGGTATAATGCTTGGTTTGGGCGAAAAAGAAGAAGATGTGATAGAAGCTATGGGCGATTTGCTGCAAGCAGGTGTTCATATACTTACACTTGGGCAATATTTGCAACCAACACGCAACCATCATCCCGTAATTGATTGGATACACCCCGATCAGTTTAATAAATATAAGGAATTGGGTCTCGAAATGGGTTTCAAATATGTAGAAAGCGGGCCACTAGTACGCTCTTCTTATCATGCCGAAAAGCATTTATTTGAAATTTAATCAAATTTTCTAAAAGGAGATTTTTTCTCCATCCAGATCCGCTAAAAATATTTTCTAAGGAGAAAAAGTTATCATTTTTCTCCTTTTTCGTGCCGAAATGTTAAAATTTTGTTAAATGGCAAACATTTTTGTGTTTTTCTGTAACAAATTGCACAGAAAGAGCGTCTTTTGTTGAAACATACAACAAGAGTATCCCGTTCTTTATAAGATCAGTTAATATATTAGTTGAAATGCGACTGAATGATACGCCAGTCGCATTTTTTTATGCCATTAATTTTGCCATAGTTTGTGGCAATTGAACAATCAAAGCACTAGGTAAAACTACAGTTGCCAAATTAGGCAAAGCCAGCTCATCTCCAGCTTTTCCGTGGATATAATTACCTATTATGCACGCATCTTCCGAGTTGTACCCTTGGGCAAGTAGGGCTGCCAAAATGCCTGTTAAAACATCGCCCATTCCGCCCGTTGCCATACTTGGATTTCCGGTAGAATTAAATAGGAGATTTCCGTCAGGTGTTATCGTAATGCTATAATCGTTTTTTAAAATGATATAAACGCCATGCTCTTGAGCCATTTGGCGGGCTGTTTGCAGGCGATGCCACCAGTTGCGATGCGAGCCAAACAATCGGTCAAATTCTTTCACATGAGGCGTTATTATGCTGTTTTTTGGCACATATTTCCATAGCCCATAATGCACAGCCAACAAATTGAGCGCATCGGCATCTATTACAATGGGTTTCTGGTAGGTTTTTAAAAGCGATACCAAGATATTTAACTCTTGCTCGCTTTGTCCCAATCCTGATCCGATAGCGATGGCATCAAATTTTTTCCAATCATTTTCAGAGAAAATTTGCTTGTCGTTTCTAATCATCGCCATAATCTCAGGCTGAAGGGTATTTAAGGCAATAAGTCCGCTTTGCGGGACGCAGGCTGTTGTTAACCCAGCACCCGTATACGCACAAGCCGATGCGCATAACAACGCCGCCCCCATTGTTTCGGGTTGCCCTGCAATAATTAAAGCGTGTCCGTAAGTGCCTTTGTGAGTAAATCGTTGACGAGGTTTTAATCGTTCTCTTATATCGGTTTCTTCTATAAGTTGATAGGGAGAGTTTAAGGAGCGAATAAATGCCGCATCAATACCAATGTTTACTGCTTTCCAATAGTTGATATAAGGAGCAGCTTCGGGCAATAAGAAATTGATTTTTGGCTGTTGAAACGAAATCACAATCGCTGCATTTATAGCCTCATTCTCTATATTAATTTCTTCTTCGCCAAAAAAACCACTAGGAATATCAACCGAAACAATGGTCTTGTTTAACGCATTAAGATGCGCTACCAATCGCTTGTAATCGCCTTCTAATGGCTTGTTTAAACCTGTTCCGAGCAGTGCGTCTATAATAATTGTGCCATTTTCAGTAGGAAATTCTTCGCCCGAATTAATATCAGTAATTATTGTTTGAGTTGATAACAACCTTTGCAAGTTAATATTAAAATCATCAGTTGTTTTTGATGATAAGCGGGCTACTTTGATGCTTATAGTTTTGTAGTGATGTTCACTTAGTAATCGAGCAATAGCTAAACCATCGCCCCCATTATTCCCTGTTCCGCAATAAACAGTAATAGACTCGTTTTTATCTTGAAAATGATTAATAAACCAACACACAAATGCTTTTGCGGCACGCTCCATCAAATCAATGGATGCAATCGACTCATGGGCGATGGTATAATTATCCGCTTCGCGGATTTGTGTAGCTGTAAGTAAGGGAAGCATATTAAATAAAAATACAATTTACTGCCTTTTTATTATAAAAATGCCTAAAAACAATAAAAGTGCCATTAGGGCACTTTTATTTATTATGAAAACAATTCGTTTATTTTATAGTTTACGCTTAACTTCTACATTCTCATAAGCTTCTACAATGTCGCCTACTTCAATGTTATTAAAGTTTTGGATGTTCAAACCGCACTCGTACCCTGTGTTTACTTCTTTTACATCATCTTTAAAGCGTTTCAACGAAGCCAATTCGCCAGTATAAATCACCACACCCTCACGAATGATACGTATTTTGCTGTTACGAGTAATCTTACCGTCTAACACCATACAGCCAGCAATTGTACCAACCTTGCTAATCTTGAAGGTTTCACGGATTTCAACGTTTGCTACTATTTTTTCTTCAAATGTAGGTGCAAGCATACCTTCCATCGCTGCTTTTATCTCGTTGATAGCATCGTAGATAATAGAGTATAAACGGATATCTATTTGCTCTTGCTCGGCTAATTTACGAGCACCTCCCGAAGGGCGCACTTGGAAACCGATAATGATAGCATCAGAAGCAGATGCTAATAATACATCAGACTCTGATATTTGACCAACGGCTTTAGATATAATATTTACCTGTATTTGCTCGGTTGATAGTTTCAATAAAGAGTCGGATAGTGCCTCAATTGAACCATCCACATCACCTTTAACAATAATATTTAACTCTTTAAAGTTACCTACTGCCAATCGACGACCAATTTCATCAAGAGTAATGTGTTTTTGAGTTCTTAAACCTTGTTCGCGTTGTAATTGAAGGCGCTTGTTGGCAATTTCACGTGCTTCAACTTCGCTTTCTAATGCGTTAAATTTATCGCCAGCGGTTGGTGCTCCTTGCATACCTAATACTTGTACTGGTGTAGAAGGGCCAGCCGACTCAACACGTTGACCGCGCTCGTTAGTTAACGCTTTTACACGTCCGCTATAACAGCCAGCTAAAATTGGGTCACCAACTTTTAATCTACCCGCTTGTACCAATATGGTAGTAACAATGCCTCGCCCTTTATCAAGCGCAGCTTCTATTACTGTACCAATGGCGCGTTTATTCGGATTAGCTTTTAACTCTAATAATTCGGCTTCAAGCAATACTTTTTCTAAAAGTTTATCAACGTTTAAGCCTGTTTTGGCCGATATTTCTTGCGATTGATATTTACCACCCCATTCCTCTACCAAAATATTCATGGCTGATAATTGCTCACGTATTTTGTCGGCATTTGCCCCTGGGCGATCCATCTTGTTAAATGCAAATATGATAGGTGCACCAGCGGCTTGTGCGTGGTTTATAGCCTCACGTGTTTGCGGCATCACACTATCATCAGCAGATATAACAATAATTACAATATCCGTTACTTGAGCACCTCTTGCACGCATTGCGGTAAACGCTTCGTGACCTGGGGTATCTAAGAAGGTTATTTTTCCTTTATCGTCAGGCAGGGTTACTTCATAAGCACCTATGTGCTGCGTAATACCCCCAGCTTCGCCACCTATTACATTCGTTTTGCGAATAAAGTCGAGAAGCGATGTTTTACCATGGTCAACGTGTCCCATAATGGTCACAATTGGCGCACGTGGTATCAAATCTTCTGGATCATCAGGCGTATCAAGATTAGCTTCTTCATCTTGTGGTTTCACAAACTCAACTTGATAACCAAACTCGTCAGCTACAATGGTTAGCGTTTCGGCATCCAACCTTTGATTGATGGATACGAACATCCCCAAGCTCATACAGGTAGATATAATCTGCGTAACAGATACATCCATCATTGATGCCAACTCATTAGCCGTTACAAACTCGGTAACCTTTAATACTTTTGATTGTAACTCTTGCTCTAATGCCAATTCTTCGGCAGAAGCTGCTACATCATCACGTTTTTGCCTACGGAATTTAGCTCTTTGTGCGAACTTACCCGATTTACCAGCCCCACTTAAACGAGCAAGTGTTGCTTTAATTTGATCTTGTATTTCTTTTTCTGATGGCTCTTCTTTTGGTGTATTAGATGCCGCGCCTTTATTTCTAAAATCAGGTCGATTGCCTCCTGCGCCACCCGCGTTCGGGTTTCTGTTTCTGAAATCAGGACGATTAGGGTTTACATTTGCCTGTTGTGCAGGATGCCCTGGCTGCCCTGGTTGCTGATGATTATTTCCGCCTTGATTGTCTTTACGCTTACGTTTACGCTTATGGTCGGCATTATTAGTGTTTGACGACGATGCAACAGGCTGATTACGTTTTGGTGTATTTACAGGCAACTGTATTTTGCCAATCACATTCGGCCCGGTTAAACGCTCGGCTTTTGCTCTAATTACCTCATCTACCTCTGGTTCTTGTGCTACCGGGGCAGGAGTTACAGGAGGAGGAGTAACTGCTTTAGGCGTTTCTTCTTTAACTGTAACAGGAGGTTTTGCCTCTACTGGAGCTGGAGTAGCTGGTTTTTCAGTAGGAGGAGTTTCAACAACAGTCTCTTTTACAACAGGTTGTTTAACTTCTTCTTTAGGCTCTGCCTTTACTTCTTTCACTTCGGGCACTACTTCCTTTTTAACAGGAGCAGGCTCTTCTTTTTTCTCAACACGAACAGGCGCATTCAAATCAATTTTACCTATTACTTTAACACCCGGCAAACTAACATCAGCGCGTTCTTCAACTTTTACTGGCTTGGGTTTTTCGGGGGTGGTAGGTAAATGCGTAACGTTTTTAATCAAGATTTCTTCATTTTCAAAGTCTCTTGACCTACGTTGTTCGATTGGTTTTTCGGGAGTTGCGCTAGGCTCATCTTTTCTGATTTTCCCAATGCTTATTTGCTTAGCCTCCTCCTTAATGCTTTTATCAACAGCAAATTCTTTAAGCAAAGCATTGTACATTTCGCCATTGAGTGTAGTATTCGGGTTCTTCTCGATTTTATATCCTTTAGAACCTAAAAAATCAACGATGGTACCAGTACCAATGTTCAGCTCTTTTGCTGCCTTAAATAGTTTTATAGATTTGTCGTCTGACATTTATTAATTCTTTCTCTGCTTATTATTGCAAAAATACGATTTTAATTTTGCTTATTCTGTTTATTCAAACTCAGCTTGTAGAATAGATAAAACTTCTTTTACCGTTTCTTCTTCTAAGTCGGTACGTTTTACCAGTTCGCCTACTGTTAATGCTAATACTGATTTTGCTGTATCAAGCCCGATGCGCTTAAATTCATCCAATATCCAGCTTTCAATTTCGTCTGAGAATTCTTCAATATCCACATCCTCATCCATCTCATCGGCTTCGCGGTAAACGTCTATTTCATAGCCAGTTAATTTACCCGCTAGTTTAATATTATGCCCACCACGACCGATAGCCAAAGATACTTGATCGGGCTTTAAATACACAGCAGCCGTTTTTTTCTCATCATCTAGTTTAATAGATGTGATTTTAGCAGGCGATAGTGCTCTTTGGATGTATAATTGTAAGTTATTAGTATAGTTGATTACGTCAATATTTTCGTTTTTCAACTCACGAACAATACCATGTATGCGTGAACCTTTCATACCCACACAAGCACCTACTGGATCGATACGGTCGTCGTATGATTCAACAGCTACTTTTGCTCTTTCGCCTGGTTCACGAACAATTTTTTTAATGGTAATCAACCCATCAAATATTTCGGGAACTTCTAACTCAAACAAACGTTGTAAAAACTCTGGTGCAGTACGCGAAATAATAATTTTGGGATTACTATTTAGCATTTCTACTTTGCTTACAACCGCTTTTACATTATCGCCTTTTTTGAAATAATCGGCAGGTATTTGCTCTGTTTTTGGAAGTAATAGTTCGTTTCCTTCGTCATCTATTACTAAGGTCTCTTTTTTCCAAACTTGATATACTTCTCCAGTTACAATTTCGCCTACGCGATCTTTGTATTTCTTGAAAATCTCGTCTTTCTCCAGCTCTAAAATTTTAGAAACCAATGTTTGACGTGCTGCTAAAATAGCACGACGACCAAAGCTTTCTAATGTGATTTGTTCAATATATTCATCACCTACTTCTAAGCTCTCATCATATTTTTTTACTTCAGCCAATTCAATTTCCAAATCATCATCTTCCGAGAAACCATCTTCCATCACCACCCTAGTGCGCCAAATTTCAAGGTCACCATTGTCTGTATTCACAATTATATCACAATTCTCGTCAGTGCCATACTTTTTTCTAATCATGCTTCTGAAAACGTCTTCCAGTACGCTCATCATAGTAGGGCGGTCAATGTTTTTGAAATCTTTAAATTCCTGAAAAGACTCAATTAAATTAATATTGCTCATTTTTTACTTGAATGATATTAAAACTTTTGTTTCTGTTATTTGCATCAAAGGAATTGCGCTTTCAATCGTTTCGGCTTTCTTTCCTTTTTCTTTAATTATTTCTTCAATCATAATGGCATCTTCGGTCATTCCCGTTAACTTTCCTTCTCTTTTGTTGCCATCCTTCATTTTTATAGCCAGTTGCCTGCCTATGTTTTTTATATACTGCCGCGGTAAAACCAAAGCGGCATCAATACCAGGCGATGATACCTCTAAATTATAAGCCTGTTCGATAACATTTTCTTCTTCTAAATGAAACCCAACATGCCTACTTATCTGTGCACAATCGGCAATCCCTATGCCTTTGTCGCCATCAACCAATACAATTAGTTTTCCGTTGGAGTGCATTTTTACATCAACCAAAAACAAATCGGGTCTATCGGCAATCTTTTCTTCTACTAGCTCTGTAACCCTTTTTTCAATATCCATTATCCGATTTATTTATCCGCCAATTTGAGTGATAAATAAAAAGAGGGGACAACTGCCCCCTCTTTTCTCTTGATTTTGATGCAAATGTATTACAATTTATTTGATTTTCAATAGCTAAACGTTAAATCTTTATATCTTAAAGTGCCGATTTTACTTTTGTCGGTGATATAATGCCACGCATTTTTGTTTTTATCATACTGATATTGACGTAAAAAATAGAACCGTCCTTTTAAAAAGGGTGTATCTGGAGTAAAAGACACTTCGCCATCTGCTACATTGTATTTGCCTAGTTGAATATTTTGAAAATCTTTCATTTCGCTATCTGTAGGCATTTTATAAATAGGAAGAAGATTTTGCCATACATTATTATTGCTATCTCTACCAATTTCAGCAACGATAGCTTTATCAAACCCTGAAATTTTTATTGTTTTATTGTGATTGATAAAACGGATGGCAATGTTTGTTTCGTTGCTTGGATGGCTGCATCCCCAACAAAATAAGACTATCAAGTATAGTGTGAGATTTTTCATTTCAATCCGAAGATATATTAATGAGTGTTTTGCTCATAAACAAATATACTATTGGTGTTTTAATTAATCACCCTCCCCCTCAAATCTACCTTTTTGGCAAAGGGGTTTAAGTATTTGTTGGCGATAACTGCAAACTCTAAACGGGTTATAGGTCTGTTTAAATCAAAACTACCTGGTAGTTTATACTGGTTTGTCCATGTTTTTTCTAAATTTTTTTGCAAATCTTTCGAGTCAACCAAGGTATAATCACTTATTAAGGAGAGTAAATTGCCTATTGTAAACTGAGTGGAAGGCTTTTCTTTATTGAACCATAAAAATGCCCGTGAATACATTTCTAATAAAACAGGCTTTATTTCGTCGGTACTTACTATGCCATCAGGGTTGAAATGCACTTCGATACTATTGTCCTTTTTTTCTTGAACACCTTGTAATAAACCAGTAGCGCAAACTTGTTGTATAGCTCTAAAATAAGAACCGCTCTGTGGTATATCTGTAAATGGGAGCAACCAGCCTTTATAGTCTAATATTTCGCCCTGTATTATTCTAACATTTAGATGTTGTGTAGTTGTTTTAAAAAAAGCACAATAGGCAGCCATTGCACCAACGCCTTGCCCCAAAGTCATTTGAACAGAAGGGTTTGATAGGCATGCATTAACCGCATTTGTTGCCGAAATAGCTTTTTCTGTTACCAGTAAATTCTCGGCATCTTTTTCAACCACAGCCCCCATCGGGATAGCATAAGCAGGAAAAGAGCTTGATTGTTCGGGTATAGCATCGCCTATGCCAATTGCGGTACGATATAGTTTCGATTCGCGATTATAGGGCGTGGTAATATCTTCGGTAACCATCCGCACCAAGCCCTTTACGGGACGATAGGTGCAACTATAAGGAATATTGGGCAGTTGGTCGTCTGTTCCGAATTGATTATCCAGTCCTAAGTTTTTATACCCTAATTCGGTTTGTAAATAATAAACCAAGCCTAAAGTTTGCAACCGAGCTCGCTTATATGCCGAGTTCCGATAGTCGGCGTTTGCGAAGTACATATCATTGGTTGATACGCTAGCCCAGTTTATCATATACTTATCATTCGGGATATGTGCATCATTCAGCAATTTTTTAAGGTTTTTGCTTTTTAGATAAGTATATAGAGCCTCATTGTAGTCTTCGGGTTTGGGGATGGTTTTATCTGCATTTTTTCCAAAATCTTTCAGAATAGCAAGCCATGTTATATGTTGAGGAACAGTTTTTTCATTGATGACGTTATCCTGCTCATTAGTAAATTGCGCACCAGCTTTTGCTGCCACATCTCCGGTTTCGGTGGCATCTATTAATACTTTGGCTTTTACGGTTACAGTTTCGCCATTAATAATAATTCCTACATCCCAACCAGTGCCATCTTTTTTAATAGTGGTATAGGGGGTGTTTAGTTTCACCGTCAGGTTTTTCACGGTATCGGTAATCTTTCTTAATATTTCTGCACCGGTATAAGGCTCAAATCGAAGAATGGCGTACTGTGTAGTATCGTATCCTAGTCGGTTTTTGTAATAATCAGTCACTCTTTTGCGAAACTCGCCCCATATCCCCGATGGAAGATTTCTATTGGCATCAAGTACGCACGTCCCGCCCAATGTCATACTGCCACCCAGCCAACGATTGGGCTCAACAAGCAATGTTTTTACTTTACTTCGGGCGCTTTGTATAGCAGCACTTACACCACTAGCACCGCCGCCTATTACGAGAACATCGGTTTTTATAGTTGAGGCATTGCTTATAAAACTGGCGAAGCAAATGGAAAGACTGATAAGTAGTTTTTTAATCATAGGTTTATATAAACGTATTTAAAACGCTGAAATATACTAAAGCTTATCCAATATGTGTATCAAACCATATAGATTGATATTTTTACATTCCAATTATCTATATAGCGGGGAGAATATTTAATATTGAAAAGCTGATTTACTAAATAAAAAAACCATGACAGACGAACAATTACGCTATCCTATCGGGAAGTTTACGCCACCCGAATTATATACCCAACACACTATTGATGGTTGGATAAATGATATAAAAACACTCCCCGCAAAACTCCGCAGCGTGGTTGCAACGCTGAATGAAAAGCAATTAGATACACAATATCGTCCAGATGGCTGGACAATTAGGCAAGTAGTACACCACTTAGCCGATAGCCACATGAACTCTATTATCCGTTTTAAATGGGCGCTTACCGAAGAAAACCCTACAATAAAAGCCTACGAAGAAACAGAATGGGCTTTGTTGCCTGATTACGAATTGCCCGTTGAGCCCTCACTAAAAATAGTAGAAGGGGTGCACCAACGTTTGGTGGCATTGTTTGAAACTTTTACCGAGGAGCAATGGAATCGTACGTTTGTGCATCCACAAACAGGCGCTAATGTGCCGTTAAAGCGCAATTTGGCATTATACGCATGGCACGGAAAACATCACTTGGCTCATATTACCGAAACGATAAAGCGGTTTTAATAACTATAATTTGCGGGTATGGGTTAGGCATAATAGCATCTAACCCATCCCGACAGATTATTAAAAAACATTAAAAAAATTGTACTCCAATCGTATTAAATACGTGTTTTGACTGTTTCGCACCATGCTATTATACAATGGCGTACGATATGAAAAATCGACTCGAAAAGTACTATTAAATATCAACTGAACAGCAGGCGCAACATCCAAATAACTTTGTTGATACCTCAAATTGGCTTTGCCTAACAACTCGGCGTAGATATTTACATTCACTTGTTTATAGTTATCATACGTTTTTGGGAAAAGTAAATAACCAGCAGACAAAGTATAGCCTATGGCATTTTGTGCGCTATTGGTAGGTAAAATATATCCTCCTGCATTATTAAAGGCATGTAGGTAGCTTGCCGATGTAGAAATAGCTAGTTTGTGCACTAGTTGAGTAAATACCACCCCTGTTTGCAAGCCACTATTATCACCCTCTAACGAGATTTCTTGATTAGGTATAGGATTGTTTATACTAGATAACTTTGCGAAAACAGCTCCTCTAAAGTGTTTTTGAACCGAATCGACCGACAAGAAACGGTATTTGGCGTAGGCACTTGCGCCCTCAAAGTGTTGATTGTTTTGATAATAATTGGATGTGTACAACGAGCCATGTATCATCAGGGTTTTGCTTGCACCATACATCAACTCAAGCGTTGTGCGGTTTTTGTACGAAGGATTAGTATAACCTTGATTTTCTAATCGAATGCCCACCGAGTGCGTTGCCATATTACTTGCAGGTTCGGTATTTACATATAGCTCCTGCGTATGTGCTAAGGTTGCTATCCCCCAAAGGATAGCGGCGAATAATAGTTTTCTCATCGCAGCAATTATATAGTAATATGATAAACGCGACCAGTAGTTGATTTGTCTGTTGGCGAAGTATTGTACTTTTTATACACCGCAGCAGGAGCAAAACCCTTATCAACCAATGTAAACATAATTAAACCCGATAGCGGTTTTTCTTTGGGGTTGACGATGCGATAAGTATCGCCAGCATAAATAAAGCTATTGTTGTTTATTTTGATATTATCGGTATTGAGTCCTACTTTAAGATTGTTGACAAAGAAGCCGGCGTTTTCAACCTTTTTACTGATTTGCTCAAAAGAGATAGGCATATCTTTTTTAAAGCTAATGATGAAAACATTTCGATTAAGGTCGGCTTTAATATCGCCTATAAAATTAAGTGTACGCAATGATTTCTCGGTTGCTTTGGAGCACATGGAGCAGGTTAAACCGCTTACTTGAAGCTCGGCTTTTGTAAATTGTGCATTAGCTGCGCTAATGGCGGTAATAAGAAATATAATAAATATTTTAAGCGTTTTCATTTTGAATAAAATTAATTGTTAATAATAAAACAGCCGACGGATACCATCGGGAATAATTAAACACAAATAATTAAATCAAATTCTGAAATTCTGATTTTTTAAGAAAATGGGTGCACTACAGTACAAACGAGGCGGTGCTCTATCTGCAATAGTGATGGATTGCATCTTGCCGAATAGCAACGAAAAATCGGGTAAATAAGATTTCGGCAGCGTTACAGCAAAAAGATTTATTAAAGGAGATACAATACCTGTTTGATGCGCATCTTTTACTTTTATATCTACTGCCTTGTCCTTGCAGCATTTCATTTTGCAGGCAAGCAGGTTCTTTGTACATGAACTCGCGGGGGCTTCTATCTTAAAAGAGGCGAGGCGATTAAAGCAATAATGAAAATTCAGCGTAAAGCCACATACTGTAATCGTGTACAGTAACGTTAATGCTATTATTGCCGACTTTTTAATCATCACTCAAAAGTACTTATTTACATTAATATTACTGATGAAAACAGTCAGGAAGAAGTAATAATATATAACTTAGTATTTTAAAAATCAATCATGAAACGAATTTACTTTTATTTAGCAGCCATATTATTGGCAGTAATTGGGCAAGGCGCACATTCGCAACAGCTTAAAATCCCACAATTGAGCTCATCCCAAACTATAACCCAAGATTTAGGTTTAGGCAAAGTCACACTTACCTACTCTCGTCCAAATGTAAAAGGACGTAAAATATTTGGCGCAATGGAGCCTTATGGTGTGGTATGGCGCACAGGAGCAAACGCTGCCACTACAATAAAATTTACTGATGATGTAACTGTTGAAGGCAATAAAGTAGCTGCTGGCGAGTACGCTTTGTTTTCTATTCCAGGGAAAAACGAATGGACTGTGATTTTAAATAAAACAGCAAACCAATGGGGTGCATATACCTATAAACAAGCAGATGATATATTGCGTTTTAAAGTGAAAACAGTAAACCATGCCGACCCACTTGAAACGATGACCATGCAGTTTAATAACGTTGAGCCAACTAAGTGTGAATTGGAAATGCGGTGGGAAAATGTTTCGTTTTCATTCCATATCAGCACCGATGTTGATGCTAAAGTAATGGCCAACATTGATGATGTAATGACAACCGATAAAAGACCATATTTTAATGCGGCACTATACTACTACGAAAACAATAAAGACTTGAAGAAAGCATTGGAATGGATGACCGCAGCAGAAAAAACAGACCCTAAAGCACCATTCTTTAAAGTATGGAAAGCACGCATACAATTAAAAATGGGTGATAAAGCAGGCGCACTTGCAACAGCTCAAGAAGGTGTAAAACTTGCAAAAGAGCAAAACGATAGCGAATACGAGCGACTGAACCAAGTAGTGGTTGAGCAAGCGAGTAAATAAGAAAAAAAATAATTTTTACGCCCCTCTAAATGTCAGCACTATTTGATGATTTAGAGGGGTTTATAATGTTGATAAAACTTGCAATAATCATCAGCAAAATACAGCCTATTGCATTGAGCCATAAATAGGCAATTACTTGGTAATAGCCCATTATACAGATAATAATTTCGGTAACAATAGCGGCTATAAATACCGATGTGCCTCGTATTTTTTTGAGATAGAAAGCTACAATAAAAACGCCCAATATTGTACCATAAATATAAGAGCCTAGTTTGTTTACCGCTTCGAGCAAATTGCCCAATTTGCTGGCATATAAAGCCATGGCTACACAAACAACGCCCCAAAATATGGTGGCTAATCGAGAGGCATTTAGGTAGTTTTTATCAGAAGCGTTGGGGTTGATAATGCGTTTATAAATATCGACCACACTGGTTGATGCGAGCGAGTTTAACGCACTTGCTGTTGATCCCATTGATGCCAAAAACACAATGGCAATAAGCAAACCTATCAACCCTCGTGGCAAAAAATGGGTAACAAAATTTAGAAAAACATAGTTGGTGTCGTCCGTATCCGCCTTGTCGTTGTTTTTTTTCATCAAAGCAATCGCACTTTTTCTAATGTTTGATTGCGTGGTATCAATCTGTTTTAAAGCTGTATTCGCTTCGGCTATTTTTGTTTCATCTTTACTTGTTAGTGCTTTGCTAAGGTTATTTGCTTTGGCCTTTTTCTGCTCAAAAACAGCAGAGTATTGTTTTTCCAACTGTTGATATTGGGTAGCGTATTTGCCATCCTTAACCTGCTTTACCTCGTACTGATTAAAAAACAAAGGCGGTTGATTGAATTGATAAAATGCAAAAACTAATACCCCGATTAGCAAAATCATAAACTGCATGGGTATTTTTATCAACCCATTCATAATTAAGCCTAATCGACTTTGCCCTACGGAACTGCCTGTTAAATACCGCCCAACTTGGCTTTGGTCTGTACCGAAATAAGATAGTTGCAAAAAGAAACCGCCTATCAAGCCCGTCCAAATGGTGTAACGATTGTTAATGTCAAACTTCCAATCAATTACATTCATCCGTCCCATTTTACCAGCAAGGTGCAATGCTTTGCCAAAACCCACACCCGAGGGTAATAAACCAACTACTATTACTCCTGCCATAAACATACCCATAAATATGATGCTCATTTGCAATAATTGGGTGTACGATACGGCTTTTGTGCCGCCATATACGGTGTAAAAGATTACTAAACCACCTATAAATAAAGTAGTGTAAACGGTATTAATATTTAGTATGGTAGATAAAATAATAGATGGCGCATAAATAGTGATGCCTGTGGATAGCCCACGTTGAATAAGGAATAAAAAGGACGTAAGCGCACGGGTTTTTAAATCGAAACGCTGCTCTAAGAACTCGTAGGCGGTATATACTTTTAATCTGCTGAAGATAGGCACAAACGTAACGCAAAGTACAATCATGGCTAAAGGCAAGCCGAAATAAAACTGCACAAAACGCATTCCATCCGAATAGGCTTGCCCAGGGGCTGATAAAAAAGTGATAGCACTTGCTTGTGTAGCCATTACAGATAAGCCCACGGCATACCACGGCATAGAGCGGCTACCCATAAGGTATTGATCAATGTTTTGATTTTTACCGCTTTTCCAAATACCGTATATAACGATAGATAAAATGGTAACACCCAAAACAATCCAATCAAGTAAACTCATTTAAACAAATATGTAATGAGCCAAAATACAAAAATTAAAAAAACCAGCCATACGATAACTATACCGTAAAACTGGTTCCAGTTTTTTATGAATGAGGGAAGATCAGGATCAGCGTTGCTCACGACCTCTCACAAATACACTTACGAAGAAAGCTGCAAACAATAAGCCAGTAACACCAAGACCACCTGTCCATACCAAACCATTATCGATAATTACACCTACTGTCAAACCGCTTACTAAACCAACTAGGTAAAATAAAGGCTTAAAGTTTATTTCTTGTTCTTTTTGATGTTGTTCCATAATATGCTTATTTACAATACCGCAAAAGTAATTGTTTATTTTATGTGTAGCAATAGGTTAATTCTGAAAAAGTTTGGAACTAATTCCCACTACCCTCTGCAACTCGGCTTTTATCGCCGTCAGATATTTGTTTAATTAACGTGCCCCATGCTATTGGGTTCAGTAGCGGGTTGGGTGTTAGCGAGTGTTGGTTTTGCAAATTAGCATTTTCGTATTGTGCCCAAGCGGTGTGTATTTCTTTGCCATCGCGCACATAACTATCTCGTGCCGATGACGATAAGATAGAATGTTCAATGTTTTTACGCGCTATTTCGAGGTCATCATCAGCCAATTTCATCGTCAAAAAATCTTTTTTGAACTCATCCGTAGTAGCCCACGGGAATATGTTCAGGGCGGGTAAGTTGGCTATTTCGGGTTTTAATAATATCGGCAAGGTGTAGCTTTTGCTAGATACATGAGCAGGTATTACAACCCTAAAAGACGCAAAGCCGATACTGGTAAAAGTCAAAGTATCTTGCTCGTGTACTACAAACGAAAAATAACCTTTGTAATTGCTTATATTAACTTGATTATGATTGCTAATGTTAGTGATAGATACATAAGGTACTATTAAATCAGAGTGCATAGCATTGTACACAATGCCAGAAAACTGCACCAATGGCTTTTCTTCTTGTTGCGCAAAGGCATCAGCAGTAAATATTAATAGTAATATGCTTAATATATATTTCACGTAAGTAACAACCTTGTTTATAATTAGCTTTTTACGAAAGCTTTTCAAAAAATATCAAACAAAAATAACTTTATGTGTTAAATATCAATGCAATTTAACAATTGTTAACATTATCTCAAGTTTTCGGGAAGCACAGCATTAGGGTCATCAATATCAGTTAGGTTGATAGCCTCAACAGCAGTAATCTCAGGAACTGCTTTTTTTACAGCTTCTTCAATGCCCGCTTTTAGGGTCATAATACTCATTGGGCACGACCCACACGACCCTAACAGTTTCAACTTTACTACATTGTCAACCGTAATCTCCTCGATAGATACATTGCCACCATCGGCCTCCAAATACGGACGAATGGTATTTAATGCAGCTTCTACCCTTTCTACTAAACTCATCTTTCTAATTAAATATATGAAGTAAAGTTATTAATTATTTACCAAACTCTTATTATTTGCTTCGGCATTGCGTATGGCTACTTGTTGCGCCACCTTTTTTGCCATACCAATAAAGGCACTACTCATCGGGTTGTTTTCATCCAAAACAACGGGCTTGCCAGTATCTCCCGATTCGCTGATGCTTTTTACCAAAGGTATTTCGCCCAAAAATGGCACTTCCAATTGGCTGGCTAAGGCTTGCCCTCCTCCTTGTCCAAAAATATAGTATTTGTTGGATGGAAGCTCGGCTGGAGTAAAGTACGACATGTTTTCGACTATGCCCAACAGAGGCACGTTGATGGCATTCATCATAAACATACCTATGCCTTTTTTAGCATCGGCTAAAGCTACATTTTGCGGTGTAGTTACAATTACTGCACCAGTAATAGGAAATGTTTGCGTTACGGTAATATGTATATCGCCCGTGCCTGGGGGTAAATCAACTACTAAATAATCCAAATCGCCCCAATCGGCATCATTAAATAATTGTTTAACAGCGGTCGAGACCATAGGGCCACGCCAAGGCACAGGTTGATTAGGATCGGTAAAGAAACCTATCGATAAAAGTTTGATGCCGTATTTTTCAATAGGTTCGATTCGGGTTTTACCATCTACCTGACTGGCTTTCGGGCGCGCGCCTTCCAAATCAAACATTATGGGAATGGATGGCCCATATATATCGGCATCAATTAGCCCAACTTTTGCACCTGCGTGTGCTAATCCAAGTGCCAAATTTACCGCCACTGTCGATTTGCCTACTCCTCCTTTACCCGATGCTACGGCAATAATATTTTTTACACCGGGCACACCAGTGTTTTTTTGTGTCGAAACACGAGAAGTCATATTGATATGCACTTCGATATCTTTACTAATGAAATAACCAATGGCATTCCGACAAGCATTTTCAATCATTGCCTTTAGAGGGCAGGCGGGTGTGGTTAAAACAACCGAAAAGCTTAACCGATTGGCTTCAATATGTATATCCTGAATCATGTTGAGTGTAACCAAATCTTTTTTCAAATCAGGGTCTTCAACATTGCTTAAGGCCTGTAATACTTGTTCGCGTGTAATAGTCATAATTATATTTTTGCAAAAATACCAAAACAGTAGCAAATGCTTTTTGTTGTGGTAATAATTTAGGGTGCAAAACGTTTGTACCCGATAAGATTTAGTTTAGTTTTGAATAAAATTTATTAATGCGCCGTTTCAACCCCAAATATATCCGTATAGCTCGCATCGCTATTATTGCTATTGTTACACTCCTGTTGATAGGGGGATACATTATTTATGCCAAACGCGAAACTTTGCTCCAAAATATCATTAGCAAAGCTAAACTAAAAGCAAAGAGTGAATATAATTTAGATGTAAAAATAGGCTCGGCGCATTTTATAGGACTAAGCACTGTGTCCTTTTCTGATATTACAATCGTTCCCGAACATAAGGATAGCCTATTGAGAATTAATAAATTTGATGTAGGGGTTAAGCTAATGCCACTTTTGTTTGGCAATATTAAATTGGCGAATGTGGTTTTGGATAATGCCCATCTCAACCTTACCGATATTAAAGGGATTAAAAACTTCGATTTTCTATTCAAAAAGAAAAAAGACACCATACAAGAGAAAAAGAGCCATGCCGACCTTGCGGAACTAGCCAATAATTTAATCAAACAGGTGCTATACAAAATACCCGATGATTTGGACATGAAAAACTTCCTAGTCACGTTTACTAACGATAGCACTAGCGTAAATTTATTGACCCAAACGGCAAGTATAAGAGATGGCAAACTTAGCTCGACTATAAAAGTAGATAATGGCATAGCAATATGGCACTTTGATGGCAAAATGCACCCCTCTGATAAGAATATAGATGTGCGCCTGTATGCGGAAGGTAAAAAACTCGATATCCCAATTATTGAGAAACGCTATCACCTTAAAGTGAATTTTGACACCATTACCACACGGCTCGAAAAAATGGAGAACAGTGGCGGCATTACCAAAATATATGGCTATTGGTCGGTGCGCAACTTGTTGATAAGTCACCCAGGGCTTTCTGCTAACGATATTATTGTGCCAAGCGGCTCTATTGATGCCAATGTTTTTGTGGGCGAAAACTATGTATCGTTGGATAGTACATCACAAATACATCTTAAAAAACTAACGATTAGGCCTTTTCTTAAGTACGAAATCAACCCAGTAAAAATATATAGCGTTAAGATAAATACTGATTGGATAAATGCACAAGATGTATTTGACTCATTCTCCGATGGACTTTTTGATTCATTTACTGGAATAAAGGTGATAGGAAAAGTAAAATATCATTTAAACTTGTTTTTGGATAGCTCGCAGCCCGATAGTGTAAAGTTTGAATCGGGTTTGGCAAAAGATAATCTGAAGATTATTAGTTATGGTAAAACCGACCTCAGAAAATTAAACAACGCTTTTGTTTATACGCCTTATGAGAAAGATAAAGCGATGCCATCGCGAATTATTGGCCCACAAAACCCCAATTATACACCTCTTAATGATATATCGCCCAATTTACGTAATGCGGTAATGACAGCCGAAGACCCTTCGTTTTATACCAATCATGGGTTTGAAGAAAAATCGATTAGAAAATCAATCGCAACCAATATTAAACAGAAGAAATTTAAACGGGGGGGTAGCACCATATCAATGCAGTTGGTTAAAAACGCTTTTTTAAATCGGCAAAAAACTTTAGCACGCAAGGCAGAGGAAATATTGATTGTGTGGATGATTGAGAACAATAATATCATGTCGAAAAATAGAATGTTGGAAGTTTATTTCAACATAATTGAATGGGGGCATAATATTTACGGCATCAACGAGGCATCGCATTATTATTTTGACAAATCTCCATCAGAGCTTACGCTTGGCGAGAGTATTTATTTGGCAAGCATTGTTCCTCACCCCAAAACTGGACTGTATTCATTTTTGCCCGATGGCTCATTGCGCCCAAGTTTGCAAAAGTATTTTAATCTAATAGGTAAGATGATGGCAGGGCATGGATGGACGCAACCCGATAGCACGGGTTATGGCTACTCGTCCGTTAGGTTAAAAGAGACGTTAAGAAATGAAATTGCACCTTTGCCATCCGCCCTTGCCGATAGCTTGTTGAAACAAGGGGGCGAGGATGATGATACACCCATTATCGAACCTGCTCAAGTAGAGAAAAAGCCCAATTTTTTGCAACGCTTGTTTGGTAAAAAAGATACGACCGCTAAAAAGGAACAAAAAAACGCAACAGAAATTGATACCGCAGGCAAAACGCCGAAACAAATTCGCCAAGAAAAGCGTGCGTTAAAAAAACTCGAAAAAGCACGGCAGAAAGAGCTCAAAGATAAAGGGCTTTTATAAGCAGAAACAGGGTGTTTTAATCAACGTTGCCGCATGATGTGCAAAAAACTATCTTTGCGGTATGCGTTTCGATCTCATTACTGTTTTGCCTGGCTTGCTCGAAAGCCCCTTTGCTCATTCTATTTTACAGCGTGCGCAAAAAAAAGGCATAGCAGAAATCCATGTACACAACCTGCGCGACTATGCCACCAACAAGCAAAAAAGTGTTGATGATTACCCTTATGGCGGCGGTAGTGGTATGGTAATGACGATAGAGCCCTTTGCTCGATGTATAGAAAAACTGAAAGCCGAAAGAGAATATGATGAAATTATCTTCATGTCGCCTGATGGAGAAACGTTAAACCAACAAATAGCCAATCAGCTTTCTATCAAGAAAAATATCATTGTTTTGTGCGGACACTATAAAGGCATCGATCAACGGATACGTGATATATATGTTACAAGAGAAATATCCATTGGAGATTATGTGCTTTCGGGTGGCGAATTGCCAGCGGCGGTTTTGGTAGATGCCGTAGTGCGATTGATACCTGGCGTATTGAGTGATGAAACATCGGCGCTGTCCGATTCTTTTCAGGATGATTTGTTGGATGCGCCCGTTTATACCCGCCCTGCCGATTGGAATGGGCATAAAGTGCCCGATATTTTATTGAGCGGCAATACACCCGAAATAGAGAAGTGGCGATTTGAGCAAGCCGTAGAACGCACAAAAAGCAGAAGACCCGACTTGTTGAAATAATAAAAAACGCCCATAAATGTGGATAATCTACAAATTGTGGATTTTTTTCAATTCCGTTTTTTATTTAAAAATAAAATCCCTATTATTGCAATCCGATTTTTACGGGCTAAAAATCGCTTTTAAGAGCTTAAAATCATGGATTTAGTAAAATTTGTTGAAGAGCAATCAGTAGAAAAAAGAGAACACCCAGCGTTTAAAGCAGGTGATACTGTTAGCGTACACTATAAAATTAGAGAAGGAAACAAAGAGCGTATTCAGGTTTACCAAGGTGTAGTTATCCAACGCAATAGCGTAGGTGTTAGCGAAACCTTTACCGTGCGTAAAGTTTCTAACGGTGTTGGTGTTGAGCGTATATTCCCTTATAACTCACCAAACATTGAAAAAGTAGAAGTAAATAGCCGTGGTAAAGTACGTCGTGCTAAATTGTTCTACCTACGTGAGCTTACTGGTAAAGCAGCTCGTATCAAATCAAAAAGAGTTTAATTATCGCTACCTTCTAAAAAAGGTAATAAAATATAAAATCCCTTCTGAAATATTTCGGAAGGGATTTTTTGTGTTAGCGCATTTTGTTTTATAAGTGCCTTTCGGCAGGGTTGTTTGTTGTTTTGATGGTTAATTATAATTTCGATTTAGCGCTCTCAAGAAGTGCCTTTATTTTTACAAAATTTTCAAGTGAAAATGAATATTGCGAATCACTATCATATCTTTCTAACTTAAGATAGGCATTCCATTTGTTTTCATAATTAAACACTCCTGCGGCAAAACCACTTCTTGCACGAAAATTGTATTCAACATCATTTGCAGGTGGTGCGGTGTTTAATACGGATGCATTTATATATGCGATTGATTTAATTAAGCCATCTACTTCATCGGCATCTAAGAAAGCCGTTTTACTAGAAGATCTACCGGGTCCTTCGAGTCTTAATCCCGATGTAGTAACATTTGTTAACACATCAGTTAATTTTAAAATCTGAAATTTAACAGGGCCAATTTTTTCAAGGTCGATGAACTCTTTTTTTATCATCGAGCCTGATTTTTCAGTAAATAATTCTGTTTTGCTTTTAGCACCATCATCCACTTTTTTGGCTTGGCAAAACGAAACAGAATAAAATGCTAAAAATAAGACAATTGTTGACAGGGTTTTTTTCATGTGATTGGGTTTTAACAGTAAATAATACATGTATTTAGTATGCGCTAAACACACGTCAAATATATAGATATTTTGTTTATAGAGCGAGTAGAAAACATACCAACCACTTAACAAAAATGGCTAATAGTCTTAAAATAAAATAAACGATGCTGTTACTTTTTTGCAGCAGGTGGGGCTAGAATAGCTAATACAGTTCTGCCGCCTTTTACTACTTGGTTCAGCTCCACATTGATTTGTGTGCCTAGCGGGAGAAATAAATCTACCCTTGAGCCAAATTTAATAAAACCAAACTGCTCGCCTTGTTGTGCTTTATCGCCCTCTTTTACATACCAAACAATACGACGTGCTAACGCACCAGCAATTTGACGAAACAATACTTGTACGCCATTTTGATTTTCTATTACTATGGTAGTGCGCTCGTTTTCGGTAGATGATTTTGGATGCCATGCTACCAAATATTTACCCGGATGGTATTTAAAATATTTTACAACGCCCGAAATAGGATTGCGATTTACGTGCACATTTATTGGCGACATAAACACCGATAATTGGATGCGTTTATCTTTTAAATATTCGGTTTCTTCGGTTTCTTCTATTACTACCACCTTGCCATCAGCAGGGCAAAGTATCTTGGTTTCATCAATAATGATAGGAAACTTTGGGCTACGGAAGAATTGCAGTATGATAACAAATAATGCAAATGATAGTATATATACTATCCATTTCACGATATGTGCATCAGGAAAGTAGAATTGAACAAGTGCATTCAAAACAAATATTAAGAGTACGCAAAGCGCAATGGAGGTATAGCCTTCTTTATGGATAGTCATTTTATAAAATTTGATGCAAAATTACGAATTTGTAATTAAGTATAGGTAAGAGTACACAATTGGTGCTGATAATAATAAACCATCGAAGCGGTCGAGTAGCCCGCCATGCCCTGGTAATATGCCCCCCGAGTCTTTAACATTGATGCTGCGCTTAAACATTGATTCAACTAAATCGCCCATTGTGCCAAATACGCCAATAAATACAGCCATCATTATCCATTGATTTATAGGTAAATCTTTGTAAAAAATACTGATAATGTATGCCGCTAAAGCACTAATAGCAACGCCCCCCACAAAGCCTTCCCATGTTTTTTTAGGCGAATGGCGTTCGAATAATTTAGTGCGACCGAAAAAATAGCCACTTAAATAAGCCCCGGTATCATTTGCCCATAGCATAATTAAAAATGCCATCGGGATATGAAAGTTGAAGCCCCCATGCACATAAGCCAACGCATGGAAAAACGTAAATGGCACTACGGCATATATTATACCCAAAATAGTATAGGCAATATTATTAAACGGAGCTTCCGATTTTTTATAAAGCTCTTGTATAAAAATAGAACTTAGTGTTAAAATGAGTAAAAATAAAAGTTTATGATAGCTAGGTTGATTATCATAAACTATGAGTGCGAATATGGTATAAACAAAAATACCATTTCCAATTCCAGCTGATTGATTGGGCTTGATGCCGCTTTGCTTTATGAGTCCGTAAAACTCAACTAAGCAAAATACACTTAATATTAAATAGAAAATATCAAAGGTAAAATGCCCCAACAATAAGGAGGCAAGCATTACTATAACAAAGAAAAAACCAGTAATGGCACGTGTTTTCATAGATTAATTTCGTTCAGAATCATCGCTTCAATTGCATTGCTAAAATCCTGTTGGTGAATATATACCTCAATGTGCCCAAATGTTTGGTGCGATGAGTCTTGCTTGTTTAGTAAAACGGTATCTATCTGCTGCTCAGTAAGCATTTGCTTTACTATTTCGGCTTCATAGTAATTGGTAGATGTAAAAACTTTAACCCAATTCTGTTCCATCAATGCTTGCAGTTTGTTTTTTTAGACCAACAGTTCGATACAGTAGCAACAAAAATAAAGTAATTATAAAGCTAATGATATAGCCCGTATAATTAAATACGTGCGCATCATCAATATTGATATTAATTAATTTACGCTGCGATAAGTAGGTTATCACAACGACTGAGCCGTTATTTATAAAATGTGCCCATATACTTGGTAATATACTACCGCTCCAAAGGGTAAAATAACCAAATAGTAAGCCAAGTAATAAACGAGGCAAAAAGCCAAAAAACTCCATATGAAAGGCACTAAACAAAATAGCGGTAGTCCATATAGCCACATGTTTGTTTTTCATCCAACAGATTAATATGGTTTGCAAACAGCCCCTAAACAAAGTTTCTTCTACAATAGCCGTTAATAAACCAATGAAAACCAAATTGAAAAACATACCCCAAATGGTATTCATCTGCATCATCAAGTCAGATATTTTTTTGGTGTCGTTTTCGCTTTTACGCATCCAGTTCTCAATACCTTTTAAAAATGGAGGAAGCGCCATTTTTTGATTAATGTTGCTTAATAGCTCAATCATTGGGTTAGATAACAGCATAATAGCAAATGCTAATACAATTAATATCCACGAGAAATTGAACGATGATTTGATATAGGCATCGGGCTCTTTTACAATAAAATGCGAAAATATTAGTGGGGTAATGAGGATGGGGGTAGTGGTGCCAAAAAACTGCAAAATCCACAACGCGTTTTGTATATGAGGTGCGCCGTAGTTGGCTTGTGCAATATTAGTAAAAGTATCCATCCCATAGCTTGCCACAATTACAGCTATAGCTATTATTGACCCGATAAAAAGAGCAAGCACCAATAAACCAATTAAAGTCAAAAACTGCCACCCAGGATGTATTTGATTTCGAGATACAGGAGTAATAGGGCTTTCCGTCATTTATTATGTGCTTTAATTTGTATTTTTGCAGCGGATAAAGATAAGGCATGTCTGTACAAATTGGAAATATTGACTTAGGAGAATTTCCGTTACTGTTGGCACCGATGGAAGATGTGAGCGACCCTCCCTTTCGTTATGTGTGTAAACAGAATGGTGCAGACATGATGTACACCGAATTTATCTCATCAGAAGGGTTGATACGCGATGCAGCAAAAAGTCGTCAGAAGTTAGATATTTTTGAATATGAGCGACCAATAGGCATACAAATATTTGGTAGCGATATTGACCACATGCGCGAAGCTACCGAAATAGCCACAGCCGCCAAGCCTGATTTGATGGATATTAACTACGGCTGCCCAGTAAAGCAAGTGGCTTGTAGAGGTGCAGGGGCAAGTTTGCTGCAAGATATTGATAAAATGGTAGCCATGACCAAAGCTGTAGTAGAGGCCACCCACTTGCCAGTAACGGTAAAAACAAGGTTAGGTTGGGACGATAATACAAAAAACGTATATGAAGTAGCTGAGCGTTTGCAAGACGTAGGCATTAAAGCATTAACCATACACGGGCGCACTCGGTCGCAGATGTATAAAGGCGTGGCAGATTGGAGTTTAATCCGTCAGATTAAAAAAAACCCGAGGATAAAAATCCCCATTTTTGGGAACGGTGATATCGATTCTCCACAAAAAGCAGCAGATTGGCGCATGGAGTACGAGGTGGATGGAATGATGATAGGTAGAGCGGCTATTGGTTATCCTTGGATTTTTAGAGAAATAAAACACTATTTTCAAACAGGCGAGTATTTAGAAAAGCCAACTATTGCCGAGCGTATAGCCGTTTGCAAAACCCACTTAGAGAAGTCAATTGAATGGAAAGGGCTTAAAACAGGCGTTTTTGAAATGCGCAGGCATTATTCAAATTATTTCAAAGGGGTAGAGCATTTTAAAGAGTTTCGCATGAAATTGGTAACTGCTGCTACCTTTGAAGAAGTGCTCGAAATATTATTTGAAGTATCAGAACATTACAATACAGAAATGGCTTAATATTTGTCAGTAAAAAATAGATAAATTAAAAACATTCACAATCAATCCATGATTACTACTATTACTGATGGGGTCAAAGTTTCGGTAGAAACAATATATCAACCAGAGTATTCTAACCCTGCAAATGATCATTATATGTTTGCTTATAAAATAAGCATCGAGAATGTAGGTTATAACGCTGTGCAACTTTTGCGCAGGCATTGGCGCATTTTTGATTCGAATGGTGCTAAACGTGAAGTAGAAGGCGAAGGAGTGGTAGGTCAACAACCCATTATTGAGCCAGGTTGTACACACGAATATGTTTCCGGGTGTAACCTTAAAACAGATATGGGCAGTATGAAAGGCGAATACCAAATGGCACGATTGGTTGATAATGGTGTTTTTAATGTAACCATTCCTGAGTTTTATTTGATTACGCCATATAGGATGAATTAAAACTATAATGTAGGTTTTTTGCGAAAGCCCTTTGATACACCAAAGGGCTTTTGTTTTATATTCAATTTTGAAATATTACATTTGAGTTTGAGCAACACATTTTCATACTGGGAGCGCACTGCTTTTGTTGATAATAGCGATATTGTTATTATCGGTAGTGGTATTGTGGGATTAAGTGCGGCATTGTACTTAAAGCAACATCAACCTAAATTATGCTTAACTGTCCTCGAAAGAGGGTTTTTGCCAAGTGGAGCAAGCACAAAAAACGCAGGTTTTGCTTGTTTCGGTACGCTATCCGAACAAATAGCCTATTTAAAAAAATCTTCAGAAGAAGAGGTGTTGCGTTTGGTTGATTATAAATGGCGTGGTTTACAACGCCTAAGAGCTAATTTGGGGGATGACAACATTGATTATCAGCAAAATGGTGGCTATGAATTGTTTATGGATAGCGAGAAAAAAACCGCAACAGAAAACATAGACCAATTACATTATTTCAATAAACTGTTAAAACAAGTAATAGGGCAGGATAATATTTATACACTTGCTGATGATAAAATAGCACACTTTGGTTTCAATAATATATGCCGAATGATTTATAACCCCTTTGAAGGGCAAATACATACGGGCAAAATGATGCGTGCATTGCTAAACAAGTGTTATCAGGCTGGTGTATTGGTTTTGAATGATTGTGGGGTGAATAACATCACAAGCGAAGATGGGGGTGTTCGACTCAATACCTCTCAAGGAAATTTTAAAGCTGCTAAAGTAATTGTGGCCACCAATGCCTTTGCTGCGCAGTTATATCCCGATTTGGATGTTGTTCCAGGGCGTGGGCAGGTATTGGTAACTAAACCCATCCCCCATTTAAAACTAAAAGGTACTTGTCATTTCAACGAAGGGTATTACTATTTCAGAAATATTGATAATCGTGTGCTTTTTGGTGGCGGCAGAAATATTGACTTTAAGCAGGAACAAACTTGGGACTTTGGGCATACCGAAAAAGTGAAAACGCAATTAGATGACTACTTAAAAGAAATCATATTGCCCAACCAAAGTTTTGAAATAGACTATTGGTGGAGCGGGATAATGGGTTTCGGCGAACAGTTAAGCCCAATAATAAAAGAAGTACAACCTAATGTGTTTTGTGCGGTGCGATGTAACGGAATGGGTATTGCAATGGGTAGCCTAGTTGGCGAAGAAGTAGCGCAGCTAGCTCTTTAAAATAAAAAAGCATGAGTCTAAAAAAGACTCATGCACTATTATCACTTATTTAATATTGTTATTCTAGAATTTTGGGTTTGATTATACAGCCTTTGGGTCTTGACCATATTTATTGTCTCCTGTAGTACCACTAGTAAGAAGAAGGATAAAACCATAAATAGGGATAAACAAAAACCAGCCGCTTTTGCCAGAATCGTGCATCCTTCTAACTGCTACAGAAAAACTAGGAATAAATACAAAAACGGGATAAAGAAAGCCTAAGAAGCCAAGATGAATGGCCGACCCAACAAAAAATAGCGCACCGCCTACAATGGCATTGAATAGCACAAAATACCAGTACTCACTACGACGTGCACGACCTTTGAAATTGGCATAGTTTTTTAATGCTTGGAGATAGTAGTTCATTGTTTTAAGATTTAAGTAAAAAAAAATAATTAATTATGCGAAGCTAATAAATATTTTAAAACAAATCAACTAATTTTTCTAAAGCCATACCGCGCGAGCCTTTAATAAGAACAGTAGCGTTTTTTATGGGATTTGCTTTTAATGCAATTGTTGCATCGGCAGTTGTTGCATAAAATTTAGCATTTGCGCTTGGCTCAATTGCCATTGATTTTTTAGCATGATAAAACTCACTGCCGATAAAAATACATTCATCAATTGGAGTTGATAAAGCCTTTTTAATAACCGCCTCGTGTTCGACAGTAGCTTCGTTGCCTAGCTCAAACATATCACCCAAAATCAAAACTTTATACCCTGCGGCAATATTTCCCATGTTTTCAATAGCGACAAGCATACTACTGGGATTGGCATTATAATAATCGGAAATCAGCGTGTTGATTGAGGTTTGTATTATTTGCGAGCGATTGTTTTTAGGTTGATACTCGCTTATTCCCTTATTTACTTCGGCTGCGTTCAACTTAAAGTAAATGCCTATACAAATGGCGGCAAGTATATTATCTAAATTATAAGCCCCCGTTAACTGCGATTTTACTTTATAACTTTCGCCAGTAGCATTATTTGTCCATTGCAAACCAACCCAAGGATTGTTTTCGGCAAGCATTCCTGAAATAAAATTATCGACACCATCATTACCGTATACAACAATAGCTTTTAGGTTTCGAGCCGCTTGCATGCTCAGTAGCACATCATCTTTGCCATTAACAAATACAACACCATTTGTTGATTTCAAATAGTCATATAATTCGCCTTTACCTTTTTTTACACCCTCAACCCCACCAAACCCTTCTAAATGAGCCTTCCCCACATTGGTAATTAGTCCGTGAGTGGGTTGTGAGATGGTACATAAAAATGCTATCTCTTGTTGGTGATTAGCCCCCATTTCAATAACAGCCATTTCGTGGGTGCTATTGATAGCAAGGATACTTAAAGGCACACCAATATGATTGTTTAAGTTGCCTTGAGTGGCATAGGTATTAAAATGTTGTGATAATACGGCATTAATCAACTCTTTAGTAGTGGTTTTTCCATTAGTTCCAGTTAAGCCAATTACAGGAATATTTAATTGTTGGCGATGAAGCCTTGCCAAATCTTGCAAAGCTGTTAATACATCATCCACCAAAATATATTGTTCGCCTATTTTATAATCAGGGTTATCAATCACAGCGTAAGCAGCACCCGCACTAATGGCTTGCTCAGCAAAAGTATTCGCATCAAACTTATCGCCTTTAAGTGCAAAAAATAAACTATCGGGTGTTATCTTTCTTGTATCAGTACTAATTAAAGGGTATTTTTTATAAAGCAGGTATAATTGGTCGATACTAATCATTTTAATCTTATTTGTTGATGCGTTTATTTTGCGCCCCTAATTTCGTTATTAGTATAATCATAGCCTAATAATTCTTTTCTGTCCTGGAAAAAGAAATCTGTATTGTAATTCTAAGGTAAGCATCGTGAGTAATATAGCTATAAATCAAAATATTATTTTTAGTTTAGCTACACAATATGTTAAAAAAGACCGCTTTATTTCTGTTTTGTATAGGCTTTGCCTGTATTGCGTTTGCTCAAGAAGTGCAATCGCCGTCCGAGTTTTTAGGATATAAACTAGGCTCGCAATTCACACCACATTATCGTATCGTTGAGTATTTTAAATACGTATCGGGAGCTTCTAAAAATGTAAAACTGCAACAGTACGGCACAACCAACGAAGGGCGACCATTGATGGTGATATTTGTTGCATCTGAAGAAAACATTTCAAGGATAGAAGATATACGACAAAATAACTTGTCGTTAGCAGGGCTCGCACCTAATCGCACCGCATTAAATAATACGCCCGCCATAGTTTGGTTAAGTTATAATGTGCATGGCAACGAGCCAAGCTCGAGCGAAGCGGCTATGCAAGTGCTTTTTGATATGCTTAATCGTGCTAATAGCCGCACTCAGGCATGGTTAAGCAACACCGTAGTGGCGATAGACCCATGCCTTAATCCCGATGGACGCGAACGATATGTTAACTTTTATAACTCAGTAAAAGGAACTATTCCCAACCCCGACCCATCGTCGAGAGAACATTCAGAGCCTTGGCCTGCGGGGCGTGTAAATCATTATTATTTTGATTTGAATAGAGATTGGGCTTGGCAAACACAAAAGGAAACACAAGCACGTATAGCTTTGTTTAATCAATGGCTGCCACAAGTACACGTTGATTTTCACGAACAAGGGTATAATTCGCCCTATTATTTTGCACCTGCTGCCGAGCCTTTTCATCGTGTAATTACACCATGGCAACGCGAGTTTCAAACCACAATAGGGAAAAACAATGCAAAGTATTTTGATAAAAACGGATGGTTGTATTTTACCAAAGAGGAGTTCGACTTGCTTTATCCTTCTTATGGCGATACTTATCCTATTTATAATGGCTCGATAGGAATGACTTATGAGCAAGGGGGTATAGGAGCGGGTTTGGCAATAATAACCCGTAGTGGCGATACTTTAACATTGGCTGACCGTATAGCACACCATCATTCAAATAGTTTAAGTACGATAGAGACAACTTCGGCAAATGCTTCAAAAGTAATAACTGAGTTTAAAAAGTATTTTGATGATAGTAGAAACAACCCTAGCGGCGAATACAAAACGTATGTCATCAAAAACGACAATCAAGATAATGTAGAATTACTAGTTGATTTGTTGAAAAGGAACGGCATAGCATATAGCACAGGGGCAAAAGGAAGCAACACAGGATTTAACTATGTTACAGGCAAAACAGAGCAGTTTGATATTGAGCCCAACGATTTGATAATAGGCACTCATCAATCAAAATCGGTTTTAGCAAATGTACTATTTGAACCAAAGACTTTTGTAGCCGATTCAAACACTTATGATATTACCGCATGGTCGTTGCCGTATGCTTATGGATTGAAAGCATTTGCAGTTAAAGACGCAATTAAACTACCATCAGAGAAAACAAACAGCGTCGAGTTATTGATTAAACCAGTAAACACAACCCCTGTTTATGCTTATGTTGCGCCGTGGCACTCCATATACGATGTTAGGTTTTTAGCCGAATTGCTCAAAAACAATATCAAGGTAAGCTTTAATCAATCAGCATTTGAGGCGGGAGGAAAGAAGTTCACTCCAGGTGCGTTAATCATCACTCGAGGTAATAATAATAAAAACTCCAGCTTTGATAATACTGTAACCCATGCCGCTGCCGTGTGCAATGTCGAATTGTTCAAATTAAATTCAGGCTTTGTTGATAAAGGGACAGATTTAGGCTCAAATACTACAAAACTAATACATCAGCCAAAAGTGCTATTGGTTACTGGCGAGGGTGGCTCGGCTGAAGCATCCGGAGAGGTTTGGCATTTTTTCGAGCAACAAATTAATTACCCCATCACTTTAATGAAATATCGGGATATAAACTATACCCGTTTGAGTGATTTTGATGTGGTGATATTTCCAGATGGGTATTACGATGATATGCCATTTGAGAAACTGCAAAACTGGGTTCGTGAAGGTGGAAAGCTAATAGTGATGAATAGTGCGGTTGCGCAATTGGTGGATAAAAAAGGATTTTCGATAAAAAATATTCAAGCAGATAAGCGTGATACTGCGACTAAAAATAAAACTAATTTGATAAAACTTTATGCCGACCGTGATCATGAAGCTATTAAGTCGAACGTACCGGGGGCTATTTATAAGGTAGATGTGGACAATACCCATCCACTAGGTTATGGGCTTAACAAATATTATTTCAGCCTTAAATTAAGCGATGCCATTTACAGCTACTTGGGAGATGATGGCTGGAATGTAGGCACAATTAAAAAAAATGCTTACGTGGCAGGCTTTGTAGGCCAAAAGGCAAAGGATAAAATAAAAGATGGGTTATTGTTTGGCGTACAGTCATTAGGGCGGGGCTCTGTGGTTTATATGGTCGATGACCCCTTGTTCCGTAGCTTTTGGCAAAGCGGAAAACTGCTATTTAGCAATGCCGTATTTATGGTAGGTAATCCATGATAAGCAAAACGGGCATCTATTCAGGACGCCCGTTTTGTTATATTTTAATAGGAGATTAATTTGCCCCTTTTACTCTGCCTTTTTCATCATCAGCACCTGTTCTGCGTTGGCGAACTTGTACCTTATTGCTGCCAAAATTATAAGTAAAGGTTAGACGTGCAATTCTCGTTTCATGTTTTTGTGTTACATCAAAATTCACCGCTTGGTAATGACTTGTAACGTCATTTTTACGAATATTGAATATGTCACTTACCGAAAACTTGATATTTGCTTTCTTTTTTGCGAATGAGTGGCTTACTCCAGCATCAACACCGTATTGGGGTTTTACCTCAAACAGACCATAGGTTAATGCTGATTGATAATCTCCAGTTAGTTCAAATTTATAACCTTTAATAGGAGTAAGTGTTTGATTGATTCTTATTTGATATGCTGCTTGCCCTTTGTTTAAATCTCCACCTTCTAAGCCATTTGATTTAAAGCCAAGATAAAAACCAGTCACATTTACATTGCCTTCCCACCATTTTGTAATAGTAAAAGGAGAGTAGATATTAACGTTATAATTGTTTTGAGTTTGTAAATTTTCTTGTATTACGTAGCCTACTTTGGTTACTGGGTCGGCTCCAGGTACTTCAGTTATTACATCGGTTGTTTTACTATACCCAAGTGTTACAGTTAAACTTTTATTATAAGTATAAGCAAATTCAAAATTGTTGGTGTACTGTGGCTTTAGGTATGGATTCCCTTTTTGATAAGTATAAGGGTCGAGATGATAGATAAATGGATTTAGATTATCATATTGAGGACGGTCAATCCGACGACTGTATGAGAAACTAATTTCGTTTTTATCATTAATGGTATGATTGATAAACACACTTGGGAATAAATTAAGGTAATTTCTTGGTATAGATTTAACTACGCTAGATGAATCGCCTGTGGCAGTCGATTTTGTATATTCAGCCCTTAAACCAGCTTGTATGGATGTTTTATCATAGCTTTTGTTTAAGTTAAAATAGCCAGCATCCACTACTTCGTCATACACAAAATGATATATACTGTTGTATGCTCCTCCGTTAATGGTTGACTGTTGTAAATCGTTATCTGTTTTTACATCACTAAATTTAACTCCAGCTTCCATCTTAATAGATTTGCTAATAGAATAAGTATAATCAGCCTTCCCTGTGCGAATAGTAATATTTGAAGGGGTAATATTACCTAAAAATGCTTGTGAATGCGGAGGAACAAAGTTGGTGAAGTTTGTAATATACGAACCAATAGAGTTGTTTCTGAATTTTGAATAATCCAAGTCGATGTTTATTTGCTGCCCGTTGGTGTCAATTTTCAACTGATCATTAAAGTTGATAGCAAAATTATGAAAGGTTTGATCGATATTTGAAACTGTGTGTAAAGATGAATCGGCATGTAAAAAACTCGAGCCAATGCCTGTGTAGTTGTCATTTTTATCAAGCTCGGTATTAAAATAACCACTTGCCAATACCCCGATTGTGTTTTTGCTTGAGGTGTTGTAATCAGCACCTATTCTATAGCTGTTGTTATGATCGGGCATGGTCAATATGCTTGTTTGGTTAAAATAGGTACTATTACCATTTTTATCTTGAACAATACGTTTTATGCCAATACTATCATGACGACTACGGTCGCTATGGCTAAAAGTTCCAAAAATATTCAAATCACCTTCTTTATGATTTAATGATAAGCTTTCATTGTCGCGCCATGTTTTACCATAGCCTACGCCTGCTGTTAAACTACCATTAGTGCCAATTTGTTTGTTCTTTTTCAGTTTTATATTGATAATACCCGAATTTCCAGATGCATCATATTTTGCCGAAGGGTTGGTGATTATTTCAATGGATTGAATGGTAGTACCATCGGTAGAGCGCAATAGTGTAGCTAATTGAGCTGATGTTAAATAGGTCAATTTATCATTCAACATCACCGTAACGCCTTGTTTGCCTTTCAAACTAATGTTATCATCCTTATCCAAACTTACACCAGGGGCTCTTGCCAAAATTTCTAAGGCATTATTACCAGCCGCCAAAACGCTGTTTTCTACATTCATTACTGTTCGGTCTATCTTGCGTTCTATCAGCGGTTTGGTAGCGGTAACGCTTACTGTGGCTAAGTTGCGTGTGCTGGGTTGTAGTTTTAATTCGGGTAAAGTGACATTTAAAGATGCTTCCGTTATGCTAAACGGGGCACTTACTAGTTTTTCATAGCCAACAGTACTGGCTTTGATTAAGTATTTGCCAAGTTTTACATGGTCAAAGGTATATACCCCCGCTTCGTTGCTCACCCCACCCTTTACAATAGTAGAGTCTTTTGCATTCAATAATGTAGTAGAGGCATACATCATTGGTTTGCCTTGTTCGTCTAATAGCATTCCAGAAATATGTCCTCCTGTTTGAGCAAATGTTATCCCTGTTGTTAATATGAGTAATAGTAGGCTATTAAATAGTTTATGTATAGTGGTTTTCATAATGTTTCGTTTTAATGTTTGGGCAATAAAATGCCACTAGAGATTTCTCTCCATATTTTTGATTTTAAAATGTTTTCTGATTTTGTTTAAAGCGCTATTGCTAGAGCGTGTCGCAGAAGGTTAAAAATGTGTTTTCATCTTTTTTAATTTTATTTCTACTCAAAAGGCAATATCCTCCCTATTGCAAATTTTACTTCTTTTTTTAATTGATATTAAAAAAAGGGTTTGCGGATATTGCTGCTATTGTTTTGTTTTTATATAAGATGCAGAAACCATATAGAAGGTTACAGAAAATTTAATTTTCTTTTGGAGAGGGTTAGATTAAAATGTGCCTAATTGTTTAGTTCGTAAATATTGTAATTATACATACACCGATTTAATCGATAGTGTTTTGCTACTAGATCATCAATAAAAATGCGAATCTCTTTGTTTACAAATTGCGTGTATTCTGGGAATAGTGGAATTATAATCAATTTTGGACGATTCGCTGTCAGATCTTTATATAATTGTTGTTTTGCTAATTTAGTTTGAGTTACATTAAAATAAATCGTGGGCGATAAACGCTCTGAATAAACCTGTACTTGAGAGCCAAAACCTGCTACATATACCATTTCGTGTTGTTTTGTATTCGCTTTTATCCATAGTCCAAGCTGCTTGCTATCACTTTCATCCGGTTCTGTAAAAGGTTCGTGGCATATTCCACTTGTTATAGGAAATTGACCAGTTAATAAATGTTTGAGGTTTATAAAAGGCTCTATTAGTCTTGGTGAAAAACAAATCCATATAGTAAACATTCCTTTTTTAAAGGAAATTTGCGAAGCTTCAGCATACGGCGCAAGTGAAAAAGCACCAATTAGAGACATTGCGGGTAATAACTCTTTCATGTCAACCCTCGCATAATTCCCTACAACATTGATACCGACAAAAACAGTAGTTAACCATAATAAGAGCCAATCAAATTTCCTTTTTACAAATATGTAAATCAGTACTAGGGGATAAAAAAGGATTATTTCTGAATAAAAAAATAGGTTATAAAATTGAACTGTGCGCCACAAAAAAGGGTGATCGGTTGTACTTCCAGAACCAAAATTATCTATAAAGCCATAAAAATAAATATCTTGAAGTTTAATGCCAAACAAGATACTAGCCAGTGTTAATATAAAAAAGCCAACACCCAAGCCTGTACTAAAAGCAACCGTGGTTTTTCTACCTTTAAATAATGCCATTATGAGTAATGGGAGAATATCAAAAAAGGCAGATAATCTAAAAGCTAAACCGAGCATAGCGAATAATCCACTAATGAAAACACTGGATGGCTTCCGTGCGCATACGTAGAAATAAAATGAAATTATATAAAAGTTATTTTGTAAGTCTCTGTATAGGAGACATATCGCCCATCAGCTCCATGCCATAATACTGATAAGCCATAAAAGGAGACGGCTAATAACCCACCGCGTCTGCCAACTAGAGCTTTGGCTATTTTATAAAGAAAAAAAGCACCTAATGACTGAAAAAGTGTTCCTAAAACGCGTGGAAACCAATAATTTACGCCGAAGAAAAAATCGGATAACCCAAAAATTGCAAAAAATAAAGGAGATTTGTTATCCGCACCGCCACTATATGGGATTAAGCCATTCCTAACCCAATTACGCCCAATGTAATGCCACATAGCTTCATCTTGCTGCAAAGAGAATCCGGTGGATAGTAAAGTAATTAACAACTGTAATGTTGTTAATATGGCAAGTAAATATAACAGATACCATTTATAGCGTTCATCATTCCAATCTCTTAAATCATCTTTTTTCATCAATAAATCCAGTGTCATATCCTAGTCTCTACAATTTTAATACAACTTAAGTTCCATTACGAAACAATAATTCAACTTATGTGTATCGAAATAGTTTCTTTGAATGGTTAAAAAAAAGAATTTACACCAAACCCAGAAAGTACGAGATGAAAGCCTTGTAATGCCGAACATTGAGGCGACAACACATAATTTAAGATTATTTGAAGGGAATATAGGAAAAAAAGATGTTTGCAACAATAATTACCGAGGAAAATGGTATTAAAACAAAAATTAATAAAGTATTTACATTAAAATTATGTGGGATTGTGCCTTTTGTATTTAATAGATAAGTGTCTAATACCCACCCCGCCCTCCACCAAAGGTGAATTTATACTCTTAATAAAATAGTTTATATCTCCCCCGCTGTTTTGACAGCAGGGGCTATGTATTCTATTTTTTTACACTATCACGCAAAAATGATTTTTGCTTTAATGTATCGGTTACTAATGTATCAACCTTGCATTGTAGTCCATTGTCAGTCATTATAAAGGTTGCATTTATGGCATCATCTCTTTTGTTAGTTACGTTACAATTATATATATCAGCATTTTCTAATATCCTACTGAGTTCACCATCAATCACCAGTTTAGCATTCAATGGCATTTTTAAAGTAATATATACCTCTTCGTCATGCCATAAATCTTGTTTGATAGGATATAATCTATGGTCGAACTTTAAAACAGTGTCTTGCTGGGTAAATATATATTTTGCGTTGCGGGCATTAGTTAATGCACTATAATAATCGTGCCCTCGAGCTTTGAATAGTTCCACTAGTGATGGTTGATTGATATCGCTTCTTTCAATATTAATATGAACGTTGTGGTTTTGAAATACTGTTTCTAAGTCATCGCTCCCATTTGCAGGTTCGGTAACTTTAATATTGGGTTTCAAGTTTTTTAAATCTAACCTTACACTGTCTTTTGCTGTAAAGTATCTTAAGTCGTTTAACTTTAGATAATAGGTGTTGTTTTTATTTGGTTTTATATTAATAGTTTCGCTAAAGGTTGCTGATGCTCTATATTCAGATACAATTCCAGCTACATGGTATATAAATACGCAGATAGCACATATCCAAATTACCAAAGTAGTAGTTCCAGTTGAGCGATTTATCGACCCAGTATTAAATATACCCTTTAATGTAATAATTATGATACTTAATAGTGGGATTACTGTTATCAGAAAAGCTGATATATAAATATACTCGGCATGGTGGTGTTTAAGCAACTGATAGGGAAGATTGTGAAACGGCGGAAATGTACCAAACCCAATAAGCCCCACGAAGGCTACTAAGATAAACCCAATGCCGCAAATACATCCGATTATTATAAATACGCCTAGAAGTTTTATTAACAATTTTCCGATGGTATTGATAAAAGTGCCGAAGTGGTGGAAAAAATCGCCAATAAAATCGCGTGCTGTGTATACAAATGGTTTTACCTCCTGTTGGAAGCTGGATAAATTATCGCGCATTGAACCCAGCTCTTCTTCAAAATTCTTTTTGAATCCCTCTAAGTTTAATTTTTTACCTTTCATAGCCATTCTATCAGCACGTGTAATAGCTTTTGGTATTACTAGCCACAGTATTAAATAGAGGATAAGTCCAAATCCAAAAAAAACAAAAGATATCGCAAAGGCTAAGCGCGCCCAAACTATGTCAATATCGAAGTAGTTGGCTATGCCTGCACACACTCCCCCTGCTAAATGGTTATCTGGGTCGCGAAATAACCGACGCACCCCTGCATTTGTATAAAAAGAGTTAGTATTAGCTGTATTTTTGGGGTCATTCTCAGCCTGTTCAAAATCTTCAACACTACCCATCTGTTCAATAATCCATTGCACATCTTGCTCCACTATAACTTGCTTATTATCTTTTAAAAGCAATTCGCCAAACATCTCAGCAATTCGATTTTCAATGTCTGTTGTGATTTCAAGGCTATCAGCTGAATTCATAAAATGACGCTTTACATCGGTCATATAGTTTTTCAGTATTTCATAAGCATCTTCTTCTATATGAAATACGATGCCATTTATATTAATGATAATTGTTTTGTTCATGGTATTTTTTGTTTTAAGTTGTTTTTCTGTCGCCAATTGATGTTTGTACTGCAAAAGCAAGCTCCTGCCAGGTTTTATCCAGTTGCTCTAAAACCTTTTTGCCTTCATCTGATAATACATAATACTTTCGCGGCGGCCCCGAGGTCGACTCAACCCAGTTGTAACTGAGGAGTCCATTGTTTTTTAAGCGGGTCAATAAAGGATACAAGGTACCCTCAACTACAAGTAATTGTGCGTTTTTGAGCTCGGCTATAATATCCGAAGCGTATATCTCGCCCTTTGCTATAACCGAAAGGATGCAATATTCTAAAACACCCTTTCTCATCTGGGTTTGTGTGTTTTCAACAATCATGTCACAAAGATATATGTTTTAAATTGTATTATGCAATACATGGTACTAAAATAAATTGCCATTTGTCTAGAAAATTACATTTTTCGCTTTTTTTTGCCTTTTTTGTCGATTTTATTTGACAATTTGATATTCTAACACTACTTTTATGTTTAATTAACTATTAACTGATCTTATTATTAACGAAATGAAAAAACTTCTACTAGTAAGTTTGTGCTTTCTGATGTTATGCGTAACACAGGTATTTGCACAAAACCGTACTGTGACTGGTACGGTAACGTCCAAAGAAGACGGTCTACCCATTCCGGGGGCCTCGGTAAAGGTAAAAGGCTCGAATGTTGGTACGCAGACCAATGCGAGCGGTAAGTTTACCTTAAATGTACCAAGCGGAGCTACAATTGTGGTTTCCTTTGTCGGTACAGCAAGTCAATCAATTGTTGTTGGTAGTCAAAATGTCATCAATGTGGCATTGGTTGCTTCAGCCAATGTACTCGGTGAGGTTGTAGTAACTACATCATTGGGTCAGAAGCATTCTGCAAAGGAGCTTGGTTATGCCACTGCAAGAGTATCAGCAACGGATTTGACCGAAACCAACGTGACCAACGTGGCAAATGGGTTGACAGCAAAGGTTGCGGGTTTGGCAATTTATTCACTTGATAATAGTATTGACCCTAACGTGTCAATATCTCTACGTGGTAACAGGTCATTATTGGGCGATAACACAGCATTAATCGTGTTGGATGGTGTTCCGATTCCAGGTGCAACATTTTCGAGCATTAATCCAAATGATGTAGCCGATATAACCATATTAAAAGGTGCTGGTTCTGCCGCGCTGTATGGTTCACAGGCTTCAAACGGTGCAATTTTAATTACAACCAAAAGAGGAACAGGGGCTGATAATAAACCCGTAATTACTTATGGAAATTCATTCCAATTCCAAAAAGTTGCTTTTTACCCAAAATTGCAAACCACCTTCGGGTCGTATGGTGGTGAAGGCGACCCGTACATTGACCCAGTAACTGGAGCTACTTTATATGTTCCTTACGAAAATCAACAGTATGGGCCTCGTTATGACGGGTCGTTGGTGCAATTGGGAGCTCCTTTATTTAGCGCATCGGGAACAGTTGTAAAAGTTCCATATAAGCCCTATCCAACAAGTCCTATCCAGGCATTCTTTAATAGAGGTGTTACTGAGCAAAACGATATTTCATTTTCTCAAGGAGATAGTAAAAACTCCTTTTTTATATCTGCGCAAAATGTATATACCACGGGTATAGTGCCAAATGATAAAAGCATCAAAAATGCATTTAGTGTAAGAGGGCATAAAACGTATGGTATTTTTTCTGCCGATTACTCAGTTGGTTATACCAAAACAAACATTAGTACTTATATACCGAATAACAACCGTTTTTTTGTCTTTGATGGGGTAACTAACGCAACAGGAAGTTATGTTACTAATGCGGGTGGAACAGATTTATATACTAACCTTTTAGAATTCCCAGCTTTTTACAACATCAAATCTTTCCAAGATCTTAGTCCAACAGGTTTGGGTAATCCTAACAATTTCCCTGACGCTTATGCGGTTAACCCATATTGGATTGTAAATAATTCTAGAAGGAATAGCCAACGTGATGTACTATTGGCAAACATTACGTTAAAACTATCTCCTTTTAAATGGTTAGATGCAAGCTATCGTATATCAGATAACTTTGGTATTGATCAAGAAAGATTGACAAAAGCCCAAGTTGATTTCACCCCTTATGCAATTAGTGACCCATTTGGTGCAGGTAGTGTTCCGAGTGGCTTTAAGAAGACAGGTAAAGCGCCTGGTTTTGTAGCTGATTACTATTCTTATGGTGATGGTACACCGAGTGGCTATGCTAGGGTACAAGGCGACGCATTATTGGATTTTCACCATACGTTTTTTAATGATTTTACAACAAACTTGCTCTTAGGTAATTCAATTTGGCAACAACAGATAAAAGAGCAATTTACAAGTAGTAATAATCTATTGTTGAAAGACTACTATAATATCAATACGATAGGAGGTAATGTAAATGCGTTTCAAAATACTTATTTGATAAGACAAATAGCTTATTATGCTGAGGCGAGCGTTAGTTATAAGCATTGGCTTACTTTAGATGGAACATTTAGGCGTGAGCAGGATTCGCGCTTATCAAAGGCACAACGAACTTTTGATTACCCATCACTAAAATTGGCATTCGTCCCAACAGATGCAATAGCGGCATTAAAGGATAATAAGATATTGAACTATGCTAAGTTGTATGCATCATTAAGCCGAGTAGGTAATATTGATATTGGCCCTTATGAGATACAAAATATATATAATTTAACAGCAGGTTTTCCTTATGGTTCATTAGGGGGATTAAATGCGGGAACAACTAATTATAGCCCATCATTAAAACCAGAGATAACATCGGAGTTAGAATTGGGGTCTGAATTTGGTCTTTTTGACAACAGATTGTCTGTTAATGTGACATATTATAATCAACATGTGAAAAACCAAACTGTGGCTATTCAAACGTCGATTGCAACAGGTTACTCTAGTTCATTGTTAAATATTGGAGAAACACAGTCAAAAGGAGAGGAAATATCAATAAGCGGTGATGTTTTGAATCAAGCAAAAAATAAGGTAGGTTTAAAACTGGGAGGTAATTTATCTATTAACGAATCGAAAGTACTTTCACTTTTACCAGGAGTAAGTCAATTATCTTTAGGATTTAGCCAATACGCTGTAGTAGGGCAACCATTCCCATTGTTAAAAGTTACTGATTTTAAGAGAGATCCTCAAGGTCATGTGATTGTTGATCCAGTTACTGGTTATCCAAGTAATAATGGTAGCGCACTTTCAACATATGGACGCACAACTCCAAAGTATAATTTAGGGTTAAATGCTACAGTGAGCTATAAATTTGCAAGTTTAACAGCCGTTGCTGAATATAGAGCCGGTAGTTATGTATTTAATGGTTTAGGATCAGCAATTACCTTTACTGGTGCAGGTTATACCTCTGCAAGTGCAGGTCGCCAAACTTTTATATATCCTAATTCTGTAATTGAAACATCACCAGGCGTTTATGCACCTAATACAAATGTAAACGTTCAAAATGGAAATTATGGATTTTGGCAAGGTTCGGCCTATTCTAGCACACAAAGCCCATTTGTAACAAGTGCTGCGTTTTGGAAATTAAGAGAGGTAAATTTGAAGTTTAACTTAAATCAATTTATTAAACAAAGTAAATTTATAAAAGGATTGTCTTTTGCATTAACTGGTCGTAACCTATTTATATGGGTGCCTAAATCTAATGTGTGGACAGATCCAGAGTTTTCTAGCGCGGGTAGAACTAGCTCAGCAAGAGGTAGTAACTCTGTTAACCAGCTGCCAGGTACTCGGATTTTTGGTGCCGATCTTAAAGTGACATTCTAACTTAAACTTAAAAAGAGATGAAAAAATATATTTTAATTTTTGCGGTCTTCTTCACAGTTGGTATAACTGGTTGTAAAAAAGACTATTTAAGCCAGGAGATTAATCCCAACTCTCCTTCGGTGGCTACTCCATCACTCTTATTATCGGGTGCTTTAGCCAATGCAGCAGCTATTGTATCGGGTTCATATCCGCATTATGGTGTATGGACTGGATACTGGACTACTAGTGGAAACTATGTGCCCAATCCTCAGATAAATGAATATCAATTTACCAACACTAGTTTTAATGGAGTTTGGACAGCACTATATGCAAATTTGTCAAATTTTAATACGTTGCAAGCAAATGCGTCTAAAGATAAGGCAAATGCCAATTTTCAAGCCATTGCTATGATTATGAAGGCATACGATTTCGAGCAATTGGTTGATAATTTTAATAATGTTCCTTATTCGCAAGCTTTTCAACCATCTACTATCCTTTTCCCTGCTTATGATAAAGCAAATGATATTTATCATGATTTAGGAGTGCAATTAGATGCAGCCATTAAACTTATTAATGATAACCCTACTGCAACAAGTCCAGCTGATGCTGATATTGCATTTAAAGGAAACATGACTAAGTGGAAAAAGTTTGCTAATACGCTAAAACTACGCTTGGCTGTAAGAGTAAGTACAATTGGGTCAACATTGCCTAACATTACGGTAAATAATAGCGACCCATTGATTACTGGTTTGGCTGCTACTGCTGGCGAAGGATATTTAGATGGAACACTGGCGGCTACTGTAAATCCTGGTTATACCAATACATTGGCATTTGGTAATAGTCAAGCCAATCCGTTTTGGGCTACTTATGGAACAGACGATACGGGTAATGATACATTTGGACATGTTTATTGGAGAGCTAGTACTTATGCTATCAATTTTTATAGCAGCAACAACGACCCTAGATTACAGCAATTGTATGCTCCAACAGAATCAGGAGGTATCTATCAAGGGAATCTTTTTGGTGTTACCAGTGCGGTGTTAGGTAATCCTAAAACAAGTGCAATTGGTGCAGGTTTATTAATATCGCCAACTCAAGATGCTGTATTGTTTTCAGGAGCCGAATCATTATTCTTACAATCAGAAGCAGCACTTCATGGTCTTATTGCGGGTGATGCAAAAGCACTTTACGAAGCAGGTATAACAGCATCATTTACTGCATTGAAATTAACAAGTGCACAGGCTGCAACATATTATGGTCAATCAGCTATTGCATATCCAACTGCCGGAACAACAGATCAAAAATTTACTGCGATTATGACTCAAAAGTGGGCAGCCCTTAATGGCTATTTCAATTTGGAGGCATTTAATGAATATAGAAGAACAGGTATTCCGGACGTTCCTCCATCAATTGATCCGGCCGCTATTAAGCCGATATTGCCAAAGAGAATTTTTTACCCGTTAACAGAGCTAACATCTAATCCAGATAATTTGGCTAAACAAGGTACTATTGATCCATTTCAGTCAACTATATTTTGGGCTAATAAATAAATTTAAACAAAATGAAAAAGAGATTATATTTAATTACCACCATGCTACTATCAGCAGCTGTGCTTAGTTTAAGCTCATGCTTGAAAGACAGTACGTATGTAGATTTCAGTAAATCTGGAAATATCGTGAATTTCCCATTGGGTGGTTTGGCTTATTTTGGACAAGATGCCGTTACCGATGCAGCGGATGCGGATGGAAATGTTGTAAAACAATTTGCAGTAAATTTTGCTTCTGTAAATTTGCCGACAGTAGATACAAAAGTTACCCTTGCTATAGATAACTCGTTAGTAACAGCGTGGAATGCCGACCCTAGCCATTCTGCTGTTGTATATGAGGTTATGCCTGCAAATGCATTCTCGTTTACTTCAACAAGTGTAACCATACCTGCTGGTAAACAGTATGCAACGGTATCGGTTACTTTTCATAAAAGTTTATTAGATCCTGCAAAAAGCTATATGCTTCCAATAAAAATAGTGAGTGCAACAGGTGCATCAGGAACAATTGTTAGTGCAAATCAACAAGTTCATTATTATCACTTTATTGGTAATGATTTTGCAGGAGTTTACCATCATTTTTACACTAGATGGAGTAGACCAGATACTACTGGTAGTTTGGCTACCGCTGATGCTGGAGGACCACAAGATAAGGGGACATCTATATTTAACCCAGTTACGCCTACCGAATTTACAGTGCCAACTTTTTATTATACAGGGCCGAATTATGATGTTACCTTTACCAAAACTGGAACTGGAGCTGGAGCAAGGTATTCTAATTTTTCTATACAATTTTTACCAGCTGATGTTGCAACTGGCACAGCTTGGGCAACTAATATTACCGTTGTTAATCAGCCTGTTTTTTTACCCGCAGATTATCATACAAATCCGTTTAGTCCGGGTACACAATATACTTATGCTCAGGCTTTAAGTTTATTTAGATTTTATTTCACTACGGCAACAAGGTCTATTATTGATACTTACGTGAAACCATAAGATTCAATATTGTTTTATAAGACGCCGCCTTTAATAGAGGGCGGCGTCTTTTTTATGATAAATATTTTGTATATATACCTTAAATCTACTTTGATAGGTTATATGTCTTTGTAAAACAATAGGGTTTGTTTAATGCCATTTTAAGGTACATATCTCTTGTGGTAACAGGTATTTAATAAATCAGTATTAATTATAAATTTTATAAGGCTTCCATAAACGATGGAAGCCTTATTTGTTTTTTGAATAGTTTTTTCAATATTTGTTATAAGATATTATATAGTGTAAACCTTATGAAAAAAATAATTTTTACTTGCTTACTAAGCATTTTTATCGTACCAATAGCCAAATCTCAAACAATGCTTGTTAAAGGCATTGTAAAAGATGATAAAACCAATCCATTGCATTTTGTATTTGTATTAGATGCGCAACATAAAGAAGCCACCTATACCGACTCATTAGGTAATTTCTCTATTCTTGTTCACCCTGATTCGAAATTGGAGTTTGGATTAACGGGGTATAGTGCCCAAACAATTACTGCTGAAGGTAAAACAGATATACAAATTCTTCTAAATGGTGCAGGAAACAACTTGTCAAATAACCAAGAAACGTTATCGGCTCAGGTAAAAACAAGTAGATCTTCGGATAACGAACCGGTTACCATAGGTACAGGTGGATTAATAATGCCATCCCATCAAAAAGGAGAGGTGCATGGCAGCAGATATTTCCCCAATTATTTTGTTCGTGGTTTTATAATTATGACTACCAATGCATTGATTCAAAACCACAACTATTTGTTTACTTACGAAAAAATGAATGGCACATTAATGATTACTAAGGACAAGAAATCTATAGAGCAATTAAGCTTTGATGATGTTAAATCGTTTAAATTATATACAAATACCGACGAGTGCTTGTCTTTTGAAAAAGTTCCATCAATTGATCAATTGCATTATTTTCAAGTGCTTGCAGTGGGCAGTAAATATAAAATATATAAACTAGTGAAAACAAAATTTGTTAGATCGGATTTTGTAAACAACGGAGTAACACAACACGGCAACGACTACGATGAGTATGTTGACGATGCGGAGTACTATTTGCAAGATGGTTCTACAAAAACACTCAAAAAAATCACATTGAAAAAGAAAGCACTTAAAGAAGCTTTTTCAAATGAGGCAGACAAGCTGAATAGTTTTTTATCAAAAGTTTCGGGAAGTATTGATGATGCCTATTTAAGCAAACTAGGCACTTATATGAACCAATAATTATTTTTTATCAACACTGTATTTACCGGGGCCTATAAAAAGTAAGCCAGCAAACATGATAGCATCTTCAAGGGCATGAGCTGCGCCATCAAGCCCGTCGCCTTGACCAATATGAGACATTGCGGCAACTATAAGATTGATGATGAGTAGTAAACAAACGGGTCGGAAAGCAAAACCGATAATAAGTAAAAATCCACCAAAGGTTTCAACAATAGCGGCTAATAAACCCCATAATGTAGGCCAAAAGTGAATGCCTATATATTTAGTAGAGCTGCCTAATTCTTCCCAAACTTTTGCCCCACCACCCAATTTAGGGTATCCATGATGTACAAACATTAGTCCCAAACCCACTCGAATAATGAGCAAGCCAAGGTTTTTATAATTGCCTAAATTGTTCCAAATTGTCATAATTGCCTAAATGTGAGTTTTATAATTTGCTTCAACTCGGTTATTATCTATCAATAAATTTAATACTTTTCCAAATATTAGTGGTTGATTATCGTTGATATGTCCAGCAGGAAAATCAAAGCATACAGGATAATCATATTTTTCTACTATTTCCATTACTATTTCTGGTAAGGTTTTTCCGAAAGGAATATCATTGTCTTTTACATCAGTAAAGCCGCCTACTATTAAAGCAGCTAATCCTTTCAGTTTGCCAGCGCGGTCAAGTGCACGAAGCATACGGTCTATTGAGTAAAGATATTCGCCTACATCTTCAATAAATAATATTTTGCCAGTATAGTCGTAATCCGAAACAGAACCTAATACCGCAACTAATAAACTTAAATTACCACCAGTTAGTACACCAGAAACCTTACCCAGTCGGTTTAGCGGATGTGTGGGGATATGATAAACTATTGTCTCACCAAATAATGCCTTTTTAAGCATTGTTAATGATGCTGCCGAAGCGTCGGGTATATTCACAGGCATTTGCCCATGTATGGTTTGTATGCTACAGGTGGTGTGTATATGGGAATGCAATACAGTAATGTCGCTAAAGCCTACCAGCCATTTTGGATGAGAAGCAAAGCCACTAAAATCAAGTTTGTCAATTATTCTTACTGTACCATATCCACCCCGAGCAGCTATAATCGCTTTTATGCTATCATCATCCATAAAACGCTGCATATCTTTTGCTCGCAATTCATCGTCGCCAGCAAATTGATGATACGAGGCATTTACCGTTTCGCCTAGCACTACTTCTAACCCCCATGATTGTAAAAGAGCAATAGCATCATCCATAGGTTTGGGTAGTTTTTTTGCAGGACAAGTAATAGCTATTTTATCGCCCTTTTTTAGTATTGGTGGAGATTTGTAGGATGACGCAATCATATTCATCATCAATATTAGAAAAAATTTAGTGATTTTTCAGTAGTTGTGGACTTTCCTAACTTTCGGACTAAAAAAGTATCTTTGCGAGGATAAATAAATACATGTCGGAACTCAATAAATTTAAGCGATACACCATTACCTCGGCATTGCCTTATGCCAATGGGCCTTTGCATATTGGTCATTTAGCGGGAGCATATTTGCCTGCTGATATTTTTGTGAGATACTTACGCCTCAAAAAAAAGGATGTAGTTTATATCTGTGGTTCAGATGAGCACGGTGCAGCTATTACTATTAAGGCTAAAAAAGAAGGTACAACGCCACAGACTATTATTGATAAGTATCATCAACAAATAAAGCAAAGCTTTGAAGAGTTTGGTATATCATTCGATATTTATCATCGCACGTCTTCGGCTATTCACCACGATTTGTCGCAAGAGTTTTTCCTGAATTTATACGAGAAAGATGAGTTTGTTGAGAAATTCTCTGAACAGTATTTTGATGAAGATTTTCAGCAGTTTTTGGCCGATAGATACATTACTGGTACGTGTCCGAATTGTAGTAACGCAAATGCCTATGGCGACCAATGTGAAAACTGCGGCACATCGCTTAACCCTACAGATTTAATCAACCCGATATCAACCTTAAGTGGTAAAACACCGATATTAAAGCCTACAAAACATTGGTATTTGCCGCTCGATAAGTATCAGCCTTGGTTAGAAAAGTGGATAGATACCAAAGAAGATGAGTGGAAGGTAAATGTATTTGGGCAATGTAAATCGTGGCTTAAATCGGGTTTGCAACCACGCTCTATGACACGCGATTTGGATTGGGGGATTGATGTGCCATTAGAAGAAGCTAAAGGCAAAAAACTATATGTTTGGATGGATGCCCCTATTGGTTATATATCAGCAACCAAACAATGGGCTTTAGATAACAATAAGGATTGGAAATTATATTGGAAGAAACAAGAAAGGGAAGAAGACGAAACTTGCCTTATCCATTTTATCGGGAAGGATAATATTGTATTTCATTGTATCATTTTCCCAGCTATTTTGCGTGCGCATGGCGAGTATGTATTGCCTCAAAATGTACCAGCAAATGAGTTTTTGAATTTAGAGGGTGATAAACTCTCGACCTCACGCAATCATGCAGTATGGCTGCACGAGTATTTGGAAGAGTTCCCGAATAAGCAAGATGAATTGCGCTATGTACTTACCTCAATATTGCCCGAAACTAGCGATAGTGAATTTACATGGAAGGATTATCAGGCTCGGGTAAATAATGAACTGGTAGCTATTTTAGGAAACTTTGTGAACAGGGTAATGATACTGATGCACAAGTTTTTTGATGGCAAGGTTGAGGGCGTAAGCGATAAAATAGTTTTACAAGATGATGCAATAACAGCCGATTTGGATGGTTTTTATGACGAATTGGAGCGAAATTTAGAAGCTTATAAGTTTAGACAAGGTCTGCAAACCGTAATGGAAATGGCTCGCTTAGGCAACCGTTACCTAACCGAAAAAGAGCCTTGGAAAACTATCAAAACCAACCCCGATGATGCTAAACTAGCTTTGCATAATTGCTTGGTGCTGATTGGGCATTTGGCATCATGCTTGCAACCATTTTTGCCTGTTACATCAAGAAAGTTGTTAGCAATGCTTAATTGGGGATCAAGCGAGATTGGTTTTACAGAAGAAGTAAGCTTCAAAAATGAGCATCAACTTAATGAGGCTTCATTATTATTTGAAAAGGTAGAAGATAGCGTGATTGATGCTCAGATAGAAAAACTACAAGCCAAAAAAGCAACAACCATCGCCACAAAAGAAGTGCAACTACAGCCAGCAAAAGAGAATATTAGCTACGAAGCTTTTGCCGCAATGGATATCCGTATAGGTACAATATTGGAAGCCGAGAAGGTAGCCAAAACAAAAAAACTACTAAAGTTGACGATTGATACAGGTATAGACCAACGCACAGTAGTATCGGGTATTGCCGAGCATTATACCCCCGAAGCTATTATAGGCAAAAAAGTAAGCATATTGGTAAACCTCGAACCACGCGAAATAAAAGGCATAGTTTCGCAAGGGATGATATTAATGGCAGAAGATACCGAAGGTAAACTCACTTTTGTTTTGCCTGACGATGCTTTACACAATGGCTCTGTTGTTAGATAGTAGATAAATTCGCACCTTTGTGCAAGTTTAGGCGGCTACTTTATTATTAAAGTAGTCAAAATATAAGGGTCTCGTAGTTCAACGGATAGAATAGAAGTTTCCTAAACTTTAGATATGGGTTCGATTCCCGTCGGGACCACTTAAAAGTTTACCAAAATTATTGGTTTGATTTACATGGGTTCATCCGAGCCCGTATAAATCAATACTATCATGTATATATCTTTTCAAAACAAAGTTTACCCTAACAAATGTCTCAAACATTTTGAGAGCGAAAACACCCGCACAGCGTTGTTATTTTACAAGTTTAATATGTCCATTGGGTGTTATTTGCAAATTAATAATGTTATGCTGCTCCTTATTTACAATCATTCCATTAAGCGCATTATTGATATAAAGGCTATATGATTTTTTCTTTAGTCCATGCAATCTGATAGGAACAACAAACGGTTCATCAAAAGCCAATTTAAGATTAGCCAGTGCATCTGTAATAAAAACATCAATTCTTGAACCATGCACACTTGCTTTTTGAATTCTTACTCCGTTTACTCCCACATATATATTGTTTTCAAAATCAATATACCCACCTTCTAACTCTCGATAAGCTTCAGCCAAACCCGTAAACACGCCCGAGCCTTCGCCCCAACTTGGGCTAGTTCTCATTGCCGATTGCGGATGTCCTTCATGGTCAATATTTTCGGGGCCTAATCCATAAGGATAAATATTGGTGTACTTATAAATATCATTTGCTTTATGACTAGGTAAATTCATTAAAACAACAGACGACCTTGCTGCTGCAATGCCTCGTTCCAATAAATCCTGTCTATTTAATATTTTGCCGTACCAAATAAATGGTTTTACTGTTTCGGCTTGTCTAGCATCAAGCATTGTAGAGTTGTCCGAATTATCGGCAGTAAAGCCACCAAAAGGCAAGGCGGTGTATATAAAATGTGGCGCCCATATACATTGCGAAAAGCTCAGATAATTAATACAAGAAACACCAAGTGTAAGATATTTTTTTTCGTTTGTAGCCTCATATAAACGCGCATATCCTTCGCAAGCCCATATAGTAGCTAAATTGCCTCTTACCGGTTCGTTTTGCCATACATCTTTTTGAAAGGCTATTGGTTTGGCTCCGCAGGAGTAGTATTGCTCCATATCCATCCATTTCGCTTCGGGTATGATTTCTTTTTCAAGATACTCAGATATTCTTTTTGCGGCAATTTTATATTTCTCTTGATGTGTTGCTATATACATTGAGGCCAAAAACCACATACTTGAGGCAGGTTGCGCACTGTTTTTTAATAATGGAGAGCCTACCATATCCGTAGTAACATAAGATGGAAGAGAGCCATTGTTATCTATATGGGCTATTATCCAATTGGCATAAGGAGTTAAGTATGGGATTATTTTTTTATTCTTTTCGCATCTAAAATAATAGTCAAGCAAATGTGCACCAGTTTTACTCATTGCGGCAATATCATACGAGCCACTTTGTCTTAAAAACAACTCTGCTTTACCATTAGGTGGATCCGAGAACTGCAATCCCCATGTTTTTGAATTTGCGTTGTATAGGGTGGCAAATAAACCATCTTTATTTCGAGGTGCTAATAAGCAAAAGTTAATAATGCGATTGGCTTTATCAATAAAATCGGGTCTATTCAATTTTTTTCCCCAAAACCAAAAACCTGAGGCATCTCTAGCATTATTCCAAAATATTGAATTGTGAATAACATCGTTCCAAAAATTGACAGCCGACCGATAACCGCCCACAGGTACGCCATCCATATCAAACTGAAGCCATGATCCATAATCTTCATAACCGTTTAAAGGAATATCAATATCTTGATATTTACTATGATGAAAAGTAATAGAATCAACCACTTTAAAATAATTTTCGAAGGGCATAGTTAGGTGCGGGTGATTCATAAAAACAGGATGCCCGTATTTGTTCCATTGATATGCTGCTATTGTTTCGTATCCTTTGCAACGGGGCATTGTAGCATTTACAAAAAGATCAAAAGCATATTTGAGTGTTCCTTTGGTTAGCGTTCTTATCATCTCGGGTCCATTAGTTCGCTGATACCTAATATGATGTGCTATAATATTATCCATGTACCCAAATGTGAAAATAGGCTTAGGCGTTAGTCCTGTTTTTATATTTAAATCTAACCCTGTTGGCATGGTATAACTTTGCGAATCAATAGGTACTGAAAACATATTTCTTCCAATATCTATTGTTCGACGGGCGTCTTTTGATGTCACAGCCGATTCATTGATGATATTCAAATTAGGAACAAGTGCGGCAAAAATCCCTTTATCTTGTAAAATAATTGCGGGAGCATGAAACGCCCTATCGCCAATAATCTGATCTTTACCAGCCAATAACTTAAATCTATTCTGTTTAGAATCGTTATTGTCAAACTTTAACGTTGGTGTGTGAACAAACTCAGGCATTTTACTACTGTTAAATACAAATGGCGAGAGGGCATAATCTACTTTATAAGGTGCATCCCCTAGTTCGGTTTTGACAATTATTGAAAAATGGTAATCGTTTTTATTTAATGCTATCGTTTGTTGAAATGTATTTTTACCCCTACCACCATCTAATTGTACAATCGCCGTATTTTTATCGTGATGAATAATTTTCATCCTTTTAAGCTCGGCAGTTAAAAGAAATCGATGGTTTATATCTAGCTGGTTGTTGAAAAGCTGAACAGCATCTGGAGGATATACGGATGGGCTGTCAAAAGATTTAACAACCAATATCCATTGATTGCCCTTTTTAGCATAATACTCTTGCAATATACGTACGCCACTATAAGTAAATCTACTCATTACCAATCCATTGGAAATGAGTATTCCGGCTTTTGTTTTTTTAATAGCAACGGCATCTTGTGCGCAAACCGTATCTGTAATAAATATTAAGTATAATGTGGTTATGATAAGGTATTTGAAGCTAATGCCAAATTTTGTGCGTTTTAGTTTCATTTTAATGTTTTTAAGAACATCTGTGTGATTAGCAAGTTTTGTTAAACCTATGCGATGTTGCGTTTTAAATAATGATGTAAATAACGCAAATTGTTTTTCTTATAATTTTATTAAATACCCAAGGCATTCATCGTTATTATCATCTTTAACCTGATACCAACGATGAATAGTTTTTTAAAAAAATAGGATTGTTTTAATAGGAGATACCGAGATTTATTTATTTCTTTTTATAAAAATTATATAGTGCCGAATAGGGAACTTTGACGATAGTGCCAATCATGTTGGGCGATGGTGCTTGCGAGGGGGCTAGGCCGCCTTTGGTATCTAATCGTTGGATAAAGTTAACCGAAGCAAGTAACCCCACGCCACTGTTCGCCTTGTTGGTCAATAATAGCCATGGAATATTTTGCGCTGCTACAGGTGCGGGTACATTGGTTACTACTGCACCTGTTACGCTGCTACCATCGGCAATACATTCCCATATTGGGCCTTTAGAGTGCAGTATAACAACGTTACCATCTTTATCATAAAGATTGGCAGCGGGTTCTATAAAAACCCATTTTGCTTGCGTTGGGTTTTTAGGGTCAGCTTGGGCTTCATAGTTTTGAGTACCTACTGCATAGTACGAGGCCACTAATACTTCATTGGTATCGGGTTGAAGTTTACTTGGTATAGTTGTAGCTGCAGTTTGCGCTATGATTTTTGTAGAACCTAGTTCAAATAACAGTAGGCAAGTTACGGCAACAAATTTTGTAGTATGTAAAATTGATTTTAGAGTCATGGCTTTATTATGTAGCTTAAGAAGGTTATACCCCATCCAAGTATATTTACTCAAAGGTAATAACCCTAAATGTATTCGATATAATTATAAGAAATGGAACTGTGAATTTTACAATACGTCCATTATTAATCTCTAATAGATAGTTGTCAGGTTTACTTATGCCCCGGCACAACAATGGCATCGTTTAAAACTACATCACTCAAAAAACCATTGCAGATGCCTTTTACTATAACAACCGAGTCGGTTTGCGAAAGGGTAACACCCTTTTTTAAGGTGCAAAATATGTTTGCAAACGGGTCGTTGCTTTTTAGAGTAAGGGTAGCATTTCCTGCTTGGTCTTTATCTCGTTTTAAAATGACGCCTTTAAGTTGGATGGCTTTATCGAGATAAGCCGCATTGGCTGCTTTTTCGTTGGTTTGGTAATCTTTTACTATTTGAGCGGCTGTTATAATGGTGGCATCTTCATTAACCACATCACGATGATGTGTTTTCGAGTATTGAAACACATAATACCAAACGCCAACAGCCCCTATGATAATTACAACAGCAATAATTGCTAATATTTTTTTACGCATCTTATTCTTGCTTATTGTTGATGATGGCTTTGGGTTTTACTACGGTAAATACCCGTGAGATATTAAAGCCGAAGTGTATGCCACCTTTAGCCCATTGACCTTCTGTTTGGGTAATGAAACTCGCTTCGTTAATGCCTGTCGAATTTGTAAAATGTAGTTGGAACACATGCCCACCTGTTTCAATATCAAAACCTACCGATGCGCTATTGACATAACCAGGTAAACGATTGCGTTGATAATAATATTCGCCAGTGAGGTTTACCTTTTTTGATAATCGCAAGCGAAACCCTGTACCTAATGAATACAAATCGTTCTTAATGTCTTTTGTTGGCACAATATTGTAATGCACCATAGTAGGAGCAAGTTGTAATGAGAAATAATCGCCAAATTTTCGTGCAAATAATATTTGATTCACAAAACTAAAATGGTCTGAATAATTTATAGGGTGTGGTGCTGGAGCATCTTTTACCGAACGCCATATAGCAGTTGATGCCACACTTATTGATATAGGCATATTTACCTTACCAGTTGATTGTCTTAAAATTCTGAATTTAAAAAAACCATCAAACTCCTTGTTATAAGTACTTCGCCCTATACCTACTTCCAGCCGATTACTAATGCCATAGTCTAAACCGATACGCATAGTGGCTTGGTCGAGCCCAAAAAAATTATAAGCACCAGTATTCACCGTTCCAAAGCGATGCGATATTTTGAGGTCTAAAATCCCTCTGCCAGTATTTTCTATAGATTGACCATTAATTAGTCGGGTAGTTTTAAATATAGAGGTGGTAATATCTGTTTTCTCTTTTGCTTCTTTTTTATCCTCTTCCGCTTGGAGTTTAAACAAATCAACTGTTTTTTGTGCTTGGAGTTTAAAGCCGCTCAAACATAAACAGCCAAATAGTAATGCAAAGCAGGCAAAACCAGCACTTCGTGATGGGGTGAGATAGGCTTTCATTGTTCGTATTTACAATTAACGTTTATTTCTGCTTCGTTGGCTATTTTACCACCAATGTATGAGCCAGTAATGCCATAATCTTTAATCATTATTTTAAATACCCCTGTAATGATAGGTTTACCGCCTTTAATATCCATTGAGCCAGTTGTAGATACCTTTTTAGAAACCCCATGAATGGTTAAAGTGCCATCAACAGTAATTGGATATTTGCCATCTTTCGAGAAATTGACAGTAGCAATATTGGTAATATAGCCCTTAAAATCAGCCTTGGGGATTTTAGAACTCTCCATATAGTTTTCGTTAAAATGATCTTCCATTAGCTGGTTTTCAAATTTGAAACTCTTAACCAGTATGCTAAAAACTATCTGCCCTGTTTTATCAACCATTTTACTATCAACCTGATTGTTTACAGCTTCAATTTTTTCGAGTGGGCTGCTTGCATTAAATTTTACTTGCCCCGATTTTGTTGACAAAATCTTTTGTGCTTGTGCGGTAAAACCAGCAACTACTAAAAAGAGAAATAAGAATACTTTGTTCATCATGATATGTTTAATTGTTAGGTGAGCCGTTATTTACCCATGTTTGGATAATGCTTATATCGCAAGCCGATAATTGAGCAGCATTTAATGGCATGCCTGGTATGCCCCCTGTGTGATTAATTGAGTTGATGAGCTGCCCATTACTTACATATACTTTTAAAGCGGTATAGTTATCCAGTTTAATACCACCACCTGCCGCCGCATTACCGCTATGGCAGCTATAGCAATTGGTATTAAGTATTGCAGTAATATTGTTGCTATAAGTTACGGTTGCTGGAACACATGAGGCGGTTGATGTTTTTGGATAAACCAAATCGGCATGGTCATAATAACAACCAGCTAAGCAAATGAGAATTAATATTGAAAAGATAATGTATCGCATAGCTTTCAAAATATTATTGTGGACAACCATTGTTTATCCAAGTAGTAATTTGACTAATTTGACAATCACTTAATTTGCCAGCCTGAGGCATATTCATAGCGGCATTAGCTGATGTATAGTTAATAGCACTCAAGAAAGTTGCTTTCATGGTTGTGCCAGCAGTTTTAGCACTAGCATAATCACTCAATACAACTCCACCCGAACCTGGGGCTACCCCATGGCAGCCATTGCAATAAGTAGCAAATAATTGCGAAATGCCATTTGAGTAGGTCGTTTTTGTAGCATCGCAAGTTGGTGTAGTACAAGTATTATTAGTAGCACCTTGGTTAATCCATGTGGCGATGGTAGCAATTTGGGTAGATGATAGCTTCGGCGAATTTCGAGGCGGCATACTGCCGTTTTTTATTATACTATAATATCGGCTATTGCTTGTATTATTTGCACTTATACCTTTTATAATATTGGCATAGTTGGTTAAAACCAGTCCTTCTTTTGCCGTGGCGGCATCATGACACCCAACACTTGCGCAATAAGTTTGATAGAGCGGTAGCACGTCTGTTTGAAAGCAAACGGTATTGTTTGTAGTGCCTCCACCCGAGCTTGTACCTGTACCGCTGCCACTACCACTGCCTGTTGACCCTGTAGTGCCAGTATTGCCTGTTGGTGTGGTGGTAAGAGATGATGGTTTTATAGCATCATGCGTGCAGGCATACACCAAAAGGATTAAAATTGTTAATGCAATTGCTATTTTTTTCATATTAGTAGGGGCTAATAATCAGATAAAATAATAAGTAGAAACCGTAATTTTTTCAACACTATTGCTGTGTTTAACCTTTATACGCACGCTGTAACAATAATGTTACAAATAAACGAAAAGAAAAATTAATTTATTGTGGAGATGTAAAAATTTAAAGAGGATTGTAATAGTTATACAGTCCTCTTTAATAAAAAATATTTTGAAGGGGGTAATCTAGTTTGAAAAATTATTCCATTTCTTTTTTCAAAAACTGCCCAGTAAAGCTTTCTTTTATTTGGCATAAGCCTTCGGGTGTGCCACTAAATAGTATTTTGCCACCACCCGAGCCACCCTCTGGTCCGAGGTCAATTACATGGTCAACTACCTTAATCACATCTAAATTGTGCTCAATAACCAATACTGTGTTACCTTTATCCACCAATTGATTTAATACACCCAGTAGCACATTAATATCCTCAAAGTGCAAACCCGTTGTAGGCTCATCAAGAATATAAAAGGTATTGCCTGTATCTTTTTTCGATAATTCGGATGATAGTTTTACCCGTTGAGCTTCGCCACCTGATAGGGTGGTTGATGCTTGCCCAAGGCGGATATAGCCTAAGCCTACATCAAACAAAGTTTTTATTTTTCTATATATCGATGGGATGTGCTCAAAAAACTCGCAAGCGGTTTCGATACTCATATCCAACACATCGCTGATAGATTTGCCTCGATACCGAACCTCCAAAGTTTCTCGATTATAACGCCTACCTCCACATTCTTCGCAAGGTACTTGCACATCGGGCAAAAAGTTCATTTCTATTACTTTCATACCCGCACCTTGGCAGGTTTCACAACGTCCGCCTTTTACATTGAACGAGAAACGCCCAGGTTTGTATCCTCGTATTTTTGCCTCGGGCAATTGTACATATAGGTTACGAATATCCGAAAACACACCTGTATAAGTAGCTGGATTTGAACGAGGGGTGCGCCCAATAGGTGTTTGGTCTATTTCAATTACTTTGTCAATATTTTCTAAGCCTTCAATCTTTTCATAAGGCAGCGGGTGTTTTTTTGCTCTGAAAAAATGATGGTTAAGTATAGGATACAGTGTTTCTGTTATAAGACTTGATTTGCCACTACCTGATACGCCTGTAATGCCTATCAGTTTACCCAATGGAAAATCAACCGATACCTTTTTTAAATTGTGCCCTGTGGCTTTTTTCAAGCTTAATGTTTTACCATTACCCCCTCGCCTTGCCTTTGGAATAGCGATGCTTCGCTCGCCGTTGAGGTAAGATGTGGTTAATGTGTGAGCAGCCATTAATTCTTGCGGCGTGCCTTGCGCCACTATTTCGCCACCATGCACACCAGCAGCAGGCCCCATATCAATCACGTGGTCGGCTTGCAATATCATATCCTTATCGTGCTCCACCACTAGCACGGTATTACCCAAATCGCGAAGATTTTTTAAGGCGGTTATTAATCGTTCATTATCTCGCTGATGCAGTCCGATGCTTGGCTCGTCCAAAATATACATCACATTCATCAATTGTGAGCCAATTTGTGTAGCCAATCGGATACGTTGCGCTTCTCCTCCCGAAAGGGTGCGCGTAGTGCGGTCGAGTGTAAGATAACTCAAACCCACATCGAGTAAAAAGATAATGCGTGCACGTATCTCCTTTAATATTTCGCGTGCTATGGTATTTTGACGCTCGGTGAGTTGCTCTTCTAAATTAGTAAACCACTCTTGCAGGGTACGAATATCCATACAAGCCAGCTCAAATATGTTTTTTTGATTGATTTTGAAGTGCAGAGATTCCTTTTTTAAACGAGCCCCTTCACAAACAGGACAGGTTTTCAAAACACGATAATTTTCCATATCGTCCATATCTTCTTCACTACGTCGCTCCTGTTGTTCTTCCAACATCCTAATGATACCATCAAAACTGATTTGATAGTTTTGCACATTCCATTTGTTGTATTCAACAGCTACGGTTATCATCTCGTGCGAGCCATTTAAAATAATATCGAGCGTTTCTTTTGGCAGCTTTTCAATTGGGGTTGATAAGGAGAAATCGTATTTCTTGGCTAATGATTTTAATACCTGAAATATCCATGTTTCCCGATACTCGCCCAAGGGTGCAAGACCCCCATTGATGATGCTCAATTTTGGATTAGGAATAACCGAGTTTTCATCAATCTCGAATATATAGCCCAATCCGTCACATTTTTCGCAAGCACCGTAAGGCGAGTTGAAAGAAAATGTATTGGGCTGAGGCTCATCATAAGATATCCCCGAAACGGGATCCATCAGGTATTTGCTGTAATAAAACACATTATTGTCTTTATCAGCTATCCTGATAATGCCCTTGGCTATTTTTAATGCCGCTTGTATAGAAGTGTGCAGGCGTTTGCTATCTTTCTCATTGATAACTAGGCGGTCAACAACAATATCAATATCGTGTATTTTATACCTATCAACTTGCATTTTGGGCTCTACATCGGCAACTGCCCCATCTATCCAAACCTTTAAATAGCCTTGCTTGCGTATTTGTTCAAACAGTTCGCGGTAATGCCCTTTACGTCCTTTTACTACGGGTGCTAATATGTTAACAGGTTGCCCATCAAATTTTTCAAAAATGGTTTTTAATATCTGCTCTTCAGACATTCGCTCCATTTTTTCGCCAGTTACATAAGAGTAAGCTTCGCCTGCACGAGCAAATAGCAAACGCATAAAATCGTATATCTCGGTAATTGTACCAACGGTTGACCGTGGGTTTTTACTTGTGGTTTTTTGCTCAATAGCGATTACAGGACTAAGCCCCGATACCTTGTCCACATCAGGACGCTCCATACCGCCCATAAACTGGCGCGAATAGGCCGAAAAGGTTTCCATGTATCTACGCTGACCCTCGGCATAAATAGTATCAAATGCTAATGACGATTTGCCGCTACCACTCAAACCCGTGATTACCACCAGTTGATTGCGTGGAAAAGAAACATCGATATTTTTTAAATTATGTACTCGGGCTCCATATACTTCCACTTCACTTTGCTCGCCCAAATCAACAGGTTTTGTAATCATAATTAAACTCAAGTAACCGAATTGGTAGTTTGTAAAATTAACAATTTGCTAATTTAGTTAGTAGAAATTGAACTAAAGGAGTAAATTTTTAATAATTACACAGATATGTATCTGTTGTATGTTTTGGGCGCGAAGATACACAAAAAAAGACCGCACTATATACTTATAGTGCGGTCTGTAGAAGTGCTCCGTAATTTATAATCACTTAATTATAAGCCAAAAAATCTAACGATTTGAGGTTGTAGTTATATACTTCCTTATATCCGTATTGCTTTGGTTTTTCGATAATCTCCTTCATCGCAATCAACTTATATACATAAGTGCCCGTTTCGGGATTAAAGTGCATGTGGAAGTAATTATCCTCATCTTGCGCATTAATGGCTTTTTCTAATTTTATCGACCCAATATTATAAGCGGCGGCGGTTAAAGTCCAGTTTTTAAACTCGCCGTACAATTCTTTAATATAGATACATGCAGCAACTGTCGATTTTTTAATATTCAATCGTTCGTCTTTTCCATGCCCCACTTTTAAGCCATAAGTGCGTGCCGTGCCTGGCATAAATTGCCATGGGCCCGCTGCCCCACGTTTAGAAACACCCGAGTTGAAGCCCGACTCAACCAATGGAATATACTTAAAGTCGTCGGGAATGCCATATTCTTTTAAAATAGGCTCAATAATAGGAAACAACTTAGCTGCTTTACGATGTAAAACAGTAGATTGGATGTTGTTAAAACTGTTTTTTTCGAGGGATATGCGTAGTTTTTTGTTTATTCGAGCATTGTTTGCAGGGATTGCCTCATTGGCAAATCTAAAGTCGTTCGATACCTCATTATTTGCATAAATAAACCGACCTTTTACAGGTATTTTAGGCATCGTTTTAACATCGTCTTTGCTGAAAATAAACAGCCCTGAAATGACAACCATCACCAGCATTACGGAGCACGTAATTAAGCGTTTTCTAATCATTTCTTTTCTAATCATTAATCAAATATTAAGTAGAATTAAATGCAAATATACGGCATATAAATCAGATTATCAAATACTTATCTTTTAACATGTGTTTGAAAGTGCTGGGGAAAACGCCCAAATAGTGCCTTTAACGGCTTTAAACTTGGTTTTTGAACCGATTAAAAAAGTTGTAAAATACACTAAAAAAGACTAACTTTGACCCTCTCTTAAGAGACAGCGTAAAGCAAAAAACTATGGTATTTAAAAGACCAAGGAACAGTCGTGACGACAAGTCCAACGGATCACCAAAACGAGCCTCAAAAGGCGACGAACAGCCTAAAAAAACAGGCAACTCTCGAGCTAATTCGAGCTCAAGTAAATTAAAAAGAAATCATTATAGCAGCGATGTGGGCAGCGATAAAAAAGCAACACCCTCGGGAAGACGTAGAACACAGTCTGATAAACCAAGCTTTGATGATAAACCAAAAAGAAGCTTTGGTGGGGATGCAGTGGGCGAAAAGAAAGCTTTTTCGCCAAGAAAAGCCCCGTATTCGGGCAGACCAACGACTGATGATAAGCCCAAAAGAAATTTCAGAGAAGATTCGTCAAGCGAAAAAAAGACTTTTTCGGCAAGGAAAACACCTTACTCGGGCAGACCAACAACTGAAGATAGGCAGAAAAGAGGCTTTGCTGCAAAAGATGGTGTAGAAAGAGAAAGATCAGCAACTGAAAGGAAAACTACCAAACGATCAACAGAAGGTGGTGATTTCAGAAAGCGTAGTGATGACTCGAATTACAAGCCATTCCGCAAATCAGAAAACTCATCATATAATAAGCCATCATTCAAAACACCTCGCGATACTGAGGATAAACCTTTGCGTGCTAGAAAAAAGGCAACGAGTAAAGACGAATCCCATTTAATACGCCTTAATCGTTATATCTCTAATGCGGGTATCTGTTCGCGTCGTAAGGCAGATGAATTGATAAGCGCAGGAGTGGTATCGGTAAATGGCGAGGTGGTATCAGAGTTGGGGTATAAGATTGACCCGAATAAAGATGCTGTGCGCTACAATGGCGAGCTCTTAAAAAGAGAGAGAATGGTTTATGTATTATTAAATAAACCAAAAGATTATATCACTACTACCGATGATCCTCAAGAGCGAAGAACGGTAATGCAGCTGGTTGATAAAGCAAGTAAAGAGCGCATATATCCTATTGGAAGACTTGATAGAAATACCACAGGGTTGCTATTAATGACCAACGATGGTGATTTGGCAGATAAGCTATCACATCCTAAAAATAATGTGGTAAAACTTTATCATGTAGAGCTGAATAGAAGTTTAACGCAAGGCGATTTGAATAAAATTGGATTTGGCTTAGAGCTGGAAGATGGCTTTATAAAACCCGATTCGGTATCGTATGTAGCAGGAGCTACTAAAAAAGAAGTAGGTATACAAATACATAGTGGCAAAAACCGTATTGTGCGTAGGATATTTGAGTACTTGGGCTACGAGGTGGTGAAATTGGATAGGGTAGTATATGCTAATCTGACCAAGAAAGATTTACCACGCGGGCGTTGGCGTTATTTGGACGAAAAAGAGGTAATACAACTCAAGCATCTTATATAAAATGCCATAAAAGCGTAAAGACCAATTAAAAACTTTGGAATTTACGCTTTTGCTTTTAGCTTTGGTTCATTAACCATTGCTGCAAATGAAAAAGCTAATTCTTGCTATTGCCATTTTATTTCCTGTGCTTACTTATGCACAAAAATCAAAACCATCTACATACGATTTATTAGTAGGCACTTATACCAAAGGCGAAAGTACTGGGATTTATGTTTATCGTTTTTATGTAGAAACGGGTAAAATGGCTTATTTAAGTCAGATAGACGGCATTAGTAATCCATCATATTTGTGTGTATCAAAGGATAATAAGTTTGTTTATGCAGTAAACGAAGATGGTAAAGATGGCGGAGTAAGTGCTTTTACATTCGAACCACATTATGGTAAGCTAACATTACTGAACAGGCAGTCATCTGGCGGAGCCGACCCATGTTATATTGCTATTGACGAGGATAGGAAAAACGCCTTTGTAGCCAACTATTCAAGCGGTAGTTTATCGGTATTGCCTATAAACAAAGATGGTTCGTTGCAACCGCTATCGCAATTAATACAATACGAAGGCAGGGGGATTGATACCGCACGCCAAGAAAAAGCGCATGCGCACATGGCATATTTATCGCCTAATGAAAAATATTTATTGTGTACAGATTTAGGGACTGATAAATTAAATATCTACCGTTACCATGCCTCTCATCCGCAACCATTAAGCCCTGCTTCGCCAGCATCTGTGAGTGTAAAAGCGGGTAGTGGGCCACGTCACATGATTTTTTCTAACAATAAAAAATATTTGTATCTGTTACAAGAAATGGGCAGTGCAATAAACGTTTATCAGTTTAATGGAGGCAATCCGAAGGAAATACAAACCATAAAAATGCTTCCTGATAATTATAAAGGAACAAATGGTGCAGCGGCAATTCATATCTCGCCCGATGGAAGATTTCTATACGCCTCCGACCGCTTAGGCGCAAGTGGATTGGTTGTGTATGCCATAAATGAAGATACTGGCGAGCTGACGCTAGTTGAACGCCAATCAACATTGGGAATGAACCCTCGTGATTTTACTATCGACCCTACTGGAAAGTTTTTGATAGCAGCAAATCAAGCAAGTAATAATCTTGTTGTTTTTAGAATAGATACTGCAACAGGCCGACTAATACTTACCAATATACGCATCACTATTGATAGCCCCGTATGCTTAAAGTTTGCATCGGCTGAGGTGCTGAAATAAAGAGACGATATTAATACAATAATTTATCGTAAGGATAGCGAGCGGTGTGTATGGCTTTTACGTGCTCATAAAGCAAAGCCCTAAACTCATCAACGTTTTCTTTTTTTAGTGCCGAAATAAATATAGCGGGGCTATTGTTTTTTGCCATCCAGCTTTGTTTAAAATCTTCTAACGTTAGTTGAACTTCGTGTTCTTCGTGGCTAGCTTGTATGGGTTTATAGGCATCAATCTTGTTAAATACCGTGATGATTTGTTTATCTACTGCGCCCAAATCTTTCAAAGTTTCGTTTACTGTTCTAATTTGGTCTTCAAAATTGGGATGCGAAACATCCACCACATGAATTAAAATATCAGCTTCGCGTACCTCATCCAAAGTCGATTTAAAGCACTCTACCAAATGATGCGGTAGTTTGCGAATAAAGCCAACGATATCTGAAAGTAAAAAAGGAACATTCTCTATCACCACTTTACGAACGGTGGTATCTAACGTTGCAAATAGTTTATTCTCGGCAAATACCTCCGATTTGGATATCATATTCATGATGGTTGATTTGCCTACGTTGGTATAGCCTACCAGTGCCGTGCGAACTAATTGATGCCGATTTTTGCGCTGGGTTTCGTTTTGACGGTCTATTAGTTTAAGCTTTTCTTTTAACAGGTCAATTTTGTTCAAAATCAAACGTCTGTCGGTCTCAATCTGCGATTCGCCTGGCCCACGCATACCTATACCCCCTTTTTGTCGCTCCAAGTGTGTCCATAAACGGGTAAGTCGGGGTAATAAATATTGTAGCTGTGCAAGTTCAACTTGTGCTTTGGCTTGTGCTGTTTGCGCCCGATTGGCGAAAATATCTAATATCAGATTACTACGGTCGAGGATTTTTACCTTCAACTCGTTTTCAATATTACGCAACTGCGATGGGGTCAACTCATCATCAAACACCACAATATCAATTTCTTCGGCAGTTACAAACTCTTTTATTTCTTCCAATTTTCCCGTTCCCACAAATGTAGCTCGCTCGGGGCGAAGCATTTTTTGCGTAAAATTCCTAACGGTTAACCCGCCAGCAGTTGCCACCAAAAACTCCAACTCCTCCAAATATTCTTTCTCTTGCTCAGGGGTTTCGTTTGGGGTAATGATACCTACCAACACCGCCTTTTCCTGCTTCACAGCAGTATCATAAAATTTTTTTCTCATTCAAAAATTATCAATCGGTCGCAAAGTTACGAAAACCTATGCAACTGATGTTTTTATACCATGCTCTAAACAAATAAAACGTTATTCATGCTCAGCAAAGGTGAGCACATAGTTGTTATTATCAACTACCGAAAATTCGATAGCGCCATAAAATGTTTTCTCGAGCCCTTTAAGTATTTTTACTTTATCTTTTATCGACTCAAAAAACGACTGAATACCCTTTATATTGATATACAATAACAGCGAGCCGCGATCTTTCCTGCTTATTTCGGGCAATTCATCACCCAAACTGGTATAGGTTTGAAACATGAGCGTTACACTACCATTTACCATCATCGCCCAAACCAAATCGTCGCCGCTTTCGGGTACCGACATAGTGAGTTGAAATCCCAATTGCTTGTACCATGCAATGGTTTCGCTCATATTGCTCACAAAAATATTTGGTGATAAACTTTCCATAATTTGTAGGTTTATTGTTTTAAAATGACAAGCTAAATATAAATGATTTATACCTTTAAACTCAATAAATCAGTAAATCAATAATTCGATAAATTAAAGTCAATATGGGAAAGTTAGAAGATGATTTTAATGCCTATCGCACCAAAATGAATGATAGGATAATGGAATCGGCAAATACCAATATCAAGCGGTTTTTTGCATTAGATACCACCACGTATGCCGATGGTGCTTTGGATGTGAAAACTAAAGAAATGCTCGGGCTAGTAGCATCAATGGTGTTGCGTTGCGATGATTGCATTAAATATCATTTAGGAAAATGCCACGAAGCAGGTGTAAAGCACGTCGAGATGAACGAAGTGTTTATGATAGCCAATTTGGTAGGCGGCTCAATAGTGATACCCCACTATCGCCGTGCGGTAGAGTATTGGGATGAATTGAACGGAATTAACTCATAGAAATATGCAAGCACCTACAATACAACGCTGCCATTGGCCCGGGACAGACCCCTTGTATATGGAATATCATGATACGGAATGGGGCAAAGAAGTGCATGATGATAAAAAATTGTTTGAGTTTTTAATACTCGAATCGGCACAAGCTGGTTTAAGTTGGATTACCATTTTGCGCCGTCGCGAAGGGTATCGCAAAGCTTTTGCTGATTTTGATGTGCACAAAGTAGCCGATTTTACTGATGATGATGTGGAGCGATTGATGCAGGATACAGGCATTATCCGCAACCGTTTAAAAATAGTAGCCGCTATCAACAATGCTAAACATTTTATTGCCGTACAAAAGGAATTTGGCTCGTTTGATAAATACTTGTATAGTTTTATGCCCGATGGCAAGCCTATTATCAATCATTTTGAGAAAGCACCAGCAAGCACACCCATATCTGATGCTATTAGTAAAGATATGAAGAAACGGGGGTTCAAGTTTTTTGGCACTACTATTTGCTATGCCCATATGCAAGCTACGGGCATGGTAAACGACCACCTGCCTACCTGTTCGTTTAGATAGAGGGGGTAATTATTCATCAGCAATTAACTGCTTTTGATTGCTGATGAGCAAACTTAAATTGTAATTTTGAAAAAAATCGGAATAAAGCTTTATGAAAAAACTATTTCTTTTGGATGGGATGGCGCTTATTTACAGGGCGCATTTTGCGTTGAGTAAAACCCCTCGCTTTACATCAAACGGGTTAAACACCTCGGCTGTAATGGGTTTTACCAATACCTTGCTCGATGTGCTTAAAAAAGAAAAACCCACCCACATGGCAGTAGTTTTTGATACCCAAGCACCTACCGAAAGGCATACCGATTTTGAAGCATACAAAGCACATCGGGAAGCAATGCCCGAAGATTTATCAAAAGCATTGCCCTATATTTTTAAAGTGGTTTTGGGTTTCAATATTCCACTTATCACTTACGATGGGTACGAGGCAGATGATATAATAGGCACATTAGCGAAAAAAGCAGAAAAAAAGGGTTATCAGGTATATTGTATGACACCCGATAAAGATTTTGCGCAATTAGTTACCGAAAATATCCGCATTTATAAACCTGCACGTATGGGCAATGATATGGAGATATTGGGCGTAAAAGAAGTGCTTGATAAATGGGAAGTAGAGCGTGTAGAACAAGTAATAGATATATTGGGTTTATGGGGCGATGCCGTAGATAATATACCCGGCATACCAGGTGTGGGCGAAAAAACCGCTAAAACCTTAATTAAGCAATACGGTTCGGTTGAAGGTATTATTAGCCACAGCCACGAATTGAAAGGCAAGCTGAAAGAAAATGTGGAGCAATATGCCGAGCAAGGCTTGCTTTCAAAAAAATTGGCTACCATTATATTAGATGTGCCTATTGATTTGGATGAAGAGAATTTAGAAATGTGCCCACCTAACCGCGAAGCATTAGAGCCACTATTTGCCGAGCTGGAGTTTAGAACATTAGGTCGTCGTGTTTTTGGGGAAGATTTTAGTGTTACTGAGGTTAAAACGGCAGGTATGCAAACAGATTTGTTTGGGCAACCCGTAGAAGCCGCCCGTACAACTACCACTATCAACTCAAACGAAGATGTAAGTGAAACAGAAGGCTCAAGCGTTGCTAAGAATATTGATAATGTGCCGCACGACTATTATTTGGTAGATACTCCTCAAAAACGTAGCGATTTGATAGCTCTATTGAAACAGCAAAAAGTAATTTGTTTTGATACCGAAACTACTGGGACAGATGCCAATAATTGCGAATTGGTGGGCTTGTCGTTCGCGGTAAAGGAAGGGCAAGCGTGGTATGTGCCAGTACCTGCCAATCAGCAAGAAACACAAGCTATTGTAAACGAGTTTAAACCTGTTTTAGAAGATGTCACTATTGGTAAAACAGGGCAAAATATAAAATATGATATATTGATGCTTAAATGGTATGGTGTTGAGGTAAAGGGCGAGTTGTTTGATACCATGCTGGCGCATTACATCATCGATCCAGATACGCGGCACAATATGGATATTTTGTCAGAAAATTATTTGGGCTATAAGCCAGTATCTATCACCACACTAATTGGCGCAAAAGGGAAAAATCAAGGCAGTATGCGCGATGTGGAGCTTGAAAAAATAAAAGAGTATGCTGCCGAAGATGCGGATATTACCTTACAACTTCGTACGGTATTTGAACCAAAACTAAAAGAAGTAGAGGGCGAAAAGCTGGTGCACGATATTGAATGCCCACTTATTTATGTGTTGGCTGATATGGAGTTTGAAGGTGTGCGTATTGATCATAAAACGTTGAACGAGTTTTCAAAAGATTTAGAAACAGATGTGGCTAAACTCGAAAAAACGGTATATGAAAAAGCGGGTGTTCGGTTCAATATTGCATCGCCCAAACAATTAGGCGAGGTGTTGTTTGAAAAATTGATGCTCGACCCTAAAGCTAAGAAAACAAAAACAGGGCAGTATCAAACTGGCGAAGATGTATTACTCGCACTTGCTCCTAAAAGCGATATTGTAAGAGATATATTAGATTTTCGTCAACTGCAAAAATTAAAATCAACCTATGTAGATGCCTTGCCACAAATGGTAAACCCCAAAACAGGGCGAGTGCATACTTCCTACAATCAGGCTATTGCAGCTACTGGAAGATTGAGCTCAACTAATCCCAATTTGCAAAATATCCCCATCCGTACCGAGCGAGGGCGCGAGGTGCGTAAAGCATTTATCCCTCGTGACGCTAATCATAGTATCGTATCTGCCGATTATTCGCAGATAGAGTTACGCATTATTGCCGAAATGAGTAAAGATGCGAATATGATGGAAGCGTTTGCTCAAAACTTGGATATTCACACCGCAACGGCAGCTAAAGTGTATGGAAAGGTGTTGAGCGAGGTAAGCAGCAATGAGCGGAGAAATGCCAAGGCTGTAAACTTTGGAATAATTTATGGGCAATCGGCATTTGGCTTATCGCAAAGTTTAGGCATCCCACGAAAAGAAGCAGCAGAAATTATTGATAACTATTTTATTCAATACCCTGGTATCAAACAATATATGAATGATACAATGAATTTTGCTCGCGAAAATGGCTATGTGACCACTTTGATGGGGCGTAGGCGTTACTTGCGAGATATCAATTCGGCTAATGCAACTGTGCGAGGCTTTGCCGAGCGAAATGCTATTAATGCTCCTATACAAGGTTCGGCGGCAGATATGATAAAAATTGCCATGATTAATATTCATCGCGAAATTAAAGCACAAAAGCTGGATGCCCGTATGACTATGCAAGTGCACGACGAATTGGTTTTTGATGTACCCAATCATGAAATTGAGCGCATAAAACCCATTATTATGCACCACATGATGAATGCTATAAAGACAGAAGTGCCCATAATGGTCGAAATAGGTACAGGATTGAATTGGTTAGAGGCGCATTAAATAGACTTAATAACTTAGTGGATTGCGATTTTGTTAAAAAAAATACATAATGGATTGCTTTTAATGATGATTTTTCAACAAAATGCGCTTAAATTATAGAAATTAAAAACATATCGGTTAATAGGATAAACAAATAATAAAAATCACTCATTTAAGGATTTTATCATCTATATAATGGCTTATTTAAATAATTCTTTGCTTAAATTGAGCCGTTATATCATTCATAAATGAGAGTTTTTCATCTAAGTGCCGAGTGTTATCCAGTAGCTAAAGTTGGTGGATTGGCTGATGTGGTTGGCGCATTACCCAAATATCAAAACCAATTGGGCTTGCAAGCTGCCGTTGTAATGCCTTATTACGACCGAAAGTTTACCCGAGAAAATGAATTTGAAACGGTTTACACAAGCATATTAACATTAGGAGCACGACAGCTAAGTTTCGAGATATTAAAAGAAAAAACGGATAAACTGGGTTTCGAGCTTTACCTTGTAAAAATACTAGGTTTGTTGGATAGAGAAGAGGTGTATTGCTATCCTGATGAGTTAGAGCAATTTATCGCTTTTCAAATTGCTTTTTTAGATTGGACGGCAGCAGCTGACGAACTACCCGATTTAATCCACTGTCACGACCATCATTCGGGTTTAGTGCCTTTTTTGCTTTATCATTCAAAACCATACCAACGATTAGCCGAAATACCAACTGTGTTTACCATTCATAATGGGCAGTATCATGGTGCTTTTGGGTGGGATAAACTTTCGTATTTACCCGAAATAGATTTAACAAAAACAGGATTATTGGATTGGAACGGCGGCATTAATCCACTGGCGGCAGCAGTAAAATGTTGCTGGCGTTATACAACGGTATCGCCCAACTATCTCCAAGAACTTAGCAAAAGCTCAAACGGGGTAGAGTATTTGTTTTATTTAGAACACGCCAAAGGCTCAGGAATTATTAATGGTATTGATACAGAGGTTTGGAATTCAGAAACGGATGCGATGATTTCGGCACAGTACGGAATAAATCAATTAACCTCTGGAAAAAAGAGCAATAAAAAAGCATTATGTGAGCAATTCAATCTATCGGCAAGCAAACCTTTAGTTTCATTTATCGGTCGGTTGGTAGGCGAAAAAGGGGCTGACATACTAGCCGAAGCCATTAAAGAAAGCATAGCAGCTTATCCCGATGAGGTCAACTTTTTTATATTGGGTGCTGGCGACGAAGCAATGCAAAAAGACTTATTGGTACTAAAACAACTATATCCCGATAATTGTAATGTGTTTATAGGATATGATGAGCGTTTGGCACACTTGGTATATGCTGGGTCTGATTTTTTATTGATGCCTTCGCGTGTTGAACCCTGTGGCTTAAACCAACTATATGCACTACGATATGGCACAATGCCGATGGTGCGAACTACTGGCGGACTGAAAGACACCGTGATTGATTTTGCCGAAGAGGATGGTTATGGTATCTGTTTTGATAATACAAGCGTCGAAGATATAGTGACAGCAGTAGGGCGAGCAATAAAAATATATGCCAATCAAACCCAACTAAAAATAATACAAAAGCGAATGATGGCACTTGATTTCTCGTGGAATCGTTCGGCAAAAGAATATCTAAATCTGTATAAAAGTTTAAAATCGGTTATATGACATCAAAAGTAATCTGTATTGTATTGGGTGGTGGCCAAGGCAGCCGCTTATCTCCGCTTACCGCAAGTCGGTCAAAACCAGCCGTTCCGATAGCTGGTAAATATCGTTTAGTTGATATACCGATATCAAACTGTTTGCATTCGGGCATAACACGTATTTATGTTTTAACGCAGTTCAACTCGGCATCATTAAACAAACACATCAAAAACACGTACCATTTTAGCAGTTTTAGCGATGCCTTTGTAGATATATTAGCTGCCGAGCAAACACCGTCGAGTGTATCATGGTTTCAAGGCACGGCCGATGCGGTTCGTCAGAGTTTACATCACTTGGTTTCGCACGAGTTTGAGTATGTGCTGATACTTTCTGGCGATCAATTATACCAAATGGATTTTGATGATATGCTAAATCATCATATAGCCCAAAAGGCCGATATATCCATTGCTACAATACCCGTTCACTTAAACGACGCTACTGGATTTGGTATATTAAAAACCGATGAGAACGGAATGATTACCCATTTTGTTGAGAAGCCTAAAAAGGATTTCGAAGCATTAAAATCGGAAGTAAGCGACGAAATGGCGAAACAAGAGCGTTTCTATTTGGCATCAATGGGTATTTATATATTCAACCGTAAGGTTTTATTCAACCTATTAGAAGGCAACGAGCGTACCGATTTTGGAAAAGAAGTAATCCCTCAGTCTATTAGCACACATGCGGTTTCGAGCTATCAGTACGAAGGCTATTGGACGGATATCGGAACAATACCTTCTTTTTTTGAGGCCAATTTGGGATTGACGGACGAGATACCTCAATTTAATTTGTTTGATAAAAATTTCATCTATACCAGAGCACGGATGCTGCCGCCTACAAAAATATCGGGCACACATCTCGAAAACACCCTTGTGGCAGATGGTTGCATTATCAATGCCAATCGTATATATCGGTCGGTAATAGGTATTCGTACACGCATAGGGCTCGATACCATTATCGAGAATTGTTATGTGATGGGTAGCGATGCTTATCAAACGCTGGAGCAAATTGAAGAATCGCGCGTGAGCGACTCGCCTATTATGGGTATAGGCGATAGATGTGTAATTAAAAATGCCATTATTGATAAAAACACTTATATAGGCAATGATGTGAAAATAAATTGTGGTAAGAGATTAGAAGATGGCGACTATGGCACACATACCGTTCAAGATGGTATTGTGGTGATAAAGAAACGTGCCATTATACCCAACGGTACTACAATTTAGCATAAACACCCTCAAACAAACAGCTTTTAACGATGAGTTAAGGGCTGTTTTGTTTGGATTTGAAAGATTATTAGTCCCATCTTATTTACAGAACAACTCTTTGAAATACAGGCTGATATTAGGACAGAAATTGCCAGTAAAACACGAAATGGGGTAGCATAGAGCTGTTTATTAGACACGCACTAAGGTGTACTACTAATAAAATTACTGTCGAAAATGAATTGGAGTTTAATATTGGGGGGAGTAAGCCCACTCAATTCTGTTATATTAAATTTCCTTTCCGAGTAAATAACAATGGTGTTATTAAAAACACTACCCTCACTTGGGTATAATAATTCACCATTAATAGGATTGAAAATTCTGATTCTCATACCATCTTCTTCAATGTTGAGATGTTCTTGATAGTTTTGAATTAAGTGAAGTGAAATTTCTGCACATATTTCTGTATCAGGGATATAGAAACTTAAATATTTTTCTTTGTTAGTAATATTATAATTTAAATTCTTTAGAACTTCGATTTCAATCGGTTGGAAACCCGGCAGGTTGAATTGAGCATTTATAACTCTTTCCTTTTTGAATAGATGACCCTCATCTTTTTTGAATTCATGAACAAGTTTTGTTAATCGACTAATTAGAAATCCATTAGATTTTGGTTTTATACGATTACCTGACACATCTCTTGGTTTCCACTGGTTGTCGTAAATAGACGCACCGATACTTCCTTCTGAAGAATAAGTAAGTAGTCTACCTGACCATTCAATTTCTCCATTGGGTTTAATACTAGTGGCTGTGTCGAGTGTTTCATAACGATATTCTTGTTCATGTACTTCAACAATACGTACATATTCGACAGAGAATAATTCTAAATTCCTATCAACAAAATCTGGTTTTAACACAATGTTATCGGTATTGCCAGAAACGGCAATGGAGGGATACATTATTCCTGAAATTTCTCCAAGTTGTGTTAAAATATTGGAAATAGTTACACTTATTTTATACAGGTGGTTATCACTATCCCCTACTTTCAAAGTAAAAATCTGGGACAAATAATTATAGACCATTTCATTTAAATCATCACCATCACCTGTCTCCTTTGCAAAGTTGTATATCGAATGTAACTCTCGACTACTTTTTAATCTTTTTGCAGCCTCGGACGTAAATCCAATTTGAACTAACACCATTTCAGCAAGGTTGTTCCAAACTCCCAATATCAATTTGTCCCCCACCTTCGCTCCCAATTCATAAAATGGCACTCCCTTACCAACACTTCCATAGAACATTGATTGTCCGATGTCGTTAACTCTTCCATAATGTTTGACATATTCAGAGGAAGGATAAATAATTTCTGAAATGTGAGTTGGTTTGTCACAAATACGCCCCCTGACAATATTCACATCATTAGGTTTAATACCCATACCTTGTAAAGACAATCCTTCAAAAAAAGGTTCCATAAGAAGTTGAATGTCTTTTAAAGATGAGGTTTTTAAATCCATTTTTTCAATTTCGGATATTGCATTTAGAATTCTTTCCTTATTCAATTGAGGCATACTCTTTAGTTCGTTAATAGACTTTTATTGGATATTACAAATTAGTGTAATGTGAGATTTTCAATTCTTTTAATAAAAATAATTGTTATACAAAAAATGTATTGTTATAATACCAATTGGCAAAATACATAAACTAACCATAATCTGTATAGGTGCTTTCACGGTATTTTATACCGTGTTTTCACGGTATTTTATACCGTGTTTTCACGGTGGATTAATACAATGTCACTATCTCTACACAAGACTACCCAGTATATTCATTCTGCTTTTGTTAGAATGTAATCTCAAATAATAGCGCAAGCGGGTTTTCTCATTTCGGTGCAATAGCTTACTTTTGGTAATTATGCCAGCCCGCAATAAAATATATTTTGCTTCCGATTTTCATTTGGGTGCGCCCAGCTATGTTTCGAGCCGCGAGCGTGAGGCGTGTTTGCTGCGTTGGTTGGATGCCATAAAAGCCGATGCCGCCGAGGTGTTTTTAATGGGCGATGTGTTCGATTTTTGGTTCGAATACAAAACCGTAGTACCCAAAGGCTATATCCGTTTTTTGGGCAAACTTGCCGAATTGGCAGATGCGGGCATCAAACTATATCTATTTAAAGGCAACCACGATATGTGGATGTTTGATTATTTCACGCACGAACTGGGGGCTACCATCATCAGCGACGAACTCGTGATAGCGCGTAACGGCAAGAATTTTTACCTACATCACGGCGATGGCTTAGGCCCAGGCGATAGGAAATATAAAATACTGAAAAAGATTTTCAGGAGTGGCTTGTGCCAATGGTTGTTTGCACGCATTCACCCCAATTTGGGTGTAGGCATAGCCAATTACTGGTCGAGCCATAGCCGAATTGCCAACCAAAAAGTAGAAACCAACCTATCAACCGACGAGGAATGGCTGGTTATATTTTCGCGCGAGGTGTTGAAAACGCAGCACTACGATTATTTCATTTTCGGGCATCGACACAAACCATTAGATGTTCAGCTTACCGAGCAAAGTCGCTACATCAACTTAGGCGAGTGGGTAACGCAGCGCACCTATGCCGAGTTTGACGGCGAAACCTTGACGCTAAAACAATTTGAAAAGTAGGCAAGGTGTGGATGTAGTTTTCTCGACAAAAATTCTTTAAATTTTCGTATTTTTGTGCGATTTTTTGCCATGAGTATAGGCTTGCGGCAATCAGTTTTCGATAATTATGTTAGAAAAATTAGAAGCTATAAATCAGCGTTGGAAAGATGTAGAAGCGGAGTTGACCAATCCGGATGTGATGTCGGATATGAAACGTTATGCCCAGCTCAATAAAGAATATAAAGATTTGGCCAAGGTGGTAGATGAGTACAACATCTACCGCAACATTATGAGCAATATTGATACCAATAAAGAAATTTTAGCCACCGAGAAGGATGAGGAGTTTCGTGAAATGGCAAAAATGGAGTTGGATGAATTGTTGACCAAGCAGGAAGAAAAAGAGGAAGAGATACGTTTGATGTTGATACCAAAAGAGCCCGAAGATGCCAAACACGCCATAGTGGAGATACGTGGCGGAACAGGTGGCGACGAAGCAGCACTGTTTGCGGGAGATTTGTATCGAATGTATATGCGCTACTGCGAAAAGCGTGGCTGGAAAACCGAATTGGTTGATTATACCGAAGGCACGGCAGGCGGATATAAGGAGATTGTATTTAACGTATTGGCAGAGGATGCTTACGGTACTTTAAAATACGAATCGGGTGTGCATCGTGTGCAACGTGTGCCTGATACCGAAACACAAGGTAGGGTGCATACATCGGCAGCCAGCGTAGTGGTGCTACCAGAGGCTGATGAGTTTGATATCGAATTACATGTAAGTGATATACGCAAAGATTTGTTTTGCGCATCTGGGCCAGGCGGGCAATCAGTAAATACTACCTATTCGGCAGTGCGTCTTACGCACATACCGACTGGTATAATTGCCCAATGTCAGGATCAGAAATCGCAATTAAAAAACTACGATAAGGCATTACAAGTATTACGTTCGCGGATATACGAGATGGAATTGCAAAAGCATTTAGAAGAAATATCTAAAAAGCGTAAAACCATGGTTTCAACGGGCGACCGATCGGCAAAAGTGCGCACGTATAACTATCCGCAAGGGCGTGTAACCGAGCACAGAATAGGCTTAACCATTTACAATCTTCCAGATGTGATGAATGGCGGCATACAGGAAATATTAGAAGCCCTGCAATTTGCCGAGAACGCCGAAAAACTAAAAGAAGGCACAATAGCTTAATCAAGCACGGTACTAACATAAATATAGCAATTGCTCGTAAAGAGTAGTTGCTATTTTATTTTCATCTCATTTTCATAAAGGGCAATTATTATTGCTAATAATAAAGCGTTACAACCGTTATGGTGTATCGTTGAATTAATATTTACGCCTTTGTTTTTAATATAAAAGCTATAAAATCATCTACCTATGTTAGCTATTAAAACATACAACACCGATTTAACTACTTTCAGACGTAGCCTTCGCCTCATGGGCGATAGGTTTGAAATAAGTGTGGTTGGCGAAAATCCTGTTTGGGCTGATAATTGCATTGATTTGGCAATTGCCGAAATTAGTCGGATTGAAAAATTATTAAGCGCATTTAACGAGGATAGCCCTGTAAATGCAATTAACCGCAATGCAGGTATCAAGCCAGTAAAAGTAAATGCCGAAGTATATCGCTTAATTGAACGTTCGCTCAAAATATCCGACCTTACTCATGGTGCTTTCGATATTGCTTATAGCACTACTGATAAAACAAGCGATATTCAAAAAATCGAACGGAATTCAGTAAAATTTACCAATTACAAAAGCGTAATATTAGACGATAAAAACACAACGGTATATTTAGAACAGCAGGAGATGCGTATTGGTTTTGGTGCAATAGCAAAAGGCTATGCTGCTGATAGGGCAAAATATGTTTTACAAACAACTGGTGTGGGTAGTGGTGTGATTAATGCTGGAGGCGATTTGCTAACTTGGGGATTGCAGCCCAATAATGAGCCGTGGACTATTGCCACTGCCGACCCTGAGCAAGAAACACAGCCCTATTCTAACATCAATATCAGCAATATGGCAGTTGCTACTTCCAGTATGTTTGAGCAAAATATTACCATTACTAATAAAAAATATCAACCCAATTTAGATGCCAAAAACGGATTTCCTGTTAGTGCCTTAAAAAGAGTAAGTATTGTAAGCCCTACTGCCGAACTCTCAGATGCTATGGCTACGCCTATTATGGCAATGGGAATAAATGCAGGGCTTTATCTTATCAATCAATTACAACAGATAGCCTGTGTAGTTATTGACGATCATGATAGAGTTTATACATCAAAAGAGGTTGCTTACTTGTCTTACAACTAACAGGCATAAAGGGCAACTTCCATAATTACCTTCTCAGTGTTATACCCTCATTTTATAAGGTGGGGTAAATTAGGTTATCTTCACCCATATAAACACTAACTAAAAGCGAAGGCAAAGAAACTACTTTTTTATATTTAAGTGCCGAGTTTAGTTTTTGAATGCTAATATTTGAAAAAAAATTAACGATTTTATCTTACGAATGACTAAGTGGTTTGCGTATATTGCCTTAATATTGATACTCACTCCATGTTTATCTTTTGCTAATATACTTTGGCGAGAGCGAGAATACCATTTACTAAATCGCAAGTCTAAAATTGTTTTCTATAGCGTGAACAGTATTGACACACCACTAAACAAAACCCCAAAACAGAAACAGCAAGAACTTGAAGATAAAAAGAAAATAAAAGAGATAGCTAAGGCGAAGCGTTTACCCAAGCCCGAAAAACTGGATGAAGCTGCAAGTTCGGTTTTGAAAACGAAAGGTAAACCGAAAAGGCAACGCAGACCAGAAGGTTTGGAGCGTCCTCCCGAAATACCTCGAAGAAATGGCGGTTAATAAGATTTGTTTACTATATAAGGCGTTTTAATGAAATACATTTGCACACTATTGTTTTTAACCATTTGTTTCAATGCGAGTTCGAGCGTTCGCAAGTACAGCATTTTTACAAACCGTATGGTTAGACTTGTGATGGATACCGATACGATGGTCAAAAAAAAATCTGTTTCGGTAGGTGTTAGTTATGGTAGCGATGCGGTTTTCTTTGGTCGTACAGGGCTAGTCAAATATCCTTTTTTAAGTGCCGATGTGATTTATAATACCAAACAGGGTATATTTTTATATGGTTCGGCTTATAAGGTTTTGAGTTCAGTTCCACTTATTGATGAAACTGATTTTGGTGCGGGCTATTTGTATAAAATTACGCCAAAACTTTCAGGCAATATTAGCTATACGCACTTTTTTTTTAATAGGAATGCGCTGATAATTCAATCAACCACATCAAATGATTTGGATTGGAAAAATACGTACGATTGGAAATTATTCAAATCAAGCGTCGCACTAGATTACTTATTTGGACAAACGAGTGACTTTTTTCTAACATTAAATTTATCTAAATATATAGAAACCGATTGGAGCGTTTTTGACGATAAAGATTATTTATCATTTACACCATCGGTAAGTATGATATTTGGAACGCAAAACTTTGTGCAGAAATACTCGGTAAATCATCCAAATAGATTTGATTACGATTATCTTTTTGACCAAACAAAAGATCCTCGTCGGTTTGCACGCGACAATAGTATGTTTAATGCACTCAATTATAGTTTCAAAATACCGATAGCTTATAACAGACCGCATTATACTGTTGAGTTTGCGTATAAATATTCAATTCCTGTAAATGTTGAGGGGATATTACACAATCGGAGAGAGTCGTTTTATAACTTAACTTTTTACTATGTTTTTTATTAATGCTATATGAATGTTTTAATTGTTGAGGATGAAAAAGCATTAATCACCGAGATGGAAATATTCTTGACGGGCTCAAACTACGTTTGTGATACTTGCGCCGACGGCACTTCGGCATCCGAAAAAATAGCAACCAATCTTTACGATTTTATTTTGATTGATTTGGGCTTGCCTGATTATGATGGTTTGGATTTACTCAAAGAAGCTAAAAAATATAACCCAGAAGCCGCCTGCATTATACTAACTGCTCGTGCCGAGGTAAATGATAGGATAAAGGGTTTAGACCTTGGTGCCGATGACTATCTAGCGAAACCATTTTCATTGTTAGAGCTACAAAGCCGAATGCAAGCAATTACGAGGCGTAAATTTGGGTTGAAAAATGATGTTATGGCATTGGGTGATTTTACAATTGACCTCACCAACAGGATTATTTCATTTGCCAGCACGCAAATTAATACTATTACAAAAAAGGAGTTTGATTTATTAGCGTATATGCTATTACATAAAAACAGAACATTATCTCGGTCGCAATTAAGTGAACATATATGGGGTAGTGTTGTAAATGATGACTACGACTCGAACTATATTGATGCCCACATAAAAAACATCAGGAAAAAACTAAATGCACATGGCTCGCCTGATTGGTTGGAAACCGTGAGAGGATTGGGGTACAGAATAAACATAGCTAACTAAAACGTGAAATTAGGAACTAAACTGACACTATTTAATGCCATTTCAAAATTGGTAATTGTGGTGTTGTTTGTTCTGCTGTTGCCTACTTTAATACGAGATATTAACCAAAAATATACCGATAACTGGCTGCGAAACCAAAAGGATAAAGTTTTAAAAATTGTAAAAGGACCAGGTATAAATAATTATATACAAAATGGGCAAGGTTATGGAAGTTATAATGCGTTGTTAAAAGAGGAGTATGTCAGTTTAGATATCGACTCATCAAAGGCAAATATTGATACCATTGTAAACGAAAGCAGACTGGTAGAAGGCGATACGATTAAATACAGAATTTTAATAAATACCTTTCATATTGATAAGAAAAAATACCTGCTCGAGATAGGAAAAAGCGTTGCTACCATAAGCGAAACAGCCACCCCGCTACAAAATATTGCTTTTGAAATACTTTTGGGGATGGTGCTTTTAACCATTCTTGTTGATCAGGTTTACTCTACTTATGTATTACGACCATTGGGGCAAATTATCAAATCTAAACTAATTGGGCATAAATTTCCTCGGCATACGCCATATAAAAAAGTACGAACCAGTACTTCCGATTTTGAGTATTTAGATATCAGCATCCATAAAATGATTGAAACGATTGAAACCACGTTTCAAAAAGAACGGGAGTTTATATCCAATGCCTCACACGAATTGATGACTCCAATATCTATCCTTCAATCAAAAATTGAAAATATGTTTGAACGTGAGGATATATTGGATGATGTAAAAATCCGACTGCTCGAGATGCAGAAGATACTTAATAGATTGAAAAGCATTACTAAAACATTATTGCTCATATCGCAGATTGAAAACGACCAATTTTTGAAGGAAGATAAACTATCCTTATCGGTGCTTGTAAATGAAGTGTATGACGAAATATCTATCCGCTTTCAAGAAAAAAACATCAGTTGCGCTATTGATATGTCGGCAGATTGCAATTTAGTAGGTGTAAATAGGTTTCTATTATTCAACCTGTTTTTCAACTTAATCAACAATGCTGTAAAGTATAATAAGGAAAACGGTGAGATAAGGATAAGCAGTCACACAATTGATAAGAGCTTTGTTGTCGAAATTGAAGATAAAGGAGTGGGCATAAGTGCCGAGCAATTGCCTCATATATTTAATCGATTTAAAAAGTTTAGCCAATCGCTTAAACAGGATAGTTTTGGATTAGGCTTACCTATTGTGAAATCAATTGCCGATTTTCATCACATACAAATTGAAGTAACCTCAACGATAGATGTAGGCAGTACTTTTAGACTGATATTTCCAGCAGAAATAATTACAACTGATAGCATATAAAAATGCCCCGCTTATCTATTGTAAACGAGGCATAGAGTATATGCTAGTATTCTGTTTTTTTAATAGGCTTCGCCTTTATAGCCGTGTACAGGCTCTACCCTTGTTAAAACTATATTGCTAACAGGTTTTACTATTAATGGAATTTTCTCTACTCTTGTCTCACTGGTATCTAAACCAAATGCTTTTGCTTCGCTTTGCGCTAGTTTTTTGATAGCAAAGTAACTATTTAGAATAAATCCTTCGGATAGGTTAAACTCATTGTTGTAAGACAAGAATTTCTCGATAATTACAAATTGGAAATCGGCAGCTTTATTGAATTTTCTTAATGATTCGTAACGGCTCAAAATATCCAATTCGTTGCGTGATACCATATCTTCAATTACTTTTCTGAATAATACGTTTACACGTGGCTGTATCCTAAATCCTAATCGGAACTCTACTCTAATTACTTTATCCGCTTCAATCTCCTCTACGCTATACTCCATAGTATAGGGGTCGTCGGTGCGCTCAATATGCACAAACCAATATACATCTGCACGTTTCGGCTTTCGACTAAAGATAGAGTAAACCACTTTTTGCTCAATTTGTTTACTATTATTAGCTTTTGTAAGGTAAATCAAATGTGTAGCATATTTAGGAATGCTTTCATCTGAGCTAATTGCAGTAAGTAAAGGAATTTGCTCTTTTAAGTCGATAAAGTGCAAGAAACGGTTGTTAATCTTACGTGCTTTAAACCAAATATACATGGTAAATATCAGCCCAAATTCAAATACCAAGAAGAAAAGCCTTTTTACTATTTTAACAGAATTTGCCAAGAAGAACGAGAACTCAACAGTTAAGAATACACATAGTATAATGGTAACCAACCATACTGGCCAATGTTTTACATAGCGCATAAAATAATACATCAGTATGGTAGTCATCAACATGGCTATGGTGATGGAGAAGCCGTAGGCTGCTGTCATTTCTGCTGATTTTTTAAAGTAAAGAATCACAGCCACACAACCAAAACACAGTACCCAATTGATAGCTGGAATATATATTTGCCCTCTAATATTAGATGGGTATTTTACGGCTATACGTGGCCAAAAATTCATGCTTATGGCCTCATTGATAAGCGTAAACGAGCCACTTATTAAAGCCTGACTGGCAATAATAGTAGCAAAAGTAGCTATGATAACACTTGGTATTAAAAAACCATGTGGCACTATGGCGTAAAATGGATTGACATTAGTAAAATCAATTTTTGCAGTTTGCGTTAATACCCATGCGCCTTGCCCCAAATAATTAAGCAACAATGTGGTTTTAACAAATATCCATGTCATTTGGATATTCTTGCGCCCGCAGTGCCCTAAATCAGAATAAAGTGCCTCAGCTCCTGTGGTACACAAAAATACAGCTCCTAACAGCCAAAAACCATTGGGATGTTCAATAAGCAGTTTAATGCCATAGTAAGGGTTTAATGCAGCCAATATGGATGGGTAGTGTGCCAATTGAATAGCTCCTAATGTTCCTATCATTACAAACCATACCAACATAACAGGGCCAAACGCGGCCCCTACCACCTTTGTTCCAAATTGCTGAAAAACAAAAAGCAGTAGAATGATGCCAATTACAATGCCAATAATTAGCCAGCTACCAGGCACCATTATTTTTGAAAGGCTATGCACTTGTCCTAAACCTTCAATGGCGGAGGCTACCGAAATGGGTGGAGTAATAATACCATCGGCGAGTAATGTACCTGCCCCAACAATAGCAGGTATGGCGAGCCACTTGCCATATCGCCTTACTAGCGCATAAAGTGAAAAAATACCACCCTCGCCATGGTTATCCGCCCGAAGCGTGATAAAGATGTATTTGAAAGTAGTTTGTAGTGTTAGCGTCCAAAAAACGCATGAAATAGCTCCAAATACAAAATCTCGACTAGCTGTTCCGCCTTCTTGCAGTAGTGTTTGAAATGTGTATAAAGGAGATGTACCGATGTCACCGAAGATGATACCGAGGGTGATTAACATCCCTGCGGCGGTGACTTTTTTAAGATGAGAATTCATATCATATTGCCTAAAAAGCGCGCAAATGTATATAATATAGTAATTGCAAACAATTTATTTTAATTTAATCGTATAAAAACTTATACGGGAATGCCTGCTAATAAGTAATAAAAGGGGTAGTAAATTATAAACCAGTGAATTAGAGTGTAAAATAGAGAGCAAAAAATGTAAATTTTGAAACAAAAAAGGCAGTAAAATCAAGTTTTAATAATACTTTATCATTATGCTTTTTTCATTTCGTTTTGTACTGCTCTTAAGAACTCGTTAGCGTGTTGCGAGCCAATTACATACAGCAAACCGTCTTTGTCGGTTAAATAAATGGCATCGTTGCCCGAAGTATAAAAACGAATAGCACCCTTTTTATGTAAATTATAAACAGGGTTATTAAAAAAATAGCGACTGTAATCAGCCTTTTCGGCTTTTACAATCGTATTCAAATCAATTTTTACCAAGCGCGTGGTCCACAATCCATCTAATAATATCGACTTATTGACAACCCTTGTACGAAAATGGAGTAAAAATCCCATTACTATCGAAATAGTGATTATACTAAGACCTACAATAGCAAGCAAACCACCGCTATTTTCTCTTTCGTCGGTAAAAGTATAAACAGCAAAGCACGACATGGCAAGCACTAATCGGATAGTAACAGGTACCCATTCGCGCCCAAGGTATTGCTTTTCAATATAAATTGGTTTCTCTGCTGTCATATTTTATACAGTTCGAATATAGTAACTTTTTTAGTTTTATCGCTTACTTTATACCTATCATCAAGCCGATATCCACCAATCCAAACAATATCGCCGTTGCCATTTATCAATAATGGGATTTGTGATTTTTGATGAATAGGCACTTTTTGATGAACAAAAAAATCGCTCACCTTTTGTTTGGTTTTCATCCCGAGTGGATAAAAGCAATCACCCAGTTGCCAACAACGTATGATTAACGGATAAATTAACAAATCAGTATCTACTGAGATTGCCATCGGGTTGTTTGTAATAATCAAAGGACTATCATCGTGCAAAATAGATAATCTATAATTTTGATAATGCGCCTCGTGTTGCCCTCTGTTTATCAGCATCGAGACATTTGAGTGGACTTGTTTTTTTATTAAAATCAATTTTTCACGATCGAGCATCATTAAAAACAAGGATGATTCAAATACCCTACCCGAATGTTTATCTAATGATGCAATTACATCGTCAACCGTAGTTTCATTAAATCCAAACTCTTGCATCAACCCATAAAATAATAGCCGCTGTGGATTTAGCCTTTTAATTTCTACTATTGGTAAATGTATTTCGTCGTTATGAGTGATGAATAGCTGCTTTTTTAATTCGGAAAGTTTTTGTTGATACAAAATTTCCAAATCTCTAAAATGCTCCAAATTGCGCTCAAAGGTGCTTTCAAGCGACGGATTAAGCTCTTTTAATTTAGGAATTACTTCTAATCGTATTTTATTACGGGCATATTTAGTTGAGTGATTAGAACTATCTTCAACAAATGCTAGCTTATTGTTTTTTGCAATTTCCTCAATCTCATTACGGGTCAAGAATAGCATTGGACGTACTAACGCACCATTTTTCGGCAATATACCATGTAATCCAGCAATGCCAGTCCCTCGTGTTAGGTTAAGCAATATTGTTTCAATCGAATCGTTTTGATGATGTGCAAGCGCAATAACATCGTAGTTGGCTGATTGACTGATTTGCTTAAACCATTGATACCTTAATTCGCGAGCCGCCATTTGTATGGATATTTTTTTTTCGGCAGCGTATGCAGCGGTTTCAAAATTGATAGTGTGAAAAGGCACGTTTAACTGTTTGGCTAATTGCTGAACAAATTGTTGGTCGGCAATGGCTTCATCGCCTCTTAATTGAAAATTACAATGTGCAATACCAAAATTAAACCCCGATGCCTTTAATAAATGAGTGAGTAAAACAGAATCGATGCCACCACTTACCGCAGCTAATACTTTGCTATTAGGCTGAAATAAGCTATTTTGCTCAATAAAATCAGTAAATTTTTGAATCGGCAGCATCAACAAAATTATTAATTTAATAACCCCATCCAAAAAACTAATTTTGCGCTCGTGAGGAAATGCGTATTAACCATAATATTATTGATGGCTACGGCAGCCGTTATGGCTCAGAAAAAGTCTGTTATTAACCTGATTAGCTCTACCAGCATACAAGGAGTGAAGCTTAATGGGGTTGATTTATTAAAAGTTTATGGCGGAGTTTTTCAACAAGATTATTCTACGCTGCGGTCTGATAGTGCCTACTTTTATCAAGCGCAAAACGCATTTGATGCTTTCGGGCACGTGGTTATTACGCAGGGCGATACCTTGCACATCTATTCGGATAAATTAAATTATAACGGTAATACCAAAATAGCCATCCTTACCAATCATGTACAACTGGTGGATAAGGATGCTACGCTTAGTACCGATTACATGACCTACAACACTGCAACCAAATACGGTACTTATACGGGCGGCGGTAAACTGGTAAATAAAGATAATACCCTAACCAGTATGAATGGGTATTATTTTGCCAACTCGCGCGACTCTTATTTTAGATACAATGTAGTGTTGCTTACACCCGATGCTTTGATAAAGACGGATACTTTGCGTTACAATACGGGGTCGCGGATAGCGTATTTTTATGGCCCTACGCATATTTATGGTAAAAAAAGTGGAAAGGATAACGATACCTTATATACCGAAAACGGCACCTATAACACCATAACAGAGCAAGCATTTTTTGGTAAAAAGAATTTGTATTCGCAAGGGACAAAAACCTTGAAAGGAGATAGTATGTTTTACGATAGGAAAAAAGGCTATGGGAGAGCAGTAAAAAACATCACTTTTAATGATAATGAGCAAAAAATGACCCTAAAAGGCGATTTAGGTGTTTATTATAAAACGGATGAGCGTGCCGTAGTTACCGAAAATGCTTATGGTATAATAGTTACCGAGGAGCGAGATACAACGAAAAAAGATACGGTTGAGAAAAAAGCAGAGGACATCATCCCCAAAAATTCAAAAAAACTTGCAGGAGATACGGTAAAGAAAACCGTAGCTAAGCCAGCATCAGTAGTAAGTAATCGCCCCAAGAATACTGTAATTGCTAATAAGCCAGTAACGCCCCCAAAACCAACAATTGTAAAAGGCAGCCCTATCACTAAAAAAGATACTACCGCAAGCCGTAAAAAGCAAAAAGTATTAGACAAGGAAAAATCACAAGACAAGCCGCCATTGAAAAAAGACTCTCTAAAAATAAAGCGAGATTCTATTTATATGACGGGCGACACTTTGGAAACAAAAATATCGACGTATAAAGCGTATAAGGAGTTGCTGGAGAAAATCAGACTTTCGCAGATAAAAGATACCACAATTAAAAAGCAATCGATAGTTTATACCAAGCCTGTAAAATTTATTGAACTAGCAGCACCTAAATGGGTGCAAGATAGCACCTATTTGCACCGTGATTTGTTTGGGAAACCAAAAGAAAAACCGAAGAAAAAAGCTACCCAAGAAGTTAATATCAAAAAAACAACCAAACAAGATAGCTTAAAAAAGGTTATTAATAAGGTTGATTCTGTTTATCTCACTAGAAAAGTAGAACTGAGCGACACTTCTCGTATCAGATTATTAAGTGTTTATCATCATGTCAAACTGTATAAATCTGATTTGCAAGGTAAATCCGATTCGGCTTTTTATAGTACTGCCGACTCAACCATACGATTGTATGTAAATCCTATTATTTGGACACAAGGTTCGCAGTTATCAGGCGATACGGTAAACCTACAGATGAAGAATAAAAAGATGGACAATATGGAATTATATCCTAATGGTTTTATCGTTAATATCGAAAAAACGGATTCTGTTCATTTTAATCAGGTAGCAGGTAAAAAGATGCGCGGCTTTTTTAAAGATGATAAACTTAGCAGAATGTTTATAGATGGCAATGCCGAAACCATCTATTTTGCACGTGATAGTGATAAAGTAACAGAAATGCAACGCTCGTTGAGTAGTAGGATAAGGATAAATTTTAAAGACAATCAAGTAAACGATTTGACTTTTTTAGCCAAACCCGAGCATAGATATGGGCCTTTAGATAAATTTACCGAGGATGATAAAGTGCTCAAAGGTTTTATATGGAAGCCAAAAGAGCGACCTGTTTCAAAAGAATCTATCATCCCATCGCTTGGTAAAAATAAATCGGTAAAATCAACTAAGAGTAAAACAGGTGCAACAAACAAAACCAAATCGAAAAGTTCTCAGGGGGCAAAAGCGACAAAAGGGAATAAGATTGCGCTAAATCAGTCGGGTACTAACAAAACGGTACAAGATAGTTTGTTGAATAAAAACCAAACGCTTGCTAAAATTAAAAAAGATACAACTATAAATAAACCTTCAACAGCGGATACCACAAAAAAGCGAGCAATTCCGACTGAGAATTAGAGATTCTGCAAAAAGGCAATCAACTTTTCTACGGCTTTTGCTCGGTGACTGATAGCATTTTTTTCGGCAAGGCTCATCTCGGCAAAGGTAATATCATAGCCCGCCGGTTGAAATATAGGGTCGTAGCCAAAGCCTTCGCTACCCGATGGCGTTTCTCTTATAATGCCTTCTACTACGCCATCAAAAAAATATTCTTGTCCGTTCCAAATTAGGGATATTACGGTTTTGAAGCGTGCGGCTCTATTGGATGCTCCTTGTAGCTTTTCTAAAACCTTGGCAATATTAGCAGCATGATTGCCGTGTTCGCCGGCATAACGGGCTGAAAACACACCAGGCTCGCCATTTAAAGCATCAACTATCAATCCGCTATCATCGCCAAAACAATTGAGTTGATAGTTTTTATAAATGTAATTGCTTTTAATATTTGCGTTTTCTTCAAACGTCGAACCGTTTTCTTCAATATCATCCACACAGCCAATATCGGCTAATGTTAAAAGCTGTATTGCGCCGTTTAATTTATCAGAAACCTCGTCTAATTTGTGACGATTATTTGTAGCAAAAACTAATTGTATTGGCATAATTATAGTGTTTTCATTTGCTCCCAAAAGGTTTTTTTGTTAGCCGTGTTATCCATCATCGCATCAAAGCCGAAAGTATATAATGTTTGCAAATTGGGATGCTTCTCTATCAGGTTAAATTGCGGAGGTTTTATGTCTTGTGGTATAGCTTCTTTACCTAATATGACTATTGTTTTAGGGCTGAAATAAGCAACTATTGTATTATACTCCGCTGTGTTTTTTGCAGTATTTAGTATAGCAACATCTGCTCGCTGATAGCCTATTCTACTCAAAACACTTTGCAACGCAATTAGATGCTCATCTGCAATAAACTCATGATTGGGGTAGTTGGTTAAAATAAGGAAGCTCTTTTTATTTTCACCCCAATAATTAAAAACTATCTGTGACGTTTCAGCTTTAGGTTTTGTAGCTAACGGAGTATCGTTAGCATAGATTTGTTTATCTGTTTGGAGCAAATAGATATCATCTTGAAATACAAAACGTAGGGCATTTGGAGCTTCAACTTTCACTTTTAACAAATTTTAACCAAAAATAGGCAATTGTTTGAGCGTTTATCAGCATATTCGCACAAAATATAATATCATATATATTTATAAATTTGCACGTTTGCTTATTTTGCATCATATAAAACATTCATGAGAAAGTTCGGGACAGTTATTTTAATTACACTTTTATCAATTTCTATTGCGAGTGCAAGCATTCGTAAAGCAGATACTACTATTAAAGCTAAAGTGCACACATTGGATAAAATTGCCGCTGTTGTGGGTGGTGGTATTATCCTTCAATCGGATATAGAGCTACAATATGCCAATTATTTGGCAGCCGGAAATGCTCCCGACCCATCAATAAAATGTATCATATTGCGCAATCAAATTACACAAAAATTACTTGCTCAACAGGCGGTGATTGATAGCGTTACGGTAAAAGATGATGAGGTGGATAATGAACTTGATAGAAGAATGCGAGGCATGATAGCAAGAGCGGGAAGCCAAGAGCGATTGGAGCAATTTTTAGGGCGTTCTACCATACAGTACAAAGATGAGCTTCGCCCTGATATAAAAGAAAACTTGGTGGCAAGTAGAATGCGCAACAAGATAACAGAAAAGATAAATGTAACGCCGCTTGAAGTAGAGAAGTTTTTCAAATCAAAGAAAGACAGTTTGCCTACATTTAACAAAGAGGTAGAAGTAGGCGAAATACAATTTGCCCCGAAACTTACCAAAGAAGAAAAAGAAATATATAAGCAAAAGGCACAAGAACTATACGAGCGTGTGAAAAAGGGAGAAGATTTTGGCACACTTGCACGTTTATATTCGCAAGATACAGGGTCGGCACAGGATGGCGGAGATTTGGGCTTTGCCGATCGTACTACCTTTGTAAAAGAATTTGCATCGTGGGCGTTTAGACTTAAAACGGGAGAAATATCCCCCGTGTTTGAATCAGAATTTGGGTTTCACTTTTTGCAAGTAATAGAGCGCAGAGGCGAGCAAGTGCACGTGCGTCACATCCTTATTACCCCTGTTACAACGCAGGCAAGTTTGGATAGAGCAAAAGTAAAAGCAGATAGTATATATAAGTTGATGACTGCAAACAAAAATATTGAGTTTTCATCAATCGCTTCGGCTTATTCTGATAGTAAAGAAACCAAATTTAATGGTGGTATGATGTTAAATGCAGATAACGTAGAGGAGCGCACCACATACATACCTACCGATAAACTCGACCCTCAAGTTGCACTAGTGGTTGACACGATGAAAGTGGGTAGTATTTCGAAACCACAATTGTTTACCGAAGCAAATGGTGGCAAAAAGAACTACAAGATACTTTACTTAAAATCGGTTACGGATGCGCATAAAGCCAATTTGAAGCAGGATTATCCTAAGATGAAAGAGGTGGCTTTGTCTGATAAAATAAACAGAACGATAAGTACTTGGTTCGAGAAAAGAAGAAAAGAAACATTTATCAAAATCGACCCTGAATATCAATCGTGCCCACAACTTACGGGTTGGGCAAATACCCCGTTAGCGGCGCAACTTAAACAATAAACTATGACGCAATACCGTTCGGATGTGGAGGCTGCTGATGCTTTGCGAGCGCACTATAAGCAAATTCTTTCAGAAATTGGCAAAGTTATCATCGGGCAGGATGAGGTGGTAAAAGCGGTATTGGTTTCTATTTTTAGTAATGGGCATTGTTTGCTGGTCGGTGTACCTGGTTTGGCAAAAACACTGTTGGTGCAAACCGTATCGCAAGTGCTCGACTTAAATTTTAATCGCATACAATTTACTCCCGATTTGATGCCGTCTGATATAATAGGCTCGGAGATATTAGGGGAGGATAGAAATTTCAAGTTTATACCAGGCCCTGTTTTTGCGAATATTGTGCTGGCTGATGAAATCAACCGAACACCGCCTAAAACTCAAGCAGCTTTGCTTGAAGCAATGCAAGAAAAAGCGGTTACGGTGGCAGGTGTTACGCATAAACTATCGTTACCGTTTTTTGTTTTAGCAACTCAAAACCCGATTGAGCAAGAAGGTACATATCCTTTGCCCGAAGCGCAGTTAGACCGCTTTATGTTTAATGTATCGCTTGATTATCCTACATTTCAAGAAGAACTTTTGATTGTAAAAAATACCACAAGCTCGGTAAAACCTGTGGTAAATAAAGTGCTAAATGCCGAGCAAATAATTTATTTCCAGCAATTGGTGCGCAATATACCCGTAACAGATAATGTATTGGAATATGCAGTGCGATTGGTAGCTAAAACTCGCCCGAATAGTGATGACGCAACTCCCGAGATAAGGCGTTTATTGAACTGGGGAGCCGGACCACGTGCATCTCAATTTTTGATATTAGGAGCAAAATGCCATGCGGTTATTAGCGGAAAATACTCGCCTGATATTGAAGATGTACAAGCGGTGGCAAAGGCAGTATTAAGGCATCGCATTATACGTAGTTACCATGCCGAGGCAGAAGGCTTAACGGCTGATGATATTATCCAGCAATTGTTATAACGGCTTATTGCTCTATTGCCGAAAACACTTCAAGTAGTACATTCCATCTATGGTCTTTGTCGAGCTCCCAAATGCGCACATAGTTGTAATTGCTCACTATTTCGCCTTTTTTTATGCGTGCTCGCCCATAGCTATATGCTAAATCGTTGCTGGTTGAGCGGCCTACATTGATGGTTTCGGCAGATATATTTATACCTTCGTTGTTGATAAATTTCATGATTTTATCAGAACCAACAATAGGCTCGAAACCAGGGAAATAAAAACGACCTTCGGGACTCAAAAACTCTTTATAAGTACCCATTGCCGAAACTGTAAGGGCATGATTGAAAGTTTTATCAGTACCAATTATAATGCTGCGCCCATTAAATGGGTCTTTACTTGGCTCTGCTTTTTTTGATGGGTCGGGGCTTTTAAAATCAATCTGCTCTTCTTGCTCCGATTCGGGGTGTTGAATACCGAGGTCAATGAGCAACTTTAATTGGTTATCTAAATCAGCGCGCCAAATCGATACATAGTCGCCAAAAACCTTATCATCTTCGGTTTTACCATTTGAATAAACGTAAGAACCTGCTGTAAAAGCTAAATCGCCATTGGCTGAGATACGTGCAAACTTGGGCTTCCAACTTAAAACGCCCGGCTGTTTATCAATAGAGTTATAAAAATCAACTATTTTAACCGCTTCTGGTCTAAATACAATCCCTTCAGGATCGGCTACCGCCAAAAAAGCTTCTTTGATGCCTTTACGCTCAACCAACTTATTGAAGCTTTGCTCGGCATCAACTACCTTTTTTACATCAACAGTATTGGTTTGCGCTAAAACAATTCCTTGACAACCGATAAATATCGAAGTGGCTACGATTAATTTTCTCATTATTGAAACATAAACAGGTTGGGGCAATTTAATAATAATATTTCAGTCGTAATTAACAGAATTATTAACGCTTAAAGTCTGCTAAAGATATTATTAGTAATACTAAACGAAATTATATGCCAAAAAGTACAAGGTGTACTATTTATAATTTATTAGATTTTACCCCAAGTAGTGCCTTCTTTTCCATCTTTTAACTGGAAGCCTATCTCTTGTAATCCATTTCTTATTTTATCAGAGGTTGCGTAATCGCGATTGCTTTTTGCTTCATTGCGTATATCAACAATCATATCCATCACCTTAGGCAAATCATCATTGGCTGCTTGTTCATCTTTTAAACCCAAAATATCTGATATAAAAGTGCGCATCAATTGTTTTAGCAACTGTAAATTGTTGTTATCAATCTTCGTTTTACCATCATTAACCGAATTAATGATACGCGAAGCTTCAAACAGTTCGGCTATTAAAACAGGGCTATTAAAATCGTCATTCAAAGCCTCGTAGCAACGTTGTTGCAGAAGAGCTATATCTACTTCAGTTTGGCTTGATGAAACAAGACTATCTAATAATCCATACGAATTCATCAAACGTTTAAAGCCCTTCTCTGATGCTTCTAATGCCTCATTACTAAAATCAAGTGTACTGCGATAGTGTGCTTGCAGCATAAAAAAGCGCACAGTCATTGGGCTATAACCTTTGTTCAGTATAGAGTTATTGCCCGAAAACAGTTCGTGTGGCAAAAAACTATTCCCTAACGATTTCGACATTTTTTGCCCATTCACGGTAAGCATATTGGTATGTATCCAATATTTAGCGGGCATTTTACCACAAGAAGCTATGTTTTGAGCAATTTCGTTAGTATGGTGGGTAGGTATCAAGTCAATACCACCACCATGAATATCAAATTGTTTACCCAAATACTTGTTGCTCATTGCCGAACACTCCAAATGCCAACCAGGGAAACCCATACCCCACGGCGAAGGCCATTGCATTAAATGTTCGGGCTTGGATTTTATCCAAAGTGCAAAATCGAGTTTACCACGTTTTTCATCCTGCCCGCCCAAATCGCGCGTATTGTTAATCAAATCATCCAAATTACGACCATTCAAAACGCCATAATTTTGAGCTTGATTATATTTTTCCACATCAAAATAAATAGAGCCTTCTACTTCGTATGCAAAACCCTGTTCTAATATGGTTTTTACCAGTTCAATTTGCTCAATAATATGCCCCGTTGCAGTAGGTTCAATGCTTGGTGGTAGTACATTAAATTGTTGCATTACCTCGCGAAAGCCAACCGTATATTTTTGTGCAATTTCCATCGGCTCTACCTGAGCCAGTTTTGCTTTTTTTGATATTTTGTCCTCTCCCTCGTCGCCTGCATCACCTTCTAAATGCCCCGCATCGGTAATATTACGCACATAGCGCACCTTATAGCCCAGATGAGTAAGGTATCTAAACATTAAATCGTAAGAAACATAGGTGCGACTATTGCCCAAATGCGCATGGCTATAAACGGTAGGCCCGCAAACATACATACCCACGTGTGGGGCGTTTAGGGGTTCAAACTTTTCCTTTTTTCGGGTTAATGTGTTGTAAACAAATAGGCTTTGTTCCATATTGGCAAACTTACGATTTTTTCGTTTTGATGATGAGTAAGCGTGGTTAAAATCGAATTGTATTTATAACGAGATGATATATTTGACAGCCTATTGACTTTCTTTTAATTGCAAAGTACTACACACTGGATAATGGTCTGACAATTTTTTTTCGACAACAGTATAATCTAATACATTAAACTGCGAACTAGTCATGATGTAATCAATTTGATAATTAGGTACATTGCCGTTATAGGTGCGCCCCAATCCCGAACCTTTTTCTATGAAAGTATTTTTCAACCCCTTGCACATCCTATTCACAGCAAACGAGGTAGGTGTATCATTAAAATCGCCCGAGATGATAAGAGGGTATGTACACGAATCGGCATGGCTTTTTACTTTAAACACTTGTTCGCTGCGTTTTAAAAAGGCTATTTTTAGTTTACTGCTCAATCTTTTTGCTGAGCCTATTTCGGGTTTGCCATCTTGCTGCGATACATTGTTTAGGTAGCGGTAATCATCAGGGTCGAACCCTATTGATTGCAAATGCACGCTATAAATGCGGATGGTTTTATCACCTTTTTTAACATCAATATAAATACACTGGTTTTCGCTTGTGCGCTCAGCAAGCGGGATTAAGCCATGCCCTACGATGGGTAGTTTTGAAAACAAAGCCATCCCAATACCTTCGGTTTTGTTGGAGCGTACCGCTTCAAAGTAATAATTAGTGGTATTCAGTATTTTTTGGATAGAATCGAGCATATCATATTGCCCATGCTTTCGGGTGTAAAACTCTTGAAAACCAATAACATCGGGATCGTTATCTGCAATAATTTTTAAAATTTCGTGCTTGGTAGGTATGTCGTTTTTAGATCCATAGCGTTTAAAATTATGCACATTATAAGTCATCATTCGAATGGCATTTGGCGTGTTGCGGTTTGCTGTTGAAGGAAACCGAAGCCCGATATTTTTATTTAATACATTCCACCCTATACCAATGGTAATCATAGATAGCAAAACGTACCACCTTTTGCGAAGCACCCAATAGGCAATAACTATTAAATTGCCCATTAGCAAGAAAGGGTAAACCAATCCAAAAAAAGCGATAATCCAAAACCTTTCGGGATTGATAATTGGAGCTAAGTAACTGACGAACAAGCACCCACACAGGAAAAAGTTTACCCAGAGGATTAATCTATCAATAAAGTTTAAACTTTTTTTAGCCTTCATTCTCCTTACTGGCACTAAATAATATTTCTTTTTCTTGTTTGCTCAAGCTATCGTAACCCGTTTGTGAAATTTTATCTAAAATACGGTCTATTTCTTCTTGCCGAGGTTTTTTGCTTGCAGTTTTTTCAGGGTTTTTTGAAGCTACTTTTAATTTAGGTTTGGGTTTAAACAGATTATTGATTGCGCCAATCCAGTCGCTACCACGTTGTAGTTGTTTGATGTAAATAAAACCAAACAACGCTCCCCCCAAATGCGAGAACTCGCCACCAGCATTTGGTCCTGCAATTCCTATAAAATCAATAACCACATAAAAAACAGCTATCCATTTTAATTTTACTGGGCCTATAAACATCATGTGGATGGTATAGTCGGGGAGTAGGGTTGCGGTAGCAATAATAATAGCCATTACACTTGCCGATGCCCCAATTGCGGTACTACCTGCTACTACATTTGAAAACAATGGGAATACGTTGTATGCTATCACAAAAAATAGAGCCCCTGCTAATCCGCCTAATAAATACAAACCAATGGTGCGCTTATTGCCTAAATACTCTTCAAATAACTGCCCCATCCAGTATAGCCATAACATATTAAATAGGATATGGAAAAAATCGGCATGCATAAACATATAGGTAATAGGCGTCCAAAAATGATTAAGCAAACTGGATAGATTGGAAGGCACCGCAGTATAACTATACACAAAAGCATAAAATGCTTCGGGCTGTTGAGTAAACAATGTGCCGATGACATCGGGTATCTTCACAATCAAAAAAATCAGCACGTTGATGCCTATCAGCAAGTTTATTTTGCTGCCGGATTTAAGCACCTTATACTGAATATTTTGCCAAAGCGAATTCATAAACTATTGTTTTTTAACAAGATAATTAAAAAAAGTTTGGTGGGCGTTTCAAGTGCCACATTTTTATCAAAATAAAGCCAAATAATGCACCGCCCAAATGCGCAAAGTGCGCTACATTATCGCCACTGTTTTGTGCTATACCAAGATATATTTCAAGGGCTATATAAACAGGGATAAAGTATTTTGCTTTAATAGGAACAGGGAAAAAGAGTATCATCAACTCCATATTTGGATATAGCATCCTAAATGCTATTAATAAACCACAAATCGCACCTGAAGCCCCAACGAGCGGGGTATTATAAATATTGGACAGCTTTTGTGCCTGAATACCGAATTGATAATAAGATGAATATAGCTCAGGATGAGCAATCATAATACCGCCTGTAATATTGTGGATTTGAATGGCTTGCACAAGCATTTGCACGCCAATAGCACCAATACCACAGATAAAATAAAGATTAAAAAAGCGTTTTGAGCCTATGCTGTATTCGAGTATTGGGCCGAAAGAGAACAAGACAAACATATTGAAAAATATGTGCAATAAGTCCCCATGCATAAACATATAGGTGATGATTTGCCATAATCTGAAATTGGGTGAGTGGAAGTAATAAACAGCTAGCCACCTATTCATATCAAACGTATTCCGTAGTGTCCAAGTAGCAATAAAAAAGATGATATTCAGTATCAGTAAGTTTTTTACAACTGGTGTTAAATTAGCGAATGGCGATTGCCTGTATGCGTTCATATTTATATTGCTTATTTATTTTTCAAATCGGTCTGCTAGTTCATTCAATGTAAAGGTACTTATCACGGGTTTACCATTCAAGGCAAGGTTGGGCATTTGGCAGGCAAATAATTGGTCAATCAGCAAATTCATCTCTTCTAACGACAATTTTGTACCTGCTTTAATAGCACCATTACGTGCCAATGACCGTGCTAAGTTATCGCGTTTATCTAACTTTAAGATAGCTAAATTATTTTTAAATCCTTCTAATAAGTGCTCCAATAGTTCGTGCTCTGCCACGTTGCTCAAATCGGCAGGCACGCCTTCCACCACTACCGTGTTTTTCCCAAACTCTCGTATGTCGAAACCTAAGGCTCGCACATCTGGCAAAAGCTCTCGGAGTAATTCAAAATCACTGCTCTGCAAAGTAACTGATTGAGGAAACAAACTTTGCTGACTTGTGCCCGAATGGTTTTCTAATTGATGCAAAAAGCGTTCGTACAACACACGCTCGTGTGCAGCCTGCTGACTGATGAGCATAAAGCCCGACTTGATTTGCGATAGGATATATTTGTTATGTATTTGAAACAATTGCCGCTCGCTCGATTTGCTTACCTCCTCGTTTTGCACCTCGATGGTGTTTTCGATGTGCATTTCTTGTTGGGTTAGTGTTTCTTTTTTGCTGATTTCGTATAACGTATCCCAATTTTGTGGGATAGCCGCACGCTGATAACTGCCACTATTTGGCGATGAATACGATGTATCTCTGTTGTTTTTTTGCGTATCGCCAGCAAAAGGGTTAAAATCGGGATTAAAAGCAATAGTAGGCTGCACAATTTGCTCCATTGGCTTTGCAGTTATCAGGTGCTCGATGCTGTTTTCCTGATCAAAATCTAAACTCGGCGTAATATTATACCGTCCCAACGAACGTTTTACTGCCGAACGGATAATGGCATAGATTGATTTTTCATCCTGATACTTTATCTCTGTTTTGGTAGGATGTACATTAATATCAATTTTTGATGGGTCAATCTCAATAAACAACACATAAAGCGGATAGCTCTCATCGGGCAGCAACTCTTCAAATGCAGTAAGCACCGCATGGTTTAAATAGTTATCACGAATGAAACGATTGTTCACAAAAAAGAATTGTTCGCCCCGCGTTTTGCGTGCAAATTCGGGTTTGCCAACATAGCCATGTAGTTTAATGATAGAAGTATCTTCCTCAACAGGAACTAAACGCTGATTATAATTGTTGCCAAATAGATGCACAATACGCTGTTTAAGTACCGATGCTGGTAAATGATACACCTCCTGCCCATCGTGATGCAGTGTAAAAAAAACATTTGGATTGGCAAGGGCAACACGTTGAAACTCGTCAACAATATGGCGCATCTCAACAGGATTGCTCTTTAAAAAATTACGACGAGCAGGCGTATTGTAAAACAGATTTTTTATAGCGATGGATGTGCCCGCATTAGTAGAACACGCTTCCTGATTTACCACTTCCGAACCTTCGATGGTAATTAAAGTACCTAATTCATCCTCGTACCTGCGGGTTTTTAATTCAACCTGTGCTATCGCCGCGATTGATGCCATTGCTTCGCCTCTAAAACCCATAGTGCGTATAGCAAAAAGGTCTTCGGCTTTGCGTATTTTTGAGGTAGCGTGCCGCTCAAAACACATACGCGCATCAGTAACACTCATCCCGCAACCATTATCAATCACTTGTATTAATGATTTTCCGGCATCTTTGAGTATCAATTGTATTTTATCTGCTCCCGCATCTATTGCGTTTTCAATCAACTCTTTAACAGCCGATGCTGGGCGTTGTACCACTTCTCCAGCGGCAATTTGATTGGCAACAGAATCGGGTAAAAGCTGAATTATATCTGGCATTTAATAGAGTTCCCTTCAATTTCGTTTTCGATGCTAAATTAAATATTTGATGGCATAACTTTATCTTTTGATAATTGTATATGTATTATTGTTGACATTCAAAACAGATATGAGAAAAAGCAAGTGGAAATACGGAGTTCTTATTCAACTGATATTTGGTTTAATCTATTCGGCGCACGCCCAAAATCAAGAATTTACAGGGCAAGCTTATGTGGTTGAGGAACGATTGGTTGAAAAAGCCACCATACTGTTGAACAATGAACAAAGTATTATTCCATTAAAAAAGCTCGACCAGCTAACTATTGCGAGTATTCATTTTTCTTATCCCTATGCAGCTGGGTTTGATAGCTTGTTAAATAAATACAGTCAAATAAAATCATTCAATGGGATGGATTATGTAGGCATTAAGGGGACTGAGTCGCTTGATTTTGACACCAAATTATACAATACATTAATTATACAACTTACTGATGCCGATATGGCAAACCCGCAGGTTGTGAATTTTGTAAATGATAAGCATCGGTCAAAGAATACCATCATCGCTTATTTTGGCAATGGCACATCGCTGCCTAAGATGGATAGGGTAACATCGCCCATACTTTTAGCCGAGCGTTCGTCGCCCGTTTCGGCATATTTTAGTGCACAAGCTATTTTTGGTGGAGTAACTCTCAGTTCGATATTAGAGCGCACGTTTTCTCAAAAATATCATATCCGTAGCGGATTTAGCAGCACAAAAACACGTTTGCAATACACTGTTCCCGAAGATGTGGGGATTAATTCGGATAATCTATCAGCTATTGATAATATTGCCAACGAGGCTATTCGCAATCAAGCTACACCGGGCTGTGTGGTGCTGGTAGCTAGGGATGGGAAAGTTATTTTTAACAAAGCGTATGGTTATCATACTTACAACAAAACCACCCCCGATAAGATAACCGATATTTTTGATGTAGCATCAGTTACTAAAATATCAGCCACAACCATGGCTACCATGCGCCTTACCGAAGAAGGGCAGATAAGTTTGGATTCGACCATGGGTAAATACCTTTCCATCGCTCGCAATACCAATAAAAGCGATATCAGTTTGCGCGAATTGATGTTGCATCAAGCAGGGTTAATTCCAGATATACAAACTTATGAGAAATTGAAACCAACAGATATAAGTACCGATTCGTCTGCTGCTTATCCTGTTAAAGTATCCGAGCATTTTTATGTAAGAAAAGGCTATTTTAAAGATATTATGCTTGCTGATATGCTCAACTCGCCATTAAAAACTCGCGGGAAATATGTTTATAGCGATTTGAGTATGTGTTTTATGAAAGAAGTTTTAGAAACGGTTACCTCCACTCCGCTTGAGGTGTATGTGCGCCAAAATTTTTATGCACCCTTGGGGATGCAAACAGCAGGATTTTTGGCGTATAAACACTTCCCATCGTATAGAACTGTGCCTACCGAGGATGACCAAGTTTTTAGGCATAGCTTATTGAACGGTTATGTACACGACCAAACTGCTGCTTTAATTGGTGGTGTATCGGGCAATGCAGGATTATTTGCATCTGCTAATGATTTAGCTATTTTATACCAAATGGTGTTAAATTGTGGAAATTATGGAGGCGATGCGTATTTTAAATCGGAAACAATTGAACAATTTACCTCAAAGCAATCTGATGTTAGTCGCCGAGGATTAGGATTCGACAGATGGGATCCAATTGCCGAAAGAAAATATCCATCGCAAATGGCATCGCCACAAGCCTACGGGCACACGGGCTATACGGGCACTTGCGTTTGGGTGGATCCGAAATATAATTTAGTGTACATTTTCTTATCAAATCGAGTAAATCCAAAGATCACAGAAAAGCTTTTGAGCCTGCAAATCAGACCCCGAATACAAGATGTGATATATCAAGCGATGCAAAAGGGATGCACCTGTACAATGATAAATGAAGCTACGCATAAATGATTTTACACAGGCATAACACAATTACCATAAATTGCTGCTAAACTTGCATTGTTGAAATTATCGCATAGCTATTTGCTGATGAGTAGTTTCAATTCCATTTAAAACCAAATTTTTCGAATGAAAATCGGAATAGTATGTTACCCAACCTTTGGTGGTAGCGGAGTTGTAGCAACCGAATTAGGCAAGGCTCTTGCTGATAATGGTCATCAGGTACATTTTGTAACCTACAACCAACCCGCCCGTCTTGATTTTTTCTCAGAAAACTTGTTTTACCACGAGGTTTCGGTATCAAAATACCCATTGTTTGATTATCCACCTTACGAATTGGCTTTAGCAAGCCGCTTGGTAGATGTGGTTCGATTCGAGAAGTTAGACATTTTGCACGTGCATTATGCCATACCCCATGCCTCGGCAGCATTTATGGCAAAGCAAATATTGCTCACTTATGGTATCTATATCCCAGTGGTAACTACGCTGCATGGTACAGATATTACTTTGGTAGGCAAGGATATAACCTATAAACCAGTAGTTACTTTTTCCATCAATAAGTCAGACGGCGTAACTGCTGTATCGGAGCATCTTAGAAAAGATACATTTGAGTTTTTTGAAATAGAAAACGAGATAAGGGTAATACCTAATTTTATTGACCTAAAAAGATTTAGTCTAAAGGCAAAAGATCACTTTAAAAAGGCAATTGCACCATCGGGCGAAAAAATATTAGTCCACACATCCAATTTCCGTAAGGTGAAACATACAAAGGATGTGATACGGATTTTTGCCAAAGTAATTGAAAAAATACCAGCAAAACTGCTAATGGTGGGTGATGGGGAAGAACGTTCTGATTGCGAACAATTATGTCGCGATTTAGGTGTTTGTGATGATGTGCGGTTTTTAGGCAAGCAAGATGCTATTGAAGAGATATTATCCGTATCCGATTTGTTTTTGATGCCATCGGGCTCCGAAAGCTTTGGCTTGGCGGCATTAGAGGCAATGGCGTGCAAAGTGCCTGTTATATCATCAAACGCAGGTGGCTTGCCCGAATTGAATATAGATGGTGTAACGGGATATTTGAAAGATGTTAACGACGTAGATGGGATGGCGGCAAAAGCTATCTATATGCTGGAAGACGAAACCCGACTTAAAACCTTTAAGGAGAATGCCCTTGCTCGTGCCAAAGAGTTCAACTTAGCGAAGATATTACCGATGTATGAGGATTATTATACGGAAGTGATAGAGCGTAGCAAAGCACTCAATAGCTAACCTCGTGTGATGAATTTAAAAAAATAGTATCCTTTATTTCGGGGATAATGCCTTTTTCTTTAGCCCTATCAAAAAGCAAGTTGATGGCTTTTTTGCCTTCGTCGCCAAGGTTGATAGAGTATTTGTTTACATACAGCTCAATATGTTTGTACATCACTTCTTCGCTCATTTCTTGCGCATGAGAGCGAATAAAATCTATCCCCGACTTAGGGTTGGCAAAAGCGAACTCAACCGATTTGCGCAATATCCTATTGACTTTATACTGAACATCAACAGGCAATTTTCGGTTGATAACAATGCCTCCTAGGGGGATAGCACAATTGGTTAATCGCTCCCAGTATTCGCCCAAATCTATTATTTTATGTAACCCCTTGTTTTGATAAGTAAATCTATTTTCGTGAATAATTAAACCTACATCTATTTTATCATTAATAAGGGCATGCTCAATTTCAGAAAAAGGCATTTCTACGCTATTGGTAGCTGCTGGAAATGCCAGTCCCAGTAAAAAATTAGCCGTGGTATATTTACCCGGAATGCCAATTTTAAGCGGGGTACTGTTAGTTAAAAGTTGTTCGTAAAGCGTTTGGGGGTTGTTTTTACAGATGAGTAACGGCCCTACACCAAAACCAAGTGCGCTACCCGCATCAAGCAATACATATTGATGGGTGACATAAGCAAAAGCATGATAGCTTAGTTTGGTAATATCCAATTCGCCACGAAATGCCTTTTGATTAAGTGTTTCTACATCATCATAAAAAACTTCAAATTCTAAACCCTCTGTATCAATTTTATGATGAATTAAAGCGTCGAAAATGAAAGTATCATTGGGACAAGGCGAAAACCCAAGCGATAATTTAGTCATATTGCCAATAGCGTTTGCTGTGTGTAAAAATGATGAACTGCAAAATTCATAAGCCTTTCAAGCTGTTTAATAATCCGATACCAAAGTTATTCAGATTTTTGATAGCAAGCCCTATTTGCCAAGCATCTCTATTACGCTTCTCTACATAATTTGACACCGCTCTGATTTGCAAACAAGTTAGGCCCATTTGCTGGCAGGTATAAAAAACTGCCGCACCTTCCATGCTTTCCAAATCGGGCTGCAAACTATTATTTAGCTTTTCAATGCTTTGCATATTACCATGTACGGTATTAACAGTTATTGCGGTTGCCTGTGTTAAATTAAATTCGCCAAATTCTACAAGTCGAGCTGTGGGTGTAAATGTGCTTTTACCAAAACCTAACGCATCAATAGTTAAAAAAGCATCATCATCTTCGGCACCCAACTCCGAAAAGCAATCTTCTATCACCTCAACCACCTCACCCAATTTAATGTTTCTATTAAAGCTACCTGCAATACCCAAATTGATTACCAATTGATAGGTATTAGTGGCTAAATGTTTTGCTAATGCAAAAGCAGTGGCTACCATGCCCACGCCAGTAATCAGAAAATCAACTTGATGCGAGTGGTTTTTTGCTTCCATTTTCAACACATCAACCTCAAATTCGGTAGCGGCAACAATTAATATGCGCATAATGGCTTTATTTTGACAGCTAAGATAAAACAAACCCCTGTTTTTGTTTTGTATATTTGCAGCAATTATTGTTATGATGATATATATTACACGTAGAGAGCATTTTAACGCAGCCCATAGAATGTATAGGGAGGAGTGGAGTGCTGAAAAAAATGCCGAGGTGTTTGGTAAATGTGCCAATCCGAACTGGCATGGGCATAATTATAATCTGTATGTAACCGTGAAAGGCGAAGTTACACATGCCACAGGTTATTTGATTGACCTTAAAGACCTCAAGGTGATTATTAATAAATATGTGATTGAAAAGCTTGATCACATGAATATTAATAAAGATGTTGATTTTATGGCAGGTAAAATGGCCTCGACGGAGTTGCTTTGCATTGAAATATTTAATCAACTAAAAGCACCCATAGAGGCTCACGATGGTGTATTTCTTCATTCGGTGAAGTTGTACGAAACAGAAAATAATTATGCCGAGTATTTTGGCGATTAAACATTAAAGATGGATAAGAGCAAATCGTTTATTGATAGCGACGATGACGATATCGACGGATATGTAAAGATTGATCGATACAATTCGGGATTGATTGAAAATCTTAGCGCACATTATAAAGGCATTTTAGAACAATTGGGCGAAGACCCGAAAAGAGAAGGTTTATTAAAAACGCCCGAACGAGTGGCTAAGGCAATGCTGTTTCTTACCCAAGGCTATAGCTTAGATGCAAAAGCAATACTTACTTCGGCAATGTTTAAGGAAGAGTATAGCCAAATGGTAGTGGTAAAGGATATAGAGGTTTACTCGATGTGCGAGCATCATATGTTACCATTTTTTGGGAAGGCACACGTGGCGTATATCCCTAATGGGCGCGTAGTAGGGTTGAGTAAAATACCTCGCGTGGTTGATGTGTTTGCGCGTCGCTTGCAAGTGCAAGAACGCCTAACCAACGAAATAAGGGATAGCATTCAAGAAACACTTAATCCATTGGGCGTAGGTGTTGTAATAGAATGCCGACACCTTTGTATGTGTATGCGTGGGGTGCAAAAACAAAATTCGGCAACCACAACATCGGCATTTACTGGTGAGTTTTTGAAAGAAAAAACACGCACCGAGTTTCTAAATTTGATAGCATCAAGATTAAGTTAAATAAACCTATTGTATAATTATTAATAAAGCAGCGTGAAAGCATATATTTTTCCGGGTCAAGGTGCCCAATTTGTAGGAATGGGGAAAGCCTTATACGAGCAATCGGAACAAGCTCGAGAATTGTTCGAGAAAGCAAACGAAATTTTAGGATTTCGTATTACTGATTTGATGTTTGATGGTACAGACGAAGATTTAAAACAAACCAACGTTACCCAGCCAGCTATCTTTTTACACTCAGTAATTTTAGCCAAAGTATTGGGCGATGATTTTAAACCCGATATGGCAGCAGGGCACTCATTGGGCGAGTTTTCGGCATTAGTATCAGCAGGGGCATTGTCATTTGAAGATGGCTTACGCTTAGTAGCGGCACGTGCCAACGCTATGCAAAAGGCTTGCGAAATAGAGCCATCAACTATGGCTGCAATATTAGGTTTGGATGATGCCGTGGTTGAGGATATTTGTCATCAAATAACTGATGTGGTAGTTCCAGCTAATTATAATTGCCCTGGTCAGTTGGTAATATCAGGCTCTATTGCTGGGGTTGATCAAGCTTGCGAAAAACTATTAGCAGCAGGTGCAAAACGTGCTTTGAAACTGAATGTAGGTGGTGCATTTCACTCCCCATTAATGGAAGCTGCACGTGTAGAGTTGGAGCGCGCCATTGTAAATACAGAGATAAAAACGCCCGTTTGCCCTATTTATCAAAACATTGATGCCAAGCCATATACCGACCCTGCTAAAATAAAAGAAAACTTAATTGCACAACTTACAGGGCCAGTACGTTGGACACAAACTGTAACTCATATGTTGGCAGATGGCGCAACATCATTTACCGAAGTAGGGCCAGGTAATGTATTACAAGGGTTGGTTAAAAAAGTAGATAGAGCGGCAGCAACAAGTAGTGCCTCGATATAAAAAACTACTCGGTATAAAAAAACTATATAGAAAAGCCACCCTCACTAATAATAGGGGTGGCTTTTTTGTTTTTAGCGATGCTGATTAACTGGCTTTTTTAACAGCAGCAATCAACTCATCTACAGAAGGGCTTTTAGGAAAGGCTTTTGCTAATTTGCCTTTCTTGTCATAAACGGCCACATAAGGGGTGGTTACTACTTGATAATATTTTTGAACTAAATAGGTACGCCCCTCTGTTCCTACCGTAATATTGGGATAGTTTGATAAATAAAAATCGCGATAAAAATTACGTATCATCGCAAGCCGATTAAAATCAGTAAAAGTAATCATCACTATTTGCGCATTTTGCACTTGTTTCATTTTCGGGCGCAGTTCATACATCAAATGCTGGCAATGACTACAATCGGGCGAAAAATAAATAATCACTACAGGTTTATTCTTTTTAAGATTTGCAGGAGTAAAGTAAGTGCTATCGGGTTTTAATATTTTGAATGGCGGAATATTCTCAATTTTGGCTTGATTTTGGGCATAGGTAATACTACTGCCTAAAATTAATGTTAAGATAAGAAGTAATTTTTTCATTGTATTTATAACGGGGTGTATCAGCTGTTATTTTTAATGCCTATAACTATTTCAAACTATTCTGAATAGCTTTAATCGAATCGAGATGAGCTTTTAAAATAGTTAAGTTTTTTGCTGCAAAGCTTTTCAAATCTTGGTTGGCACAATTTTTTGCCGCATCCTCAAAAAGGTGCATTGCTTTTTTATTACCATCAAGCAAAGTATTCATATAAGCGATGTCAAAATCTTTGCCGCTTTTTCTTGCCATCTCGTTTTCTGCTCTTCTCACCCCAATATCAGGCATCACAGGTAATGCTATGTTTTTGCTTTTAGCTATACTGGCTAATGTATTCCCTGCTTGAGTATAGTCATTATCAATTGAAGTGGCTAAATTTTTTACACGTAAATTTGCAGTTTTAGCTTCCGCCATTTTAGCCGTATTCACTTGCCCTAAAGCAATATTTGCAGCGGCTGTTGCGAATTGATTACCATTATCAACAGCAGTAGTATTGGTGCTTGTCGATGGTGCAGTAGCTGTGGCATCTTTAGTTGCAGCCATTGCTTGCGAAGTATCGCTTGTTGCCATTGAGCTATCTGCCGCATTGTTGTTTTTATCTTTAACATTGCTACTGCAAGCACTTATGAACAATATACCGATGGTCGCTATCCAAGTTAACTTTCTCATTTTGAAGTGTTTTTTCTATTTATAAGCAATTTAATACTCAATACAAGATTAAGTTTTTTCGCTCATTTTTTCAGCAAGTAATTTAAGATGGGTTATTTAAAAGTTTTATTATTTTTGAACCACTAAAAAAACAAATCAATATGAATTTTCCAGCTGAATTAAAATACACCAAAGACCACGAGTGGATAAAAGTTGAAGGTGAGCATGCCTACATAGGTATAACCGAGTTTGCACAACGCGAATTAGGCGATATTGTTTATATCGATATTAATTCGGTAGGTAAAGAGGTGAGCAAAGAGGATGTTTTTGGGACAGTAGAGGCGGTAAAAACAGTTTCTGACCTTTTTATGCCATTAACAGGTACGGTTACAGAAGTAAACCCTGCATTAGATAGCCAACCAGAATTGGTAAACTCTGACCCTTATGGCGAAGGATGGATGGTGAAAATTACTATAAAGGATGCTGCACAAATCGAGGAATTGTTATCAGCAGATGCTTATAAATCACTTGTAGGAGCTTAATTATTATAATGAAGCAAATCCTAAAATATTACGGGCTCACAATATTGTGGGCCTTGTTTATTTTCGTGATGTGTACTATCAAAATAGGCGATGGTATTTCGCACCAACCTCTTTTCTTCATAGGGTTTGATAAATTAGTTCATACAGGTTTCTTTTTTATGTTGGTAGTCTTGTGGTGCAATGGTGTAATAAGGCAACAAAACACCAAACAACTATCGTATAAAATGGCAGCAATAATTACAGTTGTAGCAATTTTTTACGGTGGATTAATTGAAATATTACAGCTAACCATTTTTACATGGCGTAGTGGCGAGTGGCCCGATTTTTTTTCGGATGCGTTAGGAGCGTGCATGGCAATTTTTAGTGTTGTGGTAATAAACAGAGCAATTAACAATGAAAACGTTTAAATACTTTTTTCTTTTCATAATCATAGCAAGTATTACCTCTTGCGGTATCTTTAAAAAAGATTGCGGCTGCCCTCATTTTAGTAAAACAAACATCATTAAAAAGGATAATACTAGGATTTGCTAATTTAATTTCCTCTTATTTGGATTTAATATAAATAAGCTCTACATTTGTTTTATAATTAAACATCATCTTATGAGGCTTTCACAATTAGAAGTAGGCGAAACAGGTATCGTAAAGGAATTTACAGATCTTGAAATGTCGGTAAAGTTGATGGAAATGGGCTGCTTGCCTGGCGAAACTATTACCGTTTCGCGTATTGCACCACTTGGCGACCCAATAGCCATAAGCGTATCGGGCTACCAACTAAGCCTACGTAAACGAGAAGCTTCAACCATTATTCTACAATAGCTATATAACAAGTGGATGCTGATATAAAAGTTGCACTGGTAGGAAACCCCAATACTGGTAAATCCACACTCTTTAATGTACTTACGGGGCTTAATCAAAAAATAGGAAACTTTCCAGGAGTTACTGTCGATAAAAAAACAGGTATTTGCGATTTGCCCGATGGGCGTCGTGCCGAAATTATTGATTTACCGGGCACATATAGTCTTTATCCTAAAAGCAGAGACGAATCGATTGTTTTTTCGGTATTAGCCGATAAATCAAACGCATTACGCCCCGATTTGGTAGTAGTAATATTAGATGCTTCAAACTTGAAGCGCAATCTATTGCTATATACCCAAGTAGCTGATTTAAAAATTCCTGTAATAATTGCATTAAATATGATGGATTTGGCAAATAAAGCCGATATAACCATTGATGTAGATGCTTTTGCCAAACGATTGGGTGTGCCAGTTATACCTATATCGGCACGGAAAATAGAAGGGATTAATAAATTAAAAGAAGCTATCGGCTATGCCAATAAAATAGCCCTGCAAGAAGACACCATTGATGTAGATGCAATAGCTCCACAATTGATTGCGCAAATAAGTAAGGAAATGCAATTAGATAATCCTTACTATGCTTTGCAATTGGCGCATCAACACGAAACCATCCATTTTCTAACCCCAGCCGAGAGCGATAGAATTGAGGAGATAGAGCAAGAAAACGGTTTCCATTCGCAAAAAGCACAAGCATCCGAAACCATTGCTCGCTATAATTTTATCAACGATTTGTTGTACGATACGGTAAAGAAGAAAGAAACGGCGCACGATGAAACCATGAGCAATAAGATTGATAAAATCTTAACGCATAAAACATTCGGATTTATCATCTTCTTTGCCATTTTGCTGTTTATTTTCCAGTCTATTTTTGCGTGGTCGGCGTATCCCATGAAACAGATTGCCGATTTGTTTGTATGGGTTCAGAGTTCATTACATAACCTATTGCCAGCCGGGCCCTTAACCAATTTGTTGATTGATGGCATCATAGCTGGATTAAGCGGCGTAATGGTATTTATCCCACAAATAGCTATTCTATTTGGTTTCATTTCGATATTAGAAGATACAGGCTATATGTCGCGTGTTACTTTTATGATGGATAGAATAATGCGCAAAGTAGGTTTGAACGGAAAATCAGTAGTACCACTTATTGGTGGCTTTGCTTGCGCTGTGCCATCCATCATGAGTACCCGTACTATTGAAAATTGGAAAGATAGGATGATTACCATCATGGTTACGCCATTGGTTACCTGCTCAGCTCGATTACCTGTTTATACACTACTGATTGCTTTGGTGGTGCCCAATAAAAATATTTGGTGGATATTTAATTTACAAGGATTGGCGTTGACGGGGATGTATCTTTTTAGTTTGGTTTCGGCGATAATGGTAGCTTTTGTGATGAAATATATTTTAAAAGCACGCGAACGCGGTTACTTCATCATGGAATTGCCTGTATATCGGATGCCTCGTTGGAAAAACGTTGGATACTCCATGTATGACAGAGCCAAGGCTTTTGTATTGCAAGCTGGAAAAGTAATTATTGCTGTGTCGGTAATACTATGGGTATTGGCATCTTACGGGCCAGGCGATAGATTTGAAAGGATAGAGAAGAAATATACTCAAGCACAATATACACAGCATTTAAGTGCGGATGATTTGGAAAGAACAATAGCTTCTGAAAAGTTAGAAAACTCTTATGCGGGTGTGCTGGGGCACGTAATTGAACCCGTAATAAAACCACTTGGTTTTGATTGGAAAATAGGCATTGCGCTGATCACCTCTTTTGCTGCACGCGAGGTATTTGTGGGCACAATGGCTACCATTTATAGTGTAGATGGGGGTAAAGAAAAAATAGAATCGGTACAGCAAAAAATGCAAGCAGCAAAAAATCCAGAAGGTAGCCCTGTGTTTACAGCCGCCGTAGCTTTCTCGTTAATGATGTTTTATGCCTTTGCTATGCAGTGCGCCAGTACGGTAGCGGTGGTGTATCGCGAAACTAAAAACTGGCGTTGGCCTGCTGCCCAATTTGCTTATATGACAGCACTAGCCTATTTGGCAAGCTTTATTTCTTATCACCTTTTGAAATAGGCGGAAAGACTTATATTTGATTCGAGGTAAAATTGGATAAAGTAAAAGTATTAGAAAGGTATCTTCCACCCGCCGCCGCACCATTAATAGCTCGGTGGATTGATTATTTTAAATGTGAGTTTAAAATATCGCGCAATAGAAATAGCAAATTTGGTGACTATCGTCCACCTCATCAAGGTAAAGGACATCGTATCTCGGTTAACTACAACCTCAACGCCTATGCTTTTTTAGTAACTACCGTACACGAATTCGCACACCTACATACTTGGAACGAACATAAACATAAAGCCAAGCCTCATGGTGCAGAGTGGAAAGCCAATTTTAAAAGGATGATGCAACCTTTTTTCGAGCAAGAGATTTTTCCGCCCGATGTAAAGCATGCCATCGTGAGGTATCTCAACAATCCAGCCGCTTCGAGTTGTACAGATTTGCATTTATATAAATCGTTGCGATTGTATGATGCACCCAAACCAGCACACACTACCGTGGAAAAACTGCCTGCAAATGCGCTGTTCAAGTTTAAAAACGACCGCATATTCAGAAAAGGGGAGCAACTGCGCAAACGGTATAAATGTGTAGAGATTGCCACCAAACGCATTTATTTATTTAGTCCAATTGCCGAAGTGGAGCTAATAGAAGCAAACGCTGTGCAATAAAAAAAACTCAGACACGTATTGCCTGAGTTCATTTTCTAAATAGGTTATATTGATGTTTTATTGTCCAGCTTGTTTAGCTTGATTTTTCATTTCATCATTAGCTGTAATCACAATCTCAACTCTTCTGTTTTGCGCTCTACCAGCTGCAGTGCTATTGTCTGCAATTGGCTCAGTTTCGCCTTTACCTTGTATGCTTAGGCGTGCGCCATCAACACCGTCGCCAACTAAATAACTCTTTACCATATTGGCTCTTCTTACTGATAAATCCATATTAAGGGCATTAGAACCAGTATTATCAGTATGTCCAATAATCATCACGTTAGTTAGTGGATTTTTCTTCAATGATGCAGCAAAGTTTTGAAGATTAGTTTGTGCGGCAGCTTTTACATCAGCTTTATTCACATCAAACAAAATTCCTGAATCAAATTTTACCACTATCCCTTCGCCTTCGCGGGTTACAGTAGCACCTGGTACAGTTTTCTTTATTTCTTCGGCTTGTTTATCCATGTGATGCCCAATCAATGCACCTGCTGTGCCTCCAACAGCACCCCCAATTATAGCCCCTAAGGCAGTATTTCCAGCCGTTTTGCCAATTAATGCCCCTATAATTCCTCCAGCACCAGCACCTATGCCTGCTCCTTTTTGTGTTTTGTTTAATGAGCTGCAGCCCATATTTGCAAAACAAATTGTTACAATTAATAAACCGCTAATTGCTGTTTTCATTCCTGCTTTTATCATAATTCTATTGTGTTTTTACGCCAATGGGCAAATCCTATGCCACACAGTTATCTGCCCAATTATAGGGTATTGGTAAATAATAATTGACCTTTTTTATAGACACAAAGATGAGTAAAAACTACTCAATAATAATAATGTTAGCTCATAATTTATTGTATATAATTATGAGCAACATCGTGATAAACAAATTAATCTTATATTTATTTAATATAATCTTAACATAAAATTAACACGCATTGATGATGCCTAAGATCTTTAAGACTAAAAATATTGAAGCACACATTGCTTTTTTGATGATGATTGCCATCTTATCATCATCCGAACTAATTTTTCACCTTCTTGATGGTGAAAAAGGAAAAGCGTTAGTTACCTTTTGTTTTAGTATGCTGTTTTTTCTTATACCTGTTTTCCTGTTTAGGAATAGGATAAAATTATACTTAAAACTGCTTCTTCCTATTTATTTACTTCTTCCTTTCAATATACTATATGTTATTTATTTTGATTCGAAAGTTACTGAAGCAACTATACTTATGATACTTAATACCAATAGGTACGAAGCTATCGAGTTGCTAAGAAATTATTTTATAGTAATTGCCATAGTTATCCCCATCTATCTTTTGCTGCTATACATCTTATATAAAAGAGCTCCACAAACTATAAGTAAAAAGTGGGCAGCATCAATTTCTGTTTTTGCTTTAGGGGTTTTGGTTATATCGCCTATTCCGGTTTATAACCATAGCATAAGCTACCTTACAAATGTAAAACGATCGTTTTATAATATTTTTCCTGGTACTGTGGTTGATGGTATTGAAAACGTGTGTTATCAAAATAGCTTTATTAAACTTACTCAAAAGGATAGGGATAATTTTAAATACCACAGCGTAGCCGACTCGTCTATTAAAGATAAGCAAATACATATACTTATTATTGGCGAAAGTAGTAGATACGACCATTGGGGTATTAATGGTTATGTACGAAATACTACACCACGCTTATCAAAGCAAAACCATCTGATAGCTTATAGCAATACCGCTGCAGGTGGGTTTATGACCGAGTGGGCCGCACCATTGCTATTAACTGGGGTGGGGGCGGATAATTATGAATTAAATGTACACCGAAAAGGAATAGCGGGGATATTTAATGAAGCAGGGTTTAATACTTATTGGATAACTAATCAGACGGATATATTGGGCTATATAAGAATACACTCTTTAGAAGCACAAAAAGGCTGGTATTTATTGACTGATTTTAGGTCGAAAAAAAACGCCCATATGGATATGGAATTGGTGGATACTTTAAAGAAAGTTTTAGCCGAAGCCGGTAATAAGAAATTTATCGTTCTCCATACATTAGGCAGCCATTACAATTACAGTTCGCGCTATCCTGATAATTTTGATGTTTTTAAACCGAGTAACAAAACTACACCGTCGAGAGTAACAGATAGACGATATAAAACCGAGTTAATAAACAGTTACGATAATAGTATTGTTTATTCGGATGCAGTAATTGATAGTGTGATTAATATGGTAAGCAAACTGAATGCTTTTTCATCTGTTACTTATATAGCAGACCATGGCGAAGACTTATTTGATGATAGCAGGAATTTAAGTTCGCATCATTTGGGCGCGCCACCTTCAAAATACATTGCGCATATTCCTTTTTTTATATGGTATTCGCCTAAACTGCAAACAAAATACCCCAATAAAACGGCAAATCTTATACAGCACAAAAACGCTAAAACTTCGTCAGAAAATCTTATTTATACACTTACAGGTATGGTTGGTATTTCTTATCCATTGCAAAATGTAAAGAAGGATATTTCAAGTGCGAGTTTCGAGGATAATAAACAACTAATAATGGGCGAAGGCGGTAAAGTGTATGCATACCATGACCTAAAATAAGTTTGCAACTTACTAAGTTTTCGGGAGTGATAGTATAAACCTTTGAATGTATTGAAATATGGTATAATAAAACAAACATACTCCGCTTTTGATGAAAATCTGCTTGCCTACTGTTAATTCAAGACAAATAACCAAGATTTATTAATTTAGATTAGCATTATAAACGCAAAAACCCATAACTTTATAGGGCTACCTTTATAAATTTAATGGCTCCTATGCTAGACTATCTTCTTTCGGCATTAAATGATTGTGTTTGGGCTTTTGATACAAATACGAAAAAATATCTATTTATCAGTCCTAGTATTTTTACTATTACAGGATATCCTATTGCGGATTTTCAAAATACTCCCAATTTATGGGATGATATTATTGATAGACGCGACCATGAAGTAACCAATAATTATAAAAATGAATTTGAAGGTTGGCACGAGCTTACTTACCGTATTATTGATAAAAGCGGAACCATAAAATGGATATATCAAAAATACTGTCATTTTATTGATGGGCAAACCAATCATCAAATTGTATTAAGCGTAGTTAAAGATTTATCGCATGAAAAGTATGCACAAGAAGAAATTGTTTGGACAAAAAACAATTTAGAAGCCTTAATTAATAATACTGAGGATTTAACATGGTCAATAGACAGAGAGGGAAAATATGTGTATATGAATACTGCCTATCGCAAGCGTATTAATTATGCCGTAGGCGTTATGCCGAAAGAAGGCGATGATGCTTATGCCCACTCAGGGTCAACAGATGAGGTAAATAAAAAATGGATAGCTTATTATCAACGAGCTCTTTTGGGCGAGCGGTATGTAATTAGGCACGAGAGCCCGAACCCTAATTCTCATCAGCCTTCGTATTTTGAAGTCAGTTTTAATCCGATATATAAAGAAACAAAAGATGAAATAGTAGGTGTAGGGTGCTTTGCACGAGATATTACGGAAAGATTGAGCATAGAAGATGCTTTGATTGAGCAAAACGAACGTTTGAAAAATATTGCATCGCTAAGCTCGCATGAACTACGCCGACCAGTAGCAAGTATGATAGGATTACTCAATATTTTGGATAGAGAAAACTTTAGCAACCCCGAAAACGAACAAATTATGGATCATTTGGTTACAGTAAGTAAAGAGGTTGATGAAGTTATCCGCCTTATTGTAAACAAAACCTTTATGGATGCTCGTTTTCCGCAATAGCTTCCACAAAGTTTATAAAGACAACATCTCTACTATCTTCAGCAGGTTAAGGTCAATATCTACATGATGTTTTACAGCATGTTCAAAAGGCGTGTAAGCTATCGCATTGTTAATCAATCCTGCCATTTCACCTTTGCGTCCTTCCATCAGTGCCTCTACCGCAGCTACCCCCACTCTACTTGCCAATACTCTATCCATACAAGTAGGTTTTCCTCCACGCTGAATATGCCCCAAAATAGAAACTCGGGTATCGTAATGAGGAAACTTCTCTTTTACTCTTCTGCCTATTTCAAAAGCACCGCCTTCTTCGTTTTCGCCTTCGGCTACTATTACTATGCGTGATGTTTTATCCTTTCGCCCATTTTCGAGCCTGTTAAAAAGATTGGATAAGCCCGATTTACTTTCGGGTATAATAATATTCTCTGCACCCGAAGCAATCCCTGTACGCAACGCTATCATCCCCGAGTCGCGACCCATTACCTCTACAATAAACAATCTATCGTGCGATTCGGCAGTATCGCGTATCTTATCTACGGCGTTTATTACCGTGTTGATGGCGGTATCATAACCTATCGTAAAATCAGTGCCACGCAAATCATTATCAATAGTGCCCGGCAGCCCAATAATAGGCATATCATACTCTTCTCCAAAAGTTTTCGCACCTCTAAATGTGCCGTCGCCACCAATAGCCACCAATGCGTCAATATTAAACTTCTTTAATTGCTCGTATGCTTGCTGCCGCCCCTCTTTTGTTTTAAATCCCTCGCTACGAGCTGTTTTTAGGATAGTACCCCCACGTTGAATAATGTTTGAAACCGATTTCCTATCCATCTGAAACAAATCACCATTTATCATCCCTTCATAACCTCTCCTTATACCTGTAACATTGATATTGTGATATAAACTTGCACGCACTACTGCCCTTATGGCAGCATTCATACCAGGGGCATCTCCACCAGATGTAAAAAGTCCGATATTTTTTATTTGGGTCATGGCTAATGTTTACAAACGATTGTTTGCTTAAGCTAAAAATAAATATAAAATTAAAATTCGCGCCGATGATAGTGTTAAAATGACACCAACATCAACAGCGCGAATTTACATTAATTTTTTACTCTGTACTACTTTTTATAAGCCATTAGTCCGTTATCTAAAAATTTGAGATAACTTATTGGGTCATAATCGGCCCCCGTAGGCGGGGTTAACAAGCTGCCTTTATTATCTAACAACACATAAAATGGTTGTGAGTTGGCTTGAAACTTCTCTGCCTGTAGGCTACTCCATTTATTACCTATCGTTTTTATAGCCTTTCCTGACGCTGATACGGTTTGCTCCTCTTTGGCTAAATCTGTCTTATCATCTACATACAATTGTATCAATACATAATCCTGACTAATGCGTTTATACACCTCCTTATTAGGCCATACATTGGCTTCCATCTTTCTACAGTTCACACAAGCGTGTCCTGTAAAGTCTATCATCACCGGCTTATGTACCGATTGTGCATACGCCATCCCCTCATCATAATCAAAAAAAGCATCGAGCTTTAATGGGGCATGAAATATATCCGAATACTTATGTTTCTCGTGACTTACCTTAGTTACTCCTGCACCACCTGTTAATGTCGGGGTATATAAATCGAAGTCTTGAGTGCCTTGTGGTGGTAAGAAAGCACTAATAGATTTTAACGGTGCTCCCCATAAGCCTGGTATCATATAAACGGTAAATGCCAGTATGATAATGGATAGAAATAAGCGTGGTACAGAAAGGTAAGCTATCGGACTATCGTGCGAGAACGTTAGCTTTCCTAGTAAATATAAACCCATTAAAGCAAATATCACTATCCACAACACTAAGAATATCTCCCTGTCAAACCATTGCCAATGGTATGCTAAATCAACATTACTCAAAAACTTTAAAGAAAAAGCTAATTCTAAAAAGCCCAACACTACTTTTACACTATTCAACCATCCGCCCGATTTTGGTAATGATTTTAACAAGCCTGGAAACATGGCAAATAAGGCAAAGGGTATAGCCAGTGCAAATGCAAAGCCAAACATCCCTACTGCTGGCCCTAGCAATGCGCCCGTGGTAGCTGCTTGAACGAGCAATGTACCAATGATAGGCCCTGTACAAGAAAACGACACCAATGCCAAGGTAGCTGCCATAAAGAAGATACCTGCAAAGCCTCCTTTATCCGAGTTTTGATCCATCTTGTTTGCCCACGAACTTGGCAAGGTAATCTCGAATGCACCAAGGAAAGATGCACCAAATACAACCAGTAGTAAGAAAAAGAAGAAATTAAAAATACCATTTGTAGATAGGCTATTGAGGGCATCTGCTCCAAAAATAACCGTGACTAGTAACCCCATCGCTACATAGATAACAATGATAGATAAGCCGTATAGCAATGCCTTGCCAATAGCACCTCCTTTTTCACTCCCTTTGGTAAAAAAGCTTACCGTGAGGGGCAACATAGGGAAGATACAAGGCATCAGCAATGCGGCAAAGCCGCCCAACAAGCCTGCTATAAATATTCCCCAGAGCGTGCGTTTCTCCTTTGCTGGCGTGGTAGCAACTTTAGCTGCTGCAACGGGTGTAGCTTTTTTAACCGTTGCTGCTGTGTTATCTGCCGCTGGCACATCGGTAAACTGGACATCGCTTGTGGATACCGTATCGGCTGCTTTGCTTTGTACTGCCCTTGCTTGATTTATACCAGCAAACGAAAGCAGCATTACCGCCATAAGCGCATACCATATTGCCGCTCTATTCGCCTTTAATTTTTGAGTTGTCATCTTTTGTAGTGGATACTAATTATTTTCCTAAAGCAATACTAAAATCAACATCTTCGGGAGGTAAGCATTTCTTATCGTTACAAGTCATGAATTCTAACTTGCCTTTTACTACTTTAACATTGGCTGATTTTAGTTTTATTTTTTGTTGAAAAGTAACCGTCTTTTCAAAATAGCTTACATTCATCCCAAAGGTACTCTCGTATCTTGTAGCTGGTGTAGGCTCCGTGGTTGTGCCTACTAGGGTGTATTCTTTTGAAGGTGCAAATGTGAATGAAGTCTTAACAGGGCCTCCTTCTTTTACATTTTGTGAGTAGATGTGCCATCCGTCTTGTATCGTTGCGCGTATCAATAATACCGCCTCATTATTCTTCAACTTCTTTGATGCGTAACTCCATTTTACTGGCGTCTCTATTTGCGCATAAACACCTGCGCTCATTACAAGCAGGGCACATAAAAGCAATACTCTTTTCATATTTATATTATTTATTTGTTTAAAAATTCTATTTCTTTCAAGTTATAAGTTTGCACTTGTTCATCACTACGCAATATCAACAGTCCGCTATCCTCCACCCCTATAATTGTGCCATTAAATATTTTGCCATTAGCCTTAAATATTTTATCCTCATTGAGCCAATATAGTCGGTCAAGATACATCTTCCTTACAAGGTCAAACCTGCCCGATTTAAGATTTAAGTACAATACTTCGATATTTTTACAAATTTCTGATAATAGCATCTTCAAATCATAATCGGTATGTAAGATTTGTTTTAAAGATATCGCATTAGGTACATCTAACGGAAAATTTTCTTGATTAATATTTAACCCAATCCCTATTATAGAGTTTTTTATTTGACTACCCTGCACCATGTTCTCAATAAGCATTCCACCAAGCTTCCCATCGGCATAATAAATATCATTAGGCCATTTTATTTTTAGTTTATCTCCTAAAAGCGGGCTAAGTGCATTTATTACGCCCAAACTTACAGCCCGAGTTAAATCAAATTGCTGTGCTAAAGGCAAAAAAGAGGGCTTGAGTAAGATACTAAATGTTAAATTTTTACCATCCTCACTATGCCATTTGTTTTGCTGTTGCCCACGTCCAGCATATTGGCTTTCTGCCATAATGACCGTTCCTTCGGGAACTGGCTTGGAATTTGACAAAGCATCCTTAAGAAAATTATTAGTGGAATCAACTTGTTTAATTGTGATTAAATTTTGTCCAACAAATAATCCTGAAAATATGTTATTTTGCAAAGTAATAATATGTAGTTACAAATCGTTCAAAACTAATTCTTTTTGATGGTAAAAAACAAAGTGTTAAATGAATCTACTTATATTTCTGAATTAGCCATATATGGAATTCAAGAAAAAAAGGGGAATGAAATCGTCCGGTTAGACCTTCGCAATATATTAAGTTCGGTATCCGATTATTTTGTGATTTGCCATGCCGATTCGGCCACTCAAGTAAAAGCTATTGCTAATAGTGTTGAGGAAGAAATTTATAAAGCAATACAGCAAGACCCTTGGCGTAAAGAAGGGCTTGAACACGGTGAGTGGATATTGCTTGATTATATTAACGTGGTAGTGCATATATTTAGAACAGATAAGCGCGAGTTTTATGGTGTTGAAGATTTGTGGGGCGATGCCGAAATTGAATATTATAAAAGTGCTTGATAATAAAAATGCTACAATTTGAGTATAACTTTAGGTGTAGTGTATCGTAACAATGTTAAAAAATTAATGATCCTAAGTTGATCGTATAAAAGAAATGAAAGATAATAAAACACAACCTCAAAAACCAATAAGGAAAATACCCAACAAAAAACTTAGCCCCAAAACACCAAAGTTTAACTTTATGTGGGTGTATGCTATTGCCATATTAGTATTAATTGTTTTTGGGTATTTAAATAGCACGGGCGTAATAACTCAAATTAGTTATCAGCAGTTTGAGAACCAAATATTAAAACAACATGATGCCGAAAAGCTAATTGCATATAAAAACGGCGATTTGGTAGTTGTAGAGGTATATATTAAGAAAGATAGTTTGAATAAGAAGAAACAGTACGAAAAAGTACGTGAGCAAAAATCTATTACCGGTGGGGTAAGCAATGGGCCACAGTACGAGTTTACCGATGCTTCGTACGAAAGCCTTAAACAAACCGTAGCTAATGCCGAAAAAAGCCTTCCTGATAGCCAAAAAACACCTATTGAGTTTACTACTCATGAAAGCATTTTGAGCAATGGCATTGTTCAAATCGTTATTATGTTAGTGCTGTTTGTGGGTGTGTGGATGTTTGTAATGCGCCGTATGTCGGGAGGTGCTGGCGGTGGAGCAGGTGGGCAGATATTTAATATTGGCAAATCAAAAGCTACTTTATTTGATAAAGAAGCGCAAGTTTCAGTCACCTTTAATGATGTGGCGGGGCTCGAAGAAGCCAAGCAAGAGGTAATGGAAATAGTTGACTTCCTTAAAAATCCTAAAAAATATACCAATTTGGGTGGTAAAATACCTAAGGGAGCATTATTGATAGGTTCGCCAGGTACTGGTAAAACGCTATTGGCCAAAGCTGTTGCAGGCGAAGCGCAAGTACCATTCTTTTCGCTTTCAGGGTCTGATTTTGTGGAGATGTTTGTGGGTGTTGGTGCTTCACGTGTGCGCGATTTATTCCGCCAAGCAAAAGACAAAGCCCCTTGTATTATTTTTATTGATGAGATAGATGCAATTGGTCGTGCCCGTGGCAAAAACAATATTGTAGGTGGAAATGATGAGCGCGAAAACACACTAAATCAATTATTAGTGGAGATGGATGGTTTCGGAACAGACTCGGGTATTATTATACTCGCTGCTACCAACCGCCCTGATGTACTCGACTCGGCTCTACTTCGACCTGGTCGTTTTGATAGACAGGTATCAATTGATAAGCCCGATTTGATTGGGCGTGAACAAATATTTAAAGTTCACTTAAAGCCTGTTAAGTTGGCCGAAGGTGTGGATGCTAAAAAATTATCAGCACAAACACCGGGTTTTGCGGGTGCCGAAATAGCCAACGTATGTAATGAAGCTGCATTGATTGCCGCTCGTAAAAACAAAGAAGCTGTTGAGATGCAAGATTTTCAAGATGCTATTGATAGAGTGATTGGTGGATTAGAAAAGAAGAACAAAATTATCTCGCCTGAGGAGAAACGCATTGTGGCTTACCACGAAGCAGGGCATGCCATTGCTGGCTGGTTTTTAGAACATGCCGATCCATTGGTTAAAGTTTCTATCGTACCACGTGGTGTGGCTGCTTTGGGATATGCGCAATATCTGCCAAAAGAGCAGTTTTTATATACCACTGAGCAATTGGAGGATGGTATGTGTATGACGATGGGTGGACGTGTTGCCGAAGATATTACATTTGGTAAAATATCAACTGGTGCACAAAACGACTTAGAGCGCATCACCAAACTTGCTTATGCAATGGTTACTATTTATGGGATGAACGAAAAAGTGGGCAATGTATCATTCAATGACACGCAAGGCGAATACCAATTCAATAAGCCATATTCGGAAAAAACATCTGAACTGATAGACCAAGAAGTTCGTAATCAAATAAATGCGGTATATGCTCGTACGAAGCAATTGCTGATTGATCAACGTGAAGGGCTAATAAAATTGGCTGATAAGTTATTAGAAAAGGAAATATTATTCCAATCTGATTTAGAAGAAATTTTAGGAAAACGTCCGTTTGAACACCGTACCACTTACGATGAGTTTGTAAATGGAGAGCAAAAAACAACCGAAGCTTTGGTTGCCGAAAATACAAATGCAGATGCGGAAGAAAAGAAAAACGATAATAACTAATTAGTAAGTAAAAGCCCGAGGCAACCAAAGTAAAATACTTTTGGCTTCGGGTTTTTATTTTAAGCGATAGATGATAATGAGGGATATTACGACATCAAAAGAAAAGTTACTAAAAAAAATACGCAAGGCTTTACTTGAGAAGAGAGATAATCCCTACCCTAATCTTGAAGACGCCCCGCTTTATCCGCATACTAACGAAATGTTGGAGGTGCTTTTTGCTGAGGAACTTACCACAGTATCGGGGCAGTTTGTTTTTTGTGAAGATGAGTTGCAATTTATTGAGAGTTTGCTCAACCTTGCCGATGAGCGTAAGTGGCATAAAATATATTGTTGGGAACCAGCTTTACAAGAAATATTAGCACGCTACGATTATCCCTATTACGAAACAGATAAAGATTTTGAACAAGCTGAAGTAGGTTTTACCTTGTGCGAAGCATTAATTGCTCGTAATGGCAGTATTTTGGTTTCGAATGCAAATATGGCGGGTAGAAGGCTGAGTATTTATCCACCTGTGCATATTGTATTGGCTTACACTTCACAATTAGTACTTGATTTAAAAGATGGCTTCAGGTTTATAAAAAATAAGTATGGGAATAATATCCCATCTATGTTGACAACAATAACTGGGCCTAGTCGGACAGCTGATATAGAAAAAACCCTTGTTTTGGGCGCACATGGGCCTAAAGAGTTACTTGTGTTTTTGTTAGACGGATGATTTATGGTAAGTAAAATTGTCTTAATATGTTTTATTTATCTTATTAAAAGATATTATTTAAAAATAGTTAATATTTTAATTGCATTTGTATATTTGAGGGAATTTACAAAACCCTTAAATAATAGTATTATGTCAGAAATTATTGATCCATCACTAGCAAAAAATTTAATTACTGAGTACCGCAACCAAAATGCGCAAGCGGGAGACAATGCTTGGAAAACTCCAAACGGGCAAAATTTGAATGGTTTTTATGTAGAACGTTCGTGCTTAGAGAGTATTTTAAGCGACCAAGCAAACACAGGTATGCATATTTACTTTGCCAAACACCCTGATTTTGCCGGCAGTGCCGATAATGTATATACTGTAACCCTAACAGGGGCAAAGCCAAATCCAGACCCGAATGCATCATCTCCTTATATAAACGATGGCGATGTTTTTGACAACATGAGACCTTGCCCACCAGCTTGTGGCGACTGCTAATAAAATATAATGATTAATATTGACTCTATTCTAACTATTAGTGCAACAATTATTGGAATGGTAAGTTACAGAAAGCTTACCATTCCCTTTAGGATATTAACCATATCGTTATTAGTAAGCACTTTAATAAATCTTTTATCCGATTATATTTTTATTCCGCTATATAAGAATAATGCCCCTCTATCGCATACAGAAACAATTAGCCATTTTGTTTTTTATGCACTCATATATTACCATTTTTTTAAAATTAGACGCCTAAAACAATTTGTTCAATTGTCGCTGATATTGGTAAGTACATTTTTTATTGTAAATGCATTGTATTTGCAGCCATTAAGCCATGTTTTTCCTACCAATCTGATTGTAATTACTGATATATTACGGTTTCTTTTTTCCGTGTTACTTTTTAGGCAAATGTTGTTGTACCCTGTAGAAATTAATATTATTAAGCAAAGTGCTTTTTGGTATAATACCGCTATTTTGTTTTATGCCGCCACTGGTTTCTTAAATGCTTCGCTTATGAACTATTATGGCAAACACCTTTTGGGTGTACAGGTGAAAGTATATTTATTCGAGTATCTTTGGAATGGCACTAATATTATTTTCGATATATTATTTATAATTGCTATTTTAACCGACAGGAAAACACAAGAAACAACTAATGCTTAATAATGCTGCACCTCAAGAGGATGATTTATTTATAGTAGTGTTGTTTACTAGTTTGTTTTTTTTCTTACTATCGGGTTTTGTTATCTACTTTGTTGTTGTATATCGTAAAAAGCAAAAGAAAAACAAAGAAGAGCAAGAACACCTTCGCACCGCATTTAAGCAAGAAGTGCTTAAAACACAATTAGAGGTACAAGAGCAAACTTTAAATTATGTGAGCACCGAAATACACGATAATATAACCCAAGTATTATCATTTATAAAATTAACACTTGCAAAAGCAGCTTCAACATCTGATGGGGATAATCAAACCCGATTAAATGAAAGCCGTGAATTGCTTTCACAAACTATAACAGATTTGCGCGATTTGTCAAAAAGCCTCAGTTTTGAGCATATTGCCTCGCTTGGTTTGGTAAAAACTATTGAAAAAGAGGTGGATAGAATAAATAAAAGTGGCATTATTACTGTTCTATTTACAAAAGAAGGCGAAGACTATTCGTTAGGCGAACAACGAGAGTTAGTACTTTTCAGAATATTTCAAGAAACCATAAACAATGCACTAAAACACGCATCGGCTACACAATTAAAAATCATAATACAATATCAAGTTGATTTGTTTACCTTAACTCTTGAAGATGACGGTGTGGGGTTTTCTTACGAAATGCTTAGCGAGAAACAAGGGTCTGGATTGAGAAATATGCAGAACAGAGCAACCTTGATTGGTAGTGTCGCAACTATAACAAGTGCCTTAGGCAAAGGGTGTTGTATAAAGGTTGAAATAAACCCATTAAAAACGCAATTTTATATCAATGGAGGAACCCATCAAAATAGCATTAGTTGATGATCATCGCTTATTTAGGAGTGGTATAGCATCATTGATTGAGAATTTAGAGCGTTATATCATCATATTTGAAGCGGGCGATGGCGAAGAGATGATTCGCAAAATCAACCCAAAATCAAAGCCGGATATTGTATTGTTAGATATCAATATGCCCAAAATGAATGGTGTTGCGGCTGCACACTGGCTTCGCGACAATCATCCTGATATTCATATTATTATCCTGTCCATGTTTGAGGATGCTAACCGTGTATTAACCATGGTGCGGATGGGTGTAAAAGGCTATTTGCTAAAAGATGCCGAGCCCGAAGAATTTGAAACAGCTTTGCAACGAGTGGCCGACAATCAAGTTTATTATCCCGAGTTTGTTACTCGGCATTTGGTAGGAAGCATCAATTTGGATATCAATCTACTGAAACTTAATAGTCGCGAAATAGAGTTTATAAAACTTGCCGCAACTGAATTGACTTATAAAGAAATTGCCGAACACTTGTGTGTGAGTATTAGAACCGTAGATGGTTATCGCGATCATCTGTTTGAAAAATTACAAATAAAAAGCCGCATCGGGCTAGTGCTATTTGCCTTCAAAAATAATTTGATAGAGGTATAAAAATACTAATATTTTTAGTAATTTTACTTTGTGGCACATGAGCAAAATCAAGAATATTTTAAAGGCAGGGGGGCGCAAGTAAATACGCACAATAAATTCCTGAAAAATAAATATGTGCTAGAACATATCGAGGGGCTGGATGAACCCTTGCTCGAAAACAGATCAACGCAACTATTTGAAGAAACACCTAAGAAAATTGTAAGCGAATCGGACAGTCCCGATCAGCCGCATATGTTTTCTATCAATCCCTATCAAGGATGCGAGCATGGTTGTATTTATTGTTATGCTCGAAATGCACACGAATATTATGGTTTTAGTGCAGGGCTTGATTTTGAGCGAAAAATTATAGTGAAGCGCAACGCAGCCGAATTATTAGAACAATATTTTAATAAAAAGTACTATCAACCAGTCTGTATCCTGCTATCGGGCAATACAGATTGCTATCAGCCTATTGAGCGTAAGTTAAAGCTAACACGCTCGTTGTTGCAAATTTTCCTTCAATACAAAAATCCTGTAAGCATCATCACCAAAAACAATCTTATTTTGCGTGATATAGATATTCTTGCCGAGCTTGCAAAACTGAATTTGGTACACGTAAGTATCTCGATAACATCACTAAGCGAACAATTAAGGCAAAAACTCGAACCACGTACCGTAACTGCAACTGGAAGATTGGCAGTGGTTGAAAAACTGACCGAACGGGGCATCCCTGTACGTGTAATGGCTGCACCTATTATACCAGGTTTAAATAGCAACGAGATACCGGCCATTATAAAGGCTGCTGCTGATAGGGGTGCATTATCAGCAGGGATTACCATGGTGCGGCTTAATGGCAGCATTAGCGAAATATTTACAGATTGGATACACAAAGCCTACCCCGATAGTGCCGAAAAGGTTTTGAATATGATACGTGCCTGCCACGATGGTAAACTAAATGATAGTCAGTTTGGGCGACGTATGCGAGGCGATGGAAATATTGCCGAATCTATACACCAATTATTTAAGATGGCGAAAAATCGGTTTATGGCAGGGCGCGAAATGCCTCCGTATGATTATAGCTTATTTGTACCAAAGGGCGGGAAGCAAACAAGTTTGTTTTAATTTTTGCAACACAAAAAAAGCGACCTGGATAATCAAGTCGCTTTGCAATTTTATGTCGTTTAAAATTAAACTGTTTCTGCTTCTAAAGCCATTTGCTCATCTACCAAAATACGTCCGCAATGCTCGCAAACAATAATTTTTTTACGTTGACGGATATCCGACTGACGTTGTGGAGGTATCTGATTAAAGCATCCTGAGCAAGAATCGCGCTGAATAGTAACTACCGCTAAGCCATTTTTTGCATTTCCACGCAAACGGTTATAAGCCACTAGCAAACGCTCTTCAATACCTGTTGTAGCTTTCTCGGCTTGGGTATTTAGTTCGTTTTCTTCTTTTTCAGTTTCGGCAGTTATAGTGCCTAACTCTGCTTTCTTAGCATCTAAATCACTTTTACGGCTTTCTAAATCGGCAAGTGCCTTTTCGTAAATCTGAGTTTTTGAAGCTATCTCGAAACCAAACTCTTTTATTTTCTTTTCACTTACTTGTATATCCAACCCTTGTATTTCTATTTCTTTCGAAATAGCATCATACTCGCGATTGTTTTTTACTTCGTTAAGCTGTCCTTCGTATTTTTTGATATTGGCTTGCGCTTCCTTAATCAGGTTTTTGCGTGTTACAATATCATCTTCAAGGTCATCCAGTTCACCTTTTATTTTTTGAATACGGGTTTCCAATCCTTCAACATCATCTTCTAAGTCAGCTACTTCCATTGGTAATTCACCTCTTACCTGGCGTATCTTATCAATCTTGGTGTGGATGGTTTGTAGTTCGTATAAAGCTTTAAGCTTTTGTTCTACGGTTTGTTCCATTAAATAAAATATTTGACGGGGTTTGTATTAATTTCTGTTAAACGGACGGCAAAGTTAGCAAATTTTTTTTTAATAATTTCATACAATAATTGTTGCGTAAATTGCTCACTCTCAAAATGTCCAATATCGGCAATTACAATCTTGCCCTCGGCATCAAAAAATTCGTGGTATTTATAATCAGCGGTTACAAAAATATCAGCCCCCGCAGCAATAGCGTTTTTTAACAAGAAGCCACCCGCACCACCACACACCGCCACTCTTTTTACCTTTTTTCCAGTAAGTGCGGTATGGCGTATCACATGGGCGTGCATACGTTGTTTTAACTCAAATAAAAATTCTTCTTCATCCATCGCCTCGTCCAATTCGCCTATCATTCCCGAGCCTACTTGCTGATGCTGATTGGTAAGCGGATAAAGGTCGTAGGCAACCTCCTCATAGGGATGCGCTAAAAAAAGAGCCATCAGTAGTTTACTTTCTAAGTTGGAAGGGTAAATGGTTTCAATCCGCACTTCGTTTTCGTGATGCCTAATGCCTGGCTCGCCTAGATAAGGGGTCGATTCTTCATTCCCTTTAAATGTGCCCGTACCTTCGCCATTAAAACTACACTCGCTATAATTGCCAATATTACCAGCACCAGCATGAAACAAAGCATTGCGCACTTGCTCGGCTTTATCAGTAGGCACATAGGTAACCAGTTTTTTTAATAGTCCGTTTTTGGGTGCTAATATTCTACAGTTTGATAAACCAAGTGTTTCGCATATCCGTTCGTTTACGCCATTCATCACATTATCCAAATTGGTATGGATAGCATAAATGGCGATATGATTGCGGATAGCCTTTTCTACTACCCGCTCTACATAAGTTTTACCATTGAATTTTTTTAAACCCCTGAAAACTATGGGGTGATGCGAAATAATTACCTGACAATTTTTTGCGATAGCTTCATCAACTATCGCCTCGGTGCAATCTAATGCTATTAAAGCTTGGTTTACCTCCTGTTCGGGATGACCTACAATTAAACCCGAATTGTCGTAATCTTCCTGATAGGCAAGCGGTGCCAAGCTTTCGAGATAGCCAGTAAGTAAAGATAGTTTCATGATTCGAAGGTAGTTAGAATGAGCAACGTTTCAAATCAATTAATTGCTATTTTTAGTTGCTCATTTTAGCTATTTGATGGCTTTCGTAAGCCATCTTTTTATTATACTCTAATGTTAAATCTTTGTGATTTACTAAATCAACAATAGTGCCTATCAAACAAAAACCTCCTGTAAAAAAATAGAGTAGCCCCATGCCTATTTGCCCTAATGCAAAACGTTGTACGCCAGCAACGGCAAAAAAGCCTATAATGGTAAATATCAATATATCTTGGGCACTTTTTCTTTTACTGGTGTAAGCCATATAAAAATACTTCTGTTGATTTTCACCCAAATCAGAAGTAGCTTGTTGTATAAAGTTTAATTCTTCAGGAGTGATACCTGGTAAACCCATGTAGGGATTATTTTCAAACATATTCATATTGTGATTGTTTTAATATTTAAGTCAAAACTAAGGTAGAATTAAAATCCATAAAACACAATATTGGGAAACAGCTATGCTTAGTCGGTAAGGTGGGTGATTTTAACGGTAAAGTACTAATTGGTATGAAAAGGATTGCGTTTTGTAAACTTCTGCTTAGCTAAAGTATAAACACGATACAGAATAACACCAAGTGCTGGAATACCTAGCCAATGCGCCCGCCACGAGTTGTGGATATTGCCTCGAAACAACCACGAAATAGAATGCCCCAAACCACAGCCCGGACACCAAGTAATACCCATTGCTTTTAATGGGCATAGGCTAAAATGTGTATTTACGGCAGGATTAGTAAAAGCAAGCGACAGGAGTGCGGCTATCCAAAAAACCAATTCGAAATATTTTGAGAAAATAGTTTTAATCTGCATTGTTTGATTTTCGCATCAGCAACAAAGTTACGGCAAATGCCGAGATAACCCCAATAAGCAATGCTGCAAATATTCGCCCCGAAAAATCACGAAAATTATTCGAATAATCTATATAATTGATATAAACTATTCCCAAAAACACAACTATTGCACCTCCTGTTATCAGTATTTTAAAAGCGTGCACCAAGCCTTCTAAAAAGCTCATTTTACCTTTCAACTCAGCGTCACGATAACTTCGCACACCAATAAATAATCCAATAATGGGTATCAAGGTCGAAATAAATTCGATAGGATGCACCTGGTCGTTACTAAAAGTAGTGTAACCCATAGCACGCATAATGAGCAGCCATGCGCCGCTCAAAATTCCGATAATAAACCCTGGTATTAATACTCTTTTCATATTGTTTCAGATTAAAATCCACAACGAGTTATTAGCGACTAATTTTCAATTGGTTATCATAAATATACCTGTAATTTTTCAAATCAATAAAATATTTTTTTGGTAGCGTTGTCGAAAACCGTCTTTTAATTACTCATAACATAAAAAAGCGTCTTTTTGCTATATTTGCCTCAGTTTTGAACATCCGTGATATTTTAGAGCGATATAAAACTGATGAGCGGGTAAAAACACTTGCGCAGGCATTAAACGCAAGTAAAGCCCCCCGCATACAGTTGCGAGGGTTAGTCGGGTCAAGTGATGCGGCTGTGGCGGTAGCTTTGTATTTTTTGCAGCATCAGCACATGATATTTGTATTGCCTGATAGAGAAGAAGCCGCCTATTTTCAAGCTGATTTGGAGAACCTTACAGGAAAAGAAATCCTGCTTTTTCCATCATCCTATCGCAAAGCTTTTGAATTTACACAACCCGATAGCAGCAATGTATTGGCACGTGCCGAAGTTTTAAACGAGCTGAACCACTCTTCCGAATTTGGGCATCTGATAGTTACCTACCCCGAAGCATTAGCCGAAAAGGTAATAGACCGAGCATCACTCGAAAAAAACACTCTCGAAATTGCCGTTGGAAACAAACTAAGTATTGATTTCATCAATGAGTTTTTGATTGAGTATGATTTTGATAGGGTTGATTTCGTGTACGAACCAGGGCAGTTTTCTATTCGTGGTGGTATAGTAGATATTTATTCCTTTTCGCACGATTTACCTTATCGAGTGGAGTTTTTTGGCGATTTTATCGAGTCTATCCGCACGTTCGAGATTGAAAGTCAACTTTCGGTTGAGCAGGTAAAAACCATTACCATTGTGCCCAATGTGCAATCCAAATTTTTAACCGAAAGCAATATATCACTGTTGGAGTATGTAGATAGTGCTACACAAATATGGATAAAGGATGTGCAATTTACGCTCGATATTATAAAAGATGGGCACAAAAAAGCCGTCAATTTATGGAAGGCATTATCTACAGATGAAAAAAATAGCAACCCCGAATGGATAGACCCTAAATTTGGTTTTACCGATGAAAAACTAATTGCCGACCAGCTGCACGATTTCTCAATTATAGAGTTTGGCAAACAGTTTTTTTATCAGGCAAACCAATCGGTTGATTTTGATATGCGACCGCAGCCATCTTTTAATAAAGACTTTACGCTACTTATTCATAATTTTAAAAACAACGAAGCCGAAAAAATTGAAAATTATATCCTCACCGATTCGGCTCGGCAAGTAGAGCGGCTTTATGCCATATTAGAAGATTTGGATAAAACAGTAAAGTTTACGCCTATCAGCATAGCTATACGTGAAGGGTTTGTAGATAGAGAGCAAAAACTGGCGTGCTATACCGACCACCAAATATTTGATAGGTATTATAAATACAAACTCAAAAAAGGTTATCAGCGCTCGCAAGCCATTACCTTAAAAGAATTGCGCGAGCTAAAACCCGGCGATTATGTAACACATATTGACCATGGCATTGGCAAATACGCCGGCTTAGAGAAGGTAGAAGTGAGCGGGAAAATGCAGGAAATGATACGATTGATATATGCTGATAATGATTTGCTGTATGTAAATATCAACTCGCTTAACCGTATCTCGAAATATAGTGGTAAAGAGGGAACTGTGCCTAAGATGAACAAGCTGGGTACGGATACGTGGGAGCGACTAAAAAAAACCACAAAAAAAAAAGTTAAAGACATAGCACGCGACTTGATTAAGTTGTATGCTGTACGTAAAACCAAGCAGGGGAATGCTTTTGCGCCTGATACCTATCTGCAAACAGAATTAGAGGCTTCATTTATTTATGAAGATACCCCTGACCAAGAAAAAGCAACTGCCGATTTTAAAAAGGATATGGAATCGCCGCACCCTATGGATAGGTTGATTTGTGGCGATGTGGGCTTTGGTAAAACTGAGGTGGCCGTTCGTGCAGCATTTAAAGCCGTTGCCGATAGTAAGCAAGTGGCTATTTTGGTGCCTACTACTATTCTTGCGGCTCAACATTATAAAACCTTCTCGGAGCGGCTAAAGGGCTTTCCTTGCAATATTGATTATGTAAATCGATTTAAATCTTCCAAACAAATAAAAGATACACTCGAGAAACTAAAAGAGGGTAAAGTTGATATCATCATCGGCACACATCGCTTGGTGAGCAAGGATGTGAAGTTTAAAGATTTGGGTTTGATGATTATCGACGAAGAGCAAAAGTTTGGCGTATCAACCAAAGAGAAGTTGAAGCAAATGCGTGCCGATGTAGATACACTTACCCTCACGGCTACACCCATACCACGTACCTTGCATTTTTCGCTAATGGGCGCACGCGATTTATCTATCATATCTACCCCACCACCCAATCGGCAGCCAGTAGTTACAGAATTGCACGTATTTAATGATGCGCTGATAAAAGAAGCTGTTGAACATGAGATAGACCGGGGCGGGCAGGTGTTTTTTATCCATAATCGAGTGGTTGATTTACCACAACTGGGCGGTTTGATACATAAATTAGTACCCAAAGCACGTGTTGGCATAGCCCATGGGCAGTTGGAAGGCGATGACTTGGAAGATGTGATGCTAAAGTTTGTGAGCGGCGAATATGACGTATTGGTAGCCACCACTATTATTGAAGCAGGCTTAGATATTCCCAATGCCAATACCATCATTATCAACCATGCGCATATGTTTGGTTTGAGCGATTTGCACCAAATGCGTGGGCGTGTAGGTAGAAGCAACAAAAAAGCATATTGCTATTTATTAAGTCCGCCGCTTTCAACACTTACTCCCGAAGCACGTAAAAGACTAAGTGCTATTGAAGAGTTTTCTGACTTAGGTAGTGGCTTTAATGTAGCTATGCGCGATTTAGACATCCGAGGTAGTGGCAATTTATTAGGTGCCGAACAAAGTGGTTTTATAGCCGAAATAGGCTTTGAAATGTATCATAAAATATTGGACGAAGCCATACAAGAACTAAAAGATGATGAGTTTAAAGGTGTTTTCCCTGATGAAAAACCTCGCCCTTATATTTCGTTCACACAAATTGATACAGATATGGAAATACTTATCCCCGATGAGTATGTAACCAGTATAGCCGAGCGTTATAACCTTTATACCGAGCTTTCGAAATTAGAAAACGAAACAGCCTTGCAAGCATTTGAACAACAACTGCACGACCGTTTTGGGCCAATACCGCCGCAAGTGAACGATTTGCTAAACACCATGCGTTTGCAATGGCTGGGCAAAGCCATTGGTTTTGAAAAACTAACCTTAAAAAAGAATATCCTACGAGGGTATTTTATCTCCAATCAACAATCATCTTATTTTGAAGGCAATGCCTTTAAGCAAGTATTGCTATTTGTGCAGGCAAATCCACGCCGCACCAATTTGAAAGAAGTGAAAAATAGCTTGCGCCTCAGTATTGATGGCATTGCGAGTATTAATGAAGCCGTAGCATTGCTGGAAGAAATAACTGAACCAATAGCGGTATAAAATTTATATATCTTTTTACTTGGTGTTTCGTCATTATGAAGATAATTTTTAACGATAGTGCCGTTTTGGTAAGAAAGCAAGTAATAAAAACGCCATACAATTCATTGTATGGCGTTAGCACAGTAAACTATCGTTTTGGGAGTTCGATTTTACTAGTTAATAAAGAATTTACTTAATTTATTGTGCCAACTTTCCATCTTATCGTGAACAATTCTCTTTAAGAAATAAGGGTTACTCTTTGCATTTTGTTTATTCAATTGAGCAACATCATTATTAAATCCATCTCGTTTAAACAAAAATGGTGCATTGCCTGACTTTAGGTTTTCGAAAATCAATAGATTGTCGTTAGCATATTCAAATATTACATATTCATTAAAACCACCTAATCCAATTGTTACGTCTGAAGGTCTCTTTTCTTTTAACATAGCGAAACGATAGCTATTGCCCTTTAAATCAATTTCTCCGTCATGCTCCACGTAGTTCTTATCCAAAAAATCCAACTTCTGTGCGAGTGTCAAATTTCCAGAAGACAATATTTTTCTATCCTCAACCTTTGTAACAGGAATTATCGGCTCAAACATATTATCGTAAATCATGTAATAGGAGCCTAAAACAATTGCCATATTCATAGCTGCTCCCACCTTTAAGTATAGGTTATAATTATCATCCATTATGAAAGCGGGGAAATGAAGAATAATCTCACCCTGAGGTGTACTAGCTCTTTCCAATACCATATTATATTTGTGTAAAAGTTCCTTTTCCCATACATAATACTCTCTATTATAATCGATTTCCTTTTCAAAACGCTTGCTATAGTAATGGATATGCTTCCAAATACGCTCCTTTCTCTCAGGTTTTTTTCTTACAAATTTTCCAAAAGTGTTTTCCTTTAGAACGCCACCTTTTCCTTTAATAAGAACAGAAGACATCTCACCTTTAATTAATTGGCTTAAATTAGGGTGATTTTTCCCAATTTCTGTAAGAGATTGAACACCCATGCCGATATAGAAAGTTTTCCCATCATCAACAATACCTTTCAGATACTTAGAGGGATTTATTACTCTATTTACGCCCACTCTCCTTTCTTACGCCCTTAAAGGGTGTACCATCTTGTTTAACCGCCATAAATTGGCCTGTTTCTTTGTCCCTTTTAACCCAAGTTTCTGTTTTGGGGTTATAGGTTTGTGACCGAGAGCGCACTGCCCCCACTCGGTGATTATCACCTAGCTTGCCATTTGTTGCCATAATTACAATAAATAATATAAACTTTACTTTCTTCAACTTCTCGGTAAGAAGATGCACCGACAATCCTAAATAAGTATGACAAGTGTGAAAAAAAATTTCAGATTTTGAAACTTTTTATACCTTTGGACGTAAATAATATTCCCTTAGTCATAAAGTTAGTCACTGCATATGGCAGTTGATTGCTTGACCAACTTAAAGCCATTAGGACTGAGAACCCCTTTTGGCTTTTCTTGTATAAAGAACGCTTTGAGCGTGTTACTGCAATTTTTTTGCCAAGAATATTAGTAATTGAAAAATAAGAATGAATCTTTTTAATATGTATTATTTATAATATAATTTGCCAAATTGTCATAAAATAATGATTTAAGAGATGTCATGTTATTTTTCATAAACTGACAAATTGTGTAATAAATTACAAAAGAGATACTTAGAGTTATTCAAATCTTTATGAGAACAATTCCTTAGGTTGAAGAAAGTCAATAAATTTATTTCTTATATATCCCCTTTAAATTTCGCCCTAGCTCTTTATAATCCAAACCATAACCCACTACAAAATCATTTTCTATTTCAAAGCCTATGTATTTTAGCTCGTCGATAGTGTATGCTAATGCTTTGGGTTTTAAAAGTAATGAGCATACCGCAATGGAGCTGGGGTTTTGCTGTTTTAATTGAGCAATCAAATAGTGCAGCGTATTGCCTGTATCCACAATATCTTCTATCAAAATTATAGCCCTATCTGCTATATCCACACTCAAACCAAAATCTTCTCTTACCTCGCGCGAGCTGGTTGTTGCGCCATGATAGGAAGCTAGTTTAATAAAACTCACTTGACAAGGTATGGTCAGTTGTTTTACCAAATCGGCCATAAACAAAAAACTGCCATTCAATACACCTATCAGTATGGGCGTTTTGCCCGAGAAATCAGCATTAATATTTCCTGCTAAAGCCTCTACCCTTTCACGTATTGTTTCGTAACTAATGAGCGGCTCAAAATCAAGGTCGGCTACTTGGATTTTCATGCGCTAAATTTAGAGATTAATTTATAAATCGATTCTAACCTGCAATGTTTACATCAGTCGTACTAAAAAGCCTATCTTTGCCCTTCATGATTGACTACCAGGTTCATACCTTATCCAACGGGATTAAGATATTACTCAAACACTCGCCATCAACCATCACACATTGCTGTTTTGTGGTGAATGCGGGCTCGCGCGATGAACCTGAGGGAAAAGAGGGTTTGGCACATTTTATTGAGCATCTGCTTTTTAAAGAAACCGAAACCCGCAACACCAATCAAATACTAAACAGGCTTGAACTGGTAGGTGCCGATTTGAATGCCTATACCACAAAAGAATATACCTGCATACACGCCTCGTTGCTGAAACAGCATTTGGAGCGTACCATTGATTTGTTTCAGGATATATTGTTTCATTCTACATTTCCAGAGGATGAAATGGAAAAAGAAAGAGGTGTGATATTGGATGAAATAGCCTCGTACTTAGACCAACCCGAAGAAGCAATACAAGATGATTTCGAGGAATTGCTTTTTAAAGGGCACGCCTTAGGAAAAAATATTTTGGGTACGCCCGAAACGGTGGCGGCGATGAATAAAAACGATATTCGGGATTTCATGGCGGCTAATTACAATACCTCCCAAATGGTATTTGCTGTTTTTGGCAATCACGAATTAAGCAAACTCATCAAACTTGCCGAAAAGTATTTTGGTGTTATCCCTGCCAATCACTCCACAAAAATTCGCCTAAAACCATTGGATAGCAAGGGCGAAAAAGTATTGGTTAATCGCCCAATTACGCAAACACATTGCATCATTGGTAATAGGGCTTATGCTTCGCAACATCACCACAAATCGGGATTATTACTGCTTAACAATTTACTAGGCGGCATGGGTATGAGCAGTAGGCTTAATTTAGAAATACGCGAAAAGCATGGCATTGCTTATACCATCGAATCGAACTATGTGCCCCTTTCTGACACGGGTATATTTTCTATCTACTTTGGCACGGATAACGAGAAAGCGGATAAAGCGGCACGATTAGTTCACAAAGAGTTGAAAAAACTGCGCGAACAAAAGTTGGGTAGTTTGCAACTGCATCAAGCCAAACAAAAATTTATCGGACAGATAGCATTAGCCGAAGAAAGCCGCATGGGTTTGATTATATCAATGACAAAAAGTTTACTCGATTTTGGTTATATAGATAGCTTAGAGCAAGTATTTGCCAAACTAAATGCCGTAACGGCCGACCAGCTATTAGAAATAAGCAATGAGATTTTTAATAACGAGTTGATTACTTTACTATTTGTGCCAAAAGAATAAACCGTATTTTTGCATAATGAAACTCCCTATTATAGCCTACGGCGATACTGTTTTAAGGAAAAAAGCTACCGCCATTGAGCCCGATGAATATCCCAATATAAAATTATTGGTTGCTGATATGTTTGAAACCATGTATGCCGCTAGGGGAGTCGGGTTGGCTGCACCACAAGTTGGCTTATCAATGCGTTTGTTTGTAATTGATGCTACCCCATTTGATGATGATGAGCCCGATTTAAAAGATTTCAAAAAAGTGTTTATCAATGCAGTAATTACCGATGAAACAGGCGAAGAATGGGCTTTTAACGAAGGCTGTTTGAGTATTCCGGATATACGAGAAGATGTGATGCGTAAGCCTGTTATCAAAATTTCGTATTATGATGAAAACTGGAAGCACCATGAAGAAACTTATAAAGGAATGGCTGCCCGTATTATACAACACGAATACGACCATATAGAAGGCAAACTATTTACTGATAAATTGAGTCCGCTACGCAAACGACTGATTGAGAAAAAACTAAATGATATTTCGAGGGGGATGGTTACGGTAGATTATAAAATGAAATTCCCGGCGGTAAAGAAAAAGAGATAACGTTTTAAACTCAAATTAAAGAAAAGGCTTGCTTATCTAATAAATAGCAAGCCTTTTTCTATGTTATCAAGGCTTACTCAATAAGTTAACGAATAGTCGATATGCTCCGAGTACACCTGCTGGTAATTGTCTAAAAAACGATAACGAAGTATAAATAAAACGCCCTTTACCGTATGAGGTGGTAATTAATGCGCCATCTTTAGGCGCTTCGTTGGGGTCGTTCATCCGCAAAACTTTTTGATACTGCGCATCGGCATCCTTTGTAAAATAAAGTCCGCGCTCTTGCACCCATCCCTCAAAATCGGCTTGAGTTATTTTATTCGGATAATTTAATACAGCATTATTGGCATCCAATATGGTTATCACAGCGTTTTCATCGGTTACACGCTCATTTACCACTTTAAATGGATATGGACCAATCTGTTTGGTCACTAAACCACTACTATTATTGTATTGTATTAATAAATTACCACCGTTTTTTACATAATCCAACAGTTTAGGTTGTTCAACTGCTAAACGAGTATCCACATTATACGCTCGCACCCCCACCACAATTGCATCATAATTCGAGAGGTCGCTATTTAATATTTCGCTTTCTGTTAGCGTATGCACATCATAGCCTACTTGTTTTAAAGCGTCTTGTACCAAATCGCCAGCACCATTAATATAGCCTATTTTTTTGCCTGCCAATTTCAAATCAAGCTGCACTAATTTAGCTCCAGCTTTTGGGAACAATGTAATATTAGGTACATGGTCGTAGTGCAACGTTGTGATACCATAATTATACGCTGTTTGGTCATTATTTAAGGTAATTTGCGCTACTAATTCTACCGTTTGCGATTGGTTGCCAATAGGCGTTACTATAAAGTTCTCTTCCCACTCATCGCCCTTGGCTTTGTTGCTGAATGCTACCGAAGCAGGATTTACTTTCCAATTCTTCGGTACGTTTAACTGAATATTGCCTGTACTACCATTCTTAAAACTCTTTAGTTTTACTTGTATAGTTTGCGCCTGTTGCGAATTGAAAATATATACCTTGTTTTGAATATTTGCGGTTACTGGCGGGGCAATTATCAGCGGGTCGTAAAGCTCGCCACGTGCTGGGTTCACGTATTTGTATTGAATAGCTCTTTCAAAACTTATCTGCTTGCCCAATATCGTAAATGTTATTTGAGTACTTAGTGGGATGTTTTCGGGTAAAGTTTTTTGCTCAACTGCTTTTGGTTTATCCAAGTAATCCACATTATACGAGCCTATGTTATGCGCATATTCGAGCCAATAGGGTTGCGTTATTTTATCAGCATATATCTTCTTATCAATAGTTTGCAGTTCATTCGTTGGGATAACCATACCACCGTTATTTAGCTGTGTATTATTAATTTCGGATAGTTTTATGTTATCATTATACCTACTTACAGCCTGCACACGAATATTGATGCTATCACGAATTGCTGACACTGGCTCTGTTGTATAACTTTCAAACCATAGCCCAGCACAAGCAGCTATCAATTCGTTTAGTTCTTTAGTTTTTTGCTTGTGCCAATAAGTATCATTTATTTTTTCGATACTATTTGATAATTGCACCAATGCTGATACAGATTTGTCGGAGTGCTCGGTGTCAAAACTTTTCCTAATAGCATTAATTGTATTACCTATTTCTGCACCATTTTTAACCCTATCCCAAGTAGTATTTACACCGTCCATTAAATCGGTTTGTGGTGCATCGCCCAAAATGGTTTTAAAATACTCGTAGGTATTACCCCGTTGCCGTGCCGAGCCAAAGCCTTGTGTTTTATGGTTCGAGCGGCTTTCGGCAGCTATTTCGCCATATCCTTTACCTAATAATGGATTATATATACCTACATTTATTTTAAACTGGTTGGGGGCGGTAGTGTTGGTGCTACCAAAATTAAAGGTGTTCCATAGCAATCGTTTTGCTTGCCACACTTGCACATATTGCAATTGTTCGGGAAATCTTTTGGGGTCGGCAGCAGCAGCAAATGCTTCTTGTGCCAATATTGCCGATGAAGTATGATGTCCATGCCCACCTTCGCCAGTTGTTGGGAAACGGCAAATTATCACATCGGGTCTAAACTTACGTATCACCCAAACCACATCGCTCAAAATCTTTTCTTTATCCCATATTTTTAGTGTTTCATCAGGACCTTTTGAAAAACCAAAATCATTGGCACGGGTAAAAAACTGCTCTGCGCCATCAACTCTCCTCGCCGCTAAAAGCTCTTGTGTGCGTATCAAGCCTAATAGCTCGCTCTGTTCGTTGCCTATTAAATTTTGCCCGCCATCGCCTCTCGTCATTGATAAATAACCTGTTCGGTAATGTTTTTCTTGAGCCAAGTATGCCAAAAGGCGAGTATTTTCATCATCAGGATGCGCAGCTACATATAATACACTTCCCAAAACGTTCAGTTTTTTTAAATTTTGTTCTATGGTGACTATATCAGATGGTGGGGCTGTTTGCGAAAAGCCTATTTTAAAAATAAAAAGAAGCGCCGCAAGCAATGTGTATTTTTTCATAATTATATATCAGGTCGAAAGATAGATAGCATTTGTTATTAGTTCAAATGTAAAACAAAAGTGTTACATCAAAACGCAGTTATTCCTTTCAAAACCATGGAAATAAACCTATATAGACTAAATAATTACATTATAATAACAATTGCTTTATTTTATTAATCAAACGATTGATTAATTTTGTGACATTAAACAAATGGAAAAAGAAAAGGTAGATAAGAAAGACCATATACTTGATGTTGCCGAAAGAGTTTTTTCGGAACTAGGCTTTGATGGGGCCTCTACACGCACCATATCAGGCGAGGCAGGGGTAAATATGGCAATGCTGAATTATTATTTCGGTTCAAAAGAAGGGTTGTTTTTAGCTGTTTTTGAGCGCAAAATAGCATCGTTCAGACATGTTTTACAAAATATTGGTAGCAGTGAAAATACCTCTGTGTTAGACAAATTGGACCAATTTATTGATAATTATGTAAATAAGATGGTTGTTAATAGTTGCTTCCAAAAGCTTATTAACATGGAAATATCATCAGGTAAGCAAACTCAAATTACCGAAAAGATTACAGAAATGATGATGCACAATGTGGTGGCATTCAAGAAAATATTTGAGGAAGGGATAATGCAAGGCATTTTTCGCCCCGATATAGATATTGAGATGATTATTATCACCATAGTGGCAACCAAAAATCATATAGTAAATGCTTCTCACATAACATCATCAATGTTGGGTCACGATGTTAAAGATGAGGTGTTTTTAGAAGGAGAATTGAAACCGCGCATTAAAGCTTATATGAAAACTTTATTAAAAGCCTACATAGTAAAATGATAACACAAATAAGTAAACCAAAAACCTTATCAAGTCGCAATAAGCTACCTCAATCATGCTTTCGATTGGTGCTAGGGTTATTGGTATCAAGCATTATATTATTGTCAGTCGCCAATGCGCAAAATAGAACGATTACTTTGGATGAGGCTATTAAACTTGGCATACAAAACAGCAAAGTATTAAAACTTTCGCAATCAAAAATTGATCAAGCGGTATCGCAATACAATCAAGCAAAAGATAATGTATTGCCTAATGGCGACGCCAGTCTGATGTACAACCGAGCTGAAATACCTGTCAATTATTTAGCATTAAGCCCCAAAAACAATATCTATTTGCCCAAAAATGACAATATCTACTTAGGTACAGCATCTTTAAATGAGCCTATATTGGCAGGTGGGAAATACAGATACGCTCGCGAATCGACCGAAATGCTTACACGAGTGGCGCAATTGGATGCCGATAAGGATAAAACGGAGATTACTTACGATATTATTAATTCGTTTTACAGTTTATACAAAGTGCTGCAAAGCAAAAAAGTAGTTCAACAAAATTTGGAAGCGATAGACCAGCAAATTCATCAATCGCAACGTTTTTTCGAGCAGGGATTGGTCACAAAAAATGATGTGCTTCGCTTTCAACTCCAACGTTCAAATATTGAATTGGCGGGTATCGATTTAGAAAGCAATCGTAAAATCATCAATTACAATCTGAATATTTTATTAGGGTTGCCAGAAACTACGCAATTAAGTATTGATCAAATAGTTGAAGTCGAACGCCAAATAGAGCCTTTAACCCATTATATTGATACCGCTTTAATGAGCAGAGCAGAGGTAAAACAATTGACATTAAAATCAAAAATTACTGAAAACAATGTAAAGAGTGTACGTGCCAATCAGCTACCTACGCTTTCGGCATCGGTAAGTGCTTATTATGTGGATGTTTTGGCAAATCCGTTACCAAAATCGGGGGCTTATATTACACCTATAACCGCAGGTTTAACTTTTGGGTGGAATTTCTCCTCGTTATGGACTAATAAAAACAAAATTGCTGAGGCTAAAATACAACACGACGAAGTTGCCATTAACCAAAGCATCGTTGCTGATAATATCCGAAAAGAGGTAAACAGAAACTACGAAAGCTATTTATTGGCTATTGATAAGATAAAACTGTTGCAAGCAGCTATTGACCAAGCCACCGAGAATAATAAAATATTAGAATCGAAATATAAAAGCAACATCGCTTCGGCTACAGATAGGGTTGATGCCCGCACTTTATTGTATCAGGCGCAAATCAATCTCGAATTAGCAAAAGTCGATGCAGGGCTTGCTTATTATAGTCTATTAAAATCAACTGGAAAACTTACTAAATAATAAATCAACCTAAATAAAATGGCACAAGAACAAGAAATTAAAAAGAAACCTAATAGGGTATTGCCCATTATACTTGGTATCGTACTTATAGGTGGTATAATTTTGGGGGTAAAGGAATATATATATTACAGCAAACATATTGATACCGACGATGCGCAAATTGATGGCGATATAAGTCCCGTAGTAGCGCGAGTGGGTGGTTATGTTGATAGTGTGTTTTTTGAAGAGAACGGACACGTTGAGAAAGGCAAGGTTTTAGTAAAGCTTGATGATCGCGATTATAAAGTAAAGGTAGAGCAAGCCTTAGCTGCCCAAAAGGGTGCAAGTGCAGGCATAGGTGTTGGCGAATCGCAAATTGTAGTGAATGCTGCCAATTCTTCGAGTGCGCTGGCTCAGGTAGAATCTACAAAAGCTAAATTGGAGAAAGCCGATAAAGATTATGCACGTTATGCCAACTTGATTAAAGATGGTTCTATCACGCAACAGCAATTTGATCAAGCAAAATCAGACAGAGATGTGGCAGAGGCCAACTACCGCGCAGCACAAGACCAATACAAGGCATCGCTTGACGTAATAGGTACTACTCGCAATCAATTAAAAGTAACTCATGTTGGTGTTACTCAAAAAGATGTTGATGTTGATTATGCAAAATTACAACTAAGCTATGCTACCATCATCTCGCCAGCAACGGGTATCGCTTCAAAAAAGAATATCCAAATAGGGCAACTGGTGCAGCCTGGGCAAACTTTGTTTTCGGTAGTTAATGATAATAGCTTATTCGTGACTGCAAATTTCAAAGAAACCCAATTGACTAACTTAAGAAATGGCGAAAAGGTAGATATTGAAGTAGATGCTTTTCCTGATTTAAAATTACAAGGCGAGGTTTATAATTTCTCGCCAGCAACTGGTGCAAAATTCTCTTTACTTCCACCTGATAACGCTACTGGAAACTTTGTGAAAGTTGTACAACGTGTACCTGTTAAAATAAAAATAAAAGCGGATAAAGAAACATTAGCAAAACTACGCCCTGGAATGAGTGTAAATGTTTCAGTAATTTATAAAGACTAAAACAATGGCCGAAACAGGGTTTAGAAAATGGATTATTACCATTACTGTAATAACTGCCTCGTTACTTGAGCTTATTGATACCACTATTGTAAACGTAGCATTGCCAAAAATTCAAGGTAACTTGGGTGCTACGCTTGAGGATGTGGCTTGGGTAGTTACAGGGTATGCTGTTGCAAACGTAATTATATTGCCCATGTCAGGGTGGTTGGGTAGTTATTTTGGTCGCAAAAACTATTTCTTAGGCTCTATTATCTTATTTACCATTGCTTCGTTCTTGTGCGGCAATTCGCATACTATGAACGAGTTAATCATTTTTAGAATTATACAAGGTATTGCAGGGGGAGGATTGATATCAACCGCACAAGCCATCTTGATTGAAACTTGGCCACGTGAACAAATAGGAACAGCAACTGCTTTATTTGGATTAGGTGCTGTGGTAGGCCCTACGGTAGGCCCTACTATTGGTGGATATATCACCGACCATGCCAATTGGCAATGGATATTTTATGTAAATATCCCAGTAGGGGCAGTAGCGGCATTTTGTGCATATACCTTTGTGCGAGAAACCCCAAAAGAAGGGAAAGGTAAACCAATTGATTGGTGGGGTATTTTGTTGCTCGCTATTGCCGTAGGTAGTTTGCAAACCATTTTAGAAAAAGGCGAGTCGGAAGATTGGTTTTCTAAAACTTATATACTCGTGCTTACCATTGCTGCGGTGCTTGGTACGCTATTGTTTATATGGCGCGAACTGAGTACCGACCATCCTATCGTAAACTTCAGTATTATGCGTCATCGGAGTTTTGCTGTGGGGATGTTTACTTCTTTCATACTTGGCTTTGGGTTATATGGCTCGGTGTTTGTATTCCCCGTGTTTTGCCAAAACCTACTCGGTTTCACAGCGCAACAAACTGGTCAGTTATTATTTCCTGGCGGATTGTGTACCATTTTTATGATGCCGTTTATCGGTAAAATGTTGAACAAGGGTATTCCCGCGCAGTTTTTAGCAACAGGTGGGATGTTTCTGTTCTTCGTGTTTACTTTTATGCTCAGTAATTCGACTTTAGAAACTGGCGAAGTAAATGTGCTCATCCCTTTACTCATTCGTGGTGTTGGTATGGCATTGCTGTTTGTGCCGCTAACTACTTTGGCTATTTCGGATTTGAAAGGTGTTGAGGTAGGGCAAGGTACAGGCTTAAATAATATGATGCGCCAATTGGGCGGCTCTTTTGGTATAGCAGCTTTAACTACCGTTATTCACATTCGACAAGGAGTGTATCGCAACAATTTGCTAACAAATATTAACCCCTATAATAATTCATTTATACAACGGCTCCATTTTTTAGAGCAAGCATTTATAGCCAAAGGAAAATCAGCTATTGATGCTACCCAAATGGCGTATAAAGCTATTGAAGGTGCAGTAATAAGGCAGTCGCTATTATTAACTTATAATGATGCCTATTTATTATCAGGGGTTATTATGTTGTGCTCTATTCCTTTGATTTATTTGCAACCATTTAAAAAAGGAAAGCCAAATATCCCTACCGATTCGCATTAAAAAATCGAGATTTAATCCGATTGAGGATGTTTTCCCTTAATTTTGAACACAAATTTCAATTGATTATAAATAGATATATCCATGTTCGATAAATTATTTGAAGCGCAACAAAAAGCAGGCGAAGTAAAAAAACGATTGGACGGTATTACCGTATCGGGAACTGTAGAGGGTGGTAAAATTACGATTCAAGCTAATGGCAATAAGGTAATTCAATCCATCAGCATTGATGATGAGTTTTTAAAAACCGCAGATAAAGAAGAGGTGGAAGAATTATTAATTGTAGCCATAAACAAAGCATTAGTACAGGCAGAAAATGTAAGTCAGAGCGAAATGGCGGCTTTAACAAAAGATATGTTTGGAGGTTTAGGGAATATGTTTGGCAAATAATTAAATAAAGCCGAATACAACTACCATTATCCCGAATGCGCGTTAAGTAATAAGAGCATAGTTTGTATTTGATAGAGATAGTGAGCAGATTATCCCTATTTTTATTATACAGTTTTTATGAAAACAGCTAAAATAATTTTTTTAGGCTTTGTATTCTTAACAGGACTATCCTGCAAAAAGAAGAATGCCGATATTATTTATAAAACCGCGTCGGTAACGGGCAACAAGGGTTTGGGCGTATTGTATTGGGAACCCGAAGCCTACAACAATTGGCAAGGCTATACGCTAGGGGCTTTTGACAATTCGGGGAAACCTACTGCTGCGCTTAATGCGTTTCAATAGGTAGTTATCATTAATAGAATATCTCTTAATTTCAAATTAAAGATTGCCGAAAAATACCGTGAAAACACGGTGCTAAAAATAATATTACGATTTGTAGCTTTACGGTTTAGTTAACCCAATTAGTCACATAACCGAAGCTTATCCATGATTGAACATTCAAAAATCGTTCACGATACTATCCACGTCACAAAAGTTATTATTGATACCGTTAGAGCACCATCAAAAGATTCCATGGATTTGCTTACTAGAATAGATACTTTTTATAATAATGCGTGGGGTAGGCTTGTTTGGGTAATAACCATTGTATTTGCAGCTATAGGTGTTATTATTCCAGTTTTAACCCAATGGTATCAAAGAAGAGAATTAAGATTAAGTGAGGAAAGGTTAAACAACGATATTGAAGATAGCATTAAAGCCACTCAAGAGGCGTTTACAAAATATGTAGATGGACAAGTAGAAGAAAAATTTAAAAAACTAGATGAACAGTTAACCATTCGTACAGCTAATCTCAGAGCTATGACATTTCATTTGCAAGGTAATATTTTTTTCAATGAAGGGCGATACGCGGATGCATTGCTGTCATTTTTTATTGCTTTGGAAGCATATGCGAATGCTGGGGATCCTGATGATAATATAAGAAGTGTGCTGCAGAATATAGTAGAGGAAAAACCCCAGTCGCTAATATTAGCAAAAAATGAATTTAGAAAAGAATGCCAAATTTCTAAGATTAATCCCAATAAAATTCTAACTGCTATTAAAGAGAGAATTGATGAAGAGAGAATCTTTGCGATAAAGTAGAAAAAATATGACTTTGCCCGAAAGTTAGATGCTGAAATTAGCCACCTATTTGTTAATCTTTGCGATAAAGTAGAAAAAATATTAGACACTTTGCCCGAAAGTTAAGATGCTGTTTGTGCTTGCACAGATTAATTTAATGCCACCTATTTGTTAATGCTATATCATTATTCCTTTAATAGTCAGGCAAGCACTTTCTAATCCGATTAATTAAGCTTACCTTTGCGGCAAATTTAGAAGCCGCATTTTCATGCAAAAAATTAGAAATATAGCGATCATCGCCCACGTTGACCACGGTAAAACTACTCTGGTTGACAAAATTTTACATAGTTGCGCCATTTTTAGGGATAACCAAGAAACAGGCGAATTGATATTGGATAATAATGATTTGGAACGCGAACGAGGTATTACCATCGTTTCAAAAAACGTTTCTGTTCGCTATAAAGATGTTAAAATCAACATTATTGATACCCCGGGTCACGCCGATTTCGGTGGCGAGGTAGAGCGTGTATTAAAAATGGCTGATGGTGTTTTGTTGCTTTGCGATGCTTTTGAAGGTGCTATGCCTCAAACACGTTTCGTAACGCAAAAAGCATTGGCATTGGGCTTAAAACCTATTGTGGTTGTAAATAAGGTAGATAAAGAAAACTGCCGCCCCGAAGAAGTTTACGAACAAATATTTGAATTGTTTTTCAACTTAGAAGCTACCGAAGAGCAGTTAGATTTCCCAGTTATATACGGGTCATCAAAACAAGGTTGGATGAGTACCGATTGGAAGCAACCAACAGCAGATATTTTCCCGTTGATGGATGCTATTTTAGCAAATATCCCACCAGCACCAGTTAGCGAAGGTACTTTGCAAATGCAAATCACTTCGTTAGATTATTCTTCGTTTGTGGGTCGTATAGCAATTGGTCGTATAGCAAGAGGAACTATTAAAGAAAATCAACCCGTATCGTTAGTAAAACGCGACGGTACTATCCAAAAATCGCGCATAAAAGAGCTTTATACCTTTGAAGGATTGGGTAAAGTAAAAGTATCCGAAGTAAAATCGGGCGATATTTGCGCAGTTGTAGGTATTGATGGCTTCGATATAGGTGATACTATTGCTGATTTTGAAAATCCAGAGCAATTGGCGGTTATCAAAATTGATGAGCCTACCATGAATATGCTTTTTACCATCAACACTTCGCCATTTTTTGGCAAAGAAGGTAAGTTTGTAACCTCACGCCACTTGCGCGATAGGCTTTACAAAGAGATGGAAAAGAACTTGGCATTGAAGGTTATTGAAACCGAATCGCCTGATTCTTATTTGGTTTACGGGCGTGGTATTCTCCATTTATCAGTACTGATTGAAACCATGCGTCGCGAAGGATATGAATTGCAAGTAGGTCAGCCGCAAGTTATCATTAAAGAAATTGATGGTGTAAAATGCGAGCCTGTTGAAACACTAATCGTTGATGTTCCGGGAGATGTTGCAGGTAAAGTAATTGAATTGGTAACGCAACGCAAAGGCGACCTATTGGTAATGGAGCCAAAAGGCGATTTGCAACACTTAGAATTTGATATTCCGGCACGTGGTATCATCGGCTTGCGCAACAACGTATTGACGGCTACTGGCGGCGAGGCTATTATGGCGCATCGTTTTAAGGCTTACGAGCCTTGGAAGGGCACTATCCCTGGTCGTTTAAATGGTGTTTTGGTATCAATGGATACTGGTAAAACTACCGCTTTTGCGATTGATAAATTACAAGATAGAGGTCGTTTCTTTATTGATCCAGGAGTAGATATTTACGAAGGACAAGTATTGGGCGAGCATATCCGTGATAATGATTTGGTTATCAACCTAACCAAAGGCAAGCAATTAACCAATATGCGTGCATCTGGTAGCGATACCAACGTGCGTATTGCTCCAGCTATTAAGTTTTCGTTAGAAGAATCAATGGAGTATATACAAGCCGACGAATACATAGAAGTAACCCCACAAAGTATTCGTATGCGTAAAATATACTTGAACGAAAACGAGCGTAAAATAAACGCTAAAAAGTTTGTGAACCAATAATTGCACAACATTCATATACAAATAAGCCCTATGCGAACAACATGGGGCTTGTTTTTTTACTAAATTATCAGTTTGTTTTACATAGTTCAAAAAAATGAATATTATTGATAAGTAATATAACAACATTACTTATCCTTATAGTGAATATGATAAAAAAATATCAATGCTTTATTTGTCGCTTATAATTACTGTTATTAGTTCCTTTATTTCTTGTAAAAAGGATGCCCCAGATTCATTAAAAGTAGGTCTTATCGCTTATTATCCCCTTAATGGCAGTACAAATGATGCATCGGGCAATGGGTACAATGGGATACCTTATTCAGTAGCTTCTGTGCCCGATAGATTTGGCAAACCAAACTCTGCGGCTTATTTCGATGGGCAAACTAGTTATATCCAAGTAGGTGATAGTCCTGACCTGCGTTTAGGAGGTACTGATTTTACTTTAAATGCTTGGGTGAAATTAGATGCCTATAATACCTCATATGCTTCATCTATTCTAAGTAAGAGATTACCAGGTGGGGCTGATAAAGGTTGGCTTTGGAGTATTCATGGGAATGTTGATGCAAATGCTGGGCAAATTACTTTTGGTCAGGGTAGCGGGGGCTTTAATTCTTTTAGTCATACCAATATAAACACAGGTAGCTGGCATATGCTAACAGGCATATATAATTATGCAGCCCAAGTATTTTATTGCTATATTGATGGCGTTTTAGATAACACTACTAACAATATACCTACTAATAGCCCAACAATTAGTAGTGCCTTATATATCGGCAGAGATAATCGTACCATAAATGATAATGGATATTTTTTCGAAGGTTCTTTAGATGAAATTCGTTTATATAAAAGGCAACTTAGTAATGTTGAGATTCAGAAATTATATACTAATCGCTATTAACCATATAATGTAACCATAAGCGGAGTATTTTGGTTATGCAAACCCTTGTTTACTAAGAAATTAGTTTTATATTTGTTCTTATCAAGGGATATAATCTCTTTGATAAGATGTCAATCAGAGTACTTAACCTTGTTTTAAACACAATGAAAACAATATCAGTTTTATATTCGTTTGTTATACTTGCTACTCTTAGCTTATTTACGTCTTGTAAGAAGAATTCAACCGATCCTGTAAAAGTAGGACTTATAGCCTATTATCCATTTGATGGGAGTGCAAATGATGCATCAGGTAATGGAAATAATGGTATAACTTATGGCGTAATACCAGCGAAAGATAGATTTGGCAGGGCTAATTCTGCATATTACTTTGATGGACAAACTAGCTTTATTCAAGTAAAAGATAATCAAAAATTACGTTTAGATAGCACAAGCTTTACTATAAACTATTGGGTTAATTTAAATCAATATATCGAATTGTCGGGTAGTGCAATTCTTCAAAAAAACAATGGCCCATACCAAAATGGGTGGAATACATCAATTACGGGCACTAGATTTCGTTTTAACGGCTCTTTAAACTATGGGCATCCCTTTTATAATGTTTCAGGATCTGATGACCCATTTGCTTTTGGTGATGGAGTAATTCCAATAGGGAAATGGACAATGGTTACTATTATTTATAATTACTCTTTAGCTAAGGAGCAAATGAGTTTTTATATAAATGGGGCATTAAATAATGTTTATACAAATGAGCCTACATTTAACATCCCAACACCTAATGCTAATACATCTGTTGATCTTTTTATAGGGAAAAATAGTTATAATGGTAATGGAACGCCTAGTTATTTTTTCAACGGAATGCTTGATGATATTAGAATTTATAACAGGATATTAAACAATGCCGAAATTCAAAAACTATATAATGCAACTAATGATTAATGTGATTTGTTGCTGTATGTAAGATTAAAACCACCTATCTGCGCAGGTGGTTTTTTTATGAGGAGAAGAACCTGTTTGTCAAATGCGATTACTAAGGTCATTATCAAAAATAAGAAGCATCTTAAAACAAGAGTCTTTATGCACATATCGTCTCAAGCAGGGCTTATATAATTTGAGTTTTTGAAAGACTACATATCCAAGGCAACAGCATAACGCTAATCAATTTCATCCCAAGTCAATCAAAAACAATACATTTGCTTAGATATGCGCGTACCCAATATTTCAGGTTTTGACCAACAAGCATTTGAAAAGTATTTTAAAAATACTGGGATGCTTTTTATTGGTAGGGTGGGTAGTTTATTGGTAAAACTGATAGTGAGTATAAGCGTGGCTAACTACCTCGGACGAGCCAATAATGGCATAATTGCTGGAGCTACTGTTTATATTTATTTTTTTTCGGCCATAGCCACACTCGGGCTCGATCAATTTATTGTTAAGGAATTGCATCAGTTTCCCGAAAATCGAAATCAAATTTTAGGAACATCTTTCCTTATGAAAACGCTTGCAGGAATTGCATGTGTTCCACTCATTTATTTTGCATTTTTAATAATTCCCGCAAAAGAAACACCTTACTTTTTTGTGTTTATCTTGTCGTTTACAGGTGTTTTTCAGGCTTTTAATATCATTGATGCCTACTTTCAATCAGAAGTACAATCAAAATATATTATGCAAGTACAGATTTTGGGTAATCTTGTATCAGCAGCAATAAAGTTATTATTTATATATTATAAACTGCCACTTGTTTATTTTGTTTATGCTTATTCCTTTGATGTGCTTTTACTTTCACTAGGATATGTGTTTACTTATAGTCGTAAAGGTAGAAGTATTTTTAATTGGTCTGTTAGCTTAGTATTGGCTAAAAAACTGCTGGGCTATTCGTGGCCGTTAATTATATCGGGTATTATGGTTTCATTATATATGAAAATAGACCAAATAATGGTGCAAAATATAGCGGGGATAAAAGAAGCCGGAGCTTACCAAACAGTGGCTAACTTGAGCGAGGCTTGGAACTTTGTTCCCGCAGTTATAGTAACTTCCTTGTTTCCTGCAATTTTGAATGCCAAGCGCGACGATGCACAGCGATACAAAAAAAGAATACAACATTTATACGATTTGATGGTTTATTTGAGCGTACCTGTTGCAATTGTTATTTCATTTGGAGCACCTATTATTTATAAACTATTAATGTACAAGCCCGAATACGCTTATGCAGCCCCAGTTCTATCGGTACATATTTGGTCGGGAGTGTTTGTTTTTTTGGGAGCAGCTAGCAGTCAGTATCTTATTGCCGAAAACCTTGCCCGACTTACCTTTATTCGTACAGGATTTGGAGCAATTGTAAACATTGTTTTAAACCTGATATTGATTCCCAAAATGGGCATGATGGGGGCAGCAATTGCAACATTAATAGCTTATGCAAGTGCGACATTCTTTATAATATTTATTCCAAAGGTCAAAGAACAAGGGGTTATGATGTTTAAATCATTATTTCTAATTTCGCTTTTCCAAAAAGTGCTAAAACGATGAGTAAGATTAAATCATTAATACAAATAATATCACGCCCTAAAAGACTAAAAGCACTATTATCATATAACAACAAAGGCTATCTTAACAAAATAGGCTGGTTTAATGCCTTTGATAGTAAAGAGTCGGTTGATGAAAATGGAAATCCATTACCATGGGTAACTTACTCGTTTATTGATTTTATTAAGAATCGGTTAAATAAACAACATAAGGTTTTTGAATTCGGTTCGGGAAACTCCACCTATTTTTATGCAAAATATGCTGAAAAAGTAGTATCTGTTGAGCATGACAAAAAATGGTACAACAAACTTCACAACTCGATGCCCGAAAACTCAAATTTGATATATTGTGAACTGAGTAAAAATGGAGATTATTGCAGAGCCCCAATTAAACTTAATGAGAAATTTGATATTGTGATTGTTGATGGGCGCGACCGTGTAAATTGCTGCATACAAGCAACAGATGCTTTGTCAAATAATGGGGTCGTAATTTTGGACGATTCGGAGCGTGATATATACCAAGATGGAGTGCAGTATTTAATTAATAATGGATTTAAACAAATCTCGTTTAGTGGTATATCGCCAGGGCTTTTTTATTTAAAAAGCACTTCTGTTTTTTACAAATCTAATAACTGCCTTAATATTTAATATGTCGGAAGCCACCATTAGCACCAGCGTCAAAACAGCATACGACGAATTTTACTCGAAACACGATGAAGTTTGGCGAATGTTAGGAGCTAAGTATAAAGCACAACATATTATTGACGTGTGTAAAGGACATACGTTTAATAAAGTGTTAGAAGTGGGTGCTGGCGATGGTAGCATTCTTAAACTGTTATCCGATAATAACTTTGCTCCCGAATATCACGCCGTTGAAATTTCGGAAAGCGGGGTTCGGCATATTCAATCAAGAAGTATTACTAATCTAAAATCTGTACAGGTTTTTGATGGCTACCATATCCCTTTTGATGATAATAGCTTTGATTTGGTTATTCTTTCGCATGTGTTGAAGCACGTCGAACATGAGCGGTTATTGCTTAGAGAGTTGAAGCGTGTCGCGCGCTATTGCGTGATTGAAGTGCCACGCGATTATAAGTTTGGTGTAGATAATAAGATAAAGCATTTTTTGGCTTATGGGCATATCAATGTTTACACTCCTACATCGCTCAGGTATTTATTGCTTACCGAAGGATTGGAGGTTGAGACAGATTTGACCTCAATGATTGAACCCGAAGTAACTAAGTTTAACGCCTATATTAACCAAAAGAAGTCTAAAAGCATTGCAATAGATTTGAAAATAAGTGCTGAGTATTTTGTTAAAAATGCGTTGGTTAATGTTTTAGGGAAGAAAGCAAAAGAGAAGTTTGCAAGTGCCTATACGGTACTCTGTAAAAAAGCAGATCATCAATTAGAAATATTCTGATTTATGCAAAACCTTGCACCCATCGCATTGTTTGTTTACAATCGCCCCGACCATACTCGGCGAACATTAAGCTATTTGCAAAAAAACACCTTAGCCGAGGAATCTCGTTTGTATATTTTTTCGGATGGTGCAAAAACCGAAGCTGATAAAATAAAAGTAGAAGAGATAAGGCAATTAGCCAAAACAGTTATCGGTTTCAAATCGGTACAATTGATTGAAAGAGTGGAGAATTTAGGGCTTGCCAATTCTGTTATTAGTGGAGTTACCAAACTGGTAAATGAATATGGTAAAGTAATTGTTTTTGAAGATGATTTGCTATCGTCGCCCTACACCTTGCAATATTTTAACGAAGCGTTGAACCAGTATGCAAACGAAGAAAAACTAATGCATATTGGTGCCTATATGTATGAATTGGGTGATAAAAATTTGCCCGAAACATTTTTTTATCGAGCGGCAACAAGTTGGGGATGGGCTACTTGGGATAGAGCCTGGAAATATTTTGAACCTGATATTGATACCCTTCTTCATCAGTTCGACGCAAATAAAATTCATCAGTTTTCTATTGAAGGCAAAATGAATTTTTGGAAGCAAATGCAGCAATTTAAAACTGGTAAAAATAACTCGTGGGCGATACGTTGGTATGCTTCAATATTTTTACACGGTGGGCTTACACTTAATCCCTCCCAATCACTTATTCATAATATTGGGCACGATGGCACGGGTGTGCATTCAAACAAAGAGAATACTTATCGGGTACAAATAGCGCAAAAGCCCATCACTTATTTCTCAAATGAAATAAAAGAGAATGTGCAAGCTTACGAAGCCATAAAATATTTCCTTAAAAACCGAAAAGGTAGTTTATTTCAACGTGGACTCAATTTCCTTAAACAGTTACAAACTCGATATATATACAGGAAGTAACTTAGCGGGTTGCTGTAACCACAATATATGGCGAAAGGCTTTTACTCTCGATAGGTACTAGTTTAGTTATTACTTTTCCTATTAGCCAAAGTGTTTTTATAAAAACTTTCGTCAAAGTAGTTTGCTGTGCTTTGTTTTCGAGCCAAATAGAAAATTTTCCGTAATAATATGCTTCGATATTTTTCAATCCCAGTTCTTTACAATAATTAGCCAATAACTGCGGTTGCATACAGTTGATGTTGTGCTTTTCGTAGTTACTCATATCATATTTGCGTTGTACCCACCCGTTAACTCCTGTAAAGTTTGGTAAGGTAATGAATAATGTACCCCCTGGTTTTAAGAATTGCAGGTGCTTGGTTATAATATCTTTGGTATCGTTAAAGTGTTCTATCAAGCCACACGAAAGCACTAAATCGTATTGTTGAGTGGGTTCGTAATTAAACAAATCGCCTTCTATTAATCTAACATCATTTGTACTTAATTGATTTGCCTGTAACACCTCTTTCAAAATGTGTGGATGAACATAAAAATCAAATAAAGTAGTATTGAGCCCTAAATATTTCTTTAAAAATATAGCATAGTACCCAGGAAAGCCCCCTAATTCAATAGCAGTATCAATTTTCTTTTCAACAACTAACTGCTTTAATAGTTTATGAAATGTATAATTTGTTGGAACAGAAAATGCTAAATCATTTTTTGATTCCCAGTAATTGGCCCAAAATGCTTTATCGGTGAGTTCGTTGCTCATGTATGCAAAGAAAATGGTTTTAATTCAAATATGAAGCGAAATCTTAAAAGACTACATCATAAAAAAAGAAAGTCAGAATAAAATGTATTTTTGAGCTATGTTAAAGGTGGTGCACATCAATACTTATGACGGTAATGGCGGCGCAGGTCGTGCTTGCTTGCGGCTTAATCGTGCATTGCTTCAGCATAATATCGACTCGAAAGTTATTGTGCACTATAAATTTGGCAATAATCCGGCTGTAATCGAGCTTAATACAAACATACTTCGTAAAGCATATACTGCCGCTACGATTATGTTAGAAAGGATATTCGCCAAAATATATTTAAAAGCCAACAAAACACCATTTTCGTTTGCTTGGTTTGGGTGTTCAATCATACATCATCCCGGTGTTAAAAATGCAGACATTATTCATTTACATTGGATAAATCACGGCTTTTTAAATCCCTCGCATTTGGCAGAAATTGCCCAATTAGGCAAGCCCGTAGTGTGGACATTTCACGATAGCAATGCGTTTACAGGGGGCTGTCATGTGCGATATACTTGCAATCATTTTCAGGTAGAGTGTGGCAATTGTCCTGTGTTTAAAAAGCCATCTATACACGACTATTCGCATCGCATTTGGCAACAAAAAAATGAAGCTTATCGCCAATTACCTTTTGCAATTGTAGCGCCAAGTAGCTGGATGCAAGCATCCGTACAGCAAAGTAGTTTGATGCAGGGCAAAGCTATACGGCAAATCCCGAATACCTTAGAAACGGATGTTTTTAGACCAATGGACAGGCAATTCGCAAAAAAAGCAGCAGGCTTTGCAGCAGATAAATTCATTTTTTTAAGTGGATTTATGCCATCGCGAAAGGATATGCACAAAGGCACTAGCTATTTATTAGAAAGCCTAGCATTGTTAAAATCGAGATTGGGTTTGCGAAGCGACGAAGTAGAGTTGGTGATATTTGGCAACAGAGATGCAGCCGATTTGCCTGTATTTCCTTTTAAAACCAGTTTTTTAGGTACAATTCATAACGATGAGCAATTAGCCAATTGTTACGCTGCTGCGGATGCTTTTCTTATCCCATCGTTAGAAGATAACTTGCCTTATACCGTAATGGAAAGCCTATCGTGCGGTACGCCTGTAATTGCCTTTACTACTGGTGGTATCCCCGATATGGTGAAGCATGAACACAATGGTTATTTGGCGACATACCGCTCGGTGGAGAGTTTTGCTGATGGAATGGAGTGGGTGTTGAACTATCCTGATAAGCAACAGTTACAGCAACAAGCAAGGCAAACGGTAATGGATAATTTTTCGGAAGCAATCATCGCAAAAAAACATACAGATTTATATCAACAATTATTAAATAGCTCTAAATAAGAGATTAAGCAATTTTATGTTTCAACCGAAATTAAGCGTAATAACCATAGTTTATAACAATGTGAAAGACATTGAACGCACTATGCTTTCGGTTTTAAACCAAACTTACACCAATATCGAATACATTATTGTTGATGGACGCTCTACCGATGGCACGCTCGAAGCGGTAAAAAAATATCAAAACCAAATAGTGTTAGTTAGCGAAAAGGATGAGGGTATCTATGATGCTATGAATAAAGGACTGGCACTTGCAACGGGCGATTATGTGCTTTTTATGAATTCAGGGGATGAAATTTATTCAAACCATACGGTAGCCGATATTTTCGCAACGCCTGCTGATATTTACTACGGCGAAACAGAAATGATAAACGCCGAAGGACAAAGTCTTGGGCAGCGGAGGCATAAGGCCCCTGAAGCGTTTACTTGGAAAAGCTTTAAATATGGCATGAATGTAAGTCATCAAGCGATATACATCAAACGGGTATTAACCGAGCCTTATGATAGGCACTATCAATTGAGTGCCGATATAGATTGGATTATACGAGCTGCTAAAAAAGCTAAGGTAATTGTAAATACTAAGCAATATGTAGCAAAATATTTAGTAGGTGGAATGTCGAAACAAAAACACCGACAAAGTTTAATGGAGCGTTTTGATATTATGAAACGATACTATGGTTTGATACCAACATTATTTAACCATTTTATTATTGCTTTTAACTTGGGATGGTACTGGCTACTGCACCGCCGAACAAACGACTAAAACAAGAAGGGGTAGTGCAACAGCACTACCCCTTCTTGTTTTAGAAAAGCGTTTGGTTAAGCCACTGACTTATTACCTTCTTGTTTTCTTTTCAAGCCGCCATACGCTGCTCCTCCTAATGTTAACACTAAAAGAATAGAGCCTGCTAATGATATTTTTTCGCCTGTATAGTACGATGCAGGGTGGAAAACAAATTCAATTTTATGGTTACCTACTGGTATTTGTGCTGCACGCAATATATAATCGGCACGGAAATACGGTTGTTCTTTCCCATCAATATACATCTTCCAACCTTTATCATAATAAACTTCAGAAAACACAGCAATAGATGAAACAGGGCTGCTGCTTTCGTAACGCATAGTATCAGGCGAATATTTAGTCAGTTTTATACTTGCATTTGGGTCAAAAGCTGTTGATTTTTCACCCATTAAACCTTTAAATCGCTGGTCAACAATAGCCACTTCTTTTGGTGCAAAAGCCGATATAGCTTGCATTTCTTCGTCAGCATTTTTTGCCAATTTTACGCTTTTTACAAACCAAGCATGTCCACAAGCAGTTTCATTATGCTTCATGCTCATGTTTTTACCATCAGAAGTTGGGGTAATAAGGTATTTAACATTCATCATATCCAATACATTTTGGTTGATGCTTTTTGAAAACTGGCTATCAATGATTTCTTCCATTCGTTTCAATCTTGCAGCAGAGTATCCACCAAAAGACTTATGAAAGAAAGGATTAACCACATCATATCTCGGATTTTGAGTCATGTCAAAAACTCTAAAATTAGGGTCGGTATCTTTCAGAATAAAACCATCCACCTCTCTTGGCTGAGGTTGGGTATTATCTTGCCTTTCGGCAAAATTATCTTCTCTTAAATAACGCTTATCTACTTGCCACATATCTACCAAAATGATAGTCAAAAATGCTACTGACAATACCGTCGCATTTATTTTTTGTTTAACAAAAGCCCATAAAAGCAAAAAGGCAACAAGCACAAATGCCAACGAACGTAAAGCATCGGTCTGCGCCAAACTTGTACGGTCTTTCACTATGGCACTTGCTACGCTATTAGCCATGTTATTGTCGCCTTTCATTGCTTGGGTTAGTGTTGCTATACCGCTGGCTTGGTCGGTTGTTCTAAAGCTTAATATCACACTTGGCATCAACCATAATATCAGCGAAAGTCCGCCAGTGATGTAAAATGCGATTTTTAATTTTTTAAACACAAATGCTTTATCAGCAGATGTAATAGCTTCGTTAATGGCCAATAAAGCAAGTATCGGGAAACACAAGCCTGTTACTGCTAATATCGACTCAACTGCACGGAATTTATTATAAAGTGGGAAATATTTGAAGAAAATATCAGATACATAAGGCCAGCTTCCGCCGAACGAAAGTAACATAGTTAATACAACTGTGCCCAATAACCACCATTTTAATCGGTTTTTTACAACTAATAATCCGAATATAAATAAGAAGCATATTACAGCACCAAAGTAATATGGCCCGTAAGTTGATGGGCGTTTATATCCCCAATATAATGATAACCCAGGTATGCTTGAAATTTGCTGTGCGGTATTTATCGCTTGCTCTTCTGTCGCACCTTTAGCTGTAAAAAGTTTTACTGTTTCTGAGTTTTGGTCAAATGATTCAGTTCCCGAACCTCCACCTGATGCATTAGGCACTAAAAATGTAAAACACTCGGCAACGCCTTGGCTATATTGATAAGCATAGTCTTTGTCCAATCCGTTGCTTGGTTCGGTAGTATGTTGCGTTAAGTTTGATTGGCCTCTAATGGTGTCTTTCCCATATTCGTAAGTGCTCCACAATAATGAAGCATTAATGGCTATCGCAATCAATGTGCCTCCAGCAAGATAGGTAAGTGATTTTAAGAACGCAGCAATGGTTTTGTCTTTAATAGCATGGTATAATTCGATACACAATAAAATGATGATGGCAAACAATAGGTAATAAGTCATTTGCACGTGGTTGGCTGCAATCTCTATCCCCATAAATAGGGCAGTAAGCGAGCCACCTAACCAATATTTACCCCGTAAGGTTAAAATTATACTAGCTAATATAGGTGCAAAAAAAGCAATGGCATACGCCTGATTAGCGTGCCCTGCCACCAGCAAAATCATATTGTAGGAGGTGAAGGTAAAAGCAATAGCTCCTGCCGCTGATAGCCAAGGATTGAGCTTTAAAACACAAAACAAAAAGTATGTGCCCAAAAGCAGAATCAGCACGGTATCAATGGGATTAGGAAATGCCGCTTTACCTGCCGAAATAATGTGCTTAGTAATATTATTTGCATAAGGTGCCCATATCTGAAACACAGGCATACCGCCGAATATCTGGTTCGTCCAAAGGATAGTCGTGCCCTTTGCACGATAATCCATGATTTCTTTTTGGGTTGATTGTGCGCCAATAACGTCACTTTGCCCTAAAGTTTTACCTTGAAATGCAGGTGTAAAATAAAAGAAGCAAATTGCTAAAAAAATCCCTACAACAGCCAAATGGATGCTGTTACGTTTGAACCAGTTATTCATCTAATTTTTTTGAATTGATAATATAATTCCCAAAAATAGAAATTTGAGTGAGAAAAGGAATTATAATTAATTCAGGAAAAGAGATTACTTAGAACATAAAAAATAATAGTGGTAAGCCAACCACACCAATAATGTAGGCAATGATGGATATTTTATTGTATTCGGGCCAGTTTCTGCGTAAACTAAACGCATTATAAACAGCAAGTAGTCCCAATATTATCCAAAAAAACCAATGTATTTTATGCTGAGATGTGAAGATAGATAAGGCAACAGTTGTTACAATATAATTGGTTGTGATTAAGGTAAATACTTCGGGTGTGCCAAAATGTTTACGCTTAAATATTTGATGCTGCTCTCTCATCTATTTTATTTCTTCATAATCTACAAAATCGCCTTCAGAATCGGGTACCGAAGATTTGTTTTGTGGAATATAATCAACTTTTATTTTCCCATCAGGACGTGCCTGACGGCAGTGTTGTTGTTGATTTTGTTGCTGTGCCTTGTTTACCATACTTTGAAAAAACATCGGCAATAAAACACGAGCAAGACCACGAATGATATATAAAACAAGTATGGATATGAGTAGGAAGCGAATGACTATTGAAAACATATCTATTAAAATTTACGACTACAAATATAAACTTATAACGATAAAAATGCCCTTGTATGCTGTGCCATAATTTTTTTGACATCAGCTTGATACAACCGAAAGCATCTATATTTTATGACTAAAGGACTTAAAAATTGTTACACTTGTGTATTAAACCGCTCATCGAATAATTTTTCGAGCGCAAACATTTCGTCACGTAGTTTTGCTGCTAATAAGAAATCCATATCTTTTGCAGCGGCAGTCATCTGCTTTTTGGTGTTTTCTATGGCTTTTTTCAAATCAGGTTTGGTCATGTACTGCACTATCGGGTCGGCAGCTATCGAAATACTATCAGCCTCTACATAAGCTTTTTGTACACCACCTATAAAGTCCATTACCGATGTTTGCTCGATAATAGATTCGCGCGTTTTTCCTACCGTAGTAGGTGTAATGCCATGCTCCGTATTGTAATTGATTTGCTTTTCTCTGCGCCGAGTAGTTTCGTCAATTGTTACTTGCATGGCTTTAGTTATCTTATCGGCATACATAATTACCCTGCCCCTGTCATTCCTTGCTGCACGACCAATAGTTTGTATCAACGAACGCTCGGAGCGTAAAAAACCCTCTTTATCGGCATCCAAAATGGCTACTAATGATACTTCGGGCAAATCTAACCCCTCTCTTAACAGGTTGATACCAATTAGTACATCAAACTCACCTAATCGCAATCCCCGCAATATCTCTACCCGCTGCATGGTTTTAACCTCGGAGTGAATGTATCTACATTTAATACCCAACCTATCCATATATTTGGTCAACTCCTCCGCCATGCGTTTAGTTAAAGTGGTTACCAATACACGGTCGCCCATTTTAATGGTTCTATCTACTTCATCCAGCAAATCATCTACCTGATTTATGGCTGGTCTGATATCAATCACAGGGTCAAGCAATCCAGTAGGGCGTATTACTTGTTCAATAATTATACCATCCGATTTTTCTAACTCAAAATCGCCTGGGGTGGCACTCACATATATGGTTTGTGGGGCAAGTTGCTCAAATTCTTGAAAATTTAATGGGCGATTATCCATAGCGGCTGGCAAACGAAAGCCATATTCGACCAAGGATATTTTGCGCGACCTATCGCCGCCATACATCGCTCTTATTTGTGGAACTGTGACATGACTTTCGTCGATCACCATTAAATAATCATCAGGAAAATAATCTAATAAACAGAAGGGGCGTGCGCCAGGCTTGCGACCATCAAAAAATCGGGAATAGTTTTCAATCCCCGAACAATACCCCAATTCGCGTATCATTTCCAAATCATAATTTACCCTTTCTTCCAAACGTTTGGCTTCTAAAAAGCGTTTATCATCAATAAATTGCTTTTTCCTAATCTCTAACTCTTCTTGTATAGCCCATATTGATTGTAAAAAGCGTTCGCGAGGTGCTACATATAAATTTGCAGGGAATAGCACCATGTGGGTCATCTTCTCAATCGTTTTTCCAGTTTCTGGGTCAAAAGTGCTTAACTCTTCAATATCATCTCCAAAAAACGAGATGCGATAAGCAATATCCATATAAGCTGGGAAAATATCTACAATATCGCCTTTTACCCTAAATGTACCTCGCTTAAAATCGGCAGTAGTACGCGCATATAAAATTTCGACTAAACGATGTAGGAAAGCATTTCGACTAATGCGCGTGCCTACCGCAAAGCGGAAAACCGAATCGGCAAAATCATCAGGATTGCCCATGCCATAAATACACGATATAGACGAAACCACAATCACATCCCTCCGCCCCGACATTAGTGCCGAAGTAGTGCGCAATCGTAATTTTTCAATCTCCTCGTTTATTTGTAGGTCTTTTTCGATATACGTATTGGTACTGGGTATAAATGCTTCGGGCTGATAGTAATCGTAATAGGATACAAAGTAATTGACCGCATTTTCGGGAAAGAACTGCTTAAACTCGCCATAAAGCTGTGCTGCAAGCGTTTTATTATGACTTAGTATAAGCGTTGGTTTCTGAGTTTGTGCTATTACGTTGGCTATGGTAAATGTTTTTCCCGACCCTGTTACTCCCAATAAAGTTTGGAACGGGTCGGCATTATTTACCCCCTCAACTAGTTGTTTGATGGCTTCTGGTTGGTCGCCAGTAGGCTGATATATCGAGGTTAAATTAAACTCCATGGATTATGCCAAAAATACAAATAAGAAATTGCTTAATGCTATTTGGCGATTGATGCAAGGCGGATATTTTACAAATAACAGATATAATAATTGTATTAAAGTTCGGAATTAATTAGTAAATTTAATTATGCTTTTTGTACTCAATAAAACGAATACTATCGGAAATCAGTTTTTAGCCGAGTTGCGTGATGTAAATGCGCAACAAGATAGATTGCGGTTTAGGAGAAATCAAGAGCGACTAGGCGAGATATTAGCTTATGAAATTAGTAAAAAGCTAAAGTACTCTACTTCGGAAGTGCAAACACCATTAGGTACTGCTGTTATTAATATGCCTGATACACAACCTGTGCTGGCTACTATTTTGCGTGCAGGATTACCCTTTCATCAAGGGTTCATGAATTTTTTTGACCAGTCACCATCGGCGTTTATTACTGCATATCGCAAAATAAAAAAGAGCGGTGCTTTTGTTATTAATGTTGACCATATTGCAGCTCCCGATTTGGATGGTAAGACGGTTATATTGTGCGATACCATGTTGGCAACGGGGCAAAGTGTAGTGCAAGTTTGTAAAGAGCTTATGGGGCAATATGCTATTAAAGAATTACATATTGCTGCTGTGATTGCAAGTGTAGAGGGTGTAGAGCACGTGCGAGCAAATTTGCCCAAAGCCCATTTATGGTTGTGCGCAATAGATGAAGAAATGACTTCCAAGTCCTATATCGTGCCGGGTTTAGGCGATGCAGGAGATTTAGCTTTTGGTGAAAAAATATAGGTGCAAAAAGAGGCTATCTTTTTGAGATAACCTCTTTCATTTAGATTTATAATTGCTATTTACTCCAATTAAAAAGTAACATTAGTTGAAGTTGAAATGAACCCATTTACAGATACTGTTAAAGCATAAGTGCCTGACGGAACAGTATTAGGTATAGTACATTGTACAGAGTTTGCACCTGTTGTCAATCCCCAATTGCTTGTTCTGGCATAATAAACTTTTGTACCTGATGTTAAGCGAACAATTGGATAGTTGCTATATGGTTGCGAATCATCACCATAAGCAGCTCCAGTATTAATTCCTCTAAAGCCCGAACCATTTATAGTATAAGCCCTAGTACCTGTATTGGTAACACTAGTGATGGTAGGTACACCTGCTGCTATTTGCGAGCCACCTGGTTTATAAATATAAAACCCAGTTGCAGAGTACAATGTGCCAAAAAGAACAGACCCATCAGGCAAGGTTAAGAAACTGCATTCAAATGATGGTACATTAAGTGTTGAAGTACCTCCTGGCGCATTAACTTTTGTATAAGTATTCGTAGTATAATCGAACTCATAAAAACTGGTAGGCGATTTGAATGTTTGCCCAGAACGAGTACCAGATGGAGGGGGAGCAAGAGCAAATAATATTTTACCATTATTCATAAAAGCAGCACCGCCATCGTCGGCACCTAAACTGCTTGGTGTGTTGGGGCCGGTAGTCCAAACACCTGGACTATTCGTGTTTGATGGGGTATAGTAAATTGATTTTCCGTTTGAACCCATGTAAAACACTTTGTTGTTTGGTAACAAAAATCCTGCGCCCATTTCGCCGTCAAAGTTGTTAAATACATTAACAACGGGTGTAGCATCGGCTACCCATTTCCCTTGCGATGGAATATATCTTTCGGCAGTTGTGCCCGAAATATCAATATTTAACACACTTTGATCGGGCAATAACACAAAGTGACCTTCGTTAAGATTACCTAATGAGTTAAATACTGGTCCCCAAGTATTGGTTGTAGGGTTGAATATACTACATCCAGTTGAGCCATTTAAGCCTACAAAATTCTGAAGGATAGTACCATCATTTAACAATGTACTTGATGCGTCAGATATTCCCCCTGGAGGCGTAGCAGTATTTGTCCACGTATTAGCTATTGGGTCATATACCTCAGCAGTAGAGCCACCATTGCCATATTCGCCACCAGCAACATATAACTTTCCATTAGGTAGTAGTTGTGATGAGAAAAAGTGGCGCGTGAAATTCATGGGTGCAATAGTGCTCGACCATGTTCCATTTACATAACTACCACTTGCATCGGGGGTTAATCTAAGCCAAATATTTCCATTTCCATCTCCACCGCCAGCAGTAGTTTTTACAGCTACTGTTCCGTCTGATAGCAATATCATTACAGAACTGTAAGCATTTGCTGGCTGATTGGTTAGTTTTGTCCAAGTCCCAGTAGCAGTAGTAAGTGGTGGTGTTCTTTTTGCAAGATTAAGTTCGCCGATATTCTTATTTGAAAGCGAAGGCTCTACGGTATTTTTTTGACAGCTAGAGATAATCCCAACCGTCAGTAATAGCCCGCTTGAAATTAATAGGTTTGTAATTTTCATTTCATAATAGTTTTAAGTGTGTAGTAATTGGTTAGTAAATGTTTTAAAGCATAAATTAGTTTACACTTTATTCAATTAGGATAATATTTATCCACTCTCAATTCTTTTGCTGTGTTTCATAATGCTTAGTTAAATAATTGGCTTGTTTTACCATTGGTTTAATATCGCTATTAAATTAATCAACGGTTATTTATTTTTAAGTAAATATTAAACTAATTTATGGAGGTTTAAATAAATAAACTAACCGTATTTTACCCAATTTAAACTTTATTATTAGTTTTTTTAATCATTTTTTGAGTAGAATAACGGCTATAAACAGAGATTTTACTCAAATACCGAAGGTGTAAAACAAAAGTTTTAAGGAAGGGGTTGAATATGAGTGGGCTATTTATTGCTTACAGATACTGCTGTTTATACAATATAAAGATTGAATGGTTGCAAGGAAGGTGTTTTATGAATATATCTTATTATTTACCACCAGTTTTTAAGTACATCCATGTAATAGCAGTTATCACTATCACTAAAACTACGATAATCCCCGTTACGCCTTTTCGTTTATCTTGGCGCATAAGCCAAATAAAAAATACGACTAAAGGCAGTACAAAAATAGACCAAAAAATAAGTGACGGAGCGCCCATGCAATTTTAAATATATCAATTGCAAATATAGCGTTTTAGCATAAAGAAATCAGCAGGTGTTTAGTATCAGCGAAGCAAATGCTACCGAAATTGTGTTAGTCTGTAATTTAGAACATATCCAAATTGTATTTGTATATACAGCTAACATTAATTTACCCTTATTTTTTGTAAATTCGCGGCATTAGCTCGGTAACGAGTTATTGTTCCTTAATTTTTCACTTTTCACCCAAAAAAAATCAAATAAAATGGCTTTTGATTTAGATATGATCAAAAACGTTTACAATCGCTACAGTGCCCGAGTAGCTGCTGCACGTAAAGCGACAGGTAAACATCTTACTTTAACAGAAAAAATATTATACGCTCACCTTTCTGACGGTGATGCAAAACAAGCATTCGGTCGCGGGGTTGATTATGTTGATTTTGCACCTGATCGTGTGGCTATGCAAGATGCTACCGCGCAAATGGCATTGTTGCAGTTTATGCAGGCAGGTCGCCCACAAGTAGCCGTGCCTTCAACAGTGCATTGCGATCACTTGATACAAGCCAAAATAGGAGCTACGCAAGATTTAAGTACCGCTATTGATACCAACAAAGAGGTATATGATTTTCTTGCATCAGTATCAGATAAATATGGTATCGGATTTTGGAAACCAGGTGCAGGGATTATTCACCAAGTAGTTTTAGAAAATTATGCTTTCCCTGGTGGAATGATGATAGGTACCGATTCTCATACACCTAATGCAGGTGGTTTGGGTATGATAGCTATCGGGGTTGGTGGTGCTGATGCTTGCGATGTGATGGCAGGTTTACCTTGGGAACTTAAATTCCCGAAACTAATAGGTGTAAAACTAACTGGAAAACTATCAGGCTGGACATCAGCAAAAGATGTGATACTTAAAGTAGCGGGCATTCTTACGGTAAAAGGTGGAACAGGTGCTATAGTTGAGTATTTTGGCGAAGGTGCACAATCGTTATCAGCTACTGGTAAAGGAACTATTTGTAATATGGGCGCCGAAATTGGTGCTACTACATCGGTTTTTGGATATGATGAAAAAATAGCTACCTATTTAAAAGGAACTAAACGTGCCGAAATTGCAACCTTAGCCGATGAAATTAAAGAACATTTAACAGGCGATGCCGAAGTATATGCGCATCCCGAACAATATTTTGACCAAGTAATAGAAATCAATTTAAGCGAGTTAGAGCCTCATGTAAATGGACCATTCACACCAGATTTGGCTTGGCCTATTTCTAAATTTGCGGCAGCAGTAAAAGAAAATAATTGGCCAGCGAAACTGGAAGTTGGGTTGATAGGCTCTTGTACTAACTCATCATACGAGGATATTACTCGCGCCGCCTCTGTCGCTAAACAAGCTATCGACAAAAACTTGAAAACAAAAGCCGAGTTTACTATTACTCCAGGTTCTGAGCAAGTGCGCTATACGGTTGACCGCGATGGTTATTTAGATACTTTTGCCGAAATGGGTGGCGTGGTATTGGCAAATGCTTGCGGACCATGTATTGGGCAGTGGGCACGTCATACTGATGACCCTACTCGCAAAAACTCCATCATCACATCGTTTAATAGAAACTTTGCTAAACGCCAAGATGGAAATCCAAACACACACGCATTTGTAGCATCGCCCGAAATTGTAACCGCATTTGCTATTGCTGGCGATTTAACTTTTAACCCATTAACTGATACACTAACTAACGAAAGAGGCGAGCAAGTAAAACTGGATGAACCACTAGGCATCGAAATGCCAATAAAAGGTTATGCTGTTGAAGATGCGGGTTATCAAGCACCTGCCGAAGATGGAAGTAAAGTAGAGGTAAAAGTTGACCCTAAATCAGCTCGTTTACAATTGCTCGATCCATTTAAAGCATGGGAAGGTACAGATTTAGCAGGCTTAAAACTATTGATTAAGGCTAAAGGCAAGTGTACAACCGACCATATCTCAATGGCTGGACCTTGGTTGAAATTCCGTGGGCATTTGGATAATATTTCAAACAATATGCTGATTGGTGCTATCAACTATTTTAACAATACAGCCGATAGTGTTAAAAATGCTTTAACAGGCGAGTATGGGCCAGTACCTGCTACGCAGCGCGATTACAAAGCGCAAGGTATTGGCACAGTAGTGGTAGGTGATGAAAATTATGGAGAAGGTTCATCTCGCGAGCACGCAGCTATGGAGCCACGTCACTTAGGTGTGCGTGCTATCTTAGTAAAATCATTCGCGCGTATCCACGAAACCAACCTTAAAAAGCAAGGTATGCTGGGTATTACTTTCGCAAACCCTGCTGATTATGATAAGATACAAGAAGATGACATTATTGACATCAATGGTTTAACAGCATTTGCACCAGGCAAGCAACTTACAGTAGTATTACATCACAAAGATGGTTCGGAAGAATCATTCGCTGTAAATCATACCTATAATGCGCAGCAAATAGAATGGTTTAAGGCTGGAGGTGCTTTAAATATTATTCGCAAGCAAATGGCTAAATAATTAGCATAATTTACGATTTTATATTTGAGCCTTTCCTTAATAGGAAAGGCTTTTTTGTTTAATTCGGAAGTTTTTTAACGCGCTTTAATACCAATAAATTCTGCGCATTTTTACTATACCCAGTAATGTTGTTTTGGTATAAGTTTACCCATTTGTCGTAATACAATATCACTACTGGCGACTGCTGCATCACCAAATTATCCATTTGCTGATACAAAGCATATCGCTTTGTATCATTGGTTTCATGATATACTTGCTCAAACAAAGCATCAAATTGTTTATTGTTAAATCCTGTATAGTTTGGCCCCCAAGGTATTTTGTTTTTAGAATAAAAAACCGATAAATAGTTTTCGGCATCAGGATAATCGGCTATCCACGAACCATAAAAAAAGTTAACCCCATTTTTAGATATCAATTCTCTCAAGCTAGCTCCTTGGGTAACCTCTACTCGGGTTTTAATACCAATTTGCTCTAACTGCCCTTGCACATACTCAATCAAATCGCGATAACCTACAGTTGTATGCAACACTATTTCGGGTAGGTTTTTTCCATTCGGAAATCCAACTTCGGCTAGTAGTTGCCGTGCTTTTCGAGGATTATAACTATAACCTTTTACCTTTTTATCGTCAAACCCAGGCATTCCTTCTGGTATAAAGCCAGCATTACCTGGTGTGGCAAGATTATTGCGTAAATACTTTACCATCCTTTGTTTATCAATGCTGTAATTTATTGCCTGTCTTAGTTTGAGGATTTTTAATGGCGAGTGTTTTACTATTGCCAAACTACTATCTACCAACATCCCCAAATACATCGTATTCAGATAGGGCGCCGAATTGAGTGTAAATTTACCTTTATACTTTTCAGTTATTTTCCCCGCTTTGGTTAAAATATCATCCCGATAACTACCGTCTATATCGTTCAAAAAATCGAGCTTGTGCGTTACAAACTCCATAAAGGCGGTTTGCTTATCGCTAATAAAAGTGGCTTTTATAGCATCCAAATGTGGTAAGGTATTCCCGTCCTTGTCTTTTTCCCAGTATTTTTCATTCTTTAAAAATACCATTACTTCTCCCTCTTTCCAGTATTTAAATTGGAAGGGCCCTGTTCCTACGGGATGATTACGGAAATCTTTACCATAATGCTCAACAATCTCGTGCGGAACAACCGAAGCATATTGAGCGGTGAGTAAACTAAGTAAGGGCGGAAACGGTTGTTTCAGTTTGATTTGAAAAGTAGTATCATCAAGGGCAATAAATGCTTGTTTACCCGCTACTTTGTCGCTAAATATCCACGAACCCGACGACGCAACTTTGGGGTCAATCAATCTACCAAAACTGTAAACAAAGTCGGCTGCTGTTGCCTTTCTACCTTTACCACCCTTAAATAGCGAATGGTCGTGAAAAAAAACATCATTACGGAGATGGAATGTGTAATTTAACCCATCACTCGAAATATCCCAACGTTTAGCAATACAGGGTTTTATTCTTAAACTATCATCTATTTGAAGCAGCCCATTATAAAGCTGATTATCCATCCAAATGGTATTTTGATTTCGACAGAATGCGGGGTCGAGCGAGGTAAGCCCTTCGTCTAAATTGATATTAAAAACTGTTTTATCAGCTGTTATGCGTTCATGATGGCATGATATTGCCACCAATAAGAGCATAGCACAAGAAATTGAAATCAGTTTATTCATCAATGTTAAAGATATATTTTTAAGACGAGAGCGTAAAGCAAAAAGGGTATTTACAATACTATGATTAAAGAAGGTGAAACAACCCTAATCGTATAACTTTATTTAAAAACTTACTATCTTTTCTTTGCCGAGCACTCGTTTAGTCGTAACGCCTTAATTAACAGCAGTTAATAAAGTTTCAATTATTTGTATTTAATTTTAACTACTTCTTAAAATATAAGAAATAATTAGGATAAATACTTGTTTAATTTTACATTTGATGTAGAACCGACATTTAACTATAGTTTCAATACAATTTAATGGTCTCAAAAGAAGAGCTTAAAGTAACTTATGCTATGCTTCCTACCGAAAAGTTGATGGAAATCATCGACAATAAATTCGGTTATACGGAGCTTGCTGTTTCTGTGGCTTTTGAGGAGCTTGCAAGTAGGCAAATTTCGGAAGAAGAGATAAAAAACTACAAGTTCAAGCAGATTGAAAAGTTAAATAATTACATCAAAAAAAACATCTCTATTGATTTAGCTTTTTCTCAAAAAAACCTCTTCTATTTTATCTTTTTACCCATATTTACCTTCCCATTTAAGCAAGAGTTTAGAGAAAAAGGTCATAAGTTAAAGATAATGCAAGCCAATTATTACTCCATAATGGGTTTTTTATTTTTTTGTATTTCTGCATGGTTTTTATCCAAAGGATTATCCAACTTATTTGTAGCGGCATTTTGGCTTGGCGGCTTTATTCCAGCATACCTTATGGATGAGTTTTTCAATAGGCAAAGACAAATAAGAAAACTCCAAAAACTATTCGGTCAAAACGAGGCAGAAGAAGCGGGTCAAGAGCAAGACGCATAATTCTTCTTGGTAATAATATGTGCTATATTTAGCTATTAAATAATCTATTGCACACCCCATGATAAATATAGTATGCTTCGTCGATTTATTTTTTTAATTACTTTGATTGTATTCTCTAAATCAGCATTCACGCAAATAAGCTATCCCGATAAACATACGCCCGAAAGCATCCCGTTGCTTTTTGCAAAAGGAGTACTCACTAATGGGCTTAGTAATCGTGATTTCACAATATCGCCAAAAGGGGATGAGATTTTTTACACCATCCAACAGCATCGTTTTGCAAGTAGCACTATTTTACATTTGATTAAAAGAAATGGCAAATGGAGCAAGCCGCAAGTTGCTTCATTTTCTGGAAAATTTCGCGATTTAGAGGCCACTTTTTCTCCCGACGGGCAATTTATTTACTTTTCATCGGACAGGCCTTTGCAGGGCGATAAGCCCAAAGATTTTGATATTTGGAAAGTAAAACGTATGCGCAATGGTAGTTGGGGTAAGCCCGAAAATTTGGGCTCAACCGTAAATTCCTCAAAGGATGAATTTTATCCAAGCATTACTCGAAGTGAGAATTTATATTTTACTGTTGAAGCCCCTTATGGGAAAGGTAGTGAAGATATTGTAATGTGTAAGTGGTTAGATACAGGCTATGCTAAATCCGAATGTTTGCCAGAGGATATTAATACCAAGTTTGATGAATTTAATGCCTTTGTTGACCCTGATGAAAAATTCATTCTGTTTTCATCATACGGCAGGGCTGATGATATGGGCGGCGGCGATATTTACATCAGCCATAAAGATAAGCAAGGTAATTGGCTTCCTGTGCAACATTTACCTAGCCCAATAAACTCTACCGCATTAGATTACTGCCCTTATGTGACATGGGATAAAAAATATCTCCTATTTACCAGCAATAGGTTAAGCAAGATATTTAAGAGCGGGCGAATTAAAAATTACAGTGAAATAAAACGACTGCTTACTTCGCCAGGCAATGGTTTTGATGATATTTATTGGGTAAGATTTGATAAGAATTGGTAAACTGGCGTTGCTCTGTAACATTTTAACAAGCGGAGTATCAAAGTATTGTTATATAGCTATTAGCATTTAAACCATTCCTCCATGAAAACAAAAATTATTGGTTTGTTTACTCTCAGTGTGCTGTGTATTACGGTAAAAGCACAACTTCGCCAACGATTTGATAATACCAATTACAAAGCAATATATTTTAGCGAAGCGTGTCGGCTAATTGCCAATACACCTGATTTGTTATTGATAGATGTACGCTCCCCTGGTGAATATGCCGATAGCAGCAGTGCGATTGGGTATAACATTGGCAGATTAAACGGCGCTATAAATATATCTATCGACTCAATAGAAGCACATTATAACAAACTTAAGCTATATAAAGATAGACCCATATTGCTTTATTGTTCTCATAGTCAGCGTAGCCGAGTTGTGAGTAAGCTTTTGGCTGATAGCGGTTTTAAAAAAGTGTATAGCTTAAATGGCGGAATGACACAAATAAACAGAGCCTCTGAGGTGGAGTTTCCTTGTAAATCATCGTTATACACCTCAAACATTCCATACAAATTAATTGGTGCTGATGACGCCGTGAAGTTTATACAAGATAAGAAAAATATTATTTTGGATGTACGGACTGCAACTGAGTTTAACAACACCGACACTACCGAATACAAAAATATCGGCCGAATTAAAAGTGCTATTAATATTCCCAAAAGCGATTTGGATAGAGAGATGAGTAAACTGGAAAAATATAAAACCCAATCTATATTGATTTGTGATTTGTCGGTTTCTGAAGCGATGAAGGTAGCACTAAAAATGACCAATAATGGCTTTGAGAAGGTTTATGTGCTTTTTGATGGTTTTGATGCTTTGTTGACTAGTCTCCCATCAGCGTCCAAATTGCGGAAGGATTTATTTGTCAATACCCCATCGTATAAAATTATAGGCAATAAAGAAGTCATTGCCCTAGTGAATCAAAATAAGGATTTGTTCGTGGCTGATATTCGTCCGAAAGAGGAATTTGAAAACAAAGCAAAAATGCCCTATCGTAATTTAGGGCATATTAAAGGCGGGATAAATTTTACTAATGCTAAGCAATTGGAAACCTATTTGGATGATAAACCAAAAACAACCCCTATTTTAATATATGCTGGAGTTAGCCCAAATAATACTGTAAATCCAAGTGCGGTAAGCAAAAAGCTGATTGAAAAAGGATATACCAATATTTATGTACTTTATGGTGGGCTATATTCACTAGTATGGGCATCAGCCAATGTAGAATACTGCAAAGATGCAGCTACTATTTTAGTTGACCATCAAGGGTTGTATTAAGTAATCGCTTGCCTAAAACTGGAAATAAATAAATGATTTTCCTGTTTGTTGACTCAAAATAAGCAAGATTAAAATTACTGCCCATGCCACGCTAACCAACCACCAAGGCATTTTGCTTGTGGTTTTGAGCACCGTAGTATTTCGCATCAACCAATGAAAAATCAACATTAGCGAAACTATTACTATTACCTTAACAATAGCAATGGTAGATAACAATGGCATAGCACCATGTATTTGCCCAAACATACCTCGTAGCAATTGCCATGCTGCAGCAAATGTCCCTGAGCGGAAGAACACCCAAGTGACACAAATTAATAAAAAAGTCAGCAACGCTCTTATAAAACCAAATGCTGGTTTATTATCTACCGCACCCATTACAACTGTTTCTGCTGTGCCATCAGCAAGCACCATAGCTGGTTTCGCGCGTCTATCTCTTATTGCCTTTTCTACCCATAAGTAAACTCCGTGCAAGCCACCCCATGCTACAAATGTCCAATTAGCGCCATGCCACAACCCGCCAATAAGCATAGTAATCATAATATTGATATAGGTTTTAAATTTTCCTGCTCTATTGCCACCTAACGGAATGTATAAATAATCGCGCAACCATGCCGATAGCGTAATGTGCCACCTGCGCCAAAAATCGGAAAAGCCAATGGCGGCATAGGGGTATAAAAAGTTTTGTGGCAATACAAACCCCAAGCACATTGCAACACCAATAGCCGAGGTTGAATATCCTGCAAAATCGAAGAATATTTGTCCCGAAAAAGCCAATACCCCCATCCAAGCATCTAATACGCCAAGCCCTTTCATTGCACCAAAAACCGCATCAGCCGTACTTGCCAACATCGCATCAGCCAATACCACTTTCATAAATAATCCAAGTGATAACAGCATTAAGCCATTCAATAATTGCTCACGATTGGCTTTGCGAGGGGTTTCAAACTGAGGTACTAGTTGCGGTGGACGTACTATTGGGCCAGCAACTAGGTGCGGAAAGAAGGTAACGAATAAAGAAAAATCAAGCAGCTTCTTTACTGGCTCGCTCTTTTTTTGATACATATCAATAGTATAACAAAGCGTTGTGAAGGTATAGAACGAAATACCAGCTGGTAGTATAATGTTAGGTTTTGCAGGATGATAATCAAAACCAAAGAAGTTACTCAGGTGCACAAAGTTTTCTAACAAAAAGCCCCCATATTTGAAAAAGCAAAGCATTCCTAAATTCCCAATCAAACTTATTACTAATAACAATCGGCGTTTATGGATATTGGGTTGTGTGTATAATGCCCGCCCTACAAAAAAATCGACGACGGTTGATAGCCAAAGCAATAATATAAAAGGAGGGTTCCATGCTGCATAAAACACATAGCTGGCTATCAAAAGGTTTATTTTTTTAGCCCTCCACGAAATAGGAAGATTGTGCAAGAATAAAATGATTACAAAAAATGCAACGAATGTATAGGAGTTAAAAACCATGATGCAATATTTTTAATTTAATTAGAGTTAAACAATTGGCTATTAATGTATTTTGTTAAATTTCCATCCTTGTTCTTTAACAAGAATGTTAACCAAATTTTGAGTATAATATACTGCATCTTTAGGGGTTAAGTGCGAGAATTCGGGACAAGTAAGATTTGCCAATGCTGGATAATCTTTAAAATAGATGCCCTTGCAGCCTGTAATGGATAATAATTTATCCCAATATAAATTTCGAGGATAGCCTTTTTGCTCGCCCATAAGAAAGAACCCGCTTGATGGCGTGCGGGTAAATATAACCTGACCGCCCCTTGCTTTTATTTTATCAACATCGCGCTTTACTTCTTGCATTACTGTATCTAATACTTTGCCACTCATAGGTGGTGTGGGGTCGTTTTTTAATAGCCCCCAAATGGCTTTTACTTGATTATGTTGATTGGTATCGGCAACAAAATCAGCCGTCATTACATCTTGCCGATTGAACATATTTTGATCAAACCCTGGCGGAAAATCAAGAAAAGGATAAATGCCTGGGCGATCGTGCAAAGGGAGCTTGCTCAGCAAGGCATTTAAAGCAAAATGATCGTGATTTAAAAACACCAAACGGCATTCAAGTGGTTTATCAAGTATAAAACTTACCTTTTGGGCTGGTGTTTGTTTTTTGTAATAAGCTATGCCTTCATCAGGTTTTTCGTTACCCCGTTTGCTGAAAAATAAAACCTCTGTAACATCTACTACAAGCCTTCCCTTAAAATTGGCATCATCTGCCAAATCAGTCAATATATGTCGGGGCGATGCGCCTGTCATCGCTAATTGAATGGCATGTGTACCGGTGAGATTTTCCCATGTAGGGATATCCAAATCGTACTTAATACGCGATGATCCTATAAAAACGATTGCCTTATCAGCAGGTTCGTAAACCATCGCACGGCTGTGTGCCCATAATTCGGCATTGTCATCATAATCGGCAGGAATGCCCTTGTGTCGCAAATAGAGTTCATACGAAACTACAAAAGCAAGCACAAGAGTAAATGCCAGTATAGTCGTTTTTGTAATAGATTGAGATTGCATAGCAATGAAATTAATGTATAGAATAAAATCAATGACAATAAAATTCCACTAAATGCTTTTCCAAAATAGCTTCCACACTATTTAGAGGAGGTATGTGAGGGGTATTATTTAAACATTTCGAATATAGTCATTTAAATGTAAAATCCAAATCTTGTTTAAACATATAAAGTTTGAAAAATGCAGAATAATTTGGATTTATATAAGTACTTATATAAATTGCGACATGAATTTCTACGAACATCTTGGGCATTTGGTTTTGGGTAGTAGGCTACGCCGTTTGAGTGAGGCTTTTTTGTCGGAAATAAACAAAACCTACCAAGCAGCGGATATCGAATTTGATGCCAGTTGGTTTCCAGTGTTCTATCTCCTATCAAAAAACGAATCACTTTCCATCAAGGAGTTAAGCGAGGCAACGGGTGTTTCGCATCCAGCAGCAAGTCAGTTGGTTACTAATTTAAAAAGTAAGAAATTACTTAAAACCACAACTTGTAAAGATGATGGACGGAGGCAGCTTGTAGAATTAACCCAAGCGGGGCATCAATTGCTAAAGCAAGTACTACCTGTATGGCAAGCATTAAGTATAACTATGGAAGAAATAATAACCACCGAACCTGAATGCTTGCATCTATTGCCAGCGATAACGGCATTAGAAAACACTTTTAAAGCAGTAAATCTTTCAGAAAAAATTGGAGAGAAATTGACAACCTTAAAATTAAAAGAATATGCACAAGGTATTTAATTATGGTATAGACCACTTGTCTATTGGTACTTGCCTTGATATTGCGGCAGGAAATATGAGCGGGATTATCAATGATGCAGCTCGTTCAAAAATATTAACATCGTGGTCAGAAGTGGGTAAAATAGTGGAGCGAGAAATCCCTGTTTACGGCATCAACACAGGTTTTGGTCCATTATGTAATACACACATCCCCGAGCGTGATACCTGTACCCTACAATATAATTTATTGAAAAGCCATAGCGTAGGCGTAGGTAAGCCCATCCCGAAAGAAATTGCCAAAATAATGTTGATTTCTAAAGTTCAAGCATTAGCACAAGGTTATTCGGGTGTAGCACTTAGTACGCTAGAGCGTATTATTTGGCATATTGATAATGATATTATTCCTGTTGTTCCCGAAAAGGGTTCAGTAGGCGCATCAGGCGATTTAGCACCATTGGCACATCTATTTTTACCATTAATTGGGTTAGGCGAAGTTGAAGAAAATGGGAAAATGGTATCAACCAAGGCAATGTTACAAGCACATGGGCTCGAACCAATAATACTTGGCCCCAAAGAAGGCTTAGCCCTCATTAATGGTACGCAGTTTATTTTGTCATTTGCCGTAAAAGCTGTGCAACGATTAAATAATGCGCTGCAATTAGCCGATTTGATTGGGGCAATGTCGTTAGAAGGGTTAATGGGTTCGGTACGCCCATTCGACCCTCGTTTACATCAAATTCGCCCATATAAAGGGAGTAAATTAGTAGCACACCGCCTATTTACATTACTCAATCATTCAGAAATAGTAAATGCACACGTGAATTGCGACCGCGTGCAAGACCCCTACTCGCTACGCTGTATGCCGCAGGTGCATGGGGCATCGCGCAATGCTTGGTTACATTTAAAGGAGCTTACCGAGATTGAATTAAATTCGGTAACGGATAATCCCATTGTTTTTAATGCTGACGATACCATCAGTGGTGGTAATTTTCATGGCCAACCATTGGCATTACCTTTAGATTATGCAACCGTAGCCGCTGCCGAATTAGGTAATATTGCTGATAGGCGTTGTTATTTAATGAACGAAGGTAGATACGGTTTGCCTAAGTTATTAATTAATGATGCGGGGCTTAATTCGGGGTTAATGATACCTCAATACACTACCGCAGCATTGGTAACCGAAAATAAAACCTTATGCTTCCCAGCAAGTGCCGATAGTGTACCCACCTCATTGGGGCAAGAAGACCATGTATCAATGGGTTCAATAAGCGGTAGAAAACTACATCAGGTAATAGATAATTTGGAGTATATACAAGCTATTGAGTTGCTTTATGCAACACAGGCTATGGATTTCAGAAGACCACTCAAATCGACCCCAATAATAGAAGCCTGTCATAACTATGTGCGCGAACACGTGCCATTTATTACAGACGACCGCATTTTTGCCGACGATATAAAACAATTACATAACATAATTTGTGATGGTTCGCTATTAGCAGTAGCTAATCATGCAGCTAGTATTAACCATATTAAACTGGATAACGATGACGAGTTCGGAATTTATTAAAACCTACGCCAACCATCCTGTATATAAAGCCCCTCGGGGGATGCAATTGCACGCCAAAAGTTGGCAAACAGAAGCTCCGCTAAGAATGCTCCTAAATAATTTGGATGGGCAAGTGGCAGAAAATCCTGATGATTTAGTAGTGTATGGAGGCATTGGTCAGGCAGCACGCAATCCTGAGGCTTTGCGTCGAATTATTGAACTATTACTCGAATTGGATGAAAATCACTCTCTGCTAGTTCAATCAGGAAAGCCCGTTGGTATCATACGCAGCCATCCCGAAGCACCGAGAGTATTAATAGCGAATAGCAATTTAGTGCCAGCATGGGCTAATTGGGAGCATTTTAATGATTTGCGCGCCAAAGGTTTGATGATGTATGGACAAATGACAGCAGGCAGTTGGATATATATTGGTACGCAAGGCATATTGCAAGGCACTTACGAAACCTTTGTAGAGTGCGGCAGGCAGCATTTTAATAATGATTTAAAAGGCAAGCTAGTGGTAAGTGCTGGCTTGGGGGGCATGGGTGGCGCACAACCATTGGCTGCTACTATGGCGGGTGCAGTATTTTTGGGTGCTGATGTTGATGCTTCGAGAATACAAAAACGAGTAGATACGCAATATATCGACCGTATGACGCACTCCTACGATGAAGCTATTGAATGGGTAAAAGAGGCTATGGCAAAAGGCGAGGAGCTATCAATAGGCTTAGTGAGCGATGCGGGAGATATGTTAGAGCGATTAATCAAAGATAATATGGTGCCTGATATACTCACCGACCAAACATCGGCACACGACCCCTTAAATGGATATGTACCTAATGGCTTATCTTTAGCATTGGCAGCAGTATTACGCAATACCGCCCCAGAAGAATATAAGCGACTTTCGCTAAAAAGTATGGCAAGGCACGTAGGCTTTATGTTAGACTTGCAAGAAATGGGAGCGATAACATTTGACTATGGCAACAACTTGCGCGAGTTTGCTAAACAAGGCGGCGAGCCGAATGCTTATAATTTCCCTGGCTTTACACCAGCCTATATCCGTCCATTATTTTGCGAAGGCAAAGGGCCATTTAGATGGGTAGCCCTATCAGGCGACCCGGAGGATATTTATACAACAGACCGAGCATTAGCCGAAGCATTTCCCGAAAATCATCACCTCATTAATTGGCTCGAAAAAGCAAGAAAGAAAATATCATTTCAAGGCTTACCAGCCCGCATTTGTTGGCTTGGTATGGGCGAACGAGAAAAAGCAGGGCTGATATTTAACGAATTGGTAGCGAGCGGAAAAGTGAAAGGGCCTATTGTAATCGGGCGCGACCATTTGGATTGTGGTTCGGTTGCATCACCAAACCGCGAAACCGAATCAATGAAAGATGGCTCTGATGCCGTTTCTGATTGGCCTTTGCTCAACTTAATGGCTAACACTTCGGGTGGTGCTACATGGGTGTCATTCCATCATGGTGGCGGTGTAGGTATGGGTTATTCGCAACATGCGGGCATGGTGGTAGTGGCTGATGGTACAGAGCGTGCAGCAAATTGTTTGAGGAGAGTTTTATATAACGACCCAGCAATGGGTGTTTTTAGGCACACGGATGCGGGTTATGAACAAGCCTCCGCAACAGCAGATAAATTTGGATTAAAAGTTTGATAGCACCATGAAAAAACTAATCGGCCCATTTACTCAAATATTGACTTTGGCAGGTTTGCCACTTAAAGGTGCTATAGCAGATGATGCCTTGCACGTTATTTCGCAAGGCGGCGTAGTAGTAGAAGATGGGTTGATTATAGATATAGATATTTTCGATATATTAATAAAAAAATATAGAGAAATTGAATTAGAGGAGATTGCTGAACAGCGGGTGCTCATTCCGGGCTTTGTTGATTGCCATACACATTTGTGTTTTGGTGGTGATAGGTCGAAAGATTACGCTATGCGCATAGCTGGCAAAAGCTATTTAGAAATAGCCAAAGCGGGGGGCGGAATTTGGGATACGGTAACGCAAACCCGCCAAACAGATGAACAAACATTGGCCGACTCATTGTTAAAACGAATTCATCGGCATGCGCAAGATGGTATCACTACTATCGAAGTAAAAAGCGGCTACGGTTTAAAAGTAGAGGAGGAGTTAAAGCAACTGAACGCAATTAAATTGGCAGCGGAAAAAAGCCCTGTCGATATCATTACGACTTGTTTAGCCGCTCATCTATTGCCAAAAGATTTTGATGGTAGTGCATCCGAATATTTAAAATATGTTTTGGATGACATCCTCCCTAAAATAAAAAACGAACAATTGGCAAATCGGGTTGATATATTTATTGAAGATAGTGCTTTTAATACAGATGATGCCATAAATTATTTGCGTTTAGCAAAACAAATGGACTTTGATATTACCGTTCACGCCGATCAGTTTACAACAGGAGGCAGCGAGGTAGCGGTAAATATAGGCGCATTATCTGCTGATCATCTTGAAGCTAGCGGAGAAAAGGAGATTAAATTATTAGCTGCATCAAATACTGTTGCAGTTGCATTGCCAGGCGCATCCTTAGGTTTGGGTATGGGTTTCGCCCCTGCACGAAAATTATTAAATGCAGGGGCGAGCTTGGCTATTGCAAGCGATTGGAATCCAGGCTCGGCTCCTATGGGCGATTTATTGATGCAGGCATCTATATTAAGTACTTATGAAAAGTTAACTACTGCCGAAGTTTTTGCTGGATTAACTTATCGCGCAGCAAAAGCATTAAATTTGCATGATAGGGGTAGTATAGAAATAGGCAAAAAAGCTGATTTTCAATGCTATGATTGTAGCGATTATCGACAAATATTATATCATCAAGGAAAATTAAAACCAAACGCTGTTTGGAAATCAGGGGATAATATAAGTCGGATTTAACATAAATTTTAACCAATTAATAAATCTATAAAATGCAATTGATAGAATGTGTTCCGAATTTTAGCGAAGGCAGAGATATGCATATCATCAAACAGATTACCGATGAGATAGAATCTGTTGAAGGTGTGCGTTTATTAAATGTTGACCCAGGTAAAGCTACCAACCGTACCGTAGTGACTTTTGTGGGTGCGCCTAACGCTGTAATAGAAGCTGCTTATTTGGCTATTAAGAAAGCTGGGGAGCTGATTGATATGGGCAAACATACAGGCGAGCATCCTCGTATGGGAGCAACGGATGTATGCCCGCTCATTCCAATCAGTAATATTAGTATGGAAGAAACTGCCCGATATGCTCAGCAATTAGCAAAGCGTGTTGGCGAGGAGTTGCAAATTCCTGCTTATTTGTACGAATATGCTCAATCGGATAAAAAGCGAAGCAATCTTTCGGTAATAAGAGCGGGAGAATATGAAGGCTTTTTCAAAAAAATTCAATTACCCGAATGGAAGCCTGATTTTGGACCATCCGAGTTTGATGCCAAAAGAGGCGCAACCGTGATTGGTGCACGCGATTTTTTAATTGCCTATAATGTTAATCTAAATACTACTTCTACACGTCGGGCAAATTCTATCGCCTTTGATGTGCGCGAGGCAGGGCGTGTAATGCGAGAAGGCGACCCTATCAATGGCAAGATTGTTACCGATGAAAACGGGAACCCAAAAAGTATTCTGGGTTCATTAAAAGCAGTGAAAGCAATAGGGTGGTATATTGAAGAATATGGCATTGCACAAATATCCATGAACCTTACCAATATCGAAATTACGCCTCTACATAAAGCATTTGATGAAGTGTGCACAAAAGCCACCCAACGAGGAATACGGGTAACGGGTAGTGAATTGGTAGGTTTAATTCCGCTAAAGTCGATGTTGGATGCTGGAAAATATTTCTTAACCAAACAGCAACGCTCAACAGGTGTAAGCGAGAAGGAGTTGGTTCGGATAGCTATCAAATCAATGGGTTTGGACGAATTAGCACCATTTAATCCCGAAGAGCGAATAATAGAATACTTACTGAAAGATAAAGCAGATAGCAAACTTGTGAATATGACTTTATCGGATTTTGCTGATGAAACCGCTAGCGAAAGTCCTGCCCCTGGTGGTGGTTCAATTTCGGCATATGTGGGTGCTTTGGGTGCTTCATTAGCAACAATGGTAGCCAATCTTTCATCACACAAAAAAGGTTGGGATGATAGATGGGAGGAGTTTAGCAATTGGGCCGAGCAAGGTCAGCAGTATAAAAATGAACTTCTCAGTTTGGTTGATTTAGATACAACGGCATTTAATAAGATAATGACAGCTTTTGGTCTTCCAAAATCAACCGACGATGAAAAAGCAATAAGAACACAGGCTATACAAGATGCTACAAAATATGCTATTGAAATTCCATACCAAGTAATGCAAGCTGCTTATAAAAGTATGGAAGTGATAAAAGCAATGGCAGAAAACGGCAACCCAAATTCCGTTACCGATGCTGGTGTAGCTGCATTATGTGCCCGTACGGCAGTTTTAGGTGCATTTATGAATGTAAAAATTAATGCTTCAGGATATAAGGATATGGCTTATACCACTCATGTTTTAGAAGAAGGCGGCGTTTTAGAAAAAAAGGCGATGGATTTGGAGGCGGAGATTATAGCTATTGTGAATAGCAAAATATAAAGTAAAAGGGCGAGTCGAAACGACTCGCCCTTTTACTTTATTAGAAATGATACCTTACAAAAGCTTCCATCGCTTGATATTCGGCTAAGCCCAAACGGTCATAAGCTTGTGCGGTTTCTCTATTACGATCTTCGGCGCGTACCCAAAATTCTCTTGCATCGTCACCAGGGAATACAGCTCTGTCTTTTTGCGATTGATGCTTAAATATGGCATTCCGTTTACGTATTACTTCCTGTGGCGAAAGAGGAACAGCCATTTCAATTTCGTGTGTTTCAAATTCTTTCCAAGCTCCACGATACATCCATAGCCAACAATCAGCTACCCATGTTTCTGTTTTAGCTAATCTCTGCAAAGCATCTACTATAACATTGAAACATACTAAGTGAGTACCATGTGGGTCGGCAAAATCGCCTGCTGCAAAAACCTGATGTGGCTTTATTTTCTGTAGCAACTCCATTGTCAACAATACATCTTGTTCGCTTACCGAGTTCTTTTTGATTTTACCAGTTTCGTAAAATGGAAGCGCTTGGAAATGGATATTTGCATCGTTTAGTCCTGCATATCTTGCCCCCGAAATAGCTTCGGTTTTGCGAATAAAACCTTTTACATTTCTTATTTCTATTGTATCTATCTGGTTAGGCTGCTTTTGAGCAATAAAAGCACGCATATCATCATACAAATTTTTCAGCTTTGTATGATCGTCGCCTATACTTTCATTAAAATCAATAGCAAATTCCATATAGCGCAACACATCGTCATCCCAAACGGCTGTATTACCCGAAGTTTGATATGCCACATGTACATCGTGCCCTTGATCAACCAAACGAATAAAAGTACCACCCATCGAGATTACATCATCATCGGGATGTGGCGAGAAGATAATTGAGCGTTTGCGTGCTGGATTTGCCCTTTCTGGTCTTTGCGAATCATCTGCATTGGGTTTACCACCTGGCCAACCTGTAATGGTATGTTGTATTTGGTTGAAAATATCTATGTTGATATCATAAACTGGACCTTGTTCTACCGCCAATTGCGCCATGCCATGATTATTGTAATCTTCTTCGGTAAGCTTCAATATTGGCTTATTCATTGTTTCGGCTAGCCATATTACAGCTTTCTTTTTTAAAGCATTATCCCATACACAATCTTTCACTAACCAAGGTGTACCAAAACGAGTTAATTCTGATGCGGCATCTTCGTCTATTACAAATTCAACATGGTCAGAAAGTTGCAAAAATGTAGCAGGTACATCGCCTGATATTTCTCCTTCAACCGCTTTTTTAATAATCGGAGCTTTTTTACCACTCCAAGCCATCAATATAATCTCCCTAGCTTTGAATATGGTACCCACACCCATGGTTATGGCTTTGGTGGGCACGTTTTGCTTGCCACCAAAATCACGCGAAGCATCATTACGGGTCAAGTCGTCTAAGGTAACCAGTCTTGTACCTGAATTTGGTGCCGAGCCAGGTTCATTAAAACCAATATGCCCTGTACGCCCGATACCTAATATCTGTAAATCTAACCCGCCTAAATCGCTTATTTTTTTCTCATATGCTACACAAAACGCTACTACATCATCTTTATCCAATGTGCCATCGGGGATGTGCACATTTTTTTTATCAATATCAATGTGGTTAAATAAATTTTCATTCATGAAGGTCACATAGCTTTGTACCGCTGTTGGCTTCATCGGATAATACTCATCCAAGTTGAATGTAATCACGTTTTTAAAGCTCAATCCCTCTTCTTTGTGCAAGCGCACCAATTCTGCATAAACACCTATCGGGGTAACGCCAGTAGCTAAACCTAAAACAGCTTTTTCTCCAGCAGCCTGTTTACGTTGAATCAAATGCGCTATACGATGAGCCACCGATATAGATGCAACTTTTTGATTCTCAAATACACTTACTGGTAATTTTTCATACCGCGTTTCTTCCAATAGATTTAATCGAGCCATGTTTGTATTACTTTAATTTTAATTCTTATATCAAATAGCTATATATAAAAAAATCCCTACAAATGCAGGGATTTTATTTAAACCAATTTAACTACCGAGTCTCCTTCTGCGAGAAATGAAATAATTAAATGAAAATTTATTTTATGTATAAACATATTTTCGTGTAGTTACCATCAATCACCTTTAGTGTGATTAATACACTACAAACATAAATTTAAATTTTCATAAGAGCAAGGTCATTTTAAATTTTTTTAATAAGTGTAATGAGCCTATAATACTTGTCAATAATGTGCTAATATTAGCACATTATTGACAAGTAAATTAAAAATTAACTGGGTTTGCTTGCCCTTTATTAGTATCCCACCATACAGATGTTCCACCATTATCAGGGCCGCCCAGCAATGTTACAGCGGCAGCCACATTTGCAGCATTGCCAGAGTATTCACTTGAAGGGTATTTAATTCTGCGTATTTGCGCTGCAGTACTAATATCACCACCGCTATTGTTCACAACAACTGGGAACAGTCTTGGATATCCTGTACGACGATACTCTGTCCATGCCTCAACACCACCAGATGGAAACATTGCCAACCATTTTTGAGTAATAATACGCTCTAGGTTTTTCTCATTAGAGTCTCCATTATTCCAAGCAATAGTAATTGTTGAAATGGCATTGATATTGGCAGATGGTGTTTGGGGGTCTGCGTAATTAGCTTGTTTGCTTGTATTATCGCTCAAATAAGTACCAACTGATGCACCCCATTGTGCCATAGATGTAGATATACCTGTTTCATAATCGGTTTTAGGACTTTCGGCTGTCCAGCCTCTTAATGCTGCTTCTGCTTTTAAAAACCAAACTTCAGATGCTGTCATCAATATCATTGGTGTAAACTGTTGTATAACATTAAAATTAGGCGTAGAATATCCGCTATACATTGGTTTGCCACCAACAGGTGTGCCTACACGAATACCTACATATTGCCCAGCGATACTAGCAGGAGCAGTTGCAGGGGCGCACATTTTAGCAAGTCTAGGGTCATTAAATCCATTAAGGTAAGAGGTTAATGATGCACCACATGCCAAGTCCGTCCATTGTGTGCCTACTCCCCAAATTGGGTTGTAATAGCCATAGCCCGAAAGCGTAGCATTGTCGCCATTAGTGCTAAGTAATCCGCCGGCATCGCTGATAGCTTTTTGAGCTTGTGCTTTAGCAGTAGTAGGATCAACGTTAACAATGTGCATAGCTAATCTTAGTCTCAAAGAGTTGGCATATTTTACCCACTCGGTATAATCTCCACCATATACCATATCAAATTTTGCAAATGGCTTAGCACCTGGATAGGCCGTAATAAAAGCTTTCAGGTTGGTTACAGCTGTATCTAATTGATTAAAGAACGAATTGTAAACAGCTTGTTGTGAATCGTAAGGTGTAGTTGCACCCTGTCCAACTTTTGAATACGGAATAGGTCCGTAGTAGTCAGTCACCCTACTCATTGCTTGTACCTGAAGTATTAAGGCAATGCCCCAAAAGTGAGGAGATGCCGTTCTTGTTCCCTTAGAAGCAATAGTGTTAATTGGCCCCATTACATGGCCATATGCCATATTGTAAACATCGGCATTCCATCCATCTACTAAAGCATAGCTTTGATTATTAATATTGCCTCTGAAGTTGTTGGGAGCCATATAATAACCTGAATAGGCATCAGCATTCAAATTTTGAACCAATTGATAGTCGCCATTTTCACCAAAGATATTTTGCTGAATACCTGGATAATACAAACCAATACTATTGAAATCAGGTTTTAATTGATCATTTGTTATGCCAGTTGGATCTGTATTCATTTTTTCAAAGTTTTTGGTGCATCCGCCCAAAAACATGATACTCATAGCAATTAGGACACATCTACTTAAAGTATTAATCCCAATTAATCTATTTTCCAAAAAAGTTATTTTTTTCATTACTAATATTTTTAAGATTAACAATTTATTTAAATGTAACATTCAACGAAGCACCAATTCTTCTAGTAGTAGGTTGGTTAAATACATCTACTCCTGCAAGACCGTTTGCAGTTGACATAGTAATCTCTGGATCATAAGGAGCTTTCTTAGTAAAATAGAAGAGGTTGTTTCCTATCAATGATAATTTAAGACTCTTAACAAAATTACTTTGAACGGGAATAGAATAACCTAAAGAGAATTGACGAAGACGTACTGCAGTTGCACTATAGATGTACGGTTCGGCTATACCCGAACGACCACCAACTCCCGTGTACCAAGTTTTTGCATCTACTTTTGTAACAGCATTCCCACTTGGGTCAACAGCATTAACCGTTACACCACCAGCATCACGAGCTTGCCCGCTTGCTGCTGATACACCGTAACTATCCATCACCATTTGTGTCATGGATAATACTTGTCCTCCAAATTTTCCAGAAATCAAGAATTGGAAGCTGAAGTTTTTATAATCAAATCTATTACCCCAACCTAATTGGAATTTCGGAGTAGAATTGCCTAATTTTACAAAATGGCCGTCATTAATTGGCGCACCAGCGGCATTCACCTTAATTTGACCAGTTGCACTTCTTTCAAATTTAACACCATAAATATCTCCAAAGCTTTCGCCAACAGTTGCATGCGACTCGAAAGCATTGTTGCCAGCACCAGTTAAGACAATAGAGCCATTTGGATCGCTTGGGTTAAGCTGGATAATTTTATTTTTATTAGATGTAAAATTGATTGCTGAGTTCCAAGTAAAATCACTTTGTTTTAAAACATCATAATCTAATCTAAACTCAACACCAGAGTTTTGTACATTTCCAGCATTTAAGTATGCTACCGAATACCCTGTTGAAGCTGGTGGCGTATATTGTATAAATTGATTGTATGAATTAGCTTTATACCAAGTAAAAGCAAAACCTAGCCTGTTATCAAACAATCTACCATCAATACCAAACTCGGTAGACTTTGTATTCGTAGGCTTTAATAACGGATTAGGCTGTACCGAATTAAAATTAACTGAACCACCAGATGCTGAATAGTTTAATGGGTTAGTAATATATGGTGGTACAGGAATAGCCACTTCGGCGTAAGAACCACGAAGTTTGGCAAAGCTAATAAACTTCGGCAAATCAAGCATTTCATTTAGGATTAATGACAATCCCACTGATGGATATGAATATGAATTTTTTGTTGTAAATGCTAAGCTTGAAGACCAGTCGTTTCTTTCAGTAATAGTAAGATACGCCCAATCATGATAGGAGATATTTGCACTTCCAAAAATTGATTGAATTTGCGTATGGTAAGCTGGTATGGTAGACACATTACTAGTACCACTTGTTACAACATTTTGTTGAATAAAAACATTAGGGATAGCAAGACCAGTACCTGGGCCATATACAGCACCATATGTATTATCATCAGTTATACTACCTCCTATCAAACCATCTACTTTAAAATCACCATGCATTGGCACTTTAAAGTTAGCTATCAAGTCGCCATACATTTCAGTTGCTGTTTTATTTGCTGCTGAGAATGACCCATTGTTGCCTTTAGTTAATACTGGATTAGTTCCAGCATATAAATCTTGCTCTGTTCTATCAGCATTACGGTCAACGCTACCACGTGCTTGTATGTTTAACCAATTATTTATATCATATTTTACTGTAGCGTTTGCAAAAAGGCGATCGCGTGTAAATGTATTCGGGTTTTTATTAAGTATCCACCAAGGGTTTTGTTGGATATCTTCATTAGCAATCCAATTTTGGTTTAGCAAACCATTACGAGTGGCATCTGGAACACCATAATTTGTTTTGTATTGACTAATGTCAGTTCCTACTGGGAATAGATATAAACCAGGCAGGGTATTAAAATAAAATCCTTGATAAGGAGTATTGTACAGTTTTTTAGTAACATAGTATGCATTCAAATCAACTGTCAACTTATTATCCAAATAACGGCTTGTTTCGCGGAATGTGAAATTATTTCTATGCAGCGTGTTTGTAGGCTGTACACCATTAGCAGAGCTGTTTCCATAAGATAAATAGAGTTGATTTGCATCTGAACCAGAGCTAAAACTAACTGTATTAGTGAAAAAGTTTCCGTTTTGAAAAAAATCTGACACGTTACTCGCAGTATTAGCAGTGGTTGCTAGTTTTGGCCCCCAGCTTTCATTACCATTAGGCGTTACACCATATTGGTTTTGAAACTGTGGCTTATAAGCGATAGCATCGTTGGTATATGATGATGAGTATCCAACTATGGCTTCACCAACTTTACCTTTTTTCATTGTCACCAATACTACCCCATTTGCAGCACGGTTACCATAAAGAGCTGATGATGCTGCACCGGTTAAGATGGTTACGCCTTCGATATCATCTGAGTTCAGATTAGAGATACCATCGCCACCATCTGGTGAACCACCATAGGTGCTATTAGGTTGCCCATTCGAGTTTGAAACATTTAATAGCGGAACACCATCAACAACATATAATGGCTGATTATCTCCTTGAATACTCTTGTTTCCACGTAAAATTATTTTAGTTGAACCTCCGACTCCTGATGAACTAGGAGATATATCAACCCCTACAACTTTACCATCTAATGCGTTAATAAAATTATCAGTTTTAACATCATTTATTTGATTACCGCCAACCAATTGATTGGAATAAACTAATGATTTTTGAGATCTTTTAACACCTAATGCCGTAACCACAACCTCAGTTAATGATTTTGAATCATCTGCAAGTTGGACGTTTAAGTCTGCATTAGATGTTACTTTTACTTCTTTTTTCGCATATCCAACAAAAGAGAAAATCAATATATCGCCAGTATTAGCCGATATGCTAAATTTTCCGTTAGCATCTGTTTGAACACCCGTAGTAGTGCCTTTTATTCTTACACTTACCCCAGGCAGAGGTTGCCCAGAAGCGTCATGCACAAGACCTTTTAAAGTAAAGGCTTGAAATGTTTTTACTGCGGTTGGTTTTATATCACTTTTTTGCCGTGTTATTGCGACTTTTGTGATATCGGCCATGCGATTTACCTTGCCGACAGCATTGGCAGCAATAGAAAGGCATGGCAATAATACAATGATTAGTAATAATTTTTTCATGTTTGAAATAATGATTAGTTGATAATTTTTTAGTTAAGTTTTTTAGTTAGTTTTTAGTTGGTCATTTTTCCATATCAATTGATTTTTAGGTTAATAAATTAATTCTATACATTTTCGCTAATTCTCAAACAAGCCTTATTGCTCATTCGAGTTTTACTTTTATATTATAGTTTATATACGATTATATTGGTATGTATAAGTTTAGACTAAGTAAATACTAGGGCTATCTGAATAATGCACACAAACATGCAGTATCTTCTTAACTTTTTCTTTACTAAATAGATATAACATAAAATTACGTCTATTTAGAACAAACTAAAGAAATAAAATCCATAAAAACAAGAAACTTATTATTTTTTTTTAAAAAGTATTTTTTATTTTTAAAATCAATTAATGAGAGTTTGTTCAATTAAAATAGAATAAGATATTATTGTTAACTCGTTTTGTAGTTATTGTATAGGGGGATGTTAAAACTATTTAACTAGCAAGCGCGCATTATAATAATGCATTTTAAAGCGCTGCCCATTGTATTGTTAGAATGTTTAAAATTCAACCCACGGGAATACATTTTTAATAGCATATTTGAAGTGTTAATTTATAGCATAGCAAAATGGCAGAACCAATAGATTATAGTGAAGATAGCATACGGTCGCTTGATTGGAAAGAACATATCCGACTACGCCCTGGAATGTACATTGGCAAACTAGGCGATGGTTCGGCTTATGACGATGGTATCTATGTATTGCTTAAAGAGATTGTTGATAACTCTATTGATGAGTTTGTGATGGGCGCAGGGCGAACCATTGAGGTGAGTATGAGCGACTATAAAGTGAGCGTACGCGACTACGGGCGTGGCATTCCCTTAGGTAAAGTGATTGATTGTGTTTCGAAAATAAATACGGGAGGGAAATATGATAGCAAAGCTTTCCAAAAATCAGTAGGCTTAAATGGAGTGGGTACAAAAGCTGTAAATGCACTTTCAAACTCATTTACCGTACAATCCTATCGAGATGGGAAAACCAAAATAGCCGAATTTGCTAAAGGTGAGCTAATAAGAGATGAGGTTGAAAAGGAAACATCTCAACGTAACGGTACGGCTATCAATTTTACACCCGATGATACCATTTTTAGGCATTATCATTTCATCCCTGAGTTTGTAGAAAACATGATTTGGAACTATGTGTTCCTAAATTCGGGGCTTACCATAAACTTTAACGGGCAAAAATATTTATCCGAAAGAGGGTTGTATGATTTGTTGGTGCGTAATGCCGATGCCGAAAACTTACGCTATCCTATTATCCATTTAAAAGGCGAAGACATAGAAATTGCTATGACGCATGGGCAACAATATGGCGAGGAGTATTATTCGTTTGTAAATGGGCAGCATACCACACAAGGAGGCACGCATCAAGCAGCTTTTCGTGAAGCGGTAGTGAAAACCATTCGAGAGTTTTATGATAAAGATTTTGATGCGGCTGATGTGCGGGCATCAATAGTTGCAGCAATTGCGGTAAAGGTGCAAGAGCCTGTTTTCGAATCGCAAACCAAAACCAAACTGGGCTCGCAAAATATAGGCCCTGATGGGCCATCGGTACGTACTTTTATTAATGATTTTGTTAAAAAAGAATTAGATAATTATCTACATAAAAATCCAGCCACAGCCGATGCGTTAAAAGCAAGGATATTACAATCCGAACGTGAGCGTAAGGATATTGCAGGCATCAAAAAACTAGCTAATGAGCGTGCCAAAAAAGCATCGTTACATAACCGCAAACTGCGCGACTGCAAACTGCATTTTGATGATAATCACGAACGTAAACAGGAAACTACCTTATTTATTACCGAGGGCGACTCGGCAAGTGGGTCAATTACTAAATCGCGCGATGTGCAAACTCAGGCCGTTTTTAGTTTAAAAGGTAAGCCACTAAACTGCTATGGGCTAACTAAAAAAGTGGTGTACGAGAATGAGGAGTTTAACCTACTACAACACGCCTTAAATATTGAGGATGGTTTGGATGGCTTGCGTTATAACAATATTGTAATTGCTACCGATGCTGATGTGGATGGTATGCACATCCGTTTATTAATGATGACTTTCTTCTTACAGTTCTTCCCCGATTTAGTAAAGGCTGGGCACGTTTCTATTCTTCAAACGCCTTTATTCAGAGTACGTAATAAAAAGGAGACTATTTATTGTTATAGTGATGAGGAGCGACGCAATGCTATTGCCAAACTCGGCACAAAGCCCGAGATAACCCGCTTTAAAGGATTGGGCGAAATATCGCCTGAGGAGTTTGGGCTGTTTATAGGTAAAGATATTAGGCTCGACCCTGTTATTTTGAAAGATGCTAATATTAAAGGTCTGCTAGAATATTATATGGGTAAAAACACACCCGACCGTCAAAAACACATTGTAGGTAAACTAAGGGTAGAAAAAGATGACGAAACGATTAACCCAACCATAGTAGAAGATGAATTGCCTTTGGCGGTTTAATAATCTTTACAGTAATCATCTACGTTAATGAAAATTTAGATAATTTTATTAGCAGTAAGCATAAGATAGTTGTTTTAAATTCGATACTACAAAATGCACTCATTTTTTACAATCAATGCATTAAATATTAAAAATCTATCCTTACACAACCATCACGTTAAATACAATAAAAATGAAATTTACTTATTACGGTCACGCTTGCTTTGAATTGGAAACAGGTGCTAGAAAACTATTATTCGACCCATTTATTACGCACAACGAATTGGCAAAGCATATAGATGTAAATAGTATAAAGCCCGACTATATTTTACTTTCACACGGGCATGGCGATCATATTGCCGACCTCTTCGCCATAGAAAAAAATAGTGGTGCAAAAGTGATTTGTATTGCTGATATTGTAGGCTGGTTGGGCAATAAAGGTATTACCAATATACATGGTATGAACATTGGCGGGGGCTTTAATTTCGATTTCGGGCGTGTAAAAATGGTGTATGCCCTACATTCGAGCTCAATGCCCGATGGTGCTTATGGTGGTAACCCTGCAGGCTTTATCATCTATGCTAATGGTAAAAAACTATATTTTGCTGGCGATACCGCACTTACGCTTGATATGAAACTATTGGCTGAAGAAAACTTGGATTGGGCTATTTTGCCTATTGGCGATAATTATACTATGGGGGTTGACGATGCTATAAAAGCAGCTGAGTTTATTAATTGCAAAAACATAATAGGAGTACATTACGACACCTTCCCTGTTATAAAAATTGATAAAAAGGAAGCGACTGAAAAGTTTTCTAATGCTGGACTTAATTTAAAGCTGATAGCTATTGGTGATAGTTTAATGCTGTAAAATATTAGGTTGTAGAAAACAAAATACTACTCGGGGATATTGGGTAAATATTGCGGCATGGCATGGTTGAACCTACCCGCTATAAATTAATTATTTATCCCACTAAAAAATAAAATATTTTTTTCTACCTTTGCATCCCCGCAGAAGGAGACTCCGGGGATAATGTTGAATACATAAAAAATTAAAAATGGCAACTAAAATCAGACTACAAAGACATGGTAAAAAAGGAAAACCTTTTTACTATATCGTAGTGGCAGATGCGCGTGCTCCAAGAGATGGCCGCTTCATTGAGCGTTTAGGTTCATACAACCCAAACACTAACCCCGCTACTATTGACATTAATTTCGACAAAACCCTTGATTGGGTAAATAGTGGGGCGCAACCTACTGATACTTGTCGTGCTATTCTTTCATACAAAGGTGTTTTGTATAAAAAACACTTACAAGGCGGTCTTAAAAAAGGTGCTTTGACTGAAGAGCAAGTTGAAGCTAAGTTTGCTGCTTGGCTTGAACAAAAAGATAATAAAATTACTGGTAAAAAAGAAAGCTTAACTACTGCAAAACAAGATGCTCGTAAGGCTGCTTTGGCTGCAGAAGCTAAGAAAAAGGAAGAGAAAGCAGCAGCTATCGTTGCTAAGAACACTCCTCCTGCAGAAGAAGTAGCTGTTGAAGAAACTGCTACCGAAAACGAAGCTTCTACCGAAGCTGAGACTGAAAGCGCAGAGTAATTTTAATAAAAGCTTATTTAATAGCGAAGCCTCTTTTATATTGAAGGAGCTTCGCTATTTTGTTTAAAAGCATTTGGGATATGAAAATAGAAGAAGGTTTTAGAATAGGGAGTATTTTAAAGACTAAGGGTTTAAAGGGCGAACTGCAGTTGTATGTTGACTTTGAAAACTTAGACTTGATAGATTTTGATGCTGTATTTGTGGATATAGCTGGCAAACTAGTACCCTTTTTTTTAGAATCAATAAAATATCATCCCAATAAAATTGCCTACCTTTTTTTGGAAGATGTAGATACTATCGAGAAAGCTGCCAAATTGGTAAAAAAGGATGTATATCTACCTGTAAAACTTAAACCTAAAAAGAAAAAAGGTGATTTTACCCTAATGGATTTACTTGGCTTTGTTGCCATTGATGATAATGAAGGCGAACTAGGTAAGATAACCAATATACAAGAACTGCCTCAGCAATTTATCGCTACGGTAAATTACAAAAACTGCGAAGTGCTGTTTCCGCTTAATGAAGCCACTATTAAAGGTATTGATGTAGTTAAAAGTTTGGTAAGGGTTGATTTGCCCGATGGCTTGCTTGATATTTACTTAGATTAAGAATCAAGCTTGAAGTAATGACTACTTTAGTATTTGCGAGGGCTCAACCAAATATTTTTTGATATTGGATAGCAATTGTAAAGGCTGAAAAGGCTTCAACATACAATCCGAAAAACCACTTGCTACTAAATCCGAAAGCATATTTTGATCAACCAGTGAAGCAGTAAAAGCAATAACTGGTAGATGAGGGTATAGTTTTTTAATTTCTAAAATAGCCGTAAAACCGTTCATGATAGGCATTTCCAAATCCATTAGTATAATATCATAGTTGGCATTTTGCGCTAATGCATCTAACGCCTCTTTGCCATTATAAGCACTACTCACTTCGGCTTTAAAGCCAGTCAGTATTTTCTTAGCTACCATCATATTAATCTGGTTATCTTCAACCAATAATATTTTTATCCCTGCCAAATCATCGCTAGGGGTATTAGGTTTGCTTATAGCTTGTTGTTTTTTAATCACGTTGTCAAAACGCAAATCGAAACTAAATGTACTCCCTTTGCCTTTTTCGCTTACGAGCTTCAAACTGCCACCCATCAAATTAACCAACCTAACGCATATTGTAAGCCCTAAACCTGTACCTACAAATTTCTTAGTGTCTTCGTCATAAACTTGCCAAAAGCTATCAAATATTTTCTTTTGGTCGCTTTCGGCAATGCCTATTCCCGTATCTTCAATACTGAAACCTACCTCAATGTGCTGTGCGTTTTTTTTGCGCAATACAGCATCTAATTTTACATAACCAGTATCAGTAAATTTTAATGCGTTTGAAAAAAGATTATTAAATATTTGTATCAACCGCACATCATCTGCCAATACTAATCTATCCAACTCAGGGTCGATATTGATATTTAAGGCTACACCCTTTTCTTGAAATAGCGTGATAAATGGCATACCTACATTCAGCAAAAACTGTTTTAAATTCATCTCCGCTGGATGTATCTCTAACTTATCGGCCTCAATTTTATTAAAATCGAGTATGTTATTCACTTGTTGCAGCATATGGTCTGAGCAGTATTTCAAAATCTCGAAATGCTCTTCTTGCTGCGTATCTTTACCTTTTTGTTGTTTCAATAAATTTACCACACCGATTATACCATTCAATGGGGTGCGCAACTCGTGACCCATAGTTGCCAAAAACTGCGTACGAGCATCTATTACCTTATTGCTTTGAGCCACTAGCTCTTTAATGTATTTTTTCTCGAAGAAAATGTACGCTACGGCAAATACAATGGTTGACGAAATAGCTATCACACTATTTACAAAGGATAATTTTCCTAATTGCGATGGTGTGAAGTTTTCTAACGGAGATACGGTGTGCCCGATAATTATTGCAGCAATAAAAGATACAATGATAATGCCTGTATAGATAAACGACTCCTTATACTGCGTTTGCTTAAGATCGACAATAATAGGAACAGAAACCATCAACGGGAAAAAGTACAAATATTGATTTGACCGCAGTCCCTCAATAGCAGCCGTGGCAATGAGCATAGCACTTACGATGATGACCAAAAAAAGCGTAAGATTTTCAATATCGCCGTGGTATTTTAATAAAACCACAAGCAAGATGGCAAAACAAAAGCAAGCACTGGTAAAAGATGAAACATACAAGCCTATAAAAGCCGTGTAAATAGACAAGGCAATACCAGTGAATAAAGTAGCTAACCCGAGTTGATATATGCGCTTAGAAACGTCCTTTATATCAAAATGAGGGTTTAGATACCTGTCGTCATCTTTCTTTATCCTTTCGTACTTGTTTGTAACTTGCTTCATTATTGGCGATTAATCCACTATCCCGCTATTCACAATAAGCCATAACTTAAAGTTAATAAAAACTACTGCTTGTTTTGTTAAACGTATATAAGGTAATATTCGTTTGCTTTTGGTCAAAAAAAGTCAAATTTTATTTCGTAATAATTTATTAAGAGGGAGGTATTTTGATGCAGCGATAAGGTTACAATAAAAAAAGCATACCTAATGGACTATAAAACCAATTAAATATGCTTTTTGTTTTTTAGTCGGGATGAGAAGATTCGAACTTCCGACCTCCAGCACCCCATGCTGGCGCGATACCGGGCTACGCTACATCCCGAACAGTGCTGCAAATATATCATTGAGAATTAAATACGCCAAAAAATTGCAGCCATTGAAATTGTGTAAATTCTAATTAGTTCTTTAAATTAGATTTTACTCTGATGTATTTTTCAATATTTATTCGGTCAACACCTATACTATCAATTTTTTCAATCCCTTGTTGAAGCAAGATATCTCCCTTTATGGTTACTGTAAACTCGAACTTATTGTTTTCCCATCGCCGGTCGTTGCAATACTCTAAAAACTCTGTGTACTTGTTGCCCACCAATGTGTAACTGCCACCGCCTGCACCAAAAACTGGCGTAATTCCTTTGCCTTTATCCAAATCGTGACTTAAAAACGAGAAATGTGTGCCGTTAATGATTTTTATACCCTTTTTGTTTTTAGTATAATCAGTAATTACGGTATCCTTTTTTTGTATTGTAGTACCAGAAATTAACTGCCAAGTACCGATGATAGACAGCGCTTGTTCTTGAGATACTGTTGTTTTTGTCTTGTTATTGCATGATATCAGTATAATAGCGGCTATAACAAATGAGATTTTTGTTTTCAATGAATCAAATTTAGATTTTAAAATTCTGATTGCACGAACAATATACGGCGAATGTTCAATAAATAGAAGCATCAAGTGCCTTTTTTGTGAAAAACTTAGCTTTTAAAAGCGATACTGTTGTTTTTAAAGAAATGGGCGCAATAGTGTGTATTTTTGATAATATATTACGTATATTAGTTATACGTTTTACGGTTTGAAAAATCAACTAATTGTGTGGTCGATTTGTAAATCAAAATCATTGTTTCATGAAAAGAAATGTAATTTTTTGCCTATTTGTGTTTATTCACACTATAACATGGGGTCAAACAAAAGACATGGTAACTATTGTTCCTGGCAGTAATTTTTTGAGAGGATATAAGATTAAGGATTATAAAATTAAATACGACTTTATAAGCTACAAAGATGGGATTGAGAAAAAAGTTGGGCAGCTTGAAGACCAATTTATAGTAATGACCAACTCGCATGGAAAATTAGGGTTACGTGTATGCAACATAACGTTTGGTTCAAACAAAATTTTAGATAGTGGTTTGTGTTTTTTAAAAGGACTTAAACCAATTTATCATCGCTCAATACAAACAAAAAAGAAAATGACGCTTGATTTTAATAACGAGTTTGTAAACGGGAAAATCTTATTTTCAACAGCAAAAGGCGATAGTAGTGAAAAAATAAAATACAGTTCCAATACGATATTATTTGATTCGTATTATGAAGATATAATTGCAAAATCAATCCGATTTAAAAAGGGGCTGGTTTTTAAATTCCCAGAGTATATTTACGAGAGGGGTGGATTGGTTTGGTCAACGGGTCAAGTTTTAGACAAACTTAAAATACCCAATAAGAATGGGGAGATTGATTTGGCTTGGAAGGTTCAATTTTTTGAAATGGATTTTGACGGGAAAATAATACGAACTACTACTTACATAATTAAAGAGAATAATCGCGAAATCATTTCGAGGGAATATAAAACCAAGAATAGCCTAATCGTAATGCGCCAAAGCGAAGCTTAAATCAGTTTATTATAAACTCTTCTCTTTTATTATGGTATATTAATCCCCCAAAATATACTTTCATAATTTAATTGGCTTTATAAAGTTTAATTTGAAGATTTGCATACCATTGTTTTGCTGAAATAAAATGCAGTCACCCGAAAACTACGAGTTATTAATCGGTAAGATAGATACTTTTATCCGCAAGTATTACCTTAATAATTTGTTGCGTGGGCTTATTTTTTTGGGTGCGGGTTTGTTTTCGGCTTATGTCATCATCGCCCTCAGCGAGTATTTTTGGCAGTTTAATACCACCTTTCGTACCATCCTTTTTTACTTTTTCATCTTGCTCAATCTTGGTCTTGTTGCGTGGCTGGTTATCCCCTCGCTACTGGCATGGCTCAAATTGGGTAAAACTATTTCGCACCAACAAGCGGCGGATATTATAGGCAAACATTTTAATGATGTGGGCGATAAATTGCTGAACACCCTTCAACTTAAAAAACTCGCCGAAGCAAATGAGCAACATCGGGCATTAATTGAAGCCAGTATCGACCAAAAAATACAAAACCTGAAGCCTATTAATTTCCCATCGGCTATCAATATCAAGGCAAATAAGAAGTATGTAAAATGGGCTATTATTCCGCTGGCTGTTATTTGCATTATTGCACTTGCTGCCCCTTCAATACTTACCGAAAGCACGAAGAAGCTTATCCGTCATAACGAATATTTTGCACCAGTAGCCCCGTTTAAGTTTGTGGTGATGAATAAATCGCTATCGGTAGTGCAAGGTGATGATTTGAAGCTGGATATGAAATTGGAAGGCGACAAACTACCCGCCGATGTGTATATCGAAACTGCTAACAATACGTTCAAACTCGAAAAAGAAAATATTAGTCATTTTCATTATTTGTTTAATAATTTGCAGAAAAATACGGTATTTCGTTTAGTAGGCAATGGATTTTCATCTACACCCTATGAAATAAAAGTAAACCTCAAACCTTCGTTGTTACACCTTAATGCTGAGCTGGATTATCCTGCTTATCTTCATAAAAAGAAAGAAATTTTACTTAACGCTGGCGATTTAAATATCCCAACTGGAACTGTGGTAAAATGGGATATCCATACACAAAATGCTAATCGGGTTTCGGTGGATGTAAATAATACGCACTATAATGCGGTATCGACGGATAAGGATGTGTTTACCCATATCGAAAAAATATATAAGTCTGCCGTTTGCAAAATCAATCCACAGAGTGCATCGGTTGTTCGGAGCGATTCAGCAACGTATCGCATCAATGTAATAGCCGATGAAGCACCTGTTATCTCGGTACAAGAAAAAGCGGATTCGATAAGTACGAAAGCAATTTATTTTGACGGTAAAATACAGGACGACCATGGTTTTTCGTCGCTTACCTTCAATTATAAAATAGCCTCAACAAACAATAATACTGCGGGACGTGTTGTAAGAAAAACCATTAAAATTGATTTGAACAAAACACAAGCCGACTTTTTTTATTTCTGGAACCTTAAAGAGCTTGATGCGAAACCTGGGGATAGGGTATCGTATTATTTTGAAGTGACTGATAATGATGGTGTAGCGGGTGCTAAAAAAGCACGCACGCCCGAACGCACGTTGAATGTTCCCAATCAAAAAGAGATAAACGAGCAACTAAATAACGGTACGCAAGTAGTTAAGCAAAAAATGCACGATGCGATAAAAGTTGCTGGGCAGATAGAGCGAGAAGCACAAAAACTAAATCAAGCTTTGCTTAACAAAAATGCGCTATCGTTTGATGAGAAAAAACAGATAGATGATTTGCTGCAAAAGAAAAAAGATTTAGACAATTTGGTAAAAGATATTCAGGCGGAGAATAAAAAGAATTTGTACAATCGTCGGGAAAACGAGCAGTTGAGTAAAGAATTGGTTGAAAAGCAAAAGGAGATTGAAAATCTGTTTAACAATGTGCTGGATCAGAAAACGCAAGAGTTGTTAAAAAAACTGCAACAATTGATGGAGCAAGGGCAGAAAAACGAAACAAGGGATGAGCTCTCTAAAATGCAGTTGGATAATAAATCCTTAAAAAAGGAGCTGGATAGAATACTGGAATTGTATAAAAAATTAGAGTTCGAGCAAAAGCTAAACCAAAACGTTAATCAACTTAACCAATTGGCTGAAAAGCAGGAGAAGTTAGCCGAGCAAGCACAGCAAAAGGAATCGAACGCACAGCAATTGGCACAAGAGCAGCAAAAAATTCAGCACGATTTTGATGATATAAAAAAATCATTAGATGATTTGCAAAAAATAAATGACGCTGCCGAGCATAAAAATGAGTTTGAAAATCCTAAAACGGAAGAGCAGCAAATTGAGCAGCAAATGAACCAAAGTGTGGATGATTTGAAGAAGAACAATAAATCAAAAGCAGCAAAACAACAGCAGTCTATTGCCAAGCAAATGCAGCAAATGGCAAGTAAAATGAAGCAGCAAGATGAAGAAGGCGAGGAGAAAGAAAATAATATAAATGCACAACAGATACGCGAATTGTTAAAAAACATCGTTAATAGTTCATTCAGTCAGGAAAAAGTGATGGAAACATTAAAAAACACTTCCATATCTGACCCGAATTATATTATATTAGCACAAAAACAAAAAAGTATAAAAGATAATTTAAAAACAGCAGAAGATAGCCTTTATGCCATAAGTAGGAGGGTGCCGCAAATACAATCAACGGTAAACCAAGAGATTGCAAGCATAAATAGTCATATTGATGAGGCATTAGGAAATATGGGTGATAGGCGTACAGCAGAAGCCACACGCAATCAGCAATATACGATGACATCAATGAATAATTTGGCACTGATGTTGAACGAGGCTTTGGAGCATTTGCAAAACTCCATGAAGAATGGGAAAAGCGGTAAAGGAAAATCGAAACAGCCCTCTTTATCGCAACTAAATAAAATGCAACAGCAATTGAACCAAAATATGCAGAAGATGCGTGAGCAATTGCAGAAGCAGGGAAATATGTCGCAAAGTGAGCGAAGTGGTATGAGCGAGCAGCTTGCGAAGATGGCAAGGCAGCAGCAAATGATACGGGAGGCTTTGCAAAAAATTAATGCAGAAGAGAACAAAGACGGTAAAGGCGGTTTGGGCAATTTGGATAAAATTTCAAAAGAAATGGAACAAACTGAAAACGATATCGTAAACAGGAGAATAACTGATGAATTGTTAAAAAGGCAACAACAAATCCAAACACGGATGTTAGAAGCTGAAAAAGCGGAACAGCAGCGTGAGCAGGATAAGCAGCGTGAAAGCAATGCAGGGAAAGATGTGCCGCCGGGATATATAAAGGCAATACAAGATTATCAGAAACTAAATGAAAAACAGACAGAGCAAATTAAAACTGTATCCCCAGCACTAAATTTGTATTATAAATTAAAAATAAAATCTTACTTTGATCAACTTAATGCCAAATAGTATGCAAGGAGCGAATGTCCAAACCAGTGAGCTTTATACTTTACAGCTTCCCTCAAAGCCTGAAAGCATAACTCTGTTGGAAAATTTAATAGAGCAGATAGCCGATAAGCACCATGTAAGTGAAGATACTTTTGCTAATATGATGACTTGTTTGAATGAGATTGCTATAAATGCTATCATGCACGGTAATAAATTGGACGAGAGCAAAAAGGTAATTGTAAATGCGGAAGTGGATGCCAAGCGCGTGGTGTGGACTGTTACCGACGAAGGAGAGGGCTTTGATTATGATCACCTGCCCGACCCAACAGCTGAAGAAAACTTAGAAAATTTAACGGGCAGAGGCGTTTTCATCGTAAAGCAACTTGCTGATCAATGTGTATTTAATACTAAAGGGAATGAAGTGGAACTTCATTTTAAGATATAATTAATGCCTACAATAAATTTTTTTGAAGAAGATATTGTTTTCAAATTAAAAGATAAAACTAAGGTAAAGCAGTGGATTAAAGCCACGATTGAAGCCGAAGGCTACAAACTTAGCGAACTTAATTATATTTTCTGCTCCGACCAATATTTACTGCAAATTAATCAGCAGTATCTCCATCATGATACTTTTACGGATATCGTCACCTTTGATAATTCTGATGAGGATGGAATAATTGTAGGCGATATTTTCATCTCAATTGACCGTATTCGCGAAAATGCTTTAAAATTTAATTCGGGCGAGGCAAATGAATTGCATAGAGTAATTATACATGGTGCTTTACATTTGTTGGGTTATCAAGACAAAAAACCTGAAGACAAAAAAATAATGACCGCTAAAGAAAATTTTTATTTAAATAATAGAACTTTTATTTCGGGTTAGTTTTTGTGAAACTTTTACACCTCTTTTAAATCGTATTAATTTTACCTCACGCGCGTTAACAATAATTGTGTTAACCAAGGGGGGCTTATAAGATTATGGATGTTTAAACGCCATGATATAGGCTTTAAAATCTATTTTAAAATCCTTTTTATGCGCTTGAATGGGTTTTGAAGATATGTGGGGCAAGTATTATTGATGCTATAAAAAACGAGTTGCCGAAAATGGGTCGCCCAATTCAACAACTCGTTCTATTATTTTGTTCAATACATTATTCTACCACGCTCACTTTAAGCATATTGGTTTTGCCTTGTTTGTAAATAGGCACAGCAGCGGTATTGATAACCACATCGCCTACTTCAATTAAGTTTTCAGATTTAAGAATAGTATTCACATCACTAATAGTTTGGTCGGTACTTTCAAGTTTATCATAATAAAAAGCACGCACACCCCATACTAAACTTAGCGCATTCAATAAATTTTTGTTCGATGTAAATATATAAGTGCTTGCTTTTGGTCGGTGGCTTGATATTTCAAACGCAGTATAGCCCGATACCGTCATCGATACAATCCCCACAGCGTTGGTATGCTCGGCAAGATAAACTGCTGTTCCACACAGCGCATCACTTAAATAGTTAGCAGGATTAGGTGTTGCTTCTGGCTCAATAGTCGTGTTAAAATTATAACCATTTTCCTCAACATTTTTTACAATCTTAGCCATCGTCTCAATTACGATTACTGGAAACTCACCTACCGAAGTTTCGGCACTAAGCATTACCGCATCAGCACCATCTAGTACCGAGTTGGCTACGTCATTCACTTCGGCTCTGGTAGGGCGAGGTGTAGTAATCATTGATTCGAGCATCTGTGTAGCTACAATAATAGGTTTAGATGCTGCACGGCATTTTCTTGCAATCATTTTTTGCAACATTGGTACTTCTTCGAGCGGCATTTCTACCCCCAAATCGCCGCGAGCCACCATTATGGCATCAGTTGCAGCTATGATGCTATCAATATTATCAATAGCTTCGGGTTTTTCAATTTTTGCAATTACACGTGCAGGTTTTCCGCTACGCGCAATAATGCGTTTTAATTCAACAATATCATCAGCCGTACGCACAAATGAAAGACCAATCCACTCGATATTGTTTTTTAACGCAAATTCGAGATTGTTTAAATCTTCAATAGTTAAGCTTGGGATAGATACTTTGGTGTTTGGTAAGTTTACCCCTTTGCGAGATGTTAATACGCCGCCATGTATTACTTCGCACTGTACAGTGTCTTTTTTATTAGTTTCTATTACCCGCATCTGAATTTTCCCATCATCTAACAAAATAATTTCATTAGGTTTTACATCTTGAGGGAAAGTTTCGTAAGTGATATATATTTGATTGTCATCGCCTATACACTCTTTGGTGGTTATTTTTATTCGTGTGCCATTTACCAAATGCAGTCCGCCATCTTTTACCAGCCCAATACGAATTTTAGGGCCTTGCAAGTCTGCCAAAATACCCACGTTTACTTTATATTGGTCGTTAATTTCGCGAATAGTATCAATAGTTTTTTGATGATCTTCGGGTTTGCCATGCGAAAAATTGATACGGCATACATTTACGCCAGCCCTAATCATAGCCAATAAAATGTCCTTATTTGTTGATGCCGGGCCCATCGTGGCAACAATTTTAGTACGATTGTAAGATAATTTCATATTGATTTTGTTAGTTTAGCCTATGGTTATATACAAATATAGTGTATTTAATACACTTTCAAATTTGGTGCTAAAATAAGAGATTTTCTCGAGATTTTATTTTTTTGGGATCAATCTTTACGGCAGCAACAATTTCGGGTATCTTGTTAAGTGCAGTTATAAGCTTTTCGAGGTCGTTTTCTTCGATATAATTTTTTATCATCAAAAAATAATCGGCTTTACGCATCTCTGGCACAAGGTATCCATCAGAGCCTTTATTGGCAATAAAATAAAAATCTGTCTTGCTGGCTTCCCAATTGTATTTGTATAAAGAAAAAAAAACAGGCTTGTTTTCAGGAAAAATATCTACTTCAAGGTCAGGATTTTTGATGAAATTGAAGTTTAAATGCTTGTTTATATAGTGACAAATGCGATAATCTTTAAGCGAAGTTGTGATTGCGATAAGCACAAAATCAAGATCAATTTCAAATTTTAGCGTTTTCCTATTCAAAATCACTACTTTTACACCGTCAAAAGTACAAATTGTAGCTCTTGCAATAAAATATTGTTAGTTGTTATTACAAAAGTTTTTAGATTTGATATTTGATAGATTTTATTTTTCTTTGCACTGAATTTTTATTTAATCATTAAACTATAAAGAGTATGTCTGATATCGCTTCAAGAGTAAAAGCTATTATCGTAGAAAAATTAGGTGTTGACGAAAGTGAAGTAACACCTGAAGCAAGCTTCACCAACGACCTTGGTGCTGACTCGTTAGACACCGTGGAATTAATCATGGAGTTTGAAAAAGAATTTAACGTGGCTATTCCTGACGATCAGGCTGAAACTATAGGTACTGTAGGTCAGGCTATCGCTTACCTTGAAAAAAACGTTAAATAAGCTCCCTAATTTTACTAAATGGAGTTTAAAAGAGTTGTAGTAACTGGGCTTGGAGCACTTACTCCAATAGGCAATAGCGTTCCCGAATATTGGAACTCTTTGCTTAATGGAGTAAGTGGCGCTGCCTTGATTAAGAGTTTTGATACCACAAATTTCAAAACCAAGTTTGCCTGTGAGGTAAAAAACTTTGATGCCGACGCATTCCTAGGTCGAAAAGATGCTAGAAAGCTCGACCCGTTTGTTCAATACGCCTTGTTCTCAACAGAAGAAGCTGTAAAAGATGCTGGGTTAGACTTTGAAAAATTAGACACCAGCCGTATTGGTGTGATTTGGGGTTCGGGAATTGGAGGATTAAAAACATTTTTAGACGAGGTAGTCAATTTCGCCAAAGGCGATGGAATGCCACGTTTCAATCCGTTTTTCATCCCTAAAATGATTGCCGATATAGCTCCGGGTCATATCTCTATCAAGTATGGTTTGCGTGGTCCAAATTTTACTACCGTTTCGGCTTGTGCTTCGTCTAATAATTCGCTGATTGATTCCTTCAACTATATTCGTTTAGGTAAAGCTAATATGTTTATTAGTGGCGGTTCGGAGGCTATTATTAATGAGGCAGGTATCGGCGGTTTCAATGCTATGCACGCACTATCAACCCGAAACGATGACCCTGCTACGGCTTCTCGTCCGTTTGATTTGGACAGAGATGGCTTTGTGGCTGGCGAAGGCGCGGGTACAATTATTTTAGAAGAACTGGAGCACGCGAAAGCTCGTGGTGCGAAAATTTATGCTGAGATGATTGGCGGTGGCATGAGCGCTGATGCGTATCACATGACAGCCCCACATCCCGATGGGCTTGGAGCTGCATTGGTAATGAAAGCTGCATTGGAAGATGCGGGCTTAAAACCATCGGATATTGATTATCTGAATGTACACGGTACATCGACTCCAATTGGCGACCCTCAAGAGATAAAAGCTATACAGGACACTTTTGGCGAAAATATTTACCGTTTAAATATAAGCTCAACCAAATCAATGACAGGGCACTTATTGGGTGCGGCTGGAGCTGTTGAGGCGATTGCGGCTATATTGGCACTTAAAAACGATATTATTCCTCCAACTATCAATCATTTTACTGACGACCCTGCTTTCGACCCTAAAATAAACTTTACGTTTAATAAGGCACAAAAACGGGTAGTAAATATTGCTCAAAGTAATGGATTTGGTTTTGGCGGGCACAACGCTTCAGTAATATTCAAAAAATACGAAGAATAAAAATATTGGATGCCTATTAACCGGTTTTATAAGCTTTACTTATCTCCAGATAGAACATACGTAAAAGCATTAAAGAATTTGCTCGGGTTTGTACCGGGCAATTTATCTTTATATAGGCTTGCTTTTCGTCATAAATCGGTAGCTCAAAACGTAAAAAAGGGTGTAAAAAATAGCAACGAACGCCTTGAGTTTTTAGGTGATGCCGTCTTGGGCAGCGTAGTTGCCGAAGTGCTTTTCAAGCTCTATCCTTATGAAGACGAAGGGTTTTTGACAGAGTTGCGCTCTAAAATTGTAAACCGTGCTAACCTCAACCAACTGGCACGTAAGCTAGGCTTTGACCAATTGATACAATACGATAATCGTGTGGTAACTACTACTCGGCAAGGTTCACTTTTGGGCGATGCTTTCGAGGCGTTGGTGGGTGCTGTTTACTTGGATAAAGGCTACAATTTTACTAGGCACTTTTTGGTAAACCACATTATCAAATCGCATATTGATATTCATCAACTCGAACAAACCGAAACAAATTTCAAAAGTAAATTAATTGAATGGTGCCAACGCCACGGCAAGGATATTAGTTTTGATTTGATTGAAAATGAAGAAGGCGAGAGTACCAAATTGTTTACCATTCAAGCTAGTATTGATGGCGAAATAGTAGCAACAGGTAAAGAGTTTAATAAAAAGAATGCCGAAAAACTAGCTGCCGAACGTGCTTGTGAGGCACTCTCAATATAGTTTTGCAGGATTGGCACTTGGCTGATCTTTGTTTTTCTGATAATAAGCCAATGATTTTTTTATGTATAAAATGAGTTGGTAATCATTCCATCCTTTTATATCCTCATACGAAGGTGTAAAAACCGTCATAAATTTTACCACTTCTTCATCAGGTAGCTTAGTAACACTTTTTACTAATGCTTTGGTGTATCTTTTACTAACCTCAACAGCCTCAAGTTCGTTTTTTGAAAACTTGATAAACCGACGCTCATTTGCAGCATCTTTACCAAATAGTTCGTACAAACCAGTTAATGGCGACCCGCCAAACGGACTAATAATATCCCACAAACTAGGTTTGCCATCAAAATACAGCCCTTTGCTGCGATAGGTATTTACTACATCATTCAGCTCTTGTTTCTTTGTCTGTCCCTTTATAGTTACCTCATTCAGTTTTATTACAGGTTGCATATATACCACTATGCCATCGGGGTTACTTACCACTATTTTTTGAGGTGTATAGCCGTTTTTAGTAACCAACAAAGTATCACCAATAGCGGCTTTAATGCTAAACCCTGCCAGCTCATCGCTCATCATTAGTGAATTGCTTTTTAAATTGGTAACCAATACTTGCGCTATTCGCTCGGCAGAGTTTTTCTTAAACACAACCCCTCTTATAGTTAAGGTTTGTTGCGCATCCGAAAAATTCCACAAAAAGCAAAGTAATGTAATGGATAAAATTATTTTGTACCTCAATATTGCGTTTCTGTTTAAATGTAAAATTAAGGATTACAGCCTATATAAAATGTAAAAAGATGTTAAATAGCGGTTAGCATCCTAATTCGGCAAATCAATCTCTCTATAACGCAAAAAAGTTATCTTTGCACATGATAAAATCAATGACAGGGTATGGAATTGCTAGTTTCGACTCGGGCAATACAAAATATACTGTAGAAATTAAATCGTTGAACAGCAAGTTTCTCGAACTTTCGCTGCGTATCCCAAAAGCATTTTCTGAAAAAGAGTTTCAACTGAGAAACGAGTGTAATAAGCAAATAGAAAGAGGTAAGGTAGGTTTATCTATCAATGTTGAGCAGGCCGACTCATCCTCAAAAGCTGCGGGTATTGATGAAGAATTGCTTAAAAACTACTATAATCAGCTCAAAAAAGTAAGTAATTATTTAGGCGAGCCTACCAGTAATTTGCTTCAATTAGCTTTGGGTTTGCCCGAAGTGGTGAAATATGATGAAGAAACCGTTTCGGAAGAGGAGTGGAAGTTGGTAGAGAAAACCTTTCAGCAAGCATTAGCCGCTTTTCAGCAATTTAGAGCCGATGAGGGCAATGTGCTAGAGCAAGATGTAAAATACAGAATAGGCATCATATTGAAAAATTTGGAGTTGGTAGAGGTAGAAGAGCCTAAACGTGTTCCATTAATCAGAGAGCGATTAAATCAGTTCTTAAATGATGCCGTAGCTCGCGAAAGTATAGACCAAAATCGTTTTGAGCAGGAATTGATTTATTATATTGATAAATTAGATATTACCGAAGAAAAAATACGTCTAAGAAGCCATTGCGATTATTTTATTGAAACATTGAAAAATGCCGATGCTAATGGTAAAAAATTGGGTTTTATTTCGCAAGAGATTGGGCGTGAGATAAATACATTGGGTTCAAAAGCGAACGATGCCAATATACAAAAACTGGTAGTGGGCATGAAAGAAGAGCTTGAAAAAATAAAAGAGCAATTGTTAAATGTATTATAGTTGATAGTCAATTTTACTACGACAAATTATTAATGATAAATGACCAAAGAAGGTAAACTCATTATATTTTCGGCACCATCGGGAGCAGGCAAAACTACCATAGTGCACCATTTGCTCAAAAAAATGCCCGAGCTCGAATTTTCTATTTCGGCTACCACACGCCAGGCTCGTGGCGATGAGCAAACAGGGAAAGATTATTATTTTATAAGTAAAGAAGAATTTTTGCACCTGATTGCTAAAAAGCAATTTGTAGAGTTTGAAGAGGTGTATTCGGGTACGTTTTATGGCACTTTACGCACCGAGATTGAACGTATTTGGGCACAAGGCAAAACAGTAATATTTGATATTGATGTGGAAGGTGGGCTACACCTAAAGCGCAAATATAACGGTGCTGCCTTGGCTATATTTGTTCAACCGCCATCGTTAGAAGTTTTAAAGGAAAGATTAACTGGGCGAGGTACAGATAGTGCAGAAAAATTAAAAGAACGTTTTGCAAAAGCCGAGAAGGAGTTGAACTATGCACCTCAGTTTGACATCATACTCAAAAACTATGATTTGGATATTGCTTGTGCTGAGGCGGAAAAATTAGTGAGCAATTTTTTGCAATCGTCGTAATATTGTAGCTATTAGTTTGATAATAGGATGAAAATAGGGTTGTTTTTCGGTTCGTTCAATCCCATACATGTAGGGCATTTAGTTATAGCCAACTACATGGCCAATCATACCGACCTTGATAAGGTTTGGTTGGTGGTATCGCCACAAAATCCTTTGAAAAAATTTGGCGATTTAATAAATACTTACGACCGCCTAGAGATGGCAAAACTAGCTACCGATAATGCAACCAATATATCGGTAAGTGATGTAGAGCTAAAATTACCTCAACCTTCTTATACTATTGATACGCTAACCTATTTAAAAGAAAAATACCCCGAGCACGAGTTTGCCATTATTATGGGTTCTGATAATTTGACAACCCTACATAAGTGGAAAAACTATACCTTGCTATTGCGCGATTATCGCATTTATGTATATCCACGACCAGGGTATGAAAATGCCGAACTGGCATCGCACCCATCCGTAACTATTACCATGACCCCCTTAATGGAGCTGTCAGCTACGTTTATCCGTAAGTCATTAGCCGAGAAAAAAAATATTCAATATTTTGTTCCTGATGCTGTGTTGGATTTTATTGAAAGTAAGAATCTGTATAGGAATGGATAAGTTAATATTGAACTTACTATAACCTTCATCCGTTTTAATCGTAATAATCATTATACCAATTTTAAACAGATTATTATGCAGCTTTCAAAAGACAATTTGCAGTATTATGTGAATAATATGCCCGAAAAGGTAGATGTTTTAGAGCTTTTTGATAAGTTATTATTGATGGCAAAAATTGAGCAATCGACCCAGCAAGAAAAGGGGAATAACTATATCAACGAAGATGAGTTAGACAAAGAAATTGATTTGTGGGGATAAGTGTGTTCGGGTATTTTTGAATAACATAGTTTTATACCTTACCTTTTTCTTTCGCTAAATAAAACCTTATTTTTGCTCCGTGAGCGAGAAAACTATTCTTAAACTTCAATTGCCTACCGACCCGCTTTGGGTAAAAAATGTGGTAGAAAGTAATATCGAAGAAATACTTACCGACCATGCTTTTTGCGAACAAAAGGCGGCAAGTAATGCCATTACCTTAATTGTTCAAAATCCCAATCTTTCTGACTTAGTACAAGAAATGACTGCTTTGGTACAAGAGGAAATGGATCATTTTAAACGTGTGCATGATATTATTTTGGAGCGGGGGTTTGTATTGGGTAGAGAGCGAAAAGATAATTATGTAAACGAATTGAGAAAATTTATCATCATAGGTGGTAGTAGGGCAGACCAATTGGTGGATAGATTGCTTTTTTCGGCAATGATAGAAGCACGAAGCTGCGAACGCTTTAAGGTAATGTCAGAAAACATTGATGATAAACAGCTATCAGAGTTTTACCACGAACTGATGATAAGCGAAGCTACACATTATAGCACTTTTATCAGGTTAGCAAAAAAATACTGTGATGGTATTGATGTGGAAAAACGCTGGAAAGAGTTTTTAGCATACGAAGCGCAGGTAATCCAAAATTATGGCAAAGCCGAGGCCATACACGGCTAATTAGAGCTTTCGGATAAAAGAAAAAAAGAAGGTACTTAAACTTCCACCAAAACGAGGATTGATTTCTAATACCAAAGGCTTGCCATCAATCACTTTGTAATTAAAGCAGCAAAGCCCTTCAAAACCAATGGCTTCTAATATAGCCGCAAATGTATCTAGATAAGGGCACTTGCATATTTTGGTGCAAATAAATTTATCTTTCCCTTTCACAAAAGTATCATTAGCAAATACATAATTGATATTTATGCTCGATACAATTTTGTGATTTTTAAAGAGAATGTGCGTAGCATACTCATTTTTCCCCTGCACTATTTCTTGACAAAAAAACTCAGGACTATTAATAAGAGCTTCAAGCTCTTTCTCTCGTTCGGGTGTTGATATAATGAAACAATCATCACCACTTTGTGCTACCTTTTTCTTCAACATATAGGGATAGGGCAGCGGATGTCCAATTTTAGGCAGTACGTACCCAAAGCCTTTTTGTTCGAGTGTTTGGATGAATAAGTATTTATCGTCGCATATATTTACCGCCTGTAAACTAGGTATCGGGATAGGATTGTTTTTAAGCAGATGTGCTACTTTAATCATATCTCGCAATTCCCACATTGCCAAAGGTACAATGAGGTCGCTTTTGCTAATATTTTCGGGTGATAGCTCATTAAACTCAATTTGGTGCTTAGAGAAGCGAAAACCCTGTCGGATATTATTTTCACGTTCAGATTTGGGTGGGAACAATATTTTCATTTTGGGTTTTCTCGAAAGATATCCCAATAGTGCTTCTTTTGCAACAAAGCTTGATTTGTTGATACTCGCCCCTATGCGTTGAAGTTTTATGCTGATATTACTTGTCATTAAATGTGTTCATCCAATATCATTAAATTATAACTAAGCGTTTTAACTTAATTATTGAAGATATGAAAAATCTGAATTAAATAAAAGAGGGCTTATGCTAATAAGCTAATAAACATTTTGAATTTGAGGAAAGATGCTTTTATATTTTGTTATAAAAACTCCGCTCGGCATATATAGCTCTAGATTTTTGCTTGTTTTGTCTCAGATTCATTTTGCTTGATAAACCTTCGTACCAGTCACATTCGCTATTGCTTAAATAGCTAATTTTAAACCCTTGTGTGCTATCATTAATAAACAATACATTGTTGTTCCTATCAACTATTTTACTATCACCTAAAGTAACACTATTAGTAAAATCCTTTAAGTACTTGCTCTTAATATTCCTCAAAATGAAATCTTTACCATTGTTGTCTATTTGGCTGTAATTATAATTTATCAAGAATGCTTTGTTCTTATAAAAATGAATTTCGCATCGCGTTTTTAAATTATTGAAACGCCATTTATAAATGTAGATAGCTACTTCTCTTTCGGTAAATATATAACTGGGTCTGCCATATATTGAAATCACATCTTTATTATGCGAATTTAATACGCCAGCTTGGATATCTACAAGGGTATGAATAGAGCCTAAAGTAATGGTGTGATTAAATAGGTCAATATAGCTTGCAAAATTGGTGTATTGACTTAGGGCTTCTCTATAATACGCAACTTTTCCATAGTAGTTTTCCGAAAAGATTTTCTTTCCTATATCCGACAAAACAAAGCTGTTTCTAAATTGAAAGTAAAAATTTCTAGAAGACAATATGGTTCCCATTAGTATAAATCAAGTTACTATACAAACACTCTATTTTAATTGGTACACATGCCGTGTAATCAATAGTTTATATTTTAACGAAAACTTGATGCCTAAGGTTGTTGTTTTTTGAATATTTAAAAGTATAAATATAAATTGCTAATTATTAACGCCATGCCTTATTTTACCTCTTGTTGTATTTATCTCTTTTTTCTTGGCAATAGCTGGCAAGTAATATAGCTCCATGAATTGCTTTTTGTTGTCTTTATAACTTTTTATAGCACCCAATCTATTCATCAATCTTATATACTGCCATGCCAAATCAAACTGCAGCGGTTTAAATCCACTTCTTGCACTTTTTGGGAAAAGATGATGGTTATTATGCCATTCGCCAGCCACAAACCCAGGCCATATTTGGTTAATAGATTTGTCTTTGGTGTTAAAATCTATCCCCTCACGTTGTATTCCTGAGCCTTTGCCATGCCCTTCGTAATTAAATGTACGTACTCCAATCGCCCAAAACCCAGCTGCACCAAATAGCGTGCAAGCCAATGCGTGCCCGCCAACAAGAAAAAACAATAGATACCAAAACGTCCAGTTTAAAATCCACGAAAGTACTGCCCGCGCAGGATTTACATACGAGCCCCAACGTTGATATTGTTTGTATGTGTTTGCTTTAACACCTGTGTGGCGCATTAATAGCTTTATGCGATTATAATCTGCTTCAGTTAAATCTTTAGCAATAGGTTGATGATTTACATCAGCCAAGAAGCAGTATAAAAAACCGCCATAAGCATTGTATGGGTCGCCAGGCTCATCTGATTTTGCATGATGTACATGGTGCGATATCACATAAATCTCTTCAGGAATTACATTTATAGAGAGATTTTGTGTGAAAAATCGCCAAAACACATTCCTGAATTTATATGCCCCGTGTGTACAATAGCGATGATGCCATATTGTGCCATGTGTGCCCATTATAATCATGCTGTATAAAAAGGCAGCAAGCAACATATAAAGACTAAAAAACTGGAAAACGAATAAGAAAAAGAAAGGGATAAGGCATAGCACCTTTAGCCAACTAAAAAATGGCAGCCAGTTTTTACGATTGCTAAAAACATTCAATCTCGAAAAAAATTCGGTAAATATTTGCTTTGGAGTAGGTTTAATCAAAGCTCCGTTTGTGTCTTTCCAACCATAGGCTGGAGGTTGTAACACATGATCTAAAAATGCCATTTTGTGTTTTTTGTACCAACCGGTCTGAGCTAAGTTTTAAAACTTACCAACCGTTAAACGAGGATTGATATAGCGAGCCAGTGAATGTAGGATATATCGTTCGTGTTTTATCTGATTGGGAAGTGCTTAAATATCAACCAATCAAAAACTGGCAATGCCTAAGTGCAGAAATAGTTGTTTGTTATGCTATAAAGATATGTAATAATAATGCAATATTTCTATGGTGCTTGAAAATAAATAATGATTATATGAAGGATTGGCATAAATAAAAATTAAATATTTTTCTCAAAGCGAAATATGTAAAGATTAATGCCTACCTTGCCCACTTATTAAAAATTATATAATGCAAAAAGAAGGAACAGTAAAGTTTTTTAATGTTACAAAAGGGTTCGGTTTTATCTCACAAAGTGATGATAGAAGTGACATTTTTGTTCATTCAACTGGCCTCATTGATGTTATCCGTGATAATGATCGGGTACAATTTGATGTAGAAGAAGGCAAAAAAGGCCTTAGTGCGGTAAATGTAAAAGTAATCTAAAAAATACTACAACTTAATCGTAAGCACCCCGGCTCAACCCGAGGTGCTTTTTATTTCATATAATTTTAATTCTCAGTATCATTCACATCAACAACACAGCAGCATGGCAAAATCGCAAGCAACCTTTATGAAAAAGCAACTCGAAAAGAACAAACAGAAAAAGAAAGAAGATAAGTTGCAGCGCAAGCAAGAGCGGAAAGAGAATGCAACCGGCGGCGGTCTTGAAAGCATGATGGCTTATGTGAACGAATTTGGCGAGATATTATCAGAGCCGCCCGCAAAAACTACTTAATAGTAAAACAACACACCACTATAGGCATTGCAACTCATACAAAATTACATTAACTATAGTGTTTACGTCAGATAAAAATTGGATGTACTCAATCAAGTTGGTAGGTCAACGTCTGTTTTGGATATCCAGTTATTGTCCCATGAAATTGAGTAAATAATTAGCTATTCTTTGTGTTTCATCGGTTGAAAAACACGACTTAAAATAATTGACATAACTAAGTAGACTATTTAAAGTTAAAATTTTCACGTATTGAAATTCTTCAATTGGTCTATTATTTATTAAAACAATCAGATTTTTTATTGGGATTTCTCTGTCGCCCCAATGGTGTTTATTTAGAGTTAATTTTCTCCCCGAAATTTTTCCGTTCAATATATTATATAATGCAAAGTTTGCCCTTTTTATTTGTTGAACAGGAGAATACAGACTTAGATTATTTAATGAGGCTTGGCTCCAATTTTTTGTTTCTATCAGAAAAACACCAGAGGGAGATACCAAGATATGGTCAATTTGAATAGATTGTATGTAATCGTTTTCTTTTCGATTATAAATGGGAGGATTAAATCTACTTTTAAAATCATTAATTAAAATATACTCATCAGATAATTTTTCCAACTCCCTAACTACTTTTTGTTCACCTAATGCTCCATAAATTGAATTATTTACCTGGTCAATTACTTTTTTTCTTCTATCAAGTTCCTGTAGTTGCTGTATACTACTCTCCATTACTACATCATCGAAACACGAACTAATGTATTGATACCTGTTATTTTTTATGTTATAATTCTCGGTTAAATGCTTGATTGAGTCTGTAATCTTCAAGTCGAAAGTAAGTTTCCTGTCTCGGATTTTTATTTTGAGGCGATTTTTTTTGACGTAATTAATAAGTATTTGAATAATATTAGAATGGGCTGAAGGCTGCTTGTCTAGTTGATGGTTTAATTTATCAAGCTCTAACAGTAGTTGTTGTTCAACTTCAACTTTCTTTGCCTCAATAGAATGTTCTAATTCCATTATTTCGCAACCAAGCGATTTTTTTTCCTGCTCAATCAAAAGTTTATCATCTGAAATGATTTGTTGTCGCATGGCAGGATAGCTCTTCTGAAAATGGATTAACTCATTGACCGATTTAATATTCATCAATTTGTGTTTGTCCAAATGCAATTTGATTGTTGTTAAAGAGCCGATTTGATTATGAACCTTACACATATTTATTGCCAATGGTTTAAGTGTAGACAAAGCTTCGCTTTTGTTGCGATTATCTAATTACAATAAATATATGCAATCAGGAATTCAAAAACAAAAGAACTCCTTTTTATCATTTTCTCTATTCGTATCTTTTATTGCTTTACTTAATTGAATTTACACATAATGGTATTTGCAAATGAAATTTAGGCAATCACAAGATTATTTCTTTTTTAGGAAGCAGGTTTTAAGCACTATGCTCATACCATCTACTTTACAATCCACCTCTTCGTCGTTATCTGTTAATCGTATTTTTTTAATAAGTGTGCCTTGTTTCAAGGTAGTGCCACCGCCTTTTACTTTCAGGCTTTTTATAAGCAATACCGAGTCGCCATCATTAAGTTGATTGCCATTGCTATCTTTTACAATCATTGTATCCATTTTGGGTTGTGTATAAAGTTGAAAGGCTCCTTTATGGAGCCTTTCTGATTATTGTTAGTAGTGTTTTCTTATTTGTTAACGTACATTACTTCTTTTACTGCCTTTATCACACGCTCGGGATTTGGCAAGTATTCTTGAATTAAGGTAGGGGCGTAAGGCAACGGCACATCGCCACCCATAATGCGTAGGATAGGCGCATCTAAGTAATCGAAAGCATCTTTTTGTACTTTAAAGGCTACTTCTGTTGCAATTGAACCTAATGGCCAGCTTTCTTCAACCAATACCAAGCGATTGGTTTTTTTCACCGAGTTAATTACCGTATCATAATCAATAGGACGTACCGTGCGCAAATCAATTACTTCGGCATGGATGCCTTCTTTTTCCAATTCGGCAGCAGCGGCGTGTATTACTTTCATGATTTTACCGAAGCCCACCAAGGTTACATCTGTACCCTCTTTGGTTACTTTGGCTTTGCCCAACTCAATATAATAGGGCTCTTCGGGCACTTCGCCTTTATCGCCATACATCAACTCCGACTCCATAAAAATTACTGGATCTGGGTCGATAATAGCCGATTTTAATAAGCCTTTTGCATCGGCAGGGTTTGATGGCACAACCACTTTTAAACCTGGGCAGTTGGCATACCAGTTTTCAAAACATTGACTATGTTGAGAGCTTAGCATACCTGCATTACCAGTAGGCCCACGAAACACGATAGGAACAGAAAACTGTCCACCGCTCATCGACATGATTTTTGCAGCACCGTTAATAATTTGGTCGATAGCTACCAACGAAAAGTTGAAAGTCATAAACTCAATTATCGGGCGAAGTCCATTCATTGCCGAGCCTATGCCTATACCTGCAAAGCCTAACTCAGAGATAGGAGTATCAATTACACGTTTAGCTCCAAACTCATCCAACATACCTTGACTCACTTTATAGGCACCATTATACTCTGCCACCTCTTCGCCCATCAAGTATATTTTATCGTCCTTGCGCATTTCTTCGCTCATGGCTTCACGAAGTGCTTCTCTGAATTGTATTTCTCTCATTATTATTTTAAATGAATTTTGCGAACGCAAATATAATCACTAAAGTGTGATTTGCAATTTGATGTACCAGCTACACAAGGTTTTTACATTTAAACATTTATTTCATACATTAGTGCGTTAAATCCTGTCACTCCATGAAATTTATTTCAATCAAAACTCTCACAACAAGTATCATCAATACTGTTACCCGTTTCCCTTTTGAAGTTGTTTTTGCACTTATCGGCACTATTGCTGCAACAATAAATGTTAAACACCATGAATTTGGCAGCATTTATTTTTATACCTGCATAAGGATAACAATGGCAGCGAGTTTAGGATTTCTGTTGAGTATTGCCGTTACTCTATATACCGAAAGTAAAGGGATAATCGGTTTAAAAAAGGCGACTGCAAAAATTTTGGCTGCATTTACAGCGCTATCATTATACGGGCTAATTAACCCTTATATACGTGAGTTTGATACTTTGAGGTTTTTTTTATTGAGCTTTTCGTTGCATTTGTTAGTAGCGTTTGCGGCATTTACACAAAAAGGTCAAATAAATGGCTTTTGGCAACTCAATAAAAGTTTCTTCTTGCGATTTTCAACAGGAACGTTATATAGCATTGTTCTATATTTAGGTTTACTTGCTGCATTATCGTCAACAAAATACTTATTCAATGCTGATTGGGATGGTGACACCTATTTTATCTTATGGATTTGGATTGTAGGTGTTTTCAATACAATATTTTTCTTAGCAGGCGTGCCTCGTGATTTTAACATCCTTAATGACGGGAACGACTATCCTAAAGGGCTAAAAGTATTTACACAATACGTTCTTATTCCATTGGCTACAGTATATGTAATTATCTTATTAGCATACGAAACAAAAATTCTTATGGAATGGCGTTTGCCCAAAGGATATGTATCAAACCTTATACTTGGCTATGCTGTTTTTGGAATACTTTCTATCTTATTAGTTTACCCCATACGCGAACAGGTTGAAAATAAATGGATAAAAATATACTCTCGTAGTTTCTATTTCTTGCTCATTCCCTTAATTGTGCTTTTGTTTTTGGCAATGACCGCAAGAGTAACAGCTTATGGCATCACACCGCAACGATACTTACTTATTGTATTAGCAGTTTGGTTGATATTTATTACGGCTTATTTTTTGCTATCCAAAAAGCAAAATATTAAACTTATCCCTATTTCTTTGTGCATACTAAGTTTGATTTCTATCTATGGTCCACAAAGTGCTTTTTCGGTATCAATTTATTCGCAGAAACAGACCCTAATTGATATTTTCAAGAAGTATGACGCTTACAAGGGTGGTAAACTACAATCGTTAGCAAACAAGAAAATATCAAGCAAAGATGGTTCTCTTGCTGTTGCTAAACTAAGCTTCTTGTTGTATAATGAGGATTTGACTGTATTACAATCCTGTATGGATGGGAATATGAAAAATGTAAACGATTCCCTTTTAAAATATAATACTACTCATGCAAAAAGAAACACAATTGTTAGATATCAATTACATGATGATAAACTTGAATGGGCAAAGAAGTGTTTAGGCTTAACTAAATATAACGAATATGGCGAAGGTTATCCTTCCGTTGCTTTAAGGAAAACCACTCAATTTTCTGCAGAAAAAGGAGTGCCATTAGACGTAAAAAATTATGAGTATTTGATTAGAATAATTAACACCAATGATGACTCCTCTGCCGATACCAGCACCTATACCAGCAATGGAGTAAAGTTTATTAAAAATATCGATAATGGGATATATTCGTTACGTATTAACAACGAGGTTGTCGCATTTGATACGAAAACTTTTGTAAAAAACCTTATTTATCCTCAAAAAAAATTAGATACTTATAAGGAAACGAATAAAACACTCTATAATTATGACAAAAGCTATATTTTACCCTATGCTAGTCAATTTATGGTTAAAGAAACGTCACATTATTCTGTTAAACTTGTGATAGAGAATATATCATTTTACTCGGAAGATGATAACATTGGCATAGAGCAACTGGGAGGATATTATCTCATAAAAGAGAGGAAATAAACTTATTTCCTCTCCCCCTTCATTTGCGAAGCAATTTCTAATGCTTTACGTGCATTTACAATACCGCCTGTTTTAGATAGTGTTGTAAAATCGACCCTGTCTTTCGTACCTGGTTTAAGCACCATAGTTCCTGTTAATGGCTCAGCAGATTGTAGAATAGCTTGTTTTACTTGCTTTGCGCTTAGGCTTGGGTAATATTCTAATATCAACGCTGCTATACCCGTAACAATGGGTGCCGAAAAACTTGTTCCATCTTCGGTAATGGTTTCGGCATCCATATCAACCGAGGTGACTTTTACTCCTGGTGCAAAAATATCTACATTTTTCTTACCATAATTGCTAAAACTAGCTGCCAAGTTTTCGTCCTTTTTAAAGCCCGATGCGCCCACACTTATCACATTGTCGGCATCATCGGCAGAGCCATCTGCAAAAGTATCATTCGGGTATTCGGGTTTTTCATCCACATTCTGATTGTCATTTCCAGCAGCCATTACTAATAAAACATTATGGGCAGCAGCATACTTAAAGGCTTCATCAACCCACTCTTTATGCGGCGATATGTTTTTACCAAAACTCATATTGATGATTTTTGCCCCATTATCCACAGCATAATGAATAGCGTTAGCTTCATCTTTATCATATTCATCACCACTCGGAACAGCCTTAATAGCCATTATTTGTACATTATCGGCAATGCCATCTATACCATACCCATTGTTGCGTACAGCAGCAACCAAACCCGCCACAGCCGTACCATGCGAGGCATCGCTAAACTTGAGCAGATTATTACCATAAGGCTTATCTTTAAGCACATTGGGGTTATCGCCTACTATCCGCTTGCGCGATTCTAAATCGGGATTAATCGTGTTGCTAAGTTTCGACATATAATCCGTCAAATCCTTTATCACTTTAGTATTGGTAGAGGTAGATATTTCGTCGTTAAAAGCAATCAGCCAAAGGTTTTTAATTTGCGCAAGTGTATCATTTGTAGCCTGTATTTGCTCAACTTGTGCCTTAGTAAATGTTTGATTAGCTTTCAGGTTTAAGATTTGCCTAATGTAGCCGCTTGTTTCTACGATGGCATTCACAATAGGCGAAAGCTGGCTCATCTCCGTACGTGCTTTATTTGCGGTAGAGTCATATTGTGTTTTTACGGTAAGCCAATAAGCATATTCTTTTTTGTTGGTGGTTGATGCCTCAGTAGTATTCAAGTATTTATCTTTTAATCTAAAATACTCTCTTACCTCTTCTTGTGTTTCGCTGAAATCGCATTTGCCGCCTTTTCCACCCAAAAAATTCCACCCATGTATATCATCTACGTAACCATTTTTGTCGTCATCCTTGCCATTTCTTGGCTTTTCTTTTGGATTTACCCACAACACGCTTTGCAGGTCTTTTTGTAAGGTGTCAATCCCGCTATCAATAATAGCCACCACCACTTGTTTGCTTTTATGCCCTTTTAAAAACTGATAGGCTTGTGGCAAACTAATACCAAAATAACCATCGGTTTTCCAATCCAAGGTGTGCCAGTTTTTGGGTGGGTCGGGTTGAGATGGTGGGAGTGTTTGTGCTAAAACATTTAAACCTGATAATAAAAACCCGACTGCAATGCAGCTTATAAAAAACTTACGAAAGATATACATAGGTAGATGATAGATATAAACTATAAGTCGAATTTAATGCCTTGTGCCAATGGCAATTTTGTTGAATAATTAATGGTATTGGTTTGGCGACGCATGTATATTTTCCAAGCATCAGAACCCGATTCGCGCCCGCCGCCTGTTTCTTTCTCGCCACCAAAAGCACCGCCTATCTCTGCACCCGATGTGCCAATGTTTACATTAGCTATACCACAATCAGAACCTGCGCAAGATAAAAATTGCTCGGCTTCTCTCAAGTTAGTCGTCATGATAGCTGATGACAAACCTTGCGGTACACCATTTTGCATATCAATAGCTTCATTCAGGCTGCTATATTTGATAAGATATAAAATAGGTGCAAAAGTTTCGTGCTGAACAATTTGGAAATGATTTTCAACTTCGGCTATACATGGTTTTACATAACATCCCGAAGCATAATTGCCTCCTTCTAATCTTCCACCTTCAACTACAAATTTACCACCCTCGGCTTTACATTTTTCAATAGCCGAAAGATACGTTGTTACAGCATCTTCATCAATCAATGGCCCCATGTGGTTGCGCTCATCTAATGGGTCGCCAATACGTATTTGTGCATAAGCATTTACTAATTTCTGCTTAAATTGCTCATAAATACTTTCGTGGATGATAAGACGACGAGTAGAAGTACAACGTTGCCCAGCAGTACCAACAGCACCAAACACAGCACCTACCAAACAAGTATCAATATCAGCGTGTTCGCTTATGATAATAGCATTGTTCCCGCCCAACTCTAATAAACTGCGCCCTAAGCGAGCACCTACTGCAGCCCCAACAGCTTTACCCATTCGGGTTGACCCTGTTGCCGACACTAATGGAACGCGTGCATCGTTCGACATTAATTCGCCTACTATTCTATCGCCTATTACCAAGCATGATACTCCTTCTGGCACATCATTTTTAGCCAAAACTTCTTGTGCAATATGCTGACAAGCAATAGCTGTTAAAGGTGTTTTTTCTGATGGTTTCCACACGCAAACATCTCCACAAACCCAAGCCAACATGGCATTCCAACTCCAAACCGCAACAGGGAAGTTAAACGCCGAAATAATACCTACTATACCCAATGGATGATACTGCTCATACATACGGTGCTCTGGGCGTTCGGAGTGCATGGTCAAGCCATACAATTGTCGGCTCAAGCCTACAGCAAAATCGCATATATCAATCATTTCTTGCACCTCGCCAAATCCTTCTTGCAAGCTTTTTCCCATTTCGTACGAAACCAATGCACCCAAATCTTGCTTTTTAGCCCGTAACGCTTCGCCCATCTGGCGCACTATTTCGCCACGTTTTGGCGCAGGCACGGTACGCCATTTTTTGAAAGCCTCTTGGGCTTTGGCAATGGCTTTGTTATAATCAGCTTCGGTAGCAAGGTTTACCGATGCTATTTTTTTACCATCAACTGGCGAATAAATTGTTTTTACCTGTGCATTTGCACTGCTTTCCCAATGCGAGCCTGTGCTTAAAGCATCATTATTGTCGTTTATATGTAAACGCTTTAAAATCTCTGAAATATTAAGTCCCATAATCGTAATTTTGTCAAAGGTAAAATCTTTACGGCAATTTATTATCAACTCATTCCTTGCCAGGTCAAAAGTGCTTATTTACTTTTCATTTATTATCAAGCACTTGTAAAAAAGCTTGTTAAAAATGTTTGAATGTTGAAAACTAAATTCCGCTAAGGCTACTTACTTGTTGTAATTTGAGGCAGCAAAAACTAAAAAACTCCTTTTTTGAAAGGGATAGTTTGGTAACTCGCGTTCTCGAAAAAATATATTGAATGGAAGAAGAATTTGAATTTGGTTTCACTGAAGATCCCAAGTTTTCAGTTGAACGTTACGAAGAAATGATTCGTAATCACGATCAGTATTTTTTTGATGCGCAAGCATTTGAAAATATTATCGATTATTACATCGAAAAAAACGACCCTGCAAAAGCCTTGCAAGTGGTAGAGTATGCTTGCAATCAACATCCATTTGCGGCGGTTTTTTTAATCAAGCAAGCCCAGTTGATGGTTGTCACTAATCGGGTAAGCGAGGCTTTTCTTTCGCTCGAAAAGGCTGCTTTGTTAGAAGCATCTGATGCTGATATCTATATTATCCGTGGAAATCTGTACGAAAACATGGAGCGTTATACCGAAGCTTTAGAGAATTACGAAAAGGCATTGGGCTTAGCCGAAGAAACTGATGAGATATTACTGCATATATCGTATGTGTATCAAAACATGGGCGACTATGATACTGCTATTACCTATCTGAAATTGTGCCTTGAACAGAATATGGAAAATCAAGATGCTTTGTATGAGCTGGCTTTCTGTTATGATGTGATGGACAACCAAGAGGAGAGCGTGCAGTTTTATCAGCAATATATTGATAGCGAACCTTATAGTTATGCTGCTTGGTATAATCTTGGCAATGCTTTTACCAAACTAAGTTTGTTTGAAAAGGCTATTGATGCTTACGATTATGCCATTTTGATAAAAGATAGTTTTGCATCAGCTTATTTTAATAAAGGCAATGCACTAGTAAATTTAGAAAAATATGCTGAGGCTATTGAAGTTTATAAGCAAACTTTTGAATACGAACAGCCCAATGCCGATACTTATTGCGCCATAGGCGAGTGCTATGAGAAGTTGGAACAAATGGACGATGCTCGTGCGTTCTATAAAAAAGCTGTAAAAATGGATACCAAACTGGCAGATGCTTGGTTTGGTATTGGTGTAACACTCGATTTTGAAGAACGCTATTTTGAAGCGTTACATTTTTACAAAAAAGCACTCGATTTGGATATTGCTAATGCCGACTATTGGTTTGCCATAGCCGATGCCGAATACAAACTGGGGCATATTGAAGAGGCCGAACAAGCCTACGAAAAAGTAGTAGAGTTGAATCCCATTGATGTAGATGCTTGGTTAGATTACTCATCCATATTGTATGAGCAAAAAAAATTGGTCGAGGCTATCGAAATCATGTCGCAGGCTATCAAGAACAATCCCGAAGCTGCCGAGCTTTATTACCGCATGGTGGCTTATTTATTTGCATCAGGCGATTATAATGAAGCTTTAAACTATTTGGAAATGGCATTAGCTTCTGACCCCGAAAAGCATTACATCCTGTTTGATTATCTCCCTCAATTGCAAGAAAATAAAGTGATACTAGATATCATCAATAGGTATTGCAAATAAACGTATTGGAATTTTTGTGATTTTTTCCAACACCCCGTCCCTCTAAGTTCTCTTAGGGGGATATTTTTTATCTTAATCAGCCAATTTTCTTATTTGCACATCTCCACAATTTTGTTCAACTTTGTGTCGTTAGAACTTTTTGTTATAGTCTATAACCAAACATCGCATCCATGAATTATCCATTGAACAATATCCCCACACGTACTATTAAACCTCGAAATAGCGGCATCACTATGGTGATGGACAAAGGGCTTAGCCTACGCCAAGTTGAAGATTTTATAGAAGTAGGCGGTGCTTATACTGATATTGTTAAACTGGGCTGGGCAACGTCATTTGTTACGCCCAATTTGGATGAAAAGTTAAAAATTTATCGCGAAGCAGGTATTCCAGTATATTTTGGAGGTACTTTGTTTGAGGCATTTGTCGTGCGTGGGCAGTTTGACGAATATTGCCGCATATTGGATAAATATAAAATGGAACACGTAGAGGTATCAGATGGGTCGATAGAGATTGAGCATGATGTTAAATGCGAATATATACGCAAGTTGAGCAAACAAGTAACGGTGATTTCGGAAGTCGGCTCAAAGGATGTACAAAAAATATTTGCCCCTTATAAGTGGATTAACCTGATGAATGCCGAAATAGCAGCTGGCTCGTGGAAAGTGATTGCCGAAGCAAGAGAAAGTGGGAATATTGGCATCTATCGTGATTCGGGAGAGGTGCGTCAAGGCTTAGTAGATGAAATTTTAACACAAATACCCGAAGAAAAAATCATTTGGGAAGCCCCACAAAAAGCACAACAAGTATGGTTTATAAAACTAATTGGTGCCAATGTGAGTTTAGGAAATATAGCCCCTGCCGATGTAATCCCTTTAGAAACATTACGGCTCGGCATCCGCAGCGATACATTTGACCATTTTTTAAGCCTTTAAGAGGAAATCATGACGCACATCAAGATTTAAACTGGGTTTCGTTATGATATTTTAAAAACTCGATATCAGGAAGAAATCTTGAAGGTAAAATAATCTCTTGATTATTATATTTTACAAAATATTCTTGAATTTCTTTTGATTTTTTTTGCTTCAGTAAAAGTGGAGATATTTTTATTTTGAAATCGGGTGTAATAGTAATTAAGCCTGTTTCAAATGCTTTATCATGTAGGGCATTTATCGCTATCCCATTTCGAGGATTTAATCTATTTTTCTCATCAACACTCCATGGCTTTATATGCCCTGCAATCAAAAACTCTGCTTGTTGCATACCTGTTATGCAACAAGTATTATTGTAAGAAGCTAAAATTAACCTTCTAAAAAAAGATTGATTCACTCTGACTTTTACCACCTGTTCTCTTGCCTTACCTTCTTTAGGCAACTCATTTTCTGGAATTCTAGTTAATTTCTCAACTGTTGTTTTTTCAGCTTTTGCAAGCAATTTTTCACTTTCAAAAGGTAAATCACTCGAATTATAAAAAAATTCTTCCCAAATCACAGCATCAAGTTTACTAGCATTAGACATCCCTTTAATTCCTCGTACTTTAAGGCTTGAATCAAGGCTTGCAAAATTCGCAAGTTTGTATGCAACCGAACTAGGGGTTCTTTCTATAAGTTTTGCAAGATTTACTATTTCTGGGTTTAATCTGTGTAGTTTACCAAAAGGAATCTTGCAGTATAGATTCACTGCTAAAATCAGCTCCTCTCTAGTCCAAAGTTTTTGTCCTTCTCTCATACCTCTTTATCATTTTGCATCATAAATCTTCCCTCCAAAAAAAATCCAATAAATACCTATGGTAACAACATATTTATTACAATTCTAATATCTGCATTTTCTACTTTAGTTGATTTCAATTTATCATATTACTGTTTAAGTAAACTATCACATATCTCCTTTATCGTTATATGTATCGGCTTAAATGTTATACCGATAGCATTTTTGATTTTACTATTATCGAAATTTCTAGTTATTGTTGCTGCCTTTGCAGCTACTTTATCTATTGATGGTGCGTTACCAGTAATCAACGCTGTAAAGGCAGCAGCTCGCCAAGCCAATTCCATCATCCAAGTTTTAGCAAGTGTGCTGGGTGGCTGTACCCCAAACCTTTGTGCTATTTCGGCAGTTATTGCCTTATACGTCCAATTTTCGGCATTGATAATAAAACGCTCGGCTTGTATATCGCTATTCATTAAAGCAATCATACACTTAGCTACATCTTCCACATCAACAAAACCCATACCGCCCGCTGTATAAAACTTTAAGCCTTTAAGCACTGTTTCAAACAAAGCACCACTACCTTCTTTGCCTGCACTTGCGCCTATTATAATAGACGGGTTTACTATCACGGCATCCAACCCCTCGGCTATGCCACGCCACACTTCCATTTCACTTTCTAGTTTAGATATGGCATAGCCATCCGTTTCGGTAACTTGGTCGAGGTGATGCTTTTCATTAATCAATTCTCCTGTTTTAGCATAACCAACCGCCGCTACCGAACTTACGTGCACCAAACGGATATGGTTTAGCAAACACAGGTTTACAATATTGCCTGTACCGGTTACATTGGTATATATCATCTGCTCCTTATCAGCTTGGCGCAATGATACCCAAGCCGCACAGTTATATACCTGTGTGATGCCTTCAAGTGCTTGCTCTAAGGCAAATACATCCAACAAGTCGGCATCTACCCATTCTATACTGTTTTGAAATGGCATTAAAAGCGCGGGTATTTTAGAGGTGTTTCGTTTGGTGCAGCGAATAGTTTTGCCCAGCATGATTAATTGCTTTGCCACTTCCGAACCTAAAAAGCCTGTTGCCCCTGTAACTAAAATCATTGATGATATGCCTAATATGTGAACGTACAAATGTGCGCATAGATGTGCAGATGCGCAAATGTTCGGTACAGAGCTAATATTGATGATAAATAAAATTTACAGATTTAAACAAATGCGCACGGTATATTAAAAAAAAATGCACATTTGTAGGGTTACGCATCATACTTTAACATGTCATTATCTGATTTTTTTGCACCGATTGACCTAAAAGAGATAACACCTAAAAATGGCTATTATAGTAGTCATTATGGTGATAAGATACGACATTATACTACCGATTTCCCAGACATAGACCAAAAGGTAGATATCGCCATCTTTGGCGTGCAGGATGACAGAAATGCGGTTAACAACTCGGGTTGTGCATTAGGACCTAATTATGTGCGCGAAAAACTATATCAACTATTTGAAGGGGGTTATAAAACTCAAATAGCTGACTTAGGTAATATACGCCAAGGAGCAAGTATTTCTGATACTTATTTTGCTGTTAAAACGGTTGTAACCGAGCTCATCAAAAAAAACATACTACCCATAATTATTGGTGGAGGGCAAGATATTACCTATGCGCAATACATGGCGTATGAGGAGTTGGAGCAGAAAGTAGATTTAGTAGTTATCGACCCTCGATTTGATTTGGATGATGATGGTGATATGGATAGCGTCGAAACGACATCTACTTCCTATTTAAACAAAATATTTTTGCACGAGCCCAATTTTTTATTCAATTACAGCAACTTAGGCTACCAAACTTATTTTGCGAGTCAAGAAAGTTTAAGGGTGATGGATAAGCTTTATTTTGATGTGCACCGTTTGGGTGAACTGAGCGGACAAATAGCTACTGCCGAGCCTATTATCCGTAATGCAAGTATGGTTAGCTTCGATATTGGAGCTGTTCGTTCGTCGGATGCGATGGGCAATGCCAATGCCACACCAAATGGACTTTATGGCGAAGAAGCTTGCCAAATAGCGCGCTATGCGGGCATTAACGATAAATTAAGCTCGGTAGGATTTTATGAGTTTAACCCTGCGTATGATAATAACGGGCAAACGGCTACGCTATTAGCCCAAATGATATGGTATTTTATTGATGGTTTTTACAACCGCAAGAAAGATTTTCCGCTTCAGCCAAAATCACAATATCTTATTTACAAAACAAGCTTAAAACACGAAGAGCACGAAGTAGTATTTGTAAAAAGCAAAAAATCAGACCGATGGTGGATGCAAGTGCCTTATCCTACTGGTGGCTCAATGAATGAGCGTTTTCATTTAGTACCTTGCTTGTATGATGATTATAAAACTGCGGTAGCTGGCGAAATGCCCGATTTGTGGTGGCGCACTTACCAAAAATTAAATTAACACAATTCATTTACAAAATGAACGTTATCAAAACATATCCAATGAAAAAAATATTTTTTTACCTCGTGCTTTCAATGCCATTATTGGTTTGCGCACAAATTCCAAAACCGTTTAGTGTAATTGGCAAGTTTGGAAACCTCAACGCCAAAATATATATGGCGTATCAACTGGGTTCAAACAAAATTCTCGATTCGGCACAATGCATTAATGGGTACTTCACGTTCAAAGGCGATTTGATATATCCTACACCAGCAATTTTGATTGCAGATTACAAAAACGTGGGTGCTGCCAAATTAGATGGTGGCCCCACTGCTGATAAACTATCATTCTATCTCGACAAGGGTATCATCAACATGAGTAGCCCCGACTCTGTTTATAAAGCTAATATTACGAGTTCGCCAATAAATGACCAGTTTAAGAAACTACAAGCAATAAATGAAGACATTGCAGCAAAAAGAAATGCCATGATTGCTGATGAGTTTAAGCATGCTGATACTTCAAATAAAACATCTCGTCAAAACCAAATACAAGCAAAACTAAAAGCTATACAAACTGATTATCATACGGCACTCAAGAATTTTATCCTAACTAATCCTGATAGTTATTTAAGCTTATTAGCCTTAGGCTCGTTAGGTGGACACACGCCCGACCCAAATGAAATTTTACCGCTTTTGGATGGGCTTTCAAAAGAGGTAAAAGAAACCGAAACAGCCCGACTTTTAAGGAATGCGATAGAGGGTTTAAAAAGTACTGCTATTGGTGCAATGGCGCCTGATTTTGAACAGACAGATACTTTAGGACATTTGGTGCGCTTATCTTCATTTCGTGGAAAATATGTGTTGCTTGATTTTTGGGCATCGTGGTGTGGTCCTTGTCGGCAAGAAAACCCTAATGTGGTAAAAGTCTATAATCAATTTAAGGATAAAAACTTCACTATTATTGGTATTTCACTTGATAGACCTGATGGAGGCTTTGCTTGGCTCAATGCAATCAAAAAAGATCATTTAACTTGGACACAGTTATCAGACTTAAAATTTTGGAATAATGCCGTAGCGCAATTATATCAGGTGCAAAGCATCCCTAAAAACTTTTTGATTGACCCAACGGGTAAAATCATAGCGCAAGATTTACGAGGCGACGACCTTGAAGCCAAACTAACCGAAGTATTAGGCAAAAAATAATAAGATTTGACAATATAATCGCAATTAATACGAGATAAATTATTAAAACTGACATCAAATTAAACACATGAAGAAGCTTTTTTTTACAGCTATTGCGTTTTTACCCGCATTAGTTTTTGCCCAAGAAGGAAAATACACCATTCAAGGTTCATTAGGCACATATAGTGCTCCTGCCAAAATTTATTTACAAACTTATGCTAAAGGCAAGGCTAAAATTGATTCTGCTACATTGCAAAATGGGAAATTTGAATTTAATGGCACTATAGGTGATACCCCTACCAATGCTTATTTCGTGTTTAACGAAAAAGGAACAGGGCCTAATACCCAAGATTATAAAGGGATATATTTAGAAAAAGGAACGATTGCCGTTACTGGAGCTACTACCATTGCGGAAGCAAAAGTGGGGGGTACAAAAACTAATGACGATAATGCTCGTTACCAAGCTGCACACAAGCCAGTAAATGATGCCTATGCAGCACTTGAAGCTAAGCAAAATGCAGCTACCGAAGAACAAAGAAAATCTGAAGCTTTCCAAAAAGAAAGTAATCAGGCTGAAAAAGACATTGAGGCACTTTCTAATTCTATTACCAAAAAGTTTATCCAAGAAAACCCTAATTCATTTATCAGTTTAAATGCTTTAGAGTCTTTTGCTTATGGTGCTGATTATCCAGAAATAGCTCCTTTATATAATGGCTTATCGGATGCCATAAAACAATCAGAAGGTGGGAAAGAGTTTGGCGATAGATTGCCAAAACTAAAAGCAGTAGCTTTAAATGCTATGGCACCTGAATTTGCAGAGGCAGATATAAGTGGCAAAATGGTTAGCTTATCATCATTCAGAGGCAAGTATGTATTGCTTGATTTTTGGGCGTCATGGTGTGGTCCTTGCAGAGCCGAAAATCCTAATGTAGTAAAGGCTTATAACCAATATAAAGATAAAAACTTTACCATAGTGGGCTTTTCTTTGGATGGCGAAGGTGCAAAAGCGCAATGGTTAAACGCTATTCAAAAAGATGGGTTAGCTTGGACACAGTTATCAGAATTAAGAGGGTGGAAAAGCAAGACTGCCGATTTGTATGCCATACGTGCAATTCCTCAAAATTTCTTATTAGACCCTAATGGAAAGATTATTGCAAAAAATCTTCGTGGTGATGCATTGAAAGATAAACTTGCTGAATTGTTCGACAAAAAGAAAGCAAAATAAAAACACTTGCTATCAACAATAAGCCCCAATTGGATATCCAATTGGGGCTTATTTATTAGATGTCAGTACTAATTATAATAAATCAAATCCAATATCTTTTCTAAAATACATTCCATCGTAATAAATGCGACTCGCATCGGCTGTAGCTTGTTGCAATGCATCAAACAAGTTATCCTGCAATGTAGTAATTGCCAACACACGCCCACCTGTTGTAATGATGTCCTCGCCTTGCATGGCTGTGCCAGCATGAAATACTTCCGACTCACGCACGTTTTCAATTCCGGCAATAACTTTATTTTTTAAATATTCGCCTGGATAACCACCTGCCACACACACTACGGTAACAGCAGTTTTGGGAGAGATAGTAAGTGTGCGCTCATTCAAATTACCTTCGGCAACACCAAGTAATAAATCCACAAAATCCGAATCAATTCTCCGCATCACGCTTTCGGTTTCAGGGTCGCCCATGCGGCAGTTATATTCTATCACATAAGGGTCGCCACCGCAATTCATTAAACCAATAAAAATAAAACCCTTGTAAGGGATATTTTCCTTTTTTAGTCCTTCAACCGTTGGTATAATCACACGGTCGGTTACTTTTTGCATAAAAGCAGCATCAGCAAATGGCACTGGCGAAATAGAGCCCATACCACCTGTATTCAACCCTGTATCTCCTTCGCCTATGCGTTTATAATCTTTTGCTTCGGGCAAAACTTTATAATTCGTGCCATCCGTCATCACAAAAACAGATAGCTCAATACCTTGCAAAAACTGCTCAACAACTACTTTCGAGCTTGCATCGCCAAATTTAGCCTCGGCAAGCATTTCTGTCAGTTCGAGGCGAGCCTCTTGCAGCGTAGCACATATTAATACACCCTTGCCTGCCGCCAAACCATCTGCCTTTAAAACAATAGGCAGGTTTTGTGTAGCTAAATAGGCTAACCCTTCTTCTAAAGTATCGCGTGTAAACGTTTTAGAAGCCGCAGTAGGAATTTGATGCCTAAACATAAATTCCTTAGAAAAATCCTTACTGCCTTCCAATTGCGCTCCTTCTTGTTGTGGCCCTACGACTGGAATGTTTTTCAAATCGACATCAGCTAAAAAATAGTCGTGAATACCTTTTACCAAAGGTTCTTCTGGCCCTACTAATACCAAATCAACATCGTTTTCACGACAAAAATTGCCAATACCTTCAAAGTCAGTTACTTTTATATTGATGTTTTTGCCATATTTTGATGTTCCCGGATTACCAGGCGCAATAAATAACTGTTTACATTTAGAGCTTTGAGATATTTTCCAAGCGAAGGCACTTTCCCTTCCACCCGAACCAAGGAGCAGAATATTCATGGTGCAAAGATAATTATTTGAATTGTAGGTTGGGTGTGGTAAGTGAATGCTAACTCATAATAATATTTTCGGCTATTTTTAGTGCTAACATTACCCCTTTTATGCTCAACTAAAAACAAAAATCGTACATTTACCTGCCATAATGACCTCATTTTTGCGATGGCGCAATTCTTGAGTTCGTCGGATTATATCGAATTAAATATGTTGAATTTTATAAGCAAGCTTTTTGGAAGCAAGTCGGAAAGGGATGTAAAAAGCATACTACCAATAGTTGAGAAAATAAAAACGGAGTTTTCTAAACTAGAAGGAATTAGTAATGACGACCTAAGGGCTAAAACCATAACCTTTAAAGAGAGAATAAAACAAGGTTTATCTGAAATAGATGCCGAGTTGCAAGAAATAAAAGATAGAATAGAAAGCAACCCCAATTTGGAAGTAAGTGAGAAGGTTGACCTCTATACCCAAGTAGATAAACTTGAAAAAGACCGCAACAAAGAGTTGGAAGTAATATTGATGGAAATATTGCCCGAAGGCTTTGCCGTAGTAAAAGAAACAGCTCGTAGGCTCAAAGAAAACAAAACGCTTGAGGTTACTGCAACACAGTTCGATCGTGATTTAGCTGCTCGTAAAAGCAACGTAGTGATAAAAGGCGATAAGGCTATTCATCATAATACATGGATGGCTGCTGGCAACGAGGTTACTTGGGATATGGTACACTATGATGTGCAGCTAATAGGCGGAACGGTATTGCATCAAGGCAAAATATCCGAAATGGCAACAGGTGAGGGTAAAACATTGGTTGCAACGCTACCCGCATATTTGAATGCACTAGCAGGTCAGGGGGTGCATATTGTAACGGTGAACGATTACCTTGCTCGACGCGACTCGGAATGGATGGGGCCTTTGTATGAATTCCACGGGTTATCAGTTGATTGTATCGACAAACACGAACCAAACTCTGAAGAACGTAGAGCAGCATACTTAGCTGACATAACTTTTGGTACGAATAACGAATTTGGCTTTGATTACCTGCGTGACAATATGACACGCACACCAGAAGAATTGGTACAGCGCAAGTTACACTATGCCATGGTAGATGAGGTGGATTCGGTATTGATTGATGATGCACGTACCCCATTAATCATCTCTGGGCCTATTCCTCGTGGAGATGAGCACGAGTTTTATGAACTAAAACCTCGTATTGAGCGATTAGTAAATACACAGAAAAACTATATCAACGGTGTACTTAACGAAGCCAAAAAAGCTATTGCTGATGGCAAAACAAGTTCAGAGGATGGTGGTTTAGCATTATTACGAGCGCATCGTGGATTACCAAAAAACAAAGCCTTAATTAAATTTTTGAGCGAAGGTGCGCATAGACAGGTTTTGTTAAAAACCGAAAACTATTACATGCAAGACCAAGGCAAAGAAATGCCAAAGGTTGATGCCGAATTGTATTTTGTAATAGATGAAAAAAACAATCAGGTCGAATTGACCGAAAAAGGTATTGAGTTGATTACTACTTCGGGCGAAGACCCTCACTTTTTTGTGATGCCTGATGTAGGTTCAGAAATTGCCGAAATAGAAAAATCATCATTAGGTGCTGAAGAAAAAATTGCGAGAAAAGATACTTTAATGCGCGATTTCTCTATCAAATCAGAGCGTATCCACTCGGTAAATCAATTACTAAAAGCATATACGCTATTTGAGAAAGATACCGAGTATATCATCGACGAAGGAAAAGTAAAAATTGTTGATGAGCAAACTGGTCGTGTGTTAGATGGTCGTCGCTATTCGGATGGTTTGCATCAAGCTATCGAAGCAAAAGAAAATGTGAAAGTAGAAGACGCTTCGCAAACTTTTGCAACCATTACACTCCAAAACTATTTCAGAATGTATCACAAACTTTGTGGTATGACGGGTACTGCAGTGACAGAAGCAGGCGAGTTTTGGGAGATATACAAACTGGATGTGGTTGAAATACCGACCAACACCAATATTATAAGAGATGACAGACAGGATTTGGTATATCGTACCATTCGTGAAAAGTATAATGCCGTAGCCGATGAAATTGTAAAACTAACCGAAGCTGGGCGACCTGTATTGGTGGGTACTACATCGGTAGATATTTCGGAATTGTTGAGCCGTATGCTTAAACTGCGTGGTATTAAACACAACGTACTGAATGCAAAACTGCATCAAAAAGAGGCGGATATAGTAGCCGAAGCAGGTAAAGCAGGCACGGTTACCATTGCTACCAATATGGCTGGTCGTGGTACGGATATAAAATTGGGGGCAGGTGTAAAAGATGCTGGTGGTTTGGCTATTGTAGGTACCGAAAGGCACGAATCACGTCGTGTTGATAGGCAGTTGCGTGGTCGTTCGGGACGACAAGGCGACCCAGGCTCAACCCAATTCTTCGTTTCGTTAGAAGATAACTTAATGCGCTTGTTCGGCTCAGAGCGTATATCAAACCTAATGGTGCGCATGGGTATTGAGGAAGGCGAAGTGATACAACACTCGATGATTACCAAATCAATTGAACGTGCGCAGAAAAAAGTAGAAGAAAACAACTTTGGCATACGTAAACGCTTGTTGGAGTATGATGATGTGATGAACTCGCAACGTACCGTAATTTATGCTAAACGTAAAAATGCTTTATTCGGCGAGCGTTTAGAAGTGGATATTAACAATACCATTTTTGATGTAGTAGTTGATGTAGTAACCGAATATAAAGAGGCTAATAATTACTTGGGTTTCCAATTGGAGCTAATCCGCCTATTCTCGGTTGATTTTGAGATGACGCACGATGAGTTCTCATCTACCAATATCAATAATCTTACTGATAAAGTATTCCACGAAGTAACTACATTTTATAAGCGCAAAGCCGAAGGCATAGCACATCAAGCCTACCCTGTACTTAAAGATGTATTTACTACACGTGGCGAATATATAGAGAATATCGTTGTTCCGTTTACGGATGGTATTCATGGCATACAGGTGGCTGTTCCGTTAAAGAAAGCTATCGAAAACAATGGTTTAGAAGTGTTCAAGTCGTTTGAGAAGAATGTTGTGCTTTACCTAATTGATGATGCTTGGAAAGAGCATTTACGTGAGATGGACGAGTTAAAGCAATCGGTACAAAACGCTGTTTACGAACAAAAAGATCCACTTTTGGTTTATAAGTTTGAAGCGTTTGAATTGTTCCGTCAGATGTTGGCTAGGGTAAATAAAGAATTGGTGAGTTTCTTATTCAGAGGTGGTATTCCTGTTCAGCAAGAAGCTGAGGAGATAAAAGAAGCCAAACCTCAGCCCAAAACAAATCTGAAAAATCTGCGTACATCAAAACCCGAACTAGTAAGTGAGGCAAATGGTATGCCGATGGATGATTACAGAGAAGTGCAAAAAGCAACGCCTGTAAGAGTTGAACAAAAAATTGGACGTAATGATGCTTGTCCTTGCGGTAGTGGTAAGAAATACAAAAACTGTCACGGTGTAGGGCAAGTATAAAACAAAGTATAAGTATGATAAAAGCAGTGTTTATAAAGCTAATTATGGTGATATAAACGCTGCTTTTTATTTATAATATTGTAAAGTCAAGGTAATAAATACAGCACTTGTGATGATTAAAGAAAAAATACAAGAACTATCGCAAAGCATTTTTAACGAGGTAGTAGCCAATCGCAGGTATCTACACACACATCCCGAACTTTCTTTTCACGAAGTAGAAACTTCTGCTTATGTGGCAAAAAAACTGGATGAGTTGGGATTGGAATATCACAAAATGGCTGATACCGGTTTAGTAGCCTTAATTAAAGGTGACAAACCTTCTGATAGGGTAGTAGCTCTGCGTGCCGATATGGATGCTTTGCCTATTACCGAAACGAATGATGTTGCTTATAAATCGCAAAACGTTGGGGTGATGCACGCTTGCGGGCACGATGCACATACTTCATCACTATTGGGTACTGCTAAAATATTAACCCAATTAAAAAGCGAATTTGCAGGAACAATAAAATTGATTTTTCAACCAGCCGAAGAAAAGTTACCTGGTGGTGCAAGCATCATGATAAAAGAAGGCGTATTAGAAAATCCGAAACCTCAAGCTGTATTGGGACAACACGTAATGCCATTGATAAATGCTGGTAAAGTAGGTTTTAGAGCGGGTAAGTATATGGCATCAACCGACGAATTGTATGTAACGGTAAAAGGTAAGGGCGGACATGGTGCGCAGCCGCAGCAAAATATCGACCCTGTGATAATTACCGCGCATATTTTAACAGCACTGCAAACCTTGGTTAGTCGCTCTGCCGACCCTAAAAGCCCTTCGGTGCTATCGTTTGGGAAAGTGATTGCCAACGGTGCAACTAATGTGATACCAAACGAGGTGTATTTAGAAGGCACTTTTCGCACTATGGACGAGCAATGGCGCAATGATGCCCATCAGAAAATGAAAAAAATGGCAGAAGGTATAGCCGAAAGCATGGGCGGAAGTTGCGAGTTTACAATTATGAAGGGGTATCCTTTCTTGATTAATGAAGAAAAACTAACCGCTGCAACACGCACTCATGCCGAAGATTATTTAGGAAAAGAAAACGTAGTTGATTTGGATATTTGGATGGCAGCCGAAGATTTTGCTTACTACTCGCAAGTAGCCGATGCTTGCTTTTACAGGCTTGGCACACGTAACGAAAGCAGAGGAATTACCTCATCGGTACATACCCCTACCTTCGATATAGAAGAAGATGCTTTTAAAATAAGCACTGGCTTGATGGCTTATTTAGCGTTAAAGCAGTTAGGAAATTAGTTCTTGTTTATACGGTTTCAGCTACTTGTTTTATAATACTATTTCTTCTTTTTAAGAAAGTAGTTATATGCTTTATTAAAATCAACCGATTAAACAATTTACCCACTACGCCAAACGGAGATTCAAAAATAAATACATCCTTCATTAGGGTATAGTTATCCATTTTAACGAAGTGATGTTCATGCCGAAAATACTTAAAAGCGCCTTCTACCATCTCATCTGCAAAAAAGTTAGGGTAATCAAATGCTGTAATTTTTGAAGAAAGCGTTTGTCGGATACCAAGATACTTCCCCTCCCATGTAATGGTTTCTCCTAACTCCATCAATCCAGTGGTTCGTCCAGCAATAACCTTTTCGCTAGTTTCTTTGGTTGATTCCAAGTGTATGCTGATGTTTCGAGCGAGGTCAAAACACTTTTCTATGGGCGCATTAATTTCTGTTAATAATTCAACCTTTGCCATAAAAAAAGCCCTCTTTAATGAGGGCTATATGTTGTTTAAAATTCTGCATTTTTTGGAAATCTTGGAAAAGGTATCACATCCCTGATATTCCCCATACCTGTTACAAACAATACTAAACGCTCAAAACCTAAACCGAAACCAGCATGTGGGCAAGCACCAAAACGGCGGGTATCTAAATACCACCAAAGCTCCTCTTTAGGTATGCCCATTTCGTCCATACGTTGTTCCAATCGTTCTAAACGCTCCTCCCGCTGCGAACCACCTACAATCTCGCCTATGCCTGGGAATAATATGTCCATCGCACGCACGGTTTCTCTCCCTTGTGCATCAGGCTCGTTTTGGCGCATATAAAATGCCTTTATCTGTTTAGGATAATCCGTCAATATCACTGGCTTTTTAAAATGCTTTTCGACCAAGTAACGCTCGTGTTCTGATTGTAAATCAGTACCCCAGCCTTCTACCAAGTATTGAAATTTTTTCTTTTTATTCGGGGTCGATTCTTTTAATATCTCGATAGCTTCTGTATAGGTTAAGCGTTCAAAATTGTTCGCTAAGCAAAACTGCAGCTTCTCTATCAAACTCATTTCCGAACGCTCCTGCTGTGGCTTTTGCTTTTCTTCTTCTGCCAAACGCTGACTTAAAAACTCAATATCTTCGGCATTGTTTTTCAAAGCATAGTCGATAACATATTTCAACAAAGCCTCAGCCAAATCCATGTTGTCCGTCAAATCATAAAAAGCCATCTCGGGTTCAATCATCCAAAACTCGGCTAAGTGGCGTGTAGTGTTAGAGTTTTCGGCTCTAAAGGTTGGGCCGAATGTATAAATATCGCTCAATGCCATTGCGCCCAATTCTCCTTCTAATTGACCCGAAACGGTTAAGTTGGTGGCTCTGCCAAAAAAATCTTGCTTAAAATCAATCTCCCCATTTTCTGTTTTGGGAGGATTTGCTAAATCAAAATTAGTTACATGGAATGTTTCTCCTGCGCCCTCGGCATCTGATGCGGTAATTATGGGTGTATGCAAATAAACAAAACCTCGCTCCTGAAAAAACTGATGTACGGCAAACGATAAACTATTGCGTACACGAAAAATTGCCCCAAATGTATTGGTGCGGAAGCGCAAATGCGCTATCTCGCGCAAAAACTCTAAACTATGTTTTTTGGGTTGTAGTGGATATTTTTCAGGATCGCTATCGCCCAATATTTCTATTTCGGTAGCTTTCACTTCCACCTTTTGCCCTTTACCTAATGAGGCAATAAGCGTACCCACAATACTAATAGCCGCCCCTGTGGTTATACGTTTAAGTGTAAGAGGGTCAGTGTTTTCAAAATCAACCACTACTTGGATGTTATTATTAGTCGAACCATCATTCAAGGCAATAAATTGATTATTACGGAAGGTACGTACCCATCCTTTTACAGTTACTTCAATGTTTGTTTGTTCGCTTTCCAGTAATGCTTTAATCTTTGTCCGCTGACTCATAAAAAATATATTTTGAGTGGCAAAAATACAATTAATTGATTTATTGATGATAGTAAAATTTAAACCTAAGTGCCATTACTTAACAGTTTTGTTTAAGTTTGCTATCAATCCAGCATTATGAATCCAAAAGCAAGTTTATTTATTGGCACTATTTGTATTTCCTTTTCGCCCATATTTGTAAAACTTGCCGTTGCCCCACCGCTCACATCAGGCTTTTATCGTGTTTTTATTGCATGGGTATTATTAGCCCCCTGCTGCCTCTATAAAAAGCAGTTTGGCATCAACAGAAAAGACCTTATAGTAGCATTAATTGGCGGTATTGTATTTGGTGCTGATATGGCAATTTGGAATTTATCGCTCACAAAAATAAGTGCTACCATATCAACGCTATTAGCAAACTTGGCTCCGCTATGGGTGGGTTTATTAAGCTATTTTCTGTTCCGAAAAAAGTCGGGAGTGTTATTTTGGATAGGCACTTGGATGGCTATCGCAGGTATGATAGTACTGGTAGGCTATACCAATATATTACACTTGAAATTTAATATCGGAACTATTTACGCATTAATTGCAAGTTTGTTTTATGCCTTTTACATCATGATTACCAAAGGCAGTTTACGTAGCCTAAGTACGCTTACATTTATGTTTTATAGCTTGCTAGCAGCAGCAGTCTTTTTATTAATTAGTTGTGAGTCTCAGCATAATGAGCTTATTCATTTTAGTGCCAAAACATGGCTATGTTTTTTAGGGATGGGGATAGTTTGCCAATTAGTTGGATGGATTACTATCAATTATTCTCTTAGTCACCTCGAAAGCACCAAAGTTTCTATTGTGCTTTTAAGTCAAACGGCTTTAGCAGCATTTTGGGCAATGGTAATTTTAGGCGAAAAACTCGACTTTAAAGAGATTATAGGCAGTATTATTATATTAGCTGGTATAGCTGTTACTTTTTTGAAACGAGCTGAAACAAATAAAGCAACGAATTAATCAATCATGATTTGATGATTTGCTATACCTTTGTATTTTACAAATGATAACCAAACCCACCATTGACCGCATTATGGAAGCCATCGACATTGTTGAGGTGGTGGGCGAGTTTGTGCAATTAAAAAAACGCGGTGCAAACTATGTAGGCTTATCGCCATTTAGTAACGAACGCACGCCCTCGTTTACCGTTACGCCAGCAAAAGGCATTTTTAAAGATTTCTCCTCGGGCAAAGGCGGCTCGGCTATTACTTTTTTAATGGAGTTGGAGAAATTCACTTATCCCGAGGCGTTGCGTTGGTTGGCTAATAAATATGGGATAGAGATTGAAGAAACCGTTGAGGCTGCCGAAAACAAGGAGGAAGAAAATCATCGCGAAAGCTTAATGATTGTGACTGCTTATGCTGCTAAGTTTTTTCATGAAAGTTTGTTAGATACTGAAGAAGGGCAAAACATCGGGTTAATCTATTTTAAAGAGCGGGGCTTTACTAACGAAACCATAAAAAAGTTCGAGCTAGGCTATTCGCCCGATCAATGGGAAGCATTTACAAGTAAAGCATTACAAGAAGGGTATCAACAGCAATTTTTAGAAGAGAGTGGGTTATCTGTAAAGCGCGAAAATGGCACACCGTACGATCGCTATCGAGGCAGAGTAATGTTCCCGATACATGGTTTTACAGGCAGAGTAATTGCTTTTGGTGGCAGAACCTTAAAAACAGATAAGAACGTACCCAAGTATGTCAACTCGCCAGAGTCCGAAATATATCACAAATCGAATGTATTATATGGGCTTTACTTTGCTAAAAAGGCAATAAGAAGTGAGGATAATTGCTATTTGGTAGAAGGATATGCGGATGTATTATCAGTGCACCAAGCAGGGATTGAAAACGTGGTTGCATCATCGGGCACATCGCTCACGGTAGAGCAAATCAGGATATTAAGTAAATTAACTAAAAATATAACCATACTTTATGATGGTGACTCTGCGGGGATTAAAGCCGCAATAAGGGGGTTGGATATTGTAATTGAACAAGGGTTGAATGTAAACATTGTACTATTCCCAGACGGGCATGACCCTGACTCGTACGTGCGCAATGTGGGCACCAATGCTTTCAAAGCTTATATCGACAAAAACAGCAAAGACTTCATTGATTTTAAAACTGATATACTTTTAAAAGACACCTCAAATAAGCCCATTGAAAGGGCTAATGCTTTTACAGAAGTTGCTAAGACAATAGCTTTAATTAAAGATGAGCTTAAAAGATCAGAATATACTCGTATTGCTTCACACAAGTTTAATATTGAAGAAAGAAAATTTCTTGGTACTATTAATAAACTGATACTAGATGAACGCAGAAAGAACGAGAAAGCCAAAGAGAGAAATAATGTAATAATATCACCCCCACAAAACGAAGCGGTGATAGCAGAGAACTCAGAGGTTCAAGAGCTATCAAGCAAAGAATTAGAGTCAATCGCTTTTGTAGATATTTCTCAAGAAAAAGAAATCATACGCCTCTTATTGTTATATGGCAACAAAATGATTGATTGGGATGGTATTGCCAATACCTACATTGGGCCTTTTATGGTGGCCGAGTTGAACGATGTTAATTTTGAACACCCCCCAAGCAAAAAGTTTGTTGAACTATATAGTAAAGAATTGGAGAAGGGGGCTTTGCCTGATGAGCAATATTTTATTCACTATCCTGATAAGGAAATTGTTGATTTATCCGTTACCTTATTGGCAACAAAATATACGCTGAGCGATAATTGGTACGAGATGCACAAGATATTAGTACCCGATGAGCAAGCAAATATGAAATCGACTATTTTGGGTGCAATATTCCACTTAAAAAAGCAAAAAGTGGGTAAAATATTAGATAATCTGCGTAGCGAATTGCAAAAAACACAAGGGGATGCTGATACTGAGATACTGCTAACCCAATATATGCAGATGAAGAAGGTAGAAAAAAGCATTTCGGATTACTTAGGCTCGGTAATTATTAAGTAATGGCTCAACATAATGATTTGGGTCGCAGAGGCGAAAGTTTGGCTAAAACATTCCTTGAAAACTCGGGATATGAAATTTTAGACGAAAACTGGACGCATGGCAAAGCCGAAGTAGATTTGATTGCCTATAAAAATAAAACTATCATATTTGTAGAGGTAAAAACCCGAACTGGTAATGCTTTTGGCGAGCCAGAAGATTTTGTAGATGATAGAAAACAAAAATTATTAACCGAAGCTGCTGATGAATATATTTACTTGATGAATCATCAAGGCGAAATCAGGTTTGATATTATTGCCATTTTATTCGACAAAAACACAAATTATACAATAAACCATATTGAAGATGCTTTTTGGTCGTCTTCCATTTAATTTATGAAAAGCAAAATAATTCTACTCCTAACATTTACAGCCTTCGTGATTTATAGCTGTAATAATGATAATAAGCAAGAAACTAACTTGTCGCTTAGCCCCGAAGCTGGCACAAGCTACAAAGCTGGTGATGTGGTAAAAGTGAAACTCAATTACCCATCAAACATTAAACCCGATTCGATAATTTACCTGCTCGATTCTATTCGCATCACAACAAAAAAAGATTCGTCTGCCCTTACTTTAAAAACCGATACGCTACCTTTAGGGCCACGTGTAATTACTGTAAAAATGTATCAAGGTGGCAAAAATCAGGATATAACTACCAATATTGTTTTATTAGCAGCAAAAGCTCCCGAAGAATATACTTATAAGGTAGAAAAAGTGTATCCGCATGATACTAGCTCTTATACCGAAGGCTTGCTGTATCAAGATGGTTATTTGTATGAAAGCACAGGCACAAAGGGTTTATCAACATTAAGAAAAGTTGAGCTAACAACAGGAAAAGCCATTAAAGTAGCAAAAATTGATACGCAGTACTTTGGAGAAGGTAGTGCCATTGTGGGCAACAAAATTGTGATGCTTACTTATAGAGACCCTCGGGTGCTTTTTGTGTTCGATAAAAATACCTTTAAATTAGAGAAAACGCTCCCTTATCACGTAGGCGTTGAAGGTTGGGGCTTGTGCTCGGATGGTAAAAAGCTTTATACCGATGATAGCACCAACAGGATATGGTTTTTAAATAAAGATACCTATAGCCAAATAGGCTATATTGATGTGTATGACGACAAAGGAGCAGTAAACGAGTTGAACGAATTGGAATATATTGATGGTAAACTATATGCCAATGTTTATACTACCAACAATATCGTTGTGATTGACCCAAAAACTGGTGCAGTGTTGCAAAAAATAGATATGAGTAATATTTGGCCTATCGCCGAACGCCCTGCTGGCTTTGATAATGCTAATAGTGTATTGAACGGTATTGCTTGGGATGCACAAGGCAAACGCCTGTTTGTAACGGGAAAAAACTGGCCGCATTTGTATCAGATAAAATTTATAAAGAAATAATTACTGGTAATATTCAGTGCTTTATAAGTAAATGGTTGAGAATAGCTTTTATTAGCATAAAAAAGAGCAAATTGCGTTATGGCTTACGGAACACTTTATTTGATACCAGTACCACTTGCCGAGCAGGCATCGGCAAAATCATTCACACCGTACTTGGTTGATACCATCAATCAGATAAAAGAATACATTGTAGAAAACGAAAAAACTGCTCGTCGCTTTTTAAAAGAAGCGGGATTAAAGACACCACAAAGTGAGTTAGTCATCCACGATTACGGTAAGCACAATCGCGATACCAATATCAATGAGTTTTTTAAAGGCTTAATAGCGGGCAACAACATTGGCTTAATGAGCGAAGCTGGATGTCCTGGCGTAGCCGACCCCGGTGCCGAGATAATTGCCGAAGCACATCGAAAAGGTATAAAAGTAGTTCCACTAGTGGGACCAAGTTCTATTTTATTGGCTATAATGGCATCAGGTTTTAATGGGCAAAGCTTTACCTTTCATGGTTATTTACCTATTGATAAAATGGAGCGAAGCAAACGCATTAAAGAATTAGAAGCACTTGCCCAACGCAATAACCAAACCCAGCTGTTTATCGAAACACCTTTTCGCAATAACCCCATGCTGGAGGAGATATTAAAATCATGCTCGCCTAAAACAAAGCTCTGTATTGCTTGTAATCTTACAGCCATAGACGAATTTGTCCAAACCAAAACCATCGCAGAGTGGAAACAAAAAACACCCGATTTGCACAAACGCCCTACTATATTCCTTTTATTCCATTCATAAATTATTGCCGCCGCTTTTGTATAAATGGCTACATTAATTAATTGTAAGCCCAAACCCAATTATTTATAACTACCTTTATAGAAATTAGCCACAGCATGATTCTGTTTTCAAGAAGAAATCTATTTTATAACGACTATAAATGGAGCACCTATGTACCAAACGATCCGCGTACAAATGGTAAACCCGACAGTACCCCTTTTTCTAAAGAAGAAGGTAACGAGGTAGTTTATCTTATCAATAAATTGATGGCGCTTTGGGATTATCGCTTTGCTAATACTGGCAATAAAATGGAAAAACTAATACACGACCAGTTGCCGACAGACATTGCTACCCAAGAAGGTGTACAAGTGTGGTTAAAAGCTAATCTGAAATTCTAATAAAGCCGCGGTATCAAAATTTGATTTAGTCCATACTTTTGCCAATTAAAGTCAGTTTATATCTAAAAAATGTTGCCATGAAAAAGCAAATTTTTAGTGGATTTATACAGCTATTATTTATCGTATTTTCTTTTCATGTTGATGCACAAAGCGTGAAAGTGGCGGTAGCTGCCAATTTGCAAGGTGTGATACGTGTTCTTAAAAAAGATTTCACTCAAAAAACTGGCATTACTATCGAACCTATTATCGGTTCATCAGGAAATTTATCAGCACAAATAAGGAATGGTGCGCCCTTTGCTCTTTTTCTATCGGCAGATATGGCTTTTCCCGAAGCAATATATCATGATGGCTTTGCGGCAGAGGAGCCTCGTGTATATGCTTATGGTAGTTTGATAGTTTGCAGCACGCAAAATATTGGTTTTGAGAACTGGGAAAGGCTATTACTTACTACTCGAATTAAAAAAATTGCCATTGCCAACCCAAGCATAGCACCCTATGGCAAAGCTGCGCAAGAGGCGCTTCAACTAAAAGGTTTGTGGGACGATATTAAACCCAAAACTGTTACGGGCGAAAGCATTGCCCAGGTAAATACCTACATTACTACGGGGGTAGTTGATGTTGGTTTTACTTCTCGTTCATTAATAAAAGATACCGAAGGCAAAACAAAATTGTATTGGAAAGAGATAAATCCCAAAACTTACACCCCTATAAAGCAAGGCATGGTATTGATTAAACAGCCTAAACAAAACTCCGATGCTGTAAAGTTTTACAATTACTTAACTAGCCCAGTCGCCAAAGCAATATTAAAAGAATATGGTTATGGGATTTAATGCTGTATCAATTAATACTAAGCACTATTACTATAAGTAATTCAAATCTTTTTACTTTTGATTTTATCCTTTGATAGTTTCTGATGGATTTATCACCAATATGGCTCAGTTTAAAATTGGCAAGTATTACCACCTTGGTATTGCTACTTATAGGACTACCTGTTGCTTATTGGCTTTCAAAAGGTAAATCAGTCATAAAAATTATCATTGAAGCCCTTATTACCATGCCTTTGGTGTTACCTCCATCGGTACTGGGGTTTTATTTACTCTTGGCGTTTAGTCCGCAGCATGGTATTGGTAAATGGCTGCATCAAATTTTTGATATCCAGTTTGTGTTCTCGTTTGAAGGGTTAATCGTAGCCTCGATAATTTATAGTATGCCTTTTATGATAAGCCCAATTAAATCGGCTTTGCAGCAATTGCCATTATCGCTTTCACAAGCATCATACACTTTAGGAAAGACAGAAAGGCAAACTTTTATAAAAGTACTACTGCCCAATATCCGCACATCCGTTTTAACTGCCATTGTTCTCACTTTTGCTCATACACTAGGCGAGTTTGGTGTGGTATTGATGATAGGGGGCAATATCCCTAATGTAACAAGGGTAGCTTCGATAGCTGTTTATGATTCGGTAGAGAATTTGGACTATGCGGCGGCTAATACCTATTCGCTGATTTTGTTTTCCATCACGTTTGTAATGGTGGTGGCGGTATTTGTATTCAATAAATATAAAGCTAAAAGCCCTTTAGAATGATACGTATTGATATAGAGAAAAAACTAAAATCATATCAAGGGGAGCTAACACTCAAAGTTGATACTCAAATCCCGATGGGGGGTATAACACAAGTATTTGGCGAGTCGGGAGCAGGTAAAACAACCTTTCTAAAAATAATCGCTGGACTTATTGCGCCTGACAGAGGAGTGATTATAGTGAATAATGATATGTGGGTTGACATATTATCGAAAATATCTATATCAATTCAAAATAGAAAAATTGGGTTTGTGTTTCAGAACTATGCGCTATTTCCAAACATGACTGTGCAACAGCATTTGGAGTATGCAACCGAGGATAAGGAGTGGATAAAAAAGCTACTAGCCATTGGGAAGTTGGAAACCTTTACTACACATAAACCCGAACACCTATCAGGCGGGCAGCAACAACGGCTTGCCATACTAAGAGCTATGGCTACTAAGCCTCAATTATTATTGATGGACGAGCCTTTCTCGGCACTTGACCCTAAAATGAAAACAGAGTTAATTAATGAATTAAAACAACTTTGGGACGAGGGGGGTACATCTGTAATTATTGTAAGTCATAACCCCAATGAATTGGATGGGATAGCACGCAATCTCCTCGAAATTAAAACAACGTAAATACACTTAACTTATAGGGCCATTATTATAATAGCTTTCTCATCACATAATCATTCATCCAATAAATACCGATTGGTATATCTTCTTCATAAGCTACCGAGAAGCCCATTTTCTCATAAAAAGTTTTAGCTTTATTATAACGATTTACGTTCAAATCAAGCGTGTTTTTCCCTGCTTCAAGCATTTTTTGTGCAACGGCATCAATCAATATTTTACCATAGCCTTTTCCTTGCGTTTCGGGCAAACAATAAAGTTTGTGTAATTTGTAGATGTCGGGGTTTTCTTCACGAGGAGCATACCCAGCAAATGCAACAGCCTTTTCGTTCTCAATTAACAATAAATAAAACTGCTCATTGGTTTGCAATTGATGCCTGAGTTTATCTGCTGAGTATATTTCATTCAGCATAAAGCTGATTTGCTCATCTTCAATAATTGGCGAGTAAGTAGCCCACCAAGTAATATCCGCTATTTGCTGTATCGTTTCTACATCAGCAATAGTAGCTTGTCTAATATAATACATTATCGTTTTACCAATTTAGGCAATTGTTTGCCCTAGTCCAAAATATGCTTCCAATTCGCCCAAAGTTGATGAATTTGTTGCAATATCTTTAATAATTTTTCCTTTCTCCATCAGCAAAATACGATCGCATACATCGGTAATATGGTTCAAATCATGGCTTGATATCAATGTGGTTACTCCTTGTTTTTTGTTAAGGTCTTTTATTAAACTTTTTAACCTAAATTGGGTACTTGGGTCGATATTGGCAAAAGGCTCGTCCAGCATTAATAACTCAGGTTTTTGCAACAAGCACGATGCCACACCTACTTTACATTGATTGCCTTTTGATAAATCGCGGATATATTTACCCTTATTTAATATTTCACAATTAAAAAATTCAGTCAAACTATGGGTAAACTCATCAACCTGCGCCTTATTTTGCCCATGCAACCCCCCTATAAAATACAAATACTCTTCGGGGGTAAGATAGTCAATCAAGAAGCCTTCGTCTAAATAAGAAGCGGTATAATTCTTCCAATTTTCGTGCCCCGCCACAGGTTCATTATTTGATAGCACTTCGCCGCTTTCGGGTCTAATCAAATCGAGCATCATGCGAAATAAGGTGGTTTTACCTGCGCCATTATTGCCTACCAAGCCAATACTTTCGCCTTTTCTGATTTCAAACTCAGGCACATTCACAACGGTTACGCCGTTGTACACTTTTTTTAAGTTACTTATTACTATCATATTACTTATTTCTAAAGCCTTCGGCTATGGTATATCGTTTAGTATAAAAATCTTCCTCTAATTTTTTTATCCAATATGAACGCGTCAAAACAAATACCGCCCCCGTTGCGGCCAATAAGGCCAATGCAATATTACCATACCCAAACAGCGCAAACGGAGTATATACAATAAAAGGAGCAAGCATTAAAGGCAGCGTCATTATCCATTGATTACCACTCATACCTTCCCAATTAAAAGCAGCCCCTTTTGATAGGTCAATTCGTTTATAATTGCGGTTAGCAAAAAATAAAACTATAGTGGTATTAACCCCCAAATTCCACAAATACATTACAAAATGTATCATCACCACTCGCCAACCAAAATAGGCATAGGGCAATGTTAAAAGGAAAAATCCAGTAGAAATGAGGGTAAACAGCAAATATTTTGCTTTTATAAAATCAGTAATTTTCATCTTACTGGTAAGCATCCCGTCAAAATGCGCTGCCTGCCAAGCAAACATAAATTGCCCATAATTGATAATAAAAATACCTGTCATAAACATGCCAACAAATATTTTTATATAGTCGCCTTTATATAACGGGTTGGGATAAAATATTAAACCATAAGCCATGAACATTGTTCCCATAATCAAAGCCGACCGAGAGCGTTTGTTTCTCACTATCAATTTTATTTCGTTGGCTACCAAATCTCCAATATTGCCAAAGCGTGCCAAAAATGGATAGTCGGTGCTGCTTTTATGTGCTGATGCTTTTCGTGAGCCTAATTCTTCAAGGTATAAATTTTGCTTCAGGTAAAGAAAATTAACATAAAACATAACTACACCCAAAAACAACGGAAATACGAATAAGAATGGCTGCGTAACCAATCGCCCAAAAAACGAGTAAGAGATATGTTTAATTGAAAACAAATGCCAATAAAAATCGGATAATCCCACTAAAGCTAAAACAGCCATCACCATTAAAAATACCCAGCCATTTAAATTTGATTTTCGTTTAATATATAATGCCAAATAATTGCTAAATACGGATAGCGATACAATAGAGAGCATGAAACTACTGGCAACTGTCCAGCCGTTATCAGCAGCTATTATTTTTATAATGAATGGGAAAAAGAGCAAAAATGGCCAAATATTGAATATCGAAAGTAGCGATGTGAAAGCCAAATAGCCTACCACGGTGTTTCGTTTTATAGGCAATTGCAAATAGGGTTGCACACGCAGCGTGGGTAACTCTTGTAATTGCAAACGCAGTACTACGTCAACCAAAAAATAACCAAGGATAAGTCCGCAAAAGGAAACCAATAAATCTTCGTGTGGAAACATTGCACCTAAAAACTTATCGAGAAAACTGCCAATAAGTAATACGTTTCCGAAAAGATACACTATAAAAATACCCATTACAACACGAATGGCTATACTTTTACCTGTGTTTTTTGAACGCCAAAAGGCTTTCAACTCATGCTGGATAAAGGTAGATATCATTATCAGTTAATAATTAAAGAAGCAAGATACTCATATTTAGAACTATCGCCCCAAAGTTTTTTAGCTTTTATTTTGACTCCTACTCTCGCGAATTGTTACGAAGCTCGCGTATTTCTTCCTTGTTATAGTATCAGGTAAATATTGCCCAATAATGTTATCTATGAGGTAAATAGTTTGTGTAACAATCTTCAAACTTTCATCTACAAACTCCTGAAAAGATTAGTATTTTCGATACAAGAAAATGATACAACAATTCAATCCATCTACTTATTATACGCTATGCGATAAACTAGCTGCTATGGATGCAGATTTTGGTATGATTATCAACAAGTATGGTTATCCGCCATTTTGGTCGCGCGCTAATAGCTTTGAATCATTGGTACATATCATTTTAGAGCAACAGGTATCGTTGGCTTCGGCTCTATCGGCATTAAACAAACTGAAGGAAAAAACCATCACATTAACCCCTGAAAGTGTATTACTACTCAGCGATGAAGAGTTTAGGGCATGCTATTGTAGTAGGCAAAAAACATCCTATATCAAACACCTCGCCGATGCATTGGTAAATAAACGATTAAACTTGGAAGAGCTACCTCACCTGCCCGATGAGGAAATACGGAAGCAATTAGTTGCCTTAAAAGGCATAGGCAACTGGACGGTGGATGTATATTTAATGTTCGCTTTGCAACGGGCGGATATTTTCCCCATTGGCGATTTGGCTGCGGTAAATGCTTTAAAGCGTGTAAAACAATTGCCCGCTGGTACCCCAAAGGAAACATTATTGGAGATAATCAACCAATGGCAGCCTTACCGCACTATTGCCGCAATGCTATTGTGGCACTATTATTTGAGTGCGCCTAAATGGTAATTAGAATGCTTATTTCAAAGTTTTAGTATATTCGTGAAACTTGTCAGTATTTTATTAAATGAAAACCTATACCATAAAAAAGACCACCGATATGTCTGTAAATCAACTTTACCAAAGTTTGAATGGGGGTGGAAAAATCGTAATATATGGCTATTGTGTGTCAATTTTAGCTATAACATTCCGACTCTTGTCGTCCCCGCATTTTGTTAAACCCAATGAGCGGCTTTCAAAATATAGACTTGGGTATAATATTCGTTCATTAATTTTGGGCTGGTGGGGTTTACCTTGGGGACCTATCTCTACTATTGATATGATAAAAATTAACTTCAAAAATGGAGGGGGAATAGATGTAACGGCAGATATACTTACTAAGCTGAATGAGCAATACAATTCAACTGAAAATGACAAATTAATTAAACAAGGCATTGCCGTCAGTTTTGATCACAGTGAACTAATCCATTAGCAATTGCGGCATCAGGTTATTTATTCTTCCTAATGCCGCAATCGTATTACACTGTAAACAATCCGTTGCGTTCTTGCTCTTGATAGTTTTGTACCGTTTCGATAGCATTATCTACCACATCGCTTAATGCGGTAATAAATGTACCCGACTTGGCTAAACTCATCGCGTGCTTAATGGCGTCAACTTCTTTCGGAATTACTTCAAATTCTTTTTCAGGATTAACTGATTTAATACCTTGAATTAACAAATCGAGTATATTTTCCTCTGTACGCCCTCGCAGGTGTTTTTCTTGCCGCAGTATGATATAATCAAACATTTCGGCTGCAATTTTACCCACTTCTTTAATGTCTTCATCACGTCTATCGCCAGTACCTGCAATAATGCCTATTTTCAATGGCGAGTCGATATGCTGTAAGAATTGTTTTATACCATTATACCCATCAGGATTGTGGGCAAAATCAATCATAAAACGGAAATCTTTAAACTCAAAAATATTCATCCGCCCTGGTGTTTGCGCTGCCGATGGGATAAATGTTTGTAACGATGTTTGGATATCGTCGGTTTTAAAGCCCCACAAATAAGTAGCGAGGGTAGCCGCCAATACGTTTTCAATCATAAATGGCACTGTGCCTCCAAAGGTAAGAGGGATAAGTATGGTTCGTTGTACACGTATCTTCCAATCGCCTTTTTTAATAGTGATAAAACCATTTTCGCAAACACAGGCAATACCTCCTTTTTTACAATGGGCTTGTATTACCTTATTATCCTCGTTGCGACTAAAGTATGCGACATTGCATTCTACCTTTTTACCAATCTTTACACAATGCTCGTTATCGGCATTTAAAACAGCCCAACCGTCTTTCTTTATAGAATTAGCTACTACACTTTTTACGCGTGCCAAATCTTCTAAAGTATGAATATCAGCCAAACCCAAATGGTCGGCTTGAATATTGGTAATTACACCTATATCACATTGCGCAAAACCCAACCCCGAACGTAAAATACCACCACGAGCGGTTTCTAACACGGCAAAATCAACCGTAGGGTCTTTCAAAATAAATTCGGCACTTACTGGGCCTGTGGTATCGCCTTTAAGCATCATGTGGTTTTGCACATAAATACCATCCGAGGTAGTAAATCCAACCCGATGCCCATTGTTTTTTACAATATGGGCTATCAACCTTGTAGTAGTAGTTTTACCATTCGTTCCTGTTATAGCTATAATAGGTATCCGACTTGATTTACCAGGGGGATAAAGCATATCTATTACATGACCCGCCACGTTGCGCGGCAAACCTTCGCTAGGTGCAATGTGCATCCTGAAACCAGGTGCGGCATTTACTTCCAGCACTACACCACCTGTTTCGGTAAGGGGTTCGGTTAAATTCTCTGCCATAATATCAATACCACATATATCTAAGCCGATAATTTTAGAAATACGCTCGCAGATAAAAATATTATGCGGATGCACATGGTCGGTTACATCTACCGATGTGCCACCCGTGCTCAAATTGGCTGTCGATTTTACAAATACTTTTTCGCCTTTTTTAGGTACAGTATCTAAGGTATAGCCTTTTTTATCCAACAAATCGAGCGTATCTCTATCAACAGTTATCAAGGTCAATACGTTTTCGTGTCCGTACCCTCTACGTGGGTCGGTGTTCTCGATATCAATAAGTTGTTGAATAGTTGAATGCCCATCGCCTTTTACATGAGCAGGGTCGCGCAAGGCTGCCGCTACCATTTTATTATCTATTACCAACACTCTGAAATCGTATCCTGTTACAAAACGCTCCACAATTACTCTACGCGATATTCGTGCAGCGTGTTCGTATGCTGCAATGGCCTCTTCCCTGGTTTTTATATTAATAGATATTCCTCGCCCGTGATTGCCATCAAGCGGTTTGAATACTAATGGAAAGCCTATTTTTTTGATAGCCGTATCTACCTGCTCGGCGGACGAAATGGTCATACCATTTGCCACGGGTATAGCTTGCTCTTGTAAAAGGCGTTTGGTTTCGTCCTTATTGCTCGCAATATCAACAGCGATGCTGCTCGTTTTTTCGGTCATAGTGGCACGAAAACGTACTTGATTTTTACCATAGCCCAATTGTACTAACGATTGGTTATTCAATCTTATCCAAGGTATTCTACGAGCAATTGCCTCTTCCACTATCGAACCTGTACTAGGGCCTAATCGGGTATTCTCCCTGATTTCGCGCATTTTTTGTATGTCGAATTCCAAATCATAGCTTTCGCCTTTTATCAAAGCTTCGGCAATACGCACAGCGGCTTCGGCAGCATAAACACCTACCTTTTCTTCTATGTAAGTAAATACTACATTATAAATTCCTGCTGTTTTTGTTTCGCGGGTGCGCCCAAAACCCGTATCCATACCTGCTAATGATTGAATTTCGAGGGCAATATGCTCCACCACGTGCCCCATCCATGTACCAGCTACCACTCGTTGAAAAAAACCACCCGGTACACCTGGCGAACAGCGATGCGTATATAATGTAGGCAGCATTTTCTCGAGTCGCTCCATAAAACCTTCAATTTTGTTGGTGGGCTTATGCTCCATCTCTTCGAGATTTAAACGCATCTGAATCAGCTTTTTGCGATTAACACTCCAAATATTGGGGCCACGTAGTACTTGTATATTCTCAATCTTCATAGTCGTAAGGGGCTGATTAGTTTACAGGGGGTATGGTTAATTTTGAATTAAAGCTAAGAAACTTCATTGCTTATAAAAATATTTTTTAAAAAAACTGTTTAAAAAAAGCATGCAGGGCGGTTGCTGTTGTGCCATAAACCCGAGTTCGATGAGTCAAAAAGCAGTAATTTGATTAGAATAGATAGCTTGGTAGGCGATGGGTGGTTTTTTATGAAATAAAGAATGGACGATTAAGCAGATAACAAGATGGATTGTAAAATAATAAAAGCCTTATGCTTTGAGTATTTCGCCTCGGCGGATATTTTCGAGTTCGTCATAGCGGTTTCAATAACTAATCTCACGTATTTTTATCACCCCAATAACAATTATAATTTAAGATAGACTGCCCCTTTGGTGGTTTAAAATCTTTCTTTGTCAGCTATTGTTTGAGCGTTTGCATAGCTGAAGCCTTAAACGCCAGCTTTAGCTCGTGGCGATAAATCAAAAGGGAGTACTATTTTAAAGCTAATGTTTCTGCCTTCGTTAAAAATTCCTCGTTGTATGCCTGCGGGCACGGTTGGATTATCAAAATACTTCAATCTGCTTGTGTTTGATTGATAGTTTGCATTTGCCAAGTTAGTGCCTTCAATAAATATTTTCAGTATCACATTACCTTTTGCGTCAACCCAATTGCCACCAATACCTGCACTCAGCAAATTATATCCCGCTGTATAAGTTTCGGTTCCATAGGCTGCAAAAAATCTATTCTGCGCATTAAAATGGTCGAACCCAATAAAGCCATATACATTACGAAATGTGCCAAATCCCTTTGCAAATGTTGCTCTCAACTCGGTATGATTGTGCAATGGCGTAATGAATGGTAAATATTTTAAACTATCGGGAACTTTTTGTCCTGTTCCTAAGTTTGTTCCATAAGTCAAGCTCAGCGCATTCTCAAAATGCAGCCATTTAAAAGGGTGATAATCAATATTTAATTCGCCACCATTAATACGTGCTTTGCTTTGTACATACGTAAATTTGCTATACTGCCCAGCCGCATTTGGCGTACCATCTGAATTCACACGCTCGGGTTGCCCATTTGCATCCAATATCTGCTCTTGAAAAATATAGTTCTGTATAGTGTTATTAAAAACCTCCACACTTGCCGATATATTAGGAAGAGTAAGGAATGCGCCAAAATCTTCTTGCAAACTAAACTCAGGCTTAAAACTGCTATTCCCTACATGGTATATTTGCGAACCAGGGTCGGCACCATTTGCTGAAAGTTCGGCAATGCTTGGAGAGCGAAACCCTCTCGAAATATTTCCCTTTAAAAGAAAGGCATCGGAGAAATTGTATGTACCTCCCAAGCTCCCAGTAACACCCGAGAAAATTTTGTTTAAAGCATTAAACTGCTGAATTACATTTGGCGTGGTTAGCGGATTTGCCCCTGTATAAAGCGAAGGATAATAGGCATTGCTATTATCAACATAAGTAACTCGACTGGTAAATGAGCGGGCATCGTACCTTGCCCCACCTTCGATGTTTAGTTTACCAAAAGTTTTTTTAATGATAAAAAATGGCCCTATATCAAATTGATGATACGCTGGTATTGGAAAATTGGTAGCATCTTCAATAGTGTTATTTTGATATTGACCGTTAATACCAGTAGTAGTTTCCAAACCATTTCCAATATTAAAGTTGTATTTTATATCATAGGTGTATGTTCCTAAGTGTAGATTAAGCCCTGCTATGGTAGGTTCTGTAGGGTGAGTATATTCACGTCGGTGGCTATACTGATAGCCCAAATTAACCAATAGATTGCCATCACCTAACGCAATACTACTATTGTTATATATACGAAATAATTGTACATACTGATGAAGTGGAGTAATATGATACGAGTTTAATGTAGCATTCGAAACAATGGGGCGATAGGTATCAGCCTCGGTTATTTGTTGGGTAAATTGACGTGTAAGGGGGTCTCTACTACCATCGGGTATTTCTTGCTTATCATCAAATAATGAAGCGTTCAAATAAGAATAGCCCCACGCTTTGTTTAGCCCAACCATTATCCTTGCATCCTTTTCTTGATAACCAGTGCCATACACTCTAGCATCATGTTCGTTTTGATAGTCTTTTGCCTCTTTGGCAGATATGATTGTACCCCAAACAATACCGTTGTTATTGCCCTGCAAGCGGAATGAACCATTAATCAAACCATTGTTAGTTCCATAAATACTCTGTACCGAGCCTAAAATTTTTCCAGCGGATACGGGTTGTGGCGAAAGCAAATTTACAACGCCGCCTATCGCATCCGAGCCATAGCTTAAGCTAGCAGGCCCTTTGATAACTTCTATTCTGTCAATAGAATTTTGGTCAACCTCTATTCCATGCTCATCGCCCCATTGCTGCCCTTCTTGTCGTATGCCGTCTTGTAATGTAACCACCCTATTGTAACCCAGGCCATGTATAAATGGTTTAGAGATATTAGGGCCAGTAGTTACCGCACTTATACCTGGTAGGTTAGCTATTTGGTCGATGATATTACCTGATGCTGAGTGTTCGTCGATAAAAGTTTTACTTACGGCAGCAATCGGCACAGGGCTTCTCTTTATTTCGGTGGCTTTACTTACCCCTGTAATCACCACCTCGCTGGTTTCTATTGACGATGCTTGTAGTTGAATATTTAATTGGCTTGTTTTAGAGAAGTCAACTCGTTGATTAAATGTTGCATAGCCTACAAAACTAACTTGTAGTAAATAAACCCCCTTTGGTAATCGGGCAATGGTGTACTTGCCATTAGCATCCGATATCGTACCTAAATGCAGGTCGGGGATGGTAATAGTAGCTCCAGGAATAGGTTTGCCATCTGCTTTATCAGTAACCACTCCTGATAATGTGCCAATTGTATCTTCATTCGCTAACGTAATGTTAACAATGAGTATAAAACTTATAACTAGTAGGAAAACTCGAAACAACTTCAATTTCATAATAAACAATAATTCTTGGGTAGATAAATGGTAGATTAATCCGAAAAGTAATTGTTATGAGATGGGAGGCGCACGTCCTATAGTTGCAGTTACAATATTCGTACTAAACTCATATATATCAAGCTTATAAGAATAATGTTTGATTGAAAGGGGTGAGAAAGAGCCGTAACTAAAAACTGCTAAATTATTGTGATGAATGGCATCGCAAAGCGAGCATTTTTCAGCAACAATAGTTTGCCCTTTATTGGTTTTTGTGGTCTGATATAGAGATAACTTTGTTAAATGTTGATGGGCATACATCATCACCTGCCCTGCTGCAAAGCAGCAGATAATGAACCAAGTGCAAACAATATAAAGCCCTTTCTTTTTCAATTTTACAAAATTAGATAATTAGCCTTACAAAATGCCATTGTAGCGTAACAATGTCGTTGTGCCAAAGATATTCCTTTAAAGTATCTCCTTTATCAAACGAACTAAATGCTTCAAATCTTATACTTTGTGCAAAACATAAAAATAAACATACTTGCGAATAGAAAAACCTAAACCCTCGTATAGTTTAACAGCACGGTCGTTATCGTGACGCACGTGCAGAAATGGAATATGTGATGCCGCTTTAATGCGGCGTATTTGGTGAAGTAATAATTGTCGTGCATAGCCTTTTCCCGTATAATCGGGATGGGTGCAAACTGCGCTAACCTCGGCATACTCAAATGGATGCAACCGTTGCCCTGCCATAGCTACTAGTTTCTCGCCGTTAAATACACCATGATAATGTCCGAAATCGATAGTGCGCTCGGCAAATGGACCAGGATTGGTTAGTTTAGTTAATTCCAGCATCTGGGGGATGTGTGCATCCGTCAATGGAATTAATGGAGTGGTGAGTTCTTCATTACTGGTTTCGCTATCACAAACCATTTGTAACCCTTTGATGAAACCTATCACTTTCCACATTTTAGGTATTTCCACCTCTGCAATGGTAACAAACAGTAAGGGCTTAGTATGAGGTACTAAATCATATAGTTTTTGAAAACTATCAGGTGTGTTTTCGGCAAAGCCAAAAAAAGGAGAAACCTCTTTATCGAAATATTTTACTTCATCTGTGCCGTTTGCGAAATGCTTGTTTCCTGATATTAAGGCACTCCACGCCGGATTATCTAATACATTTTCCATCGAGGGTAAATTTATCAAAAGCGGTGCGATGCTACCCTCTTATTTTTGTAACAATTTCGTCGCCATTTAGCTTTTCTTGCGTGCCGCTTGTCATATTTTTTAAAGTAAGCAGTCCGCTTTGCATCTCGTCGCTACCTATCAAAATGGTATAAGGTATTTGCTTATCATTAGCATACTCCATTTGCTTTTTGATTTTTGCACCTGCGGGATACAACTCGGCATTAATATTATTTGCTCTCAGTTGTTTTAATAAGGGTAACGCATAGTTTTCACCATCCTTATCAAAGCAGCAAATCAACACTTGTGTACTTTGGTTTGTAGTAGTTGGGAAAAGACTAAGCTCCTCCATTACATCGTATATTCTATCCGCACCAAAAGATATACCTACCCCTGTAAGTCCTTTCAGTCCAAACATACCCGTTAGGTCATCGTATCTGCCACCACCGCCTATGCTGCCCATTGCCACTTCGTTGGTTTTTACTTCAAAAATAGCTCCTGTGTAGTAGTTCAACCCACGAGCGAGGGTAATATCTAATTCCAGTTTGGCGGTTTGCAATCCGAAATTGGCAACATAGTTTAAAACTGTTTCAATTTCATCGCAGCCCTTTAACCCGATAGCAGAATTTTTTAATGAATTTCGTAAACTGCTCAATTTTTCATCATTCGAGCCTTTTAGCAATATAATAGGGCGTATTTTGTCGATATCTGCTTGCGCAAAACCTCTTTCCAGCAACTCTTTTTCAACTCCATCAAGACCAATTTTATCAATTTTATCTATGGCTACCGTTAAATCAATTATATTATCGATTTTGTCTATAATCTCTGCAATTCCTGATAGTATTTTTCTATTGTTGATTTTTATCGAGAAATCTTTTAACCCTAATTTGCCTAATGCTTCGTCATAAATGAGTACAAATTCGGCTTCATTAAGTAACGAATCGGAACCTACAACATCTACATCACATTGATAAAACTCCCGATACCGCCCCCTTTGTGGTCTATCAGCACGCCAAACAGGCTGTACTTGGAAACGCTTAAACGGAAAAGTGATTTCGTTTTGATGCATCACCACATAGCGAGCAAAAGGAACAGTCAAATCATAACGAAGTGCTTTTTCAGAAATCTCACTAGTTATCGTTTGCGAGTTGTGAGTGCTAAGTTTTTCAGGATTTACTTTAGCCAAGTAATCGCCGCTATTTAAAATTTTAAATATCAACTTATCTCCCTCATCACCATATTTCCCCATTAGCGTTGATAAATTCTCCATAGCTGGCGTTTCAATTTGTTGATAGCCATATTTGCGAAATACGCTTTTTATGGTATCAAAAATATAATTGCGTTTAGCCATTTCGGCTGGAGAAAAATCACGCGTTCCTTTGGGTACAGATGGTTTGATGGATGCCATAGGCGCAAATGTACAAAGTATAGTTTAAATGACTATGCTTTTAAACCTAAAGCCTATAATGACCACCAACTTAATCTTCCTTCACAACCCTTTTTACTGTTGTTTTATTTCCTTGTTTTACCTGTAAATAATATACGCCATTTAAGCCAAGTGTAAAACTTTTAGTAAAATTGCCATTTGCGGTTTTATCATTCCAAATTGTTTTACCATCACTATCAGTTAGTTTTACTTCGGCAGATGCTTTTGTTTGAAGGTTAAACGTTAAGACAGTTTTTCCTGATGAGAATTCAGGTACTAAATTCAAATCGGTTATTGCTAAGTCGTTTTTCTCAACACCAGCCATTGCCTTAGTTTTTTCAGGCGAAGCATCTGTTACTCTGAAACTAATATGTGTACTGATACCATCATTGCCCACATTTACATAGTTGAAGCTTTGCATATTTTTATGATGCATCAGTTCTATAGGATGCTCACGAAAAGAAAAAGAAAGGTTACGTGCACGATCTTCCATTATTCGCCCTCTCATAGGGTTTATTCTATAATTGAAAGCAAATGTCGAATCTTTGTCATGGAGAAGCTTTATTCGTGATTTAAGTTCATGGTTTGCAGGGTCGTTCATTATATGTGCATCTTCCATTATTTCTGGCGCATCATTATCCATTAGTTGGTTTTCGATAACTACTTCGTTGTTACCATCACTAGGGCTGCTTTTTTTGATAATGATATGGTTTTTAATATTCCCTTTTAGGTAGTGAATGTTTTTCATGTCTTTCAATGCTTGCTTTCGCTCATCAAAAGAAAGATCTTTAATGTTTTTGCCATTAATAATTGTATCGCCATTGGCAATTTTTATCTCTAAATCTTTTACATTTTTTTGGGCAAATACCATTGGCGGCAGCACCATAATTAAAATAAGACTTAAGGAGAAAATCAATTCGAAACCGAGTTTTGTGAAATGTGTTTTCATGTCTATTGATTAAATTTATAAATCAAAGATACTAAGCTACTATATGTCAAGATGTTAAATGTTTGCTATATTGTGTTAAAAAATGTTAAATACAAATGCAGCTGGGTTTATTTAAAATATTTTTGTTGAACGGATGAAAAAGAAAAGTATTGGCTTTATAATCGGCTTAATGGGTTTTGCACTTTTGGGTGTAATGGCTATGCAATTGTATTTTTTGCGACAATCGTATCAAATGCAATCTGATTTGTTTGACCGTTCGGTTAATGACGCCTTAAATAATGTTGTAAATAAATTAGCAAAGCAGGATGCGATAAACTTTTTAAATAGAAAGGCTCATCCGTTAGAAAGGGAATATATCGCGAATGATAGTGTGATTACTCATCGTGTGTTTGTAAATACTTTTCAAGATAAAAGTTTGTCAATCCAGCCAACTAAAAGAAAACTGACTGCGAGGGGGCGGCGTCTAAATTTATTACGAGATAGTCTTAAAAAAACAATATTGAGTAATAAACTGGACGAGGAGTTTTACAGCATGGCGCAAGCTGGCGAGCTCAACTTAGAGCTTAAATATGAGCAATATACTGATGAATTTGGAGTGGTTCATCAACGTATGAGCGACCCTAAGATAGTAAGGGGCTCGGCTAATCCTGCTTTTCGGAAAAAGCAAATCACACTACACAAGTACGACACGCTAATGGTTAACTATATCGACCCGCAATTTGGCAAGCAGGTTATCCCAGTTGTACAAATAAATCCGTTGTGGCAGCGCGAGCAAGAACGTAAAAAGAATGAACGTCGATTTAACGAGGTAAAAAAAATGCTCGAACGAGATTCGATAATGAATGCCCATAAAGCTAGTACCAAATCGGAAGTGATAGAAGATTTGGCTGTTGAGTATCAAAAATCAAATGAGCCATTAAAAAAACGCCTCAGCCCTTTTTGGATAGACTCATTGCTTAAATTCGAGCTGCATAATAAAGGCATTTTCTTACCCTTCAACTATTCGGTAAGTACATTTAGTACAGATTCGCTCATATTTTCGGGTATCAACTATGTGAATGATAGTAAGAATTTAAACACCTCTGTTAATACCTATCAGGTGCCCATATTTAGTAAGGAGGTTTTTAGCGACCCTGGAAAAATAAAATTAGCCTTCCCGCAAAAAAACTCATTAATACTTGCTAAAATGACAGCTGGTATGGCTACTTCTGGCGCTTTGCTTTTTGTGCTGATTATATGTTTTGGATATACCATTTTCTCCATCCTCAGGCAGAAAAAAATAGCCGAAATGAAAATGGACTTTATCAACAACATGACTCACGAATTTAAAACACCAGTGTCAACCATTATGATAGCAAGCGAGGCATTAAAAGATAGTGAGATGGTAGAAGATAAAAGTAGAGTGGCCAAGCTTGCCAATATTATTTTTGAAGAAAATCAACGCTTAGGTAGCCATATCGAACGCGTTTTAAATATTGCTCGTATTGAGAAAAATGATTTGAAATTGGATATAAAGAAGCTCGATGTGAACGAAATGGTAAGCACGGTACTCGATAGTATGTCGCTCAAATTGCAGAAACATAATGTGATAGCGAATCTAAACTTAGATGCCGAAAAAGCTATTATAGCAGCCGATGAACTACATTTCTCAAACGTATTGTATAATTTGATTGATAATGCCATAAAATACAGTCCAAAAATTCCCGAAATCACGATTAGTACATTAAATAAGGATAACGAGGTGGTGATACGTGTGGCTGATAAGGGAATAGGTATGAATAGAGACCAACAAACAAAGATATTTGAACAGTTTTATCGTATCCCGACAGGTAATTTGCATGATGTAAAAGGATTTGGCTTGGGATTGAGCTATGTGAATACCATTGTAAAAAGGCTTAACGGTACAATAAGTGTTCGATCTGAAAAAGAAAAAGGCTCGGAGTTCGAATTAAAGTTTCATATTGCATAAAATACACCTATGAAAAAAATATTATTAGTTGAGGACGACCCAAATCTTGGATTACTTTTGCAAGATTATCTGCAACTGAAAGGTAAGTTTGAGGTGGTTTTATGTAAAGATGGGGAAGAAGGATTAAGGACATTTACTAAGCAAAACTTTGATTTACTGATTTTGGATGTAATGATGCCCAAAAAAGATGGATTTACGTTGGGTAAAGAGATTAGAAAGTTTAATGCCCATGTTCCTATTATTTTTGCTACGGCAAAGGGCATGATCGAGGATAAAACTCAAGCCTTTAACCTAGGTGGCGACGATTATATTACCAAACCTTTCAGAATAGAAGAACTACTACTACGTATAAACGCGCTTTTGAAAAGAGTAAGCCATGGCGAAAAAAGCGAAGAAGATAAACAAACTACTTTTAAAATAGGACGCTACGATTTTGAGTATGCTTCTCAAATGATTTCAATCGACGGTCATCATCAAAAACTATCAACCAAAGAAGCTGAGCTATTGCGCTTGCTATGCCTCCGTAAAAATGAAGTGCTTACACGCGAAGAAGCCTTATTAAACATTTGGCACGATGATAATTACTTTAATGGGCGTAGTATGGACGTTTTCTTGAGTAAAATACGCAAATATCTAAAGGACGATACCAATGTCGAAATTATCAATGTGCATGGTAAGGGGTATAAACTGTTGATTAATTAATCAACCTTTACGCTATTAATAATTCTGACAGAATTATTTTAACCAAGATGCGAAAACCTTTTGCACTATGAGTTTTGGGTAAATTGATATGTGTTTTAAGCATTTAAATTTTCTAAATCATCTAGGTCTTTTAATCTCCCAGATGATGTTTTTGCTTTTATCAAGTTGTTTAGATGTATGGTTCTTATTCTTAATCCATCTTCCTCAAAAAAAACCGCATCATCATAACAGCTATTAAAATCAAGACCTTTAACTTTTATCATTATATCAATCGAAGTAGGAGGCTTGCCATAAGTAAAAACTTCCCAATCAGGATGATTTAAAAAATTGTCCTCCGTCATGTCAAAAACAGGCATGCCAAAGTCAATAAAGGCTAGTTTTATTTTATTGTAATTTTCAATTGTTCTGTCCACCCAAATATCCATGTCGCCCGTTGTTCGAGAATAGCCGTGAAGAATTACAGAATATCCACCTACCAAAATGTATCTTACATTATACTTATTAAGTCGGAGAATAAGTATCTAAAATCTTCATTAAAAATATTCCCCATTTTATTTACGAGTTCTAGCTTTAAAAATAGTTTTATCTATCCTAGGTGGTTCATTCTCGGGGTAATTATATGCAATACTGTTTAAATAATTAGCTATGCGAAGCCTTTCCTGCCATGTTAAATTTTTATAATATGTAGTATGGTTGGCAGCTTCTGTTGCTGTTTGTGCTTTAAAGGCTGTCCGGTCTAAACGATATGAACTCATCACTCAAATATACTTCAAAATAGGAAATAGATGTAACAACTTTGTTAAACTTTATTTCCACTTAATTAGTAATAAAATGGATAGGTTTGTTTAAGCATAATCAAACTTATTGAAAATGAAAAGAAATTTACTTTTTACCATTTTGCTGCTTGCGAGTATAACGGATGTTGTAACAGCTCAAGAAGCAGTTGACCAAGTAGCGGTTCAAAAAATCCGCGAGGAAGGATTAAATCATTCCAAAGTAATGGAAACAGCGTTTTATCTTACTGATGTTTCAGGACCTCGGTTGGCAGGCTCGCCTGGACTGCGCCGTGCGCAAAATTGGGCGGTTAATCAATTGAAAAGTTGGGGCTTATCAAATGCTAAGATAGAACCGTGGGGCAAATTCGGCAAGGGTTGGGAAGTGCAAAAAAACTATGCAGCCATTACTGGGCCTTATTACCATGCTATAATCGCAATCCCAAAAGCGTGGACACCCAGTACCAATGGTTTAGTTAAAAGCGAAGTAACCGTAGTAAAAATTGATTCGGCAGTTGACTTTGAGAAATACAGAGGAAAGCTGGCTGGCAAAATTGTCATTTTCGATGTAAATACTAAACTGAGCCGCTCCACCACTCCCGATTTATCTCGATATACGGATGCCGAATTAGATGGAATGGCAAAGGCGGTTTCTCATCCAGCACCACAACGTAAGGCTGGTGCTAATAACCCTCCGCAAGCTAATAATTTTCAAAAGCTACGCGCCTTTAGAGCGGCACTTAGCGACTTTTTGGTGCAAGAAAATGTAGCACTTGTTTTGCGAATAGGACGTGGTACTGATGGTACTGTGTTTACAACCAATGGCGCATCGTATGCTGATACGGCAAAGGCGGTATCGCCCGAATTGGAAACAAGCGGAGAGGATTATATGCGGATTTTGCGCTTAGTGAAAGCAGGGCAAAAAGTAGAGATGGAGGCTGAGGTAAAAACGCAATTTTTTGCAGATGATTTGCAAGGATATAACGTGATAGCGGAAATCCCCGGAACGGATAAAAAATTAAAAGACCAAATAGTAATGATTGGCGGACATCTCGATTCGTGGCATGCGGCTACTGGTGCTACTGATAATGCTGCGGGTAGTGCCATAATGATGGAGGTGATACGGATTTTAAAAGCGATTGATTTTAAACCTAAGCGCACAATAAGAATAGCCTTATGGAGTTCAGAAGAGCAAGGGTTATTTGGCTCTCGGGGTTATGTAGCCAATCATTTCGGCGACCCTAAAACTATGCAATTAAAATCTGAACAGGCAAAAATTTCGGCCTATTATAATTTAGATAACGGTACAGGAAAAATAAGAGGGATATATCTACAAGGAGATTCGGCGGCAGGCGTAGTTTTTAAACCTTGGTTTGAACCCTTTAAAGATTTAGGCGCAAGTACGCTTACTATTAATAATACAGGAGGAACAGACCACTTATCGTTTGATGCTGTGGGCATACCTGGCTTTCAGTTTATTCAAGATAGTATGGATTACGGTACACGTACACACCATAGCAATCAAGATACCTACGACCGTTTAAGCGAAGATGATTTAAAGCAAGCTGCAACAATTGTTGCCTCGTTTGTATATAACACATCGCAGCGGCAAGAGATGATACCACGAAAAGAGCTACCTGTAGTGCAAAATTAAACCAGTCTTATTTAACAAAGAAACACTTGCTTTTTGCTGGTGTTTCTTTGTTATAAAAAAAACTAACAGGTTAGTTGCAAATTAAAAAATTAGTTTATATTTTAGTAATCATAAAATAGAATGATGTGGTTGCATCGTTCATAAAACAGTTAGATGATGGAAATTAGAGAATTAACAAAAGCCGAAGAGCAAATAATGCAAGTATTATGGCAACTAAAAAAGGGTTTTGTGAAGGATGTGATAGACGAATTGCCATTGCCTAAACCAGCTTACAATACCGTATCAACTTTTATTAGAATATTAGAAACAAAAGGATTTGTTGGGCATAATGCCTTTGGTAAAAGTCACGAATATTATCCTTTGGTAAGTAAAGAGCAGTATCAAAATTTTGCTACCGAGAAACTTTTAAATGGTTATTTTGATAACTCTGTAAAAGGAATGTTTTCATATTTTGTAAAAAAGGAAAAGATTGATTTGAAAGAGGCGGATGAGATTATGAAATTAATCGAAAAACTAAAAGAAAAGTAAAAATGAACTGGTGGCAATATTTATTGCTGGTAAATCTTTACCTAGTACTTTTTTACGGATTTTACTCATTACTGCTAGCTAAAGAAACATTTTTTCACCTTAATCGTGTTTATTTATTAAGCACGGCGTTGTTGGCATTTTTTATACCATTAATACATTCAGATTGGGTTAAAAGTTTATTTATCACCCAAAAAGTACAACATACCTTATCACTAGTATACAGTAGCGGTCCGATTGTGGTTTATCACTTTAAACCTATTGAAGACCGCCATGTTACTATGGGGCAAATTATCTGGCTTGTTTATGCAACTGGTATTATTGTCTTAGTTGTAAAATTAGTAAGAGAACTAATATTACTTCAAAAGTTTATCTCTACACCTAATGAGTCGAGTGCATTTACTTTTTTTAGACGCATTAAATTAGGCAATAAATTAAGTAATAGAGCGGTAATAGCTGCTCACGAGGAAGTGCATGCTAGGCAATTACATACTTTAGATGTGCTATTGATAGAATTGATTGCTATTATTAATTGGTTTAATCCAGTTGTTTACTTTTATCGATTAAGTATAAAACATATTCATGAGTTTATTGCTGATAAACAAGCCCTCCAGCAGGGTACGGATAAGAGCGAATATGCATTATTATTACTTAGCGAAACACTTAATGCCCATGCTCATCAATTAGTAAATCCATTTTTTAATCATAGTATGCTTAAACGACGGATTATAATGCTTCAAAAGAACCCCTCTCAACGTACTGCACTATTAAAATATGGTTTATCAGCACCTCTGTTTATTTTGATGCTGATACTCTCATCGGCTACGATTAGTAAAAACAAAGTTATCGCATTTGCGAATAATAAAATTCAACAAGTGTTTTGGATGCCCGCTATTAAATCAAAAAAAGATAAGCAAGCAAATTTATCAAGTAATACACTACTTAGGCAAACAAAAGATGAGAAATTTGTAGAAACATCGCAAAATATAAGTAAACAGGCGTTAAATGATGCCTCTCATAATGATCAACTGTTTCTATCTGTCGAAAATGAACCTCAATTTAAAGGAGGATTGCCGCGATTTTATGAATTTATGGGAGTAAATTTAAGATATCCTGATGCCATGCGAGAGCATAAGGTGCAAGGCAAAGTATTTATTGCATTTACAGTAGAAAGAAATGGAGCACTTTCGGATATACAATGTGTGCGTGATATAGGTTATGGCGCAGCCGAGGAGGCGATACGTGTATTAAAGCTATCGCCACAATGGATACCTGGTATGCAAAATGGAAGACTAGTGCGGGTAAGATACACATTACCAATAAGTTTTGTTTGCGATGAAGCAACAACCATTACAGACACCATAGCCTCAAATAAGAGAGTTGAAGAAGCAGCTACTAATACAAATATTATTAAAGCTACTTATAATAATATATCACTTTTAAAACCACTAAAAAACCCATTATATATTTTAGATGGTAAGGAAGTGGCAGATATAAATGATATTGATTCGGCTAATATAGAGTCTATAAGTGTGTTGCGTCCTACTGCTCCTGAGAAAAACACCTATCTAATATTATATGGCGATAAAGCTAAAAATGGAGTAGTAATAGTTAACACAAAAAAAGCTAAACCCTAAACCTTTTCTTGTTAACTAAATGCGCCTATTTTATTATAAATTAGGTATTTAAGTTTCGGTTTTTCTATATTTATATAGTTATTGGTACAGTGTGCCTGTAATGTGTATTCAATTAACCTAACTTCAAACTTAATTTATTCAATCAGATGAACTGGAAACTCATTTTTCAATTATCAATCTTTGGGTTGATAATGGCTTTTGCAACGGTATCGTTAATACCCCAAAACATCGAGCCATTTTTTTGGATAGCAATCATTCTGTTTTGCGCTTATGTTATTGCAAAAGCGGCAAAGGGCAGCTATTTTATGCATGGCTTTTGGGTGAGCATGGTAAATAGTGTGTGGATTACCATAGTACAAGTTATTTCGTACAGTACTTATGTTGCCAATCATCCAGATATGAGCAAGATGAGCGAGCATTTACCATTAGCCAATCATCCTAGAATGTTGATGGTTATAATGGGGCCAATTTGGGGTATTATATTCGGAATAGTGTTGGGATTGGTAGCATTTATTGCTTCAAAAATAGTTAAGCCTAAAGCCGCTTGATGTGCCAATAAGTATCTTTTAAATTATTCACACTAAAGCTGCAATTTGAGTTTGTAAACTTTAGAATAAACATTAGTTTTGCATCATCAATATATTTAAGCGATGAAGCCTTTTATATCAACATCATTCTACGGTTTTTTAAACTATGTAATAGCCATAACATTAATGTCATCACCATGGGTGTTTGGCTTTTCTCATGTAGGTGGGGCATCCTTCTTTTTACCTTTAGTATTTGGATGGTTGCAACTTATTATGGCTATTTTTAGTAGGCATCAATTTGGGTTTATTAAAGTATTCCCAGTAGCTACACATTGCTTTATTGATGTGTTAGGCGGATTTATCTTATTAACTTCTCCTTTTCTATATGGTTATGCACCAAAAGTAGTTTGGCCTCAATTTATATTGGGCACAGTAGTAGTTTTGTTAGGTATTTTCACTAAAAAATCACCAGTAACTGATGAGCCTGAACACGTATTCCGTGATGGATTGATGAATGCTGGATATCCAGAAAGAGACTAATTACAAAAAATCAGTTTTTATTATACAGGAAAGCAGACGCTATAAAACGTCTGCTTTTTTATTTTATACCATATCCTGAGGGCACTATCGGTGCATCTTAGGGTTAAATGCAATCAGGTGTTTGATGTTTTTGTGTGTAGCCGAATTTGCCTCAAAGCCATATTCCTCTTTATTGAGTGGAAGGGTTAATTTGTCTTTTACCAACTTCAAAAATTCAAATAACATTTCTTGAGCTGGATGAGCAGATATGGTGGGGTAATATTCTTTCTCAATTTTAGTTTTTTCGTTATCAGTAACTAAACTAAATTGCCACCCATCTTGATTATTAAACCCAAACTCACTTGCGCAGTTTTTTAAATCGTATATATATTCACGCACTTGCGCCTCAATCGTTTTATTTACCATGTGTCTGTTATTTTTTCTTAGTAGGGATGATGTCTAATTTTGATACGGATGTTTTTCCAGCCTGATAATCAGATGGGGCTTTTTTACCAAGCGGATTGGCTGGTTTCTTTTTATCCTTCATCATTTGTCTGTCTTTGCTCATGATTATATAAATTAATGGTTAGCTCGAATGCGTTTAAGCGCGTTATTCAATCAATTAAAAGCGTAGTTTATGGATAGAGATTAGAAAACACCGCATAGCAGAATGGGCGCGGTTAAATAGTGTAAATTACGATTTTACGAAAGGTAAGCTTTAAATAAGCAACTAAGGCATATTTGCCTATTTATATTTTTGAAGATGTACTTTCTGTAACGAGGAGTAATAGAAAAGGGAATTGATAATCCGTCAATTCCCTTTTCCTGTATTCAAAAACAGTTATTAAAACAACATTTCTTGTGGAGGTTTAACACCTTTTAAGCGTAGATAAACGGTAGCTTGCCCACGGTGATGTGTTTGGTGCTCAAAAGCTTTGTTGATGGCCATAAACTTTGGTATCTCTTTTCCTGCAATTTTCATGCTTTCTTGCATTTGCGCTGGTGTCATGCTTTGTATGGAAGCTATTATATAATCGTAGCTATCCATTACGGCTTTTGTAGTAGCAGCTTTGGTTTGTGCGATGGTTTTTTCGGCTGATTCTTTCCCAAGCGGACCAGGTTTGCCTGACGCGGCTGATACTAAAAAATAATTACCATCAGCAAGGTGTAACATTTGCTCTGCAAATGAGCGCATTTCGGGTGTCGGTTTTAAAGCATAACCATCTTCGGGCATAGCATCTAAGTATGCCTTAGTATAGGTTTTGGCACGTTGCCAATCAGCAACCATTTGTTCGCTACTCATCTGCGCACGTGCGGCTACAGATGTAAAAACAGCAACCATCAAGGTAAGTAAAAATGATACTCTTTTCATAATGAATGGATTTTGTGGGTTTAATATTCTGACAGTATAAAATTAGATAAACGAGATGGGTAAACGCTCTTTTTACAAATACTTTATATCAGCATGACAAATAGCAAGATGGATAGCTATTTAATACCTACTTCGTCTTATTACACGGATTAACTTGCGATGCCTCCGCGCTTCATAATAATCATTAATAACCAATATGGCATGAATTACGCCTGGTATCCAAAAGCAAAGCGTAAGTATGCAACTTAAAATAAATGCCCCAATGCGCCCAGTTGTTAAAACCGCAGCAGGTGGAAACAAAATGCAAAGGAAATATCGCATAGCATTAGTTAGAGCATAATTGTACAACTAAGTTACAAAATGAAATTGTTTATTTTAACTTTCAAGGGTTTATTAACTTTACCAAATGCAACACAGCGAAGAAAACCCATGGCAAATAGTTTCGGAAAAGGAAGTTTACGATAACCCGTGGATAAACTTAACCGAGTATCAAGTAATTAATCCATCAGGAAACCCCGGAATATATGGCAAAGTGCATTTCAAAAATATTGCTATTGGAATTGTGCCTATGGATGCCGAAATGAATACTTATTTGGTGGGGCAATACCGATTTCCATTAGAGCAGTACAGTTGGGAAATACCCGAAGGCGGTGGATTAATTGGGATAGATACACTCGAATCGGCAAAGAGAGAGTTGCTGGAAGAAACGGGTTTGAAAGCCGCTCGGTGGACAGAAATACAACGAATGCACTTATCAAATTCTGTGAGCGACGAATTGGCTATTATTTATTTAGCGCAAAATTTGCAGCAGTTTGAAGCACAACCCGAAGATACTGAGCAATTGATAGTAAAGAAAGTGCCATTTGCGGAGGTGTATAGAATGGTTTGCGATGGCGAAATAACCGATTCGATGTCGGTAGCGGCAATTTTAAAAATACGATTGATGCAATTAGAAAACGTATTGTAATGAGTATGCTTATCCATCTGAATATGTATTCAATACATTCAACAAAATAACAAATTCATACCTTTGTTGTCATGAAAAAACTTTTGGGCTACGTTCTTTCTCCTATACATTACCTGCTATTTGGGTTGATGTTATGTATATTTCACCCTATACAATGGTTTTGTTTTAATCTATTTGGTTATAAAGCACATAAAAGGGCTGTAGATATTTTAAATTTCTTTTTGGTGTGTACCTATTATCCGTTGGGTAATACAGTTAAGTTCATCAACAAGCAAAATCTACCTATCGGTCGCCCAATCATTTTTATTGCCAATCATCAAAGCTTATATGATATACCTGTGCTGATATACTTTTTACGTAAATATCATGCAAAGTTCATATCAAAAATAGAACTGGCAAAGGGTATCCCTTCGGTATCGTACAATTTGAGACATGGCGGAGCGGCTAATATCAACAGAAAAGACCCTCGTCAATCTATCATGGAGATTGCAAAACTGGGCACGCGGATGAAGGAAAATAAATGGTCGGCAGTAATATTTCCCGAAGGTACACGCTCGAAGGATGGGAATGTAAAAACTTTTCAAGCGGCAGGTGTGGCTACCTTGCTTAAAAAATGCCCCCAGGCATTGATTGTTCCAATAGCTATTAATAATGCGTGGCGCATGGTGCGGTATGGTTCGTATCCATTAAGTGCTTTTGAGCAAATGAGTTGGGAAGTGCTTACGCCTATTGAGGTGGATAACAAATCAGCCGAAGAAGTGGTAGCACAAGCCGAGCAGGAGATAAGAAAAGCACTTGGTCAGGCTTAGATATTTTTTCCGTCAACAATTTTAAAAAACTCTTCACGATAAGTATCACCAACGGGTATAATCTTATCACTGATAAAAATACGACTACGCTCGATGCTGTCAATCTTGTTTAGCGAAACGATGTATGATTTATGCACTCGTATAAAATGCTTTTCGGGCAGGGCATCTTCCATCTTTTTCATGTTTTGAAGGGTGATGATACGCTCGGCAGCAGTAAATATGGAGATATAATCTTTTAACCCTTCGATAAATAGAATATCCTTTAGATATACCTTTTGGATTTTATGCTCGGTTTTTACAAAAATAAAATCGCTCAAGAAATCGGTTTGCTGTGTGGTTTCAACTTTTGTTTCTGTTTTTGCGCTCGGCTGAATAATGGATTGTGCTTTTTGTGTGGCTTTAAAAAATCTATCAAAAGCAATAGGTTTGAGCAAATAATCAATCACATCCAATTCGTATCCCTCTAAAGCATATTGAGGATAAGCAGTAGTAAGTATTACCTTAGTGCGCCCATTGGCTATACGCAAAAATTGAATACCTGTAAGTTCGGGCATCTGCACATCTAAAAATACCAAATCAATACCGCCATCTTGCACCAATTGCAATGCTTCAATAGGATTGGTGGTTGATTTTACCAATTCTAAATGAGGCATTTTTGATATATAATCTTCTAATATGTGGAGAGCCAAAGGCTCATCATCAACTACAAGGCATCTAATCATGTTATAAAATTATAGATAATTCGGAAGTATAAGTATCGGCTTTATCCCTAATGTTTAGGGTGTATTTATTAGGATAAAGCAAATCTAATCTTCGTTTAACATTATTTAACCCAATTCCACCACCACTATCGCGATTTAGTATATGTTTTTTGTTTTCTACAAATAGGTGTAAATGCGTTTCATCTAAATTTATCCTCAGTAATATAGGCGATGAGGGGTCGTTAGTTACACCATGTTTAAAAGCATTTTCAATAAAAGCAATTAGCAGTAAAGGTACTATCTTTTGTTCAGCCACTTTGCCTGTTATTTTAAAATCTACAAAGGCGGCATCAGCAAAGCGTATGCGTTGTAAATCAATATAATTTTGTAGGTACTGTAACTCCTCTGCCAATGCCACTTTAGTATCATCGCTTTCGTAAAGCATATAGCGCATTATTTCGGATAGTTTTAGAATGGCATCAGGCGCGGTATCTGATTTTTGATAGGCTAATGAATAAATACTATTGAGTGAATTAAATAAGAAGTGAGGATTTATCTGCGATTTTAAGAAAGCCAATTCGGCGTTTAAGCGTTGATTTTCAAGCTCTCCTTTTACACGCTCATTCAAAAACCAATCACTAGTGAATTTTAAGGCTGTACTTAGGAATAAAATAAAAACACAGGTGATTGTAGAATTAATAAAGAAATACCGAAATGTAAAATATTTCCCATGTGAATCTACAACAGTATAACATTTTAACATCAAAGCAATATTATATTTACCTATTCCCCAAATGATTACTACTGCAATTAGGGTTGCGATATAAATTTTATATTTTTTGGATCCTAAAAACTTTGGAATAAAGATTAGAAAATTGAGATAAAACAAACTGATGTTTATACAAGAAAAAATGCTAAATTGTATAACGAAGTTTTCTAAACTTATTTTGGTTTCGTGGTAAATTGATAACCCGAAGCCCCAAGTTAGGCACAACCAAAAGAAAACATGCCAAAATATTTTCCAACTACGTTTCATTGTAGCTAAAGTAATATTTTATGTGCTTTATCAGTTAATATTTATACATAGTATTACTTTTTGTCGATAAACGCCTTAATAACCACGATAAACGATTGATAGGCTAAAATGCCCGTTCATCTACAAATCAAGGGTGTTGGTCTAATACTTTTTAGCGGCTGAATTATTAATTATTTCTTTGTATCGTTAAATCAAACAAAAAATGAAAACACTTACTAACAATGCAAACCCTTTTATTTTGATACTATTACCAGTAGTATTTGCTTTAATAATGGGTATGAGTTATCAATCTCAAGTGAAAAAAGTTTGTGTGCAGGGTGGTAGTACAGTTGCTAATGCAACATCACTTTTTTACAAAGGAGCAACTATTATTAAAAATATTTGCTCAATTGATAAAGAGAAAGTATGGTAATTGATACCCAAAACCTAAGTTTTAATTTTGGCAATCAGAAGATTGTAAAATCATTATCACTACAAGTTCCCGAAGGGAGTATATATGGTTTTTTAGGGCCAAATGGTGCTGGGAAAACTACCACTATAAAACTACTGCTCAATTTATTAAAAACAGAAGAGGGCAGTATTCATATTTTTAATCAAGAACTTCAAAGTAATAGGTTATCTATCCTTTCACAGATTGGCTCACTCATTGAACAACCTGCAATTTATTTACACCTTTCGGGGAAAGAAAATTTATTGAACCGTGCTTTATTGCTGCAAGTTCCCACAAAAAGAGTGGATGAACTATTGGCATTGGTGCATTTGACTGATGCGGCAAATAAAAAGGCGGGCAAATATTCGTTAGGTATGAAACAACGCTTGGGTATAGCATTAGCCTTGCTGCCCGACCCTAAATTACTCATCCTAGATGAGCCTACAAATGGGCTCGACCCTAATGGTATTATCGAAATACGTGAGTTATTGATACGCTTGGTTACTGAGCATAAAAAAACGGTGTTTATATCGAGCCATTTATTAGCCGAAGTGGAGCGTATGGCTACTCATGTGGGTATTATTGATAGAGGTGAGCTTTTGTTTCAAGGTAGTATTAAAGATTTGGAGGCATTAAGTCAGCCCAAAGTTCAGATTGAAACAGAGCAAAGCGTAGATGCAGCTAATTTTTTGAAAAAGCACGGCTTTGCGGTGGCAGATGTGACTGATGATAAACTTAGTATTCCGTTTACTTCTAAAGCAGAAATGGGCGAGATAAACACCCTGTTGAACAAAAATGGATTTGAAGTATATGGTATCTATAAAGTACACAAGGATTTAGAAAAATTGTTTTTAGATATTACTCAAAAAGCCTAACTATATGAAAGGATTTATTTTATCGTTCCGTTCAGAGTTTTACAAAACACGTAAAACAATGGGTTTTTGGAGTGCCGTATTACTGCCATTAATTATTTGTTTGCTATTATTTACAGGCTTTTACAGCAATAGCGCACGATTGGCATCAATGCCTGGAATGTTACTTTGGCTGCAGTTTGCTGGTGCTATTTTAGCCGTAATGGGCTCGTTACTATTGCCTATGCTTATTGTTTTCATAGGATATTCGGTAAATAATATCGAACATAAAGCCGATACTTGGAAGTCATTGTTCAGTTTACCTATCCCAAAGCTATCGGTTTATGCTGCAAAATATATATATGCACTTTTTTTGGTGATATTATGCCTTACCTTGTTTGTGCTTTTCACGCTTGGTTTGGGAAACTTGTTGAGCATCCTTAAGCCAATGCTGAAGTTTAATGAGTATCATATCGAAAGCACTTTAGTACAAATATATTTTAAATTGCTACTCTCTTCTTTAGGAATATTATCTATACAGTTTTTGTTGAGTTTGCTTTTTCGCGACTTTTTAAAACCTATGGGGATAGGCTTTGTAGCCACTATTACAGGTGTAATTTTAGCCAATACCGAGTGGAAGTACGCGTATTTATTTCCGTATTCTTCTCCCATGCTTACCGTTAGGAATATTGGTCAAAGCAAAGCAGCGATAGGGGCAAATATGTCACCACTTACTATTGATTTATTTACCAAGGATATAGTAGTAAGCTTAATAGTTGCGATAGCAGTATTTATACTAGGCTACTTTATAGTGCTAAAAAAGAGTGTAAAATAGTATAAAAGCCCTCTATTATTATCTTATAGGTTTTGGATATATGGGTAAACTTTCGTGCCCTTCGGTATCAACAGATTGTACTGCAAAAAAGTAATTGTCTTTTGAATAAGGTAAATTAGCATAAGTACCAGTTACATAAAATTTCTTCTCCCAATAGGGGCTAGTGGTTTCGCGCATCAATACGTAGTACCCTGTGGGCTTTTTACCAATTTTGGGAGCATCCCATTTTAGTTCGGTTCTATTGGTTAATTCACTTGTAACTATGCCAACATTTTGAGGCTCTGCTGGTGCTAATGCTAAATTAGCTAAAACCGAAAGGTTCATTCGGGCTACTTTCTGTACATAATTGAAATCAACAAAATCTGGCAAATCGCCATAATTGATACCGTTTTCGGTTCGTATATCTTGATGTTGCCGACTGAAATCCTCATTCATCTCTGTAAAACGAACGGCAGTAAAGCCTTGTTGTAGAAACGGCACATGATCGCCACCACGTAAATAACGGTCGCGGCGATATATTAGCTTCACATCCAATTGGTCAACATATCGTTCGGCGGTTTCTTTTATATAGCGAGCCAATTCGCGCGAAGGGCTATCAATTTCTCCCCCCAAAGCAATTAGCGATGCTATTTGTCGCTCATTTTTATCGGCTATAGTGGGCACACCTTCGCTAAACACACGCACACTTTTATTGTCTTTCAAATCATTATCTGCGCCATGTGTATTGCCCACAATATCGTTGTTCAACATGGTAACTATATTCCAATTTTCGGCTTTAGCTCGCTTCGCAACATGATTAGAGCCATATAAGCCTTGTTCTTCGCCCACTACGGTCATAAAAATAATAGTTGCAGGAAACGATTGTTTTGCCATAACACGAGCCAATTCCATTGATACAGCCGTGCCAGAGGCATCATCATTTGCACCTGGCTCATCACCATTTGCATTCATTACATCATTTATTCTCGAATCGTAATGCCCTGATACTACATAAACTCGATTATCATTAGGGTCAGTTCCTTTCAAAATGGCTAAAACATTTTTTAGCTTGATGGGTTTGTCAACCCTGTCGCCTTTGGGTTGCGTGAAAGTATCAAACTGAACAGTCATTCTGCCATGCGATTCGGAAGCATAACGTTCCATTTCGGCTTTTATCCAATTGCGTGCTGCACCGCTACCTGTAGTTTTACTACTCGTATCGCTTAGTGTATGACGGCTTTTGAAACTTACCAGCTTGCGAATAATTGTTTCGATATTTTTTGCCGAAACATCATCATTCATTGTATTGATAACCGCATCCCTACGAATTGCAGTTTGTGCCATTGCTGGCATGGTTATAATTAAAAGGATTAAGAGTTTTAAATATTTCATACCCATAAATTAATTCATAATCATTCTGTTTCAAGTTCGGCACTCCACTCTAAAATATTGCCTGGTTGTGTAAAATTACTTCGCACAAAATGACACCATTCGCAATCCTTTTTGCCACAACCAGTATTAAAATCGTGTGCCATTATTTTTTGATATACCGTTTTTATTTGGTCGGTAATAATGGCGGTATCCTCTGCCGAAATAGGAATATGCGCTTTATAATATTCGCCATCGTTTATAGGCTCAACAAAATCGAATACGGTATCAACCACGTGCCAATCTTTGCTGCGGTCGTGTTCAACCAATAATTTATAAAATACAGCTTGTCGCCAGTAATCGCCACCATCGGGGTTATTATCATTTGGCGGGAGCAATTTCTCTTTAGCATATTTCTGATTACCCGTTTTATAATCAACCACGGTTACCTGCTTGCCATTAAACTCAACTTTATCTAAATTTCCTTTTATGGGGATGCCTGCCACCTCGATGTTTTTTATAGATAGCTCTACCAAGGCTACCTTATTCCACGATGCGGTTTTTTGCTGATAAAATGTAGGTAATATTTTTTCGCCATAGGCTAATCTACGTTTAAAGTCTTCTTTTGTAAACGAGTCGCGATTGCGATACATATACATATTAAAGTCTTTCATAAACTCAGCTACTGGCATAAACTCATCATCGTTTTCTTTCAGTTTCCTGAAAGCCTTTTTCAGCGCATCATGCACCGCTGAGCCAAACGTAGCTGCGGGGCTTTTGCCCGATGGTACTTTAATCAAACATTGGAAATAAAAGCGCAACGGGCAATCCAAATAATTGCTCAGGTGTGTAACTGATAGGGTATAGTTTTGCAGCAGCTGGCTAATAAAACTACTGTCAATCAACTCCACTTTTGGTTTTACATCTTCGCTCAATTGGGTAAGATAAAACGCTGTCATCGCATCGGCACTTACTTTAGGGTAAGTGACTTGTAGATGCGTATTGGCTAATATTTCGCCTACAAATTGCGATGCTTCTTGCTCTTTACTATTCTTATCTTTAGCACTATACGATATATTGAGGAATTGCTTGGCGCGAGTAATTGCTACATAAAACAGTCGCCTCGATTCTTCCATTTGAGCAATATCATCAGCCTTGGCTTGCGTTAAAGTATCGGGGTAACTAAAGCCGTAATTTCTGCCTTTGCTATCCCATGTTTTTTTATCGCAACCAATCAAAAAAACGTGCTCAAATTCCAATCCTTTTGAACCATGTGCCGTTAAAAAATTAACACCATTATCCGAAAATATGACCTGATTTAGGGATAACCTAATGTTGTTTTTCTTCATCAGGTCGATGATAGTTATCAGTTCGGATAGTTTTATGTCGGGATTTTTGCGACTTTCTTCTTTCAAAAAATCAAAAAAGTTTGTCAGTATCTGCATATACCAGCCTTTGTCGGGTTGTAACATCACATAGCGCAATACCCCCATTTTTGTAATGATGGATTGGAAAAGGTGTTGTAGCGTTACACTTACAGATGCTTTTAATAATTCGTCAATATGGGTAATGAGGTGTTTTATTTCTTGATTTTGTATGGCATCAAACAAACTTGGCTTAGCAGGCGAAAGCAATTCGCTAATATATCTGCGTAGCGATGTTTTGGGCTCGTTATTGCTCGCTGTTTTAAAGTTTTCTTTATTTACGGCTATGCTAGCTTTCGCAATTTCGATAGGAGGGATGCCAAAAAAATCATAGTGCATTATCTCGAATAGTAGCTCATCGCCACTATAAGGCGAGTCTAACTCCATGGCGAGGTAGCGCAGGATATTGATGATTTTTTCGCCAAAGGGGATGGATAATACATCAAGTTTTCGCTTAATGTTTACCGCTATTTTTTGTGCATCCATATAGCGCACCAGCTCTTCTACCTGATTATGGTTGCGATATATTACCGCAATTTCGTTAGGCCTGGTACCATTATCCGTTAGTTGTTTAATTTGTGCCGCAATATCTACCAACTCTTGGTCTGGATTTTCATATTCACGTAGGAGAGGTTCGATACTTAAGGTATCAAATCGGGTATGTGCTGCCTCTAAGTTTTTGTTTAGGCGGAGTTGCTCCGTTAGTCGCTCATTATTGTTGCCAATAAGGGTCTTTGATACATTTAGGATGTGTTGGTTTGAACGATAATTACGCTTTAAAACTACTGTTTTTAATACGTTAGTATAATCGGCAGCAAAATCAAGAATATTCTTCATGTTTGCCCCTTGAAACTTAAAAATAGATTGGTCATCATCGCCCACCACAAACACATTCGGTGTATCCCAATAATTGAGTAATAGTTTTAATAATTCGCTTTGCGAGCCACTCGTATCCTGAAACTCATCTACCAAAATATATTGATAACGTTCTTGATACTTGAGCAACATTTCTTCGTTGGTACGAAATGCTTTTAATACCCAAATAATCATATCGTCATAATCATATCTACCACGCTCTTTCATTTTCCGCTCGAAGTTCTCAAACTCGCCCACAGCAGCTAATAGTTTTGCCATAGCATCTTTCGCCTTAGCAATATTTGCTTCGTGTGGGTCGCCTGCTTTTATGCCCTTGGGGGCATTAGCACGTTTATAAAAAAAGCCATCGCGCAGGTGTATATCAGTTAGGTACTCGTTTACCGCAGTATGGATAATTTCTTTGTTCCAATCTTCTTTTTTCATGGTCGAAAAAAGTTCTCTAAGGCGTGGAACATCATAGTAGATTTCGCCAGTAAAGCGCTTTAATAAATGCTCGTTCGGAAACTCATCCACCAACTCTCTAAACAATAGTGCCGATTCTAAGTCGGACAATGGTTCTAAGTTTAGTTTTCCAAAGTATTCTAAATTCTCTTGAATTATCTCGTTACAAAAAGCGTGGAACGTATAAATATTTACCCTATAAGCATCAGGGCCTATAAACTCGAACAGGCGTTTGCGCATAGCCACAGCACCAGCATCGGTATAAGTGAGGCATAGTATTTCGTGCGCATTGGCATCAGTTTCGGTCAGTATTTTACCAATACGAGCCGCCAATATCTGTGTTTTGCCTGTACCTGGCCCCGCTATTACCAAAACTGGCCCTGCAATTTGCTCTACGGCCGCCATCTGCTCGGGGTTCAGTTTACTTAATGCTTCCTGAAATTTGTCGTTATATTTATTGGTATTCGATTGCATAATTGTATAGGTAAATATAGGTAAAACACGCCGCCAAATACAGCAGCGTGGATAAGTATTGTTCGGTAGCGGTATTTATTTCAACTGTACACCTGTCCCGTAAGGGAAAAACTGGTTTACGTTTACTGGTAACTTGCCCTTCGGGTTTAATAGCCTCGAAATTACTTTTACGGCAGAGCGTTGTAACTCATCTGATAATTGATAGCACATGATTAAAGCACCACTTTTTTCGATACCTGATAATCCAGTAATGGTATAAGGATTTGCAAAAACACAAATTACCGAATGTGGGCGAGCGGCTAATTCGCTAATAAACACTTTTATGCTATTGCTATAATCTAATGTACTTAGTGGGCGCATTCGAGCATCATTTATACTCACAAATACTTGGTCGTATTGGCGCAGTCGTACAAGCAATTGCAATAAATCATCTGCAGAAGTTGCTTTGCCTACTGTAAAAGTATCGCTATTGGCATACCAATTACGCAGCTCGGTTTGGAATAAGGTAGGCGCATTTACCCCAATACTTATGATAGCCGTTTTTGCAATAGGGTTTAATTGTAGTGTTTGCGCATCGCCTTTTAATAGCGTAACCGCATTATCGCTTAGTTGCTGTACCAAAGCTTTTGCGCTTTCTCTGTTTAAATCTTCTGATAAATGTTCAGTCGAAATTTTATGATAATGATTTAACCCAGCCCAATATTTAGCCGCTAATACTTTTTTAACCCTTTTTTCAAATTCTTTTTTAGAGATTTTCCGTTGACGGATTGCTTTGCGTATCATGCTTATAGCGCGTTCGGAGTTTTCAGATAGCTCTAATACATCATTACCCGCTATAAAAGCACGTAAATCGGCATCGCCGTTAGGAAAATATTTTACCACACCTTTCATTTCGAGCGCATCCGAAACTACCAAACCTTTAAAGCCTAATGAGTCTTTTAGCATTTCGGTAATAATAGGTCGAGATAGGGTTGAAGGTAGGTTTTTTGTTGAGTCGAGGGTAGGTATATTCATGTGCGCTACCATTACACCACTTAGTCCAGCTTTGATAGCTTGTTTAAATGGGTATTCTTCTAACGTATCTAATCTTTTTCTATCGAAAGGTAGTAGGGGTAAATCAAAATGCGAATCAACATCCGTATCGCCATGCCCAGGGAAATGCTTGGCAGTAGTAAGTAAGCCAGCATCTTGCATCCCTTTCATATAGGCTATACCTTTTTCTGCTACGTTGTATTTATTATCGCCAAATGAGCGATAATTGATTACAGGATTGCTTGGATTGTTATTTACATCCATTACAGGGGCAAAATTCATTTGCACCCCCAATCGCTTAAAATCATAGGCGATAAATTGCCCCATTTTGTATAGCAATGTATTGTCTCTGATAGCACCTAATGTCATTTGATAAGGGTAGGATATAACCGAATCCAAGCGCATACCTAATCCCCATTCGCCATCCATAGCAATCAAGAGGGGTACTTTAACTAACTTTTGATATTCGTTAATCAAATTAGCTTGTCTTACAGGACCACCTTGGAAAAATACTAATCCGCCTACTTGTTCATTTTTTATCACATTGGCAACCGAATCTTCATAAGCCTGCCCACGATTGGTGTGTGCTCTGACAAAAAACAATTGCGCTATACGTTGCTTCTTGCTTAGCTTTCGGTAAACAGAGTCAACCCAGTGGTTTTGATGGTTTAATGAAGAAATATATCCAGCTTTTTGTTGGGCAAAGGCACTCACACAACTTATAATAAAAACAAAAAGTAAGCCCTTTCTTAAACTATTTTCGAGTCGTTTCATATAATTCTCAAATGTAGTTATTTGTAGGTATTGTTAACGCTGAGCGCAAATCATTCTACCATCGTCATTTTAATGTTATATAAAAAAATCATTGGTGTGTTAAACCAATTCAACGAATCTTATTCTATAAATCATTACATAACCAAAGATATCACAATGAAAAACATCCTTTTTTTAACAGCAACACTTTTGTTTGCTAGCTCGTTGAGTGCTCAAACTCATAATCGTTATCGTCGCGCTCATCGCGAGTATATTCAAAGTACAGAAGTAGTTGAAGTAAATAATTCTTATAATTCAGCTGCGGATATTGTATTAGGGGTAATAGATATTTTCCATACCCTTGCTGACAACGGGGCGCAGTATCCAGTTGATAAACCAAGTATAGGCATTACAGGGGGATTGAATATAGCCAATACGGTTGATTCGTACGACCCTAATTATTCAACAAATGGTATTGTAGGGTTTAATGTTGGAGTGTTTGCTACCGTGCCAATAATTAGTCGCTTATCATTCCAGCCCGAAGTGTTGATTTCGCAAAAGGGATATAAAGCATATACCGTAGATGGTACTTTTACTCAACGAAATAATTATATTGATATACCACTATTAGCAAACTTTAGGTTGGTACGTGGGTTTGACTTTTTAATAGGGCCTCAAATAAATATTCCCATTTCAAGTACTACTACTTTTGATAATGGGTTTAATACATTTTCCGAGTCGTACTATACTGATGGTAGCAATAAAAGTTACTTGGCAGGTGTAATAGGTTTTAGCATCAATTTAAATCGTAATGTAGATATCCGAGCACGCTATGTGATTGATTTAACATCAAATACTTATGATGTCAATTCGCCAATTCCCGATTACCGAAATCAAGTTTGGCAGATTGGTTTGGGTATTAAGTTTAGGTAAATACAGGGGTAGCTGTTAGCGACAATTTGTTGAATTGTTGCTAACTTGCCCTTTTAATTCAAACCAATAATGATTGAAAATATCTACCTATACGAAAACAGAACTCATCTTAATTACTTAAAACCATATATTGATAAAGCCGAATCACTAGGATTTAAAGTAACCTTAATAAATGATGCATCTCTACAAAACAATACACTATTTGAACAATTTAAAAAAGTATATAAGCATTATAGTGTAAATCCGTACGATTTTGAAGTTGCTTGTTTTGCCCGATATTTTGCAATTGTATCTATATTGAAAAATGATGACCCTTTTATCCTTACCGATACGGATGTATTTATAACCAACTCATTTAGGGATTTTCAAGGGCTTGATTACAAAGGCATATTTGTCGGGAGTGAGGGTTATGACGCATTAGGCTCAGAGGGACAAATATCTCCTCATTGTACATTATGGGATAGGGCTTTAATGACCGATTTTACTCAATTTGTTTTGGATACTTATAAAAGAAATTACGAAAATGATTTCTTAGAAAGTTACTACCACTCTCAAACAGAGCGGTTGAAATATACTGCTGTATCGGATATGAACCTTATTTATATGTGGATAAATGCAAACAAAGTGCCATTTGTTAATTCAAACTCGACCAAATTCCCACTTAGGATTGACCACAGCATTGCTTCACTAGTGTCTGCGGATGGCGTGTATAAATCGTTTACTGATAGAAAGTTTGTGAAATTGGCAGGTGATGAATGTTTTACTTTTTTAAAATCAGGCGAAAAGCAGAAGATGGCTTTAATGCATTTTCAAGGAGTTTATAAAGCCGCATTAAGAGATTTTTATTTAGGCAAGAGTGGAAAACTCCTACGTTTCTCGGTAAGAAGATACTACAAGCAGAAGCGTAGGGAAATTAAAGCTAAGTTGTTCTCCAAAACGAGCTGAGTTTAGTAAAGTAGATTAATCATTCTCAAAAGCCTGCATATCAATCAGTTTTTTATATAAACCATTTTGAGTGATAAGCTGCTGATGGTTGCCTTGCTCTACAATTTCTCCATTTTCTAGCACGATAATCATATCAGCCTTTTGTATAGTACTGAGGCGATGTGCTATAATGAGCGATGTGCGGTTTTTCATCAGATTGTTTAAGGCATCTTGTACCAGTTTTTCAGATTCGGTATCTAATGCCGATGTAGCCTCATCTAATAGCATAATAGGCGGATTGTTTAATACTGCACGTGCAATACATATCCGTTGCCTTTGCCCACCCGAAAGCTTAGTGCCTCTATCGCCAATATTGGTTTCGTAGCCATTTTCTGCTGCCATAATAAAATCATGTGCGTTAGCTATTCGTGCAGCTGCTTCTACATCTTCTTTACTTATATTGCTCTTTGCAAATGCAATATTGTTGAATATGGTATCATTAAACAATATGGTTTCTTGATTGACGATACCCATAAGCGAACGGAGCGATTGCATGGTTACTTGTTGAATGTTTTTATTGTCAACAAGTATTTCTCCTGATTGGGGCTCTATAAACCTCGGTATCAAATCCATCAAAGTAGATTTACCACCCCCCGAAGGGCCAACCAAAGCTACCGTTTTACCTTTTGGTACGGTAAAGCTGATATTTTTAAGTACGGGTTTATCTTGATATGCAAATGATACATTTTTGAAATGAATGCCCTCTGTAAAGTTATTTACATCAGTAGCATTTTGTGCATCGTTAATTAAAGGCTTTTCATCAATAAGGGCAAGAACACGTTCGCCTGCTGCTATACCCGAATGGATATTGCTAAACGAATCGGACAAGGCTTTTGCTGGGCGCATTACTTGAGAAAACATACCTATATAAGCGATAAAAATACCCGGTGTCAGATTTCCTGATTGATGATTAATTATTAAATAGCCACCATATAACACTAAACAAGAAACCATTAATGCCCCCAAAAACTCCGAAACAGGGGATGCTAATTGTTGCCGACGAGCCATTGAGCGTAGAATAGATGAATATTGCCTATTCTCATCATCAAACCTTTTTTTAATAAATGGCGCGGCATTGAACGCTTTGATAATTTTTATACCCGATAATGCCTCATCTAAATAACTTATCATAGTGCCATAAGTTTCCTGTGAGCTTTTGGCTTGTTCTTTTAATTTTTTTACAATCCTAGATATTATAAATGCCGAAATTGGGATAAACAAAAGTGCAAACAAGGTAAGTTTGGTTGATATCACAAACAACGCCACCATATAAGCCACTAATTGTAAAGGCTCTTTGAATACAACCTGTAAAGTGCCGGTTACCGAAAATTGCACCACTTGCACATCAGAAGCTATTTTAGAAATAATATCACCTTTGCGCTCATTGTTGACAAAGCCTAGGTGCATATTCATCACATTGTTGAAAACAGTTTTTCTTAAATTTAATAATGTATGAACACGCAAATTTTCCATAATGCGTTGCGATAAATACCTAAATAAATTACTTAAAAAAACAGATGTAACTATTATGCCGCAAACAAATTCTAATGCGCCCATTTCCCCATAACTTACAAGCATAGAATTCATGTAATAATTAAATAAATCTATTGTGTGCCATATAGACGGCTTGGGCGTATGAGTAAGCAATGTTTTGGCATTCTCTCCATGAAAAAATATAGTATTAAGCAGCGGAGCTAATAACACTAAATTTAAGGTGCTAAATATGACAGTAAATAGCGTAGTAAAAATATAGGGTATTGCAAACTTTTGGATGGGTTTGGCAAAAGATAATAACCTAAAATATGTTTTCATTAAAAAAATTAAAGTACAAATTTAACACGAATTAATCAATTACTGCTATTGCTCTGTTTTGACGAAAATAATCTAAGTGATGGGTTTTATATATGATTAATAAATTCTTTTATTAGATTCTTTTTTTCGTAATTTCCTAATTAAATATCTCCAATAAACAATTTGGCCTAAATATTTTTTGATAATTGATTTTCGGTCTTTTTCAAATTGTATATCAATTGAGGTGCTTGAAACACCGTCGGAGCAAAATTTTGCAATTACTAGTGGATGATATTCAAATTTAATTGATTTATCAGCCCAGCACTGTATGTTTAAAAAATAGTCGGCGTATAGGGGATACCTCTTATTGTACAGGTATTTTTTGAAAACGATAGCGGGGTAAAAAATATTTTGATGACAGATGCCAGCTTTTGCAAGTCTATATCCATCAAATTTTCCACCAGCTCGCCGCATCGTATCAAAAACAAAATCACCATAATAAATGCAGTTTTGTTGTTTTAACAGGAGTGCCATTTCCGAAAATCCATCTAATAATTCATCATCAGCACCTAAAAACAAATACCAATCGCCACGTGCATATTTAATGGCTTTGTTCATGGCATCATATATACCTTCGTCCTTTTCTGAACGCCAATAAGCTAATATCGAATTATGCGCCTCAAGTATAGCTACCGTGTTATCTGTACTTGCACCATCTAATATAATGTGCTCAATATTTTTAAAGGCCTGCGCCTGTACACTTGCTATGCAGCGTATAATATATTGCTCGGCATTGTAGGTAGTGGTGATGATGGATATTAATGGGCGTGTGTTGTCTTTTGCAGCATCAATTTTTCGCAGCCCTCCTTCTTTAACTATATCAAACATTTCCGACATTGCCCCGTTTACAAATATTGATTAACGCCAATAGGGCAATATATTCTTTTGTTAGTAATAGCATCCTTTAGCATATCGTCATTTTTGCTCAAATCAGACCGTGATTTTTCGGGGTGAAAAATATGAAATACCACCCCACCAAATTTAATAATCCGCTTGCGTATGCCCGTATTTATTAACCTTACAGCCACCTCGTTGTCTTCTCGTCCCCAGCCCACAAAGCCCTCATTATATCCATTTACTTTAATAAGATCGTCTCGCCAAAAAGCCATATTGCAACCACGCATATAAAGCATATCATTCATCCTATATCGTTCAGATAAATAGTTTCGTAAAGCTTTTATTCTAAATCCGTTTAGTTTGTTTTTTACATCACTATTAAAAAGGTTAACACGTGGTTTCCCTGCTTTTAATAATGCCTTTGAATATTGTTCGCCAAGTATTACCCTGCTACCACTCACAAATGAACCTCTTTTGCTAAAAGCTAAATGGTCGGCTATAAAATTAGGGTGTAATATCAAATCGCCATCAATCTGTATAATATAATCTCCTGATGATGCTGCAATGCCTTTGTTTCTGATTTTGGCTAATTGAAAGCCCTCGTCGGGTTGCCAAACGTGTTTAATGGGTACAGGAAAATCTTTTTGGAGTTTCTCTATAAGTAGGCGAGTGTTTTCGGTTGAACCATCGTCAGTAATCACAACCTCATCGGGCAGTACATTTAATGCTTTAACACTCAGCAAACAAAGGTTGAGTGCTTCGGGCCAATTATAGGTTGATATATTTAATGAGGTTTTAATCATTTGTTTTTAACATTACCGCCTGTTCGTATCCATTTGCACAAGAGGTTTGTTTATCCAATTTCGTTTTATCTACCAACTCACGTTGCCAAGGTTCATCTATTTTGCTCACTATCGGGTGATACAAGTGATATTGTATGGCACAAAGTTTCACAATTTTTTTTATTACACCTATATTTATAAATCGGGCCGCCAACTCTTCATCCTCATGCCCCCATCCCGAAATATCATTATTATAACCATTTACTTTAATAAAATCTGATTTCCAAAAAGAGAGATTACTCCCCCGCACTCTACTTGCCGACCATTCTTTTCTTGCCCCAAGCGAACGTAAAGCGAAAATGCGCAAGGCATTGTTGCGATGTTTTAACCCGCTTATGAATGGATTAAGATGAGTTGTTTTGTTTGCAAGTATTTCTTCAGTCTTTTCTTTATTTAATAATGTACGTGTGCCTCGAACAAATGTTGCTATTTCTGCCGAATGTAAATGATCGCTGACAAAATATTTATTCAATATCACATCACCATCAATCTGAATAATATAATCAGACGAGCTTTGTTGAATTGCTTTGTTTAAAATAATGGTTTTTCTGAACCCCTTATCTTCATGCCAAACATGGATTAATGGCACAGGAAAATCTTTTTTTAATGTGTTGATTAATTCTTTCGTTTCTTCCCCTGAACCATCATCGGCAATAATTACCTCGTTCGGTAAATACTTTTGATGCGCTACGCTTTGCAAGCACATATTTAATGCCTGCGGCCAGTTGTAGGTCGAAATAATTAAGGAACAGGTTGTTTTATTCATCATCAAAGTTTATCACAGGAACAATTACCGACAAAAATAAATTATATTATTAAACGACATTATTTTAAAAACGTATTTCGTGAATAATGTTTTATTTAAAACCATGTATTTTCTTTTTATTTGTGTAAATATCATTCAATGGAATTGCAAAATCATACCTCAAGTCAACAAATTGATTTCCGAGCGGTTGCACGCGCGTTAACCATTGTTGAGAATGATATGGAAGGTGCTGAGCAATTTTTAAAGCGCCTTCGGTTTGGTACAAATGTGCCTATTATTGGTATTACAGGACCACCAGGGGCAGGGAAGAGTACTTTAGTTAATAGCCTTATAAGTGTTTTATTGGCTAAGGATAAAAAAATAGCCATCCTTGCTATTGACCCTACTTCGCCATTTAATTTCGGCTCTTTACTTGGTGATAGGATTAGGATGGCAACACATTTTAATCATCCTAATGTTTTTATTCGTTCGTTGGCTACGCGAGGCTCATTGGGAGGATTGTCGGCAAAAACTATCGAAATGGCTGATGTTTTGCGTGCAGCAGGGTTTGATTATGTGTTGATTGAAACCGTAGGCGTTGGGCAATCGGAAATTGAAATAGCTGGGTTAGCAGATATAACTTTTGTAGTACTAGTGCCTGAAGGGGGAGATGAGATACAAAATATCAAATCGGGGTTGATGGAAATTGCTGATGCTTTTATTGTAAACAAGGCAGATAGGGAAGGGGCAGATATGTTTGCCAATAACTTAAAAAAGATAATGCAGCAGAAGGATGTGTCTATCCCTGTGTTTAAAGCAGTCGCCTCACAAAACACAGGCGTGGCAGAAATAGCTGATTTTATTTTAGCATCATCATCCAAAGCAAATAATAGGAAAGCGTATTTAATGACCGAAAAGGCTTTTAAAATAATACAAGCCAAACGTATGCAGGACATGAATAAGAAAAAACTGCAGCACGCTATCGAAAAAGCGATGAGCGAGCCACAGTTTAATCTTTATAGTTTTGTAGAAGCTTACCTTTAATCGGATTAACTATTCATAATTTCCTCAATATGTTCTGCTTCAACAGGAATATCCGCCATTAAATCAATATTTCCACCCTTTGTTATCAAAATATCGTTTTCTAATCTTATGCCCAATCCTTCTTGTGGTATGTAGATACCGGGCTCGCAAGTTAAGATATTACCTACTTCAAATGCTTTATAACGATTAGCAAAATCATGCACATCCAAACCTAAGTGATGCGAAGTACCGTGCATGAAGTATTTTTTATACAAAGGCATTTTTGGGTCTTGTTTTTCTACATCATGCTTGTCGAGTAGTTTTAAACCAATTAATTCGCTAGTCATCATTTTACCCACTTCTTCGTGATATTCTGATAATATTACTCCTGCTTGAATTAAGTTTGTTGCCCCACGCATTACCCGCAATACGGCATCATAAACTTCACGTTGGCGTTGTGTAAATCGACCATTTACTGGAATGGCGCGCGACATATCCGCATTATAATTAGCATACTCCGCCCCAAAATCGAATAAAATCACGTGCCCATCTTGGCACACCTGATTATTATCTACATAATGTAACACATTGGCATTTGAGCCAGAAGCAATAATAGGATTATAGCCATGCCCAGTGGCACGCTGGCGCAAAAACTCATGTGTTATTTCGGCTTCAATTTCGTATTCTGTAACACCAGGCTTAACAAATTTAAGCACACGTACAAAAGCGTCTCTAGTAATTGCACAGGCTTTCTGAGTCAATTCAACTTCTATTTCTGATTTTATTGTTCTCAAATCGCGCAAGATAACAGCCGCACGCTCATAATGATGCAAAGGATATTTTTTACGCAATTGTTCCAACATTCTCAAATCTCTATATGGAACAGTATGGGCATACCTGTCGTTTTCGTTGGTGTTGATGTAGATATTATCAGCATAATTGATAATACTGTGCAGAATGGCATCAAACTCATCAAGCCAATACACATTTTCGATACCTGATGCTTTGCGAGCTTCTTCTTTTGTGTATTTATGACCTTCCCAAATAGCAATATGCTCATTAGTCTGTCTTAAAAATAGTACTTCTTTGTATAGTGGATTAGGACAGTCGGGGTATAAAATCAAAATGCTTTGCTCCTGATCTATCCCAGTGAGATAAAAAAAGTCGGCATTTTGCTTAAAAAGGAACGCTTGGTCGCCATTTTTAGGGAATTCATCATTGGAATAGAAAATCGCAATAGAATTAGATTTTGTTCTTGAAACGAAATTATTTCTATTTTTAATAAACAAACTATTATCTATAGGTGTATATTTCATTATTATTATTATATTTATTTTTTGTAAAACAATTTTTTCCGTTTATTTGTATTATCTATTATAAAATTTGGAACAGTGTTTGGTAATGAAGTCAAACATAATTACTAATTTTGAAAAAAATCACAATTAAATTGTTTAATCTTAAAACTATGAACTATTCTACATTAAAAAAAACAGTCGCTTTGTCGTTTGCGTCTTTGTTTGCTATTGGAGTGGTAAATGCTCAAACCGCTTCAGCTGCTAAAGATTCAACCAAAGCTTCCACCGGTAAATTATTTGGTGGAGCAAGCCAGTACAATACTTGGAGTATAGGTATTAACGTTGGCGCAACAGCACCATCTGTATTTACAGGCGGTATAAATGTTTTCAACAAAAATCAAATAGCATTAGGCTATGGTGTTAGCTTGAGAGATCAGTTGTCACATGCTTTCGGTTTACAGTTTGATTATCATGGTGGTAATATCGAAGGCAATAGTGGTACTTCTCCTGTTATTGATGCTCAACATACAACAACATCAGCAGGAAGCTTTAAAACCTCATTTAATTCAACTACTTTAAGTGGTATAATTAATGTAGGTTCGCTTAGCTTCTTACACCGTACTAGCTCAGTTAATTTCTTTGTAAATGCTGGTTTGGGTATCGTTTGGTATTCACCTAAAATTTATTCTGATTTTGGTCAAGCTAATCAACTTGCTTCAAACTACCCTAATACTAGTGCACTAGTAGTGCCTGTAGGAGCTGGTGTTAAATTTAAATTAAATAACTCATTAGCACTTAATTTCGGATATACCGAAAACTTTGTTGATGCGGTTACTGTTACAGGTGTGTATGCAAAATATCCATCTGAAAACAAATATTCTTATGGTTATGCAGGTTTAGAATATACTTTTGGCTCAAAAGCAAAACAAAACTTGGATTGGGTAAATCCAGTTGCTATGATGTATGATGAGTTGTATGATGCAGCTTTACGTCAAGAAGTTGAAGCTTTAAAAGGTCGTGTAGGTAATGTTGAAAACGCAGTAAATGACTTGAAGAAAGATTCTGACGGTGATGGCGTTGCTGATCAATTCGACAAATGTCCAAATACTCCAGCTGGTACTGTTGTTGATGGTTCTGGTTGTCCAATTGTATTCCCTAAAGTTGATACTTCATTATTCGTTAGAAAACCAGTTGCTGGTGCTGTAACCGCATATTCTAACATTCAATTTGAATTTGATAGCTCTGTATTAAGAACATCATCTTACCCTGTATTAGATGCAACTTCAGCTGAATTGCGTGCTAATGCAAGCAAAAAAATTGAATTAGATGGTTATGCTTCATCTGAAGGTACTGCTGCTCACAACTTAGCATTATCAAAAGATCGTGCAAATTCAGTAAAAACTTATTTAGTTAATTCAGGTGTTGAGGCAAAACGCATCAAAACTAAAGGTCTTGGCGAAACTCACCCAATCGCTGATAACTCAACAGAAGAAGGACGTGTATTAAACCGTCGTGTTGAATTCAAAAAATAATAAATAATTAATTTAATTATATTGAAGGCTCTCCATTTCGGAGAGCCTTCTTTTTTTTACTAAATTTGTTCATGTATTTTTTTAGAAAGAAAGATCCAAACAGACCAACTAGCTTTAATCTTAAAGTAATGCATATTATAAATGCGATTGCGATAAGTATGTTTCTATTAGGTATTATTTGGAAACTGATAGATAAGTTTATTTTTCAAAAATAATATAAGCATCAATTAAACCATTTTATGAAACAAATTATACAAACAAATAATGCCCCTGCACCAATTGGCCCATATAGCCAAGGAGTAGCTGCTGGAGGTTTTGTGTTCTTTTCTGGGCAAGTTGCGATTATTCCATCAACAGGAGAAGTTGTATCAAGTGGCATTCAAGCCGAAACCAAACAAGTGATGGAAAACATCAAGGGCTTATTGACAGCGGCTGGATTGGGTTTTGAACACGTAATTAAAACCACCATATTTTTGACAGATATGCAAACCTTTGCACAAGTAAACGAGATATATGGCAGTTATTTTACCGATAATTTTCCAGCTCGCGAAACTGTACAAGTATCAGGCTTGCCTAAAAATGTAAATGTCGAAATTTCAATCACGGCAATAAAAGCTTGATAAGATAACCTTGAACAGACAAGTATTTCAAACGCCAATTGAGTATTTAAGAGGAGTAGGTGTTACACGTGCCGATGTTCTTAAAAAAGAATTGGAAATATTCACGTTTGAAGATTTGCTGCGTCATTTCCCTTATAAGCATATTGACCGAACTCGATTTTATAAAATAAAAGAAGTTCAGCCCGATTTGCCGTATGTTCAAGTATTGGCAAGAGTAACTCAAAAAGAGATTATTGGCGAAAAGCATACCAAGCGATTGGTAGTACAAGCGCAGGATGATACGGGAGTAATAGAGCTGGTTTGGTTTCAGGGGATAAGATGGATTGAGAAATCTATCGTTATTGGTAAGGTGTATATATTGTTTGGCAAGCCCGGTATGTTTAATGGTAAGCCGCAAATGGCACATCCCGAAGCCGAATTATATTCGCCAGCGGCATTAAAAGAAAAAGGTAACCTAACCCTACAACCAGCATATAACTCAACCGAAAAGCTAAAGCAATTTTCGCTGGATAGCAAGGGCATTCAAAAGCTCGCATTTGCTTTATTAGAGCTACATAGTAGAGATATTCACGAAAACCTGCCTGCCTATATTCTTCATCAATTCATGTTAATGAGTAGGGCGGATGCTTATCGAAATATTCATTTCCCCGTTGATGCACTTGCTTTGAATGCAGCCACTATGCGTTTGAAGTTTGAAGAATTGTTTTTCATTCAGCTTAAATTGCTAAAAAATAAACTGCTGCGTGTGCAAAAGTTTAAAGGCCATGTATTCGGAAATGTAGGCGATTATTTTAACAATTTTTATCATCACAAATTACCCTTTGAGCTTACAAATGCTCAAAAAAAAGTATTAAAAGAGATACGATTGGATACACAAAGAGGTGTGCAAATGAACCGCCTCTTACAAGGCGATGTAGGTAGCGGAAAAACAGTTGTGGCACTAATGTGTATGCTAATAGCCATTGACAATGGCTATCAGGCATGTATAATGGCACCTACCGAAATACTCGCAACCCAGCATTATCAAACTATAAAAAACTTAGTAGGCGACGATTTTATAACAGCAGCATTGCTTACTGGTTCAACCAAAAAGAAGGAAAGAACCGTACTCCATGAGCAATTAGAAAGCGGTCAGCTAAAAATATTGATAGGTACACATGCTTTGATTGAGGATAAAGTACAATTTCAAAATCTTGGTTTCGTGGTAATAGATGAACAACATCGCTTTGGGGTGGAGCAACGTGCTAAATTATGGCGTAAAAACACTATCCCACCACATATTTTGGTTATGACGGCTACGCCAATTCCACGTACATTAGCGATGACATTATACGGCGATTTGGATATATCCATAATTGATGAACTGCCTGCTAATCGGAAACCGATACAAACCCTTCATTTTTACGAAAACCAACGTTTGCGCATGTTTGGTTTTATGAAAGAAGAGATTGCCAAAGGCCGACAAATATATGTGGTGTATCCATTGATACAGGAAAGTGAAAAATTAGACCTTAAAAATTTGATGGATGGCACGGAGGTGATAGCGCGCGAGTTTCCCTTGCCCGATTATCGTATAAGTGTTGTGCATGGCAAAATGGCGGCAAAGGACAAGGATTTTGAAATGCAGCGTTTTGTGAAAGGCGAAACGCAAATAATGGTGGCTACTACGGTTATTGAAGTGGGTGTAAATATCCCCAACGCATCAGTAATGATAATTGAAAATGCCGAGCGGTTCGGACTTTCGCAACTCCATCAATTGCGTGGGCGTGTAGGGCGTGGGGCAGAGCAATCCTACTGTATATTAATGAGTAATCATAAATTGAGCTATGATGGCAAGGTGCGATTGGATACGATGGTTAAAACCAATAATGGATTTGAAATATCTGAAATAGATTTACAGCTACGTGGGCCTGGTAATATTGAAGGGACGCAGCAAAGTGGTGTATTGGATTTGAAAATAGCCGATTTGGCTACCGACCAACAATTATTGCTCCAAGTGCGTAAGTGTGTTGAAGATATATTTGCACATGACCCCGAATTGTCAGCTCCCGAAAATCAAATATTACAACTCGCTTTTCAAGCAAAAAATGCTGGTTTAAGCTGGGATAAAATATCCTAATGAAATAATTTACAGCTAATGTATTACATTTGCTAAACACTCAATTTTTAAAAATGAAACTCAAAATTACTATCCTCTCAGTTTTTATTTTTTCAACTTCAATATTAAAAGCCCAAGATTCATTAATGCTTCGCAAAATATATGACGAAGAATTGATGAACGGGCAATGCTACGATAACTTGCGTTATTTGTGTAAGAACATCGGGCAGCGTATATCGGGCTCGCCAAGCGCGCAAAAGGCGGTGGAGTGGAGTAAAAAAATAATGAGCAGTTATGGGTTCGATCGTGTTTTTTTGCAAGAAGTAATGGTTCCACATTGGGTTCGAGGCGAGAAGGAAGTAGGGATGATAATTGATGGAAAAAATAAAATTACTGTTCCTATTGCTGCATTGGGTATGTCGGTAGCTACACCACAAGAAGGTGTGACCGCTAGTGTGATAGAAGTACATAGTTTAAAAGAATTAGCAACTTTGGGCGAAGCGGCAATTAAGGGTAAAATAGTTTTCTTTAATCGTCCATTCAATCCAAAATTTATTGAAGCGTTTCGTGCTTATGGCGATGCTGGCGACCAGCGATTTATGGGGCCTGCCGAAGCTGCAAAATATGGTGCAGCAGGGGTTATCGTACGTTCGCTGACAGAGAGCTTAGACAATTATCCGCATACTGGTGCTACTGAGTATATAGCAGGTAGTAAGAATATTCCAGCAGCAGCCATTTCAACCATTGCAGCCAACGAGTTGAGCAATCTTTTAAAACGAAAAGAAGGGCGTTCGCTCAAATTTTATTTTAAACAAAGCTGTAAATTATTGCCTGATACTATTTCCTATAATGTGGTAGCCGAAATGCGCGGTACAGAAACTCCTAATAAATATATTACCGTTGGTGGGCACTTAGATTCGTGGGATTTGGCAGAAGGTGCAAATGATGATGGTACAGGTGTAATGCAATCACTTGAGGCATTGCGCATACTTAAAGCGTTAAACTATCGCCCTAAAAACTCAATACGAGCAGTGTTTTTTATGAACGAAGAAAATGGCGATAGAGGCGGTTTAAAATATGCCGAACTTGCTGCCAAAAATAACGAAGAGCACATAGCAGCAATTGAATCAGACGAAGGCGGGTTCACTCCTCGGGGTTTTGGGTTTCAAGGAGTGTCAGCAGAAATGATAAAACGTATTAATCAGAATTGGAAAACTCTTTTTGAACCTTATGATGCTGATAAATTGGTGATAGGTGGCGGTGGAACGGATATTGAACCATTAAAGGAAAAAATCCCAAGTATTGTGATAATAGGTTATATGCCCGATTCGCAACGGTATTTTGATATACATCACACCGCTAATGATGTATTCGAGAATGTAAACAAGCGCGAACTGGAATTGGGTGCTGCGGCAATGGCATCGTTGGTGTATTTGATAGACCAACACGGACTGAAGTAGAAACATTCGCCTAACTGTAACTTTTTTATGCACTAAACCAATAGCGATAGAAATCTCTCGTTAAATGGTAAATTGCATCGTTATATTTAATTTATAGTGTCCGAAATAGATCATCAACAACCTGCAAAAACAGACTCTTTCGCAGCATTGCGATATAAAGATTTTCGCTCTTATTTGGGGATGAGATTTTTTTTCACGTTTGCCTATCAAATGCAAACGGTTGTAGTAGGATTTTATATCTATCAACTTACAAAAAGTGCCCTTGCCTTAGGAATGATTGGTTTGTGCGAAGCTATCCCAGCAATAGGCATAGGCATTTATGGGGGCTATATTTCTGATAAGTCCGAGAAGCGTAAAATGTTGCTGGCTATATCATCGCTCGTATTTTTCGCTTCTTTGATAATGTTTGGTGTTACGATGAAAGATGCTACATCTTTCATTAGCCAATCGGTTATTATTTTTATTATATACTTCATGATATTTCTGAATGGGGTAGCACGTGCTTTTTATGGCCCGGCTACCTTTACAGTATATTCGCATAGTATTCCTAAAGAGCTTTATCCCAATGGGAGCACATGGAGTAGTTCGAGCTGGCAAATTGCTGCAATACTTGGCCCTGCAACAGGCGGACTCGTTTATGGCTTTTATGGCATTACCGCAGCATTCAGCGTAATAGTAGGAATGTTGCTTATTTCCATTGTATTGATATACCGATTGAAGAAATATCCACCAGTGTTTGTTCCTAAAGAAAACATTTGGGAAAGTATTTCTGCTGGTATCAAATTCGTGTTTAAAACGAAGATGATGATTGGGGCAATGAGCCTCGATTTGTTTTCTGTTTTTTTTGGCGGAGCAGTAGCCTTATTGCCAATTTTTGCAAACGAAATATTAAAGGTAGGTGCCGAAGGCTTGGGTATTATGCGTGCCATGTCGTCATTAGGGGCTGTTTTAACCATGTTGGTTATGGCTCGATATTCGCCTATGGGCAGACCGTGGCGTAATCTGCTGATAGCGGTAGCGGGTTTTGGAGCTTCAATTATATGCTTTGCACTATCGCGCAATTTTTACCTCTCTTTGTTTTTCTTGTTTACCGAAGGGGCTTTTGATAGCATTAGTGTAATTATTAGAGGGGCGATTATGCAGCTTTTAACGCCCGATGATATGCGTGGACGAGTATCGGCAGTCAACTTTATGTTTATTGGTTCGTCAAACGAGATAGGGGCGTTTGAGTCGGGTACGGCTGCCAAGCTAATGGGCACTGTCCCTTCGGTTATTTTTGGCGGAACAATGACAATGCTTATCGTAACGATTACTTACTTTAAGACAAAAAAATTAATCCCATTAACATTAAATGAGATTAATTCGGGGAAGATTGAAGGAGATTAATATCAGTCTAAAATATCTTCGGTAATTTTTTCTCCAATTTGTTGCCTCCACATCGCATAGTATAATCCTTTTTGATTTAGCAAGTCGGTATGTTTTCCTGATTCAATAATACGCCCTTTCTCTAAAACATGAATTGTATCGGCGTGCATAATGGTGGATAGACGATGTGCTATCAAAATAGTGATATGATCTTTTAGTACCGAAACATCTCTAATAGTTTCTGTTATTTCTTCTTCAGTAATAGAGTCGAGGGATGATGTAGCTTCATCAAAAACCAATAAATCTGGTCGGCGTAGTAATGCACGTGCTATTGATAAGCGTTGTTTTTCTCCCCCTGATACCTTTACCCCTCCTTCGCCAATTACTGTATTCAAACCATTTGAAGCCCGTGCCAATAGGTTTTGGCAAGCGGCTCTCTGCAAGGCTTGCATACATTCATCATCGGTAGCACTAGGGCGCACAAATAATAAGTTTTCGCGAATAGTGCCAGAGAATAATTGGGTGTCTTGTGTTACAAAACCAACTCGCTCACGAAGTTGGTCTAAGTCAATCTCTTTGCTCGGCACATCGTTATATAAAATATCGCCATCCAAAGGTTGATATAAACCCACCAATAGTTTCACCAATGTAGTTTTACCCGAACCCGATGGCCCAACAAAAGCGATGGTTTGCCCTGTAACGGTTTCAAAACTGATGTTATTAAGTGCGTTTCTGTTGGCAGTCAAATGCTTAAAGCTTACATTGTTAAAAGTTAGCTTCTCTACATTTTTAATCAAGAAAGGTCTTTCAGGTTTAACATCTATCGGTGTGCTTAGTATTCTTTTAAAGTTTCCTAGTGATACTTCTGCTTCGCGCCACGAAAGTATGACATTCCCCAACTCTTGTAGTGGGTTGAATAAAAAGAATGAGTAAAATAAAAAGCTAAAATATTGCCCTGGCGATATAGTTTGTTTAAAAATGAGCAACAGCAATACCACCACCATGGTGCTACGCACAAGGTTTACCGTAGTACCTTGCACAAAACTCATACTACGTACAAATTTTACCTTTTTTAGCTCGAGGTCTAATATTTTATAAGTAGTTTTATTTAGTCGCTCTATTTCTTGTTTGGCAAGCCCGAGGCTTTTTACCAATTCAATATTTCTTAATGATTCGGTAGTTGAGCCAGCTAACGCCGTAGTTTCCGAAACTATCTTTTTTTGTATGGTTTTAATCTTACGGCTTAATAGCGTGCTTACTATGGCAATGATGGGTATAGCACCGAAATAAACCAATGTAACCTGATAGCTCACACTAAAGGAATAGAATATGACAAACGCCATACCTACAATACTTACAAAAAGGATACTTATAAATGAGGTAATAAACTTTTCACAGTCTAAACGTACTTTTTGTAAAATGCCGAGGGTTTCGCCGCTACGCTGGTCTTCAAATACTTGATAAGGTAGCTCCAACGAATGTTTTAAGCCATCGGCATACATTCGTGCACCTACCTTTTGTACAATGATATTGGTAAAATAGTCTTGAAAGTTTTTTGCTATACGCGATACCATTGCCGCACCAACAGCTAAGCCAACTAGTTTAAGTACACCATAAATAAATTCATCATGATGGAGTATGTTACGCTTCTCAATAAAGCGATCTACAATATGCCCAGTAATATAGGGGTCGAGTAGAGAAAATCCTTGATTTACAGCAGCAAGGAACAAAGCGAATACTACAATCCAGCGATGGCGGGATAAATAGGATAAAAGTATTTTCATGATTATTGTAAAAATAAAAAAAGGGAATGGCAAAAACCGCACATTCCCTTTAAATTGACATTGGTTTAATATTTAAACTGTCATTATATCTTTTTCTTTAGCTTCTGATAGCACATCTATTTTTACGATGTAGGCATCAGTTAGTTTTTGAACCTCGCCTTCGCCGGTTTTCATTTCATCTTCCGAAACACCTTCCGATTTCAGCTTTCTGATTTTTTCGTTCGCATCTTTACGGATGTTACGAATAGCAACCTTACCAAGTTCAACTTCGGCTTTTACTTTTTTTACCAAATCGCGACGACGCTCTTCTGTTAACGGAGGTACATTAATGCGGATAATCACGCCATCGTTTTGAGGGTTCATACCTAAATTGGCCTCCATTATTGCCTTTTCAATAGGGTTTAGCAATGATTTTTCCCAAGGCTGTATCACTAAAGTGCGCGCATCGGGAGTGTTTACATTTCCTATTTGGCTTAGGGGAGTTGGGGTGCCGTAATAATCTACCATAATACCATCAAGCATACTCGGACTTGCTTTTCCAGCACGTATCTTGATTAATTCATTATCTGCATGATCAAGCGCTTTATCCATTAAAGCCTTTGCATCGTTCAGTTGTTTTTTAATGAGTTCGCTCATCTGTTTAAGATTTTGTCACAAAAATAGAAATTTAGTGCGGATTGAAGATATAAGGTCAAGAAAGAAAAATCAGAATAAATTTTATTTCAAATATTATCGTTAAGCTCCGAAATTATAATATTCCGAATACTATCTACTTTAAGTAGCTCTTTTATAAAAAACTCTAGGTTTTTTGTTTGTTGATGAACTCGTGAATTGACTATTTTATTGTAATCTATTTGGAGTAATTCACATAGTTCTATACCAGTCATGGCTTGTTCTTTTGTTATTTTCTTTTTAAAGCCAGCAACTATTTTCTCTTTATCTGATTGGTTAAATGAACAAATATGAATTGAAGTAGTAAATCTAATTTGCTTTGATAGATGGTTTTCAAAAATTTCTAACAAGGCAACTTCACCAGCAGCTTTTTTTGTATCAAATGTATCACCATCTTTTAACTCAATAATATAGCAATGTTGTTTTACCTCATCAATCTTCAGAACCAAGATATCTGGCTCTTTGTCCGATTTTATTTTTGAATGTTTAATGGCTTGTTTACTTATCAAATAAATTCCATTTGGCATCTTTTGTTTATTCAAAAAAGTATCAACATCATCTATTTTATTCGAAAGCTCAACGATTATTTTTTCTAATTCAGTACCTGATGAAATTACAGTTGCTTGCACTCTTGATAATAAATGTCCTAATTGTTGATTGCCAAATAGTCTTTCATATCCACCACCTTCTTCCCTGCCTTTTGAATTTTCTATTAACGCCATATTAGATTTCTTTTAAATCACAGCCAATAAAATTTCGGTTAATTAGTTTACAAGCATCGAAAACCGAATAACTACCAGAGCAAGGGTCTAATATATAATCATTCTCAGAAGAAACAGATGTTATGAGTGCTTTTTGTAGCTCGATAGGTTTTTGATGAGGATGTATTTTACCAATTATTTTTTCAGTCCATACATCAGGGATATCATGCTTAGTCCAAACCCCTTTGGCTCTTATAGGTGTTTTTTGGAAGATTAATAGGTATTCACTTTTTCTTCTAGTTCGATACCCCATGCCTATTTTACCTTTATCCCATGTTATTAAATCAACAATCGATAACGAGGTTTCTTTAATCCATTCAGCAGTACCTTGACATAAATGAAATTTGTCAACCCATAAAAAAAGATGTCCACTAGGTATTAGAACTCTATCAATTTCCTTTATAAAATCAATAATATTTTCATCCGTCATCTGACTTAGCAACGCCCTTTCTTTTTGTCGTTCACCCTCGTTGCCATAGTTCATTTTATCCATAATCCCTCTATATTGAGGGTCGAAGAAAGTGGCAGTAATTGAATTGTCATTTAGCCCATTTAATAAATCCAAACCATTCATTTGGTTTTTGCTATTTACCTTAATTTGAAGGTTATTAATAACATTGTTTATGGGTATGACTTTGGCTGTCCTAGTAGACGAATAAACAGTCATTTTGGGTGCTTCAGGGAATATAACTGTTTGCATATTTTGTTTTGCTGGGATAGTGCGTTAGTGAATTTTCGTATATAACGGGGTAAGTATTTTACTTGGATAAAAATATGATTATTTAGGTAATTATATCAAAAAATGAGAAGATAATAATTGTATTATCTAAGCTCTTTTATTTTACCAAAGTTCCAATCTTTTCGCCTTTTGCTATTTTCATAAAGTTACCAGCTTGGTTCATATCAAACACAATGATAGGCAAGTTGTTTTCTTGGCAAAGGGTGATGGCCGTCATATCCATTACATTAAGCCCCTTGTCGTACACTTCTTGAAACGATATTTCGTCGTAACGGGTAGCACTTGGGTCTTTCTCTGGGTCGGCAGTATAAATACCATCAACACGTGTTCCTTTTAAAACTACATCGGCTTTAATCTCAATAGCACGTAATGAAGCCGCTGTATCTGTTGTGAAGTATGGATTACCTGTACCTGCGCCAAATATCACAATTTTACCTACCTCAAGATGATGCATAGCACGCCTACGGATATATGGCTCGCATATTTGCTCCATTTTGATGGCTGATTGTAGGCGAGTTTCAACACCGATACTTTCGAGCGCATTTTGTAATGCCATACAATTAATTACTGTGGCCAACATTCCCATGTAATCAGCTTGGGCACGTTCCATGCCCGATTTCTCGGCACTCAACCCTCTGAATATATTACCTCCACCTACAACTACCGCAATCTCGATACCAGCATCATAAACGCCTTTAATATCATTAGCGTATTGCAAAACCTGATTGTTATCAATACCATATTGCTTATCGCCCATTAACGATTCGCCACTTAGTTTGAGGAGTATTCTTTTATATTTCATTTGGGGGTAGTTTGTCAAAAGTATTAATTAAAATTCAGTGTTAAAATAGTTTTCAATCTATAACAACCACAAGTAGGCAGCACAATGTACTATCCCCATTTAATAATAGGGTTTGTAAATTAAGAATTGCAAGCTGCTAAAATGCAGATGACTATTTCTTTTCTTTTTTGTATTCTTCGTTTAAACCTGTTAGTACTTCCTTAGTTACGTCCAAACTATCATCACCATAAAGCATTGATGGGTTTGCTCTCGAATAAGTAAGCACAATTTTATAACCTTTAAGTTTGGTATATGTTTTTAGATAAGCCGCAATACGGTCGAAAATTTTAAGATTTTGCTCCACTCCTTCATCTTGCAATTGCTTAGCAGTATTTTGATTAAGTGCTTCTAAATCTTGTTGTTTTTTTGCTAAACGCTTTTCTGTTGCGGTGCGTTGTGCTAAATTGAGTGATGCTGCACTTTTTTGGTAAACAGCTACTTCTTTTTGAAAAGCTTGTCCTTTTGCTGCCAGTTCGGCTTGTGCTTTTTGCGATAAATCTTGCAGCTTTAACTTTACGGCTTTGTAATATTCGTAATTATTTACTAACGTATCCGAGTTCACGAATACAACCGTACTAGTTGATTTTACCTCGTCGGTTTTTGTAGTTTGCGCATTTGCAGCAAGCGAAGCCATCATAACAACGCTCAGTATAAACGAAAATTTCATTTATTAATCTTATTTAAGTTCGAATTTAAAAGCTGCGAATTTACAGCTAAAAAAATAAATTTTAGTAAATCAGTTTGTTTCCGCCAATAATGATGCCTCAATTATTTTAACTTTAAAAGCGCATCCTTAATTCTTGGTATCAAATTTTGAATATCCTCCAAAGTGCTTGCTCCTACCGATGCTCTAAACCAGTTTACATCATCATCAGTACCAAACGCCGCAAATGGCACTAAAGCTACTTTTGCTTCTTTTATGAGGTAGAAGTTAATGTCGGTAGCTGTTTTCAATAAATCGCCATCATGGGTAGTTTTGCCTGCATAATCAACCTTAATGGTTAAATAGATGGCACCCATTGGTTCGATAGAATCAACATTAAACCCTTCGGCTTTTAATTGCTGAAACCCTTCGTGCAAGGTATTCAAACTGTTTTGAATGTTTGATTTAATAGCAGTCAAGTAACTATTTACATCGCTTTCTTGTTTCAAAAAATTTGCCATTGCTACCTGCTCTGCCTTTGGCGACCAAGCCCCCATGTGGCCAACAATAGCTTTCATATTGTTAATAATGCCGGCTGGGCCAAAACCCCAACCCACACGCACGCCTGTTGCCGCAAAGCATTTAGAAGCTCCATCAATAAAAACAGTATAATCTTTCAACTCGGGGCGCAAGCTCACGGGGTTTACGTGTTCGTGTTTGCCAAAAGTAAGTTGTGAGTATATCTGATCGTATAATAAGTATAATGGTTTTTCTCCCGCAGCACGTGTTTTGTTTTCAGCAATTACCAAGTCGCATATTTCTTCTAAATCTTTTTTGTTGAACATGGTGCCAGTTGGGTTCAACGGAGAACATAATGCCAAAAGTGTTGCACCTTTTATATGCGGACGTATCTCATCAGCCGTAGGCATGAAATTGTTTTCGGGGCGAGTTTGTATAGTTATCGCCTCGGCATTAGTCAAATCGCAATAGTGATTATTATTCCATGATGGTGTAGGGAATACCACTTTATCGCCTGGGTCAACCAATGCCAAATAAGTTGAATAGATTAACGGTCTTGAGCCGCCTGATATTAATATCTGGTTTGCGCCATAATCTAAATGATATCTTTCTTTGATAAAAGTAGAAACACTTTCACGCAAATTGAGCATACCATCAGCAGGAGGGTAATTGGTTTGATGGTCATTATAAGCAGCCACAATACCCTCTTTTAACGGAGCTGGTATAGGATAGATGTTAGAGTCGAAATCGCCAATGGTTAAATTGGCAATATTTTGCCCTTGTCTTTTTAATTCGTTTATCTCGCCTGCTATTTTAATAATCTCAGAACCTCTTAAACCTTGTGCTAATACAGATACAGTCATTACTTATTGGATATGAAAACTTTGGATGTGCAAATGTGCTGATTTTAATTCAGATTTGAAAAAAGGCAGGCACTAGTATGTTACAAATAAGCATCGCGTAGCTTAATGATACGCAGCCAATGCATTACCTTCATAACAGGGTAAACAGGATCGAACTCGAACCATCTGAAACCAAAATTAGCACTATTAGGATGTTTGTGATGATTGTTTTGAAACAACTCGCCCAGTAAGAAAAAATCAAACGGGGTAGTGTTTTTTGATTTGTCGTTATTATCAAAATTGGCATAGCCGTATTTGTGCCCGCACCAATTTACAATAGCACCTTGTATTGGCCCCATCATAAAATGGATAGGTAATAGCAAAAATAGCCACCAATGGGTAGCAAAAGCAATATAGAATGCCACATATAAACTGCCAAATAAGATGCGCGATAGCATGGTTGAGCCCCAATAATCGAGCAAGCGCCATTCGGGGTAGTTGCCTTTAAACTGCGCATCGGGTTCTTTCAATCGTTTTTCGTATAGCTTATAACTTTGTGCGGTGCGCCACATCATCTGAAACACATCGCGAAAAAAATAGGGCGAATGTGGGTCTTTTTCGGTATCGCTAAAAGCATGATGCTCACGGTGCATAATGGCATAGGCGCGTGGATTTAAAAACGACGAACCCTGACAAATAAATGTGAGGATATGGAAACAACGCTCGTAAAATTTATTGGTAGTAAACATCTTGTGCGATGCGTACCTGTGTAGGAAAAATGTTTGAAAAAACAGGGACAAAAACCAGTGGCAAACAAAAAATATTAAAATATACACTTACAGCAGTAGATTATAGTATGATACAAAGCTGCAAAGGTACACATTATTAATGGATAGAATGGGATAGGTTGTTTTGCTCTTTTATTTACGGGTTGAAATCGGCATAGGTATTAAAAAAAGTGACTAACTATTGCATCAAGCGACACTATGCCATACGAGTTGTGCAATTTTATTGAGCTTTCAAGAGAACCTTTTTGGAGTTGATACCACTAATTTAGTCGCAATTGGCAATAGAATGATTTAAAATTCAAATAACTTAAGAGGTAGTAATAAAACCTTCGTCGGTATTCATGCCTAATTTAAAAAACAGATTTGGTAATGTCTGAAAATAAATTGAAATTGGTCGATAGGTTGGGCATAAAAAAAACTATTAATTAAGGCATCTTAAATTTGAAAAATTGAATGATTTTCTTCCGTTTTGATAGCATTTTAAAAATCGTGCAAACAATTAGTATAAATTAGAAACTAACGTTTGAGAATTAAGAAGTAACTTTAAAATAAGAAATAATTAAATTCATGACAGGAGATGACATTGTATCTTTAGGAGATAAGCACGTGGGCGAATCTTATGAGTTAGGTGCAATTGTACCTAAAGATGATGCCAATTATAAAGGGCCATGGGATTGTACCGAATTTGTATCATGGGTTTATTATCAAACATTTGGCATACTCTACGGTTGTGCTAATAATCAAGGCAATCCGCACACGGCTGATGCTTATAGCGGCTTTTGGAGTCGTGATGCGAATGAATTAGGACATATCATTACGATTGAAGAAGCAAAATCGACCCCAGGGGCTGTAATCCTTCGCTTGGCTGGTAATGGCGAGGTTGGGCATATCGCCATATCCGATGGCAATGGTGGCACAGTTGAGGCACATGGCAAGGAAGATGGCATTACCAATTCGGTAGTTGATGGTAGGCGTTGGGATATGGGTGTTTTGGTGCCAGGCGTAACTTATAATCCCAATCCGATAGTGCCATTCAGACCGCCATCTATTACCATATATCGGCTTACTCATCCTAATATGGTATCGCCCGAAATAGGAAAAATTCAAGCTGAATTAAATAAACGAGGCTTTGATACAGACGGAATTGACAATATTTTTGGCGTAAAAACCTTTAATGCTGTAAAACAGTTTCAAGACTTTGTGGGGTTAAATCCTGATGGTGAAGTGAGCGCATTAACTGCCGCAGCGTTAAACGTTTTGTAATTTCAAACAAATGACAAAAAATCTACTTTTAATATTTATAGGTGGTGGCATAGGTAGCGTGTTGCGCTATTTACTCAGTAAGTGGATAAATAACGTATATGCTTCAGCATTTCCATACGGTACATTTTTTGTAAATATTATTGGGTGTTTTTTAATCGGATTTTTTGTTTTTTACACTTCTAAATATGGCGATGAAGGCTTGCAATGGCGGTTGTTTTTAACCACAGGGCTTTGCGGTGGTTTTACTACATTTTCTGCCTTTTCGTTAGAGAACGCCCAATTGATAGATGCTAATCGAATAGTCGTTTTCTTAGCTTACACACTTGGTAGTATTTTATTAGGAATAAGCGCAACTTATTTTGGAATTTGGGTTGGAAGAAATGTTTAATTTTTATATTTACACCTCAATATCCTATTGCTAAATTAAATATCGTATTACTAAACTATGAGAAAACTATTTGTGCTATTGCTTATACAAGCATGGGCTTGTTCAATTGCCTTCGGTCAAACGCTTGATGGTCATCCTGATTGGATAATGCGGGGCAATGTTTATGAAGTAAATATACGTCAATACAGTAAAGATGGCACGTTCAAAGCCTTTGGAAAAAACATTGATAGACTTAAAGATATGGGGGTACAAACCCTTTGGTTAATGCCTATCAACCCTATAAGCAAAGCTAATAGACGAGGCAAAGCAGGTTATTATTATGCTGTTGCTAACTATACAGCCGTAAATCCAGAATTTGGCACATTAAAAGATTTCAAAAAGCTTGTTGCTGACGCACATAAAGCGGGCATGAAAGTAATTATTGATTGGGCAGCAAATCATACAGGTGCCGACCATGTTTGGTTAAAGAAACACCCCGATTTTTATGCAAAAGATAAAACTGGTAAACCAGCTGTGCCATTTGATTTGATTGATTGCAGACAATTAAATTATGCCAATGTAGCCATGCAGGATAGCATGATAAATGCGATGCGCTATTGGATTAATACAACAGGGATTGATGGTTTTAGATGCAATTTGGCATGGAATATTCCTGCCGACTTTTGGAAGAAGTGCATCAGTAATTTACGTAGAGGCAGAAACTTGCTATTTATTGCTGATGGGGATAAAAATTACCTTCCATCAAGTGGGTTTGATGCCATATCATCGCCCGAGATGCTACGTATGATGACAGCCGTAGCAAAAGGTACTCGCCCTGCTAATAATTTAGATAATATTAAAGCCAAGTACGATAAACAATATCCAAAAAACACCCTTGAGCTTTATTTTACCAGTAATCACGACGAAAACAGTTTAAATAAAGCTGATTTTGGCACTTTCCCTGGCGATGCTCATGCACCTTTTGCGGTGTTTACCCAAACTATGCCGCATAGTGTCCCGCTCATTTATACGGGGCAAGAAGAACCTATTGATAGGGCACTTAAATATTTTGATAAAGACCCAATAAAAATAAGGAAGCGTAACCGCGAAAAGTTTTATACCACTTTACTTACATTAAGAAAACAAAATCAAGCACTTTCTTCTGATGCTTCATTTCGTAAGGTAAATGTGGGCGATGCAAAAGCTGTTTATGCTTATGTAAGAGAAAAGGGGAATAGTAAAATTTTAGTAATTCTTAACCTATCGGCTCATGATCAAATGATTACCATTGAAGATGAAACGCTGCTTGGTAAAGCAACAAATGTTTTCAGGAAAGCCGAAGAACCCGTAACCAACAAGCCATGGAAACTGAATGCTTGGGGGTACTATGTATATAATTACGATAGTCAATAAAATAGTCCAATAAAAATTAAAGGCTTAATCATCAAAACGTTAAGCCTTTTTCGTATTTTTTTAAGTCCATTCCAACCTTTTATATATCTTTGTGGCGGGGTAAGTCTTTTACGACCAGCTCCTCTTGAACTCCCCCAGGGTGGGAACGCAGCAAGGGTAGAGGGTTGTAGCGGTGCGATAAAAGTAGCTTACCCTTTTTTTATTTCTTCGGGAGTGCGCCTCGCTCCATATAAAATTTCATATAAATCAGGTGGTGATAAATTGCGATGTTGTGCATCTTTAACCCTATTGTGGTTTTTCTTATTTGGCAAACAATTGCCCTATATCTTTAAACGACTTAAATTCTAACGCATTACCGCAAGGGTCGGCAAAAAATAAGGTTGCTTGCTCACCGGGTAAGCCTTTAAAACGAATATAAGGTTCGATAATAAATTTCACGTTATGTTTTCTAAGTCTATCGGCTAATTTCTCCCATTCATCCCATTCGAGCACAACACCAAAATGCGGTACGGGGACATCGTGCCCATCAACGGCATTGGTATGAGCTTCATTCGCCTCATCGGTTTTGGGTTTGTAATGAATAACATATTGATGCCCATACAAATTATAATCAGTCCATAGCGTATCCGTCCTACCTTCTTCACAGCCCAAAATCTCGCTATAAAACTTCCTTGCTGCTTCTAAGTCATACACAGGAACAGCCACATGAAATGGTGTAATTTTGTTGGTCATTTTAACTAATTATTGTACCGCAATTATAAACATTTCTCTTAGTTGTTGATTGTAACATATAAGTTAGATGTTAATAATAAAGTGGCTTCGGAATAATATATGTAAATCTTAACCCTTGGATAAGACCTATTTTTATTAATTTAGCACATATTTATCTTCAAACCTCTTGATTATGAGCTTAAAAAAATCGCTCCTATTTTTTATCTTCCTACTATTATTAAATGGTTTATTAATTGGGCAAACAACTAGTTTAAGCCCTAAATTAGGAAAAACTCCCTTTGTATTAGGATTAGTTGATAGTGTAAAATCAAGCGGCCTTTCAGAAACAAGGATTTTAAATATTTATTTACCTCAGGGATATTCGCCCGATTCGGCTGCTACTTACCCCGTTATTTATCTTTTAGATGGCTCGGCCGAGGAAGATTTTATTCATATTGTAGGATTAGTTCAGTATTATAATTTCCCATGGATTGATAGAGTGCCCAAATCCATTGTAGTGGGTATTGCAAATATTAATAGAAGGAAAGATTTTACCTTCTCAGTGCCAAACTTAGATTTTGTTACTGAATTTGGCTTTAGTAAAGACGGTTATCCCGCTTATGGCAATTCCGAAAAATTTATCTCGTTTATTGAAAAAGAGTTACAACCGTTTATTCAAAAAAAATACAAGACTAACTCATCAAAAACCATTATCGGGCAATCATTAGCTGGCTTACTATCAACAGAAGTTTTGCTAAAAAAACCTAACCTGTTTGACACTTATATTATTATGAGCCCAAGTTTATGGTGGGGTAAAGAAGCCTTACTTGCAAAAGCTCCCGAACTGTTAAAACAATCACGAAATACCAAAATGAAGATTTATTTAGGCGTTGGCGATGAGGGTAATACGATGGTCAACGATGCCAAAAAGCTACATCAAATTTTAAAAGATAATGCGAGCCCTGATACTAAAATCTATTTTGATTATCTGCCTGATGAAAATCACGCTACCATAACACACATTGCAGTTTATCGTGCTTTTAAATTTCTTTACCCAGTAAAATAATACATATGATTTTTAACATATCAACCGAGCGACTAACCTTACGTGAGTTATTCGTAGATGATTTTGCGTTTATTTTGGAACTGGTAAATACCCCTCAATGGATTAGGTTTATTGGTGAAAGAAATGTTAAAACACACGACGATGCTAAAGCTTATATCAACAAGATTAATAGTAATCCAAATATTACCTATTGGGTTGTATCCTTAAAAGAAGAATTGACACCGATAGGAATTATAACGTTTATTAAGCGCGATTATTTAGAACATCACGATATTGGCTTTGCTTTTTTACCTCAATACGGGAAGAATGGGTATGCTTATGAGGCAAGTAGTGCTGTGCTCTCCGAAATAGCAAAAAATGGTTCGCATCAAAAAATACTGGCTACAACATTAAAAGAAAACACCAATTCTATTAAACTTTTAGAAGTCTTAGGATTGCGCTATTGTCAAGATATTACTGTTGGCGAGGATGTTTTATTACTCTATGCTGCTGATATCGAAACTTTTATTCGTTAATTATTTTTCAATCTAAATCATTAAGCAAGATATTAATGCGCTCACAACTGGTAGCAATGGTGGTAATATAAAATTCGCTATCAGAGCCTACATCATCCGGAATTTCATACTTCAATTGTTCAACAGCTAGGTTTATATTCGACAATTGATTTCTAATGTCATGTCTTAGTTTACGTAATCTACTTTCTTCGGTTTCTCCGCCTTGCTGTGGCTCTTGCATATTATTTACCCAAATTAATCGCCTTCATCTTATTATAAAGCGTTTTTCTGTCAATTTTTAATATTTCGGCAGCTTTTGTTTTATTAAAATTTACCTCTCGCAATACTTTTAAGATAGTATCATATTCGGCCTCTTGTGCAGCGTTTTTTAGGTCATTTCTACTCTCTTTTACTATTACTGGCTCTGGAGAGCTATAAGTCGCAGTTGTGGGCTCGAATACAGGCGTTCTGTAATTAGAAATTTCTAGAGGCAGTGCCTTCATTTGTATTTCATCGCCTTCGGTAATCAAGGTGGCTCTACGCACTACATTTTTCAGCTCACGTATATTACCTTGCCAACGGTAGTTCATGAAACATTCTACTACCTCGGGCGAAAACGAGGTAATATTGCGCCCCAACTCCTGATTTGCAATGCCTAAAAAATGTTCGGCCAAAAGCATAATATCACTCCCCAACTCACGCAAAGGCGGCATATAAATGGTAAACTCATTAAAGCGATGATACAAATCCTCTCTGAAACGTCCTCTTTGAATGCCGTCTTGTAAACTTTCGTTGGTAGCTACAATAATGCGTACGTCTAAATCAATCTCCTTTGTGCTACCTATCCGTTTAACTTTTCGTTCTTGTACAGTTCGCAATAATGCTGCTTGAATTTCATACGAAAGATTGCCTACCTCGTCCAAAAACAAAGTGCCTCCGTTTGCCATCTCGAAATGCCCTATTTTAGTATATAATGCACCCGTAAACGAACCTTTTTCGTGCCCAAAAAACTCACTTGCAGCCAATTCTTTAGTAAGCGACCCGCAATCCATCGCAATAAAAGGCATATTATGCCGAGTACTATTCAAATGTATGTTTTTAGCTGCCGATTCTTTACCCGTACCACTCTCTCCCAATATAATAACGCTATAATTTGTAGGAGCAACCAGCTCTATTTGACGTAATAACTCTTTCGATGCCTTGCTTGTACCTACTACAAAGTCGTTATTTAGGGTTTGCCGCTTGGCTTCCTTGCCATTTGACCGTGCTGAATTATTATTACTTTCTTGTGCATCAACAAGAGCATGATGAGTTTCGAAAGCCTTATTAATGGTATTTAATATTTCATCAGGATAAAGCGGCTTTGTAATATAATCATACGCCCCCATCTTTATCAGCTCGACTGCCATTTTTATATCTGAGTAGCCCGTAATAATAATAACACCTGTTTTTGGATAATGTGTCTTGATATTTTTAAGCATCTCTCTGCCATCCGTATCCTCCAAACGAAAATCACACAAAACAAGGTCGAACGCACTATTTTTAAGTAATTCCATCCCGCTCATACCTGTTGTAGCGGTAGTTACTTCAAAACCATTACGAGTTAAAAATTTGGATAATAATACCCCCACATTCACTTCATCATCAATGATGAGTATTTTCTTCATAGCTGAGCCTTAATTTTGACAGGTAAACGTATTTATACCACATCAAGTTACAAACAAAACTGCTAAATTTTTAGTAATTTTTAACTATGGGGTTAATTTTTAATTTTATTGTTGATATTCTCGAACCAACATAATCACAAATTGCTAATAAACAGGCAAAAAGAAATAACTGAGAATTATTTTCAATTATTTTTTGACTAATTGAATAGACCTCCTATATTTGCAGTCCCAAAACGAAGGGAGTTTAGCTCAGCTGGTTCAGAGCATCTGCCTTACAAGCAGAGGGTCACTGGTTCGAACCCAGTAACTCCCACATTGATTATAAAGCACTTACATTAAATTGTAAGTGCTTTTTTATTTCTGGTTTACACAAACCATTCTCAATCTAAGCTAACTTATAATATGACCTATTCTATTGCATAAGATAAGATTAACTTAAACTAACATTATATTGTGATTTTATGGGAGTTACATCAATTAAACCGCCTTTTGTGATTGATTTTAACATTTTAATGTGATTTTGATTGCATTTATCTTCTTTTCTTATTAATTTTATCAAAAAATCACACTATAATGTTAGTTGACGTAGGTAAAATAATCATGCAAAGGCGAAAACAGCTTCGAATCACTCAACCAACATTGGCTGAATTGGCTGATATTCATGTAAACACACTTTATAGGATAGAAAGAAATGAAGCAAACCCAACTGTTCATTTATTAGAGAAGCTATTGGATGTACTTGGTATGGAAATAAAAATTGAAGTTAAGAAAATTGAGGAAAATAATGAGAACAGCCAAAGTTTATTATAACCATATTTTCGCTGGTACATTAATTGAGGAAAGCCGACAAAAGTATCAATATACTTATGATGACGATTATTTTAAAAATCCAACTTTACCAGCCATTAGTTTAACGTTGCCAAAAACAATGCAAACTTTTCAGGAAGGATTTCTGTTTCCATTTTTTTACAATATGTTGGCTGAAGGGGTAAACCGCAAGTTACAAAGTCGCTTTTTTAAAATTGACGAAGATGATTCTTTCGGCTTACTAATTGCAACAGCTGGGATTGACACTATAGGAGCTATAACAATTAAACCTAGTTTCTGATGGATATATCACAAATCAACACTTGCCCAGCAATTTTAGCTCCTGGTTTTAATACTTATAGTCCAATTGGATTAAAGAGAGTATTTGAAGGTCGTAAAGTGAGCCATATATTAGATTATGATGCTCCTGGTAAAAATGAAGATGAATCGGAAATTTTTCTTGAAAACCGCAAACGGCTTTCTATTTCAGGAGTGCAAGAAAAGATGTCCTTCATTTTAGATGGAAGAATTCTACGACTTACAAAACCAGAAGAGCGCGGTTCTTATATTTTAAAACCTATCCCTCGCGACGTTAGGAACGTTAAAGAAGTACCAGCCAATGAACATCTTACAATGCAAATAGCACGGCAGATATACGGTATACAGACAGCTGAAAACGCATTGGTATTTTTTAGAACAGGTGAACCTGCATATATTACAAAAAGATTTGATTTACGACCTGACGGATTAAAATGGCGCAAAGAAGATTTTGCAAGTTTGGCAGGGCGAAGTAAGGAAAATGCCGGTACCAATTTTAAATATGAAGGCAGCTATGAGGAAATCGCAGCTCTGATCCGCAAATACGTACCAGCTTGGCGGATAGAAATTGAGAAATTCTTTGCAATTGTGGTCTTCAATTTTATGTTTTCAAATGGTGATGCGCATCTTAAAAACTTTGGTTTACTTGAAACCGAACAAGGCGACTTTATACTTAGTCCAGCTTATGATTTGATGAATACAAGAATGCATGTAAATGATACTGATTTCGCCTTAAGGAATGGATTATTTGCAGATGGTTCAAAATCAATATTATGGCAACGAACAGGCATGCCAGTTAAGGCAGATTTTATTAAATTCGGATTGTCTATCGGCATCCAACCAAAACGAATAGAAAAAATGCTCAATTTATTTATTTTTAGACAGGAACAAGTTGTAACACTTATTCAGAATTCATATTTAAGTAAACGGATGAAGCAGTCTTACTTAAATTACTATTTTAAAAAAAACAATCATTTAAAGCGTTATTAAAATTAAATTCTCATAAAAATCAGTAGAAACTAAGTTTATAAAGAGGAAACCTTTCCATTAATCCTAATTAAATAAATAATAATATGTAAAATTTGAAATTAACTTGAAACAATCAGACTGAAGTAGAATTTAAATGATATTCGTAGTTTTAATTTATTAAAAATATCAAGGTTAATATTTCAATAGATATTAATTACTAGATAAAATTAAGACCTGCTACAACCATACTTTAATAATACTTAGTCATGTAATAGCAAAAATGATAAATCATTATTTTTTATATCCATAAAAACAACTAATGTAAAATTAAAGCTAAACAAGATCATAATCTATCTTTAATTGATATTAAATTCATGAATTAAATTTCATATCAATTTCTAAATAGATTAACAATTATCACGTTTGCTTTTATAATAATTTTAAATAACTTATATTAAAGCGTTAATTTATGTCTATAATTTCAATCTATTTTGACGAACCAAGACAATTTGATCTAGGAAATATTAATGCTTTAAATGGTATTGCCGGATTATATTTTATTTTCAGTAAGTCCATTGATATTCAATATCCGTTTGCAACTTCTAAGCTATTATATATCGGCATGAGTGAACGCAAGACTAATAGTATCGGTAGTAGGCTAATTGGACACTTTGGAGGCAAGTCGAAAAATATCGGGTTAGTTAACTATCGTAAAGTAGAGCCTTTGTATTTTACATACATAAATTTTGAAATGTTGCGAAGCAATTGGGTTTACAGGATTGAAGACCTGGAAAGCTATTTTATATTGAATTTTGTAGAGTATTTTGGTGTTTATCCAATATGTAATAATAAAACTGGTTTTGAAATCCTGAAAAACACTATTGATACCCATTTTAAAATTGATTGGAACTATTTTAAATAACCCTTATGACGAATTTAGTTAAGTCCGGGAAAGAAATTTTAGATGACTTTTTTGCGGAAATCTTTAATATACCTGATGTAGATCCTGCTATCGCGCAATGTTTAGCCGACTTATATAGACAAAGTAAACTCACGGATACCAATGTAAAAAATGAATTGCAGAAAATAAGAGAACAGAATGGCAACAAAAATTAAAAGGCTTGATATTGTTGGCTTAAGGGGCATACGGGATAGATTTACATTAGACCTTGGTGAGAAATCCGTGTTACTTTACGGAGATAATGGCACTGGCAAAAGTAGTATATCTGATTCATTGGAGTGGTATTACACTGACACTGTTTCTCATTTATCCAGTAGCGAAATTGACCTTAAGGATGCTTTAAGAAACGCTTATCTTAAACAAGATATCGAGTCCTCTATCAATATCTCTTTTACAAGGACAGTATTAAATTCAGACAGGAAGCTTTATTACAAGAAAGGTAAATTAATTACTGAGTTTTCAAATGGGGCGACAGACTTTACTGATTACTTGGCTCAATCACAAAAGGAAAATTTAATTCTTCGTTATCAGTTTTTAAGGGACTTCATAGATCAGACAAAGGGGGATAAACTCAAAAATCTATCGGATATTATTGGTTTTTCTGAGGTGACAAAAACTAAAGAGGTTTTAAAGAAATCTTTTAATTCCTTAAAGTCCGAAATCAAAAATCAAAATTTTGAAACTCAAATTAATACTCAAAAGCAAACCTTAATTGAAAAAATAGGTGCGGCGGTTAGCCAGCAAGAAAACCTTTTTGAGAAAATAAACGAGATTATTAAGCCTTTAAATACGGGAATAGTTGTAGCCTCAATGGAGGATATTGACAAGGTTTTAATAAAACTTAAGACCCCGGCCAGCGCAAAGCTTGTTAATGAATTGAGATTTTTAGAAAGCTGCCATAATTCACTTGGCAATCTTCAATCTGAAATTGATCTGATTGATGCGGAGTATGTTAAATACTTCTCTGAATTTGATAAAATAGCGAATGATGTTCAAAGTATCATGCAAACTTTTTTGGCTGAATTACTCAAAGTAGGTAGTGATGTAATAGGCAAAAAGTTTCATAAAGAAGATAGCTGTCCCTTATGTTTACAGCCTAAAAACCTTACAGATTTACAGGCAGAAATAAAGGTAAGGCTTCAGGAAATAGAGGAATCTACTAAAAAGAAAGCATCTTTTGATAATGCCAAACTAAGTATCACCGGCATTGCAGCCGAAAGACTAAAAAGGTTGGATGCTCTTACAACCGATGTATTATTAAATGACCCCTTAAATTCCTCAATTAAAGCCGCGATAAGTACGTTAAGACAAAAGATTGAACTTTATCAAAAGGCTGCTATTGAAAAGGTAACATCCGGAAATAAACTTAGCACAGGCAGTATATTAAAACTCCAATTATCTGATTTTAATGAACTTAATGTTATAGCTGGCAGGGTTGTCAAAATAAAAATGGCTATTGCAAGCGACAATACGACTATTCTATATGCAAACATTTCAGCAGCGAGAGATGCATTTTTGAAAATCAAACAATTTGAAGTTGACCGGGTAAAGCTTGAACAACAAAAGAACACATTTGAGATTATTTATAACGAGTTCGTTAAAAAACAAAAGGAAGGCTTACAGAATTTCATAGATACATTTTCCGGAACGATTAACGAGTTCTACCAATATATGAACCCCGGTGAGCTTTTTGAGGAGATCAGGATAGTTACCATTGGGGAAGAAGATGAGTTGAATGGGATCACTATCGAATACAAATATAAGGGCGAATGGGTATCTCCACCTCAAAAATATTTTAGTGAATCTCACCTGAACTGTTTTGGTATTTCATTTTTCTTAGCATCAGTTGTTGCTTTTAATAAAGAAAACAAATTTCTGGTATTGGATGATGTCATTTCCAGTTTTGATACCAATCATCGCAAGAAATTTGCTGATTTGTTATTCGAGAAATTTTCCGATTACCAAATTGTACTATTAACACATGAGGAACAATGGTTTCAATATGTTAGGCAGCTTGCTAAAAAGAAAGGCTGGTCAATTAATGAAATTAAATGGACGGAAGCAAAAGGAACACACCTGGACGAATTACCGAACGATCTGAAGGAATTAATAGAATCCAGTATAGCCAGTGGGAACATAAATTTTCTTGGTAACCCCATTAGAAAATATTTGGAGCATATATTGAAAACGATTTGCCTAAATCTGGAAGTTAAATTGAGTTTCCGCTTTAACGACATTAACGAAAAGCGTATGCCTGATGAAATGCTGAGTGAGCTAAAATCTAAGATCAATAAAAGCAGTAACGATTTGAAGGCCAAATTACCTATCATAGATCGGCTTGCGAGTTCCGCTTTGTTGGGTAATTTACTATCGCACGATAATCCTTTTAGTCCGAAGTTAGGTGATTTAAAGGCATTCTGGAGTGACATTATTGAGTTTGAGCATTTGTTTCACTGTCAGGAGGCTACTTGTAAAAAGCCGGATGTATCACTAAAAAATTATGATACCATTGCTAAAACAATAAGGTGCGGTTGTGACAAGACTAAATACGATTGGAAATAATTAAATAAAGTAAAACATGGAAACTTATACCGATTCAGGGGGTAATTCAGGTATTTCAGCTTATGAAATAGGTGCTGATTATATTAGTGTTCAATTCAGCAACACAGGGAAAGTATATACCTATAGTTATGGCAGAGCCGGTAAAGGCCATGTTGACCAAATGAAATTTCTTGCCCGAAGTGGATCAGGATTGAATAGCTACATCATGAAAAATGTAAAGAGTTTATATGACTAATTTCATGCTGCAATAATCAATGTGAGTACGGTATGATACAACGAATTGATACGATAAAGGACTTTGGTATTTTCAATAACTATAGTTGGGCCAGTAGTGCAGGTATAGAGGATTTTAAAGAGAAAAATATTCTTTACGGATGGAATTATTCCGGGAAGACTACTTTATCCCGAATTTTCAGTGCGTTAAGAGATCAATCACTTCATCATGATTTCCCGAATGCCCTTTTTAAATTGACCCATGATAAAGGCTATCTTGACCAATCTAATCTTTCTTCATTTCCATACAAGGTTGCTGTATATAACGCCGAATATGCAAAGGACAATCTTCGCTGGGAATATGATGAAAATATTAATGCGATATTTTTTGAAGTTGGCGACAATGCCAAAATAGCTACAGAGGTCGAACAAATTGCTGCGCTCATTGAGGGAATTAATGGGAGCCTGACAGTAAAAGGGAAGAAAGAGAAATATCGACTTGCAATAGATGAATATAATAACTTTGAAAATTTATACACACAGGAAGCCAGCAGGATTAAGAATGATGCCTTCATAAGTCTGATTGATTTTAACAAAGGCCATTTAAGAAAAATTAAAGATAAAATCCTACCGGATTTAGACAGCTATATCATTAATTCAAAAGATGAATTGTCCATTTTAAGCAGAACAATAAAAGTTGAGGAACCTAAACCCAAAATGGATATTGTTAATTTTGAAAGTTCATTTTCTAAAATTGTGATGTCTGCTAACGAAGCATTGAGCAAAGTTCCCTCCAAAACATCGGTAATTGCTATTCTTGACAAAAAAACCGATGCCTATGAATGGGCAAAATCTGGTCTTGATCTACATAATAAAAGTGATGATTGTCTTTTTTGCGGAAACAGTATGACAGATGATCGTTTTGATATACTAACAAGATACTTTGAAAATGAATCATCACAACTTAAAACTCAGATAAATGAGATATTAAGTCAAATATCTCTGGAAGAAATCAAAGTTGATTCTTTAAATATGCCATCGAGTATTAACGACTTCAATGATGGTTTTCATAATGAATATCAAAAGCGCGAGGCAAAAATCACTAAGGAAGTAAAAAAATACAAAATATTATTAGGCAAAATTTCCAATTCTTTAAAAAAGAAAAGTACAGAAAAGATATACAGCAAATTGGATGGTAATTACAAAGAGGATGCTATTAATTCATTGGAATTAGGCATAAGTCTTCTAAATGAACTAATTATCAAGAACAATACATTTGTTGATAATTTTGAAGAAACTATAAAAACAGAAAGAGAAAGATATAAAAACCATTTAGTAGCCGTATTCTTAAAACAATCCAATTATATAGTCAAAAAAACTAAATACGATAAAGCAGAGCAACAAATAGGTAAATTAAATGATCAGGTTAAAAAGTACGAGGCTGATATTTTTAGATTAAATGCGCTAAAAGAAAGCGATGCCGAGGGGTGTGTACAATTTAATTCTTTTGTGCAAAGCTTTTTGAGCAGGGATGATATTAAAATTGAACTTAATAATGCTACAAAGAAGTTCAATTTAATGCGGGGTACTGTATTTGCTCAAAATTTAAGTGAAGGGGAAAAAATGGCCATATCTTTTTCACATTTTTTGGTCAATCTAAAAAGCATTGAACAGAAGGGCAAATTGGTTGATTATATTATTTATATTGATGACCCTATCTCAAGCTTAGACAGTAATCATATCTTCCAGATAAATTCTTTGCTGAAAGAAACGTTCTTCCATTTGGTCGCCGATCCCCAAAACCCTAAAAATTCTTCAAGCTGGCAAATTAAATGTAGGCAGCTATTTATATCAACGCATAATTTTGAATTTTTTACGCTATTAAAAGAATTACCTACCAAAACCTATAGGAAAGATTCGAGATATTTTATAACCCGTAAACTAACAGAATCATCGATCGAAGCTCTGCCAAAAGTATACAATGATTTTTCATCAGAATACCATTATTTATTTGGTGAAATACTCAATTTCACAAAAGAGCAAAACAAAAGCGCATCAAATAAGCTTTTAATTATACCCAATATTTTACGAAGATTTCTTGAGATGTACACGTTAACCAAGTATCCGGTCAAGGAAGAAGTGGATACGCGAGCCGAGATTGTATTTGGTAAGCGCGAGTCAAAACGAATTTTAAAGCTTCTTCATCATTTTAGCCATTTCAATAGCATTGATAGAATAAATAAGCATAGTGAATTTGTTGCTGACATTGAATATGCTTGTGAAGATGTAATTAATCTAATTAGATCAAAGGATAAATTGCATTATGATGCACTCGAAGCGTCTCTCGGATAGTAATATTCTATTATAAACTACCTACAAATAAAATTATTACAAATTTTATTCTTTTATAAAAAAATTATAAAACAACACTTTTAAATTGCTACCTCCCATATACGTTAAATTAACAGTTTGAATATTGATTCAAAAGCTAAAAACAATTTTTACCAGTATGGTTAAGAATTCATTTATGATTATTGTAAAAGACTCAGGCACTACTACATTTAAAAATTCAGTTTTAACTCTGTAGCATTTTGGGCATTTGCCAAACTTAACCTTTCATGATTCTAAATCAAACACTCGAATCGTTAGATTTTACAACAACTAATAACTTCAAAATTTACACTATTGCTCATTTTACGAGCGTAGGCACCTAAAGGCATAGGGGCGTAAAACTCAAGGCCGAAGCACTAAAAATAAACAAGCAGCTTCGCTTTGTATAGCCTTGAATTTTTAAGCTCCGCTGGCTACCTTAGCCGATAGCGGTAAAATGAAATTCACGTTCTCATTTTGGCATCGGGTGTTCTTGCAAGTATGCCTCCGTGTCCTTAGGGTGCTTTGCCTCCAAGTACTCAAAGTAAGAGATTTGCCAATTGGAAGTTTTATTATAATACTCAAAATTATCTACAAAACCTTTTACCTCGGTATACCTGCTATAAAAGTAGACCGATACGCAAGTTGAAATTAAAATAACTGATAGTAAAGTAACCAACATGAAACGAACCCCGGCATTCAGGTGCTTATGCTCATAGGTATACTGGTTCTTTAAAATGATTTCTTTTGGAATTTCTATATTCTTTAAGGAATCATGTAAGCCTTTGATTTGTTTGATGTTTTCAATAATCAATTTTGTATTCAAATCTATTTTTTCAGCATTAAAACCAATAAAAGTTTCAATACATTGCTCTAGTTTGGCGGTTAGTATTTCGTTATAATCCATTTTAGTAAATGATGCTTTGCAGTTTGTTTATCAATTCTGTTATCTCTTTGGCGTTTTTTACAAAGCCTTCCTGATGCATTTTTTTAACCACTTGGTTTAAGTTGTTTCCTATTCCTGAAATCATCCTGTTTTGTTCCTGTAGTTTTTTTAATTTAGCGATAGGGATACTTTCTTGTAGCTTTTTGTTTAACCCGCATTCACGCAAATACACCGCTATTTGCAATCTTGTTTTAAAGGCCTTTTGGCAAATAATTTCATATTCCTCGTTTGATAACCTGATTTCAATCCGTTTTTGCCTTTTACTATCGCCCGTAACCAAAACCTGATCGGTCGGGTTCGTCCCTTTCCATTTTTCTTTTATCCTCGTTTCCATATTGGTTGATTTCCTTGTTTATATCCTGAAACTGTTCTCGTTCTTGTCCTTTTTTGATTGCAGGGGTAAGGTTGTATTCTTTTGTTACCTCCTTGCTGATAATCTTTGCCTTGATGCCTATATGACCATCTGTAAGACGTTTACCTTCATTGGTTACATAGTTGGCTAATAAATGATAATGGATATGTTCTTTGTCATTGTGCCTGTAAATAATATATTGAGTTTGTTCAAAATCAATTCCCTTAGTTTTGAGTTTTGCCAAATAGGTATTTAATATGTCTGCCTCCCTATTTATTATTTTATTACCGTCCTCTGGATGGTGGCTTAATACCATGTGAAAGGCATTCTTTTTTATATTTTTATTTAAGGTTGCTTGCCTATAAAAATCTTTAATGGTTGTATTAATATCATAATCACAAACACCATTACTAAGCAATACTTGATGATTTTTACTGGCCTGTGTAGCGTATAAAATAATGCTGGCAAATCCAGCTCTAGACTTTAATATTTTAGAGACCATGATATTTCAAATTTGATTTTAATGCCTGTTCTTAGGGGTTGAGGGGCTTAAGCCCCCACAAGCGTTCCATACGGCGTAGCCGTAACGGAACACCGCTTGCCCTAACAAACAAGACAGATAAAATTTAATCCTAAAAGGTAAAAAAGGCAGGCATTACACCTGCCATAAAACATAATCGTTTTTCGCTTCTGGATTCCGTTTTTCGCACCTTTCATCATAATAAAATATGCTTTTGAAATGGTCTTTTATTTTTAGTAAAGCTGGCAACCTGTTGACCTTTAAATTCACCCTCATAACTGAAAACATTGAACCAACGCCAAGTTTGATGTTGGTTATCTAAGTACTTAGTAAACTTTAAAAGATCACTTACATGGTACCTTAAAAAGCTTTTATCCCCAACTTTTACTACGCAAATGAACTTTTTAACTGTTCTCATTTATATTTGATGGATGGTGCGAAAAATGATGGTTTTGTTTCTATAAATTATGTTTGCCAAATTCTACCCTAATTTTATGTAAAACATCGTAGCAATTGTAGCAAATGGTTATATATTGTTGATTTTAAATCATTTATATCAAGAAAATTCTAGCAACATTGTATTTTAGAATGTAGCAAAAAAGCAACATTTGCTACATTCATGTAGTAACAATATTTTATTACTTATTTATCTTATTATCAACTATATAGAAAGCTAAAAAATCATTCAAAATTATTATCTTCAAACTTTTTGAAAATCGCCAGTCTTGAAATTTTGTAGTACCTGTTCTTTTTATTAACCTGAATAAAATTGCCCAAATTATTATAGATATAGGTGGTATAATTTGATGGGCTACAAGGTTCTCCGAGTTTCCATTCTTCTTTAAACAAATAGGTAATTTTGCTCCTTGTCACATTTACTTTTTTATTTACTTGCTGAATTAGATTTACAGCATCTGTATTGGATAAATTGCACTCAGCTATTTCAGTAATATCAAATAATTCTTTAAGGATAAATAGTAATTCTATTTCCTCCTGACTTCTTGTGCTTTTCATTACCCTTAATAATTCATTGGTTTTTATTTGATCATATGAAAACCACATTCTTGAAAGGGCTTTAGGTACTGTTAAAGGACGCTTCAACAGGTAATAAAAAAATGCTGGTATTTCAGGTATCATTGTCTCAAGTAGAAAAGTATTTTCCTGTTTAAAAGGCAATATCTTTTTAACCCAATATCTAATTTCAACATTCTCTATAAATAGAAAGTTGTCTTCATTATTAGAGGCCAAAATAAATTTACAATGAAAATCAATTTCATACCGGTCTTTACCTTTGCCTTCTATTTTTGTTGTTTTGGCAGTAGATAAATTTTTTATTTTCTCACTAATCTCTCTTTTCTCAAAAAAGGCTTCATCAATAAATCCCAATAAGGAAGCTGCCCAATCATTATTAAAATTTGAATTGAAGGTTTCATTTGTAATGTAGGTCGCATTCTTGCCAAACATCTTTTTAAGCAGGAATAGAAATGTTGATTTTCCCGTACCTCTCTGCTTTGATACCAAACATAAAACTGGTAGCTTTTGGGTTGGGCTGGTATAAAGAAGCGTTAAATAATCAAGCCCTAATTCATATTGATCTGTGAAAATATGCCTAAGGAAATATTCTATATTTTTCCACTCGCCAAATTTTGGTTCAAAATCTAGCGCATGGTACTGATTATAAAATTTCCCGACCTTCGCTTGGTAATTGATATGGCTAGGGATATTGCAAAAACCTTCAAACTTTTCAATCCTGCCACATTGTTCTTTTGTTAAATCCTGCTTAATAGTTTCAATAGACCAGGGCACGAGCGTTTCTTCAAAATTATCTAGTCCGCAAGGCTTAAGTAACTTTTTATAATAGCTTGTACCAATTCGCATATAACTAGCTGGATTGGTTATCGGAAATTTATCTTTGTATTCCATCCTTCTATTTGTTTAGATGGATTTTACTTTTTTAGACTTTTCCAATAGGTAGGAAGCTGCCGAATTTTCTATTTCAATTGCAGTCATTTTCCTACCTGATTTTATCCATTCATTGAGTTCGAAACGTGAAAAATAAAGGCGCTTACCTTGTTTGCTTACTGGAATATCTTTACGGCTTACTTTGCCATAGATAGTAGTTACAGAAAGGTTAAGGAGTTTGGCAGTTTCCGTGATAGTAAGAATTTCATCAGGTTCAGAAATAGGATTGTTTTTTTGAGTAAGTAATAATTCGATACTTGTTAATTTATCGAATATTTTACTTACAGCATTTGGCAGTTGTTCGAATGTTGGGTTTTCCATATCAGCATTAATTTGTTTTTATGCTGCAATGGTAGTTGGTTTTTTAGGTGGTAAGCAAGTGGCAAATAGGTATTTTACCTGTTTACCACCTATATTTCTTATTTATTTTTGTGTCTTAATTTTATTTGAACAAAATTTTACCTTCCATATTTTGTATTTTAAAAAGAGGGTTCTGAGCTATCGAGAATTCATCCTCAATATATTTTTTAAGTACGCTTGGTTTAAATTCAGATTCAACTTTGTAATTTTTTAAGTAGTGGAAATTTTTAAGAATCCATTCCTGTAAATTAGTCTTTGCTGTTATTTTAATTAAACCTACTTCATCAAGTTTTAAAAAAACATAAACCAACTGATTGCCTAAACCTTTAAATAATAAAGGTCTTTCAGGTTCAATATTATTAATTATTAAATTTCTTAATGCTATTTCCTCCTCTTGTCTAAATAATGGTTTTAATTTTTCAATCAGTGCTTTCGAGCATTCTGTACCAAGAAATAATGTGTATGGCTTATTAATTTCGTTTATAATTTCATTCTCGTGCACATGAAAATTATGTAACTCAATGTCAAAAATTCTACTATATAAAGTTTTAAATCCTTCTTCGTCATCATCTGGAATATTCATTAAAGTTTTTAAATTATTTAAATCGCTCAAAAACAGGTTGATTTTATTAAGATTTGACATTACTCGATTTCGGAAAATTGTTCGATATAGTAGAACCCAGGCTATGGCTAAAGAAGTATAGGCAAAAAGAAATCTATAAAAATCATAATCGTATTTAAAAGCAAATAAAATAACTATTTCAACTAACCAAGAAATAATTATTAAGGATGATAATATTTTGTTAATTATATTAAATGTTAGTAGTCTCTTTTTATTAAATTCTATGAAATCATATTTAGAGCCCCCATTATTCTCGAAAAAACAATACCAATTCTTCAAGTTTTTAAGCCTCTTTTCCCTAATAAGGTCATCATAAACACAAAAATATTCTTGTAAAATATATAGGTTATAATTAGAAATCCTTTTAAAAAAAATAGACCTTAGATTTAATGCTTTAAAGTTCATGTTTTAACTTTTTTAATTATAATAAGTATTCCATTGCTTCGTCAATAACACTATTTTCAAAGCTCTTTAAATAGGTTTGGGTAATTGATTCTGTTTGGTGTCCCATTGATTCAGAAATTATAGCAGTTGATACTCCACTTCTTTTTAAAACTGTAGCGAAAGTATGTCTTGCTACATAACTGGTAATTGGAGTTTCAATATTTGCAGTCTTTCCTATTTCTTTTAGGTCTTTGTTAACCCTCGTTAATACTTTATGAACTCGGTTATGAATTTGAGTTGGTGTAATGTGTATTTCATCATCCAAAATTGGGAATATGTAAGAGTTTGAAGTTTTAAATGTAAATGGTTTCCAATATTCAATTATGTTTAAGGCAGGATTAGGAAGTTTAAAGCTAAGTTCATTTCCAGTTTTGGCTCTTTTGTAAAATATCCTTCCATTTATTAAGTTATTCCAACGTAATTTGGCAATGTCTACAAAGTTTATTCCTTGGCCATAATAACTAAATAAGAAAAATTGTTGTGCCTCAAAGGCCACCGATTTTTTATCTAAGATCACTGCCTCTATTCTTTTTATTTCTTCCTTTGTAATTGCCTTCTTTTTTGTTTTTGTATTAAAGCGTTCTGATATTTTAAATTTATCAAAGGGGTATAATTCTTTTTTAACATAATTTTCTGATATCGCCTGGTTAAATAATGCTCTAATAGTTCTGAACCGTACTGACATTGCTGTATCAGTTAGACCCTTTGATCTAAAGTGATTTTCAAGTCTATTAAGATAATTAAAATCAAGTTGTGAAAAGGTTATATCCTTAGATTGGTTAAAACTTTTCAATTGATTATAGGTATCATGATATACCTTTGAATTACCAATTTGTTTGCTTTCTTTTAGAGTATTTATTTTGATTTCAAAGTATTTAAATACGGTTATTTTTTTTGAAGGATTATTGGTTACTGATATCAAAACATCAGGAGTAAAATCCTTACCTTCATATTTAAAGTCAATAATTTTATCCTTGTATTGACTAATTGCTTTTGAAATAATACTATCAAATTTTTCCTTAAAGGGATGAGTCTTTTTTGGCAACTTATTTTTTTCATCCCAAAATTTAGGATGGCACGATAAACCAATAGAAATGTATTTCCTAACTCGATTTTTTGAGACTCTCAACATTAGTGGATGTTCTCCATTCGCCAATATTTTTGACTTATATAAAATGACAGCTACGGTGGTATATTCTGTTGACATAATTTCCGGTTTACCTCCTGGTTTACACAAACCATAATAATCAAAGATAAACAACCATATAACAACAAACAAGAAAACTGCGTTTTTAATATAAAATAAGCACTTTTGACTAATTTTACTCAATAAAAAAATAAAAAAAATAGAGGTGAAAACATGCCTTACAAGCAGAGGGTCACTGGTTCGAATCCAGTAACTCCCACTTAAACAAAGCCTCTTAGTGAATAACTAAGGGGTTTTTTGTTTCAACTACTTTTTCTAAGCCTTTACAAAACTTATAAAGACTCGAGCGGACAAATTGAGAATGAGGGGAAAGGTATTTTGTAATAATAAGGCGAAATGAATAACCCTTTGCAAGGCGCACAATAATATACTTATATTAATGTAATTACCCTTCAAAATAATCCTGAAAAAGCATTTGACAATTTAACAAATTCGCGTATCTTTGCAGTCCCGAAAATGCGGGGTATAATAAACGTTTAATAAATTTAAATAAAAGCAAGTGAATACGTTAAGTTACAAAACTGTCTCAGCCAATAAAAAGACCGTTAACAAGGAATGGGTTGTTGTTGACGCTCAAGGCGAGATTTTGGGGCGCTTGTCTACTAAAATCGCAATGATTATTAGAGGAAAACACAAGCCAGGGTTCACCCCACACGTAGACTGCGGAGATAACGTAATCGTTATTAATGCAGACAAGGTAAAACTGACCGGAAACAAATTCAACGAAAAGCAGTATGTTTCTTATACTGGTTATCCAGGTGGTCAGCGTTTCATTTCTCCTAAGGAGTTAATGGCAAAGCATCCTATCAGAGTGGTTGAGAAAGCCGTTCGTGGTATGCTACCTAAAAATCGTTTGGGCCGCGCCTTATTTGGTAATCTGCATGTTTATGCAGGTGCCGAGCATCCTCATGCAGCACAAAACCCTAAAGCCATTTAACTGTTAATTTTAAAGGAGAAAAGAAATGCCAACAACTAACACTTCAGGCAGAAGAAAAACCGCTGTTGCACGCATCTACTTGAGCGAAGGCAATGGTGCTATTACCGTGAACGGTAAAGATTACAAAGAATACTTCCCTACTTTGCCATTACAATACATCGTTACACAATCAACAGAAGTTTCTGGCTCGACTGGTAAATTTGATGTAATTGTAAACGTAGCAGGTGGTGGTGTAAAAGGACAGGCAGAAGCCGTTCGTTTAGCGATTGCTAAAGCTATTGTTGAACTTGATGCTGAAAAGAAACCAGCATTACGCGCTAAAGGTATCATGACTCGCGATGACCGTATGGTTGAGCGTAAAAAACCAGGACGCAAGAAAGCACGTAAGAGATTCCAATTCAGTAAACGTTAATATTAGGAGGACACAACAATGGCAAGAACAACATATCAGGATTTACTGGATGCAGGTGTACACTTTGGTCACCTTACCCGCAAATGGGATCCAAAAATGTCTCAGTACATTTTCATGGAGCGCAATGGTATCCACATTATCGATTTAAACAAAACTTTAACTAAAGTTGAAGAAGCTGCTTCAGCTATAAAACAAATTGTAAAATCAGGTCGTAAAGTATTATTTGTTGCTACTAAAAAGCAAGCAAAAGATATCGTAGCTGATTATGCAAAATCAGTAAACATGCCTTTCGTAACCGAGCGTTGGTTAGGTGGTATGTTAACTAACTTCGCTACCGTACGCAAGTCAATCAAAAAAATGTCAAACATTGATAAATTGACTAAAGATGGTACATATAGCAATCTTTCTAAAAAAGAAAGATTAATGATACAACGTGAGCGTATAAAATTAGAAGCCTTATTAGGTGGTATTTCTGATTTGAACCGTTTGCCTGCTGCATTATTCTTAATTGATGTAAAGAAAGAGCACATTGCAGTATCTGAAGCATTAAAGTTGAATATCCCAACCTTTGCAATGGTTGATACCAACTCTGATCCTTCAAATATCGATTTCCCTATTCCAGCAAATGATGATGCTACAAAATCAATCTCATTGATTACAGGTATCATTATCAAAGCGATAGAAGAAGGTTTGGATGAGCGCAAGCGTGAGAAAGAAGACGAAGCTGAAAAGGAAGCAGCATTAGCAAAAGCTAAAGCTGATAGTCCAAAAGCTGAAGCGGAAACTGCAGCTGCACCTGCCGAAGGTGGGAAAAGAAAAAGAGTAACTGCTGACGCAGAAGCTCCTGCTGAGAAAACAGAAGAATAATATCATTAGGATATAAGTTGCGAGTTGCAGGCTGTAGGTATTACTTACGACTTGCAACTTTCAACATTTTAGAACAAGAAATTTCGAGTGATATATTTTAACAATCAGGTTACGGTATATTAACTTATAAACTTACAACAAAATTTAAAAAAGATGTCTACAGTACAAATAAGTGCATCCGATGTAAACAAATTGCGTCAACAAACAGGCGCAGGTATGATGGATTGCAAAAAGGCGTTGACCGAAACTAATGGCGATTTTGAAGCTGCAATTGACTTTTTGAGAAAAAAAGGTGCTAAAGTAGCTGCAAGCCGTCAAGACCGCGAATCTAACGAAGGTGTGGTAATTGCACGTACTTCGGCTGATAGCAAACGTGGTGTAATTATTGAATTAAATTGCGAAACAGATTTCGTAGCTAAAAATGCCGAGTTTGTTGCCTTTGCTAATGCAATTGCTGAAGTAGCAGTTGAAAACAATCCAGCAAACTTGGACGCATTAAACGAATTAGCAGTTGATGGTCAAAAAATTGCTGAGGCAGTTATTGACAAAACTGGTAAAATAGGCGAGAAAATTGGCGTATCGAAATACGAAGTTGTAGAAGGCGAGAAAGTAATTGCTTATATCCACGGTAATTATCGTTTAGGTGTATTGGTTGCTTTAAGTGCCGATGCTGTTGGTGCCGAAGATGCTGGAAAAGATGTAGCTATGCAAATTGCGGCTATGAACCCAGTTGCTATTGATAAAGATGGCGTAGATGCTACAACTATCCAACGCGAATTGGAGATTGCAAAAGAGCAAATCCGTGCAGAAGGAAAGCCAGAAGAAATGGTTGAAAAAATTGCTGCTGGAAAATTAAATAAATTCTACAAAGATTCAACTTTGTTAAATCAAGAATTTGTGAAAGACTCATCAAAAAGCGTTGCTCAATTTTTGAATACAGTTCAAAAAGACTTAACCGTTACCGCATTTAAGCGGACAGCGTTAGGAGCTTAAATATAAAAACCCCGCTGAAATCAGCGGGGTTTTTTTGTGAAAAACATTTTGCTATTGTTATACAAAACTTTACGCTTGTACGTAATATTGTGATATGACAACAGCACTTCACAATCTGCAAATCATCTCAGATGGTTGCATCACCAATAAGAAAGCCGTTTTAATTTCAGATGGTAAAATATCCGCTATTGTCGCGGATGTCGAAGTCCCCCAAAAAGCTAAAAAGATAAACCTGCAAGGGGCATTTATCGCACCTGGATTGATAGATTTACAAATTTACGGTTCAGGAGGCAGATTGTTTGCTGGAACACCTGTGGTTGAAGCATTAGTGCAAATGGAAAATGATATGCTGAGGCAGGGTACAACGGGCTTCTTTGCTACTATCGCGACTAATAGCATAGGTATTTTAGAACAGGGAATCGAATCCGCAAAATACTACCGTGAACATTGTCAAGGAAATTTCTGGGGGATACATTTGGAGGGTCCCTATCTTAACCCTATTAAAAAAGGTGCTCATCCTGCAAAGTATATTAAAAAAGGCACATTATCTGAAGTAGTACGTTGGATAGAAATGGCTGATGGCGTGATTAAAATGATGACCATAGCCCCTGAACTTCAAGATCAGGAAGTGATGGATTACCTCAATAATCATGGAGTAGTTTTATCAGCTGGGCATAGCAATGCAACTTACCAAGAAGGTAAATTATTCTTGAATAATTCTGTAAAGGCAGTTACACATTTGTACAATGCTATGCCGCAAATGCACCATCGCGAACCTGGATATATTCCAGCTATATTTGAAGAGCGACCATATACTAGTGTAGTTGCAGATGGTATTCATGTTGATTTTGCTATGATACGTTTGGCGAAGCGAGAGTTGGGTGATAAATTATTTTTAATAACCGATGCGGTAACCGCAACTAATGAGGGTACCTATCAACATCAATTGGCTGGCGATAGGTACTTAATGCCTGACGGTACTTTATCGGGCTCATGCTTGACCATGTTAAAAGCGGTGGAAAACTGTGTTAAACATATCGGTATACCACTAGCAGAGGCAATAAACATGGCATCACTATACCCTGCGCAATTAGTAGGAGTAAACAAGGGTAAAATAGAAACTGGCTATGATGCTGATTTTGTTGTTTTTGATAATAATTATTCAATTAAAAGTACTTTTTTGGGAGGTAAACAGCATTTTATTGCCTAAAAGATAAAATTAATAGAATAAAAAACCACCGAATTTTCAGTGGCTTTTTGTAGTTCTTTATAAAGCAATTGTACTAAATACCTATCTCCAATTTTTATATTGATTAATCAACCCATTGGTTGAGGAATCGTGACTAGTTACTTCATCATTATTTTTTAATTCGGGGAGTATTTTACCTGCCAATTGTTTACCTAACTCTACACCCCATTGGTCGAAACTGTATATATTCCATATAATACCTTGAACAAAAATTTTATGTTCGTACATGGCTATGAGCGAGCCTAAAGTGCGTGGCGTGATTTTTTTTACTAAGATGGAGTTGGTAGGGCGGTTGCCATCAAATTCTTTAAAAGGGGCTAATTTTGCTATTTCATCGTCCGCTTTGTCCGATGCCTTTAATTCGGCAATAACCTCTTCTTTGGTTTTGCCGTTCATTAAAGCTTCGGTTTGTGCAAAGAAGTTTGACAGTAACATTTGATGATGCTCGCCAAGCGGATTATGTGATTGCGCAGGAGCAATAAAATCGCATGGAATTAGTTTAGTGCCTTGGTGGATGAGTTGATAAAAGGCATGTTGCCCATTGGTGCCCGGCTCGCCCCAAATAATTGGTCCAGTAGAATAATCAACGTTGTTGCCATTTCTATCCACATGCTTGCCATTGCTTTCCATATCGCCCTGCTGAAAATACGCCGCAAAACGGTGCATATATTGGTCGTATGGAAGTATGGCATTGGTTTCGCTATCAAAAAAATTATTATACCATATTCCAATCAAACCTAAAATAACAGGTATGTTTTGTTCAAATTCGGTACTTCTAAAGTGCACATCCATTTCGTGTGCTCCGGCTAAAAGTTCCTCAAAGTTTTCAAAACCTATTCCCAATGCGATAGATAGCCCAATGGCACTCCAAAGCGAGTATCTACCACCAACCCAATCCCAAAACTCAAACATATTCTTCGTGTCGATACCAAACTGTTCAACAGCCTTAGCATTGGTGGATAGTGCTGCAAAATGCTTGGCAATATCATTGTTTTGTGCACCACTCGCCAAAAACCAATCGCGTGCACTATGCGCATTTGCCATAGTTTCTTGCGTTGTAAATGTTTTTGATGCGATTAGAAAGAGTGTTGTTTCGGGGTTAAGTGGCTTTAGCGTTTCTGCTATATGAGTAGCATCAACGTTAGAAACAAAATGTAAGTTAAGATGATTTTTATATGGTTTAAGTGCTTCGGTAACCATTACAGGCCCTAAATCAGACCCGCCGATGCCTATATTTACCACATCAGTAATGATCTTGCCACTATAGCCTTTCCAACTGCCCGAAATGATAGCCTCACTAAAAGCCTTCATTTGTTGCAATACCTTGTTTACCTCGGGCATTACATCTTTACCATCAACGTAAACAGGGGTATTGCCTCTATTGCGTAATGCTGTGTGCAGTACAGGCCGATTTTCGGTTGCATTAATTTTGTTGCCAGTAAACATAGCTTCTATAGCCGTATAAAGTTGGCATTCTTTTGCTAACTGTATTAAAAGCGCAATGGTTTCATCGTTTATCCTGTTTTTAGAATAATCCAACAAAATATCATTAAACCGAGTTGAGAATTTAGCAAAGCGATAGTCATCGTCTTTGAAAAAATCTTTTAAGTTCTTTGATGCAATGTCGATAAAGTGATTAGTTAAATATCTGTAAGCCTGTGTGTTTGTAAAATCAATATTGGGTAACATAAGAATGTGTTTTTATCCAAAAATAGCATTAAAAATCAAGATTAATTGAAAATCTATGTTCCATTTTTTGACCTCGCCTATGCATACTAAGTGTTGGAGCAACACGCCGGTTTAGTGTTAAAATCACACCTTGATTTAGTGTTAATTATACACACTTTGATAGTGTTTTATATACACTATTAAATTATCATTTTTTTAAAATAATTGGCATTTTTTTTGCAATGTAAAATCAAATAATATATATCTTTGTTTCAATGATAATTAAATCAATCGTTTGTAATCATTTTAATAAATTTTAAAAAGCAATAATTTTATGTTTGAGAAACTCTTTTTGCTGGTAAAAAATAACGCTGAGAAAGCAGTTGTTGCAAATCCTGCTATACACGAAAAGGATCGTGAATCGGTGATTAACGAGGCATCGAGTTCAATTATTGAAGGCTTGAAAGCCTATATTGAATCTGGAAAACTGAATGAAATAGTGGATTATTTTAGATTTCCAGAAATATATAAGGGTTCATTGATAACAAAAATTACAAATAAATTTGCCAATAAATTGACACAGTTTTATAATATCAACTCGGATGTAGCTCGTGCCACAGCAAATATGCTGATACCACAGGTTATGCTCGAATTGGTAAAACAATCAGGAAATGGCGAAAATCAGGAATTTGTGTTGAGTACATTCCTAACCAAAATAAATGGTGGTCGTGCTGATTTAAGCGGGCTAGTGCATCAAATGATGGTGGCGTAAATATTTTATAATCTCATCTATGTTAACAATAAAAGGGGTAAATAAAGTTGCCCCTTTTTTGTGTCATAACTTTGGACTGACAACTACTACTAATGCAATTTTTTATATTTGCGCATGACTAAAGAACAAATTCAAGATTTGAGGGATAGAACAACTTCCCTAAGGAGGCATCTTTGACATCGATAAAAAACTCGATGCCCTGCAAAAAGAACAAGAAATAACCATAAGCCCCACTTTTTGGGATGCTCCTAAAGAAGCTGAAAAAGTGCTCGCTTCTATTAAGTTGAAAAAAGTTTGGACAGATGCTTTTCAGAAAGTAGTATCAGAGGTAGAAGATACAGGCGTGCTTTTTGAATTTTATCAAGCTGGTGATGCTACCGAAGCCGAAATGCAAGTTCAGTTTAATGCCGCAATTAAAGCGGTTGAAGAGCTGGAATTTAAAAATATGCTATCAGCCGAGGAAGACCAGTTGAATGCCGTATTGCAAATTACAGCAGGTGCAGGTGGAACTGAAAGCTGCGACTGGGCTGGGATGCTGATGCGAATGTATATAATGTGGGGCGAGAAGAATGGGTATAAGGTTACAGAGCAAGATTTTCAAGAAGGGGATGTAGCTGGTGTAAAAACAGTTACTCTGCAATTTGAAGGCGAGTTTGCCTATGGTTATCTTAAAGGAGAAAATGGGGTGCATCGTTTGGTGAGGATATCTCCTTTTGATGCTAATGCTAAGCGTCATACCTCGTTTGCTTCGGTATATGTTTATCCTTTGGTTGATGATACTATCGAAATAGAAATTAACCCTGCTGATATTGAGTTTGAGACCTTCCGCTCGGGTGGTGCAGGTGGGCAAAATGTGAATAAGGTAGAAACGGCAGTTAGATTGTATCACAAACCATCGGGCATTATTATCAAAAATCAAGAGTCGCGCTCGCAATTGCAGAATAAGGATAATGCTATTCGCTTGCTAAAATCGCAATTGTATGAGATAGAGATGCGTAAGCGACAGGAAGTAAGTAATGCGATAGAGGGCAACAAAAAGAAAATAGAATGGGGCTCGCAAATACGCAATTATGTATTGCATCCCTACAAATTAGTAAAAGATTTGCGTACCGATCACGAAACTTCTAATGCAAATGCGGTATTAGATGGCGAGTTGGATGAGTTTATAAAAGCATATCTAATGGAGTTTGGCGGCCCTAAAAGCTAAACACATTGCCAATTAAAGCACACATGGTATTAAAATGCGATGTGTGCTCTTAATCCAAATACATTTACGGCGCCTTTATCTGCATTATATGCTGGATGAAGGATGAATTGATAATCGGGCGATAGCCAAAATTTCTTCTGAAATACATTTATTTTATAGTACAACTCGGCTATTAGCTCAGATGAGTAATTTAGTTTTCCATCGCCAATTAAAAAACCATAGCCACCTGCCGCTAAGTAATTACGATGATCAGCAGAGATGCCATTTGCTATAAAAGCAAGCCCCAATTCATCATCATTTCGTTTCCATTTTGTTCCTTTAAGTACTCCTCCAAAACTAAAAGAGCGGTCAATCTCGGTAAAAAACCAAGTTTCGGTATGACCATCATTATAACTTGTTTTAGCAAAAATGCCTAAATCTTTGGTAAGATACTGGTCGGCACTTATACCAAAGCCATATTTATGTCGCCCATATTGTTGTGTTGCATCAATATTTGGAGCAATCGGATTTTGAGTAATCGCTTCGAGATAATTGCCAAATTTGCCATTGTTTCGGAAAGCCAAAATGCGCACCGTTCCGTTTTGTCCCGATATTTTATATCGCTTTTCAAACTCAAGTGTTTGTGTGTTGGCTTTCCCAATTTTAGCATCCCAAATAGATTGATTGGCTTGTGTAGTTATCATTGTAAAGGCAAACCGCAGTGTCCAACTGGGCTGCCCTAATTCAAAAGCTGAACCCAAAACATACCCACGCGTATTGGCAGGATAATCCCAAGCACCATTATCCATCAATGCCCAATTCATGAATTGCTCGCGAGGGTCGTGACTGAAATTATTCCCATCAAAAAAGTCAGCCATGCCAAATTTTCCAATTGCGAATGAAAAATAACGCTTGCTTTTTAATCCAGCCAATTGATTGTTTGCATCTTCAATAGTGTCCTTATCTTTTCCCCACTCAAAATTCTGTTTAAAATAAAGCCGAGCGATGTATATTTTAGGTTCGGTACTTCCTACTCTAAATGTTTCGCCATTCGGGAAACCTGCTATGCCAAGTGTTTTGCTTAATCCCGCACCGCCAGATAGTTCGGGGTTGAAATAAATTGATGCGCCTTTCCACAAACGTGCAGCTCCAAATAGGGTTGATGTGATTGAATTTTGTGTTTCGGATGCAGTAATTAAACTATTTTGACCAGTATATGGAGCACTAAATGCGGGCTTATATTGAGTGATTGTAGTTTGCTGAAAATGAAAACCATATCGTTGTTGTTTTATGGTGTCTTGAGCAAAAGCAAACTTTACTACAGATAATAATATGATGATGAGTCGTAGCTTTTTCATTAGAGATTTTCGTAAAATATTGTTCTGCTAGTAAACTATATAGATAATATCGTAAAGGTAATAAATTTAGACTAATCTAAAAATATATTTATATTAGCCTAAATAAATTTAATACTCCTTTCAATTACTGGTCTTGTAATGCCTCCCTACTTCTATTTAATCGCCCCATAAATGCTATTATAAAATCAATATCACTCCTCAATTTTATAGTTTACAAGTATGGTAGGCAACAAGGTGGCGTTATCCAATGGTACTTGATTTACTGATATGATAGGTTTACGCTTGGTATAAAAGTTATATAATGCTTTTTGTAAGACTGGGGTAGTAGTTAAAGGAGGTGTAAAACCAACGGCGAATGTTATGATAAAATCGTGCGATTTTTCATGGTCGGGGATAACCCACTTATAGCTCGATTTTTTTAATGCTTCAATTAGCGGCGGTGCTAAAACGGCATCATCGGCATAGGCAATTACTAGTTTTTTGATAATGCCTTTATCATCAGCGGTAAATTTAAACACAACATTTCCATTTGCTCGGCTTTTAATTATAGCAGGCGATACGATGATGCTATCCTTAAAAAACTGGGTCATAATTTTATTCCCACCTTGAAACGGAAATGCCAGTTCTTGTTGCGCTAAACAAGGTAAAGCCGTAACCAACACAATAAACGATAATAATACCCTCTTCATTCAAAAATACGATTTATTCTACTTTAGGTTCTCGTTTGCTACCCTCATACAATTCGTACTCTAGCAAACGACAATCCAACTTCCCATTATAAAACTCAATCTTCCTGCTTGCTCTCAATCCTATTTTTTTAGCTAAATCAGGATTTCCTGTAAAAATATAACCACGAAAACCTCTACAATGCTGTTTCATGAAATCGCCCATACGTTTATAGGTGGCTTCTAGTTTACTATGTACGCCCAATCGTTCTCCATACTCAGGATTAAACATAATCACGCCCGCACCTTCGGGAACAAGCGTGTCTGCAAAATCACAAACGCTAAAATCGATTAAATGTTCTACCCCTGCTGTTTTTGCATTCTTTTGTGCAATATCTACCGCATCAGCTGATAGATCGGTAGCTAAAATCTTAAAATCTATCGCTTTTTTTGCTTTATCTTTCAGTTTCCTGCGCTCTACAAAAAACACTTCTTCTTCGTAGCCCATCAAGTGCATAAAGCCATAGTTCATTCTAAATAATCCAGGTCTTTTATCAGTAGCTAATAAAGCAGCCTCAATAGCCAATGTACCCGAACCACACATTGGGTTTATAAAAGTACTATTCCTATCCCAATCGGTAGCCATTACGGTAGCAGCAGCCAACGCTTCTAACATAGGTGCTTTGCCCGGTATCTTTCGATAGCTATGTTTTGCCAAAGTTTCGCCAGAGGTATCTAAAAATATTTCGGCTTTATCATCCTGCCAATACAAATGCACTACTATCTTGTTTTGTTCGGGGCCAGAATTTGGTCTGATGCCTTTTTTTGCCTTAATCCTGTCAACAATAGCATCCTTTACTTTCACATTAGCAAAAAGCGGTGTAAGAATATGCTCGTTATTAACATTTGAGGTAACAGAGAAATAGCCAGTAAAATCAATCAACTTTTCCCATTCAATTTCAACTAGGTTGTCATAAAGCTCTTGCGGATTAGCTGCGGTAAAGCTTTTAATCAAATAAATTACCTGACTTGCACAACGCAAATTGAGATTTAGCGGGATACAATCGTTCACTGTTCCTTTAAGTTCAACGCCAGTTGGGAAAACTCGTACGGGTGTAAACCCTAGTTCTTCAACCTCTTGTTGCAGGTATGAGGATAACCTTTTATTACAGGTTATAATTATTTTACTTTCGGTGTGGAAAACTTGCATAATTTAATTGGCGAATTTATGAATTAAATACCCGCTATTTAATTTCTTAAGCATTAACTTTACATTTTTAATTTTTTATATATTATGGAAATTAAGGGTAAAGTACACGAGGTGTCACCTACTGCTCAGGTTACTGAGTCATTAAAGAAGAGAGAACTTATAATTGAATATATTGAGAATCCTCAATATCCCGAATATTTAAAGTTCGAAGCGATACAAGATCGTTGCAATTTGTTGGATAATATTCAAGTGGGTAATGATGTAGAGGTTTTCTTCAACCTAAAAGGTCGCCCTTGGACTGATAAGACAGGGAAAAAGACTTATTTCAACTCATTGCAGTTGTGGAAGATAAACGTTTTGAGTGGAGCGGCTACTAGTGCTACACCAGAGCACGCATCGCCAGTAGATATTAGTGCTGCGCCAGATGAGGACGATTTGCCTTTTTAATTTGTAGTGCATTGTTTGCAATTTGCATCATGAAACTAACCTCATATAGCATGCGGTCATACTCAAAATATGGCCGCATCTAAGTTTATACCCTCCGAAATAGAAGATTTTTATGCCCAAACCTCAGAGGAAAGCAGGCTCGAATTGGGTTTAGGCCCTCTTGAGTTTGAAAGGAATAAAAATTTAATAGCACGTTTTTTACCCAAAAAAGGGATTGTTGTTGATGTTGGCGGTGGACCAGGCATTTATGCCGAATGGTTGGCTGGCATGGGGCATCAAGTTTATTTGATTGATCCAGTAGATAAACACATTAAGCAAGCCAGTAAGCGGTCGGCAAAATCAAAAAAGCCTTTTACAAGTTTGTTGGGCGAGGCGCAAAATTTAGTATTTGATGATAATTTTGCCGATGTGATTATATTACACGGCCCGCTATATCATTTACAACAAAAGGAAGACAGAATACGAGCACTTGAAGAAGCCAAACGTGTAATAAAACCAAATGGTGTAGTGCTTGGCTTTGCTATTAATCACTCGGCATCAGCCGTTGCAGGGTTATTAAATGGCTTTATTCATATACCAGCCTTGTTCGAGATGTGTAAGCAGGAATTATCTACGGGCATACATACCCCACCCAAAGGTATACTGGGTGTGTTGCCTATGGCATATTATCATCGCCCTGCGGAGCTTAGGAGCGAAGTTGAGGCGGCTGGATTAGCTTATTTAGATACCTTTGCCGTAGAGGGAATGATTTGGATGGATAAGAATTACTTTGAAACACGGGCTGATTTTAATAAGAAAGAGGCGATGATGGAGTTGATAAAACTTACTGAAAACGACCAATCGTTATTATCTTTAAGTCCACACATGATGATAGTGGGAAGAAAAGTATCTTCGACTAAAAATTCCTAATATTACACCATGAAACAATACGGGCTTATTGGTTATCCGCTTTCGCATTCTTTTTCAAAAAAATATTTTACCGAAAAGTTTGAGAGAGAGCATATCGAAGATACAACATATCATCTTTTTCCTATCGAAAAGGCAGATGAATTGCCCACATTGCTGCAAGCGCAACCCGATTTGTGTGGTTTAAATGTGACCGTTCCGCATAAAATGAATGTGCTTCAATATTTGGATTGGATTGCCGATGATGCTAAGAATGCAGGTGCAGTAAATTGTATTCGTATATCAGGAACAAAACTTGAAGGCTTTAACACAGATATATATGGGTTTGAAAACTCACTAAAACCATTACTAAAACCACAATATAGCGAAGCACTGATATTAGGTGATGGAGGGGCAGCCCAAGCAGTAAAATGTGTATTGGATAAATTGGGGATAGCGTTCAAATCGGTTACCCGAAAAGCGGCTCAGAGGCATATCTTGTTTTCGGAACTCACTTCGGCTCATATCAATCAGTATAAACTTATCATCAATACTACACCTATTGGGATGTCGCCGAAGGTGGACGATTGCCCAACGATACCTTATGAGGCGATAACTGACGAACATTTACTTTACGATTTGATATATAATCCGGAGGAAACTTTATTTTTGGCAAAAGGAAAAGAAAAAGGTGCGATGATAAAAAACGGATATGAAATGCTAGTATTGCAAGCCGAACGGTCGTGGGAAATATGGAATTCAAGATAAATATAGCTATGAGGAAAATAACTTTTTTTATCCTACTATCGGTTGGGCTACTGTCATGTAGCGGCAATCACGATTATTCGCCTAAGCCGCGTGGGTTTTACCGTATTATTTTCCCCGAAAAATCGTACCAGCAATTTAATAGTGCATACCCTTTTACCTTTATCTATCCAAAATATGCGGTAATAGAGCAAGATAAAACACCTCAAAAAAGGATAAAGCACTTATTGAATATGAATACGCTGCTCAATATGCAGTTTCCTGATTTTAACGGCACATTACATTTGAGTTACGAAACCATAACATCAAAACAAGTATTTGACGAGCTAACAGATGATGCCTATAAATTTGCATCTAAACACAGCGTTAAGGCAACGGGGATAGACCAAAGCGTAATTCATAATAGCGATAGAAAAGTTTATGGTGTGTATTATACTATTGATGGTAATGTGGCATCGTCTATACAGTTTTATATTACCGATAGCGTGAAGCACTATATGCGTGGGGCACTTTATTTTAATAATACACCTCGCCTCGATTCGATACAACCTGTTTTGAAATTTGTAAAAAAGGATATAGACACCTTAATCAAAACATTTAGATGGAAGGATAACTAAAGCCAGTATTTGCCTTCTAATTATTGTTAAGTTTACCGTAGCAACTAGTATAAAATGATACAAGCGTTTGTTAATAATCCCTATCAGGAGAATACCTATATTTTGTTTGATGATAGTGGCGAGTGTGCTATTATCGACCCTGGTATGTACAACGCAGTCGAGCAAAACCGAGTGGTTGATTTTATAAAAGAAAAGCAATTAAAACCAGTAATGCTGTTAAACACCCATTGCCATATCGACCATGTGTTGGGTAATAAATTTGTGTTTGATCAGTATGGATTAAAACCTCAATTCCATCAAGGCGAGTTTTCGGTACTAACAGCTGTACCAAGCTATGCTCCTCAAATGGGTATGCGTTATGAGCCATCGCCATTGCCCGATTATTACTTGCCCGAAACTGGCATGATAACTTTTGGCAATACCGAGCTGCAATTGATATTTGCACCAGGGCATTCGCCAGCACATTTGTGTTTTTATAATAATTCCGATAATATATTAATAGGTGGCGATGTATTGTTTAAAGGCAGCATAGGAAGAACCGATTTGCCAGGAGGCGATTACGACTTGCTTATCCATAATATCAATACCAAACTATTTACTTTGCCCGATGATTGCATAGTGTATCCGGGGCATGGCTCCGAAACTACTATTGGCTCCGAGAAAAGGTATAACCCATTTTTTAATTAGCGTATAACCAACTACGTAGTGAATACATCAATATACATAGCCAAAAGGTATTTGTTTTCCCGAAAAAAGGTGCATGCCATCAATATCATTTCGGGAGTATCAATGCTTGGGGTATTTATTGGTAGTGCAGCACTTATTATTATTTTGTCGGTGTTTAATGGTTTTGAAGAAGTGATACTTTCGCAGTATAGCAACTTTACCCCCGAACTAAAGATTGAACCACGACAGGGTAAAACATTTAACCCCAATACTGCATACTTCAATATCATCCGCCACGACCCTAAGTTGTTTTCGTTTACTGAAGTGTTGGAAGAAAAAGCATTAATCCGCTATGGGCAAACGGGGCAATACATTGGTACAGTAAGAGGTGTAAGCGATGATTTTTTGAAGAACAAACAAATAGATAGCACCATAGAGAAAGATAAAGGCTCGTTCACGCTAAAAAATGATGGGCATTTTATGGCAGTTGTGGGGGCTACGGTACAAAGCAAATTATCTGTAAGTATTCAAAATCAGTTATCGCCTTTAGAAATTTATGCACCTAAAAAGGAAGCCTCTAACTCAATTGATCCACTAAGTTCTTTTGAGGTGCGGTATATCTACCCATCGGGTGTTTTTAATATTCAGCAAGATTTTAACAGCTTGGTAATTACCCCAATTGAGTTTATGCGCGATTTGCTGAATGAACCTCAAAACGTTTCGGCTATTGATTTGACTTATAAAAGCGGAGCTGACTTACCCGCTATAAAAAAAGATATAAAAGAAAAATTAGGTGCTCAATTTGTTGTGAAAGACAGAATTGAGCAAAATGCCGATTTGTATAAAACGCTAAATTACGAGCGTTGGTTTATATTTATGATTTTAACTTTTGTGTTGATAATAGCCATATTTAACATTATTGGCTCGTTAACTATGCTGGTAATTGACAAACAAAAAGATATTGCCATTTTAACCAGTTTAGGAGCAAATAAGCAACTCATAAAAGGCATATTTTTTGTTGAGGGGATGATGATTTCGTTTATTGGTTGCATAGCTGGTATAATAGTTGGGTTGATATTTTGTATATTACAAGAGCAATTTGGTTTTATTAGGTTTGGCGATAACCTAACCGCAATAGATGCCTATCCCGTTGCTTTACGATTTACCGATTTTATATTGGTGTTTTTAACTGTAACGGGTATTTCGGCAATAGCTTCGGGCATAAGTGCACGTTTAAGTATTAAAAGACTGGGAGAGATTAAAGAAGAATTGTAGATTTGTTAAGTATAAAAACAGGTTCGATGCTTCAGCATTTAGCCGCTATCTATTAAAACATGGAATCAAAACGTCAGCAGAAATTTGCAGGAGTAATACAACAAGATTTAGCAGCTATATTTCAGCGCGAAGCTACTACCATATTACCTAATACATTAATCACGATTACGAAAGTAAGGGTTACCCCCGATTTGGCAATTGCTCGTGTGTTTTTGAGTTTTTTTAACAATGCAAATACACAACTTGCCTTGAATACCATTAAAGCGCACTCGTCGGAAATTAGGTATAAACTGGGTGCACGTATCAAGGATCAAGTTAGAATAATTCCTCAACTCGAGTTTTTTGTAGATGATACAAGCGAGTATGTGGAGCGCATGGATAAAATATTTGATAAGATAAGTAAAGAGGAACGTCAGCCTGATGTTGAATAAAATACGGCTTAATGGATAAGCATACCTTATTAACCAATTATCTTAAAACACATCCCTACGAAGTTGGAAAGGTAGTTGATTTTAACCCTGAGAAGGATTCTCTTTTTAATTTCGATTTTACAGCTTCTAATACCGAACTGAACGCAGATGATATAAGCGATACGGATAAGTTTAGTGCTTGGGTAAATAAAAAACTTGCAGATAATAATTGCCGATACGGAATAGGTGGTTATATGGAGCATCGTACCATATATGCCCGTAGCGATTTGTTTGATACCCAAAGCCAACCTCGCCGACTGCATTTAGGCGTAGATATTTGGGGCGATGCAGGTACGCCAGTATATGCGCCACTTAGCGGCACTATCCATAGTTTTGCTGATAATGCTCGCTTTAGCGATTATGGGCCAACTATTATTTTACAACATCAACTGGATGGGCTCGAATTATATAGTTTGTATGGGCATTTGAATAGAGAATGCCTTGAAGGGTTAAACGTACGCGATGCCGTAGCTAAAGGGCAAAAGCTTGGACTATTTGGTGATGCTACCGTAAATGGCTGCTGGCCACCTCATCTGCATTTTCAATTGATGTTTGATATAGAAGGCAATAATGGGGATTACCCTGGAGTATGTCGATATGATGAAAAGGATAAATACCTTAAAAACATACCCAACCCAAATTTGATTTTGTGGTTTCAAATGGGGTAATAAATAAAATTTATTTCTGCATATCAGAATATTATAAACGAAACGAGCGATGTGTATTACACATCGCTCGTTTCGTTAGGAATTTTTATCCATTAGTTTTGCGGGCCATCATCAGGCGTGCCTACAATTCTGTAAACCTTGTTGTGATTAGCATCAAATGCCTCTTGATAATAATATCCATCAGGCGATACATAATACTTTTCGCCATTTAATTTAATTTTACGGCAATCAGATGGTAATGATTCAACCCAGTCGCCTATACGAGGAGCTAAGGGCTCACCATCATTTACATTCGTGTTTAATTGACCATCTTTACCGGCCACTTCATAAGTGATACTGCCGTCGTCTTTAGTAACAGGAGCATAATATACACCGTTAGCCTCGTAATATTGCTCACCATTAATTACTATTGATTGTGCGTTTGATGGCAACGAATTTACCTCAGCGCCCACAGGTGGCTCAACTACGGTATAAGTATTATTGTTATAGGTGTAGAACAAGCCACCGCTATAATAATATTGATAATCGCCATAGTAAAAAGGATAATAATCGTATGGCAAATAGCCTATGCTAAAACCAAGGCGTGGGGCATAATAGGTGCCATAATAGCCATGATAATAGTGATAGTAATTATGCCTATCCCAATAGGTATAAGAAGGTGTGCTATAAAAACCACGGCCACCTACACCCACCGATTCGCGACCACCAACGCCAATATAACCACGTGTACCTACATAACTGCGTGAACTTGGATTAACATAGCTATGGGTAGTAGTGCCAACATAGCTACGACCGCCATAGGTAACCGCACCAGGATTGCTTCTAGGAGCTATGCCATATGAGGAGGTTCTGTTGCCTTGATTGTTAAAGTGTTGCGGCGCAATTGCAACTCTCGAATTATTATTTGGATGATTATACCCACCATTGTTACTTGAAGGGCGACTATAACCTACATTGTTGCTCGATGGTCTGCTCACATTATTATTGCTAACGGATGGTCTCGAAACATTGTTTGAACTAGGAGGAGGGCTATAACTAGGTGCAGAAGATCTGCCGCCTCCTGAATTACTAGAACTGTTACTATTAGAACCGCCGCCGCTTGATGATGATCCAACTGCCCCTCTGTGTTGCGCATTTGCTGATAAGGCAACGCATAAGCATAACAACCCATTCATGGTTATTGCGCTTAAAAATTTATAGGTACTTTTCATGGTTTATATTTTAATTTCAACCTATTTATCAAGATTGAATTGTAAATTTTAGACTATATAAATAACGTTTGGTTTAAACGTGTATCTAAATAAAATTCTTTTCAAAAACTAAATTAGTTTAGTTGTAAACGTAAAGTTACTAAACTAATTGCATAGTAAGAATAAATGCTTTGAACGATATATTTATTTACTTAAAAGTTTTACAGATTTTCGACAATAAATAAAAACGACTGGTCAAACTCTAAACTAAAAAAACCATCATGAATGGTTTGATAACAATGATTGCCGATTGGTTCTAAACCATCGTAATGGAGATGATTGGGTTGGGTAAGTATTTCAATAGCTTCGCCCTTAGGTTTCCACTTGCTAAAGCCTGAGCTTACGGCATAAATTTTTTGATTACCTTGGAAGATAACTAGGTTAATCTTATCAACAAAGAACAAGAAATCTTTTAACTCCAAATCATCAGTTATAATATTTACGGCAGGGTAGCCGTGGGTAATTAAGTATTTTAAACCAGCTTCGGTATAATTATCACTGCCACGAGCAATAGTTTTGGTGTCAGATTGTAATAACTCACGCACATCATCTGTTATTACCCAATCTATTTTAATACCATTCTCAACTAATGCTTCAGCAGTTTGTTCAGTGGTGATAACCGTTGGGTTCCATTCTAATAATTGCCCTAATAGCTCGGTTGGGAAGGTTTCCATACCAAGTATCAATAATGCAGGTTCTTGTTTTTCGCGAACTATATGATGTGACGACACGGTAGTAAAATCGATTTTATGAACCGAAAATTAAGCAAATACTTTGGTATTCGTAAGCTGGTATTAAAAAGGTTTTGCTGCGCTTATTTTAATACTTCACTTATTGGTTTGCCAATGCAGCCATTTGGTGCTTGTATATGCAGTAAAGTAGCAATAGTAGCTGCAATATCCGTCATGTGTGTTTCGCGGTTCAAATGTCCATGCTGTATTCCCCAGCCCATAAATAGGAGTGGAATGTGGCTATCATACGGATTCCATGTACCATGCGTTGTTCCAGTAGGGCCATTATCGCCCGAACCATGCCCAGTAAACCAAGCTGGCTGCAAAATAATTTGTATATCGCCACTATGTGCAGCATTATAGCCATTAATAATGCGGTCACGCAATTCATCAGGAATATTTGCTGTACGGGCATTTTGCATATCAACTGCATAAGCTATACCCGCTTGCTTTTCTAAATAATCAATACAATCTTTTATCAAAGCATCCTTATTTATCTGTGCATATTTAATAACTGTATTATTAAAATTAACTTGGTAATTGCCCAAACTAAGTACTAGCTTTTCTACTTTGTATTTGCTTAGTAGATATTGATTTAGACTATCTTTTGCAGCACCATCATCCCAAACATTTGCGGGTATGTTATGGTCTTTTAAGAAACCTGTGTTGTGTGCTGCACCGTGGTCGGCAGTAAGGAAAACGGTATAGTTACCTTTACCCACTTTAGCATCTAAGTAGGTAAAAAATGCAGCTAAATCGCGGTCTAAGCGCAAGTAAGTATCTTCAACTTCTACGGCATTTATTCCAAATTGATGCCCGATATAATCAGTAGATGACAGGCTTAAAGCTAAAAAATCAGTTACATCATGTTGCCCTAATTGTTCGGCATTGATAGCAGCTACCGCCATATCTATAGAAATGGTATTACCAAAAGGAGTGGAGCGAATTAGTCCTAAATTACCTTTATACAATGCCGATGTTTTTACAGGAAGGGTGGGGGCATCAGTACCTTTAAATTTACCTTCATATTTTGAGTCATCAGGCAATGTTTGCACATAAGTATCAATTGGGTAAAGCGCTGTCCAATCTTGTTTTAAATACGTTTCGGCAAGTTTTTGCTCATTAAAATCTTTTACCCATTGTGGTAAATTGGCCATGTAATAAGTGCTGGTTATCCAATTTCCGCCTTTGTCATCAAACCAATACGCAGCATCGGCAGTATGCCCAGCTGGTAATATTGCTCCTCTGTCTTTTAGTGAAATGCCAATTGTTTTTGATCTGAAATTAGTTGCCAATTTCAATTCATCGGTAACAGTACTCGTTAATAAATTGTGTGGCGACATTCGCCCCGCAGTTGATGCGCTACCTACGGTTTGTACTGTACTATCCTCGGTGCAGTAAACGGTTTTGCCAGTAGCTTGTATCGTAAAATCGTTCCCAGCTATACCATGTATGGCTGGAACAGCGCCTGTATAAACACAAGAATGCCCAGGGGCGGTAAAAGTGGGGATATAATCTATTTGCGTATTATTGCAACTAAAGCCTTCATTCAAAAGGCGTTTAAAACCATTGTTTTGGTATCTATCATAAAATCGAAATAAATAATCCCAGCGCATTTGGTCAACCACAATACCCACTACAAGTTTTGGTCGAGGTAAGGTATTGGAAGTAGTTTCGTGAACTATAGTTTCAATGCTTTTCTTTTTTTTATGCTGTGCTATTAGGTTGAAGGCGATTAGCATAAAAGGCAATAGAAGGGCATATTTGATTTTCATTTTTGATGATTTTAAAAACGCTAATATCAGCAATATCAATGTAATGTGCGTGTGATATTATTGTTAATACTAAATGAAGATAGCAGAGTTTAAGAAAAGGTGAGTAATGAATGCTGACTTGCTGTATGGATATCGCGCCAAACTTGATTGATTTCCGATTCGGGATTAGCAGCATTTAAACCGCAGTAGGGATATAAAGTATCTACACATACTAATGCTGCTTTTGCTAAGTTTCTACTTGTGCTACTTACATTTTTAAACACATTATCTATTGCCGAATACCCTTCTTTTATCGCTACCCACGACGCATCCACAGCCTTGTAAAATTCTTCTCGAAGCTGATTGATTTTGCTTATTTGGTGTGATAGCGCATTTACTAATTGCTTTTTGTTTGCTGCTGATAGTTTATCGAATTTTGCTTTTTCATTAAACAAAGGCTCGCATAAATCAATAAAATGGATTGCCATCCCCGACATATTTACAGCCAATGTGGTTTCGGCAAGTTGCAAAAATGGATATTGATATAACGCGTCGTTAATTATTGTTTTGTTGGGATTAATTTCAAAACAGTGCTCAACTGGCACAAATTGATTTTTCACTTCAAAGGCATCGCCCCCAGTAGCTATCATGCCCATATATTTCCACGAAGGCAAAATTTCAACCGCTTCTCTCTCGAATATAAAAGGTAAAACCAGCGGCTTGCCATCTTTTTTTATTACTGTGCTGTTTTCGTTTTTTATTAGGCAATTGGCTGTAAAATGTGTGGCATGATGTGCGCCACTTGCGTATCGCCATACGCCATTTATCATATACCCATTGTCGATTATCAAAGCTTCGCCTGTGGCAGCTCCACTACCAGCCAAGCATACATTTTTGCTTTTAAAAACTTTGTTAGCAACGCCGCTATCTAAAAACCCACCAAACCAGCCAGCGCCTGCGCATAAAGTAATCACCCATCCTAAACTCCCATCTGCCCAACTAATGCTTTCTTCTAATCGTAGTAGTTCGGGGATGGATTTTTGAAGCCCTGTATAAACCGAAGGAACGAGTAATTTGAACCATCCCTGTTCAATTGCCAATTCCAACTGTTTTGGATGCAACGTTTCTAAGCGCTCGGCAGCAAGAGCCGTATCTCTAATTAATTTTATCCACTGGGTTTGTAGCTGTGCCGATGGATGATTATGAATAATATTATCTGCCATTGAGGTGAAACTTTTAGGCTTGAACTGTTTTTTTGATTTGCTGTTTATAAATTTTTCTCCAATCGAAGAAGCCGAAACAGGCAACTATGAATAGAAAAATAGTTAGCCCTGCAAAAAGCGGAAGTTTCTTATAAAACAACAGAGGGATAGCAAATAAGTTAGAGATGTTTAAAAATACCCAGTTTTCTATCTTGCGACGAGCAAGCAACCACATACCAGCCCATGCTGTTGATGATACCCAAGCATCCCAAATGGGTACATTTGATGTAGTGTATTTTTTGAGTAGTATAGTTAAAAATATCCCCCCTAAAATGGTAATACCAAGACTAACTATCCATTCTCGATAATTGCTATACGATACTTTTATATCAATCTTATCTCGCTTTTTTGCCCAATACACCCAGCCATAAATGCTCATTACTAAGTAATAAACGTTTAATGCCGACTCGGCGTAGAGTTGAACATCAAGCAATAGATATATGGAGAGCAAAACACTTACAATACCCGTTGGGTAAAGCCAGATATTGTTTTTTCGGGCTAACAAAACCTCAGCTATGCCCAATACAGCAGCAACCCATTGTAGTAATGAGGTTGCTGCTATTTGCTCAAGTAGTAATGCAAACCAATTGTGCATAGTGTGCTAATTTAAAAGTTAACGCTCAAGCTAGCCAAAAAGTTAGTTGGTGCTTGTGGGTAATACGAAATATAGTTTACTACTTTGCCACCTTCAATATCAGGATAGGTAGCTCCGTTGGTTTCGTACTTCACATTGAATATATTGTTTACTAATAGTGTCAAGCCAATGTTTTTAACGGATTGGATACTGAAATTATAGTTCAATCGTAATGCGTTTACAAAATAGCTATTTAAATAACGGTTTGATGCAGGATTGGCTGGTAAATACCCAGTAGGATTAGTATTCGATGTATTATCTAAATATTGTTTACTCACATATTTACTAATAAAGGCAATTTCTCCGTTTTTTATGGGTCTGTAACTGATGGTGCTTGAACCAACAAAGTTAGGCGAGAAAGCAATATCTGTTTTTTTGTAAGTATATACTACGGTAGTATTGTTATCGGTAGCCAAAACTTGTTGAAAGTTTTTTACTTTATTGGTACTTACCGATGCGGTAGCCGCCCATGTTAATTGCTCGTTTATTTTAGCACGACCATCAAACTCCAAACCTGCACGGTAACTATCTTTAATATTACTACGTATTTGTGCGCCAACATCGTTTAATGCTCCTGTTAATACCAATTGATTATTGTATAACATATAAAACGCATTAATGCCACCTGTAAAAAGGCCTTGTTGGATGCGATAGCCTAATTCAAAATCTTTCAAATTTTCGGGCTTGGGGCGGCTATTTGGGGTTGATTGTACATACTCATTTCGATTAGGTTCGTGATTACCCACGGCAAAGGAGGCGTAAACATTGCTGTGATTGTTTAAACGATAGGTAATGCCTGCTTTTGGGTTGAAAAAATCAAGAATAGCCTGCTGTTGAACATTCTTTAAAGCCTCATCAAACCCTAAAAACGAATAATAGACATGACGATATTGTAAATCAGCAAATAGCGAAAACTCACCTATTTGATAATCGGCTTTGCCAAAAATATTGAAATCTGTTTTATCAGCATCATTACGCGAGTATTGATAATCGGGCGTAATATTGGTGCTTTGTTGCGTCCATTCAATGTTGTTGTAATGTGCACCTTTGTATTCGTTATAGGCGCCACCGAGAATGAAATGTAGATTATTCTTTGGCGTATATTTTAAGTTATAAGTAACACCATAAAATTTATTATTCAACCATAAGCGACGAGTAAGGTCGGTTGAGGCAATGGTATTTCCGCCAATTACAACGGGAGTTATGCCATAGTCTGCCAGTGTTTGGTTGTTTTTGTACTCTTCGTAATAACCATAACCATGCGTGTAATGCAGCGCACCGCTAAATGAAAGTTGGTTTGATATTTTTTGATCAACTAATAGCTGATAATGGTCTTGTGTATAGTTGTCGGTTTGGTTTTTATAAAACGAGCCATTAGATTTTTCTAATCCTAAATCATTGTAATGCCTGTTTCCTGCTCTTAAATTATCTTCTGGTACACCATTCCAAGCTTGGTACGTATGCTCTACTCCCGAAAATGTATTAAAACGTATCAATGTGCTTTTGCCATAATAAGCACCACTTACGAAATATGATTTTAAATCAGATGATGCCCTATCAATATAACCGTTCGAGTAGATGCGCGATAATCTGCCATCTACACTAAACTTATCACCTAATAAGCCTGTACCTATATTGATGGTGTTTTTTATTGTCCCATACGAGCCAATGGTGTTGTTTAGTTCGGTATAACCTGTATCGCGACGAGTAGTGGTTTGAATGTTGATGCTTGCACCAAAAGCACCTGCGCCATTGGTTGATGTGCCTACACCACGTTGTATTTGGATATTATCAACCGACGAAGCAAAATCAGGCACATCTACAAAGAACGAGCCTTGCTCCTCCGAATCGTTGTAGGGAATACCATTAATAGTAACATTGATGCGCGACACATCCGAACCACGAATATGAATACCTGTATATCCAATTCCCGCACCTGCGTCAGAAGTAACTACAACAGAGGGTGTTTGATTAAGCAGGAAAGGTAAATCTTGCCCAAGATTGTTTTCTTGAATTTGTTTCTTATTCAAGTTGGTATAGGCAGTAGGTGAGTTTTTAGCTGCACGTGTTGCGCTTACAGTAACTTCGTCAGTAAGTACGCTACTCGGAGAAATTGCAAAATCGAGCACCGTATTTGAGGCTAATTTTATAGTTTTTACAACGGCTTGGTAGCCAATGTACGTTACTTTGATAGTAACATCGCCGCTTTTTACGCCGTTCAGCACATAACTGCCATCGGCTTTAGCGGTAGTAGCCGTAGTAGGATTGATGCTAATTGTTGCTCCTAGTAATACGGTTCGTGTTTGTTGGTTGGTAATTTTTCCAGAAATAGAAAATTGGGCTGTAGCTACGATAGGCAACAGCAAGGCGAACACCGCCATGAATAAATTTTTCAAAATAAATAATTAATAAAAATTGTTAAACCATCCACACATCAGGGTTGAATGTGTAGTACACTTAACTTTACCTCTCCCTACGCCAGCATTACCTGGATCAGGTGTATGATACGAATATTTACAAACGCATCAATGGGTTTAATCTCAGCCTGTCTTTCAGTTTGATTGCTCAAAGCAAGGCACCCCTTGAGAAAATTATGGCACAAAGATAGGTTTTGGTTTGATATACCGCCTATCTAATTTCATATTTTATAAATTTTAGCTTAACTACAAAAAATGAATGGGCTTTAGTAGTTTAATAGTTTCTGCATCATTTCTTCCAAACGACCTTTTGCCAAAAATTGGTCTTCTAGTGCTTTATTCATCGGTATAGCAGTATCTAAACTAGCGCAACGCATTACCGGAGCATCCAAATAAGTAAAACAATGCTCAGCCAAATGGGCTGCTATTTCGCTCCCAAAACCGTTCACAAGCGTGTCTTCATGTAATATTAATGCTCGCCCTGTTTTCTTTACACTTGCTTCTACGGTTTCTTTATCCCAAGGCTGCAAGCTTCTTAAATCTATTATTTCGATAGATTCATCGGCATGATTGTTAGCATATTCAATTGCCCAATGCACGCCTAAACCATAGGTAATGATGGTAGCTTTTGAGCCTTCTTGTATGATTTTTGCCTTACCAATTTCGATGGTATAATCATCATCGTATATATCCTCATTTATGCTTCGATACAAATATTTATGTTCGAAATAAATAACAGGATTTGGATCATCAATAGCTGCAAGTAATAAGCCTTTAGCATCTGATGGGAAAGCAGGGTAAACCACTTTTAAACCAGGTGTTTTGGTAAACCATGCTTCGTTGCTTTGCGAGTGGAAAGGTCCAGCACCTGTGCCTGCACCCGTAGGCATACGCACTACCACATCCACGTTTTCGCCCCAGCGGTAGTGTGTTTTTGCTAAATTATTGATGATTTGATTAAATGCACAGGTTACAAAATCGGCAAATTGCATTTCAACGATAGATTTATATCCGTTGATGGATAAACCCATTGCCGCCCCTACTATTACCGATTCGCAAATAGGAGTATTACGCACTCTATCTTTACCAAATTCCTCTAAAAATCCTTGTGTAATTTTAAACGCACCACCATATTCGGCAATATCTTGTCCCATTATCACCAAGTTATCATACTTGCGCATCCCTTGCCTCAATCCATCACTAATGGCATCAATAAAGCGTTTATTGGTCTTGTTGCCCGATGGCTGAACGGCAGGTGCTGTATAAGGCATATACATATCTTGCACTTCGATATCCAAATCAGGAACAATATCAGGCTCGCTAAATACTTTCTCAATTTCGATATCAATAAGTGTGGTGTATCCTTTTCTTATAACTTGTATAGCCTCCTCGGTAAGTATCCCTTCATCCAACAAAAACTGAGCATAATTAGCAATAGGGTCTTTTTGTTTCCACTCGTCAAATAAATTTTGTGGCACATATTTAGTTCCAGATGCTTCTTCATGTCCTCGCATCCTGAAAGTCATACACTCAATTAAAACAGGGCGGGGATTTTGACGCATATCGCTTGCCAACTCATTAATGGTATGATACACCTCAAGTATATTATTACCATCAATTCTGCGCCCTTCAATACCATAGCCAATTGCCCTATCACTCAAGTATTCACAATTATATTGCTCATTTACAGGGGTTGATAAGCCATAGCCATTGTTTTCTATCAAAAAAATTACAGGCAAGTTCCAAACCGATGCCACGTTTAAAGCCTCATGAAAATCGCCTTCACTTGTAGCTCCATCGCCTGTGTAAACTAAGGTAGCTTTGTTTTTTTTGTTCAATATATCAGCAAGTGCAATACCATCAGCCAATGCCATTTGAGGGCCAAGGTGCGATATCATACCGATAATTTTATATTCTTGTGTGCCGAAATGAAACGAACGGTCGCGCCCTTTGGTAAAGCCTGATGCTTTGCCTTGCCATTGTGCCATTAGCCGCGATAGCGGAATTTCGCGGGTAGTAAATACACCCAAATTGCGGTGCATGGGTAATATATATTCGTCGGGTTGCATTGCCAATGTGCTGCCAACGGCAATAGCTTCTTGCCCAATTCCTGAGAACCATTTACCAATACGACCTTGTCTTAAAAGGATTAACATTTTCTCTTCAATCAGACGGGGCCACAATAAAGCTTTATAAAACGCGATTAATTTGTCGTTTTCGAGGTTTTTTCGATCAAAAATCATGCAGCTAAACTACTGAAGTTTTCAAAACTTTGTATGTTTACATGATAAATATTCATCACTATGAAATACTCCTCTTTTTTGATTCCAATTTTATGTTTAACAACGGCATTATCAGCCAGCGCACAGGATAATATTCTAGTTCCTGAAAATTTTATTTTGCACAAAGGAGATAACCTTAGTTTACATTTGATAACGGCTAATCAGTTTATTAAACAAAGTGAATTGAAATACGATGCTGCCAAAACTGCCAAGTTTGATATTTATGTAGGGGCTAAAAAAGCCGATTTAGCGTCGTTGGTAAAACCTGCCGATAGTACATTGGTTTCGTTCAAAACAGATAACGAAGGACTTAATACCATTAGCATGGTACGTAAACCTATTTTGGATGATATAGAAAGCGATGACTTGGTAAAACTACTCGAAGATGAAGGGTTTGCGCAATATATCGAGAAGGCAAAAAGCTCTGCTAAGGATAGTTTTAGGGAGAGATATACTTGGTATATGAAATCGCTGATTGAAGTGGAGAAAAATAGTGGTAATAATTTTGATAAGCCTTTGAATGATGAATATGAAATTGTTTTGAAAGATAATCCATACAAAGGCAACTATGGCGATGATATTAGGGCTCAAGTAAGATTAAAAGGCAAGCCATTGGTGAATGCAATTGTGATACTATATGTGAAAACACTAGGAGGCAATGTTTTTGCACAAAAACTATCTTCGGATAAGGAAGGTTTCGTGTATTTTAAGTTGAGCCGAGAAGGGGTATATTTGATGCGTAGCCTTTATATAGAGCCATCAAAAGATAAAGGTATTGATTACGAAAGCTGGCTTACTTCTTATACGTTTGCTTTCAGTAGTAGCAACGAAATGCCAAACACTTATAAGGAATTTGGATTCGGAAATAAGCATTAATCTTCCTTATTACGCTCTTGCCACATTTTGTTGAATGATTTTTCAGCAACTTTTGGCATTTCGCGTAAATGTCCCCAAGTGCGTTTAAAGAGGGTTTTCAGTAGGATGTTTTTGTTTTTGCCACTCAAAAAGTCCATCATTTTACGGCTAAGCATCCCTTTTTGCCACATTGCCCATCCCCATTGCTCTTTTTTGGGTACAATGTTATCCTTTACCGCATCGCGACGGTTAAGTAATAGCATTTTATGAATGTCAATTTTTACAGGGCAAACTTCGGTGCACTTACCACATAAGCTAGATGCGTAACTTAAGTGTTTAAACTCTTCCATCCCACGCATATGTGGTGTAATGATAGAGCCAATGGGGCCACTATAAGTAGTTTCGTAGGTATGCCCACCAATGTTTTTATATACTGGGCAGGCGTTTAAACAAGCCCCGCAACGTATGCAATATAAACCTTGACGTTGTTCTTTTTGCGCTAATAAGTTTGTACGCCCATTGTCTAATAGCACCACATACATTTCCTCAGGGCCATCACTTTCGTTTTGCTGACGAGGGCCACTTAGTATGGTGTTATACACCGTAAGGTTTTGTCCTGTGCCATGTGTGGCAAGCATCGGCCAAAACAAATCAAGGTCGGCGATAGATGGGATAAGTTTTTCGATACCCACCACCGCAATATGTATTTTTGGAAAAGTAACACTTAGTCGGGCGTTGCCTTCATTCTCGCTTATGGCAATACTACCAGTATCGGCTATTAAAAAATTTGCACCAGTAATGCCTACATCGGCCTGCACATATTTTTCACGCAACAATTCACGTGCTTTTAATGTTAATTGTTCGGGTGTAGCATCAATGGGGGTTCCAAATCTTTCGTTAAACAATTTCGCAATATCTTCTTTAGAAAGATGCATGGCTGGCGTTACAATATGATAAGGCTTTTGCCCTAACAATTGCACTATATATTCGCCTAAATCAGTTTCTAATGATTCGATTTGATGGCTTTCTAAAAACTCATTTAAATGAATTTCTTCGGTAACCATTGATTTTGATTTGACTACCGTTTTAGCTCCTGCCTTTTGAATGATATTTAGTATCTCGCGATTAGCTTCCTCGGCATCATTAGCCCAAATCACTTTACCACCACGCTTCAGGAAGTTTGATTCAAACTCGGGCAAAAACTTATCCAAGTTTTCCATCACTTTCCACTTAATTACGTGCCCTTTGCGTTTAGCATTTTCTAAATTAATGAGTCGTGATAATCCTCTATCCACCGATGCATCATACTTGCCGATATTATAATTAATAATACGACGATGACTTTTGTCAAATGCCTTATCCTCAGCAGCAACCAAAAATTCGTCGGCGGTAGTTTTCATTTGGCTAAATTAGGGATTTTATAAAAAATAAGGGTAACCAATGTGGCTACCCTTAAGAAAAAACTCAAATTTTGTTGAAATATTATTTCGTAGGTTTATCTACTACAGGACGTTTATCTCTATTAGCCAACTCCCAGCCAGTATAAAACGCCAATTGTGCACGTTTAGCCAATAATGGAAAGTTTATTTTGCTCACTTCATCTCCGGGTTGGTGATAATCAGCGTGCTCACCATTGAAAAAGAAAATAATAGGAACACCATGCTTAGCGAAATTATAGTGATCAGAACGATAATAAAATTGATTTGGGTCGTTCGGGTCATCATATTTATAATCCTGATTTAGATGTGTATATTTATTATTGGCATCCTCGTTTATTTGATGCAACTCTTTACTCAGCATAGCCGAACCAATAGTATATACATAATTAGCCGAATCGGGTTTGCCAATGTATTCGTAACCCACACGCCCAATCATATCAATATTAATATCTGTAATGGTGTTTGTCAAAGGGAATACAGGATGATCAGTATAATATTCCGAACCTAGTAAGCCTTTTTCTTCGCCCACATTACCTAAAAATAAAATACTACGACGTGGGCCATGTCCTGCTTTTTTGGCTTGTGTAAAAGCACGGGCTATTTCTAAAATACCTGTCGTACCCGAACCATCATCATCAGCACCATTATTTACTTTATCCGTACCAGTAAGGTTTAAACCAATATGGTCGTAATGGGCAGAGAAAACCAAAATTTCATCCTTAAGGTCAGTTCCAGGTAGTAATCCTAATACATCAACTGCCTTAACTTCTTTTGTTTCAGTATAATAATTTATTTTGATGTCTGCTTTAATACTCTGCACAGCTGATGTGCTTGTTTCAGCTAACTTCTTAAAATCATCCACGGTTTTTCCGCTTGCCTTAAGTATTTTATTGGCAGCCTCTGTTGTCATGGCAAATAATGCAGCTTGTTGGCTTAGTGGTTTTGTGTCTTCTTTTTTGATACTTAATCTGCTTCCCAATATACTCGAACGAAATCTATTTAAAATATCAGCAATACCAGGGTTTACTGCCAATATTAATGCTGGGTTTTTACTACGAAGATTATTCAGAATTTTAGTTCGAGCAGGTGTAAGCCTGTAGCTGGTATTGGTTGTTGTACCCGCTTGTGGTTTATCTTCGTTTATCCAAAGCAAAATTTTACCAGTAATATCAGTATTGGCTATTTCGCCCTCAGTGCCATAGCCAATAAATAATACATCAGAAGCGGTTATTGTTTTATCAGCATACAACCCACTTACTAAAAAATCGTAACCATTTGCAAAAGCTTGCCCATCAACCGAAAAATTAGCTTTTAAACTATTGTCAACCAAAGGGACATTAAAAAAATACGAACCATTTACGGGTGCTTGCAGCCCTAGTTTTTTGAATTCGTTTGCCACATAATGAGCAGCTTTATCAGCTCCTGGCTTACCAGTTTCGCGGCCTTCATACTCATCTGATGCTAAAATGCTTAAGTGTTTTCGTGCATCTTCGGCACTAATGTACTTTGCATACTTTTCTGGATGGTCGTTTTTCTGTGCGTATGCGCATGTAATCATGGCAAACATACCAGCACTCAATAATAGTTTTTTCATTTATAATTGGATTTATAAAACAAATAGATAATTATTTCTCTATAATTTAGCACGATATTTTATTTACTCTATTGGCATGCCGCCCACCTTCAAAAGCAGTTTCTATAAATGTTTTCACAATTTTTTCGGCTTCTTCAAGTGCTATAAAACGAGCTGGAATGCAAACGATGTTGGCATTATTGTGCTGTCTTGCTAAGGCCGATAATTCGTCATTCCAGCAGATAGCGGCACGTATGCCTTGATGTTTGTTGGCTGTTATGGCTACTCCGTTGGCACTACCACAAATAAGAATACCGAAATCGAATGCGCCACTCTCAACAGCTGATGCAACAGGATGTGCAAAATCAGGATAATCAACCGAGGCTGTTGAGTAAGTACCGAAGTCTTTAACTTCTACATCCTTTAAAAAGTTGATGATTGCTTCTTTATAATCAAAACCTGCATGGTCGGCACCGATGGCAATTTTGAGTTTATTATTCATGGCTTAATACTTTTAATTTAAGCTACGAAGGTAAATATTTTGATTGGAAACCTTTTAAAGATTATGATGCATCTAGCTCAGCATTTCTTTTTCTCTTCTTTCTCTCAACCATACCAGCCACGCCTATACTTAATTCATAAAGTAATAATAAAGGGATAGCTACTACCGTCATAGTTAACATATCTGGCGTAGGAGTTACCACGGCTGCAATAATCATAATAATAACAATTGCATAGCGGCGAGTTTCGCGCATGAACTTTGGTGTGAGTATGCCCAAGTTAGCTAAAATATAAACCAAAATAGGCAATTCAAAAACCAAACCCGTAGCCATAGTTAGTGTCGAAACGGAGGATATATACGAGTCGGTAGAGAATAAATTATTGATACTTGAACTTACAGTATAATTGGTTAAAAAATTAATAGACACAGGGGTAATGATATAATATCCAAAGAGCACACCGCTTATAAATAAAAGGGATGCATAAAATACAAATCCGCTTGCGGCTTTGCGCTCTTTGTCGTGCAGGGCAGGTTTAATAAAACGCCATATTTCGTATAGCAAGTAGGGAACACCTAATACCAAACCAATCATTAATGACGAGTCAATCTGCAAAGTAAATTGCCCAGCCATTTCGGTATTAATCAGTTTGATATCTACTGTTTTAGGGCACATATCTTTATGTAACCATTCACCTAGCCTACACATCATCCTAAAAGTCCAAAAATTGGACTTACTTGGTGCTAGGATAATATTATCATATATCCAATCGAAATAAGCAAAGGCTAAAATAGTAAACGATAAAATAGCTAAAGCAGAACGGATAAAATGCCATCTTAAGGCCTCTAAATGACCAAAAAAGGACATTTCGCCTTCGTTAGCACTATCCTTTTTTTTTCTAATGCCATCAATTATTTTATCGCCTATTTTACTCATCGGTATGTTTCAATAGCATTTCGCTACTCAAGGGGCTATTTACAATTTATTTTAATAGTACTGACGGTTTATTTTGTAAACTCAAAACTTTCCATAAACTTGGTTGTAAAGTTACCTGCTCTAAAGTTAGGGTCTTGTAACAATTTTAAGTGGAAAGGGATGGTTGTTTTAATGCCTTCAATCACAAATTCGCTCAATGCACGTTCCATGGTAGATAAAGCTTCTTCGCGAGTTTGCGCTACGCAAATTACTTTCGCTATCATTGAGTCGTAATTGGGTGGTATCACATAGCCAGCATATACGTGCGTATCTATTCTTACACCATGCCCACCCGGTGAATGGAAGTTGGTGATTTTGCCTGGTGCCGGACGGAAACCATTGTAAGGGTCTTCGGCATTTATACGGCACTCAATGGCGTGCATTGTTGGCTCATAGTTTTTACCAGAGATTGGAATACCAGCAGCTACTTTAATTTGCTCTTTTATTAAATCAAAGTTGATAACTTCTTCGGTAACGGGATGCTCTACCTGAATACGGGTATTCATCTCCATAAAATAAAAATTACGATGCTTATCTACCAAAAACTCGATAGTACCAGCACCTTCATATCTTACGGCTTTTGCACCTTTTATAGCAGCATCTCCCATCTTTTTACGAAGCTCGGCAGTCATAAAAGGAGATGGAGACTCTTCAACTAATTTTTGATGACGGCGTTGGATTGAACAGTCGCGCTCAGAAAGGTGACAAACTTTACCGTATTGGTCGCCTACTACTTGTATTTCGATATGGCGAGGGTCTTCAACATATTTTTCAAGATAAATACCATCATTACCAAATGCAGCAGCCGATTCGGTTCGTGCCGAATCCCAAGCAGCTTCAAACTCCTCATCTTTCCACACTAAGCGCATACCACGCCCGCCACCGCCAGCAGTAGCTTTTAATATTACAGGATAGCCTATTTTATTAGCTATTTCGATACCTTCTTTTACATCGTGCAATAAACCTTCAGAGCCGGGGATAGTTGGTACACCAGCTTCTTTCATGGTTGCTTTTGCTGATGCTTTATCGCCCATGGCATTAATTTGATCGGCAGTTGCACCTATAAATTTGATACCATAGTCGGCACAAATTGCCGAAAATTTAGCATTTTCAGATAAAAAGCCATACCCTGGATGAATAGCATCTGCATTAGTTAGCTCTGCCGCAGATATAATATTCGGGATATTTAAGTACGAGTCGCGACTGGCAGGAGGGCCTATACAAACTGCTTCATCAGCAAAACGCACATGAAGACTGTCCCTGTCAGCGGTAGAATACACAGCTACGGTTTTGATGCCCATCTCCTTACAAGTGCGGATGATGCGTAGGGCAATTTCGCCACGATTAGCTATCAATATTTTTTTAAACATAGTTTTAAATGTACAGATATGCTATGTGCAGTTATTGTAAGTTATGCGTCAATTGCATAGCTAAAAATAACTGCACATTTTTAAAAAACTTATATAGGCTCAACCAAGAATAATGGTTGGTCGTATTCAACAGGAGAAGCATTATCAACTAATACTTTAACGATACGTCCAGATATTTCTGATTCTATCTCGTTAAACAATTTCATTGCTTCAATTATACATATTACAGTACCTGCTTTTATCTCATCGCCTACGTTCACAAACACTGGTTTTTCGGGTGTTGATGAACGGTAGAAAGTACCAATCATTGGTGATTTGATAGTAATGTAATTTGAATTGTTAGCCGCTGGAGCAGGTGCTGCAGCTTCGGCAACAGGTGCTGCGCTTACTGGCGCTACTGGAGCGGTTTCTACAACAGGCTGTGCTACCGGCACAGTAGCTGTTACATAAGTAGGTGCCTGATTTGTTTTTATGGTAATCTTAAAGTCGTTTTGCTCAATGGCAACTTCATTTACTCCTGATTTAGAAACAAAGCGAATAAGATCTTGAATTTGTTTAATATCCATATTTGGAAACTTGGTTGTGGATAAAAGATTAATATCTAAGTTATATGATATTCGGCATATCTGCAAGATGCAAACAGGCTTGTATCTTAATTAGTTTATTTTAGTGGTTTTGACTTTAGCAAATTAACAAAACATATTTAATAAAGTGCAAATTAATAATCAGCAATATTACAGATGATTAATAAGCCCACTTTAAGTAGATTGAACCCCAAGTAAAACCACCACCAAAGGCAGCTAGAATGAGATTATCTCCTTTTTTAAATTTACTTTCCCATTCCCATAAACATAGTGGGATAGTTCCGTTGGTGGTATTACCGTAACGTTCAATATTGATAATTACCTTATCAGCACTCACGCCTGTACGGTTGGCAGTAGCATCAATAATGCGTTTATTAGCTTGATGCGGTACTAACCAAGCAATATCATCAGCGTTTAGATTGTTGCGTTCCATTACTTCGGCAGCAACATCGGCCATATTGGTTACAGCAAATTTGAATACTGCTTGTCCTTCTTGATAAGCAAAATGTTCGTGCGCATCCACCGTTTCGTGTGTAGCGGGTTTTAACGAGCCTCCTGCTTTTTGATGCAAATAGGCACGACCAGAGCCATCACTCTTCAAAATAGAATCCATCACGCCATAGCCTTCATCATTCGGCTCAAGTAATACAGCACCACATCCATCACCAAAAATGATACAAGTGGCACGGTCTTTATAATTAACAATGGCTGACATTTTATCGCCGCCTACTACTAATACTTTTTTATGTTTTCCGCTTTCAATAAATTGCGAACCAGTAGCTAACCCAAAAATAAAACCCGAGCACGCTGCTTGTAAGTCATATCCCCAAGCATTTTTAGCACCAATTTTATCAGCTAAGATATTTGCCGTAGCCGGAAAAGGCATATCGGGAGTGGTAGTACAAAATATAATCAAGTCAATCTCTTCCGCGCCTATCCCTCTCTTTTTTAATAATCCTTCAACAGCGTGAACTGCCATATCTGAAGTTGCTAAGCCTTCGCCTTTTTGTATGCGACGCTCTTTTATTCCTGTGCGGGTAGTAATCCACTCATCATTTGTATCAACCATCGTTTCCAGTTCATGATTAGTTAATACATAATCTGGAACATAGCCATTTACAGCAGTAATAGCAGCATGAATTTTACTCATCTATATAATATTTTACTGAAATGCGTTTTTTATTTTGGTTACGAGGTCGCATTGTGCCATATCTCGAGATAAAAGCACCATATTTTTAATAGCCTCCGGATTTGATATGCCATGCCCAACCACTACAGGTGCATTTACACCAAGTATGGGGCTGCCGCCATATTGCTCGTAATTAAAGCGATCAAAAAATTCGTCTTTTATTCCTTTTTTTAGGGTTAACACATAGAACGACTCCGCCATTTTAAGAATAACGTTGCCTGTAAAGCCATCGGCTACATAAACATCGGCACTCTCGTTAAACAAATCACGCCCTTCAACGTTTCCAACAAAATTAAATAAGTTGCTTTCTTTCATTAATGGATAGGTAGCTTGGCAAAGGATGTTTCCTTTCTCTTCTTCCTCACCAATATTCATTAAAGCAACACGGGGATTGGTAATATTATAAACCGACTCGGCAAATAAACTACCCAATACTCCAAATTGTACTAAATTTTCGGCTTTGCAATCGGCATTGGCACCTACATCCAACAAAATACCCAAACCGCCTTTCAGTTTGGGTACAATAGTTGTCATTGCTGGGCGCGATACACCTGGTATAGCCTTTACGCTAAATAAAGAGCCAACCAACATAGCACCAGTATTACCAGCCGATGAAAAAGCCTGAATATCATTGTTTTTTAGTAGCTGAAATCCTACGCTAATGCTCGAGTTCGGTTTTTGAACGATAGCTTTTGTAGGATGCTCGCCCATACCAATTACTTCGGTTGTATGCACAAACTCGAAATGGTCGGGACTAAAGTTGTTTTCATGAAGAATGGAAATAGCTATTTCTTTGTCGCCAATAAGCACCAGCTTTTGGTCGGCAGGCAAAACTTTATAAGCTGCAATTGCTCCTAAAACTGTTGCCTTGGGAGCAAAATCACCGCCCATAATATCTAAGCCAATCTTCATATTTGAAAATTAAACTTAGGCTACTGCTGTGTTTTCGATAAGAACTTTGCCGTTGTAGTATAAATTGCCATCAACAGTATAAGCTCTGTGAGGTAAATGCACAGCACCAGTTGTTTGACAAGTAGTTAAACTTGGCGCTTCAGCTTTGTAGTGGGTTCTACGTTTTGCTGTTCTTGACTTTGAAAATTTCCTTTTTGGATGTGGCATAATTTCCTAATATTATATCATTTAAATTTTTTCAAAACGTCCCACCTTGGATCCGTCTTGTCATCTTGTTCACTATTGGCTGATAGTTTGTTTAAACGCTCAACCATTTCCTTATCACAGTAAGGGGTATTCCCCTCATCGCCGCAACTCGCTATAAAAGGAGCTGCAACATTTACATATTCATATATTAACCCTGCAATGTTAATCTCGTGATCGTTTTTTGTCAGGGTAATTATTTCTTCATCATTATCAATATCTTCCTCGCTAAACTTGGCTATTTGCTGCTCGTGTATAGTTATAGGCTGAGGATAATCTGCCAAACACTTATCACAAGCCATACTGATGTTGCCATTGATATGGAAATTGAGGATAAGCATAGTTTCCTGCTTCTCTAACTCTACTTTGCATTTCAAATCTGCTTTTTTTACCAGCGAATATTCAAATTCGGCAAAAAAAGCATCAGCGATTACATAATCAAAAATATGCTTTCCTGGCTTCAGGCCAGTAAAAGGAATCGAATATGTCTTATGCGATTTCAATGAGCGATAATTAGCCCGCAAATGTAGGCAAAATTCCTAAATCCTGAAAAAAAAGTTTAAATCTCAAAAATAGTGTACTGCGTACAGCTTTAAGGCAGATTTTTCTAATCCCTATCTCTGCTCAGTTTTGTAATTACTAACGGGTTCTCTGCCAGCTCAGCTCCTTCGCGGCGATGTTTTATAATATGTGTAGCTGTAAACAAGGCTTCGCGGAATGATACTTCCGAAGCTTTATTTTTACCAGCTATGTCATAAGCTGTGCCATGGTCGGGCGATGTGCGCACTACATTTAACCCTGCGGTAAAATTTACACCCGATTCAAATGATATTTGTTTGAAAGGTATCAAACCTTGGTCGTGATACATAGCCAATACAGCATCAAACTGCATATAAGTACCATTGGCAAAAAAACCATCAGCCGAGTATGGTCCAAAGGCTAATATATCATTGTTGCGTGCTTCTTCAATGGCCGGGATAATGATATCTTTTTCTTCGTTACCAATCAAGCCATTATCGCCTGCATGTGGGTTTAAACCCAACACCGCAATACGTGGTTTGCGTATCCAAAAATCGTTACGCAAACTGGCATCCATCAGTTTAAGTTTGCTTACAATTTTCTCAACGGTAATGGTTTCGGCAACTTTATTTAATGGGATATGCCCTGTTACGATACCTACACGCAATGTATCACTCACCAAAAACATTAACGACTCGGCAGCACCTGCTTTTTCTTGTATGTATTCGGTATGCCCTGCAAATCTGAATTCGTCACTTTGGATATTATCCTTATTAATAGGTGCAGTTACTAATGCGTCAATATCGCCACTTATCAAATCGGCAGTAGCACGTTGTAACGATAGTAAAGCATATTTGCCACCTGTTTCGGTTACCGTTCCCAAATCTATTTTCACATCCTCTTCCCAGCAATTAATCATGTTTGGTTTTTTATGATGCACTTGCGAAGGATGATTGATGACATGGAAATTCAACTCGCCAGCATTAATGGCACGCCTATGAAACGATGCCACTTTTGTATGCCCATATACTATGGGTGTAAAATAATCATATATGCGGTTATCAATAAGCGTTTTGATAATTACTTCCAACCCAATGCCGTTTACATCGCCTATACTTATACCTATTTTAAGTTTTTCACTCATGCTATTTTATAATTACACCTATCTTTTAATATGCAAATAAAAGATTTTAGGCTTATAGTTCCTGATTAAAGAACAAATATGACGTAATTTGCGCAAATAATTGAAACAATAATGTCATTGGTAAGGGCAAAAAAGCATCTCGGTCAACATTTTCTTACTGATAAAAATATCGCAGCCAAAATAGTTGATAGCCTGCATCCCGAAAATAGATACCATCAGGTGCTCGAAGTAGGACCTGGTATGGGTGTACTATCTGATTTTTTACTGCAAAAAACGGATTTGGAAACCTATTTGATAGATATTGATACCGAGTCGTACGAGTTTCTTCAAAAAAAATATCCGCAATTGGGCGAACGCCTAATCAATGCTGATTTTTTGCAGATGGATTTTAGTAAGGTTTTTCATGCTCCTTTTGCCATTATTGGTAATTTTCCATACAATATCTCCTCGCAAATATTATTCAAGGTGTTGGATAATAGGCAGCAGGTAATCGAAATAGTGGGGATGTTTCAGAAAGAAGTAGCCGAACGTTGCACCGCCAAGGCTGGAAGCAAAGAGTATGGTATATTGAGTGTGTTTTTGCAGGCTTATTATAAGGTAGAATATTTATTTACGGTAAAAGCAGGTGTATTTAACCCACCGCCTAAGGTATTATCTGCTGTAATTAGACTCACCCGAAACGATGCTGAAGAATTGAATTGCGACGAAAAACTTTTTTGGCAAGTAGTGAAAGCAGGCTTTAATCAACGCCGGAAAACCTTGCGTAATGCTTTATCATCGCTCATCAATAAAGAAAAAATGACTGATGAACCCGCACTCGACTTGCGTGCCGAGCGATTGACCGTAGCTGATTTTGTAAACTTGACGAATAAAATAGCTGAAAATAGGTAGGAAAATACTTTATCTAAACTTATACAAGTTTTTTGGCTGCTCTAGTTGATACCATTCGCCGTTGATGAAGTAATAATTTTCCTTCCCTAAAATAACTTCAGGAAAACAGCCCCATTTGACTTGTTGTTTACGGTTTTTGCTAGTAGTATCAGCGTAGTCACTATTAAGGACGATGTCAGCTAACGATGTTTTAACACTATAAAAGACATTTTTACGGGTATCAAAATTCAAAATGGTTTGATTTTTATACTTAAAATTATGTTCAGGGTTTTCTTGTGAAATTACTTTGTCGGTAATAGTAGCAATCAATTTAAAAGTCTTTTTACTATATCCAGTCAAAGTTGCTTTTATAGTATATTCTGCTTCATATCCTGCGGCAAATCCAGTTGTATGATTTAGTACATGAAAAGCTTGATACAACCTATTTTTACTTATACATAGATACATGATGTTGTCAATGCCGACATCCGAGCCTCCTCTGACCGCATATTTTATCTCCAAAAAGTGCTTATTTAAAACACGAATTTTAGCAGGTACACCCCAATAATCATCTATGGTTATGGTGTCTTTTAAACAACTTATCTTTAAGATATTGTTTACATAGTCGGGTATAATGCGTATTTTCCAATTTTTGCCTTCAAGTGATTTAACAATGTAAGTTTTTGTATCTCTTTGACTATCTTTTAATTTTAGAGCACTTAGTTCATCTTGTGCAAAAACGTTGCTACTAATCAGAATAAGTATAACGAGAGAGAATAAGGTGATGTGCTTGTACATTGTGATTTAAAGTTTAGATACAAATTTAATGAATAAGGCAATTGATTTCATTAATTAAATACAATATTCCCTTTGTATCAATATGTTTGTATAGTAAATGAAAAAGAACATTTTAATTGTTGACGATATCCACCCCATTTTTATAAAAAGGGTGGAGGTATTAGGTTATACTTGCGATTATCAACCCACCATAAAACCCGAGCAGGCTTATGCTATTATAGGCGAATACGAGGGTTTAGTAATACGGTCAAAATTTTTGGTGAATAGGCAAGTGCTCGATTTATGTACAAATCTTAAGTTTATTTGTCGTGCGGGTGCTGGTATGGATAATATTGATGAAGCCTATGCAAATAAAAAGGGCATAAAATTGATTAACGCGCCCGAAGGCAACATGGATGCCGTAGGCGAGCATACAGTAGGGTTGCTGCTTAATTTGATGAACAATATAAACCGCTCCGATGCCCAAATTCGCAATGGTGTTTGGAAGCGAGAAGCAAACAGAGGATATGAGTTGAAAGGTAAAACGGTGGGTATTGTGGGCTATGGTTATATGGGTAAAAGTTTTGCTCAAAAGCTTTCGGGTTTTGGAGTGAATATAATAGCCTATGATAAATACAAAACTGGATTTAGCGACCAATATGCCCGCGAAGCAAGTATGGAAGAGATAGTGAAACATACGGATATATTGAGCTTGCATATCCCCCTTACTGCCGAAACCAATGGACTGGTAAGCGACGAGTATTTATTTCATTTCAAAAAACCAATATTTTTGCTCAACACTTCGCGTGGTAAAGTGGTGCAAACACAAGCGGTGGTAAATGGAATAAAGCAAGGTAAAATAATAGGAGCAGGATTGGATGTGATTGAAGTAGAAAAATTCCCAACACTGGCAGAGCAGGTGTGGTATGATGAGTTGTGCCAATCAGACAAAGTATTGCTCACCCCGCACGTGGCTGGCTGGACATTTGATTCGTATCGGAAAATTAGCGAGGTAATGGCTGATAAATTAGCAGGCTTGAAATTTTAATCAGACAAAAATTTGGATAATAAAAGTTAAATAACTTATCTTCGTTTACTATAAAACAAGACTATGTGGGCTTTCGCCCACATAGTCTTGTTTGTTTTTTAAAGACACGTGTCCTTCAGAAATTGAAGGACTGTTTTTTTGATATCAATTTATAAACAAACGGATTAATAAAAAAGGCGATTTATGGCAGATGTGGCGTACTATACCAAAGACGGTTTAGAAAGATTAAAGGAAGAATTACAACAATTAAAAACTACAGGTAGAGCAGGCATAGCTAAGGCTATAGCTGAGGCAAGAGATAAAGGCGACCTTTCGGAAAATGCAGAGTATGACGCAGCCAAAGAAGCACAAGGATTGCATGAGGCTAAAATCTCAAAATTAGAAGAATTGCTATCAACAGCTCGTTTGCTTGATGAAAGCAAGTTGGATACTTCTAAAGTATTGGCGTTATCTATCGTAAAAATAAAGAACGTTAAAAATGGTGCTACCATGAGCTATCAGTTAGTATCAGAAAGCGAAGCCGACCTAAAATCGGGCAAAATATCGGTAAGTTCACCTATTGCTAAAGGTTTATTAGGTAAAAAAGTAGGCGATAAAACCGAAATTACCGTGCCTGCTGGTAAGATAGAATTTGAGATATTAGAAATAAGCAGATAAATATTGTATTGATTTGCTGGATTGTTGTTGAGGCAATAATTCAGTAAATCAATAATTTAGATGTCTAAAGAAATAAAAGTATGACCATCTTTTCAAAAATAGTAGCGGGCGAGATACCTGCCTATAAGGTAGCCGAAACAGCAGATTTTTTAGCGTTTTTGGATATCAATCCACTTGCCGAAGGACACGTATTGGTTATCCCGAAAAAGGAAGTGGATTATATTTTTGATTTGGATGATGAAACTTATACAGGGCTTCAAATTTTTGCTAAAATAGTTGCCCACGGCTTGAAAAAAGCCATCCCTTGTAAAAAAGTTGGTGTTGCTGTTATCGGGCTCGAAGTGCCGCATGCGCATATTCATCTTATTCCGATGAATAAAGTGAGCGATTTAAACTTTGAACGCCCTAAATTAAATCCCATCCCAGAGCAACTAAAAACTACGGCTGATAAAATAATTGCAGCTTTAAAAGACTAATAATTTTTGAATTAATGACGTGGATATGGCTGAGTTTTATCAAAAATCAGCATAATATTGTATGACAATAAATTAAACCACGATAATGAAAAAAATATTTCTTTTGGCAGTAGCTATCCTTAGTGCTGCTTTTGCATCGGCTCAAAGCAAAACTATTTGCTGCAACCAATCATCTACGCAAAAATTTGCGATGCTGGCTTCTGATAAAAACTTCAGAGCGGCACATACCAATCCACGTACCTATCATTTTCAAAGCAATATTGGTAAAGCTATTACCTACAAAGCAACGGATGGCGCAACAGCCAATGCCTTCGAATTTAAAGCTAAAAAGCCAACTAATAACTGGATTTTTGTGATACACGAATGGTGGGGCTTGAATGATTTTGTAAAGCATGAATCAGAAAAAATGTATACCGATTTGGGTAATGTGAATGTGTTAGATTTAGATTTGTACGATGGTAAAGTTACTGCAAACCGCGAAGAAGCTGGAAAGTTGATGCAAGCTGTAAATGAAACTCGTGCGCTGGCTATTATTAATGGTGCTGTTAAATATGCAGGTGCAAATGCTCATATAGCTACCATAGGCTGGTGCTTTGGCGGTGGATGGAGCTTGCAAACGGCTTTGTTAGCAGGTAAGCAAACAGCCGCTTGTGTGATGTATTATGGAATGCCCGAACAAGATGTAAATAAATTAAAAAACTTGCATACCGATGTGCTTGCCAATTTTGCTAATAAAGATGGTTGGATTACGCCCAAAGTAGCTGCTAAGTTTGCTAAGGATATGAAAACAGCAGGAAAAAAATTGGAATTACATCAATACAATGCCGACCACGGTTTTGCCAACCCAAGCAATCCTATTTATGATAGCGAAGCTACCAAAGATGCTTATGCCAAAAGTATTGCTTTTTTTAAAGCACGATTAAAGTAAACAAATTATAGAAAACATTGTTATATAGGGCAGGCATTAGCTTGCCCTTCGTTTTTTCGTAATATTGCAGAAAAATCATCTATTGATAGCCACCACTAAAAAAATACTGTCTATTTTACTAAAAGCCGCAATATTGGTTTTAGTGACTGTTTTTGTTTACAACAGCGTTAGTAATAACGATAATTTAAAGCAATTTCATAAACTGATAGCGCATATTAGTCAAAGTCAAGTAATCACCATCCTATCATTAGTGGGTTTATTAATGTTAGTTAATTGGGGTTTAGAAGCGTTAAAATGGCGATACATTACACGTACTTTATCTCCCATGTCTGTATGGGAAGCTATTGAAGCAGTATTTTGTGGGTTAACATGGGCTATATTTACCCCCAATCGCTTAGGAGAATACGGAGGCAGGGTAATGTTTTTACCCAATCGTAAGCGTATTCATGGTCTATTTGTGATGGCTGTGGGGGCATTTGGGCAAAATGTGATCACTAACGTATTAGGGTTGACAGCCTTAATATGGTTCGCTTATACTTTTCACCCTATTGAGAACATTTTTTTGACAGCAGGATTATCCATCGTTGCTGTTGGAATTATGACTTTATTTTTGGTATTCTACTTTCACATCGGATGGGTAGTAACATTATTAAATAAGATAAGATTTCTGAAAAAATATAACCGTTTTTTTGATATTATAGGTAGATATAAGTTTGCTGAGCTGGTTCGGATTATGGGATTTTGCCTTGCCCGATTTTCGGTATTCTCGTTTCAATATTATTTAATTATTCATTTGCTTATACCGCAACTACCCGCTTTCTCGATGATGATGATGGTTTTTATCTTGTTTATAGTTCAATCAGCATTGCCATCTTTAGATTTGTTTGATGTGGGTGTAAGAAGCATGACAGCATCTACCTTTTTTATTTATATTACTAATGAAAAAATAGCGATAATTGCAGCTGTATCGGCTATTTGGCTTATCAATCTAATTATTCCAGCTATTTTGGGTTCAGTATTTGTTTTAAAACTTAAGTTTTTTGATAGAGTTTCATAACTACATATCGTTAGCTCTTACAGGTTCGTATCTTTTAGTATTGGTTTACCTTATTAAGGGTTGGGCTAATCTGAAACGTCCTAAAATCAGTACTGTAACTCCATTAACCAAAGTAACCATCATGGTAGCCGCGCGCAATGAAGAAGCTCGCATAGCTTATACCATTGATGATATATTAACCCAAAATTACCCGAAGCATTTAACAGAGATTATTATTGTTGACGACCATTCTACTGATAATACAGCAACTATTATTCAAAGTTATGCTGATAGGGGAGTTAAACTACTGCAATTAAATGAAGACAAGCCGCTTAACTCATACAAGAAAAAAGCAATAGCCAAAGCTATTGAACTATCCAAAGGCGAATTAATGGTTGCCACAGATGCCGATTGTAGAATGGGGGCTGATTGGTTATCATCCATAGTTAACCATTATGCGGCTACTGATGCAGTTATGATTTCATCTCCCGTAGCGTATTTTGAAGAGCGCAACTTATTTGAATATATGCAAACTTTAGAGTTTTCGTACTTGATAGGTATTGGGGCAGCATTTATTGGCAATGGCAGGGCTTCTACTTGCAATGGGGCAAACTTTGCTTATCGTAAAGATGTGTTTTATGAGGTAGGGGGGTTTAAGGGGATAGACGATTTGGCTTCTGGAGATGATGAGCTATTGTTGCAAAAAGTAGCGGAGTGTTACCCTCATCGTATCGAGTTTTTGAAGCATCGCAATGCTGTGGTATATACCCATGCCAAACATACGTTAAAAGAGTTTTTGCAACAACGTCGTAGATGGGCATCCAAATCAACCCGATATAAAGACAAAAAAGTAGTAGCACTGGCAGTGGCTATTTGGTTGTTTAACCTATCCATGTTAGTAAATGGTGTATTAGTGATTTATGATGTGCACTTTTTTAAGGTATTTGCATGGCAATTTGTATTAAAGCTTTTGTTTGAATTGGCATTTCTCTTCCCCATTGCTGCATTTTTTAAGCGATTAGGTTTGCTTGTGTTATTGCCGCTGCTTATCCCAGTACATATTATCTATTTTGTATATATCGGATTGATGGGAAATACCAAAAAATATATTTGGAAAGATAGATTGGTGCGATAATACTTGGCTTTTCTACTTAAATAAACGATATTTAGCCAACTGATCTAGTACAGAAAACTTGGTTGAAATAACTCCATCGCAAAGAGTCTGGAAAGCATTTAAGCGCAATAAAATTGCCTTTGCTGGGCTTGTATTTATTTTTATTTCGGTACTTATTGCCGCCTTGGGATATTTAATCATGCCCGATTCTACCCCACTGGCTAATAACATGGCCATTCAATTGAGTACCAAAAAGCCAGGGACTACTTTTACCTTGCTTCGTTTCCGTGAAAGTAAGCCAGTAGATACAGTGAACATTTTTTATAAACTACTATTTGGGCAGCCATCATTCTATAAAGATTTTCCCATTACCGATTATTATTTTAAAAAAGACTCTATATATGTGAGCGAATATATAGGCAAAGAAGATAAACCCGAAAAAATGGCATTCAGTATATACGAAGTAGCCACGGGTAATAAGCTGGAAGATAATCATATTAGTAAGGCTGCCGAAGTAAATTATAAACAATTGATTGATAGGATAGTTGCCCAGCAAATTGTAAAAAAAACCTATTGGTTGGGGGCCGATTTTTATGGACGAGATTTGCTGAGCCGACTCATTTTGGGAGCGCGAGTATCATTGGCTGTAGGAGTAATGGCGGTAATAATAAGTTTGCTTTTGGGAATTAGCATTGGGGCTAGTGCTGGTTACTTTGGTGGATGGATAGATGCCTCGCTAAGCTGGGTGATGAATATTTTGTGGGCATTACCTGCTTTACTGTTAGTAATCGCTATATCATTTGCGTTGGGTAAAGGATTGTGGCAAATATTTATTGCCGTAGGCTTGTCGATGTGGGTAGAAGTAGCCCGATTGGTAAGAGGGCAAGTGTTGGGATTAAAACAGGTAGAGTTTATCGAAGCAGCAAGGGCAATGGGGTTTAGCAATGCACGCATTATTCGGAGGCATATTTTACCCAATATCATAGGCCCTATTTTGGTGTTAGCATCATCAAATTTTGCATCTGCAATTTTGCTCGAAGCTGGGCTTAGTTTTTTAGGATTCGGAGCGCAACCACCCATGCCTACTTGGGGTAGTATGATAAAAGAACATTTTGGTTATATTATTATGAATTCTGCTTATCTTGCCGTCTTGCCAGGTTTGGCTATCATGTTAATGGTTTATGCCTTTAATTTGGTAACCGTAGGTTTAAGAGATGCGTTCGATATTAAATCAGAAAGTACAAACATTTAAAAATTTATTCATTATTTTGTTCTGTCCACTAATCCAATAATGCAAAATTTCGACGAAGTTTCAGGCGAAGATGAATTAATACGATTGCTGCTCAAAAGGCAGTCAGAATTAAACTCATTGCTTGAGGTTACAAGGGCTATTAATAAAAACATTTCGACACCAGTATTGGTGCAAATGTTGGAGGTAATTTTGCAAAACTACTTGCAAGTAGGAAAGCTGCGCTTTTTAATCGAACATGAAAAAAGTTTTGTTTGCATATCAAGCTATGGTGGCGAGATTGAAAGTACTAAACTTTTACACAAAGCCTGCAAAAAGCTTAATAAAATAAAAGGTCCTCACCCTTTGGCAGAGCATGATGATGCGTTGCTGAAGAAGTATGATTATTTTATTCCTTTCTACCATAAAACCAAACCGCTTGCTTTTGCGCTTATAGGTGATTTTAATACGACGGATGAGATGTTGAACAATGATTTGAACTTTATTCAAACATTAATCAACGTAATTGTGGTTGCGCTAGAGAACAAGAAACTCTTTCGTGAGCGTATGGAATCAGAACGTTTTAAGCGCGAAATGGAATTGGCACAAGAGGTGCAAAATATGCTTATCCCTTTGAGGCTGCATAAAGAAACAAGTGTAGAAATTGGTGCAAAGTATTTTCCACATCAAAATATTGGTGGCGATTATTTCGATTTCTTGCGTATCAACGAAGATGAGTTTTTATGGTGTATAGCCGATGTATCAGGCAAGGGAATATCGGCAGCATTACTGATGGCAAACTTTCAAGCCAGTTTAAGGGCTTGGGCAGCAGTTGAAAGCGACCTTGCTAATATTGTAGCTAAGCTAAACCAAATTGTAGTAAATAATACCAAAGGCGAGCGATTTATTACGCTATTTGTAGCTAAATATAATGAGCGCACAAGGCAAATGCATTACATTAATGCAGGGCATAATCCATCTATTTTGTTTTGCAATGGCAAGGCTCAGGCACTCAAAATAGGTACAACCATGATAGGAGCTTTCGACGAATTGCCATTTTTAAACCAAGGCGAAGTAATCGTTGAGCCAGGCAGTTTGCTGTTTAACTATACCGATGGATTAATGGATTATGATGTACCTACGCCGAAGCTATGGAACGAGGACAAATTGCTGGATTTTGTAATAAATAATGGCAAACTTTCGCCTGATAAGTTTAACCAAACATTGCTCGACCATTTGAACCTCATCATTAAAGGCAACCCTATTGATGATATTACTTTACTTACTCTAAGAATATTTTAAGCATAATTGATAAATGCTGTTAGCAAAATATCAACACGAACTAATAGAGGCTGGATGCGACGAGGCAGGGCGAGGATGCCTTGCAGGGCCAGTGTTTGCTGCTGCTGTAATATTGCCCGATGATTTTTCTCACCCCTTGCTTAACGATTCTAAACAACTATCCGAAACGATAAGGTATAAACTTCGTACCGAGATTGAACAAAATGCGATTGCCTACGCCGTGGCTTTGGTTGATAATGAAGAAATAGATAGCATCAATATTTTGAATGCTTCTTTTTTGGCGATGCATCGGGCTGTAGAAAAACTATCAGTTACTCCACAATTTTTAATTATTGATGGCAATCGGTTTAATCGGTATAAAAACCTACCTCATCAATGTATCATAGGTGGCGATGCAAAATATTTAAGCATTGCAGCAGCATCTATTTTGGCTAAAACCTATCGAGATGATTTTATGACTCAAATTGCTGCCGAATATCCCGAATACGATTGGCTGAGCAACAAAGGCTATCCTACAAAAAAGCATCGCGAAGCAGTATTAAGTCATGGTTTTACTCCGCACCACCGCCGAACATTTAAAATAACCAACCCACAGCTAAGTATTTTTTAAAGAAGTTTTGATTAGGGACATATGGTTTTTACATTTGTTGAAACCAATAAAAGCCAATTGAAGGTTCTCATTTTAACACATCGCGTACCATTCCCTCAAAATGGGGGTTACCCTATTGTGATTGCTAATACCATAAAAGGTTTAGTAAATTTAGGGCACGAGGTGTCTTTGATTTCGCTCAACGCAAAAAAAAATCGACACGAAGCTTTTGAAGAAGATGAGCTATTAGGTAAAATAAATTATCGCGTGTATGATATTGATGCGAGTGTATCATTATTTGATGGACTGCTCGATATTTTTAGCAAAAGCACGTATAATATTAGTCGCTATTATGATGAGAATTTCGAGAAGTTATTAATCCGCACGATAAAAAATACGCAATATGATATTATCCAATTCGAGGGCTTGTTTGTAGCGCCCTATGTGGATGCGGTAAGAAAAAGTTGTGCCTCAAAATTGGTTTATAGAGCGCATAATATCGAGCATCAGATATGGGAGATGCTTGCCCAGCAAAAAGCCGACCCATTCAAGAAGTTTTATTTGAACTTAATGGCTCGCCGAATAAAAAAATACGAGATACAACAGATAAATAAATTTCATGCTATTGCCGTTTTCACGGGGCAGGATAAAAACACCATGCTTTATTATGGGGCTACTATACCTGTCGAAATAGTACCAGTTGGGGTTGATTTGACGCATTATAAGCCCGATTTTTCAAAAACAGAATTTCCAAGCTTGTTTTTTTTAGGCTCGTTGGATTGGATGCCGAATAGGGAAGGTATTGAATGGTTTTTGCATTCGTTTCATAATGATTTGGTAAATGACGAACTGCGGGTAAAGTTTTATGTAGCAGGTAATAATATACCAGAAGAGTTTGATGATTATGATGTTTTGGGTAAAATATTTATTCAAGGCGAGGTAGATGACGGACTGGAGTTTGTAAACAGCAAATCAATTATGATTGTTCCGCTTTTATCAGGCGGAGGTATGCGTGTTAAAATAGTAGAGGGTATGGCTATGCAAAAGTGCATCATATCTACTTCGTTGGGTGCCGAGGGTATCAATTACAAGAACCGAGTAAATATTCTAATAGCTAATACGCGTGAGGAATTTTTTAAAGCCATTAAGCGTTGTGTAGCCGATGAGGATTATTGCAAAGCAGTAGGTTTGAATGCTCGGAAATTGATAGAGCAACAACACGATGTAAATAAAGTGACACAAAATTTAGTGGCTATTTATCAGGCATTGGTATAAAATTAATGGTTTGATAAATATGCTTTTAGCAGCAATTATAAATCCCACATTAACATTCAACTTTTTCGCCTTTCAAGCCAAATCAATTTATTACTTTTGCCCGCCAATATAAATTATGATGATGAAGAATACCGCTCTAACAGATAAGCACATTCAATTGGGTGCCAAGATGGTGCCGTTTGCTGGCTACAATATGCCAGTGCAATACGCAGGTATAAATGTCGAACATGAAACCGTTCGGAAGAGTGTAGGCGTATTTGATGTAAGCCACATGGGCGAGTTTATTTTAAAAGGCGATAATGCGCTCGATTTAATACAACGTGTAACTAGTAACGATGCCTCTAAACTATATGATGGCAAAGTGCAATACTCGTGCTTGCCAAATGAAAATGGTGGTATTGTAGATGATTTGCTGGTTTATCGTATTGATGAGAAAACATATATGTTGGTAGTAAATGCCTCTAATATTGAGAAGGATTGGAATTGGATATCGAAATATAACACCAACGGTGTCGAAATGATTGATATTTCAGATCGCACTTCGCTATTAGCTGTGCAAGGGCCTAAAGCGGCGGAGGCTTTGCAAAGCCTTACGGATATTGATTTAGGCTCAATGGAGTACTATACTTTCAAAAAAGGGAAATTTGCCGGTGTTGACAATGTATTGTTATCGGCTACTGGATATACTGGAGCAGGCGGCTTCGAGATATATGTAGATAATAAAGACGCAGAGAAAGTTTGGGATGCAGTTTTTCAAGCAGGAGATGCTTTTGGTATTAAGCCAATTGGATTAGGTGCGCGCGATACTTTACGTTTAGAAATGGGTTTCTGCCTATATGGAAACGATATAGATGATACTACATCGCCATTGGAAGCAGGTTTGGGATGGGTTACAAAATTCAGTAAGGAGTTTACCAACTCGGCAGCATTGCAGGTGCAAAAGCAAGAAGGCACTAAGCGCAAATTGGTAGGTTTTGAGATGATTGATCGAGGCATACCGCGTCACGATTATGCAATAGTGGATGCCGATGGTAATGTGATAGGAAAAGTAACATCGGGCACGCAATCGCCATCGCTACAAAAAGCTATTGGTATGGGTTATGTGAAAAATGAGTTTGCCAAAGAGGGCGGCGAAATTTTTATTAGCATAAGAGATAATAAAGTTAAAGCACAAGTGGTAAAGCCACCTTTTTATAAATAGAATACGGATTGTTGGGTTATTAATTGTTTCGATTGATAACCCAATTATACAATCTCCTATAACCATAGCTAATGACTAATAATTTACATGTATGCCTAAGCCCTACTTTACTGCCGCTATACCATGTAGAAAATTATATTGTGGTGATAGTAGATATTTTCAGAGCAACATCATCCATTTGTTATGGTATTGAAAACGGTGCGGAGGCTATTATCCCAGTATCAGAAGTGGAGACGTGTGCCGCATATCGTCAGAAAGGGCTGGGTTACTTGCTGGCAGCCGAACGAAACGGCGAAGTAGTTGAAGGCTTTGATTTTGGTAATTCGCCATTTTCTTATACCAAAGAAAAAGTAGCTGGCAAAACCATTGTATTAACTACAACTAACGGTACACATGCTTTACACTTGTCGCGCGGGGCAAAAAAGGTAGTTATTGGCTCATTCTTAAATCTTACTGCGTTATGCAATTGGCTTAAAACCCAAAACGAAAATGTTTTGCTGGTTTGTGCAGGATGGAAACATAACTTCAATTTAGAAGACACTTTGTTTTCGGGAGCGGTGGTTGAGCAGTTAAAAAATCACAATTTTAAAACCGATGATGCCGCTATCGCAGCGAACGATTTGTATCTATTGGGTAAGGATGATTTAGATGCCTATTTAGCCAAAACATCACATAGCGAGCGACTTAAACAATTGGGTATTGAAGCCGATATAGCTTTTTGTTTGAATGTAGATATAACTACCGCCATTCCTATTCTATCAGGCGAACGATTGGTAAAACTATTTTAATTTCTCGTTATTCCTATGTCTATCCGTATCACGGATGCTTTTTTTCTCTAAATTTTTTTCAAAAGCTTCGGTTAGGTTAATACCTGTTTGGTTGGCAAGGCATATCAGCACAAAAGCACATCAGCCATTTCTTCGGCAAGATTTACCTCAGTATCCGATTTTTTGAACGATTGCTCGCCATATTGCCGTGCCATTATCCTTGCTACTTCGCCTACCTCCTCCATTAAAATAGCCGTATTGGTAAGCTCATTAAAATAGCGTATGCCTACGGTATTAATCCAATTATCTACGGTTTTTTGCGCATCCTGTATGGTCATTGTATTTGTGTTTAATGGTTGTCTTTGTCCTTTGTATCCATAATAATAGTAACAGGACCATCATTAAGCAGGCTGATTTTCATATCGGTACCAAATATGCCCGTTGCTATTTTTTTGCCTATTAACTCTCCTAAGGTATGTATCATCATTTCATATAAGGGGGTAGCTTTATCGGAGCGGGCAGCACGGGTAAACCCTGGGCGATTGCCTTTTTTTGTTTGTGCAAATAATGTAAACTGCGAGATGAGTAAGATATTGCCATCTACATCGGCTAACGATTTATTCATCAACCCATTTTCATCCTCAAAAACACGCATTGCTGCTATTTTTTGAGCCAACCATTGTAAATCATCTTCGGTATCAGTATCTTCAATGCCTAATAGCACCAAAAAGCCACCATTTATTTCGCCTGTAATATTGCCATCAACCGTGCAGCTTGCCTGTGTTACTCTTTGTATAACCGCTCTCATTTTTTTAGCATAATGATTAGAGAATTGAGGACAAGATAAGCCTTATTCGTAATTTTGGAAAGAAGATTTACGTTTTGAATAAATACTAAGCTCTTGTATCATTTCCATGATAAATACTTAGATAGCTTTCGTAACGAGATAGTGTTATTTCGCCATTTTCAACTGCTTTAAGTACAGTACATCCAGGCTCGTTAATGTGGTTGCAGTTGTTAAACCGACATTGGTTCATTAAGGCACGCATCTCTGGAAAAAAGTGGCTCAACTCCTGCTTCTCAATATCTATTACCCCAAGCTCACGAATGCCAGGTGTGTCAATAATATATCCACCCTGTGGTAGTTCAAACATTTCGGCAAAAGTGGTAGTGTGCATACCCTTGTCGTGCCATTCAGATATTTCGGTAGTGCGTAGTTTTAAATCGGGTAATAAGGCATTTATAAGGCTTGATTTACCCACACCCGAGTGCCCTGAGAAAAGTGTTACTTTGTTTTTGATAAGATGAGCTACCTGCTCAACATTTGTGCCTTGTAAAGCCGAAACCTCGTAACAAGGATAACCTATTTGCTCATATATCGCTTTGTACTCGGCTAAAATATCAAGCCCTTCGTCGCTAAATAAATCCAGTTTATTAAACACCAGCATAGCCGGAATATCATAGGCTTCGGCAGTAACCAAAAAACGGTCAATAAAACCCAACGAGGTACGCGGAGAGGCTAAAGTTACAACCAATAAAGCTTGGTCGAGGTTTGCCGCAATAATTTGCGCCTGTTTTGATAGATTGATTGATTTACGAATAATATAATTTCGGCGTTGATGCAGTTTGGTAATGATGCCAGTTTCTTGTTCGGGTTCAATTTCAAAATCCACAATATCGCCTACGGCAATAGGATTGGTTGTTGTAATTCCTTTGGTTCTAAATATGCCTTTTATTCGACAATCGAGTTTTTGCCCTTCTTTGGTCTTTATTTGATACCAGCTACCTGTTGATTTAGTGACTAATCCCTGCATTGCTGCTGTAAAGGTATTAATATTTCGAAACGTGTAATATTCTTGTGGAGTTATTCGATACAAAAAGACAGATTTAGTGTCATAATTAGCTGTAATATTCGTAAATTTGTATATGTCATCGTTGCCTTGATGATACTTCAATATTTATGACGAAAGTAGCCATTGCTTCCCCTCGGTTTCCGAAATCTATTGCAGATGGATTAGCTCAACTTGAAGAATTAGTAAAAGATGCAGCAAAGCAGCAAGCCGATATAATTTGTTTCCCCGAGTCATATATTCCAGGGTATCCATTAGCCGAGTTTGAAGTGGAGGCTACTTCGCCCGAAAAACTGCAAGCAGCATTGGATAAGGCTTGTGAAATAGCAGCCGAAAACAATATTGCTATTATATTGCCAATGGATTGGTATATAGCACAAGGGATTTTAAATGTAGCTCATGTAATAGCAAGTAATGGGACACTTTTGGGCTATCAAACCAAAAATCAGTTAGACCCTTCCGAAGATAATATATGGGTTGCGGGTACAAAGCGCGATATATTTGAAGTGAATGGAGTGAAGTTTGGGATTACCATATGTCATGAGGGTTTTCGATACCCCGAGTCGGTAAGATGGGCAGCACGACAAGGTGCAAAAATTGTATTTCACCCTCATTTGGCTGGGAGTGATGCCGCGGATATCGAACTGACAGAATGGGGCAATAAGGATAATCCGTATTACGAAAAAGCTATGATGATGCGAGCATTGGAGAACACTATTTATTTTGCCAGTTCAAATTATACATTCCGCTATCCCGAGTCGGCAAGTTCTTTAATCAATCCTACTGGGCAATGTGTGGCGCATCAACCTTATGGTAAGGCTGGCGTTTTTGTCGCAGAAATAGACACCGAATTGGCAACAGGCTTATTAGCTAAGCGATTTAAACCCCAATTATATGCTGATTTGTAAATAAATACAAAAGCATTTGCATTTCTAAAAAATATCTACTTACTTTACAGACATTATATAAATGAAAGCAATTAACACCACAATTACAACAACAACTACCACCGGGGCTTACCGCGGAGGAAGATATTGTATGGTGTAAAATATAAATAAACACAACACACAAAGCCTTCCTCCGAAAAGAGGAAGGCTTTTTTATTTTAACAAAAAATGAAAGTTTTAAAATTTGGAGGCACTTCGGTCGGTTCGGCGCAAAGCATCGGTATTGTAATCGACATTCTGAAAAAAGAGCATCAAAAGGGCGAACGCCCCGTGGTGGTTTTATCCGCAATGAGCGGCGTAACCAATCTATTATCGGCAATGGCCGAACAAGCTGCCAATGGGCACGACTTTACGACACAATTGGCCGAACTGGAAACACGCCATTTTGATATGGTGCGGGTATTGCTAAACGTGCAACACCAAAACCCTGCTTATACACGGTTAAAAATCAACTTTAATCATTTAGAGGAGTTGTTGCAAGGGGTGCTTACACTAGGAGAACTTACACCCAAAACCCGCGATTTGATATTGAGCTATGGAGAGCGGTGCTCAACCTTGATGATTAGTAAAATTGCTGCTCAATATTTCCCCGAAACTTTATTTGTGGATGCCTCCGAATTGATTAAAACCGATAGCGATTTTGGGCACGCTAAGGTAAATATGGAATTGACCGAGTTGCTGATTAAAGGCTTTCATCAAGAAAATACGGATAAAATATTATTTGTAACTGGTTTTATTGCCGCTAACGATGCAGGGCAAATTACCACGCTTGGCAGAGGAGGGAGCGATTACACGGCTGCAATTTTTGGTTCGGCATTAAACGCCGCCGAAATTGAAATATGGACAGATGTGAACGGGATGATGACCGCCGACCCACGAATGGTAAAAAAGGCATTTTCCTTGCCCGAGCTAACTTATACCGAAGCAATGGAGCTATCGTATTTTGGAGCTAAGGTGATTTACCCGCCAACTATGATTCCTGCTTTTTTGAAAAAAATACCAATCGTTATAAAAAATACTTTTGATGTTGATTTTGAAGGGACAGTTATACAGCATCATTGTAAGGCATCAAACTTGCCTATAAAAGGCATTTCGTCTATCAATGATATTAGTATTATTAATATCGAAGGTAGTGGTATGGTGGGCAAATCGGGTTTTAGCGGGCGATTGTTCTCGTTGTTAGCACGCGAGCAAATTAATATCATCCTGATTACACAATCATCATCAGAGCATAGCATTACCTTCGCTATTCAACCAAATGACGCCGAAAAAGCAAAACGACTGATAGAGCAGGAGTTTGAATTAGAATTGTTAGCCTGTAAGCTCGAAAAACCTGTAATAGAGCAAAGTTTGGCCATTGTGGCTGTTGTGGGAGAGAATATGAAACAAACACCAGGTATGTCGGGTAAATTGTTTCATGCACTTGGGCGCAATGGTATCAATGTGCGCGCTATTGCGCAGGGTTCATCAGAATATAACATCTCGGTAATTATCTCAAAGCACGATTTGGCTAAAGCCTTAAATGCGGTGCACGATGCTTTTTTTACCCAGCTGAACAAAACATTACACGCTTTTTGTTTGGGTACGGGCAATATCGGCACTACTCTTTTTAGGCAATTGAATGAGCATAGCAACTATTTACAGCAAAACAATGGCATACAGGTAAAAGTAGTAGGCATAAGCAATACCAGAAAGATGTTGTTTAATGCTGATGGATTGCCGTTAGATAAGTGGCAAGATAAACTACAACAAAGCAATCAACAAGCGAATTTGAGCGACTTTGTGCAACGGATGAAAGAAATGAACTTGCCCAACTGTGTATTTATTGATAATACGGCAAGTCCGCAGCCTATTGAATTTTATGAAGGCATTTTCAAATCCAATATTTCGATAGTTACTTGTAATAAAATAGGTAATTCGGCGGCTTATAGTCAGTATAAACTATTCCGAGATTCGGCACGCCAACATGGAGTTGATTTCTTTTACGAAACCAATGTGGGTGCAGGTTTGCCAATTATCCGCACGCTGAAAGATTTGATGAATAGCGGCGATAGGGTAAAAAAAATTGAAGCCATACTTTCGGGTACTATATCTTTCATCTTTAATAATTTTAATGGAGATGCTACTTTTCATGATGTAGTAAAACTTGCTCAAGAAAAAGGATATACCGAACCCGACCCACGAAATGATTTACGAGGGACAGATTTTATGCGTAAGATATTGATATTGGCTCGTGATGCAGGTTATGCAATGGAAACTGTGGATGTGCGGATAGAAAGTATTTTGCCTCAAAGCTGCCTTGATGCACAAACAGTAGAAGATTTTTATGCAGCTCTTAAAAACGAAGAAACCTATTTCAATACCTTAAAACAACAGGCAGCAGCAGGGAAAAAAGTACTGCGCTATATTGGTAAACTGGAGGATGGTAAAGCAAGTATCAGCTTGCAAATGGTTGACGAAAATCATCCTTTCTATATGATGTCGGGTAGTGATAATATTATTGCCTTTACTACTGATAGGTATAAAGATATGCCTTTGGTAGTAAAAGGACCTGGTGCTGGAGCCGAAGTTACGGCTGCTGGTGTATTTGCTGATTTAATAAACGTAGGAGCTAATTAAAATGAAAAATACAATAAAGGTTTTTGCTCCGGCAACGGTAGCTAATGTGGTTTGCGGTTTTGATGTGCTCGGCTTTGCAGTAAATGAACCAGGCGATGAAGTGGTAATGCGCCTAGCTGATAAAGCAGGTATCACTATCAGTAAAATTACGGGCGATAATGGACGCTTACCACTCGACCCACTAAAAAACACAGTGAGTGTGAGTGTGCAACATTATTTACAAAGTATAGGGCGCACAGATATAGGGCTGGATATTGAGCTGCATAAAAAAATGCCCATAGGAAGCGGTTTAGGTTCAAGCTCGGCGAGTACCGTAGCAGGATTATTTGCCGCAAAGAAATTACTGGGAGATGAATCGGATGCAGCAAAACTATTGCCTTTTGCCATGAAAGGCGAAGAAATAGCTTGCGGGCATGGTCATGCTGATAATGTAGCACCTGCTTTGTTGGGAGGCTTCGTATTGATACGCAGTTACGAGCCTTTAGATGTTGTAAAATTGCCGCACCCCAAAGGATTGTACTGTGCTATCGTATTCCCCAATGTGGATGTGCCTACACGCGAGGCAAGGCAAATCATTCGCACAAAAATAAAAATGAAAGATGCGGTTACCCAATGGGGCAATATAGCAGGATTGGTGAGTGGTTTGTTTATGAATGATATTGACCTTATAGGCAGAAGTATGAACGATGTTTTGGTTGAGCCTATTCGTTCTATCCTTATCCCTGATTTTTATAAAATGCGCGAAATAGCCATGAATATGGGCGCAGTAAGCTTTGGTATATCAGGTTCGGGGCCATCAGTTTTTGCATTTACTCGGGATGAAGAAACAGCTAAACATATTACCCAAGCATTGCAACAACATTTAACGAGTCTCCATATCGACTCAAACGGATATGTGTCAGCCATTAACGACGAAGGCCCTAAAGTGATAGGATAATTAATTAAGGTTAAACATTCGAGATAATCAAAAAAATGAAATTTTACAGTACTAATAATATAACTACTCGTACATCATTTAAGGATGCTGTTTTTAATAGTATGCCGCAAGATAAGGGCTTATATATGCCCTTAACTATTCCGAAGTTGGATGATGAATTTTTAAAAAATCTGCATCATTACACTTTCCCCGAAATTGCATTTCACGTCGCAAAAAATTTATTAGGCGATGATATTCCAACAACAGATTTGAAAGCCATTATTGATGATGCTATCAATTTTGATGCGCCCATAGTGGAGTTGGAAGAAAATGTATATGTATTAGAGTTATTTAAAGGGCCATCGCTTGCGTTTAAAGATTTTGGTGCTCGATTTATGAGTCGAGTGATGAGTTGTTTTTTACAAGATGGCGAAAAGCAATTGGATGTATTGGTAGCCACATCGGGCGATACCGGAGGGGCGGTTGCGCTTGGTTTTTTGGGAGTTCCTAATACGCGTGTTACTATATTGTATCCTAAAGGCAAGGTAAGCGGCATACAGGAGTTGCAGCTAACCACCAATGGCAAAAACATTAGAGCAATTGAAGTAGATGGCACTTTTGACGATTGCCAAGCTTTGGTAAAACAAGCCTTTATTGATGATGAGTTAAATCAGGAGTTTAGATTAACATCCGCCAACTCCATCAATATTGCACGGTTAATTCCGCAAACGTTTTATTACTTTAATGCTTATGCGCAATTACTTAGGCAAGGGAAAAAGAAAGTAGTGTTTGCTGTGCCAAGTGGAAATTTTGGCAATATTGGTGCGGGTTTGTTAGCTTGGAAAATGGGGCTACCTGTGGAACAATTTATAGCTGCAACCAACGCCAACGATACCGTCTCCGAATTTTTACAAACAGGCACTTATCAACCCAAACCATCAGTTCAAACCATATCTAATGCAATGGATGTAGGCAACCCGAGTAATTGGGTACGGATAGTTGATATGTTTAAACAAGATGAAAGCCAATTGAAAGCGCAAATAACTGGCTTTAGTTATACTGATCAAGAAACCCTTACGGCACTCGAAAATATATACAATAACTATAATTACATTGCTTGCCCGCACACAGCTATTGGGTGGCAGGCATTAAAAGATTGGCAGCAAAATCAAACAGCAAGCGAGGTAGCAGGTGTGTTTTTATCAACAGCGCATCCTTGTAAGTTCCCAGATGTTTTGCCCAAGCATATAGCCGATGCAATTGAAGTACCTAAAGAAGTGAAAGCATTAGAAGGAAAGCTTAAAAAAGCCACCGCTCTAAGTGTTGATTTTGAGAAATTTAAAAGATATTTATTGCAAAATAGATAGTGTAGAATTAACGCAATCATAGAATTGAAAATCATTAGAGCAGATAAGCTTACAGAGGAACAAATGCAAGATGTTTTTAAGCTTTGGAATGAAGAATTTCCTCAAAAGCTAAACTATACCGATTTACAGCAGTTTGAAAATGATTTGAATAGCCTTGCCGATAAGAAGTATTATTTACTGGTTGACGATATCGAATCTGTTTGGGGATGTTTGTATGTATTTACAAGAGAAAAGGAAAGATGGTTTTCAATCATTCTATCACATATCTGCCAAGGTAAAGGCTATGGCACACAACTATTAAATGAATTAAAAAAGGATGAGCCTAGTTTACAAGGCTGGGTAATTGACCATAATAATGATATCAAGGGAGATGGTAGTAAATACCTATCTCCCTTGGTGTTTTATATGAAAAATGGTTTTACCATAGTTTCAAATACTCGATTGGACCTAGAAAAGCTATCAGCCGTAAAAATTATGTGGCGCATGAAATACTAGTGCTTTCCTAAAAAATATTTTACTCCTAAACCCATTGATTGATTTGAAAATGTATTATTTGAGGAATTGGAATGCTGGCTGTAGGGAGTAAAATTGCAAAAAATCTCAACCTTATTATAAATCACGGCACTAAGTTGTATTGGTAAACTAAACCATACACCCTCGAGATAGTCAATTTTATTCAAATTAGTTACTATTGCAGTACCACCTTCATAATAGTGAGCATTCACAATCCGCTCATTATTGGTATATGTCGAAAAATTAACACCTACTCCAGCATCAATATAGATTTTAAAATTCTTTTGGGTATAAATACCGAATAAGATTTGTGGTGTGAAAGCAACGGTATATTGGTTGAATTTTGATATGCCGTTAACAAATGTTTTGTTTAGCGGGTCAATGAGGTTAAATTGTGGATTTGTATAGGTAAAAGATAGATCTCCTCTAAAGATAAATTTTTGTCTATTAGGACTGTCGAACAAGTCAATCCCTAAGTTGATTTTTGGCGAGAGGTGTGCATCCTTATAATTATAGGTTCTTGGATATTCGGAGTGAATTTCCTCATACTTTGTATTAGTTTGGTTCAATCCCAATCCAATATATATACGAGTAGTCAAAGTTTTTTTTATAGCTGTTGCTGGTTTTGTTTCTCGATTGATAGCATTTACGATAATTCCCAAATCATCTCCCGAATATGTTGTTTTTTCTAATTTTGGGGATACCTTGTTATTGTCTTCAAGATATTTGTTGATATAAATCAATAACTGTCCTTTATAAATAGCTGAGGCTTCAATTTGATTGTTGTTGTTATAATATTGGTAATATTTAAGCTCAATAGGCATCTTATTAGTTTCAGCAATAAAATATCGTGTCTTGATATTATCTTCTTGCGAATAAAGCGTCAGGTATTTGCCCGTTGTTAGTAGTTTTAAAAATGTAGTGTCTAATCTTTTACTTGTATCTAGACCTAAGGGTAAATTCGGAAACTCTGTTTTATCAGTGCTAATTATACCTATATATCCCACATAAGTTACCATGCCCGAGATTTGAAATGCTTTGATAGATGCGGGGGTAAATTGTGATACACTCTTATCATTTAAATCCGTTTTAAAATCAATTTTACGAGGCGAGCGTTGCCATTCTCGATAGTCAATATAGCCTTTTAGCGTGTCGCCATTGTTTTTTAATACGTAGCCGCTATGAAAGTTGCTTTGTGCAAATAGCGCAATGGGTAAAATAGAAAGTATGATAAAGCTATAAAGTAATTTCATGTTGAATGTGATTGATTTTGACGCTAAGGTAAATAATCGCAATTCAAATTTAAAATATCGCTTCGGCAATTCTTTTTGTAGGACCAGGATTACCCATGGTATAAAAATGCAATACGGGCACTTTAAATTTAACTAGCTCTTTACATTGGTTAATCATCCATTCAATACCCACATCTTTTACATCTTTTTCGACTTTGCAATTGTGTATAGCATCACTCAAATCTTCCGGAATATCGATATGGAAGGTTTTGGATAAATTAACCAATTGCTTAGATGTAGTAATGGGTTTTAATCCAGGTATAATAGGTACATTAATGCCATTATCTCTACAAGTATTTACATAGTCGAAATATTTCTGGTTATCAAAAAACATTTGAGTAACAATAAATTTTGCACCCATATCCACCTTTTGTTTAAGGTATTTAAAATCGGTTTTTAAATTCGGTGCTTCAAAATGTTTTTCGGGATATCCAGCTACGCCAACACAAAAATCGGTGTTTACTATATCTTCATAATTTTCATGTAGATAGATACCCTTATTCATGTTCATTACCTGTTGTAGTAAGTCGGTAGCATAGGCGTGTCCATTTGGGGTAGGCACGAATGACGAATCGCCTTTGCGAGCATCGCCACGTAATACTAGCACATTCTCGATACCCAAAAACTCCAAATCAATCAACGCATTCTCTGTTTCGTCTTTAGTAAAACCGCCACATAATAAATGGGGTACGGTATCTACTTTGTACTTATTCATAATTGCAGCGCAAATGGCTATTGTGCCAGGGCGTTTGCGATAGGCAAGCTTTTCGAGCAATCCGCTTTCGTGTGTTTTGTAGATAAAATCTTCCCGTAGCGAAGTCACATCAATAAAAGGAGGTTTAAATTCCATTAAAGGGTCAATAGCATCGTATATGCCTTTAATGCTTTGCCCTTTTAACGGCGGTATCAATTCAAACGAGAATAATGTTTTCCCGTTAGCATTTGCTATATGTTCTGTAATCTTCATGTTTTAGTAATTCAAATTCGGTCCCATCCAACGTTCTACGGTTTCTATATCCAAGTTTTTACGTTTGGCGTAATCCTCAATTTGGTCTTTTCCTATTTTCCCTAATCCAAAATAGCGCGCCTGCGGATGTGCAAAGTAAAAGCCACTTACAGATGCTGCTGGTGTCATCGCCAAACTTTCTGTTAAGTGCATCTTCGCATTTTCTTCGGCACTAAGTAGGTTGAAAAGTGTAATTTTCTCCGTGTGGTCGGGGCAAGCAGGGTAACCTGGTGCTGGGCGAATACCTTGATATTCTTCTTTTATTAATTCTGCAGTACCTAGTTGTTCGTCTTTAGCATACCCCCAATATTCGCGACGCACCAACTCGTGCATTTTTTCGGCAAAAGCTTCTGCGAGGCGGTCGGCAAGGGCTTTTGCCATAATGCTGTTATAATCGTCGTGCTCTCTTTCAAATTCGGCTACCAATTCGTCACAACCAATACCCGTTGTTACCGCAAAACCTCCCCAATAATCAGGCACGCCGCTCTCTTTTGGCGCAATAAAATCTGATAAGGCATAATACGGCTCGCCGGCTGCTTTTTCTGATTGTTGCCTCAACGTATGAATTCGGGTTAAAACTTCGGTTCGGCTATCATCGGTATATAGTTCAATATCATCGCCTACGCTATTGGCAGGCCAAAATCCTATTACGGCATTGGCTTGTAGTAGTTTTTGGGATACTATTTTGTTTAATAATACTTGCGCATCATCAAATAGTTTTTTAGCTTCAGTACCTACATATTTATCATTAAAAATTTTAGGATAACTACCTCTTAACTCCCAAGTATGGAAAAATGGTGTCCAATCAATATAGCTTAACAATTCATCCAGCGGGAACGACTCGAAAACCTTTGTGCCGATAAATGTTGGTTTGGGAGGAATAGCACCATTTAAGTTAATCTGCATTTTTGAATTTCGAGCATCTTCGATACTCAAGAAACGTTTATCAGACCGTTTGTTTAAATGTGCTTCGCGCGCTTTTTCATATTCATCTTTTATTCCTTGAATATAACCATCTCGGTTTTCTTTGCTCATCAAATTACTGCAAACCGTTACGCTACGTGATGCATCTAACACGTGGATAACACCATGTTGATAATTAGGCGCAACTTTTACAGCCGCATGTATGCGCGATGTGGTAGCTCCGCCAATAATAAGCGGAATGGTAAACCCTTCGCGAGCCATTTCTTTGGCAAAATGCACCATCTCATCTAGCGATGGGGTAATCAACCCACTCAAACCAATAATATCTACTTGTTGCTTTTTAGCTTCTTCAATAATACGCTGTGCTGGAACCATCACACCCAAATCAATCACCTCGAAATTATTACAAGCCAAAACTACGCCTACAATATTTTTGCCAATATCGTGCACATCGCCTTTTACGGTGGCAAGCAATATTTTACCAGCGTTGGCTCGTGCTGCGGTAGTATCCTCGCCCGAATCAATCACCCTTTGTTTTTCCAACTCGATGAATGGCAATAAATAAGCAACTGCTTTTTTCATTACCCGTGCCGATTTTACTACTTGTGGCAAAAACATTTTACCCGCACCAAACAAATCGCCCACTATATTCATCCCATCCATTAATGGGCCTTCAATTACTTCCAATGGTTTGCTGAATTTTTGCCGAGCCTCTTCTACATCATCATCCAAATATTCGATAATCCCTTTTACCAAAGCGTGCGATAAGCGTTGCTCCACCATATCTTTACGCCACTCCTCATCACGCACCACCTCTTTGCCTTTTGATTTTATGGTATCGGCAAACTCAACCAAACGCTCCGTTGCATCTGCTCGGCGATTAAGCAATACATCCTCTACTCGCTCAAGTAAATCTTTGGGGATTTCTTCATATACTTCCAACATCCCAGCGTTTACAATGCCCATATCTAAACCAGCTTTGATGGCATGGTATAAGAAAGCCGAGTGCATAGCCTCGCGCACTACATTGTTGCCTCTAAACGAGAAAGAAATATTACTTACCCCGCCGCTTACTTTAGCCAATGGTAGGTTTTGTTTTATCCAACGTGTAGCCTCAATAAAATCGACTGCATAATTATTGTGCTCATCCAATCCTGTTGCTACGGTCAATATGTTAGGGTCGAAGATGATATCTTGCGGCGGGAAGCCTACTTCATCAACCAAAATATCATAACTGCGTTTGCAAATCTCTATCCGTCTGTTTAACGAGTCGGCTTGACCGTTTTCGTCAAATGCCATTACTACTACGGCAGCTCCGTAACTCTGTATTTTTCGGGCTTGCTCTCTAAATTTATCTTCGCCTTCTTTTAGCGAGATGGAGTTTACAATGCCTTTCCCCTGCAAGCATTTTAATCCAGCCTCTATCACCGTCCATTTAGACGAGTCAATCATGATAGGCAATTTGGCAATATCAGGTTCGGATGCTATCAAGTTTAAAAACTTAATCATGGCAGCTTCCGAATCAATCATCCCCTCATCCATGTTCACATCTATTACCTGCGCGCCGCCCTCTACTTGTTGGCGTGCTACTACCAATGCCCCTTCATAATCTTCTCCTAAAATCAATTTCGAGAATTTGGGAGAGCCAGTAATATTGGTACGCTCGCCTATGTTTACAAAGTTAGTTTCGGGTGTTAGGTTGATGGCTTCTAAACCGCTCAAACGTAGGTAGGGTTCTAATTGAGGTAATTTGCGAGGTGTGGCTTTTGCAGCTTTTTCGGCAATGCAGCGGATGTGTTCGGGTGTAGTACCACAACAACCACCCACAATATTTACCATGTTGAAAGCCAAAAAGTCCTCAATAAAATGCGCTGTTTCGTGCGGCATTTCATCATAGCCTCCAAACTCGTTTGGCAAGCCAGCATTAGGATAGGCCGAAATAAATACATCGGCTTTTTCTGAAAGCTCTTGCAAGTGCGGGCGCATTTCTTTTGCACCCAAAGCGCAGTTTAAACCTACCGAAAGCAAATCGGCATGGCGTACCGAGTTCCAAAATGCTTCTACTGTTTGCCCCGAAAGCGTGCGTCCCGAAGCATCAGTAATTGTGCCCGAAATCATAATGTTGCGGGTACTTCTATAAAACGAGCGGTCTTTACCTGCCAAGTGGCATTCGTGTTCGTAGCGTTTTATAGCAAATATGGCAGCTTTGGCATTCAGGGTATCAAAAATAGTTTCGATTAATAATAAATCCGAACCCCCATCTACCAATCCACGCACTTGCTCATAATAAGCCTCGGCTAAATCATCAAAAGTAACAGCACGATAGCCTGGGTCGTTCACATCGGGCGACATAGAAGCCGTACGATTGGTAGGCCCTACCGCCCCTGCAACAAAGCGAGATCTTTCGGGATGTGTTTTATTATGCTCATCAGCCACCTCGCGTGCAAGGCGCGCCCCTTCGTAACTTAGTTCATACGCCAAATCCTCCATCTGATAATCAGCAAGCGAAATGCGCTGCGTACTGAAGGTATTGGTTTCGATAATATCAGCACCCGCATCAATATATTCTTGATGAATGGCTTTGATAATATCTGGACGAGTAATGTTAAGTAAATCGTTATTGCCCTTCAAATCAGAAGGGTGGTTGCGGAAACGCTCGCCACGAAAATCCTCTTCGGTGAGTTGATACCTTTGTATCATTGTACCCATCGCACCATCAATTACCAATATACGTTTCTCGAGTTCTTTTCTAATATCCATGTTTGCCTGTGTATGGTGAGTTGCAGGTACAGTTTTGCATATAGAAAAACCTGCTTTCAATAGCTAAAAATTATGGGCAACTCACTAAGCTTATATCGAAAAGTCGGGTGTGAAGTTTGACTTTCGCTTATCTTTCCTATCCATTATTGAGGCGGATAAGTAGAACGTAGCACCTTGTAAGCACAGGTTGCTAAGACATCGCAGGGTCTAATCCCTCCGTCTTTCTCTATAAGCCCCACAAAGTTGCATAATAAAGTTGTAAACTCAAAATGAGGAGCGGTCAGCCCGTGGTAAAAATACTTTTAAACACCATTTTTTATTCTGCTCAAAGAGTGCCAACTTCGCAATCCTGATTTTGACGTATGAGCACCCATTATAAAAAAATTGCCTTAGAGCTATCCATTACCGAAAAGCAAGTGAGCACCACCGCTAGTTTACTAGACGAGGGCGCAACTGTTCCGTTTATATCGCGCTATCGTAAGGAGTTGACGGGTAGTTTGGATGAAGTGCAGGTGGCAGCTATTCGCGACCGTGTGCAACAATTGCGCGAGTTAGATAAGCGTCGCGAAACAATATTGAAATCGCTTACAGATATGGGCAAGCTTAGCCCCGAATTGGAAAAGCAGATAAATGCTGCCGAAACGATGGTGGCATTAGAGGATATATATTTACCCTATCGTCCTAAGCGCAAAACCCGAGCTATTGCCGCACGCGAAAAAGGTTTGCAACCATTGGCTGATTTGTTATTAGAACAAGGGCGAATAAATATTGCTGTTGAAGCCGAAAAATATATTGACGTAGAAAAAGGAGTAAATACCACAGAGGAAGCATTGGCTGGGGCGCGCGATATTATAGCCGAGCACGTGAGCGAAAATGCAGAGGTGCGTACCAAAATGCGTGCATTGTTTTTAGAAAAGGGAACTTTCCAATCGAAGGTAATTACGGGTAAAGAACCAGCAGGCATTAAATACAAAGATTATTTTGATTGGGCAGAGCCAGTAAAATCAATCCCATCGCATCGGGTATTGGCTATCCGCAGGGGCGAAAAGGAGGAGATACTTTGGCTGGATATTCAACCACCTGAAGATGAAGCTATCTACCTACTCGAACAGCTTTTTGTAAAAACCAATAATGAGGCATCGCAACAAGTACAATTAGCCATAACTGATGGGTATAAGCGTTTGCTAAAGCCATCAATGGAAACAGAGATACGCTTGCATACCAAGAAGCAAGCTGACGAAGAAGCTATCAGGGTGTTTGCCGAAAACGCACGCCAATTGTTAATGTCGGCACCATTGGGGCAAAAACGTGTAATGGCTATCGACCCAGGTTTCCGTACAGGGTGCAAGCTGGTTTGTTTAGACCAACAGGGCACATTGTTAGAATATACCGCCATTTTTCCGCATACAGGTGCTGGTAGTGTAAAGGAAGCAGAGAAAACGGTTCGGCATTTGGTTGAGAAGTATGGCATTGAAGCTATTGCCATAGGTAATGGTACAGCAGGGCGCGAAACCGAGCTTTTTGTGCGCAACTTAGGTTTGCCGAATATCAATATTGTAATGGTAAACGAAAGCGGAGCTTCTATCTATTCGGCATCAGATGTAGCACGAGAAGAGTTTCCAGATAAAGATGTGACGGTAAGAGGGGCGGTATCTATCGGCAGGCGATTGATGGATCCATTGGCAGAGCTGGTAAAAATCGACCCAAAATCAATAGGTGTAGGGCAATATCAACACGATGTGGATCAAAATAAATTGCAATCATCGTTGGATGATACGGTTATCAGTTGTGTAAATGCTGTGGGGGTTGAGCTGAATACCGCATCTAAACAAATATTAACCTATGTATCGGGGCTTGGTGCGCAATTGGCGCAAAATATTGTTGATTATAGAAATCAGAATGGAGCTTTTAAACGTCGTGAACAGTTAAAAAAAGTAGCACGTTTGGGCGATAAGGCATTTGAGCAAGCGGCTGGATTTTTACGCATCCGCGATGCAGAAAATCCGCTTGATGCGAGTGCGGTGCATCCCGAAAGATATAATTTGGTGGAGCAAATGGCTAAAGATTTAAAGTGTTCAGTAAAAGAACTTATCACTAATGCCAGCTTGCGCAAAAGTATCCCGCTGCAAAAGTATGTTACCGATAGTGTTGGACTACCTACTTTAAATGATATTATGGACGAATTGGCAAAACCTGGGCGCGACCCACGCGAGCAGTTTGAAGCCTTTAGTTTTACGGATGGCATCAATACCATCGCCGATTTGAAAGTAGGTATGAAACTCCCTGGTATTGTAACCAATATTACCAATTTTGGAGCTTTTGTTGATATTGGTGTTCATCAGGATGGCTTAGTGCATTTGAGCCAAATCACCAACCGATTTATTAAAGATCCTAACGAAGTTTTGAAAGTGTATCAAAAAGTAGAAGTTACGGTAACCGAGGTTGACGAAAGTCGCAAAAGGATAGCATTATCAATGAAAGCAAATGAATCGCGCGAACAATCCAAGCCACAGATAAAAGCACCGGTTCAAAAAATTAATAAACAGCCACAGCCCGAAACGGATATGGCTATTAAATTGGCGGCTTTAAAAGGTAGGTTTAAATAAAACTATTCTAAACTGATTTGGCGTTTGATGCTCTCTTCAAGCGAAATAAAAGTTTCGGTACGTTGTATGCCCTTTACGCTTTGGATATTCTCATTCAGCACTTCGCGCAAATGGTTGGTGTCTTGACATACAATTTTGGCAAATATGCTATAACTGCCTGTTGTGTAATGTAGCTCAACGATTTCTTTTACTGCTTTTAATTGGTCAACAGCTTCATGGTATTGCGACCCCTTTTCGAGATAAATGCCTAAGAAGGCCGTAATATCATAACCTAGTTTTTGTGGATTTACTTCTAAACTTGCACCTTTTATTACCCCCATTTCTTCTAATTTTTTCATCCTGACGTGAATAGTTCCGCCCGAAACTATCAGCTCTTTAGCAATTTCGGTGTATGGAGTGGTCGCATTCTTCATCAATATCGATAAAATCTGAATATCGAGATTATCAATTTCTAAATTTTGGGCTTTCCTTTGGGACATAAATTTTAAATTCTATATTTAAATACAAGTTTAATTAAAATAAAATTAAAAATGCAAATATTTTGTTGAAATATTTGTAATAAATTGATACTCCTGCTAAATTTGTAATAAGCAAATAAGATAATGCTTGTTGTTCTTTAATCAAAAAACATTGTTGGGTGGTGAAATTTTTGGCAGACACACCTCCTTGTCCCGGTGGCGGAGAATTTGGGAAACCAGCTTGCTGGCTAACCACTCCTTGAAGGTTCGACCCCTTCCCCAACAGCTCTTCTCATAATTTAGGTTTATAATTGGTTGTAAATGCCCCTGCCCATCAGGGGCTTTACTATTTTAGTGTTTTTTTCTTATTTACTAACTATATATTATATTTGTTACGTTAGTTCATTTAAACTTTATTGCATGAAGAAGATTTTTACACTCCTACTATTATCCACAATTTCAATTACCGTATTCGCACAAACAGCCACTACTCCATCAACACAGCCTTATGGGAAAGTTGACATGGCTGATTTGACAATGAAAGCCTGCGAATTTGAAAAAGATGCCAATGCCGAAGTGCTTTTTAATAAAGGCGATTTTTATTTTGATGGTAATTTTAATTCAACAAGTAACGAGATACATAAGCGTATCAAAATATTTAATGATAATGGCAAAAAGGAAGCTGATGTGCACATAATGTACTTTGGTGGTAGTAGATTAGAATATATTACGGGAATACAAGCGCAGACTATCAATTTGGTAGATGGGAAAATAGAGATTACCAAACTAGATAAAAAGCTAATTTATACCAAAGCTATTGATAAGTTTCGTAGTGAGGTTGCCTTTACAATGCCTAATGTAAAACCAGGTTGCATTATCGAATATAAATACACATTAAACTCTAATAATATTTATGCTGTACCAAGTTGGTTTTTTCAAGATAAAATACCTGTAAGGTATAGTGAATATAAAACATCAATTCCAGATGTTTTTTATTTCAGACCACAATCACACATCACATATGCATTAGTAAAAATGACCCATTCTTCTGAAGGTAGAACATTAGGGACTTCGGCTGGATATGATTTGCAAATTGATACAAAAGCAATGGCTGATATTCCTGCATTGCCCGATGAGCCTTATATGTCGTCTTTTATTGATAATGTGCAAGCCATTCGGTATCAATTGGTGTCTGTTAAACCAATAGGTGGATTTTCTCACTCATTTAATGATACTTGGGCAAAGGTAGGAGGAACACTGGCTGATGATGAGGATTTTGGAGAACAACTTAATAGAAGTTTGAAAGATGAGGATGCAATCATCAATAAAGCGAAAGCATTAAAAACGGATGAGGAGAAGATTGCTTATTTATTCAACGAAGTCAAAAACACCTTGAAGTGGGATGGCGTTGACCGTTGGTACACCATTGATGGCACACATAAGGCTTGGGCAACTAAAACTGGTAATTCGGCCGAGATTAATTTGATATTATATCATTTATTGAAAAAAAGCAATGTTGAAGCCTATCCAATGGTGGTAAGTACTCGTGCACACGGGAAAGTTTCGAGATGGTACACTTCGCTATCGCAATTTAATAGAGCGGTTGTATATATTCCAGTAGATAGCACAAAAAACTATATATTAGATGCTACGAGTAAATACAATATGTATAACGAAATACCTGATGAGTTGTTGAATTCATTGTCATTATGGATTGATAAAAAACATAAGAAATACGATTTAGTGTATTTATACAACGATGCACCAGTAAGGCAAACCGTATTGATAAATGGCGAAATAAAAGCTGGCGGAAAACTAGAAGGTACGGTTGAGATAAGCAGCAATAGCTATAACAAAATTAATGCTGTAGAGCGTTATAAAACAGATGGGGAGAAAAAGTACATTGAATATTTGCAAAATGGAGATAACAATTTAAAAATATCGTCCATAGCGATGGAAAATATGGATGTAGATACATTGCCATTAACTCAAAAGGTAAAATTTAATCTTGAATTAGCAGGATCGGACGAAAACTATATTTACCTCAATCCAAATTTGTTTACATCGTTAAAGACAAATATATTTTTGAGCGAGAAACGAATGACTGATATTGAGTTTGGATATCGTAAAAATTACTCGATAAGTAGCGTTTATAAGCTACCTGCTGGTTACAAAATAGACGCTATGCCAAAGAATATAACTTTAGTAATGCCTGATAAAAGCATCAGTTTGCGTCGCATTGTAGCCGAGCAAGATGGTAATATAGTGTTGCGATATAGCATAAACTATAACAAAATAGGATACGAAAAAGAAGCCTATCCCGAATTTTATGAATTTTTCAAAAAAATGCACGAGATGCTGAACGAACAGATTATCTTAAAAAAATCATAAACTAATGCTTTATCTTAAATATTTAAAACAAGTGCTTATTATAGCAGTTGTTTGTTTTTCCGTATTTTCTTATTCACAAGCACAAGAAAAGGACATCCCTTTAGAATATTATAAGGCTTCAACTATTCCCGATTCGCTAAAAGAAGATGCGAATGCAGTATTGCGATACAGTATGCAAGAAATGAATGTAAAAGGGCCTGGTAAAATGACAGAGCGGGTGCATACTATTTATACTATTTTAAACGAGAACGGGAATGATGAAGCGGGTATTGCGCTGCCATATAATAAGAAATTTGGCGCAGTAAGTTCATTCGAGATGCGTGTGTATGATGCAGATGGCAAGCTGATAAAAAAGTACCTTAAAGGCGATATGTATGAGCACGCAGCAGGCGATTACGGCTCATTGGTAACCGATGATAAGGTGATGCTAATAGGGCATACTATTGCAAGGTATCCTTCTACAGTAGAGATGATATACGAGGTTGAGAACAATAGCTTGATAGATTTGGGCACATGGCAAATACAGTTTCCTGAGCAAAGTATTCAAAATTCTACTTATCGAATAACAATTAGCTCGGATGCAGGTTTTCGGTATTTGAATAAAAACACGAATATCAAACCTCAAAAAAGCACCATTGGCGATAAAGATATTTACACATGGCAGGTCGCTAATCTTAAAGCATTTAAGCTAGAAGAAGACGCTGTGACGTGGAAAGTGCTACCTAAAATAGCATTCGCAGCCAATAAATTTGAATTTTATGGATTATCGGGCGATATAAGCACTTGGCAAAGTTTTGGTAAATGGATACAAGGGTTAAATAATGATGTATGCACATTAAACGAGCCTCGTATTCAGGAGATACGCAAAATGACGGATACTATCAAAACCGACAAAGGGAAGGCTAAATTTTTGTACAAGTATATGCAGCAAAGTATGCGCTACGTAAGCATACAACTGGGTATAGGCGGATTAAAACCTTTTGCTGCAACATTTGTGGATGATAAAAAATATGGCGATTGTAAAGCGTTATCAAACTATATGTATGCATTGCTTAAAGCAGCGGGCATAAAATCATATTATGCTATTATTAATGCCGAAGCTAATAAAGAACCAGCTAGCTACGCATTCCCTTATAATGGGTTCAATCACGTTATCCTTTGTGTACCATTTAAGAGTGATACCACTTGGTTAGAGTGTACTAGTAATACCCAACAGTTTGGGGTATTAGGTTCATTTACCGAAAACAGAAATGCGCTGTTGATTACTGAGGATGGCGGTAAGCTGGTAAGTACTCCAAAAAGTGTTGCGAAAGAAAATCAATTTAATTGTGAAACCCATATTGTGCTTGCGGCAGATGGTGGAGCAAAAGCTCATGTAAAAATAAAAAATACAGGCGAGTACCGTAGTGTTTTTGTTGATGGATTACCTCGATTGAAAACAGACCAGCAAAAAGAGTATCTATTGCGGAATTTTGAAATCAAACAGCCAGATATTTTTGAGTTTAAATCGGGGCAAGATATTGAAGGAGTAAAAGAAGCAGAGCTTGATTTAGAATATGTGAAATTTTGTGATGTGATGGCAGGCGATAAGCGATTTTATACGCCAATGGTATTAACACTTTGGGACGTAAGTGTGCCTATTTTGGAAAAAAGAAAAACCGATTTTTATTTTGATTGCCCACGACAAAAATCATGTATCACTACAATTGATTTGCCTGCGGGTTTTGAAGTGGAAACATTACCAGTAAATACTAGCTTGAAATTTACCTATGGTAATTACGAGTTGAATTATGTTTATAATAAAGATAAAAATCAAGTAATAAGTACTGCTAAATTTATACTAGATAATCATGTAATTCCTGCTGCAAAATACACCGAAATGCAGCAATATTTGGATGCTGTGGTAAAAGCACAGAATAAAAAACTAGTGATACGTAAGAAGGCGTAAATTTGCCCTGATGATTTTCAGGCTTGATGAGCGTTTATTATTTCCTGATACTTCCCTTGCCGAAGAAGATGGCTTGTTGGCTGTTGGTGGTGATTTATCTACCGAGCGATTGCTATTAGCTTATCAACACGGCATATTTCCTTGGTATAGCGAGGATACCGAAATACTGTGGTATGCGCCACATAAAAGATTTGTGCTTTATCCCGATGAGGTGAAAATCTCAAAAAGCATGAAACAAATTATGCTTTCGGGGCGGTTTTTTGTAACCTATAATCATTGTTTCGAGCAGGTAATTGAGGCGTGCTCATCTATCAATAGAGTGGGGCAAGATGGCACTTGGATAACAAATGCTATGAAAGCCGCATATAGCAAACTGCATCATTTAGGATATGCCCATTCGGTTGAAGTTTGGGAGCAAGATAAATTAGTAGGTGGGCTATATGGGGTGCAAATAGGCAATGTTCTTTGTGGCGAAAGTATGTTTAGCAAAGCGAGCAATGCCTCGAAAACAGCATTGATAAGCTTATGTAAAAATGGGAATTATAGCTTGATAGATTGCCAGCTTCATACCCATCATTTAGAAACAATGGGTGCACGATTTATGAGTAGAGAAGAATATCTGCTCATACTGAAAAATTCAAAGGTTAAAGCTTAGTTTTGTGCGTATGGAGCAGGCGAATGTAAAAGAACGCATTATTTTGGGTATCGACCCAGGTACGGCTGTAATGGGATATGGTTTGGTAAAGGAGGTAGGCTCTAAAATTGAATTGATAAGCATGGGCGTAGTGAAGATGGAAAAGATAGATGACCACATGCTTAAATTGCAGCGTATTTTTGAGAAAACTGTTCAGTTGATTGATAATTATCACCCCGATTGTTTGGCAATTGAAGCACCCTTTTATGGTAAAAATATACAAGTAATGCTCAAACTTGGGCGGGCGCAAGGGGTAGCTATGGCGGCAGCATTATCTCGTAATGTGGTTATTACTGAATACTCGCCTCGTAAAATTAAACAAGCTATAACAGGTAATGGAAACTCGACCAAAGAGCAAGTGGCGGCCATGCTGCAAAATCTGTTGAAGTTTAAAGAAACGCCCGAATTTTTAGATGCTACCGATGGGCTTGCTGTGGCGGTTTGCCATTCGTTTCAAAAAATAAATACTGGCAAAAGCGCAGGTAAAAAATCGTACTCGGGTTGGGAAACATTTGTAAAGGATAATACCCAGCGAGTAAGTGGATTGAGCAAGACCAAAAAATTACCCTAAAATATCTTTAATATCATCAGCAGAGAGCGATTTGATAAAGCTTTCTTCGGTAGTGATGAGCGATTGTGCCACTTTAAGTTTGCGCTGCTGCAATGCAAGTATCTTTTCCTCAACCGAATCTTTAGTAATAAATTTATAAATAAACACATTTTTGGTTTGCCCTATTCGGTGTGTACGGTCAATGGCTTGTTGCTCTACGGCTGGATTCCACCACGGGTCGAGGATAAATACATAATCAGCCTCGGTAAGGTTCAACCCAACACCACCAGCTTTTATAGAGATAAGAAACACTCTCGTTTTTTCGTCCTCCTGAAATTGCTTCACTACATCGCCACGGTTTTGTGTGCTACCATCCAAGTAAACATAAGGAATACCCTCGCCATCAAAATAATTGCGATAGATGGTCAACTGTTTCACAAACTGCGAAAACACCAGCACCTTATGCCCACCATCCAATACATTTGAAAGCGTGTGCACCACATCCTCAAACTTGCCCGAATCACCTTCATAATCAGCATCTATCATAGATGGATGGTTGGCAATTTGTCGTAACTTGGTAAGCCCTTGTAAAACTTGTAATTGGGTTTTAGCAAATGTGCCATCCTCTAAGCTTTTCAGCAGTTCGTTCCGATATTCCGATTTCGTTTTTTCGTACACACTTGCTTGCTCTTCGCTCATTTTACAGTAAAACAGCGTTTCTGTTTTTGGTGGCAATTCGGTGGCTACCTGCTCCTTGGTGCGTCGCAAAACAAAAGGTTTTATCAACGCTTGAAGCTTGCGTGCTTTATCCTCATCTTTTTTCTTCTCAATAGGCGTTACAAATTCGTTTTGAAAAAATTGCTGACTGCCAAGTAACCCAGGGTTGATGAACGACATCTGCGTCCATAAATCATTCACCGAGTTTTCGACAGGCGTACCACTTAAAATGAGCTTGAATCGAGATTTTAATAACTTGACTGATTGATAGGATTTGGACGAAGGGTTTTTAATATTCTGACTTTCATCCAAAATAATATAATCGAAAAAGAAGGTTTTAAATAGTTCAATATCAATGCGAGTAATACCATAGGTGGTAATAATCACATCGTAATTGGAAAACACCTCGGGCGATTTATAACGAAAAGCACCGGTGTGCACCATCATGCGCAATTTTGGCGCGAATTTTTTAGCCTCATTCAGCCAGTTATAAATAAGCGAAGTAGGCATAATGATAAGCGACGTGCTTTTGCTATCGTTGCCCTCTGTTTCTTCTTTGTGCTTTTGTAGCAATGCAAGGGTTTGGATGGTTTTACCCAATCCCATATCATCAGCCAAGCAACCACCAAAATGGTAATGTTGCAAGAAATGAAACCAATTGAACCCAGCTTTTTGATACGGGCGCAAGCTACCATTGAAGTGCTGCGGCATAGCTATATCGCCCATTTCTTCATAATCGCTCAGTTTTTGCAATTTACGACTCATCGTAATGCTTGCTAATTCGCCCTCGGCTAGTTCGTTTACTAAACCAATATGATGCCGACGAAGTTTAAGCCCTTCGCTACCTTCCGAAAAGTGTAACAAATTGCCATACTGCGAAAACCATTTTTCGGGGATAACGGCTATCTCGCCATTTGGCAGGGTAAATTCTTTTTTATGGTTAAGAATGTGGTTTTTTAGTTGGATAAAAGGGATTTTATATGCTCCGAAATACACCACCGCATAAATATCAAACCAATCATTGTTTTCGGTTACCTCAAGGTCAATTTTGCTATTGCCAAATACATACCGCTTTTGCCCTTCGGGCTGCTCTATTTCAAAACCTTCTGCCTGCAATGCATCATGGTGTTGGTTCAGCCATTCAAATATCGAAAACGAACGGTCGATATCATCATCATTGCCCACTACTTCTAAGTTTTGAAACAAGGTAGATACTATTTTTAGTCCAAGTGCTTCTAAAAACTGCAACTTTTTTTTTTCCCAATTTACCGACCGTTTGATGCGATGAAATACATAATTATCGCCATCGCGCTCCATTCGTACCGATACGTGCCGCCCATCACCATAGGGGAAAATATAGCCAGCGTATTTAAAATTGAGCTGCAGTTGCGATGTACCACCCTCTACATAAATAGGCTTTAGGATGGGTGTAGCCTCGTGTTTTTCGGTATCAATTGTAAAGCCTTCGGCATATACATTGTGTTTTTCTATCAACGGGGCTACAAATTTCTCGAAATACGATTGTTCCGAAGTGCGGGGTATGGCAATGTATCGTTTGTTTAAAAACGGGACTAATTTTTTCCCCTCAATTTCTTTATCAAAATAATACAGCGTATCATCCAAAAGCATCCAAGCGGGCTGATTGCAAATAATCTCAGCATTTTTGAACATGAATTCGATACGCATACCCTGATATTTGATGGTAGGGAAATACCTAATCTCGGTATCATCGCGCCTAAAATGAAACAGAACCGAAGTGGCTTCGGTTGCAATTTGTAATTTTCGCTCGGCAGGATACCCCTCTTTGCTCATGGCAAAAAGTTGTTTATCGGGTAATAGCGCAAGTGCCTCCATCATTCGTTTTTCTATTTTTGGGCGTATGGTATCAAAAAGTTGTTCGTTAAATATTTTGCTGAAAAACTCAAACGGACGAATAGGCTTTTTGTGGAACTTTTTTATCACATTCCCTTGCTCTATTTCTTCTAATAGTTTAATGAGTTTTAAATCAGTATCATCTAAATACTGACTAAATTCTTTGGCTGTATTAGAGAAAAGACGCTGATAGGTTAATGAAAACTCGCCATTGGGATTGAGTTGAACAATATGAGGTTCAATTACATACGAAAGGTACTCATGCTTGCATATAGCATAAATAATTTGACATGGTTTTGAACTATCAACTCGTAACATCCTCTATGGGTAAAAAATTTAGAGAAGTTACATCAACAAAAAAATTCAAACCTAATCAGAATTTGAGGGATTTAAAAGGGTTTGGTATTAAATAATTGTTAACAATCGGCGATTTAAAAGTATCGTGCTAATTACCGGTTGCTTTTTTCGGTCCTTTTAAAGTAGGGGCTTCTTCAATTTTTGGCAAATAGGTACAGGCTTTGTGCGCCATGCGTATTTTGCTTTCAAAAGTGTTGTTTTTGAAAACTTTCCCTACATGATAAACATTGCTTGCAGGTAGTGCACTTATTTTATTTAAGATATGGGTTAGGTTTTCGCTTACGAAACCATCAACTACAATAAAATTATCCGTCGTGTCGTGGTTATTTGTTAGGCTAATAAATTCTAAAGGTCCCGAAAAATGAGCTCCTTCGGGAGATTTACTTCTTGCCAAATGCGTTCTTAACTTTTTCTTACCATCAAACACTTTATTCAACTCAATCATTAAATCATTGCTGATTTTATAAGTAGTATCAAGAAGCCCGCCATTGGTGTTTCTTAGGTAGTGAAGCGAACCATTTTTATCAAACTCCAAATAGTTTTTGATAGCTATTTTTAAATCTTTCCCCGATTGGGTTGATTGATAAGTAGCATATACTAATTTTTTAAATACAGGCTTTGCTTGTTGTGCTGTTACTAAGGTTGACAGTGTGCAAATCAGTATAAATGTTATAATGTTTTTCATACCTATAAAACGATTCAGATGATTGAAATAGTATAAAGCTAGAATTATATGCTCACTACTCCCTCAAATACTTGGATGGCAGACCCTTCTAAAAAAATGTGTGTAAAGTTTGTTCCATCGCTGTCAAAATGGATATTCAAATTGCCCCCCAATACTTTTATTGACGTATTTATTTTACCAGTTCGATGATGATGTTTTGCCATGGCTAATGCAACTGCTGTTACACCTGTGCCACAGGCATACGTTTCGTCCTCTACACCGCGTTCAAATGTGCGAACAAAATAGCCATTATCCATTGGTTCAACAAAATTTACATTGATGCCTTGCGCTTTGTAGGTTTCGTTATTTCTGATAGCGTAGCCATCCTGATACACATTTTTTGTTTCTAAATTATTGGCGAGGGCAACATAATGCGGCGAACCTGTATTGAGCACATAAGCATCGCCATCGGTTTTTATCTCCTTTACATCTATCATTTGCAAACTTACCCAATCGCCCGAAGGGGATATTTTGGCATAATGCGCGCCATCAACTGCCAAAAAATTGGTTTCTGATGTTATTATCCCGAGATGCTTTGCAAAAGCTACAATGCAACGCCCGCCATTGCCACACATACTACTCGGCTGCCCATCGGCATTGTAATATACCATCTCGAAATCGTAGCCATCGGCATGCTGCAAAAACATCATGCCATCGCCACCAATACCAAACCTACGATTGCACAGATGTGCAATCAATGTCGGGTTATAATGATTAATGGTGTTTTCTCGATTATCAATCAATATAAAATCGTTACCTGCGCCTTGGTATTTATAAAACTTTATTTTCACGTATTCAATTCTAATTTCAGCGTAATTTTATGTCTTAAGTAATTGAGCAAATGTGCTCAAAATTGCCATCATCAATTATTTTAACAATTTTTAACAAAAATACCAATAACTTATCATTGCATATAACGTCTATATGGTATTAAATTTGGCATTGTTAAATACAATAAATTAAACATAGTAAAGAAAAGTGAATAATAATATGAAAAAGTTTGGTTTAACCGTTTTAACCGCATTTATAGGCGGTACTTTGGCATTGGGTGCATACAAACTAATTGAACATAAGTATGCTGATGGAATGAGTATTGATGAAAAGCAAAAAGTTTATTTTGCGAATAATCCACTCCGCTCATCTGCGGTATCGTCATCGGGAGAGATGACCGATTTTACCGTGGCAGCAGCAGCAGTAACTCCCGCCGTAGTTTATATACGCACCACTTATGAAGATAAAGGCAGTAATGAGCAAAACCAGATGCAACAAATGTTTGGCGATATGTTTGGTGGGCGTATAGCCCCTCAAGGGCCACAAATGGCATCAGGTTCGGGAGTAATTATTTCTCCTGATGGATATATCGTAACCAATAATCACGTAGTTGCTAAGGCAAATAAAATTGAAATTACTACTAATGATCATCGCCATTTTGTAGCAAAAGTAATAGGTACAGACCCTAATACCGATTTGGCTTTAATTAAGATTAGTGCTAGTGATTTGCCTATTGTAAAATTAGGCAACTCGGATGCTGTAAAAGTAGGCGAGTGGGTATTGGCTGTTGGTAATCCTTTTAAATTGACATCAACTGTTACGGCAGGTATTGTGAGTGCAAAAGGTCGTGGTTTGGGTTTAATTGGCAATCAAGACCAAGAGCAGGAGCAAGAAACACCTTTCGGGCGTATGCGTATGCAACGCCAAGGAGGTAAGCCTCAAGTAAACTCGGGTATCGAGTCGTTTATTCAAACAGATGCAGCTATCAACCCTGGTAATAGTGGCGGCGCATTAGTAAATACCAAAGGCGAGTTAATAGGTATCAATGCAGCTATTGCATCACATACAGGCTCGTACGAAGGATATGGTTTTGCTATTCCTATCAACCTAGCTAAAAAGATATTGAATGATATTCAAAAATTTGGAGCCGTTAAGCGTGGTTATTTGGGCGTAAGCTTTAAGCCACTTGATGAAGACCAAGCAGAGCAATTACATATCGATAGAAACTCGGGTTTATATGTTGATGTAGTTGCAGAAGGTAGTGGTGCTGCACAAGCAGGTTTAAAACATGGCGATATTATTACCAAAGTGGAAGGCAAAAAGGTATATGAGTCGTCTGATTTGCAAGAACCAGTAGCACGTTTACAACCAGGCGATAAGATAAATATTACCATATTGCGCGGTAGCGACGAGAAAAATGTATCAGTTACTTTAAAAGCTGATGCTGGTAATTTGAACCCTAAAACAGCTATGTCGAAATCGGCAGAAGAGTTGTATAACAAATTGGGTGCAAGTTTTAAGCCACTTACACAGGCTCAGAAATCAAAATTCCATGTTGACCATGGGGTAGTGGTAACACAAGTTCGTCAAGGTTTATTATTTGATGAAACACAAATACCTGTTGGTTCTATTATCACAAATATTAACAGACAACCTGTAAACAATAGCGATGATATTAGCAAGGCAATTACCAATATGCGAAATGGCACTTTGGTTATTACAGGCTACTATCCCGATGGCACATCATTTAGCAATGCTTTCCAACAAGGTGGGGAGTAATATTTAAAGGATTAGATTAACAAGAAACCCAGCCGCAAGCTGGGTTTCTTGTTTTAAAGATTCTTGTGTAATGACCTAGAGGCCATTGTTTTATAGGTGCTTTTCTTTTAGAACGTTTCTAAATAGCACTTTGTCAGCTAATTGCCACAAAGCGTTTGCATCTTTTGGTATATTATAGATACTTTTGCGAAAATAAATCTAATCTGTAATGAGCGAATTTAAACAAACCTTTAACTCATCGCTGGGCAAAAAGCTGATAATGGCTTTAACAGGCTTGTTTTTGTGTACTTTTTTAATTGTGCATTTGGGTGGCAATCTTTTGTTGTTTAAACACGACGATGGTTTTGCCTTTAACGTATATGCCAATTTCTTGACACATTTCCCACCTATTGAGGTAATTGCCTATTTGTTATACCTATCTATTGCGGTGCATGCGGTATATGCCATTGTGCTCACTGTAAAAAACCGTAAGGCGCGTCCGGTAGGTTATGCAGTGCAAGCCAAAGACAACGCATCGTGGTCATCAAAAAATATGGGCTTGTTAGGCTCTATACTTTTTTTGTTTATCGTTATCCACATGAGCGATTTTTGGTATCGATACAAATACACCAATAGTGTAACTTTTAAAGAGTATCGCACCGACCTTTCGTCGGGCAAAACCGAAGCTGTCGAATTTAACCCTACATCGCCCGAATTTGAAAACTCAGTACAAACTCAAAACAACGTTGAGATTATACGGGTTAAAGATTTGCACGCAAGGGTAGTGAGCAGCTTTAGCCAATTGTGGTACGTTATCGTATATGTAATTGCGATGATAGCGGTATCCTTCCATTTGATGCATGGTTTTCAAAGCGCTTTCAGAACATTGGGCTGGGTACACCGAAAATATACACCAGTAGTAGAAAAGATAGGCACATGGCTGTTTGGTGTAATTATACCGCTGGGTTTTGCAGCAATGCCTTTAGTATATTTTTTTACAAGAAGTTAAAGTAATTTACGAATTATGATGCTCGATTTAGGAATGATTATATTCAGCTCAAAATCGAAAATTGTAATTCTAAAATCGTAAATAGAAAGAACATGATTTTAGATGCTAAAATTCCCAAAGGCCCTTTAGCCGAAAAATGGAGTACGCATAAATTTAACCTTAAACTAGTTAACCCCGCAAATAAGCGTAAGTACGACGTAATTGTGGTAGGCACTGGGTTGGCAGGTGCTTCGGCAGCGGCTTCTTTAGCCGAGTTGGGTTATAATGTAAAAGCTTTTTGTTTTCAAGATAGTCCTCGTCGTGCGCACTCTATTGCAGCGCAAGGGGGTATCAATGCCGCAAAAAATTATCAAAACGATGGCGATAGTATCTATCGATTGTTTTATGATACCATAAAAGGAGGCGATTATCGTGCTCGTGAAGGAAACGTTTATCGTTTGGCACAAGTATCAGTAAATATCATCGACCAATGTGTGGCTCAAGGTGTTCCCTTTGCTCGCGAGTACGGTGGTTTATTAGATAATCGTTCATTTGGAGGTTCGCAAGTATCGCGTACGTTTTATGCACGCGGTCAAACAGGGCAACAATTATTATTAGGGGCATATTCGGCACTTAATCGTCAAATCAATACAGGCAAAGTAAAAATGTACACCCGTACCGAAATGCTTGATGTTGTAGTGGTTGATGGTAAGGCGCAAGGTATTGTAACCCGTGATTTGCAAAATGGTAAAATAGAATCCCATGCTGGTCATGCGGTATTATTGTGTACCGGTGGATATGGTAACGTGTTTTACTTATCAACCAATGCAATGGGTAGTAACGTTACCGCTGCTTGGCGAGCACATAAGCGTGGCGCATTGTTCGGCAATCCATGTTATACACAAATACACCCTACTTGTATTCCAGTATCAGGCGACCACCAATCTAAATTAACGTTGATGTCAGAGTCGTTGCGTAATGATGGACGTGTGTGGGCACCAAAAACAGTGGAGCTTGCTCAAAAATTGCGTAAGGGCGAATTAAAAGTAACCGATTTAAAAGAAGAAGATAGAGATTACTTCCTCGAAAGAAAATATCCATCGTTTGGTAACCTAGTACCTCGTGATGTGGCTTCTCGCAATGGTAAAGAAATGGTGGATGAAGGTAGAGGGGTAGGGGCTTCGGGTATTGCTGTGTTCTTAGATTTTGCCGATGCAATCAACCGTTTAGGCGAAGATGCGGTAAGAGCAAAATATGGTAATCTATTTGATATGTATTATCAAATTACCAACGAAGACCCATACAAGGTGCCTATGCGTATATATCCTGCGGTGCATTATACCATGGGTGGACTTTGGGTTGATTATAACTTGATGACTACCGTGCCAGGCTTATATGCATTGGGAGAGGCTAACTTCTCTGATCATGGTGCTAACCGCTTAGGTGCATCTGCTTTGATGCAAGGTTTGGCTGATGGTTATTTCGTGATACCATATACACTTGGAGATTATTTAGCTACTATCGGCCCAAAACCAATTGATAAAAATCATCCAGCATTTGCCAAAACTCAAAAAGAGGTTGAAGAACGTATCCAAAAATTACTTTCGTTGCGTGGTACTAAAACAGTAGATGAATATCATCGCGAATTAGGGCATATCATGTGGGAATACTGCGGTATGGCACGTAACGAGGAAGGTTTGAAAAAGGCAAAAGGATTAATACAAGCCTTGCGTGCTGATTTCTGGAAAAATGCAATTGTGTTGGGCGATAATGAAGAGTTTAACTCATCATTAGAAAAAGCAGGACGTGTGGCCGATTTCCTCGAATTGGGAGAGTTGATGGTTGATGATGCTTTGATGCGTAGGGAATCATGTGGTGGTCACTTCAGGATTGAATCGCAAACAGAAGAAGGAGAAGCAATGCGCGATGATGCTAATTTTGCTTTCGTATCGGCATGGGAGTATAAAGGCGATAATCAACCCGAAGAATTGCACAAAGAAGTGTTGGAGTTTGAGAATGTTCATTTAACACAACGTAGCTATAAATAATTTGTAGGTTATAAGTGTAGGAATGTCAATTTGATGTTTCTCAACAAATAACCTTTCAATATTTGACTTACAATTTACAACTCAAAAAAATGAGTAACGGAAATATGAACTTGACGCTTAAAGTATGGCGTCAAAAAAATGCACAAACAGCGGGCAAATTTGTAACCTACAAGGCCGATGGTATATCGCCAGATATGTCTTTCCTCGAAATGTTGGACGTGGTAAATGAAGGTTTAATTCATAAAGGAGAAGACCCGATACATTTTGACCACGATTGCCGCGAAGGTATTTGTGGTATGTGTTCGTTGTATATCAATGGTCATCCACATGGCCCTAAAAGAGCAATTACCACTTGCCAATTGCACATGAGAAGTTTCCACGATGGCGAAACTATTACCATTGAACCATGGAGAGCTACTGCTTTCCCTGTAATAAAAGATTTAGCGGTTGACCGTTCGGCTTTTGATAGAATACAACAAGCAGGTGGATATGTTTCGGTAAATACAGGTGGTGTACCTGATGCTAACGAGATACCTATTCCTAAAGTAATTGCCGATGAGGCTTTTAATTCAGCAACTTGCATAGGTTGTGGGGCTTGTGTGGCTGCTTGTAAAAACGCTTCGGCTATGTTGTTTGTATCAGCCAAAGTATCGCAATTGGCATTGTTGCCACAAGGGCAGCCCGAACGTTATCGCCGTGTTCAGTCAATGGTGGCGCAAATGGATGAAGAAGGTTTTGGTAATTGTACTAATACTGGGGCTTGTGAGGCTGAGTGTCCTAAAGAAATCAGCTTGACTAATATCTCTCGTATGAACAATGATTACCTAAGTGCTAAATTATTCAGACAAGAGGAACTTCATGCTCATCAATCGGGTGGCGAATAATATTGTATTAAAGATATAGTTATAATAAAAACAAGAAAGCTCCGAAGAGGGGCTTTCTTGTTTTTATAGGATATTCATCCAAAATGGCACTTTTAGCTATACCGTGAAAACACGGTTTTTTATACGTAAAACTACGTAATTTTTAGTTGATGTTTTTGGTGGTTATTTTCTATTATGTTTATAATGAGTGAGTTATTATGAACGGCTTAAATGGGTAATTGTTCTGCTTAAATTTATGTATATTGATAACATTAGGATTTGTCATAACTTTAGTAAAAAACACTTACACATTATTATGGAAATCCAAACAAACCCTAACGTAATAACTGGTAGAGAAGGTGCTGAAATTGATTTGAATGTAGCCGCCGAATGGACTAAAAATCGAAGAAAAAGAAAGCCTAAAGATTATACAATTTCTCAATTTTTTGGATACGAAATATTACAACGCATTCTCAATCAGCCAGGTTGTATGGGTATCCGCATCTACTATGCAAATAGTAGCCCTCTTAATGGGTGGCAACGGTTTATTACAGCCATTGCAAATTTTCTGCTATATACTGTTGCGGGTAGCGAGGGGGATGTTCATTTGATTTTGACAGGTGTAAATAAAGATGGAACAGATCAATTACCACCTCCTGGAAAAAATGTGGATTTGAAAACATTTAGAAACTATACACCAGCTGATGCAGCCGCGCAAGATAATACACTTGGCGAACAATCGCATCCATGCCCAGGCTCGGCTGGATGTCCTACAAATGTGCTCACTGGTCGGTGATATTAATAAACTATGACTAAAGAACTTGTATTTGGTATAATATCTTCACTATCTGGATTAATTCCAGTAATAGCATTAGTATATAATTATAAGCATCTCACAGGGGTATTTAAAATAATCTCTGCATTTTTAATCACTTCATTAGTATTTGATATCTTACTATGGGTATTGCCTTATTGCGGCATCAGCAATAATGTTCCATTGATGCACTTATTCATCATCCTAAATATTATATACTTTGCCCTTGTTTACTACAAAATATTTTTTTCGAAAAGCCTAAAAATATTTGCCTTGGTATTGAGCAGCTTTGCATTAGTGTTTGCATTGTATTATTGCAAAAATTTGAACCATTATCCATCACAATCTAATACGGCATCGGGTATTACATTTATTCTTTTCTCGTTGCTATATTTTTATCAGCTTTTGAATAGACAAGAGTTTCTGCATATCGAAAAGCAAGGCTTGTTTTGGTTTAATACTGGCGTATTGATGTATTTTTCAATCAATATCTTCTTGTTTATGCTTTTTACTAAATTACCAGAAGCAAAAAGACCTATTTTTTATATGATTAATAATATAACGAACGTTATTGCTAACTTGGTGTACACTATAGCGTTACTTTGCAAACCTCAGAAAACGACATAACATCCGTATTGATAATAGGCACGTTGGTAATTATAGTGTTAATTACGTGCTTGTTCTTTTTTGTAATCGTTTATCAGCGGAAGATGTTAAAAAATCAAGTACTATTAAGGCAACTTCAAGACGAGAAGCAAAGCAACCTACTGACAGCCGTTTTTGAAACGCAAGAAAGCGAGCGTAAACGTTTGGCTGAAGATTTACACGATAGCGTGGGGCAAGTGCTATCAGCCATCAAACTAAATTTGCATCGGTTGGATAAGGTGAATAACGATTCAAATCCAAATAACCTATTAATTGATACTAGGAAACTTACCGACGAATGTATTCAGGAAATAAGAAACATTATTCATAATGTATTACCACCCGTACTTACTGATTTTGGGTTGATTGATGCACTGAAAGCGTTGTGTAATAAAGTTGAAAAAGTAACAGAAATTAAGGTTGCATTTAGTGCAAATTTTGCAGCCGAACGTTTCTCATCCGAAATCGAGCTTACGTTTTATCGCATTGCTCAAGAGCTTTTTGGTAATGCTGTTAAACACTCGGGAGCTTCTGCTATGCAATTGTTACTTGTTAAAGAAAATAATCAGCTTGTAATGTCATTCAGCGATAATGGAAAGGGTTTTAATATTGATAAAGTGAAGCATGGATTTGGGCTAAAAAACATACAAAGCCGTGCACAACTCATTAATGGCAAGGTTAATTTTTTCTCTCAACCTCAAAATGGCACTTTAACTACAATAAAATTAAAGCTAAACTGATAGTTATATTTGAGCAATATTAATCTAACACATGGAACTTATAAATTTAGCGATTACAGACGACCATAAAATTTTCAGAAATGGCTTGAAAGCAACGCTAGAGGATTGTCCAAATTTTAAATTGCTGATTGAGGCATCAAATGGTAAAGAACTGATTAGTCAATTAGAAAACTATACACCCAATGTGGTTTTGATGGATATAAAAATGCCCGAAATGGATGGTATGCAAACCACGGCATATATACGCCAGCATTACAGCCATATCAAAGTTTTGGCATTATCCATGCACAATGAGGATAAATACATTGTAGATATGATGAAGGCGGGGGCGTCGGGCTATCTGTTAAAAAATGCCGAACCCGAAGAAATAATTGATGCCATACAAACCGTGCATAGTAAAGGATTTTATTTTAATGAGCATTTATCGGTAACGCTTATCAAACAATTGGTTAATCATAATTATAGCCCTATTATTATACAGAATAGCCAAACCGATTTGAATGATAGAGAAATAGATGTGCTTCGATTGGTTTGTCAAGAATATTCTAATCAAGAAATTGCCGAAAAGGTATTTCTAAGTGTGCGAACGGTAGAAGGGTATCGTGCCCGCTTGTTCGAGAAAACAGGTTCTAAAAACCTTGTTGGCTTAGTTATTTATGCCATTAAAAATGGGATTATCAGCGTATAGTTATCCAATTGCAATTCGCCTTCCTCAATTCGTATTTCCTTTTACCTTTGTAAAATGGAAACAATATCATGGCACGATTTTGAAAAAGTAGAATTGCGTGTAGGTACGATATTAGAAGCGGTTGATTTTCCCGAAGCACGAAAACCAGCATATAAAGTAAAAGTTGATTTTGGGCAGTTTGGAGTGAAGTGGTCGAGTGCGCAAATTACTAAACATTATACAAAAGAGCAGTTGATGGGGCGACAAATAGTCGGGGGGATTAACTTCCCTAAAAAGCAGATAGCCAATTTTATGTCCGAATTTTTAGTTACTGGCTTTGCTGATGAGCATGGCGATATTGTTTTAACAGCTATTGAACACCAAGTGCCTAATGGCAGCAAATTGATATAATTAATGCGGTACTATAACTTTGGCGAGCAAGAAGCATCGCTATCTCCTGATGATTTTTTTATGAAGGAAGCATTCAAAGAAGCTAATTTGGCTTTGAACGAAGGCGAAGTACCTATTGGTGCGGTGGTGGTGTGTAATGGGCAAATTATTGGTCGGGGGCATAACCTTACCGAGCGATTGAACGATGTATCGGCTCATGCCGAGATGCAAGCACTTACCGCGGCAGCTAATTTTATGGGAGGTAAGTATCTGAAAGATTGCACGCTTTATGTTACAATGGAGCCTTGTGTAATGTGTGCAGGAGCTTGCTATTGGTTTCAATTGAGTAAAATTGTTTTTGGAGCGTATGATGCCAAGCGTGGATTTGGGCGGCTCAATCAATCAGTCACCCATCCCAAAACTATTATTACAGGTGGTGTTCTTGAAAATGAATGTGCTGAGTTGGTGCGCTCGTTTTTTAAACGCAAGCGATAAGAATAACCACAAAACTTGACATTTGATAGAACAAATGTTAACACTATACCATTATATTTGTACGAAAACGAATTTTAATCATTTAAAATAGATCATTATGGCATTCACATTACCGGCGTTAGCTTACGCTACCGATGCTTTGGAACCTCACATTGACAAAATGACAATGGAGATACATCATGGCAAACATCATCAAGCTTATGTTACTAATTTGAATAAGGCACTTGAAGGTAAGCCTGAGGCAAATAGTAATATTGATGATATCATCAAAAACATTTCAAAATTCCCTATGGCGGTTCGCAACAATGGCGGCGGGCATTATAACCATACTATGTTTTGGACATTGCTTTCGCCTAATGGTGGCGGCGAACCTACTGGTGCTTTGGGTGATGTGATAAAAAGTACATTTGGATCATTTGCTGATTTTAAAACCAAATTAGCCGAAGCGGGTGTTACTCGTTTTGGTTCGGGTTGGGCATGGTTGATTGTTACTGCTGATAAAAAATTGGCGATTACATCTACCCCAAATCAGGATAACCCATTAATGGATATTGCCGAAGTAAAAGGTACACCAGTTTTATGTATTGATGTTTGGGAGCACGCTTATTATCTAAAATATCAAAATCGTCGCCCTGATTACTTAGCAGCTATTTGGAGTGTGATTAATTGGAATCACGTTGCCGAGCTATATGCTAAAGCAATAGCTTAATTAAAAATATTTTATAAATAATAGCGTCATGGTGCATTGGTATCGTGACGCTATTTACTTTTTACATCATGAAAGCCATTGTTTTAACAGCAGTAGGTAAGCCATTACAATTAACAGAGGTTGATAAACCCACACTACAACCCGACGAGGTATTGGTGCAAATAAAAGCCGCTGCCTTAAATCGTAGAGATTATTGGATAACGATTGGTAAATATGCAGGTATAAAATACCCATGTGTCTTAGGTTCTGACGGCTCAGGCATTGTTGCCGAAATAGGTAGTGATGTAAATAAAGATTGGCTCAATCAGGAAATTATCATCAACCCATGTATTAATTGGGGCGAGCATACTGAATATCAAAATCGTGATTTTAGTATCTTGGGTATGCCCAATGATGGCACTTTTGCTGAGTTTGTAAAAGTGAAAGCCGAATATTTGTATCATAAACCATTGCACCTTAATTGGGAACAAGCGGCGGCTTTGCCTTTAGCTGGGTTAACAACGTATAGAGCACTTTTTGCCAAAGGGAAAGTTAAAAGAGAAGATAAGGTTTTAATAACGGGCATTGGCGGGGGCACGGCAATATTTGCATTGCAATGGGCGGTAGCTGCGGGTTGCAAAGTATATGTAACCTCTGGCTCGGCAGAGAAAATAGAACAAGCCAAAACTTTAGGAGCTATTGCTGGAGTAAACTATAAAGCACAAAATTGGGCTGATGAATTGCAACAATTAGCAGATGGTTTTGATGTAATTAGTGATAGTGCACTTGGCGATAGTTTTGATAAACTGCTCGATTTAAGTAATCCAGGCGCGCGAATAGTTATTTATGGCGGCACAGCAGGAAATATCCCACCGCTCAATGGGCGAAAAATATTTTGGAAGCAACTGCAATTATTAGGCACTACAATGGGCTCGCCTGATGACTTTAAAGGAATGCTCAAGTTGGTAAACGAGCATAAAATTGCGCCTGTAATTGATGAGGTTTTCCCTTTAGTTGATGCCCAAAAGGCAGTTGATAAAATGGCAAACCATAGTCAGTTTGGTAAAATAGTGTTAAAAGTAGGATAGGGCTTTAAATTTCCATTACCTCTTTTTTCTTCTTGCTTTTCATTCGCTTAGGTACAAACTCTAGTATTTCGGTTTTTAATGCCTCTATCATGCGGCGTTTAAGAAAGTTTTTTTGGATAACAATACTCACCTCACGAGCAGGCTCGGGCGATTTAAAATAACGTACCCTATCCAGTTGTTTATCACTTAATTCCGACAAAGCCAATTCGGGTAAAATAGTTGCACCGTTATTTTGATCAACCATTCGCTTTAATGTTTCAACGCTGCCCGTGTTGTACTCAAAGTGCATAAACCCTTTGGTAGCTCTGCGTCGTTGGCATATATTTAAAACCTGCTCACGCATACAATGCCCTTCATTCAATATCCAAATTTCTTCCATATCAATATCATCAGGGCAAATACTTTTCTTTTTTGATAGTTGGCTATGCTTAGATACATACGCCACAAAATTTTCATAAAAGACAGGTATTTCTGTCAGCGATGGTTCGTGTAATGGGGTCGATAGTATGCCACAATCCAACGTGCCTAGTTTCAATTGTTGAATAATTTGCTCGGTAGTTTGCTCCCATACAACTAGCTTTACTTGAGGGTGTTTTTGTATGAAACCGCCAATTATTTTAGGCAGTATATAGGGCGATACGGTAGGGATGATACCTACTTTCAACTCTCCTGATAATTCTTTTTGCCTATCAGTAATAATTTCCTTTATTTTCTCACTCTCCGCCAGCATAATTCGTGCTTGCTCAATTATCTCAATACCTATTTCGGTAGGTGTAATAGGCTGTTTGCTACGGTCAAAAAGCTTTACACCAAGCAAATCTTCAAGCTTTTGTACCTGCATACTTAGCGTTGGTTGCGTTACAAAGCATTTTTCGGCTGCCATTACAAAGCTTCTGTAGGTATCTACAGCTACAATATATTCGAGTTGGGTTATTGTCATATAGATTAAATCTATTCAAATATAATAATTATTGATTTTTTCTATTCAATTATTATGCGGAAGTTTGATGTATCAAAAAAAGAAATGCAATGGAAACTAATAAAAAGAAATTAACTACGGCTTCGGGTATCCCGTATGTTGAGAATGAAAATTCAATGACCGTAGGCCCTCGTGGTCCTATTTTGCTTCAAGATTTTATCTTACACGAAAAGATGGCTCATTTTAACCGCGAGCGTATTCCTGAGCGTGTAGTGCATGCTAAAGGCTCGGGCGCATACGGTACATTTACAGTTACTCATGATATTTCTAAATATACTCGTGCTAAACTTTTCAATACAATTGGTAAAGAAACAAGAGTATTTTTGCGTTTTTCGACCGTAGGTGGCGAAAAAGGTTCGGCTGATACCGAGCGCGACCCAAGAGGTTTTGCGGTAAAATTTTATACCGAAGATGGTAACTGGGATTTAGTAGGTAACAATACGCCTGTATTTTTCTTAAAAGACCCTAAGAAATTCAGCGATTTTATTCATACACAAAAGCGCGACCCTTATACCAATTGCAAAAGTGCTACGATGATGTGGGATTACTGGTCGTTAAACCCAGAAAGCTTACACCAAGTAACTATTTTGATGTCGGATAGAGGTACACCTTATGGTTATCGTTATATGAATGGTTACGGAAGTCATACTTTTTCAATGATTAATGCAAACAACGAAAGAGTTTGGGTAAAATTCCATTTCAAAACTGCACAAGGCATCAAAAACTTTACTGATGCGGATGCTGCTGAGATGAAAAGCAAAAATGCTGATTTTGCACAACACGATTTGCTTACAGCTATTGATAATGGCGATTTTCCGAAATGGAATGTTAAAATACAAGTGATGACTGAGGAACAGGCTAAAACCTTCCAATGGAATCCATTTGATTTAACTAAAGTTTGGCCTCATGGCGAGTTCCCGCTAATTGATGTAGGTGTATTGGAATTGAATGAAAACCCTGATAACTATTTTGCACACGTTGAGCAATCAGCATTTGCACCTGCTCATGTGGTAGATGGTATCGGTTATTCTCCAGATAAAATGTTGCAAGGTCGTTTATTGTCATATCCTGATGCACATCGCTATCGTTTGGGTGGAAACTATGAGCAAATTCCGGTTAACAGATGCCCGTACATGGTAAATAATTATGAGAGAGATGGACAAATGCGTGTAGATGGCAATGGTGGAAAATCTCCAAACTACTTCCCAAATAGCTTTGATGATATTGAGGCAGATAGCAGCTATAAACAACCATCGTGGGATTTGGGCACTTCGGTTGCTGATTGGTATGATCGTAATGCAGAAGGCGAGAACGACCACTATACGCAACCAGGTAACTTATACAGATTGATGGATGCGGAGCAAAAGCAACATTTAATCCAAAATATTACCAATGCAATGAGTGGTATTGATGGACCTAAACGTGAGCAAATTATCAACAGACAGCTTTGTCACTGGTTTAGAGCTGATATGAGTTTAGGTATGGCTATTGCAAAAGGATTGGATTTGGATTTGACCGAAACCATGAAACACATGCCTCAATCAGTTTAATACTCCAAAATATATAATAAGCAAGGGGCGATTGTTACTCAACAATCGCCCCTTGTGTTTTAATAATAAAGTATTATTCCACCGTTACTGAGCACCCTTCAACAAGTACTAACGCAAGCCCTAAATCCATCCCTTCAACTGGTCATTTTTTGGTGATGAGTGTTCGTTTGATCTCATCCAACCTGTGGTTATCACCGTTCTCTCAACATCAACAGGTCCTATTCGATATTACCCGTTCCAAACACGAGGATGAGGGTATGAACTTTAAAGAAATCAGTAATTGGTTGGTTCAGAATGACTATAAAATCCCTAGAGGTACTACATTCAGTCTCAGAATATCGGTAGTGTTACGACCCAACCTGTCAATTCTCAGGACTATGACCTCAGATATAACTCCTCTTTCAATGTCTTCAAGAAGTTTACGTCCTGCCGGTCGATGTTGGAAGGAGACCCGACCAGAAATCCCTTCCTCTTTATAAATCCTCCAACCAAATTCTAGTTTATCGACCTGAGTTGTGATGTTCTGAAGGTAATGAGAGGTTATCATATTGTACGCTGTAAAACCCATGTGTGTATCTGTTTTAGATTAATTAAATGATTACACTAAAATGCGTATAATCTGTTTATTTCCAGAGTATTAGATGATGTATTTTGTTACTCAATTGGATTAGAGTTCAAAAATGATACTGGGTCGTTGCCGAAGGAGTTATTCTTACTCAGAGTCCTAAAGTTTACAGTTGCCCATTCATTTCAAAGTCAACTCCAGAAGGAATGAAGGTAATTTTTTGTGAGATTGGACAAAAATTCATCGGCATAAAAGGGGGTTTGAATCGTAATGTCTGGTGGTGACTGTCGGGAGGGGTAACTATACTAATCTACACCAAAAGGATTAAGTTATCGTTAGTTAGTTATTAAAAATAAAAAACTAAGTGATGGTAATTTATCTCTTGCCTAATGTTTGAGCTAACTTGCTGACACACTAGACTCTAACCTACACTAACTAGTGTTGCATTTTAAGCCAAAGGTTAGTTGTTCGGGATTTTAAACCATCACTTAGTTTCATTAAATAAAATATCGGGTGTTTGTCTCTTGCCCTTTCCCATTGCTCCAAACATCACGTTCGGTGGGTAGGTTCTCTGACTTTCCAAAGACATCATGTCTACTGGTCGGAGGTTTCCGTAGGTCAGTCGGTCGGACTTCACCCGATATTTTTATATTTCATATACGCCTGGAGTTGTTAACCCTGTTATCAAATCTTCAACCGTCATTTCACCTTTCTTAATTTTAATGAAGGCGACCAACAAGGTAAGTGTAGTAACAGTGGTTAAATTGTTTGATGCCAATATTTTTAACGTACGACTTTGATAACCTTGCTTTTTTACCCTCTCGTTTACTGGTTTTAAGTCTTCATGATTAACTATCGTTAATCCACTAACTTCTAGAGTTTTAAGATTATTTTGGCGAGAATTGAGGTGCTTTAATATTTGGGTAAGTTTACTCTCCGGTACTAAAGATTTTTCGGTGCTCGTTACTTCAATTATGAGAAGTTTATCACGATAAAAGATACTCATATCCTCAAGACCTCCCTTGTCTTTATCGGGTGACCTGCGAACATCTAATCCATTATTTTTGAAATATTTTAAAAGAGGTTCAGTCAGTTTTTTATCTTTTTGATTAAGTCCTACTATTTCAGAAAGGAATTCAAATTTATCTAGTTTGGTACTCAATCTCCTTTTTATCCTCCTTTCGTGCCTCCTAATTTCTTGCAATTGACCCATTAAGATTTTCACCTCTTCAAAGTCTGCAATAATTTTCTTAAATGACTTATCCACTATCTACAAATCTACAAAATTTGTTTTGTAAAAATGAGTTCATCAATTACTTGACTTTGTGAATGAAATTAATATAAAAAAAATACTTTTTCGGAACTAAAAGAACAGTCTTTTGAAATATAAACAAGGGGCATTCGTTTCCCCCTAGTTCACTCTACTCCACCGTTACTGATTTTGCCAAATTTCTTGGTTGGTCAACATTGCAGCCACGCATCACCGCAATATGGTATGCCAATAGTTGCAGCGGAATAGTAGCTAATAGCGGTACAAAAGCCTCTGCTGTTTGTGGTATTTCAATCACATAATCGGCCATTGCTTTTACATCGGTATCCCCTTTGGTAACAATTGCTATTACGTGCCCACCTCTCGCTTTTACTTCTTGTATATTGCTTATTACTTTTTCGTACGATGAGTGTTTGGTTGCGATAAATACCACAGGCATCTCGGTGTCAATTAATGCAATAGGGCCGTGCTTCATTTCGGCAGCAGGATAACCCTCGGCATGTATGTACGATATTTCTTTAAGCTTTAAAGCACCTTCTAAAGCTACAGGGAACGAGCTGCCTCGCCCTAAGAATAAGCAATTGCGCGAATCTTTAAATCGTGCAGCTATTTCTTTTACATGATGGTTTGATTCTAAGGCTTTTTCTACCAGTTCGGGGATGGTGTCCAGCTCGGTTAAATAGCTAACCAAGTCGCTTTGTTTAATAGTACCTCGTTGCTGAGCAATGTAGAAAGCAATTAAAGTAAGTACACTTACTTGCGCTGTAAAGGCTTTGGTTGAAGCAACGCCTATTTCGGGGCCAGCGTGGGTATATACACCAGCATGGGTAACGCGAGGAATAGATGCTCCCACAACATTACAAACACCAAAAATAGTAGCTCCTTTTTTCTTTGCTAGCTCAATAGCTGCCATCGTATCGGCAGTTTCGCCCGATTGTGATATGGCTATTACTAAGTCTTTTTCGGTGATAATAGGATTGCGATACCTAAACTCCGAAGCATATTCAACCTCAACTGGTACACGTGCATATTCTTCAATCAGATATTCGCCTACCAAGCCCGCATGCCACGAAGTGCCACAGGCTACAATAATGATCCTATCTACGTTTTTTAGCTTTCCAGCATACTCTTTTATGCCACCTAGTTGTACTTTGCCTTGTTTAGGATATATCCTGCCACGCATACAATCGCGAATAGAGCGTGGTTGCTCGTATATCTCCTTCAGCATAAAGTGTTCGTATCCGCCTTTTTCAAGCATCTCGAGTTTTAAATCGAGTTCTTGTATATAGGGCGTTTGAACAGTATTATCAATGTTTTTAACTAATAATGAATCTTTATGAATGAGCGCAATTTCGTTATCATTTAAATAGATTACATTTTTGGTATATTCAACAATAGGCGTTGCATCTGAGGCAACAAAATATTCGCCTTCGCCAACACCAATAACCAACGGACTGCCTTTTCTTGCTGCAATAATTTGGTCGGGTTCATCGGCACTCATAATAACAATGGCATACGCACCTATTACTTTGTTTAGAGCAATCCTTACAGCCTCTAACAAATCCAATTTGGTTTCCTTTTGTATATCTTCTACCAAGTGGATTAATACTTCGGTATCAGTATCACTCAGAAAGGCATCTCCTTTGGCTATTAATGCTTTTTTAATAGTAGCATAGTTTTCTATTATGCCATTATGAATAATGGTAAGCTTATGATTGCCTGATGAATGGGGGTGAGAGTTACGGTCGCTTGGTGGGCCATGTGTTGCCCAACGTGTGTGCCCCATGCCGATAGTTCCAGCAAGGTCAACATTTTTTACAAAATCTTCTAAATCGCTAACCTTTCCAGCTTTTTTGTAAACTTTAATATCTTTATTAATCAAGGCAACGCCTGCACTATCGTATCCGCGATATTCTAAGCGACGTAACCCATTGATAATTATAGGATAAGCGTCCTTGTAACCAATATAACCAACAATGCCGCACATAAGTAGAGTTTTTAAATTTAAGAAGTAACAAAAATAATCAGCTATTCCATATATACAACATGAATAGTGAATAATTATTGTTCTAAATAAAAAAGCCCCTTTAAAGGGGCTTTTTTATTTATTTGTTATTTACTATGGTGTAAATAATATTTAGTTTGATTCGATTAGCCGAACCATCCGAACCGACGGCTATTGTTCGCCCCGCAGTTTGTACAGTTGGAAAGATATCAACTGCGGTTGGGTTGGTATTATCAACGGGTGCTATAAAAGTTCCGTAGTCAACGGTTTTTCCATACATTAAATCTTGTATATATGCAGTAACAAGGAAATGATAGTTATTACTAGTCGTATTATAAAACCCTCCAAAGGCGTTTAAGCCTAACGAGCGAGGGTCTCCAGGAGCAGCATCTTGTAGCTCTATAGGTTGATGTGCTATATCGTACCTATACATGGTTAATTTTGGCTGTGGAGCATATGGGATTGTTGTCCCCGAGGCAGGCGTAACTACCAATTCAGCTCGGTTTATAACAATACTTGCATTCGGGTTATTGGTAGCAGCTCTTAAATTTGCAATAATGTTTTTCAAATAAGGAAAACTAATCCTCGCTTTTGTCCCTGCTAAACCTTTTAAATAAATTAAGTTTGCTGAACTTTTCGGATTGTTTTTCGTAGCATCAAATGCAGTTTGCAAAACTGCCGAAGGTGTGTGCGTAATTTGGGCTACATGCGTACTAAGGGGTAATGCAGTTAAGTTTGTATCAATAGACGTACCATTGTTGGTATGATAATACACGTTTAACGAATCGGCCATATTGAGCATTATAACACCCCCAGGGCCCGTAGTTCCTACTTTATCAATAGAGATGTATAAACCTTTAACGGTATTAAGGAACACTGTATTAGAATTTAGTTGACTGCTAGGTGCATTAAATAAGATGTTATTAATGAAGCTAATGCTAATTGGTATTCTTAACTGTGGAGATGTCTTTTTTAAAGTATCTGGTTTCCCTCTTATGATATCGTATATTTTTATAGGCGTTTGTGGGCGTACAAAAATTGTACGTGTACCTATTAAAGTAGCAGTGCTATAATCGCCCCAACTCTCATCATTATAATAGGAGCGTCCTAATATCCTACTTTTTAGCTGATATACATTTACCTTATATTTAGTAGTTAATGAGTCTCCATAAAACCCATTTGTATATTTTAATGCTAATACGGCAGAGTCTATAACAGATGTTCCAGATGGAAGCGTAAATCCAAATCCTCCAGGTAGATTTAGGGCAACGGCAATGTTTGATTCTGTTTGCCCCAAGATAGGGTCATTAAAATAACCCAAAGGGGTTTTTGTAAGTCCCGAAGTTACTACAGTATCCTCAGCCATATTGTTTACAACAATGGTTGCAGTATCAATCAGCGAGCTATGGAGTTGCTTCGTTGGGTCAACATCTAATCCGATGGTGTCTTTGTTTTTACAACTATTCAAAATAAAAAGACTTATTAACAGGGTCAATAAGTCTAATCGGTATAATTTCATATATATTTAAAGCTTATACAACATCTACCAATTCTTCGTTGGTAATTTCGTCGTAAAAATTGTAATAATTTTCGAAATCAGCGGTAGAATTAAATTCTAAAACTGATTTTTGGCTGTTTTTAACATTATTTAACACTTCTTCGCTAATATTTTCGCTGCCTAATACAATTCCGTCCGAGTATTGGATAGCACCAGCATACAGTGCATAGGTTGTACCTGGAGCGAAAGTTTCGGTATGTGCATCAGTCATGTTCGACATGATAGCCTTTTGTGCAAAATCAGCATGAAGCTTCCCGTTAAAAGCATCATCATAAATAGAATATACTACTTTCGAGTTTTTGAAAGTAGGATCGTCTTTATAAGTTGTTTTTAAATAAGCAGGAACTAAAGCACTCATCCAACCATGGCAGTGAATAATATCAGGAGCCCACCCTAGTTTTTTTACAGTTTCTAATGCACCTTTGCAAAAGAAGATAGTTCTTTCATCGTTATCAGCATAAAATTTACCATCCTTGTCGCCAAACACATACTTGCGCTGAAAATATTCTTCATTATCTAAAAAATACACTTGCATACGCGCCGCGGGGATTGATGCCACTTTGATGATTAAAGGGTTGTCATTATCATTGATGATAATATTCATACCCGATAAACGAATTACTTCATGAAGTCTGTTCCTGCGCTCATTTATATTCCCGAAACGAGGCATAAGGATACGTATTTCGTAACCTTTTTCCTGCATAGCCTGTGGTAACTGGCGTGTTATTTCAGCAATTTTAGAGAGTTCGAGGAAAGGTGACATTTCATGTGTAATAAACAGAAGCTTAGATTTACCCATCTCTAATTAGTATTAAATTTATTTAAAGAAGTCAAAAAAATTGAGTTTGCAAATGTAATCATTATCTTATGAATTATCAATGTATTATGCAAGTTAGTTTTGGTTATTTTTAACGAAATGTTCAACTTTGCCCGATTTTTATTAAATTCAATCTGTTGGAAATCTTTACAACAAAGAAAAGTCTTGACAAATACTTGCAGCAATTACGCAAGCAAGGTAATAGCATTGGCTTAGTGCCAACTATGGGTGCACTGCACGCAGGGCACCTGTCGCTTATTCAAAAAGCACAGCAAGCTACTGATGTGGTGGTTTGTAGTATTTTTGTGAATCCCACGCAATTTAACGACCCTAAGGATTTAGACAAATACCCTCGCCCTATTGCGTCTGATATCGAAAAGTTGGAACAAACAGGGTGTGATGTATTGTTCAATCCCGAAGTGCGTGAGATGTATGATGCCGATGAGCAATGGCATTTGGATATTGGCGAATTGGAGCATCTGCTCGAAGGCGAGTTTAGACCAGGGCATTATCAAGGGGTAACACAAGTGGTATTTAAACTGTTTGATATAGTAAAGCCCGACGAGGCATTTTTTGGGCAAAAAGACTATCAGCAATTTTTAGTTATCCAACGAATGGTTGATTTGTTGCATCTTCCAGTAAAACTTACCATGTGCCCCATACTGCGCGAAGATGATGGACTGGCAATGAGTTCAAGAAATATACATTTATCTCGAGACGAACGGCAAAACGCATTAGCATTATCAAAAACGCTGCTATGGTTAAAAGAAAACTTCAATCAGGGCGATATTAGTACGTTGACTGATAAATGCCGAACTATGCTAAATACAGCCAATGGTGTACAGTTAGAGTATTTTGAAGTTGTAGATGACCAAAATTTACATCAAGCTAATATAAACACCCATACCTCGATAGCTTTAGTAGCTGCCAAAGTAGGCAATACCCGTTTGATTGATAACATGATATTGGTTTAATAAATGTGTGATGCTATAAACGAAAGCTTATTACTAACTTTGCACCATGATTATTGAAGTATTAAAATCCAAACTTCATCGCGTTAAAGTAACGCAGGCCGAATTGAATTATGTAGGTAGCATTACCATAGATGAGGATTTAATGGATGCAGCTAATATTATTGCTAACGAGAAAGTGCAAATTGTGAACAATAACAACGGTGCACGTTTTGAAACTTATGTTATAAAAGGAGAACGTGGTACAGGTACAATTTGTTTAAATGGTGCTACCGCACGGTTGGCACAGGTGGGCGATATCGTTATCATTATGTCGTATGCTTATATGGAAATGGATGAGGCACGCAACTATCAGCCAATAGCTATATTCCCAGATGGCGATAATAAATTGATTAAGTAATACACTACTACCATTTGTCTATTAAAATCAGGTATGGGTATTCAATTTTAAAGCTATACACAAATCTTGAAATTATTTTAAAAAAGACAAAAAAGTAGTTGTATAAAATACTACCTTTGCATCCCGACGCTGAAGTCGGGATTTTCGCTTTCAGCGCATAGAATACAAGGATAATCGTAATAGATTATTAACCTTCGACTTTAATTTTTTTGACTTATATATAAAGTCCTATGCCCAAAGATAACTCCATAAAATCCGTCCTAATTATTGGCTCAGGCCCTATCATTATTGGTCAGGCGTGCGAATTTGATTATTCTGGTTCGCAGGCAGCCCTTTCTTTAAAAGAAGAAGGCATTTCGGTATCCATAATTAATAGCAACCCTGCAACTATCATGACCGACAAGGTAATTGCCGATCATGTGTATTTATTACCCTTAAATTGCGATAGTATCGAGAAAATACTGCAAGAGCAAAAAATTGATGCTGTGCTACCTACAATGGGTGGGCAAACTGCATTGAATTTGTGCAAAGAAGCCGAAGAGCGAGGGATATGGGAAAAGCATGGTGTGAAAATAGTGGGGGTGGATATTGACGCTATCGAAAAAACGGAAAACAGAGAGGCATTTCGCCAATTAATGGTGGATATAGGTGTTGGTGTAGCCAGCTCGAAAATTGCAAACTCGTTTTTAGAAGGTAAAGAAGCAGCGCAAGAAATAGGCTTCCCGCTAGTAATTCGCCCAAGTTATACCTTAGGTGGAACAGGAGGTGGTTTCGTGCACAAAAAGGAAGAGTTTGATGCAGCACTTAGTCGCGGTTTACAAGCATCGCCAACGCACGAGGTATTGGTGGAGCAAGCTGTAATAGGTTGGAAAGAGTTTGAATTAGAATTGCTGCGAGATAGCCGAGATAATGTTATCATCATTTGTTCTATCGAGAATTTCGACCCGATGGGTATCCATACAGGAGACTCGATTACCGTTGCTCCTTCGATGACGCTAAGCGACCGCTGTTACCAAGAAATGCGTAATCAAGCCATCAAAATGATGCGAGCTATCGGCAATTTTGCAGGCGGATGTAATGTGCAGTTTTCGGTAAATCCAGCCGATGAGGAAATTATCGCTATCGAAATTAACCCTCGTGTATCACGCTCATCAGCCTTAGCATCTAAAGCAACTGGTTATCCTATTGCCAAAATAGCTGCAAAATTGGCCATCGGTTACAATTTGGATGAAATAGAAAATCAAATCACAAAAACCACATCGGCTTATTTTGAGCCTACGTTAGATTATGTGATTGTAAAAATACCACGCTGGAATTTCGATAAATTTAAAGGGGCTAATAAATACTTAGGCTTGCAGATGAAATCAGTAGGCGAGGTAATGGGTATTGGTCGTAGTTTTATTGAGGCCTTGCAAAAAGCTTGTCAGAGTTTAGAAATAGGACGTGCAGGTTTAGGTGCCGATGGTCGTCAAAGTCGCAATTTAGAAGAAATAATGCACAGTCTTGAAAATCCAAGCTGGGACAGATTATTTCACATCTACGATGCACTAAGCTTAGGCGTGCCCATTGAGTCGGTAAGAAAAGCAACTAAGATTGACCGCTGGTTCTTAAACCAGATACAAGAAATTGTAAACATGGAGATAGAGCTGCGTCGCTACTCCTTGAATAATATACCTGAAGAGTTTTTCTTTAACCTAAAACAAAAAGGATTTTCGGATGTGCAAATTGCTTATATATTAGGCAATGTAACCGAAGAAGATGTTTACCAACGCCGCAAAAGCTTAGGTATCCGTAGGGTTTATAAAATGGTTGATACCTGCGCGGCAGAGTTTCAGGCTAAAACACCATACTATTACTCAACTTATGAAGGAGAGAACGAATCTACCGTATCTGATAAGAAGAAGATAATCGTTTTAGGTTCAGGGCCAAACCGTATAGGGCAAGGTATCGAGTTTGATTATAGCTGTGTGCATGGTTTATTAGCAGCAAAAGAATCGGGCTATGAGGCTATCATGGTTAATTGTAACCCCGAAACAGTATCGACCGACTTTAACATGGCTGATAAGCTATACTTCGAGCCAGTTTTTTGGGAACACGTGCGCGAGATTATTGAATTAGAAAAGCCAGAGGGGGTGATAGTCCAATTAGGCGGGCAAACTGCTTTAAAAATGGCCGAGAAGCTGCATGAGCATGGTATCAAGATAATAGGAACATCTTTTGACAATATGGATATTGCAGAAGACCGTGGACGTTTCTCGGACTTGCTGAAAGATTTGGGCATACCATATCCAAAATATGGAGTTGCTGAAAGTGCCGAAGAAGCAATTGAGGTAGCGCATAAAGTAGGTTATCCTGTATTAGTTCGCCCAAGCTATGTATTGGGTGGGCAAGGGATGAGTATCGTTATCAATGACGAAGATTTGGAGAAAGCGGTAGTAAGTCTATTGCGCAATTTGCCTGGTAATAGGGTGTTAATTGACCACTTCCTTGACCGTGCCGAAGAAGCAGAGTCCGACTCTATCAGCGATGGGGATGATGTGCATATTGTTGGTTTGATGGAACATATTGAGCCTGCTGGTATTCACTCGGGTGATTCGAGTGCGGTATTGCCGCCATTCAACCTGTCGGATAATGTGATTAAGCAAATGGAAGATCATACCATCAAAATTGCTAAAGCATTAAACGTTCGTGGGTTGCTAAACATACAGTTTGCCATAAAAGACGAAAAGGTATATGTGATTGAGGCAAATCCACGCGCATCGCGCACGGTTCCATTCATTGCTAAAGCTTACGATGTGCCTTATATCAATATTGCAGCTAAAGTGATGTTGGGAGCTAATAAGTTAAAAGATTTCACCATCGAGCGTAAATTAGTTGGGTATGCTATAAAAGAGCCAGTGTTCTCTTTCGATAAATTCCCTGAAGTAAACAAGGAACTTGGTCCAGAAATGAAATCAACAGGAGAGGCTATTCGCTTTATCCCTAATTTGGAAGACCCGTATTTTAGACATCTGTACAAAGAAAAATCAATGTACTTGAGTAAATAATTTTTGCTCAATATAGCTATAATAGAAAGTCACCTACAAAATGGGTGACTTTTTTTGTATCAAACGGATGTTTTGTTTGTGGGATGGCGATAGAACAAAATGCCAAATAAGATGCTAAAAATGGAGTAGCTAACAGTTAATACCCATATCCCCGTTGGTTGGTTAGGGTTACTCGAAACTAATTTTATTAAGGTAATAGCTCCTATGGTAAAATGAGTAAAGTTGGCAGTGTTAATCGGTTTGTTATATATACCACCAATTAAACTTCCTTTTGCCATCCAATTAAGCATCGCGAATGCGAAGTAGAGTGCACCGAGGAGTTGTAAAATTAACTGTATTGGTCTTGTTGTTTCTATCTTTGCCAATTGGGCAATTTCGTTGGGGAGGAAATTCAAACCAGTACCTAATGCAGCAAGAAAAGCGGCACTGGCAATCATGATAAATTTTGTGTTCATGGGGGTTAATATTATGTCAGCAAATTATGAGATTTTTTACGGCTCACAAATATTCCACCCCATCTCGTTATGAGCATTAAAGAAAAAAAGTATTTATGATGCAATAGTATGTGCGTTTCTTTTTATTCCAAATTTTTTAACCTGTGCTATAACTGCATTAGCATCGTACCCACATTCAGCCCAAAGTTCGGGCTGTTCGCCATGCTCAATAAATTTATCAGGGATACCCAAACGAACTACTTCGGCATGATAATTATTATCAGCCATAAACTCTAGTATCGCGCTACCCATGCCGCCCTCAATACAACCGTCTTCAACAGTAATTACTTTGGCGTATTTTTTAAATACTTCGTGTAAAAGAACTTCGTCAATAGGCTTCACAAAGCGTATATCGTAATGAGCGGGATAAAGCCCTTCATTATTAAGCTCGGCGGTGGCTTTTGTTACCTCATTACCTATTGCGCCAATTGATAATATAGCTACATCTTCCCCATCACATATTTTGCGCCCTTTGCCCACAGGTATTGCTTTTAATGGACGCTGCCAATCAACCATCACACCATTGCCACGAGGATAACGTATCACGAATGGCCCCATATCGTCCTGTTGTGCAGTAAACATTAGGTTGCGCAATTCTTCTTCGTTCATCGGCGCAGCAACTGTCATATTTGGAATGCAACGCATATAAGCCAAATCGTATGCGCCATGATGTGTTGGTCCATCGGCACCAGCTAGCCCCGCTCTATCTAAACAGAAAACAACGTTTAGTTTTTGTATAGCTACATCATGTATCACTTGGTCGTAAGCCCGCTGCATAAAGCTCGAATAGATATTGCAAAACGGAATAAGTCCTTGCGACGCCAACCCCGCCGAAAAAGTAACCGCGTGCTGTTCGGCTATGCCTACATCAAATGCACGGCTTGGCATGGCTTTCATCATCATATTTAATGAGCATCCCGACGGCATAGCAGGCGTAATTCCCATAATTTTAGGGTTTTGTTCCGCTAGTTCAATAATAGTATGCCCAAATACATCCTGATATTTAGGAGGTTGTGGCTTGTCGGATTTTGATTTTTTTATTTCGCCTGTTATTTTATCAAACAAGCCTGGCGCATGCCATTTTGTTTGGTCTTTTTCGGCTAGGGCATAGCCTTTGCCTTTGGTAGTTACGCAATGCAAAAGTTTTGGACCAGGTATATTACGTAAATCGCCTAATACCTTTACCAAGTGTTTTACATCGTGCCCATCAATAGGCCCAAAATAGCGAAACTGTAATGCCTCGAAAAAGTTACTTTTCTTTAAAAGTGTTCCTTTTATACTTTTCTCAATTTTTTTGGCAATTTTAAAAGCATCGGGGCCTATTTCTGATATTTTGGCTAATACATGCGCAATATCATCTCTAAATCTATTATAATGTTTTGATGTGGTAATATCCGTTAAGTATTCTTTTAACGCTCCTACGTTTGGGTCTATCGACATATTATTGTCGTTCAGTATCACCAAAATATTCGAGTTTTCGATACCTGCATGGTTTAAGGCCTCAAACGCTAAACCAGCCGTCATGGAGCCATCTCCTATCACAGCAACGTGTTGCCTATCAGTTTCGCCTTTATACCTCGAAGCTACTGCCATACCCAAGGCTGCCGAAATGGAGGTAGATGAGTGCCCAACACCAAAAGTGTCATATTCGCTTTCGGAACGTTTTGGGAAACCACTTATTCCATCGTAAACTCTGTTGGTATGAAAAATATCTCTACGACCTGTCAAAATCTTGTGCCCATAGGCTTGATGACCCACATCCCACACCAATTGGTCATAAGGTGTGTTTAGGATGTAATGTAATGCAACCGTTAATTCAACCACACCGAGGCTTGCAGCAAAGTGCCCACCATTTACCGATACCACATCAATAATATATTGACGTAGTTCTTCACAAACTTGCTCAAGCTGCTCTTCTGTAAGTTGTTTTAAATCAGAAGGGTAGTTTGTTTTTTGTAGTAAATCGCCAGCTGTTACCTGCATAGATATCCGTATAGCTAAATGAATATACAAAGTAAGTTAATTAATTGCTAAAATCATTGAAAAATCAAATACTTTTGGAGTTAAATGACCGAAGAAAGTTTCGAAATAAAGTTGCCGCAGTTTGAAGGGCCGTTCGACTTATTACTTTTCTTTATTGAAAGGGATGAGTTGGATGTTCATGATATTCAGATAGCGCGTATTACGGACGATTTTTTGAACTATATCCACCAAATGGCAAGCCTAAACATGGAGCTTGCCAGCGAGTTTATTTTTGTAGCAGCCACGTTGATGCGCATTAAAGCCAAAATGTTGTTGCCTCGTTACAATGCTAACGATGATGCTGAGCTAGACCCTAAAGCCGAATTGGTGAGAAAGCTGATTGAATATAAGAAATTCAAGCTGATATGCGAGCAATTGCGCCCTATGGAAGAGCAACGCTTAATGCAAGAAAAACGAGGCAACATAGCTTTTGATTTGCAGCAAATTGAAAAAACGGCATTGCCCGGCGAAGAATTATCAGAACTTACTTTGTATAAACTGATGATGGTGTATGATAAGGTAACGAAGCGATACAATAATAGAAGTGAGGAGATAACACACACGGTAATGCAATATCCATACACTATCGAAAAGCAGAAAAAAGCAATTAATGAGCTTTTGACTATAAACAAAAAATTAGATTTTAGGTTGATAGCTAGTAATTCTGAAAATAAGGTGCACTTCGTTTATAATTTTTTAGCAGTATTGGAGATGCTTCAGCAAGAGTTGGTGGATATACAGATAGGCTTAGGATATAATAATTTTTGGATTTCGCCTCGTAATGAAGCCTCTGTGAACTAAATTGAGGGAAAAAAGCACTCCATTTTTAGCCTTTTATTTGCAGTAATTAGCCTATCGCTAGCTAAATCCAAAATCGCTTATCTCACATTTAAGATTTTGGTTAACTTAGCACCGTTTTAAAGAAATCATGAAAAGAGACAAATTGATATTTAAGTTGTTGGACGAAGAACAACAACGCCAAGAAGAAGGTATTGAACTAATTGCATCAGAAAACTTTGTAAGCCGTCAAGTAATGGAAGCTGCGGGTTCTGTAGCTACCAATAAGTACGCCGAAGGTTTGCCGGGTAAGCGTTATTATGGCGGTTGCCAAGTGGTTGATGAGATTGAAAACATTGCTATTGATAGAGCAAAGCAGTTGTTTAATGCCGAGTGGGTAAACGTTCAACCACATTCGGGGGCACAAGCAAATGCGGCAGTAATGCTAGCTTGTTTGCAACCAGGCGATAAAATATTAGGCTTTGATTTGTCGCATGGTGGGCACTTAACACATGGTTCGCCAGTTAACTTTTCAGGTAAATTATATCAGCCTTTTTTTTACGGTGTAAGTAAAGAAACAGGGCGAGTAGATTATGCTCAACTCAAAAAAGTAGCACTTGCCGAGAAACCTAAAATGATTATTTGCGGTGCATCGGCATATTCTCGCGATTGGGATTATGAGTTTATACGCAAAGTAGCTGATAAAATAGGGGCATTGGTATTGGCGGATATTTCGCACCCAGCAGGTTTAATTGCTAGAGGCTTACTAACCGACCCACTTCCACATTGTCATATTGTAACTACTACTACGCATAAAACTTTGCGTGGCCCCCGTGGCGGTATGATTATGATGGGCAAAGATTTTGAAAACCCATTTGGCTTAAAAACACCAAAAGGCGAAGTAAGAATGATGTCGTCAGTATTAGATATGGCTGTTTTTCCTGGTACGCAAGGCGGACCACTTGAGCATATTATTGCAGCTAAAGCTGTTGCCTATGGCGAGGCTTTGAGTGATGATTATATGAAATACATTGTTCAGGTAAAAAAGAATGCTCATGCTATGGCTCAAGCATTTGTTGCACGTGGATACGAAATAGTTTCGGGCGGTACAGATAATCATTTAATTCTTATCGACTTAAGAAATAAAGATATCACTGGTAAGGCTGCCGAAAATGCTTTAGTAGCAGCAGATATTACCGTAAATAAAAACATGGTTCCGTTCGACGATAAGTCGCCATTTGTTACTTCGGGTATCCGTGTAGGTACGGCTGCCATTACTACTCGTGGCTTGAAAGAAAAGCACATGGAACAAATTGTTGAGTTAATAGATGCAGTAATTATTAATCCAAACGACGAACCTTCTTTAAAGGCGGTACGTAAAAAGGTACATCGGTTGATGGAAGAATTTCCATTGTACCGTCGTAACGGCTTGGATTAATTTTAAAAGTGAATAATAAACATCAAACTATTTTCGACGAAGATAAACGCTTAGATGCACTCTTATCTTACCAAATATTAAATACACCACCCGAAAAGGAGTTTGATGCTATTGCTCGTTTAGCAGCATTCACTTGTAAAACACCTATTGCCCTTATATCGTTTGTTGATTCGGAAAAAGAATGGATTAAATCGAGTATTGGAATAGCAGCCAAGTCGATTTTAGGTAAAGATGCTTTTGGAAGCCATACCATTCTTAATAATGATATTCTAGAAATAAGCGATGTGCTCGAAAATAATATTTTCGGGCACAATCCTTTCGTTGTAAACGACCCACAAGTTCGATTTTATGCAGGCGCACCTTTAATAGATCCCGATGGGTATAAATTAGGCGCATTGTGTGTGATGGATATGGTTCGTAATAAACTTACAGACGAGCAGCTTTCAGCCTTACGTACCCTTGCTGATGCCGTAATGACAAACCTTCTATTACGCAAGCAAAAAAAGAAACTCAAAGAAAACAGCCTTCGTGAAAAAGAATTACTGAATTTGTTAAACAATTCGCCTGATATTCATTGTGTGATGGATAAGGAATATCGGATTGAGATGATTAATAACGCGGTAAAAGATGTTTTAGGCTTTATACCTAAGCATATACTTGGTCATAATTTATGGGAGCTTTTTTCGGAAGGAGTACATTTATCATCATTAAATAAACTAAATGATACAAGCAAAAGTGAGCTTATAGTATTTGAAACACCAGTATTAACACAGGTAGGAGATATCAAATGGATTAATTGGTGGTTTATTTGTCGGGATAATAAATGGTATGCGAGTGGTAGGGATGTAACTCATCAAAAAAGAGCAGAAACTGATTTAGATATATTATCATTTGCAGCACGCAAATCGCCTAGTGGGATAGTGATTCGTGATAACGAAGGCAAGATAATTTGGCTGAATGAGGCGCAAGAAAAACTCTTAGGTTACACTTTAGAAGAGGTAAAAGGTACAACAGTAGGTAATTTACTTGTTGGCGAAGATACTGATATAGATGTTTATAATATTGCCGTTGAGGCGTTTAAAGAAAACAGACCATATGAGATAGAACTTAAGGTTTATAAAAAAGATAGAACGCCAATATGGGTATATATTTCAAATAGCCCATTGTATAATGACAGGGGGGGAGTTGAACGCCATATAAGTATGGTGGTTGATATTAGCGAGCGTAAAAAAGTTGAAGCACAACTAACCATGTTATCCTTAGTAGCGAGTAGCACCACAAGTGGCGTTGTTATCAATAATAAATATGGTAAAGTAGAGTGGGTGAATAAAGCATTTGAGAATATTACGGGTTATACTATAGAAGATGCAAAGGATAAACCATTAGGAGATGTGCTTAAAGGTGAATTGACTGATGTTTCGGTAATTAAAAAATCAAGAGAGCTATCAAAAAACAAGCAATCTTTTGAGGTTGATTTATTAGTATATCGTAAAGATGGGCAACCACAATGGATATCCGTCATAAATTCAGTAATTCTGGATGAGCATGGTACAGTTGATAAATATATTGAAGTAATAATTGATATAACGGCGAAAAAGAAAGCCGAAATAGAACTAATAGCAGCAAAGGAAGAAGCGTTACAATTGAGCCGTGCTAAGGATATGTTTATATCTGTAATGAGTCACGAGATACGTACACCGCTTAATGCTGTAATCGGGATGTCGCATTTGTTATTAGACGATAACCCAATTGAGATACAAAAGGAAAACCTAGGCATCCTCAAATTTTCGGCAGAGAATTTGATGACGTTGATTAACAATGTTCTTGATTTTACAAAAATAGAAACAGGTAATATTGATTTAGAAAGGGTTGAAATTACATTGCATGATTTGGTACAAAGTATCACCCAGTCAATGCAATTTAACGCTAATGAGAAAAAAATATATCTTAAACATACCATTGATGCAGGCATCCCAAAAGCGCTAATGGGCGATAGTACACGGATTTGTCAAATATTATTGAACTTGGTTGGCAATGCTATCAAATTTACAGAAACAGGGGGCATAACCATTGATTTGACATTGGTAGAGGAGAGCAACAAAGATGTAAAAATACGTTTTGCAGTTACAGATACAGGTATCGGTATTGCGAAAGATAAAACAAATACCATCTTCGAATCGTTTAAGCAGGCAGAAGCAGATACTTCTCGTAAATATGGTGGTACAGGCTTAGGGCTTGCTATTACAAAAAGATTGATAGAGCTGCACGACTCGAAAATAAATGTAGATAGTGTGCTTGGGCAAGGGTCAACCTTTTGGTTTACGATAAAGTTTGATAAAGGAAATAATCATTTGATTAATAATAAAAATAAAGTGGAAGAAGAATTACAATTAAGTGTTTTGGTTGTTGATGACAATCAAATAAACAGACTGTTAATCAATAAAGTGCTTTCTAAATGGGGAGCAGTGATTGATTATGCCGAGAATGGACAAGAAGCAATTGATAAAATTGAAGCTAATCCTACTTTTGATGTCGTACTAATGGATATACATATGCCTGTGATGGGTGGAGTTGAGGCTGTGCAAATTCTTCGTGCAAAGCCCGATTTGTACTTTAAGCAATTGCCAATTATCGCTTTAACAGCATCAATGTTAACTAGCGAAATTGACGAAATTAATGGTGCTGGTATGAACGACTATATATTAAAACCATTTGAACCTAGAGGCTTGTATGATAAACTAAGCAAATATCAAAAGCACGAAATTTAGTTTCTTGTTACTCAGCGCAAGCAATTGTAGCTATACTCAGCCTTATACCTTCTATTTTAAGTAACTCAACGCCACAGGCTTCTAATGTTGAGCCTGTTGTTACGATGTCATCTACTAATAATATATGTTTATTTTTTAGTGCTTCGGCATTATTGATAGTAAATACCTCTTGCATATTCTCAAATCGGGCAAAGCGAGAGCGATGGGTTTGCGTTTCGGTGGCTCTTATACGCACTAGCTTATTTTCTTCAACTGGGATATTTAATTTTTCAGACAAGCCTTCGGCAAAACAACTGCTTTGATTATACCCTCTCTTTTTCAGCCTTTTTTTATGTAACGGTACAGGAATTATCATATCAATACTGTTATATATATCAATTTTAGATAATTGCTCCCCAGCAATATTGCCTAATAGGTTTCCAATTTTTTTCGCACCCTTATATTTAAACTGATGTATGAGATGTTGCATTTTTTCACCTTTAGTAAAATAGCACAACGCGTATGCCGCTTCGATGTTTATTTTACCCCAAAACTGTTGGGCAACTATATTATCAGGCTTTAAATGAAAATTGGTAAAAGGTAAATTGTAGCGGCAGTTGATGCAAATTAAGTCCTCGCCAGTCACCAAACTCTCGCCACATGATTGGCATAAATCAGGAAATAATAAAGAAGCGAAATCAGCAAAATATCCTGCAAGCAGTTTCATTTAATGAATTGGTGATAGGGTTTAATTGATATTAGTTTTTGTTTTCTCTTTTATAGCCAGTTGCCCACAAGCGGCATCAATATCTTTCCCTCGGCTACGGCGAATATTCGTAATTACCCCTTGATTTCTCAAATGTTCGGCAAATGCTTCAATTTTATCCTCACCAGCATTAAGATAGCTTGCAAAAGCAATAGGGTTATATTCAATAATATTTACTTTACAAGGTACGTGTTTGCAAAATTTGGCAAGCTCGGTAGCATCCTGCAACTCGTCATTAAAATCATTAAAAACAATATACTCAAAGGTTACAGGGTTTTTGGTACGAGCATAATAATATTTAAGTGCTTCGGCTAATGCCTTTAACGAGTTTTGCTCATTAATAGGCATAATGGTGTTCCGTTTTTCGTCGTTGGCGGCGTGTAATGATAGCGCAAGATTAAATTTTACTTGGTCGTCACCAAGCTTTTTAATCATTTTGGCAATACCTGCTGTGGATACGGTAATTCTTTTTGGCGACATATTCAACCCATCTTCAGCCGTAATCCGCTCTACCGATTTCATAACATTGTTGTAATTCAACAACGGTTCACCCATGCCCATATAAACAATATTAGTAAGGGGTATGTTGTAGTTTTCTTTTGCTTGTTTATCAATAAGCACTACTTGGTCATATATTTCATCAGGATTAAGATTGCGTTTTCGCTCCATATAGCCCGTAGCGCAAAATTTGCAAGTCAAACTACAGCCCACTTGCGACGAAACGCAGGCTGTCATCCTATCAGGAGTGGGGATGAGTACCCCTTCAATTAAATGACTGTCATGTAATACAAAAGAATTTTTTATAGTTTTGTCAGCACTAAATTGCGAGCTGCTAATTTTTACATTGTTGATAATAAAGTTTTCATTCAACTTTTTGCGTAATTCTTTCGACAGATTACTCATTTCATCGAATGAAAAGCAAGATTTTTTCCACAACCACTCATAAACTTGCTTTGCCCTGTAACTTTTTTCATCCATTTTAGTAAAACGCTCGTATAAGTCTTCAATGCTTAAACTGCGGATATCGATTTTGTCTTTTGTAATGTTCACATTGCAAAAGTACTTAAATAAAAAAAATCTATCTTTTGTATAAACATTCTTTTGTAATCTTAAAAAAAAGTGCATAAAAGTTGATGATAAACCTTAACAATAGAAATAGTTTGAATGCGTTTTATTTAACGCTTGGTTAAAATTTATTTGAATGAAAAGTTTTAAGGCTGATTACGTTTTTCCTATTTATACTAATCCTATCAAAAATGGTGTAGTTACTGTTGATGATTTTGGAAGAATCGTTTCAGTTACTGATGCTTATCCGTTGGAGGCTAATAATATTCCTGTCGAAACGGTGAGCGGTATTATATGTCCAGGCTTTGTCAATACACATTGCCATCTCGAATTATCCCACCTTCGAGGCAAGGTAGGGCAAAAGCGAGGGTTGATTAATTTTATTAAGGATATTCAAAGGGTTCGTGAGGCAGATAGCACTACTATATTAAAAGCTGCCGAAGCGGCGGATAACGAAATGTACGAAAACGGTATTGTTGCCGTAGGCGATATATCAAACAATAATAGCAGCATACCGGTTAAACGGAATAGTAAAATATACTACCATACTTTTGTCGAAACATTCAGCTTCTTACCCGAAAGGGCGCAAGAAGCCTTTGATAAGGCAATAGCCTTGTTAGATGAGTTTAAACCGCAATCGTGTTCTATTACGCCGCATGCGCCTTATTCGGTATCGAAGGAGTTGTTTAGATTAATAAAAAAGCATTGCGATACGGGCGATAATTTAATCAGTATCCACAATCAAGAAAATGATGAAGAAAACAAACTGTACCGATACCGAACGGGTGAGTTTATTGAACTTTATGAACATTTTGGTGTAGATATTAGTTATTTCAAATCACAAGCACGCAACTCTTTGCAATCCGTCATACCCTTGCTATCCAATCAACAGCAAATACTGTTGGTTCACAATACGATGACCAACTTGAAGGATGTTTACTTTATCAAACGTTTTGACAGGGATGTGCATTTTTGCTTTTGCCCAGCAGCCAATTTATATATCGAAGATAAGCTGCCAAAAGTTGATTTGTTTGCGAATCAAGGCTTTAATTTAACATTAGGTACAGATAGTTTAGCATCAAACACCAAACTTTGCATCCTGAATGAGATGCGAATTTTGCAAGATAAATTCCCGGTTTTAAGTACCGAGCAATTACTTGAGTGGGCAACCATTAATGGCGCAAAATACTTAGGTATCGCTGATGAAAAAGGCACACTCGAAAAAGGTAAAATACCAGGTTTAAATCTGATAACAGGATTAGAGGGACTTAAAATTACTCCCGAAACTAAAGTAAAACGTTTAGTTTAAATCATTATTCAATTAGGTTGATACGGTTCGATTGTGTTAATTTGCAATAGTCGATAGATTTTATTTTGCTATTGCATTCGCCATGATTAAACATATTGATATTATAGTAAAAGGAAAAGTGCAGGGTGTTTTTTATAGAGCCTCTACAAAGGCAGTTGCCGACCAACTAGGTGTAAAAGGATATGTGAAAAACGCCACTAATGGCAATGTAGAAATTGCTGCCGAAGGAGATAGTATCAGTCTCGAAATGTTTTTGGATTGGTGCAAAGAGGGTCCCGAAAATGCTGAGGTAACTTCTGTCGAAAGCAATGATGGCGAATTGAAAAACTATCGTAATTTTGAAGTGGTAAAAAAGAACTTTTTTTAAGTTTTTTCAAAAAAAATTATACCCTTTTATCATTGTCAACAGCTAAAAAATTTGCCGGGCAAACTGCCATCTATGGTTTAAGTACCATCGTGCAACGCTTATTAAGCTCGTTGCTTACCCCACTTTATACAGGCGCATATCTGCCTAGTGTTTACAGTATTTTTAGTACCATGTTTTCTTATGCCTCTATTTTTCAGGCATTGCTGGCATTTGGTATGGAAACCACATTTTTTAGATATCTGAATAAATTCTCGGATAAAAAAAATCAGGTTTATAACAATGGCTTTTGGGTAATATTTATGGTAACCGTTGGGTTCTTATTACTCACCGTTCCATTTACACATACACTTGCTGGGTTAATAAAAATAGGCAATAATGTGCCACAATCCGAGTTCGAATTATATATCAAACTCTTTATCGGTATTTTAATACTCGATGCTTGGTGCGTAATCCCATTTGCTAAGCTACGTGCCGATAGCCGCCCTGTCAAATACGGACTTATTAAGATAGTCAATATCCTAGTAACTGTATCGCTCAATTTGCTGCTTATCATTGTAATTCCATATTGGATAAAACATCATTTTTATGGCTGGCAATGGTTTTCAAGTTGGTATGTTCATGGTTGGGTGGCTTATGCGTTTTTGTCAAATTTAGCTGCGAGTTTTGTTACACTTTTAATGCTTTTGCCTCAGTTATTAAAGCTTCAACTCAAGTTTGATAAGGTAATGTTTAGGCAGATGCTTATTTATAGCGGGCCAATCCTAGTAGCTAATTTATCCTATTTAGTGAATGAAAATTTGGACAAAATTTTACTTGGGAAACTTTTACCAAATAACATAAGCGAACACGAAGTAGGTATTTACTCCGCCTGCGCTCGGCTATCAATTTTTGCAAGCTTGTTTAACCAAGCTTTTCGGATGGGAGCCGAGCCATTCTTTTTTAGTCATGCTAAAAATAAAAATGCAGGTTATACCTATGCACGCATAATGGACTATTTTGTAATTACCATGTGTTTGATGTTTTTGGGTGTGGTAGCTAATATCGAAATATTAAAACATTATGTAAATAATAAGGCATATTGGGTTGGGTTGGGTGTGGTGCCGCCTTTATTGTTTGGCTATGTAGCATTAGGCGTTTACATGAATTTATCCGTTTGGTATAAACTATCAGACCAAACCCGTTACGGATTATATATATCAGGCATTGGGGCTATTGCTACCATTATTTTAAATGTTGTATTTATCCCCAAATACAGCTATATAGCATCGGCATGGGCATCGCTTGCGGCATACACCATAATGATGGTATTATCCTATATATGGGGGCAGCGCAATTACCCCATTCCATATCATCTAAAAAAGAACCTCGCTTATATTATTATTTCACTTATACTCGTTTATTTATCATTCTATGTATTTAAACGTAATATATTTGCGGGGAATGCACTCCTATTATTATTTGTAGTAGGAGCTTATTTTGCACAACGAAAAGAATTAAAAGCTATTTTTAGTAAATGATGACTATCCGCATTATTAATAAGTCGAAAAACGATTTGCCTGCTTACGAAACAGCACACTCGGCAGGTATGGATTTGCGTGCTGATATAGAAAGCCCGATGCGCCTCAATCCGATGGAACGCAAACTAGTGCCCACAGGATTATATATTGAGCTGCCCGAAGGTTTTGAAGCACAGATACGCCCACGTAGCGGTTTGGCATTTAAACATGGTATAGGTATTGTTAACTCGCCAGGCACTATTGATGCCGATTATAGAGGCGAAATAAAGGTATTGCTCATTAATTTTTCAACCGAACCGTTTGAGATTAATAATGGCGATAGAATAGCTCAAATGATAGTTGCCAAACACGAGCAAGTAAACTGGCAAGAAGTAGAGGTTTTAAACGAAACAACAAGAGGTGCAGGTGGTTACGGACATACAGGAGTAGGATAGATGAAACAACGACTGTTTTTATTTTTATGGTGCTTAGGGTTACCTGTGTTTTTATTTGCTCAAAGTAATAATTCGAGCAAGCAAAAGCGGGTCGTTATGGTTGTAGGTAAACCTTTGGCAAGTAAAGACAGTTTGGCTATAAAACAGCTTTTTTTTGCAGCATTACGAGAAAAAGTGATTGAGAATTTCGGCGTAGCAATGGAGGAGTTTAAGCAAGTATTAGAGGTTGACCCCGCTAATGATGCCTCCATGTATCAGCTAGCTAGCCTGAAAAAATTAAAGAACGATTATGCAGGAGCTAAAGAACTTTTAGAAAAAGCAGTAACTGTACAATCTGATAACGAATGGTATTGGCTGGCTTTGGCTGATTGCTATGAGAAAAACAACGAGATAGATAAGCTCGAAAATGTTTTTAACGAATTGATAAGGCTCAGCCCTGATAAAATAGATTATTACTTTGATAAAGCGAATGTATATTATTTACAACAGAAGTATGATGATGCACTTGCGGTATATCAACAGATTGAGCAAATAGCAGGGTTAACGGATGATTTGATTGCCAAGCGGCAAACTATTTATCTTAAACAGGGTAAAATAGATAAAGTAGGGGCTGATTTACAGGCTATTATTGCGGCCAATCCTAAAAAAATAAGATATTATCTTTTTTTAGCCGAGGTTTATAATTCAAATGGACTAGCCGATAAAGCGGTAGAGGTGCTGCAATCAGCAAAAAATGTTGAGCCTGCTAATGGACAAGTTCATTTGGCTTTGGCGGATATTTATCGCGATAAAAAACGATTTGAAGATAGTTTCAACGAGCTTATATTAGCCTTTAACGATGCTAATTTAGACATTGATAGAAAATTAAGTATCATATCGGGCTATTTCCCCAAATTCCCCGACCCTAATGCCAAAGCAAGCGCACTCGAGTTAAGTAAATGCTTAATCTCCGCCCATCCAAATGATGCTAAGGCTTATGCTTTATATGGCGATATGCTGGTGCAAAATGCTAATTATCAAGATGCTAAAGTAAATTATAAAAAAGCCATCTTGCTAAATGGCAAAATATATCAAGTATATGAGCAGCTGATAAGAGTCGAATTGGCAGAAAATGATGAAAATGCAGCATTAAAAGATGGAGAAAATGCCTTGTCGCTTTTCCCCAACCAAGCATGGCTTAATTACTTGGTTGGTGCTGTTTGGCAGCAAAAGAAAAATTATAAAAAAGCACTAGAATATTTGGGCAATGCTTCGACCTTAGAAACAGAAGATAAGGAATTGTTGATGCAATGTTTCTCATTAATGGGCGATTGCTACCATTCAACTGGCGAGTTCGATAAATCTGATGACGCGTATGAAAAGTCATTAGCTTATAATCCTGATAATGCTTATACGCTGAATAATTACGCCTATTATTTATCGCTTCGAGGTGTATCTTTAGAGAAAGCCGCCGCCATGTCGAGCAAGTCAAATCAACTGCAGCCAAATTCGGCATCGTTTGAAGATACTTATGCTTGGATATTGTTTAAGCAGAAAAAATATGAAAATGCTAAAGTTTGGATAGAGAAGGCTTTAGTAGATGATAAAGATCGCAGCCCCGTAAAGTTTGAACATTATGGCGACATATTGTTTAATTTAGGCGATGTAGATACGGCTGTTCAGAATTGGAAAAAAGCAAAAGAAAATGGTGGAGGTTCGTCAATTTTAGATAGAAAGATAAATGAGCGGAAATATATTGAATAGAGTATTGATTATCTGTTGCTTGCTAACTGTTGTGAGTTGCAAGGCGAAAAAATTAGCTGTGGTTAACCCAACTGCACCTGCTCAAAAAGTAGTTTTAAACCCGACTTTCAATAAACTGGATGCTATCAGGAAGAGTCAAGTCGTGTTTAATACCTTCTCGGGTAAAGCAAAAACGTCACTCAGTATTAATGGTAGTAGCAACGATGTAACGTTAAATATACGCATACAACGAGGGCAAAAAATATGGGTTTCGGTAACTGCAATAGCAGGTATAGAAGTGGCCCGTGCATTGATAACACCCGATAGCTTATTGGTAATTAATAAATTGCAAGGTTTGTATTTAAAAAAGCCTTTTAGTTATGTTTATGCTTTCACTAGTAGGCAAATAAATTATAACTCGTTAGAAGCACTTTTTGTAGGTAATGCAATTCCTCAATTATTAAATGAAAACGCTAAAATAGAGAATGATAGTACGAGAACGACACTATCGGGTAATTTACAAGAACTGGTTTATAAACTGGTAGTGGGTGCAGATTTTAGAGCAAATCATACCGAGCTAGCCAATTATTTAGATGAACAATCGTTAAAGGTTGATAACACAACCTTTATTAGTGCTCAAAATAGAGTGATACCATCTCAAATTGATATGACATCGGCAGTAAAATCGAAAAAAATACAAATGCGATTGCACTATACAAAGGTTGATTTTGATATGCCACTCGAATATCCGTTTAGCATACCTTCAAGATATACAGCAGCTAAGTAAATTTTATATTTTTGATGAATGAAATTTTTTAAAATACTATTTTTCTTATTCGGAGTTTTTATAGCAGTCAATATTCATGCACAAAGTAGCGATGAATTGAGGCGACGTAGAGAAAGAGAAACGCAAGAATTGGAGCGACTTAATCGCGAATATGAAGGTATATCAAAAAATAAAAAAACAACACTCAAACAATTAAGCCTACTTAGGGCACAAATCAATCTTCGTGAAGAAAAGATAAATGGAATAAACTCGGAAATACGAAACTTGGATAGCCAAATATCGGAGAATACCAACACTGTTCATAGTTTGCAAAACCAATTAACGCAGTTGAAAAAGGAATATGCAGCGATGATACTTTTTGCCTATCATAACCAAAGTTCTTATAATAAACTGATGTTCATATTTGCAGCCAAGGATTTTAATCAATCATACCGACGACTGAAATACTTACAGCAGTTTGGAACTTACCGAGAGCGACAAGCGCACTATATTGAAGGAACAGAAAAAGATTTGCACGTAAAGATTAACCAGCTCGATAATACAAAAAAAGAGAAAAAGACGATTTTGGTTGATCAGGTTAAAGAGAAAATGACGCTAGGCAAACAGAAAAAAGATGAGGTTAAAGTAATTGCAACTTTATCAAAACAACAAGGGCAGTTATTGCAACAGCAAAAAGAATTGCAACGCAAAATCGCAAGAACAAATCAAGAGATAAGTGCAGCCATCAGAAGAGAAATTGCAGAAGCAAGACGTAGAGCTGAAGAAGAAGCAGCTAGGGCGGCTAAGACTGGAAATGTAGGGAACAAAGGCGGCGTAAATGCCAGAAAGCCAATTACGAAAAATTCAACTACTAGTGAAGTATTAAATGCTACGCCTGAAGCTGCAAAACTATCAAGCGATTTTTTGGGTAATAAAGGGCGATTGCCATGGCCAGTAACCAATGGAGTGCCAATACAAGAGTTTGGTAGGCATACAGAACAGGGAATAGTAAGCGAAAATAATGGGATAGATATAAAAACCAATGAAAACGCGCCCGTTAGAGCTGTTTTTGAGGGCAAAGTAAAAACTGTAAGAAATGTATATGGAACTTTAATAGTAATTATAGTTCATGGCGAATATTTTACAGTTTACTCAAATCTTAAATCAGTGAATGTATCAGTTGGGCAAAAAGTAAGCACCATGCAAAATATAGGCGTAGCAGGAGTCGAAACTACTACTGGGATTACTCAAATTGGTTTTCAACTTTATAAGGGAGGAAGTGCTATAAATCCCAAACCATGGTTGGCTTCTGAATAACAAATGTTTTACATTATTTAGTGTAATATTATCTATATTTGTAAATTATTTTACGATATGCACAATTCGGTTTTATTGTTCTTAAATATTGGTGGTCCCGAAATGATTTTAATCATGTTTGTGGCCTTGTTGCTTTTTGGTGGGGAAAAATTACCGCAAATTGCACGAGGGTTGGGTAAAGGTATTCGCGATTTTAAGGATGCATCTGAAGGAGTTAAGCGTGAAATAACTAATCAAATTAATAGTTACGAGGAAAAAAAGTCGGAAACTTCTACTGAAATTTCAGCCTCAACTACGCAAGAGTTACCACCAGTAGCTGAGAATACTGATAATGGGCATACAGAAGAGCAAAATGAAGTGATAAATAATATAGTTTATCCTCGAAATGTAGCCGGAACAATGCCTTATAAAGAAAATAGTGGTAGTGTTGTAGAAAATCATACAGAAAAAGTAACGGATGATGCTAAAACTACTATCGAAGAAGTTAAAACATCACACGAATAAATAAATAGATAACATAAAACATAGAAATCATGGGTCCATTAGGCGCACCAGAAATTATTCTGATTCTTATTATAATATTGGTATTGTTTGGCGGTAGAAAAATTCCAGAACTAATGAAAGGTTTAGGAAAGGGTATGAAAGAATTTAAAGATGCCCAAAACGGCGAAAGCAGTAACCCTACAAATACCGAAGATAAACCTAAAAACTAATTTTAGGTTTATTTGCCATAAAGCTCTATTTCGAGCTTTGTTTGCTATACATAATATTTTACTTATAAACTTATCTGCTGAAATTTTAATTTCAACGGATAAGTTTTTTATTTTAGCCCCATGACTAAATTCTATTCCTCTTTAACAGAAATAAAGCAGGAAATACAAAGTGGCGCAATAACGGTTGAAGCACTAGTGCATCACTATCTCGACCAAATCAGTGCAAATATGCACCTCAATGCCTTTAACGAAATATTTGAAGATGAGGCCATAGCCCGTGCAAAAAATATTGATGAACGTATCAAATTGGGTACTGCTGGTCGGTTGGCGGGCATGGTGATAGGTATAAAGGATAATATTAGCTATAAAAACCATCGAGTATCGGCATCGTCAAAAATATTAGAAGGCTTTGTGGCTATTTATTCATCAACCATAGTTGAGCGATTGCTGGCAGAGGATGCCATCATCATAGGTCGTTGCAATTGCGATGAGTTTGCAATGGGCGCATCAAACGAGAGCTCATATTTTGGTGCAGTAAAAAACTATGCCGATAATACGAAGGTTTCGGGTGGCTCATCGGGCGGCTCGGCAGTAGCGGTACAAGCAAATATGTGCCATGCCGCTATCGGGACGGATACAGGAGGCTCGGTAAGGCAGCCCGCATCATTTTGCGGGTTGATTGGTTTGAAGCCTACCTATGGCACTATCTCGCGCCACGGCATTATTGCTTATGGTTCGTCTTTTGATCAAGTAGGGCCTATCACACGCTCGGTAGAGGATGCGGCTCTTTTATTAGAAACTATGGCTGGTGCCGATGAGTACGATAGTACAGTAGCACAAAAACCAGTACCACCTTACACAAAACAACTTACAGCGGTTTCGCCAAAACGAAAAATAGCCTATATTGAAGAGGCACTAACTAATGAGGGAGTTGATGTCGAAGTAAAGGAGGTGCTTAATCAATACATCGAGAAACTACGCGCCGAAGGGCACACAGTAACGCCTATTTCGTTTAAATATTTAGATTATATAGTCCCCACGTATTATATATTGGCAACTGCCGAAGCCTCATCAAATTTGGCGCGATATGATGGGGTGCATTATGGCTACCGAAGCCCCAATGCTACCGATTTGTTATCCACGTATAAGCGTTCTCGGAGCGAAGGTTTTGGTAAAGAAGTAAAAAACCGTATCATGCTGGGTACATTTGTATTGAGTTCGGGTTATTATGATGCCTACTATGCCAAAGCGCAAAAAGTACGCCGATTGATAAAAGAAAAAACAGATGCTTTGCTTAATGAGTACGATTTTATCTTAACTCCAACCGCACCCGAACCAGCATTTGATATTGGCAAAAAAGAAACCGACCCTGTTGTAGCGTATCTTTATGATATTTTTACCGTACAAGCATCATTAGCAGGAGTACCTGCCATTTCTTTGCCTGTAGGAAACACAACTAAAGGGATGCCTTTAGGCTTACAATTGTTAACCAAGCGTTTTGCAGAGCAAGAATTGTTAAATTTTTCCCAGTATTTCTTAAAACTTTAAGAAATTTTATACTTTGGTGAAAATATTTAGTTGGTGCGATAGATTGATTTAAAGTCAAACACGATGAAACGACTATTGGTATATGTTTTATGCTTCGGTTTAATACAAGCAGTTAAAGCTGACCGTCTTTTTATTCCCGATTCTTTGCAGTCAAATAATCAACCAAAAGAAGGGCGAACGGATACGATAATGGTTCCAGTTTTAAATCCTGCTCCCATTTCTAAATATCAAGGTAGTATTTACAAACGTCGTCTCGATTCTATTAGTAAAGATATAACACTCGATTATAACGAATATGTACAAGGCTATATTGATACTTATTTAGCCACTAATCGTAGGGCTGATGTCATTCGTGTTTTAGGATTATCAAAATATTACTTTCCAATTTACGAAAAGGCCTTTCGCGAAGCAGGTATCCCCGAAGAAATAAAATATCTTTCTATCATCGAGTCGCAACTAAACCCGCAAGCGGTATCAAAAGTAGGTGCAACGGGATTGTGGCAGTTTATGACTACTACGGCACGGATATATAACCTTAATATGGATAATTATGTTGATGAGCGGCGCGACCCTATCCAATCGAGCTATGCGGCAGCAGCGTATCTAAAAGATGCCTATCAGCAGTTTGGCGATTGGTTGTTGGCTATTGCATCATACAATTGTGGCAAAAGCAATGTAATCAGAGCTATCGACAAAGCAGGGAGTAATAATTTTTGGGCTATTCGCCAATATTTGCCTATCGAAACAAGGGGTTATGTACCAGCCTATATCGCTATTTCGTATGTGATGAATTATTATCAAAAGCATCGTATCATGCCGCAGGCATGTGCTATTGCTACCACAACAGGTACCGTGCAGGTAACGAAATTTGTTTCGCTAAATAGCGTTGCAAAGGTTTTGAATATTCAACTTGCACAGTTGATTGTCCTCAACCCATCCTATAAAAGATTAATCATCAACGGTACAATATCCGCACCCAAAACATTAGTATTACCTCAAACTGCAAAAGAGAAGTATAATAGTATGTACGATGCTCTCAATGCTGACTTGTCTTATAATGCGCCAATAAAAAATAACTTACCCGATAAAGAAATCAAAATATAGCAAATTACACTTATTAAGAGTGGGAAATAGATTGCTCCAAGTATATCTGAACTCAAAAATCAACATATTACAATAAATCATCATAAAAAAAGTTATACCAACAGCTGGGACAATATGACATTTAAGCCTGATTCTGAATAAATAAGAATCAGGCTTTTTTATATCAGCTCAAAAAGAATTGTAATTTTGAGCACTTGAATTATAAACATGAATAATAAAACCAATACACGTAAACAGGATGCACTTGATTACCATTCAAATGGTCGTCCGGGTAAAATACAAGTAGTGCCTACAAAGCCTACTAATACGCAGCGCGATTTAACATTGGCTTATTCGCCTGGCGTTGCCGACCCTTGTTTAGAGATTGCTAAAAATGTTGAAGATGTATATAAATATACTGCCAAAGGCAATTTGGTAGGCGTAATTTCTAACGGAACAGCCGTTTTAGGATTAGGCGATATAGGCCCTGAGGCAAGTAAGCCTGTGATGGAAGGTAAGGGGCTATTGTTTAAAATATATGCCGATATAGATGTTTTTGATTTGGAAGTAAATGCCAAAACGGTAGATGAGTTTGTGGCTATTGTTAAAGCCTTAGAGCCTACTTTTGGCGGCATCAATCTAGAGGATATTTCGGCACCTACTTGTTTCGAAATAGAGCGTAGGCTAAAAGCCGAAATGAATATCCCCGTAATGCACGACGACCAACACGGGACGGCTATTATATCGGGAGCGGCATTAATCAACGCTTGCGAAATACAAGGCAAAAAGCTTGATAAAATAAAAATGGTGGTGAGTGGTGCTGGTGCGGCGGCGGTGTCTTGTTCTAAAATTTATCTTTCGCTGGGGGTAAAAAAAGAAAACTTGGTAATGTTTGATAGCAAAGGCTTGATAACTCCCGAGCGTACTGATATGGACGAGATGCGCCTGCAATTTGCAACTACACGTAAGGATATAAAAACATTAGCCGATGCAATGCAAGGTGCTGATGTTTTTATTGGTCTTTCGGCTGGCAATGTGGTAAGTCCCGAAATGTTAAAACAAATGGCTAAAAATCCTATTGTTTTTGCAATGGCAAATCCAGTACCCGAAATTGCTTACGATGTGGCTGTTAAAACTCGTAAAGATATATTAATGGCTACGGGTAGGGCTGATTTCCCCAATCAAGTAAATAACGTATTAGGTTTCCCGTACATTTTCAGAGGTGCGCTTGATGTAAGAGCTACCGCGATAAATGAGGAGATGAAGATAGCGGCTGTAAAGGCAATTGCCGAGATGGCGAAAAAGCCAGTTCCAGAAGCAATAAACTTAGCATATAGTACCAATAACCTAAAGTTTGGGAAAGATTATATCATCCCCAAACCAATGGATAGGCGTTTAATCATCGAAGTATCAGCCGCGGTAGCAAAAGCAGCTATTGACTCGGGAGTGGCACGTAAACCTATCGAGGATTGGGATGCTTATTTAGAGCAATTGAGGTTACGCATTGGTGCTGATGATAGATTGTTGCGCAATATTGCTAACAAAGCAAAACAAAGCCCTAAACGCGTAGTATTTGCCGAGGCTGATAATTATAAAATATTGAGAGCGGCACAAATTGTTCGTGAAGAAGGTATTGCCACACCAATTTTATTGGGTAACATAACCAAGATAAAAAAGATAATCAAAGAGTGCGAGTTGGAGTTGGATGATGTGGAGATTATAGACCCACGTGCCGATACCACGCATTTAAGCGAATATGCCGAATATTTATACACCAAACGCCAAAGACGAGGTATCACCTTATCGGAAGCAACAAAAATGCTTAGGCAGCGTAATTATTATGGAGCCTGTATGGTGCATTTTGGCGAAGCCGATGCATTGATTTCTGGTTTGACAAAAGATTATGTATCTACCGTGAAACCAGCACTTCAAATTATTGGTACAGAAGAAGGGGTAAACCGTGTGGCGGGTATGTATATGATGTTGACCAAAAAAGGCCCTGTTTTTATAGGCGATGCAACGGTAAACGTTGACCCAACGGTGCAAGAATTGGTAGATATTACCGTATTGATGGATCGGTCTATCAAGAAATTTAATATTAAACCACGCATTGCTGTACTTTCTTATTCAAATTTTGGATCTAATGAAGGTATAGTGCCAGTAAAAGCTCGAGAAACCGTTCGTGCATTGCACGAGAAATTTCCTGATATGATAGTGGATGGCGATATGCAAGCCAATTTTGCTTTAAATTCGGATTTGCTTGCCGAAAATTTCCCTTTTTCTACTTTAAATGGCGCATCGGCAAATACATTGGTGTTCCCAAATCTCGAATCGGGTAACATTGCTTATAAACTTTTACAAGAAATAGGAGGAGCCGAGGCAGTAGGGCCAATTTTACTTGGGTTGAAAAAATCGGTTCATGTGTTGCAGTTAGGTAGTTCGGTAAGAGAAATTGTAAATATGGTTACCATAGCTGTGGTAGATGCCCAAAGCAAGGCCGAAAACGAAACAAGAAATACTATTTCACGTACACGTTAATTAATTGTTTAAGATTGTATGTACGCTTATATTGATGGCAAACTGGCTTATAAAAGCCCCTCTTATGTGGTGATTGATGCAGGTGGCGTAGGCTATCATATCAATATATCTTTAAATACATATTCTAAACTGGGCGATGCCGAGCGATGCAAACTATATACTTGGTTGCATGTGAAAGAGGATGGGCATACGCTATATGGCTTTGCCGATGAGGGCGAACGCAGATTGTTTTTACATCTTATTTCGGTATCGGGTATAGGGCCTAATACAGGGCGGATGATGCTCTCATCAATAACCCCTGATGAAATACAAACAGCTATTGTAAAAGGCGATGTGCCTTTGATACAACGGATAAAAGGGATAGGCCCCAAATCCGCCCAACGCCTTATTCTCGAATTACAGGATAAACTGCGTAAAGAAGGCCCTGATACATTGATTGCTATTCCTCAAAATAAAACAGTTAAAGAGGAGGCTTTATCGGCATTGGTAATGTTGGGCTTTGCTCGCAATGCAGTTGAAAAAGTACTTGAACAAGAATTAAGTAAAGGCGATAGCGAATTAAATGTCGAACAATTAATTAAGTATGCATTAAAAAAGCTGTGATTTAATATATTTACATAGTCAATTGAATCAGAAATTTACCTATAAGATTGTTTTATTTGCATTACTTTTTTCTGCTTTTTGCGGTGTGGGGATGGCTTATGCTCAGCAATCAACGGCAAAAAAAGATTCGATAATAGTTAAAACGCCGCTTACTAAGCCTGTATCAAGAAATAATCAACTGCTTCAAGGTGTTTTGGATGCCGACCCGCCCAATTTGGTGCGTACGGTTGAGTATAATGCAGCTACTAACCAGTATATATTATATGAGCGTGTAGGAGGATATTTATACCGCCCGCCACGCTATCTTACCTTTTTGGAATATTTGCAGCTAATAGAAAAGCAAAATCAGCGAAATTATTTTAAGCAATTAGCTGATAATTATGCCTATCAGTCGCAGCAAGAAGGGTTTATACCAGTAATAAAAACACGCAGTCGCACTTTTGAGCAAATATTTGGTAGCTCGAACATCACTATACGTCCGCAAGGTTCGGCGGAAGTGATAACATCTGGGCAAATAAATAGTAATCAGAACCCTTTATTAAGTTCTCGACAACGCACACAGTTCAATTTTAATTTGGACCAACATATTCAAACCAATATTACGGGTTCAATTGGCGACAAATTAAAAATAACTGCAAATTATAACTCGCAATCACAATTTCAGTTTGATAACCAATTAAAACTGGATTATACAGGTACTCCCGACGAAATTATACAAAAAATAGAAGTAGGGACGGTAAGTTTTCCTCTCAACTCAACCTTAATAACAGGTACACAAGCCTTATTTGGCGTGAAAACAAAGTTGAAATTCGGGAAGCTGAATGTAACGAGTGTTTTATCACAACAGCGATCACAATCAAAAACACTTACCATAAGTCAGCAAGGGCAGCAAAACAATTTCAGCTTTAAAGCACCCGATTATGAAGCTAATAAACACTACTTTTTAGCGCAATATTTCCGCAATAATTATGATAGAGCAATGGCTAATATTCCAATCATTAGCTCCAATGTTCAAATTACACGCATAGAAGTATGGGTTACTAACCGAACTAATAACACGAAAGGCTCTCGTGATGTATTGGCTTTTATGGATTTGGGTGAAAACAAACCTTATAACACAAGTTTGATACAAGGCGGAGCTGGTTATAGTGGCTTGCCAGCAGGGTTTAAAGGCCCTGGATTTGCTCAACAGTCCAATTCACTATTACAAAACCTCCCTGCTGCTGCGAGGCAAACAAGCTCAAACGCTATTATTAATTATTTCCAATCAGCAGGGGGTAATGATAACTATGCAAAATTGACCTATGCCCGCCGATTGAAGCGTGATACCGATTTTACATTACAGCCGCAATTAGGCTACATCTCATTAAATACAGCTTTAAATAATGATGAGGTGCTGGCGGTAGCCTATCAATATTCGGTAAATGGTGTGCAATATCAGGTAGGGGAGTTCTCAACGGATATTCCAGTAAATGCAACTACACCCAATACATTGTATGTAAAATTGCTTAAAAACGCATTATTAAAAACCAATTTACCCACATGGAATTTGATGATGAAAAACATCTACTCGTTAGGTGCTTTTCAAATTAGTCCTACAAATTTTAAGCTAAGTATATCAAGGCTTGATGAAAAATCGGGCATTGCTAAACCCATAATGGATGAAGGTATCCGTACCAAAAGTAAACTTTGGGTGCAATTGGCAGGGTTGGATAATTTGGATGCTCAAAATAATAAACGCCCTGATGGGTATTTTGATTTTTTAGAAGGAATAACGATTGATTCAAAAAACGGATTAATTACTTTTCCTGTACTTGAGCCATTTGGTTCGGATTTGGCTAAACAGTTTGACCCAAGTGAAACAGACTTAATAGCCAGATATGCCTACCAACCTATTTACGACTCGACCAAAACTATTGCGCAGCAGTATTTTCCACAACTGAATAGGTATGTTATTAGTGGTACATATAACTCGTCGGGCGGGTCAACATATCAATTAAATGCAACTAATATTCCACAAGGTTCGGTAATTGTGAATGCTGGAGCCATAAAATTAGTAGAAGGTACAGATTATACGGTTGATTACATTTCGGGAACAATTAGAATAATTAATCAAGGGATACTTGCTTCGGGGCAATCTATTACGGTAAATCTCGAAAATAATGAGTTGTTTGGGGTGCAGCAAAAATCATTGTTTGGCTCACGATTTGATTATCAGGTAAACGATAAATTGGCATTGGGCGGAACGATAATGCACTTAACAGAACAACCTATTTCGCAAAATGAGCCTATCGGGCAAGAGTCTATATCAAATACTATTTATGGGTTTGATATAAATTATAAGTCAGATTCGAGATTTCTTACTCGATTAGTGAATAAGATTCCGTTTATTACCACCAAAGTGCCTTCGAGTGTTGCCTTTAGTGGCGAGTTTGCCCAATTGTTGCCGGGTGCTCCTTCGGCATTAAGTTTTGCAGGTTCAAAAAATGGTACAGCTTATTTGGATGATTTTGAAAGCAGTCAGTCGGTAATCGACTTAAAAAATTTCTCATCATGGCAAATTTCAGGAACACCACAATTGTTCCCCGAGTCAAAATTAGTTAACGACCTTAGTTACGGTTATAATAGAGCAAGATTAGCATTTTATACTATCGACCCTGTATTTTATACGGGTACACTCCCTGTTTCGCGTACAGAGCTGTCAAAACCATACGTAAGAGAAGTATCTCAAGTCGAGATTTTTCCATTCAAACAATCAGTAACAGGTCAGCAAGCAGACCAACCCACTTTTGATTTGGCTTTTTATCCAACTATTCGTGGCCCATATAACTACACAACAACCGGATTAAACACCGATGGTACTTTAGCGAACCCTCAAAATAGATGGGGCGGCATATTTCGTAGTATCTCTACCACTGATTTTTCATCACTAAATGTGCAATATATTGATATTTGGGTGATGGATCCATTTATTGGCAAACCTAATGCCCAGGGAGGTGATTTATACCTCAACTTAGGTAATATATCCGAAGATATTTTATTGGATGGACGCAAAAGTTTGGAAAACGGATTGCCTGTAAATGGTGATAACACACAGGTTGATAACACGGTATGGGGTAGAGTTGCCAAGCAACAGCCTGTTGTAAATGCGTTTGATAATAACCCGAACAATAGAGCCTTGCAAGATGTTGGGTTGGATGGTTTAAATGATGCTGATGAACGTACCAAGTTTGCAACCGTAGTTCAACAGGTGCAAAATCAGATTGGTGCGGATGCGGCAAATAATTTTGCGAACGACCCCTCCTCAGACGACTATCAGTATTATCAAGGGCCATTGTTGGATAAGGCAAATGCTGGCATACTACAACGTTATAGTCGATATAATGGTGCAGATGGCAACTCAAAAACGTCCGAACAGTCGCAAGCAGCATTAGGTATTTCTACATCGGCATCCACCTCGTTGCCCGACGGTGAAGATGTAGATAAGGATAACAATATGAATCAAGATGATGAATATTTTGAGTATAAAGTATCTATCCGCCCACAAGATTTAGTTGTAGGGAAAAATTATGTAAATGATAAGGTAACTTCTCAAGTTACTTTGGCAAATGGGCAAAAGCAAACGGTTACATGGTATCAATTCCGTATCCCAATAAGTGCACCTACTGCCAGTTATGGAGGTATTCAAGATTTTAAGTCAATCCGTTTCATGCGGATGTATATGACGCATTTTGTTGATACAGCAGTTCTACGGTTTGCAACCTTACAACTAGTACGTGGCGAATGGAGAACCTTTAATGCCGAAAATAATCCTATCAATGTAATTGCCGACCCTTCTATTGTAAATCCTCCCTTGGATAACTCTACAATAAACGTTGGAACGGTAAATATCGAAGAGAATGGTAATCGTAACCCCATACCTTATGTAGTTCCCCCTGGTATTCAAAGGCAGCCCAATTATAATAATGTGCAAACTAATACCAAGTTGAATGAGCAGTCTTTGTCATTAACCTTCGCAAATGTGCAAGATGGCTATTCGAGAGCAGCATTTAAGACGTTTAATAACGATTTGCGTAAATATAAACGCCTGCAGATGTTTATTCATGCCGAGGGTAGCCAACTACGAGATAATGAGGTGAGTGCATTTGTAAGATTAGGCGTTGATTATATCGATAATTATTATGAGTATGAGATACCCATGAAGGTTACCCAATCTGCTACTAACGACCCTAATGCGATTTGGCCAGCGGCAAACGAGCTCGATTTACAACTATCATTACTAGTTAACGCAAAATTGGCACGTAACAATGCCAAACTAAATGGGCAACCTTGGCCTTTAAATGTACCCTTTACATTAGCTGATGGGCACAATAAAATCACTATTAAGGGTCAGCCTGATTTGAGCAGATTGGCTGCAGTGATGGTAGGTGTGCGCAATCCTTTAAAAACCAACTCGTCAACCAATACTGATGATGGATTAGCAAAATCGGGAATACTATGGTTTGATGAATTGCGATTGACAGATTTTGATAATAGAGGAGGATGGGCTGCTACAGGTAGATTTGATGCTAAACTGGCTGATTTTGCTACGCTCACACTGTCTGGTAATAAAACTACGGTAGGTTTTGGTGCATTAGATTCGAGATTAAACGATAGAAGTTTGAATGATACCAAAGCTTATGATATATCAGGTAATGTTGAATTGGGTAAATTTTTTCCTGACAAAAGCGGTATTCATATACCATTGTATGTAAACGTTTCGCATCAGGTAACCACCCCTCTTTATGACCCCACTTCGCCTGACGTTACTTTAAAGCAAGCATTAAATAATGCCACTAGTACAAAACAACGCGACTCAATACAAAATACTGCCGAAACATACACAGTAAGAAAAAGCATCAATCTTACCAATGTACATAAAACCAAAACAAACCCAACCACACCAAGCCGCCTATGGGATATTGAGAACTTTAATACAACGTTCTCTTATACAGAGCTAAATCATCATGATTTTACAACACTTAGTGATTTAGAAAAAACTTACCATGCTTCGCTTGATTATAATTTCAACCTTCAACCCAAGTATTTTAGCCCGTTTGAAAAGATAATCAAGAATAATTTATTAGCCATTATAAGAGATATTAATATCAATCTTATCCCTTCAAGGTTAAATTATAGTATCAATTTTGATCGTTTTTATTCGGAAAACACCTTGCGTAATAATGACCCTACCAACATTATACCCATCCCAACTACCTATAACAAAAACTTCAATATACGAACTGTTTATGGCTTGGGGTGGAGTTTGACAAAGTCGTTAACTTTAGATATAGATGCTATTAATTTGGCTACTGTTGATGAGCCTACGGGTAGGGTAAATGGATTGAAACGCGATACGCTTTGGGAAAATATATTAAAACTAGGACGTACCACAAACTATAATCATACGCTTACTTTTAACTACAATGTGCCTGTAAGTAAATTGCCTTTTTTAGATTGGACTACGGTAACCGCACGATATTCAACCCACTTCACTTGGCAATCGCAAGCACTTTTTGGTATTCAAAATCCTGCCCTTAATGTAGGAAATAGCATAAGTAATAATCGTGAAATACAATTGAACCCAACATTCAATTTTACCACCCTGTATAATAAGTTTGCTTTTATCCGAAAAGCCAATAGTAAGAGCGATAATAAAGATGATGCACAAACGAGCAGTTTTACGAAGGTGCTTATTGGGTTGTTAACGAGTGTGAAAAATGCAAGCATTGCTTATACACGAACCGAGGGTGCTTTTTTGCCAGGCTACATTCCTCAATCAAACTTTTTAGGCGAAGATGTTAATTATAATGCCCCAGGTATAGGATTTTTATTAGGTAGTCAGGCTGATATCAGGCAAAAGGCAGTTGCCAATGGATGGTTAACAACAGATACTTTGCAAAATCAGCAATACATCACATCTTTAAAAGAAGATTTGCATATAAAAGCATCGCTCGAACCGTTCAAGGATTTAAAAATTGATTTAATAGCATTTAAAAATCAAGATCATAGCTATCAAAGCAATTTTAAATTTTTACCTAGCTCTAATAGTTTCCAAAACCTTTCGCCAACTATCACAGGTGGCTATACCATTAGTTATCTATCAATAGCAACTGCGTTTTCTAAAGTAAATAGTGATAATTCTTCGAGTGTTTTCAATAAATTTTTGAGCAATAGGGCAATTATATCTCAGCGGTTAGGTTTGCAAAACCCTAACTCGGTAGGGCAAACAACAGGTGGCTATGCTGATGGATATGGTGCTGGCTCGCAAAATGTGGTAGTTCCGGCTTTTCTCGCCGCATATTCGGGTAAAAATGCCAATACAAGCAATCTTAGTGCTTTCCCCAATATCCCTATACCCAATTGGGATATCAGATATACAGGTTTAAATCATATTCCATTTTTTGCAGAACTTTTTGAATCGGTTGATATAAGAGATGGTTATCGCTCAACTTACACGGTAGGTAGCTATGCTTCGCTGTTGCAGTATCAGGAAACTAATGGTCATGTAAGCTCTCGCGATGCGAATAACGATTTTCTACCAAACTATCAATTTACATCAGTAACCATATTTGAGCAATTTGTTCCTTTGTTTGGAATTGATGTTAGATTTAAAAACAATATAACGGCTAATTTAGAATACAGAAAAACCCGAGCACTTAGTCTTAGCTTAGCTAATAGTCAGTTGGCTCAGCAGAATGAAAATGATATTGTATTTGGCTTTGGTTATAAAGCTAAAAATTTCAGATTATTAGGCTCGAGATTGAATAATGATTTGACATTTAAGGTTGATTTCTCAATCAGAGATAACAGAACATTGATATACCAAGCAGATGTAGAAGGTTCGCAAGTATCATCGGGTGCAAAAAATATAACCTATCGCCCTCAAATTGATTATGTTATAAACAAGCGTTTCAACTTAAGTTTGTTTTACGATTCAAACATTACCAAGCCATATACATCCCAATCGTTCAATACAGCGTTTACCAATTTCGGCATCAACTTAAAGCTCTTACTGCAGTAGAGGGGTTATTGATTTAAAGCTTTTTCCTGTTTTTTTAATGCTCTTTTTCGCTGGCGTTCGGCTCTACGTTGTTGCCTTATAGCTTTTTTAATTTTACGCTCTTCTTTTTTCCGAGCCATATCGGCTATTTTGGTTTTTACATTTTGCTGCATGGTTTCATTTAAACCAACCGATGGTTTTATTCCAGTTAATAGCGTATGCCAAATGGTTTTAAAAAATGCAAAATTGTTAGGACGAATATAATTGACTGATGAAACACGAGGTTCTTGATTAGGGCTATCAGGGTTATCATGCTTTAATATCATAATATTGGCAAAAAGCGAAGCAATGGTAAGGCGTTTTAAGCGTTGTGTAATACTATCAGCTTTTAAAACGGTTACTTTAAGGTTATTATACAATAAGGTAACACTACCTCGCGAGTGTCTGTTATCAGCCTTGATATCAAAAGTCAGTTCTTTTAATTTACCTGTATTAACTTTTACCAATGCCAAAGGCATGATGGCAGTATTTACGCTTTTTATATCCATCGCACCAAGGTTGCCTTTATAACTATATGACAGATTACTATCAGTTAAATTGAATGTAAAGAAGGCATCAAGTTTACCCCTGTTCATGAAGTAACTGCTTAATTTTGCGGTACATATATTGTTCTGTTGCAATGCAAGCTTATTGTTAGTTACATTGAGGAAGGTGCCCGATGCTTTGTTGAAAGTAACTGTCCCCGATTTGTGCGATTTTTTTCCTGTTTCTGAATAAGCAACATCAATATGATTAGCCTGAATAGTATCAATATTAACTTCTGATTTTAGATGCTGCAAAAGATAATTGGGAAAGGTTTTTACATTGTTACTGTCCAGCGGTTTATTAGCATTATTAATCACCTCTAAACTCCCATGTGATAGCTTAATGTTAGATGTATTTAATATTCGATACTTCTGATACAATGCAAAATCAAAACGATTGAATTGTATGGTATCGAGATGGATAGTAAAGCAGTCTTGCTTGGTGGTTTTTAAAAAGGTATCAAGGTTGACGGGTCGCAAATCCAACCCTTGTATTATTAGTTTTCGGGCTTGAGTGGATAAGCTCATATACCTAATGTTGTACGAGTATAGTTTATCGGGCGTATGCCCAGTATAGTTATTAAGTTCAGTCGAAATATCTTTGCAGTACAACGTTCTCGATTTATCAGTTTGCGTGGCCGAATCTATCAATAGGTCGGTTGCACTAAAATTCAACTCTTTCAATTCAGATACATCTACCTTATTGCCCGAATAATCTTCATATTTCAGCTTTACATCGTTTAAGGCAATTTGCCCGATGTGGATAGATTGGAGGGCTTTGGATATTTTTTGCCACGTGGTGCGTCTATCTTTTATTACCGTATCTTTTGTGTGGTTAAGCTGATAGCTCAGCTTTATAGTAGGTTCTCGCAATGTAACTTGCTCAATATCCAGTTTGTGATGAAAGTATAAATTAAAAGGATGTATATGCGACAAAACAAGGCGTTTTACACGCAGCTCTATTAAATTGTTCGGTGCAACATGATTTTTCAACCGTCTGTTATATACCGCTGTATCAGGTTTTAGGGTGATGTTATAAATATCAATCTCGCCTTTTAATACATGTAGTTTGGCATCCGAAAAATCAATAGTATATAAACTGTCGCTACTGGTTAAAACAATATTTTTTACCTTTTTTGCCAATATCGGCGACCAATATTGGTTCACAATCAAAGCAAATATTAATACAATACCCAACACTACTAACAGAAATGTAAACAGTATTTTGTGCCGTTTGTATTTTGAAAGTAGGGCTGTCATGCTTAATATTTATCCGCTATTGTTTTTTAGGTTGATGATGATGCTCTTCAGTTTTCAGGATGCAAGTTACCAAATTAAGTAGGCTAATGGTAAGTTACAACATGGTATTTTATCCCCCATTTAATCTATATACGTATTCATTTACGTAAACGTGACAATCTGTCACATTATATTAATAAGATTGTGTAATTTTGTGATTCAATCTTTTTAATACAATGGATTTAGTTGTTCCAGATAAAACACACGACGAAAGCAGACAAGGTGAAGCATTGGTACTTGAGCCAGCGCAAGGGAAAAACAATGGTCGTAAGCTATATATAGAAAGTTATGGTTGCGCCATGAATTTCTCGGATAGCGAAATAGTAGCTTCTATTTTGGCCGATCAAGGTTTTGAAACCACTGCCGATTATAATGTTGCCGATGTTATTTTTATAAACACTTGCTCAATCCGCGAAAATGCCGAGCAGCGTGTGCGCAATAGGTTAAGAGAGTTTACAATAGCCAAAGTTAAAAATCCATCGCTTGTTGTGGGGGTGTTGGGCTGTATGGCAGAGCGTTTAAAATCTAAATTTTTAGAAGAAGAAAAACTGGTAGATGTAGTGGTAGGGCCTGATGCTTATCGCGATTTGCCAAGTTTAATAGGTAGGGTAGATGATGGGCAAAAAGCAGTAAACGTATTGCTCTCTCGCGAAGAAACGTACGCTGATATTAGCCCAGTACGGCTCAATAGCAATGGCATCAATGCCTTTGTATCTATTATGCGAGGTTGCGATAATATGTGTTCGTTTTGCGTAGTGCCATTTACACGTGGGCGCGAGCGTAGTCGAGAGCCACAATCTATCGTAAAAGAATGTACCGAGTTGTTTAATCAGGGATACCGAGAGGTTACTTTACTAGGGCAAAATGTCGATTCGTATAAGTGGCAACCTACTGCTGAGGGAGAGGTAACTAACGAGGAGGTGGTAAACTTTGCCAATTTGCTCGAAATGGTAGCGGCTATTCATCCCGATTTGCGCGTAAGATTTTCGACCTCGCATCCAAAGGATATTACCGATGAGGTATTATATACCATAGCCAAGCATGAAAATATTTGCAACTATATCCATTTACCTGTTCAATCAGGTAATAGTAGAGTGTTAGAGTTAATGAACCGCACCTACGACCGCGAATGGTATATCAATCGGATTAATGCTATACGACGGATTATTCCCGAGTGTGCAATATCTACTGATGTTATCACTGGCTTTTGTAGCGAAACAGACGAGGAGCATAATGATACGTTGAGTATGATGGATTATGTTCAGTACGATTTTTCTTATATGTTTATGTACTCCGAACGCCCAGGTACTTTGGCTGCAAAACGTTATGCTGATGATATACCTGATGCCGTAAAAAGTGCTCGATTAAAAGAAGTGGTAGCTAAACAGCAGCAACATTCATATATACGCCTGCAAGCGCAATTGGGCAAAATACAAAAAGTGCTTATAGAAGGCTTCTCAAAAAAATCTGATAAAGACTATTGTGGTAGAAGCGATCAAAATGCAATGGTTGTATTCCCTGTTGATGCACGATATAAGCCTGGGCAATATGTAAATGTGCTAGTTGAGCGTACAACCACAGCAACATTAATAGGTAAAATAGTGGAATAAGATTTAAGGTTGATTAACTATTAATCAGCAAATCATGGAGATACAAGAAATAAAACAACGCTTCGGAATAATAGGTAATTCGCCCTTGTTAAATAGGGCTATAAACATTGCCAATCAGGTTGCGCCCACAGATATATCTGTTTTAATTACTGGCGAAAGCGGTAGTGGTAAAGAAGTGTTTTCGCACATCATACATCAAATGAGCCCGCGTAAGCATGGGCCATTTATAGCGGTAAACTGCGGTGCTATTCCCGAAGGGACAATAGATTCGGAATTATTTGGACACGAGAAAGGCGCATATACGGGTGCTGTTGGCGAGCGTAAAGGATATTTTGAAACCGTAAATGGTGGTACTATATTTTTGGATGAAATAGCCGAAATGCCGTTAGGTACTCAAGCACGTTTATTGCGTGTGCTCGAGTCGGGGCAGTATATCAAAGTAGGTTCGTCAAAAGTCGAGAAAACAAATGTGCGAGTAATAGCGGCTACCAATGTAGATGTTTACGAAGCTGTAAAGAATGGAAAGTTTCGAGAAGATTTGTATTATCGGTTAAATACAGTTCCGCTAAAAATACCGCCACTACGTGATAGGAAAGAAGATGTGTATTTGCTTTTTAGAAAGTTTACCGCCGATTTTACTGATAAATACCGCACGCCGCCTATTCAATTAAACGAAGAAGCGCAGCAATTACTAATCAACTATTCGTGGCCGGGCAATGTTCGCCAATTAAAAAACATAGCCGAGCAATTGGCAGTATTAGAGCGTGATAGATTGATAACGGCACCTATACTGCTCAATTATATCCCCCTCGAATCGGGCAATAGAAATTTGCCGATGCGGTTAGATAACCAACCTAAGGATGACTTTTCGGAGCGCGATATATTGTACAAAGTGTTGTTTGATATGAAGCGAGATATGAACGAGTTGAAAAAATTGGTTGCTGATATTATTGAGCATGGCGGAGTAAGTACAACCTACGCCAATCATACACAAACTTTAAAGCAGTTATATGCTGATATTGAGTTGCCGCCGAGTAATCAAGAAACACAATTTACGATACAGCATCCCGTTATTAATACAGTTGCCAATAATAATGATGCGTTCAATATCACGCACGAAGCTGAGGAAGTAGAAGAGTCATTATCGCTGATTGAAAAAGAGTCGGATTTGATACGTAAGGCATTAAAAAAGCATAAGGGTAAACGTAAACTTGCCGCAAGCGAATTAGGTATATCCGAACGAACACTTTATCGTAAGATAAAAGAATTAGATTTGTAAAACTAATAATGACAAAGAAACTAACAATACTGCTAATAGGTGTGCTGGTGTTCATCAACCAATCGTGCACTATAAAATTGAATGCCGCATCAATACCTATTGAGCTAAAAACCATCAATATTGAGTATTTTGAGAATAATGCTCCGCTGGTGGTAAATACTTTAAGTCAGCAATTCACAGAGGCGTTAAAAAACCGCATCAGGTCAACCACTCGCTTGTCAATAGTTCAGGGTGAGGCAGATGCCCGAATATCAGGCAATATTACAGGATATAGCATTGAGCCAGTTTCTGTTCAAGCAACAAACAATAATGTGGCACCCATTGCAGGGGCAAACCGACTGACGATTACCGTAAGCGTAACTTATGCAATTAATTCTACTAAAGTTACTGAAGCTGACAAGAAAAAGAATAATTTTACACAGTCATTTAGCGCATTTGCTGATTTTACTGGCGATATAGCAAATCAGGAACAAAAATTAATTGGCACTATAAATAGGCAATTGGTGGAAGATATTTTTAACAGAGCCTTTGCAAATTGGTAAGCAATTCGTAGTTTCAACCTCGTGGATCAATACCTCAATAACAGGCAGAACGAAATTTTATGGAAGCTGTTGGCTAACCCAACAGATAGTGGGCATTTATATACCCATAATTTACAACAATTAGTAGGAGAGTTTCCGCAAAGTGGCTTATTGCACGCTATGCTTTTGCGTTCGGATGGGGCACAGGGCAATACTCGTGCAGCAGCGTACTTAAATCCCAAAACACTTTATACTATTGTAAACGCTCCCGAAATATTGGCAGAAGTAAACGCCGAGCGTATTATCCAACCAGTAAATTATACCGCAGCCGAGGTTAGTGAAGCGATGGAGATAGAGGAAGTATCAAATATTACTACCGAAACCATAATAGAAGAAGCGCATCAAGCAGAAATCGAAACGGTAACTGTTGTTCAAGATGAACCTGTTTCGGAAGTAATAACGGAAGAAGAGGTGCAAGAACATCAACCAATTGTTGTTGAAGAAAATCAGGAATTGGAAAACATCGCTACCAATATTCGTGAAGATGAGATAGTAACTGAGTCGCCTGTATTTGAATTAGTCGAACCACCTCGTGGTATTGAGGATGAAATATATGATGAGATTGTGGGTATTGAGGATATTAGCTTTACGCAGATAACTAAACCTGTTGTTGCAGAAATAGTGACTGATGAAGTAAGCAATGTTATAGCTGATGAATTGCCTCAGGAGCATCATGTAATTGAACCAGAGGCAAATCTACCTAAAGACCGAGTGTTGGATATGACGGATGAGGCCGAAAAGCTTATTGTGGGGAATATAGCCGCTACCGATTATTTTGTGTTCGATAAGGCATTTAATGATAGAAAGCAATCGGAGGCAGAAGAAAGTGTGCCAATTGTTGAGGTAGAAAGTGAACCTGTTGCGGCACAAATAACTCCCGAAACGCAAGAGGTAGCTAAATATAATGATGATACCATGCCCTATACCTTTATGTGGTGGTTAAATAAAACCCGAAAAGAGCATGCAGGTATATATCAACCATTTAAATTAGATACCACACAGGCTATAAAGCAACATGATGCTGATGAGTTGCAGCAGCAGTATTACGAGAATATTTTTCATCTCAAATCAGTCGAAGAATTAGAGAGTGGCACGCCTCAGCAACCTGTCGAGTTTGATTTAAAAACTAAAGAAGATAGGATAATTAAACGCTTTATTGTAGAAGAACCACACATTAGTGCGCCAAGTAGTGATAAGCTCGATACCGAAAATAAGGCGAAGAAAAGTGCCGAAGATGCTGATGAGTTTGTGACCGAAACACTTGCCCGCATTTATACCGATCAGATGCTTTATCACAAGGCTATCAACACGTACAAAAAATTGATGTTGAAATTTCCAGAAAAAAGCCGTTACTTTGCCGACCATATTGAACAGTTAGAAAGAAAAATCAATTAATATATAAAGAAATGTATCTTATTTTAGTTATCCTAGCCATTGTAGTTTGTGTGTTTTTAGGGTTAATCGTGTTAATTCAAAATCCTAAAGGGGGCGGTTTAACATCCAATTTTTCGAGTTCATCGCAATTAATGGGCGTGCAAAAAACTGGCGACTTCTTAGAAAAAGGCACTTGGGTATTAGCTATCGCATTAATGGTATTATCATTAGCAATAAATATTTCTGTAAAAAACGGAACAGGGAAAGCTGAAGATGCAGATACACAGCACACAATTGAAACCGCTTCAAAAGCTACTGCGCCTACTAGTGCTGCACCAGTAACATTGCCTGCTACTCCTCCAGCTAAGAAGAAATAATAATCAAGTAACGTATAAAACATTAAAGGGCTTTGGACTAACTTCTAAAGCCTTTTTCGTTTTAAACTACCTACTGACATGATGACACCGTAAGGTAAACCGAAGGTTAAGTTTATAAAAAAATATTAGCCCAAATGTGACAATTGAACAGGTAGTATGCCAATTTTTAACTTTCAAGCTACTTGGCACAATTGATGAGTAATTGCAATCATAAAAAATTATAAATTTTAAAAGTTAAACATAATTATGGCGTTAAACATTAAACCTATCGGAGACAGGGTAGTAGTGGAAGCTGCACCAGCCGAAGAGAAAACTGCATCTGGAATAATTATCCCAGATACTGCAAAAGAAAAACCTCAACGTGGAACTGTTGTTGCTGTAGGTGACGGTAAAAAAGATGAACCATTGACAGTAAAAGCTGGCGACCAAGTTTTATATGGTAAATATGCTGGTACCGAAATTACCTACGAAGGTAAAGAGTATTTAATTATGCGCGAATCTGACATATACGCAGTTCTGTAATTATTGAAATATTGAAGAGGGGAGTTACTTAGTAATTTTTTTCATTTCAATTATTAACTCAGTAAATCACAATCAAAAATTTTCAAAAATAAAATGGCAAAACAAGTTAGATATAATGTAGAAGCACGCGACGCATTAAAGCGTGGTGTTGATATTTTAGCCAATGCGGTTAAAGTAACTTTAGGCCCCAAAGGTCGTAACGTAATTATTGATAAAAAATTCGGTTCACCAAGCATCACTAAAGATGGTGTAACCGTAGCTAAAGAAATCGAATTAAAAGATGCTTTAGAAAACATGGGTGCACAAATGGTTAAAGAAGTAGCATCAAAAACTGCTGATATTGCAGGCGATGGTACTACTACTGCTACCGTTTTGGCACAAGCTATTGTAACGGCAGGTATCAAAAACGTAGCCGCTGGTGCAAACCCAATGGATTTGAAACGTGGTATTGATAAAGCTGTTTCGGCTGTTGTGAAAAACTTACAAAGTCAATCTCAAACAGTTGGAGAAGATAATAACAAAATCAAACAAGTAGCTTCTATATCAGCTAACAACGATGATGTTATCGGCTCGTTAATTGCTGAGGCTATGGCTAAAGTAGGTAAAGATGGTGTAATTACTGTAGAAGAAGCAAAAGGAACTGAAACCGAAGTGAGAACGGTAGAAGGTATGCAGTTTGACCGTGGTTACCTATCTCCATACTTCGTTACCAACGCTGATAAAATGGAAGTAGAATTAGATAATCCTTATATCTTAATCTACGACAAAAAAATATCGTCAATGAAGGAATTACTTCCTATCCTTGAAAAACAAGTACAAACTGGCAAACCATTGTTAATTATTGCCGAAGACTTAGATGGCGAAGCATTAGCTACTTTGGTGGTTAACAAAATACGTGGTTCGTTAAAAGTTGCTGCTGTTAAAGCTCCAGGATTTGGCGACCGTCGTAAAGCAATGTTAGAAGATATTGCTATCCTTACAGGTGGTACATTGATTTCGGAAGAAAGAGGCTTTAAATTAGAAAATGCTGATCTTTCTTATTTAGGTACTGCCGAAAAAGTAGTAGTTGATAAAGACAACACAACTATCATTAATGGCGCTGGCTCAACTGAGGAAATCAAAGCACGTGTTGGTCAAATCAAATCTCAAATCGAATCAACTACTTCTGATTACGATAAAGAAAAATTGCAAGAACGTTTAGCTAAATTATCAGGCGGTGTTGCTGTGTTATATGTTGGTGCAGCTACTGAAGTTGAAATGAAAGAGAAAAAAGACCGTGTAGATGATGCTTTACATGCAACCCGTGCGGCTGTTGAAGAAGGTATTGTTGCAGGTGGTGGTGTAGCTTTCATCCGCGCAGTTGAAGCTTTGGCTGACCTTAAAGGCGCAAACGAAGACGAAAATACAGGTATCCAAATCATTCGTCGTGCTATCGAAGAGCCACTTCGTCAAATCTGCGAAAATGCAGGTATCGAAGGTTCTATCGTGGTGCAAAAAGTAAAAGAAGGTAAAGCTGATTTTGGTTACAATGCACGTACCGATAAATATGAAAACTTAATTGGTGCAGGTGTTATCGACCCTACTAAAGTAAGTCGTGTCGCATTAGAAAACGCAGCTTCAATTGCAGCTATGCTATTAACTACCGAGTGTATCTTGGCTGATGATCCAGAAGATGAAAAAGGAGGAAGCATGCCTCCAATGGGTGGCGGCGGTATGGGTGGTATGATGTAATACTATCTCCATACAAAATCACTAATACATATTATCCCTGCCTATTTTAGGCGGGGATTTTTTATTTAAACACTTGTATCGTTTATCGCATCTACAAGGAATAAATATTTCATTAACTTTGCGGCTCTATGCGACCAGAAGAATTTTATCATCAGTTCCATCTTTGGATTGTTAAAAACGGGCAAAGCTATTTCTTCGGATTAATAGTTTTATTATTAGGTTTTTGGTTTATCAGGATATTAAAAATCCGCCTACGAGCACGGATGAGTAGGAATAAAATCCATTCATCTTTACAGCCTTTTTTCCTTAGTCTCACCATTACAGGGTTGTACATACTGCTGATAATATCTGTAATGCAGATTATTGGTCTTGAGCAAACAATTTTTACAACTATTATAGGTGCTTTCAGTGTTGCGGCAGGTTTAGCTTTATCAGGAACTTTTCAAAATTTTGCTGGTGGCGTGTTGATATTACTATTAAAGCCATTTGAATTAGGTGATAATATTATAGCGCAAGGGCAAGATGGTGCAGTAACATCGATACAGCTTTTTTATACGGTACTACTTACGGCAGATAATAGAACCATCATTATTCCAAATGGAAAATTGTTTAACGAAGTGATTGTGAATATAACTCGGGAAGGTAAGCGTCGATTAGATTTTGAGTTGAAATTAGGTTATATTGTTGATGTCAATCAAGTTAAAGCAATTATTGAGAATGCTATTAAAGAAACAAAAGGCATTCTTAAAGAACATGAGGTTCAGATAGGGGTATTGTCATTAGAAATTGATGGTATAAAATTTACGGTTAGGGTATGGGTCAATCCAGACGATTATTTGGCTGTTAAATTATTCCTTCAAGAAAAAATTGTGAAAGATTTGCGGGAGGCTGATGTAAAGCTACCCACACATCATTTGTTGCCCGGAACATGATAGCATAAAAAAAGCAGCCTACGAGCTGCTTTTTTTATGAATTGATATGGTGTCTTTTTTATACCGAAAACGAAGTGCCACAACCGCAGGTGCTTGCAGCATTTGGGTTGTTAAAAGTAAACCCCCGAGCATTTAATCCATCCTGAAAATCAATTTGCATACCTGCTAAATATAAGCCATGTGCTTTGTGCATATAAACTTTGATGCCATTGATAACAAATTCTTGGTCGCCATCTTTCTTTTGGTCAAAGCCTAAAACATAGCTCATCCCCGAGCATCCACCACCTTCAACACCCACACGAAGCCCAAAATCATCATTAAGTTCTTGTTGGTCTTTCAATTTATATAATTCTTTTACAGCACCTTCGGTAAATGTAACAGGCGCAATTGCAGTTTCGACAGCAGTACTCATCTTATTTTAAATTAACTACACAAATATAAGGTAAATTGTAGATTTTTGTCCTCAATCAATTATTTATGACCTCTGCTCAACATTTATACAATTATGATTTATAATTACTTACTCGAGATTTTGAAATTTACCCTTGCGGGTGTAGGTGTAGTTTACATCGCTTTTTATTTGGTAAAACCCTATTTAGACCGTTCGGAACATGTGCAACTAATGGAATTGAAAAAAACTATTAGCAATCAAACATTGCCGCTACGTTTGCAGGCTTATGAGCGCATCGTGTTATTTGTTGAGCGAGTAAACCCTGCCAATATGTTGGTGCGCTTGAATGGTACTGATTTGACTGCTGCACAATTGCATAGTATTGTAGTAACCGAGATACGTAACGAGTATCAGCATAATATTACCCAACAAATATATGTAAGCGAAAGAGCGTGGACTATCACAAAACGAGTGAAGGATGATACCCTGAGTGTGGTTACTAATGCGATTAAGGCATTGCCCGAAAATGCAACAGGACTTGATTTGAGTAAAACAATATTAGCCCATCTTAGCCATTTGGAAGATAACCCTTATGATATTGCTGGGAAAATTATAAGAGAAGATATGGAAGGGTTGTTTTAATATGGCTGAGAAAAAAATAACTACAACATCGGGTATTGAAATAAAAGAGCTTTATTGCCAGCCTTCGGCAATGAACGAATTGCCTGGTGAATTTCCTTTTACAAGAGGTATTCAAAAGGATATGTATCGTGGTAAACCGTGGACGATGCGCCAATATGCAGGGTTTTCTACTGCCGAGGAGTCTAATAAGCGTTACCATTATTTGTTGAGCCAAGGTACGATGGGGTTGTCAGTCGCTTTTGATTTGCCTACGCAAATTGGTTACGATTCAGATAGCCCATTTGCCGATGGCGAAGTAGGTAAAGTAGGTGTAGCTATTGATTCGCTTCAGGATATAGAGGTATTGTTTGATGGTATAGCGTTGAAAGATATTACCACCTCTATGACCATTAATGCTACTGCTCCCATTTTATTAGCCATGTATATTGCTTTGGCAAAAAAGCAAGGAGCTGATTTAACGCAGATTTCGGGTACTATTCAAAATGATATATTGAAAGAGTATGCCGCTCGGGGTACATATATCTATCCGCCAGCACAATCTATGCGCCTAATAACCGATGTGTTTGAGTATTGCAGTAAGGAAGTACCTAAGTGGAATACCATCTCTATATCGGGCTATCATATACGCGAGGCAGGCTCAACAGCAGTACAGGAATTAGCCTTCACTTTGGCTAATGGGAAGGCCTATTTGGAAGCTGCTTTGGCAAAGGGATTAGATATAAATGTATTTGCTAAAAGGTTATCCTTCTTCTTCAACTGTCACAACAACTTCTTTGAGGAGATAGCCAAGTTTAGGGCAGCAAGACGAATGTGGGCAAATATCACCAAAAAACTGGGTGCTATCGAAATAGGAGCGCAGAAATTGCGTTTTCATACCCAAACAGGTGGTTCTACATTAACAGCACAGCAACCCATGAACAATATTGTGCGTGTAACCAACCAAGCATTGGCGGCAGTATTGGGCGGCACACAATCATTACATACCAATGGTTTTGATGAAGCCTTATCATTGCCAACAGAGGCAGCAGCTAAAATTGCTTTGCGCACCCAGCAAATTATTGCTTTTGAAAGTGGGGTGACTGATACGGTTGACCCACTAGCAGGTTCGTATTTTGTTGAAGAATTAACCAACGAAATTGAAAAGGCGGCTCAGTTATATATTGATAAAATAGATGCGATGGGCGGTGCTGTGAAAGCGATAGAGCAAGATTATATTCAACAAGAGATTGCCCGGTCGGCATACCAATACCAAAATGATATTGAGAGTGGCGAAAAGGTAATTGTTGGGGTAAATAAGTTTATGCAGCAAGAAGCCCCAGCCGAGAATGTTTTTAGAGTGGACGATTCAATACGCAAAATGCAGATTGATAAAATTAATCAGCTCAAATCATCACGAGATAATGCTGCGGTGAGCGATGCATTGGATAAGCTTGCACAAGCGGCGCATGGAAATCAAAATTTGATGCCATTTATTTTAACTTCGGTGGAGTGTTACGCCACTTTAGGCGAAATTGCCGATACAATGAGGAGTGTTTTTGGAGAATATTGAGATTTTCCCTTCTTTTTCCAACGAGAGAATAGCTAAAATTTATCGTGAAAGTTGAAATTTTTAGCTAGTAAAAAACCACCATGTAAAAATAAATTAAAGTGCTAAAAAAACTTTTTAACATCTATTTCAAAACGAGGCGCAGTATTTGTTTTGTGGGGTCGAAAAATTCTTTTTAAAAACAAAAAAAATGCGTTTTTGAAGCGTATAGGCAAGGTTAGCTACTCGTGCATAATATAAATTTTTATTTCGTAATTATGCAATTTTTAATGTTAATAAAAGGTGCTTTTTTGCAATTAAAATTTAAAATATAATTTTTTAAATAGCTTTTTTTTTGAATATTCGGTGTTCCGTAACAGCCCCATTAGAGGTGTGGTTGCGGGCTTGTAAATCAAGATTTTAAGAAAATTAATATGGATAAAACTTGTACACTTGTTTGGAATAGCTGCCTTCAAATCATAAAAGACAACATACCAGCGCAAAGCTTTAAGACTTGGTTCGAGCCAATTAAAGCGCTGAGGATGGAAGGAAGTGTTCTGACCATACAAGTACCCAGCTTGTTTTTCTACGAATGGCTTGAGGAACATTATGTAGGGCTGTTGCGTAAAACAATAAAAAAACAGCTTGGAGAAGAAGGGCGATTGGAGTATAACATTGTAGTTGAGCAGTCGTCGTCCAGCAAGCCATATACAACCAATATGCCATCAAATGGTAACGGAGCTGAGTCGAAAAATCAATCTATGCCTGTTCCTATATCTATAAATAAGGATATTAAAAATCCGTTTGTGATACCAGGTTTGAAAAAACTGAATGTAGATCCTCAGCTTAATCAAAATTACACTTTCGAAAATTTTGTTGAAGGCGATTGTAATCGTTTGGCACGCTCGGCAGGTTATGCAGTTGCTGCAAAACCTGGAGGTACTTCATTCAACCCATTAATGATATATGGTGGCGTAGGTTTGGGTAAAACGCATTTGGCACAGGCTATTGGTAATGAAATAAGAACCAAACTGCCCGATAAATTGGTGCTTTATGTATCCTGCGAAAAGTTTACTCAGCAATTTGTAGATGCACTTAAACATAACAACATTAATGATTTTGTGAATTTTTACCAAGCTATTGATGTGCTGATTATGGATGATGTGCACAATTTTGCAGGTAAAGAGAAAACACAAGATTTCTTCTTCCATATTTTCAATCATTTGCATCAAACAGGAAAGCAGTTAATCATTACTTCTGATAAAGCACCAAAAGATTTAGCTGGATTAGAAGAACGCTTACTTTCTCGTTTTAAATGGGGCTTATCGGCTGATTTGCAGATACCTGATTTAGAAACACGTATGGCTATCCTGAAAAATAAAATATATCAAGATGGTATTGAGTTATCAAATGACGTGATTGAATATGTAGCACACAATATTGATAACAATGTACGTGAATTGGAAGGAGCAATGGTATCATTATTAGCGCAATCAACCTTAAACCGTAAGGAGATTGATCTCAATTTAGCTAAGCAAATGTTGAAGAATTTTGTAAAAAACTCTTCAAAAGAAATATCAATGGAGTATATCCAAAGTTTAGTGTGTGAGTATTTTGAAGTACCTATTGAAATGGTAAAATCTCAAACACGCAAACGCGAAATAGTGCAGGCGCGACAAATATCCATGTATTTGGCAAAGGCGCATACCAAAAGCTCATTAAAATCTATTGGTAGCTTCTTTGGCGGTCGCGATCACTCAACGGTAATATACGCTTGCCAAACGGTTGAAGATTTGATTGATACCGATAAGAAATTTAAAGGCTATGTAGCTGATATTCAAAAGAAATTAAAGATGTCATAATCGCGATATTAGTATAAATAAGAAACCCCAAGTAGCGGATACTATTTGGGGTTTCTTATTGTATTTGTTTTGCTTTTATCTTCTTCTACCAAAAATGCGAAGTAAGAACAGGAACAAGTTAATAAAATCAAGATAAAGAGTCAGCCCTCCCATTAGTGCCATCTTCTTTGCCGACGCATCGCCGTATTCTAAACCAGCACCTATGCGTTTAAGTTTTTGAACATCGTATGCGGTAAGCCCTACAAATACAGCCACACCTATATAGCTAATAATCATACTCAAACCAGAACTTTGCAAAAGGAAATTTACCAAGCTTGCTACCACTATTCCAACAAGCAGCATTATCATTAGCGAGCCAAATTTGGTTAAATCTGTTTTGGTTGTATAGCCCGCAATTGCCATCACCCCAAAAACAATTGAAGATGTTAAAAATACACCTAATACAGAAGCAGTGGCATATTGGGCTAGTATAAATGTAAGACTTATGCCTGTAACTGCTGCGTATGCAATATATAATAGCGATAACCCAAAATACGAAATCTTGTTTATCCCAAAACGCATAATCAACACAAATGCTAAGGGTGCAAACATGCACAAAAAGGCAAATCCCGTTGGTTGCCCAGTATTTAAGTTAAATAGGAGTTCTAAAAGAGGTTGGTAGTTAATAAAAGAGTAGGCACAGGCGGATGATATTGCAAGAGCTGCAAACATCCATAAAAATACGCTCGCAATAAATTTACGCGATTGTTCGGTGTCGTCTATTTGGATTACATTAGTGTAATCAATGTTTTGGTCTTCCATTTTTATTTAATGATTTTTATTATACGAATTTACGAATTATTGTAATTAATCCGTAAATATAAACGTGAGTGAGGTATGGAATATTACTTTACGATAGCTTGTGTTTTGAAATTGGCATAAAACAAATCGGCATCATAACCGTTACCTTCCGTAACTTTTATGCTAAAATTGGTTTGTCCATCTACTAAATTGGCATCACTTTTTATAGGGATTTTTATCACAGTATTTTTGCCTGCTGCTAAATGTGCGTAAGTTAATTTGGTATCATATATAATGCCTTTAATGCCGTTTAATTCATGTAGTTCAATCACCATATTATAGGCATCGCCTTTGCCTTGATTGGATATTGTAAAACGTATTTCGCCTTTACTATTTGCTGATAGTGCGTTACTACTATTTCCTAAACTATCTACAAAAAACACATTGGTTATTTCTAATACAGCAGGTGTTTTTGGTTTAGGAGCATTATCAATATGGTTCAACTGTTCGGGCTGGATAAATATGTCGCCTTTCCATTCGCCAATATTTTTTTTACCATTTGCAAAGGTCATCGTACCCAAGCCATTGCGTTGTCCATCTTTCCATTCGCCATTATATACCTGTTTTGTAGTATAATAAAATACTCCTCGTCCATTTTGTTTATCACTACTCCATTGCCCATCATATTTCTCGCCATTAGACCAAATCATAACACCATAACCATTTCGGTGTCCTCCCTTCCAATTGCCAAGGTATTTTTGCCCAGTAGGCCATATCATCAACCCTTCGCCTTCTTCTTTATTGGCTTTCCATGAGCCCGAATATTTTCGCCCTATGGCTGATATATAAACTCCTCTGCCTTCTTTTAATCCATTTACCCAATCGCCTTCATATTTGCTGCCATCAGCACCAATTTCTATTCCATGCCCATTGGGTTCATTATCGTTCCACAAGCCATCGTATTTGCGCCCATTAGGCCAAATCATTATTCCTTTTCCATTGCATTTTCCATCTCGCCACGTGCCGATATACTTGCGCCCGTCGGGGAATAGCATTGTGCCTTCGCCATTATTACAATTGCCTACAATACAACCGGTAGTATTTTTATTAGTAACTGCTAACTTAACCTTTGCAGCTTCTTGTGTTTTAAACGAAATATAAAAAGGCCCTGCATTAAAACCATGCACTTCAAAAATTTGAATTTTGAAACTTGCCTCTGCTGTTGATAAATCAGCTTTACTGCTAATAGGTATAGCTATATTTTTTTGAGCTCCAGCAGGTATAATGGTATAAGTTTGATGATTTTCGTAGCTGATGCTTTGTAATGTGTCTAATTCTTGTACTTCTATGAGTAGATTGGTAGCATCACCTTTGCCTTGGTTAGTTAATGTAAATCGTATTTCGGCTTTTTCGTTGGCATCTAATATATTGTTACGGTTACCTATGCTATCATTAAGGGCAAGGTTGGTTATTTTTAACTCAGCAGGGAAATGTATTTTATTAACTGTGGTGTTTGCAATAACTGGTTTTTCTTTGCTGATGAATGCATCATCCTTCCATTCGCCTGTTTGTATATTCCCATTTACGAGGGTTAGCGTTCCTTGCCCATGCTTTTTATTATCTCGCCACAAACCCGAATATTTCTCTCCAGTTGATGAGGTCAAAATACCGTTTCCATTTTGCATATCGTTTGCCCATTCGCCTATGTATTTTCGCCCGTCAGCCCAAGTCATTGTTCCAAATCCTTGCTTTTTGTTGGCTACCCATTCTCCATCATACTTGCTTCCATCTTTATAATAAAAGGTGCCTTGCCCATTTTTCTTATCATTAGTCCATTCGCCAATAAATTTTTCGCCATTGAGCCAGCTTTCTTGCCCGTGTCCGCTTCGCATATCATTTCGCCATTCACCCACGTATTTTCGCCCATCTGTGTAGGTCATCGTTCCATAACCACTTCTTTGTCCAGCTGTAAAATTGCCTATGTATTTTCTTTTATTGGGCCAAGTCATCGTTCCTTGCCCGTGTATTTTACCATTTAACCATTGCCCGCCGTATGTCCTGCCGTCATTAAAAATGATAGTCCCGATACCATTTTTACAATCGCCCAAAATACAGCCCGAACCTTTTTGCGCATAGCTATAGGATGACCATAACAATAAAAGCGGAAGAAGATTTTTTAGCTTAAACATTTATGATTTAAAATGCAGTAAAATTTAATATGATGTACCTTGCTATGCAAATGTGATGCCAATTTGAGTACCGAAAATACTGATAATTCGAGCTATAAGGTAACGAATCGCAAAATTGTTTTAGATGTTAAATAAGTATAATGATATTTACCACGTAAAATTATGATTTGAATGACCCGATTATCTGTCAATATTAATAAAATTGCCACACTACGCAATTCGCGTGGAGGTAATAACCCAAATTTAATTCAAGTAGCTAAGGATTGCGAGCGTTTTGGTGCGCAAGGCATTACGGTGCATCCTCGTCCCGATGAGCGTCATATCCGTTATGATGATGTGTTTGAATTAAAAAAGATAGTTACAACCGAGTTTAATATAGAAGGCAATTGCCAAGAGCAGAAGTTTATTGATTTAGTATTAGCTAGTAAACCCGAGCAGGTTACGCTTGTTCCAGATGCGTTGGGGCAAATTACTTCTAACCATGGGTGGGATACCATCAAGCATCAACAATATTTAAAAGATATGATTGCTGTTTTTAAAAATGCTGGGATACGTGTTTCGATATTTGTTGACCCAGTAGTCGAAATGGTAGAAGCAGCTGCAACAACGGGTACAGATAGGATAGAGTTATATACCGAAGCCTATGCAAGTTATTATCACCAAAACAGAGAGCAAGCCATACAGCCATATATACACGCTGCCGAAGCTGCAAAGAAAGTAGGTTTGGGTATTAATGCAGGGCACGATTTGGATTTGCACAACCTGAAATATTTTGCAGATAATGTACCCAATTTGGATGAAGTGAGTATTGGGCACGCTTTAATATGCGATGCTTTGTATCTCGGTTTAGAGAATACCATACAAATGTATTTGAGGCAATTGGCTAGGTAGAAAAATCGCTCTTTTATTTGGCATTACTTAATTGATACTCATTGCCTAAAATTGTACCTTTGCTCGAAAATTTAAAGGGACACAAATTTCATGAAATTGAACGCAGACTATCAGGAAAAATTTCAATATAGACATATTGCTCCAAATGCCGCTGATACGGCTCAAATGCTAAAAATTGTTGGTGCGAACTCGCTCGACGATTTGATATCGCAAACCGTTCCAGCAAAAATTAGGTTAAAAAATCCACTTAATTTACCTGCTGCTAAAAGCGAGTTTGATTATTTAAATACGCTAAAACAAACCGCATCAAAAAATAAAGTATTCAAATCATTTATTGGTCAGGGGTATTATGATGTGATAGTTCCGGGTGTAATTCAACGTAATATTCTCGAAAATCCAGGATGGTACACGCAATATACGCCCTATCAGGCCGAGATTGCACAAGGGCGTTTGCAAGCTTTGTTGAACTTCCAAACCATGGTAATTGATTTGACTGGTATGGAAATAGCTAATGCTTCGCTGCTCGACGAAGGTACTGCGGCAGCCGAGGCAATGTTTATGCAATATAGTTTGCGCAAAAATCAAAATGCTAAAGTGTTTTTTGTGTCTAATGAGGTTTTCCCTCAAACCATTGATATTCTTAAAACACGTTCAGAACCTTATGGTATCGAAATCCAAATTGGCGACCACCGTACGGTGGAGTTGAATGAAAATATTTTTGGTGCGATAGTGCAATATCCTGCCGGCAATGGTACGGTTTATAACTATGCAGATTTTGCTGCAAAAGCACACGAGAAGGGTATCAAACTCACTGTTGTTGCCGACATCATGAGTTTGGTATTATTAACGCCTCCGGGCGAGTGGGGTGCTGATGTGGTAGTGGGTTCAACCCAACGTTTTGGCGTTCCAATGGGATTTGGTGGCCCTCACGCCGCATTTTTTGCTACTAAAGAGGAATACAAACGTTCTATACCAGGGCGTATCATCGGTGTAACTATTGATAGCGGAGGCAACTATGCCTTGCGTATGGCCTTGCAAACCCGCGAACAACATATCCGTAGAGATAAAGCTACTTCAAATATTTGTACAGCGCAGGCATTGCTGGCTATTATGGCTGGTTGCTATGCAGTATATCATGGTCCTAAAGGCGTAAAACTAATTGCCGAGCGCATACATGGTTTAGCAATCTTGTTGTCAAAATCATTAGCCCAATTAGGATACGAGCAGTTAAATGATACTTATTTTGATACACTACGATTTGATTTAGGCGATTTAGTTGGTTCAATCCATGCTGAGGCGATTAACAACGAAATGAACTTGAACTATCAAGGTTCAACAGTTACAATAGCAATCGATGAAACCACTTCGCCCGAGGATATCAAAACCATCGTTCGTTTCTTTGCAAAAGTAAAAGGTAAAACCTTGGCTGATGTTAGTTTCGATGAACTAAAAGCTGATGTGCAAACCGTTATACCTGCTGCATTGCAACGTAAATCGGCTTATTTAACACACGCCATTTTTAATTCGCATCATTCCGAGCATGAGATGTTGCGCTATATCAAATCATTAGAAGCAAAAGACCTTTCTCTTTGTCATTCAATGATAGCATTGGGCTCGTGTACAATGAAACTAAATGCTACTACCGAAATGGTGCCAGTTACTTGGGCTGAGTTTGGTAAAATACATCCATTTGCACCGTCTGACCAAGTAGGAGGGTATATGCAATTGTTCGACGAGTTGAATAATTGGCTTTCCGAAATTACTGGGTTTGCAGCTATGAGTCTTCAGCCAAATGCAGGTGCGCAAGGCGAATATGCGGGCTTAATGGTGATTAGAGCTTACCATCAGGATAGAGGCGATGCGCATAGAAATATTGCACTCATTCCATCATCAGCACATGGTACTAACCCTGCATCGGCAGCAATGGCTGGTATGAAAATAGTAGTGGTAAAGTGCGACGAGAATGGAAATATTGATGTTGCTGATTTGAAAGAGAAAGCAGAGCAGCACAAAGATAACCTATCGTGCTTGATGGTTACTTATCCTTCAACACACGGAGTTTTCGAGGAATCTATTATTGATATTTGCGAGATTATACACCAAAACGGCGGTCAGGTTTATATGGATGGTGCAAATATGAATGCACAAGTAGGTTTAACTAGTCCAGCTAATATTGGTGCTGATGTTTGTCACTTAAACCTGCATAAAACATTTTGTATTCCACATGGTGGCGGTGGCCCAGGTATGGGGCCAATCGGTGTTGCGAAGCACCTTGTTCCATATCTACCAGGTCATGCGGTGGTTGATATTGATAGAGGAAAATCAATCCACGCAGTATCATCGGCACCATGGGGTTCAGCCTCTATATTGATTATATCACACGCATATATTGCTATGATGGGCGGCGAAGGTTTAACAGATGCTACTCGTTATGCGATATTGAATGCAAACTATATCAACACCCGCTTAAAACACCATTATCCTATATTATATACTGGAACCAACGGACGTTGTGCCCACGAAATGATATTAGATTGCCGTGCGTTCAAAAACTTTGGTATCGAGGTTACTGATATTGCTAAACGCTTGATGGATTATGGCTTCCATGCGCCTACGGTATCTTTCCCTGTGGCAGGTACAGTAATGGTTGAGCCTACCGAGTCGGAACCAAAGCACGAGCTTGATCGTTTTTGTGATGCGATGATAGCTATCCGACACGAAATTGACGAGGTAGAAAAAGGCTTATCTGATAAGATAGACAATCCATTAAAAAATGCGCCACATACAGTTGCCGTAGTTACAGGTAATGAGTGGAATCATCCATATAGCCGTCAAAAAGCAGCATTCCCGCTACCATACGTAGCAGCGTATAAATTCTGGCCTTCAGTTGGTCGTGTGAACGATACGCATGGCGATAGAGCATTAATTTGCTCATGCCCTCCGTTAGAAGATTATGCAATGGAAGAAAGCGTAGCTTAAGTTTTTATTGTATCAGAATATATGAATGTGCAAGTGATGAAATACTCATTTGCACATTTTTTATGTGTAATAAACTTATTTACAAGCCAAAAATATTTTAACAGCCTGTACCGCTTCTTTCACATCGTGCACACGTAGGATGTTTGCACCTTTTGATAGTGCAATGGTATTAAGCGCAGTAGTGCCATTCAGCGCATCATCGGCGGTAATATCCAATAGAGTATAAATCATCTTTTTGCGAGATATGCCCACTAATATGGGGAATTCTAATAGCTCAAAATCCTGCAAACGCTTCATTAGTGCATAGCTCTGTCCGGGTAGTTTCGCAAAGCCAAATCCAGGGTCTATAATTACATCATTTACCCCCAACAATTTCAACTGTTGGCATCGTTCTGTAAAATAATCAAGCACTTCAATAAAAATATGATCATACTGTGTTTGCTGTGCCATATTTTGCGGTGTGCCTTTCATGTGCATCAATATATAAGGCACTTTTAAGCGCGCAACGGCATCAAACATAGCCTCATCAAGCTGCCCGCCCGATATATCATTAACAATATGCGCTCCCGCTTTTATGGCCGTTTCGGCAACTTTACTACGAAAGGTATCAACTGATAATATTGCCTCAGGGTGATTAGCCGAAAGCATCTCTATTACGGGCAATAATCGGTCTATTTCTTCCTGTTCCGAAATATCATCAGCACCTGGGCGAGATGAATATGCGCCAATATCCAAAAAATCAGCACCCTCGGCTAACATCGTATTAGCTTGTTGCAAAGCATCAGAAAGCAAAGGCTTGCGACTGCCTGCATAAAAAGAATCGGGAGTAATATTAATAATACCCATTACCTTAGGCGTACGAAAATCAATAAGCTTGCCACCAGCATTTATGGTTTCCTTTTTCCGAAAAAATGTATCTTTAGCCACAAGTTTTGCTTTATAAAGTTTTCAGCAGGTAAAGTTAATTTAACTTTGCACAACAGCTAATATACCGATAACATTATAAGGTTTGATGGTTTAACTATTCAACAGATTTAAAATTGAGTAACACAGCAGCAGAATACGACGCAGTAATAAAAATTTGTAAAGGGCTTTTTATGAAAAAGACCCGAGATTATGGTACAGCATGGCGTATATTAAGGATAGAGTCAATCACCGATCAGATATTTATTAAAGCTCAGCGTATTCGTACATTAGAGGAGAAAAAAATATCGAAAGTAGATGAGGATATTACCAGCGAGTATATAGGTATTGTAAATTATTGCATCATCGCTATGATGCAGCTCGAATGCGGTGCTGATACACCAACCGAACTATCGGTTGAGCACGTGAGTTCGCTATTTGATGATAAGGCAAATGAAACCCAAGAGCTAATGTTTGCAAAAAATCACGATTATGGCGAGGCTTGGCGCGATATGCGTATAAGTTCTATTACTGATTTGATATTGATGAAATTGCTTCGTGTAAAACAGATTGAAGACAATAAGGGACAAACTTTGGCATCAGAAGGAGTAATGGCAAACTATCAGGATATGCTGAACTATGCCGTATTTGCACTCATAAAATTGGAAGTGAAATGAGAAAAATAGTTTGGTTTTGCCGAATTGTGGTAGGCTTGTTGTTTATCTTTTCAGGTTTAATCAAAATTAACGACCCTTTGGGCTTCTCCTACAAATTAGTGGAGTATTTCGAGGTGTTGCATTTAGATTTTTTAAGCGGGTTTTCGCTTAGTCTATCCATTATCTTATGTTCATTAGAGATTATATTGGGCTTTGCACTCCTTATCGGTGTTCGTGCTGTTTCGGTAACATGGGGGTTGTTGCTATTAATTATTTTCTTCTCCTTCCTAACTTTCTACTCGGCATATTTTAAAGTAGTACAAACCTGCGGTTGTTTTGGCGATGCTATTCCGCTCACCCCTTGGCAATCATTTAGTAAAGATTTGGTTTTACTGCTTTTAATCGTCGTGTTATTTATCCAACGCAAAACCATCAAACCCGTTTTTAATAACAAAGTGGGCGATGGATTGCTTACGGCTTCTGTTGTCATATCCTTAGGTATGGGTTTTTATACCTATAATTTCATGCCAGTTGTTGATTTTTTGCCCTATAAAATAGGTGCAAATATCTTGGATGAAATGAAAACTCCCCCTGGTGCAAAACCAGATGAGTTTGAAATTACTTATCATCTTAAAAACAAAAAAACAGGGGCAACCAAAGTAATGAACGATAAGGATTACTTGAAAAGTAATATTTGGAAAGATAATGATTGGGCGGTTGAAGGTAATCCTGAGAGTGTATTAATAAAAAAAGGATTTGAACCCAAGATAAGAGACCTCGCTATTCAAGATGCGCAAGGGAATAATTATACCAAGGAGCTGTTATCCAATCCGTTTTACAATATCATTATAGTTGCTTATGATTTGCAGCATACCAATGTGCAAGCTATTGGTAATATAAACGCACTAGCCGCTACTTTGATACAAAACTATAATACACGTGTGGTATTGCTTACCTCCAATTCGCCAAAAGATGCAGAGGCATTTGCTAAAACCAATCACCTTGTTACCGAGCTGTATTATGCTGATGGCGTACCGCTTAAAACTATGATAAGGGCAAACCCCGGTGTGTTTTTAATGAAAAATGGTGTTATTATCAATAAATGGCATTATCATTCCGTACCCAAATATGAAGACTTGGTGACGCAATATTTTAGAAAGTAAAAATGGTAAGTTACATTTTCCGTAAGTTGGGATATGGCTTAGCAGTAATGCTGGGCATTGTAACTGTGGTGTTTTTTCTATTCAATGTATTGCCTGTTGACCCTGCAAGGATGACCCAAGGGCAACGTGCCGATGTGCAATCATTACAAGCAGTGCGTAAAGAGTTTGGGTTAGATAAATCAATCCCCGTTCAATTCGCCTATTATTTGAACGACCTTTCGCCAATTGGTATTCATGCTCAAAATAAAGAAGAACAACAACGCTACCATTATGTAGCATTAATCGATGTAGCCAATAATCGAACTATCGCGCTAAAGTGGCCATACCTGCGTCGCTCGTATCAAACTCGTAAAGATGTAGCCTCATTATTGATGGATGTGATACCTAATACCTTAATATTGGCTACTACGGCAATGTTGTTTGCTATTATATTAGGAGTGTTTTTGGGCGTAGTGAGTGCCGTAAATCAAAACACTTGGATAGATAGATTGTCCGTCGCTTTTTCTACCCTTGGCATATCAGCACCATCATTTTTTATAGGGATAATTATCGCTTGGATTTTCGGCTTTGTGCTCAATAAATATACCGGACTTAATATGTCGGGGAGCTTGTATAGTTACGACCCCTTTAAAGGAGAAGTAATTACATGGCGAAATTTAGTATTGCCGATGGTGACACTAGGTTTGCGCCCGTTGGCTATCATCGTGCAACTTACGCGTAGTGCTATGCTCGATGTTTTGGGGCAAGATTATATTCGCACCGCAAGGGCAAAGGGTTTAAGCGAGCGAGTTATTATTTATCGCCATGCTTTAAAAAATGCGCTTAATCCAGTTATTACGGCTATTGCCAATTGGTTTGCATCATTATTAGCAGGTTCGTTTTTTGTAGAGTACGTGTTTGGTTATAATGGCTTGGGTAAAGCTACTGTTGATGCACTAGAAATGGCTGATTTTCCAGTAGTGATGGGTTCAATACTTTTTATTGCTTTTATATTTGTTGTGATAAATATTTTGGTAGATGTAGTTTATGTTTGGATTGACCCACGTGTTAAGTTGACGTAATTTTATGAAGGTTTTTTTAATCGGTTTTATGGGATGTGGCAAAACCACATTGGGGCGAAAGCTGGCTTCACGAATGAATTGTGAGTTTATCGACCTCGACCATAAATTAGAGCAACAAGCAGAATTGAGCATAGCCGAATATTTGTCACTTTTTGGCGAAGATGCTTTCAGGAAATTAGAATCAGAAGTATTAAAAGGCACTCAGTACCCCGATAATGCTATCATCTCGACAGGTGGAGGCTTGCCCTGTTTTTTTGATAATATGGAATGGATGAAAGCCAATGGGAAGGTGGTTTATATCAAACTATCACCAAAAACTTTAGCCACCCGATTAGAATCAGCAAAAGAAGAACGCCCCTTGTTGCAGGATAAACGAGGAGATGAGTTAATTGCTTTTATTGAACAAAAATTAGCCGAGCGCGAAGGGTTTTATGCACAAGCCAATATTATTGCCGATGGTTTGAGTTTAACAGCAGAGCGGATGGAACAAATATTAGGTGTTTGATTATTCGGATTTTTTCTATTGTCTTTTTATTATTTTATTTTCTAAAATTTCATTTAATACTTTTTCACGCAAATTTTGACTGATAGTGATTTTATGTGAGCCAATGTTGAGCATATTGCCTTCAATACTTATTATTTTATTGCGGTTTACAATGAAAGATTTGTGCACTTTGATAAACTGATTTTTGGGTAATTGCTCTTCTAAGCTCTTTAGTGTGATATAAACTATCATCTTTCGAGTAGTTGTGTGTAATAATACATAGTTTAACATCGATTCAGCATATAGCAAATCACTATAATAAACCTTGTCAATTTGATTATCACATTTAATGAAAAAATAATCATTTGCTGTTTCCGAGGCTTTAATTAATATAGACTTGTTTTCATAAGTCTCTTTCGCTTTGTTGCAAGCTTTTAAAAAGCGATCAAATGGTATTGGTTTAACCAAATAATCCAATACATCTAAGGCAAAAGCATCAACAGCGTATTCAGTATAAGCTGTTGTCATTATTATACTTGGTAATGTTTTTACACTCTTCAAAAAATTTATACCGTTAATAGTTGGCATATTAATATCTAGAAAAATAACATCAATTACCTCTTCATTCAGCAAGCTTAATGCCTTTGCGGGATTTTCTGCCTGCCCAACTACTTCCATAAAGTCAATATCATCAATAAACTCTTGTATTATTTTCCTTGCAATGGGCTCATCGTCAATAATAATGCAGCGTAACTTCATGTTGTCTCAATTTTTAATGTCACCTTAAACGCATTTACTTCGGTAGAAAAATTAAGTGTATATTTATTGGGATATAACAATTCGAGCCTTCTTTTCAAATTACTTAATCCTATCCCGCTCGACTTTGGATTAGCCAATGGCTTTATAAAATCTGTCGTATTATAGACTGAAAATATAAATAGATTGTTTTCAATTGCTATGCCAATGCTAATATTGTTTGTTTTTTCGGTACTGATACTTACAAATTTAAAAGCGTTTTCTACAAGTACTATTAAAAGTAGTGGTGCAATAGTGTATTCATTAGGGGCAATGTCAATATTTAAATCAACACACAAATTGTCGCCTTTTCTTAATTGCTCGAATGCAATATAATTTTTTAAATATGCTATCTCTTTTTCTAAACTGACTCTGTCGGCTGTACAATCATATAATTGATAGCGCAATAGGTTTGAAAATTGTAGAAGTACGTCCCTTGCGACTTGATTACTTTTATCAATATGACCATATATGGAATTAAGAGAATTAAAAAGTGAATGAGGGTTAATTTGAGCTTTTAAAAAATCTAATTCATTTTTCACTCGTTCTTTTTCAGAAATTACTAATTGTTGTTGGTCGTAGATTTTATCAAATATCATTTTCCCCATCACAACAAGCTCAACCCAAATCAAAATATTGATTATGGAATTGAGATATAAGCTACCAAAACTAACGACGGAGTTATTCGCAAAAATATGAGCGTTCATAAAACTTGCAATTGCTGCTCGGCATAAAGCAGAAAAAAGAATCAGCAATACAATTGATAAAACCAATGAATAATATTTTTTGCGTTTTAAGAATTTAGGGATAATAAAATGGGTGATGATATAATAGTCAGCAGTAATAAATATTAAATAGCAGAATTCTATTGTTAAAGTTTTTGTTAACGAAAACGAATAATTCCGAAGTATAAAAACCCAAAATAAGTAAAGCACTACCCAAAATAGGATATTGTATAGGATTTTATTTTTAGCTTTTGATGATAGCATATTCAAATATACTGCCGCATTATGAATATTGTTAATTTATTACAGTATCTATACTTTACGCTTGATAAAATATACTTAATCAAGTATATATGTTGGTTGATGTAATTTATTTTACACTGACATACCCTCTTGCCACTTTTGTACAATTAATCGATTCTTATCATGTTTAAATTAAAGTAAATGAAAAAATTATTATTGTGGTTTCAGTTTCCACCAGTTACAGGTAGTGCATCAATTATTGTTATTAGACTAATGGTTGGTGCAGTATTCTTCTTTGAGGGTATTTTGAAATTTGTTTACACTAATCAAGGCGTAGGGCGTTTTACGAAACTCGGCTTCCCAATGCCAGAAATGACGGCACACATAATAGCAACAGGTGAAATAATAGGAGGCTTATTGCTTATGCTGGGCTTATTTACAAGATTTGTTGCTTTTTACTTTGTTGTTCAAATGATTGTGGCAGTACTATCTACCAAAATTGGATTGTATTTAGGAAACTCACCACTACCTATGCCACCAGTTGCACCCAAGGTAGGGATATGGGCAGTAGAGCATGAGATTAGATCTGACTATGCACAAATTTTGTCATGCATATTTCTTATGATTGAAGGGGCGGGGAGAAGGTCAATCGATTTTATTATATCAACATCAAAGAAGATGTATAGTATGATTGATAAATAATTAAATACTTGAGCCAAGTTTATAGATAAAAACTAGGCTCAAGTAATCTTAACAGTTCATTCAGCTCATCAACTTTTTCTGTTGCACCCAAGTTTTCATAAGCACTTATCAAATTGCGAATTACTCGTTTAATAATATCAGCGTTTGAGCAAGGTTCGTAAAATTGCTTATCAGGTTTTAAATTCAATTGTTTTAAAAATAAATCTACATCCCTACGCCCAAATATAAAACCTCGATTAAAAGCATTGATATAAAATAATATCCCTCCCTCAAACTCATTTTCTTGACTTTCATCTACATAAGCCAAAATAAAATGCTGCGGCAGGTTTACACCATATACAGGTATATCCAACTTTTGCGCTATGATGGAATAAATAATAGCCAATGAAATTTGATTGCCTTTTTTAGTTTCAAGCACTTGACTTAAATAACTGTTCTGAGGGTCTTGATGATTGGCTGTATTGCCGCTAAAGCCATGAATATTATAAAATACATGGTTGATGAGTTTTACCTGTTCGGGAGGACTGGCATCATAAATCATCTGTAACCAAATGTCACGTTTGATGACTTCTATTTGGTTAATTATTTTTTGCTCATCTAAATCAGGATACTGATACTTATTAATAATCAGGATGCCCTGTAAAAGGTCGAACGCGCCACCTTGATACCATAGTTTCAATTCCTCTTTAAGTAAACTAAATTGTATTTCGTGTACTAAATTAGCAATTCGCTCTTGTTGGATAGGGTCAAATGCTTGCTCCCATGCCGATTCGAGATATTCAATCACCTCACCACCATAAGAAATCAATTTATGATGCACATGCTCAAATATCTCACGATCAGGATCATCAAGCAATTTTATTAGCGAATTTATTTCTTTGGGGTCTATCATAGTTAAAGCTATGCTAAAATACTAAACCTTTAGCTAATTTTGCAGCCATGTTCAATTTTAGGTTCGCAAAAGATTACCTACTACACCTACTAAAGGCAAAGAATAGACACGGGCTACACTCTCCATTTGTATATCGGTTAGTTGATAAAGTTATTTACGACTTTGAACCTAAAAATGTTTATTCTGAAGTTGAAAATGTACGAACGAAATTGCTTCATAATCAGCGACAAATTAGTGATATTGCCCGCAATTCGGTCAAGTCGCCTAAAATAGCACAGCTACTTTATAGATTGATTAACGATTTGAGGCCTCGAAATATGATTGAAGTAGGCACTAGTTCGGGTATAACGTCAATCTATCTTAAAAAAGCTGCTCCCAGTGCCAAATTATATACACTTGAAGGCTGCCCCGAAACAGCCAAAACCGCTGCTCAAGTTTTTAAAAAAATTGGTATTGAAGGTATCGAACAAATCATAGGGAATTTTGACGATACACTATCCGAGATTATTGCTAAGTGTAATCAACTGGATTTTGTATTTGTTGGTGGTCGTCATCAAAAGCAAGTTGCTTTAAATTATTTCGAGCAATGTTTACCTAAAGTGCACGAAAATACCTTGCTCATTTTTGATAATATTTATTGGAGCGAAGGGATGAAAGAAGCTTGGCAAACTATAAAGCGTCATCCTCAAGTATCAGTTACTGTTGATTTGTTTTGGATAGGATTGGTGTATTTCAGAAAAGGACAAGTAAAAGAAAATTTTCTTATCAAATTTTAGGTCGGCACAAATTGTAAATATATAGAATAGCAGATTAAACAAAATAGCTACTTTTGCAGCAATTATTTAAAAATAGATGATGAGCAACACACGAGGCCCTATTTCGCAATTTATTGAAAAAAACTACCTGCATTTTAATGCCGCAGCATTAATGGATGCAGCTAAAGGATACGAAACCCACTTAACAGAGGGTGGTAAAATGATGGTAACACTTGCCGGCGCGATGAGTACTGCCGAGTTGGGCATATCACTTGCCGAGATGATACGTCAAGATAAAATTGCCATTATATCATGCACAGGGGCTAATTTGGAAGAGGATATTATGAATTTGGTAGCACATTCGCATTATAAGCGTGTGCCTCATTATCGCGATTTAAGCCCTCAAGATGAGTGGGATTTATTAGAAAACCATTACAACCGTGTAACCGATACTTGTATTCCAGAAGAGGAAGCTTTCAGGCGTTTGCAAAAGCATATCCACAAAATATGGAAAGATGCTGATGATAATGGCGAACGTTATTTTCCGCACGAGTTTATGTATAAAATATTGCTTAGCGGCGAGTTGGAGCAGTATTACGAAATAGATCCTAAAAACTCGTGGATGCTTGCGGCAGCTGAGAAAAACTTGCCGATAGTTGTACCCGGTTGGGAAGACTCGACCATGGGTAACATATTCGCCTCTTATGTAATAAAAGGGCAAATTAAGGCCACCACGATGAAAAGTGGTATCGAGTATATGGCTTGGTTGGCAGATTGGTATGTGAAAAATTCAGAAGGAAAAGGTGTCGGGTTTTTCCAAATAGGAGGGGGCATAGCTGGAGATTTTCCAATATGCGTAGTTCCGATGTTGTATCAGGATATGGAAATGGAGAATATTCCGTTTTGGAGCTACTTCTGCCAAATATCAGATTCGACCACCTCTTATGGGTCATACTCGGGCGCAGTGCCTAACGAAAAAATAACTTGGGGCAAATTGGATATCCATACACCTAAGTTCATAGTCGAGTCGGATGCAACTATTGTTGCACCACTTATTTTTGCTTGGATACTAAAACAATAGATTGATTTTGCAATAATTTGTAGTTGTATATTTCATTAATTATTCTATTAGTAGGTTGAAATATGGTTTTTTAGGTAGGATAAAAGGTTTTTTGTTATTATTTAGAATGATTATAAATTATATATAACTGTCATTAATTTGTCAGCCTTACTGTAATAAATTTTACTTTTGTGGCTGAAAAATTCGGATAAAACAATCAGCGTTTGTCAATTTTCAAAAACAGTAAATAAAAATTATTTAGCATAAATACACTTTATGAGAAATATCTCATTCATTTTAAAACAATTTTCAAGGTCAGTTTTACTGATAGCTGGTCTTGCTATTTGTGGTTTTTCTGCTGCTTATGCCCAAGGTGATGCCGCTAAAGGCGAAGCTTTGTATAAAGCAAAATGTACCGCTTGCCATAAGATAGATCAGCGAATGACGGGGCCTGCACTTGGTCAAATCATGGAAGCGGATGCTGATGATAAATGGCTGATCAAGTGGATTCAGAATAACCAAGCATTAATTGCTGCAAAAGATGCCAAAGCGCTTAAGATTTACAATGAGTATAATCAAGCGGCGATGACGGTTTTTGCTGATTTATCAGATGCTGATGCCTTAAATATCATCACTTATATTCGTGCTGAAAATAAAAAAGCGAAAGAAACACCAGCTGCGGGTACTGCTACGGCTAAAACTGAAGAATCAGCTCCAAGCAATTTGGTTATCTTCGGTTTGTTGGGCGTTGTCATTATAGCATTTATTGTTATATTGGTGCTCAATAAAGTAATAGGTACTTTAGAGCGTTTATTATCAAAAAGACAAGGCGTTCCATTTGAAGAGGCTGTTGAAGAAGCTGCTCCAAAAACTGACCGTAGCGCATATTTCAAAAAACTACTTAAGAATAAGAAATTTGTATTCTTCGTTATACTTTGCGGTACAATAGTTACGGTAACTTGGACATGGTCAACCTTATGGAATACCAACGTGCATACAGGCTATCAACCAGTTCAGCCTATTAAGTTCCCTCACGATTTGCATGCTGGTGCAATGCAGATAGATTGTCAATACTGCCACTCAGGTGCATATAAATCAAAAAATGCTTCAATACCATCGTTAAATGTTTGTATGAACTGTCATAAAACAATTAATGCAAGAATGGGCTCTAAAACAGAATCTCCTGAGATACACAAGATATACGATGCTTTGGGTTACGATCCACAAACGCAAAAATACGATAGTACCAAAGCGCGCCCAGTACAATGGATTCGTATTCACAACCTGCCCGATTTTGCATACTTCAACCACTCTCAACACGTAAAGGTTGGTGGTTTAAAATGTCAAACTTGCCATGGTCCGGTTGAAACCATGAAAGAAGTTTATCAATACTCGCCTCTTACGATGAAATGGTGTATCCAATGCCACAAACGTACCGAGGTGAATATGAAAGGCAACGCTTATTACGAGAAAATGGAAGAAGTTCATAAACTAATCAGAAATGGCGGAAAGGTAACCGAAGCTATGATGGGCGGTTTAGAATGCGGCAAGTGCCACTATTAATAAATTATTTGAAAAACATTACAGTTTATATAGCTTAAATGGACAGCAATAAAAAATACTGGAAAGGTTTAGAAGAACTAAACAACGAACCAGAATTTGTTGAGAAAAATAAACATGAATTTGCCGAGCCTATTCCAATCGAAGAGGTTCTAAGCAGTAGTGGTTTAATGGCTAAAACGCCTCGTCGCGACTTCTTAAAGGCATTAGGTTTTGGTGTTGGTGCAGTTACTTTGGCAGCTTGCCAAAAAGTGCCAGTTCACAAATCTATCCCTTATTTGATTAAGCCAGAGGAAATTACGCCAGGGGTAGCCAATTATTATGTTTCAACTTATGATGGGCATGCTATTTTGGTTAAGACTCGTGAAGGTCGTCCTATTAAGATAGAAGGTAATCCAAACGATTTGCTATCAAAAGGTGGTTTAAGTGGTCAAGCACAGGCTTCGGTATTAGATTTATACGATGTTAATCGTTTAAAAGACCCACTTCAAAACGGAAACAATAGCTCTTGGAGTGATATTGATACTTTTGTAAAAAGTGAGTTAGCTGCAATTAAAGCAAGCGGTAAAAAAATAGCTTTGGTTTCTTCAACCATCCATAGCCCATCAACTATAGCTGCAATTGCTGCTTTTACAGCACAATATCCTACTGCAAAACATATCACTTATGATGCAGTATCATACACTGGTATTATTCAAGCCAATCAAAATAGCTTTGGTAAAGCAGTATTGCCACACTATCGTTTTGATAAGGCTGATATTATTGTAAGTTTCGGGGCTGATTTCTTAGGCACTTGGATTTCTCCTGTTGAGTTTACAAACCAATACGTTCAAAACAGAAATAACAAATCATTACAAAGCAAAAAAATGTCTCGCCATATCCAGTTCGAAACTGGTATGAGCCTTACAGGTACTAATGCTGATGTGCGCCTTCCTATTAAGCCATCAGAAGAAGGTATTGCTTTGATTAGTTTATATAACCAAATTTCAGGCTCTACTTTACCTGGAACTAAAAAACTGAATAATGTAACTGCTGATAAAGCACTTACGATTGCCGCTAAAGAATTACAAGCTGCAAAAGGTAAAGCTTTGGTGGTTTCGGGTTCAAATGATGTAGCTATACAAGTGTTAGTTAATGCGATTAACTCATTATTAGGTAGCTACGGAAATACAATTGATTTGGATAATCATTCAAACCAATATGCAGGTAACGATCATGAGTTTGTTGATTTATTAAACGATATTAATAAAGGAGATGTAGGTGCGATTATGTTCTTAAACGCTAACCCTGCTTATGACTACTTTAATTCAAGCGCAATTAAAGATGCCTTGAAGAAAGTACGTTTAAAATTATCTTTCTCTGAACGTAATGATGAAACAGCTCAACTTTGTAATGTAGTTGCGCCAAATCATTATTATTTAGAGGCGTGGGGCGATGGTAATGCAGTTGAAGGTTATTACACCGTAGTTCAACCAGCTATCAATCCAGTTTACAATACTCGTCAAGCCGAAGAAAGTTTATTATTATGGTCTGATAATGCTGTTAAGGATTATTACACCTTTGTAAGAAATAACTGGGACAAAAACTTATTAGCAAAAGGTGGCTTATCTGGTCAAAAAGGATGGGAAACTTTATTGCAAACAGGATTTGTTAAAGTAACAGATAAAACAGCAACAAGTTATTCTTTTAGCAAAGATTTGAATGCTGTTGCTCAAACTATCGTAAATCAGAGCAGTAAATTAGCTACTGCTGATAAGGGTAAAATGGAATTACAAGTTTATCAAACCGTAGCAATACGCGATGGTAAACGTGCCAATAACCCTTGGTTGCAAGAAATGCCTGATCCGGTATCGAAAGTAACTTGGGATAACTTTGTAGCCATGTCACCAACCGACATGAAAAAATTAGGCTACGTACAAGGAGATGTAATTACAGTTGATGCTAATGGCTATTCTGTTGCATTGCCAGTTTTATCACAACCTGGTCAAGCGCAAGGTACAATGTCGGTAGCGGTAGGTTATGGTCGTACACAAGCTGGTCCAGTAGCCGATGGTGTAGGTAAAAATGCCTTCCCATTCCTTACACTTGTAAACGGAACATTCCAAAACGCTACTGTTGCAGCGTTCTCAAAAACTGGAGATACTGTAGTATTAGCTCAAACACAAACACACCACTCGTTTGAAGGTCGTGATGTGATACGCGAAACTACTTTCAAAGAGTATGTGAAAAATCCAGCATCTAATAGTGGTAAAAACGAAGAGCATAAAAATTACGACTTATTTTGGCAAGATTATGAGTTGGATAAAAAACCTTACAACTGGGTTATGGCGATTGACCTTAACGCGTGTACAGGTTGTGGAGCTTGCGTTGTAGCTTGTGGTGCCGAGAATAATATACCGGTAGTAGGTCGTGATGAGGTTCGTCGTCGTCGTGAAATGCACTGGATACGTATCGACCGTTATTATAGCTTTAACGAAAACGGTAAATCTATAAGCGAGGAACAAGAAATTTCTCAAATGGAAGATCTTGACCATGTATCAGTAGTGCATCAGCCTATGTTGTGCCAACACTGCGACCATGCACCATGCGAAACAGTTTGCCCTGTATTGGCTACGGTACACTCGTCAGAAGGGTTAAACCACATGGCTTATAACCGTTGCGTAGGTACACGTTATTGTGCAAACAACTGTCCATACAAAGTGCGTCGTTTCAACTGGTTTAACTACTGGAATGATTCACGTTTCGATAACTACTTGATTAATGAGCATACACACTTAGTACTTAATCCTGATGTTACCACTCGTTTCCGTGGGGTAATGGAAAAATGTTCGATGTGTATTCAACGTATTCAAGCTGGTAAATTGAAAGCTAAAATTGAGAAGCGTCCGGTTAAGGATGGCGATATTAAAGTAGCTTGTCAGCAAACTTGTCCTGCAAATGCAATTGTGTTCGGTAATCGTAATGATCCCGATTCTGAAGTTTCAAAAGCATTGAAGAGCGAAAGAACTTACTACGTTCTTGAAGAGTTGAACGTACAACCTGGAATAGGTTATCAAGTGAAAGTTAGAAATACTATCGAGTTAGAAGCTTAAAATATTATAAGAGAGATTTAAAATATGGCATCTCATAATGAATCAATAATAAGAGAACCGTTAATTACGGGTAAAAACATCACGTATGCTCAAATTACGGATGATGTATTGCGCCCAGTAGAAAACATGCCGGGTAGAGCTTGGTGGATAGGTTTCACCGTAGCTGTATTAGGTGCGTGCTTATGGGTATTTGCCGTAAGCTGGACATTTTGGTATGGTATAGGTTCGTGGGGTTTAAATAAAACAGTAGGTTGGGCTTGGGATATCACAGGCTTCGTATGGTGGGTAGGTATTGGTCACGCGGGTACATTGATTTCGGCAATCTTGTTGTTGTTCCGTCAAAACTGGCGTAATTCTATCAACCGCTCTGCCGAAGCGATGACTATCTTCGCCGTAATCTGCGCCGCTACTTATATCGTAGCGCACATGGGTCGCCCTTGGATGGCAGTATATTCATTGCCGCTTCCAAACCAATACGGCTCATTATGGGTTAACTTTAACTCGCCTTTGATTTGGGACGTATTTGCAATTTCAACATACTTCTCTGTATCATTAGTGTTTTGGTACACAGGTTTATTACCAGATTTAGCAAGTATTCGCGACCGCGCTACAGGGCTTCGTCGCAAAATATATTCTGTATGTTCATTTGGTTGGACAGGTTCAGTAAAAACATGGCAACGTTTTGAAACCGTATCATTAATATTAGCAGGTATTTCTACACCGCTAGTACTTTCGGTACACACTATCGTATCTATGGACTTTGCTACCTCACTTGAACCAGGATGGCATACCACCATATTCCCTCCATATTTCGTTGCTGGAGCGATTTTCTCAGGATTTGCAATGGTGCAAACACTATTGTTGATTGTGAGAAAAGTATTAGGACTGGAGAATTACATCACCATGTTCCACATCGAATCAATGAACAAAATTATCCTTTTAACAGGATCAATTGTAGGTGTTGCTTATTTAACCGAGTTTTTTATCGCATACTATTCGGGTGGAGAATACGAACAATATACCTTCTTAAACCGCTTTACTGGGCCATATTGGTGGGCAAGCTGTATGATGTATGGTTGCAACGTATTGATGACCCAAATGATGTGGTTCAAGAAAGTAAGAACCAATATTCCAATTTCTTGGGTACTTTCAATAGTAGTAAACATTGGTATGTGGTTCGAGCGTTTCGTAATTATCGTAACTTCATTACACCGCGATTTTATACCTTCAAGTTGGGCAATGTTTTATCCTACTTGGGTTGATTTGAGTGTGTTCATCGGTTCAATAGGCGTGTTCTTTACCTTATTCTTGCTATTCATCAGGGTATTGCCTTCGGTAGCTATGGCTGAGGTGAAACTATTGTTGAAAGGTTCGAGTGAGCAAGCTAAGAAGAAATTACTTGCTGAAGGTCATGTTGACCCTTCACATGCTGAATTCTATAAAGAGTCATTAACTAAATTTGACAGTGTTGATATGTCAGAATACGAAAAAGTATAATAATGAGCAGTACTAAATTTATATTAGGTCTTTTTGATGATCCCGATGTGATGATGCACGGGATTGACAAACTACAAGAAAATAGTGTTCCTATTTATGATGTGTACACACCTATGCCTATCCACGGCATCGAAAGTAAATTGGGTGTAAAGCCATCGCGCTTAGGCTATGCTGCTTTTATGTTTGGATGTTTGGGTGGTACAACCATATTTAGTTTGGTTTATTACTTCTTGGTACACGATTGGCCTATGAACATAGGTGGTAAGCCAGCATTTGCAGCACCAGACTTTATTCCGGCTACTTTTGAGTGGACAGTTTTATTTACCGCTTTTGGTATGACGGGAACATTCTTTTTCGCAACCCACCTTTTCCCTGGTCGTACGCCACGGGTAATGGATTATAGAGCAACTGATGACCGTTTCGTAATAGCTATTGATGCTAAAGAAAATGAAGCTCACGAGAATATCACTAATTTATTAAAAGAAGCTGGGGCAGTTGAAGTAAAGCATAACGATAGAAAATATGTTAGCTATGAATAAAATGAAAATATTGGGGATTACGGTTATTACTATTGCTGCTACGATTGTAGTTACATCTTGCAAAGATAAGCGCAGTACCGGATGGGAATACGCCCCCAATATGTATGAGCATATAGCGTATGACCCTGATCAGTCTAATCCAAACTTTAAGGATGGAAAATCGGCACAAAATGCACCAGCAGGTACTATACCCGTAGGCTTTGTTCCGTTTGATTATCCAAATACGAAGGACGGCTATGAAAAAGCAGGTGTAGAAGTAAAAAGTACACTTCCTCAAACTCAAGAAAATTATGCTGAGGGTGAAGTGTTGTTCCAACATTTTTGTGCTCCTTGTCATGGTAAAGAAGGTCAAGGCGATGGTTTGGTAGTGGCACATGGCTTTCCACCTCCACCGTCATATTCAAAAGGGCAATCATCACGTGGTGGTGCTATGAAAGACCTATCTGATGGTAAAATATACCATACCATTACTTATGGTGTAAACTCAATGGGCTCTTATTCAGCTCAACTTTCGCCAGAAGAGCGTTGGAAAGTAATTATGTATGTACACCATTTACAAACTTTATAAGAATTATATTTAGATGAAGACTCATAATAGTTTTGACGAACAGTATCAATTCACAGGAAAAGTAAAATCTTGGAGTTTGATTGCTATTGTTATAGGTGTTGTTACCATCTTAGCAGGATTTTTAACAGATCATCAGCAACGTACTTTCTCGAACTTGCTGTTGATGGGATATTATTTTACTTGCGTTTGTGCAGCTGGTATTATGTTTTGTGCTATACAATATGCAGCACAAGCAGGTTGGTCTGCATCATTGCTACGTGTACCACAAACCTTTGGTAGAGTATTACCTATAGCTGCGATAATACTTGTAGTAATTGTTGTATGTGGTTTAACATTTAACCACACCGTAGTAATTGATGGCAAAAGCCACGTTGAGCCATATTTATATGCTAATTGGGCTACGCACGATTTGCACGTTAAAGATAGCGGCATCTACGATTCATTAGTAGATGGTAAAAAAGGCTTTTTGAATGTTCCATACTTTTTAACTCGTATGGTGGCTATGCTTGCTTGCTATAGCATATTCGGATGGTTACTATCTAAATACTCAAATAGTGAAGATGAATTGGGCGGCATGACTTATTACAAAAAGAGTTTCTTAGCTGCTTGTGTATTTTTAGTATTATTTGGATTTACTGTACCAGTATTTGCTTTCGATACCATCATGTCGTTAGAAGCACGTTGGTTCTCAACCATGTTCGGTTGGTATAACTTGGCGGGCTTATGGGTAAGTGGTATTGCAACAATGACTTTGGTTATTCTTTATCTAAGAAAAGCTGGTTATATGTCGTGGATTACTACAGACCATTTACATAACTTGGGCTTATTCATGTTTGCATTCTCAGTTTTCTGGACTTACCTATGGTTTGCTCAATTCCTTTTAACTTGGTATGCCAACATTCCAGAGGAAGCAGCATATTTTTATAGAAGATGGGAGCCTGATTTTAAGCCACTATTTTGGTTCAATATCGTTATCAACTTTGCTACGCCATTATTAGTGTTGATGTCTCGCGACTCTAAACGCTATGTAGGAACTTTAAAAGTAATGTGTATTATACTAATTGTAGGTCACTGGTTTGATTATTTCCAAATGATTATGCCAGGCACAGTAAATGCTGAAGAGCATTGGTATAATCACCTTACTTGGATTGAACCAGGTGTATTTATAGGATTTGCAGGTTTGTTTACCTTCCTTTTATTGAGTGCATTAAGTAGAGTGAAATCACTTATACCTAAGAAGCATCCACTATTGGACGAAAGCCTTCATCATCACATATAATAATTACTAAATTTAAACTAATACAGAATACCAAACAGATATTAAAATGGGATTCAAAAATTTAATAACCGGTGGATTTGCCCTCAATACTTTTGAGTGTAAGCCAATCGTGAAAAATTCTAAAAAGGTACTTTCGCTTTTTGCCGCTTTAACTTTGGTAGGCACTAATGTGTTGATGGCGCAAGCTACCGATGCTGCTAAAACAGCAGATACCTCGGCATCTAAAGCAGATATGTGGATGGGAGTAGGCTATTATACATTGCTTGTTGTATTAGCCTGCGTTGTAGTTGCTATTATAGGTAAGGTATTAAAAATATACGACCTTACGCTTAAAATGCAAGGCAAAAAGGGCATGAACTGGAATAATATTATAGGTGTAATTTGTATTTTATTCTTGCTTGCAGGTATGTACGGCGCATATTGGTCGTTCTCTGTTCAAGGTAATATGATTTTACCTGAGTCGGCTTCAGCTCATGGTGGGAAAATTGACTTCATGTTTTGGACTACTACAATTATCACCATGATTGTGTTTGTTATCACTCAAATACTGTTATTTGTTTTCGCCTTCAAATATCGGGGCTCTGATAAACGTAAAGGATACTATTATCCTCACAATAACACCATCGAGAAAATTTGGACAGTAATACCAGCTATTGTTTTAACAGTATTAGTTGTATTCGGCTTTTTCACTTGGAGAGCAGTAACTAATGTTGATAACAATAAAGGAGATATCAATATTGATTTAACCGCACATCAATTTGCATGGGAAATTCGTTACCCAGGTAAGGATGGTAAATTGGGTGCTGTAAATTATCAATTATCGAGCGCAAATAACGTTTTAGGCGTTGATTTTAAAGATAAAAGTAGTTTCGACGACCAAAAAGCAGATACTTTAATGCTGCCTGTTAACAGAACGGTTCGTCTTAACATTCATGCGCAAGATGTAATACATAGTCTTTATATGCCACATTTTAGGGTTCAAATGAACGCTGTACCAGGCTTGCCTACTTTCTTCAAATTTACGCCTACCATTACCACTAATGAGATGCGTAATAAATTGGATAACGCCAAATTTGAATATTTGCTTTATTGCAACAAAATATGTGGAGGCGGTCACTACAATATGCAAAAAGTAGTGCGTGTAGTTTCTGAGGCTGAATATGATAGCTGGGTGGCAAGACAAAAGCCTTATTTAAGCGAACAACTTAAAAAGGATTTAAAACTTGCTGATGCAGGTACTCAAAATAAAGACACAAAAAACAGGATAGCATTAAATAATTAATCAAGTATAGCGATTATGTCAACATTAGCAGTTCACGATCACGGAATAGGACATCATGATCACGATCAAGAACATCACCATACCGATACATTTATAACGAAATACCTATTTAGTCAGGATCATAAAATGATTGCCAAGCAATTCCTTATTACAGGTATTACTATGGCGGTTATCGCGATGTTGCTTTCTATCCTTTTCAGGATACAATTGGCATATCCTGAAAAAACTTTCCCTTTGATGGAAACTTTATTGGGTCGTTTTGCTCCTAATGGTCGCTTAGACCCAGAATTTTATCTTTCGCTCGTAACCATACACGGTACCATCATGGTATTCTTTGTGTTGACTGCTGGTTTGAGCGGTACATTCAGTAACTTGTTGATTCCTTTGCAAATAGGTGCACGCGATATGGCGTCTCCATTTATCAATATGTTATCATATTGGTTCTTTTTAACTGCAAGTATCATCATGATTGCTTCTTTCTTTGTACAAAAAGGCCCTGCTGGTGCTGGTTGGACTATCTATCCACCGCTATCTGCTTTACCAAAGGCAATGGGCGGTTCGGGTACAGGTATGACACTTTGGTTAATAAGCATGGTGCTTTTTGTTGCCTCATCATTAATGGGTGGTATCAACTATGTGAGTACCGTATTAAATATGCGTACCAAAGGGATGGATTTATGGAAAATGCCTTTGAGTGTATGGGCATTCTTCTTAACTGCAATTTTGGGTGTGTTATCATTCCCAGTATTGGTTGCAGGTGTTGTATTGTTGATATTCGACCGTAGCTTTGGTACAAGTTTCTACTTGTCTGATATTGTATTGAATGGCAAAGTAATGCCTTTTGAAGGTGGTAGCCCAATATTATTCCAACACTTATTTTGGTTTCTTGGTCACCCCGAGGTATATATCGTTATCATGCCTGCTATGGGTATTTCATCAGAGGTTATTGCCGTTAATTCGCGCAAGCCGATATTTGGATACCACGCCATGGTTTATTCATTGATAGGTATTACTACGCTTTCATTCATTGTATGGGGGCACCACATGTTTGTAACGGGTATGAATCCATTTTTAGGTGGAGTTTTCATGATTACAACATTGATTATTGCTGTTCCATCTGCTGTTAAAACGTTCAACTGGTTGGCTACTTTATGGCGTGGTAATATACGTTTCACACCAGCTATGCTATTTGCTATTGGTTTAGTATCATTCTTTATATCAGGTGGTTTAACTGGATTATTCCTTGGTAACGCTGCTTTAGATATCAATTTGCACGATACCTATTTCGTAGTAGCTCACTTCCACTTGGTAATGGGTTCGGCAGCTATATTTGGTATGCTTGCGGGTGTTTATCATTGGTTTCCTAAAATGTTCGGTCGTATGATGGACGAGAAATTAGGTTACCTGCATTTTTGGTTAACATTCATTTGTGCCTACTTGGTATTCTTCCCAATGCACTTTATGGGCTTAGATGGCGTTCCTCGTCGTTACTATGCAATGACCGAGTTCCCAGCGTTTAACCATTGGCTATCAGTAAATACATTTATAACATGGGCTGCAATTACGGCTGCTTTAGCACAAATTGCTTTCTTATATAATTTCATTCACTCTATTTTCTTCGGTAAAAAAGCGCCGCAAAATCCATGGAATTCTACTACTCTTGAATGGACTACACCAGTTGAGCGTATTCATGGAAACTGGCCAGGCGAAATCCCAACAGTATATCGTTGGCCGTATGATTATAGCAAACCAGGACATGATACTGATTTTATACCACAAACAACACCTTTTTCAGAAACCATGAGCTCAAACATTGCTCACGATTTTGAAGATAATCCTGCTGGACTTGAAGTGTATAATGAGTGGGTAAAAGAACACAAATCAGCCGAAGAAGTAAAATAATAAAATACTAATCTGATTTTTTAGGGTATCTGTACCGGAACTATTTCCATAACAGATACCCTAAATTTTTAGAAAATTTAGATGAACAAACTAAAACTCCAAAAACAGTTTAGAAAGATTAATCTGATTACAATTGTTCTGCTTTTTGTATTGATATTGGCAGGTGGAATTGTACGGAGTACGGGCTCGGGTATGGGCTGCCCCGATTGGCCTAAATGTTTTGGATGTATTGTCCCGCCAACTAGTAGTACACAATTACCAGCAGATTATAAAGAAAAGTTTGTAGCAAGCAGAGAAGAAAAAAATCAAAAATTTGCTAAAATATTAGATAAGTTTGGCTTTAACGATTTGGCAACTCGCCTACGTCAAGATAAATCAATATTAATTCCTGAGGAGTTTAATGCTGCTAAAACTTGGACAGAATATCTCAACAGACTGGTAGGTGTTTTAGTTGGCTTGTTTTTATTCGCGACAGCTATTTATTCTTTCAGTTATTGGAATAACAGTAAATCCATCATTTTTTTAAGTGTGTTTAATCTTGTATTGGTAGGCTTTCAGGGTTGGTTAGGCTCGGTGGTAGTGTCTTCAAATTTGGTGGCATGGATAGTAACTGTACATATGCTGTTAGCCTTAGCTATATTAGCGATATGTATAACCACCTACCATTTAGCCAAAGTATGTGGTGGTTCGAAGCTCAAAATAAACCCACTTATCTACTTAATGACTATATCCGCATTGATATTAAGTATCGTGCAAATCATTTTTGGCACAGGAGTAAGAGAAAAAATTGATGTAGTGGCTACGCGATTGGGTAAATATAGAGAAGGCTGGGTAAATAATGTAGGGGAGGTGTTTGCTCAACATCGAGATATAGCTATACTGGTACTTGTAGTGAATGTGATGTTGTATGCTTTGTTACGTAAGCATTTTAGCCGCCATTCGATTCAGCAGCAATTAATGAGCTTTACCTTTTTGACTATCATGTTGCAAGTAGTGGTAGGTGTGGTTTTGTCTTATTGTTCACTACCACCATTTGCACAAGTGCTACATATAGGATTTGCCAGTTTGATATTTGGAACACAGTTTTATTTATTGCTGAATTTATATAAGTCGGCCAATATGCAGGAGGGACGAAAATGAGGTGGAGTGATTTTTCTAAATTAATTAAATTCAGACTTACTTTTTTAGTCGTTTTTTCGGCATCCATTACCTTTTTGATAGGAAGCAAGGCAAATAGTACCACACACGGCATAATTGATTGGAAACATTGGGGAATGTTGGTGATAGGGGGCTTTTTGGTAACTGCTGCCGCAAATTGTTTTAATGAGATTATCGAAAAGGATTTAGATAAACTGATGAAACGTACTAAAGATCGCCCAATTCCTGCTGGTCATATGAACACTGGTCAGGCGTTAATCTTAGGGCTTTTTATGGCTTTAGCAGGTACTTATCTATTAGGTAGTCTTAACCTTACAACGGGGTTGCTATCAGTATTTTCTATCCTGTTATATGCCTTTGCATACACTCCTTTAAAGCGAGTATCTCCAATAGCGGTATTTGTTGGTGCTATACCAGGGGCATTACCACCGCTAATAGGATATGTAGCAGGTTATGGCACTATCGACCAAGTCGCTTTAATCGTTTTTGGTATTCAGTTTGTATGGCAGTTCCCACACTTTTGGGCAATTGCTTGGGTGTTGGATGATGATTATAAATTAGCAGGGTTTAGGTTATTACCTACTGGAAACCGCGATACCACTACGGCATTTATTACATTTATCAGCACATTATTATTAGTGCCAGTAAGTTTATTGCCTACATTTTATCATTATGGTGGATATTGGGTTGGATGCGTGTCATTAGCGTGCGGTTTAGTATTTTTGTACCTTGCATTGATGCTTTTGATAAAACGAGATATAAAATCGGCTCAACGACTAATGTTTGGTTCGTTTTTTTATTTGCCAATAGTGCAATTAATGTTTTTGTTTGATTTTTTAGGAAAGTAAAATGATGGCTAGTATAGAACAAGAAAAAGATAAACTAAACTTAGGACCGAAAAAATTCGTGATGTGGCTATTTGTATTTGCTTCATTTATGGTTTTTGCGGCACTAACTAGCGGATTTATAGTTTATTCGGGAGGTCGCACACATGCGCTCAATGTAATTTTACCAGATGTATTGAAATATAGCACAGCTATAATTTTCTTGAGCAGTGTTACGTTTTTTATGGCGTCGAGAGCTGCCAAGCAATTAGATTTTTCTAAACAGCGACTTTTTTTGTGGCTCACTATTATCTTAGGAATAAGTTTTTTTGCTATTCAAATTTATGGATGGAAGGTATTAACCTATCAGATGGGAGTTTACTTTGTAAACCCGAACGCATCCCAATCATTTATTTATGTGTTTACAGGTATCCACTTACTGCATATTATTGCCGGTTTGTTGTTCCTGTTAAATGCCCTTGTGACGAGTTATCGCAACAAACCACAGGTTATAAATCTATATAAAATGCAATTGACCGGAATTTTTTGGCATTTTCTAGATATTATATGGATTTATCTATATGTTTTTTTACTTTTGAACCAATATTAATAACCCAACAATTAAGTACAAATGAGTACAAGTGTATCACAAATAGACGAAGTTAAAACAACACCTTGGGCAGGTGGTAAATCGCCTTTTGCTGTTGAGTATGGTAAACTGATGATGTGGTTTTTCCTCCTTTCGGATGCGTTCACCTTTTCATCATTGTTAATTGCTTACGGCGCATTACGTTTCAGTTCAAACGCATGGCCAGCACCTGATTTGGTATTTCAATCAGTACCAGGTATGATTGAGCATGGCGCACCGCTCGTATTCGTTGGTTTGATGACCTTTATTTTGATTATGAGTTCGGTTACAATGGTATTAGCTGTTGAAGCAGGGCATCGCAATGCAAAAAAGGAAGTGGTATGGTGGATGATAGGTACCATTATAGGTGGTTTTATGTTCCTAGGCTGCCAAGCTTTAGAGTGGACACACTTACATAACGAAGGTTTTTGGTGGGGAGCGATACCAAGTATAGAGGAGCTAAAATCAGTATTTCATGGTGCACCATCTACAACCTATGCACACCAGTTTGCAAATTTATTTTTTACTATAACTGGTTTCCACGGTTTTCACGTATTTAGCGGGGTAGTTATCAATATTATCATTACTATCAATGTTTTAGCAGGCACTTACGAAAGGCGTGGTAGCTATTTGATGATTGAAAAAGTAGGTCTTTATTGGCACTTTGTAGATCTAGTTTGGGTATTCGTGTTCACTTTCTTTTACTTAGTTTAAATTTTACGTATGTCATCACAATCAACACACACAGAAGCACATGCTGAAGAGCATGAAGGAATGACCAAAAAAAGAATTTGGAATGTTTTTTGGGTATTGTTAGCGATAACAGCTGTAGAATTTTTTATAGCACTTTATTTAGTACCTAAGGATATTATGACCTATCATAGTGCTAATCCTGTTTATATTGTTTTAACGCTATTAAAAGCATTCTTTATAGTAGGGTATTTTATGCACCTAAAGTTTGAAAAAACGGGACTGGTGTTTTCAATTATAATTCCAATCTTATTTATTATCGGTTTAATCCTAGTACTTACAAACGAAAGTCACCACTGGATTGACCTGAGAAGGTAATGGGCAAACTAAGTATTAAAAAAATTATAATCCTGGTAACGATTTTAGCTTTGCCAGGATTTTTGTATTATTTACTTACCGTTAAGGGTAAAAACAGGTATCATGGTTTACCTAAGTTTGGGCCAAAAGTTGTAGCCAAAACTACCCATCGGGTAAAAGGTAAAGATATTCCCGATACCATTTATCATACCATAGGCGATTTCCACCTCTACAATCAAGAGGGTAAATCAGTATCGCTTAAAACATTTGATGATAAAATATTTGTAGTCAACTTCTTTTATACCCATTGCCCAACGGTATGTGCAACGTTGAATAATAATATGGATAGCTTGGTGCAAAATTATGCCAAAAACAAACTGGTTTATTTCGCATCAATTACCGTTGACCCAGAACACGACTCGGCTGAAGTGCTTAGCAACTATGCTAAAAAGTATAATGCCACATCATCAAAGTGGATGTTTTTAACTGGCGATACAACAATTATTTATAAATTAGCACGCCAAGGCTTTTTAGTAAACGCGCTTAAAGTTGGGAATGATGATTTTATATATTCGGATAAGATGATACTGATTGATAGCCACAAACGCATTCGAGGCTATTTTTCAGGCGCATCATTACCCGATGTAATAAGATTGAACGATGAGATAAAAGTGCTGGCGAAAGAAGAGTTATTAAACAGAGAAGAACCCCTATACTAATTATAAAATGACTGATAAATTTATTTTCCGTTTTGTTGCGGCTGTGTCCGTATTTGTTTTTTTGGTAGTATTTATTTTGAGTTTAAAAATTCTACCTCGTCCCAGCGTTGTTCCTTCCTTCACTATTCATTTACCACTTCTCAATGCTATTTTAAATGGCAGTTGTAGTGTGTTGCTACTTTTGTCGTTGTATTTTATCAAGAATGGTAATGTCACAGTGCATAAGCGTATCAATATATTAGCTTTTATATTATCCTCTCTTTTTTTAGTATCATACATCGTATTTCATTACTTAGCACCCGAAACCAAATTTGGAGATGCTAATGGCGATGGTATACTATCAGCATCAGAATTAGAGGCAGTTGAAGGATTAAGAACACTCTATCTATTTATTTTAATACCACATATTATATTGGCAGCTTTGGTATTGCCGTTGGTGTTGATGAGCTTTTATAGAGGTTTACAAATGCAGGTCGAAAAACATAGAAAACTGGTGAGATGGACATTCCCGATATGGCTATATGTTACTATAAGTGGCGTAGCTGTTTATTTTATGATTTCGCCATACTATCATTTCTAAACCCAAACTTAATAACTACTTTTGTACATGATGAAGCGCATTAGACTGATATTAGTTTTATTTGCTATCAGTTTTTTACCGATAGTTGCTGTTAAAGTGAAGGCACAATGTGCAATGTGCACTACTGCTGTCGAGTCAAATAACAAAAGCGGAAGCAACACCACTAAAGGGCTTAACAATGGTATTATTTATCTATTAGCTGCACCATACCTTGCAGTTGCAGTGGTGGGAATGATATGGTATAAAAAATATCGCCGTAAAAATGTTTCCTTGAATATGCATCCCGATAAACTTAATATGAATTAATAGCACGTATTTTGCTTTAGCTTATAAAATTCGGATATTCACATCAAAAGTTATTTAGTAATGAAAATTTATCCAGAAACTTTTGATTTTTTAAAAAATATCGCCGCCAATAATAATCGCGAATGGTTTCAAGCAAACAAGACTGCCCACGATAAGGCTAAAGATAATGTAGTTGAGTTTGCGCGTGAATTGATAAAAGAACTACATCAAGTCGACCCGAGTATCAGTATCGATACCGACCCCAAAAAATGCGTCATGCGTATTTATCGAGATATCCGCTTTAGCTTGGATAAAACCCCGTATAAAAATAATTTCGGTATCGGAAAACTAACATCAGGAAAAAGCGTTATGCATATAGGTTATTATATGCACATACAGCCCGATGCTTCATTTATAGCTGGAGGGAGTTGGATGCCCGAGAACGACCAGTTGAAAGCTATCAGGCAAGAGATTGATTATAACCCCGAGAGTTTGAAAAGTATTGTTGATGATGCTGAATTTAAAAAACTATTTGGAGAGTTTAGAAATCAAGAAAAATTGAAAACCAATCCTCGGGAATATAGTGCCGGTAATGAAAATATTGAATTGCTAAAGCTCAAATGCTTTGTAGCTGCGCATAACTTAACTAACGAAGAATTAGGAAAAGAAGGTGTAGTAAAAAAAATCGCAACCATTTGCAGCAAAATATATCCGCTTAATGTGTTTTTAAACAATGCCGTTTCTTAGTCATTATAATCCATAAATCATGAAAATTAAATATTATTTATTAGCTGCTGTTTTGTGCTCAACACTGCATTCGTGTGTTGTATTATCGCCTAAGAAATATAAATCATTATTAGCCAAAAGCGACTCGCTTGCTAATCGTACCACAACTTTAGAAGCTACTTTATCCAGTTTGAGAGGCGATACAGCACGCTTAAACCACGAATTAGCGGAGCTGCATAACAATTATAACGCACTAAATAGTAATTACAATAAGCTAAATGATAATTACACCAACAGTACATCAAAAGTAAGTCAACTATCTACTGATTTGCAAAAAAGAGAACAACGCCTTCGTGAAGTAGAAGAGGCTCTTAAAAAGCGTGATGCAGCTACCAACGCCTTGCGCGATAAGTTGCAAAAAGCATTATTAGGTTTTCAAAATAGTGGGCTGAGTGTGGATATTAGAAATGGCAAAGTATATGTTTCGCTGGCTGATAAATTACTTTTTCCTTCGGGAAGTATTGTGATAGATGAGCATGGTAAGCAAGCATTAAATCAGCTGGCACAAGTGTTGAATAAAGAGAGCGATATTAATATAGCGGTTGAAGGGCATACCGATGTTAAAAAGGTAATTAACCTTGGACAGATTAAAGATAACTGGGATTTGAGCGTAATGCGTGCTACATCGGTAACACGTTATTTAACCGAAGTAGAAAAAATAGACCCACATAGGCTTACTGCTACTGGTAAAAGCGAGTTTCAACCGATTGATATGAGTACCGCTCCCGAAGCATTAGCCAAAAATAGGCGAATAGAGATTGTACTCTCGCCAAAATTAGACGAGTTGTATAACCTGATTAAGCAATAGCAAAACAGCCCCTAATTCAGGGGCTGTTTTGTTTAGATATATTGATGTTTTAAACTATATACCATCTACGGTTTCCATCAATGTATGGAATAGTACCGCACGCCCATCAAATGCTTGGTTATGTGTTTTATGTATTTGCTCCATGTGTTTGTAATAAAAATCACTATAACGCTCTACGGTATCGGTATGATACTGGAAGCAATAGGTAACACCTTCGTTAGGCGAATCGAGCACAGTTAATATCTTGTAACTATCAAACACTCCAGTAGCCATAATAGCTGCAATGTGATTGGTTTTTAACCAAATGAGCCATTCGTCGATAATGGTCTCGTCAACAATAAAAGTTTCGTTGTAAACTAACATAGCCGCAAAAGTAATTATTTAGTGTAAAGAAATCAGTATGAAGCTTTAATCCCTTACGCATCGGGCTTATCGCCTCTCAGCTGTCGGAAGTGTTTCCTTGCTTCATTTATCCAAAGACTGCTTGAATAATCAGTTATAATTTTCTGATAATATATTTTAGCCTGCTCGGCATTCGATAAATGATTTTCATAAATATCGCCTAACATAAAAACGGCATCATCAGCCCATAGGTTGAAGGGATGCTCATCCACAATTTTCTTTAGCGGAATGATAGCCTCGGCATAGTTTTTTTGCTGTATCAAAATACGTGCCTTTGCCATCAATATATCATCACTTAAATTATTGTTTGAGTATTTTACACCAATACTATCCAATATTATTACTGCTTTCTCAGGCTGCTCGGCAAATATTTGCAAATCGGCACGTGCATACATCTTTAAAGCATTACCAGTAGTATCAACCAGTATATTATCCGAAATAAGTAACGATAAGTTGAGCGCATCATTAGCAATTAATTGCGTTGTAGCGGCTTTCAAAACATCTAATTGCCCTTTTGCCCAAGTAAAATCGCCTGTATAGTACGCCAATTTGGCATTCCTAAACTTAGCCTCCTGTGCTATGTTGGTATTCGGATACCCTGTTTCAACTTGGCTATATAATAAAGTAGCTTCCCAAGGTTGTCCGCTTAGTAAATACACATCGCCTAAATCGAGCTTACAGCTATTGAGTAAGTTTGCTCTAATATTAGGTATAGCAATTATTTGTTCGAGTAATTTCTGAGCCTCACCGAGTTTATGGAGTTTAAATGCCTGCAGTTTTGCAAGGCGTTGCATAGCAAAAGCAGTATTATTGTTTTTGCCAAACTCGTTTATCAAATCCAAATAGTCTTTTTCTAAACTTAGCAAATCGGCTTGGGTATATTTTTCAGCAGTAACTAAAAGGTTTTTAGTATTGATAAGTTCAATTTTTGCTGGGATGTATAACGATTTTTCCTTCCCTTGACTGATAATATATTCGTACCCTCGAATAGCAGCATCAAAAGCATCATTTGAGATAAGTGTTTGGCATAAATTAAAAACGCCATTGCCATCATCATTTTGCCGCCTGCTTAATGCGAGTGCTTGGTTTAAGGCTTGGTCAAATTGTTTTTGTTGAAGAAATTGCCATATAAGCAAATCGGCAAAAATACTTTGCTGTGGCTCTTTTTGAATATGCCTATATAACGAAGCTTTAAGCATATTATAATCAGCCTCCCCCTCGTAAATGGTTGATAATGTGTTTTCGGCTTGTGTAATAAACGATGGATTTGAAGGCAGGAAATTCAAATACTCTTCGGTTAGTGCAGGTTTATCTCTTTTGTATCGGTATAGGTTGATTAATTCATAAGCATACAAATTATCGTTATGTAGTAGTTTACGCCCTTGTTGAAATGTTTTTATAGCATAATCAGCGTTCTCTACTTGATAAAATTGTGATGCTAATTCAGAAATCTCGCCAGCATCAGTAGGTAGGTTTTTAATGATATCATCATATACGGCATTAGCTTTGCTAAGCTCCCCTTTTTGCGTATAGATACGCCCCAAAGCAATGTTATATTGAACAATTCCTGTATGCTTGCGGAGCATTTTTTTGGTAATACTTTCAGCATCATCAAATTTTTTACTACTCAATAAGCTATTTAAGTAGTAAGAATAATAGGCTTCGTTATCCTGCTTGTAAAGCTTTTGATAAATATCTAATGCCTTTGGTAGCTCGCCATTGGTGGTAAACTGCCTTGCCAATTGCAGGTCATCTACCTGCGCAAATAGCATTTGACAAAACAATAGGAGAAAAGGTAGAATTACTGATATTCGCTTCATCTACTCAAAATTAATCAATTAATATCAATTGTGGTGCTTTAACAAAGGATAACCCAATTAGCTAAAATGACGTAAAATTGTAGTGACATAGTATAATCCTTTAACTAATTTAGCTAAGTTTAACCTAATATAAAGTTTTGAACCACCATTCAAGATGTTAAACCGACCATCATTATTATTTTATTCATTAATTGTACTCGCTCTGTTTTCGTGTAATAGGTTACAGGTGAGGAAAATACCTGTAAGCGATTTTTTTAAGAATGATGAAAAAAGCTTTTATAGGCTGTCGCCTGATGGGAAATACGTATCATATTTAAAACCATATAAAGGCAAGCAAAACTTATTTATAAAATCGTTAATTGATGGTAATGAACGAATGGCTACCTCGCTCGCAGATTATTCGGTGAGAGATTACTTTTGGACATTTAGCAATCAGATAGTTTTCAGTCAGGATATTATTGCTGATGATGAATTTAGGCTATTTACATTGGATGTTTCGTCGTTAAAAACTCGTAATATTTTATCACTCGAAAAAGGACGAATTGTGTTGTTTTATAATCGAAACAAACTCGAGCCTGATATGGTAATGATTAGGATGAATAAGCGCGACCCTGCCTATTTTGATGTGTATAAACTGAATGTAAAAACTGGTGAGTTGGTACCCTATTTGATTAATCCAGGAAATATAACGGAATGGTTCCCTGATGATGATGGTAAAATACGCTTAGTAAAAACCTCAGATGGTGTGGATGAAACCATTCTTTATCGGGCTGATGAAAATGCACCATTTAAACCCGTTAGCAAAAGTAATTTTAAAGATAAAATACAGCCCATAGCATTTACACAAGTGGATAGTTGTTTTTATGCACTTTCAAATATCAATCGTGATAAAACAGCCTTGGTTGAAATAAATTACGAAACGGGTAAAGAGCAAAAAGTAATTTATTCTTGCGATAAGGCTGATATTACCCGAGTATCGTACTCAAGTAATAAACATCGTATAGAGTCGGTTGCTTGCGAAGAGGAAAAAGAACAGAAGCATTTTTTAGCATCAGATATTGAGCAACTTCATAATTTGTTAACACGTCAATTACCTACACAGGCATTAAATGTAGTGGGGCGAGATAGTGCCGAAAATAAATTTATTGTATTTGCTTATACTGATCGCAACCCTGGTACTTATTATTTATATGAAAAAGTAAATCAGAAGCTTACCAAGTTAGGTGATATCAATTCGAGTGTAAATCCCGATGAACTGTGTGCCATGCAACCTGTTTCATTTAAAACAAGAGATGGGCTACTTATCAATGGATATTTAACATTACCTAAGGGTGCAGCTGCCAATGATTTACCAGTTGTTGTGATGCCTCACGATGGACCTTGGCGGAGAGATAGCTGGGGATATAACGAAGAAGTGCAATTTTTGGCGAATAGAGGATATGCTGTGTTTCAAATAAATTACCGCGGCTCAATGGGATATGGGAAGGCATTTTATAGTGCAGGTTTTAAACAAGCAGGCGGAAAAATTCAAGATGATATTACCGATGGTGTGAATTGGTTGATAAATAAAAAGATAGCAGACCCAAATAAGATAGCTATTTTTGGTGGTGGTTTTGGAGGCTTTTCGGCATTATATGGGATGTCAACTCATCCTAAATTATATAGCTGCGCAATTGTACAATATGGATTAATTAATTTTTTTACTTACATCAAAGAAGTGCCGCCTTATTTGCAACCACGCTTACAAATGATGTATGAAATGATGGGAAACCCAACAACCGATGCAGAGCAATTAAGAGCTATATCGCCTGTGTTTCATACTGATAAAATAAAAGCACCGTTGCTTATTTTTCAAGGAGCTAAAGATGAGACAGCAAATATTAGCGAACTGAACCAGTTTGTTCGAGAGCTGAAAAAGCATGGTACACCTGTAACGTATTATTTGAAACCAAATGAGCGTAAATATTTTAGAAGTGAACATAATAGGATGGAGATGTATGGCGAAATCGAAAAATTTCTTGAAGAAAATATGCGGGTTAAGCCCTAAGCCCGTTTGATGATGAAAGTGCCACAAAGTATTCATAGGAAAAATTTTAAATTGATTGCTTCGTTTTTATTTCTTATTTCGGCAACATTTGTTGTGGCACTTTTTATTGCCTATGATTTTACCTCCAACTATGTTGAAAACGAATTTTCATCTAAGAAAATATATGTCCTCGAACAAACCGTTAAGCCATATAACGATTTTTTTCAAAATAGGATTCCGGAAATAACCTTTTATCAAGGTTATTTGGATTCGACATCAGCCGCAAAATATTCTAAATCCGTTTTTAAAGACTATCCTTTTGTAACCCAAATTGTTTTTTACGATGTGCAAATAAGTAGTAATTATCTCGGTAAAAAGGGCTTGGGTGTAGGTATTCAATCCATATACGAATACAAACAAAGGGATGGTGAAGTAATAAGTTTAAAAAAGCAACAGCCAGATAATTATAACGACTTTTCGGTAATGGCCGATAAGCTTGACCATTTTATTGCTGTTGCTGATACTACACACGAGCCTGCTCAGGATGCGAAATTTAAAACCTTTTATGATATACAGCCCGAGAAAATAAGCTATCTGAATATCCCTCGCCGAGAGGAAATAAAGCGTTATCGCGAACTTCAAAAGGGCGGAGGGCGTTCGTCAGTTTATAAGCAAAACATGGTTACGTTTATATTAGACCAAAATGCCATAAAAATAAAAAATGCCTATCCCGAGCTTTATCATAACATATCCATCCGCCCAGTAGTGTATGACCCACTCGAAAACGAGAGTGCTAACATTACTACCGAAGTAGCATTTTCGGGTGCATTGTCTAACTATAAACTATACTTCAGTTCGCCTAAAAATTATCTCACCGCCGAAACTAACCATCGGTTTATGCCCATTGCAGGTATGGTATTGTTGATTTATTTTTTCTTGGTGCTGATAGGCTGGCTTATTTATCGAAATCTCAATATCAACCTTAAGCTATTTAAACTACAATACGATTTTATTAATAATTTCACGCACGAGTTTAAAACGCCGATTAGCGTAATAAAAATTGCAGGCTCAAACTTGAAGGGAGATAATGAACTGAGCGAGCGACAAAGAAAACATTACGGTAAAATATTGGATGAAGAAGCTGATAAGTTGAATGAGTTGATGAATAAATTGTTATCGTTCACACAGCTCGAAAACAAGGCTATTTCGTTAAAGAAAGAATCTATCAACTTAAATGATTTTGTAAGAGGGTATATTGAAACCTTTAGGATTAAATATCCTGATTTTCGATTAGATTATCGGATTTATGAGGTGGATAGTTTTTATAGCGACCCGATATTGCTTGGTTCTGTTTTTCAAAATCTTATCGAGAATGCGTATAAATATTCGAGCCCAATGCGCAGAGAGCTTTACATCTATATAAGATTAGATAAGCGTAGCATTATCTTCTCGTTTAAAGATAAAGGCATCGGTATTGCAAAGGAAGAAACTAATAATATTTTCAAAAAGTTTTATCGCATAGAGAACCAATATAATCAAAATGGAAGTGTAGGGCTTGGTTTGGCATTCTGTAAAGAGTTGGTTAATTTTATGGCTGGCGATATTGCGGTGAAATCGCAAATTAATGAGGGCTCGGAGTTTATAGTTTCACTTCCTTATGAGAGTGGAAATAATCTAAATAATTAACATTGAGTTATGGAAAAAGAAATAAAAATAGCTTTGATTGAAGATGACGAAAATTTAAGATTTTTGGTAGCAGAGCGTTTGCAATCAGAGGGTTATAAAGTATTGGAAGCTGATAATGGCGATGATGCCGAAAAGTTGATATTGGATGAACAGCCGCACATTGTGCTGTTGGATTGGATGCTGCCAGGCAAGCAAGGTGCTGATGTGTGCAGTGCAATTAGAGAACAAGGCTATGATAAATTGGTGATAATGATGACAGCCAAATCGCAGGATATTGATAAGATTGAAGCATATAATTTTGGCGTATCAGATTATATCACCAAGCCCTTTAACATGGATGTATTGGTAGCTTTAATTGATAATAAGATAAAATTTGTATTGAATAGCGAAAAGCCCGAACTACATCGCTTTGCTAATATGGAGCACCACCCCAATACACATTTGCTGATAAGAGATGGGCAAAAGGTAGAATTAACCATATTAGAGAACCGTATTTTACTTTATTTCTTGAATAATAAAAACAAAATCATTAACCGTGAAGAACTAATGATGGAAGTGTGGGGATATAATGCCGATGTGAATACACGCACATTGGATATGCACATTGTACGCCTTCGGAAAAAGATAGAGAATAACCCTGATGCGCCTATTTATTTACAAACGGTAAGAGGTATTGGATATAAATTTGCCTACGGAGCATAAGCAATTATCAACTAAACAGGTTTTTGATAGGCAGTTGAAAGAATAAAATCGCCAAAGAATGTTTTTTGCTTGATGATATGATATGGCTTGAAATGAGATTTTATATCAGGTAGTTTTTTTGCTTCAATATGGCAAAGTATTCTGAAAAACAGCAGCATGGTACGGAGTAATACTGCTTGCCACCATTTACCCGTTAGCTGGAAATCGGTATTTAGCCACAACCCATTTGGTTTCAATTGTTGTTCTATGTGATTGAATATTTTTGCTAAAGTTTGTTCAGTATAATTATCAAACAAGAAACCAGAAATTACCACATCATAACGTTGGTTGATCGTGTGGTTTTCAATAGCTTCATTAATATAAATTACTTCATTATCGCCTATATTTCTTTTGCGCGAAAGTGCCATCATATTAGCAGATATTTCAACATAAGTAATTTTTAAACCCGATGGATGAATAGCATTAATTTCTTCCAATATCCAACCGGTACCACCACCCACAATTAAGATATTTGAATTTTCAGGGATACAATTCAACAAAAATACCTGCGATTGAATTAATGCCTTACCATAAACCACCTGCGAAAGTTTATCATAAAACCAAGCAGATGCATCGTAATTAGCACCCATGCCCAACCGCCTGAAAACATACCACCAAAACGCATTGTAGTATCAATATTCCATCCAAATAGAAGAAGTAATAATACTCATTCTTTGCTTTTTTCGATTTAAAAATAAGCCAGCCAGCAACTACTGCACTAAGAGCTAATGCCCCAAAAACGGCACTAAAATCATTGTTTTTGGATAGGAATAGTAGAATTACATAGCCAATAAGGAATATTTGACATAATAGATAAGCACTTTTTTCGCCCCAAGCTACTGGGATAGTTTTAAGTCCTAATTGCTTGTCTTCAAATAAATCACGTATATCAAAGGGTATTGCAAGTGCAGCTGTGAATAAAAATTGTTTGGCAATCAATAGGGTTGTATCTCGCATCGAGATGTTGATTAAATAAACATCTTGAGCTTCGAGTATGGGTAGCAATACGCAACTCATAGCCCATACCAATGCAATCAGCAGTAATTTTAAACCAGGGATGTTTCGTAACCCGAATTTTTGTTCGCCGATGGTAAATAAGGGTAAAGCATAGCAAAAGGAAAGTACACCCAAAAAAATTAATAAAATTTGTGACGCTGTTGCTAACATAAAAAATAGAGGGACGAGTGATAAGATAGCTGCAATAGTAAGCGTAACCATCAGTCGGTAATGTGCGAAAAACCAACGAATACGCCGATGCGCTGATGTTTCGGATTGTTTGGGTTTGCTAATGAGTATGCTGAAATTGTAAATCCCCAAAGTTGCAGCAAATAGTAAACCTAATACAGGGTAAATAGGTTTTGAGCCAATTAGATAAAAGGTAAGTAGCCCTTGCGCTAGGGCGCATACTGCCATGAAAACATTGCTGAAGAGAGTAAAATCGAATATGTACTGAAATTTTTTCTTCATCAATAATGCTGTTGTATGTTAAGATACAGTTGGTACGTGAGGATTGTGCGATGCTTTTAACTCAAATATCGTAATCTCGGGCAATACGCCAACCCTGCCTGGATATCCTAAAAAACCATATCCTACATTTACATATAGCTGCTGATTGCCTTCGTGGTATAATCCTGCCCATTCTTTATAAATGTACTGAATAGGGCTCCATTGAAAATGCTCGGCTCGTACACCCAATTGCATGCCATGCGTATGCCCCGAAAACATGACATCTATTTGTGGGTAATGTGGTAATACTTGTGCACGCCAATGCGATGGGTCGTGCGAAAGCAGGAGTTTTACAGGTAAATCATCTGTGTTTTTTACCGCAACATCAAGCTTGCCATATTTCGGAAACCTACTAAGCGAACCCCAATTTTCGACCCCAATAATGGCTATTTCTTCGCCATTTACTTTTAATCTTCTATTCGCATTCATTAGCAAATCCCAACCCATGTTTTTATGCGTTGTTATCAAATCGTCTAAATTTTTCTTTTTAGCAGCTTCATTTGCCCAATCAGCATAATCGCCATAATCATGATTACCAAGTGTGGAATAAACTCCAAGTGGTGCTTTTACTTTACTGAAAATATCTTGATAACCATACATCTCACTGGTTCTACTGTTTACTAAGTCGCCAGTAAAAAAAATGAAATCAGGTTTTTCTTTTAATAATAGCTCCACACCACCAGCAACCGCTTTTTTGTTATAAAAACTACCCGAGTGGATATCCGATATCTGCCCCAATTTTATACCATTAAATGCTTTAGGAAGGTTGGGGAGGTATAATGTTTGATGCTTGACATGATAATCATATACGCCCGAGATAGTTCCATAAGTTAATGCGGCAAGAGGTACGGAACCCGCTAGTAATCCTGCTTTTAATAAAAACTCCGAACGCGGAATGGTATCAGTATTTAATTGTTGAGGTAGCTCGCTCGGCTTCAGCTTCCTTTTTCTTAGCCATAAAATAAATCTTCTGCAATCGTCTATCAATAAAAAGGGTAGGAATAATAGTTTGGCGATTACAAGTAGAAAAAATACCAGCATAAACCCAGCTCTGATACCCAACCCCATGTGCATAAAAATACCTATAAACACACCAGTAATAGGTAATAGTGATAATGCCCAATAAAGGATAGTAAACCAACGCTTTTGAACAAACTTCCATTTTTTAAGCCCCGAACGTATGCCTTTTACAATGTAAAAATCGAGAGATAAAAGTATAATGCAGATAAGTATGATGGTATTGGTTTGTTGTTGCATTCTAAAATAGATGTAATCAAAACGATGAGCACAAATGTAACATTGATTTGTAATATTAGTTTTAACAGATGAAGATTAAAGGGTAAACAATTCAATAATATTTCTTTATTTTCGATTATGAAAAAACTAATCATTCTTACCGCATTGCTATTGTGTTCTTGCGCGCTATTTGCTCAAGATAAAAAAGCTATTTTAAAAGTATTGGAAGACCAACGCCAGGCATGGAATCAGGGCGATTTAGATACCTTTATGAAAGGCTATTGGAAGTCAGATTCGCTGATGTTTATTGGGCAAGATAAACCTGTATATGGTTGGCAAACCACACTAGACAACTATAAGAAAAATTATAGAGACAAAGGAGGCATGGGCTTTCTAACGTTTAATATTATAAAAGTTAGCGTGTTAGATGCTACACATGCTTTTGTTGTAGGAGGCTGGCATTTAAAAAGAGAGAAAGATGCACCAAGTGGATATTATACCCTCTTGTTTCGTAAAATAAATGGCGTATGGAAGATCGTATGCGACCACTCGTCCTAAAAAATAGCGCAGGGAGGCTATAAAGGCTTCCCTGCTGCTAATGCCTTATTTGCCCATTTAATTGCCAGTTTCTCGCGATATTGGGCATAGTTTGCTTTAAATAACATCTTCAAAACACTATCAACACCGCCCTTTACTGCCAAATTATATAAACTTGCAGCTTTACGACTGAGTGAAGCATCCCAAGCACGTAAACTTAACGAGTAAGAGCCATCAACATATTTCATCCAGTGCCAATAGCCAGTAGGCATAAATAGCGTGTCGCCATGTTCGAGGAAAACCTCAATACCTTCTACACCTTCTAATGCTGGGAATTTTTTAATATCAGGATTGGCTACATCATAATCTTCAAGTGCATAGGTAGCATTTGGTAGGCAGTATAACCGACGTTTCCATTTGTTTTCAAACAAAATCACATGCTTGCGCCCGCCAAAGTGGGTGTGAAATATATGTGGAAGATCAATATCATAATGTAAAAACGTTACCGAGTTTGACCCGCCAAAAAACATAGCTGGCATACTTTCAATAAAACCACCCATCAAATCTTTAGGTATTTCTATGTCGTTGAGTAATTGCGGGGCTTGCTTGAAAATATTAAAAAAGAAAATACGCAATTCAGTAGGTTTCGTTCTGATAAGGTCGATATACTCATCAAAAGGCATTTCGGCAGCCGATGCATTAATCGGTTTTGATGGGTCAGCTTTTGAATTATCGTATAATGGTACTACCTTATTACCCACCACTTCTTTAAGATACTCTGGTGTCCATTTTTCACGTGCAGGCCACGATTTTGTTAAACCTTTTATTACCAATGGGCGGCGTGGTTTTAAATAATTTTCATTAAAATCAGCAGGGCTAATGGTATCTACGGTATCAATAGGATGTAATATAAAACTCATATCAATTGTCTAAATAATTAGTAATTTACGTTGGTTATTTTGATAATCCTCAATAAATGTTACTAGTACAGAATTAGCAAATTTAGAAGTTTTTATGCTAAATTAAGGTTAATAAATATTTAAGCCAAGTTTAACTTACGCTGTCTTGACAATTCTTATTTCGATATACTGAAGCGTTTTAAAAGAATAGCTCGGAAGCGATATGGTCGGCGTATAATTTACCAGTTTTGGTAAGGAAAATATGTTGATGATTTTGATATAACCAGCCCTTATCAAAAAAAAGTTGAACATCTTTTAATAATTGAGCACTTGCGCCAATAGCTATATGGTTTAAATGAGTTATATCCAGCCCCCACATCGTACGGAGCGAAGTCATGATGTATTCGTTTAAGCGATTGGCTTCTGTTAAAATTTCTACCTCAGCGGGTATCGTTTTTTTATTAATGGATTGGCTGTATTTAGCATTGTTAGCTACGTTCCATTGGCGTTTTTCGCCATCGTACGAATGCGCAGAGGGGCCTATGCCAAGGTACTTCTCGCCTTTCCAATAGTTTGTGTTGTGTTTTGAATAATGATTGGGCAAGCAAAAGTTCGAAATTTCATAATGCTCAAAACCACGAACGGCCATTGCATCCATCAGTTCAATAAATTGTTCGGCACTTTGCTCCTCATTCATAGATTCTTGTTTTTGTTTTTTGATGAATGATGCCAATGCGGTACGTGGCTCAACCGTCATCGAATAGGCTGATACGTGTGGGATGTGTAGCTCAAATACCTTATCTAAATTTTGTTTCCATTTAGTGGCTGTAAGTAAAGGGAAGCCATATATTAAATCGACAGTGATGTTTTCAAAGCCAGCATCTTGAGTCCTTTTTACAGATGCTTCAGCTTCGTTACACCTGTGGGCTCTATTCATCCATATCAAGTCATCATCAAAAAACGATTGTATGCCAATACTGAAACGATTTATAGGAGTTTGCTTAACTGCTTTAACTTTTTGCGGGTTTAAATCGTCGGGGTTAGCTTCCAAAGTAATCTCGGCATCAGATGATACCGTATGCATATCGGTAATGGTATGGATAAGTTTCATCAACTCGTCAGCCGCTAACAATGATGGTGTGCCTCCGCCAAAATATATGGTATTGATGGTTTCGCCCTTAAAGAAATCTTTTTGTAGTTTAATTTCTTGTTCAAGAGCAGCTAATAACTCGGCTTTATAATTTAAGGAAGTACTAAAATGGAAATCGCAATAATGGCAAGCTTGTTTGCAAAACGGAATATGAAGATAGATGCCTGCCATGCTTTTAAGGGTTCGTAAACAGGAATAAAGTAAAAGAAGATAAGATAATTATAGTGGTCATTTTAAATATTTTATGTTAGTTTATTCTCTTTGATTTTTTTGCAATTAATCTTATTTTATGCTATTTTTGTTACTCACATGTTACTTGTTGGATATCGTGAGTAACAAAAGTAACAAATAAATTATGGTAACGATCAGATATAAAAAACTTACCAGCGGCAAATTTAGTGCATATCTCGATATTTATTCTAATACTGTAGAGGGTAAAGGTAAGCGCAATTATGAGTTTCTTAAGATTTATGTTGGCAAGGACTATTCTGCTCCGGGCACCCGGATCACTGAGTCAGACAAAGATAATCTTAAGATTATAAATGCACTTCGCAATAAAAGAGAGAACGAATTAAATTTTTCAGACCATGGTTATAAGCAGCCTATCAAAGTAAATTATAATCTGTTAGACTATTTTGATCAATGTTTGGCCAAAAAATTTAATTATAAACTGGAGTGTCTTATTATTCACCTTAAAAGGTATTTCCCCAAAAGGGATGTTTTAGTTCAGGATGTAGATGAAGATTTGTTAGATAACTTTCAAAGTTACTTGCTTAACCAGGTCAGTAGAAATACCACTAATGCTTATTTGTCTGTTTTTCGGCAACATTTCAATAAGCTTGTGGTTAAAGGCGTGATCACAGCATCGCCGTTCAGTACGTTTAAAATCATAGAAGAAGGCGATACAGAACGCACTACCCTCACCATCGAAGAGGTCAGGACTTTAGCCAATTTTATTCCGAAAAGGGGAAATAGTCAAATCCGCCAGGCGTTTTTATTTTCATGCTTCACCGGCCTGCGGTTTTCTGACGTAAAAAAATTGGTTTATAATGAAATTGAAAATGGCCAGATTACCTTTCGGCCAGCTAAAACCACTAAAAAAATTGTTATGGTGCCGCTGACTGATGATGCCAAGTCTATCTTAGAAAACCTACCAAAGCATCCGATCAATAAAAAAGTTTTTTGGGATTTGCCATCAAGCCAGGTAGTTAATATCTACCTAAAGTTTTGGGCACTCGAAGCGGGTCTAAAGAAAAATCTGCACTTCCACGCTGCGCGACATACATTCGCCACCATTGGGTTGACGTTTGGTATGGATATCTACACCGTGAAAGAAATACTTGGACACAGCAAAATTGAAATGACACAGATTTATGCTAAAATTGTTGATCAGAAGAAAAAGTTGGAAATGTTAAAATTTCCACCATTGATACAAGCTGATAATATTTTAAACTATCTTCTGTCAATAGGTTACCAAAAGAAACAACATCCTAATTTTCCTGATTCCTTTAAATTTGTAAAGTCAATTTCTGATGTATTAATATCCGTAGTTGAGCTGTTTGATGATGGCAGTTTACAGTTAACTGGTCTACCTATGGACGTTGAGCATGATGAACTAACGTACTGGAATGAACATGAGTCTGTTTTTGATACTGATGTAATTGAGCCAACTTTGGATGAATTTAAGATCATAGAAAATGCGTTTACTAAAAATAGGTGATTCAAATTCGCTTAGTTGGATTTTCGTTGAAGTATTACTTAGATACTTTAAAAACGAAAACCACACAACTTAATGCTAAAATTGTTCATCAAAAGAAAAATGTTAAAGTTTCCGAGTTTGTCAGATGAAAAGGATATTCATTGAAATTATAACCGTCATTATATTTTGCATATTTTACAGTTTATTGCCAACGTTTCGTATGACAATAATAGTCTGTACTATTTTGCTGGCGCTATGGATTGTGCCCGTACAATTGATTTTATCAGTTAGGTACAGAAATTGGCTTGATGAATTGGGGGACCGTTATGGCGATTTTAATTTCGAAGACAGGTTGGCGCAAATAAGAAATAACTTTAAGGGCTTGACCGAGGCTGAATCCCAAAAGCTGCGATGGTTCTATATACAGGCCCTGGTGTTTCACTATATTTTTTTAATAGTATATTCTTTGTCAATAATAGGCTGTATCGCCTATTTACTGTACTATGGAAATAATAAATCCACTCCAATGTTGGTTACGGTATCATTTTTAGCCGCGCTGATTGTTGCGATAGGGGGATATTTTTTCGGGAGTATTATGTTTTCTTTAAAACGGAAAAAGGTCCGTGACGAAATTTATTTTTTACTGATCAGCAAAGACTGGAGGAAGAAACTATTTAAAGGTGCCGATGTGGAAGAGAACGGCAATTTGACCGACGAAAACAACGCAGTATCATTTTATAGTTTTTGGCTGCAAGGACGGACGTTAGAAGATAAGCAGACTGCCTTTAATGAATTCCTGATGGAGTTAAACAAAGGCAGTAAAGGTGGTGAACTTTTCCATATTGATGAGGACGGTAAAGTAAAGATTATTTCACCTGTCTATGCCAATGCGGTAAATAAGTCCCTGGTAGGGTTTCTCCGGTTTTGCATTGAAGAACGAAAGGTGCTTTCTGCAAACATCCTGCATCATAGAAACAGGGAGCTGCTTCGTAAAGTATTTATACTTAACCCCAAGAAAGATTTGGTGTTTTTGGAAGGCCAGCGGTATGTAACTACCCCAGCAGACTACACTGATGTGTATAGGCAGGCACTCAAAAATTAAGACCAAACACAAATCCTGATAATACTTTAAATCCTAATATAAAATACGGTCATTGGATACCGACCAATCGTTCGTATAGGTTTATTTTATGCTATTTATTTGCTTCCGAATCAATACGGAACGCAAATGAACATTAATGAAAACACCCGTGTAATAGATCTGAAGGTTTCCGATCTAATTACCATTCTAAAAGAGTCCACCCCAATTCCTGCCGTACCAGTACAGGCGTCCGAAGATGATGACGTAATTGGCGGCTACGAAGTGGCAGAAAAAGCTACTGGCTACGCCCGGCAAACTATCTACCAACTAAAGTCAGAAGGCAAAATTCCCTACATCGCTATGCCCTCTGGTGGTGTCCGCTTTTCCAGAAAGGAAATTCTCAAGTGGCTGATGTCCCATAAAAAACTAACCTCTGAGGAAATAACTGCAAAGGCGGAGGATTTTGTCTTTAAACGCAAGGCGCGACGCAAATGACAGGGGCTCCATTAGTCGATCATCTCCCGAGCGAATTGCGTCCGGGCCGAATGGTGGCAGTAACCGGCCACTTCTCCGACACAGGTTCGCTCGCGGTGCACCCGTCCTATTGCTGATGAAAAAAAGCTAATCAACAAATTTTTGAACAAATCTTTAATCCTATGCGCAAAATGAATTGTGACGAAGCCAGGCAAATTTCTATAGTCGATTACCTGGCACAATGCGGGTTCCGCCCACAATATATTAAAGGGGTTAACCATTGGTATCTCTCTCCGATCCGGGAGGAAAACACGGCCTCTTTTAAAGTTAATACCCAACTCAATGCATGGTTTGACCACGGCATGGGGGTCGGTGGGAATTTTATAGACTTGGGTATTCGGCTGCATCAATGTACAGTAGAACAATTATTAAGCCGGTTAAGCGCCGGAGATCGTTCTCTTTCTTTTCACCGGCGGGTAAAAGAAACAGCGGCTGAACCAGAGCATAAAATAAAGATCATCCAGGCTGGCGAATTGCAAAACCTGACATTGGTAAAATATCTACATGAGCGTGCAATAGATTAGTACACGGCTAAAGCCTGGTGCAAGGAGGTATTGTTTACATTGAACGAGCAGCGTTACCTGGCTATCGGCTTTAAAAACAACTCGGGTGGCTACGAACTGCGTAATGCACAGCTTAAATTATCCTCGTCCCCCAAAGATCTGACCTATATCGATCAAGGAGCAGACACGATTCACGTATTTGAAGGCTTTACAGATTTCTTGTCTTTGCTAACGCTGAATGGACGCGATATGCCCGGCGATTTCCTGGTGTTAAACTCACTCAGCTTTGTGGGCAAAAGTTTGGAGATTTTGCAACAACGTCCTACTGCAAAATTGTACCTGGATCACGATAAGGCCGCAGCAAAAGAGGTGGCTTTCATTAAGCAAACAATTCCAAATATAGAGGATGCCAGCCGCTTTTATAGCGGCTATAAAGACCTTAATGCCTATCTCAAAATTCAGCAGCAGCAGAGCAGGGGGTTGGGCCTATGAAAGGAATCGGCATGGCGGCATCGGCTATTTCATTTTTTGCAGAGCGAGATACTATTATGAAAAGCAAATTTTTCAGCATTTTTTTTCATTGGGTTCCCCGGAGCCGTCTACCTATTGGATAGCGGTGATAACCTCAAACGCGTCCTTTTCTTGCAAAAGAAAAGGAGCAAGCGGAAGTTGGGCAGAGCCCTACTTTGCTTGCCCTACGCTTCGCTACGGGGGTTTTACGTATCCTCCGGGGATACTTTAGGGCGTTTTTGCCTATGAAAGAAAAGAAAACAGGATACTTAGGGGTATTCTGTATAAACAGATAAAGGCGTAGCTGTATAAACAGCCGTGCCAGTGAAAAGAAAGGATTTATGATGGAAGATATCAATGTAAGGTCAGTCAGGTACCCGGTTACGGTTGACCAGAAGTTTGAAAAGATCGCTCTGAAATTGGGCCGCACGAAGCGTCAGGTCTTTATCCAGATGGTCGATTACTTTTACAAAAGCAAGAAAGATCCGCTTGACCTGAATGATGAGCTGTTAAAAAATACGCTGATGAAGAACCACCAGCAATACATCGGTTTTATCAAAAGCCAGGAAAATATGCTGCTCATACCGATCAAAACGGAGATGGACAGGGTGTCTGTATCGCAAAGTAAGATCATCGAACGCTTTAACACCCAAATACTCAAAGCCAATACCGACCTGCTGAATAATCAAAATACTCAGGATCAAAAGCTGAACGCTATCGGGATGATCATGGACACGATGCAAAAAGGGGTTAAAAGCAAGGAAGCCCTCAAGTCGCAGTTTATGTTCATTCTGGAAAGCTATATTAAGTCGAGAGATGCTTTTGGAATGATGACATCTGGCAGGGAAAAAGAAGAGTTGATCGCTGTGATCAAAGCGCAGATCAGTTTATTGTAAGTAATATCAGTAGTAGGAAGCTTGTATGTTTATCAATATTACCGACAACAAGGAAGCTGCCAATAAAGGCAGCAGCGGAGGCCTGGTACATTACCTGGAAAAAGAAAACAGGCTCGATCACAAACAGGACCCTGAATATTGGTTTAATGGCCAGCAGATCGGGATCGAGCCTTACAAGGTCAAAGCGAAGATCGATGCCAATGTCGCTAAGCTGGGCAGAGACGATGCCAAATTCTTCCTGGTCAATATCAGCCCCAGTCAGAAAGAGATCGCGTTTCTGAAAGAACAATACGGCGAGGATGGTGCCAGAGAACAAATGAAAGGGTTTGCCGTCCGCGTGATGGACGCCTATGCCCGGAACTTCAACCGGGATGGTGTGAATAGCCACGAAGACCTGGTATGGTTCGCCAAGCTGGAAAACCACCGTTACTACAGCCACAAAGACCCTGAGGTGAAACACGGCCTGAAACAACGGGGCGAGCGCAAAGAGGGTGAACAGATGCATGTACAGGTCATTGTCAGCCGCAAGGATGCCACCAATAAGATCAAGCTTAGCCCCATGAACACGTCCCGGGGAAAGAATGAGGAGCACTCCAAAAAGATGGGCCAGTTTGACCGGGTGGCTTTCAAGCAGAGCGGCGAAACACTGTTTGACAGTTTGTTTTCGTTTGACAGGCAGCTTAAAGATACAATGGCCTACGCTAACGTCCAGAAGAACGGTAAACTGACACAGCGCGAACAGTTGGGCTTACTGACCGAAGGTGCTTCGCAGAATTACCAGAGCAGATCAGTGGCGAACGAACTTGCCCAGGGTATTGCGGAAGGTTTGTTCACAACTACTGCCGGTATGCTGGCCGCAGCAGGCAAGACAGCGGCGGGTTTTCTGGAAGTCATGCTGGAACCTTTGTATACCGCAGGTACCAATATCGTCCCGGATAGCGATTCCGAGCAAAAGAAAAAAAGAAAGAAAAGATCACAGGGCCAGCAGATCACGCGCTGAACCAAGCTGTACTATAAAAACAGAATAATACTTATCTTTACAGTATAGAGGTTATGACCTACCATTAGGGCAAAGACCATCTACTATAGCCCGCTCTGCGGGCTATTCCTTTTAAAAAAGGCAGTACCAGATCTTACGTTACCTATGATCCGGGCTATAATCCTGGCCGTTCTTATAAAGGGTATAGATCAGTACCAGCAGCTTTCTTTCCAGGGCAACGATACCGGTCTTTCCCGGTTTGCCATTATCCTTCAGCCGGTTAAAATAAGCCTTCAGGGTTTTATTGTGAATAATAGAACTGACAGCAGCCATGTATAATCCTGCCCTGATGTAGGCATTGCCCCGTTTAGATATATGGGGCCGCCAGGTTAGCGTGCCTGATTCTTTCATGACCACATCCAGACCGACATAGCTGACCAGCTGCCGCCGGTTACCGACGTTGGCAAAACCATCGGTCTCGGCAATCACGGTAATGGCTGTGACAAAGTTGATTCCCGGAATTGTAATCGCGTGTTTGGTTTTCTTCGATAGCTCAGGATCGCTTTCTGTAACTTTACGCATTTGCAGCTCGATATCGCCAAGCTGTTTGGTGGCTAAAGCGATACGTTCCTTTAAACGCTCCACGCTATCAGCAAAAGCATCGAAAGAATGGTTCAGCGCATGTAGCTGATTGGTTAAGGCGTTCCTGTCCCTGATCAGGCCGATGCGCTCACGGCTCATCCTTTTTAATATGCGCAGTGTTTCATTAGGCCGGCTCCAGAGCGTCAGTTCCCGTTCCAGGCCCATACGGGCCAGCATACCGGCATCGATCTTGTCCGTTTTGTTCTTCTCATCCAGGCTTTTGGCATACTGCTTACCTTTTGTGGGCTGGATGACGCTCAACCGGTAACCCACACCGCTAATAAAATAAGCGGCTTCTTCGTGATAGGTGCCGGTCGCTTCCATGTTGACATACAAAGCAAGGCCATTATCCTGCTTCTTGTTTAGCCACTCGCGTAGCTTTATAAACCCGTCGGGGCTGTTCTCGAATCCACTTGTCGCCACTACCTTGATCTTCAGGTCTTCTGTATAGAAGGACAGGCAGCAATCGATCTTTTTCATGGATACGTCAATGCCCAGGCACTGCTTCAATGTTGCTTTTTTGCTCATAATTGAATTGTTACAGAATCGAAACAGAGAGATATATCCCACAGTCTATACTCATATTCTACACAGGCTCAGGGCATAAATCCCCCGGCTTAAAATACTATGGAGACTCATGGATAAGAACCCGGCAATGGTAAGGTCTTGCTCAGGCATACATCATCATCTATGATGCTGCTAGCTATGTGGATGCTCTACTGCCGTTCCCCCTCTATATCAATATCTTATTGTTTACTAATCAAATACAAATAAACGAAACAGGAGACCGGGGAGGTAATATCTGGCTAGGCATGCAATAAGCTCGCTGCAAAGCTATGTTAGGTACTCTCGGGCCGGGCATCCTGTTTACATTACAAAAACAAGGTGATATCTCGCTATGCATACATCTTGTTAATTGCTGCAGGTTAATGTTCGGTACTCTTGTTTCTGTCTCTTGTAATCCTCTGATCGGGATGGTAAGATCTTGCTAAGCATACACATGATTATGGTGCTGCAGGTTTGTGTTAGTTACTCATTAACCTATCTCCTGAATTACTCTGCTAAAGTATGAGCTATGTTTCGGCCCTGCCGAAACTCGCTGGCCCCCCTTCATGCTATCGCATTTGGGGGGATAGGAAAGAATTTATTAAGACAGATTGATGCTTTATCGGCCTTGATTTTAAAGTAAGTCAAATGGAGAAGGAGACACAGAAAGTAAGAGTAGTAAACAAGGGTGGCCGCCCGAAGGCGCAAATAAAAAGAGATTGCCAGTTGACGGTGATGTGTAATATCATAGAGAAAAAGATGATACAGGCCAATGCTAGACGCGCCAGGACAAACGTATCAATTTACCTCCGTCAAGTAGGATTAAATGGCCGGATAACGGTGAAGACTTTGCCGAAGGAAGTGTTGCAATTTACCGGCACATTAAATCACATGGCGGCCAATTTAAATCAGATCGCCAGGAAGCGGAACAAGGGTGAAGATTTAAATACGCTCGACAGAGCATTGCTGAACCAGGAAGTCAGAGGCTTGCAGAGTATAGTAAAAGAGGTTAAGAATTATTTGGCATGATCGGGAAAATCACTACAGGTAAAAGTTTTCGCGGCTGCATGAGCTACCTGCATGAAGGCCGGTTGCAGGAGAACGAGGAACAGCAAAAGCTGGAAATGGAAAAGAAGCAGGCGGAGGTCATTTATTATAACCAGTGCTTTGGCAACAAGAAAGAGCTGATCCGGCAATTTGTAGAGGTAGCGCAATTGAACCCGAATGTCAGCAAGCCTGTGTTCCACGCCAGTATCAGTTTTGACCTGGCCGACAATGGTAAAATCAGCACACAGGATAAGATCGATATTGCCCAGGAACTGGCCAAAGAGTTTGATTTTGCAGATAGACAATACGTAGTGATTACCCATGCCGATACCGAGCATGAACACCTGCATATTGTTGCCAACCGGATCGGTTTAGAGGGGCCGACCGGGAGCGACAGTAACAGCTATCGGCGCATGGCTGAATATTGCAGACGGATGGAGCAAGCTTACAAATTGACCAAAGTGCTGAGCCCTAACAAATTCCTGAAACCAGAGCAGCGGGTAGCGCAAAGCCAGCGGGTGGATCAGCGCAAGGAACACTTAAAAGCACATTTGGCTAAGGCGGTTAAGCAATGCAAAAGCGTAAAGGAAGTCAAAAGCTATATGGAGCAGAAAGGCTATCAGGTGGAACTTGGGCGAGGTATCGCTTTTACCGATCAGCAGCATGTCAGGTTCAAAGGTAGCCAGGTTGGTTACAGCCTGGCCGACATCGAAAAGAAAATTCGGCAGGAGCAGACACAGCGGCAGGTACAGCAAATGCAGCCTAAAAACCAGGCCCGCGATCAACGTCAAGCTTATGGGCAGGAACAACCTAAAAGTTTGGCCGATCAGTTACGGGAAGTGATTAGCGAGAATGAGCAAAAAGAGCAGAAAACCTATTTGGAGCGGGAACCGGAAACGCATTATTTAAGGGCAGCCCTGGCAGCTGGCGGCGAATTGTTTGCTGGCCTGCTTCAAAATATGCCGGAAGAAGAACCGGAAACGCCAAGCAAAAAGAAGAAGAAAAAGTTAGGCCAGGATCAAAGCTACCACATAAGCAGGTAGGAAAATTGAATTGTAAAACCATTAATTAATGATAATATGAAGAATGAAGCAACAGCAATCGATGAAGTGACTATGGCGGATATGCTCAAAAATATTTTCGAGCATGAAGAAAAAATGCAGAAATACATGGAAACCCAGGCAGTAGAGATTAAGGAAAAAGACACCATGATCGAACGATTGTTCACTGAAAGCAAGAAGCAAAAAGAAGAATTTGCAACCAAGCTGGCCAATATGAAAGTGACTGTGCCAGCTCCTGATCTGTCAGTGGCAAAGGAAGCCATTACTGCTGGGCTTGCAGGCATCACTAAAAGCATGTCTACAGACTTTGTTGCGATCAGAGAGACGATCAACAGAGGCCCGGCACCGATCACACGGAAACTTCAGCTATTCTCAGATGCAAAAACGCCTGAGCAATACAAAGCGGTGCTTTCATGGATCGTCTTTGGATTGATTGGGCTGGTAACATCGGTCGGCACCATTATGCTGATCTGGCACTATATGAATTTAACCCACGTCCGTTAATTCAATTCTGCCTTGAACCCATTAAATATAGGGCAGCGGTTTTGGCGGCTGCCCTATCAAACAACCAAAAAAATTAGTAAATTTGATTAACGATGGATAAGAGTATGGAAACACAAATTTTGACAGACGAAAGCGGTGAACCGACAAGAGTGGTGATGGATTACCAAACCTACGTTGAAATGTACCGGCAATTAAACCTGCCATTACCCCCTGCTAAAACCGTACAGGCGCGCAATCCGCTCGACTGGTATACCAGAACTGAAAGCGCTAACTCTATATTAAACGGATTGGTAGCACTGGCCTCGCGGGAAAAAATGAAAGAATCTGAAAAGGCCAATCCCGATCAGCAGCGCATCGAGGAATTGCTGGCTTTACGCAAAGAGGCTATTGAGGCGGTAAACAACAATGATAATTTTTCCAGCCTGGAGCGGATGGATCAGGTCATTGAAAAATACGGTCCTATTTTATTAGCGGAGAAAAAAAAAATCCCGATTTAAGTTCAGAGTATGGAGTAGACCGAACCGAGTCCTTAAAGAACTTGTACACGCTCTCTGAACAACGGTTTGACAAAATTCAACAGATCATTATTGAAGATAACACGGCTATTGCTAAACCATCCGATAGCCCAGTGGTCATTATCTTAGGTGCCCAGCCTGGTGCGGGCAAAACAGAGTTAGAAAGGATCGCCAGGGCCGAATTGGGTGGTAATATTATTAATTGTAATGCAGACTTGTTCAGGGATTATCACCCTGACGCACATGAGATCAAATCCCGCTTTGAATCCTACTATCCTTCACTTACTGCCAAATACGCCCAGGATTGGAATAATGGTTTGAGGGCTTACTGCGAAGACAACCGGCTTAACTATATACTGGAAACAACGTTTTCGTCCGGCCCAGAGATGAATAAGACCATCGATGAACTTCAACAAAAGGGCTACCGTGTAGAGATTAAGCTGCTGGCTATTCATCCCCGGCTGAGTTTGTTGGGCACCCACCTGCGCTTTGAGGAAATGAAGTCCCAGGAGAAAGTTGGCAGAATGGTTAGCAAGGAAGTGCATGACCAAAAATATGAGATGGTTGCGCCCACCCTTTATACTGTACAATCCGCCGCATTGTACAACAAGCTGCAAATGTATGGCCGCCGCGTTGAACCCGTTGAAGGTTCCTTTAAGTTAGGGGTTTATCTGATCGCTACCAATCCGCCTAATCCCTTGCAGTTGTTGTTGGATGAAATTGACCGGAAATGGTCGCCGGAGCTATCAGCAAGTTTTAACCAGGGTGTTCAACATGCGGTTCATTTAATGAAGGTCAGGAATGCCGCTGAGCAGGAGATTAAAGGTTTCCTGAAAGACATGCAGAGTGAATATCCCACCCAAAAACAATTGCAGTTGCAAATGCAGCAACAAATAAAGGAGCAGGAATTTGCTGAGCAGCTTAATAAGCGCCTGGCGGGTGAATTGCCACATATTAATATTAATGGAACAGATTTTACCATAGACCTGCGGTTGGGCGAGTTACGTGAAACAAAAGCACTGGGAAACAGCATCCAATTGCACCAGATGCAGGCCGGGCGTGCAGGCGAAGCCTATCTCTTTTTCTATCATACGCAAAAACATACCGTTTACGATCCCCCGGCCAATATCAAATCACTGCCGAAAAATGTTGTTGTAGTCGAAATCCCCGTTGAAGCAAAGCTCGATCCAGTAGCTACGGCAGAAATACTTGAGGTTGATATTAAAGAATTTGTCAAAGCCCACCCTATTCAAAACGAATTGACTGCTGTGGTTAAACAGCTTTTTCAATCTGCCTTACCAGAACTGATCCAGCAAAATTTGAGGAAGGAGGAACAAAAAAGGCAAGAACAAGATCAAAAAAAAGGCAGGAACCCCGACGAAGATTTAGACCAGGGACTTGACTGGGCTCCTAAAATAGGCCGGTGAAATAAGATCACTATAACACGAAAGGGTTAATGGCTATTTGATCTGACAGTTGGGTGGTTTTATAAGTTGTCAGATGTAATTTGTGAATATAGCTTTTTCTCTTCTAAATGCACTGACTCAGATTCTTCTGAGCCCTTTTTGTGAGGGCTCTGAAGAATCTGGTCTTCGGCGAGCCCCTCCAATAACTTATCTTGTGCCAATGGGATGCTGTCGCTCAGCGTTTGCATAGGTGTTTTGCCAAAACAGTATTTGCCACTGTGCGTGGATATACCGCTGATATTTTCCTTTTGTTTTTGGGATAACAAAATACCATCTCTATTACTTACCACTTCTTTTGGGGCATCAACTACAAGAACAACATCGTTTTTAAAAGCAGGATGACAAAATATTTTTACTTCGAAAAAAGTACGTTCATCATCTGTACGAAAGGTTGGTTCTGGAGAGCCATTACCTTCCAAAACACGTTTAATAGTGGGAATACCTGTGGCACGGCCTTCTGTTAAATCGAGTTCTTTTAAAAAATTCCCCAAACGGCGATTGCGGTAACGGCGAGGCCTTATCCTACCGCTGATAAAATCTTCCTGGCGGATAGAGCGATCAGGGCCGCCATAATTAAGCAGCACGATGGATTCCGGCGAAACCCAGATTTCAACTTGTTCTCTCAATTGATAATCACGATGAAATAATGCATTCGCCACGGCTTCTTCTAGTGCCGCGTAGGGGTAATTCCAAATACGTGTTGCTTCTGCCTTGTCAGCTTGCTTAATGACTTTTTCTTTTAAGAAGTTTGTTTTTAATAAGTCCAATGTCTTCCTGATTAAAGTAGGTACGGGGCCTGTGATACGAGGGTATTCAACAAATTCCGATTCTCCTTCACCCTCTGGAAAATACACGACATCCACCCAAGTGGCCGGATAGAATTTTTCCGGATGTTCATTAAACATCATCAATGCCACATTCCGAGGAAAGCGGTGCTCGGAAGGGCCATCAACCAAGAGCATCTGTTCTAATATTTCCGTTTTGGTATGCTGATCGGAAGTTTCCATCAGTTTACTGCTTATCAAGCGTAAATGATCCTGAATGAGTACCATTGAAATATCATCTATACTGGCATATTGGTTAGAACGGTCATCAAAGGGAATCTGGTTGGCGAGACAAATCAGTTCTTGCTGAGTTTCCATATCTGCCACAGCAGAACTGGCATACCTCCGAATATAATAGGAATATCTTTTTTGTTTAGCCGTAATTTGTTCAGGCACTTCATAAGGGCGGTTAGAGCCGCCAGGCACCCAAATAACTAAAATTTGCTGTCCATCCACAGTTTCAATAAAGAGTTTCGGATGGTAAACCGGGTTAATCAGGTTGTTATAGCCGATCATCTCTTTTTGGATAGCGGCAATCTTGGAGGAACTTAAGCCTACAACGGGTCGCTTGGCAATCCCGCTTTCTTCTTCCACACCAATTAATATATAGCCACCGCCCACATTTTCAAAATCATTCGAAAAAGCTCAAATTGAACGGTATAGGGCATCAGGATTCCATCCCTCTTTAAATTCGAGACGTTCCGATTCAACAGAACGTGCGTTTAATAGATCTTCAATATTGACGTGTAATGGCATGTTGTAAAAATAAGGAGGAATGTCATAGTATCGAATTAAAATTTAATTCTCCATTTAAAACCGGCGCGATAAATCTTCTATTGCAGTGTTACTTATTTGTTACTTTTTGAATATAAATAATTGTAATACAGTTGTAAATTCAATCCCTGCCAGTTTTAAAGATAAATAATCGAGGGTAAAGTATAATAAAATAAAATAGCTACATCGTTTATTTTCATTTGACACCCTTAAACAGTTCAGTTATAATATAGAATATTCGCGCAAACGTTTGTGTAAAGTAATTATATCATTTGCACGTCGGATACCTTATAGTTTGCACTGGATTTATGAATAATAAAAAAGAATTATTAAGCAAACGCAGCATTTTTGATCTCTTATTGATAGATACTCTGTTTTTTACAGGTATTTTCCACACAAACGTTTGCGTGATATTAAAATATTAAAAACGATACATTTGGTATATATGATAATTATTATCATGCATTGTTAAGTCTAAAAATTTCATCTTCAGAGATTATCATATTAAATATGCGCTTATTTAAATGAAAAATATATTTATACCCATATATGTATACAGAGCTTTGATTTACTTAAATTAAAAAACAAATGAAAAAAAAACTAAAAATTCAGGAACTAAAAATTCAAAGTTTTGTTACGGAGCTGGATTCTTCTTCAGCCAAAACCGCTAAAGGTGGATCAGACACAGTCGCAGTATGTTGGACTGCAGTAACGGTTGCTGCCTCCACTGCTATTTCGTCTGCTTATAGCGCTGTGTCTAAAGCTAAATCCTGGTGGCCATATGATAACTCTACAGAGTGTACCAAAATTACAACGACTACTACTTCTTCTGCTCCTGCTCCTGCTGCATAGCGATGAAAAAATTACATCGGTTTATTGTTAAAGATAAACTGATGTAATCTTCTGTCGCAAAGTAAATGGCATTGAATGTATTAAAATAATGCAGTAACTTAATTTTTAAATCATATCAGCACATTTCCATTTATAAAAAAGTTAACTAACTTTAAATGACTTTTAAAAAATTCCGACTATGAATCCATCGCTAATATTCCTTATTGCTTGTATTATTTTAATCATAGCAATATTGTCTCACTCTAACATTCTTTTTGTTCTTGCCACTGTATCACTCGCTTTTGCCATAATCTTTATCGGAAAAACAAAGAAAAATAGATCTTAATTTGATCTAAATAATGATTGTTACTAATTGGGTGTGCAAGGTTATGGGCGTAACTTTAATAGCGTAGCTTTAAGTAGTTGAAGACAGCGACGATGCAAGTTTGTCTGAAAAGTTAACAAACGGAGATTTTGAATAAAACCTGGATAGTGCTCGTTTTTAAAATTTCTTTGGAAGGGGAGAGAATTATAATTCCCCATGACGAACTTCTTAGATAAGGTTAACATATCCTGCATAAACAAAACGAATACCCTCTAATCTGTAAAAGTATTTATTAACTATCCGCCGTAAGACGGAATGTAAGCGTTTTTGTTGAATTGATTCTAAAAAAATAGCCCATAGACAAAGCTTTATAACGGAATTGAGATTCTTGTGACGATGGATTTAAGCATTACCGTTAAAATCAACATAGTAAATTTCCCATAATAATTCGTAAACCTGCCAGATAATCAGATTAATGATTCGGTTGCCACAACCTTAAGTAAATCTTCCTTAAAACATGTTTAAATGCTCATTTCTGATTCTTGTCTTTTTATACTTATTACCCCATAATAGTGTTGCACAAAAAATTAGCTTAAAAGGAATTGTCGTTGATAGCACCGGCAATATGCGCTTAAATAATGTATCCATAGTGGTGTTACAGGCAAATGATTCTTTTATCGTTGCAGATACCAGATCAGCATCAGACGGAAGCTTTATTATTAATAACATAAGCAACGGACTTTACGTTGTACTTTTTACCTGCCCGGGTTATGCTGATTTTTCAAAAAAAATTGAGGTTGATGTTATTACTAAAAAGACATTAAATTTAAATACCATTGGACTTTTGGCGAAAGCAATTTTGTTGAAGGAGGTAGTGATAAAGTCACAGGTTAGCGCAATTAAAATTAAAGGAGATACCACGGAATTTAAAGCGGATAGTTTTAAAGTTCAGGCAAATGCATCTGTGGAGGAGTTGCTAAAACAATTACCAAGCATACAAATTGATCAATCAGGAAATATTACTGCGCAGGGTAGGAGGGTAAAAACAGTTTTGGTAGATGGGGAAGAGTTTTTTGGAAATGACCCTTTATTAGTTACGCGTAACTTAAGGGCTGACATGATTAATAAAGTACAAATTTATGATAAAAAATCTGACGAGGCCGCATTTACAGGTATCAATGATGGTGTTAAAAACAAAACGATCAACCTGAAACTTAAAGAGGATAAAAAAAGAGGATACTTTGGAAAAGTTAATGCCGGAGTTGGCACTGAGAAGTTTTACAATGCTCAAGGAATGTTTAATCTTTTTCAAGATAAACGTAAACTGGCGGCTTTTTTAACGACGAGTAATATCGGGCTTTCTGGTTTAGCCAAGGATGATAAAGATCGATTTGGAAGTGACGAAAGTGGAGATGGAAATTATGATGGTAAAGGCATACCCAAAATAACTTCCGGAGGGGCGCATTTTGATGATAAATGGGATGATATACAACAGAGCATAAATGGGAATGTAAAGCTTAATTATAGCTCCCTAGACGAGGCAAACACAAATTTTATAGAAAATAACTTGCCCACAGGTATACAACGTAGTGAAAAATTTAGCACATCCCAAAATACACTATTTAAGAATCAATACAATTTTACCTATATCAATAAATATAATTCAACGTCAACGTTAAAAATATATACAGACGCAAGCTTGGAAAACTCAACAAGTCGCGATACATCCAATTATAACAACAGAGCGGGAGATAATATTCTTTTGCTCAAAAATAATACGAATCGTTCATTCAAGAATACTTACAACGTGTTTAACCTGAATATAGATTGGCAGAAAAAATTCAAAAAAGATGGCAGAACTTTTTCTAGTTATTTAAAAGGGAACTACAGTAACTATGATGCCAAAGGTAACTCTTTCTCCGAGAATACTTTTTTTAGTGGATCCGGTACTATGGACAGTGTCAAGACACTGGATTTCAGAAAAACTGATGAACGTTCGAATAAAAACATTTCTCTCACAATGATTTATACTGAGCCCTTATCCAAGCGGCTATCTATGGCTCTAAATTATAATTGGAGCAACATCAATAATAACGATAACAGAAGTTCTTTAAACAAGGATTCCAGTGGACAGTATAACCAGTTGGATACTGTGTTCAGCAACCATTTCGAGGCTAATCAGATGATCAACAAGTTTGGTGCCTCATTCAATTACAATAATAAAAACCTGATCGCAAAAATTGGCAATAATTGGGGCTTGGTCAGATTTAGGATGACTGATGTGTATGATGATGCTCTACTTAAAAGAACCTTCACCATTTGGGAGCCAAATGCTACCTTCACCTATAAATTCAGCGATTTCAAAATCATCGAACTAAATTATAATGGCAATACAAATCAGCCTACCAGGAATCAGTTACAACCATCTCGCTATAACAACGATCTACTTAATACTTATTTACCCAATTCAGATATTCAAACAAGTTTTACAAACAATATCAATCTGGTTTTCAGTAAATATATGACGATCTCCGAGTCTTATTTGAGTTTAACAGCAAACTATACCTTAACATCGGATCCCATTACGGCGATAGTGCAGGCAAACCCCTCCGGAACCTACACTTATCAGTATGAAAATTTGTTTGATCATTCAAATAAAGACTATACGCTTTCCATATTATATAGCAGAAAGCTAAAATCAATCAACGCACAGATTTATGGTCTTTCGAGCATAACAAATAGTAATTCATTTAGCATGGTAAATAACGATTTAAACAAGCTAAACAACAATAGTTACAATTTTCAATTTGGTTTAAACAAAACTATACCAGCAAAATACAGCCTTAATCTGGTTAATAGCATTGGGTATAATATGAACAGATTTTCTATACAAAAGGAATTAAATAATAATTATCTCAATTTCACTATAAATCCCTCTGCGGATATTTTTATAACAAAAGAAATACAACTGCATACGGATGGAAATTATGTATGGCAACAGAAAACACAAGCATTTGACAAAAATTTTGAGCGCTTTGTTTGGAATGCCTGGCTGGGTAAAACCTTTTTAAAGAAGGAACAATTACTCATTAAGATTGCCTGTAATGATATATTGAATAAGAACATTGGATTTAGCAGAATTGCAACGGGTAGTTATGTGTCACAGAATACGTATAAAACCATACAAAGATTTTTTATGCTTTCGGCGGTTTGGAACTTTAATCATTTTAATTCGATAAAACAATAGCACTTGTTTTCATGAAATACTTCTTATCAATAATCTTAATATTGAATTTATTTAGCCTTCAATTTGCATGGGCTCAGAATCCTAAGTTTTTAAGTGAGGGACAGATTATTTTTGAGAGACGTGTAAATATATATCCGGTTTTTGAGTCTTTATTAACAGAAAATAAAAATATTCCACAAGAAGGGGTACCAAAGATGATAAGCGATTATAAAGCAAATAATGCACAGTTTTCTATTCGCACATTTAATTTAAAATTCAACAACAATAGTAGTTTATACCAAGCAAGCGAGGATAAGGAGATAAACCCCGTGAGTTTTCTTAATCAGGCAGCTTTTAAAAATATGGTATATTCTAATTTGGGTACAAAGCAATCAATCACGGAAAAAGCATTTTTTGATCACCCTGTTTTCATACAGGACACCCTCAGAAAAATCAAATGGCGATTAACAGGGGAGACCAGAATAATTGCCAATTATCTTTGTCGAAGGGCCAACGCTTTGATCATGGATTCTGTTTACGTCGTAGCTTATTATACAGATCAAATCATTACAAAATCCGGACCTGAATCATTTACCGGATTGCCGGGAATGATTTTGGGGGTCGCGATTCCCGAGGAACACGTAACCTGGTTTGCAACGAAAGTTTCCACTGGATTAGAAGCTCCTATAAATTATGTTTTGCCTGCCATGAAAGATAAGCCCTTGACTCAAAAGGAGTATAGGAATATTGTCATAAAGTTTTTGGACGCACATTCCGCAAATACTCGTTGGTTTCTGAATTTTTTATGTTATTAATTTATCTCAAAGCCTAAGTGTGCATTAAAAATAAATTGATCATCATGAATTTCCAGTTATGGCGCAATAAAGGCTATAATCTGAAATAATAGACCGGTCAAGATCATCCATATTTACATGATCATATTCGCCCATAAAAAAGCCTATTTTGGAGAAAGAATCATCCGTATGCCAGCAATGTATATGGACATGGTCAATTACCCTATCTGAAGAAGTGGAAGGAAAATCTAAATTAATAACATCTTTATCGATAGTTTTTATCAAATGATTAATGGCGATTTCGGAAGCGTATAATGTTGAAACTCCTTTATAATAACCCGGCCAACTTCCTTCATCCCCTTTAAACTCATTATTCAAAAAATAACTTGTTAAAGAAGTTGCCAATGTTGATACCTCTAGTATATCTTTACTTTTACCGTACCAAGTAGAGCCTAGATTCTTAATATGCTCGTTCTGTCCAAATAGACCGTGGTTTTGGGCTACCACTTTGATCCTTTCGTTGGTGGCGGCATCATTATTATATCCTCCTAATCCTACCGTAAAATTTTCAGGGTAAAAGTTATTCCATTTTTCAGTCAAAAGGGTATCTGTATCTGTCCTTAGAATAAATTCATAATTGGTTAGCCAATTTTGGTTAACCATACAGGCAAGACTGTTAATGTATTTGTAACCAAAAAACTCTTCTGAATATTTTAGGTCTGGCGACTCGAAGAATTTCACTTCACAAGAATCAGTTAAAAAAGAGTTCTCAAATCGAATATCATGATTAAATAGTGGATTATAGAAAACAATTAAATCCGTATCAATGGCATTTATTAATTCTAAAGATCTTAATAGCATTTTAAACATTTTAAACTGATCGGGTTCAAAATCCAAATAAATAACAATAGCTCTCTTATTCATATGAAGGCAAAGGAATTTGTATGTCGGGAGTAATAACTCCCATTTTTATAAAAATCATAATTTGATCGATAATTATTTTACTGATTTCAGTAAATGAAGCGGTGTTTTGTTTGTTTGCTTTATGGAATGTAGTAATAAAACTGCCTATTTTAATTTGTTTCTTAAAATAGCTGATTATCCATGTTGAAAGGTAATTCAACTCGAGTTGCATGCTTCCGGCAGATGTTATTACGTTTAACAAGCTTGCTGTTTCCTCATGGAAACCAAGACGATTTTCAAGACCATCTGTATGGATCAGATCACAATATTCAGTAACTACGACTGCTGTATCCATAATGGATTTAATATCCATTTTTACCATTTCCTCAAAATAATCATGATGAACCTGCTCCTTTGTCGAAAAATAACAGTTACTGAACCTTTTTAAGTTTAACCGGTTAATGCGCTGATCAAACTTAAAGCTTTCTTTAAAAAAAGGATTTAGGAGTGTTTGATTTAATTGTTTTACCATTTTCTGCAGCACTTGGTAGCTAATATTTTTCAATTTAAGTTCGCTATCAGGGATTTTATGGATATGGTTTTTGATTAGGTCCATAGACCTTGGGAAGTGTTTCTTCGCTAAATGCACAATAAACTCCCTTCTATCAGTAAGATTAAAAGATTTCGAAGAAAAATGTTCATAGCCTTTTAACGAAGGGGAAAGTATATTTTTTTTATCCATATTTTGAGAATGAATAAGGGAATAACCAATCCCTGACAACCCGTTCATTAACCCTGGTCCCGAATTTTTTACTATTTGAAAATAGCTCCCAGCCTCTTCATTGATAATATTATTACCGTCTAAAAACGAAAAAGAGGATAGCGTGTTTCTACGTATACTGTTTAAAATTAATCTTAACCCTCCTCCTCCATGGCAAAGTGTTAAATCTTTAATTTCACAGGGTTGGTTCTCTAACGACTCTTCAATCTTTTTTTCAATATGGATCAGAGCCTGCTTGAACTTTATATTTCCCTTATAAGTCAAAGAGTTAATAATAGAAACAGCAACGCCGGGGCCTCCATGACACCAGGCAACTGTATCTCCTATTGTTTCAAAATAGGCCTTGTTATTAAGTTGAAAGTTTTGCTTATACTCAAATTCTTGCTCCTTTTGAAATATGCCGTTTCTAAAATCAGGCCAATTGTTTATTTCGTCCAGATAACAATTTTTTTCATAAGTATATGAAGCCAATGCAATGTTATGAAAAAAGTCAAAATTATATGCTTTTGCGAGTTCTGTAAAAACAAAGGCGACTCCAGAGCCCCCGTGTGCAAATCCACAAATGCCCTTGATTTGGAAAGGCATTAAGTTCCAAAAAATACCATCTTTATCAAATTCTATTCCTTTTATAAGCTGGATTATCGTGGCATGTATATGTTCATCAAGCTGTTTTGTTTTTTCTAATTCTGCTTCATTTCTGCAATGTAACAAAGCCAGGAGCGTTCCGGCATTTCCCTCCAGAACATCATGGTTAGTAGATTGCATATGCATATCAAGATGAATTTGCAGAACGCTTAAGCAATATTTCGATATCTCATCAAGAGCAAGATTTTTAGCAATAACTAATAGCAGAGAGAGACTACCCAATGTACCACAATAATAACCATTTGCAAATGGCTGATTTTTAAGTTGCTTTAACGTGTGTTTGCAACCCTGCAAAATACAGTCTTTAAGAACCGCAGAAGGCTTCTGTATATATGCACTGTACAAGAAATAAAGAATACCTGTTGAGCCAGAATAAATATCATTCCCCAGGCTATCAGAAAGATTCTTATCTAACCAATAAATTCCATCACTATCTTCGTGTTTCTCGGCCAGAAGATGATTTATAATTTCATCAAGTGATCGTTCATTTTTCATTATTAAAGGATTCAGAATACCAATAAATAAAATGGTTTGTTATTGCAAACATGTCCAGGTGTTAATATAAGTTTCCAGCTCTGACCGAGACATATTACAAACTTTAAGAAACTCAATTTTATTAGCAATTTCAGTATCAGTATTTATATAATAGGAATTAATTTTCCTTTCGTGTTTTAAATGAAACAATGGTCCCTTTATTCTTTTTACTTTACAACCCAGAATTTCTGCACGCTTAACCCGCTCATAATCTTCCGGACCATAACCAACCAGGTTTGTATTGTCCAGCCCTATTTTTTTAAACTCTTGTTTATTTGCGAGGATGGCTCCCCCCCAGGAATGCCTGGCTAAGTATGAAAATTCTGATTTGTTTGAATTCAATAATTTAATATCGGTGGTTTCAAAAAAAAGGTCCCGTATATCTTCTGAAACATCCATAAAATCACCATCATATGGTGACACTATATCAGCCTCACCATATCTAATAGAAAGAACCGCTTGGTATAGCTGATCTGGTGAAATGATGACATCAGTATCATAAATTGCCATTATTGGGCTTTCACAAAAGCCAACCAAAAGATTATTGCATTCCGTATGTTTAAAGACCTCGTTATCGTCTTTCTCAAAAATATATTTAACATTAATGCCAAATACTTCCGGATTGATTTTTTTTTCTGCGTCAACCTCTAAAATCACAATTGTAGTGTCAAAATATTTATTTAAATATTTTATAATGGCAGATATGTTATTTAAACGATCCTGGGAATCTATCCGAACTGGAATTAAGATCGTAGTGTCTTTTAAATCATATTTTTTTTTCTTACCCACCTCTTCGATCAATGCCACATAATGTGATGTACAGCTTTCATTATTTGCATAAGCGTTATTAAAGAAATACGGGAATGAAGAGAGATGCCTGGATTTATCAAAATGCGATAAAGAGAATTCTTTGGATACTCCTGCATCATGATATATATGCAAACTATCCCAATTCGCTTTTTGATCAGATGGCCATATGAAATTCATTTCGGAATGTATTTTTACCTGATGTCCATAATAATATCCGTTCCATAAAACCGCCCACATATCACTGCACCATGCCTGAATAGGTTTATAATCGGTAGCCGGTTTATTGGTTCTTTGGGCAAAATCGTTAGCATAACGCTCTTTACTTTCCATCAAATGTTTTAAAAGCTTTTCAGAGTCTTTTTCAACCTTATTCCAAAATGAATAATCAACATTTTTTATGATATATTGTGCGCCACCAGCTTCTTCATCCATTTCTTCAATCAGCGTTCTTGATACACCAACAATATCACACATTTCGTTCAAAATGATTTCTCCACATCTTTTAATATAAGATGCGTTCAAATAACCTCTTGTATCTGAAACATACCAGGTTGCGCCTTTTTCCATAGAAGAAAAATCCATCTTTCTGGTAAAAACGATGTCAGAATCATGATAGAAAATGGTTTCTGCCGTTAACCAGGGGTTCGTAGCATAGTGCTGTTTAATAATTTGAGGGCGTATAGAAGATACGTATGTTTTGTCAGTTCGGAGATCGGGGTAGAAGAAAATTGAGGCTCTCGATGAATTTTCTTTTGCGAATTCCCGGGAAATTGGAGACGCTCCTTCATATGGATTAAAACCGATAAGAATATGAATCTGATTCTTGCTGTATCCAAAGTCTTTTATGCTTTCCAGAAAGACCTCCAGCTGCCAAAAAAAAATAATACTATCGGGTTGTGCGGACAAAAAAATCATTGTTTTTCTTAAGCTATATTTAGGTTATTTATCACGAAATAAGAATGGTTTTAGATTTATAAACCCTCATTAAAATATTAAGGCAATAAAGTTTATAACATGATCCAAATCTTATCAGATGATGTTATAAATAAATCCAATTACTTGCGTAGTTAGTTATTGTGTTGCAGGGGCAGAAGATGTTGTAGTAGTTGTAATTTTAGCGCATGCTTGTGAATCGTATGGCCACCACGATTTAGCTCTTGTTGTGGTGTAATCTACGGGTCCGCAAACCGTAATATTTGAATCTGAGGTACTTGTAGTAAAGGGTAGCGATCCGCCTTTAGCAGTTTTGGCTGTAGATAGATCCAATTCTGTAACGAAACTCTGAATTTTTAATTCTTGAATTTTTAGTTTTTTTTTCATGTTTAAAGATTAAAAGATTTTAGTAAAAAACAGGAGAATATCGGACCCGTTATGTACAGTTTAAATATATACATATATTACAAAATAATACGACTTTGATAACTTTTTATTGCATCATAAGTAGAAACTTTGGGAACGTTTATTATATTTGATACTTCTAAATATCTAATAAATCTCCATCTTTTATAATTACATGAAATCTCTTGCTTTGTTATCTGAAAAGGCTGCCTCATTACTAATAGATGAAGGTGAAATTGTACACGACTTTATACTTTACGGGAATAAATATCAATTGGCCATTATTGAAAAAAACCTTCCGGAATTCAATCCGGAAGATGAACAGTTTGATGAGCTGGTATTGTTGCGGAAAATAGCATTTTCTTTAAATTTCAGAGATAAGGGTATGCTGCTTTATATGCAGGAATTGATAAATAAAGATCAAGGAGTTCCTGTGCAGGTTGGAATTGGATCTGAGTTTATCGCCGAGGTATTACAGGTTGGAAAAAAGGTTAAATCATTAAAAGTAGGTGATAAAGTTATTCCCAACGCACATTATCCATCAATTGATTCCAAGAAAGTTTATGGCGGGATTCCGAGCAATCATGCTTCCAGCGCCTTAGATGTATTACACGAATTACAGCTTATTTCTGTACCTGATACGATGAACGAAGAAGTGGGGGCTATCTTTAGCATAGGTTGTCAAACAGCATTTGGTATGATAAGGCGATTACAACTCGATGGATCAGGAAATGTTTTAATTACGTCCGGCACATCGAGTACGTCTCTATTTATCCTTGCTGCACTGAAAGGAAAAGTTAATCATATAACGGTATTAACAACCCAAGTATCCAGCGTAGCTAAATTAAAAGAATTAGGAGCAGACGATGTTGTTTTGATTACAGATAGAAATAAAATAAATGAAGAGGGACAATTACTAAATATTTATAATCAAGTTGGGGGTTTTGACGTAGTTGTGGACCCCTTTTCAGATATATACTTGCCTCAACTCGTTAGTCTGATAAATGTTAATGGTAAGTATGTAACTTGTGGTATTTATTATCAGTCTTTTCAAAATGCGAACAACGCAAATAATGACTTACTGATGTCCCAATTTTTATTGTCCCTAATCGGAAAAAATATAACAATGATTTTTAATTGCTTAGGGAATACGGAGGATTTGAAATTAGCAGTAGAGCAGCATATTAACGGAGATCTTCCTCTCCAAGTGGACTCGGTTTTTTCGGACGGACAAGTAGTCGATTTTTTGACTAAATCATTTTCAGAGTCTGAAAAATTTGGGAAGGTAGTTTATAAATATTAGTATGTTAAAGCTATTTCCTTATTTTATTATAAGAACCACCGGTGTTGACTATGCGGAACTGAATGAGTTTAACCAAATGGGGTTGATTTCTGCAATGGCTGATATTAGATCTCAGCTAAAAACTAAAAGGACCATTATTGAGAATGGATGTGATTTAATTTATAATTTTATTAAACCTCTCCAGGATCCAATCATCCAAAAAAAATTATTGAATATTAAAAGAAATCTTTTCAATGATCGGCCATTGACCAACAAAGAAAAGGATTTCATCGATAGTTTAACGGACACTGAATTTGTTTCAGCACTCAACGCTTTCCTGACTTTGGTACAAGATATTGATAGTAAACTCATAAGCGGCAAAGAAAGGTTTGAAAATATTATCACGGTTAACCGTGTTAAGTTTAAAAACAAAATTAAGGGTAATGAACAATTAAAGAATGGTCTATTGCTTTCCAGTTTGGAAATCACTAAGGTATTGGATCAATATATTGATCTAACTATTGAGCTCCCATCAAAAAAAGAACAAAGTCTCGAATTAAGTCTAACTAAATATTTTGCCAGGGCCTGCACTAAGCCATCGCCGTTTAGTACTTTTACTACACTGTCATTGGGGAGGGCTTTTGCTTCTGGACCGCCTGTTTCAGTTAGTTATACTGCTGATTATAAAACATATAGTATTGTACGGTATAACAATGTTATATTTAAGATATTTTCTGACCTCTTACTAAACTATTATCCGTTTTATTCCAAACTGTGTCTTAAATTAAACCCCTCCATCACGAAGAAAAAGAGTTACTATTCTTTTTTTATCAATTTCCACAACAATGAGGCGTTTCAAAGAGTAGATCGTGATCCATTACTGAATTGGGTAATTACAACATGCTCAAAAAGTAACCTTGATTATAAATCCTTACTGAATAAAACGGTAAAAGCTGTTGGAGATGACTTAAATTCGGCTAACCAATATTTGCAAAGTCTGATCAATATAGGAATATTGGAGTTTTGTTATCCAATTTCGCTGATTAAACCTGATTGGGAAAAGGATTTTTCTGTTTTTTTAACTGCTGGTGTTCGCGATAATCTTTTGGATAATATCGCTGAAAATCTTCGTACGATGTATGATTTACGGAAGTTATATGAAAGCAATTTTGATTATGATGAGCGAAAGAACATTCTGAATAAAGTTCATTTGATTATATATCAGATATACGAATGTATTTTTGAAAATATACCTGAATTGAATGACGAAAAGTTATCAGTAGAAGAGTTTTTCTTAAAAACTAATATTATACGACAACAAGCATCTCCTCAGGAAAATACTTTTTTTAAACGGAATAAAAATATTCACTCCGGTGTTAAAAAAGAAAAATGCCTGTTTGAAGATACCAAACTTGATATCGATTTTTTAATGAATGCCGATTCATCTAAGAAATTGGAAAATCTATTACCTCTTATTAATAATTTATCTAAATCACTTTTGGGTAATTTACACCCAAAGGTTTTCACATTGTTCTTTTTAGAAGAATATGGCGAAACTTTGGAAGTTTCTTTATTAGATTGTTATGAATTATACTACAGGCGAAAAGGGAAGTTAAGTGATATGGAATGGGGGAGCCTATTTTCCAAAGATATCGATAAAGCTACCGATGAAAAAAATATCAACGAGGTAGAAGAACAATTAGGTGATTATTTAACTACGCTATTTAGTAAATCCTCCGAATCAGGCCATATTAATCTTGAATCAGAAAATTTAATCAGTATATTGAATCACCAGGAAACGAATGGGGCGAATCGCAACTCTTACGGGGCGTTTATTCAACCAGTATTTTCAAAGCAGCCAAAAAAGAACGATAATGATGTTAATACTTGTAAATTTATTGTAAATCACTGGATAACAGAAGGTTACGGTAAATTTTTTGGTCGATTTTTGCATTTGTTTGATCAAGAAGTAACGGCGCAACTGCTTGCCTTTAATATTTCGGATTCGGATAAAAGCATCCATTGCGAAAATAGTGATGGAGCTATTTTTAATGCGAATCTACATCCTCCGTTAATGCAGGCAGAATTTAATATACCTGGTGGATACAATTCATACGCAACAGAAAAAATTATCAATATCAATAATCTGAAATTATCTTATAATAAGGATAGCAGGAGTGTGGTTTTAAAATATAATGATTTACAAGTTAGTGTATTTGATTTGGGATTTCAAACTCCGGCAGGGCGTTCTCTCTTGTTTAATTTTTTTTATAATTTCAATAAAAACCTGCCAACAGGGAATATCTTATGTGTTTTTATCAATAATTTATATTATAAGTTAGGGGCCTTTAAAAAGAATATAGGAGAAGAGGTTTTTTTTCCGAGAATTACCATTGATGACTTTTTGATTGTTCAAAGAATGCAGTGGCGATTTTACCTTCAGGATTTGCCCCAATTAAATGAAAAACAAAGCTTTTATGAGAAATTTGATTTTATTGAGCAATGGCGATTGAAATATAATCTGCCTCAACAATTTTTTGTTCGTCATTCAAGAGATGAAGCAGATAAAAATATCGAATTGAAACACAAGAAAAAACAAATCAATGATGATTACAAACCGGTTTTTATTAATTTTGATAACTTTTTATTAGTAAATGTTCTTATTAAAATGATTTTGAATGTTGAATCCTACATTAGTATTGAGGAAGTGTTACCAGGGAAAGATGAATTTCTTGATATTAATAGTAAATCGTTTGCTTCCGAATTTGTCGTTCAATGGTATGAATAAACAATTATATTAAGCTGGAGTCAGAGTTATGAACAGTGATAATGGATGGATTTCGCTGCATATTTATTTTAAGGGAGACATAAATGTTTTTCTTAGGCAAATTCTCTTTCCTCTGGCTAAATTGCTAAAAAAGGAAAAAATACTAGATCAATATTTTTTTATAAGATATTTTGAAGGTGGGCAGCATATAAGATTCAGAGTAAGTACATCTGAGCCTGTAAAGGTGAAGGCCTATCTAATAGCTTTTTTTAATAAATTAACCAATCCTGGAATACCCGGAATTGGGTTGGTCAGTACTTTTTTTATTGATTATGTTCCCGAAACTGAAAGATATGGGGGGGCAATCGGTATTGAAGCCTGTGAAGCTTTTTTTTGTGATACATCAGAACTGATTTCCGAAAAAATAATAGAGTCAAAGAATTTTGATACGGGGCAGGCAATATCTACTGCGATAGCAATGAACTTGTTTTTTCTATACGCTTTAGCGTTCTCAAATGAACAAGCAATAGATTTTTTTAATTTGTTAATGAATAGTTGGATGGAAAGTTCCGAAGAGTTTTTGAGTCAGTACTACGGAGGCAATACTGATGTGAAGGCTATTCATTTTTATGAAAAGTCTTACGACACACAAAAAGATGTAATTGATGAAATAGTTAAAGAGATTACTTGTGCAATGAGTGATCATTCAAAGGCGAGTTGGTTGAATAAGTATAAAGAAAAAGTCTTAAAGCTCAAAAATAGGATCAATATGATTAATGAAGAAAGCAAATTAGGTATCATCGCCAGCTTATTACACATGTCCAATAATAGATTGGGGCTTAATAATATGGATGAATCATTTTTGTATTATATCTTAATAAGGTCATTAGAAAAACGCAGGATTTTTGATGAATAAGGAAAATATAGAGTTGAGAAGTGAGGAGTTCCAAGAAATACTTGGAAAGACTCCGCACTGGATATTACGTTCGGGAATTGCGGTTGTTTTTTTATTCTTGGCAACGGGCCTCTTATTGATTAATTATTTGCATTATGCTGATAAAGTGCCATCCAAAGTTGTAATTACAACTCAGATAGCGACAAGTAACGTCATATCTCCTACACAAGGCTATCTCAGATTGCTTTTAAAGAGTAATGCTGATGTTAAGGAAGGAAATACAATTGCATATATCGAAAATTCAGCACGATACAATGATATATTGATTTTAGATAATTTATTGCGTACTATGCCTTCTTATTTGGTATCCAAAAAAGATTTACAACTGCTTCGTGTGAAGTATGATTTACACTTAGGAGAATTACAGTATGATTATTTAAAATTAGCAGGCGAAGTTGAACGGTATAAAAAAATGAGTTTGTCGAATAAATCTTTTAAATCCCTTGCTGTAGACAAAGAGATTGTATTAACAAAAAAACTAAACGGTAGTTTGGAACAACAAAGAGATCTTGCCCATAATCAACTCTTGTCAATTCGAACAGACAATAGGAATGATACCCTGCACAAAACAACAGCTACGTCTGCTCACAAAGGACTTATAAATTATCAAAACGACGTTTATACTTTGCAAAATACGCTGGAAAGTCTCAATACCAAGATGCTTGAAAATGCTATCAAGCTTCAATATCTGGAGCTGGATCAAAAGCAAATGACTGATAACCAGCACCTCGGGGAAGAGCTGTTGCTACAGGATATAAATTTATCCATTGAGCAAATTAAAAGTTATTTAGATCTATGGAAAACAAAGTATATTATCTCTTCTCCCGCCAACGGAAAGCTTTATATTCTTCCTGATATTAATGATAAGATATTAATATCAGCTAATCAGTCAATCTTTAAAATCCTGCCCACCGATACCATTATAACGGTTACATCCTATATTCCGATTCAAAATTCAGGGAAGGTCAAACCAGGGCAAGAAATGTTGATCAAACTGGATAACTACCCTTATGAAGAATTTGGAATGGTAAAGGCTAAAATTGAGACGATATCTTATGTACCTATAAATGGCTGTTATACTGCAAAAGCGCGTTTATATAATGGACTGACCTCCACAAGAAAAATCAAAATCATATTTAAACAGGAGATGAGTGGAACCGGCGAAATTATCACGAAAGACAATTCAATCCTTAGCCGAATACTTTATCAATTTTATCATCTTATAAACTAAATGGAAACATCTGAATTTTATGGCCTATGCGAAAATATCGCATCATATGTATGGGAAAATAAGGATTCAATGACGAATAGCCTGTACGAAGGCAAAACTGGTGCGGCCGTTTTATTTTATGAGCTGTACCGGTTTTCGGGTGAAGAGAAATATGAGGATATGGCCAATCACCTTATAGGCAGTGTCGCCTCAAATATTGATCTTCAGGATGGAAAATCTTTTTCTCTCGGCGCCCTCGGGGTAGGTTGGTCATTAAGTATATTACAAAAGAATGACTTTATAGAATTAGAGGAGAAAGAAGTATTTACCCAGATTGACATAGTGGCCATATTTCATGCCTGTGAGGGGTATGGAATAAAACGAGGCTTTTTAGGTGTTGCCACATATTTACTGCAGCGATTAGAAGATAAATCGATACTTCAGAGCGAATTCCATGTGCACTATGAAAAAATCATTGAAGTAAATGAGATATTATCTGAATGTATCAAAGAAAGGATACAGGAGAGCTCCTTGTATTCCTACGATGAACTACCGTATCTTTTATCATATGTAAGAGTGAGTTCTGAGCAAGAGTTTTTAAGCACGCTTGCTGGTTTGGTACATTATTATGACAAACTCATAGACGTAAACATTCAACCGGAAATTTCACTCTTAAACCTGACGTATACGATTAATGTCATCAACCATATTTTAAAATTTTTATTGTCTGATGAATTTATTACAGCTATTCTTCCAAGAGATAAAGAAGAACGGGTGGTTATATACTTGATCTTTGAGTTATACACCGCATTACAAGTTATAAAGCACAAGCGTCCCGATATTAATATTGTGCAGAACAGAACGCTGTTGGATGAGAAAATGTACTTTTTGTTGTCCAAAATCCAGATCACAGACATGGGAAATGAAAGATCTTTGCTTCTTTTGAAACATTTAATTCTACTAAGAAGATTAACCCAGTATTTAAAAAATGAATCTGTACCTGACTATGATAATCATCCGATAAGTAAACATTTGAGCAAATTGAATGCCGCGCTAGCAAAGGAGTTCAAAGATCAATTAATGCCTAAAAAAGGAGTAACTGAAGATGAACAGAAATGGGGGATTTCAGGCCTTTCCGGTTTGGGACTGTATTTTCTTGCACTAACAACAGATGTTAATGAAAATTATTACAATGCTCTTGGTATTTGATAACAACTATTAGATAAAACTTTGAAATCATTCCCTTTTTACAGACAACTCGATTCCATGGATTGCGGCCCAACGTGTTTGCAGATGATTTCGAAATTTTACGGCAGGTTTTTTTTACTTGACAATCTTCGGGATAAATGTCGCATCGATCGGGAAGGCGTGTCGTTATATGGGATAAGTGATGCAGCAGAGTCACTTGGATTTCATACACTGCCAGCAACAATACCTTTTGAAAATCTTATTAATGATGCTCCGCTCCCTTTAATTGCACATTGGCATCAAAATCATTTTGTTGTTGTGTTCAAGATCAGTAAAAATGCCGTTCATATTGCAGATCCAATGCATGGCATAATCGCATTGGATATGGCCAGTTTTAAAAAAAACTGGATGAGTACTAAAGTAAATGACAAAGATAGCGGCGTTGTCCTGTTTATCGAGCCTACACCACTGTTTTATAAGCAAAAAGGTGAAAAAAGAGATAATAGAAGCCTTAAATCTTTCATGGCCTATCTTAGGCCCTATCGCAATTTCTTTATTCAGTTGTACATAGGGATTTTAATCAGCTCTCTCATTGCACTTATTTTTCCTTTCTTATCTCAATCTTTAATCGATGTTGGTATTAATGAGCGGAATATCTCTTTCATTTATTTGATACTATTATCTCAGCTTGTATTAAATATCACCTCCACTATTGTAGAATTTATAAGGGGGTGGATTTTTTTGCATATGGGTACCAGAATTAGTATTTCAATTATTTCAGATTTTCTGATTAAATTGCTGAAACTTCCATTCTCTTTTTTTGATAATAAAACAATCGGAGATTTGCTGCAGCGGATATCTGATCATCATCGTGTACAAAGTTTCTTAACTTCTTCGGCTTTAACTGTTATCTTTTCTATCATAGATTTTTTCATATTCGGAATACTTTTAATAATTTATAATTTCAAAATATTCCTGTTATTTGCTATTACCAGCATGCTATATTTTGGATGGAATGCTATTTTCTTAAAAAAACGAAAAGCACTGGATTATAAAAGCTTTGATCAGGCCGCTTTGGCACAAAACTCACTATTGCAATTATTAAATGGAATACAAGAGGTAAAATTGCAGAACTGTGAAAAGAAAAAAAGATGGGAATGGGAGCGGGTACAGGCACAGCAATACAAAATTTCAATAGAGGGACTTTCCTTATCTCAGTATCAGCAAGCTGGAGCTATTTTTATCGATAGAATAAAAAATTTAGGCATTTCTTACTTGGCAGCCAAATCAGTGATTGCCGGAGATATGTCCCTGGGGATGATGCTCTCAATTTCTTATATCGTAGGTCAATTAAATGGGCCTATATCACAGTTCGTTAGTCTGGTATATGCTTATCAAGACGCCAAAATAAGTTTGGATAGATTGAATGAGATACATGATAAAGGCGAAGAAGATGATTTTGAGGATCAGATTAGTGTGCTGCCCAATGATAAATCAATAGTATTAAAAAACATATCATTCAGTTATACTGGTTTAAGTGAAGATAATGTACTAAAAGATATCAACCTCACTGTTCCGGCGGGAAAGAAAACGGCAATAGTTGGGTTAAGCGGTTCCGGAAAATCAACTTTATTGAAATTAATGCTAAAGGTTTATGAACCTACGTGGGGCGAAATAATGGTGGGTGATACTCCGATAAAATCAGTAAAAAATTCCTTTTGGAGAGGTGAATGTGGCATTGTATCCCAGGAAGGCTTTCTATTTTCTGATACCATTGCCAATAATATTTCTATAAGTGATGAGCGGGTAGATAAAGAAAAATTACGCCGTGCGGTAACAATTTCCAATATTAAGGAGTTTATCGAAGGGCTTCCTCTTAAATACAATACAAAAGTCGGGCAGGATGGAAATGGGATTAGTCAGGGCCAAAAACAACGCCTGCTTATTGCCCGGGCGGTATATAAAAACCCACAGTATATCTTTTTTGACGAGGCTACGAATTCCCTGGACGCACATAATGAAAGCGAAATTTTAAAGCAATTGGATAATTTTCTTGATGGAAAGACTGTGGTTTCTGTTGCTCATAGGCTCAGTACAGTCAAAAATGCGGATCAAATTATCGTCTTAAAAGAAGGAAAAATTATAGAGTCAGGTAATCATGAAACCTTAATTTCTTTGCAGGGTGAATATTTCAGATTAGTAAAAGAGCAATTAAATATTTGAATGATGATGAGCAATGATCAGAACTCATCTTGTTATAATAATAAAAATAGATTATGTTGAAACGATTAAATGTATATGTTGATGGGGTGTTTGATTTGTTCCATGAAGGACACATCAACTTCCTTAAAGAAGCATCATCTTATGGAGACTTAATTGTAGGCATACATGATGACGAATTTGTTATGAGTTATAAAAGACGGCCGATAATACCAGAAAAAAGCCGTTATGCAGTGGTTAGATCATGTAAATACGTTAATAAAACCATAGAGGGGGTGGGAATTCTGACAGAAAATATTCTTGACAGTTACAATATCGGTCTTGTCATTCACGGAGACGACTTTAGCCCGGAACAATCGGAAAAATACTACAAGGCTGCTATAGACAAACATATTTTTAAACTTGTTAATTATACCAAAGGAATATCATCCACACAAATAATAGAAAATATTAAAGGAAGAATACTTAATAACGAATCTATCATATGAGCATAAGTTTATTCACTTTCAATAATTTTGAACAAATAATCTACAATCTGGAATGCCATTCTAATATCTCCGTATGTTCACAGGGAATGAAAACTTCAACATATTCAGGTATTTGATCCATTTCATTTGGCAATTGCCAATAATCGCCGTAATTTCTACGTAAATAAGTGTCATATCCAACAGGAATTGGACAAATCATATCCTCAAAATTATGAGGAACAGTATACTCAATATCTTCTTTTTCAAAATATATTTTTCGACCAGACAATAATCTTTCAAAAGAATTTGTTAAACAGTTTTCTAATTTGCTGTCAAGATCGTAAACAAAAATGTCAATTTTAATACCATTATGCCATTTTGCCGTTGGATTATCCTTTGTAAACTTTTGATAGTTACTATACTTATCCCTTAATTTACCTTCAACTACCGAAGAAGAATAAAAAATATCCGTATTCTCAGTCTGCAAGAATATATCATTTGGCAAATCTTGGGTGGCAATTTTTATAAATCGATTAAAATCAGATCTCAGCATGCCAACATCAACCTCATTGTCCCATGGGATAAAGCCTTTATGACGAATAGCCCCTAAAAGGGTGCCGTATTCCAGCCAATAGTCTATTTCATGAACACTGCAAATTTCATGAAAAACCTTCAACATTCTAAGCAATACGGAATGCACGCTATCAATGTTGTTTTTTGCAAATTCTCTATTGTCTATGGGGAAATTATAATCCATATCTTTCTTCTTTAGCATATTAAAATTTCAATTACAGTGTGTTTATCTTTTTCAACAAACATTAATAAAATTCGAGCTGTTCCGATTCAACAGAACGTGCGTTTAATAAATCTTCAATATTGAAGTGTAATGGCATGTTGTAAAAATAAGGAGGAATGTCATAGTATCGAATTAAAATTTAATTCTCCATTTAAAACCGGCGCGATAAATCTTTTATTGGAGTGTTACTTATTTGTTACTTTTTGAATATAATTAATTGTTTTACAGTTATTTATTCAATACCTGCCATGGCCACAAAAATAACTATTTAATGCGGATGCTTTTTTAAAATTTGAAAGTGTTAGGCTATAGTAAACAATCAAATATTCAGGTAACTTTACGCCGAAATTTTGATGCTTGCTTTTTTATGCGCTTTATTGTAATTACTTTTCTGTTTTTTGCCTGTTTCACGAGTAAGCTTTTTGCATGGCAAGATACAGGCAGATTAAAAAGTGCAGATACTTCGTTAAGGTATGATGGTGCTGGGGTACAGCAAATGCCTTTTCTCGATTCGGTTGCGCAAGCCATACAATCTCGTCAAGATTTTATTTCAGATTCTTTAGCTACTTTATATATCAAACCAGCCGACCCATTGCGACATAATCAACTCGTTGATAGTTTGCTTAAAACAGGTTTATATACTGGTTCGAGTTTTATAGATGCCCAAACTGCGTCAAAAAGCACGTTAAAAGAAGGACATACGCGTCAAACACGCAATCAATGGGTTATACTAGTTATTATAGGCTTGCTATTATATGCAGCTATTTTGAACCGTATAATGGGTAAAGATTTTGAAAGTATATGGCAATCCTTTTATAATAAACGGATGTTGACACAGGTAAGTAAAGAAGATGGGGGGCTTATCAATTCGTGGACATTTATTGGCTTGTTTTTATTGTTTGGCTTTACATTTGGTTTGTTTTTATATCAACTTTCGCAATATTACCATGTTTACTACCGCAATGTGAGTGGTGTGAGCCTTTTCGTATCACTATCCATGATTATCCTCGTGTTGTTTGCGATAAAATTTTTGATTGTCAAATTTCTCGGTTTTGTGTTTAACATCAACAAATTGGTAAGCGAATATTTAGCAGTACTCTATCTTACTTATTTTAATATAGCATTTGTTTTCTTACCTGTAACGGTATGTTTCGGCTTACTTACCAATCAGCTCATACCCTTTATATTAATAATGGCATTGGCGTTAATTGTGTTTATAGTTGTATGGCAATACTTACGAAGTAGTGTAAATATCATTTCAAATATTATGTTTCACAAGTTTTATTTATTTGTGTATCTTTGTGCCCTCGAAATTTGCCCCATTTTAATTTTAATAAAGGTGCTAAACATATAGGAATTAGGTTTTTTATAAAGAATATTTTGGAAGAAAGAAAGAAAAAGGTTAAAAGCATACTGGTTACCTTGCCAAAACCTGAAAATGATAAGAACCCCTATGCCGAATTGGCGAAGAAATATAATCTGAAAATTGATTTCAGATCATTTATTCATGTTGAGGGAGTGCCAGCCAAAGATTTTCGTAAAGAAAAAATCACATTGTCCGATTTTACGGCAGTTATTTTTACAAGTCGTAACGCCGCCGATCACTTTTTCCGTATATGTGAGGAGATGCGCTTTGAGGTGCCTATCGAGATGAAGTATTTTTGCCTTTCAGAAACCATTGCACTTTATCTTCAAAAATACATCCAATACCGAAAACGTAAAATATTTTTTGGTAAGCAAACTGCTGCTGATTTAGTAGAAGTATTGAAGAAACATTCAAACGAAAAATTCTTATATCCTTGCTCTGATGTTGCTGCAGAAGAAACACAAAAATTCCTACTTGATAATGGATACAATTTTACTCCAGCTGTATTATTCCGTACCGTTTGTAGCGATTTGTCAGACCTAGCCGAGGTGTTTTACGATGTAATAGCCTTTTTTAGCCCATCAAGCATTCAATCATTATATAAGAACTTCCCTGATTTTAAACAAAATAATACCCGTATAGCCGCTTTTGGTGCTACTACTCATAAAGCTGTGATGGATGCGGGGTTAATTTTGGATATACCAGCACCCACTCCCACGTCGCCATCTATGACTATGGCTGTTGAGCAATATGTTAAAATGGTCAATAAATAACTTTATACCATTTTATTGAAATCCCCTTGCAACTTTTTGTATGAATAGGTCGTATAATACCTCATATTTGGTGAAGTAAAACACTAGGCTATTTAATTTATAAGTCAACGGGGTTTTAATTTGTAACTATTAATTTATATTTTTGTTGCTCATAGCACGCTTTGTTTACGTATAAAAAAACATTTTTGTGTTTTGATTAATATAATTTGATATATTAGGGGGTCTCATTACGGTATATTTTTAGTATAACCGAATTATGATTTTAAAATGAAACAGATATATTTTTTATTACTAGTATTGACCGGCAGCATAATGTTAAACAGCTGTGGTAAAGGTGGCGACAGAGGTGAATTAACGGGTGTTCCCCAAAGGTCATTCAGAGCCGAAGTTCCTTATGGTATGGTGTATATTCCAGGCGGATCGTTTCTTATGGGGCAAACCGACCAAGATGTTACCTTTGCTCAAATAGCTCAAACTAAACAGGTTACATTGCCTGCATTTTTTATGGACGAAACGGAGGTTTCAAATGCTAAATATAGGCAATTTGTGAACTGGGTGCGCGATTCTATTGCTATTACCAACTATTTGAGGGATGATAAATACTTTATCAAAACACCAAAGGGGTCTAAATCAAATGGTAAAAAATATATCGATTGGACTTATGTAAAACATTATCCAATTTCATTTAATGCGAGTAAAAAAGGAAATGCTGCCCATGCTGCAAAATTGCAAGGTATGTATTACCAAGGCGATGACCGTATATTTGATCGTAACGAATTAGATGTACGCCTATTAAAGTACAATTATGCAATACAAGATTTGCGTAAAGCTGCCGACTCGCGAAGCGATAAAAGTAAAAGACGTTCAGATTTTATAGTTCGTGATACTGTTCCAGTATATCCTGATACCTTAGTTTGGTTGAGCGATTTTTCATACGCAGCAAACGAGCCAATGGTTGAAGGTTATTTTTCGCACCCAGCATATCGTAATTACCCAGTAGTTGGAGTAACGTGGCGTCAGGCAAGAGCTTTTAACCAATGGCGCACCAACTATAATGAAAATTATAAAATTGCTCGTGGCTTGGCTAAAAGAAGCAGATATACATTACCAACAGAATCTGAATTTGAATATGCAGCACGTGGCGGTAGGATAGGAACAGATTATCCTTGGGGGGGGCCATATATTAAAAATGCGAAGGGTTGTTTGATGGCAAACTTTAAGCCAGGGCGTGGTAACTATACCGATGATGGTGCAGCTTATACAGTAAACGTTCGTTCGTATTTCCCCAATGATTATGGATTATATAATATGGCAGGTAACGTAGCCGAATGGACATCTTCAGCATTTGACGAATCGGCATCTACATTTGTGCACGATTTAGCACCAACACTTGAGTATGAAGCCAAACCAGGAGATGCTCCAGTATTAAAACGTAAGGTAGTAAAAGGTGGCTCATGGAAAGATGTAGGCTATTTCTTACAAAACTCTTCTCGTACCTTCGAGTATCAAGATACAGCAAAATCGTATATCGGTTTCCGTTGTGTGACACATTTCTTAGGGCGTGATATAAAAGATAAACACTAATTTTAATTATAAATAACTAAGTCTAGAATCAAATTTAATTAATACATTATTATGGCAGGGAAGAAAAAACCGTATGGGATTACCAATATCGTATCTTGGGGTGCAACAGTTGTAATCGTTGGTTTGATGTTTAAAATATTACACTGGGCTGGTGCAACATACTTTATAGTATTAGGCTTAAGTGTTGAGGCAATATTATTTGGCTTACTTGGTTTTCAGCGCGAAGTAGAAGAAGTACATGTAGATTGGACTCGAGTATATCCCGAATTAAAAGAAGATTTTCAAGGCGAATTACCAAAAGCATCACAATTAGGTGGCGGCGGTAAATCAAATACAGCAGCTTTAGATAAAATGTTAGAAGATGCTAAGATAGGACCTGAATTAATAACCAGTTTGGGTGATGGACTTAGAACCTTTGGCGATAAAGTAGCATCAATATCCAACGTAGCAGATGCAGGTATGGCAACATCGGAGTTCTCTTCAAAAGTGAAAACTGCAAGTGCGAGCTACGATAAATTGAGTGTAGCTTTTGACCAAGCATCAGCAAATTTGGCTGAAATGGCTAATTCTAATATTGATTCGAAAGCATATCACGAGCAAGTAAACAATTTGGCTAAAAACTTATCAGCATTGAATGCGGTATATGAACTAGAGTTGCAAGACTCGAGTGCGCACCTAAAATCAATGAATAAGTTTTATCATAATATGGCTTCAACCATGCAAAACTTTAACGAGTCGTTAGAAGATTCGCAACAATTCAAGGATGAAGTAGCACGTTTGGCTAAGAATTTAGGCTCATTAAATTCGATATATGGCAACATGTTATCGGCAATGAGTCAGCCTAGGGCTTAATAACTGAATTATAAACTTACAGAAATAAGATATATAAGATGGCCGGAGGTAAGGAAACCCCAAGACAGCGAATGATAGGTATATTATACCTGGTGCTTTTAGGCTTGATTGCCTTGAATGTTCCGGATAGTTTGCTGGATGCATTTAAAAATATCACAGATAGCTTGGATAAATCTAGAAGTAATGTTACTACTAGTATAGATAATACTTATAGTGCTTTTGAGCAAACTAAGCTGAAAGAGCAACCTGCTAGGGCAAAGCCAATTTTGGATAGTGCTCGTAAGGCAAGTGCTATTGTTAAAGGTTTGAATGATTATATCGAAACTTTAAAGAAAAAATTGATTGAAGAGGGTGGGGGCTATAACGCCAATATAGGAGACGTAAGTGCTAGAGATAATTTGGATATATCGCCTCGCATAATGATAAATCAAAAGAATGCGGATGTATTAAAGAAAAAGATAGAGGATACAAGGCATCAATTGTTAGAATTGCTTAATCCGAAAGACCGTGCAACAGTAAATTTTTCACTAAACGCGGTTGACCCGCCAGCACGGGCAGGTATTTCAAGGTCGTGGGAAGAAGCATATTTTGGAGATGGTATCCCACTTGGAGCAACATTGACAACATTAGCTAAGATACAAGCAGATGCTAAAAATGCAGAAAACGAAACAGTTAAGAAAATATTAGGAAAGGTTGACCAAGCAGTTGTAAACCTTGATAAGTTTGATGCAGTTGCAGTAGCACCAAGTAGTTATGTATTAGTTGGACAGCCTTATACAGCGCAAGTGTTTTTAACAGCATCCGACTCACGTTCAACTCCTGAGATAACTGTGGATGGCTCAAAATTGCCTACAGACGCCGGAGTAGGTAAATATACTGGCAATACTGGTAGCGAGGGTATTCATACATGGGTAGGTACTATAAAAGTAAGACAAACGGATGGTACGTTTAAAGAATACAAAACACAACCTCAAACATATCAAGTAGCTAAGCCATCGGCAGTAGTATCGCCTGATAGAATGAATGTGTTATACATAGGCGTGCCAAACCCATTATCAGTTTCGGCTCCAGGTATTCCAAAAGAGAAATTGAAGGTAAATATTTCTGCTGGTGCATTAACTGGATCGGCAGGACATTATGAAGCAAAAGTAAATTCGGTAGGGGATGCAGTGGTAACTGTATCAGGCGAAGTTGGTGGGAAAACAGTTGTATTGGGTAGTACAAAATTTAGAACTAAACGTATTCCTGACCCTAAACCACGCTTTGCGGGTAAGAGTGGTGGTAATACCAGCACTGCCAATATAAAAGCACAAGAAAAATTGTTTGCAATATTGGATGGATTTGATTTTGATGCAAAATTTACAGTAACACGTTTTACATTATTAGTGATAAAACCGCGTCAAGATCCTGTTTTGCTAACTACTTCGGGTAGTGAATTGACAGCAGCAATGCGCACAGCTATCAATTCAATTTCTCCAGGTGCAACAATTGTGTTTAAAGATATTGTAGCTGTTGGACCTGATGGAACACAGCGTGGACTTGATGCGATAGTATTATCGGCAAATTAAAAGATTATGAAAAAGAGAATTTTGGTTATTGTACTTTGTTTAGCATGTGTTACATCGTATGCACAACAAAAGCGTAAGAAAAAATCTGCAGCTAACAAACCTGCTACAACAGCACAAACTGCGGCAGCCACAACGCAACAGCCAGTAAATAGTGCTGCGCCACAACAAAAAGTTGCGGCCGCACCTGCAAAGCCATTCGACAGACCATTAGATGGTTATTATAAAAAAGCTAATATCCTTAATGCAAAAGTAACACCGTATGCTCCTTTGCGCGAAGCAGATGTGATTTTTTCAAAACGTATATGGAGAGAAATAGATACTCGTGATAAAATGAACCAGTTTTTGGCATCTCCAAAACAACGTTTGATTGATATTATAATGAAAGCAGTTGAAGCAGGCGAATTAACGGCTTATGACCCTACTGCAACTAAGGATGATCCAGGAGGCGACGGATTTTCGAGACCACTTACCCCAGCACAAGCTAAATCAAGAATGGCGGATAGTACTTTGGTAGAAAAATTTGATAAAAATACGGGAGAAAAAATAGGTTCGACTATGCAGGCTGGTGAGTTTAATCCCGACAGTGTTATAAAATTCCGTATTAAAGAAGATTGGATTTTTGACAAACAACGTTCTATGTTCGAGCCTCGAATTGTAGGCATTGCGCCAATGATTAAGTTGAAGGCTGCTGCAGGAGTTAATTTAGATTATCAACCAGCATTTTGGATATATTTTCAAGAGGCACGTCAGCTGTTATCAGTTAAAGAAGCGGTTAGCAGAAATAATGATGCGACAGGTTTAAGCTTTGATGATATTTTTATGAAAAGATTATTTGCAAGCTATATTGTGAAAGAGTCTAATGATAAAGATGAGCGTATTAAAGATTATGCACAGGGTATTGATAAGCTTTACGAATCTGAACGAATAAAGAAAAAGTTAATGGATTGGGAGCTTGATTTGTGGAAAAATTAAGATTTCGCACATCATGATAAAAACGCTAAGTAGATAATTTCTGCTTAGCGTTTTTACTTTAATATACTTTGTACTAATTTTTTGCTTTGCTGAAATAACTAATAATAGCCATAGCCTGCTTGTTATTAACTATTTCTAATAAATCATCTTTCACAGCTCCACGAATTTTTTTAACCGATTTAAAATATTTCAATAACTTTCCAGCTGTTGATTTGCCAATGCCATCTATTAACTCAAGTTCTGTACTGAGTGTGCCTTTATTGCGCAATTTCCTATGAAAGGTAATACCAAAACGATGCGCCTCATCACGTAGTTGCTGGATAATTTTTAAGGTTTCTGATTTTTTATCAAGATATAGGGGGTATTGGTCGCCAGGGTAATACAATTCTTCCAATCGTTTTGCAATACCAATAACGGTAACCTTTTTATCAATCCCCAACAGTTTTAAACTTTTTAAGGCCGATGATAGTTGCCCTTTACCACCATCAATAATAATGAGTTGGGGTAATTCGGTTTGCTCTTCAAGCAGTCTGCTGTATCGCCTGTGTACAGCTTCCTCCATAGTAGCAAAATCATTTGGACCTTCTACCGTTTTTACATTAAAGTGTCGGTAATCTTTTTTAGAAGGTTTACCATCCTTAAACACCACAATAGCGGATACAGGGTATTGACCTTGAAAGTTCGAATTATCAAAACACTCAATATGACGAGGTAGCTGATTTAATCGCAAATCCTTCATCATCGTTGTAAGTAACCTTTCGGTGCGTATTTCTGGATTTAGCTTTTCATATTGGTCTATTCTTTCTTTCTTAAAAAAGAGAACATTTTTATATGAAAGGTCGAGAAGTTTTTTTTTCTCACCCAATTTGGGTACAGTAAATTTTATTTTATCATCTTCCACTTGCAAATCAAATGGAACAATTACCTCTTTTGAACCGCTATCGTACCTCGTTCTAAACTCGGTAATGGCAATGGTAAGTAATTCTTCATCACTTTCATCAAGGCGTTTTTTTAACTCGATGGTTTGCGTTTGGATGATAGCACCATTTATTACCTTTAAGAAATTGACAAAGGCATATTTATCGTCGGATGCAATGCTGAATACATCTACATCGGTAATAGATGAATTTACTACGGTTGATTTGCTTTGATAGTTTTCGAGTAAATCGAGTTTGCGCTTCAACTGGTGTGCAAGCTCAAAGTTTAAATTTACCACAGCATTGTCCATATCAGTTTTTAAACTGCGTAACACAATACCAATTTTCCCATTCAAAATATCTTTTATCTCCTCAATGCTTTGCCCATAATCTGCCTCTGATTGATAATTTTGACAAGGCCCTTTGCAATTGCCCAATTGATACTCAAGGCAAACTTTAAATTTTCCAGCATCAATATTTGCCCTGCTAAGTGCTAAATTGCAGTTACGTAGTGGATAAGTTTCTTTTATTAAACCCAAAATAGCGTGCATCATACTTCCAGAGGCATAGGGTCCTAAATACTTTGAGCCATCGCGTATTAATCGCCGAGTTGTGAATATGCGGGGGAAGTTTTCATTTTTGATGACAATCCACGGATAGGTTTTATCATCCTTTAGCATTACGTTGTAACGGGGTTGATGCTTTTTTATCAAGCTGTTTTCTAACAGCCAAGCATCCACCTCGGTATCAACAATAGTAAAGGTGATGTTACATATTTTAGAAACCAAAACCTTGGTTTTGGCATTTACATTATTGTCTTTATTGAAATAGGAGGTTACTCTGTTGCGCAGGTCTTTTGCCTTTCCGATATAGATAAGCTCGTTTTCGGCATTCCAAAATTGATACACACCAGGTTTATGTGGTATCTTTTTTAATGCTGATTTATAATCAAACTTTTCCATAAATGCCATTGCTAGCTAATAGAACACTATTAACTTTTTGTGAAAATCAATCTTGGACAAAACTATTACTGAGGCTTTTTATTTGCATCAGTAGGGGTAGCACCCAACGCTTGCTGATTGTATGCGTTACAATCAATTACGATATTTAATGGTGTTTTTGGCGGTTCAAAATCAACATTCTTTTTAATACCCAAATCAGGATTAGCATATACACGTTTCATGTATAAAGCAAATATGGGTAGTGCACTATTTGCACCCTCACCCAAACTAGTTGACCTGAAATGGATATCTCTATCCTCACAACCTGTCCAAACACCAGTAACCAATTGAGGTACCATCCCTATAAACCAACCATCCGAGTTGTCTTGCGTAGTGCCCGTTTTGCCAGCAACAGGATTACGAATACCATATTTATAAGCAAGCCTCGAGCCAGTTCCGTTTTCAATAACGCCTTTCAACATATAAGTCATCACATAAGCTGTTTGCTCGTTCATGGCTTGAGCTACCTTAGGTTTGTTGGTATAAAGCACATTACCTTTTTTATCCTCTATTCGCAAAATAAAAGTTGGCTCGTTCCAAACACCATGATTAGCAAATGCCGAATACGCCCCTGTCATGTCAAAAACTGAGGCATCAAAGCTTCCCAAACAAATAGATGGATAAGCAGGAACAGGAGATGTAATTCCCATTTTTTTAATCTGGTTCATTACCTTTTCGGCTCCTACTTCTTTCATTACATAGGCAGCTATGTAGTTTTGCGAATAGGCTAATGCCGTTCTTAAGGTTATTTCGCCTGGTTGCAAATCGTAGTTTGATTGTTTCGGAGTCCAATCGGGCGAGCCCGGTATGCTAATGGTTACGGGCACATTGTTTACTCTCATACATGGCGAGTAACCATTATCAATAGCTACTGTATAGGTAAATGATTTGGCAGTAGAGCCTACTTGCCTTGTGCCATTTTTTACTTGGTCGTACTTAAAGTGCCCAAAGTTGATACCACCTACCCATGCTTTGATATAACCAGTTGCCGGATCCATGCTCATTAACGAGTTGCGTAGCAATAGTTTTGAGTAAACAATGGAGTCGATGGGTTTCATCGTCATAGTCGTATCTCCCTTCCAAGTAAATAACTCCATTTCGGTAGGTGTGTCAAAATCTTTCTTAATCTCCTCAGCCGACATCCCTTGTAGCGTATCAGCTTTGTATCTGTCAGAGCGGCGCATACCTTGCTCAATCAGCAGTTTAAAATTCTTAATGCTTTTATACAAACTATACCCCCGCCAATGATTATTAAATTGCACTTGCAAATTGCGCATATACTCGGCTTGAGCTTGCTCTGCATATTGCTGCATGGTTAGATTAATAGTTGTGTATATTTTTAAACCATCTCTATCCAAATCATAAGGTGTACCATCGGCTTTGGTGATTGAGCCTTGCTCTAATATTTTTTGCACTTCCTTTTTTAATACCGCTCTAAAGTAGGGTGCAGGCCCCTCGTTGTGAGTAATAGGATTAAAGTGTAACCCCAATGGTTTGCTTTTGTATTTTTCAAATTCAGCATCTGTTAAATAGCCTTGCTTGTGCATTAAGGTAAGTACCACATTGTTACGTCGGGTTAATGCCTTATCGGGATGATTGATAGGCGAATACAACCCCGGGCCATTAACCATAGCTACTAGCAAAGCAGCTTGATCGGGGGTAAGTCTATCGGGTGTGGTATTGAAATAAGTACGTGCTGCCGATTTTATGCCGAAAGTATTATACGCGCCAAAATCAACCGTGTTTAAATACATGGTAATAATTTCTTCTTTAGTATAATGCCGTTCTAATTGTACCGCAGTTATCCATTCCTTTAGTTTTTGGGTAAAACGAACAAATCTATTATGCGAACGCTCGGAGAATAAATTAAGTGCTAATTGTTGCGTAATTGTACTGCCACCCTGCCTTTTAAATATATTAAGAACAAGGATGCTGAATAAGCGTTGAAAATCGATACCCGAATGCTTATAAAAGCGTTCATCTTCTGTTGCTACCAATGCATTAATTACATTGGGCGATATCTCTTTATAAGTTACACTCGAGCGGTTTTGTACATAATAAGTACCAAGCGTTTGATGGTCGGATGTGATGATTTCTGATGCTTGATTGCTTTTAGGATTTTCTAAATCGCGGAAAGAGGGTAATGCTCCAAACAAGCCAAAATAAGCAGCTAAAATAAGCAGTACCAAAAAACCGAAACATCCAGCAAAAAACTTCCAGATATAACCGTTATATCTTTTTATATCCTGAGGGGCTAATTTTATAATCATTTTGATTGATTTTAAAAAACAAGGTCAATATTAGTTATTTCAATAGTTTTTTTGATAATAATCTATATAACTATCAAGTAATTTCTTTGTAGTGAGTTTATTTAAGTTTTCCTGAGTGATGATAAAGAAGCTGTACTTATCCTTAGGTACTTTCATAATATCGGGCAATAGGGGCACTATTGCACGTGCATAAGCTTTTACAGCATTAAGACTATAAAAACGCCCTACGTATATCAATTGGTTATCATCGCCAGCATTTATCAGCCAATGCGCAATACCATTTTCTTCAAAATTTGCTCTATTAAACTGCCCAATACCAAAACGAGACGAAGATAAATTATAGTTGGTAGTAGCTGTGTTTACATTAATTACAAAATAATAATTGGTGCTATCCCTCATCGAGAATAAAGAAGGAACTGCTTTAGCAACATTATTATTCGCTGGCTTTTTATTTACATCAGGTTTTGTGGGTTTGTTTTTTTCGTAAGGGTCAATCTCGGGTTGCTTAGTTATTGGGTTAATTCTTTTTTGTGCCACTTGCTGCACCAACTGCGAACTATTGTAAGCCGCAATTTGTTCTTCGAGGGTTGGTGCATTTTTAAATGAGGTATCGTTAGGGGCATTATTCGTCAACGCAAATTGCCCTGCTGCCATCTCTGCTTGATGGGTATTTATATAGGCTAAGTGTTGTTTTACTAAAGGTGTAATTAATCGGTCATCGGGGTATTTATTAAGGATTTTGGTTAAATCATCTTTAAATTGTGGTAGCTTTTCGAGATGCCCTGATGATATTGCCCTCAAGTAAGCCAATTGTGCTGATAGCTTATTGTTTGGATATAAATTTGATAGCGAATCGATACTAGCTATTGCTTGTTTGTATTTCTTTTTTGTGTAGGTATCATATATCTGATTATAGCTCGTATTTAAACCAGCATTAGCATCGGCTATCTTTTTACCATATTCTGGGTCGATAATTATTTTGGCAAAAGCCGTTTCAGCATAGTCTTTCAGCAATATGCTTTTATACTCGTTTGCTTTTTCGGGATTGTTACTATCACTATACAACCGATATAAATTATAATAAAGAGCAGGTTTATCAGTAGAATTAGGGAATCGATTTAGCAAGAATTCATAAGTAGTAATTGCTTCTTTCTTATCACCCAAAATATCTCGATAAAAGCCCGCAATATCAAAATAAGCATTGTATAGGCGAAGGTTCGATTGTTGTAACAGTTCAGGTGTGAGTGGTAAATCTTTAATAAGTTGTTGACGATATTTACCTGCCGAAAACGAAGTTTTTGCACTAACTGTACTAGGTGCTGGGTCTGCTGGGGCATCGGGGTCAATACTTTGCGAGCCACTAGCTACTGTTTCATCAACAATCTTAGCTTTATTGCTTCTTCTCCAGTTGTCTTCTAATTTTCTATTACCCCATTTTTTTTTGAAATCAGAAAACCCTTGACTAACAGCATTAGCGTTGTAAAAATAAAAACTACTATTCCCAAATGAATTTACCGATACACTACTCGTTGTCGCGTTGGCATCGCCTTGTGCTTCTTGTTGTTGTAAAATAATTTTGTTTATTATAGCATCAATGCGTTTTGCTCTTGTAGGCTCATCTAAACGTGCCAGCACTTGTAAAGTATCTTCCCTCGAAATAACCCCAAACCTATCAGCTAGTAATTGCAAGTTGTTACTTTTCTTTTGTACTGTTAGATAGTTCGGATAGTTGGGCGATAAATTAAATAGTGTACTGTCGTAATATTTTTTAGCACCTATATAATCTTCTTTGTTTTTAAAAAATATATCAGCAAGACGTAAATAAGATAAGCCTTTTTGGTTTTGATTTTTACGACTGTTGCGCACCGATAAGCGGTAGTTTTTTATAGCATTATCAATATCCTTATTAGTTTGATAAAGCGTTGCAATTTGATAATATATCTGATCAATAAAATCTTTGTTATTGTCACTTTTCATCAAATCGGTTAATAGTTCAATTCTACCTTTCTTCTTATTGGTTGCTGGGTCGGTTATTCTTATGCTATTCAATTCGGCATTAAAAGCCATTTCAAAAGGAGCATTACTACTACTGATACTATTGTAATTTTTAACAGCATCTGCTTTTTCGTTATTTAACTCTTGTAGTTGTGCTACTATAAATGTCCAGCGTAGTCTTTGCGCTTTGTTTCTGCAATATTTTATGGCTAATTTCCCCGTTGATTCTGCCTCGATATAGTTTTGCTTTGTAATATCATATTGTAGTTTGGTAGCATATATATCGGCAATGTTGGTCTTCTTTTTGGGTTTGATGCTTTGTATAGCGGTATCTATCACCAACTTTGCTGCTGTGTATTGGTTTAAATACATCATCGCACGTGCTTTCCAAAATAAAGATTGCTGCACTAGCTCGGGTTTATTACCGAATGAACGCCCTACATAATTAAAAAACTCAATCGCTTGAAAATAATCACCACTTAAATAATATGCCTTACCCAAAACTAAATAAGCATCGCCTAAATAATGACTTTGTTCTTTTAGGGTAATTATTTTATTAGCCTTTAGTTTTACATCTTCTAAATCTTTATCAGGAGTGTTTGATTGAACTGTTGTGTCTTGATATACGCTCAATATTTCGTTGTACGAATCGACAAATGAAGCGGCATAACTCTCTTGTTTTAGGCGCAATAGTTCATTCGCATTGAAAAGTAGATTATATCGCGCCGTAAGATTTTGCAAGCCACGATTAATGGCACTTTCTTTTTCGAGCGAGCATCCAGCAATCAATACCACAAAAACAACAGCGTAGATTTGTTTTAATACAGAAATTTTAGAAATACGGCTCAAAATAAAACTATGGTTAAGAAAAGCTTTGCTAATTTACTAAATTGTATGAATTAGGATTAATAAATTTGCAGATGGCTAAAAATGAACAGGATGAGCAGCGCAATAAACCATTAAATACTTATGCTAAATTTGCAGGCTTGGGCGTGCAAATGCTGGCTATTATTGGTGCATTTACCTATGTTGGGTATAAAATTGATGCTTATGTAGGTCATACTATACAGTGGGTTACAGCTACTTTATCGCTTTTGGGCGTTTTTTTATCATTATTTGTTGTATTTAAATCATTAAAAAATTGAAATCATTTAATCCTGTTTTGCCTTTTGTGCTTTTTACGCTCTTGTTGGCAGTGCCGCCACTACTATTAATATATACCAATAATACCAGCCTTTTAGTGCCTAATTTTTGGTTGATGTTTGTTTATGTAACGGGTCTTACCTTTTTATCTATTGTGTTTATATTGATTATTCAAAAAGTTAATAAAGAAATGTACGCCCCAGCATTTTTAGGCGCAACCACATTTAAACTACTTACAAGCCTTATTTTCGTGCTTTTTTTTATAAAAAAGTGCCATCCCGAAAAGGTTTCTTTTGTGGTTGATTTTATCTATTTATATTTCTTAAATACAGCCTTTGAAATTTACAGTTTGTTGCGTAACTTGCGCAACCAAAATTTAAAGTAGAAAACTTCATTTTAGATGGAAAGAGGCTCGATTTTGAAACTAAGAATTTTTAAACATTTACGTATTTGTGCCTTTTTTGCACTTCTAACAGTAATTCCAGCACTTGCATTTTCACAAGATAATGCCGAAGAAAGTAAGAAAGCGTATGACCCAAAGGATGCTATTTTTGAGCACATTGGGGATTCGCACATGTGGCATATGTTTGGAAAATCAGCATTGCCATTGCCAATCATTCTTTATACAGATAAGGGATTAGAGGTTTTTTCTTCAGAGAAAATAAGTGAAGAAGAAGGTGAAGGCAAAAAGGAAGTTAAAATTTACAAAGGCAACTATTACAGTTATGCAAGCGAGCACGATAAAGTGAAAGTGATAGGAGCTGATGGTAAAGTTGACGAAGCAGTTTCTAAAAAAGTTATAGATTTTTCAATCACTCGTAATGTGGCGAGTATGTGGATGGGGATGCTTATTTTGTTCGTTGTTTTTATCGGAATGTCGTCATCTTATAAAAAGCGTCAAGGTAAAGCACCAAAAGGCTTGCAATCATTTCTTGAGCCAATGGTATTATTTGTTCGTGATGATGTGGCTATTCCTAATATTGGTGTTAAGCACGCCAAATACATGCCATTGTTACTTACTATATTCTTTTTTATATTAATCAATAATCTTTTAGGCTTAGTGCCATTTTTTCCAGGAGGGTTTAATCTTACTGGTAATATTGCCGTAACTTTAGTGCTATCAGCAATTGTGTTGATAGTGGTAAACGTTAGTGGTAATAAGTACTATTGGAAGCACATTTTCATGCCTTCTATTCCATGGTGGTTATATCCTATCATGGTGCCAGTTGAGTTGATAGGTATTATATCAAAGCCTTTTGCATTAATGATACGTTTGTTTGCTAACATTACAGCAGGACACATTATTGTATTAAGTTTGATTTCGTTGATATTTATTTTTAAATCTTTGTGGATATCGCCAGCATCAGTAGTATTTGTGGTGTTTATGGATTGTATTGAGTTGCTAGTGGCATTTTTACAAGCATTTATATTTACGATGTTAGCTGCACTATTTATAGGTATGGCGGTTGAAGAGCATCATTAATTTTTGAATTAATTATCTATTTAATATACACGTTTTAAATTAACAAACAATGATTGGAATGATCGGAACTATTGCTCAAGCGGTTGCTGCTGCTGGTGTAATAGGTAAAATTGGAACGATTGGAGCAGGTTTAGCAGTTATCGGTGCAGGTATCGGTATCGGTCAAATCGGTGGTAAAGCTGTTGAGGGTATTGCTCGTCAGCCAGAAGCTGCTTCTAAAATTCAAACTAACATGATCATCGCTGCGGCACTTGTAGAAGGTGTTGCATTATTTGCGGTGGTTGTAGCCATGATTGGCTAAAAAAAAAATACCCGGAGCGGTTGGCTCCGGGCTATTTTAAAACTCGAACTTATTTATTAAAGAAATATATAGGAAGTATGGAATTAGTTACCCCCCAAATTGGCTTAGTTTTTTGGACTACAGTATCATTCGTAATTTTACTGATTATCCTTCGCAAATTTGCTTGGAAGCCAATTTTAGGAGCAGTTACTGAGCGTGAAAACTCAATTGAGCGTGCGCTTTCAATGGCTGAAGCTGCCAAAGAAGAAATGGCACGTTTAACCAGCGAAAACGATGAGTTGCTTAAGCAAGCACGTATTGAGCGCGATCAAATATTACGTGACGCTAAAAAATTGAAAGACCAAATTGTTAGCGAAGCTAAAGATGCTGCCAATGTAGAAGGTACACGTATGATTGAGCGTGCACGTATCGAAATTGATAACCAAAAAGCAATAGCTATGGCTGATGTAAAAAATCAAGTAGCTAGTTTATCAATAGAAATTGCTGAGAAAATATTACGTAAGCAATTTGAAGATCAACATAAGCAAGACGAACTTGTTGCTGATTTGTTGAAAGAAGTTAAATTAAAATAATAGCTGATTTTGATATTTCAATCTGAGTTTATTGATTGAAATTAGAATGATGAACAAATAGAAAATTCGAAATAGAACATCGGAAATTCGAAATAAAAAGATATGTCTGAATTAACAGTTGCAACCAGGTACGCCAAATCATTAATTGATCTTGCGGTGGAAAACAAATCCCTCGAAGAGATTAGAAATGATATGGAGCTTTTTTCGCAAACATTAAGGGCTAATCATCAGCTTCAAGCTGTTTTAAGTAATCCTATTATTGCACATACCCAAAAGATAAAAATATTAACAGCTATCTTTTCGGGTAAAGTAAATAAGGTTACAGATGCCTTTTTTAAGATAATGGTTAATAAAAGCAGAGCAGAAGTTTTATACGCTACTTCTAAAGAGTTTATTAATCAATACAATGTGATAAAGCATATTGTAAGAGCTTATGTAACATCAGCTACAGCGTTATCTGATGCAAATAAAAATGAAATAATTTCCGAGTTGCAAAAAGCAACAGGGGCAACTATTGAATTGCATACCAAAGTAGATGCCAACTTAATAGGTGGCTTTGTGCTTACAGTAGGCGATTTGCAAGTTGATTCGAGCTTATCAAGTAGTTTAAACAGATTGAAACAAGATTTTGCCCGTGGGGTAAATCAATAATTAAAAACAAAACTCTAAATAAATAAAAAATGGTAGAGGTTAGACCAGACGAAGTATCAGCAATTTTGCGCCAGCAATTATCAGGCTTCAAGTCAGAATCTGAATTAGAAGAAGTAGGTACCGTACTTCAAGTGGGTGATGGTATTGCCCGCGTTTACGGATTAACAAAAGTACAATCAGGTGAGCTGGTTGAATTTGAAAATGGATTACAAGGTATCGTGCTTAACCTTGAAGAAGATAACGTGGGGGTGGTATTGTTAGGTAAAGCCGATGAAGTAAAAGAAGGTGATACCATTAAACGTACCAAAAGAATTGCCTCTATTAACGTAGGCGAAGGTATGTTGGGTCGTGTGGTAAACACGTTAGGTCAGCCAATTGATGGTAAAGGACCAATTGCTGGAAAAACTTACGAAATGCCTTTAGAGCGTAAAGCACCTGGGGTAATTTATCGTCAACCGGTTACCGAGCCATTACAAACTGGTATCAAAGCTATTGATGCGATGATTCCGATTGGTCGTGGTCAACGTGAGTTGGTTATTGGCGACCGTCAAACTGGTAAAACAGCAGTTTGTATTGATACCATTATCAATCAAAAAGAATTTTATGCAGCAGGTGAGCCTGTGCTTTGTATATATGTTGCTTGCGGTCAGAAAGCTTCTACCGTAGCAAACATTGTTCGTACTTTAGAAGAAAACGGTGCTATGGCTTATACCGTTGTAGTGTGTGCTAGTGCTGCCGATCCTGCTCCAATGCAGTTTTTCGCGCCATTTGCTGGTGCAGCTATTGGCGAGTATTTCCGTGATACTGGTCGCCCTGCTTTGATTATCTATGATGATTTATCAAAACAAGCGGTTGCTTATCGCGAAGTATCGTTGCTATTACGTCGTCCTCCAGGTCGTGAGGCTTACCCAGGAGACGTGTTCTATCTTCACAGTCGTTTGTTAGAGCGTGCTGCGAAAATCAACTCAAACGATTCTATTGCAAAAGCAATGAACGATTTGCCGGAGTCTATCAAAGATATTGTTAAAGGCGGTGGTTCGTTAACGGCGTTACCAATTATCGAAACGCAAGCTGGTGACGTATCAGCTTATATCCCAACCAACGTAATTTCAATTACCGATGGACAGATATTCTTAGAGTCGAACTTGTTTAACGCGGGTGTTCGTCCGGCTATCAACGTAGGTATTTCGGTATCACGTGTGGGTGGTAACGCTCAAATCAAATCAATGAAGAAAGTAGCTGGTACATTAAAACTTGACCAAGCGCAATTCCGCGAATTGGAGGCTTTCTCAAAATTCGGTTCTGATTTGGATGCGGCTACCAAAAACGTAATTGATAAAGGTGCTCGTAACGTTGAGATTTTGAAACAAGGTCAATACGCTCCTGTAACTGTTGAAAAGCAAGTTGCTATCGTTTACGCAGGTACTAAAAACTTAATGCGTAACGTGCCGATAAACAAAATCAAAGAGTTTGAAAACGAATATACTACCCAGTTAGAAATGCGCCATCCAGAAACATTGGCAGCTTTAAAGGCTGGTAAACTGGACGACCAAATAACAGGTGTATTAGAAACCGTAGCTAAAGAATTAGCAGCGAAATATTAAAGCACAAAGATGTACGGTTGTGTAAATGTGCAGATAATTGCATAACCGTATGTTTAAATAATTAATAAAAGCAAAGCAATTTGCATATCTGCACATCAAAAATTTGCACATTCAATAAATGGCTAATTTAAAAGAAGTAAGAAACAGAATTGCGTCAGTAAGTTCAACGCAGCAAATTACCAAAGCTATGAAAATGGTTTCGGCTGCTAAGTTGAAACGTGCTACAAACGCCATTATACAACTGCGCCCTTATGCTAATAAGCTAAAGTATATGCTGGCTAATCTTTCTGCAAGTTTGGAAGATGGTTCATCTCCATTTCTTCAAGAGCGTGAGCCAGAGCGAGTGTTGATTGTGGTTGTTTCATCAAACCGCGGTTTGGCTGGTGCTTTTAATACCAATGTGATTAAAGCTACTAACAACTTAATTGCCGAAAAATATAGTAATCAATTAAGATCTGGTAATATTTCTATTGTGGGCATTGGTAAAAAAGGGCAAGAGTACTACCAACGTCGCAAGTATAATGTGATAGGTAATAACAATGAACTTTACAACGAGCTTACTTTCCTTAATGTATCAAAGATAACCGAGCAAATTATGAACGGCTTTGTGAAAGGCGAGTATGACCGCGTTGAGTTGGTTTATAATCGTTTTAAAAATGCTGCTGTACAGTTTTTAACCGTTGAGCAATTATTGCCAGTGCCAAAAGCTGAAAAGGATACTACAACAAGCAACACTCAAGTAGATTATATTTTAGAACCTTCGCAAGAAGAAATTGTAGAGCAATTGATACCTAAAAATATTAAAATACAAGTGTATAAAGCTGTATTAGATTCTCATGCTTCGGAGCATGGCGCACGTATGACCGCTATGGATAAAGCTACTGATAATGCAGGCGAGCTATTAAAGGCACTAAAACTATCATACAACCAAGCACGCCAAGCAGCCATTACAACCGAGCTTACCGAAATTGTGAGTGGTGCGGCTGCCTTGTCATCAAACTAAAAGAGAATATTCATAAGAATAACTAAAGGTCTTTCCGCTAAGGAGAGACCTTTTTTGTTGCCTCTTATTGTAACAAAGTTATCACTAATAGATTTTGAAGGTTACTATTGAAGGTTAATAGGTATCAATAGGAAACCAAATTAATCTTATAGTCATGAAAACAAGAACATTGATGTTAGTAGCCATCGTATTATTGGCTGCATGTAAACAAAAAGGAAGCCAGTATGAAGTTGTTAATGATGGTAAAAACGGCTTAGAAACTGCAAGAATTGATACTTTGGCTATTTCTTCTCCCAAGCTGGTTAAAACAGCCGAAATGAATCTTAAAGTAAAGAATGTGCAACAAACAAGTGATAGTATTGTTGCAGTAACAAAGCAATATAAAGGAATGGTATTGCATCATCAGTCCCAATCACCAGCAATAGATAATAAAGATCTACATATTAGTAACGATTCGGTAAAGCGTATCTCGTCAGTGAGTACTACTGCGGAAATGACTATTAAAATACCCTCAGCGCGACTGGAAGATTTTATGAATAGTGTAGGGAAAATAGGTATTCGAGTAGATATGAGTAGAGTGGATATTGAGGATAAATCCTTAGATTTTTTATCAGCTCAGTTGAAGTTTAATAATCGAAAAGAATTAGTAAACCAGCAAAAAAAGGGTAAGGTTGTAATTAAAGACCCTTCATCAGTATTGCTCTTAAAGGATGATTTGATTGATGAACAAATTGGGAATAGTAGAATTGATGATGCTGTAAAGTATAGTACTGTTAACCTTCATTTTTATCAAAACAACACAATTAGTACTGAAACTATAGCCAATGACGACCCATCTGCATACAATATTCCAATATTTCAACGACTCGGTTTGGCATTTTATAATGGTTGGAATATTTTTGTGAATGTTGTAATAGGTATTGCAAATTTATGGGTTTTTATATTAGCTGGTGTAATTATTTGGTTTTGTTATAAAGCTTATAAGAAAAAGCCAATTGGGATTTAATATTGATTGCACAAAATATAAAAAGTATTATCAGTTTTTCGGTAAACATTTCTATTTTTGCCAAAACATTAACATTAAACAATATGAATTCGAGAGAGCAAGCTAATGATGCACGTCATTATGTTTTATTAACAGTAGCTATTGTTATTGGATTGGTGGGCGTATTCCTTCGTTTTGCAGGCGAAGCACCTTATTACTCATGGATAGCCAATGTGATTTTGATAGTTGGTGTAGCTATTGCCTTAAAAGGTGTGTTTGCTATTTTAAAGTAATTTTAAAAGAATATTTTATAGAAAGAGCACGCTTGGGATTATCCTGAGCGTGCTCTTTATGTTTGCTGCTATTTGGGTCGGTATTTTGATTCGTTTAATATTTTTTGAGCATCATTATCAGCCATTAATTGTGGTAGGGTGATTTCGGGATGTTTATCCATATATTGTTTTACAATTTGCCAGCCTGTCCATACTGCTAACCTAGGAGCCGATTCGTTTTTTTCTCCCAATCCGGGTGTAAAGGGAGCTTCGCCAATATATTTCTGAATTTTCTCAAAATCAGTTTCGTAAAGCAAATTTTCTTCTAAAAAATAGCCCCATATATGCGATTTGAAATCATCGCACCATTTCATTTGTTTGGGTGTATAACCAATTTTTACTGAGTCGGGTACGTCAGGCAAAATTCTATCCATAAAATAAAGGATTTTGCCATTATATACCATCATCGAGAGTAATGATTTGTCTTGTTTACTTTCTGGAAACATATCTTCACGGGCTATGGCCTCAACAATACGAGGGGTAATATTATCAGGTGTAAAACGACGAGTAATATAGTGTGGTAAAGTTTCCGTCAGTGCGGGATAAAATTTAGAATTAGCTCCCAAAAACATATCCAATCCTATTGCAAAATAGCCATCGCCTATTGATGTTTGAGCTTGGAAGCCCGAAAAGTAGGCATACACTTTTGGTAGTTTCTTTTTTGGGAAATAGTATTTGATGTATTTAAACGCTTCGGCTATCTCGGTGTTTTGCTTATCAAGATTTGGATAGATAGAGTCAACCTCATGTTTTAGGTCAAGGTAGGCTTGCGATGCCAATACATCACGAACAGTTTTATAGTAATTGGTATCCCTAATAGCCCCCGCTTGTATGATGCGCTCCATATAATCCTGATAAAAGATGCCATATTTTTTCAGCATGGCAACAACTTCAGTGTTCACGGGTTTGGCTCGCATCAAATCCAAGTCACGGTCAAAACGTTCGATATTTACATGGACATCTATATTACTTACATCAATTTTTTTAGAACGACCGCAGGCTATAAATAACAAACTGGTCAAAAAAATTAGGTAAATTTGTCTTGCTTTGATGAATTGGAAGGTCATTTTTTTGTTCTTTTAGCAAAAATAGATTTTTAACTCACATAAACACAAGCAAATTTACATCATCTGTAATATGAAGATTGCATTAGCTCAGCTTAACTTTCATGTAGGGAACTTCGAATCCAATACCAAAAAAATTATTGAATATATCCTTAAAGCGAAACAACAAGGCACTGATTTGGTGGTATTTCCCGAATTGTCTGTTTGTGGATATCCTGCACGAGATTTTTTGGAATTTAAGGAGTTTATTCATTTGAGCAATGAGGCTGCAAAAAGCATTTCAGCAGTATGTGATGGTATAGCGGCTATTATAGGGTTACCTACGGTTAATCATAGTGCAGTAGGTAAGGCATTGCATAATTCGGCTTATTTTATTGAGGATGGGGGGGTAAAAGCAATAGTAAATAAAGCATTGCTACCCAATTACGATATTTTTGATGAGTATCGGTATTTTGAGCCATCAACAGAGTTTGCTTGTATTGATTTTAAAGGGCATCGGATAGCACTCACGATATGCGAAGATTTGTGGAACACGGTCGAAAATCCGCTCTATGTTACCCGACCGATGGATGTATTGATTAAAGAGCAGCCCGATGTGATGATTAATATTGCAGCATCGCCCTTTGCGTATAATCATGATGAGGAGCGTATAGCCATATTAAGCGATAACGCTAAAAGATATCAATTGCCCTTGTTTTATGTGAATAATGTAGGTGCGCAAACAGAGTTGATATTTGATGGAGGCTCGCTTGTGTTTGATAAAGCTGGGGAGTTGGTTGATGAACTGCCATACTTTGAAGAAAACATAGCCTATTATACTTTTGATAATAAAGCTGAGGTTACATCACATCAAGCTCGAATGCCAGTAAAAGAGCGTCAAACTGATATCGAACAGATACATCAAGCCCTTGTTTTGGGTATAAGAGATTATTTCTATAAATCGGGATTTAAAAGCGCAATATTAGGCTTATCAGGAGGTATTGATTCGGCAGTAGTGTGTGCATTAGCTGCCGAGGCTCTTGGAGCTGATAATGTAATGGCGGTATTGCTACCATCGCGTTTCTCAAGCGACCATTCCATAAAAGATGCCGAAGGTTTAGTTGCCAATTTGGGCTGCAAGCACGAGATAATTCCAATAAAACAAATTACTGAAGCGTTTGAAGGTGCGCTTCATCCACAGTTTAATAATTTACCTTTTAATATTGCCGAAGAAAATATCCAATCGCGGAGTAGGGCAGTAGTGCTTATGGCGATGAGTAATAAGTTTGGCTATATTTTATTGAATACATCAAACAAGAGCGAGGCTGCGGTAGGTTATGGAACGCTTTATGGCGATATGTGTGGCGGCATTTCGGTTATTGGAGATGTGTATAAAACGCAGGTTTTTGAATTGGCAAAATATATAAACAGGGAGCGAGAAATAATCCCGCTAAACACAATTATCAAACCACCCTCAGCCGAGTTGCGTCCTGATCAAAAAGACACCGACTCGTTACCCGAATACGATATACTGGATGCTATATTAATGCAATATGTCGAAAATCGGTGCTCATCAATTGAGATAATGGGTATGGGATACGATGGGGAAACCGTACGGCGAGTTTTAAAGCTGGTTAATCAAGCAGAGCATAAACGTTATCAAGCACCACCTATACTAAGGGTATCGCCAAAAGCGTTTGGTATGGGTAGGCGTATGCCTATTGTGGGTAAATATTTATCGTAATAGGTTATTAAACCTTTTAGATGATTTAAAGTCTAAATAAAACATAAATAAACCAAAACTATGAAAACATCAGTATATTTAGTACTTACTGCATTAGTACTTACTACCGTATCAGCATGTAGTAGTTACGACTATTACACAGCAGCTCGCAATAAAACTAATATGAGCGGTTATAAATCTTTCGCGTGGATGGCTTCCGAAGAGAAAAACACGGATAAGCCAACGGCTAGTGCCATTGCCGATCTTAAAATAAAAGATGCTGCTGTAACAAGTTTGCTGAATAAGGGCTTAAAATTAATGACCGGTAACCCCGATTTATTAGTAACCTATACCGCTAAGGTGGGCTTGGGATCTAAAACAGTTTATTATCCTACTTATTATAGTACTGGATATTATCCTGGTTTTGGGCTAAGTTATGGATGGGGATATCGCCCATATTATTATGGATTTGGTCGCCCATTTGTTTATTATGGAGGTTCAACCGCTGGCGAAAGAGAGCATTATAAAGAAGGAACTATTATTATCGATTTGATTGATACACGCACACAAAGGGTAGTATGGCGTGGATTTGGTGTTGGCGAGGTTCATCACAATGTTCAAAAAAATATTGATGATATCCCTAAAATCGTAAGTGGCATTATTAATCAATTGCAATTTAGTCGCTAATCAATCCATTTCATAGAAATAGAAACCCCCATATTTAACATATGGGGGTTTCTATTTTGAGCTAGTTATAATTTTACAAACTTGGTTTGCCCTACTACTTTTTGGTTTTCAGCGTTAACGACGTTGATAAGATAGGTGCCAGGCAATAAATTACTCACATTGCCTTGCCATAAATTTTGTGAAACTTTTGCATCATTCACAACCTGCCCCGAGCTATTCGTAATCTTAATTTGATAGCCAGTCGCCGTTTGTTCGGTAGTAGCTATTGATACATTGATTGTATTTACTGCAGGGTTAGGATAAACGCTCAACTTACTGTTGGGTAAATTATTGCTCAAATTTGCATACTCGATTGGAATAATGTTCGAATAGCTGATAGCATTATTGATATCTTCCTGCTTTAACCTGTACAAATTTTGGGTAGATGGGCTTTTATCTACTAAAGAATAATCGCCAGCTCCTGTAGCATTTGCGCCACCTATTATAGTGTAGGTTTTGCCACCATTAATACTGCGCTCAATAGTAAAATTGGTGTAATTGCCTTCGTTTTCTGTTTTCCAAACCAGCTCAACTTGCTTGCCAGCACCTTTGCTTGCTGTAAAGTTAAGCAGATGGTAAGCATAGCTAGGGTTTTGACGAATAACCAAAGTAAAACGATGAGCATCGTAGCTTGCAGTATCAGCTCTAAAAATGTTGAAACTATAAGTTTTGTTATGTCTTAAATCAACAGAATCTTTCTTGTAAGTATCCATCAACCAAATATCATAAAGCGTAGGTATGCCTTGTAGTTGAGTCATATTTAAGGTATAAATACCATCGGTTGTTGCGCTAATATTTAAAGCAACGGTAAGATTTTTCTTACTCAACGAGGTATGGTTGATGGCCAAAGGTATGCGGTCGGTTGATAAGCTTGAGATACTTACCTTACCCAAGCCTACTCTATATGGTGCATCTTCATTAGCATCAAATGTGGTTTTGGCATTGCTGCTGAAACCGATAAAGGTGTCATCAGTGTTAATGTTGTCTTTAGCTATTTGCAATTTCAAAAATTGATTGTTTGCCACTAAGTCAGCAGGCTTGCCCATAAATAAATTTAATCCAGTATTTTGAGAGGTGCTTTTAGCTGTTTCGTTAAATATTAATTGAGCATTAGCAGTAAGTGCCTGCACAAAGAAAGCCTGCCCGCTTTGAATATTTCTGCTGCCATGGTTGGTAAAAATAACTCCATTAGAACCAGCTTGATAAGTATCAAAATTTCCAGTTACTGGGTTAAGTTCGTAAATGGTTTTTGATACGTTTTGCACATAGATGCCACTTGTTGCGGTAGTTGTATTGTAACTATCTAAGTCAATTGAACTCGCATAAGGATTAGCAACTAAATTAAAGCCAGCTACAGTAGGGTTTGAATTTGATTCACCTAATAGATTTGAACCCGCATTATACCAATCTCTAAAAACTATTTGCCCTTGGTTTAATAAACCTGTTGCGGTTAAGGTATCAGTAGTAGCAACAGCACCAGCAGTAGTTTGAGCAGCAAGTGAGGCTTGTTTTCTGCTACCTCTGTAAAAGAATAAGAACCCATTTGAAACGGGAATAGTATAGTTTGATGCTTCGTTATTTAAACTATAAGTAGGGGCAGCGGTAATATTACTTATGCCTCTATAATTCCCAGTTATGAAACTGCTATTTGAAACGGGAACATCCTCGCGATATAAATATAAAGTAGGATTGCCCGCTTTATCAAAACCACCAGATGTGCCAGTAGTGCCAGTTATATAGCTTGAGTTTTTTACAAAATTTAGGCTATATACTTTATTTGAACCCGAAGTACTCGCATATACAGGAGATGCCATTAAGCGATAACCTCTTTGAGCACTCATATAACGCTGAACAGACACCGTACCATTTACTGATGATGTAGAAGGTATTGCAGCGATAGAGGCAGAACCATTAGCATCTGAAGCTAAGGTAAACGTGCCATTATTTGTTAGTGTTGATGAGGCTGATAATATAATAGTAGCGTTTGACGAAACAGTTAGCGAAGCTGATGCTGATACGGTAGAAGTACCCGTTAAAGTAACGCTCCCGCTATTTACGCTACTCCCGCTACCTTTTATAGTTGCATTTGCAGAGGTGTTCACGGTAAGTCCAGTACTTGTGGTTAAATTTACACCCGAGTCTATAGTTAGGGTTACATTGTTTGAGCCATTTGCTCCAAATACTAAACCTGTTACAGTAGTATTATTATGAATAGTTGGTTGTTTTGAAGCAGGAAATGAAGTAACACCAATTTGTACAATTTCTGTTGATAATGGAGCATGATTTAGACTCCAATTTGCTGCACCATTCCAGCTTGTGTTTTGCCCAAGCCAGTTATTAGTATTATATGCTGCTAGTGTAACGGTAGTTGTTGAATAGCCCAAAGCATTAAAAGCAATGATAGTATAAGTTGTACTAGCAAATGGTGCAGTAGGCGTGCCGCTAATGATACCAGTAGTAGGGTCGAAACTCAGGCCCGTTGGCAAAGTTCCACTAATAGTATAACCAGTTAGAATAAGTTTCCGAATATTATTACCAGCACCATCAATTACATAGCCAGTACCAGTGTTATCAATATAAACATCAACAGGGTGTATAAATTGAGCAGCCGTGCCAATACCATCAACTAAACCAGATGCTGAAGCACTTCCTGCTATTGTAGTAACAGTTCCATCTGGCATAATTCTCCGTATGGCATGATTTAAAAAATCAGCCACATACACTATCCCACCACCTAAAGTTGTGACTACACCAGTAGGGTTATTAAAGCGTGCTGCTGTACCCACGCCATCAGCAAAACCACCTACGTTAGGGTAAGTGTTACTACCCGCAAATGTTGTAACTACGCCCGATGGTGTAATCATTCTAATGGTGTTGTTTAAGTAATCGGCTACAAATATATTTCCAGATGCGGCATCTACTTGCACATCATTTGGAGCAAAAAAACGAGCCGAACCCCCAGTAGCATCGGTTAGTCCTTGAATGCCAGCCGTGTTTCCTGCAACACTAGTTACTACACCAGTAGGCGAAACTTTTATAATTTGGTTAGCACCTTGCTCGGCAGCCCATAAATTGCCTGAAGCATCAAAACTTAAATCAGAAGCACCTGTAACTAAGCTTACAAACGTAGTAACGACGCCAGCAGGAGTTATTTTTCTGATGGCATTATTATCATAATCTCCTACATATATATTCCCAGCGGCATCAATTGCTAAACCATCAGGGCCTTTAAAACGAGCGGCAGTTCCTGTGCCATCAACAAAGCCTGGGGTAGTACTACCTGCAAAAGTAGTAACTACACCGGCAGGAGTTATTTTTCGTATATCGTTATTTGCATATTCAGCAACGTAAATATTCCCACTCGCATCAATAGCAATAGCCTCCATGTCCAAAAAGCGTGCAGCAGTTCCTATACCATTTGTATTACCAGATGCACCTGTTGTGCTACCTGCAATGGTAGTTACTTGTCCATAAGTTGTAGCAGGTACAGCACCACCAGTGTTGGTAGGGCTTAACGAAAAAGCCACACCAACTGATAAATTGTTTGTAGCAGGAGAATAGCTAATATTAGGTGCTTGTGCAGAAATACTAGTATCTACTATTAATAAAAGAAATATCGCTATTAGGAACTGTTTCAAAGGTATGTTGTTTACTTAGTAATAAGCAAACTTGATGCCAATGTAAATTAATGGTTAACGTGCTATCGGATTAGTAATAAAAAATCTTCACAGTTTTGATAAGATGACAAAACTGTGAAGATTTTTAATAGTAATTACAACTTTACAAATTTGTTTTCGCCAACAAAAGCTTTAGTATTGTTATCTACGATGCGCACTAAATACGTTCCAGGGCGTAAATCACCTATATTACCTTGCCATAAGGGCTGCGATAAGATGAATTCTTTAACAATTACGCCTGAACTGTTGATGATTTTGAAATTATAGTTGGTAGTTTGTGTTGGTATGGTGATAACAGATAAACTAATAGTACTACCAGCCGGATTTGGGTAAATACTTACATTATTGTTGAGTTTATTACCCGAATCGGAAAATTGTATTGGAATAATAGTCGAATACGTGATAGTGTTATTAATATCTTGTTGCCCTAATCTATAAAGATTTGTGCCAAAAGTTGATGGCGTTTTATCTAAGAAGCTATAAGCACCCAAATCAGCACCTGATACACTATATAATATACCAAATGTTTGTCCATTGTCATTACTACGCTCAACTGTAAAGTTGGTATAATTACCTTCGTTTTTTGTAGTCCATGCTACATTTACTTGATGCGGAGTAGATGTTTTATTAGCTGTAAAAGTTAATAATTGATAAGCTAAGGCTGGATTTTGACGAATAACCAAACTAAAGCGACGATTTCCAAAAGTTGCAGTGTCGGCATTGGTAATATTAAAAGTATATGAGTTAGTCAGGCGTAAGTTAACCGAATCTTTCTTGTAAGCATCCATCAACCATACATCGTATAACTGAGGCACCGCAACGATATCAGTTAATGCCATATTATACGCGCCATCTGCGCCCGCATTCACATTTAGTTTAATTTTTATTGCAGTTTGTTTTGGTAGTGGAACAGTATAAATCGAAAGGTTAACATTATCACTCGATTTGGTTGATAAACTTACCCTACCGTAGCCATCTTTATATTCGGCATCTATGTTTGTGTCGTATGCTAATGTAGCCTGATTATCAAAACGGATTAACGTTTGATCGTTTATAGTAGCACTTTGCCCCATTTCTAAACGAAGATATCTGTTTGTTTGCGTATTAACAGGTGCACCCAATAGTAACGTAGGGCCAGTAGGTTGTGCAGCAGTTTTAGCGGTTTCGTTAAAAATTAATTTAGCACCAGTTGCTGTTGTTACCACAAAAAAGCCTTGCCCACTTGCTATAACATTGGTAGCAAAAGTAGCACTACCTACACCACCAAAACCCGCTATATATGACCCGTATGTTTTTGTAATAGGGTCTAATACATAAATTTTATTGCTCACACTACTACCATAAATTCCAGTTGTGGTTGAACCTGTTTGAAAAGTATCCCAGTTGATAGTCGAGGGATAAGGATTGCCTACCAAATTGTACCCTTTGATTGTGGCGGGCGACGCTGCTGTGTAGCTAAGTGTTGGTGACGCAGGTGTAAACCAATCAGCAACGGTAATTTGCCCTTGATTTAATAAACCTGTTGTACTCAACGTTGCTGCTACTGGTATAGTAGTAGTTACGTATGGATTTACAGTTGTTGACGCTCCTCTAAAAAAGAATAAAACGCCATTGCCAACTGGTATATTATATGGCCCTCCGTCAACATCAACTAGATAATTGTATGCTGGTGATTGATTGATATTTTGAATCCCTCTGAAGTTACCTGAAGTAAATGTAGCACCCGTGCCTGTAAAGTTTTCGCGATATAGGTAAAGTGTAGGATTGCCACCTTTATTAAAGCCACCCGATGTTCCATCAGTGCCAGTAAGAAAAGACCCAACGCCAATATAGTTGATACTATATACATTGTTCCCGCTTACATTGGCGGTATATACAGGCGATGATAGCAATCTATAACCACGGTAAGTAAGACTTCCCCCCGTCATATAGCGTTGAACAGTAACATTTCCTGTTATGTAAGACCCTGATGGTATGGCAGCTATTGATGATGAGCCACTAGCACTAGATGCTAAAGTAAATGTACCTAGATTGTTTATAGAGCCCCCACTAGCGATACTGATAATTAAATTTGACGATGCAGTTAATGAGCCAGTAGCATTTATAGTCGAAGCGTTTCCTACGCTTATTGTACCAGGGCCATTTACTACTGCATTTGCTGATGCATTTACAGTAATACCATTGGTAACAGTTAATGTTTGCCCTGAGGCGATAGTTAAAGTAGGGGTATTGTTAGTGCCAAATACAATTGCTTTTACTGTAGCTGAAGAGCTAAACGATGGTTGAGCTTTAACACCAGTATATGCTGCTACTCCTATTTCGACAGTTTGTGTAGATGATGGAACAGCACCAGTTGACCAGTTGCCGGGTGTTGACCAGTTAGAACTTGTAGCACCAGTCCAATTATTGATTGTAGGAGCAGTGCACGATATGGTAATAGTGGTTGACGAACTGCCGCTTGCATTAAATGCAAAAACAGTATAAGTGGTAGCACCAAATGTTGTAGTTGAGGTTCCGCTAATGATACCAGTTTTGTTGTCAAATGTTAGTCCGGTAGGTAATGGGGCACTTATAAGATATCCAGTAGTTATAATTTTTCGGATAACGTTATTAGTGTAATCGGCCACATATAAATTACCTGTACTAGGGTCAAAATCCAAGCCTCTCGGAAAGTTAAATAGAGCAGCAGTTCCGACAGCATCAGTATAACCACCAACTCCAGCAGTTCCTGCAAATGTAGTTACTAAGCCACTTGGTGTTATTAATCTAATCGTATTGTTGTTACTATCAGTAATAAATAGATTGCCCGAAGCGTCAACAGTAATCCCCCTAGGAGCACTAAATGTTGCAGCTGTGCTCACCCCGTCAGCAGAGCCAGTAGCAGCCGTTGGGCTTCCTGCTACTAATGTAACCACACCAGCTAGCGTTATTTTCTTAATTTGGTTGTTGTTTTGATCGGCTACATATAGGTTTCCGGCCGCATCTACGGCTATTCCATTCGGACCAGTAAATCGAGCTGCTGTCCCAGTTCCGGTAGCAGTTCCTGATGCACCAGTAGTACTACCAGCAAAAAGTGTTACCACCCCAGCGGTAGTTACGCGTCTTATTTGATTATTATTAAAGTCAGTAACATATAAATTGCCATCAGCAGGATTGTAAACTATACCAGGAGGATTGTTAAACGAAGCAGCAGTTCCTGTTCCGTTTGCTATACCAGCAGTCCCAATTGCATTACCAGCTAAAAGCGTAACTGCACCAGTAGCTATCACCAGTTTCCTAATTTGATTGTTGCTAAAATCAGCAATATATAAATTGCCAGAGGCGTCAGCAGTTGAATTATAAGGCAAATTAAACGAAGCAGCTGTTCCTGTGCCGTTTGCCATACCAGGAGTTCCACTTGCATTACCAGCTAATAAGGTTGTTACACCTGCTGATGTTATTTTTCTAATCTCATTATTGCCTGCATCGCAAATGTATTGATTGCCAGATGCATCAATAGAAATACTTCTCGGAAGGTTAAATAATGAGCCTGTTCCAGTACCATTTGTTAGTCCCGAAAGACCAGCAGTACTTCCAGCAAAAGTGCTTACTGTGCCATATACTGTGGCAGGCACAGCTCCGCCTGTATTTACAGGACTTACCGAGAATGGGATATTGGTGGATAGTACAACAGTCGAAGGGCTGTATGAAATGTTGGGAGCTTGTGCTTTTACATTTATAATAAGCAATAGTAATACAAACACATCACAGATGTATAATAACGGCTTTTTCACAACAGTTTATATTAGTTTTAAGGGTATTTCTGACGAAACTAATTATTCTATACGGAAAATAATAGCGAAAGGTTTTGCAATAAATTATCATTAACAGGATAATACAAATATTTAAAGTAAGTTTATTGTACTTTTAAGATAATTATCGATTATTTGTATCGTTTTTATTTATTTTATATTGTTGTAAAATAAATTTCATTCAATTTTTCCTTTAATGAAAAATAAAAAAAATGCCTCTAAATTAAGACTTAGGGCATCAATTGTGGATATGTTGATAAATAGTTAAATTCTTTATCGTGTTTAAACACCAAATAGTATCCTTTTTAACCAAATGGACGTCAATATAAATAGCAGGGCAATATCCTGCTATTTATAAGTCGTGTTTACGGAAATTGAAATATGATTTGTTACAACTTTACAAATTTATTTTCGCCAATTAATGTATCGTTTTTACTATTGAGTACTCGAATAATGTACGTTCCCGTACTTAAAGTACTGATGCTTCCCTGCCATGTTGTTTGAGAACAGGTAACCTGTTTTACAGTTATACCTGAGCTGTTCATGATTTTTATAGTATAATTTGTTTCCTTGGCTGATGGCGCATTGATGGAAATATTGATAGCATTAGTTGTGGGGTTAGGATATAAACTTAAAGCATTTACCGTAATACTGTTGCTCAAATCTGAGTATTCAATAGGTACAATATTTGAGTAAGTAATCACATTGTTAATATCCTCTTGTTTTAGGCGATACGAATTTGTGCCATTAATGGGCTTAGTATCAATAAAGCTATATTTGCCCAAATCGCTAGCGGTTACACTTCCCAAAACATTAAATGTTTTTCCATTATCAATGCTTCGCTCTACAGTAAAGTTGGTATAATTGCCTTCATTTTTAGTATTCCAAGTTATTGCTACTTGACGAATAGTTGAGCTTTTATTTGCTTCAAAATTTAATAATTGGTAAGCATAAGCTTGATTTTGCCTAATTACTAATGTGAGGCGATTTGACCCAAAACTTGTGGTGTCGGTATTATTTATATCCAAGCTATAAGTTTTGCTCGCTCTTAAATCAACCGAGTCTTTTTTATAATTATCTACTATCCATATATCATACAATTGAGGGATAGCAACAATATTTCTTAATGATAAGGTATAATTGCCCGTTTTATTTGCAGTTATATTTAGCTTAATCCGTTCGTTTTGTTGTTTAGGCATTGGGATAGTGTTGATACAAAGTTTGATCATATCACTTGATAATGATGATAAACTTACTGTTCCAAAACCTGGTTTATACTCAGCATCAACATTTGTATCATATATTAAAGAAGCTTGATTGTTGAACCGAATTAAAGTTTGATCGCATATTGTCGAGTCTTTCCCCATCAGTTGTAAGCGCAAGTACGAATTAATGGCAGTTCGAGTAATAGGCTTGCCCATTAATAATTTTGCTCCCGTATTGTTTGTGGGTGTTTTAGCCGATTCGTTAAAAATCAAACTTGCTCCACTTCCATTTGTTACCACAAAAAAACCTTGCCCGCTCGAAATGATATTACTAACCGATGAAGAACTACCAATGCCGCTCGAACCAGCAATGTATGAACCATAAGTTTTCGTAACGGGGTCTAAGGTGTACATCGTGCTGGATATATTATTGCCATAGATGCCGCTTGTAGTTGAACTGGATTGAAAGGAATCCCAGTCAATAGCACAGGCATAGGGGTTTCCTACCAAGTTAAACCCTTTTACATTTGAAGGTGAAGACGAAGTATAACTTAAGCTTGATGATGATGGCGTAAACCAATCTCGAATAGTAATTTGACCCGCATTTAAAGTGCCATTGGTGCTTAAAGTTACAGTTTGTGGTACATAGGTGGATTTTGTTTCGGCACTAAACGAAGTTGCAGCTCGGTTTCCTCTATTAAAGCATAAATAACCATTTCCAACAGGTATATTATATGGGCCTCCATCTATATCAATCGTATAATCAGGGGCTGAAGTTATATCTTTAATGCCTCTGAAATTGCCACCGGTAAAGCTTGAATTATTGGGTGTCATATTTTCGCGATACAGGTATAAAGTAGGGTTGGCCGCCTGTGTATTGTCAAACCCTCCCGTAGTGGATGTGCTAGTAAGGTATATGGAGTTTTTTAAATAGTTGATGTTGTAAATGGCATTGCCATAACCATCTGTGGCATGATATACTGGCGAAGATAATAACCTATACCCTCTATATACAATGTTTCCACCCCTCAAATAACGCTCTACATTTACTGATCCTGTAATAGAGGTAGCAGTAATTTGATTTACAGATGCATCTCCTGTAGAATCGGATTGTAGTGTAAACAATCCACCGCTTGTTAAATTTAGTGCCAATACACTTGTTCCCGAAACATTTACAACCGAATTGGGTATCATCTTTATAAGCCCAGTACCTGCTATTGAATCGGTAAGGTTAGAGCTAACTGTGAGGTTGTTTTTTATAGTTAAAGTATGAGGGTTGTTTATTGTTAGCGTAACAGGGTTAACAGAACCAAAGGTAAGCGATTTGATGGTGATGTTATTAGGCATAGGGACATCAATAATGGGCTGATTGGTAAATGACGAAACTCCTATTTGTACATCGTCGGTAGCGGTGGGAGTTGCGCCGCCGGTCCAGTTTCCAGCATTTCCCCAATCGCCATTTACTGCGCCAGTCCAATCAATCACACCACCGCATGAGAGCGTTACAATTACGCTACTGCTGCCCGATGCATTAAAGGCGGTTACGGTGTACATGATAGGCGAGAAACTTATAGTTGGTGTGCCCGAAATAGTACCAGTGCTGGTATCGAAAGTTAAATTACTATTCAGAACAGGCACAATGGCATAACCTGTAAGTGCTATTTTTCGTATGGTCGAACTTGTGGTAATGTTGTCGCCTACAAATAAAGTACCTGTATTGTCTATAACTAACGCATAAGGATTATTTAGACTTGCTAAAACACCATCAGCATCAACTTCACTTGTTGTACCATCACCAGCTAAAGTTAAAACAATGCCTGTGGGTGTAATAGTTCTTACTAAGTTGTTGCCCGCATCGGCAACCTCAAAGTTGTGTGAAGCATCTATGGCTATACCCCAAGGGCTCGATAGCCCAGCACTCGAATTTACAAAAGTGGTTACCGCATGGGTTGATGATGTATCTACTTTTCTAATACTATTGCCCATATTATCAACCACATATAAGTAAGATGCGCTGTCAAATGCTATTCCCGATGGACCATTAAATGTGGCACTTGTTCCATTGCCATCGGTTTCGCTAGCGGTATTTGCTGTGCCTGCTATGGTGAGCACCGCACCGGTAGCTATATTTATCCGTCTTATAGTACTACCGCCAAAATCTGTTACATACAAATAGGTCGAACCATCGTATGCAATACCAGCAGGTTGATTAAATAGTGCACTTGTTCCAGTAGCATCAAGCTCGCCTGCTGTGCTTGCCGTACCTGCTATGGTAGTAACGGCGTATGGAGCTGTTGTGCTTATTTTTCTAATGGTATTACCACCAAAATCTGTTACATATAAATATCCCGAACCATCATATACAATACCCGATGGGTTCTGAAACATTGCAGATGTGCCAGTAGTGTTATCACTTTCGCCTGCCGTGCCCGAACCTGCAATAATAGTTTTAGCACCAGTGCTCGAATTGATTTGATAAATTACGTTTCCATCAAAATCAGCTTCATAAATATTTCCTGCACCATCGACGGCTAAACCTCTTGGGCTATCCAAGCCCGACGACACTAATGTAGTTACTGCACCATAAACGGTTGCTGGTACAGCGCCGCCTGTATTGGTTGGGGTAATAGGAGTGATGGCTACATTCTTTGTCAGTACATACGTAGATGGGCTATAGCTGATATTAGGTGCTTGAGCATTTCCTTTACTAAAAGCTAATAGTAGGGTTAATGAAAATAGATACAATGGATATTTTTTCATGGTAGTAAGGTTTTGAATTTATTATAGGCTATATCAAAATATTGGTTACAATATTTTAAAAAATGTTATTTAATAATTAATGCTTTTGTGTAATTAATGGTTAATTAAATAACTCCTTGTACAGGGCACAATCAAACACTAGGGTTAGACTTAAATAATCTGAGAAAACTGCGATTTGAAGCTTACTATAAAGAGAGTTACTTTATTTAATGCGAATAGTAAACTAATTGAAGGGGGTATAGTCCTTTTACGTAGAGAAGAAACAAAAGGTTCAACTTATGGTTAATTTTTTCTAAAAAACTATAAACGACTAATATGAAGTGCTTTATCAAAAAAATAGAGCCTTAGTTTACCACAAAAATTGCAGGTAAACTAAGGCTTTGCCTTACAGTGTCGTGTCGTTTGGTTAGAGTTTCACAAACTTACTTTGACCGATTAAACTTTTGTCTTTATTGTTGGTTACTTGTATGTAGTATGTTCCAGGAAGGAAATTACTCACATTTGATTGCCATTGCGCTTGTTGCGATGTAACTTGTTGAATTACTATACCCGCACTGTTTGTAATCAGTATATCATAACTTTCAGCATTTGGTGTATCGATAGTTACATTTACTAAATCACTTGTTGGGTTGGGATATAAAGTAATATTAGCCTTTGTTAAATTATTACTTAGGTTGGCATATCCAACAGGCACAACATTAGAATAAGATATAACATTATTGATATCAACCTGCTTCAATCGATATAAGTTTTGATTAGCAGGGTTTTTATCTAATACAGAATAATTGCCAGCATTGCTAGCTGTAGCCCCGCCAAGTACATTAAAGGTTTTCCCACCATCGGTGCTACGTTCAACAGTAAAGTAGGTAAAGTTGCCTTCATTTTCTGTCAACCATTTTACTTGTACTTCACGATTTGCAGTAGGTGCTTTTTGCGCAGTAAAGTTAAGTAGATGATACGCATAGCTTGGATTTTGGCGGATAACCAAAGCAAAGCGGTGAGTGCCAAAGCTATTGGTATCAGCATGAATAATATCAAACCTATAAGTTTTACTATCGCGCATATTTACCGAATCTTTTTTATACCCATCCATCAGCCATACATCATATAAACGTGGGATACCTTGTAATTGCGTCAGGTTTAAAGTATAGGTGCCATCGGCAGTAGCGCCTACTTTTAAGGCTATACTTTGCGATTTTTTATTTAATGGCATCAAATTAATAGCCAATGGCATACGGTCGGTGGATAGGCTTGATAAACTTACTTTGCCCGAACCTGCTCTGTAAGGAGCATCTTCGGTTATATCAAACGCAGTTTTTGCATTTGAATCGAAGCCGATTACCATGTCATCCGTATTTACCGAATCTTTCGCTAATTGCAATTTTAACAATTGGTTATTAGTCAAAAAATCGGCAGGCTTGCCCATAAATAAGCTTGCGCCAGTATTTTGTGTATTTGTTTTTGCTGTTTCATTAAATATTAATTGTGCAGACGAACTTGTAGCCAGTACAAAAAAACCTTCTCCACTCACAATATAGCGAGATGCGCCAGGTGCGCCTGCTGTAGTACCTTGTATAATAGGGCCTTTTGTATAGGCTGCATATTGTGAATAATTACCATTTGCAGGATTTAACTCATATATATATGGTGATAAGTTAGCGTAAAAGATTCCTGTTCCATTATTAGTAGGGGTAAAGGTATTCAAATCAATTGAACTTGCATACGGATTACCAGCTAGGTTAAAGCCCTGTACAGTTGCCGGATTTGTACCAGTAAAGCCTAAATTCCCCGAACTTGGAGTGTACCAATCTCTAAATGTAATTGAACCTTGGTTGATTAGCCCACTTGCTGTTAAAGTAGCGGTTGTGGCAGGCCAGGTTGTAACGGTTTCTTGTGCAACATTACCATCAGCACGATTGCCTCTAAAGAAGAATAAGAAGCCATTGCTATTTGGAATGGAGTACGAGCCGCTAGTTTTACCAGCATTGCCAGTTGTTGCATCAAATGTATATGTAGGGGTAGCATTATTGCCTGATGTAAGGCTGTTGATACTTTGGAAATTACCACTTATGAAACTCGCATTTGAAAAAGGCACATCCTCGCGATATAAGTATAGAGTAGGCCCTTGTGTAACTTTATCAAAACCTCCAGTAGCACTTGTGCCAGTAATATAAGCTGAACTTTGTACATAATTAAGGCTATATACTTTATTTGAGCTAGATGTGGCAGCATAAACTGGTGATGCTATTAAACGATAGGCTCTTTTTGCACTTAAATAACGTTCAACTCTAAAAGTGCCAGTAAAACTATTGCCCCCATTAGTTTGTGGTATTGCTGTGATAGTAGCCGAACCATTTGCATCAGATTGTAATGTAAAAGTGCCTGAATTAGTTACGTTGCAATTGTGCGATTGGGTATTATAATATTGAAGAACAGAGGTTGAACCTAAGTAAAATGTACCGCTATTGGTTATGGATGACCCATCATCAACTATAAGTGTACATGCCGAGTTTGATGTACCTGCATAAAAAGTACCCGAGTTGGTAATAGCATTATAAGCTGTACCGCCATTGCCTGATAAATTAATCATATTACCACCATTAGCTGTAAAAGTGCCACTATTGGTAATAGTCGAGCCGGCATCAACTTGCAATACACCATTATTTACGCTAAGTGTACCTGCATTGGTAAGTGTACCTCCTATATCAAATTCAGAATAGGTTAGGGGAGCATTACCAGCGGTAAAAGTAGGTGCTCCTAATGGCATACTGATAGTTGCTGTTACGCCCGAAGGAATAGAAACCGCAGTATTTACAGTAAGTACAATAGCATTATTAGTATTATTCGTTCCTTTAGCAATAGTGATGGTAGTATTACCTGTAAAGCTCAAATTATTACAGGTAGAGCTTACGTTTACTGTTGGTTTGGTAGTAGTAGCAGGGATAACCACATCATCATTTGTTCCTGGTACACCATTAGGACTCCAATTAGTGCTAACATTCCAATTCACACTAGTAGTTCCAGTCCATGTATAGATGTTTGGATTGACAGTAATACTACCACTTGCGTAATTAATAGTATAGTTATTTGCAATGAAACCATTAGCCCCCACAGCAGCTGAAGGTGTAACACTATTGTTATAAATATTTACTGGAGACCCAGCAGTTGCACCAGTACCATAAGTAATTGTTACCGAAGATATGGTATTGCCATTTTGTAAAGTACCTGATGTAATAGTAAATGCAGTAGAGCCCGTGCCCCCAGTTAGCGTTGTACCATAAGTTTTGGTAACATTATTAGCTGTAATAGTAATGTTAGCCGTTGTAACCGTTAAAGTACCATTCACATAATTTATAGTATAATAGGCAGGAGCACTTGCCCCACTAGGAACAATATTGTATGTACCCACATTAGATGCTGTAGTAGCTGAGGTGGTAGCAGTAGTTCCTGTCACTACGGCTTGCGTATCACCATTTACAAATCCACTATAAGTAAAAGTAAATGTTGGATTAGCAGCACCGTATGCTCTGCTTTGATTATTGGCAGTAATGGTTAATACTGCTTGAGTAACGGTTAAAGTGCCAGCAACATAAGTAAACGAATAATTAGTAGATACTCCACCAGTAACTGTAATTGGGTAAGTGCCTATCGGCGAACTAGTAATGGCGGTAGTAGAGGCGGTAGGTTGAGTAGTCAAATTAAATTGATTATCGCCATTGACAAAGCCAGCATAAGCTATGCTTAATGTCGGGTTGGCACTGCCATAAGTTTTAGTTTGATTATTAGCTGTAACGGTTAGTGTTGCTTTAGTAACGGTTAAAGAACCAGTAACATAAGTAAACGAATAGTTAGCAGAAACACCGCCGGCAGGCGTAATGGTATAAGAACCCACGTTAGACGCTGTAGTAGCCGTAGTAGTAGCGGTAGGTTGAGTAGTCAAACTAGCTTGAGAATCGCCATTTACAAAACCACTATAGGTAATGGTAAGTGTAGGATTGGTACTACCATAGATTTTAGTTTGATTATTAGCTGTAACGGTTAGTGTAGCTTTATTCACAGTCATCGCACCGTTAGTATAAGTAATATTGTAGTTAGTTAGTCCGCTACCCACAGCATTAGAAGGAATAATAGGATAAGTATTGCCAGCAACGGTAGCAGTAGCAACAGCACCTGTGCTGGTAATAGTAGCACTAGTAACAGCATCCGAGTTTTTTAAGCCAGTTGTTGTAAATTCCGTACCAGCAAACGTGAAGGTTGTGCCATAAGTTTTTGTTTGATTACTAGCAGTAATAGTAAGGGTGGCTTGTGTAACAGTACCATTATAAGGTACATAAGTAATACTGTAATTAGCGGCATTAAAATTGCCAAAAGTAGCAAATGCATTTGAAGGTGTAACTACATAAGCACTACCAGCAGCGGTGGTAGCTGATGCACCAGCGGCATCAGGAGTTAAAGTAACTCTGTTAATAGTTTCGCCATTAACTAAGCCAGTAGAAGAAAAGTTGGTTGAACCAGTAGTCGTAGTTAATGCAGTACCATAAGTTTTTGTAGGGCCAGTAGCTGTAATGGTTAATGGGGCTTTACTAACAGTCCCACTATAAGGTACATAAGTAATATTGTAATTAGTGGTATTAAATCCACCCGAACCGATAGCTGCTGAAGGAGTAACAGTATAAGTATTTCCAGCGGCAGTAGTAGTTGACAAACCTGCAGCATTTGGAGTAAGCGTAACGCTATTGACGATTTCGCCAGTAGCTAACCCAACGGCTGTAAAATTAGTAGTGCTTGAGCCAGTAGTTAATGCAGTGCCATAAGTTTTAGTAGGGCCAGTAGCCGTAATAGTAAGCGTAACTTTATTCACAGTCATTGCACCGTTAGTATAAGTAATGTTGTAATTAGTTAGTCCGCTACCCACAGCATTAGAAGGAATAATAGTATAAGTACTACCAGCAACGGTAGCAGTAGCAACAGCACCTGTACTAGTAATAGTAGCACTAGTAACGGCATCCGAGTTTTTTAAGCCAGTTGGTGTAAATTCCGTACCAGCAAACGTGAAGGTTGTACCATAGGTTTTTGTTTGATTACTAGCAGTAACAGTAAGCGTAGCTTTATTCACAGTCATTGCACCGTTAGTATAAGTAATGTTGTAGTTAGCCAGTCCGCTACCCACAGCATTAGAAGGAATAATAGGATAAGTACTACCAGCAACGGTAGCAGTAGCAACAGCGCCTGTGCTAGTAATAGTAGCACTAGTAACGGCATCCGAGTTTTTTAAGCCAGTTGGTGTAAATTCCGTACCAGCAAACGAGAAAGCAGTACCGTAGGTTTTATTTTGATTATTAGCTGTAATAGTAAGATTAGCTTGCCCAACAATAATATTGCCCGAAGCGTAAGTAATATTATAATTACTTGCAATGAAACCATTAGCCCCCACAGCAGCCGAAGGGGTAACACTATTGGTATAAGTACCCACAGCAGACCCAGCAGTTGCGCCAGTACCATAAGTGATGGTTACCGAAGATATGGTATTGCCATTTTGTAAAGAACCCGATGTGATAGTAAATGCCGAAGAACCTACACCCCCAGTTAAAGTAGTACCATAAGTTTTATTTTGATTATTAGCTGTTATGGTTAATGAAGCAGCAGTAATATTCAAAGTTCCAGCCACATAATTAATAGTGTAATTATTATCAATAGCACCACTCACAGTAATAGGGTAGTTTCCTACTCCCGATGTTGTAGTTGCGGTAGTCAATATGGTTGGTTGTACTGATAAACTTGCTTGTGTATCGCCATTTACAAAGCCAGTAAATTGTGCGGTTAATGTTGGGTTAACGGCACCGTATATTTTGCCTTGGTTGTTTGCAGTAATAGTCAACGTAGCCTGTGTAACACTTAACGAGCCATTGACATAGTTGAAAGTATAATTATTATCAATACCACTGCTTGGCGTGATGGTGTAACTGCCTACACTAGAGGCTGCAGTAGCCGTAGTATTAACCATAGGCAAAGTGTTGATATTTGCCTGTGTATCGCCATTCACGAAACCAGTATAAGAAATTGTTAAAGTAGGATTAGCAGCACCATATACTTTAGTTTTATCATCGGCAGTGGCAGTCAACGTAGCCTGAGTAACACTTAACGAGCCGTTGACATAGTTGAAAGTATAATTATTATCGCTACCACCGCTTGGCGTGATGGTGTAACTGCCTACACTAGAAGCTGCAGTAGCGGTAGTATTAGCCGTAGGCAAAGTATTGATACTTGCTGGTGTGTCGCCATTCACGAAACCTGATAGTGTAACAGTAAGTGCAGGATTAGCAGTCCCATATACTTTAGTTTTATCATCGGCAGTGGCAGTCAATGTAGCCTGAGTAACACTTAACGAGCCATTGACATAGTTGAAAGTATAGTTATTGTCGCTACCACCGCTTGGTGTGATGGTGTAACTGCCTACACTAGAAGCCGCAGCAGCGGTAGTATTAGCCGTAGGTAAAGTATTGATACTAGCTGGTGTGTCGCCATTCACAAAACCAGTATAAGAAATTGTTAAAGTAGGATTAGCAGCACCATATACTTTAGTTTTATCATCAGCAGTGGCAGTCAGCGTAGCCTGTGTAACACTTAACGAGCCGTTGACATAGCTGAAAGTATAATTATTGTCACTACCACCACTCGGAGTAATAGTATAGCTACCTACACTAGAAGCCGCAGTAGCGGTAGTATTAGCGGTAGGCAAAGTATTGATACTAGCTGGTGTATCGCCATTGACAAAGCCTGATAATGTAACAGTAAGTGCAGGATTAGCAGTCCCATATACTTTAGTTTTATCATCAGCAGTGGCAGTCAATGTAGCCTGTGTAACACTTAACGAGCCGTTGACATAGTTGAAAGTATAGTTATTGTCACTACCACCGCTTGGTGTGATGGTGTAACTGCCTACACTAGAAGTATTAGTAGCCGTAGTATTAGCGGTAGGCAAAGTGTTGATAATAGCTGGTGTGTCGCCATTCACAAAACCTGATAATGTAACAGTTAAAGTAGGATTAGCAGCCCCATATACTTTAGTTTTATCATCAGCAGTGGCAGTCAACGTAGCTTTATCAACAGTAATATTTATTGTAAATGTTCCATCTCCTAAGCCATTAGATGCTGTAATGGTATAATCAGTAGCTGGACTTACTGTTGTGGGTGTGCCAGATATAATACCAGTATTAACATCAATGGATAAACCTGCAGGTAATGCGGGCGAAATAGCATAACTTACTACTGCCCCACCTCCACTTGCATCTGGGGTTAAATCTGTAATGGTAGTGCCATATACAAATACCGAAGGTGTGGTATAAGCAATAACAGGTGCTTGCGCATTCCCTTTTACATAAAGTAAAAGAGGTAAAATCACTAATAGGAGTAGATGCTTTTTCATGGACGATAGCTTTAATACCAATTGAATGTTAATTGATTTTGGTAAATCACATTTAAATTAATTAGCTGTGCCATAGCATAATGCAACAATCGTGCATCAATTATGAAAAAGGATAGTTCTTGGGTTTTTAACCCCCTGAGTGAGACGGAAATAGGATTTTGGCTATGTTTTGTACGAAAAGAGTAAATAGGTCTATTGATTTTTTGGGGAACAGATATCATTAATATTCCCCAAAATGTGTACAAATTCCCTCGGAGTAATTAGTTAACACGCAGATTATCAATATAAAATATCAACTATTGTTGTTGGAGGAAGAGGAGATATGCAGTTAAGGAATACTGGCTAAATAAAAAAGGAGTTTGGGCAAACTTATTAAACAGTACGGATGCTTTGAGTTTTTTGACGATATAAACGAAATACTGCCAATCCGGCTAAAGCAATAGCCAATACTGTTACCCATGTATCCAAAGGGCAGGCAGCATCGGGGTCGTCGCCACCACAAGGTAATGTTTGCGCAAATGCACAAACACTATTAATAAGTAGTAATACAAATATGCCAAAACCGATTTTTAACCTCATGCGATATATTTATATAATTCAAAAGTACAACTTTATTTTTAGTGTTATATTTTGATTTTATTGCTTCAATTTATCTTTATACGTAAAGATTTGTAATTTGATGCGTTTTTTTAAATATAAACGCACAAATATTAAAAATTATTTCATGGTTTCTAAAATTAACTCCCAATAAAATAATGAGTACCATCAAACATTTTCTTTATAACAAAATTAAGGCTAGTTTGTTTTTGAAAATTACCTGTTTCTGTTGGTTACTTGCAAAGCTACTAAGTTGGCGTATTTGGACTACAAACAGGCTATTACCCACTGCTCCTGTTTTTGCATGGCTTAATTATGTGCCATTTGTTGTTCATGTTATTTTATTTATGGTATCAATTTCTCTTATGGGTATTCTTGTTTTCAAGACTAACAAGCATTTGCTTATGGGTTTATTACTAACAGAAGGTGCTTTGTGTTTGCTCGACCTAAATAGATTACTACCGTGGGAGTATTTCTATTGCTTTATAGCTTTTAGTTTTTTAGTTAATTACAATAGACCTAAAAGAATAACACCCATTATCATATTCTTATTAGCATCAACATATTTTTATAGCGGTTTGTGTAAGCTCAATGTGGGCTTTATTGATACGGTATGGAGTAATATGATACTCAAATCCTTTTTTAAAATATCCGCTCATGTTGTGCAACAAAGTTGGTTACAACATATAGGTTATTTATTAGGCGTTGCAGAATTATTGGCAGGCGTGGGCTTATTATTTGCAAAAACGCGAACAAAGGCAGCAATTGTGCTCATACTTACACACATTTTTATACTCTTGTTATTAGGGCCGTTTGTATTTAGAGGATATACTTTATTATGGCCATGGAATATGCTAATGATATTATTCTTGACTATAATTATTGTGAAGAGGGTCGAGCATATTAGTATTCTTCAATCTCTTACAATGGGATGGAATAAGCTGATTTTACTTTGCTGGGGTATTTTACCAGTATTGAGTTTTTGGGGATATTGGGATTATAACCTATCGTCCAATTTATTTTCTGCTAATTTACCTAGGATGATGATTTGCATTAAAGATACTGCTAAGTGCAAATCTTTATCAAGGTTTTGTAGTAAGAGAGATATGAAAAATACATGTAATGGATTGGCTAAAATAGATATACAGGTGTGGGCAATTGCCGAAACGGGCGTATCCGCCTATCCCGAAGTAAGAACGTATAAAGCGATGCAGAAAAAAATAGAACAGGAGTATGGTGCAGCGGGATTAAGTTTTGTTTATTTAGAAAAATGATATACTGTAAGTAATATATAAATAGAATATTCAAATAAACGTTTGACGGATTGTTTTGTCTTATTTGAGTTTTAAAGTATAGTTTTACCCCGAAAATGACATCAACCTAATGAATAAACGCTACGTAATAGCTATTGCAACTGTTATACTACTAATTTTTAATGTCGAAGCTTTTGCCCAGCAAGTAGCACCTTTTTCTAACAAAAAAGAATTAGAGGCAATAGCTACAAAAGCCAATGTACTATACTTGAAAAGTAATAAAGATGCTATTGTATTAGCAAAAAGAAACGGCTGGTTTGTTACACGTAAAACAAAAAAAGGAGCGGTTATAACTTTGCAAGGAGTTAATAAAAATGGCTTCCCAATATATCTCACTACAGATAACAATATTATTTCGGCAGCCACAACAGGTACAAATGTCGTACAACCAGGAGGTGTTTTAGGGTTGAATTTATCGGGTTCGAGTACTTTTCTGAATAATAAACTCGCTATTTGGGATGGCGGGGCTGTTCTTACACAGCATCAAGAGTTTGCAGGGAAGGCAATCACCGTAAAAGATAACGGTTCTATTATTGACCATGCTACACACGTAGCAGGTACAATGTTAGCAAAAGGCGTTTATCCACCTGCAAAAGGGATGGCTTTTGGTGCAACCACTTTAACATCGTATGACTATAATAATGATATTGCCGAGATGAGTACAGCAGCATCTAATCTGCTACTATCAAATCATTCTTACGGTGATATAGCAGGGTGGAGTTATGATGACGCAAATAGTAGATGGGAGTGGTATGGTTTGCCTGGAGATAATGTTGATTATACTTTCGGTTTTTATGGTACACGTACCCAAGCATGGGATATGATAGCCTACAATGCGCCTTATTATTTAATTGTAGAAGCTGCAGGTAATAGTCGGGGTAGTACAGGCCCAGCTGTTGGGCAAGATTATTATGGTTATAGAAGCCGAACCGACCAAACATGGGTTGATAAAGGCCCACGCCCACCAAATATTAGTAATAACAATAGTTACGATTGTATAAGTAGTACAGCTAACGCAAAAAATATACTCACAGTTGGAGCAATCAACGCATTACCTTATGGCCCAACAGACCCACAAAGTATTACAATCACTTACTTTAGTAGCTGGGGGCCAACAGATGATGGTAGAGTTAAACCTGATATAGTAGGCAATGGGCTCAATGTATTGTCAACTGGCGGCAGTAACCCGACTTCATATATTAATTTATCAGGAACATCGCAAGCAACTCCCAACATTACAGGTTCATTATATCTATTGCAAGAGTATTATGCACAAAAGCATACTGGCACTTTTATGCGGGCGGCTACTTTGAAGGGCTTGGCCTGTCATACTGCTATTGATGCAGGTAATGTTGGTCCCGATTATATATATGGATGGGGGCTTTTGGATATGAAAAAAGCAGCACAGGCTATTACTGATAATGGAACAAAAAGTATTGTAAGCGAAAATATATTACAGCAAGGGCAAATGCAGACCTTCAATGTAGTTGCTTCAGGTAATGGAACGCTTTCGGCTACTATATCGTGGACTGACCCCGCTGGCACGGTAACGCCCGATGGTGTGATAAATGATAGAACCCCTAAACTAGTTAATGATTTGGATATCAGAATAAGCGACGGAGTAAATACTTTTTCTCCTTGGGTATTAGACCCGAACAATCCATCGGCGGCGGCAACTACTGGAGATAATATAAGGGATAATATAGAGCAAGTATATATAGCTGGTGCTACACCGGGTAAAGCATATACCATCAAAGTTTCTCACAAAGGCACTTTGCAATCGGGTTCACAAGCCTATTCATTAATTGTAACGGGTATTGGTGGGGCTACCTATTGTACATCAGCTCCGCTATCTAATGCCGATTCTCGTATCAATAATGTAACGTTATCCAACTTAAATAATACACCACCTGCGGGTTGTACAACCTATTCGGACTATACTAATTTAACGGTGCAGTTGGAGCAATATAAAACCTATCCGTTGAGTTTGACCTTAGGTACTTGTGGAGCTGATTTTAATAAAATTGCAAAAGTTTATATTGATTGGAATAGCGACGGTGTTTTTGATGCGAGCGAGTTGGTAACCACTACTAATGTAATATCGACAACGGGTACATATACTACTAATATCACAGTCCCCGGAGCTGTGATAGCAGGAAATTATAGTTTGATGCGCGTAGTACTTACCGAAACCAGCGACCCAACTACTGTGAATGCTTGTGGGAACTATGCAAAAGGCGAAACGCAGGATTATCGTGTCCAATTTTTGCAAACCAGTACCGATGTAGGTGCAATTGCTATTGTTAACCCAGTATCAGGAGGCAATTGCACAGGTTCAACACCAGTTACAGTAACGCTCAAAAACTTTGGGAGTGCTGCTGTTAGCAATATACCAGTTACCGTAACTATAACTGCACCCGATAATACGGTAACCGCCTTTAATCAAATTTATACGGCATCACTCGCGCCATCAGCTCAAGACGATTTTACTTTTAATGCACCATTCAACGTAACACCTGGGTCAACATATAACATAACTGCTACTACTAATTTAGCAGGCGATTTGGTATCAAATAATAATCAAGTAGCACAAACAGTAGTAATAGATAATAGACCAATGGCTACTAATGCGGTGGCTAACTTCTGTAATGCAACTAATTCATATTTGCTATCAGGAACAGGTAATGGCGAATTATTGTGGTATCATTCCCCCTCCGATTTATTTCCGTTTGCATTTGGCTCATCAACTACAACCAATCAACCACCTGCTGCCAATAATACGTATTATGTAGGGTTGAATGATTTTACTGGCACAGTTGGTCCCGCTACCAAAAATGTTTTTACAGCAGGAGGGTATAATCAATTTACACCTTCTATTAATGTAACAACGACAATACCCATAGTAATTGAGAGTGCACGCTTGTATATCGGCAATTCGGGGAGGATTACATTTACCGTTACGGATGTGAACGGCGAGGTGGTTTCTTCAAACACTATTAATGCCATCGCTACCCGAACCAATCCTCAACCAGGGGTACAATCCGATGATCCTAACGATGTAGGGCAAGTTTATAATCTTAATTTACTATTACCAGCAGCAGGCACATACAGAATTGATGTTTCTTATGATAATACGGCTACTATTTATAGAAACAATGGTGGTGTAAGTGGTTATCCTTTTAGCATAGGTAATATTTTTAGTATAACAAGCAATACGGCTACATCAGCATCCGACCCAGCTTATTATAAGAATTTTTACTACTATTTGTACGATATTCATTTGCAAAGCCCAGGCTGTTCATCTACTGTAAAGCAAGCTGTAACGGTGGGCAAACCAACAATAACGCAAATAGGAACTGTCCTAAATTCAAACTTTGCTGCTAATAATCAATGGTATTTGGAAGGTGCTCCAATACAAGGCGCAACAGGACAAACTTTTTCGCCTACTCAAAGCGGTAATTATAGGGTAGATGTGACCTTAGGGAGTGGTTGTACTGCACAATCAGATAATTTTGTATATGTGATATTACCTACTAACCCAGCTGATAATGATATAGGGTTGGTGGTATTTCCGGTGCCAGCCAATGATAAACTGAATGTGCTATTTGCAGCAAAAACAGCAACTATACTCAATCTATCGTTAATTAATGGTGCGGGAGAGACTAATTATTCGGAGAAGCAATATTTGCCAGCGGGAAATTTTAGCACTTTACTTAATGTGGGGAAACTTACCCCTGGTATATATGCACTAAAAATTCAATTAGGACAAAAAGTTTATACAAGGAAGATAACGATTGTGAGGTAAATAAAAATGCGCTATGCCGTTCATTTATTGAGAGACATAGCGCATCATTAGTAATAGAATAAACTAGAAAGTATATTTTATTCCTAAACCTGGAGCGATGTCAAAAAACGGCCCAGTAGCTAATTCAACTCTTGGGCTAAGGTCGATACTGATAGCAATCGGAGAACGTGGAATCACATATTCTAAACCAAGAACACCATCAGCACCTAATAATATTTGACTTTTGGTGTAAAGTTGATTGTCGCCACTAAATCTCTGATATGTTCCAGCACCAACAGATCCTATATGGGCACCAAAACCATAATAAAACTTAAATCCTTCAGTTCTGAACGCTTGTTGGTTGAATTCATATAAACCTGTAAAAACTACGCCATGTGAACGAAAGCCTAATAACCCTTCAAGTGAAGTGGAGCTAGTCATAAAGTATTTTCCAGAAATACCATTTTCATAACCACCAAATTTTAAACCTAGGGCGTATTCGTAATTGGGTTTGTAATCTTGAGCATTAGCATTTTTACTAACTAATAAAAAACTAACTGAAATTAATAATAGGTATGCAACTTTTTTCATAGTATATAATACAAATTGGGTTAAAAAATGTTTTACAAATAACGTTAGTTTTTGTGATTTAATTATAAGGATAAATATTTTGAAGGATATTTTACTCATTTTCAGCGTGAAAAATAACATAAGGGCAGAATAGTAAATAGTTGTTCGTAATAAAATGGAATGAAATTTTACTTGTATAATCAATTCGTGTAGTTTATGTTTGTTGGTAATGCCAAATAATATAAGACATCAAGATACGATAGACTATTTTTTAAAAATAGTATGGCAAACTATGGCCAATCGGTATAACCAACTGGTTACCGAGTTCGGTATTACTCAATCCATTGGCTATTTGCTTATTAATATTGACGAAAACGAGGGTACTACGGTATCGCAAGCGGCATCACTTTTGGGATTAAAGTCAACCAGTTTATCGAGGATGCTTAATCAGCTTGAAAAATCAGGATTAATTTATCGGGAGTCAAATGCTGGAGATAAACGCTCGGTGAAAATATACTTAACAGCATTGGGTAAAGAAAAACGCCATTTAGCGCGTGTTGTGGTAAAACAGTTTAATAATTACTTGAACAAACATATCAGCGAGCATGATAAAGAATACCTGACTGAATTACTCAAAAAAATCAATCAACTTACCATTAATTATAAACCCGAATAAGCAATACGAAATATATTAGTGGACAATTGTTTTATAATATTGATATACTAATGTGGGTTTCGCTCGTTATATAAATTGTTAAAAAATGTTAAGCAGTCGTTTTTGAATTATAAAACGATAAATTTGCCGTTTGAAATAGAATGACTAAGTGGTTACTTCCGATATTGTTTATTTGCCTTTCAGCGTTTAGTTGCACTAAAGCCAAAACTGGTTTGGAGCAATATAAAGCACAAGCGGCTATTGATGATAAAATCGTAACAGATTATATAGCATCAAATGGTTTAACAGGAGTAGCTAAAAAGGTAAGTGATACAAGCGGTGTTTATTATATTGTATTGCAGCCAGGGCAAGGGAGTGTATTGTATAATTCATCAACACAAGTAACCGTGGGCGATACAGGTAAAATATTGACAACGGGAAAAGTATTTTATCAAACAAACGACTTTCATCCCACATACACACTTGGACAAGTAATTTTGGGTTGGCGATTAGGAATACCTAAAATTCAATCAGGTGGTATTGTTAGATTATTAATACCTTCGCGGTATGCTTATGGAACGTATGCACAACCACAATTAGGTTTGCCAGCCAATGCCATACTCGATTTTGATATTAAAATTTATAGTATAACGAACTAATATAAATGAAACAAATAACTTTTGCACTACTAATACTCTCTACAATTGGTTTTATCTCGTGCCGGAAAGCAGGTACTAATATTGATATAAAGACATACGATGCGCAGCAAATGCAAGCATATATATCAACAAATGGATTAACTGGTATGCAAAAGGATTTGGTAGGTGGCGATACTACTGGTATTTATTATCAAATCCTTTCGCCTGGTGTTACCACTTCTGTCCCTATGGACTACCCTGATGAAATTTCTTATGTATATACAGTACGGTCGTTTGATGGGGCTTATATTCAGTCTGATACTGTTATAAATCACTCTGATAATCTTCTTGGTCATATTGAACCATACGGCTTACAATTAAGTATGCTTAATGATTTGAAATATAAAGGTGGAAAAATGCGTGTGCTTATACCATCACATTTGGCCTATGGTATAAGTGGGGTAGGAAGAGGTAATGGAAGTACTATAAATGGCAATCAATGCTTAGACTATACTGTTAGTGTGATAAGTAATAAAAAGCTAAACGATCAAAATTCAATAAGTACTGGTATTCAAGATCAAGCAAACTACGATGATATGGTTATAAATAACTATATGAAAGCCAATACATTGTCGGGCTACTCAAAAACAGTAAGTGGGATGTATTATAAAATTATTAAACAAGGCTCATCATCACCCGATTCGGTTATTACAGATAATTCAAGTGTAACCTTAAATTATACTGGACAATTGATGAATAATACATTTTTTGATAATGGTTATGCAAGTACCAATAAGGCTACGTTTAGTGATCTTAAATCACTTACAACAGGCGCATATCAAGGCTTAAAACTGATAACCGGAGGTGGAGCAATATCACTATTAATTCCATCAAAACTGGCTTATGGCACTTCGGGCACTACTGGTATTCCACCTAATGCTTGTTTAAGATTCGAGTTTTCGAATGTACACGTAACCAATTAGCATAAATAAATTCGATTTATACGGATAATGGGTGAATTTTAATTTGCACCATTATCCGTATATTTCTTTTAAGGCCTCTGCTAATTCGGGATATTTAATGGTATAGCCCGCTTGGATAATTTTATCGGCAGACGCTCGAGCACTACCTAATACGATTGTGCTCATCTCTCCTAAAAGCAACTTCAATAATAATGCAGGAACATTTGGTAGCCATAAAGGTTTATTTAATTGATGCGCTATTTGTTGGGTAAGTTGTTTGTTGGTAACCGAGTGAGGAGATACCATATTATACACGCCATTTAACTCGGTATGCTCTACCCCGTAAACGTACATAGCTATCGCATCCTGCCAATGTATCCAAGGTACCCACTGTTTCCCATTACCTAAAGCTGCGCCCAATCCCCACTTAATAAGAAGGGCTATTTTAGCCAAAGCACCATTGTTTTTGTCTAACACCACACCTGTCCGAAATTTCAAAATTCGTAACCCCAATTTACTCCCCTCATCCACCGCAACTTCCCACGCTACGCAACATTCAGCTAAAAAATCTAAGCCTTTTGGGTTTTCCTCCGTTAATGCAGCATCACCACAAGCGCCGTAATATCCCACCCCTGATGCTGATATGATAGTATCTACTGTGTGAAGCTTGTTTTTAAGTAACTGATAAATTAATTGAATAGATTTTGTCCTACTATCAATTATTTCTTTTTTTCGCTTCGCCGTCCATTTTTTGTCGGCAACTCCCGCACCCGCTAAATGGATAATGATATTGACACTATCAATACATTTCTCATCAATTTCCCCTTTTTCGACATCCCAAACAAAGCTTTTCACTTGTGGGTTATTGCCTGCTTGGCGACTTAAATGACTCACCTGATAGCCTAATCCTAATAAATTATTGGTGAGTAACTTACCCAAGAAGCCCGAAGCACCAGTAATAAGGATATGTTTTTGGGTTGATTGTGCGGTATCCATTCTGCAAAATACTTATTGTTGCTTATAAAAGTGTTATACTGATGTCAAATAATCTCCCATTATTAGGGTATCATCGTTAATTATTGCAAATTTGAAGGCTAATTGGTTGTATTAGCTGTTCAGGTTTTATTATATGAGTGAAAAAACAATATTAGTTTGGTTCAGGAACGATTTACGTGTTCACGATAACGAAATATTGTTTGAAGCTACCCGAAAAGTAGATAAAATATTACCAGTATATTGTTTCGACCCTTTCTACTTTAAAACCACTGAGTTTGGATTACCCAAAACGGGTAGTATAAGAGCTCGTTTCTTACTCGAATCGGTTATTGATTTACGAAATAATTTGCAGCAATTGGGTGGAGAACTAATTGTGAGAATAGGTAATCCTGTTGATATTATCCCACAATTGGCACTACAATACCAAGTGAGCGAGGTGTATCATCATCGAGAAGTTGCATTTGAAGAAACCAATATATCCGAACAAGTAGAGGCAGCATTATGGAAAATAAAGCTCAACCTTAAACATTTTATAGGGCATACGTTATATCACAAGGAGGACTTACCATTCCCGATAAAGGATATTCCAGATAGCTTTTCAGTTTTCAAAAAGAAAGTAGAACGAGATAGCCAAGTGCGTCCTTGTATTGAAACGCCGCAACATATTGCTACACCAGCTATTATAGATGCAGGCACGATGCCCACTCTTGCAGATTTAGGCATAGTTGAACCAGTTGATAGTTCGATGAATGATTTCGTTTATAAAGGCGGGGAGACAATGGGATTGAAACATTTGGAAGAATATTTACAAAGCCCTTGCCACCACACTACTGCCAAGCATTCAAAACATAATACCAATTGCCCTTCAAAGCTTTCTGCATGGTTGTCACTCGGCTGTGTTTCGATGCGCTGTACATATCATCAAATAAGTAATTGTTTTAAAGATACGCCTAATGCTCCTTTAATGCTTGAACTATTATGGAGAGATTATTTCCGATTTATGTTCAAAAAGCATGGCAAATCGTTCTTTACTCCTGTTGATGTAGAAAGCAGCAGCCCCAAGGGCGATTTTTTTGTAAAATGGGAATCGGGTAGTACGGGTGTGCCCTATATAGATGCTTGTATGCACCAACTTAATGCAATTGGTTATATCAGTAATTATAACCGTCAAATTGTAGCCAATTTTTTAATTAATCAATCAAAAGAGGATTGGCTAAAAGGTGCAGCCTATTTTGAAGCTAAGTTGATTGATTATTCGCCAGCAAGCAATTGGGGCAATTGGGCGTTTCTGGCTGGGATAAATAACAATCAAAAAGATACTCGATATTTTTCAGGCTTGAAGCAAATTGAAGAGTTGGAAACCGAAAGCGATTTTATAAAAGCATGGCTTAGTTGATGCAAAAGTGAACGCATTTATAGTGATGAATAGTAGTGTAACATTAGTGCTCCTGCCATAGTCTAATCAATAAACAATTAAAAATGAACCCCTTCGAGCAATATACCTTAATTATTGGAGCACTCGCAGTGCTGTTTGAAGGAGTTGAATACCTACATCAACTTTTGCAAAGATTGTTGCACAATAATAAATTCTGAAGCTATTAAGTATAAAAAATACCATTTGGTATAAAAAATATAAATAAGCGTGAAATTTTGTGAATAAATTACATAGTTTGTAAATCAATATGTTTATTTTTACCGCATCTTTTATATTGGTTTTCAAATGAATCGCCACAATTATATTAATAGCGGTAACGCTGACTACATTAGTTCACTTTACGAAATATATAAACAAGACCCCGAATCAATTGATTTTGGTTGGCAAAAGTTTTTTGAAGGATTTGATTTTGGTCGTGAAACACCTGCGGAAGCAATAACCGGTGGAGAAACACCTGAGCATTTTTTGAAAGAAATAAATGTGCTTAACATGATTAACGGTTATCGTACCAGAGGGCACTTGTTTACAAAAACAAACCCTGTTCGTGAACGCAGAAAGTATTTCCCTGGAAAAGAGCTTGAAACCTTTGGATTAAGCGAAGCCGATTTAGATACCGTATTTAATGCAGGTGTAGAAATAGGTTTAGGTCCTGCCAAACTGATGGATATTCGTGATATGCTGGAGCAAACCTATTGCCAATCAATAGGTGCTGAGTATAGATACATACGCAATCCGATTAAAATAAAATGGTTTGAAGATCGGATGGAAAGCAAGCGTAATACGCCTAATTTCACAACCGAGCAAAAACTCAATATGCTTGATAAGCTAAATCATGCTGTCATTTTTGAAAACTTTTTGGGCACAAAGTTCTTAGGGCAAAAGCGTTTTTCATTAGAAGGTGCCGAAGCACTAATTCCTGCTCTTGATTCGGTTATAAAAAAAGGTGCCGATTTGGGTATTCAAGAATTTGTAATAGGTATGGCGCATCGCGGACGCTTAAATGTGTTGGCGAATATCATGGAGAAAACCTACAAAGAGATATTCTCTGAGTTTGAAGGAAAAAACTATGATGAAGATGCAGGTTTTGGTGGTGATGTGAAATACCATCTAGGCTATTCTACCGATGTGGTGACTGAAAGTGGTAAAAATGTGCACTTAAGTCTTTGCCCCAACCCATCACACTTAGAAACAGTTGACCCTGTTGTAGAAGGTATTACCCGCTCGAAAATAGATTTTAAATATGCAGGCGACCATACCAAAATTGCACCTATCTTAATTCATGGTGATGCTTCTATTGCTGGGCAAGGTATAGTGTATGAGGTGTTGCAAATGGAGAAATTGGAAGGCTATCGCACAGGCGGCACTATCCATTTGGTAATTAACAATCAAATTGGTTTTACCACCAACTTTAAAGATGCCCGCTCCAGCACTTATTGTACAGATGTTGCAAAAACAGTGCTTTCGCCCGTATTTCACGTAAATGGGGATGATGTAGAAGCATTGGCTTATGTGATTAATTTGGCAATGGAATTCCGTCAAACTTTTCATGATGACGTATTTATTGATATCTTATGCTACCGTAGGTATGGGCATAACGAGTCGGATGAACCAAAATTCACGCAGCCGCTATTATATAAAGCCATAGAGGCGCATCCTAATCCTCGCGATATTTACTATCAGCAGCTTTTAGCACACGGCACAATTGATGCTGAACAAGGTGCAGCAATGGAAAAAAGTTTCCGCGATTTACTTCAAAAGAAGTTGGACGAATCTAAAGCTGAAGATAAGTTTACCGAAAGCATACATATGTTTGAAGGTGCTTGGGAAGGATTGCATTTAGCTACCGATACTGAGTTTGCCGCCCCTGTTAATACGGCAGTTGCTAAAGATGAATTGCTTGAGATAGGTAAGAAAATCACAGAACTCCCGAAAGGAAAAGAGTTTTTCAAGAAAATAGAAAAGCTGTTTGAAGAACGTAGTAAGATGGTAAATACTACTTATACATTCGATTGGGCGATGGGCGAGTTATTAGCTTATGGAAGCTTGCTTAAAGAAGGGCATCCCGTTAGGTTAAGTGGAGAGGATGTGAAACGAGGTACTTTCTCTCATCGCCATGCCGTATTAACATTGGTTGATTCGGAAGAAGAATATACACCATTAGATACGTTAGAAACCGCAGCTAAATTTAGCATATATAATTCATTATTATCCGAATATGGCGTTTTAGGCTTTGAGTATGGCTATGCTTTGGCAAACCCTAATGCTTTAACAATATGGGAAGCACAGTTTGGCGATTTCTTTAACGGAGCGCAAATTATTGTTGACCAATATATAGCAAGTGCCGAAACCAAATGGCAGCGAGGTAACGGATTGGTAATGCTATTGCCGCATGGTTACGAAGGGCAAGGGCCAGAGCACTCATCGGCACGTATTGAGCGTTTTATGGAGCTTTGTGCCGATAGCAATATACAGGTAGCAAATTGTACTACACCAGCCAACTTCTTCCATATTTTACGCAGGCAATTGCACCGCGAGTTCCGTAAACCATTGGTTGTTTTTACTCCAAAGAGCTTGTTGCGTGCACCAAAATGCGTATCACCGCTTGAAGATTTTACAAAAGGTAAGTTTCAGGAATTGATTGATGACAACTATGTTGATGCTAAAAAAGTGAAGCGTGTGTTGTTCTGTTCAGGGAAAATATATTACGAATTGTTAGAGAAGCAACAGGTTGAGAAGCGTAACGATGTAGCTATTGTAAGGATAGAGCAATTGTATCCAACCCCTGAGCAACAAATGCTAAAAATAAAAGCTAAGTATAATAAAGCTGACGAGTTTGTTTGGACGCAGGAAGAACCTGAGAATATGGGAGCATGGCCATATATGTGCCGCCGTTTCCGAAAAAGCGAATTGCAATTAGAAGTTATATCACGTAACGAAGCAAGTAGTACCGCAACAGGTTTTGCAAAGCAGCACATAGCGCAGCAACAACAAATAATAACTAAAGCTTTTGAATTGCCAGCAGGTAAAGCAGAGAAAAACAGCACCAAAAAAACAACAGGAAAAACGGCTAATGTAACAGCCAATTAATAATATACATTACTAAATATTATGAGTTTAGAAATAAAAGTTCCGGCAGTGGGTGAATCAATCACCGAAGTAACGTTATCGCGATGGATAAAAAAAGATGGTGATAGTGTTGCAATGGATGAAGTAATAGCTGAATTAGAATCAGATAAAGCTACATTTGAACTTACTGCCGAAAAAGCAGGAACTTTAAAAACTATTGCTAAAGAAGGCGATACCTTAACTATTGGTGCTGCTGTTGCTCGTATTGACGAAGGTGTTGCCACAACAGTTGCAACAGAAGCGACTGCCGCTCCAGAACAATCAACCCCAGTAAGTGCTGATAATATATCATTATCAATTAAAGTACCTGCGGTAGGAGAGTCGATTACCGAAGTGACATTATCACGCTGGATAAAGAAAGATGGCGATAGTGTTGCAATGGATGAGGCAATAGCCGAATTAGAATCAGACAAAGCAACTTTTGAATTGGCAGCCGAAAAAGCCGGCGTATTAAAAACTATTGCAAAAGAAGGAGATGTTTTACCAATAGGGGCAGAGGTTTGTACAATTACGGGTTCGGGGGCAGTTGTATCTGCGCCAGCTAAAGTTGCTGATGCACCAGTGGCTGCCAGTGCTTCTTCACAAAAAACCTACGCATCGGGTACACCATCGCCTGCAGCTGCAAAAATATTAGCCGAAAAAGGAGTTGACCCATCGTTGGTTAGCGGTAATGGTGTAGGTGGACGAATAACCAAAACTGATGCTATGAATGTCGTTACTGCCGATTTGATTTCTGAAAATCCACAAAGAGGAAGTCAAAAAGCTGACGCAGAAAAAACAGAGAGTAGCATTAAACAAGCTACGCCGTCTCAAAATTCAGACCGTGAGCGTCGTGAAAAAATGTCGCCGCTTCGTAAAACGGTGGCTCGTAGATTGGTTGCTGTAAAGAACGAAACGGCAATGCTCACCACTTTCAACGAGGTGGATATGTTGCCAATAATGGAGTTGCGTGCTAAATACAAAGATAAATTTAAAGAAAAACATGGCGTAGGCTTAGGCTTTATGTCGTTTTTCACTAAGGCGGTATGTGAGGCTTTAAAAGAATGGCCTGCTGTGGGTGCACGTATTGAAGGTGAGGAGATAGTTTATAGTAATTTTGCTGATATCTCTATTGCGGTATCGGCTCCTAAAGGCTTGGTTGTGCCAGTTATTCGCAATGCGGATAGCATGAGTCTTGCCGAAATAGAAAAAGCAGTAGCTGCATTGGCAGTGAAGGCTCGTGATAATAAATTGAGTTTGGAAGAAATGACAGGCGGAACATTTACTATTACCAACGGTGGTGTATTTGGTTCGATGATGTCCACCCCAATCATTAACTCTCCACAATCGGCTATTTTAGGGATGCACAATATTATCGAACGACCAGTTGCTGTAAACGGGCAAGTGGTAATAAAACCAATGATGTATGTAGCCTTATCATACGATCACCGCATTATTGATGGACGCGAATCGGTAAGTTTCCTAGTGCGTGTAAAACAATTACTAGAAGACCCTGCAAGGTTATTGCTTGGGGTATAAATAACATATTCTAAAACAAAAAGCCCGACAATCGTCGGGTTTTTTGTTGTGAGCTATACAAGTTTCTTCAAAGTTAAAATGCATCCCAAATGCCAACCTTCGTGTATCAGAAGAAAATTTAAAGCATCATCAATGTTTTCAATTTTTATACCACTTCGGGTGGTCCAAGGGATGTAGTTCGAGAAAATATTATTAGTATAATCAATTTCAAATTGCGCCAATGTTGAGCTGAATAATTGTTTGATACGTTCTATTTCGGTACTATCAATTGCCTGTTCAGGTTTGCTTTCGGGTTTGTATGCCAGCCAAAAATTCTCATCAATAATAGTAGGTACTCCGCCTCGCTTATAGCAAACGCCTTGTTGCGCGGCAATCAAATGACCAATATTCCATATAATATTGTTGTTGAGCCCATCAGGCATTTTATTCAATTGTTCAACAGTAAGAGATTGAACGGCATTTAATAAAAACAATCTTATCGCTTTTACATTTTCTATCTGCTTTATCATAAAGTAAATATAAGGGTAATAATAAATACAAAGCGTTCGGAAATTGTAAAAAACTATGACAGATATCAGGATGAAGAAATATAGATAAGGCTAATTATTTTGTATTAAATTCGCCCATCAATCTATCACGAATGGTATTGTCTAGCGCAAATAATTCTTTTGAAAAGCAAAACTCAGCCAATAAAGCTATTGGATTTTTTTTGCTGTGCTGGACAATATTAAATACCATACAAGCTTATACTTTAGAAATTCATGCCGATGAGGCGTATTATTGGTTATATTCTCGGTTTTTAGATTGGGGATATTTTGACCATCCGCCTATGGTAGCCATCTTTATACGCATAGGGGATAGTATTGTACATAGTGAGCTGGGTTTACGATTGATGACGGTGTTATCAAGCACAGCATCCTTATATGTACTATGGCTTATTGTGAAAAGATATGCAGTGCAAGCCAAGTGGTTTATTTTGGTAGTATCGAGCATATTCATTTTCCATATCTATGGGTTTATGACCACCCCCGATGCGCCTCTGTTTTTATTCACCGTTTTATTTTATTTCATTTATCAAAAATACTTGGATGATAATCATATAAAATGGGCTTTGTTGTTAGCTGTAATTATTGCCTGTTTGCTTTATAGTAAGTATCATGGCATATTGCTGGTAGGGTTTACGCTACTATCAAACATAAAACTATTAAAACGAGGCTCTTTTTGGTTCATTGTTGTTTTGTCGGCTATATTATATCTACCTCATATTTTATGGCAAATCAATCACGACTATCCATCTATCAACTACCATTTATTTGAACAATCGTCAGACCATTACGAATTTTCGCAAACCTATACTTATTTCCCCGCACAGTTGTTAATGGCGGGGCCATTAGTAGGTTGGTTTTTGTTTTATAATGCTTTTGCAACCCGTATTAAGGATGCTTTTATTAGGGCATTAATGGTAAATGCTATTGGTACTTTTGCATTTTTTTTGATAAGCAGCATAAAAGGCGAAGTGCAACCACAATGGACGCTGATTGCCTTTGCTCCGCTGAGTATATTGGCACTTATCCGTTTTAAACAAGTAGCTAATTTGCAAAAATGGTTTGAACGATTAGCGGTAGTTAATCTAATTTTTATTGTATTGCTCAGGCTATCAATTATTACTGCATCGCCTTTGATAAGAAAAGTTGGGCAGATAAAAAGCTTATATGGCTTTAAACAATGGGCTTTTGATATGAAACAGAAAGTAGGCAACAATTACTTGATAATGAGCGATGGTTTTCAGAACATATCCAAATACAATTTCTATAATAATACTACAAAGGGCTTTGCTTATGATGATAGGTATTACCGCCTTACGCAATACGATATATGGACTATTGAGGATAGTTTGCAACATAAAAAAGCTTATTGGCTGACAGAGAGCCCAATAGACAAGTTAAGTACCGATACCTTAAATACAACAGGCGGCAAATGGTATGGTGGTTGGATAAACGATGTGCGGACGTATCAAAAAGCAAAAATTGAAATCCCTTCGTACAAAATTAAGGCAACACCTAATCAACAAATTTTGTTTGATTTGAATATTTCTAACCCCTACAACCAAACTATTGACTTCTCGAACACTAGTGCCAAACACCTTGCGGTTTTAGAGGCTTGTTTGTTTAACGATGGGAGTTTTATCTCTGCCCAATCGGCTGGGGATGATTTCGCACAAATAAAATTGAAAACAGGAGAAATAGGGCATTATAAGTTTAAATTTGCCGCACCTGCGCAAAAAGGGAAATATACTATGATGTTTTCGCTACGTACTGCTCCATTTTTGGGTAGTAAGAATAGCCGAATTATTAGTTTAATTGTTGAATAAATCACCTATGAATAAAAAAATCTATTTAATCGTTTTACTTACTTTTTTTACAAGTTTAACCGCTTTGGCGCAAACCACATTGGATATCCATTTCAATGGTTTGGGTTTTTTAGATAACCGCGAGTATAAAGATTTTGTGGCACGCTCGCGCACCTATTCGGGAACACGTACTGCGCTCGATTTGGGATTAAATATTGATAGCTTGAATAGTTTTGTGGTGGGGGCAAATGCCATACACGAGTTTGGTGCGATACCGTACTTTTTAAAAGTAAACCCTATTGCTTATTATAAATTCAAAAATAAAAACTGGTTGTTTCATATTGGGGAATTTTCTCGTGAAGGTTTGTTGGACGATTATCCACGTGCGTTGTTGAATGATACACTACATTATTATCGACCAAACATTGAAGGGATGTATTTGCGCTTTCATAACAACAAAAACAATTTTAGCGAGAATTTGTGGATTGATTGGGTGAGCCGACAAACAGATGTGGAGCGGGAGCAATTCTTATTCGGCTTTTCGGGTAAGTATAGCCCCAAGCCTAATGGACTGTTCTATATTTCGCATTATGTATTTTTGATGCACGATGCTGGTGCAGCCATCCTATTGCCTAATGATCATATTGGCGATAATGGTGGCATACAGGTAAAAGCAGGGTTTAACCTTAGTCACAAAACTGTATTAGATTCCTTGTCGTTCGAAGTAGGGGCAATGTCGTCATTAGAGCGCACACGGGGGGTAGATGGATTGCAAACGCCAAAAGGTTTTGTAGCAAATGCTTATTTGAGTTATGGGCGATTGGCTATTTTTAATGAGTTTTATGCAGGGCAGGGTAGTCATATCACTTATGGCGATTCGTTTTACGAAAAGAAATTTTACAACCGCTTAGATTTTATCATCACACCATTTGTAGCAAGCCGTTTAAAAGGGCAATTTATTTTTACCATGCACAAAACGCCAGGCTATACCAGCAACCAAGAAGCTTTTAGACTTACCTACGATTTAGGCAGGCGGGTAATTGCTAAGTTTAATAATTAAAGCAAATACTTAGCCATTTCAAACAAATTCCAATAGATATAATCACTAGCTTGGTCGGTTATAGCTTGGCGGTGTTTTATTAAGAAACAACAGTATAGGGTTAAAATATCTTTATTGTTAAAATAAACCTGATAATCATCTATTGAACCTGTAATAAAACTCTTAAAAGTGTCAACACTTAATTCGGAGTTCATAAATACAAATTTTACGAAATCATAAGGTTGAGGCACTAGAGGATTAGCTTTTATTATTGCATATATACTTTTTAATTTTATTTCATTTATTTCGTAAGATGCTCTAACCGTATTAATGGCCTTAAGTGGCCGAATACTAAGATGATGCTGGTGGCATTAGTTTCCGAGTAAATGACGCGATATTTTTTTATCCTTTGGTCATAATTCTCTAATTCTTCAAATTTATCAATATGAAATTCATATAGGATAATGAAAAATAAACAATAAATAGTTTCAAAAACGTTGCCCTCGTTATCATCTTCAATAATATTGGGGATAAGTGCTTTTATATTATCCGGCATTGAGCTTAGTGCTTTGAACGATTTTAGTATCTCGTATTTGCTGAGTACTTTTTTTATGTGTCGTGGTGTAGTAAAATCTATCGTTTTAAAAAAATCTTCAATCGTGGCTATTGCTACCTCATTTGAAAGTTTACCACCTTTAAAATGTGGTTCAAGCATTTTTGTAAGCGAGTAAGTTTTGGGCATATTAAATGAAATATCAAATACTTTTTCTAAGTACTCCTCGGCTTTAACTACGTCTTGATATTTTGTTTTTACAGCTTTGGTAACCGCCTCTTTATCTAGTCCACAAAAGAAAACAGAATTTTTACCATAGGTAAAAAACAGCTTCAAGGCGGTAATCAAATTGAGTACATTTTCGGGCTCGCATCTATCCAAATCATCTACAAATACGAGTAGCTTTTTAGCTTTTGATGATTTTAGGATGATTTCTTCAATTTTTTGAAAACTCTTTTTAAACGCTTCATTTGATTTGAAAAATGATAACTTTTCTCCATCTAATTCATTATTGAATGCTTTAATTATTTTTTCGCCCGAAATTTCCATATCTAACCCAAATCCTGTAAATGCAGCAGGCATTTTCATTGTTACACCACTTGCAAAACTTTTGAATACGGTTAACGCACCTCTCATAAAGGCTTTAGCAGCAGCTATAATTTCTGTATTGGTTGTTTTTGGGAGTGCCTCTGTTAGCGCATCACATAGCGATAGGGCTAGGTTTTCATCTTTTTCGTGCTCCCACGCATGAAAAAATACAGACTTATAAATAGTTTTATCTATATTTTGCTCAATATACTTCATAAGCGAAGTTTTTCCACTTCCCCAGTCGCCATATAAAACAAGCATATTGTTTCTAGTCAGTTCCTCTAAATTTTGCTCTAGGAAATATTTTATCGCATTAGCTTTGTTTAAGAAATCAAAACTATCGTTATCGGCATAATTATCAAGTTCTCGGTTTGCAAGTAATTTAGGTTTCATTGCCAAATAATAAGGTTTAAAATAAAAAAAACGCTATTGCTATATAGCGTTTAAATATAATGATTTAGCACATTATTGTGGTATTACTATTTACTTTTCATCTCTTCTAGCAACGCTAGTATTTTATCCAGTTTATCTACCTCAATAGCATTAAGGCGTATTTGTAGTTCTTCAATTTCTTTTTTTGCTTCCACATTGGTTTTAAAATCGGCATCAGCTTGGGCACGGTCGCGGTCGCTTTGGCGGTTTTGAGCCATCATAATAATAGGCGCAGCATAGGCAGCTTGGGTCGAGAAAAGCAGGTTCAGTAAAATATAAGGATATGGATCCCAATGGTCTAAATAGGCTATCACATTCAATATCATCCAAATAGCTACTATCACAGTTTGGATAATGATAAACCGCCACGAGCCCATTCCCGTAGCTACCGAGTCGGCAAGGCGTTGTCCAAAACTCATTTCATCTTTGTGTTTTTCGTGCCAATTTTTTTTAGTTGTTTCAGTTGCCATAATCAATTTTGATTTTTTAAGTCCTTAAATATAACCAAATACCTAGTTGGTGCGAAACAATATTGTTGATGCAAAAGCTTTGTAGATAAAAGTATAACAAGAATATCACCAAATAGATAGATTAAATTTTAAATTAAATTTTCATTTTTACAGCGAAATAGAATACCATGTTGAAACTTTTATTGGCTACCGTTATAAGTGCGGTGTTTTTTGTATCAGCTCATGCACAATCACCTATTGATACAACTTTAAAGCATTCGCCTATAAAAACTTTAAGTGATAAAAAATATAATGCCTACTTGCGTGGCGAGGATGTGGATGATATGTCGTTAGCTGCCGAATTAAATCATTTCCCACTGCCGGATAAAGTAATAAAATATAAAAAACAGCTCGATATTAGCCCTATACAACTCGGTAAATTAACCCAAATAGCCGCGACGCTACGGAAAAAAAGATTGGAAATGGGCGATTTTATTATCAGAAACGAAAAAATGTTGGATAGCCTTTTTAAAGCGAGGCATGCCGATGAAGGTGCTATTATATTTTATAGTAACCGTTCGGGCTTGTATTATGGCGAGCTTAGGAACGCTGTGTTACAGGCTTGTTACGCTACCGAAAAGCTTTTGACCGAGTATCAGATTAAGCAATTGGAAGCTTTACAAAAAGCTAATTGATAAATATCCCATTTGATTTGTTTAAATTTGCAACCCTTAACAAAGCGTATGAAGATCAGTTTTGATTTTGAAAAGCCTTTAGCCGATTTGCAATTGCAGATTGACAAGGTGAAGCAGGTTGAAGAAAAGACCAAAGTAGATATGTCGGCAACACTTAGAGAATTGCAGGCAAAATTTGATACTACTAAAAAAAATCTGTATGCCAACTTAACCGGATGGCAAAAAGTGCAAATCTCGCGTCATCCCGAACGCCCCTATACTTTGCAGTATTTGGAGCTGATGTGTGATGATTTTATTGAATTGCATGGCGACCGAACAGTAGGCGATGATAAAGCTATTGTAGGGGGCTTTGGTACGCTTAATGGCGAAACGGTGATGTTTATAGGGCATCAAAAAGGACGTAATACCAAAGATAGGCAGTATCGTAATTTTGGTATGGCAAACCCCGAAGGCTATCGTAAAGCATTGCGCTTGATGCGATTGGCAGAGAAATTTAATAAGCCCGTAGTTACGTTGATAGATACACCCGGCGCATTCCCTGGTTTAGAAGCTGAGGAGCGGGGGCAAGGCGAAGCCATCGCGCGTAATTTGTTAGAGATGTCGATATTAAAAGTACCTGTTATTTGCGTGGTTATTGGCGAAGGTGCATCAGGCGGGGCATTGGGTATTGGCATAGGCGATAGGGTATTGATGCTCGAAAATTCGTGGTATTCGGTTATTTCTCCCGAAAACTGTTCAACCATTCTTTGGAAAACTTGGGAAAATAAAGAGCGAGCTGCCGAAGTATTGAAGTTGACATCAGATGAGATGCTTAAAAATAAATTGATTGACGGGGTAATAAAAGAACCACTTGGCGGGGCACATCAAGACCCGATTGAGATGGCAACCATATTGAAAAAGCATCTTATAAAAGATTTAAAAGAACTGAAAGCACGCAAAGTAGATGAATTGGTAACCGAAAGGATTGATAAGTTTTGCGCAATGGGTGTGGTAGTGGAAAGTTAAATCGCTCACTTTTAGCCAAGATAATACTTTTTTTAAAATTGCTTTTGTAGTTTAAAAATTCGTCCTATATTTGCACACCTTTTCGGGATGTGTAACATACCAAAGGAGATTGCCTGATAGTATAAAGGTAGTACGACGGTTTTTGGTACCGTTTGTCTAGGTTCGAATCCTGGTCGGGCAACAATAAGAACTTCGGATTTCAGCTTTAGAATATGGATTTATCCCAATTTTAAAATTGAAATCCGAATTGTTTTTTATAATAACTGATTTAGAACAATCAATTAGGAACACACAGTAAGCATATGCCATTACAGTTCAACCCCATTAAATTATTTTCAGGATCGGCAAGTACCGATTTGGCAAATAAAATTGCAGTAGCTTATGGTAAAGAATTAGGTGATGTTGTATTATCTCGTTTTAGTGATGGCGAATTTCAGCCCCATTTTAACGAAACAGTACGTGGTTGCGATGTATTTTTAATACAATCCACCAATCAACCTACTGATAATTTGATGGAGCTGTTAATGATGATTGATGCTGCACGCCGTGCATCAGCTCATTATGTAACTGCGGTTATTCCTTATTTTGGTTTGGCTCGTCAAGATAGAAAAGATAAACCACGTGTGGCAATTGGTTCAAAATTGGTTGCCAATTTGTTGGTAGCAGCAGGTATCAATCGTATCATGACTATGGATTTGCACGCAGCGCAAATTCAAGGTTTTTTTGATATACCTGTTGACCATTTAGATGCTTCTATCATTTTTGTGCCTTATATCAAGAGCTTAGGGTTGGGTAATTTAACCATCGCTTCGCCAGATATGGGCGGTTCTTATAGAGCACGTAGCTTTGCTAAGTTTTTCAATGCCGAAGTAGTTATCTGCGATAAGCGTCGTAAACGTGCAAACGAAATCGAATCGATGACTTTGATAGGTGATGTAACAGGTCAGGATATTGTGTTGATAGATGATATTTGTGATACTGCCGGTACTTTGGCTAAAGCAGCGGCACTTATAATGGAGCGTGGGGCTCGTAGTGTGCGCGCGGTTTGTACACATCCAGTATTATCGGGTAAAGCGTATGAAACTATCGAAAACTCGGTATTAACAGAGTTAATAGTAACAGACACCATACCGCTTAAACATAAAAGTGATAAAATAAAAGTATTATCAACTGCTGAGTTGTTTGCAAAAGCAATTGAGAACGTGAACGAGCACGGCTCAATTAGTCAGTTGTTTAATGTATAATGATACCTTTTTTGTAAGATAGTTCATGTTGTTGAACTGATACTTACAGGAAACAATAAATTGAAAATTAACAAACAAAAATAAAATGAAATCAATTGCTATTAGCGGTTCTCCAAGAGAGAACGTAGGGAAACGCGACGCTAAAGAACTGCGTTACAACGGAATGGTTCCGGCAGTACTTTATGGTGGGAAAACCCAAACCCACTTTGCTGTGTCCGCAGCTGATTTGAAGCCGATAGTTTATACTCCGGTTGTTCATTTCATCGATCTTGAAGTTGCAGGTGTAAAATCACAAGCTATCGTCCAAGATATTCAATTTCACCCATTGACTGAAAAAATCATACACGTTGATTTTTTACTATTGGATGAAAAGAAACCAATTGCTATCGAAATCCCTATCCGTTTAACTGGAACTTCTCCAGGTGTTAAAATGGGTGGTAAATTGGTGCAAAAATTACGTAAACTACGTATCAAGGCATTGCCTAAAGACCATTTAGATACTATTGATGTGAGTATCGAAGGTTTAGAAGTAGGTAAATCAGTACGTGTGGGCGATTTGAAATTAAACAATTTGATTATTACTAATGCTGTTGAAGATACTATCGTATCAGTAACAACTTCACGTGCATTACGTCAGGCTGAACAAGAATCAGCAGGTAAAAAATAATTAGTAGGTAGCACTTTTAGTGTTATCAACGATTAACAGCGATAGGTTTACTTATCGCTGTTTTTTTGTTTTATTTACAAAATATTTGGTCGTCAGTTTATAACTTCTTTTAAAGAGGTACAGGTTTATGAAATATTTGATAGTAGGATTAGGAAACATAGGTCAGGAATATGCCGATACGAGGCATAATATTGGTTTTATGATTTTGGATGAAATGGCCAAGCAAGAAAATGCTAAGTTTTATAATATGCGTTTGGCTTATTATACCGAAATGTCGTATAAAAGTCGCCAACTTTATCTTATAAAACCTACCACCTATATGAACTTGAGCGGAAAGGCACTAAACTATTGGATGAAGGAGCTTAAAATTCCTGTCGAAAATGTATTGGTGGTGGTAGATGAAATAGCATTGCCATTGGGTACGCTTAGGCTAAAGCCCAAAGGTAGCGCGGCAGGACATAATGGATTGAAAAATATTGAGCATACTTTGGGACATAATAACTATGCACGCCTGAGATTTGGAGTAAGCGATAATTTCCCCAAAGGCAGGCAGGTTGATTACGTATTAAGTGGCTTTGATAGTGATGAACTTCCTGAATTACCAGCTTTGATAGAGCGTTCTATCGAAATGATAAAAAGTTTTGTAACCATAGGTGCCGAATTGACCATGACAAAGTTTAATAAATAATAATACATCGATGAAGGTTTACGGAATAACTAACTGCAACACAGTAAAAAAAACACTCGATTGGCTTAAAACTAACCATGTTGATTTTGAGTTTCACGATTTTAAAAAACTTGGAGTAACTGTCGAAAAATTGCAAGAGTGGGATGCTAAGGTAGGGTACGAGAAGTTTTTAAACAAACAAGGTCTTACATGGAAACAACTTGACCCTGAAATAAAAGCAAGCATAAAAACCAACGCCGACGCGTTGAAATTGTTACAACAAAAAACAAGTATGATAAAACGCCCTGTAATTGAGCATGGTAATGTTTTGTTTTTTGGCTTTGATGAAAATGCTTACAAAAGTAATTTCTTGAAGTAGATTAGCTCAATTGTTACTTTTGTTAAGTAACAATTGTTTTACTTCGCCATTTCAATCGGTATTTTCTCTATACTTGCAATAGCTAATTATAATAAATTAAAATGAAAATTAATGTGATAGCCAGTGCATCATTGGCTTTTTTAACTTTTGCTGGTGTAGTAAATGCACAGCAAAGCGCAACACAATCTGCAACTAACTATGATTATCACGAAACTTTTGGTGTGCCATTTTATGGAAAAAATGGTAGCGAATTTCGTGCAGCAAGTGGCGAACTAGGTTATAAATATTGGCAAAATAGAGCCGATTACCAATTATCAGCTAAGCTGAATGATGAAACCAACGAAATTACTGGTTCTGAGGTTTTAACCTATACCAATAATAGCCCTCAAAAATTAGGGTTTTTATGGATGCAGTTAGACCAAAACTTGTTTAAACTCGATTCGAGAGGTTCTGCTATTGTTCCATTACAAGGTAGTCGTAATTGGGGGCGTGGGCAAGCATTTGATGCAGGGTATAAAATAAAATCAGTAAAACTTATCGGATTAAATGGAGTTGCTACCGATTTGAAGTTTTTGATAACTGATACTCGTATGCAGGTGTTTTTACCTAAAGAGGTAACGGCAAATGGCGGGCAAGTAAAATTGAAAATAGAATATTCGTTTATTGAACCCGATTACGGTTCTGATCGTACTGGAATTCAAAAAACTAAGAATGGTAAAATATTTCAAATAGCACAATGGTATCCTCGTATGTGTGTGTACGATGATGTTTTGGGATGGAATACACAGCCATATACTGGGCCAGGTGAATTTTATTTAGAATATGGAGATTTCGATTTAACGATAACTGCACCCGCTAATCATATTGTTTTGGCATCAGGCGAGCTGCAAAATCCACAAGAAGTGTACACACCCGAACAGTTAAAACGTTGGGCTCAAGCTGCACAAAGCGAAAAAACAGTAATCATCCGTTCGGCTGATGAGGTTACACAAGCCAATTCTCGCCCTGCGGGTAAAAAGGAACTAATATGGCATTTTAAAATAAAAAATGCACGTGATGTTTCTTGGGCATCTTCGGCAGCATTTATTATTGATGCTGCAAAAATGGATTTGCCAAGCGGCAAAAAATCTATTGCCATATCAGCTTACCCAGTTGAAAGCGATGGAAATAAAGCTTGGGGGCGTTCAACCGAGTATGTAAAAAAATCAGTTGAGTATAATTCAAAAAAATGGTTTGAATATCCTTATCCTGCGGCTACTGCCGTAGCAGGTATAGTTGGCGGTATGGAGTACCCAGGTATTGTTTTTTGTGGCTATAAAGCTACTGAAGGCAGTTTGTGGGGTGTAAACGACCACGAATTTGGGCATACTTGGTTCCCGATGATTGTAGGTTCAAACGAGCGTTTGTATGGCTGGATGGATGAAGGATTTAATACCTTTATCAACACCCTATCAACAGCCGATTTTAATAATGGAGAATATAAGCGAAAAGGGTCAAATGATATGCATTATTATGGCAAAATAATTACTTCGCCAACACTTGAACCTGTGATGAGCCAGCCGGCAAATCTTAAAGAGCCACATACAGGAACATTGCTATATGGCAAACCTGGCGTGGGGCTTACCATGTTGCGCGAGCAAATTTTAGGACCAGAGCGTTTTGATTTTGCATTCCGTACTTATGTTGAAAGATGGGCATTTAAACACCCTACCCCCGATGACTTTTTCCGTACGATTGAAAATGTATCGGGCGAGAATTTGCAATGGTTTTGGAGAGGTTGGTTTTTAAATAATTGGCGTTTGGATGTGGCTGTGCGCGATGTTAAATATGTTGATAATGATGCCAGCAAAGGGGCTTTAATTACTATTGATAATTTAGAGAAAATGGCTATGCCCGTAACGCTTGAGATAAAAACAGTAAGTGGGAAGATTGACCGTGTAAAACTACCTGTCGAAATATGGGAGCGTAATAGCACATGGACATTTAAGTACCCATCAACTGAGGAAATACAATCGGTTACTTATGATCCTGATAAGGCATTACCCGATTATAATCCTGCTAATAACGTTTGGACAAAGCAATAAATAAAAAAACCCAGTTTAGCTGGGTTTTTTTATGCAATAGATTATAAATGTTAAAATCACTAATAAGCAGTAAACTTAAATTATAATTATGCTATATTTATTTTGATGAAAAGAAAACTATACTTATTACTACTGTTGCTTCTCTCGATTAATGCTTTATATGCTCAAACGCTAGTGAAAGGAGTAGTTGTGGAAGAGGGGAGAGGCACGAAACTTTCGGATGTTTTTGTAAGAGATATTACCAATAGGCAAATTGCAATAACTGATAAGGCAGGCAAGTTTGAGATTAAAACCGAGACAGGGCATATACTCGTGTTTTCTGCACCCAATTATGTAGCTGATACGCTATATGTAACTGATTTTATACCAAAACATGTGGAATTGAAAACAGTAGCAATTTCACTACACGAGGTAAATATCACTGCATCACGTTTGGCGTTTGACCCGCATAAAGAGTACCCCGATGTATATACCAAAAGTAAAGTTTATCCATTATCGCCTTCGAGTTGGTTTAGTAAAGAGGCTCGTAATGCACGCCGATTGAAACGGTATTTTGCCCGCGAAGAGCAGGAGAAAAAAGTAGATCAAGTGTTTAACAGAGTGTATGTTGGTAGTATAGTCCCATTAAAGGGGCAAGAGTTAGCTGATTTTATGGTACTATATCGGCCTAGTTATGCTTTTGTTACGAGTAACGATAGCCAATCATTAGCTGTATATATTAATGATGCGTATAAACAGTATAAAGAACTCCCACCCGAACAACGCAAATTGCAAAAATTGGAACAGTAGTAATAATGTTCAATAATCAAAACCTATTTTTTGAATGATAAGAAAAAAGCAGGCTCCTAAGAGCCTGCTTACCCAAAAATAACTGAATATGAAATGAGAAAGGTAACCGACCTTCTCATAGTAGCTATCAATTCAGTATAAATTAAACACATTATGCTATTATTAATGTGTTGTATATTTTTGCTTTATTAAGCTTTTTTCTTTAGTTAATGCCTTAAATTAATTTACAGGTGGGAAATTATACGGCATCCACTTATCAAGATTATTTAACTCATTTTTTACACTAGTACTAACAGGAAGTCCCCATGCTTCAAAAAAAGGAGCTACATTTCTACCAGTTACTTTTGAAAATGTTTTTACCCACAAATCCAATTTCATTTGCGCGGTACGCACATAACTGTTAGATGGATTTTTGGCTGCCAAAGCCTGATACTCGCGAAAGAATGATTTAAATGTTTCCCATCCAAAGCCTTCTTGTAATTGACGAAATAAGATTAGACCTAAAAAAGGGTCGTTTTTCCATTTTTCGTAACTAACACCATCATGAAAATATTTTTTCATTGCTTTGGTAGTATAAGCATTTGAAATGCCAGAATGCGCATCATCACGCCCACCCATTAAGCGGTCGAACATATAAAGAGAAAAAAAGTTGCAACTTACTTCGGTTGTGCCGCCAAACACCCAGTCTAAATTTTGTAAATTATGACCAATTTCATGAAAAAACCCCCAATTGGCTCCACCCTTACTTGGTTGCATTAGCAATGTTGGGTTTGCAATTATATCTTCTGATAATAATTTTTTTACAGGCGAATGGTGTACCATTATAGGGTATCCACTATGCATAAAACCTCCTGAAATATGCTCATCTATAACCAAACGCTGAGATCGGTAGAAAGGTTGTGGAATTTGTGCCAAATCCATCTCTCCACAGAAAATAAGATCCCATAATTTCATTACTTCATCAGGGTGTTGAACTTTTTGTAAAACCGAATCAGGGACAGTTAGTATGATATTATTTGATGCTAATTCGCCCCACGGTGCTTTGTTGCTTTTTAGTTGTTCTGCCCATTCTGATAGTGTTGTAGTCCCTAATTTAAACAATGGTGCAGAGATAGCATGTTTTATGATGATGTCTTGTTCCCATTCATCAGAACGAGGTGGAGCAGATATATAAATTAATCCCCCAAATGGTGAAGCTAGTTTGGTTGATTCTTCTTTTAATAGCTGCGTTTTGGTAACCATTGGCATTCTTCTCCAGTTTTCTTTATCGGCATCCCAATCGGTTAGTCTGTCTGAATGAGACCCAATTTGAACAGTGACGCCTTTATTTTTTAATTTGGCTGGTATAATTATTTCAATATATTGCCCCGGCACAGCATAAAGCCCTGTACTATATATCGTATTGAGCCACTTACCAGAATAATCAAGTTTTGATACAATAGGTACTAGTGCATCGCTGATTTTTTTATGGGTAATTTTAACCGTCTTATTTATAAACACATAATCATCTTTACCTTACCTGGAAAATTAGTAGCCGAAGGGTGTGCTTTTATTTTTTTATAATCTTCGGTTTTTAATTGTGTTTCACACCATATACTTACAGCTTTACGCAATCCAGTATCTTTTACCATCAAAGGATTTTCGGGAGTGATAAGAATATTTTGAGGTGTGATTGTATCTTTCTTATCTTGAGCATAACTATTTAGTATAGCAATACATATATATATAATAGTAATGGATAGCCGTTTTCGCATTTGCTTTTTCATAGTTTTATAAATAATATCATTGTTATGGTTTTTCTCCTTAATAATCTTGTTTTTCTGTATTTTGATTATCTACGATTGATGTTGTGTCATAATAACTATTGCATAAATATATCTACTTCGCCATTTGATGAACTCGGGTTTACAACTACATAATGTGGATTTCCAGTAGGAGTTGGTATAAGGAGATTTGCATTAGCGGCAACCCAGTTAAGATTTGGCGGGTGTGTACCATTGGTTAAAACACAGTTAATTCCAGTCATTTTTATCAATTTATCGTGAGGAAATGCCAAATAAGTATTAGTATAAGGTTCCATACATAAACAAGGACTTGGTGCCAGTTCGCTTCTTATGACAGTAACATCTCCTAAAGGATAGCCTAAAAACGACTCTTTATAAGTAAAACTAGTAGCTGTATGTGATACTAGTGTAATAACGCCAGTAAGTTGTGTGCCAGGAGCTACCGATATAAATGGCCCATGATGATAAGTAGATCCTTGCCCATCGTGGTCATCATTAAAATACCAATTAGCAATTGTCCAAGCACCATTTTCCCATTGTAGTACAGGTTGAAGACTCCCGCCAGCTAAGCCATTCCACCAAAAAATAGTAGAATCTCTAGTTGGTGTAGATGGTACAGTCCAAGTAGTTGAGAATGATTTTATAGTATCTCCCGTGGGTAAATCAGCCGACATAAAAACGCCCGTCCCGCCTTTATCAGCAGGGTAGATTTTATTTAAGTCAACTGGCGGCGAAGTAGGTGCTACCGTCTTTTTTTTACATGCCTGAAAAGCAACGCATAGTATTAATGCTATAAGTGTAATATTTGTTTTTTTCATAAGTAATTAAATTAGGTAATATATATTATTTTGTGATTGCATAAAATGTTGATACAATTTCAATAGATTATAGAAGCGGTTCAAATTCCTTTATTTTTAATTGAATTTTACCTAGGTCAATTTTATTGGTTTGTAAAGGCTTTAACTGAAATTTAAGCCGCTTCTAAATCTAAACAGGTATCAAAATATTTTAAAAGCTAATATTAGTTGAAGCAGAAATAAATCCATTTACTGATATCGACATAGCATACGTACCAGATGGCACTGTACTAGGTATGGTGCATGTGAATTTACTTGTGCCTGTAGAAGGAATATTAGTTGTTCTCGCATAATATACTTTTGAACCTGATGTTAAGCGAACAATAGGATAGTTGCTATAAGGCTGCGAGTCATCGCCATAAGCTGCTCCAGTATTTATTCCACGTAATAAAGTGCCTGCAATAACCAAATTTCTAGTGCCATTGCCAGTAACATTAGTAATTGTAGGTACACCTGCAGCTATTTGCGTCCCCCCAGGTTTATAAATATAATAGCCAGTTGCCGAGTACATAGTCGCAAAAAGGATAGACCCATCAGGCAATTGTAAAAAGTTAGATTCAAAAGTTGGGAAGTTATAAGTTGATGTGCCTCCAGGAGCAGTAACTTTTTTAAATGTATTGGCAGTATAATCAAACTCATAAAAACTGGTAGGTGCTTGGTACGCTTTAGTTGCTGTGGCAACAGGGCCAATTGCATATAATATTTTACCATTATTCATAAAAACAGCGCCACCATCATCAGCACCTAAACCATTTGGTGTATTAGGACCAGCAGTCCAAGTACCTGGGCTGGTAGCGTTTGATGGATTATAATAGATAGTTTTGCCATTTGCACCCATGTAAAACACTTTATTGTTAGGTAGTAAGAAACCAGCACCCATTTCGCCATCCATGCTATATAAATTAACAACAGGATTAGTATCTGCTACCCATTGTCCTAATGCTGGGATGTATCTCTCAGCTGTAGTACCTGGAAGGTCAATATTTAAAATGCTTTGGTCTGACAGTTGTACAAAATGCCCTTCATCTAAGTTTCCTAATGAATTAAATACTGGCCCCCAAGTATTAGTTGTGGGGTTATATATACTGCATCCCATAGAGCCATTAGAGCCCACAAAATTTTGGAGAATGGTACCATCATTGAGCAACTCGGTTGATGCATCTGCTATAAAGCCTAGCGATGCTGGTGGAGGAGCTGTATTTGTCCAAGTATTTGCTATTGGGTCATATATTTCGGCATTAGAGCCACCAGTGCCATATTCGCCACCAGCAACATATAGCCTGCCATCAGGCAGCAGTTGCGAAGAAAAGTCATGCCTAGTGAAGTTCATAGGCGCAATAGTGCTTGACCAAGTGCCATTTACATAGCTCCCTGTTGCATCAGGCGTCAATCTCAACCATGTGTTTCCATTGCCATCTGTGCCACCCGATGTTGTTTTTACAGCTACTGTTCCATCTGTCAATAATATCATTACTGAACTAAATGCAGCTCCTGGTAGATTAGTTAATTTGGTAAATGTACCCGTAGCAGTAGTAAGTGCTGGTGGGCGTTTAAGAATGAGGTCATGGCTATTTACTCCATTTGTTGGAGATAACGTTTCTTTGTTACAACTCAGCAAAAAAGTTGACAAAGCTAATGCCGTTATGTAAACGTTTTTTTTCATAATTGTTTGTTTTTAATTATTTGGTTTATAATTGGTTTATTAGTTTATAATAATTAAAATGGATTATATGCTCAATAGCATTTGAATAGTACCTATTTTGATATAGTTACCTATTCTCCTTTTTAATAAAAAAATTGCTAAGTAATCCTATACGATTTCAATAAAACTTGAAACCGTATAGGAAGGGAATAGTTAAAGTTTAGGTATTGTTGTAATGCTATGGTACGTGTGTTAAATCAGGAAATTGCAAAGTAACTAAGTACTTACCTGGTACATAAAAACGTACAGGAAACCGTGGATTATAGCTCCATTTTCCATCAGGCTCAGTATCAGAATGCACTGCACTTGTAGGGATTCTGTAATACATATTATAACCGTTTGGCCCTGGATTTAATGGGAATGGAAAAATTGGCGATTGGTACACAATTGAATTATCAGTTGTTGTGGTTTTTAATGCATACGTAGCCAAATTATCCAAATATTGCCCATTAGATAAACCAGGTAGTGGTCTGTATTGAATTTCGTTATTGTTGGGATTAAATGCTTTTCCATTCTTATCAAGAAATTGTAGCGTTACCTGCACATCCGTTGCATCTGCAGTTCGTGTAATGGTAAGTACTGGAGGTTTCGCAAAGCTGGTCTTGGTTTCATTTCCTACTTGATACAATTTGTTATATTGTGTTCCTAATTCAGGAACAGCATCATAAGTTGGGGCATCTACTAGCACAAAATCACCAATTTTGGAAAATACTTTTGTCCCTGCTGAGTTTGTCAACTCCAAATCAAATTGGTATTCACCAGCGGGTACTTGGAGTGCACCATAGTTGGCTATAAGTTGTCCACTTGCAGGATTAATTGATATGGGTGTGATATTGACCGTTTTTTGCAATGCCTGTATTGACGCTAAAGTTAAATCAACTTTGGGGTTATATAAGCCAGTCCAAATATTTACTGGATAAGTTTTGCTAAATAGATTGTCAACATTAGCCCCAGTTGCTTTATTATAGTAGTGCAAAACCCGAACAGAGTAGGGTTGTGATGTTCCATCTAGGTTTAAACCATCACTTACGTAGGCTCTTCCTTTGGGAACTGAAATAGGATTTTGTTCATAATGTACATTGGGACTTATGAAACCCACTGTTGCTTTCTTGCATGACATAGCAACAGTCACACAAATTGATAATATACTGATATATATAAATGTTTTACGTTTCATACCTGATTATTTTTTAAAATATAAAATATGACCATTGTTGAGCACATTTAATTGCCCTGTTGCTGTAGTTAACCCAGAGGTTTGGCATAGCACTCTGATGCCAACATTATCTGGGACTTTATCAGGTGTATAACCACCACTTGCTAATAAATCTGGGCGTAGTATAAAATTATAGTACTCAATCCTAGGAGGAGTATTAACTAGCGGATTATACCCCAAGTTAGGGTCAAGTGTAGTTTCATAAGATATTAAAGCAATAGTGCCGCTTTTTGCCGTATTAAATATACGCGCATTTGGTGTGAGCGATTTATAAGTAACCGTTTGAGGTATAATATAAGTTTTGAGTGAGTCTGTAAATATACCTAAATCGTATTTTATCAACGAGTCAATTGTGTATTGTTTATTAGGGTCACTATTTTGTACCGCTATCGTTCTTTTTAAAAGATAATTATTGATTGAATAATCTGTTGGTGCATAAAAAGTAATCCCCTTTTGATTAATCACATCTTTTAATCCTGCTTTATCAACTAATAATAACAATGTATCAAACAACTTGTACCTATTGCTTTTTAAATAATCATAAGTAGTAAGTGGTGTAGTTGCATTCGACAATTGCCCTCCTACGATATAATCGTTTTTTTTGCAGGCGAAAAAAACAATACTTATGAACGCAAATGCTATTGAGGTTTTTATAATATTTTTCATCTTCTTTTTATTTTAATTAATTAGTGACCAGCCCACCATGCATTTTGAGTTAACAATGGGTCTTGAGGTAAAAGCAACCTTAAATCAAGAGGCCAATGCCAGCCTCCAGCTGCTATTCTATTTGGTAAATAGCCATCAATAGGAAAATCATAATTACCATCTGTAAGCAAACCCGAACGCACCAAATCAAAATACCATTGCCCTTCGCCATATAGCTCTCTTCCTCGCTCATCCATTATTTCATAAATCAATGCTGTTGGGTCGGTAGCAGAAGTATCGTATAAATCAATACCAGCTCTTGTTTTCACAATGTTCAAATTTGTTATCGCGGTACCAAGGCTACCCAAATTCGCATCAGCTTCTGCTTTTAGTAAATAAATATCCGCTAAGCGCAATAACACTAAGTTGTTACTTACGAATGGTGAGGTTTGCTGCGATGGATTCTGATAAATAACATTAGCATACTTTATCATAAGAGGATTCGTTGATTGCAAACCATAAAATGTTGATTTTACACGAATATCCTTAGTTGTAGCTGTTGTATCATATAAAGCTCCTACCAAATCTAGGTTAGCTGTCCAATTATTTCCAGGTTGCTCTTTAGCAACGAAAGGGATAGATAAAAATATTGCAAATATAGGATGGTTGTACCCTGCTGAAGCATCAAACGCGGGTAGAGCCTCATTTTGAGTAGGCGAATAAAGCATATTCATTTCAAAAATGCTTTCTTGGCTGTGTCCAGCATAAATATTAGATAGCTTTTGTGTTTCAAGTGCATATTGTCCAAATTTTATTACACTATCGGCAGCTTTTGAAGCCAAGTCATATTGCTTTTGCCACATATAGGTTTTAGCTAAAAGTGCTAATGCCGATCCCTTATTAGCTTGAACAGCTGCGTTATTGGGATTCAAATTGCCAAATTTTAGCAAGCTGCTACTTTTCTTCAAATCACTCACTACTTGATTAAAACCATCCTGATCTGAACTTCTTGGCAACGGTTTAGCATTTATAGGGTCGGTATAAGCCTGCGTAACTATCACAGGTTGCCCCCATACTTGAGTTAAATAGTAATAGCAATAGGCTCTTAAAAAATAAGCTTCACCTAAAATTTGGTTTTTAGTAGCTACTGGGTCATCAGTAAAATTAGCATCAGGAATATTGGGTACTTTGCCGATAATTAAATTACATTGCGTAATTGCTTGATAAAACGGTGTCCAATCAAATGATTGCTCATTATAAGGCAAATAGTTAAAATTCCATTGTCTATCAGGTTTCAAACTAGCTAGAGTCCAATCAGAACCTAAATTAAACTCATTAGCTGTGGCATCACCAAATACAAAATAGGCTCTATTATTTGTTAAAGCATTACGTAGTAACCCATAAGCCCCTGCTAAGCCTGTTTTGGCCGCTCTTTCTGAAGTCCAAAAAGTAGCATCAGTAGGGGTGTTAATTGGTCCTTCGTTCAGATACTTTTTACATGAATTGAATAGACAAACGCTAACAAGCAAAATGACTATTAATTGTTTATTTATTATATTTTTCATTCGTAATCAAAATTAAATTAGTTAAAACTGAACACTTACACCAAAAGTTAGCTTTCTTGGTATGGGATAGGTTGCCCCATCATAAATACCAAAAGCGTTTACTTGTTCAACATCTGGAACTTTCGAATTTTGGAAAATATACACGTTATCAACTGTTACATAAAAACGACAGCTGGTAATTTTTAAAGCACTCAAATACTCTTTTGGTAGCTTATAACCAAAAGTGACATAGTTTATTTTAAAGTAAGCACCGTTCTCGTTAAACAATGTTGAGAATGGGAAAAATTGATAAAAATATGGTCCATTCGGAATTAATGCAGGATAAGTAGCTTTATAGCCATTTGGATTTTGTGCTGCTAAAGCAGGATTCCAAAAGCCCAATTTTGATATATCTGGAATACCAGCAGCTGCAAAACTATTTAGACCTGTCCAATTGTTGAATTGATTAGATAGATAGCTGTTAATAATATCTCTCTTTAATGTGAAACTAGTGCCAATTCCCAATGAGAAGTTTTTATAACTGAATGTGTTATTAAAACCTCCAGTAATTGATGGGTTAGGATTTCCAGATGGTACCAAATCGCCTTGTGGGTTTCCCCTGTCCTCATCACTCCAAACATCAAAATCACCATTTACATCTCTCCAAATAGGGTATCCAGGTTTAACGGGGTTGTTTCCTTTAAAATAAGTTAATAATTGACCAGTATATGGGTTTACAGGAACTTGTGATTGAGAATTATATACACCTGCATAAATCATTTGATTAAAAGTATATATAGATTTTCCAACGGTAAATACATAATTAGCACTTAACCCACTATTGTAATCATTATAATTTGCATAAAAAGAACGGTTCCCGTTTGGTAATGCTAATATTTTATTTCTGTTATAAGAGAAATTGAAATTAGTATTCCATTGTAATTTACTGCTAGGTGGTAAATTGTGCGTACTGATATTAACCTCTATACCCGAGTTGCCAACAGCCAAAGCCGAATTGGTAGTTTGTTGGGTAAAGCCTGTTTGAAAAGATAACGGGAAAGTAAAATATTTGTGATCTTGTATTTTGTTATAATAGTCAACCGTCACATCTACCCTGTTGTGAAAAAAGCTTGCATCTAAACCAATATCAAATTGACGGGTTGACTCCCAAGTTAGGTTGGGGTCTGTTACACCATTCCCATTAGTGTAATTAGGAGTACCAATAGCAACCCCATTATAATAACCAGTTGTTAAATTATAACCATTATATGGTGCATAAAAACTAAGAGGTTGATCACCATTTAAACCATAGCTTGCTCTTAGTTTAAGCAGAGAAATCCACTCAATAGGCTTCAGAAATTTTTCATCCGAAAGTACATATCCTGCTGATACAGCTGGGAAGTAGCCAAATTTATGATTTCTCCCAAACCTTGACGAACCATCAGCACGCCAAGTAAAATCGAGTAAATATTTCTCTTTGTAATCATAATGCAACTGAGTACCATAAGAAAGTAATGCTGAAGCTTGGTAATCAGTGAAAGCTGATAAACCTGATTGTGGAACTCCCTGAACAACTTGGATATGATCATCAGGTATATAATTGCCATTAATGTAAGTACTGTTGACCACATCACGTTGGAAGTTTTGGAATAATAATATACCTATAGTATTATCTTTTGCAATTTTCTTATTATAGCTTAACACGTTATTCACGTTGTTAGATACAAAATTACTTGCATTATTGGCAGCATATGCAATACCTTGTGCAGATAAAGTAGATGGAGAGCTGTACTGATTACTGTTAATGTTAGTATTGGTTGAGGCTTCTGTTTTAAATAATAAATCAGGCGTTATTTGATAATGTAGGCTAATAAATCCTGTTATAATATCATTCCTATCCACATTTCTTAATTGGTTATATGTCCCTCTATAATGGGCTATATCAGTAGGGCTTAAATAATATAATGAACTTGGTTGATTAAATCCGGATAATGGATTAATGTTGTGAGGGTTATCTCCTAATCCTGGATTCTTGTCTATACGCGAAAGGCTAATATTTATATCAGCCCCCAATTTTTTATTGATTTGATAACTGATATTACTTCTGAAAGTATAGCGGTTTAAATCTGTGCCGTATAATACTCCGTTTTCGTTATATTTATTTAAGCTAAAGCGATAGTTTATGGCATCTGAAGCACCTGCTATTGAAAAATCAGCATTTTGTATCAATGCATTGCGATATAATAAGCCCTGCCAATCAGTAGCATTATTAAACGCAGGGTTTAAACTATCTGTCAATAATTGTGGTAATCCACTTACTACGCCACGGCCGCCTTGAGAAGTTAAAAATTGTAATTTTAAATTTCTTTCATACGATCCCGTAGCGGTTTGCGCTAGTCGAGGTAGTGCCGAAAGCCCAGCGTAATAATTAAAGTTAACTTGAGGTTTACCTATTGCTGCTCGTTTTGTTTTAATAGTAACAACGCCATTAGCACCTCTCGAACCCCAAATTGCAGTAGCTGCAGCATCTTTTGCTATTTGGATACTTTCGATATCATTGATATTGATACCTGCTAAAACGTCGGTACTAGTGTTATCAAAATTCCCCAAATCAGTAATACTTGTTGGTACGCCATCAATAATGTACAATGGCGAGCTTAAGGCATTAGCCTCACTAAGATTAGCTGATAGTGCCGAATTCCCCCTTACGGTAAAGGTGTTACGTGCACCTGGCTGCCCGCTAAAATTTTGGATATTTACCCCCGTTACTTTTCCTTGCAAAGCTTGCGCAAAGCTAGGAGCTGGCAAATTCTCAATTTCTTTACCCGAAATTACGGTAATGGCTGCGGTTGTGGTTTTTTTCTGAACCTCATGATAACCAACTACTACCACATCAGAAAGGGAATTTTCTGATGGTTTAAGACTCACATCAATAGTAGTTCTTCCTTTTAACGATATAGTTTGCGTATTATATCCAATAAAGGAAAACCTTAAAACGGCATTTGCTGCGACGGTAATTTTATACTTTCCGCTCGCATCAGTCGCTGTAACCGCAGTCCCGTCTTTAACAGATACGGTTACACCAGGTATTGGTAGCCCATCGTCAGAGCCTTTAACTACGCCCGTCACATTTACTTGGGCGTGTACCAGCCCATAAGCAAATAGCAACAAGCAACTAAGAAGGATTTTTTTGTAAATTTTCATCATTCATTTTTGGGTTTTAATTATTCATTCGGTTATATAAATTCATAAATTCTTTTTAAAAAACTTTTTAAAGAAATTTAATTACTTTTAAATTTAGATAAAAACTAAACTTTCTTAGGTTGTATATAATTAAGTTAATTACTCAACTTGTCGGGTAATCAAATCTCAATAGTTAAAAAATAGCTATAATTATCAATAGCAATTGTAGGAAATACAGTTATGAAATATATTATAAAACAATGCGCAAACGTTTGCATAATTGTTAATACTTCTTAAATTAATTAATTAAGTTTTTAATATTTGTCTGAATGACGTATATGTTTTGAAGAAAATAGCAGTATAAAACATCCCTACACAAATTATATGACTAATACAAAAAAAGTAAGTAAAGTAAACAATGCGCAAACGTTTGCATATAACGGCAGGCTAAGTTTTTTAAGCTATACTTGGTTGGTGAAATCGAGAATATTATAACTTGCAAGAAAATATTATTTTAAAAATGATACTACTTTTGGTGAATTCGGACAGCCTACGACTTGAGTGGTGATGATAAATTGTAAGTATCGAAAAAAACGAAATAAACCCGTTTTAAAAATTAAACCGAATATCACCATCTTTGTTTGGTATGAATAGCATTTGTTTGGTTGAAGATGAACAAAAGGTTGCCGCTTTTATCTGTAAAGGATTAGAAGAACAAGGATATGCCATAAAATCAGTTATGGATGGCGCAAGTGCTAAAAGGATGCTTCAAACTGAACGATTTGATTTATTAATACTGGATGTGATGTTACCCGATACCAATGGTATTGAGCTGTGCCGCGAAATACGGATAACCGATACTAATACCCCAATTTTGATGCTTACAGCATTAAATCAGGTTCATGATAAGGTATTGGGATTGAAAGCTGGAGCAGATGATTACTTGGTAAAGCCTTTTCATTTTAGCGAATTACTAGCACGTATTGAAGCATTAATGCGTCGAAATAAAAGTATCGAAGATAATCACTTGCTTCAATTTGATGATTTGAAGTTGGATATGTGGAGTAAAACTGCTGAGCGGGTTAATCAAAAAATTGCGCTTACCGCAAAAGAATATACCTTGCTCGAATTGTTTATGCAAAATCCTAATAAAATACTCTCGAGAGAATACATAGCTGAAAAAGTATGGGAGATAGGCTTCGATACGGGTACCAATTTTATTGATGTATATGTGAATTATTTGCGAAAAAAAATTGAAAAAGGCTTTAAAGGAAAATTAATACACACTGTTATAGGAATGGGATATATTTTAAAACAAGCAGACTAATAATGAAAATAAAAGACAGGCTTGCACTTTATTTCACACTCATTTGTGGAATTGTTTTATTTATTGCGCTGGCTATTATCTTATTTATTTTCAATTCCTTTGCTAAAGCCGATTTTTACACCCGTTTGTTGGATAGAGCCAATGTAGCTGCACAATTATATCTTAAAGCAGATGAAATATCCACCGACTCATTAAATCATGTTCGCGAACGCTATCAAAAGCCTCTAATAGGTGAAGTAATACGCTTTTACGACGATCGCAATACGGCATCCTTTATCAAAGATAAACAACAGTATTGGACAAGTAATATCATTAATGAAGTACGCAAACGGAAACAAATAGAGTTTGCGGAAGGGGCGCGACAAACCGTAGGAATTTATTATAATGATAATCAAGGAAACTTTGTAATACTTACATCGGCGGCTGATACACAAGGTCAGAACCGAATAGACGACCTTATAAAAATAATGCTGATGATGTTTGTTGCTGTCCTAACGGCGTTATTTTTTATTGGCAGGTGGTTCGCTCAAAAAGCATTGGTACCCATTGATAATATGATTGTGGAGATGCAGCAAGTGCGAGCTGGTAACCTTAGTTTGCGAATTACAGAAGGCAATGGTAAGGACGAGATTAGTAAATTGGCACAAAACTTCAATCGGTTATTAAAGCATTTAGAAAACGCATTTGAGATGCAACAAACCTATGTAACCAATGCATCGCATGAACTTAAAACACCTGTTACCAGTATTATAGGCGAAATAGAAGTAGCACTTAACAAGCCACGAACTACTGATGAATATGAGCAAGCGCTAAAATCAGTACTAAATGATGCAGAAGGGTTAAATGAAACCATTACGGGTTTGATGGAATTGGCACAGGTTGATATGAGTTATACACAAGCTGCATTGAGCCCCGTGGCTATTGATGAATTGATTTGGGAATTAGCTGAGCAATGGACAAATAAATTTGGCAAAGGCTTTTTCCAAGTAAACATACAACACTTGCCTGATGATCCAGATAAACTAATCATACCTGCTAATAAAGCTTTGTTAACGATTGCTTTAAACAACATTATCAGTAATGCCTATAAATTTTCGGATAAGCAGCCTGTTCAGTGTAATCTTTATGCTGATGGCGAAAATATTACTATTACCATTGTTGATAAGGGTATCGGCATACCTCTTGTTGAGGCAGAAAAGGTATTTGAATCATTTTATCGCGCAGCGAATGTAAAAGAGTACCATGGCAATGGTATAGGACTATATATTACAGGTAAGATAATTGCGCTATTTAACGGCTCAATTCGTATCGAACCTAATACCGACAAGGGTACTTCAATGAGTATTCATTTTAAGTGCTAATGCAATTCTAATCGCTTTCTAATCCTGCTTTAACCTCGCTTTAATACGCCTAGTTTACCTTTGTGCAAACAAAAATTGACTATGTATTTAAAATTCGCTCGTGCGTTTTTAATACTCCTGTTTTTTTACTGTTGTAAAGGAAGAGTAGTATATGCACAAAACGACACACTTAAACTTACCGTTAAACAAGCCGAAGACCAGTTTATAAAAAACAATCTTAACCTGATTATTCAGCGATATAATATTGATAACGCAAGTGCACAGGTAATTACAGCTCGCTTGTTTGCTAATCCCGATTTTAGTTTTGCAAATGGCATACACGCTACTGGTGTATCATCGGTATTTAGTGAACAATCTGTGAGTATATCACAGCTTTTTTATACTGCTGGCAAACGAAATAAAAATATCCAGCTAGCTAAAATTAGTGTAGAACAAGCTAAATATCAATTCTTTGATTTACTGCGAACGCTAAAATTTACATTAAGGAATGATTTTTATACCATCTATTTCCAACAACAATCTGCCAAAGTATATAATGATGAAATAAGCTCGCTCTCAAAAACGCTTACTGTTTTTAAAGAGCAATATACAAAGGGCAATATTGCTCAAAAAGAGGTATTACGTATCCAATCGCAATTATACTCGCTTCAAACGGAGTATAATGAATTACTAACCAATATTGATGCTACTGAAAGTGAGCTAAAACTGCTCATCAAAGTATCTCCCAAAACCTATATCGAACCGCAAGTTGAATTCGACAATAAACAATTGGTAAGTCAAGTACCCTATCAGCAAATGCTCGACTCGGCATACGCAAATCGTTACGACTTGAAATATGCCAAAGCAACGGTTGATTATAATAATTTGAACTTTAAACTTCAAAAGGCTACCGCCATTCCCGATGTTTCGCTATCACTTAATTACGATAAACTAGGTTCGTATGGTAACAATTTTGTAAGCGCAGGAGTTGCATTTAGTTTGCCGTTTTTCAATCGCAATCAAGGTGGAATAAAGCAAGCACGTATTGCTGTTGACCAAAGCAAAGTTCAATTGCAAAGCCAACAAGATCAGATTGAAAGCGATGTGGCAACCAATTATAAAAGTGCCTTGAGGCTCGAAAAGTTATACAATGGATTTGACCCTCAGTTTAAGGATGATTTCAATCATTTGATACAAGAAGTATTCAAAAACTATCAGAAGCGAAACATTAGCATGCTTGAGTTTTTAGACTTTTACGACTCTTATAAAACCAACACTATACAATTAAACGATATTCAACTTAATCGAATTGTATCACTCGAACAATTAAATTTTGCTACCGGAACGCCATTTTTTAATCAAAAATAGAACTATGCTGTTTACTCATTATAAAAAAACAATACTTGCTTTGTCTTTGCTCATTACAGGAATTACTATCCAAAGCTGCCATCATGCCGATAATGCTGATAATCAAAAAGAGCAAAAGTTTGAAGTAACTGATACTTTACTCAATAGCCTTTTGATTGATACGGTAAAAGAAGCAAGCGCACTTTCGCAAATCAATCTTACAGGTAGCATTGCTCCCGACGAAAACAAGATGGTCAAAATTTACCCTTTAGTAAGCGGTGTAGCACACGATGTAAATGTTCAGTTGGGCGATGTAGTAAGTCAAGGACAAACGCTTGCTATTATGAAAAGTGCCGAAATGGCGGGCTATACGAAAGATTACATTTCGGCAGAAGCTGATGTGAAAAATACCAAGCGTGCCTTTGAAGCCACTCAAGACCTTTATAAAAGTGGTTTAGCATCGCAAAAGGATTTTGAACAAGCACAATCTGATTACCAAAAAGCATTAGCCGAAAGCAAACGTGCTGGTACGGTAGTAAGTATCAATAAAAGCAACGAAAAGGGCTACGTGGTAAAATCGCCATTATCGGGATATATTATTGAAAAAAACCTAACGGATAATACACAAGTGCGGGCTGATAATAGTCAGAACTTATTTACCATTGCCGATTTGTCAGACGTATATGTATTAATCAATATTTATGAGTCTGACATTGCTAATATCCAAATAGGCGACCCTGTAAAAATTACTACGCTATCATATCCCGACAAGATTTTTGAAGGGAAAATCGACAAAATATACGACGTGCTCGACCCTGATAATAAAGTGGTAAAAGCTCGAGTAAAAATTAATAATCCAGGTAGTAAGTTAAAGCCACAAATGTTTGCCAATGTGGTTATCAAAGCAAAGTCGGGAGAGCATTTACCAGTAATTAACACCCGTGCACTCATTTTTGATAATGATAAAAACTATGTGGTAGTGGTTGATGGTAAAGCTCACGCACGAATACAACAGGTTGATATAGCAAAAAAAGTTGAAGATAGAGCTTATATCCGTGCAGGGTTAAAACCAGGCGATAGGATTGTGGCATCAAGGCAAGTGTATCTTTTTGAATCGCTAAAAGAATAGTAATTATTAAGTACTTGCTAATAGAAATCACTAATTGTACATCCATCGAGCTAATGGTTCGATATCTGAAATAAAAAATGAACAGATTTATTAAAACAGTACTGGCATTTTCATTAAAGAATAAGTTTTTCATATTCTTCGTTACGGCATTGCTTGCGGTAGGAGGGTATATCAGTTTTAAAAATATTAGTATTGATGCCTTCCCCGATGTAACCAATACATCAGTCACTATCATTTCGCAATGGACTGGGCGTAGTGCCGAAGAGGTTGAAAAATTTGTGACCCGCCCTCTCGAAATTGCGATGAACCCAGCGGAGAAAAAAACCAGTATTCGCTCGTCTTCATTATTCGGGCTATCCGTTGTTAAAATCACTTTTGATGATGATGTAGATTATGCTTTTGCACGCTTACAAATCAACAATCATATTGGTAATGCCAGCCTTCCTGATGGGGTAAATCCATCTATTGAGCCTCCTTATGGACCAACAGGGGAGATATATCGTTTCACACTAATCAGCAATCATAAATCTGCACGCGAACTTAAAACTATCGAAGATTGGGTGGTTGATCGAGAAATACGAGCCGTACCAGGAGTAGCCGATGTAAATAGTTTTGGTGGTGAAGTAAAAACCTATCAAATAACTATCGACCCGCAAAAAGCCCTACAATATGGTGTTTCGGCATTAGAATTATACGAAGCAGTTTCTAAAAGCAATGTAAATGCAGGGGGAGATGTAATTGAACAAAGTGGGCAAGCTTATGTAGTAAGAGGGATAGGTTTATTAAACAACATTGATGAAATAAAAAATGTAGTTGTAAACAATGTAAAAGGTACGCCTATTTATGTAAAAACCATAGGAGAAGTAACCGAGGCTGCATTGCCACGTTTAGGACAGGTAGGGCGTGATAGAGACCCCGATGTGATAGAAGGTATAGTGGTGATGCGCAAAGGCGAAAACCCAAGCGAAGTAATAAAGAACCTGAAGCTAAAAATCCATGATTTGAATACTAAAATTCTACCATCTGATGTAAAAATTAAAACATTTTACGATAGAGAGGATTTAGTAAATTTTGCTACGGGTACGGTATTACACAATATGTTTGAAGGCATCATATTTGTAACCATAATTGTTTTCCTTTTTATGGCCGATTGGTGCACTACACTTATCGTGTCGCTCATTATTCCATTGGCACTACTATTTGCTTTTATCTGTCTTAAACTAAAGGGTATGTCTGCCAATTTGCTATCGATGGGGGCGATTGACTTCGGGATAATTATTGATGGGGCGGTGGTGATGGTAGAGGGGATATTTGTATTGCTCGACCATCGAGCGAAGGAGGTGGGTATGGAAAACTTTAACCGCCTGAGCAAACTTGGTTTAATCAAAAAAGCGTGTTTGGTAAATGGAAAAGGTATATTTTTTGCCAAACTGATTATCATCACAGGCTTATTACCTATTTTTAGTTTCCAAAAGGTTGAAGGCAAAATGTTTTCGCCACTTGCTTGGACATTGGGCTTTGCCTTGCTTGGGGCACTTTTGCTCACCTTTACATTTGTGCCTGCTTTAGCTAGTATTTTATTAAAAAAGAATGTACGCGAAAGGCATAATATCTTTGTTGAGTTTATTACCAAAAACGCGTTAAAATTCTATTCACATTGTTTCCGATTACAGAAACTGGTATTTGCCATAGCCATTGCTTTTTTAGTGATAAGTTTGACGTGTTTTAAATTATTAGGAACGGAGTTTTTACCCGAATTAAATGAAGGCTCAATATACGTACGTGCTACTGGACCTTTAAGTACTTCGTTGGGCGAATCGGTAAAGCTTGCCAATGAGATGCGGAAAATATTCCTAAGTTTCTCTGAAGTAAAACAAGTATTATCGCAAACAGGAAGACCTAATGATGGCACGGATGCTACGGGTTTTTATAATATTGAATTTCACGTCGATATTTATCCGCAAGAAAAATGGGGACGTAACGAAACTAAAGAAGAATTGATACGCCGTATGCAGGAAAAACTCAAATTTTTCCCTGGTGTTGATTTGAATTTTTCGCAACCCATATCTGATAACGTTGAAGAAGCAGTATCGGGTGTAAAAGGTTCTATTGTGGTAAAAATATTTGGTGATGATTACCAATTTATTGAACATAAAGAGGATAGCATTTTCAATATCTTAAAAACTATTAAAGGTATCGAAGACCTTGGCATATTACGCAATATGGGGCAGCCCGAGTTGCAAATCAATCTCAATCAATCGAAAATGGCGCAGTATGGTGTTGAGGCTGCTGATGCCAATGCTGTAATAGAAACTGCTATTGGTGGTAAAGCAGCTACGCAGATATATGAGGGCGAACGTAAATTTGATTTGAGAATTAGGTATCCCGATGATTTCAGAAATAATACCGCAGCAATAGGCGATTTACGTGTACCTTCAATAAGCGGTAATAAAGTACCATTGCGTGAGATAGCCGATATTAAAAAAATTACGGGTATCAGCATGATTTATCGTGATAAACATAGTCGTTATGGAGCCATCAAATTTTCAGTACGTGGAAGAGATATGGGTAGTACCATAAAAGAGGCTCAAGATAAAGTAAACGCACACGTGAGTATGCCAAAAGGGTATTTCTTAGAATGGGCGGGAGATTTTGAAAACCAACAGAGAGCATCATCGCGATTAGCGCAAGTAGTGCCTATTAGTTTGCTTATCATCTTCTTTATATTATTTATCCTGTTTGGTAATTTTACCGACTCGCTTTTGGTGCTGAACAATGTACCATTTGCTATCGCAGGCGGCATTTTAGCATTGCTTATATCGGGTGTAAATTTCAACATTTCGGCAGGTATTGGCTTTATAGCCTTATTCGGAATATGCGTGCAAAATGGCGTTATCCTGATTACTAAGTTTAAAACAAATATTCGCGATTTAAAACACCATACTACGTGGAGTAGTTTTGGCGTGGCATTAAAAGATGGCGTAGCCGATCGTATGCGCCCTGTGATAATGACCGCCTTAATGGCAGCTATTGGTTTGCTACCAGCAGCCTTATCGCACGGTATTGGCTCCGAAGCATCTAAACCATTAGCCATAGTGGTAATAGGTGGACTGATTACAAATACCGTATTTAATTTATTTGTTTTCCCAATTGTATTCTTTTGGACTTATAGAAAACGAGTAGAGCGAGGCGAAACTGGACGAATATAAAACATAGCCGCGTTTTGTAATTTATATGAACCAGCAAGTCTTTAATGATGAGTTAAAGACTTGCTGGTGTAAGGTAGCCTTTATCACGCTAAACGCTAAGGTTTTTCTAAAGAGGTTGATAAGGTTGGGTATTTTAAGATAATAAGAGGGAAGTAAATTACCTTCAAATTTACCAACCTTTAAAACGCTACCTAAACTTCATCTAATTCGACTAATTGCCCTTTTTCAAAAAGGATACGGATTTTAAATTTTGTGCCAATGCCTAATTCCGATTCCACCTCTATTGTGCCGTTAAGTTGGGTGATAGCATCTTTTACAAGATATAAACCAATGCCCGAACTGTGTTTATTATCGCCCGACATATAAAACTTATCAAAAATGCGCTCTTGGTCTTTTACTCTGATGCCCATACCATTGTCTTCAACTTCTATTACAACACTATCATTGTCTAAATAGCCACGCAATCGCACCCACTGTTCAGGTTTATTTTGGTCGCCATATTTGATGGAGTTTGATACCAAATTATTGAGTACTACATTTAGTTTAAGGGCATCAGTTTTTATTTCATCAAGCTCAATTTCTTTATAAAACTGTACTTGTTTTCCACCAGTATGGTAATTATTTTGTGCTATTACACTATCTACTATAGCTGCTATACTACAATCGGTTTTGTTTATACCAGTATGTTTACTCTTTATAAAAGTGAGCATTTCATTGATAAACCTATCTTGCTTCTCAAGACTATCTTTCATCATTAGCGTATAAGCCTTTATTTGGTCCAAATCGGTTTCGTCATCAATCAAACCAATCAATCCAATTAATGATGCTAAAGGCGAGCGCAAATCGTGTGTAATGTTATAAATAAACTTGTCGAGCCCTGCATTAATTACTTGCAAGTTTTCATATTGTTCAATTATTTTTTTCTTTGAATTAGCTTGATTACGCATCATAATAGCTGCAGCAGCTAATGAACTAAACACAATAATTAGGGTAATAAATACATTAATGATGAAGGCGTAAAAATTTATTTTTCTGCTAATTTCACCCAATGTATCAGCAAATAATAGCCCTTTGGTACTTAGTATTATAGAATGCTTGCTTACTTGCATTATCATGCTGCGTTTTTGCTCGGCGGTGAATTCGTTTTTGCTTACTTTTTCATGTGCTATTGTGCCAAAATAATTGAGCTTATCAATCATCGTGTCGGCATCTATCCACGCAGTAATAGCTTTTTCAAATAATGTAATATGGCGGAAGGTTTTGAATAGCCATATCATATCGTCAATATCTTCAATATCATTTTTGCCGGCTATTAGCCCTTTTTTTGCTATTGCCATATTGCCATTGGCAGATGACATTTCGATGCGGGCTAGTTTATCTCCATTTACAATTTTTATTTTGTCTTGAAATGCTTCATAATCCGACTCGTTTTCAAACGAAATATAATTAATGAGATATGCCGAGGCACTTTTTTCAGCTTTTGAGTATTGCGATTCGCCGTTAATGTAGGCTCTAGCTCCAGATAAGGTACGAATGGTATAAAAGTTTACCACCATAATGCTTGCCGAAGCAATTATCATTACAAATAGTAAAATCAATACTTTTTTGTTCTTAAATATTTTCAACCCCGAAACGGAAGTGTTCATATCAACTTTTTAAATTTTATAAAGTTTTTAACTATTATTATACTGCATTAAGCGGTATCGCTTTTTTAATCTTAAAAACTTACTTTTTAAGCACAAGTTTTATATAAAAAATTGCTACTAAAATAATATAAATTGCTCATTATTAGATAGAAATATATTTTATATAGCCATTATTTCATAAGCTATATTTATACTTAGGAAACTCGCTTTTTGTTTCATTTTAAATAATATTTATTTTATTAAGAAAATATAAAAGCAGGAATCTTGATGGTTTTAAAACGGATGTATATACATATTTGAAAAAATAAAATAGTTGGATATTTTAATATTAATCGCAATATTGCGATATTATTATGGGATTAACTAAAACAGAAATATTCACCAATGAACAAAATCAGCTTGCTGTGATGTTAAAAGCATTAGCACACCCAGCTCGCATAGCCATATTGCAACAATTGATTAAAACTAATACTTGTGTGTGCGGTAGTTTGGTTGATGAATTGGGTTTGGCTCAAGCTACTATATCTCAACATTTAAAAGAGTTGAAGAATGCCGGTCTTATACAAGGCACTATTGATGGTGTAAGCGTGTGTTACTGTATCGAGCCTAAGGCTTGGCAATTGCTACAAGATCAATTAGGAGCATTTATGCAGTCGTATATTGGCGAGAGAAATTGTTGTTAAAAAACGAACATGAAAAATATATTGGTATTGTGTACAGGCAATAGTTGCCGTAGTCAAATAGCCGAAGGGTATTTAAAATACTTTGCAGCAGATAAAGCCAAAGTTTATAGCGCTGGGATAGAAACTCACGGTGTAAATCCTAAAGCTATACAGATAATGGCAGAAGATGGAATTGACATATCAAATCATACTTCTAATAATGTGGATGAGTATATCGCTATACCGTTTGATTATGTAATTACGGTTTGCGATAATGCTAAAGAAAACTGTCCTTATTTCCCTACCACCGCGCAACGATTTCATTATAACTTCCCTGATCCTGCAAAAGCTACGGGTAGTGAACAAGAAATAATGAACGAGTTTAGGCGTGTGCGCGATATGATAAAACTATATTGCAATGATTTTGTAAAAACACATATTGCAGGATGAAGAAATATATAGCCGAGCTATTGGGCACCTATGCCATGATTTTTGTAGGTACTGGGGCAATCATTGTAAACCAACAAACTAATGGTAGTATTACCCATGTAGGCATTTGTATAGTATGGGGTTTGATAGTGATGAGTATGATATATACTTTTGGCGATATTTCGGGGGCGCACCTTAATCCGGCTGTAAGTATTGCCTTTGCAGTAGCCCGAAAATTTCCATTAAAAGAGCTTGCGCCGTATATTATTAGTCAACTTTCGGGGGCATTGTTAGCTAGTCTTACCTTAAAGTTTTTGTTCCCAGTCAACCAAAGTTTGGGAGGAACTATGCCATCGGATAGCGTGAGTCAAGCTTTTATTCTCGAGTTTATTATTACCTTTTTCTTGATGTTGGTTATTATCAATGTAGCTACGGGTAGTAAAGAGCGAGGTATGTTTGCCGGTATGGCAATAGGTGCTGTGGTGGGGTTAGAAGCTATGTTTGCTGGGCCTATTTGTGGCGCATCTATGAACCCTGTACGCTCTATTGCTCCTGCTTTGGTGTCTGGTCATACCCAGCATTTATGGATATACTGTACTGCTACCACGCTAGGAGCTGTTGCCGCTATCCCAGTATGGAAATATGTAGCAAGTGTAAAATAGATTGTGCGGATACAATTCATCTAAAAAACTATGTAAATTGTGCAGTTATTAGCATCGAAATGAATATCAAAAAAATCACATGGTCGCAAATATCTACGCTACTGTTTCTGCTGTTTGTGGGAGCATATTTGTTTAGTACGAGGGCGAAAAGCTGGGTGATAATGGGCTTTATGATGCTCGGTTTTTTTAAACCTACTATACCACAGCACTCATCAGGCGAAAAATTGTTGCAAATGCCTGCGCTAGTACTTCATGATTTGAGTGGGAGAGTGGTTGATTTACAACAGCAAAGGGGAAAGGTACTATTTATCAATTTTTGGGCTACTTGGTGCCCACCTTGTTTGGGCGAAATGCCTTCTATCAATACACTTTATGAAAAAATAAAAGGCAGCCCTAATATTGTTTTTGTATCTATTGATGTGGATAATAAATTGGAGAAATCGACCTTGTTTTTGAAAAATAAAGGATATCAGTTTCCGGTTTATGGTGGCGATTTAGGCCCTTTGCCCGAGCAGATTTATTCCTATAGTATTCCTACTACTTTGGTTGTTGATAAACGAGGTTTTGTGGTGTTTAATCATACCAATCGAGCCAATTATGCCGATGACGATTTTGTGCAATATTTAACAATGCTTAGTAAGCAATAGTTTTATTTCAACCATTGTTCGGCTATAAAATCCAATTTTTTGCTTTTTGCTTTTGCTACTTCGCGCCCTGCTTCAATAAGGGCTTCTATTTGCTTGGTAGTAGCACAATCCATAGCCCAAGAGGCGTCACCGATAGCTGTTGGTTCTATACGGACATATTGCTCCGGAACACCCGCCGCTTTAAATATTTGGGCAAGATGAAAATCAACAACCTCACTTGACGATGACATTAAAATATCAATCACAGGGCTAATCCATTGTACATCGCCATAATCATCCCCATGTATGGGTTTTAATGACATTCCTGTTCCTAACGAAACCAAGAATAGATTTTCGGTATATATAGTTTCTTCGCCATTCAACATTTCTGAATGAGCAGCCAAAGCGGGGTTGTTTAAGCTAACCCCTCCATCGCAACAATTAAAGCATTCGCCACCAAGCGAAAAAAAATGATGTGGCTCAAAATACGTAGGTGCTGCCGAAGTAGCACGACATACATCTTTTAAATAAAAGTTGCCATTCGTGCCTTTTTTAGTCTCATCGGTTCGGGCGAATATTTTTACATTTCTTCTAGTCAAATCATAGGTAGTGATAATAGCTGGTTTGGTAAGGTCGTATAGCGTATTATCTCCCATATATTTATCTAAAACACCCTCTATGCCTTTGGCGGAGTATTTGCTTTCGCAGATATATGATAATACCCTACGAGCGGCATTGGTATTAAATATAACAGCACCATATTCTACAAACAAATTGGATATATCTTTAGCCGAATATTTTTTGGGGTGCAATAGCATAGCTGTAATAATGCCCCCTATGGACGTGCCTGCTACCATATCTACACAATCAGCAATACGACAACCTATACGTTCTTCCAAAGCAATAAGTAATTGTGTGGTCATTAGTCCACGCATTCCACCGCCATCCAAACTCAATATTTTCTTTTTGCTTGCCATTGTTGTATATAAAAAGTGTTTATTCAGAATAATGCCTCGGGGTATCTTAAAGGTAAAGATAAAATCTATAAATTGCTAAAAAAATGTGTGAAATTGGACGATTTTAAATCCGTTTCCGTCCGGCAAGTAGTGCTCACCGAACGGGTGGATTCCCCTCAAGTAGTAATGTTCATAGTAGGTAGACTAATTTTCATTACTGTATATTGTTGCTGGTTGCTCCATTAGTATGTATTGCATCTGTATGGAACTTTCTATGTCATCAAAAGTGCTTGCTTCGGGTGGTGTGTATAGCCATGTTTCGCCATCCAATTCGCCAAAACTTACTTTTACACCATATCGCCATTGCATCAAATGATAATTCCAAGTTATGGTACATATCTTAGCCCCATCTTCTAAAAGTGCTACTACATCGTCTTTGCTAGTTTTCACACCTTTGCCAAAACCATCAGTAGCAGTATGCAAAAACACATGGGTTATACATTCTTCGTCGTTAGTTTTCAGTTTCCAAATTCCCGAAATATAATAATCCCATTTTTCCATGGTAGTAAGCAATGTTAAAACAATTTCAACAATGCTAATTTAAAGTTAATGTAATGAAAAAATGCACAGTGTTTTCACGGTATTTTATTGCGGATTTTACGTAATTGTGGATAAAATGATGCAAAATGAGCGTTAATTTTTAATTAATAATTTAATGGCGTTGTGTGTATAATGCGCAATACGCCCCGATATGCTATTAAATTGGCAGATAATCCTGTGATAAATAAGTTACTTTTGTAGTTGTAGTCATGATAAAAACCATAGCGATAACTAGTTTTCTTGATTTGGATAGCAGTATCCCTGTGGTTGATGTGCGCACACCTGCTGAGTTTGCTCAAGGGCACATCGCAGAGGCGCACAATATTCCTATATTTAGTAATGAGGAACGTGTGCAGGTGGGTACTACTTACAAGCAGCAAGGGCGCGAAGAGGCTATATTGCTTGGTTTCGATCTTACTGGGGCCAAATGGTCAGGGTTTATTAAACAAGCATTAGTGCTCGCTCCTCATAAAAAAATTGCGGTGCATTGTTGGCGTGGCGGTATGCGTAGTGGTGCTATGGCTTGGGCACTCAACCTATACGGGTTTGATGTGTATTTGCTCGAAGGTGGCTATAAGCAATATAGACGCTGGATTTTGGATAGTTTTAATCAGCCATTTGATTTGTTGGTTTTGGGTGGAATGACGGGCTCAGGGAAAACACAAATACTACATCAGTTGCAACTATTGGGCGAACAGATAATAGATTTAGAAGAGCTTGCCCAGCATCAAGGCTCGTCGTACGGGTCGATGCAACGTATGATACAACCCACGCAAGAACAATTCGAGAATAATTTAGCTACTCAACTTCATAAAATAGATAACACAAAACGTATTTGGATAGAAGACGAAAGCATTACCATTGGTAAGCGAACTATCCCAGTTGAATTATGGCGACAAATGAGAGATTGTTATCTAATTAATTTAAAAATACCTATTGAACAGAGGGCTGATTTTTTGGTGCAACATTATGGTGTACTGGATAAAGATTTTTTGATTGAATGTACACAACGCATTGCTAAACGACTTGGTCCTGAGCAAACAAAAAATGCCATCATCGCTATTAACGAAAATCGAATGCTTGATTTTATTAACATCGTATTGGTGTATTATGACAAGACATATAAGAATGGACTAAGTAAACGACCGCAAGAAAAAGTGTTTGATTGTGTAGCTACTGATACTAATGCCGCTGCTAATGCTACCAAAATAATAGACGTGGTTAATTATCATCTAACCATATCCTCACCTAATAATTAAAAATGACTGTAGAAGAAATAAAACTTACCCAATATTCGCATGGTGCTGGCTGCGGTTGCAAAATCAGTCCAGCTATATTAGATAAGATGTTGCATAGCCCTATCACTTATCAAAATGATAAAAAACTATTAGTTGGGAATGATAAGCGCGATGATGCAGCGGTGTACGATTTGGAAAATGGTTCGGCATTAATATCTACTACCGATTTTTTTATGCCGATAGTGGATGATGCTTTTGATTTTGGACGGATTGCATCAGCAAATGCTATTAGTGATGTATATGCAATGGGGGGCAAGCCTATTTTGGCTATTGCTATATTGGGCTGGCCGATTGATAAATTACCACCCGAAGTAGCTCAACGTGTGTTGGAAGGCTCAAGAGTTGTGTGTGCCGAAGCTGGAATTACATTAGCAGGCGGGCATAGTATTGATTGCCCCGAGCCGGTTTTTGGCTTAGCAGTAAGCGGTATGGTTGATATTAATCATCTTAAACAAAATTCAACGGCTACTGCTGGATGTAGCTTGTATTTAACCAAAGCATTGGGCGTAGGAATACTTACAACAGCCCAAAAGAAAGGTGTTTTGCAACCCAATCATGCTCATATCGCTTTTGAAAGCATGGTGCAGCTAAATAAAATAGGCGAGCACTTGGGTAAATTGCCTTATGTAAAAGCAATGACTGATGTAACTGGTTTTGGTTTGTTAGGGCATTTATCAGAGATGTGTGAGGGGAGTGGTTTGCAAGCGGTGATTGATTTTAATAAAGTGCCTCAAATAGAGGTGATAAATGAATATCTTGACCAAAACTGTGTACCTGGAGGTACTCATCGCAATTGGGCAAGCTATGGCAATAAGATAGGCGCATTAACCGAACGCCAAAAACAAATACTTGCCGACCCGCAAACCAGCGGTGGCTTATTGGTAGCCGTAGCAGCAGGATACGAGCAAGAATTTGAACAGCTATTACATCAGCATCATATCGCTCATAAAAACATTGTTGCTTTCGGGAAATTAGAAGAAGTAAATAGCGAAAGCCCACTTATCTGTTTAAAAGCACATTAAATAGAGATGATGTATAGTATTTGAATAGCCATCGTTCTCGAAGGTTATAAAGCTACTCTGCATCAAAGTTTTAGATAAATAGAAAGGCTTTTTAGGCTCATAATTGTAGATAGCATGGTTTTATCAAAAACTTTTTCGCCAACCACTTGAAAATCAAAAAATAAGTCCGTACTTTTGCAGTCCTTAAAATAAGCATGCCTTTGGGTGTGTTAAGGATAAAACTTTTAAACACAAAAAGAAAAAGCAAGTAAATGCCTACTATTCAACAATTAGTTAGAAAAGGTAGAGTAGCTCTGGTTGACAAGAGTAAGTCGCCAGCGTTGGACAGCTGTCCACAGCGAAGAGGCGTGTGCACCCGTGTGTACACCACTACCCCTAAGAAACCAAACTCAGCAATGCGTAAAGTGGCTCGTGTGCGCCTAACCAATGGTAAAGAGGTGAATGCCTACATCCCTGGAGAAGGTCACAACTTACAAGAACACTCTATTGTACTTATCCGTGGTGGTCGTGTTAAAGATTTACCAGGTGTACGTTACCACATCATTCGTGGTGCATTGGATACTTCAGGTGTTGCTGGTCGTAACCAACGCCGTTCAAAATACGGTACTAAACGCCCTAAACCAGGACAGGTTGCAGCGGCTCCAACAAAAGGTAAAAAGAAATAATTAAGGAGGATAGCAAGCAATGAGAAAGTCAAAACCAAAAAAGAGAATTATCCTTCCTGATCCAAAGTTCAATGATACTTTGGTTACAAGGTTTGTAAATAATATGATGTTCGACGGTAAAAAATCTACCGCTTACTCTATATTTTATAATGCAGTAGAAATAGTTGAAAAGAAAACCAGCGAAAACGGTTTAGATACTTGGAAAAAAGCATTAAACAATGTAATGCCAGCTGTGGAAGTAAAAAGCCGCCGTGTGGGTGGTGCAAACTTCCAAGTACCTACTGAGGTTCGTCCAGAGCGTAAAATAGCTTTAGGTATGAAATGGTTAATCAGCTATGCACGTCGTCGTGGCGAAAAAACCATGATGGAGAAATTAGCTGGCGAAATCATTTCGGCTGCTAAAGGCGAAGGTGCTGCAGTAAAGAAGAAAGAAGATACGCACAAAATGGCTGAGGCTAATAAGGCGTTCTCACACTTTAGATTCTAAAATTAGAGAATGAATGAATTACTGAATTATTGATTTGTTAATATTCAGCTCATCAATAATTCGGTAATTCAGTAATTCAATCAATAAAAGTATGTCAAGAGATCTTAAATACACAAGAAATATAGGTATTGCCGCTCACATTGATGCTGGTAAAACCACTACTACCGAGCGTATTCTTTACTACGCAGGTGTTAGCCATAAAATAGGCGAAGTGCACGAAGGTGCTGCTACTATGGACTGGATGGCGCAAGAGCAAGAGCGTGGTATCACCATTACTTCGGCTGCTACTACTGTAAACTGGAAATACAGAGGAAATAACTACCATATCAATATTATTGATACTCCCGGACACGTGGATTTTACCGTTGAGGTAAATCGTTCATTACGTGTATTGGATGGTTTAGTTTTCTTGTTCTCTGCTGTTGATGGTGTTGAGCCTCAATCAGAAACCAACTGGAGATTAGCTAATAACTACAACGTAGCTCGTATAGGTTTCGTAAATAAAATGGATCGCTCTGGTGCCGACTTTTTAAATGTTGTAAAACAGGTAAAAAGTATGTTAGGTAGCAATGCAGTTCCTTTGCAATTACCTATTGGTGCTGAAGAGAACTTCAAAGGTGTGGTTGATTTGATTAACTGGAGAGGTATTGTTTGGAATGAGCACGATAAAGGGATGACCTTTACAGAAGTGCCAATTCCTGAGGATATGATTGAAGAGGCAACCGAGTGGAGAGAGAAATTATTAGAATCAGTAGCTGAGTATGATGAGAGCTTGATGGAAAAATTCTTCGATGCCCCTGAAACAATTACTGAGCGCGAAGTTTTAGATGCTTTACGTCAGGCTGTTTTAGATGCAAAGATTGTTCCTATGGTTTGCGGTTCGTCTTTCAAAAACAAAGGTGTGCAAACTATGCTTGATTATGTAATGGAATTATTGCCTTCACCTTTGGATAACGAAGGTATCGTAGGTCATCATCCAGATACAGGTGCCGAAATCATTCGCAGACCAACAGAAGCTGATCCATTTGCTGCCTTAGCGTTTAAAATTGCAACAGACCCATTCGTAGGTCGTTTGTGCTTTATCCGTGTATATTCAGGTAACTTAGAAGCAGGTTCGTATGTATATAATATGCGTTCGGGAAATAAAGAGCGTATATCTCGTATATTCCAAATGCACGCTAACAAGCAAAATCCTATCCCTAACGTAGGTGCTGGTGATATTGCTGCGGTAGTAGGCTTTAAGGATATTAAAACAGGCGATACACTTTGTGATGAGAAAAATCAAATCATTCTCGAATCAATGCAATTCCCTGAGCCAGTTATCGGTTTAGCTATTGAGCCAAAAACTCAAGCTGATGTTGATAAACTAGGTATGGCTTTAGGTAAATTAGCCGAAGAAGATCCAACTTTCCGTGTAAATACTGACGAAGAAACTGGTCAAACAGTTATTTCGGGTATGGGCGAGTTGCACTTAGATATCATCATGGATCGTTTAAAACGTGAATTCAAGGTTGAAGTAAATCAAGGTGCACCTCAAGTTGCTTACAAAGAGGCTATCACAGGTACTACTCAACACCGCGAAACATATAAGAAACAAACTGGTGGTCGTGGTAAATTTGCTGATATACAAGTTGTTATATCTCCAAATGACGAGGGCAAAACAGGTTTACAGTTCGTAAACGAAATCACAGGTGGTTCTATTCCTCGTGAGTTTATTCCATCTGTTCAAAAGGGCTTTGAAGCTGCAATGGTAAATGGCGTATTAGCTGGATATCCATTACAGGATATGAAAGTTCGTTTGATTGATGGTTCGTTCCACGCAGTCGATTCAGATGCTTTATCATTCGAGATTGCTGCACGTAGCTGCTACCGCGAAGCATTGCCAAAATGTAAGCCGGTATTGCTTGAGCCAATTATGAAAATAGAAATATTGACCCCAGAAGAAAACATGGGTGATGTAATTGGTGATATGAACCGTCGTCGTGGTCAACTTTTAGGTATGGATTCACGTGCTGGAGCACAAGTAATTAAAGCTACTGTACCACTTTCTGAAATGTTTGGTTATGTAACTCAGTTACGTACTATCACTTCAGGTCGTGCTACTTCAACAATGGAGTTTGATCACTATGCTGAAGCACCACGTAACGTACAAGAAGAAGTAGTTGCAAAAGCAAAAGGTAGAAAAGCTGCCGCTAACGCATAAATTAATAATTAACCAAACCTAACAAATAGCTCTTAGGGAGGGTACAAAAACAAATAAAATGAGCCAAAGAATCAGAATTAAATTAAAATCGTACGATTACAACTTGGTTGACAAATCAGCTGAGAAAATCGTTAAAACAGTAAAACCGACAGGTGCTGTAGTAAGCGGACCGCTTCCGTTGCCAACTGAAAAGAAAATTTTCACCGTATTGCGTTCTCCGCACGTAAACAAAAAGGCACGCGAGCAATTCCAATTATGCTCTTACAAGAGATTATTGGATATCTACAGTTCAAACTCAAAAACTGTTGATGCTTTAATGAAGCTTGAATTGCCAAGTGGTGTTGAAGTGGAAATCAAAGTTTGATAGTACTGGAAGATTAAATATAAAAAAGACCATTCTTTGCAGAATGGTCTTTTTTGTTGGAAGGAGTATGGATATAAACTTTGATGATGTTTTACCCTTTCCCCATCAACTCATCCAATTTATTACGCTCGGTTTGTAACTCACGGGCAAGTTTCAATTCCTTTTCAGTCGCTTTGGATTTGTATGTTTTAAAATCATCTTCTAAATCTTCGTATAACTCGATATGATGTTTAGCATCGCGTTTGTATTTAGCAATGCTCGATATTACAATAATCAATGCAATCCCTAAGCCTATTATCAACCCAAACATAATGAGGTTATAAGTGCCTTTACTCACACTCAAACCTAATAGGCTAATAGAATCTGCTTTATTGCCTGATTCTGAAAGTGTTTGTGTCTTGGTATTTGCATCAGATTTTAAACTATCTACCGTATGATTTTTTGCATTTATTTTAGCCTGTAACTCCTTCAATTTATTACGCTCATGACTAAGTGTATCGCTTACATTTTTCCATAATGCCGCTACCAATGGTTGCTGATAATGATATATTTTAGTCAATAAGTACTGATATTGTCCATTGAGGCTTTTATCCGTGTTTTGTACTGGCGGAGGTGTTTGAATATTTGAATTGTTGGCTGCTGCAATTGAATCTTGATTTGGAACAGCCACAACCGGAGCATGATACATCCTACGATACCTATACCCATGTTTCATTTGGGGTTGAATAGGTGTTTTTGTAACAGCCTTTTTGTCGGTTTTTGCAGTACTAGGAGTGTTATTGATAACCGTTTGTTTTTCGGGCTCAACTTTTTTAGTACTGTCTTGTGCACTTGCTGATTTACATAAGCAAATACATAGAAAGAAAAATAAATATCCAAGTAGTATGCGCTTTATCATTTGAGTAAAATTTAGACCGATGTTAAGTTACTTATTAAGTAATTAACTTGTTTAAAATATCTTGAATTTATTTATACTGTTTTTGTCGACTAAAGGATGCACTAATTTAATGAAATTATAAACTATTTATATTTACAGATTATGAAGCTTTCGTTATAAATTATGCTGCTCATCCCTATATTAGCAAAATGAATATTGGAATTATAGGATTAGGCGATATGGGGCGTTTGTATGCCAAAGCATTTGCCAAAGCTGGTTATACTGTTTGTGGTTGCGATTTGCCCGAAAATAGGGCAAAACTGGAAGAAGAATTACTGCCATTTGGTATCAAAATAATGGAAAGTGGTATTGATGTAGCACGTTCTAATGATCTTATTATTTACTCGGTTGAGGCGGATAGATTGGAAGAAGTTGTTGCATCTTACGGCTCATCAACCAAATATGGAGCCATTGTTGCAGGGCAAACTTCTGTAAAGCATCCCGAAATTGCCGTTTTTGAAAAATATCTCCCTTCTGATGCGCATATTATTACTTTTCATGCCATGCACGGCCCTGGGTTTGAGCCGGTAGGACAAAAACTAATATTAATAAAACACCGAGCTGATGAGGCGGCCTATGAGCGAATGCTTACGCTGTTTACTGCTATAAAAACTGATATTGTTGAAATTCCTGATTATCACGAGCATGATAAAATAGTAGCCGATACGCAAGCAGTAACCCATGTGGGTTTCGAGAGTATGGGTACAGCATGGAAAGAAGCGGGTTTTTTCCCGTGGGAGAATGGCTCGTATATAGGTGGTATTGATAATGTTAAAATCCTAACCACGTTGCGTATATTTAGCTATAAAGCACACGTATATGCAGGTTTGGCTATCTTAAATCCATACGCTCGGCAACAAGTAAGGCGATATGCTATTTCAGAATCCGAATTATTTAAGCTGATGATTAAAGAGCAGGAAACAGCGTTTCGCGAACGTATTTATCGTGCACGCGATTTTGTTTTTCATGAGAGCAGACAGCCTATTATGTTGAGTGATACGGTGATGAGAGAATTCTCGTTATCACAAAAGAGTGAGCAACAAAAGCCCAATTCGCATTTAAGTATTTTAAGTATGGTTGATGCTTGGTATCATTTAGGAGTAAATCCTTATGATAATTTAATCTGCCAAACACCACCTTTTAGGTTGCGGTTGGGTATAGCCGAATATTTGTTCAAGAATGAAGATTTATTAGAAGAGTCTATCCAAACAGCGTTGTACGATAAAACCATACGTGGCGACGATTTGGAGTTTCACTCGGCAGTAAGAGAGTGGTCGGCTATAATTGGTTATGGCGATATGGAAGGATATAAAAAGCATTTCAACGAAGTGCAAGCCTTTTTTAGTGATCGCTTAGAAGAAGGTAAAGCACAAAGTGCCGAATTGATTAGAAGATTGATGATGGAATAACGCTTAAATATGCGGCGCAATTAATGCTAACGCTTTGGTTAATCGAGCTGCATTTTTGGGTTTTATATCATAATCGAAATTTTCCCTTTTCATCTCGATTCGTATAAACGTGATAGGTGTTGCTTTTAGTTTTGCGATATCATCTTCCGAAAGCATATAGGGGATAGTCATTTCACATTGATGATAAGTGCTACTACCCGCTTTAAATCTATTTACATCAGCGGGTTGTGTAGTATTAGTAGTTAAGGTAATAATTGATTTGTCGCTCAGTTTGAGATAAGTTTTGTCCCCAGCTATAATACTAAACTTGCTTTCGGTGTTTACAGTTTGAACATATAATATCAAGTAATAGTTTCTTTTTGTTTTCTCTATCCAAAATTCTAAGGTTTTGCCATATCCAAATAAGTAATTCCCATCAATACATAGTTTTTCTTTAGATGTCTTAAGGGTGGTATCCTCTGTGAGTTTATCTATTTCGGGTTTGAGGAGTTTTTGCCCAGAAGAGATAATAGGCAATAAGATAATAGCGATAAGTAGGGTGTATTTCATATAAGGTTATTGTATTGCATCAAATATAAAGCTTTGTGTCTTTATTTAAAGTCCCAGTAACAATTTTTAGTTTATGTGTTCATTATAACTTTTCTTTATAGTGTTTTGCTATCTTTGAGGATATTATAACTGAAAATGATTTCTTTTGCTCACCGTGTATTTATGGAGGTAGCGGCTAATTTGAGTTTCTCAAAGGCAGCACAGGTATTATTTGTGACACAGCCTGCCATAAGTAAACATATAAAAGCATTAGAAGACCAATACAAAGTACCGTTGTTTGAACGCAAGGGTAATAGTATTTTGCTTACCGAAGCAGGTAAAAGATTAAATGAGTATCTACTACAAGCTACCGAAATCGAGCGTAAAATCGAATACGATTTATCTGTTTTGAGTAATGTATCGCAAGCGGCAGGGCATTTGCGCTTAGGGGCTAGTACCACTATTGCTTTGTACATTTTGCCATCTATACTTTCAGGATTTCAACAAGAATATACCAATGTGCACGTTCAATTAGTAAATAGAAACTCGGAATATATATTAAATGCTTTATTAAACCACGAGGTTGATATTGGTATAATTGAGGTGGATAATAAATTGACCACAGTATCTTATAAGCCTTTTATGAGTGATGAGGTAATACCTGTATGCTCGGCAAAAAGTCCATTAGCAGGGAAGGCATTAACTTTAAAGCAATTGTTAAAAACACCTGTTGCTTTGCGTGAGCGAGGCTCGGGTACTTTGAATGCGCTATTAAAGGCCCTCTCCGAACACCATATTAAACCTGCCGATTTATCGGTAAAAATTAGACTTGGCGGAACAGAGGCATTAAAAAATTTCTTACTTGCCGACCAATGTTTGGGTTTTATGCCACGTCCATCCATCCTACGTCAATTAGCCGAAGGCGATTTGGTAGAAGTGCCTATTGAAGGGCTTAAAATAACACGCGATTTCTATTTTATCCGACGTAAAGGCACAGAAGATTTTGGTTTAACCAGCAACTTCATGAAATATGCTTTACAGTATGTATAGCATTTAAGCTAAAACAATTTGAGCCAAAGCTTCAGTAAATTTTGGCGAATCGTTTAAACTCTCTACCAATTGCACGTGTTCGCCACCTAAAGCCCTAAACTCGTCGCCATACTCATGTGTCACTTCAAATACAGTTTCGAGGCAATCGGCAACAAAAGCAGGGCAAAATACCAATAGACGTTTTTTGCCTTCATTGGCCAATTTGGCTACAATTTCACTGGTATAGGGTTGTACCCAAGGGTCGTTTCCTAAGCGCGATTGAAAGCAAACGGTATATTTTTCTTTAGGGATATTCAATTTTTCAGCAATCAACTTAGCGGTATGGTACGATTGTGCCGAGTAACAAAACTGATTAGCATCGGTAATAGTTTGGCAGCAATCCTTCACTTTTAAGCAATGTTGATGCGTATGGTCTGATTTTACCAACTGCCGTTGTGGTAAGCCATGAAAACTAAACAGAATATGGTCGTAAGTTTCGGGTTGATGTTTTTCCGCATTATCAGCAAAAGCCTCTATCATTAACTCATTATCGTAAAACGAGTTGATAAAAGTAATGTTGGGGCTTGTTGGCCATACAGCTACTAGCTTCATTACCTTTTCATAAACAGAGCCTGTACTTGCGGAAGCATATTGTGGGAAAAGCGGAATTACAATAATGTCATCAACCAAAGCAGCTTTAAGTCGCTCCAAAGCCGATTCGATATTAGGGTTTTGATAACGCATAGCTAGCTCTACCATATACTCATTGCCTAAGCGTTCTTGCAGCAGTTGTTGTTGTAGTTTGCTATAATGCAATAGTGGCGAGCCAGTTTTTTCATCCCATATTTGTTGATAGAGTTTTGCTGATTTTGGGCCTCTCGTAGGAACAATAATCCCTCGTACTAATAAAGCACGAGCAATGGGATTAATATCAATTACCCGTGGATCCATTAAAAATTCAGCAAGATAACGACGAACATCTGCTGTAGAAGGGCTATCAGGTGTGCCCAAATTGACTAACAAAACTCCTTTTTTGCTCATAATATTACTGCAAAAATAAAATAAAAAAGAGGCTATGCCTTAGCTAATAAAAGATATTGCATAAAAATTAGAAAGTAAGTGCATAAGTATGCTCAATCTAAAAGCATTCTAGCTTTGCTTTTACCTGCTCCATCAACCACATAGGGGTAGAGGTAGCACCTGCTATGCCTACTTTATCACCCGCTGCAAATAAGGAAGCATCCAGCTCGTTGGGCGAAGAAATGAAATAAGTATTAGGATTATGTTTGCGACAAACCTCATATAGTATTTTTCCGTTGGATGATTTACGCCCCGATACAAACACTATTTTATCAAATTTTGCCACAAAGGTGGGTAAGTCTTTATCTCGGTTGGATACCTGGCGGCAAATGGTATCATTAGCTCTTACCTCATATCCACGATTTATAAGTTCGTTTTTGATATTATAAAACTTCTCGGTGCTTTTGGTAGTTTGGCTATATAGGGTAATTTTTTGAGGTAATTCTAACTTGTCGAGCTCCTCAATATCTTGAAAAACTAAGGCTTCGTTATTAGTTTGCCCTTGAAGCCCTATTACTTCGGCGTGCCCGTGTTTGCCAAATATTAATATCTTTTCATTATCATCAAAAGATGTTTTTATTCTATTCTGAAGTTTTAAAACCACAGGGCACGAGGCATCAATCAAAATAATGTTATTTTCTAAGGCAAGTCGATAAGTTTCTGGTGCTTCGCCATGCGCACGTATAAGTACTTTCTCGTTACGAAGGCTTTTTAAATCTTCATGTTCAATAATGCGAAGCCCTTTTGCTTTTAGCCTTTCTACTTCTTCATCATTATGCACAATATCGCCTAAACAATAGAGATAACCATCTTCTTCCAAAATCTCCTCTGCCATATCAATAGCATATACCACGCCAAAACAAAATCCCGAATCTTGGTCAATAGTTACTTTTAATTGATGATTGCCCATAATGCCACAAATTTACTGCAAAAAAACAACAATGCGAATAGCCTATTAATGCGCTACATTCACTTGTGCTTTTAGCATATTTTTATGATGTTGATTGATAGTTGTTTTCAGTGCTTCGAGATCAAAATTGTGGTTAGTGCCGCAATTTAAAAAATGAATATAAACGGATGGTTTTAAACTCTCAAAATATTCAATAAATGCCGAATAGTAAATAATTTGGCAGTTACCTTTAATTTTCTTTACTACATATTCAATTCCTCGACCAATTTCTATTTCCTCGGTATGGTTAGAAATTAATGCTCCTTGTGGGAAAATGGTTACTAAGTTTTTTGGATTGCTTAATAATTGTGCTGCATATTGTAATGAACTGACTACTTCTTTTGATTTTTGATTGATTGAGAAGCCCCCCAACAGGTTAAAGAACATTCTTTTTTTTAGATGGTCTTCCTGCATCATAATGTAAAAATCTCTATGTAGATATATAGAGGTTAATCGGTCGGCAAAGAAACCATCCCACCAACTGAAATGATTACATAATAATAGTATCGAATGCCCGTCCATTATTTCAACCTCGTTGTGCTGAATGATATTGAATGCCTTACGCAAACGATATGCTAAATAAGGCTTAAACAACTTGGCAACAAATTTATTACGACGTTGAGGTATCATTTGTGCAAATTTACTAAATACTCGTCCAATGCTGGTACAACCAACCAATGTCCTAAAGCAACTTCGTGAATATCTGCATGATGAACTTGTTGAAGAAAACTCATAGCCCCCGATTTTGGAAATAATTTATCATCCTTGCCAAATATAAAAGTGCTTTTAATGTGATGTTGATTAATCAATTGTGCTACACTACTTAAATCGGGTTGAAGTAATTTTATCAAATTAAGCGTATAATACACATCAAGCCTTTTCTTGGGGGTATCTACCTCGTTATAGGCTATTTGATATAAACTCTCATCAATTATTTTGATGCTTTTTAGTGTTTTTAATACGAAAGGCGTTATCCATTTACTTTTTGTAGCTACTCTAAAAAGATATTTCCCTAATGAGTTATCAGTCATAAATCGAAAACCTTTATGTATAGACAATCCATCAGGAGCCATTAAAACAATTTCGTCTATCAAATCGGGATATGCTTCTACCAGTACGAGTGCCAAATTTGCACCAATAGAATAAGCCAATAACGAGACTTTTTGCTTACCATAAATTTTAAACCACTCATCAAGGTATGCTTTCATCATCGCCTTTGGCATACCATCCATAATTTGCTGTTCTGTCCAGTTTTCTAATCTACTTTCGCCATGAAAAAAATGGTCGAACCCATACACATGATACTTATCTAAGATAGATTTTTTTAAAACATGAAACTGCTTCCCCGTCATTCCATAACCATGAAAAGCTAGCATGGGTTTACTGCCCGTACCATATTCATGAAAATGTACTTGCCCTAAATTTTGAATTTGTAAAAAGCCCATAGGTGGTATTAAAGCTTCGTTATATAATTCATAATAGTATCCGTAGCACCAGTATGTTCGCTCACATATTGGGCTGTTTTTTGCCGAATAGTTTGGTAACGTTCCTCATCATTGGTTAAAAGGTGTACCGCTTGCTTCAACTCATCCTCGTTACTGATGCTGAAGCCTATTTGCAAAGCAATCATATCTACTGCTTCTTTAAATTTACCATAGTTTGTGCCGAAAATAACAGGCAATCCAAAGGCAGCTGCTTCAAGTGTATTATGTATCCCTGCTCCAAAACCACCACCTATATAAGCTATATCAGCATATTGATATAAGGATGATAGCATCCCTACATTATCAATAATCAGCACTTGCTGCGCATGATAGTTTTCAAATTGAGAATAACGTATAGTCGAATTAGCAGGTAGCAAGGCAATTAAAGCGTTGATTTTATCTTCTTTAATCTCATGTGGCGCAAAAATAAATTTCCAGTCGGGGTAGTCTTTTACTAATTGAGCTACTAGTGCTTCATCCTCGGGCCAAGTACTGCCAGCAATAAATGTTTTATGCTCATTTTTAAATCCCTCAATAATTGGAAACGATTTTGGATGTTGCGCATTTGCCCACACCCTATCAAACCGAGTATCGCCACTTATTGTTACATTATTAATATGAAGTGTTTGTAGTAATGTTTTTGAGTTTTCGTCTTGCACAAAAAAGTGCGTCACAAATCCCAGCATCTTGCGGTGCAATGCGCCATACCATTTAAAAAACACTTGCTTGGGTCTGAATATGCTTGATATAATGTATAGCGGGATGTGCCTTTTGTGTAATTCATTAAAAAAATGATACCAGTATTCGTATTTCGTAAAAACAACTATGGATGGGTTTATAGCATCGATAAACTGTTTGGCGTGCTGCTTAGTATCAAGCGGTAGGTAGTAAACGGCATCGGCGTATGGATTTTTTTTTCGTATTTCATAACCCGATGGCGAAAAAAACGTAATAATGATTTTAAAATCGGGTTTAAGAGTTATAAAACGAATTAATACGGGTACCCCTTGCTCGTATTCGCCAAGTGATGCAAAATGAAACCAAGCACTTTTTTGAAAGTGTTGATAGTTGATTTTTTTTCGCCCATTAATCCATGCTTTTGCCTTTTTATTGAAAAAAGAAGCAAGGTATATTAAGCAGAAATAAAATCGGATAGCTATGTTATAAATCAGCAACATTGAATTTGAAATTCTTACCTTCGTCGGGATAAAAGTAATAACAATAAAAAGATAAATACGTATGAAAATTGCTGTGGTTGGAACAGGTTACGTAGGGTTGGTTACAGGAACTTGTTTAGCCGAAACCGGAAATCAAGTTACATGTGTTGATATTAATGAAAAAAAGGTCGAAATGATGAAAAATGGGCAAGTTCCTATATACGAACCTGGCCTCGAAATGATGTTCAACCGTAATATAAATCAAGGCAGATTACGCTTTACTACTCAATTAGCGGAGGCTATTGATGATGCCGAGATTATATTTTTAGCCCTACCTACGCCACCGGGTGGAGATGGTGCTGCCGATTTAAGCTATGTATTAGGTGCAGCAAAAGATATTGCTCAACTCATAAATGAATATAAAGTGATAGTTACCAAATCAACCGTGCCAGTAGGTACGGCAGATAAAGTAACTGCTGTAATGCGACAACATACGGATGTAGAATTTGCCGTAGTTTCAAACCCTGAGTTTTTGCGCGAAGGTGTTGCCGTGGATGATTTTATGAAGCCCGACAGAGTAGTGATAGGTACAATGGACGAGCGCGCACGCAAGTTAATGGGCGAGTTATATGCCCCTTATGTGCGTCAAGGTAACCCAATTGTGTATATGGACGAACGTTCATCAGAGTTGACAAAATATGCCGCTAATTCCTTTCTCGCTACCAAAATTTCGTTTATGAACGAGATTGCCAACCTATGCGAATTGGTAGGAGCTGATGTGGACATGGTAAGACGAGGTATAGGCTCGGATGACCGTATTGGTCGCCGTTTTCTATTCTCAGGTATCGGATATGGCGGTAGCTGTTTCCCAAAAGATGTTCAAGCTTTAGCCAAATCAGCCGAAGAGAATGAGTATGAATTTAAAATATTAAACTCGGTAATGCGAGTAAACGAAATTCAGAAAAAAGTATTGGTAGAGAAAGTAAAGAAATATTTTAATGGAGATATTAAAGGAAGAAAGTTTGCGCTATGGGGTTTAGCTTTTAAACCCGAAACGGATGATATACGCGAAGCACCAGCTTTATATGTGATAGAAGAATTGCTAAAAGAAGGCGCATATGTAGTTGCATTCGACCCAGAGGCGATGAATAATGTAAAAGATGTGCTTGGTAATACCATTACTTATGCCGAGCATCAATACGATGCCGTAAAAGATGCTGATGCTTTGTTAATAATTACCGAATGGTCGGTTTTTAGAACCCCAGATTTTGATTTATTGGGCAATCTCCTCAAAAATAAAGTTATTTTTGATGGGCGTAATTTATATGATCTTCAAAAGATGATTGATTGCGGATTTTATTATAACAGTATAGGCAGAAAGGTAATAGCATAATGAAAAATCGTAAACGTGTTTTAATAACGGGTGCAGCCGGATTTTTAGGCTCTCACTTATGCGACAGGTTTATAAAGGAAGATTTCCATGTTATTGGGATGGATAATCTAATAACTGGCGATTTGCGCAATATCGAACATTTGTTCAAGTTAGAGAACTTTGAGTTCTATCAGCACGATGTATCAAAATTTGTGTATGTGCCAGGCGAGTTGCATTATATACTTCATTTTGCTTCGCCAGCAAGCCCTATTGATTATTTGAAAATACCCATTCAAACTTTAAAAGTTGGCTCGTTAGGTACACACAACTTGTTAGGATTGGCACGCGCCAAAAAAGCAAGAATGTTGATAGCATCAACCTCCGAAGTGTATGGCGACCCCAATGTAAACCCACAACCCGAAGAATATTGGGGCAATGTAAATCCAGTTGGCCCACGTGGAGTTTATGACGAGGCTAAACGTTTTCAGGAAGCTATCACGATGGCTTACCATACTTTTCATGGTTTAGAAACACGGATAGTGAGGATATTTAACACTTATGGCCCTCGTATGCGATTAAATGACGGACGTGTGCTGCCTGCATTTATTGGTCAAGCTTTACGTGGCGAGCCACTAACTGTATTTGGCGATGGTTCGCAAACACGCTCGTTTTGTTATGTGGATGATTTAATAGAAGGTATTTACCGTTTGTTATTTAGCGATTATGCGCAGCCAATGAATATAGGTAATCCTGATGAGATTACTATCCGCCAGTTTGGTGAGGAAATTATTAAACTGACTGGCACTGATCAGCAATTGGTTTGTTTACCATTGCCGACAGACGACCCCAAACAACGCCGCCCAGATATCTCTAAGGCAAAAAGCATATTGGGTTGGGAGCCAAAAGTATCAAGAAGCGAAGGATTAAAAATAACTTACGATTATTTTAAATCACTACCCTACGCAGAAATTCAGCACAAAGATTTTAATTACTATAATAAAAAATAATGGCAAAAATATTAGTTACAGGCGGAGCAGGCTATATAGGTTCGCATACAGTTGTCGAACTTATTAATGCAGGATACGAACCAATTTTAGTGGATGATTTTTCTAACTCTCATCCAAAAATTTTAGATCAACTTGTTAAAATAACTGGACGCGAACAGAAGTTTTACAAACTTGATTTGAGCGACGAACAAGCCGTTCATACTTTTGCCAAAACAGAACACGACATTGCAGGTATTATTCATTTTGCAGCATTTAAAGCAGTAGGCGAATCAGTAGATAAGCCGTTAAAATATTATCGCAATAATATCTATTCGCTAATAAACTTGTTGGAAGCGTACAACGGTAAACCAGTAAATTTTGTGTTTTCATCAAGTTGTACCGTGTATGGGCAGCCAGATGTATTACCTGTAACAGAAAGCGCACCAATTAAAACTGCTCAATCGCCTTATGGTAATACTAAACAAATTGCCGAAGAAATATTGGTAGATACTGTAACCGCAGGTTCATCGTTTAAAGTAATAGCTTTACGCTATTTTAACCCTGTTGGTGCACACGAATCGGCACTTATTGGCGAGTTGCCAAATGGTGTTCCGCAAAACTTAGTTCCATTTATTACACAAACAGCCATTGGCAAGCGCGAAAAAATAACTGTATTTGGTAATGACTATAACACACCTGATGGCAGTTGTATTCGCGATTATATACATGTAGTTGATTTGGCAAAGGCCCACGTTGCTGCTTTGAAGTTGATGGAGAAAGATAGTTTTAAAGGCTATGATGTGTTTAACGTAGGTACGGGTAATGGTACTACGGTGTTAGAAACCATTGCTGCCTTTGAGCGTGTTACAGGGGTAAAACTAAATTATCAAATAGGTGCACGTAGGAACGGAGATGTTGAAAAGGTTTGGGGCGATGTTTCTAAATCAGCAAATCAACTAAACTGGAAAGCCGAATTGGGTATCGATACCATGATGGCATCGGCTTGGGCTTGGGAAAAATATATATCCGAAAACCCACTATAATTTATAAGAGTAGATTAAGCAATGCAAAAAATAATAATAACTGGCGGGGCGGGGTTTATAGGGTCGCATGTGGTGCGTAGGTTTGTTACCAATTATCCAAATTATACAATTATTAATTTAGATAAATTAACCTATGCGGGCAATTTGGCAAACTTAAAGGATATTGAACATCTGCCCAATTATCGCTTTGTAAAAGGCGATATTGTTGATGCCGAGTTTATCAATAACCTTTTTGCACTGGAGCAGCCGGATGCTGTTATACATTTAGCGGCAGAGTCGCACGTGGATAGGTCGATTGCAAACCCAACCGAATTTGTGATGACTAATGTGGTAGGGACAGTAAATTTGTTAAATGCTGCTCGCCATAGTTGGAAGGGAAATTATAACGAAACACGTTTCTATCATGTTTCAACAGATGAGGTTTATGGTAGTTTGGGCGAAGATGGCATGTTTACCGAAACAACTAATTACGACCCACATTCGCCATATTCTGCTTCAAAAGCAAGTTCAGACCATTTTGTAAGAGCTTATCACGATACATACGGATTAAATACCGTGATTTCTAATTGCTCAAATAATTATGGTTCGTTTCATTTTCCCGAAAAATTAATTCCACTTGCCATAAATAATATCAAACAAAACAAATCTGTACCGGTATATGGTAAAGGCGAAAATGTGAGAGATTGGTTATGGGTTGAAGATCATGCACGTGCTATTGATGTATTATTTCATCAAGCAAAAGCAGGGTCAACCTATAACATAGGTGGGCATAACGAGTGGAAAAATATCGACCTAATAAAATTATTGTGCCAAATATTAGACCGTAAATTAGGCAGGGTAGAAGGGGAGTCGGCTAAATTGATTACCTATGTAACTGATAGGGCAGGGCACGATTTACGATATGCCATAGATGCCAGCAAACTAAAGAACGAACTTGGATGGGTGCCAAGTATCACTTTTGAAGAAGGGCTTGAAAAAACGGTTGATTGGTATTTGGCTAATCAGGAGTGGTTGAATGATGTAACCTCAGGGCATTATCAGCAATATTATAACGAACAATATACAAATCGGTAAGGATGTTTGGATTTTTTAAGAAAAAGGAAGCCGTTGCTAATGTAAATTACGAATCTATCATGGTAGATATGCACTCGCACGTGCTACCAGGTATAGATGATGGTGCACAAACACCACAAGAGTCTATCGCATTAGTAAAAAAAATGATGGAGTTGGGCATTAAAAAAATAATAGCTACGCCTCATATCATGGCTGATTATTATCGAAATACCCCCGAAACCATTGATGCTGCTCGCAAAATTCTAAAAGCAGAGCTCATAAAAGAAAATATTGATATTGAAGTAGAGGCTGCCGCCGAGCATTATTTTGACGAAACTTTTGAAAAACGTGTAAATGACCATCGGTTGATGACCATGGGCGATAACTATGTGTTATTCGAATTGTCGTTTATTAGTCCGCCATTTAATCTCCTTAGGGTAGTTCAGCGAATGAAGGAATTAAATTATAAACCCATTCTTGCTCATCCCGAACGGTATGGTTATATGGATATTGAACAATTGCGTAGTATGCGCGAATGGGGATGCCTGTTGCAATTAAATACCATATCGCTAACAGGATATTATGGCAAGGATGCCAAAAAGATGGCCGAAAGTTTGATTGATAACGATATGGTTGATTTTATATCAAGCGATATGCACCATTTAAAACACGCACAAGCATTTAAGGATGCCTTAAAGCAACCTTATTTAGTACGTATATTGACAGATTACCCGTTAAAAAATATTATGTTGAAGTAAATTGAGGTTATAATTTTACTTCAATATTAGTTTACTCGTATCGCAATGCTTCAACAGGGTCAAGTCTTGATGCTTTCTTTGCAGGATAATAACCCGAAACAAGTCCAATAAAGGTACATAAACAAATAGCAGCTACAAGCCAGCCCCATGGCACTACAAATGTTCCACTTATTTGAACAGCTATCAAATTACCCACACCAATACCCAATACAATACCACCCAATCCGCCTATTATACATATTACGATAGCCTCAATCAAAAATTGCTTACGTATCACAGCTGGTGTTGCGCCAATAGCTTTACGAACACCTATTTCGCGCGTGCGCTCAGTAACCGAAACAAGCATAATATTCATCAAGCCTATTGCCGCACCCAATAAAGTAATCACACCAATTACAATTCCGCCTATTGTCATTCCTCCAATTTGATTGGATAGTTGTTTCTGAATAGAGTCACTTCTCGAAATTTCAAAATTAGCTGCATTGGCGATATTCAAACCTCGCACGTTTCTAAATAGCGAAGTAGCCTCGCCGATAGTAGGGTCTAATGCATCAGGATTATTTACCTTGACTGTAATGCTGAATGTCGGATTAGCTATATTAGCTATTTGCTTAGCTTTTAATACGGGAATGATACAAAACTTATCGCCCCCCCCTGGGCCCATGCTCGACCCCTTTGAAGCAAATACACCTACAATTCTAAAACGATTTGAGCCGATAAAGATAGATTTGTTGATGGGGTCTTCGTTTTTAAAGAGGCGTTTTCTGATTTCTTCACCCACCATCACCACATTGTCGCCATGCTCTAACTCTGATGACGAAAAATTACGACCAAATGCTAATTTCTTCCCACTGGTAAGCATAAAACTTTCATCAGATCCTGTTACTGATATATTCGGGTTGGTTTTTAAATTATTGTATTTAGCCACAGCAGTTCCACTCACATCCAAATTGATAGCTATAATGGCGGGCGAAGCGAATGATTTTTTAAAGTGCTCGGCTTGTGTGTAAGTGATAGCAGGATATATTTTTCTATGTCCACCACCGCCGAAGTTAAGCCCCGAGCCTCGATTTAGTATCGTAAATGAGTTAGCCCCTAAGCCAGCAAAAGCATCATTAGTGTATTGTTGTATGCCACCAATAGCGGTTAAGATACCCACTAAAGCCATTATACCTATGGCAATAATTAATGCCGTAAGCGACGTGCGCAACCTATTGCCTGCAATAGATTGTAAAGCGATAGAGATGTTTTCTTTCAGGCTGGTTTTTACCGGCATACTATAAAATTAGAAAAATATACCTTATGACTAAGGTATAGCCTTGTTTGTTACATCTAATATCTGTTTTATAATACATTATTATTGTTGGCTCAATATTCGTATCTCTTTCGGATAATAATTATTAATACGATTAGGCAATAACTTAGCCCAACCCAAAGCTTGTCCTTCAAAAGTCATCAAACTCCATCCTTTGTCGGCTATGTGTAAATCGCTTATATTTTCTCTCTTTAAATATTGTATAGCTTGCTCTTTATTTAGTTCGGTTTGTAAAAATTGCACTTTGTTTACCATTAAGCTTAATGCTAATTCGTGGTCGGGTATCAAATCCTTACCCATTAGTTTGCCTATTCTCGTACCCGATTTCTTTATATATAGATAACGTTGCAAAATGGCTAAACTTTCTTTATGACATCGGTTTATAGCAAGCCACTCATCATTCACCTTGAAGAAAAATAGATTTTCCGCATCATTTACATAAGGTTTTACCAAGTCAATCTCTTTAAAATTTGCTTTTTGATGCTCTTTATCTTTTGCCGAATGTACCTCGCCACTATTTTCTTTCTTTTGTAAGCAAGCCGCAAATAAGCCTTCGCCTTTTACCTTGTCGGGATAAAACCGATACCCCCATGCTTTTTTCTCTGCTGATTGACTTTCTACAATACCCCAATCATCTTTAATGGGTATCCGTACACTTTCTAACTCGAAAGTGCTGCATAGCCAATCCAATATATTTTCATTTTCTTCTACCGAGTACGAACAAGTACTATATATAAGGTATCCATCATCTGTTAAAGCTGGATATATATCAGCCAATATACGCTCTTGCCGTTGGTGGCATAAATTCACATTAGCTTCCGACCATTCGTTCATTGCCGCAGGGTCTTTTCTAAACATCCCCGAGCCCGAGCAAGGTGCATCTACTAATACAATATCAAAAAAACCTTTCAGCTTGCCGAAATCCTTCGGATCATTATTGGTTACTATCGTATTCCTCGTTCCCCATCTATTCAAATTATCTGTTAATATAGGTACACGTGTTTTGATGATTTCGTTTGCTACTAATAGGTCCTCGTTTTTTAATGCCGAATTTATCAATGTGCTTTTACCTCCAGGTGCAGCACAAAGGTCGAGTACTTTAATTTCGCCCTCGTCTTTGCGAATATATTGTATGATGCAATCAATAAACATAGACGATGCCTCTTGCACATAATAGCAACCCGCATGAAAAAACGGGTCGAAAGTAAACGAAGGGCGACTATCTAAGTAGTATCCATCCCTACACCATGGTATATGATTGTCGATTTTTATGGTCGATTTTTTAAAAGGATTGAGCCTAATAGAGGTAGGAGCATCCAAAAATTTGTGCGCTTTTGAGAAATTTTCCACGTCGAAACCAAGAGAGCCAGTAAGCGAAGTCAAAAAATTTTGAGGAAAATGATGTTCATTCATATCAGTTTCAAAGATACAATTTCGCCAATAGTGATTATCAAAGCCTATGCTATAAAAATAATGTAAAATAATAACGCTTAATTTACAGTTACTTACAATATTGTTTCCTTTTTTTCATTAAAAGCATTTGGATGATTGAAAATTGTGCTTACCTTTGCATCCCGCAAAAGAGATAGCGGATTGTTCTTTTGAGATTGACTGAAAGCGAGATAAAAAAAAATAAAAAATAAGTTTTGCAGAAGTGAAAAAGGTTCTTACCTTTGCAGTCCCAAAACAAACGGGGGTCTTTAAGGAGACAAGAAATCAGGAGCGATTCTTGGTTTAAACATTGAAAAAGTAGTCGTATAAAAGCGATAACAAATAAAATCTGAACCGTGAGGCGAAGAGATAAAGTTCTTTAGAAGGTGATAGAATAATTATGAAGGGACGGTTGACCTGGATTTCTGAGATGAATTGAGTCAGCGATGGCGAGAAGAGTTAGAGGAAAAGAAAGGGAGATTGTTTTTTAGCTAGACGAGATAGAAAAAGGGATACTGTATAAAGATACAGTGAAGCGCATTACTTCGGTAAAGTGTGGAACAAAATACAGATTATTAAGATTCTATTGAGAAATAGGGTCAGTAATCGAACTCAGACATTATACAATGGAGAGTTTGATCCTGGCTCAGGATGAACGCTAGCGGCAGGCCTAATACATGCAAGTCGGACGGGATTGCGGAGCTTGCTCTGCATGAGAGTGGCGCACGGGTGCGTAACACGTATGTAACCTACCCTTGTCAGGGGGATAGCCTCTCGAAAGAGAGATTAAGCCCGCATAACATGAAGTTGTGGCATCACAGTTTCATCAAATATTTATAGGACAAGGATGGGCATGCGGAACATTAGCTAGTTGGTAAGGTAATGGCTTACCAAGGCTACGATGTTTAGGGGATCTGAGAGGATGACCCCCCACACTGGTACTGAGACACGGACCAGACTCCTACGGGAGGCAGCAGTAAGGAATATTGGTCAATGGGCGGAAGCCTGAACCAGCCATGCCGCGTGCAGGAAGACGGCCCTACGGGTTGTAAACTGCTTTTATACTGGAATAAACCTACCTATGTATAGGTAGCTGAATGTACAGTAAGAATAAGGATCGGCTAACTCCGTGCCAGCAGCCGCGGTAATACGGAGGATCCGAGCGTTATCCGGATTTATTGGGTTTAAAGGGTGCGTAGGCGGCTTTTTAAGTCAGGGGTGAAAGACGGTAGCTTAACTATCGCAGTGCCTTTGATACTGAAGAGCTTGAATATACTTGAGGTAGGCGGAATGTGACAAGTAGCGGTGAAATGCATAGATATGTCACAGAACACCAATTGCGAAGGCAGCTTACTAAAGTATGATTGACGCTGAGGCACGAAAGCGTGGGGATCAAACAGGATTAGATACCCTGGTAGTCCACGCCCTAAACGATGAACACTCGATGTTGGCGATATACAGTCAGCGTCTAAGCGAAAGCGTTAAGTGTTCCACCTGGGGAGTACGCCCGCAAGGGTGAAACTCAAAGGAATTGACGGGGGCCCGCACAAGCGGAGGAGCATGTGGTTTAATTCGATGATACGCGAGGAACCTTACCCGGGCTTGAAAGTTAGTGAATGCAGCAGAGACGCTGCAGCTCTTCGGAGCACGAAACTAGGTGCTGCATGGCTGTCGTCAGCTCGTGCCGTGAGGTGTTGGGTTAAGTCCCGCAACGAGCGCAACCCCTATGTTTAGTTGCCAGCACGTCAAGGTGGGGACTCTAAACAGACTGCCTACGCAAGTAGAGAGGAAGGAGGGGACGACGTCAAGTCATCATGGCCCTTACGTCCGGGGCTACACACGTGCTACAATGGCCGGTACAGAGGGCAGCTACTTGGTAACAAGATGCCAATCTCAAAAAGCCGGTCACAGTTCGGATCGGGGTCTGCAACTCGACCCCGTGAAGTTGGATTCGCTAGTAATCGCAGATCAGCAATGCTGCGGTGAATACGTTCCCGGGCCTTGTACACACCGCCCGTCAAGCCATGGAAGCTGGAAGTGCCTGAAGTGCGTAACCGCAAGGAGCGTCCTAGGGTAAAGTCGGTAACTGGGGCTAAGTCGTAACAAGGTAGCCGTACCGGAAGGTGTGGCTGGAATACCTCCTTTCTGGAGCAGTATTACCTTTTCTTGTCAGCAAAAAAGAACATCCAACTGCCTTCATAATTATCACCTTTTATTAAAAAAAAGAGATTGGTTGTAATAAGCTATATAGTATTATATAGGTATAAGAAAACAACTAAAAGGAAAACCCAAAAGATGAAGCCAAAAGTAAGCGGCTAATTGGAGCGGGTTGCGAGATTGTAAGAAATTACGATGGACGATTTACGAATGAAGATTGACTAAATCCGAAACGGCGAAGCCATAAAGAGCGCCGCTGAAAAAGAAATAGTAAATCGAACGTTGTAGATAACAAATCCGAAATCAGAGAGTCCCGTAGCTCAGTTTGGTTAGAGCACTACACTGATAATGTAGGGGTCAGCAGTTCAAATCTGCTCGGGACTACAGTGGTTGAGTTGAAGTAAAGGTTGCATTGTAAGTATATATATTATATATAATGACAAACAATCAGAAACGACAGCACACATCTAAGGGGGATTAGCTCAGCTGGCTAGAGCACCTGCCTTGCACGCAGGGGGTCAACGGTTCGAATCCGTTATTCTCCACCAGACGAATGCGCGAGAGAAAGATAAGTAAATAAGCGATGAGCAATCATCAAATATTACGGGTCTATGATCAGCACATCGCAAAAGTTCTTTGACATATTGGAAGAAGTAATTGAAAACGAGAAAACAACAGAAGGGACGTTGTAATCGAGGGAGCAGAAGGTAAACTTGTTTACCAAAAGCAACTAAGATAACGACAGACCAACATAAAAGCATACTATACTGAGCAAAAGCAGTATAAGTAGAAGAAAGTAAGAAAGGGTACACGGGGGATGCCTTGGCTCTCAGAGGCGATGAAGGACGTGATAAGCTGCGATAAGCCGCGGGGATTAGCAAATATGACGTGATCCGCGGATTTCCGAATGGGGAAACCTAACTATCTGAAGGATAGTTGCAAAAATGCGCAAACCTGCTGAACTGAAACATCTAAGTAAGCAGAGGAAGAGAAAACAATAGTGATTTCCTGAGTAGTGGCGAGCGAAAGGGAAACAGCCCAAACCTACTATGTTACGGCATAGTGGGGGTTGTAGGACTACGATGTGGTATATTAAAATGAAGCGGAACGGGGTGGGAAACCCGGCCATAGAGCATGATAGCTGTGTACGCGTAAGTGATAATAACCTAGTAGGATCCTGAGTACCGCGAGGTCGGAGACGCCTTGTGGGAACCAGCCGGCACCATCCGGTAAGGCTAAATACTACTGAGAGACCGATAGTGAACCAGTACCGTGAGGGAAAGGTGAAAAGAACCCCGAACAGGGGAGTGAAATAGAACCTGAAACCGTGTACTTACAAGCGGTCGGAGCATAGCAATGTGTGACGGCGTGCCTTTTGCATAATGAGCCTACGAGTTACTCCTCTCTGGCAAGGTTAAGCGGTTAAGCTGCGAAGCCGAAGCGAAAGCGAGTCTGAAAAGGGCGTGCAGTCAGAGGGGGTAGACGCGAAACCTTGTGATCTACCCATGGACAGGTTGAAGGTGCCGTAACAGGTACTGGAGGACCGAACCGATAAACGTTGAAAAGTTTCCGGATGATCTGTGGGTAGGGGTGAAAGGCTAATCAAACTGGGAAATAGCTCGTACTCCCCGAAATGTTTTTAGGAACAGCCTGGCGGTTGAGTTATTCAGAGGTAGAGCTACTAATTGGGTGCGGGGGAGTCAAATCCTACCAAATCCAGATAAACTCCGAATGCTGAATAATATACGCTGGAGTGAGGCTCTGGGTGCTAAGGTCCAGGGCCGAGAGGGAAAGAACCCAGACCATCAGCTAAGGTCCCCAAATTACCGCTAAGTTGAACTAACGAGGTTCGATTGCACAGACAGCTAGGATGTTGGCTTGGAAGCAGCCATTCATTTAAAGAGTGCGTAACAGCTCACTAGTCGAGCGATCGAGCATGGATAATAAACGGGCATTAAGCGGTATACCGAAGCTATGGATTTGCAGCAATGCATCTGGTAGGGGAGCATTCTACTAGCGGAGAAGCAGGAGCGACAAGCAACTGTGGAGCGAGTAGAAAAGCAAATGTAGGCATAAGTAACGATAAGGCGGGAGAGAAACCCGCCCACCGAAAGACTAAGGTTTCCTGATCAACGCTAATCGGATCAGGGTTAGTCGGGGCCTAAGGTGAAGCCGACAGGCGTAGCCGATGGACAACTGGTTAATATTCCAGTACTTTTTATAACTGCGATGCAGTGACGGAGTAGTGAAACTGACGCGAACTGACGGAATAGTTCGTTAAAGGACGTAGGTATAGGGGTAGTAGTTAAGTACGCTACCTTTGCTGAAATCCGATAGTACCTAGAACCTTCGGGGGAAGGGATAGTTCAGGTAATCAGACTTCCAAGAAAACCTGCTAAGCTTCAGGTTATAAAAACCCGTACCGTAAACCGACACAGGTAGTCGAGGAGAGAATCCTAAGGTGCTCGAGTGAATCATGGCTAAGGAACTCGGCAAAATGGCCCTGTAACTTCGGGAGAAGGGGCGCTGGCAGCAATGTCAGCCGCAGTGAAAAGGCCCAGGCGACTGTTTAACAAAAACACATGGCTTTGCAAAATCGAAAGATGACGTATAAGGCCTGACACCTGCCCGGTGCTGGAAGGTTAAGAGGGGATGTTAGGAGCAATTCGAAGCATTGAATCGAAGCCCCAGTAAACGGCGGCCGTAACTATAACGGTCCTAAGGTAGCGAAATTCCTTGTCGGGTAAGTTCCGACCTGCACGAATGGTGTAACGATCTGGGCGCTGTCTCAGCCATGAGCTCGGTGAAATTGTGGTATCGGTGAAGACGCCGGTTACCCGCAACGGGACGGAAAGACCCCATGCACCTTCACTACAACTTAACATTGATATCGGATACAGGATGTGTAGGATAGGTGGGAGACTGTGATCTGGCTTCGCTAGGAGTCAGTTAGTCAACGTTGAAATACCACCCTTTCTGTATTTGGTGTCTAATCCTGCAAAGCGGGAGACATTGTTTGGCGGGTAGTTTGACTGGGGTGGTCGCCTCCAAAAAGGTAACGGAGGCTTTCAAAGGTAAGCTCAGTACGCTTGGTAACCGTACGTGGAGTGCAATAGCATAAGCTTGCTTGACAGTGAGACAGACAAGTCGAGCTGGGTCGAAAGACGGATATAGTGATCCGGTGGTTCTGCATGGAAGGGCCATCGCTCAAAGGATAAAAGGTACGCTGGGGATAACAGGCTGATCTCCCCCAAGAGCTCATATCGACGGGGAGGTTTGGCACCTCGATGTCGGCTCGTCACATCCTGGGGCTGGAGAAGGTCCCAAGGGTTGAGCTGTTCGCTCATTAAAGTGGCACGCGAGCTGGGTTCAGAACGTCGCGAGACAGTTCGGTCCCTATCTGTTGTGGGCGTAGGAAGTTTGAGTGGGGCTGACCTTAGTACGAGAGGACCGGGTTGGACAAACCTCTGGTGAATCTGTTATGGCGCCAGCTGTATTGCAGAGTAGCTACGTTTGGAATAGATAAGCGCTGAAAGCATCTAAGTGCGAAACTAGCCACGAGATGAGACTTCCATTGAGGGTCGTAGTAGACTACTACGTTGATAGGTTACAGGTCTAAAGGTGGTGACATCAAAGCCGAGTAATACTAATTGCCCGAAGCTTTCTTCGTGAACGGATAAGGAGATGGGTAGCGATACTCATCTCCCCGAACAAAACAGATAAATGAATACACTGTTGTTTTCTCAAATTCGATTTCTTCTTTCAATTATGTTTAAGTTAAGGCAAGTACCAAGTGTAATAGTAAGGTATAGGAAAAAGCTTTAACAATAAAAATATTCAGGTGCCTATATCGGCGGTGTCCACCTCTTCCCATTCCGAACAGAGAAGTTAAGCCCGCCAGAGCCGATGGTACTGCAGTAAAATGTGGGAGAGTAGGTCGGTGCCCAATCTTAAAGTAGCCCGTGTCAATCGACATGGGCTTTCTTGTTTTTATACCTATGCTGAATTGGGTAGTGTTTTTTGAAAGAGTTATTAGTGAATACTAAATATTATGGAATATTTAGTAAGTCATGTGTAAAAGCTTCGAAGTACTTGAGTAAACGCTTACATTCTTTTCTATCTTTCCCCCTATGGGCAGCGTCACTACCTCTTGAGTATGTGGCTCGAACCATATTTCCAACTAAATCATCTACATTGCTAATTAATTTTACTACATCTTCTTGCCTTGAACTAGCTGATTGTTTTTGTAAGATATATTTAACTCTTTGTTTTTGTGTTGGACCACTACAGTTTTTTTCTATATGGTACCACGATTCCAAACTAATTTCCTTATCAGGTGCAAGTAGCTCGAGTAATATTCTTATTGTCTCTCGAATTTCATGGGCAGTTCCGCTCCAAGAAATTCGGTCAGGACTATCTATATCTTTTTTTATTTGGTGGTAACTGTTAGCAAGGTTGATTGAAACTTTTGCCAAAGCTGTGTAAATATCATCTTGTGGAGACAATCCTACTGTTTCTATTGAAGTGGATAAATCATTTGAAATATTTGATAAATATTTTCTTAAATTATGAACACGAGTAATATATTTATAATAAATGCATTCTGTGCTATTCCGTGAATTCATTTTATTCATCTCTTCCTATAAGATGATTTGACATACTAGAGAATATTGCATCGTAAGTTTCTGGAGTGGCATTTTCGGGTAATATGATTTGAATGTTAAATGCAATTTGAGGTAATTGCTTTAGATGTTTAATATGTTCAAGGGTTTCTGAGTGATTTATTTTATTTTGAGTAGAATTATTTTTCTTTGTTACAATTTTAAAAGGTTTTCTTTCTTTTGATTTAGCTTGATTGCTATTCTTGCTGCTAATGCTTGTATCAGCTTTTAATAGTATTAAATAAAATGAAGCAATTTTCCCAGCAGCATTATCACCATTCCCAGTATGATTCATTATCCAGTTTTTTATTTTTTCCTTGCTAGAATTTTCATCTGGGAATGCATCTAGTAATTCTTGTGGATATATTTTTTTCAATATATCCTGACAAAATTGTGGATAGGAGGAATCATCACGAAATTTTTTGGCAAAATCCTGATTAGTCTTATTTTCATTATCGATTAAACCAATTTGTTTCAAACAAGGGAGTATATTTGTTTTTGCAGAAGCTTCAGTCATACCTAATATAGAAGACAAATAATTGGCAGAAATGCTGGTTGGTATTGACTTGGAAAATTGTGCTCTTAAAGTATTCCAATGTTCGAATGGAATTGCTGGAAAAGTTTTTTGTTTAGCCATGTTTTAAGTGTTAAAATTTTATTAAAACTACTATAATAAATAATTAATTACAATAATAATATTATAGTTAAGTCTTATTGTAATTAATAGTTATTGACTTGTCGATTTATAGAGACATTGTGTATAATTTGGTTGATTCTTTTATATAACAAAAAAGCTCTTGAGTATTTACTCAAGAGCTTCTCAATTGTATGATAATGAAATTTACTTTACTTTAAATTCTTTAGGTTTTTTTATGCTAAAGTGTGACTTGCCTGATGGGTTTATTTCTGGCGCACCTACCATAGTCATTGCACAACGGAAACCAACCTCTGCACTTGATTCGTCTTCATTCATAAAACGACGTGTTGCAGGGTTTAGCCAAAATGCCAAGTCGTTCCATGAGCCACCTTTGTAAACTTTCGAATGGTCGTTAACCAAGGTAGTTGTACCATATAGTGAAGTATTTACAGAGTCAAGCGCACCTCTAAAGTCAGGGTTATATGGTTTGCCAGCAAGTGGATTTTTTTGTGCATTTGCTGTAGTGCCATTTTGTGCTTGTTGCGATGCAAGTAACTCAGCATAAGTCATTTTTTTGGCTGATTTTGCTGGATCTTTAATAGGCTTGCCATATTTATCTTTTGCATATAAGCCTTTTTCAGGATCTGCTAAACGCTTGTTGGTATATACGTTACCACGGAAAGGGTTGAAATCTTCAAACTCTTCAAACGATGTTTGACGGTAAGTATCTTGTACCCATTCATTCACGTTTCCAGCCATATTGTATAAGCCGAAGTCATTAGGTTGATACGAACGTACTGGTGCAGTAATATCTGCTTTATCATTCAAATTACCACCAACACCCATGTTATCACCCAAAGCTCTTTTAAAGTTAGCCAATAGTAATCCACGTGTTTTTCTCTTAGGCGAACGTGTACCCATACCATTCCAAGGATATACTTTATTTTCAGTAATATTTTCGAATGAGGTATTACCTATAAGTGATAATGATGCGTATTCCCATTCTGCTTCAGTTGGTAAACGATAGCCTTGCTTCAATATACCATCTTCTATACGTGCTGGGCGAACAGGTTTTGCACTTGTTTTACCATTAGCAGTTGTTGTTGGTTTAGCATTAGGACTTATATCTTGTATCATTTTTTTACCATCAATGCCAGGCCCTTTATATTGACCATTCAAGTAAATATCAGTATTGAAAGGATCTTTATTAGCAGGAGCTGCTTGCGCATTTTTTCCCTTGCCTTTTCCTTGACCGGATACTTCTTGCCAACTTGCCAAACGACCAGTCTCACGTAAAATATTTTCGTTCATCCTATCTGTTCTCCAAGAACAATAATCTTGTATCTGATCCCAACTTACCCCTACAACAGGATAATCTTGAAATGCTGGATGGCGTAAATAATTATCTACGTAAGGCTCATTATATGATAAAGGACGACGCCATACTAAGGTATCGGGCAACGCATTATAATATAATTCATGATCAGATGGGAAAGTTACACTTATCCAGTGTAGATAATCTAACCAATCTTGGTTTGATACCTCGGTCTCATCCATATAAAACGACGGCACGGTAACCCTGCGACGAACATTGTTATATTCGAAAGTTACATCTTGATCGGCACTACCACCCATAACGAATGTACCACCTTCAATAGCTACAAGACCAGGTCCTGGAGCAGGATGTGTTTGTTTAAATCGCTCATAACCACCATTTGTTTTGTCGTTATAAGTGATTCCAGTTTTTTCCGACTTGGGACGGTTACTGCAGCTGCTTAACAAGGCTCCTAAACCAAACAGCACTAAAGCAGTTCTCGTAAAAAGTATTTTCATATTTTTACTATATTATTAAAATTGAGTGTGTAAATCTATAAAAAATTGAATTAATAATTAAACTCAATTGATACATTATTTTTTCTTAATAAACCTTTATATCGCTTTAAACGTAAAAAATCGTAATGAGTTACACAAATCTATTTTTTTTGATGTATATATATAGCCATTAACTTTCATTCTAATATAAATGAAGTTAATTCAATATAAAATAGACCACGTGTTTTATAATTAATAAATAAAAATCTAAATTGCACCGATGAAGTTTTTTAAGATATTCAATAAGTTTGCTGCACTCAGTTTTCTTATATTACCTACAGTAGGATACTCGCAATCTGTGGGTGGAAATAGTGTTATTAACCCCAATGGAACAAACTCAACTGCAACACCTACAGCAGTTCCTTTTTTATTAATTTCTCCCGACTCTCGCTCGGGTGGAATGGGAGAGGCAGGGGTAGCAGTATCGCCTGATGCGAATGCTAATTTTTGGAATCCATCAAAACTTGCTTTTATCGAAGGAGATGATGCTTTTGCGGCATCATACAGCCCATGGTTAAGGTCATTAGTGCCCGATGTAAGTCTTTCTTATTTATCGTATGCGCATAAAATTGACGACAGAAATACCTTTGGGGCTTCAATTCGCTATTTTAACTTAGGCACAATAGTTGGTACTGATTATCAACAACAGTTTCAAGGTAATTATACGCCTAATGAGTTTTCTATCGATGCTTCTTTTGCTCGCAAGTTTGGAGATAGCTTTTCGTTAGGTTTAACATTACGATATATCAATTCCAATCTTACTTCAAGTGCTTTTTCATCAGCTTATCAAGCTAAGCCAGGTAGTGCAATAGGGGCAGATATTTCCCTTTTTTATAAGAAAACAACACAGCAATTTGGTAAAGATGGGGTGTTTGCATTTGGTGTTAATATGTCTAATATTGGTACTAAATTAAGCTACTCAACCAATGGTACTAAATACTTTTTGCCTGCAAACTTAAAAATTGGAATTGCAAATACCATTAATTTAGATGAAACTAATCAACTTACTTTTGCCCTAGATTTGAATAAACTGCTAGTACCTTCAGGCTCGCAACAAGATATCTCTGTACCTTCGGGTATCTTTAGTTCATTTAGTGATGCACCAGGGGGATTGAAAGGGGAATTGCAAAAAATCAGCATATCGCCAGGGCTCGAATATTGGTATAATAAACTATTTGCTTTAAGAGCAGGGTATTATTATCAAAACCCTAATAATGGAGGGTTGCATTATCTTACATTAGGTACAGGGTTTAAGTACGATGTTTTTGGATTTGATTTTTCCTACATAGCAGCTAGTCAACAAAATAGTCCATTGGCCAACACTTTAAGGTTTACCGTAGTTGTAAACTTTGGCGCAAATAAAAAATAAATGGGTAAAATAAGAGTAGGCTTTGGTTTCGATGTACATCAGTTAAAAGCCGAACACCCTTTTGTTTTAGGGGGGGTAACTCTTGATCATCATTCAGGAGCTTATGGGCACTCTGATGCTGATGTATTAGTACACGCTATTTGCGATGCTTTATTGGGTGCTGCCAATTTACGCGATATTGGTTATCATTTCTCAAATACAGATAATAGGTGGAAAGGCATCAGTAGTTTAATATTACTAAGTGAGGTAGTTCGATTATTAGGAGAAAAAGGCTGGACTATTGGTAATATTGATGCCATGGTTTGCCTCGAAGCACCAAAAATTAACCCTCATATACCAGCAATGAAGGTGCATATAGCCAAAGCAGCAAGTATCGCCGAAGAAGATATTTCTATCAAAGCTACTACAAACGAACAAATGGGTTTCGTAGGTAGAGAAGAAGGAATTGTAGCGTATGCTGTTTGTTTGATAGAAAAGAAATAATTTATTTACGGATAAAAGCACGCCATTATATAAGGTATATCATGAAAGAAACTAAGTTAAAAGCCTGTTCGTTTTTGCCAGCAGCTACAAGCATGATTCATCACATGGGACTGGAGGAGTTGCTTTTTGGAGTTACTTTCGAGTGCCATTCTGATAAACCTAAGGTAGTGCGTTCGCATATCGAAGGTAATAATTATTCGAGTGAGGAAATTGAAAAGGTAGTTTCCGACTCAAAACAAATGGGTAAGAGTTTATATTATATAGATGAAGATTTACTACAAGGGATAGTTCCTGATGTGATATTTACCCAAGATGTATGCGATGTGTGCCAAATAGGGACAAGCTATGCCGAACGAGCTATATATAAACTAAAGAAACAACCATTGGTAGTGCCGCTTACGCCCCGCAGTTTAAATGATGTATATGATAATGCTATTCTTATCGCCCAAACTTTAGGTCGTGAGGAGGCAGCCTATCATCTGCTCGCTGGTTTAAAAAAACGTACCGATTATATTACTGATACCCTTAGAGCCAATAATGCTCCTTTAAAACGAGTAATGGTAATGGAGTGGCTTAATCCTATTTACAATTGTGGGCATTGGATTCCATATCAAATAGCGCAAGCAGGTGGGGTTGATATGCTGTCTAATCCGTCAGGATATTCTATCATTACTCCGTGGGAGAAGATACTATTGTATAACCCCGAGGTATTAGTAGTAGCACCTTGCGGCTTTGGGGTAGAGCGCGCAGCACAAGAAATGGATAAATTGACCACCCGAGAAGGATGGAGCGATTTATTAGCTGTAAAAAACAATGCAGTGTATTTTGCCGATGCCGATTTGTTTACTTGCCCCAGCACCCATTTAGTTGATGGTATTGAACTATTAGCATCATTATTTCACCCCGAGTTATTTCCATTAGATAAGCAGTTTCAAGGCAAATGCTTGCCACTTGCAAATGTTAAGGTATAGCGCAAAATAGATAAATTAGAATAATTGTAGGAGCTAGTGAATAAATTTCATTAGCTCTTACTGTTAGGAGATAAGCGCGCATTCCCCTCTGAATTTCGGCTTCAAAATAATTTATAAAAAAATAACTTGTTATCTATTTGACAATTAATCTAAAATATCTATCTTTGCCGTCCCTTAACGGGGGATAATATGTCTTGAACGAGGCCCTACTGCTTCGATGGACACAAACAAAATAAAGAAAATGTCAGGAATTATTGGTAAAAAAGTAGGAATGACCAGCATTTTCGATGAAACAGGGAAAAACATTCCTTGCACGGTAATCGAAGCTGGCCCTTGTGTGGTAACACAAGTTCGTTCTGTCGAAACAGACGGCTACGCTGCAGTTCAGTTGGCGTATGGTGATAAGAAAGAAAAGAACACCCCTGCTCCTTTAAAAGGTCATTTCCAAAAAGCTGGTACAACGCCAAAGCGTAAACTGGTTGAATTCAAAACTTTCGAAGATGAAAAAAACTTAGGTGATACGATCACTGTGGAGATTTTCGCTGCGGGAGATTTTGTGGATGTGGTTGGAACTTCAAAAGGTAAAGGTTTTCAGGGTGTGGTAAAGCGTCACGGTTTTGGTGGTGTGGGTATGCAAACTCACGGTCAGCACAATCGTTTACGTGCGCCAGGTTCATTAGGAGCTTCATCATGGCCTTCACGTGTATTTAAAGGTATGCGTATGGCTGGTCAAATGGGTAATGTTCGTGTTAAAGTTCAAAACCTTGAGGTTTTGAAAGTTTATCCAGAGCAAAATCTAATGGTAGTTAAGGGTTCCATCCCAGGAGCTAAGGGTTCATTGGTAATAGTGGATAAATAAGATGGAAGTAAAAGTATTAAACGTATCAGGTAAAGAAACAGGTGCCAAGGTGCAGCTTTCTGAGTCCGTATTCGGAATCGAACCCAATGATCATGCTATCTATCTTGATGTGAAGCAGTATCTAGCTAATCAACGTCAGGGTACACACAAGGCAAAACAGCGTAATGAGATTGCAGGTTCAACCCGCAAACTATATAAGCAAAAAGGTACTGGTGGTGCTCGCGCTGGTAGTATCAAATCGCCATTGTTTAATGGTGGTGGTCGTGTTTTCGGTCCTCAACCGCGCGATTATAGCTTTAAATTAAATAAAAAGCTTAAATCATTAGCTCGTAAATCAGCTTTATCATATAAAGCAAAAGATAACAACATTGTAGTATTGGAAGATTTTAGTTTCGACTCAATCAAAACCAAAAACTACGTACAATTGGTTGCAGATCTTAAAGTTACTGATGTGAAAACATTATTAGTATTAGGCGCTGCAAACGAAAATGTGTATTTATCAAGCAGAAACTTGAAGAAAGCCAAAGTAATTACAGTTGATCAATTAAACACTTATGATGTGTTGAACGCAACTACTTTGCTACTTACTACAGGTGCTGTTAAAACATTGGAGGAGGCATTAGCTAAGTAATTATGGAAATTTTAAAGAAACCTTTACTTACTGAAAAAGTAGCTCAATTAACTGAGAAGCTTAATCGTTATACCTTCAAGGTTGACCACAGAGCCAATAAAATACAGATTAAAGGAGCAATTGAGAAAATGTATGGTGTTAATGTAGTTGCAGTAAACACCATGAAATACGTTGGAAAACTTAAAACACGCAATACTAAAGCAGGTATGGTAAGCGGTCGCGCTGCCACCTACAAAAAAGCGGTTATTACGTTGAAAGACGGTGAAACAATAGATTTTTATAATAGTATATAAAAACAGAGATGGCAGTTAAAAGATTTAAACCGGTTACTCCGGGTACCCGCTTCAGAGTAGGTGCTGATTATTCTGACGTTACTACCAATGTTCCTGAAAAAACATTAGTGGTATCGCACAAGAGATCAGGCGGACGTAACAATAGCGGTAAAATGACTATGCGTTATATGGGCGGTGGTCATAAGCAGTCATACAGATTGATCGACTTTAAACGTAATAAGTTTGATATTCCAGCAACAGTTGCAACTATTGAGTACGATCCAAATCGTTCAGCACGTATTGCTTTATTGCATTTCGTAGATGGCGAAAAGAGATACATGATAGCTCCAGCAGGATTAAAAGTTGGGCAAACAGTACTTTCGGGTGATGCAGTAGCACCAGAAGTAGGAAACACTTTACCATTAAAGAGTATCCCACTTGGTTCTATCATTCATAATATTGAATTGAATCCTGGGCAAGGAGGTACTATCGCACGTAGTGCTGGTACTTATGCACAGCTTTCGGCTCGCGATGGTAAATATGCTATCATCAAATTGCCATCAGGCGAAACCCGTATGATATTGGCAACTTGCTTAGCTACCATTGGTTCAGTTTCAAATGCTGAAAAAGCCAATGAGGTTTTAGGTAAAGCTGGTAGAAAGCGTTGGTTAGGTCGTCGTCCAAGAGTTCGTGGTGTAGCCATGAACCCAGTAGATCACCCTATGGGTGGTGGTGAGGGAAGAGCCTCAGGTGGTCATCCACGTTCACGTAAGGGTATTTTAGCTAAAGGCTTTAAAACTCGTGACAAAAAGAAAACATCGGATCGTTATATCATTGAAAGAAGGAAAAAATAATGGCTCGTTCAATTAAAAAAGGACCTTATATAGATCATAACCTTGAGAAAAAGGTGGTGACACTGAATGATTCTAACAAGAAATCAGTAGTAAAAACATGGTCACGTCGTTCCATGATTTCTCCGGATTTCGTTGGTCATACATTCGCAGTACACAACGGTAATAAATTTATCCCTGTGTATGTAACAGAAAACATGGTTGGTCATAAGTTGGGTGAATTTGCGCCGACTCGCACATTCCGTGGTCACGCAGAAAAGAAAAAATAACAGGTAATGGAAGCAACAACAAAAATTAAGAAGTCTGTATTAATCAGACAACGCAAAGAGCAGGAAAAAGCTCAGCAAGGCGGAGCTTCTGCTGCTAAGTTACAAAACTGCCCTACTTCACCACGCAAAATGCGATTGGTAGTTGACCTTATCCGTGGCGAAAATGTAGAAAAAGCATTGTATATTTTGAAATATACTAATAAAGAAGCTGCTATACGCGTTGAAAAATTATTGCTATCAGCTATTAAAAACTGGGAAGCAAAAAATGAAGGTAAGCGTGTTGAAGATAGTGCTTTATTTGTAAAAGAGGTATCAGTAGGTGGTGGTCGTCAGTTGAAAAGATTGCGTCCTGCTCCGCAGGGTCGTGGATATCGTATCCGCAAACGCTCAAACCACGTAACTCTTATTGTGGATAGTAAAAACGATAACAATTAATTTGAAATGGGACAGAAAGCACATCCAATAGGTAACAGATTAGGAATCATCAGAGGTTGGGATTCTAATTGGTTCGGTGGCAATCACTATGCCGACAAATTAGTTGAAGACGAAAAAATCCGCAAGTATATTTCAGTACGTATCTCAAAGGGCGGTATTTCAAAAGTAGTTATTGAGCGTACTTTGAAACGTATTACTGTAACAATCCACACGGCTCGTCCGGGTATTGTAATCGGTAAAGGCGGTCAAGAAGTAGATAAAATCAAAGAAGAATTAAAGAAACTGACTAAAAAGGATGTTCAAATTAATATCTTCGAGATTAAACGTCCAGAACTTGATGCACAATTAGTTGCAGAAGGTATAGCAAAACAGCTTGAGGCTCGTATCTCATTCCGTCGTGCTATGAAAACTACAATTGCTTCTACCATGAGAATGGGTGCAGAAGGAATAAAAGTAATGACTTCAGGTCGTTTAGGTGGTGCTGAGATGGCACGTACCGAGCAATATAAAGAAGGAAGAATTCCATTGCATACATTCCGTGCAGATATTGACTATGCATTAGCCGAAGCGCTTACTACTTATGGTAAGATTGGTGTTAAAGTATGGATTTGCAAAGGCGAAGTTTACGGCAAACGCGATTTATCACCAAACATTGGCGGTACAAGCAGCAATAGCGGTAAAGGTGGTCGCCCAGAAGGTGCAGCATCATTCGGCGGTCGTGGAAATGAAAGAGGTGGAGAACGTGGCGAACGCAGAGGTGGTGGAGACAGAAGAGGTGGAAATAACAATCGCCCAGGTGGTCAAAATCGTGGCGGTGGTAATCGCCCAGGTGGACAAGGTAAAAGATAATAATCAAAGTCGAGACAGACATCGTTTAGATATAAAAGCTTAAAAAAATGCTACAGCCAAAAAGAACGAAGTTCAGAAAAATGCAAAAAGGCAGAATGAAAGGGATGGCCACTCGTGGTGCTGAACTATCATTTGGTTCTTTCGGTATAAAATCACTCGAACCGGCATGGATTACCAGCCGTCAAATCGAGGCTGCACGTATTGCTGTAACACGTTTCATGAAACGTGAAGGCCAGGTGTGGATTAGGATATTTCCTGATAAGCCTGTAACCAAGAAACCAGCAGAGGTACGTATGGGTAAAGGTAAAGGTGCTCCAGAATATTGGGTAGCGGTAGTGCGCCCAGGGAGAATCATCTTTGAAGCCGAAGGTGTGCCATTAGCAGTTGCTAAAGAGGCTTTACGCCTAGCAGCACAAAAATTGCCGGTTCAAACCCGGTTTGTAACACGTAGAGATTACGTAGAGGCATAAATTAAGTTAGCGGTTTTGAGTTTATAGTATCAGTTTGATATGTGAGCTTAGAACTAAAAACTCAAAAAAACTAATATAAGAAAATGAAGAACTCAGAAATTTTAGAGCTAACGACTGAAGAGTTGACCGCAAGAATAAGCGAGGAGAAGGATAACCTTACCAAGCTGAAGTTTGCACATGCAGTTTCGGCCATTGAGAATCCAACTCGCATTACAAAAGTGCGTAAGGATATTGCTCGTTTAAATACTGAATTAACAAAGCGCAAAGCTGCGCCAGCTTCTGAAAGTAAATAAATTTTTTAAGCGTCGAAATGGAAAGAAATTTAAGAAAAACGCGTACCGGTTTGGTAGTCAGCAATAAGATGGATAAATCTATTGTGGTTGCTGTTGAGCGGAAAGTGAAACACCCGATCTATGGTAAGTTCGTAAAGAAAACTACCAAATTCATGGCTCATGACGAAACTAATACCTGTGGTATTGGCGATACTGTATTAATTATGGAAACTCGCCCCTTGAGCAAAAATAAAAACTGGAGATTAGTTCAAATAGTAGAAAGGGCTAAATAACATGGTACAACAGGAATCAAGATTAAACGTAGCCGATAATAGCGGTGCTAAAGAAGTTTTAGTAATTCGTGTGCTAGGTGGTACCGGCAAAAGATATGCTTCTATTGGTGATAAGATAGTAGTTACCGTAAAAAGTGCTTTGCCATCAGGCAACATAAAAAAAGGGACTGTATCAAAAGCAGTAGTGGTTAGAACCAAAAAAGAAATTCGTAGAAAAGATGGTTCATATATCCGTTTCGACGACAACGCAGCCGTTTTGTTAAATAACCAAGACGAACCGAGAGGTACTCGTATCTTTGGCCCTGTTGCAAGAGAGTTGCGCGAGAAACAATTTATGAAAATTGTATCATTAGCACCGGAGGTATTGTAACAATGGAAAAGAAACAACACGCACAACCTGCAAAATTAAAGATCCGTAAGGGCGACCTAGTACAGGTAATTGCAGGGGATTCAAAAGGATCACAAGGGAAAATATTAGAAGTAATATTAGATAAAGGACGCGCTATTGTTGAAGGTGCCAATATGGTATCTAAACATACTAAACCTAACGCTACTAGCCCCAATGGCGGTATCGTGAAAAAAGAAGCGGCTATACACATCTCAAATCTTATGTTGGTTGACCCTAAATCAGGAAAAACAACCCGTGTAGGAAAAAGAAAAAACGCTGAAGGTAAATTGGTAAGAGTAGCAAAGAAATCAGGGGAGGAAATTAAGTAATGTCAACCACAACTTACGTACCAAGATTAAAATCAAAATATAGGGACGATATTCGTACCGCTCTGAAAGAAAAATTTCAGTATAAAAGCGTAATGCAAGTTCCTAAATTAGAGAAAATTGCTATCAACCAAGGTGTTGGTGGTGCTACTACTGACAAAAAATTGATTGAAAATACAATTACTGAGTTAACTACAATTACTGGTCAGCAAGCAGTTTCATCAAAATCTAAAAAAGATATTTCGAACTTCAAATTGCGTAAAAATATGCCAGTAGGCGTACGTGTAACTTTACGTGATAACACAATGTACGAATTCTTAGATCGTTTAATTTCTGTTGCTTTACCACGTATTCGCGACTTTAAAGGTATTAACGATAAAGGTTTTGACGGCAGAGGTAACTATACTTTAGGTATTACCGAGCAAATTATTTTCCCTGAGATAAACATTGACAAAATCAATAAAATACAAGGTATGGATATTACCTTTGTAACCTCAGCAACAAATGATGTTGAAGCATTAGAATTGTTGAAACAATTTGGATTACCATTTAAAAATCAGAATAAATAATGGCTAAAGAAGGTGTAAAAGCACGCGAAGTAAAACGTGCTAAATTAGTAGCTAAATACGCTGAAAAAAGAGCAGCCCTTAAAGCCGCTGGCGATTACGAAGCATTAGACAAATTACCTAAAGCTTCATCACCGGTAAAATTGCACAATCGTTGCAAATTAACCGGTCGTCCTCGTGGTTATATGCGTCAATTCGGTATCTCACGTGTTACATTCCGTGATATGGCATTGGCAGGCAAAATCCCCGGCGTAAAGAAAGCAAGCTGGTAATTGGCTAAGTAAAATTCAAAAATCAAAATTTAGTTTTGGCTTTTGAATTTTAACTTTTGAATAGAATATCAACCGATGGAAGGTCTACGGAAACCACCATCATAAACAACAAATAATGAATACAGATCCAATCGCAGATTATCTTACAAGAGTAAGGAATGCTATTAAAGCCAACCATAGGGTTGTTGAAATTCCTGCATCAAATCTGAAAAAGGAAATCACGAAAGTGCTTTTCGACAAAGGTTACATCGCGAATTTTAAGTTTGAAGAGAATGGTCCTCAAGGTACTATCAAAGTAGCTTTGAAATATCATCCGATAACTAAAATTCCTGCTATTCGCAGCATCTCGCGCATCAGTAAACCAGGTTTGAGAAAATACGCAGGTACGGCTAATATGCCACGTGTATTAAATGGTTTAGGTATCGCCATCTTGTCGACTTCTAAAGGTGTAATGACTGATAAAGAAGCTCGTCAGCAAAACATAGGTGGTGAAGTATTATGCTACGTTTATTAATAGTAAGGAGAAATTAACCAATGTCAAGAATAGGAAAAGCACCTATAGCAATACCTTCGGGAGTAACCATTACAGTAAGTAACGAAAACGTTGTTACTGTAAAAGGACCTAAAGGCGAATTGCATCAGGCTGTTGACAGTGATATCATTGTTGAACAGGAAGAAGGAAATCTTGTTGTAAAACGTCCTTCTGATCAAAAACGTCATAAAGCATTACACGGTTTATACCGTTCGCTTTTAAATAACATGGTAGTTGGTGTAACTGAAGGTTACAAAGTAGAACAAGAATTAGTAGGGGTGGGTTACCGTGCTACTAATACTGGTAATACATTAGACCTTGTTTTGGGTTACTCACACCATTATGTGTTTGAACTACCTAAAGAAATTAAAGTTTCAACCACTGCTGATAAGGGTAAAAACCCTACCATCATCTTAGAATCAATAGACAAACAATTGATTGGTCAAGTAGCTGCAAAAATACGTTCGTTACGTGCACCAGAGCCATACAAAGGTAAAGGTATCAAGTTTGTTGGCGAAGTATTAAGAAGAAAAGCAGGTAAATCAGCATCTAAAAAATAATCGTCATGACAGGTAAATTATCAAGAAGAGACAGAATTAAAAAAGGAATCAGAAAACGTATTTCAGGTTCTTCAGAGCGTCCGCGCTTGTCAGTGTACAGGAGCAACAAAGGTATTTATGCCCAAATCATTGACGATGTAACTGGTAAAACTATCGTATCTGCTTCATCTTTATCAAAAGATTTCGCAGCTAAAGGAAACAAATCAGAACAATCTGTTGCCGTAGGCAAAATGGTTGCTGCAAAAGCAGTAGCTGCAGGTATTAAAGATGTTGTTTTCGATAGAAACGGTTATTTATATCATGGTCGTGTTAAGTCATTGGCCGAAGGTGCACGTGAAGGTGGGTTAAACTTTTAATCGAAAAGAGAGATGTCAACAATCAACATAAAAAGAGTAAAAACAAGCGAGATTGAATTGAAAGATCGCTTGGTGAGCATACAACGTGTAGCCAAAGTAACCAAAGGTGGCCGTACATTTAGTTTCTCTGCCATTGTGGTAGTGGGCGATGAGAACGGCGTTGTAGGTTACGGTTTGGGTAAAGCTAAAGAGGTAACTGAGGCTATTGCTAAAGGTATTGATGATGCTAAAAAGAACTTGGTAAAAGTGCCTATTATTAATGGTACTGTACCACACGAACAATACGGAAAGTTTTCAGGTGGTTTCGTTTTCATTAAACCAGCTGCAAATGGTACCGGTGTTATTGCTGGTGGTGCGATGCGTGCTGTATTAGAGTCGGCAGGTGTACACAATGTATTGGCAAAATCAAAAGGTTCATCAAACCCACACAACGTGGTTAAAGCAACAGTATCAGCGTTGTCGCAAATGCGCGATGCGGTTACAGTAGCTCAACACAGAGGAATTAATTTAGGCAAAGTATTTAACGGATAATTAGTCATGGCAAAAATTAAAATAACCCAGATTAAGAGCGTAATCGATAGAAGCGAGCGCCAGAAAAAAACTGTTGAAGCTTTAGGTTTGAAAAAAATCAACCACAGCGTTGAAGTAGAAGCTACACCTGCTATCATTGGTATGGTGCGTAGAGTTAATCATTTGGTAGCTGTAGAAAATATTTAATATCATGAATTTAAGTAATCTTAAACCTGCAGAAGGTTCTACTAAAAATAGAAAAAGAATTGGTCGTGGTACTGGTTCAGGCCGCGGTGGTACATCAACCCGTGGTCACAAAGGTGCTGGCTCACGTTCAGGTACAAGCACTAAGATAGGTTTTGAAGGCGGTCAAATGCCTTTACAACGTCGTGTGCCTAAAGTGGGCTTTAAAAACCCTAATCGTGTAGAGTATGTAAGTGTAAATTTAGATGCTTTGCAAAAATTAGCTGAAGAACACAAAGTTTCTGCAGTTGATTTTGCAACTTTGAAAGAACACGGTTTAGTTTCGAGGAACGACTTAGTGAAAATATTAGGTCGTGGCGAATTAAAAGCTAAATTAGAAGTTAAAGCTCATGCATTTTCTGCTACAGCACAAAAAGCTATTGAAGCAGCAGGTGGTACTATCGTAAAGTTGTAAATTTCAATGAAGAAATTATTCACTACATTATCCAATATCTGGAAAATCGATGATTTAAGAGTGCGTATTACTAACACACTCTTATTTCTTTTAATATATCGAGTAGGATCATACGTGGTTTTACCTGGTGTTAACTACGCTTCTTTAGGCTCATCGCAAGCAAAAGAAGGATTGGTAGGTTTGTTGAATATGTTTGCTGGAGGTTCGTTTTCACGTACCTCTATTCTTGCATTGGGCGTGATGCCTTATATTTCGGCTTCTATCGTTGTGCAGTTGTTGGGTATTGCAGTTCCGTATTTTACTAAATTGCAGAAAGAAGGCGAAAGCGGTCGTAATAAACTTAATCAATGGACACGTTATTTAACAATAGCTATTACAGCTGTTCAAGCTATAGCTTATGTTAAATCTCAAATCAATCCTAATCAGATTAGCCCAGTGATGGGAGTAGCTACTTTTAGAGTATTAGCAGTGTTTGCTTTAACTGCAGGTACATTATTTGTGATGTGGCTTGGCGAAAAAATTACTGATAAAGGTATTGGTAATGGTATTTCACTTATTATCATGGTGGGTATTATTGCTCAATTACCTAGTGCGTTTATTGCTGAGTTTGATAAGCGTACAACTGGTCAAGGTGGTTTAATTACTTTTATCGTAGAGATTATAGCATTAATTGCTGTGGTCATGTTTACTATCTTGATTGTACAAGGAACTCGAAAAATTGCAGTTCAATATGCTAAACGTATTGTAGGGAATAAGCAATATGGCGGTGTACGTCAGTACATTCCATTAAAAGTGAATGCAGCAGGCGTAATGCCAATTATCTTTGCTCAGGCATTGATGTTCATCCCTGCCACTATCCCGCAATTTTTCCCGTCAACAGCTACTAATTCAGTAGTAATGTCATTGGCTAATTACAATTCATGGGCACACAATTTATTGTTTGCATTCTTGATAATTGTATTCACTTATTTCTACACAGCTATTACGGTTAATCCAAACCAAATGGCTGATGATATGAAAAAGAACGGGGGTTTTATTCCAGGTGTTAAGCCAGGAAAATCAACAGCTGATTATATTGATGGTGTGATTTCTAAAATTACTTTACCAGGTTCTATTTTCTTAGCTATCATCGCAATCATACCTGCTTTTGCTACTATGATTGGTGTAACTAATGTATTCGCAAGATTTTTCGGTGGTACATCATTGATTATCTTGGTGGGTGTAGTTTTAGATACTTTACAACAAATAGAAAGTCATTTATTGATGCGTCATTACGACGGATTGATGAAAACTGGTCGTATAACTGGACGTTCAAGCGTACCTGCTTCTACTGGAAGCGAGTCAGCGACTATCTAATAAAATAACATGTCAAAGATTCATTATAAGTCTGTCGAAGAGATAGAGCTCATAAGAAAAAGTTCTTTACTTGTTTCTAAAACATTGGGTGAAGTAGCAAAAGTTATTGCACCCGGTGTTAAAACTATCGAATTAAATAAACTTGCTGAAACTTATATCCGCGATAACGGGGGCATACCAGCATTTCTTAACTATAATGGATTTCCATATTCACTTTGTATCTCATTAAACGACCAAGTGGTACATGGTTTTCCTAGTCAACACGTTTTAGTTGAGGGTGATTTGGTGTCGGTGGATTGTGGTGTTGTGCTTAATAAGTACTACGGCGATTCGGCATATACCTTTGCAGTAGGTGAGGTTGATGATGAAGTTAAAACGCTAATGCGTGTAACTAAAGAGTCGCTTTATCTTGGTATCGAGAAGGCAGTAGCGGGAATGAGAGTAGGCGATATAGGCTATGCAGTACAAGAACATGCTGAAAAGCATGGTTTTGGTGTGGTGAAGGAATTGGTAGGGCATGGTGTTGGTTTGCATCTCCACGAAAAACCAGAAGTGCCTAATTACGGCAAACGTGGTTCGGGTACGAAATTGGAAGAAGGGATGGTAATAGCCATTGAACCAATGATAAATGCAGGAAGAGCTGCTGTAAAGTTTTGGAATGATGGCTGGACGGTATCCACTGTTGACAAAAAACCATCGGCACATTATGAACATACAGTGGCGATAAGTAAGGGTAAAGCAGATATACTTTCAACGTTTTCATTTATTGAAGAAGTTTTGAAAGAAAAAAATAAATATTAGAAAAATTTTATTTAATTTTGCAACCCGATTTAAGGCGGATAATAAAGTAATAATCAGTAAAATATGGCTAAACAAGCCTCAATTGAACAAGACGGTACAATTAAGGAAGCATTATCAAATGCAATGTTCAGGGTTGAACTTGAGAATGGTCATGAAATTATTGCGCACATATCTGGTAAAATGCGTATGCACTACATCAAGATTCTACCTGGCGACAGAGTAAAATTAGAAATGAGCCCATACGATTTAACAAAGGGCAGAATAACCTATAGATATAAATAACAAAGAGATGAAAGTAAGAGCATCCATTAAAAAACGCAGCGCTGATTGCAAAATCATTCGTCGTAACGGGAAACTTTATGTGATTAACAAAAAGAATCCTAAATACAAACAGCGTCAAGGGTAATTAAAAATATTGTAACGATTCGTACAACGGTAGCCGCCGTTCGGTCATTACGTAACAACAAACAACAAATATGGCAAGGATTTCGGGTATTGATTTACCAAAAAACAAAAGAGGAGAGATAGGACTAACATACATTTATGGTATTGGTCGCTCTACAGCTCAAAATATTTTGAGCCAAGCAGGTATTGATTTCAATACAAAAGTGCAAGATTGGACAGATGAGCAATTGACAGCTATCCGTACAATTATCAACGATCAAATTAAAGTTGAAGGTGCATTGCGTTCAGAAGTGCAATTAAACATCAAACGTTTAATGGATATAGGGTGCTACCGTGGTACACGTCACCGTAAAGGATTGCCTTTGCGTGGTCAACGTACTAAAAACAACTCACGTACTCGTAAAGGGAAACGTAAGACTGTTGCTAACAAGAAAAAAGCTACTAAATAGTAAATAGAGATTGGTAATCGAAGGGAGACCGAGATTGCTAGGAATAAAAAAATTAAAAAGATGAGTGAGTCCTAACTAGTAAATAGTTCAGTAATTCATTCAATCAATAATTAAAAAAGAAAGATGGCTAAAACTAAAAAAGTTACCAAAAAGCGTGTTGTAATTGTAGAGCCAGTTGGCGAAGCACATGTGAACGCTACTTTTAACAATATCATTATTACTTTGACCAACAAAAACGGTCAAGCTATTTCATGGTCTTCAGCAGGTAAAATGGGCTTTAAAGGCTCAAAAAAGAATACCCCTTATGCTGCTGGTCAAGCTGCTGCCGATTGTGGTAAAGTGGCTTACGATTTAGGCTTGCGTAAAGTTGAAGTATTTGTAAAAGGTCCAGGCGCTGGTCGCGAATCAGCAATCCGTACTTTGCAAACAACTGGTATTGAAGTAACTACCATTAAGGATATTACACCACTTCCGCACAATGGTTGTCGTCCTTCAAAAAGAAGAAGAGTTTAATTAACCCAATTTTTAAAGCTAAGAGTCATCAGCTGCGGGCTGTTTGATACTTTAAAACACACAAAATGGCTAGATATACAGGTCCAAAATCAAAAATTGCACGTAGATTCCGCGAACCAATCTTCGGTCCGGATAAAGCGTTAGAAAGAAAAAACTACCCACCGGGTATGCATGGTGCTTCTAAAAGAAGAGGAAAGCAATCAGAATACGCGGTTCAGTTGATGGAGAAGCAAAAAGTAAAATACACTTATGGTGTATTAGAGCGTCAGTTCGAAAACTTGTTTCACCGTGCATCTGCTAAAGAAGGTATCACTGGCGAAAACTTATTGAAGTTTTTAGAAGCTCGTTTAGATAACACAGTTTACCGTTTAGGTATTGCGCCAACTCGTTCGGCAGCACGCCAATTGGTAAGCCACAAACACATCAACGTAAATGGCGAAGTAGTAAGTATTGCTTCATATAGCTTAAAAGCTGGTGATGTGATTTCTGTACGTGAGAAATCAAAATCTCTTGAGGCTATCAGCCATTCAGTTGCTGGCAGAAAAATTAATAAGCACAGCTGGTTGGAGTGGGATGCTGCTAATTTAACAGGCAAATTCCTTAGCTATCCAAATCGTGATGAAATTCCTGAAAACATTAAGGAAAATCTAATCGTCGAGTTGTACTCAAAATAATATATAATACTTTATTCGAAAATGATTGGTTTTTCGCCAATCATTTTCGTGGTTTAAATCAATTCAATTAGTAAACAATAAATAAAGGATATAAATGGCAATTTTAGCATTTCAAAAACCAGACAAGGTTATCATGCAAAAAGCAAATGATTTTGATGGTACGTTCGAGTTTCGTCCATTAGAACCAGGCTTCGGTATAACCATTGGTAATGCTTTACGTCGTATCTTACTTTCATCCCTAGAAGGCTATGCTATCACTTCTGTTCGTTTTTCAGGAGTTACACATGAGTTTTCAACTATCAAGGGTGTTGTTGAGGACGTTACCGAAATCATTCTGAACTTAAAGCAAGTTCGTTTGAAAAAAACAGGTGAATCCGGCGATTCAGAAAAAATATTCGTGATTGTAAGTGGTCAGGATGCTTTTACTGCTGGCGATATTACCAAGTTCTCTAACAACTTTACTGTTTTGAATCCAGATTTAGTTATCTGTAACATGGATTCATCTGTAACGCTTGAGATTGAACTTACTATAAATAAAGGTAGAGGCTACGTTGCAAGCGAGGAAAACAAAAATCCTGATGCTAATGTAGGTGTAATCGCTATTGACTCTATCTACACACCCATCAAAAATGTAAAATATACGATTGAAAACTATCGTGTAGAGCAAAAAACCGACTATGAAAAATTAGTATTGGATATTGCTACTGATGGCTCGATACATCCCGAAGATGCTTTGAAAGAAGCAGCTAAAATATTAATCCAGCACTTTATGTTGTTCAGCGATGAAAACATGATGTTGGAAGCGCAAGCTAAAGAAGAAACTAAAGAGGTAGATGAGGAAATTTTACATATGCGTAAAATTCTTAAAACCGAATTAGTGGATCTTGACCTTTCAGTTCGTGCATTAAATTGCCTTAAAGCTGCTGATATTCGCAGTTTAGCCGACTTAGTTTCGTACGACGTGGCTGATATGCTTAAATTCAGAAACTTTGGTAAAAAATCATTAACCGAAATTCAAGACTTGGTGAAATCAAAAGGATTATCTTTTGGTATGAACCTTTCGAAATTCAAATTAGACGAAGAATAATAATAAGCGAGGGCATAATTCCGCGGGCTTGACGAAACAAAACGCCGCCCAACGGTATGCACGTGCAAAAATTAAAAAACAATGAGACACGGGAAAAAAGTTAACCATTTAGGCCGTACCGATAGCCACCGCAAGGCGATGCTATCAAACATGGCTTCATCGCTTATTTTACACAAGCGCATTACTACTACTTTGGCAAAAGCAAAAGCTTTACGCGGATATGTTGAGCCATTGTTGACCAAAGCAAAAAACGATACTACACATTCACGTCGTACGGTATTTAGCTATTTGCAAAACAAGGAAACAGTAACCATTCTGTTCCGTGAAATTGCTGAGAAAATTGCTAACCGCCCAGGTGGTTATACACGTATCATCAAATTAGAAAACCGTTTGGGCGATAACGCCGAGATGGCAATCATTGAATTGGTAGATTATAACACCGTTTACGGTAACGATACCGCTAAAGCTGAGAAAAAATCAACTCGTCGTCGTGGTTCTGGTAAAGCTAAAACAGCAGCTCCAAAAGCTACTGTGGCAGAAGAAGCCGTAGTGGTTGAAGAGCCAAAAGCTGAAGCAGCCCCTGAAGCACCAACAGCAAGCGAAGAAAACGCAGAAAAAGGCGAATAATTAACCCTTTTTATCATACAAAAAACGCCCCGCTCATTTGAACGGGGCGTTTTTTTGTATATGATGTTGTATAGGTGTAAGTCGCAATATGAATGTTATTTAAAGAACCGAAATACTGAATTGAATAGTATTTATTCAACGATTTATATAAAACTATACTTTAAGTTATTGTTTTTTATTGAAAATATTATCGGTAGGATTATATTTTGAAATTCTTAATAATGTTAATATCAATAACAACATTATGTTAGGATGGTATTCTTTTAATCCATAAAAGCAATGAGCTACATTATTTCTTAAATTCATCCCGCCCTCATTACCAAAAATATAATTTAGTAATAGTAAATCATCCTCAGAAAAATGTTGTTTTATTATCTCATGATTTAATAATTCATTTATATGGCACTCTTGCATTCCTTTTCTCTTCATTTTAGCCGTAGGAATATGTAGTCTTTCACAGAAATTTCTCAAAAGACCTTCTATTTTGATACTTAAACTGTCTATACATAAAATAAAGCTAGGAACATAATACTTGCTATTTGTCCATGCTTGCATTTGTGTAAAATATTCTACTATAGAAGGAGCTATAATGGTAATCAAATTATGTTCAATTTCTGTTCCATCTAAATCGGTTTTTATATATGGTAAGCCAATCCAAGTTTTATTGAGATATACTAACAAATTTTGATAGGTTAAATGATTTGATTTAATTCCATATTTAAACGTGTCTTCTAAAAAAGGAAATAATGAAAATTTTATGTTAAAGAAATATTTTGTGAATAAATCGGGATTATATATTTTACTATCATTTGGTTTTGATATATTCTTATTGTTATCAAAATATATTGTACTTATACCTTTTAAGAAAGAGCCTTTATTTATCTGAGGATCATCATCTATGATATTTTTTAATTGAGGTAATATGGGGTCATTTGATAGTGATTTATATACTTTGAAAGGGTGTTTTTTTAAATTGCCTATCGCAATTTTTTTAATCTCTGCTTGAACGGTTTTGTATTGATTTGAGGTTTCTTCATCAAAAAATACTTCTATCGTTTCTAATTTTACCAGAGGTTTAAGTTCTGCATAAAGCTGTTCCACTTCGGTTTTTTTTAGAGATATTATTTGCTGTAGTAAAAGCATCAATCGCTTTTAAATAGTTATTTAATATTATAAAAAATTTACTCTTATCCGTTTCCAATTCAGATATTCTAAGATAAGCTAGCCCAATTTCGTTATACCATTTTTTAACATCGGTATTTGTCTTTAGAGCAACATTTATAGCTAGAGGGAAATAGCTTGAAATCCATAAATAATCGTCTCTCTCAATATTTTTTGCCTCTTTTTCAAAGATTGATATGATTTTTAAAAAGTCTTCCTTTTTAAAAATCATAGGAAAAAAAAGCATTTCCACAATTATATCACTTTTTAAAGGGAAGCCTCCACCTTTATTCTTAAATAATAGGAAATTAGTTACTTTTTTTAATTCTGATACACCATGTTTAATTTCCTTACATATAGACGTTACACTTTCAAAGGCATTACCAATTTGATAACGGAAATTTTCATGTGTATTATAAAATTTTATGTAGTCATAAATAAGTTTAAAATAAGAGTCAATGGCTTTTATTGCATGAACTCTATTTTTTACACCTTTTACTCCTTTCCATAGCAAGTGATTGTATCTAGAAGATATTAATGGATTTTTTGATTGTAAAGCACGGAGTTTTAAATAGTCTACAACATTTGTTTCGATTTTGTCAATATCAGGGTATGGTTTGATATTGTTCAGCTTCTCTCCATTTGAATAGGTTGAAGGGAACACCTTATGATGTCTAAATGAGAATGAAAAAAAATCAACTTCCCATTGTGCTAATTGCTTTTCTTTACTTGATGATGCTGTTTCTCTAAATTTATACCAAATATTACAAATCTCATGACTATATGTAAGTTCATATGCATTATTGTCAATATATTCATAAACATCATTAATTGTATTAAAGTTTTCAGCACTTATTGTCATTTCTTTAAATTATTAAAGTTAATATTAGTTATTGATATAATAAGTTTTGCATAAAGGTATTCTTAAAATATAAGTATAGCTTATTTTATTCTTCCTGCCAACCTGTCACTTGTGGTTGTTGCGTTTCTGCCTAAATAATCGGTATTATTCTCGTCAAAAGCCATTTTTTCTGCCAAAGCTATATTGGCATAAGCCTTGTTAATCATAGATAGGTTTATTATTAAAAAAGAAAAACAATCATATATGTCTAAAATAATTGGAATCGACTTAGGAACTACGAACTCTTGCGTTTCGGTAATGGAAGGAAACGAGCCTGTAGTTATTGCAAACAGTGAGGGTAAGCGTACTACGCCGTCTGTTGTGGCGTTTGTTGACAACGGCGAGCGTAAGGTGGGTGATCCGGCAAAGCGTCAGGCTATTACCAACCCTACAAAAACTATTTATTCTATCAAACGCTTTATGGGCAACCAATTTAGCGAGGTTACCAAAGAAGCTACCCGTGTGCCTTATAAAGTGGTAAAAGGGGATAACAATACTCCACGTGTAGAAATTGACGACCGTAAATATACGCCTCAAGAAATTTCGGCAATGATACTTCAAAAAATGAAGAAAACGGCTGAGGATTTCTTAGGTACTGAAGTTACAGAGGCGGTTATTACTGTGCCTGCTTATTTTAACGATGCACAACGCCAAGCTACTAAAGAAGCGGGCGAGATTGCAGGTTTAAAAGTTCGTCGTATCATCAACGAGCCTACTGCCGCTGCTTTGGCTTATGGTTTGGATAAGGCGCACAAGGATATGAAAATTGCAGTGTTTGACTGTGGTGGTGGTACGCACGACGTATCGGTACTTGAATTGGGCGATGGTGTGTTTGAAGTAAAATCAACCGATGGTGATACACATTTAGGTGGGGATGATTTTGACCAAGTAATTATCGACTGGTTGGCTGATGAGTTTAAGAATGATGAAGGTATTGATTTACGTAAAGACCCAATGGCTTTACAACGTTTGAAAGATTCGGCTGAGAAAGCTAAAATCGAACTTTCGAGCACTACACAAAGCGAAATCAACCTGCCATATATTACCGCTGCTGATGGTATGCCAAAGCACTTGGTTAAAACTTTGACCCGTGCAAAATTTGAGCAATTGGCCGATAGTTTGATTAAACGTACTATTGACCCATGTAAATCGGCATTAAAAGCTGCTGGTTTGAGCACTTCTGATATTGATGAAGTTATATTGGTAGGTGGTTCAACTCGTATCCCTGCTATACAAGAAGCGGTTGAGAAGTTTTTTGGTAAAGCGCCTTCAAAAGGTGTAAATCCTGATGAGGTGGTTGCCATAGGTGCTGCTATACAAGGCGGTGTGTTGACTGGAGAGGTAAAAGATGTGTTGTTGTTAGATGTTACCCCGCTATCATTAGGTATCGAAACCATGGGTGGTGTAATGACCAAATTGATTGAAGCAAATACCACTATCCCAACCAAAAAATCGGAAGTATTTTCAACAGCATCTGATAACCAGCCATCTGTTGAAATTCATATCCTACAAGGCGAACGCCCTATGGCGGCACAAAACCGCACTATTGGTCGTTTCCATTTAGATGGTATTCCGCCAGCACCACGTGGTGTGCCACAAATCGAAGTATCGTTTGATATTGATGCGAATGGCATTTTGCACGTAGGCGCAAAAGACAAAGCTACTGGTAAAGAGCAAAAAATACGTATCGAAGCATCATCAGGTTTGACAGATGCTGAGATTAAAAAGATGAAAGATGAAGCTGAAGCGAATGCTGAGGCTGACAAAAAGGCAAAAGAAGAGGTTGAAAAACTAAATGCTGCCGATGCTTTAATCTTTACTACCGAAAAGCAATTGAAAGAATATGGTGACAAAATTTCGGCTGACAAAAAAGCACCTATTGAAGAAGGGTTGAAAAAATTAAAAGAGGCATATGCTTCTAAAAATTTGGCGGATATTGAGGTAGCACAAGAGGCGTTGAACGCGGCATGGACTGCTGCATCTGAAGAGATGTATAAAGCTGCTGCCGAATCAGGTCAGGCGCAACCAGGTGCAGAAGCTGCTGCTGGTGGCGAGCATGCTCAACAAGCTGCTGGTTCTGATACCGTTACCGATGTTGATTTTGAAGAAGTGAAGTAATCAAAAAGCCATCATATAGTACAAAGCCCGTTTTGAATTTCAGAACGGGCTTTTTGTTTGGAAAGCGTTATCAATAAAAAATCCCGCTTTTTAAGCAGGATTTAAAATCTATTTAGGGCACAATATTATGGCCACAAATTCTCTGGATAGGTGCCGTTTGCTACCAATTCGGAGATGCTTTTTTGTACAATAGGTTTATCTTCTTTATAAGTAACGCCAAACCATTTCGAGCCAGTAGGGATTACTTTGAATGATGCTTGTCCGCTTTTTATTAATTCGTCAGCTGCCAATGGGATAAAAAATTCAGCTTTTGGGTTTTGTTCATTAGCATCAACAAACTTTTTGAACATTGCTTCGCTTTGCTTAAACACAGCAGGAGTGAACCCCCAAAAATTCATAGATACACGTGTATCGTTTGATAACGGATATTCGCCTGTTGCATCTTTATAAGCTACCGTTCCATCTTCTTTAAAATAAACCTCAGTACGCTCGTTGATTTCCACCATATTGCCAGCATCGTTTACCTTGCATACACCGCGCGATACCGAGCCATAGTCTGATAAAGTTCTATCAACTTGATAGCCGATTAGTGAGTATCTATCATCAGCCACTTCGGTAGTTAAAAATTTAGCCATTTCTACAAAGGCTTCTTTACCGTAGTAATCATCAGCATTAATTACGCAAAAAGGCTCGTTTATTTGATTACGTGCTGCTAAAACAGCGTGCATTGTTCCCCATGGTTTTGAGCGTTCAATTACCTTATCAATACCGAAAGGCTTTAAATCATAACTTTGATATACATAATCGGTTTCTACACGTCCTTTTAATTTCGGCTCAAATATGGCTTTAAAAGGTTCTGCAAATTCTTCACGGATGATAAAGCTGATTTTTCCAAAGCCAGCATTAATGGCATCATAAATAGAATAATCAATAATAGTTTCGCCATGCGGACCAAAACCATCAATTTGTTTCATGCTTCCATAGCGGCTTGCCATGCCTGCGGCCAATATAAGTAATGTAGGTTTCATAATTTTCTTGGTGCTATTCAGCACTTATAATAGTTTTATTTAAAAATAACGTTTATACTCAAAATGCTTTAATAAAGTTGGGTAAAATTATTATTTAATGTAACGAAAGTCGTGCCCAGCCTCTACATTTAATAATACTTCATAAATCAATCGTATTACATTGTCCACATCTTCTTTATGAATCATCTCAACCGTAGTGTGCATATAGCGCAATGGTAACGATATTAAAGCCGAAGGGACACCATCGTTTGAATAAGCAAAGGCATCGGTATCAGTCCCAGTTGATCTTGATGATGCTTGTCTTTGGAATGGAATATTTGCTTTTTCGGCTGTTTCTATCAATAGTTTGTTTACATTGTTTTGCACAGCAGGGGCATAAGATACTACTGGGCCTTTGCCACAAGCCAAATCACCTTGTGTAATTTTGCTTATCATCGGCGTTTGAGTATCATGTGTTACATCGGTCACGATGGCTAAATTAGGTTTAATATGATGCGCAATCATTTCGGCACCGCGCAAACCAATTTCTTCCTGAACGGCATTTACAATATATAACCCAAACGGTAGTTTCTTTTTATTCTCTTTTAGTAAACGTGCAACTTCGGCAATCATAAACCCACCCGCACGATTATCCAACGCACGCCCTACATAGTAGCGGTTGTTCAATACCATAAACTCATCTTCGTAGGTAATCACACAACCTACATGAATTCCTAAGTTTTCAACTTCCTCTTTGGTGGTGCATCCGCAATCAAGGAATATATTTTTAAGCGTAGGTGCTTCTTCTTTTTCGCCCGAGCGTGTGTGGATAGCAGGCCAGCCAAATACGGCTTTTACTATGCCTTTGTCGGTATGGATATTAACTCTTTTAGATGGTGCAATTTGATGATCCGACCCGCCATTGCGAATTACATAGATAAGCCCGTCGCTAGTAATGTAATTTACAAACCACGATATTTCATCGGCATGCGCCTCAATCACTACTTTGTATTTAGCTTTAGGGTTGATAATACCTACTGCTGTGCCATAGTTATCTACATAATGCTCATCTATATAGGGCTTAATATAATCCAACCATAGTTTTTGACCACTTGATTCGAACCCAGTAGGAGACGGGTTATTGATATATTTTTCAAAAAACGATAGCGAGGTTTTGTTTACTACCTCGATATGTTGTTTCTTTTCAGCTTTCTTTTTAGACATAAAGTATTGAATAAACCGTTTTAATAGTCAGCAACAAATATAGTAAAGCTTGGCATAAAGCCGCATATTAAGAAATTTTACAAGCAATTGTTATTACGTTAATCTTGTATTCACAACAATAAAGTTTCTTTGTATTGGTAAATTTTTTCAAAGCAGTCTTAGTTAAAGTCAGTTTGATTGAGGTTCAAGCTGACTTTTTTATTTCCTTTTCTAATACTTCATAATCAATTCCATTTTTTGAGAATAGCTTACCCGTGTGCTTATATCCTGCTTTTAAATAAAACCCAATAGCTGATATTCTCGCATTACACCATAGCGTAACGCCACCCTCGGCTGCTGCATAGGTTTCAATATAGTTTAATAAACTACTACCAATGCCCATTTTTTGTACATCGGGCAGTACCGCCAATTTACGAAATTGGAACAATGTGCCTTGCTGGAAGAGCGAAATAATACCTACCAATGCCTTATCGGTAAAAGCACCAAAATGAATACCATCGTTATCTTCATCCAATTCCATCTCGTACAGCTTTAGCGTTGGGTATAAAACCTGTTGCCTTAATCGCCAAGTCAGTTCAGGACGTATTTGCTCAATGTGAATTTCCATAAATGAAGATGCGCTTTTGAAAATTACAAAGGTATATTCCCGTGTTTTTTCTTTGGATTGTTTACCACTTTATTTTCGAGCATTTTAAAAGCATGTATCAGTTTGATACGAGTTTCGGCGGGCTCAATCACTTCATCCACAAAACCACGTTCGGCTGCACGATAAGGGTTGGCAAAAGTATCAGAGTACAATAACTCTTTTTCGCGCCATTTGGCTTCCTTATCTTCTGCCGTGCTGATTTCGCGTTTAAAAATAATTTCGGCAGCTCCTTTTGCACCCATTACGGCTATCTCTGCCGATGGCCATGCGTAGTTCATATCAGCACCAATATGTTTCGAGTTCATTACATCATAAGCACCGCCATAGGCTTTGCGGGTAATAACCGTAATGCGTGGCACAGTAGCTTCGCAAAAAGCATATAATAGCTTTGCACCATTGGTGATAATGGCATTCCATTCTTGGTCGGTTCCTGGTAAAAATCCTGGCACATCTTCAAACACTAACAGCGGAATATTAAAACTATCGCAAAAACGCACAAAGCGTGCACCTTTGGTGGATGAATGAATATCTAACACACCAGCCAAAAATGCAGGTTGATTGGCAACAATACCTATGCTACGACCAGCCAAACGGGCAAAGCCCACCACAATGTTTTCGGCAAAAGCTTTATGTACTTCTAAAAATGAATCAGCATCAATTACATCATGAATTACATCGCGAATATCATACGGTTGCGAAGCGTTTTCGGGCATGATTTCGTTAAGTGCCGGGCGCAATTCGTTTTGGATTTCGTAGGGTAATGTTGGGGCTTTATCCTCACAATTTTGAGGCATATAACTCAATAATTTTTTGATGTGTTGTATAGCATCTATCTCGTTGCTACAAGCAAAATGTGTAACCCCCGATTTGGTAGCGTGTGTAGTAGCACCACCCAATTCTTCCGAAGTTACTTCCTCGTGCGTAACTGTTTTAACCACATTAGGGCCAGTTACAAACATATACGAGGTGTTTTCAACCATCAATATAAAATCGGTAATGGCAGGCGAATATACCGCACCACCAGCGCAAGGACCCATAATGGCTGATATTTGTGGTACTACTCCTGATGCCATGGTGTTGCGGTAGAATATATCAGCATAGCCGCCTAAGGATACTACACCTTCTTGTATTCGTGCTCCACCCGAGTCGTTCAAACCCACAACAGGTGCGCCATTTTTCATGGATAGTTCCATTATTTTACAAATCTTTTCGGCATGGGTTTCGGAAAGTGAGCCACCAAAAACGGTAAAATCTTGAGAAAATACATACACCAACCGCCCATTAATAGTACCATAGCCAGTTACCACTCCATCGCCAGGATATTGCTCTTTTTCCATTCCAAAATCAGTAGAACGATGTGCTACCAGCATACCAATTTCTTGAAATGAACCTTCATCGAGTAGGAAATGCAAACGTTCGCGAGCGGTTAATTTTCCTTTTTTATGCTGACTTTCAATGCGCGCATGACCACCGCCTAATAATGCTTGTTCGCGTTTGTGTTGTAATGTTTTAAGTTTCTTATTCACAATTCAGATATTAATAATAATTGGGTCGATAAAAATAGCAATTATCATTAGAAATGCCTCAATATACATCAACTGTAAGCTTTTTAAAGTATATCGAGGATTATTTACTAATTTTACCCCAAGTCAGAAAATCATGAATTCAGCTTATGTGCGCCAAAACTAAAAAACATGACACTCACCATATTACTTATGAGCGATTGCTTAAAGGGAATGAAAAGTTTATTAAGCAGGCTTTAAAAGATGACCCAGAATATTTTAAAAAACTAGCCAAAGGGCAAAATCCACCCGTTTTATGGATAGGCTGCGCCGATAGCCGTGTGCCCGCCAACCAAATAACCAATACAGCGCCAGGCGAGATATTTGTGCACCGTAATATTGCTAATATGGTGATACATACTGATATGAATATGCTTTCGGTACTTGATTATGCCGTGAATGTATTGCGAGTGAAACACGTGATAGTTACAGGGCATTATGGCTGTGGTGGTGTAATTGCTGCCATGAGTAATAAGGAGTTTGGTTTGATTGATAATTGGCTACGCCATATAAAGGATGTATATAGAGTGCACGCTAAGGAGTTGGATAAAATTAAAGATGAGAACGACCGCTGTGACCGCTTAGTAGAGCTAAATGTGATGGAGAATGTATATAACCTTTGCAAAACCTCTATTGTGCAAAACGCTTGGAAAAATGGGCAAGATTTGAGCCTTCATGGATGGGTATATAGTGTGGCAACAGGAAAAATAACAGATATGAATGTGAGTACCAGTAATAACGATAAATTGGATAATGTGTTTAAGTTTAAATAGATATTAGCAACATAATTGTTGTAAATAAAAAAGAGTCAAGAACTGGGATATTTTTAAATATTCATAGTTCTTGACTCTTAATTTTTTATAGCTAAAAATTAATCCTCTTTATTCAAGAATGGATATCTGTAATCTTTTGGTGGATCAAAAGTTTCTTTAATAGTACGTGGCGATACCCAACGTAGTAAGTTAATCATCGAGCCTGCTTTGTCATTTGTACCAGAGCCTCTTGCCCCACCAAATGGCTGTTGACCCACAACTGCTCCTGTTGGCTTATCATTAATATAGAAATTACCAGCAGCATTACGCAAGCGGTGTGTAGCCTCGGCAACAGCATAGCGGTCTTGTGCTATAATTGCACCTGTTAAAGCATAGATAGATGTTTTGTCAACAATGTCTAATACTTTATCAAACTCGTTATCATCATATACATATACAGTAAGCACAGGGCCGAACAGCTCTTCGCACATAGTTATATAGTATGGGTCGTCAACACGAAGAACGGTAGGCTCAATAAACCAGCCTTCGCTTTTATCGTATTTGCCACCAGTCACTATTTCTACATTTTTATCATCCTTAGCAGCATCAATATACTTAGCAAGTTTATTGAATGATTTTTCGTCAATTACTGCATTAATAAAGTTTTCAAAATTTTCTACAGACCCCATTTTGAAAGTAGCAATTTCGCGTTGCATCTTCTCTTTTATAGCTGGCCAAAGCGATTTAGGAATGTATGCTCTTGATGCAGCTGAGCATTTTTGCCCTTGATATTCAAATGCACCACGTATTAAAGCAATAGTTGCTGCATCAACATCGGCACTTGGGTGTATCATCACAAAATCTTTACCACCTGTTTCGCCCACAATACGTGGGTAGGTTTTGTATTTATGGATGTTATTACCTATGGTTTTCCATATATTTTGAAATACACCAGTTGAGCCTGTAAAGTGAATACCAGCAAAATCAGGGTGACTGAATATGACATCGCCAGCAGTAGGGCCATCTACATACACTAAGTTAATTACCCCGTCAGGAAGCCCAGCCTCTTTAAATAACTGCATAATTACATTGGCAGCATATATTTGTGTATTAGCAGGTTTCCAAACTACTACGTTGCCCATCATAGCTGCCGATGAAGGTAAATTGCCAGCTATGGCAGTAAAGTTGAACGGAGTTAAAGCAAATACAAAACCTTCTAATGGGCGTTGTTCTACTCTGTTCCACACACCTTTACCCGAAATAGGGGGTTGTTGCTGATATATTTGTGTCATGTACGACACATTGAAACGTAAAAAGTCGATAAGCTCGCAAGCCGAATCAATCTCTGCCTGAAAAGCATTTTTAGATTGCCCTAGCATGGTAGCTGCATTTATCTTAGCACGATACGGGCCAGCTATCAAATCGGCAGCTTTTAAAAATATAGCGGCACGTTGTTCCCAAGCCAAATTTTCCCAATCAGCTTTTGCAGCTAATGCAGCATCAATAGCAGCCGTAACATGGCTGGCATCACCCTCATGAAAAGTGGCTAATACATGTTTATGGTCATGTGGTGGGCGCACTTCTCCAGTTTTGCCAGAGCGTACTTCTTTGCCACCAATGTACATCGGGATATCAATTTTTTTAGCACGTGCTTCATTAAGAGCAGCTTTTAGTGCTGTGCGTTCGGCACTATGAGGAGCATAGTTTAAAACAGGCTCGTTTTGTGGTGTTGGTACGTTAAAAAATCCTTTAAGCATAGGGTTAATTATTGAGAGTGCAAAGATAATGCTTAACGAGCAGAAGTGCTAATATGTAAGCTATGTAAATTGATTTTGTGACAATTAGTAGATGTATTATTATGAGAATAGCACTATAAAGATGTGTGCTAAATGCTTGTTTTTCAATTTGATTTTTTTCGCATCCTTTTTTTCAATACGCCGTATAACGGATATGGATGTAAGATGATATCCGTAAATAGATTTTAAAATTATAAAGCGAATAGTGTTATGCCGCACGCAAAAGATATATTTAAGGAGTACAGGGAATTGGTATTGAGAAAAGCTCAAGATGAAATAAATGGGCAAAAATTCTCGTTTACATTTACTTCGGAAAAAGAAGGAACGTTTACTTTAACAAATAACGAAACCAAAGATATGATTGGTGGTACGTTTAAACTAAGTGTGAATAATGATGGTTTAAATATTTTGATGGATTATAAGGGTTTCTATATCACTCAAACATTAAAAATCGACCAAAAGGAGAGCACCATCGTGCGCGAACCCAATAGCGGAAAGGTGTTTTTAACAGGTCATAAATTGGATGTTTAAGCCAATAATAGTCCTATTGGTTTATAAATTCAATCCTATTCGTTCAGCATATATTTTGCTATCCCATTTGCAGGTTTCCAATCGCTTTTTGGCTCGTAATAATGCCATAATAGTGCTGATACTTTCCGAATAAGCACATAAGCTTCGTTATCAGGTATCCAGCGCTGGTCTTTATTGTTTTTGGTGACGATAGAAAATACATAATCGCCATGCGGTGCATTTACCAATACAGTTTCAGATTTTGACGCATCCACAGCACCTTGCTTACTTATAGTGTGCACGTATGGTGGTATTTGCGATAGCGCAGTATCATCCCAATAAATACGCCCCAAAATGCGGTACATCCGTTCGCTCGCCGCAGCGCTTACAGCCTCGCCGTTATGTACCATAAGAAATAGCTTGCACATTTCAAACGGTGTGGTTACTCCCCATCCATATTTTGCTCGGATAGCTTCGCGCCCTTTTACCTTTGAATTTACTCGCATAGCACGGAAGCCATTTTTATCGAGCCAATTATTGATATACTCGCCACCTGCTATTTTTTGTAGCCATAGGCTCGCTGTATTATCACTCATCGTTATCATCAATAAGGCTACCTTGCTCAATTCAATGGTATCTTTATCTTTAAACGAGCCCAAAATATCTTCGCCAGGATAAAGCAACGAATCGCGATAAACCAACTTCTGATTATATTGCAGTTCGCCTTTTTCTAGTTTATCCATCACTCCACACAAAATACTCACCTTTATCATACTTGCCGTCGGAAATAAAGTATCGGCATTAATAGCAACAGTATTACCAGTTTTTAAGTTTTTTACATAAATGCCTACCTCGCCATTAAAATTTTTGATGGTGTTTTGTAATAGAGTCGCCAGTTTGTAATCAGTTTGTGCCGAGGCAAGCCGACTAATTGCTATAAAAAGTATCCAAAATTTAATTTTCATAACTTTATTTTTAACTAAGTTAAGAAAACCTTATCAAACCCTAATCGAAGGGTTTTTATATCTTTACCGATTATTTTATGAAACACCTTCGCTTGCTTTTATTCCCATTCTCATTATTGTATGGCTTGGTTGTGATTATTCGCAATTGGTGTTTTGATGCGGGGTTGTTAAAAAGTCGGCAATTTGATTTACCCATCATCTCGGTAGGTAACCTCGAAGTAGGGGGCGCAGGGAAATCGCCGATGACCGAATATTTGATACGCCTATTTAAAAACGATTATAAACTGGCTACATTGAGTAGGGGATATGGGCGAAAAACCAAAGGCTATTTAGTAGCTACTGATATAACTACCGCTACACAAATTGGTGATGAGCCAGCACAGTTTAAGCATAAATTTAAAGATATTACAGTTGCCGTTTGTGAGAAACGTGTAGAAGGGATAGTGCAATTACAAACTGCACATCAATTAATATTGATGGATGATGCCTATCAGCATAGGGCTGTAAAAGCAGGATTAAGTATATTGCTGTTTGATTATAATAAGATAAACCAGCCACATTTGCTATTGCCAGCAGGTAATTTGCGTGAACCTTTTAGAGGGCGATGGCGTGCAGATATTATCGTGATTAGTAAATGTCCTGCGCATTTATCTGAAAACGAAAAAACTACGATTGCTGAAAAAATAGTACCATTATCATATCAATCCTTATTTTTTACAGCTATTACTTATATGCCCTTGCAGGATAGGCAAGGCTCAAAAAGCGATGTAGTGATAGATGCTGATACAACAGTTTTTTTATTGACAGGTATTGCCAATGCAAAGCCGATGGTGGCAAAAGTGAGCGCATATACTTCAAAAATTATACATCATAATTATCCCGACCATCATCAGTTCAGCTTAAAAAATATTACTAAACTTGCCGATGAGTTTTATGCTTGCGAAGCACAAAAAAAAGTAATTATTACAACAGAAAAGGATGCCCAGCGTTTAGTTGAGCAGGATTTGGTATCGGTAGTAAATAAATTGCCCATATTGGTGCTGCCAATAGGCGTTCGGTTTTTAGATAATAGTCAGCAACAGTTTGACCAATTAGTTACAACGTATGTTAGAGAACATAAAGCAAACCACGGCGTATATTAAAGGTCGCATAGGCGATTTTGAACCCGAAGTAGGTATTATTTTAGGGACAGGTTTAGGCGGACTGGTAAACGAAATTGAAGTAGAAAAGCAATTGATGTATGCCAATATTCCCGATTTTCCTATCTCGACTTTAGAGTTTCATTCAGGTAAATTAATATTTGGCACATTGGCAGGGAAGCGGGTGGTGGCTATGCAAGGGCGGCTACATTATTACGAAGGCTACACCATGCAGCAAATTACCTTCCCAGTGCGGGTAATGAAGATGTTGGGCATAAAAACGCTGTTTGTATCAAATGCGAGCGGTTCATTAAACCCTGATTTTAAAAAAGGCGATTTAATGGTTATTGAGGATCATATTAATTTACAACCATTAAACCCGCTAACTGGTAGAAACGAAGCCGAACTTGGGCCTCGGTTTCCTGATATGAGTCAGCCCTATCAGCGCGATTTGATTGATAATGCACTAAATATTGCTGCTGCAAACAATATTATATGCCATAAAGGTGTTTATGTAGCTGTATCGGGGCCCAATCTGGAAACAAAAGCCGAATATCGGTATCTGCGTATTATTGGCGGCGATGCAGTAGGTATGAGTACCGTACCCGAAGTGATTGTGGCTAATCACATGGGTTTGCCAGTTTTTGCCATATCAGTATTAACTGATGAGGGTTTCCCTGAGGTGTTAAAACCTGTTTCGGTTGAAGAAATAATTGCGGTAGCTCAAGAAGCCGAGCCAAAAATGACTTTGATACTTAAAAAATTGATTGCCCAAATTTAATGTATAACCAAATACGATATTCCCTTTTATTACTGTTGATTTTTGCGTCAACGTGTTTTGTACATGCACAAACACAAAATATACCAGGCTATCCACGCCAACAAAGAGGTAGTAATTTTAATAGAGATACGGCAACCAATAAATCTAGAGGGCTTAGTGGCGACCAAGAAATAGATGAAGAACGGAAAAAGGAAGAAAAAAAGAGGGATTCGGTTATTTTTACTTCCAAATTTATTCGTGTAACAAACGAACGCTTGTTGAGCGAAGGCACACAATTATTAGCTTTAGATACAGGACTAGTTAATTTTGAGAATTACAGTCCACTGTATCAACCCCGAAGCCCGAGGATTGGATTAGGCAATTTAGGGCTTGCCCAACGAAACCTGCTATTTGAACCAAGCAGAACTATCGGTTTCGATGTAGGGCAGCATTTTTTGGATGCGTATTTATTTACTCCGCAGGATATTCAATATTATAAGGCACGTGTACCTTATACCAACCTATCATTATACGCAAGTGGTGTAAAAGAGCAATACTTTAAAGTGTTGCATACGCAAAACATCAATCCACAACTAAACGTTGGGTTTAATCTTAATTTTATAGGGTCGCGTGGGTTTTATCCACTACAAAATGCTGGAGATTTAACAGGCGCATTATTTAGTTGGTACGAGTCAAAAAGCAAACGGTATAATTTGTTGGCAAGTTATACTTTTAACAATTTGAAAGCCCCCGAAAATGGCTCTATTCAAAATGATGCTATTTTTACAGCTCCACAAGGCGCATTTTCTACCACCCAAAATCAACCTGTGCGCTTGTATAATTCAAATGATAATATACGCAGTAATGGTATTTATATTAAGCAGTTTTATTATATCGGTAAAATAGATAGTACATTAAAGGGTGTTGCCAAATCAACCATATTGCCTACTCAGCGTGTAGCGTACTCGCTATACTATAATAAAAGTGCATATAAGTTTTTTCAAAACGAGCCTGATAAGTATAATGTATTTCCTGATTATTATTATAGCTCTACTTATTCAAAAGATTCGCTTTCGGTAACGCACTTTCAAAATGGCTTTTCTTATAGTTTCTATCTGCGAGGAAAATCAACAGGAGTAATCAAAAATGAGGTAAAACTGGATTTATCGTTGGTGCAAGATTTCTATCATTATCAGCAATATGTAAATGATACGATAACTACCCCATTTGGTCAGTTTTTTAAGTCAGATATAAAGCAAAATAAATCATTTCAGGATATTACCTTGAAGGCAAAAGCAGGGTATCGGTTTAGTGACAAAATATTGCTCGATTTAAATCTTCAGCAAATTGCAGTGGGACGAGATTTCGGCGACTTTTTGTACGATGCAAAACTAACACTGTCAGGCGGTAGAAAAGCAGGAAGAATTATTTTGGAAGGATATACGCAAAGTAGTACGCCACCACTGGTATATACCAATTGGATATCCAATCACTATATTTTCCATAACAGCTTTAGTAACCAAAAAACCAATAGTGTATCATTTAATTATATCAATGATGCTTTGCAGCTGGATTTAAAAGCCGAATATTTTTTGATAAACGATTATCTATATTTTACAGCGCAGCCTAATAGTATTAATGCCGCACCTGCTCAACTACAAAACCCTATTAATTTGCTTAAAATAAGCTTTGGTAAAAATTTAACTTGGCGCAGGTGGCATTTTGATAATTATATAGTTTATCAAAAAACCGACTATCAATCAACTTTGCGCACACCCGAGGTATATACATATAGTAGTTTGTATTTTGCTAAATTATTTTTTGGGGTGTTAAATAGTAATGTAGGCATCAATGTGCGTTATAATACGCCTTATGTAGCACCATCGTATGCTGTGGGCTTAGGTCAGTTTTATAATAATAGCCCGAACCTTACTTTTTCATCATACCCAATAGCGTCGGTGTTTTTTAAAGCAACGCTGATACGCACTAATATATTTTTACAGTACGATTATGTAAATCAAGGCATATTTAGCCAAGGTTATTATACGGTAAACCGATACCCTGGAGCAAATCGTTTACTTAAAATTGGCGTTTCATGGTCGTTCTATAATTAAGCTTAAGTTTTTTGTTTCTTTTTCTTCGCCGCAGGGAATAAAACATTGTTCAATATCAAACGATATCCAGCCGAGTTGGGATGTAATTTTAAATCAGTAGGAGGGTCGCCAACTATATGTTGATAATCTTCGGGGTCGTGCCCGCCATAAAAAGTCCATTGCCCTTTCCCATATTCGCCATGTATGTACCGAGCCTCGTTGCTTGTTTTCATTTCGCCCATAATAGTAACATTAGGCTTGATTAGCTTTTCGTTAAAAGCAGTAGTTAAACCCATAAATCCCTTTATTACCTTGTCGTGATTTTGAGTTAGCATACTTGGTACTACATCCCACTTTGCCGAAAAATCAAACAGTGTAAAAAAATCTTGCGAACGTTCAACGTGCCTTGTTGTGGTTACATCAATATTGCTAAACTGGTGCGATATAGGGTTCATATCTAATGTGAAATTTTGAAAAGCAAAGGTTTGTGTAAAGTCTAACCTCGTTTGCGCTTCAGGGTCGGCAGCATCACCATCAAACATACTTTCACAAATATCAGTATTCGATGCAGCCAAGGCTATATCGAAAGTATCAGTACCCGAGCACATAGCAAATAAGAAACCACCACCCGAACAAAAATCGCGAATATGCTCGGCAACTGCCAGCTTCATTTGCGATACTTTTTTAAAACCTAATTTATGCGCTGTGGCTTCTTGTATTTTTATATCATCGTTATACCATTGTGCATATCTGAACGAGCCATAAAATTTGCTGTATTGTCCCGTAAAATCTTCGTGATGCAGGTGTAGCCAATCATATTTAGGCAAATCGCCCCGTATCACTTCTTCGTCATACAATACATCGTACGGTATTTCGGCATATTTTAACACGAGCGTAACCGCATCATCCCAAGGCAATTTATTTTTAGGCGAGTACACAGCCATTTTTGGAGCTTTTTGGAGCTTAACCAAATCCATATTTACCGATGGGTCGCTTACTTTGATAATAATTTGATTTACCTTTGCATCTGGCAATACCTCATAGCTTACGCCTCTTATTTTACACTCATCTTCTACATTTTTGTTGTATTTCATCATAAAACTACCACCTCGGTAGTTCAGTAGCCAATCTACTTCTTCACCATTTTTTAATGTCCAAAAAGCTATGCCATACGACTTTAGATGGTCTTTTTGCTCATCATCCATCGGTATGAGTATGGATGCCGATTTGCAAACAAGCGGTAGGAGTAAAGCCACTAATGCAAAAAGGTATTTGATATGCCGTTTCATTCTCAAAGCTAATGAATAAATAATATAGCTATTACGATTTGGCGATAACTATTGCTACTCAGTCTTTTTGTCGAGCCGTGTATAATCTTTTGATTTACGTTTTTCAAGCGGTATTTTAAGAAACTCTTTATAACAATTATCAATATATATGGTCATGTTAAAATCGCCACTCGTAAACGTCTCAATATTGGGTCGATACAGTATAATAAAATTTTCAAGCTCTTGCCCTTTTATGGGGATGTAGTTATCAAGATTTTTTGAGCTAAAGGCCTCATTTATTTGATTGTGAATCTGTTCATCTTTTTCTAATTGGACTTCTTTCTGTCGCTTTTTTTCAGCCGAGTGCGAATCAAATAATCGAGCGGCAAGCCCTCCTTTATAATTTCCTTTTTCGTCTGTTTGGTATAGTACAGTGTTGCCGCCAAATGGGGTTAGTTTGGGTGGAGATTTTAGATTGCCTAAGTGAATTTCGGAACCGACAACACGCACTTCATTCAGCGAGTTTTGTCGTAAATCGAGTAGGATTTCCACATCGCTAAAATCTTTTACATATAGCGTATCGGGGCGATATGCAAAGCTCGAGAAGGTAATCAAATCGCCAATATGTGCTTTTATGGAAAATAGCCCATTTTGGTCAGATGTAGTAATTACATTCGATCTTAAATTTTGTATGCTAATGCCCGATAGGGCAATTCTTGTTTTATTCTCGTAGATACGACCGTTTAAATTCCCTTGAGCATAACTAGTACCAACAAGGAACAAAAAACATACTATAAGTAGGGGCAAACGAAACATGGTTGCTAAAGTAACGAATAATTGTAAAAGCTATTATATTTTACACTCCACTTCTTATAACTTTTACCTTTCTGCTTTTTTATTACCTTTGCCATCCTATAAAATATTGAAAATGAGTAAAGCGATAATTAAAACTGAAAAGGGCGATATGACCGTAGCGTTCTACGATAAAGATGCCCCAAATACAGTAGCAAATTTCTTAAAATTGGCTAAAGAAGGATACTATGATGGTTTAACCTTTCACCGTGTAATTCCGAATTTTGTTGTGCAAGGTGGTTGTCCATATTCAAGATTGCCCGAAACAGCTTTCCGTGCTGGAAGTGGCGGCCCTGGCTATCAAATTGATTGCGAATTAACTTGCGATAATCAATATCACGACCGTGGAGTATTATCAATGGCTCATGCTGGGCGTAATACTGGTGGTTCGCAGTTTTTTATATGCCATAGCCGCGATAATACAGCCCATCTCGATCGTAATCATACTTGCTTTGGTAAAGTAATTGAGAACGTTGACGTGGTGGATGCAATCCGTCAAGGAGATAAAATTTTAACAATTCAGGTAATTGAAGAATAATAGTTGATAGTTTTTAACTCATTCAACAGTATAAATATAATATGAATTTACGTGGAATAGTAGCCGTATCGGGCAAGCCAGGTTTGTGGAAAGCTTTGGCACAAAATAAAACAGGATTTATCTTGGAAAGCCTCGATGCAAAAAAGACTAAACTTGTGGTGAACTCTTCTACTGCTAAACTAGCAGCATTAGACGAAATAACCATTTTTGGTGAAGATGAAGATATCAGATTGGTGGATGTGCTTGAGCGTATGAAAAATGCTAGCAGCGTTCCAGATGCCAAAGCTGATGGTAAAGTATTGCGCGACTTTTTTAGAGAAGTAGCTCCAAGCCATGATGAGGAGAAGGTATATGCCTCTGATATGAAGAAAATAACTTCATGGTTTCATATTCTTAAAGAGTTTCCATTGTTTACAGAGGCAAACCCAACAGATACAACAGAAGAGGTGGTTGTCGAGCCTGTTAAAGAAGTAGAGGTAGTTGCAGAAGAAGTAGCTGCACCTAAAAAAGCAAAAGCTAAGAAAAAGTAAACATTACAACAGGATATTAAAAAGCCATGCTAAAATCTATTCAGCATGGCTTTTTTTATGATATGTGTTTTTACTAACAATCTACATGAGCGCATTCTTCATCAGAAAATTCGGGCTCAAAAGTACTATGACTGATGGATAAATGTTCTAAGCGATGACGAAGGTCGTGCTTAATGCTATCAAATGTGGTGGCAGCATTCGGGTCTATTACCAAATGTGCTGTAAGCGCATTGTCGGTAGTACTTAGTGCCCATACATGGATATGATGCACATCTAATACGCCTTTGGCTTTCATTAATTCAGCCTTGATTTTATCAATGTCTATATCTTTTGGCACACCATCCATTTCTAATCTTAAACTATCGTTCAATAGGCTCCACGTGCCCCTTAGTATAATGATAGCTACAATCAAACTCACTACACTATCCACCCAATAAAGATGAGTAAAATATATAATCAGCCCCGAAATAACCACGCCAAATGATACTATTGCATCAACCGCCATATGTAGGTATGCGCCTTTTACATTCAAATCTTTGTCTTTATCTTTTACAAAAAGCCAAGCAGTAAAACCATTTATACCAATACCTATAAACGCCACCCAAGCCATAGTGCCACCAGCCACGGTTTCTTGATGTATAAAGCGGGTAATGGCCTCGTAACCAATAAAACCAACGGATATAATAAGAATTAACGCATTAAAAAAGGACACAATAATGGTCGACCGTTTGTAGCCGTAAGTGTAGTTGCTGTTTGAATTAACCTTAGTGAGTTTAAAAGCTAACAACGCCAATGCAAGTCCTGCCACATCGCTTAAATTGTGCCCAGCATCGGTTAATAAGGATAATGAATTGCTCCAAAAACCAGCAAATACTTCAATTAAAACAAATGTTGAGTTTAAAATGATACCAACAATAAAAGCGGTGTTTAAACTATCTATTTTCGGAGTATGGTCGTGATGATGGTGTCCATGCCCGTGGTCATGCGAATGGTGGTGGTGATGTCCTGACATGATACAAAGGTAAGTAATTAACGCTATTCGTGATGATATGGCTCACCCTTAATGATGGTATATGCCCGATATAGCTGCTCGGCGAAAAACAAACGCACCATTTGATGCGAAAATGTCATGCGCGATAAGGATAGTTTATCATTTGCACGTTGGTAAATACTTTGGTCGAAACCATACGGGCCACCTACTATAAAAACCAAATTAGTAACCGAACTAATAGCCTTTTTATCAATATAGGCAGCAAACTGTGTGGATGAGAGTTCTATCCCCTTTTCATCCAGAAGAATTACAAAATCGGTAGCGGATAGCTTCTTTGAAATTAACTCAGACTCTTTTGTTTTTTGTTGTTCTTGGGTTAATGCCTTCGTGTTTTTCAACTCGGCTATTTCTGCAATTTCAAATTTGGTATAGTGTTTTAATCGTTTTAAATATTTATCAATGCCCTCTTTTAAATAAGCATCTTCAGTTTTACCAACAATCAGTAAGGTTATTTTCATAAATATGATTGAAATGTTGTAAAGTTGTAAAAATTAAAACAGAAGCCCAATTTTTAATGGAACAAGATATTATAAATGATTATGAGCAACGCGTAACACTTGCTCAGCACGAGGTGGATAAGTACGAAAAATTGATAAATAAATACTCCTTAATGCGTTTGGTTGTGTTCGCATTGGTCGTGTTTTCCATTTATTTATCTGTTAAAACTATTGGTTTTGGTTTATTAGCGATACTGTTTATAATACTAATGCTCTGTTTTGCTTGGCTTGTATCTCGGCAAAGTTTTTTTATTGAGCGAAAAAAATATTTTACCGCACTCAAAACGGTTACACAGAACGAAATTGACAGTATTGCCGCTCGGTCGAATATATATGATAACGGTAGCGAATTTGTTAACGACAAGCATTATTACACGTCTGATTTAGACATTTTTGGAGAGGCATCATTATACCAACTTGTTAATAGAACGGTTACTGTGCGCGGCAAAAAACTATTGGCTAATTGGTTATCGAAACCATCACCTAAAGCTATTATTTTAAATAGACAAGACGCTATACATGATATTGCTTTAAAAAATACTTGGAAGTTAGATTTTCAAGCAAAATTATTATTCGCTAAAGGTGTTAAAACAGAGCAATTAAACAAGCTTTTTGAGTATTTGAAAGCACCAATAAGCATACCTAGCGAAGATCTATTAAGAGCATATATCAAAATTGCGCCATATTTACTTATAGGTGCTATGCTTGGCGGGTATTATTACCCTGTGGTTAATCTTTTAGCCATTTCTATTGCAATATTTAATTCGGCTATTCTCATTTTTAAAAGTAGTTTTATAGTAAAATCGAGTTTTGTGGCTGATAAGATAGGAGAAGTGCTTAATGACTATGTTAAAGTATTTCAAACTATTGAGAATGGAGAATGGGAGGTATCTGATTGTGATACCCTAGTAAAATCTTTGCAACAAAAGCAAACTGCAAAGCAAATAGCCGAATTGTCAAAACTGATTAATAAACTTAGTTATAGTTTGATTATGGTTGTGGGCTTTGTGTTAAATGTATTTTTATTATGGTCGCTCAAACAAATACTTGCTATTGAGGATTGGAAAAGAAACAATCATCAAAATCTAGAAGATGCTTTTGATACAATAGCCGAGTTTGAGGCATTGGTAAGCTTGGCGAGTTTACGTATCAATTATCCCGAATGGTGCTTGCCTACTATTGCCGATGGCGAAGGTTATACCGTGACCGCCAAACAAATTGCCCATCCATTAATTGATACAAAAAATCGTGTAGCTAATGATTATCAACTAGAAGATGCTTTTAAAATTGATATTATCACAGGCTCAAATATGGCAGGTAAAAGTACTTTTTTACGCACTATTGGTATCAATATCGTATTAGCTTTATGTGGCGCACCTGTATGCGCCGATGCGATGGAGGTGTCGGTTGTTACTGTGCTAAGTTATATGCGTATCAAAGATTCGCTTAACGAAAGTACCTCAACTTTTAAAGCCGAACTCGACCGATTACAGATGTTGCTTGCCGCGGTAGATAGCGACCAAAAGATATTTTTCTTGATTGATGAGATGCTTCGGGGCACAAACTCCGTTGATAAGTATTTAGGCTCAAAGGCTGTGATTGAGCAGTTAATTAGTAAAAAAGGGGTAGGGATAGTAGCCACGCACGATTTGCAAATTGCCGAACTCGAAAAGCAATATTCCGAATATGTACGTAACTTTTATTTTGATATACAGGTAAAGGAAGGTGAAATGTTGTTTGATTATAAAATAAAAAACGGAGAGTGTAAAACTTTTAATGCCTCGTTACTGCTTAAACAAATAGGTATTAATGTTGAGTAACAGCCTCAAAAAAAGCAGCAGATGATTAAATTTAATCATCTGCTGCTGCTTGAATAGTGTTTATATATTTTAATTGCCTGATGGCGAACCTTGATCGCCTTGCTTCAAGTCATCATTATTTACACCTTCTTTCTTTTTATCCATCGGGTTACTGAATGATAACTTACCAAAACTATAGCTAAAGGTAATACCTACCGAACGGAATGGGAATGCAAAAGTGCTTCTTTGAGTAAAACCTGTACTCGAAACATTTGTATTAAAGTTTTTATACTTAGTAAATGGTTCGATAGCATTGATACCAATTGATGCTTTTTTGTTCAAGAATTGTTTCTTTACACCACCACCCAATATGCTGAATGAGAAAGTACTGCCTTGAATGGTATGTCGTGGTGAGTTTTCAACTGCAAAAAACTCAGCAATAAAGCCACTTGGCAAATTAAGCGAAGCACTTGCAAAGGCATTGTATTGTACAAAAGTGCCTGTATGAGTAAAATCTTGTGCGTATTGCGCATAAGGGCTAGGCGCATAAGTGTAAACGTTAATACTAGCCCTTAAGGTTAATATCTTAGTAGGGTTTACCGAACCAAAAAAGCTCCCGCCAACCGAATTGTTTACCGCCGCATTTTGATAAGTACTTAAAGTGCCTGATTGACCCGGAATAGTGGCAAGTATATTCTCAATTAAACCCGTGGTGCGCTTATAATAAGTTGATAAATTAATAATAGATGACCCGATGAACGTAGTATAACCTAATTCGAGTGTTTGCGATATTTCGGGTGCCAAATTTGGGTTACCCTTTGTTTGTGCTAAAACGTTGGTTTTGTTTTCATAAGGGTTCAAAAATTGCAAACTTGGGCGAGTGATGCGTTTACTGTACGACAGTTTAAGCGTTTGGGTCGAAGTAAGCTTCTTTTGTATCGTTAAGCTCGGTATCAGCGTATTATAATTATTATTAAAAGGTGTTAAGCCTGCTTGCCCTGCCGATTGTGGAATGCCATTAATAGTGGTGTATTCATCTCTCAAGCCCGAAAGTATTGAAAATCCTTTAGGTAAATTAGTAGTTAATACAGCATAATCAGCAGTAACGTTTTGATTGTAACGATAAGTGCTTGAATTTAAACCATCGTATATAAATGCACCTGGATTTTGAGGGTCAGGATTGAAAATATCAGAAACACTGCTCAATCTTCTAATAATCTCTTTACCCCCTAATTCTAATTTGAATACTTTGTTGATGGGCAAAGTATAATCCAATTGAATGGTGTATTCGTTATTTAAACCATTGATGTTGTTTTGTAAATTATTAAACAAAGCGGTGTTGTAATACAGCGTTGTGTAATCAGTTACTATTTTACTATGACTCCATTGGGTCGAAATTTCTAATTTATGTTCCTCATTTTTGAACTTATGCGTATAATCCAAATTCCAATCAAACCCACCAAAAGTGTTGTGACTTGTACCATAGCTCGAATACAAGCTAGTAGTATTGGCGGTAATATTGGTGAAATTAAATTGATTGCTACTATTAGGATCAAATCCACCTTGGTTTAAACGTATATTAGTATGAATACTATTGAAGGCATTAAAATCATAGGTAGATGATATATTGCCAATAGCACCATGCCTTTTTAAATAGGTGCTTCCAGTTGCGCTTGTGGTAGTATGCAGGGGATTATTATTAGCATCAACCTTCTCAATATCATTATTAAATGTTGTTAGCGAAGTCTGCGGCCAAGTTAAATTCCCACCTGCATTCATTGATAAGCTAAAACGGTTTTTGTTGTAGTTTAAATTGAAATTGCCATTGTTTTGGCGTGTGCCAATACCACCAGTTACCGAACCACTAATGCCCGATATGTTTTTTTGTTTGGTAATGATGTTGATAATACCAGCTGAGCCTTCAGCATCATATTTAGCTGATGGCGAAGTAATTACCTCAATGGTTTTAATTTGATCGGCAGGGATGGTTTTTAATACGTCTGATAAGCTTGCCGATGTAGCACCCGATGGCTTTCCATTAATTAATACACGTACGTTTTGATCGCCTCTTACAGATACATTACCATTAATATCAACAGACACTAATGGTACTTTTTGCAATACATCGCTTGCATTTCCACCCGCTGATGTAAGGTCTTTCTCAGCATTATAAACTATCCTGTCAATTTTGTTTTCAACCACAGAGGCAGTACCAGTTATGGTTACTTCTTTGAGTGCTTTTCTACTCGGAGGCACTACAATTGTTCCTACGGCTTTATCTGGTTTTGAAGCGGTAGTGATAACGCCTGTTACAAATTTATCAGGATAACCCACATAGCTTATCCTTAGTTTATAATCTCCTGGGTGAATACCATCCAATTTAAAGTTTCCCTTCTCGTCGGTCAAAACTCCAGTAATTGGCGATTTTCCCGCACTTCTAAACAAACTCACAGAAGCATATTCTAAAGGCTGCTTAGTAATAGAGTCAACCAATGTGCCCGATATTTTCCCAACAATTGAACTACTACCGCCTCCGCCACCAAGTTGGGCTTTAGCTGTAATGATAGTGCCTAATAAAGTAATAAGTAGAAGTAAACGTTTCATTTAAGTTCTTTTTCTAATTTGAGGCGAAATTAGATGAAATGTTACAAGCAAACAGTGCATTTATGTAACAAATGTTATACTGTCATTAAATTGTTACAGCACAATATTTACAATACGTCCTTTTACTACAATTACTTTTTTAGGTATTTTGCCATCCAAATATTTTTGTACATCGGTATTAGCTAAAATAGTTTTTTCAATATCCGCAGCTTCAAGCGTTAACGAAATATTCAAATTCATTTTTGTTTTACCATTTACAGAAATAGGATAGGCAAATTCATCCTCAATTAAATACGCTGGGTTGAAAGTTGGATACGGCGCATACGAAAGCGTGCCAGCCTCGTTGCCCAATAATACCCAAAGCTCCTCGCAAATATGTGGTGCGTATGCCGATAGTACAATTACTAAATCGTGCAGTATGGCTCTTTTGTTGCATTTTAAATCGGCAAGCTCATTTACCGCAATCATAAAGCTGGATACCGAAGTATTGAACGAGAAACGCTCAACATCCTCTTCTACTTTATGGATAATTTTATGCAATGCTTTTAGTTCGGCTTTGGTTGGGTTTTCGTCTGATACCCTGAAATTGAATTGTTCGTCGTGAAATAATTTCCAAAATTTGCGTAAAAATTTGAACACCCCTTCAATACCGTTCGTGTTCCAAGGTTTGCTTTGCTCCAATGGTCCTAAAAACATTTCGTACATACGCAGAGTATCTGCTCCATAACGCTCCACCAGCATATCAGGGTTTACCACATTGAATTTGGATTTGGACATTTTTTCAACCTCAACTCCGCAGATGTACTTCCCATTTTCAAGAATAAACTCCGCATCTTTAAAATCCTCCCGCCATGCTTTGAATTTATTGATGTTTAGTATGTCATTTTCAACAATATTTACATCTACATGTAACGGAGAAGTTTTGTATTGATTGATTAAATGATACGAAACAAAAGTGTTTGTACCTCGACCCTCATCATCAATTAATCTATATACAATATTACTTCGCCCTTGTATCATCCCTTGGTTGATGAGCTTTTTAAAAGGCTCTTCTTCAACCACCAAGCCCATATCTTTCAAAAACTTATTCCAAAAGCGGCTGTAAAGCAGGTGACCAGTGGCGTGCTCACTACCACCTATGTACAAGTCAACATCTTTCCAATAGTCGATAACTTCTTTCGATGCAAACTCATTTTGATTGTGCGCATCCATGTATCTATACCAATACCAGCTCGAGCCAGCCCAACCCGGCATAGTAGAGTGTTCGTATGCGCCTTCGGCGTGTTTCCAGTCCTTAGCACGTGCCAATGGAGGTTCGCCGCTTTCGGTTGGTAAATACTTATCTACCTCGGGTAATAGTAATGGAAGTTCCTTTTCGCTAATTAAATAAGGTAAATCGCCTTTAAAATAAACTGGAACAGGTTCGCCCCAATACCTTTGTCGGCCAAAAATAGCATCACGCATACGGTAGTTTACTTTGGCTTTGCCTGCTCCTTTTTCTTCTAAATAGGCTATCACTTTTGCGGTAGCTTCTTTATACGCCAAGCCATTCATAAAACCCGAGTTGATGTACTTGCCTTCTTTAGTAGGGTCGGCTTCGGTTTCAATGTTTTGTATATCTATAATCGGTAAAATAGGTAGGTTAAAATGCTTTGCAAAAAGGTAATCGCGTTGGTCGCCTGATGGTACTGCCATTACTGCACCTGTACCATAGCCTGCCAATACATAATCGGCAATATAAATAGGCACTTTTTCGTCATTCACAGGGTTAATTACATAACTGCCTGTAAATGCTCCCGATACTGTTTTGGTATCAGCCATACGGTCAAGTTCTGATTTCTTTTTACTTTGAATGATGTAAGCATCAATTTCTGCCTTTTGTTCGGGCGTGGTTAATGTAGCTACTAATTCGTGCTCAGGAGCAAGCACCAAAAATGTAACCCCAAATATGGTATCAACACGCGTAGTGAAAACTTCAATATGCTCTGTGCTGTTTTCAACCCCAAATTTTACTGATGCGCCCGTGCTTTTGCCTATCCAGTTGCGTTGCATCTCTTTTAAAGGCTCAGGCCAATCAATGGTGTCTAATCCTTGTAACAAACGCTCGGCATAAGCAGTAATGCGCATACTCCATTGCATCATTTTCTTTTGTTCAACAGGGTAACCGCCACGCTCGCTAAAGCCATCTTTTACTTCGTCGTTTGCCAATACTGTACCCAACGCAGCACACCAGTTTACAGTACTTTCGCGCAAATAGGTAATGCGGTATTTTAGCAATTCGGTTTGTTGTTCTTCGTTTGATAATGCCTTCCACTCGGTAGCAGTGAAACTTAATGTATCATCATCGCAAACCGCCTCAACACCTGCCGAACCTTGCTGCTCAAAATGAGCCACTAATTTTTCAATAGATTGGGCTTTGTCGGCAGCTTTATTATACCACGAGTTGAATAATTGCATAAATATCCACTGCGTCCATTTATAATAATCGGGCGAACTGGTGCGCACTTCTCTACTCCAGTCAAACGAAAAACCTATTTGATCCAACTGGCGACGATAAGTAGCAATGTTGGCTTCGGTGGTAATGGCAGGATGCTGTCCAGTTTGTATGGCATATTGCTCGGCTGGTAGTCCGAAACTATCGTAGCCCATAGGGTGCAACACATTAAAGCCTTTTAAGCGTTTGTATCGAGAAAAAATATCAGAAGCAATATAACCCAACGGATGCCCCACGTGCAGCCCCGCACCCGATGGGTAAGGGAACATATCTAGTACATAGTATTTGGGTTTGGAAGAATGATTATCGGCTTTAAATGTTTTATTATCAGCCCAAAACTTCTGCCACTTTTGCTCAATATTTTTAAATTGATAGTCCATTGCTATTATTCACGTGTATAAGGCTGCGAAATTAACAAAAATGATGGTTAGTTGAGTGATTATCTTGAATGTCAATAAATGGAAACGTGTTGAAAGAAGCAATAAATTGAATATATACAGTCTGTTATGGCGATATGGTGTAATGTTTAGGTAATTAAGTTGAATTTCAAATGGGGTTTGCTTTTAATTTTGGAATTAATCCAATTATAAGGCCAGTAAGCAGAGTGTTGTATAAATTGATTATTCAATTTAAAGCGTAATTGTGTAGTGTTGAGTTTTATATTGTTATTTATCTGCAACTAATTGATTAACAAATAAATATAATGAGAAAACTGATTTTAATACCCCTAATTATGGTGTCTTTTTTTGCTTGTAAAAAAGATAAACCACTCGAAAAGTATAATAATTATACAATCACATCCACATTTAGTATTCCTGCCGATTCAATTTCCTTAAACCCATCAGGGAATGCACCACTTTCGGCTTTGGTGCATTTTACCACCAATGTATCTGGACATACAGAAATCATTGTCAAAGGGAAAAATGGCGCTGCATCAGATATTGTGCAAAAGTTTACAGACAATGGCACACATCATGCTATTCCGCTTGTTGGTTTATACCCCTTTTACTATAACACTATCGAGATATATGTTGTATATAACGATCATTCTTGTATAAAAGCCGAAGTACATATTCAAACCGAAAATCTGCCAGCTAATACACCAAACTATATTAAAACAGATGTGCTTGATTTGGCTCACATGGAAAGTGGTGTTAATTTGGTTAGCGGCTTTAGCGGATTTCCAACTCCACCACAAACAGCCTATATTACAGATAGCTGGGGTGAAATAAGATGGTGCTTGGATTTTTCAAAACACCCACAATTAAATAAACTCTTTTTTGATTGTGGGATTTCACGATTAGAAAACGGAAATTACTATTTTGCTGATCAAGCTTCTGACAAAATCTATGAAGTAGATATATTAGGTAAAATAATTAAAACATGGGATTTGGGAGGTTATATATTTCATCATAATGTTACCGAAAAACCTAATGGTAATTTTCTAATATCAGTATCATTACCAGGAAGTACACATACTGATAATACACCAACGGTCGAGGATTTTATTATAGAAATAGATCGTAACAGCAGCGCAATTGTTAATACTTGGGATTTAAGGCAATCGCTTGATGAGTATCGAATGGCTTTGGGGCAGGATACAAAAGATTGGGTGCATGTTAATGCGGTTATCTACGACCCATCAGATAATACAATTATTGTTTCAGGACGTGTTCAGGGAATTATAAAATTGACCAACGATAATCATGTAAAATGGATTCTCGGACCACATTTGGGATGGGGAAGAAATAGGAGAGGCGAAGATTTAAATCAATATTTACTTACGCCTTTGGATAAAAATGGCACTCCTATTCAAGATCCTTCCGTTATTAATGGAAATACCGACCATTCTGATTTTGAGTGGAATTGGGATCAGCATTCGCCAGTTATTATGCCTAATGGCAATTTAATTATGTTTGATAATGGTTCGGCACGTAATTTTAATGCAGGAGCCCCTATTCATTATAGTAGAGCTGTTGAATATAAGATAAACGCTAGTACAATGACGGTTCAGCAAGTATGGGATTATGGTAAAGAGCGCGCTGCCGAAACCTATTCTCTTATTGTATCATCAGTAAAATACTTACCCAAAACCAATCATATACTTTTTTCGCCAGGATACCAAGTGCCTAATTTGGTAGGCTTGGGAGGCAAAATGGTAGAGATTGATTATGCTACTAAGCAAGTAATTTTCCAGCAAAGTGTTAGTTCTGCTAATGGTTTTGCATGGCACAGGGTTCAACGATTGGAAATGTATCCTAACGGCAACCCGTATAAATAGCTTATAATCTCTCTTATTGCATAAAATATTATTGAACAGTTCTAATAAATCAGTAATCTGGTTTATTGGAACTGTTTTTTTATATCAAATTTGAAGCTATAAATTGGCTCATAAAATTATTCAAATTTAATCGTATACTTGTTTTAGATGAAAAAACTACTCACTAATTTAAGTTTTCAAGTACTGTTTGCCATAGTATTAGGTGTGGTAGTAGGGGTTTATTTTAAGCAGTTTGCACCCACAGCACAACTGATTAGTAAAACGTTTATTAGTATGATTAGCATGCTGATTGCACCTATCATATTTTTAACCATCGTGCTTGGCATAGCAGGTATGCGCGATATGAAAAAAGTTGGACGAGTAGGTGGCAAGGCTTTATTGTATTTCGAGATAGTTACCACATTTGCTTTAGTTATAGGTATTGTAGTTGCTAATTTGGTAAAGCCAGGCGAGCATTTCAATCATCATATAGCATCCGATAGTTCAAAATTGGCAACCTATCAAAAAGCCGCTAGCGAAATGCACTGGGGCGATTTTATTGCTCATATTCTGCCTAATAATATTTTTGATGCTTTTACCAAAGGTGATATTTTGCAGATACTTTTCTTCGCTGTTTTGTTTGGCTTTGGGTTGAGCCGTATGGGCGAATCAGGGCAATCCGTAGTTGGTTTTTTTGATAAACTATCAAAGGTGCTTTTCAATATCATGCACATAATTATGAAGGTAGCACCCATCGGGGCTTTTGGCGGCATGGCTTATACCGTTGGTACGTACGGATTGGCTACGCTTCAACCCTTGGCGTGGCTTATGGGCTCGGTTTATCTTACCATGTTCTTGTTTATTTTTGTTGTGCTCAATTTGATATGCTATCTCTATAAATTCAGCCTATGGCAATATCTAAAATTTATTAAACAAGAGATTTTGATTGTGCTTGGCACTTCATCTTCCGAGTCGGCATTGCCTAGTTTAATGGAGAAGTTAGAAAAATTTGGGTGCTCTAAATCGGTAGTAGGGCTTGTTGTGCCTACGGGATATTCATTTAATTTAGATGGCACTGCCATATATTTATCTATGTCGGTAATATTTTTGGCACAAGTATTTAATGTGCCATTGTCATTAGGGCAACAAATTACCATCATCGGTATATTGATGCTTACTTCTAAAGGCGCAGCAGGGGTAACAGGGAGCGGATTTATTGTACTTACATCTACCTTGGCGGCTATTAAAATAATCCCTGTTGAGGGGGTAGCTATATTATTAGGGGTGGATAGGTTTATGTCAGAAGCCAGAGCAATTACCAATATGATAGGCAACGGCGTGGCTACCATTGTAGTAGCGAAGGGCGAAGGAGAATTTGAACAAGTTTATATCGATTAATCTATCATTTTAAACCCATTATTTAATATTCGTTATAATACCGCGTTTAGGGCTTTGAGATTATCAGTAATAACTTTAGCTTTGCGCCATATAATATAGTCTATGAGTGTACTCGTAAATAAAGATTCAAAAGTTATTGTTCAGGGTTTTACAGGTAACGAGGGTACCTACCATGCGTCGCAAATGATTGCGTACGGAACTCAAGTAGTTGGCGGTGTTACTCCAGGTAAAGGTGGTCAATTACATCTCGAAAAGCCAGTATTTAATACGGTAAAAGATGCTGTTGATAAAACAGGTGCCGATGTATCTATCATCTTTGTGCCACCCCCATTTGCTGCTGATGCTATAATGGAAGCTGCCGAAGCTGGTATAAAAGTGATTGTATGTATTACCGAAGGTATCCCTACTAAGGATATGATACAAGTAAAAGAGTATTTGAAAGATAAGAATACCCGTTTGATAGGGCCAAACTGCCCAGGTATTATTACTGCCGATGAAGCTAAAATTGGCATTATGCCAGGTTTTATATTCAGAAAAGGTAATGTAGGTGTGGTTTCTAAGTCAGGGACTTTAACTTACGAAGCAGTTGACCAAGTAGTGAAAGCAGGTTTGGGTATTACTACGGCTATAGGTATTGGTGGCGACCCAATTATTGGTACAACAACCAAAGAAGCGGTTGAACTATTAATGAACGACCCTGATACACACGGTATTATTATGATAGGCGAGATAGGTGGAGGTATGGAAGCCGAAGCGGCACACTGGATAAAAGAAAATGGCACTAAACCTGTTGTAGGGTTTATTGCAGGGCAAACTGCGCCTCCGGGACGACGCATGGGTCATGCTGGTGCAATAGTAGGCGGTGCTGATGATACTGCTGCTGCAAAAATGAAAATCATGACTGAGTGTGGTATTCGTGTAGTGAAATCTCCTGCTGATATTGGTGCTGCCATGGCAGAAGAATTGGCGAAGTAAAATGATACAACAAAACATTTTTAAAATCCTAGCAAGAAATTGCTGGGATTTTTTGTTAGTCAAAACAATGTAAATAAGCATCTGTGTGAAATCGAAATAGCATACTGTTGATGTATATTTGATATGCTGGTGGAATTTAAAAACAATCAGTATTGATGATGGAATACAATAAACTTACCCCAGAAGAGGAAAGAGTAATTATACACAAAGGTACCGAACGCCCATTTACTGGAGCTTTGTTAGCTAATAAAGCGCATGGGTTATATGTATGTAAAAGATGCGATGCTCCGTTATATACTTCCGAGTCGAAATTCGAGTCGCATTGTGGTTGGCCTAGTTTTGACGATGAAATAGAAGGGGCTGTAAAACGTGTTCCTGATGCTGATGGGCGGCGGGTAGAAATTGTATGTGCCAATTGTGGCGGGCATTTGGGTCATGTTTTTGAAGGCGAATACCTCACCCCAAAAAATGTTCGTCATTGCGTAAACTCAGTATCTATGAAGTTTGTGTCGTCAACATAGGCTTTTTACATAAAGTAGCTTGAATATCTATTTAAACAACAATCCCAATTACTTACGCAATTGGGATTGTCATTAATCTAATAAGTTCTATTTAGAACAACTTTGTCAATAGCTTATCGCTTATAGTATTTAAAGTTCTTGCCGATAAACTTTGCACTATCGCCTAACTCTTCTTCAATACGCAATAGTTGATTATATTTTGCAATCCTGTCTGAACGTGAAGCCGAACCCGTTTTAATTTGTCCGCAATTTAATGCAACAGCCAAATCAGCAATGGTTGAGTCTTCAGTTTCGCCCGAGCGGTGGCTCATTACCGAAGTGTAACCGTTGGTTTGTGCCAATGATACGGCATTAATCGTTTCGGTTAACGAACCTATTTGATTTACTTTTACTAAGATAGAGTTGGCGGTATCTTCGTTGATGCCTCTTTGTAAGCGTTTTACGTTGGTTACAAATAAATCATCACCTACTAATTGTACTTTGTTGCCAATTCTTTCTGTCAATAATTTCCAACCTGCCCAATCGTCCTCAGCCATACCATCTTCAATAGAGATGATAGGATATTTTTCTGTTAATTGTGCCAAATATTCGGCTTGCTCGGCACTCGTGCGTATAGCACCTTTGTCGCCTTCAAATTTGGTATAATCGTATTTGCCATCTTTGTAAAACTCAGATGCAGCACAGTCAAATGCCAAACAGATATCAACACCAGCTTTGTAGCCAGCTTTTTCAATCGCTTTCAAAATGGTTTCAACGCCATCCTCAGTACCTTCAAAAGTTGGCGCAAAACCACCTTCATCGCCTACTGCAGTCGAAAGACCTCTATCGTGCAAAATCTTTTTCAAATTATGAAATACTTCAGTACCCCATCTCAATGCTTCAGAAAATGATGATGCACCTACGGGCATAATCATAAATTCTTGAAACGCAATAGGCGCATCAGAGTGCGAACCACCGTTCACGATGTTCATCATCGGGATAGGTAAAGTATTAGCATTTACACCACCTATGTAACGGTACAACGGTTGGCGACTTTCTTGAGCAGCAGCTTTTGCAACCGCTAACGAAACACCCAAAATAGCATTAGCACCTAGTTTGCCTTTGTTTTCGGTGCCATCAAGCTCAATCATCAAAGCATCTATTGCATTTTGATCAAATACATCTACACCTTGCAATTGTTTGGCAATAATATCATTTACATTGGCTACGGCTTGTAAAACGCCTTTGCCCATATATACAGCTTTGTCGTTATCACGAAGCTCAACTGCCTCGTGCACGCCTGTTGAAGCACCCGAAGGCACAGCTGCGCGCCCGAAAGCACCATTTTCTGTTAAAACATCTACCTCAATGGTAGGATTGCCTCGCGAATCGAGAATTTGGCGGGCGTGAACATCAATAATTAAGCTCATGTTGTATGAATTTTTGAATTTTTAAATCTACTTAGTGTTATAAATACACAATATCGTACTTAAAAGCCAAATATACAATTTCTATTTAAAAGTGGGCTATCGATTGAAAAATGTCTATTCCCACTTAAATGTTTTAACAGCAATGGCATACACCACAATAAACCATATTCCCAATACCAATAAATGTGGGGCTACATCGCCTAAACCTGCTCCCTCAAAAGCTACATCGCGCATAGCTTTGTTGAGGTAGGTAAGGGGTAATATATTACTAAGCCCTTGTAACCATGTTGGGAAAGCGGTAGTTGCAAAAAATGTTCCTGATAATAAAAACTGTGGTAGGGTAATAATATTTGAAAGCGGAGGCACAGCACTTTCGTTTTTGGCAACGCCTGATATAATAAATCCAAAACCCATAAATACAATAAGTCCAATGGCTGATAGGATGAGCATATTAATTACCGTTGTAACACCATGCACCAGCGTAAACCCGAAGAAGAAATGCCCCACCATGATAATGAAAAGCGCACCTATCCACGAGAATATTAAACGTGCAATGGCCTCGCCCAAAACTATGCTGTATTTTTTTACTGGTGTAGCAAAAAAACGTTTGATAACCAAAGTTAATCGTAAACTTAAAAACACGAATGCGGTGCCAAATACACCACTACTTAATAGCGAGAAGCCCAACATGCCTGGCAACAGAAAATCAATATATTTATACTCTCTGCCGCTGATGGTGGTTTCTTGCATATCAGCTACGGGTTGAGGAGCTTTGCCACCCATGCTATTAATTTGGTAAAATATACTATTGAGTAATGATTTTAATATAGCACCCTTTTGTTGCGATGCTTTGGTGTATTGTATATGCAGCGTATAAGGCGGGCGGGCATTGTTTTTTTGTATATCAATAATAGCATCAATCTTCCCTTTCGAAAGGTTTTTAGCCATTTCATTGCCCGATTGGTCTTTTATTAAATTCACCACTTTCGTATTTTTCAATACGGTGTAAATAGGGCTAAGGGTATCACATTTCTTATCGACGCCTACATCAACCGTTACGCCGCCACCACCTATATTGGCAAATACAACTATAAACACGAGTGGGAAAGCCAAACTAAACACCACAGCTGAGGGGCTGCGCAATATTGACCGAAAACTTGCCTTTGCTATGGCTAATGTGGCTTTTGTATTACTGTATGATTTGTTAGTCATTTTTGATGTCGTTAAAATTCTGAATTCAATTGTTTACAAAAGCAAGTGTTATTCTTCGCGCCACTCTTTGCCTGTCATGTTGATGAATACATCTTCCAAGTTTGCCGATTTTACTTCCTTTTTACGGTCAAAGCCAGTTGCCACTAGTTTGTCAATAAAATTATCGGGAGTATCTATTCCTATAATATGCCCGCCATCAATAAAAGCCACCCTGTCGCATAGCACTTCGGCTTCATCCATGTAGTGAGTGGTAATTACTACGGTAGTACCATTGTCGCGTATCTCACGTATCAAATCCCAAAGGTTGCGTCGTGCTTGTGGGTCGAGTCCTGTAGTAGGCTCATCTAAGAAAATAATGCGAGGGTCGTTAATTAAAGTAGTAGCGATAGAAAAGCGTTGCTTTTGCCCACCCGAAAGCTCTTTGTATTTGGCTTTAGCTTTTTCGGTAAGTGCAACTTTTTCTAACATCTCCATCGGGGTTTTATCAATTCCATACAAACCCGAAAAAAGTACAATCAATTCAGACAGGTTTAAGTTGGGATAATAGCCTGCCGCTTGCAATTGCACACCGATGCGTTTTTTTATACTGTCGGTATCTTTATCGATAGAAAAACCATCTACAATAATTTCGCCAGCCGTTTTATCACGCAAGGTTTCAATAATTTCGAGGGTTGTAGTTTTACCGGCACCATTAGGGCCTAGTAAACCAAATATTTCGCCCTCATATACTTCAAAACTTATATCTTTTACGGCTGTAAAATCGCCGTAGTTTTTCACCAAATTTTTTACGGTGATGATGGGTTTGTTTGCCATGCTGTAAAAATGCGGATACAATACTGATATTTCAATATTTTTTAGAAAAAACAATGAAATTTTACGATAAAGTGGTTTTGAGAACTTTGTTTATCCCAACATATTGACTATCGATTTGATAAACCATTCGGCTCGCTCAAGACAATAATTCTGAAACTGAAAAATTAATGTTTTCATCTGCTTCTGTAGTTTTTACAAAATAACAGAAGCGGTATGAAGTGTATCATTAATTCACGTTAATTTATTAATCTTTATTTTACCAAATGCCCTATGCTGTGTAGTACGATGGAGATGTTTTGGATGGTTTCGTGTGCCAAATGAATAAGCTGTATAAGTAAAATTGTTTTCATGTTGTTGCCGTTTTGCTGCACAAATATGAGCTTGTAGCTATCTAAATGGTAGCGTTTTTAGGCAAACGGCAGGAAATTGTCGGTGAATGGGGTAGGTGGTTGGATGAATAAGATAAGGAAACAAAAAAGGCAAGATAACTCTTGCCTTTTGCTATATTTATTATTGTTTTTTAATTCTGCATCAATTTTACAAAATCATCAAACAAATATCTCGAATCATGAGGACCAGGGGATGACTCAGGGTGATATTGCACCGAGAATGCTTTTTTACCTTTCACACGAATACCCTCTATTGATTTATCGTTCAAATTTACGTGAGTAATTTCTACTTTATCAGATGCTCTTACCGCCTCTGGCACTACACCAAAACCGTGATTTTGTGAAGTTACCTCGCAATGGTCAATAATTACATTTTTTACAGGATGGTTCAATCCACGATGCCCGTTAAACATTTTTACGGTAGGTATATCATTAGCTAAGGCTAACAATTGATGCCCAAGGCATATCCCGAACAAAGGTTTATCGGCTTTAAGTATGTTTTTTACAGTTTCGATAGCATAAGGCATAGCCGAAGGGTCGCCAGGGCCATTCGAGATAAAGTAACCATTAGGCGCAAAATCTTTTTCCATTTCCTCGAATGTAGTTTTGGCGGGATACACTTTAGCAAATACATCTCTATCGCTAAAATTGCGCAATATGTTTTTCTTTACACCCAAATCGAGTACAGCTACACGGTAAGAGGCAGTTTCTTCGCCAAAAGTATAGGTTTGCGTAGTGCTCACTTGCGACGAAAGTTCTAACCCATCCATTGATGGTACTTCTGCCAATTTAGTTTTCAATTCCTCGATATCTAATATCTCTGATGAGATAATGGCGTTCATCGCACCTTTATCACGTATATGTCTTACCAATTGGCGGGTATCAATATCAGAAATAGATACAATATTGTTTTCTTGGAAATAATCTTGGATTGATTCGTTTGCTTGCTTACGAGTATAATAGATGTTGTAGTTTTTGCAAACCAAACCCGCAATTTGAATTTTATCAGATTCTACTTCCTCTTTAGCAATACCATAGTTGCCAATGTGCGCATTGGTGGTTACCATTATTTGTCCGAAATAGGAAGGGTCGGTAAATATCTCCTGATAGCCAGTCATTCCTGTGTTAAAACAAATCTCGCCAGTGGTAGTGCCTATCTTTCCAGCAGCTTTTCCATAAAATACTGTTCCATCAGCTAGTAATAATACTGCAGGTAACTTGGTGAAGTTGGTTATCATAATAAAAAATTGAATAGTTAATGTGCCGGTTAAACTGGTGTCCAGCTCCGTGAAAACAGGTGTAATAAGTGTAGTGGGCAACTACTGGATTCACGCCGCAAAAATAGTATTTATTTTTGAATTTTGTAATAGCTTTTGCATAAGTTGTGAAGATGAAAATTCAATATAAAAACGAAATGTGTAATAATTAAATAGTTTCTACCTTTACAAATCCTAAAACAATTGATATGTCGGTAAATAAAGAGATAAAAAGAGTTACTACGCATAGCTTGCAGGAGTTGAAGAATAAAGGCGAAAAAATATCAATGCTTACCGCCTATGATTACTCAATGGCGGCTATTGTTGATGAGGCAGGTACTGATATTATATTGGTGGGCGATTCGGCCTCGAATGTAATGGCAGGGCACGAAACCACTTTGCCTATCACGCTCGACCAAATGATTTATCATGCTTCGTCGGTTGTTCGGGCAGCAAAACGCGCTTTGGTTATTGTCGATTTGCCTTTTGGCTCTTATCAAGGTAATTCAAAAGAAGCACTCAATTCTGCCATCCGCATTATGAAAGAAGCAGGGGCGCATGGTATAAAAATGGAAGGTGGTGTTGAAATTGCTGAGTCGGTAACAAGAATATTGACGGCTGGTATTCCAGTAATGGGACATTTGGGATTAACACCACAATCTATCTATAAGTTTGGCACTTATACCGTAAGGGCAAAAGAGGAAGCAGAGGCTCAAAAATTAAGAGATGATGCATTGAAATTGCAAGAGTTGGGATGCTTCGGTATTGTGCTCGAGAAAATTCCAGCGCAGTTGGCAAAAGAGGTTACGGATAGCTTGCAAATTCCTACCATTGGTATTGGTGCGGGGCATTATTGCGATGGTCAAGTGCTGGTAATACACGATATGCTGGGTATAAATAAAGCGTTTAAACCTCGCTTTTTGCGCCAATATGCCAATCTGTACGATGTGATGAGTGATGCCATCAAGAGTTACATTGATGATGTAAAATCGGAAGATTTCCCGAACGAAAAAGAACAATATTAAGTAGAAGCATAGTTGGCGTAATTATTGTGTAAGTCAACTTAATCTATTAGTGGGGCTATGGCTAAAGTTTATATAAAATATATTAATCACGAGATTACAGATGATGACGTGCTTTATGAAGATAATCATCTGATTGCTATTAATAAACGTGCAGGCGATATAGTGCAGGTTGACGAAACGGGAGATGAGTCGTTAGAGGATAAGGTTAAAAAATATATTGCCAAAAAATATAATAAACCCAACGGTGCTTTTTTGGGCGTGGTGCATCGCTTAGACCGACCAGTAAGCGGAGTAATATTATTTGCCAAAACGAGTAAGGCATTGGATAGAATGAACTTGCTTTTTAAAAAACGAGAGATAAAAAAGACGTATTATGCAGTAGTACGTAGCAAACCCTATCCGCCTGAAGGCAAATTGGTACATTGGTTGATAAAAAATCCTCAGAAAAATGTAACAAAAGCGCACGACAACGAAGTGCCGGGTAGCTTGCGCTCGGAGTTGAGTTATAAATTAGTGGGAGAGTTAGAAGGATATAGTTTGGTACAAGTAAACCCTGTTACAGGGCGTACACACCAAATCAGAGTGCAGTTATCTACTTTAGATTCTCCCATTGTGGGCGATAATAAATATGGTTATCCGAGAGGTAGCCTTCGCAATAGTATATGCTTACACGCTCGCAGATTATCATTTATACATCCCATAAAAGATGAACCTATCGAAATTGTAGCTTCTTTACCGAGGGATGGATTTTGGGAAAAATTTGAGGGAATGATAGAGTAGTCTATCCAATCCCCTCAAATCATGTATTTAGCTTATAAGCTAGCCATATCAATCACAAACCGATATCGCACATCGCCTTTCATCATTCGCTCGTAGGCTTCGTTGATGTAGTCAATATTAATTACTTCAACATCCGATGTGATATTATGTTCGGCACAGTAATCAAGCATTTCTTGCGTTTCTTTTATACCGCCTATTAATGAGCCAACAATTCGACGGCGTTTCATAATAAGATTAATAGCGGCTAATTGCGGTGCTGCTGGCGGGGCTCCTAATAGTATCATAGTGCCATCTAATCTCAATAATGGCAAATAAAAATTATATTCGTGCGGGGCAGATATGGTATTGATTATAAAATCGAGAGTGTTTGTAATGGCTTTTACTTGCTCGGCATCAGTTGTAACTACAAAATGGTGCGCGCCTAATCTGCTAGCGTCTTCTTTTTTAGCATTTGATGTACTTAATACGGTAACTTCGGCACCCATAGCGGCGGCTAATTTGACAGCCATGTGGCCTAATCCACCCAATCCTATTACACCTACTTTATGCCCTTTGCCCACTTTCCATTCTTTTAATGGCGAGTAGGTAGTAATACCAGCACAAAGTAACGGAGCAACGCCAGCGAGTGGCAGCTTTTCAGAAATATGAAGCGTATATTTTTCGTCAACAACAATTTGGTTTGAATAGCCTCCATAAGTAGGTTTACCTTCTTTGTCTAAAGCGTTGTAAGTGCCGGTCATGCCTACTTCGCAATACTGCTCTAATCCAGCTTGGCAACTAGGGCAATGGCGGCACGAGTCTACAAAGCATCCCACTCCAGCTAAATCGCCTACCTTAAATTGAGTTACTTTATCGCCTACTTTTGTAATCTTTCCAACAATTTCGTGCCCAGGTACCATCGGGAATATGGAGTTACCCCACTCATCGCGTGCTTGATGAATATCCGAATGGCATACGCCGCAATAAGCTATTTCTATCAGAACATCATGTGCCCCAACTTCTCTACGTTCAAATTTAAAATGCTCTAAATCAACATTAGCCTTGGGTGCTGCATAACCTTTAACTGGTATCATAATATTTTGTTTTTTTGTTTTGAATTCATAACAAACTTACAGCTTGCTATTGGGTTAATTGTAGTCACAGTTTCATATTATTTTATTTTTGTATTGCTGTTTCAAATAAAATAAATGATAATTTTTATAGTTATATATTCGTGTATTAAAGATAGTGCTTAGTAAAGATTTTATACCTTTGCTCATGTTAATTATTCATGAAATTTAAATCTACATTATATACCCTTTCTGCATTGTTGGTTATTGGTTTGAGTGCCAATTCTTGTAAGAAAAGCAATCAAGATTATCTTCAAACCTTGCTTACAGGGGGGCAATGGCAATTGACAGCTTTGCAAGTAACGTATTATACTGGTGCTAATATTGATAGTACTGTTCAGAAAAATACAACATGCAACCTGTTTCAGATTTTTAAATTCAATACAGATAATACTTGCTCATATACTAATTATGATTGCATTACTCAAGCACCAGTAGGGCATTGGCAATTTCAGTCGGGCGAGCTTTATTTATCTTCTGATATTACTTGTCAGGATACTACTGCTGCTAAAAAATCTCAACCATTTTTAACCAGTAAGATTATTAACCTCGGGTCGAACTTGTTAATATTGCAAACAGGAGATTTACAAATCTATTTCACACCTACACAAAAGCGCAAAATTACTCAATATACCTTTGCCCGACAAAAAGACCAGTAGTTTATTGTTTAAAAACATCAAACTTTTATATTTGGAACATTGTTGTGCTATTGGCATATTTTATGCAGAAGGCTAACTTGGTATATACAAATTACGTTTAAAAGGTATAGTTGTCTGTTTTGATGCCTGTTTTACTGAATAAATAAATTTTAGATGAAAAAAAGGATTGCTATTTTCGCTTCAGGTTCGGGGTCAAATGCTCAAAAAATAATGGAGCATTTTAAGCGCAGTGCTGATGCCGAAGTGGTATTGATATTAACCAACAATCCACAAGCATACGTATTACAGCGTGCAGATAACTTTGAAATACCTTCCCATATTTTTTCACGTCACGAATTTTATCAAACCGATGCAGTAATAAAACTGCTAAAAAATTTACAGGTCGATTTAATTGTACTGGCTGGCTTTCTGTGGCTTGTACCTCCCGAGTTGTTAAAAGCATTCCCTAATAAAATTATTAACCTTCACCCAGCACTGCTACCCAAGTTTGGCGGGAAAGGTATGTATGGCGACCATGTGCATAAAGTCGTTTTGGAAGCAAAAGAAGAAGAATCGGGCATCACAATCCATTTTGTAAATGAGAAATTTGATGAAGGCGAAGTACTGCATCAATCGCGTTTTAAAATAGAGCCTGATGATAATCTCGAAATGATAAAATTTAAAGGCCAACAATTAGAGCATCACCATTTCCCGAGAGTGATAGAAGGCTTGCTAAAAAAGATGAAAAGCTGAGGAAATAACCCACAATTTAGTGATGTTTTGCCTGCCCTAATTGAAATAGCATTATTGTTTGTTTTTTAACCAGTAAAATATCAATGAATGCGATTGAAAAGTGATACTTTTAATGAGAATTTATATATAAAAAGATAATGGTAGATAGAGTTGCAAAGCCATTTTTAAAATGGGCAGGCGGGAAAACCCAACTTATAGGTGATATTGAAAGGAGTTTGTCTGTTTATATTTTAAAGTGAAATAAGATTGACATATTATGTTATCGGTTGAACGATTGTTTAAACTTTGTTGTTTATAGTATTTGAATACAATTATAGGATGAATTTAAATTTTAATACAAAATTAGCCAAAGCGTATTCTAGTAATTCTCAAATAGCAAGGATTTTAACCGAGAATTGGGTGAGGGAAAATTCATATTGTCCTTGTTGTGGCGAAGTGTCTTTAAATCCGTTTGAAAATAATAAACCTGTTGGTGATTTCTATTGTGAAAGATGTGATGAAGAATTTGAATTGAAAAGTAAGAAGGGGGAATTCTCAAATATAATTACAGATGGGGCTTACTCAACGATGATAGAAAGAATTACATCAAATCAAAACCCCAATTTTTTCTTTTTATCCTATTCTAAAAATTGGACAGTAAATAACTTTTTAATCATACCGAAACAGTTCTTTACTGTCGAAATTATTGTAAAGCGGAAACCGCTTTCGGACAATGCTAGAAGAGCTGGTTGGATTGGTTGTAATATAAATATATCGGATATAGCTGAAGCTGGCAAAGTGTTTTTGGTAAAAGATGCTAAAATTATTGATAAAGAGATTGTAGAAAATTCTTTTAAGAAGACTTTATTTTTAAGAGAAAAAAGTACAGATACAAAGGGTTGGATTTTAGATTTAATGACCTGTGTTGACTTGATTAAGAAAGAAAAATTTACATTGGAAGATGTATATAAATTTGAAGATAAGCTTAAGCGAAAATATCCTAATAATAATTTTATTAAAGATAAAATACGACAGCAACTTCAAATATTACGTGATAAAGGAATAATTGAATTTGTTAGTCGTGGAAATTATAAAAAAATCCCTTATGGAAACATATAAAATCGAAATAAAAGAAACTCTTTCGAGAATTGTTAAGGTCAAAGCCAAATCTGTTGATGATGCTGTCTTGATGGTAAAAGAAATGTATGAAAGAGAAGAGATTGTGCTCTCTTCTGATGATTTTGTAATGACTGAATTTGATGATTGTACAGAATAAAACTTCTTATTTAATAAACAGATTTTTTCATTCGAAGATTCTCCGATAGAATATAAAACGGAACTCATTTTAACGAAGAGTGATAAGTAGCAACGTAATGAATTATCCTTTTCAAGACAGTCCGCTTTGCCTGTCTTAAATGGAGAATAAGAAAATAAAATTTAGTATAAAAAAACTGAATTTTAATAACGAATGACTTGCTGTAATTTACTACCTTTGCGGCTCAAAAAAACGTGTGTCAATGAGTCATCCTGTTCAAATAAAAAACGCTTTAATTTCAGTTTATTATAAAGACAATCTCGAGCCTATCATTCACGAGCTAAAACGCTTAGGTGTAACGATTTACTCAACTGGTGGTACAGAAACTTTTATCCGCAGTTTAGGTGCAGATGTAATAGCTGTCGAAGATTTAACTTCTTATCCATCCATATTAGGCGGGCGTGTAAAAACGCTGCATCCAAAAGTATTTGGCGGTATTTTGGCGAGAAGAAATTTTGAAAGCGATGAGCAACAATTGGCACAATACGAAATTCCTGAAATTGATTTAGTAATTGTTGATTTATATCCGTTTGAAGAAACTGTAAAATCGGGAGCGGGACACGATGATGTGATTGAAAAAATCGACATCGGTGGTATATCGCTTATACGTGCCGCTGCAAAAAATCATAAAGATGTAGTGATTTTAGCCTCTAAAGATGATTATATAGCACTTGGAGACATTCTTAAAACTCAAAACGGAGAAACAACCATCGAGCAGCGTCGTTCGTTTGCTCAAAAGGCATTCAATATTACTTCGCATTACGATACGGCTATTTTTGAATATTTTAATCAGGATACACAATTGCCGGTATTTAAACAAAGCATTCAAAAAAGCCAAACACTTCGTTACGGCGAAAACCCGCATCAACAAGGTGTTTTCTATGGCGATTTAGATGCTATGTTTACCAAACTACATGGTAAAGAGCTTTCTTATAACAATTTGGTAGATGTGGATGCAGCAGTAGCTTTAATAGATGAGTTTACCGAACCTACGATAGCTATACTAAAACACACCAATGCTTGCGGTGTGGCAAGTAGGTCTTTTATTAAAGAGGCTTGGATAGATGCCTTAGCATGCGACCCTGTATCGGCTTTTGGTGGCGTTATTATCGCAAATGATGAGATAGATGCTGATACAGCAAAAGAGATTAATAAAATATTTTTTGAAGTACTGATAGCACCTGCCTATACCGATGAAGCTATACAGGTATTGAAAGAGAAAAAGAATAGAATTATTTTAATTCGCCAGCAGGTAGAATTGCCTGTTAAGCAATTTAAAACGCTGCTTAATGGTGTAATTGAGCAAGATAAGGATATGGTGGTTGAAGGTCCTACACAAATGAACCCTGTTACGGATAAGCAACCATCAGCACACGAACTAAAAGATCTATTTTTTGCTAATAAAGTGGTAAAACATACCAAATCAAACACCATTGTATTTGCAAAAAATAACCAACTGATGGCAAGTGGAGTAGGGCAAACCTCAAGGGTCGACTCGTTAAAGCAGGCTATTATTAAAGCCGAGAGCTTTGGTTTCGATTTAAAAGGAGCTGTAATGGCATCTGATGCGTTTTTTCCATTTAATGATTGTGTTGAAATTGCTGCCGAAGCAGGTATAGCAGCGGTACTTCAGCCAGGTGGTTCAATTAAAGATCAAGACTCAATAGACATGGCTAATGCGAAAGGTATTGCCATGGTGATGACAGGAGTACGCCACTTTAAACATTAATTAAAAATATTAATAAGAAAATGTAATAAGTTGTTTAATTTAACGCTTTAAATTACAACGCATAAATTACTACATTTACTTGTTCAACTTTACTGACTATTTTGAAATAAATACCAATGGGTCTATTTAATTTTTTTACTCAAGAAATCGCTATCGATTTAGGTACTGCAAATACCCTCATTATACACAATGATAAAGTAGTGGTTGATGAGCCATCTATTGTTGCATTTGACCGCACTACTAATAAAGTAATTGCTATTGGTAGGCAGGCAATGCAAATGGAAGGTAAGACCCATGAGAATATTCGTACAGTGCGCCCATTGAAAGATGGTGTAATAGCAGATTTTAACGCTGCCGAACACATGATACGTGGTATGATAAAGATGATAAACAAAGGCAAGGGGTGGTTTTTTCCATCATTGCGAATGGTAATTTGCATCCCATCAGGTATTACTGAAGTAGAGAAACGTGCCGTGCGCGACTCGGCCGAAATTGCTGGAGCAAAAGAGGTTTATCTTATCCACGAGCCAATGGCTGCTGCCGTAGGTATTGGTATTGATGTGGAAGAACCAATGGGTAATATGATTATTGATATTGGCGGTGGTACTACCGAAATTGCAGTTATTGCATTATCAGGTATTGTTTGCGACCAATCTATCCGTGTAGCGGGGGATAATTTCGACTCAGACATTGTTCAATATATTCGCCGTCAGCACAATATCATGATTGGCGATCGTACTGCCGAGAAAATCAAAATTGAAGTAGGTGCAGCTTTGCCCGAATTAGCCGACCCACCTGCTGATTTCGCAGTTCAAGGGCGCGATTTGATGACAGGTGTGCCTAAGCAAATCATGGTATCTTATACCGAAATTGCACACTGTTTAGATAAATCAATATCTAAAATTGAAGAAGCAATACTTAAAGCACTCGAAATTACCCCACCAGAGCTTTCAGCTGATATTTACCAAACAGGTATATACCTAACAGGTGGAGGTGCTTTGTTGCGTGGGCTTGATAAGCGTGTGGCTGCAAAAACCAAATTGCCAGTTCACGTAGCCGAAGACCCTTTGCGTGCAGTAGTGCGCGGAACAGGAACTGCGCTTAAAAACATTGGCAATTTTAAATTCTTGATGCAATAATTAATATCGGGTTTACGATTTTAGATTGACGATTGATCAAGTTAAAATCGTAAATCGTAATAATAAAAATCGTAAAGGCAAATGCGTAACCTCCTGATATTTATCAATAAATACAACGCATTTTTTTTGTTTCTTATTTTTGAGGTAAGCTCGCTTATCATCTACATTAAGTACAATTCTTTTCAAAAAGCAAGCTTTATTAATTCGACTAATAAAGTAACAAGTACTTTATATACTCAAGTAAATGGTTTTAAAAGCTACCTATCGCTTAAAGAAGTAAATGATAGCCTTGCTCGCGAAAATGCACGTTTACGTACTCAACTTAAATCATCATTTTATATTGATACCATTGCCAAGCGCAAAGTAAATGATACCATCTATAAGCAACAATACGCATATATTGAAGCAAAGGTGATTAATAACTCGGTAAATAGGAGTAATAATTATATTACCATTAATAAGGGAAGTGCACATGGGATTGGAAAAGGAATGGGGGTTATATGCAGCTCGGGTTTAGTGGGAAAGGTGGTTTTCGTGTCAGAGCATTTATCAGTTGTTCAATCGTTATTACATAAAGATTCTCGTTTTAGTGCCATGCTGGCAAAAAGTAAGGAGTTGGGCTATATTGAGTGGAGCGATAATCTCGACCCACAAAAAGGTTTCCTAAAAGATGTATCAAACAATGCACAACCAAAGCTGGGTGAGGATGTAGTTACTTCGCAATATTCTTCTTTGTTTCCTGCTGGCATACCAATAGGCAAAGTAAGTAATTTACATACCAAGGCGGGAGGGTTTGCGTTGAATATGGAAGTTAAACTGGCGGTAAATTTCAGCAAACTGCAATACGTAGATGTGATTATAAATAAATTTGCACCTGAACAAGCGAGTCTGGAGGCGCAACAAAAGAAAGATGAGTAGAGCAATTATTATCAATGTTTTAAGATTTTTGCTATTGGTTTTTATGCAAGTATTTTTGTTGAAAAATGCCACCTTGTATAATCTTTCTTCGCCTTATCTGTATATCATGTTTATCATGCTGTTACCGTTCGAAATGCCGAATGTGTTACTATTCGCATCAGCATTTATATTAGGATTGATAATAGACGCTTTTTATGATACACCTGGTTTGCATGCAGCATCATGTGTTTTGTTAGCGTTTGTGAGGATATTATTTATTAGCATAACTGTGCAAAAGGATGGTTTTGATAATGAGCCCGAGCCTACTTTAAGCGTTATGGGGATGCGATGGTTTTTTACCTATGCTTTAATATTAACATTGGCACATCATTTTTTTCTCTTCAATCTTGAAGTTTTTCGCTTTTCCGAAATCCCTTATACACTTGGTCGTTTTATTTTGAGTTCTATTTTTACGGTATTTTTGATACTACTTTCAGGGTTTTTATTTTACAGAAAGAAAGAGCGTAAATGAACAGTTTTTTTGAGCGACGTTATGTTATTTCAGGAGTGTTTATAGCACTCATTCTTATATTGGTTGCTCGTTTATTTTATATCCAAATTATTGATGATAGGTATCTTTTGTACGCCAAAGGCAATGTGGTACGTCGTGTTTATCAAAACCCTGCCCGTGGTCCAATTTTAGATCGTAATGGAAAGATATTGGTTCAAAATGAACCCTTTTATGATATAATGGTTATCCCAAAGCAGGTAAAACCATTTGATACTTTAGCATTTTGTAAGCTGATAGGTATTGATAAAGAGGGTTTTGATGAACGCTTTGAAAAAGCAGTAACCTACTCCCCCAATCTTTCATCTATATTCGAAAAGCAACTTTCAGCCAAAGTATATGCCGCTTTTCAAGAACGACTATCAGAGTTTCCTGGCTTTTTTTCATCGCCACGTTATCTTCGTAATTATCCCGATTCGGTAGCTGCGCAGTTTTTAGGGTATATAGGTGAGGTGCAAGATAAAGATATAAAACGCTCGGGCAATTACTACCGACAAGGCGATTATATGGGGATTACCGGTGTTGAACATTCGTATGAAGATGTATTGCGTGGGCAACATGGGGTGCAAAATTTAATGGTCGATTCGCGTAATAGACCCAAAGGGCATTACGCAAACGGGGCATACGATACCGCCGCAGTTGCTGGTCAACGATTGATTTCGTCATTAGATTTGCGAATACAAAAACTCGGCGAAAAGCTAATGCAAAACAAAGTAGGTAGTATAGTAGCCATTGAGCCATCAACGGGCGAAATACTTTGTTATGTAAGTAGCCCAACTTATAATCCTAACTTGATGGTTGGGCGCGAACGTGGTAATAATATAGCTAGGTTGTATAAAGACCCCTATAAGCCGTTTTTCATTCGCCCTATACAAGCATCATACCCACCTGGGTCGTCATTTAAACCATTGAGCGCGCTGATTGCAATGCAGGAGGGAATAATCACCCCACAAACTACCTATTTCTGTCCAGGCTACTATCAAACGGGTAATCGTAGAGTGGCTTGCTTTCATGGCGAAAGGCATGGAACAGTTGATTTAAGTAAGGCTGTTGCCGAGTCGTGTAATGGATATTTTTCGATGGTATTTGAAAAACTGATGAACTTTTATGGCACGAAAAACACCTCATCAACTTTTACCAATTGGCGAGCTAATGTGAGTAAATTTGGCATGGGTGCTAAACTTGGTTTAGATATGCCAAATGAAGGACGTGGAAATTTGCCTACTTCAAAATATTATGACAAAATATATCACCAAGGTGGATGGCGTTCGAGCACAGTTATTTCGTTAGCTATCGGGCAAGGCGAGCTACTAGCTACACCTTTGCAATTAGCCAATATCGAATGTGCAATAGCCAATCGAGGATTTTATTATAAACCACACTTGATTAAAGCAATTGGCGAAAAGCAAATCATCAGGAGTGAATACACATTGAAAAATTATGCAGGCATTACCTCCCAATATTTTGAACCACTTATTGATGGGATGCAAGCGGTGGTTGATCATGGTACGGCTGTGGCATCCAAAATTCCAGGAATAGTAATGTGTGGTAAAACAGGTACAGCACAAACACATGGTCAGGATAACTCGGTGTTTGTAGCTTTTGCTCCGCGAGATAGCCCTAAAATTGCGATTGCTGTAGTGGTTGAAAACTCGGGCGAGGGAGCACGCTGGGCAGCACCTATTGCCAGTTTTATAGTCGAAAAATATTTGAGAGATAGCATATCAGTACGTCCATCGGGTATCACACCCGAATATTTCATGAATGCCAATAAATTACCTGATATGAATGATTATAAGCCTAAATTAAAAATAAAACCATTGGCTAAAGATAGCCTTAAGCCTACAAAGGCGGATGGTAATAAAAAGGCAGCTAATAATGATACAAAAAAGGAGAGAAGATGACTAACCAGCAACGTGGCTTCTTTTTTAATGTAGATTGGGTAATTGTATTTATCTATTTAATACTATGTGCTATTGGTTTGTTAAATATTTACTCGGCGGTATATGACGAGAAACATTCCATCTTTTTAGATTTTAGTACCGATTACGGCAAGCAGCTTTTGTTTATTGTGATTGGTATTTTTGCTGGTATTGTAATTTTACTACTCGAAAGCAGGTTTTTTAGTGCCTTAGCACCTGTGTTTTATGGGGGCTCACTTTTGTTACTCGTATTGGTATTACTTATAGGTCGTAATGTAGGTGGTAACCAAGCTTGGATATCATTGGGCGGAGGATTTAGACTACAGCCTACCGAGTTGGCAAAATTTGGAACGTGCTTGCTCTTGGCTCGATACCTGAGTGGGACAAACGTGCGTGTAACCGACCCAAAATCGCTTTTAATAGCAGGGGGAATCATAGGCGTGCCGATGTTGCTTATTTTAATGCAGCCCGATGTAGGCTCTACTCTTGTTTTTAGTTCATTGTTGTTTGTATTATATCGTGAAGGGCTATCACCTTATTTTTTAATACTCGAAGGTTTATTTATTACCTTATTTGTACTCACACTCAAATTCACTAACACACCACTTATTGTAGGAGTATTAGTAGGTATTGCACTAATTATAATTCTTTTATCTAAGCGCAACAAAAAAGTCATGTCAGTTGTTTTAATTGGCTTAACGATATGTGTTGCATTTATATTTAGTGTGCGATTTATTTATACCAGTGTTTTAAAACCACATCATAGGGCACGTATTGATATCGTTTTGGGCATAACTACTGATAATAAAGGGAAAGGGTACAATGTAAATCAGTCCAAAATAGCCATTGGTTCGGGTAAGTTTTGGGGCAGAGGCTATATGCAAGGTACGCAAACCAAGTATTCATTTGTTCCGCAACAAGGCACCGATTTTATTTTTTGTACCGTAGGAGAAGAGTGGGGTTTTGCAGGAGCAGTAGTTGTATTAGGGTTATATCTGCTTTTGGTATTGAGGATAATTAGAGTAGCCGAACGGCAGCGTTCGCCATTTACACGGGTATATGCCTACGGGGTAGCATCAATTATATTTTTTCACGTAGTTATCAATGTCGGGATGACTATCGGTATAGTACCATCCATCGGCATTCCATTGCCTTTAATTAGCTATGGCGGCTCATCATTATTAAGTTTTACAGCAATGATATTTGTGCTCGTAAAACTCGATTCAAATCGAATGGGGATGGGTGTGGGTTATGCGTAACGGCGCTTTAGCAAATCGTAAAATTTATCTACCGTAACTTGTTTGGTCTCCCAGCTATTTTTTACGGCATAGCTGCTTTGTAAAAACTTGTCAGCTTCTTCAAAAGTAGTAAAGCGGTTTAGTAATTCTATCACTTCGCTATATGCTAAATTATAACCATTAAATAGGTCTTTAATATACAATAGCTTATCATTTAAAGTAATAGCAGCTTTCAAATCGCTAATTGGTTGGGCTGTTAATTGCTCTGTTACCCTAGTGCTGCTATTGTTTAATTGAGCCGATATTTTTTGATTAATGGTAAGCGGTTCATCGCTAATAACTTCAATTTTTTCATCAGTAACGGTTGGAATTATTACAGGCGTAGCAGGATGTGGTGTAGCTACTGTTTCTTTTTCGTGCAACGGGATTTCTTCGTGCTCATTTTCGTCCTCATCCCAGTTAGGTATATCGTCCAAACTAAGCTCATGGCGTATTATTTCAGACTCTTCTTCAATATACGCAATGTCAGCAGCAGATGCTTCAACTTCAGTGGTCGAAATAGTGCTATCGTCCACTATATTATTTTCAATCGTATCAATATGTTGTACTTCAACCACAGGACTTACTTGTTGAACAATAGGCTCGAAATGTTTTTCTTCAACCACAGCAGGTGGAATGGGAAGAATTGAGTTTTGAGCATTAAGTTTTTGTAACACTTCGGCATGCTCGGCTAAGAAATGCGCATTTGCCACAAACAATTCCAGTTCAAGATTATTTAATCCATCTTTATTTGAAGCCAAGTAATCGTACTGTTCGTTCAGCTCGTTTATAATGATACCTATCTTCTTAAAAATCTCCTGCTGCTTCATCGTGTTATGTTACAAATACTTATCAAAAATAATATTAAATTATGATATTTACTTGCTGTAATCTACTTGCAATGGTATTAAACGACGATATTTTTGGACGGAAAAATGAAATGGGTGGAAGTATAGAGGTAATTTGTGGCTCAATGTTTTCGGGGAAAACCGAAGAATTGATACGAAGACTAAGACGTGCTCAGATTGCTAAATTAACTATCGAAATATTTAAACCTAAAATTGATACACGTTTTAGTCATACAGAAATAGTTTCTCACGATTTAAATTCAATACCATCAGTGTCCGTTGCGTGTGCGGCGGATATATTACAAATTAATGATGATGTAAAAGTAGTGGGTATTGATGAAGCTCAGTTTTTTGACCTTGAATTACCAATGGTATGTACAACATTGGCAAATAGGGGGGTGAGGGTAATAATAGCAGGTTTGGATATGGATTATAAAGGTAATCCATTCGAGCCGATGCCAGCTATAATGGCTATTGCCGAGTCAATTACCAAAGTCCACGCTGTTTGCGTTAAATGTGGCAACCCTGCTTTGTATTCGTATCGTTTAGTGTCCGACGATGCTACAATACTATTGGGAGAAAAGGAAAATTATGAACCACGCTGCAGAGTATGTTACGGATTAGCTTAGGTCTCATCATACTATCATTTACTTAATGTAAAAAACATAGCAATAGCTGCAGCTCCCATCGCAATAAAAGTTACCCATAATAAAGAATGAGATAATAAACCACTCCTATGTTCGCCCATGATTGCTTTATTTCGAGCAATTTTTAATATCAAAAATAGTAAAGGCACAGCAGCTACACCATTTAATACTGCCGCGTACACCAAAGCCTTCACAGGGTCAATCCCTATAAAATTGATGATTAACCCAATAACGGTAGCTATAATGATTACCGCATAAAAGCCTTTTGCAAATTTCGGTTTAGCGTTTAAGCTCGCATTCCAATTAAATGCTTCGGCTACGGCATATGCTGCCGAACCTGATAATACTGGAACTGCTAAAAACCCTAATCCTATAATACCTATCGAAAATATCAACTTAGCTAAAAACCCAGCGTGCGGAAATGAGTTTACCAAAGGTTCAAGTGCTTTGGCAGCATCCGATGCAGTATTAATATCTTTTACACCACTTTGATGCAATACTGTGGCGGCTACAAGTATAATACACCAAGTAGTTATTTCCGAAATTATCATGCCTGCGTTATTATCCAAACGCATACGGTGAATAAGATTTTTGCTGATTATCGGTTTCTTATTGCCATTTATTGCATTTTTCTCATGCTGTTCTTCCACCTCTTGCGATGCCTCCCAAAAAAACATATATGGCGAAATGGTAGTGCCCAATACACCTGTAATGATAAAAAGAAATGCAAAATTGAATTCGATATGTGGTACAACCGTTGCTTTTAAAACCATTAACCAAGGTTGATGTACAATAAATGCGGTAATAGGGTAGGCAAGCAGGGCTAAAGCAAGCCATTTGAGTATTCTTGCATATGCTTTATAGTGTGTAAATATTTCGAGCAATAATATACTTATGGTAAATAATAGCGTTAAAACTACAAATGGAATAGGCACTAATAGCGCAGCAGCCGATGCCATTGCACCAATATCAGCACCAATATTAATGATATTAGCTACTACTACTAAGCCAACAACAGCATATAGCACACGCCTACTATAATGCTCTTTTACTACGGCAGCAATACCTTTTCCAGTTACTAACCCTATGCGTGCACAAGCCTCCTGCACAGCAGCCATAAAGGGAAGCATATACAAGGCTGTCCAAAGCTGCCCATAGCCGAACTGCGCACCTGTTTGCGAATAAGTAGCTATGCCCGATGGGTCATCATCAGCCGCACCAGTTGTAAGTCCAGGGCCAAGTAATGTGAAAAATCTCCAAATTTTTGCCCGCTTAGGGCTTATTCGTGATTTTGACTGCATATCAAAATTGTATAATGCTTTGCTATAAAAATACAATAGTTTTATGGCTATAACATGAAGAAGCAATAATGTTTACTAAAATCTGTTATATGATATGCTATTTTATTTAAAATTCAGCGAAATGAAATAATATTGTATTAATTTATCGTGATTTAGAACAGAACCGTATGAAACTATTGACATTTATATTAACAGCCTTTTTATTATCGGGTGTAACATGGCTTGGCGATTTTAATACTGCCACATCGCAAGCGGCAAAAGAAGATAAAATGATATTGATTAATTTTTCGGGTTCGGATTGGTGTGGGCCATGTATCAGGTTACGGAAAGAGATTTTAGAATCAACCGCTTTTGAAAACTATGCTAAAGATCATCTTGTTTTGGTTCGTGCTGATTTCCCTCGCCAAAAGAAAAACCAATTGGATGCAGCACAAACAAAGCGCAACGAAGCTTTGGCTGATAAATACAACCCCGAAGGTAAATTTCCATACACCTTATTGGTTGATAAAAATGGTAAAGTATTGAAGAGTTGGGATGGTTTCCCTAACAAAACACCCGAACAGTTTGTTTCGGAAGTGAGCTCATACGATAGCCATTAAATCAAAACCGCCTACCAATAATGATTTTGAAAATAGCTTTTTCGGTACTTTGAGTAAAGCCGTGACCAACGCCTGCATTAAATTCCCATTCGGGATTTAAATTCAAATCAGTAGCAATAAATAATTGGTGTTCTTGCTCTTGGAACTGATAATAATGGAAAAAAGGGCCTGTTGAGCCATAGTATTCTAAGCCAAGGGTTACAACCTTACTCATATCATAACTGGTTTTTGCATTAGGCGAAAACACAAAACCTATGTTTTTATCTACTCCAGCAAAACTCTTTTCGAGCGTAGGGTTAATAGCGATATAAAATTTATTCCATTTTTTATCAACAATAGGGCGTATTTCTAATGTGCTTGTATTGGCAGAAAAAGCCCTTTTTTGAAAACCAAATTCGGCTGATAAACTTACCCCCACAGGCCAATGCCATGCCTCAGGTGCTGCTACTCGAGGTCTGATATGAGAACCAACATAATTCGTACGTCCATCGCTCCCTAATGAGTTGAAGAAATAAAATCCTGTTTCAAACCAAGGTGTCCAACCGTGTGTTATTTCGATAGTTTCATGAAATACGTGGTTGTCGGGATGTGTTCCATCTAGTGTGCTGGTAAAGCCATTTGCTGTATAATTGCTATGCAGCTCGAGCATGGTTTTTCCCTTCTCAATGGTTTCCGAACCATAAACCTGTATCTCATAATTATCCTGCGCTTTACAAATGGTTGATACCATAGCTATGGTGATGAAAATTGAAAACACAAATCCGATTTTGGTAAGCGAGCTAGTTTTAAGTTTTATTATTGTTGATTTCATAGTATGTGGAGCAAATGTATTTATTGAAAAATCTTTTTCTGATAGGATAACCAATTTTGACACTTTGATTATACAATTAACATAGAAAAATATGACACTATATTTCACTCTCACAACTTTGAACTTCAATTAAATATGGGAAATTTATTACCCATATTTAAGCCCCAATACACATAAAAAACGCCTTTAATTGGCATTAAACACAACACGCATACATTTTTTATCGTATAATAATGGATTGTAGATGAGTTAAATAAGGATTGCATTTATCTATCTAGATTTTTGTTAGATAATTGGCTTCTTATTTGCGTATTAACTATTTTATTTTTTAACCACCATAGTAAATAATTGTGAACGAGCTAGCAGTATGAGCTTTACCGAAGGAGACAAATTTTCTTATGATGGCGATTTCCACATTACCCAGCTAATTGATAGTATAAATACAGGGATTTGGGAGTATAATATCATCACGAAAGACGTGAAATGGTCTTCCGGCTTTTATTCCATTTTGGGATATGATGCTGGTGATATACCGTGCACGTATGATTTCTTCTTTGAGAACCTACTTTATTACGAAGATAAGCCCGTATTCGTAAAATCTATAAACAGACATTTACAAGAGTCTACCGAAACTGTACTTATCCGTTTGCTGACAAAAAAAGCGGGATACCGATGGTTTGAAAGTACCGTAAGGAAGTGGGGCGATAAAAGCGAGCCAAAAATTACAGGCTCAATTGTAGATGTTCATGATTTTAAATTATTAGAGCTACAAGCCAATCGGAATGACTTTCTTTTTAAAGAAACCATTAAGATTGCCAAAATAGGTGGATGGGAAATAGAAGTGAGGAGTATGACACTCTCGTTGACACGTGAGGCTTACGATATTTTTGAACTACAAGATAAGGTTAAACTAAGCATTGATGAAGCGATAAGTTTTTTTGAACCACAGTATCGCCAAACTATGAGTGCTGCGATTGATAATATCATCAAGTATTCGCAACCTTTCGACCTCGAGCTTTTATTTCGGACAGCAAAAAATAATCAGATATGGCTGCGTGCCAAAGGTATTGCCGTAATTGACGAGTATGGGCATTGTGTAACAGCAAGATGTATATTCCAAAATATTGATTACATCAAGAAAAAGGAGCTTGATGTACAAAATGCAGTCAACTTATTAAGCGATCAAAATAAACGTTTGCAGAATTTTGCCTATATCGTATCGCACAATTTGCGTTCGCATACAGGTAATTTGCAATTTATGGTTGATTTGCACGAGCAAACCGATACCGCCGACGATAAAAAAGAAATTTTCAATCACATCAAATCAATCAGCAATAGTTTAAAAACCACGATTGACCATTTGAGCGAAATTGTGAAAATACAAACCGAGATAGGTAAGGAGAGGAAGAAGCTGGATTTTGAAACTATCTTTAAAAACATTATGTCGGCTCTCGAAAGTAATATCAATTCAACGCAAGCAGTTATTGAGTATGATTTCAGCAAATGCCCTGATATTAATTATATACCAGCTTATTTAGAAAGTATCCTGCAAAACTTACTGACTAATGCCATTAAATATCGCCATCCCGACCGTAAGCCTGTAATTAAGTGCTATACTGCCAAAGAAGGTGCACATACTTATTTATATTTTGAGGATAATGGGCTGGGTATTGATATGGAACGCTATGGCGATAGCGTGTTTGGTATGTATAAAACCTTCCATCAAAATGCCGATGCCAAAGGTATAGGCTTGTTTATTACGCGCAATCAAATAGAGGCACTAGGAGGTACGATAAGCATTGATAGCAAGGTAAATGAGGGTACTAAATTTACCATTAAACTAGCTTAATGCACGTTGCTATTTAATATAACTCTCCAGTATTTTAAAACCAGTATTTGTTTTTAGTTCTACTATATCTATTGTTCTCGGTAATAGCATACACTCACCCATTTTTACAGGGTATTGCTCGCCATTAGCTTCAATCACATATTCACCCTCTACGCATACATGGATAATAAACGAATCTAAATTAGAATAGTCTTTTGAGGTATTAGTTGTAAAGTCTAATACATTGGTAGTAAAATAAGGGCATTCTACCAGCTTTACAGTTTCGTTTTTTTGTGGTTGATAGTTGGTTTTATATTCAGGATAAAACTGATAATCAATAGCTGCAAGGGCTTCTTCGGTATGTAGCTCACGCTTATTACCTTTATCATCCACACGGTCGAAATCATAAATACGATACGTAATATCCGATGTTTGTTGTATCTCGGCTATCAATAAACCTTTGCCTATGGTATGTACTCGCCCTGCTGGCAAAAAGAAAACATCTCCTGCTTGTACATCTTCCCGATTAAGAATATCCGTTAAATGCCCACTATTAAATTTATCTAAATAAATCTGTTCGTTTATAGGTTGGTTAAACCCTGTTATTAGCGTCGAGCCTTTATCGGCTTCAATTACATACCACATTTCGGTTTTACCAAATGAATTGTGTCGTTTTTTAGCTAATTCATCATTAGGGTGCACTTGTATAGATAAATCATCATTGGCATCAATAAACTTTACCAATAGCGGAAACTCATTGCCAAAATGGTTATATACTTTTTTACCAACCAGTTTATCTTGATATTGTTCAAGTAATTGAGCTAAAGAAGTACCCGCCAAATTACCATTCGCAACTATCGAAACATCTGATTTTACTCCCGATATTTCCCATGTTTCGCCACAATTGGGCAAATTGCCAAAATCCTTTTTTAAGTAAGTTTTAATTTTTTGCCCACCCCATATTTTGTCTTTATAGATGGTTTTAAATTTTAGGGGATATAGTGCCGACATTGTAATTGTATATTTATTAGTTTAATTAATGTTGCTTAAAAGCGTATTAACTTAGGTGATTAACTCTGATATATAATTTTCTTTTATAGACCAAATTATGCTAAAATCAATCCCGAAATAGTTATGAATGCTCTATTTCTTAGCCCACGCATTTTGTGCCAGTCAATTTCATCGTGTTTATCCTTAAAATCATCGGGTAGGCTATTAGCGGCTTCGCCAATTATTTCAAAGTTCCGTATTACAGCGTCTATCGTTTTGCTATCAGTTATAAAATCATCATAAGTTAAATTGAGTGTATAGGAAATGATTTTTTCCGCACTCTCAAGTATGTCTTCAAGCAAAAGATTTAATTCACGCTTAGACATAAATTATTTCAGGTTCAATTTCTTTAAAATATTTTGATTTGATGCCTGCTCTTGATACTAAATCGACTTTGCAATTTAATCTTTCTTCAAGCTCATCTGCCAGTGTAACAAACTCAATCCCTATTGGTTTGTTGAAATCAACAATGATGTCAATATCACTAGTTGTGCTAAAATCATCACGTACAATTGACCCAAACAACCCAATCGATTTTATGGGATATTTGCATATCAATTCTAGTTTAAAAGCAGATAATATATCTCGTGTTTTATTGAGATTAAGCATAATACAAATATAAAATTATAAACCATCATTGTAGCCATTGTTACACAAAAAGTCCGTATAGTGCTTATATACGGACTTTTAGATAAATGGTTAAAAAAGCGGTTTATTTTCCTAATTTCTTCTTCAAATTCTCATCAATAGCTGCTAAAAACTCTTCGGTATATAAGTAATCTTTACCATGCTCTACTTTTGGTTTAATAGTGATAGCAAGGTCTTTTGTCATTTTACCACTTTCAACAGTTTCGATACAAACTTGCTCTAAGGTTTTGCAGAAGTTGATTAATTCCTGATTGTTATCTAATAAACCACGAAACTCCAATCCTCTTGTCCATGCAAAAATAGAGGCAATAGGGTTGGTCGATGTTGGTTTCCCTGCTTGATGGTCGCGGTAGTGACGGGTAACTGTACCATGTGCTGCTTCGGCTTCCATTGTTTTTCCATCAGGGGTAACTAAGGTAGAGGTCATTAAACCTAATGAACCAAATCCTTGCGCTACCGTGTCAGACTGTACATCGCCATCATAGTTTTTACAAGCCCATACAAAGTTACCATGCCATTTTAAAGCTGATGCTACCATGTCGTCAATTAAACGATGCTCATAAGTAAGCTGATTGGCTTCAAATTCAGTTTTAAACTCTTGCTCATATATTTCTTGGAAAATGTCTTTAAAACGACCATCGTATTTTTTAAGAATGGTGTTTTTGGTTGAAAGATATAACGGCCATTTTTTTAATAAAGCTTGATTAAAGCAAGCACGTGCAAATCCTTTGATAGATTCGTCGGTATTGTACATAGCCAAAGCTACGCCATCGCTTTTGAAATTAAATACTTCAAATGATTGCTCTGCACCACCATCTTCAGGAGTAAATGTAATGGTTAACTTTCCTTTTCCTTTAGTTAAAAAATCGGTAGCACGATATTGATCACCAAAGGCATGACGACCTATACATATAGGTGCTGTCCAGTTGGGTACTAAACGAGGTACATTTGCCATTACAATTGGCTCGCGGAAAACTGTTCCATCCAAGATATTACGAATAGTTCCGTTTGGCGATTTCCACATTTGTTTTAACCCAAATTCCTCTACACGAGCCTCATCGGGGGTAATAGTGGCGCATTTTATACCTACACCATATTGTTTAATAGCATTAGCGGCATCAATAGTTACTTGGTCGTTGGTTTCATCACGATACTCAATACCTAAGTCGTAATACTTTATATCTAAATCGAGGTATGGGAATATTAATTTGTCTTTAATAAATTTCCATATAATGCGGGTCATCTCATCGCCGTCGAGTTCAACTACGGGGTTTTCTACTTTAATTTTTGACATAGCTGGTATTAGTTTCTACTTTGTTAAGGTTTCAAATATATAAAAATGACACACCTATTTGCTAAATACTTTCCTTAAATTATAGAAGATTGCTAAATAAAATATTAAGTTTTCAATAAATTAGTAAAATGTTGAACTTATTGCTATCAAATTACGTATTCTGTGGGTGCAATTAATCACCCAAATGCCCTAATACAAACTATTAAGTATGACAAATTTTTTACTGCGAATAACATTCATAACAACCATCCTTTGTTTAACCGCCACTTTATCCAAGGCTCAAATAGGTAACGATTACTCCCGATTTGATTTGGGGGCTTCGCTTGGCTCTAATCAGTTTAATGGTGATGTGGTAAACGTTCAAAGCACCAAAGGGTTTAGCTTGAATTTTAATTATAATCAATCAGCGTTTCTAAACTACATTTTTGAATTTCAAGGGGGGAAGCTAGCAGGCGGTAATAAAACTACAGAACCAGCCAACAGAGAGTTTGCTGCTGATTATGATTATTTGGCAGTAAGAGCCCAATTGCAAGCAGGAGAAATTATGGATTATTCGCAATCGAGATTGGCAAATGCGTTTAAGAATTTTTATATCGGAGCAGGGGTAGGAGTGATTTTGGATAATATAACAAGCATAAACAGGTACTCAACTACTGGGCAATTTACTCCTGGGCTCAATAAAAGCCAAGCATTGTTTGTGCCCTTGAGGGTGGGATACGAGATTAAAATTTTCAATAAATACCAACGCCCCGATTTTAAGATAGATATTGCTTATCAGTACAACTCCACCTTTACCGATAATTTGGATGGCTATAAAGTTGGAAAATCAAACGATTCTTTCAGTCAATTTTCAATAGGTGTGAAATTTGCAGTTGGGGGTAATATTACCGCATACAGAAAGCAGATTAACTACTAATCAAAATCTAAATTAAATCGATTTTTTAACTCAGCCAACTGTGGGTTTTTATTTACCATGTGCTGATATTTTTCGGTAGTGGTGTATGGTCTTTTTGATGCTTTTATCTCGTCGATACGAGTGTGCACCTCGATGCTAAAGTTTTTGAGCGCTACACGCAAGTAGTTCATCAAATTGGGCTTTTCGTCTCTAAATAAATTTTCTTGTACTTTATTAGCCACTAACACCTCAAATCGGTAAGGCTCAATCATAGTAGGCGCATTAGCGGTAAATATGGTAAACAAACTCATATTACGCTCGGCTTTTATTCGAGCTGCATAATCGCTCCATAACTTCAAAAAATCATCCATCGCGAAATCTTCCTTAGCATCACCTTTAATATAAGGGTCTTCTTCCTCGGCTATTTCTGCTGCTGTGGTGGTAGCCAAATCTTTTAACGACGGTATTTTGATGGAGGTAGAAGCTGTATGCAAATTAGGGATAAATGGCTTCGGCTTTTCGGCAACTATTGCTGTGCTGCCATTAGTTACAGCGGTTTTCTCCGCCACAACCGGTTTTGTGGTTTGATAAACCACGGGCTGGTCGCTCACAACAGCAGCATCATTAATTGGCTTAGCAATTGTAGGCGGTGGTGCTACTGCCGAGGTATCAGGTTTTTTTTTTACTTGCTCTGCGGTGTTGGCAGGCATTTCGATACTTGGTGCAGTGAGCATATTAAATGCCGAGGGCAGATGGCACATTTTGAGCAATGCCAACTCTACCTGCAATCGTTGGTTTTTGCTTAGTTTATAACTCAAATCGCACTGATTGGCAATATTTAAAGCAGATAGCAAAAACGAAACCGTAGCCGCCTGCGATTGCTGTAAATATTTTGCTTTAATGCCCTCGCTCACTTCCAATAGTTTTAAAGTAGTAGCATCCTTACTTACCAAAAGATTGCGGAAATGCTCGGATAGTCCTGATATAAAATGCGAACCATCAAAGCCTTTTGCCAATATCTCATCAAATAGCAGCAGCGTACCTGCGGTATCTTCCTTTAGCAAGCTATCAATAATACTGAAATAGTAATCGTAATCGAGTATATTCAGGTTATCAATTACCGTGCGATAGGTAACATGGCTATCCGAAAAACTGACAATTTGGTCGAACATCGACAAGGCATCGCGCAAACCACCATCTGCTTTTTGGGCAATAATATGTAAGCCATCGGTTTCGTAGCTGATGTTTTCCTTATCGGCAATAGCAGCCAAATGCGCCGCCATATCTTCTACTCGGATACGATTGAAATCGAATATTTGGCAGCGCGATAATATGGTGGGCAGTATCTTGTGTTTCTCGGTAGTGGCTAATATAAATATGGCATAATGAGGCGGCTCTTCCAATGTTTTCAAAAAGGCGTTAAATGCCGCTTGTGATAACATATGCACCTCATCAATAATGTATATTTTGTATTTGCCCGCTTGTGGAGGTATGCGCACTTGGTCTATCAAACTGCGTATATCATCCACCGAGTTGTTAGATGCGGCATCCAATTCGTGGATATTGAATGAGTTGCCATTTTGAAACGATGTGCACGAGTGGCACACGCCGCAAGCCTCGCCATTGGCTTGCAAACTTTCGCAATTAATAGTTTTGGCTAAGATGCGGGCGCAAGTAGTTTTGCCCACACCACGCGGGCCGCAGAATAAAAATGCCTGCGCCAACTGATTATTCCTAATCGCATTTTTGAGCGTATTAGTAATATGCTGCTGACCTACAACACTTTCGAATGTAACTGGGCGATACTTGCGTGCCGAAACTATAAAATTCTCCACAGCCACTAAGGTAACAAGAATATGCTTTAAGTTAAAACCCCAACCACCCGATTGTGGAGAATATTATAAAACCACTACAACTCGTAGGGTAAAGTAAATTGATTAAGATCTTTTCTAAGCACCAATTCTACGTCTTTAATTTTATTATTAATAGATAAAAAACGCTCTTTTAAATTTTCGGCATCAGTTGCTTGAAAGTAAACTTTCCTCAAGCTATTACCCATAAAATCCTCCAAAATCAATTTGTCAATTTTTCTATTAAAGAATGGGAACGAGTAACCTATCACAACTAATATTTCGGTATCACTTACTGCATTTTTTAATTGTTTATAAAATGAACTATTTGTATCATGTTCCCATGCAAAGGATAAGTGATTTTTAAAATTATCTTTTAGTTCGTTGTTTTTTAAGTAGAATTTATGGTAGATATTGGTGAGTTCTTTATAAAAATCTTTTATGTTTTCAGTTTTAAATTTATCTACTACGTAACTATAACTACTCAAATCATCTGAGTTATTGAAGGTAGCCGATCCATTTAATTTGAATATGCCAAACTCTTTAGGATTTTTATAAAGCCTATGAATTTCTAAACTTGATATATTTAATTGCTGGGCGGCGTCTTTTAAGGATTCTGTTTTCAGGAAATCCATATAGCTTAATTCTAGTTGAAAATCGTAGTTCCATGAAATGATTTTGATATTATTGGGAAATTCTCTTGCCGACTCTAAAATAGACGCCCAAAAATTTTTATAACGTACATCGGGATTTGAAATTTTTTGTTGAAGTGTAAAATAAAATGATAAGATATTTTTCAGCTTATGATATTCAACTAATTCTTGTGTTAAATAAAGTTGTTTAGCGTAGGTGTCAACGCTGAAATTTTTTGCAGGATTACATATATCTGCTAACCATTTCAGGTCTTTTATTAATTCAGGTTCTAGAAGCGGAGCTCTGTTGTAAATATTTATATCTGAGTCTTCTGCCAATTTAAAAATTTTACCAGCCATTTCGCTCACAATGGGTAAGGCATTTGCGCTTGCGCCAGCTCCTAGTAGGTAGGTAATTTGTGTCATAAGGTTTTCTTCTTTTAACAAACTTAATAATTTGTTGTAAAATATTCATCTACATTAAGTTCAAAACATAGGCTTTAACTTTTCAACATAAAAACTAACTTTGGGAAATTTTACTATGCAAGCATAATGATTGGGCAAATCCTATTTATCGTCATTTTAGCGGCTGCTATTTATCTATTTAGTAAAAACATAGGTAAAATAAGGCGCAATATCTTGTTAGGTCGGGCTACCAATCGGTCGGATAACCCCGCCGAGCGATGGAAAACCATGGCAAAAGTAGCCCTCGGGCAAAGCAAAATGGGCAAGCGTCCCTTTGCCGCCCTCATGCACCTTTTTGTTTATGTAGGTTTCGTTATTATTAATATCGAAGTATTAGAGATACTGATTGATGGCATAGCGGGCACGCACCGTGTATTCTCGCATTATATAGGTGGTTTGTATAGGCTGCTTATAGGCGGTTTCGAGGTGCTGGCTTTTTTGGTGCTTTTTGCCTGTATTGTGTTTTTAATCCGCAGGAATATAGGTCGGTTAAAGCGTTTTACTGGCGTCGAGATGACTGCCTGGCCTCGTTCTGATGCCAACTATATCCTCATCACCGAGGTATTATTAATGACTGCCTTTTTAGTAATGAATGCCGCCGATAGCAAATTGCAGTTATTAGGTATCGAGCATTATATTAAAGCAGGTAATTTCCCTATAAGTTCATTTTTATCTCCACTATTGCCTGCTAGTGCAACCGCATTAGAAGCAATAGAGCGAGGTTGCTGGTGGTTTCATATCATCGGTATATTGGCATTTTTAAATTATTTGCCTTATTCAAAGCACTTCCACATTCTGTTGGCTTTCCCCAATACATATTATTCCAACCTCAATCAAAAAGGGCAGTTTAGCAATATGGCATCGGTTACCAACGAGGTGAAAGCCATGCTCGACCCTTCGTTTGTTCCCGAAACTACTGGCGAGGTGGCACGTTTCGGTGCAAAAGATGTAACCGATTTGACATGGAAAAATTTGATGGAAGCCTACACCTGTACCGAGTGTGGCAGGTGCACATCGGCTTGCCCAGCCAATCAAACAGGCAAACTATTATCGCCCCGTAAAATAATGATGGATACGCGCGATAGGGTAACCGAGTTGGGTAATCAGATAGATAAACACGGTAAAGATTATCAAGATGATAAGTCGCTGTTAGATAATTACATCAGCAGAGAAGAGCTTTGGGCTTGCACCACTTGTAATGCTTGTGCCGAGGCTTGCCCTGTAAATATTAATCCGTTAGAGATTATTGTCGAAATGCGCAGGTATTTGGTGATGGAAGAAGCGCAAGCACCAGCCAGTATCAACAATATGTTTGGTAATGTGGAGAACAACGGCGCACCGTGGAAATATTCGAGTTCGGACAGATTAAATTGGAAGGATAGTCAATAATATAATTATATGAGTGAACTGAAAGTATTGACAATGGCCGAAATGGCGGCGCAAGGTATTGAGCCCGAAATATTGTTTTGGGTGGGTTGTGCAGGTAGTTTCGACGAGCGTGCGCAAAAAATTACGCGCGATATATGTAAAATATTGAACCATGTAGGTATAAGTTTTGCGGTTTTAGGTACAGAAGAAAGCTGCACAGGCGACCCCGCCAAACGTGCTGGAAACGAGTTTTTGTTCCAGATGCAGGCAATGGTAAATATAGAGGTGTTGAATGGTTATAACATCAAAAAGATAGTAACAGGATGCCCACATTGTTTTAATACTATCCGTAATGAATACCCAAGTTTGGGTGGCAATTATGAGGTAATTCATCATACCCAATTGATACAACAATTAATTGACGAGGGTAAGTTAAAAGCCGAAGGCGGCGAGAGTTTTAAAGGCAAACGCATTACCTATCACGACCCATGTTACCTAGGTAGAGCGAATGATGTGTACGAAGCACCACGTAAAGCATTAGAAGTACTGGATGCCGATTTGGTTGAAATGAAGCGATGCAAATCAAACGGATTGTGCTGTGGAGCAGGCGGAGCGCAAATGTTTAAAGAACCCGAAAAAGGTAATAAGGATATCAATATTGAGCGCATGGACGATGTGCTGGGTAGCAAAGCAACTGTGGTAGCGGCTGCTTGTCCGTTTTGTATGACTATGCTACGTGATGGTGTGAAGCATCACGAAAAGGAGCAAGAAATACAAGTGCTTGATATTGCAGAGATAACCGTACGAGCAAATGGCTTATAATTCTGACGCTTGTATTATCAACCCGAAAATATAAATCAGTAACTTTGTAAATGGAATTTTCCGAACAATCGCGTGTATGGATATATCAATCGGATAAGCAATTATCCGACGAGCAGACTACGCAAATATTAGCCCAACTAAGTGCCTTTGCTACTGCGTGGACAGCACACAATCATCAACTTAAAGCAAAAGCCGAAGTAAGATATAATCGGTTTTTAATACTGATTGTGGACGAAAACCAAGCAGGTGCTAGCGGTTGCTCTATTGATAAGTCGGTAAATTTTATGAAGAAACTAGAGCAGGAGTTTAACGTCAATCTGCTGGATCGTTTTAATTTCGCTTTTAAAGAAGGCGAACAAGTGCTTTCGTTGCCTCGTAATGAGTTTGAAGAGGCATTAAAAAACGGTAAAATAAATACACAAACTATTGTATTTAATAATTTGGTGCAAAACCTCGCCGAGTTGCAAACCAAATGGGAAGTGCCATTTAAAGATAGCTGGCATCCGCAACTGTTTCGCGATTTGATAAACGCTTGATATAATTTAATAGCTGTTTGTATTTTCTATTAGTTTCAAGTAATTTTATTTTAAGCTAATAATTTATGGAACAGTACGACTCTCGTGTAGATGCTTACATCGCAAAATCAGCACCATTTGCACAACCTATTTTGCAACACATTAGGCAAATAGTTCATCAAGCATCGCCCTTAATAACCGAAACCATTAAATGGGGAATGCCTTTTTTTGATTATAAAGGTTCTGTTTGCCACATGGCGGCATTTAAAGCGCATTGCGCTATGGGTTTTTGGAAAGGCTCACGCCTGAACGATACCCACCATGTTTTGAATACTAATGACGAATCTGCAATGGGTAGTTTTGGGAGAATTACTTGTATAGGTGATTTACCCAATGATGAAGCGTTGATTGACCTGATACAGCAAGCAATAACTTTGAACGAACAGGGCGTAAAAGTACATATCCGCAAAGCACCTGCTGAGAAGAAAGAATTGATTGTTCCTGATTATTTTATACATTTTTTATCACATCATCCCAAAGCCCAAGAAACGTTTGAACAGTTCAGACCGTCGCATAAAAAGGAATATGTTGAATGGATTACCGAAGCCAAAACTGATGCAACACGCGAAAAACGTATGCAGCAAGCCGTTGAGATGATGTCCGAAGGGAAGACGAGGAACTGGAAGTATAATGTAAAATAGCTTGCCGAGCGTATCTTTAAAAGTCTAAGGAACGCAATCGGCGCATATTTTTTCGTATCAAATATTGCCGATGTTGTATATAATCGGTAGGGTTGGTAGGCGACCATTTCAGCGGATTGGGGAATATAGAGACAATAGCTGCCGCTTGATAATTATTCAAATCGGATGCCGATTTATGATAATAGTTTTGCGCCGCTGCTTCTACACCATAAATACCATCGCCCATTTCAATCTCGTTTAGATACACTTCCATGATGCGTTTTTTGCTCCAGAATGTTTCTATCAACAGCGTAAAATAAGCTTCAAATGCTTTTCTAACATACGAACGCCCCGGCCATAGGAATACATTTTTTGCAGTTTGTTGCGATATGGTACTACCACCTATCAATTTATGACTATGTGAGTTTTTGTCGATAGCTTTTTCCATCGATTTAAAATCGAACCCAAAATGGTCTAAAAACTTTTGGTCTTCTGCTGCAACAGCCGCACGTTTCATCGGGTCGGCAATATCATCAAAATCAATCCATTTTTTATCAATTTTCCAATCTTTGCCATCAGCTTTGCGCTCAAAGCCACGTGTAATCATCAACCAAGTAACAGGAGGATTTACAAACCGATAGAGCAACACCCATAAAATACTGCCCACTACAAAAACAATACAAGCTAGTTTCACAATGCGAAATACGAGACGAAATACACCTCCCTTAAAAATACCCTTCGAATTGCTTACAGGCTTCCCTTTTTTTGCCTTTTTGGTAGTTTTCACTGTGTTGAATGTGAGATTTAAGTTTTATAAAAATCAATCGTAATAAAAAAGGTGTCTTGCTTTCACAAAACACCTTTAAATATAGCTCTTAATTTTAATTCCGAAATAGAATATCTGAAACAGATTACTCTGCTACTACTTCAAACGGAACTTTTACTTTCACTTCTTTGTGCAAGTTTAGGTTTGCGGTATATTCACCAACAAATTTTGGCTCAGCATCAAAAGTGATACGGCGACGGTCAACTTCAAAGCCTTCTTTTTTCAAAGCATCAGCAATTTGAATAGTGTTTATAGCACCAAATATTTTACCCGTTTCGCCAGCTTTTGCGCCAATGGTTAGTTTTACACCTTCCAATTTAGCTGCAATAGCATCAGCATCTTTACGGATTTTTTCTTGTTTGAATTGCGCCTGTTTTAAGTTTTCAGCTAAAACTTTGCGGGCAGATTCAGTAGCCAATTGTGCAAAACCCTTAGGGATTAAGAAATTACGGCCATAACCTGGTTTTACATTAACGATATCGTCTTTTTCGCCGAGGTTTTTTACGTCTTGTTTTAAAATAACTTCCATTTCTTAAACCTCCTGATTATTTTAAAGAATCTGTTACATAAGGCAATAAACCGATGTGGCGAGCACGCTTAACAGCTTGAGCCACTTTACGCTGAAACTTTAATGAAGTACCAGTTAAACGGCGAGGTAATACTTTACCTTGATCGTTCACAAACTTTAATAAGAAGTTAGCGTCTTTGTAATCGATGTATTTAATGCCATTCTTTTTAAAGCGGCAATATTTTTTGCGGTTATCGTCCACCTTGGGAGCGGTAACGTATTGGATTTGATCGCTTGCCATTAGTTTGCTGCCTCCTCTGCTTTAACGGTTTTCTTTTGGTTGAAAGCACCGCTACGTTTTTTCTCATTGTATGCAATGGCGTGTTTATCCAAAGCAATGGTCAGAAAACGAAGAACGCGCTCATCACGTCTAAATTCAATCTCCATTTTATTAATTAATTCACCCGGAGCCTTGTATTCAGTTAAGTGATAATACCCTGTAGTTTTCTTTTGAATAGGGTACGCTAATTTCTTCAAACCCCAATTATCCTCTTGGACAATTTCGGCTCCGTTATCTTTTAAAAACTTACTGTATTTGGCAATTGCCTCTTTAGCAGTTTCTTCTGATAACAACGGGGTAAGAACGATGACGGTTTCGTACTGTTGCATTATTATACTTTGATTTTTAATTATTTACCCACTATTGCGGGGCTGCAAATGTAAGAATAAATTAGAAAAAATCAAATATAATTATTGATTATGATGAGAAATAATGTATGATTCTTAGCAATAGGGTTAGCTATTAATGAGGATTTCTTTTGCCATAATCATAGGCACGCTGATATATTTTTTCTCCATGTAGTTGATCACCTTTTCTAATACTTCGCGCGATTCTTTATCTAAGCCCTGAATTTCGTCTGCAAATACCGAATTGACGGCTGTATTGCGTATTTCTTTTATTTTTTCGGGCACTTCACGCATAGCCACCTCAATACGGCGTTGTTTCATTAATGGTAGGAACTCGGCGATATTTTGTTCAATGATTTTTTCGGCATGCACCAGCTCATCATAACGTTCTTGCATATTTTTCTTAGCAATTTCGTTCAGCGAGTGTATTTCTATATAGTTAACTGAAAATTGAGTTAATACTTCAGGGGCGGTATCATTAGGGATAGCCAAATCGACAATAGTTTTTTTGTCGGTATCGCCATTCAATAATGTTTTATAGATATCAGCAGTAATAATAGGCTGAACCGATGATGTGCAAGTGATAATGGTATCAAAACCTTTGTTGTAGGTTTTTAAAGCTTCCAGTTCGTACGCTTCGCCATTCAAATCAGCAGCTAGGGCTTCTGCTTTTGATAATGTTCTGTTAAATACCGAGAAATTTGAAAATTTATGTTTTTGTAAATATTTGGCAATATTTTGATTGGTTTCGCCAGCACCGATAATTAAAATACGCGATTGGCTACACAAATTCAACTCTTTTAACTTACGATAGGCAAGAGACACTACCGAAATAGGATTGCGCGATATATTGGTATTGGTATAAACTTCTTTTGCGGTTTTTACTAAGGTATTCATTACCATACGCATATAGTCGCCAGTAAGTCCTGCTTCTTTACAACATTCATACGCTTTGCGCACTTGTGCCAAAATTTCTTTTTCGCCAACTACCAAACTTTCAAGCGAACATGAAGTACGTAACAAATGGTTTAATGCCTCTTGATCTTCATAAATACAGGCGCCTTGCAAAAATATATCCATGTATTTATCGCAAATGCCAATGTCGAGCGCATTAATAAATTGCCTTGTAAAATCGGTGTCAATAGCATGAGTGGTAGTCATTACAAACGCAACTCTATTGCAAGTAGCTAGGTAGAAAATTTCGGGAATATCAAACTTGGATTGAACACCACGCAGTTTATCATTCAGGTTTTCTTGGCAAATTACCAACTTACCCAATTCTTTTAGTTCAATCTGTTTATGCGTAAAAGCGATTACTTTTAGATACTTCAAAGCAGTTTAAAATTTGACCCGACAAAAGTAATAGGATTACCCTCATTCAATGTCAAGACTTTGTCATACACATTAATTTAGAACGTTTATAAATTAATGTATGTTTTACGCTTAACGTGCTAATAAGTTTCTTTTTCGATTATTTAGATTGAAAATCAACTGGTTTGCGGCTCTATCCAATTGCCATCATCTTTAATTATGGCAATTAGTTCGTCGAGGGCATTAGCCGAGTTGATGTTCTTTTTTACCGCTTCTTTGCCTCTATATAGTGTTATTTTATCCGTTCCAGAGCCTACATAGCCATAATCGGCATCAGCCATTTCGCCGGGCCCGTTTACTATACAGCCCATAATGCCGATTTTTAATCCCTTGAGATGGCTTGTTCTGCTCCGTATCATTTGGGTAGTTATCATCAAATCGAACAACGTACGTCCACAACTTGGGCACGAGATATATTCGGTTTTTGATATACGCGAACGGGTAGCTTGTAAAATACCAAATGCCGTTGAAGTAATAACTTTAGTTTCAATTTCGGGCGCATCAACCCATATCCCATCGCCAAAACCATCTATCAACAATGCACCTAAATCTGTAGATGCGTGTAATTGTAGATTTGTAATTGCATCTTCATCAGCATTAAAAGCATAGTTTCTTTTAATGATAACTGGTATATTCAACTCCATTTCTTCTAGTTGGAAGAAAAACGAACGCTGATTTGCCATACCATGCAACTCATCCGTTTCGAGCACAAAAACCAAACTTTTATCCATCGGCAACAAACCAAAATCATCCGAAGATAAATCGTTAGCATTTATTCGCACTAAGTTTAAGGTTGATGTTCTGTTATCAGCTTTAATATATTGTTGCAAAGTAAATAAGGGATGGCAGTTGGTTTTATCTTTCAGTTTCAACCAAGTAGGGTAATCATAAATCTGCTTTAAATTTCCTGGTAAATTAAATGATGGTAACTGATGAGCGAGGTAAACAAAATCAACAGATTGCTCCGCCATATTATACTTATCCAACAATGCCGAATACAGATAACCTACATCATTTAATACGGCAGGGTTTTTAAGATTAGCTTGCGATAAATCAACCACTACACGCGGAACCATGTGCCCGCCAATAAAAGCATTGGCTTCGTAAGTATCTCGTTTTTTATATTCAAACGGATGATGCGCCGTAATAGCTGGAGCTGTTTCAACCCTAGCTGTTTCATTTTTATTGCTGATAGCTTTGCTTCGTTGGGTATATCTGTTTACAAGCGCAATAGCTACTGGGGCTTCTGCTTCAGGCTCTTCGGTGAGTGATACCCGCACGGTGTCGCCTAAACCATCTTCTAATAATGTGCCAATACCTACTGCCGATTTGATGCGCCCATCTTCGCCATCGCCTGCTTCAGTTACACCAAGATGCAACGGATAGTTCATGCCTTCGGCAACCATTGTTTTAACCAGCAAACGATATGCCTGCACCATTACTTGTGGATTACTTGATTTCATCGACACAACCAATTGGTGATAGTTCAGTATTTCGCACATACGGATAAACTCCATTGCCGACTCGACCATGCCTTGTGGCGTATCGCCATAGCGACTCATAATCCTATCAGACAATGAGCCATGATTTGTACCAATGCGCATAGCCGTTCCATACTCTTTGCAAACCTTCACCAGTGGCGAAAACTTTTGATAAATGCGCTCCAACTCGTTTTGATATTGAGCATCGGTATAATCTATCTGGTCAAATTTCTTTTTATCGGCATAATTGCCTGGGTTTACACGCACTTTTTCTACTAAACGGGCGGCTACCTCAGCAGCATTTGGCGTAAAATGTATATCGGCAACCAATGGGGTAGTATAGCCACGGGCACGTAAGTGTTTTTTTATCTCGGCTAGGTTTTGTGCTTCTTTTATGCTTGGTGCGGTAATGCGCACATACTCGCAGCCTGCCTCAATCATACGGATAGATTGCTCCACTGTACCCATTGTGTCCATGGTATCGGTAGTAGTCATACTTTGAATACGAATAGGATTATTGCCACCCAAAGACACATCACCAATGGCAACCTCACGAGTTATAAAACGAGTATATTGCGTAAGCGAATGGCAGTAATTGCCTTGTAATATCCTAACAGCATCAGCATTTATCATAAAAACAGCTTTTATGCTGCAAATTTACTAAATATGTTGCTGTATGATTGATGCTATAATTATTGTTCTTGAAATAATATTAAAAAACCAATAGCATATAAACACGCACCCCGAATAACCAACCCTGTTTTAAGGCTGATTATTCGGGGTAGGTGCATAAAATACTACTGTTTAGTATTTATGTACTTTAAAATCTGATACTCCACCTGTGATATGGATATATAGTTTGTTTTTAGCGGCATCAAATCCTGCTGTTTCGTAGTTGCCGTTGTCTTTTTTAGTAAAGCCATCAAAGCTTGTTGATGATAGCCCAGTATCTGTTTGAATGCGACAGGCGGCATTTTGGGGGATGTTGATTTCTACTCCCGATACACCAGTTGACACCTCGATATGAGTAGCAGTTAATGGTTGCCCTATTTTGGCGGTAAACGATGCTGCACCACCTTTGAAGGTTAACGAACGCAGTTTGTATTTGGTCAAATCAAAATCAACTTTACTTGCACCTGTTTCTACTTTAATATCCCATATTGGGTTAATATTAAGTTTGATATTTGCTTCGTTTGATTTGGTTTCCTTGCTGTCATCATCACTCCAATGAAACTCGCCTTTGTTGTTTTTTAGTTTAAAATCAATAGTAGCTACCGAATCTGTTTGTTGATGATTATACTGATATTTACCATAAAACTCAGTAGTACTTGCCGAGAACAATTGATTGGTGGTATCGTTGATAATGTAGGTAGTAGCACCACCATCTATGTTAAGCTTTGCAATGCGTGCGTTTACATTGAATGGCTCGCTAAATACGCTAGAACCTTCCACTTTTACTAAACCACTTTTACTATCGTCATCATCATCGTCGTTATTATCATCATTGCTATCATAATGATAGGTATAATGTGGCCACCATCTGTATCTATCGCCATAGTTGCCAAATATCAATAGTGCAAAACCTGCTACCACAACAGAAACTTTAAGAATGGTAGCCCATGCCGATTTGTTATTGGCAAATACTAAGTTTACACCTGCTATTACCAAAAATATTGGCCATAAGTGAAACAGATTGCCCCAGTGAAAATGAATAACATGAAAATTATGTAGTAGAAAAATTGTTCCAATCATCACCAGAATTGTACCTGGTATTATTCTATCGTTTCTCATCGTCTTAATTTTTTTGTTTGATTAATTATACAGTTGGTGTTTCGTCGGTAGGTGCTCCTGCCTCGGGTTTAGCATCAGTAGTTGTATGGGCGTTGTTCCAATCAGCTTCTTCCCATGGTTTTTTGCGCTCGCCTGATAGCATTAGCGCGCCGCCACCTAGTATTAATGCTATGGGCCATAATCTCTCAAAATCCCAATTTGGTAATATTTCGAAATTGTCTAACAATATAGAGCCACCTATGATTATCAATATCACTCCGAATATAATTGCAACTAATGATGTGCTGCGTGGTTGATTAGGAAAGGTTGAGAATGATTGTTTTGAGAAATTAGCTCCACCAAATGCAGTATTGCCAAAAGAGTTATTATCTGCTGCTTGGGGTGGCACGGTATAATCAACTGTGGGGTTGTTAAACACAAAGGGTTTCTTTGGTAACACTATCCAAAAAATGATATAAATGATACCACCACCACCATGAAATATAAGTGCTAGTAAAAATATTACACGAACTATGGCAACATCTACATTGAAATAGTCGGCAAGGCCAGCGCATACGCCTGCAACCTTTTTGTGAAATTCATCACGATATAGTTTTCTGTCCATTTTATTTGTTGTTATAAAGGTTAAATTATATTTGTCCGCCTACTGGCTTTATTATTATTTCATCTACATTGGCACCAGCACTCATTTTATAAATATTGATAATGGCTGATGCGATATCTTCGGGCGCAATAAATCTGTCTTTATCCACCTCAGTACCACTCCACGAGTCGGTTAATGTTGATCCAGGGATAACAGCCGTTACTTTTACGTTATAAGGCTGCATCTCTAATCGCATTATTTTAGTAAGACCTAATAGCGCAAATTTTGTTACGCTATAAGCACCTGCCTCGGCAATTGGATTAAGTGATGCAACCGAGCAGATAGTGAATATATGCCCATTACGTGCCGCCATCATTTTTTTCCCAAAGTATTGGTATAGGTGATAAGCAGGCATCAGGTTGGTGTTTAATTGCTTATCAAAAGTGTGCTCATTTTCGTTCAAGATGCTTGTTGGTTCAAATATGCCTAAGTTATTCACGATGATATTGATAGCCCCTAATTGTTGCTCGGCTGCTGCTGCAAACTGCAATAGTTCGGCTTTAATACTACCATCGGCTACTTGTATTACCACATTTATGTGTGGGTTGATGCTTTGCAATTCTTCTTTAAAATTGTTTAAGTCTTTTTCATTTCGCGCACAAATAGCTAGGTTGATCTCTTCTTTAGCCATTGCTATGGCTATTGCTCGTCCCATTCCTTTTGTTGCTCCTGTAATGATGGCATTTTTCATGTACCGTTTGTTTTATTTGCGTTGTTATTACTATACAAATCTAACTTTGATTTTCATAGTATTATCATACATATTGGGAAACTAAGGCAAATTTTCGGCGAAAGTAGGGAAAACGGCGGTGAAAGAAATATGCTTGCAAATTATTCAATGTTTGTAGAAGATACTCCCCGAAAACTCCCATTGATGGTATAAAAATGGGCATAATTTTATTTTAAGCACAGTTGATACTTTATTTTATAAGTGGTACATTTATTGTATAACTATCTATAGTATTAACTCAAAAACTAAATACTATGAACACATACACATACATCGGAATAGCTGTAGCATGTATACCGCTAGTTTTAATTATTGTTACAATAATTGTAAGAGGCAAAAAGTTATTTGATTAAAAATCAATACATAAAAAAGAAGCATAATACTATTATGTTATAGTACTATGCTTGCTTTTAATTTTATGTATTAATGAGAATGATGGCTAAATACCATATAGGTACTTATGCTACATCATGTTGAGATAATTTAATTCTTATCGTCGGTCTTAAATAATTTCGATTTATCTACTTTTTCTACGTCCATCTTGTCTTTCAGGGTTTTTGAAATGGCTGTATATGGGCCAGAAACCACCTCGTCGCCTGATTTTAAGCCTGATAATACTTGGATATAAGTATCATCCTGAATACCTGTTGTAACCAATGTCTGCTTTATTTTACCAGCATTGTAAACAAATACATACTCTTTTGATGGAGCTGTAATCTTTGTTTTGCTTTTGTCAGCATCTTCATCTTTTTTATCAGGATTCCCTACTTGTGCCTTTTTTTCATCACGAGTAGTTACTGCTTGTATAGGCACAGCAAGGGCATGGGAATGATTGGTTTGAATATCCACAGTAGCGGTCAATCCTGGGCGGAATGGCGATGGATTGGTAGCCGATTTATTCAACAACATGGTGTATGATTTCGGGTCGATACGCACTTTGATAGTAAAGTTGGTGACTTGATCGGCAGTAGTGCCTACTACATTTGCTGCACTACCAATCTCTGTAACCACCCCCATGAATATTTTGCCCTGAAATGCATCTACCTGAATTTTTGACGAATCGCCAAGTACTATGCGGTTAATGTCATTTTCGTTTACATCCACATTTACATCCAGTTGGTTCAAATCAGATATCGTCATAATTTCTGTACCGGCAAATTGTTGCGTACCCAACACACGCTCGCCTTTTTGAACAGAAAGTTTTGATACCACCCCATCAACAGGCGCATAAATGGTTGTTTTAGCTAAATTATCATTGGCTTCTTTTACAGATGCTTCCGATTGTTTTAAGCCATATTGTGAGCCTATTACATTTTGCTTTGCAGCTTCATAGGCAGCTTTAGCACCTTCATAACTTGCTTTCGATGCTTCAAATTCGGCAGCCGTAAGCACTTTTTTATCAAACAAAACCTTATTACGCTTGTAGGTAGATGCTTGGTTGTTAAAAGTAGCTTCGGCTTGTTTTAATAATTCGGCAGAGTTACCAACACTTGCTTTTTGTGAGTTGTATGATGCAACGGCACGGTCATAGCCCGATTTTAATATATCAGGACGAATACGGCAAAGCAATTGTCCTTTTTTTACCACATCGCCTTCTTTTATAGGTAGCTCTACCACCTCGCCAGATACCTCAGGACTTATTTTTACCTCTACGTGTGCTTTTATTTTCCCACTGGCTGATACCGTTTCATAAATATTACGCACAGCTGCTTTTTCGGTAGCAACCTGAGTTTTTTGCTCTTTACCAATTACTCCTGTTACCTTACCTAAAATTAGCAGTACAATAAATGCGCCTAGTATAATTAAAATATATTTAGTAGTTTTTCCCATGTCTATATTTTTAGATTTTTATTGATGTAAATGTTTAAAGTGAAATCGGATTTCCTAAGTAATAATCAATCACCTTGCTTCTAAACACAACTGTGTATTTAGCTTCAATCATATCGTTTTGTGCTTTATTATAGTTGGTTAGCGAGGTGTTATAATCAATGGTATTAGCCAAACCCACGTCGTATCGTTGTTGCAATACATTAAAGGCTTCCTTATCTGCCTCATAGGTTTTTAAAGCCGATTGGTATTTCTTCACAGCGGCATTCAAATCAAGCACAGCTTGTATAATAGTTTTACTCAAGTTGTTTTTGGCAAGCTGTGTACTTACTTCGGCATTTTCGTAGCTTAATTTTGCTTTTATTACTGCTGTGCGTGCCGAAAAGCGATTGAATATAGGTATCTGTAAACTCAAACCTATTGATTGGTTAAAATTATCCTTAAACTGGCTGAAGAAGGAATAATAACCATAAATAGGTGTGCCAGCAGGAGGGGTAAATCCTATTATCTTATTACCTTCTTGTGCGCTTGAATAGTATGATGATACCCCGCCTGATAGGCTTAATGTAGGATAATAATTTCCTTTTGCAACTTTTATAGCCTGTGCCGATGTTTGCTGTTGCAATTCGGCTAAGCGTACATCAGGATTAATACTTAATGCAGTTTTGATTACCTCATTAGCATCATAAGCCGTTTTTATGTCGGTTAGTTTGCTGATGTCAGGTCGCTCAACTGCAATATCAGTATTAGGGTTCATCTCCATATATTGCTTCAAAACCAACATAGATAAATCGAACTGATTTTGCGCAGTAGTAAGATTAAATTCGGCAGTAGATAGTCCTGCTTTAGCTTGCGACAAATCGGCTAAGGTTTGATTACCTGCATCAAAATTCTTTTGTACTTTATCAAGTGTCAATTTCGAAATTTCGATTTGCTGCTTGGCGGCTGTAACCAAATCCTGATTGGTTAAAATAGTGAGGTAATCAGTAACTACATTCAACACCAAATCATTTTTTACTTTGGCGGTACTGGTTTTATTAGCGTCGAGAATGAGTTTGTTTTGCAATATCTGGTTGCGCAACTGCCCACCTTGAAAAAGTGTAACTTGTATGCCAGCCGAACCATTTACATTGAAAGTAGCTTGATTGGCATAAGCATAGTTGCCAGCTACTGGGCTTCGCCCGAAACCATACCCAGCCTGTGGGCTTGCGCCAACACTTGGCAATAAATTATACTTGCTTTGTTTTACATCCTCAGTTGCTAAGGCTTCATTAAACTGCGCTTGTTTGATGGTTAAGTTATTAGCCAAAGTAAGGTCGATAGCCTTTTGTAAACTGATTACTTGCTGAGCTTGAGTAGTAAAGCTTAATGCTGAAAGGGCAAAAGAGCACGTGATAGTTATTTTTCCTGTTAGTCTCATTTTTTGTTTCATAAGATTTATTGGCACAATATAAAACAATTGATGTTTACATTGCAGGAATGATTTTTAATTATAATAGCTTGAAACATTTACCTTATTTTGTATATGTATTTGGTTAAAACGCCCTGGCTATTAAAAAAGCTCTATCCGCAATTGATATGGAATAAAAGTCGTAAAAGCCATTGCATTTATCTCACTTTTGACGACGGCCCTATACCTATTGTTACACCATTTGTTTTAAATATTTTAAAACAGTATAACGCTAAGGCTACTTTCTTTTGTATTGGCGATAATGTAAACAAGTACCCTGATGTTTTTGAGGAGGTAAAAAGCGAGGAGCATAGTATCGGAAATCACACCTATAATCATCTAAAAGGCTGGAAAACCGATGATGATGCTTATATAGATAATTGGTTAAAGGCGGATAAACAGCTCCATGTCAATCTTTTTCGTCCGCCGTATGGGCGTATCAAAAAATCTCAAATTAAATTGCTTCAAAAGGTAAAACCAGCTATAAAAATTATAATGTGGGATGTGTTGAGTGCCGATTTTGATATTAAACTAAAACCCGAAACTTGCCTGAAAAATGTTTTAAAGCATACCCAAAATGGCAGTATCGTTGTTTTTCACGATAGTTTAAAAGCGTTTGATAAATTGCAATATGTATTGCCCAAGGCAATGGCAGAGTGGCATAAGCAGGGGTATAAATTTGACCGCCTCTGCTAAAATATAAGCTCCTTATAACCTTATTTATTTAAAATCAATTCTCAAATTATTTGCACATTTGTAGATACACTAATTATAAATGCATAAACAAAAAAATAAAATACTAATTGTGGGAGGGGGGAGTTGGGCTACGGCTAATATTAAAATGCTGACAGATAACCCTGTTGATAAAGAGATTTTTTGGTGGATGCGTAATGCTAAGGCTGTAAAGCATATCCAACAGTTTGGTCATAACCCCAATTATTTAAGCTCTGTCGAAATAAAAGTACCTGCTCAAAATATATCTACTGATTTAAAATCGTTAATAGCGCAAGCCAATATTATTTTATTAAATGTACCCGCTGCGTTTTTAAAAGAAGCGTTAACGGGTATTACCCCCGAAGATTTTGGAGGGAAAAAGGTAGTATCGGCTATAAAGGGCATCGTACCTGATGAGAATTTAATTATAGGAGAGTTTTTAAATCAATATTACAATATATCCTTCGATGATTTTATGGTAATTAGTGGACCTTGCCATGCCGAAGAGGTTGCGCTTGAAAAGCTATCTTACCTTACCATTGCCTCTGGTGATGCCGAGCTGGCTGCCGAATTTGCGGGGATGCTTAGCACAAGGTATATCAATACTAATGTATCTGATGATATTTACGGAACAGAGTACGCAGCAGTACTGAAAAATATTTATGCCATTGCAAGTGGTATTTGTCATGGTGTTGGTTATGGCGATAATTTTCAAGCGGTTTTAATATCAAATGCTATTCGCGAGTTAAAGCGTTTTGTTGATGCCGTGCATCCCATTAATAGAGATATAAAAGAGTCGGCTTATTTAGGCGATTTATTGGTGACGGCATACTCTCAATTTAGTCGTAATCGCACTTTTGGTAATATGATAGGGAAGGGTTACACGGTAAAATCGGCTCAGTTAGAAATGAACATGATAGCCGAGGGATATTATGCTGTAAATTGTCTGCACGAGGTGAATAAGAAATACAAAGTATTGTTGCCTATTTGTAGTGCTGTTTATACGATATTGTACGAAAAAGCTAACCCTACTGCTGCAATGAAACATTTGGCAGATCAGTTGACATAAAATCAAAAATCTCACTATTATGACAAGAAATAGCTTATACGCAGCATTATGTATCGCATTGTTGCTCGCATCATGCTCACATACCAAAAGTAATACTAAACTGCAAGGTACTTGGACACTTAAGGGCGGGCAAACCGTGTTGAAAATAGATGCTAAAAAGTTTGCAATGGACAGTGATTTGAAATATGCCGAAGATTATTTTTTGAAAGGAGATAGTATATTTACTTCTTTTGAAGGTAATCAGCCCTATACCAAATATGTGATACAAAAGTTGGATGAGCACGATTTAAAACTCTTCTCGCCAGATTCGACAGTAATGGAGTTTTCCCGTTAAAATAAAAAGCCCCTGCCTTTCGGCAGAGGACTTTCTAACTAAACTAAACCTAAAACTTATCTTTTTTGTGCTAAACCAACTGTTTAGCTATCAATTGTTTTTAAGATCTTTTGCGGCGTTCGCCACCACCACCTGCGCGGTCTTCACGACGCTTGCCCGAGAAATCTCTAAAACCGCCACCGCTTGGAGTCGAACCACTTCTTTCTCTGCTGCCGCCCGAGCGATTGCCGCCATCTCTTCTGAAACCACCCTCACGTCTCTCGCCGCCGCCTTCACGCCTTTTATAGTTAGACGCACCACCACGGCTTTCGTTACTACCTTCTCCAGAAATTTCTATTCTAACATCACGACCCTGAAAATCAATGCCTTTAAATGAAGTCATTACTTTATCGCTATCTTCATTAGGAACTTCAAAGAAAGAGTAAACCCCTTTTACATCAATTTTTCCTACCGTACGCCCACTTATTTTTGCCGTATTGCAAATGTAACCCAAAAGGTCGCCACGACCAAAACCATCAACCGAACCTAGATTAATAAACAATCGCGTAAAGTCTGAACGCATACCCGTGCGATTAAATCTATCGCCAGTACTATCCGAACGACGATTTTCGTCAATAGGGGCATTCAAATCAGGTGCGTTTTTGTAATAGTCTAAGAACCTGTTAAACTCAAGCGAAGCAAAACGTTTGATAATATCTTCCTTGCTCATATCATTAAACTCGTTCATGATACGAGGGATATACTGTTCTATTTGTTGCTCGTTAACAGCTACATTATGTACTTTATGCACCAATGCAAATAGTTGTTTTTCAACCACATCAAAACCAGTAGGAATTTCGGCTTTAATAAAGCGTTTGCCTATTGTTTTTTCGATTTGACGAATTTTACCTAATTCTTTTGCGTTGATAATAGAGATAGATACACCTGTTTTACCTGCACGTGCAGTACGACCGCTACGGTGGGTATAGTTCTCAATCTCATCAGGCAACGAATAGTTGATAACGTGTGTTACATCGTTCACATCAATACCACGTGCAGCTACGTCTGTTGCGATAAGCAATTGCAAACTGCGCTCACGATAGCGTTTCATTACCTTATCACGTTGCTGTTGCGATAAATCGCCATGCAGCGAGTCGGCATTGTAACCATCTTTAATTAACGATTCGGCAATTTCTTGCGTTTCAATTTTGGTACGGCAAAACACGATACCAAATATTTCAGGATTAAAATCTACAATGCGTTTAAAAGCAGCATATTTATCACGAGCACGGATGATATAATATTCGTGTTCGATGTTTTCGTTTCCTGTATTTTTTGTGCCCATGGTAAGCTCAAAAGGATCGGTCATGTATTTTTTCGCAATTCTTCTTACCTCAGCAGGCATTGTTGCCGAGAATAACCATGTTTTTTTGTCGTCGGGCGTGGTTGATAAAATATCATCAATATCTTCCTGAAAGCCCATGTTTAACATTTCGTCGGCTTCGTCCAATACTACATACTTTACTTGCGTAAAGTTGATGGCTTTCCGATTGATAATGTCAAGCATACGCCCAGGGGTAGCCACAACAATTTGCACACCGCGTCTAATCTGATGCAATTGATCAGAAATACTTGCACCACCATAAACCGCTACAACATTTACGTTGCGCATATTTTTAGAGTAGTTTTTCAGATCATTAGTAATCTGTAAGCAAAGTTCGCGAGTCGGGCATAAAATAAGTGCCTGTGGATGATTTTCTTCGAAATCAAGAAGTTCTAATAACGGCAGTCCAAAAGCAGCTGTTTTACCGGTCCCGGTTTGGGCTAATCCGACAAAATCGTTGCTGCCTGTTAACAATACCGGAATTGACTGTTCCTGGATTGGTGTAGGATTTTCAAATCCTAATTCAGTGATGGCATTAACAATATCATGACGGATTCCCAGTTGAATAAATGGGTTCATGAATTAAAATAACGAATTTGGCAACATCGCCAAATCGGGCGCAAAGGTAAGAATTATAAATGGCAATTCAAATATTAGTTAAAGGCCGATTTTTTGAGCAGGTGAGGGTAGGGTTGAGGTAGGCAAATGCAAAATAATTTCAGCTTTTTTCAAAAAAAATTTTCATAAATAAAAAAACACACTACATTTGCAGCCCCAACGGGTTGGTATCATAGCTCAGTTGGTAGAGCAAAGGACTGAAAATCCTTGTGTCGCTGGTTCGATTCCAGCTGATACCACAAAATAAACCTCTTAGATTATTTCTAAGAGGTTTTTTGTTGATATACCTCGTCCTAAGGAAAACCAACTAAACCACCATTTGCTGAATGTAAATGAACAGAATTGTCGCCCATTACATTGTACATCCTGCAATTATGATCACCCTCTGGATATTTTAAGTTAGAAAATGCTGAAAATAAATATGCGCAATTGATTTATTGCATATATTTGCGCAATTGATCAATTGCGCAAATGGGCGTTTAGAAAAATGAGAAGAGATGTATTTCAGGCATTGGCCGACCCAACACGAAGAGCAATTTTACTTTTGCTTGCATCACATGCAATGACGCCTAGTGCAATTGCTGTAGAATTTCAGACAAGCAGGCAAGCAGTTTCTAAGCATATTCAAATGCTCACTGAATGTGAATTGGTAAAACAGCAACAACAGGGCAGAGAAATTTACTACTCACTTGAAATTAAAAAAATAAAAGAGATTGATAAATGGTTAGAGCAATTTAAAAAGATTTGGGAAGACCGATTTGACCAATTAGACAATGTATTGTTAACCCTCAAAAAAAATGAAAAATAGTTTGCTATTTGATTTTACCGTTGATAAATCTACAAATACAGTATTTGTAAAAAGAGAATTTAAGGCTGATCAATCACTGGTTTGGGATGCCTTTACCAAAAAAGAAATTCTTGACAAGTGGTGGGCTCCTAAACCTTGGGTATCAAAAACAAAATTTATGAATTTTGAAGTTGAAGGGCGAAGGTTTTATGCAATGGTAAGCCCTGAAGGAGAAGAACATTGGTCAATCCAAGACTATACGGCTATTTCATTAATAACAAATTTTAAGTTTGGTGATGCGTTTTCTGACAAGGATGGAAATATTAATACTGAATTGCCAACCTCTGAATGGAATTTGAATTTCAGCGAAACTGACGGAGTTACAACAGTATCTATTTCAATAAAATATAAAACACTTGCCTCATTGGAACAAATTATACAAATGGGATTTCAAGGAGGCTTTACAATGACATTAAACTATTTGGAACAATTATTAGTTACCCTAAAAAGAAAGTAATTTTATGGAAAATATGTCAACAATTGCAATATTAGTAATTATAAGCGGAGTAATAGCACTGTTATGTTTACTCATCCTACATTTCGTAAGTCCTGAATTTAAATCCAGTTGGCGAATGGTAAGCGAATACGCATTAGGAAAGCATAAATGGTTACTTACATCATTCTTTGTTTTTTGGGGCATAAGCACTATGCTAGCATCATATTTTTACTTTAATATGGTATCAACAAAGTGGACAGTCTTTGGTGTAATACTCGTATTCATTTCGGGAATTGGTGCTTTAATGGGTGGATTGTTTGATATGAAACATAAATTACACGGACTCTCATTTGTACTTGGAGTTCCTACATTCCCAATTGGCACATTGATAATTGCTTATCACCTTAGTAATCAAAATAACTGGTTGCCTTACAAAATTGTATTACTGATTTCAGCTTTTAGCGTTTGGTTTAGTTTAGTATTAATGGCAGTGTCAATGGGATTGTTTTTCTCAGGTCTTAAAAAAGCTGGTATCCCATTTGGGCGTAATCAAGAGGTATTAACAGAGATTCCTAAAAGTGTAATAGGAATAAACGGATTTTCTAATCGGCTATTAGTTTTTGTTTATGTGATGTTCAATATAATTGTTGCATTAATTTTTATAAATCTTTAATCCTAGCATAGAATGAATAATTCCGTTCAAAATTCCAAACTAGTTTTATGGACTGGTAGAGTGCTAAAAGCACTAATCGTAGTATTTTTAATGGTTGATGCAATTATGAAAGTTATAAAGCATCCCATTTATGTAAAAGCTACAACCGAATTTGGTTTACCCGAAAGCTGTGTAGTGGTATTAGGCGTTTATTTGCTTATCGCTACAATTTTATATGTATTACCAAAAACTGTTATGTATGGTATATTATTTCTTGTTGCATATTTAGGCGGTGCAGTAGCGATTGCATTCTTATCAGCAAAAGAAGGGCACCCTTATATTTTTCCAATTGTATTTGCAATCATTACGTGTGTCGCAGAATTTCTAATCAATCCAACTGTAAAAAATATTTTTTCATTCAAAAAATAAGAAACAATGTCATTTCAAGCCTATATTGATAACATTAAAAAGAAAACAGGTAAAACGCCTGACGACTTCAAGAAACTCGCAGAGGGAAAAGGTTTTCTAAAAAAGGGAGAACTTGTAAAAACGGTTAAGGCAACCGAAATTACAAATTGGCTTAAAGCTGAATTTGAATTAGGACACGGTCACGCAATGGCAATTTATATGACATTTAAAGGTAAAACAGAATAACAACGATAAATTCGCTGCTAGTTTCGTCTGTCGTTTCTATAATAGATTGTTATGTAGTATTTTAACTGAATGGTGTTTCAATATCCATTAGCAATTGGCTCGAGATTTTGTCCATCAAGTCGCCCAAATAGACCTTAACATTTGTTAAGGTCTATTTTCATTTATGCCAATAGGCGTCGGTAGAAAAATTGCTAATTCATCTACCTGTTTTTAATTTAATCATTATCACTCTAACTTTTCGGCATTATTGATGCGAGTAGCTTTTATTTTTTATCATCATCTCTTTTAAATTCATATTCACCCGACCCATCTTTTAGTTTCATCAAGATGATTTTATTGTTTTACTATTCAATATTATATCACGGGTAATACTTGCTCGATTGCAAAGAAAACTTCCCGATGTGAAATCATCTTGCGATGATTTTTATCCTGCCAATCTCTATATTTATATAACGTTTCCGGCATTTCCAGTTCGTCGAACGAGCCTGCAACCGCTTCACCAACTTCTATCATAAAAACATAATAACTTATCTATAATTATATACCAAACCTTGTTACTCTTAAATGTAAATAGTGATGCCTTTTAAGCAAATCATCATAAGTCAACAGCCGGACATTTCCCTTTAAGGTAGATGTAAAAGAATTTAGGCCGTGTAAATTTTTCTGTTTATCTTCATCCCTTCCCATTAATAATGAATATTGAAAATCTAAACTGGTAATGGTTACATCGTGGTTATTAGCCTTTAGCTGAACTTCATTTAAATTCGTTTGGTTGGAAAAATAATTGACATACTTAGTTCCAATTTGTTGAAAATATTTTTGAGTCGGTTTTAATACATCTAAATTTTTCTTTGAAAAGAAACGTTGATTGGGTAGTTTGACCTCAAAAAATTCGTGCTTATTCAACGAGTATTTGTGGGGTATATTTAAAAAATCAACTTCCTCATATCTCATAGAACTTTGGTGGTAAAAATGCTGCTCATAAATAGATTTATAGAAATCTTCTGATTTAAGCAAGTGGTGATATTTTTTTAAGAACTCGTGTATTTGCTTTTCATTTCTCAGTGATGGGTTTTGATTGTAGGTTTTTAAAAGCTTTATTAAGCTATCGCCCGTAGATTCACTTATTTGCAGGTTATTTCCTACCCATAAGTAGTCAAGTGGTTTTTCACTTTTGATAAATGAAGAAGCCAAAACCCTTAACTTATAAACTCTTGTGTTGAAAATACGGATGTTGACATTTTTAAAATTTGAATTAGCATCTAAATCTAAATCTAAATCGTCTATATCGGATTTAAGCTTGTCAAGCCACCTATCAATCCCTTTAGCTAATGCGTTGTTTGAGGTTCCAATTCGCTTATGGTCAGCCGGTTTATAGACAATGCCATCAAAAAGATTTTCTATCTGTTCTTCAAGAGTGGAATAAAAATGCCTAGTCATATCCATCGCATTATTCATTAGAAATATCGGGATTGCAGAAAGCTTAAAGTTACAATCGGAATAAGTGTAGTGCCCCTCTCTTATCCACTGCGTTAAAACCATATATTCCTGGTAAAACTTATCGGTGCTAAAGTCAGCAATGATAAAATCAAAGTGTTTTTGATTTTCTATTAATTCCTTAACGATCACAATTTTTGCGTCCTCAATGTTATAACTTATTATCACATCCGATTCATGCTCAATATAATCCCCCATATACATTTTTAAATATTGCTCAACGTCGAGGATAGTTTCCGATATAAGTAGAAATTTCATTTTGCCATAGTTATATATTTTAAACAATGTTTGCTTTATATACCTATCAAAGTATAAACCAATTTATTTATTTCAGCATTATGGCAGTTTGTTAGCTTGATAACTGACTGATAGGCAGTAAATAATACCCTATACATATAGAAATATTGCCACCTTTTAGTATTTTTTTTAGGGGTATCCCTAAATGACCCAAAAGCGTATTCCGACACTCCTTTCATTTGCATAAACAACTACATGCTATGTAGCCTGCACCATGCAAAGAGAAAGATTATGACCACATTAGATTTAATCACCAAACAAGACCTCGAACACTTCAAGACTGAATTGTTCGAAGAACTGCGCAAGTTGGGTATCAATTCCACAACCGAGCAAGCCGGTACAAAATGCGTCGAAATCAGCCTTGAAAAGGGTCAAAAACAGCTCAAAAATAAACAAAACAATGTAAATTTTTTAATTATAATTAAATGATAAACAGTTAATTACGTCAATTTTTATATCTTCGAAGGTAAAAAACAAAAACAGGTTACGGAATAGGTATCAAAAACCTTGATATTCTTTGATATAAATTGAGTGGTTAAAAACATAAAGCCCTGTAAATTGATTGATTTACAGGGCTTTGATATCATCTGATATGGTATTTTGTGCGCCCACCTGGGCTCGAACCAGGGACCAAAAGATTATGAGTCTTCTACTCTAACCAACTGAGCTATAGGCGCTGAAATAGTTTTAAATTTCGGGTGCAATGTTACGGATTTGTCGTCGAAATTCAAAACCGTTTTTTTACTAAAAATGCAATCCGCTATTAATGAATTAATTTAAAAACAAATCATTCGTAAATTACCCATCATATCCCACAAAAGCAATCTGTTTTCTACTTACCAACTTCTATTACATGAAAACTTCTTGGTATTTGCTTTGGTCGCGGGTGTGGATTTTCGGTAGTTGCTGCCACCGCTTCTGTTTTTGCAGCTGGTAAAAATAAATGATGTGTTATCAAATCTATGCCTATTGTTCGTGCGCTACGCTCGGTAAGTATGTTTTCTACAAACTCAAATTTATCAGCACTTACTTCTCTTACCACACTTATCGTTCCTTCCCCATTTGAAGCATAAGCTAGTTTTAATTCAGGATCGAATACTAAGCCATCGCAACTGCCGATTGCAAACTTTGCCAAATTTTTTCCATTAGTAGCATCCATTATCACCATTGTTTTATTGCCACCACAACCTATAAACAACCGATTGGTTCGGGTATCAATATCTAAGCCTGATGGTTCATCTCCTTCGTTAATTTTGTATCTCGCTTCTACTTTATAGGTATCAGCATTAATCACTACCACCTCATTCGTATTCTCTGCATTTACAAATATTTTCCCTTTACCATCAGATACCCCTGTTTCGGGCTTAGCTCCTAATGGAATAGTGGCAACAACTTTATCCGTAGCTACATCAATCACGCTAGCATCCTTGCTACGCCCATTAAAAGCATATATTTTTTTTGAATACGCATCATAAAATATGGCATCAGGGTTAGCACCTACAGCAATCCGTTTCAAAGTGTCATTAGTTTTTATATCAAACACTACAATACTATTGGCTCTGCCTACACTTATATAACCCTTGCCGAATGATGATGCTATGGCAATACCATGCACTCCAGGTGTGTTGGGCACGTAACCAACCGAATCGCCACTAACTGCATCTAATATATTTACCTGATTGCCATGCGATACATATATCCGCTTAAGTGCACCATCGGCATAAATATAATCCCAACCACCCGAGCTACTTATTTTCATGGTACGCAATACGTGCATACCTGTAGTTTTTTGTGCTTTTGATATATAAGGGAATGCGATAGCAATACTTAACATCATTATCGAAATGATTTGCTTTTTCATTGACTTGATGATTTAATATGGTATGCTATTTAGCAAAATGTTCTGACTTAATGCTAATGAAATAAATATAGTAACCAACAATTTACATTAGTTACTTATTATTGTGACATAATATAATAATGTTAAAACTATATGAAACCTATAAAAAATATCATATTTGATTATGGCAATGTGATTTTCCTGCTCGATTTTAAAAAATTAGAACAATCGTGGAGCGCAATTGATATAGATGACCCCGAGAATTTTTTTAGTCATAGTAATCAAAACCATATTTTCGATGCCTTTGATAGAGGAGAATTATCAGCCGAAGAATTTAGAGTGTTGGTAAGAAAAAGCTCACGAAATTCAGAATTAACCGACGAAGCTATAGATGCTGCATGGAACAGCTTACTAATTGGGGTTGATAAAGGCACGCATGAATTATTAGCCGAACTGAATAAAAAGTATCGTACCTTTTTACTAAGCAACATCAACCCGATCCATTTCGAATACGTGATGAATTATTTAAAGAGCGACTTCGGGTTTGATGGGAATGATCATTTATTTGAGAAAACATATTATTCGCACTTAATAGGAATGCGCAAGCCCAGCGCAGAAATATTCCACAAAGTATTAGCAGAGAATAACCTAAAAGCAGAAGAAACCTTGTTTATTGATGATAGTCCGAAAAATATCAATATGGCTAAGGCATTAGGCATAAACACTTTTTTAATGACTGCCCCTGATACCATACAGGATTTTGTAACAAGAGAAGGATTAATTTAATTTGACAGTTTTAATGTGCGGACTGCCGAAATATCAAAAAAGGGGCAAAAGCCCCTTTTTTGATAAATAGTATAATTATTTACTATGCCCCACATGGTGTGGTGCTGATTTTCGTGCAGCTTTAATTTCGTTTTTAAGATGAACCACGTTTGATTTTACTGCCTTCTTATCCGTTTTTGCTGCCTCAACATTCTCTTTAGCAGTTTCCAAATTTGCCTTTGCTGCTTTTATATTAGCTTTATCTGTTTTAATTTCTGCCTTAGGTGCATTTGCAGCTTTCGCTGTAGCTAAATTAGCCTTTGCACTAAGTACGTTTGATTTGGCAGTTTGTGCATTTGCTTTAGCTGCTTGCACATTTGCTTTCGCGTTAGATAAATCAGCTTTTGCAGCCGTCAATTCGGTTTTCAATTCTTTTTTTGTTGAAGGGTCTGTTGATGTTGTAGTAGTTGTTTGAGCAAAAGTAGCAGCCGAAAATAATATCGCTACTGCAAAAAGAATTGTTTTTTTCATGTTTTTCAATTTTAAGTTTTTACGTCTTGTTGTTTGTTTTGGTTATGACATGAAAAATAACAACTGGTTTAATTCTTGATTATTATTTTATTTCAGTTTAAAAAAATAAACCTTTGTAACATATTAAAGTCTATTACACGTTTAACATGACTTATTATTTTACATTTATGAAAAACTTTTACGCATCCATTATTGCGCTTATATTATTATTTACGATTTCTAAATCATATGCACAAACAGCATCAAGTAATAAAGAAGAAAAAGAATCATCATTTAAAATCGGTATAAATTATTTAAACAATAATGTGACCATGGGTCGTGCGGATACGATTACTACTCCTGCTATTTTACCCGAGTTGAGATACACCTTCAAAAATGGTATTTTCATTTCAGGGTCAGCTACTTATATTCCCAATCGTTTAACCAATAAACTGGATGGAGAAAGCTTCACAGCTGGGTACGATTATGATATTACTGAAAACATGAGTGGTGGTGTTTCGTTTGCAAAGCAGTTTTATAGCGCAAAAAGCACACAAATTTCATCATCAATTAGTAGTACACTTAGTGCCAATTTTAATTACGATATAGCAGGTATAATCACGCCCGCTATAAGTGCCGATTATAGTTTTATAAAAGATGGTTTTGGTAATGATATTTTTGTAAACCTTGGTATATCACACAATTTTGCCATGCAAAATGTTTTTGGCGACAATGATTTGCTGATTATATCACCCAATACAGCTATTAACACAGGTACACAAAATTTTTATGATGCCTATTTGATTGGGAAACAATTTGGCAAAAAAGCAAAATCAGCAGCTGCGCAAGCACAAACTGCTAAACAAAAGGCAAAATTGAGTAAATTTAAACTACTTGATTTTGAACTATCAGCCCCAATAGAATATAAAATTGGGCTACTTACTTTAAATTTTACGCCTACATATGCAGTAGCCGAGAACAAATTACCAGCCCGCATTACCAAAGGATTTGTAAATGCGCTTGGTATATTCTTCTTTGAAACAGGAGCTAGTTTGAAATTTTAAAAGTAAAATATTGTAATATTCCTCGTTGATTACCATCCTATAGGTTAATAATTAACGAGGAATTATAGCCTATGTTTACCAATAACCCATTTTCCCGATATACATTTTCACAATTCAGTAACGCTTTTTCGTTACTTATTTTTTTATAAATTCGGCAACATTTTGTTAAAAGATGTTAACTAAGGTATTATTTATCTGAAAAGATTTATAAAAATACAGATATTAGCCCATCGAAAAATAATTACTAATTACAGCACATGCAATACAATAAGATCAATAATCTTTTAGGCTGGCTATGTTTCGTCATCGCCTCTTTAACGTATATTTTTACCCTCGAGCCATCGGTAAGTTTTTGGGATTGCGGCGAGTTTATCTCCTGCGCCTATCGCTTGCAAGTATCACATCAACCGGGTTACCCGCTTTTTGCGATGTTAGGAAAAGCTTTCTCGCTATTATCATTTGGTAATGTTGAAAAGGTGCCATACTACACCAATATGGGTTCGGCTTTAGCAAGTGGTGCTACCATTATGTTTTTGTTTTGGACTATCACGGCTATTGCTAAAAAACTATTGGTAAACAGAGGCGAAGAAGCAACAGGGTATCAACAAATATTGATTATGGGTGGTGGTTTAGTAGGGGCACTAACCTTTACATTTACCGATACCTTTTGGTTTTCGGCTGTTGAAACCATTGTATTTGCGTTATCTGCCTTATGTACCGCTGTTGTTTTTTGGGCGATATTAAAATGGGATGCGCATTCGGAAGAAGCTGGTGCCGATAAATGGATTGTTTTTATTGCCTATATTATTGGTTTATCAATAGGTATTCACTTGCTTAACCTATTAACCATACCTGCTATTGTGTTGGTATATTACTTCCGCAGGTATAAAAACATCAATACCAAAAGTGCCATTATTGCATTTCTTATTGGTATAGTTATTTTAGGCTTTGTTCAATATGGTATTAGGGGATATACCGTACAAATAGCTGCTTATTTCGATTTATTTTTTGTAAATACCTTAGGAATGGGCTTTGGTACAGGGGCTGGCTTATTCTTTTTGTTACTCATTGGTGCTATTGTATTTGGTATTTGGTATAGCATTAAAAACAATAAACCTGCATTAAATTTAGCATTGCTATGTGTTGCATTCATCTATTTTGGTTACAGCTCTTTTGCATACATCCCTATCAGAGCAACTGCCAATACTAATTTGAACAACTCGCATCCTGATAATGCTTTTATTTTATATGGCTACCTTAACCGTGTTCAATATGGAGAAACACCGCTACTTACAGGGCCTTATTTTGATGCCAAACTAACTGACCAAACTGAAGGAAGCACGCTTTATCGTAAGGGCGAAAAGGTTTATGAGCCAGCAGGGCATAAATTAAATAATACCTACGACCATACCACCTTTTTGCCACGTATGTATAGCACCGAAGGTACGAGTGCTTCGTATCGGCAAGATGTGCAATTTTACAGAGGGTGGTTGCAAATGGGCGAAAATGATGCCCCTACGTTTGCTGATAATATGAAATGGATGCTAAGCTGGCAAATGTGGCAAATGTATGGCAGATATTTTATGTGGAATTTTGCTGGAAGAACAAACCAAATGGATGGGCAGCAACAAATGGGTGGATTTTCGGGCTATGTAGATGGCGACTGGACTACGGGTTTAATTGATGGAGGCAAACAATTACCCAAATCGTTGATACATAAGGATGCACATACTCCTATCTATTCCACCAATTCTTATACTCCGCTATATGCTTTGCCTTTAATTTTAGGATTGATAGGTATGCTTTATCATTTCTCTCGTAAGAAAAGAGATGCATTAATCGTCGCATTACTTTGGTTTTTTACTGGATTGGCAATTGTATTATATGTAAACCAGCCAAGTGTACAACCACGTGAGCGTGATTATTCGTACGTTGGTTCGTTTTATGCTTTTGCTATATGGATTGGCTTGGGTGCAATTGCCTTAGGCGAGTTTGCCCAAAAATGGATAAATGCCAAAACAGCTGCCTTAGGTGCTACTATTGTTTGTTTACTGCTTCCATTATTAGTAGCGAGTAAAGAATGGGGCGCTCATGATCGCTCTACTAAAATGACAGCGCATGATATGGCATACAACTATCTTATATCTTGCCCACCCAATGCTATATTATTTACCTATGGCGATAATGACACCTACTCGCTTTGGTACGACCAAGAAGTTGAGGGTATAAGACCCGATGTGCGTATCGTAAATTTAAGTTTATTTAGTGGCGATTGGTATATCCGTCAGATGACAAAAAAGATGAACGCATCAGAACCCTTACCTATCACTATGGCGTATGATAAGTATAAAGAAGGCGTGCGCGATGGTATTCAGTTTTATGATAAAAATATACCTGGAGCATCTGACCTCAAAGAGGTTTTTGATTTCATAACCTCTGATAATGAAGCTGCAAAAGTAGAACTTCAAAATGGAGATAAAGTAAATTACTTGCCTACCAAAAGTTTTAAATTGGCTGTAAATGCTAATGAGGTGCTTAAAAACGGCATCATAACTCCTGACCAAAAAAGCAAACTTGCTGATACTATTACATGGAAAACATCATCAAACTATGTAACTAAAGATAATTTGGCTTTCATGGATATATTGGCACATAATAACTGGAAACGCCCTATTTGCTTTACTACCACCGTAGGGCAAGAAAACATGATGGGCTTACAAAAATATCTTTATAAAGAAGGCTTTACCTATCGTTTAATACCGTTTAAAGTTGATACGACTATTAAAGATCAGTTAACCAAAACGAATACAATGGTAATGTACGACAATGTAATGAACAAATTTAAGTGGGGGAAATTTAAAACAGCAAAATACCTTGATCCTGAATCGTCTAATATGTTTTACCCTGTTTTATTAACTACTGTATTAGATTTAACACAAAACTTAATACAAGAAGGACATCGTGATTTGGCACTTAAAGTACTACATAAATATGATGCAGAAATGCCTGAGATTTATCCATTTATTGATTTGGCAAGGCAAAAGTATTTCTTATCAGCCTCAGCTTATAGCTTAAATGATATTGATTATGCTAATAAGTATGCAAATAGTGTAGATGCTTATTTGGTAGAGCAACTTGATTATAACTATAATCAATTACAAAAAGGTAGTACCAATGTTGATGGTCGGGTTGTTCAACTTGGTTTATCAGTTATGAATGCCTTAGCTCAATTAGCTGTCGAAAACCATCAAACTGCTATTGCAACTAAATTCCAAAAGCAGTTGAAGGATTATGAAAATAAGTTTGCTCCTATATTAGGAAGGCAATAGAGATATGCTCATTTACTAAAACAGCCCAAGCTATTATATAGTTTGGGCTGTTTTAATTTATAAATGTAGATAATCAGCTATTTACGCAAATTCAGCATTCATAAAAAACTCGGGTAAATGAAAATTTGGCTCTTCTGAAGTAATATCATTCCACACCAAATAATGGGGCTGAGTAAGGTCGTCACCACATTTATAAAAATTCACTCTACACTTCTTTTGTTTAAGAGAAGTGAAATTGTGATAACAAAAAACCTGAACAGGGATACTCAGCGTTAACGTCCAATGTATAGCAGAAACATTCGCTTCAATTGTACGCTCATACTTTATTTCACTCAATATATTCGGTGGCAAATGCGTCCTCTCCGTTTTACTTGGGCCGTATCCACACAAACACGTTCCTAACCTATTAAATTCGAAATTGTAATAAGGCTGTTCATCATCAAAGGATATAAAAAACTCTACACAGCTATCTTTATAAACAGGGTCGTTAATTTGCCTATATCTTGCAAGTGCCTCTTTTTCAATTACATCGTACTTTAATAATATGCGGTCTTCATTGTAGGCTATTTTAAACGAAACAGTTGGCAAGTCAAAATATTCACCATATTTTGGCCAAGGGTTTATATTTATAAGATGTTTTTGTTGCACATCAAGCAATGAGTGAATATCACTAATAGGAGTATTTTTAGTTATACCAGATAAAAGGGGTATTTGTAGTTTTTGAGTATTCATTTAGTTTTAGTCTTTAAAACAAATATATTTATTATAGTTTAGGTTAGATGCAATAGCTGATACTTTTATGTCATTAATACAATTATTGATTAACAATTATTACTTTGCAATATGAAAAAAAACTCAAAATGGCGTATCGCATTGCTTTATAGCATTTTCAGCCTATGTATAGTAAATTCTACCTTTAGCCAAGGGTTAAAAACTACATTTTCGATAACAAAAAATGATTTCTTGCTCAATGGCAAGCCTTTTCAAATACTCAGTGGCGAGATGCACCCTGCACGCATACCTCGTATATACTGGAGGCATCGTGTGCAAATGGCAAAAGCTATGGGTTGCAACACTATTGCCGCATACGTTTTTTGGAATTATCACGAAAGTCAGCCGGGTATTTTTGACTTCCAAACAGACAACCATAATATAGGAGAATTCATAAAAATATGCCAACAAGAAGGTATGTGGGTTATTTTACGCCCAGGCCCTTATGTGTGTGCCGAGTGGGATTTTGGCGGATTGCCCCCTTATTTGCTCTCCATTCCTGATATAAAAATCCGCTGTATGGATACAAGATACATGACAGCTGTGGAGAGATACATGAATAAGCTTTCAACCATAGTAAATTCGTTATTGTGTACCAATGGTGGTCCAATATTGATGGTACAGGTTGAAAATGAATATGGCAGTTTTGGTAATGATAAAATTTATCTAGAAACACTGAGAAAGATTTGGCTTAAGAATGGTATAAATGTACCCTTCTATACCGCCGATGGTGCTAATGTGGCTATGCTAAATGCTGGAAATATTGATGGTGCAGTAATAGGTTTGGATAGTGGGGGCAGCGAAGCTGATTTTGCGGAAGCAAAGAAGCGCAACCCCAACGTACCTGCATTTAGTAGCGAAACATATCCTGGTTGGTTGACTCACTGGGGAGAGAAATGGGCGCGTCCTGATACTGCTGATTTATTAAAAGAAGTAAATTTTTATTAGATACTAAACGTTCCTTTAATTTATATGTGATACATGGTGGTACAAACTTTGGCTTTAGTGCCGGAGCAAATGCTTTTTCGGATACACAATTCCAGCCAGATATTACAAGTTATGATTATGATGCGCCAATAAACGAGCAAGGCGGGGCTACTCCGAAGTATTTTGCGTTAAGAAATTTGATTTCGAAGTATGTAAAATATCAAATCCCTCCTGTACCAAAACCTATTGAAACTATAGCTATTCCAGAAATTAAGATGGAAGCATTTACATCTGTTTGGGATAATTTACCAATAGCTATAAAATCGGCACAACCTCAACCAATGGAGGCATACAATCAATACGCTGGCTACATACTTTATAAAACAAAGCTTAGTGGGCATATAAGTGGTACATTGACGATAACCGAGCCACACGACTATGCTACCGTATTTTTAAATGGTAAATATATTGGCAAAGTAGTACGTGATGGTGGCAAGTGGAGCATCAACTTACCAGCCACAGATGTAAAAGAGCCTGTACTCGAGATATTTGTAGAAGGCATGGGGCATATCAATTTTGCACAATTTATGATTGATAGAAAAGGTATTACCGAAAGGGTAACGCTAAACGGAATGACCATGATGAGCTGGGATATATACAAACTACCATTTGATAACCATTATATTAAATCGTTAAAAAATACTCATTCTGATAAGCTTAAAGCAGGGGTTTTCTTTAAAGGAATTTTCGATATTAATGACGTTCATGATACCTATATTGATATGAGTAAATACAAAAAAGGAGTAGTTTGGGTAAATGGACACAACTTAGGTAGATATTGGGACATTGGCCCGCAAACAAGGCTCTATTGCCCTGCATCATGGCTGAAAAAAGGAGCAAATGAAATAATAGTATTTGATTTGCATCAAACTGCTGTTGCCTCAGTTTCGGGTGAAAAAACCGCAGAGTAATTAAAACAACTATAAAATCTTCGCTATTGAAGTATTACATTTGCGCAACTAAAAAAATTATGGCAACAACAAAACTTACAATAAACAACAACGGCTCGGTAAAAGTTGATGGCGACTTTGAAATCGTGGATATGCAGGGTAATACATATGGACTTCAAGGGCGAACTATTGTTTCCATTTGCCGTTGTGGACTATCAACCAATAAGCCATTTTGTGATGGCTCGCACAAAGGTCATTTTGAGCACGATGCACAAGCTTTTGATTTGCCTCCAAAAAAGGTTTAATCATTCATTTTTAACAAGACTATCAGACCGATTATAGATTTTCTGATAGTCTTGTTTTTATTTTACACATATCCTTAACGCTTAAATAGTAGCAATTCGTTTAATACGACGGATCTCTACGAAGGATTATATCTATCATTGTTCAGTTATTGTTTTTACTTCCTGAATTGACTTGCTTGAATGCATACGCATTTGGAATAGCTATTAAACCATTCAATTTTTATCCCCAAAAAAATCAATTTGAAGAATTACAACATCTAACCGCTCGAACAAGTGAATGATACTCTTGTATATACTTGATTATCAAAAAATTAGGAGAAAAAAGAAGGGCAAGCGACCGAGTTTTCGTGCTTGTCCATTCTGGCTCCCCAAAATGGACAGGATTCAAACCAAATTTTAGAGCAATTGGAAATTTTGAGCGATTTAAAGGTTGCTTAATGGGGGCGATGCCATTATAAACAATCCTCGAACTGTTTCCTTGATGAATTAAGGAAAATTGCATTTTAACTAAATTCTAAATATAGTGGTTACGGTGGCGGATTACTATCGTTATTAATCTGTAACATTATGGCAACTTATTGCCAAATCATTCTTTAGTATAAGAGCCGATATTTTTGAGCCGTGTCCCGCTTTCTCAAACCACTTCATTGTATTTAAAAATGCGGAGCATGATGCCAATCTGTTCGCATTGAAGGAGTTTGGGAACATTTATACCTGTATAATGAACCCAACTGTTGTCTACGCCTCCCCACCCTTCATACCCTTGCGGGCATTATGGCACAGTTAAGGCGGGTTTTAGGATTTTAAAAGAATCATTGGTAACGATAATAGCATTGAACTGCATATCACACACCAAGAGAACCGCCAAGAACGATCAAGTCTCTAAGTCAGGCTGAATCTGAAAATAGCTGGAGTCGAATCTATGACGGAATACATTATCCTTTTGGCAATTCAGCTTCGGATAAACTCGGAACGGAGGTTGCTGAATACGTTTTTCACCACCGAACCGCGTGGCAAGTAGTTTTTTTTAAAAATAATTTTGCATGGTAAGTAATATTCATTATTTTTACCCTATTAAATCGATAGACTATGTAGATATTATAGATTATAACTAGGCATTCACGCAATTCAGCGTCAATTATGGACAATATCATAAAACCAGCGTTCCGTTTCAAAAGTGGATTGGTGTCTAGCGTGTTTAATTCATCTTATTTACTTTAACTCAAACTAAAAACATATGAAATTTCGTTACTTTACAAGAGCATTACTAATTGTCGCAGTATTCCTTTTCTCAACTGTAGCTTCAAAAGCACAATCAAACGATGAGTTATTAAACCTACTCATTAAAAAGAATTTATTAACCCAAAATGAGGCTGATTCGTTACGTGCAGATTTGGCGTTGAAAGAGCAAACTAAACGTGATAAAGAAAATCAGCATAATATCTCTATAGGCAGTCGTGCTTTACAAATAAGCGGTTTGGTACAGACTCGCTACCAAGGATTTGAACAAAGTGGTGTAAATAATGTATTTGATTTGCATCGTGCACGTTTAGACGTAAAAGGTAATATTACCGATAAATGGTCATACGAGCTTTATACCGAATTTGCCAATACAGCCAAATTGCTTGATGCTTACACCACATACAAAGTAGCTAATTTCTTCAAATTTCAGGCAGGGCAATTTAAAATACCACTTACTTATGAAAGCTTGGTTTCTGATGCACAGTTAGATTTTATTGATCGCTCGCAAGTGGTAGAAGCGTTGACTGGAAGAGCAAAAGATGTAATTGGAAATCAAAATGGGCGCGATATTGGGGTTCAGGTTAGTGGAAGCTTTGCTAAGTTAAATGAACATTACCTGTTTGATTACACCTTCGGTATATTTAATGGTGTGGGATACAATGTTGCTGTGGATAACAACAATCACAAAGATATTGCTGCTCGTTTTGGCATTCACCCCATAAAAGGTCTTGACTTTGGTGTTGGTTTCTATCAAGGCAAGGATATCCCTTTAGCTACGGTTAAAGTACCAAATCCTGTACCACAAGCTCGTAATCGTTATAGTTTTGATGCTCGTTACGTTTCAGGGGCTTTCTCTGCATCGGCAGAGTATCTACACGGTACTGATGGTTTGGTTCATAAAGATGGTTGGTATGCCCAAGCAGGATATTTTGTACTACCAAAGTTACAGATAGTGGCAAAATATGATACTTACGATCCAAGTAACACTATCACTACAGATCGGTCAACTATTTACTATGGCGGTGTAAACTATGTATTCAACTCTTGGACAAAATTAGCGGTTGACTATCTGTACAAACATGAAGAAGTAGTTCAAATTAAAAACAATATAATAGAAGCTCAATTACAAATTTCATTTTAAAACTAACCGATATGAAACGCATATTCAATTATCAAAGAATTATACAATCAATCATAGCCATTACAGGTGTAGTGATTATACTGTCGTCGTTTAAAAAAGATAAAAGCACACGAGTAGCTGATGATTTAAAAGGAACAATTAATATTTCGGGTGCATTTGCACTTTACCCCATTACAGTAAAATGAGCACAAGAATTTAAAAAGATACATCCCAACGTGATGTTTAATATATCAGCAGGGGGTGCAGGCAAAGGAATTACTGATGCTCTTAGATTATCGTTCGCCAGCTATCATCGTCTGATCACTTTGCCACGGAATCAGGTGGTCAAGATCCCCGGAATATCAAACGGAAAAACCAAAAACAAGATACTTGGCTGCATCTTTTCCGAAAAACTCCATTTTGAAGATGGAAAAGTTGCAGCTCCAACATTCACAACTCCAATCGATGTTTTAATATGTGCCAGTGGGGTTTTAGGAGGATGTAAAAAAAAGGAGGTCATTTCTGACCTCCTTCCCATTCTGGCTCCTGAGGCTGGGCTCGAACCAGCGACCCTCTGATTAACAGTCAGATGCTCTAACCGGCTGAGCTACTCAGGAGTATTTTTTGATTAGAGTGGTGCAAAAGTATAATTTCTAAGGTAATTTCGCAATATTTGTAGCAAAAAAAATAAAAAAAATATTCAATGAGTTTGTTAGTTATTGGTACTGTGGCGTTTGACGCAATTGAAACACCTTTTGGAAAAACAGATAAAATAGTAGGAGGAGCTGCAACATACGCTGGTTTGGCTGCATCTTACTTTTATGATAAGGTAAATATTGTAGCGGTAGTAGGCGACGATTTCCCTAAAAGCGAAATCAATGATTTTCATCAACATCGTATTAATACCGAAGGCTTGCAAATAAAGCAGGGCGAAAAATCGTTTTTTTGGAGTGGAAAGTATCATAATGATATGAATAGTCGAGATACTCTTATTACCGAATTGAATGTATTGGCAGATTTTGACCCTATTATCCCAGATATGTATCAGGATTGCGAGTTTTTGATGTTGGGCAACCTGACACCTCAAGTTCAGCAAACGGTGATTAAAAGGCTTAAAAATCGCCCTAAGTTGATTGTAATGGATACCATGAACTTTTGGATGGATATTGCAATGAACGACCTTAGAGAAGCAATTAAACTAATAGATGTACTTACTATCAACGATTCGGAAGCACGTCAATTATCAGGAGAATATTCATTAGTAAAGGCTGCCAACAAAATATTAGCAATGGGGCCAAAATATCTTATCATCAAAAAAGGTGAACATGGTGCATTGTTATTTGGCGAAGGAAAGGTATTTGCTGCGCCGGCATTGCCACTTGAAGATGTATTTGACCCTACTGGGGCTGGTGATACCTTTGCCGGAGGTTTTATTGGTTATATGGCAAAAGTAGGTACGGTAAATTTCTCTAATATGCGAAATGCCATTATTTATGGTTCGGCATTAGCCTCTTTTTGTGTTGAGAAATTCGGGACAGAGCGATTGAAAAATTTATCGAAAGAAGAAATAGCTGCAAGAGTACAGCAGTTTGTTAGTTTATCACATTTTGAAATTGGCGTTTAATGCGCCAATTTCCCTATTGGGTCAAAATGTTCAAATACCCATTCATCGTGTGGGGCGTCTGCCAATTCGGGCGTGAGGTCTTGCCCTGCCCAATGCTCATAATGTTTTCCATTGCGCCATAATCGACTTTTGCTTACGTCATATACTAATCCTTTGTAGGCTATCCATATTTCGGGCTTATCCTGCCCATTGCGTAGTGCCAGTTGCGAGCGGGTATAAATTGGCAAATCACTCATCTATCTTGTGTTTGCACAAAACTACAATTCGAATAGGATAGTTGCTCAAAAAAGTATTAGGTTATAAATTAATTCTCATAAGTATAAGTTACTTTTTGTTCTTCGTTGTCGTAAGGTTTTAGGCTTTTTTTAAGCAATTTACGAGCAACGTGTATGCGTGTTTTAACCGTCCCGATTGGAATATTTAAATGGTCTGATATTTCGTGATACTTATACCCATCAAAGTACATTGTAAATGGCAAATAGTATTCTGTTGGAAGTCCACTCAATGCCCTTTTTATATCATTCATTATAAATCCAGCCTCGGCATGGTTTGAAACCGAACTAAAGACCAAGTTAGATGAAGATATTTCGTCAGCTTGACTAACAAAGCTATTTAATTTAACAAAGCGGCGATAATTGTTGATGAAGGTGTTTTTCATGATGGTGTATAACCATCCCTTTAAGTTTGTACCCTCATTAAATTTATTATAGCAGGTGATAGCTTTTAAAATAGTATCCTGAACCAAATCATTGGCATCGTCGCTATCACGAGTAAACTGAAACGCATAGGAGCGTAACGAGTTTGCTTGGTGTACTACTAGTGTGTTAAATTCAATAGTTGTCATTTTGTGAATGTTTGTACACAATACAAGACAAAGGCAATACCACTTTTAATAAAATTATATTATGGTATGTAGAATAAGTAGTAAAAATAGTAATAATATATTGAATATCAGTAAGTTTTATTTTTAAACAGAGAGCGAAGTTATTTAATAATATTCACCTCACGTTCTAACGAAACGCCAAATTTAGTGTACACACTGTCTATGATTTGCGACGAAAGATTAAACACTTCTTCGCCTGTTGCACCGCCGTGATTTACCAACACCAATGCTTGATTTTTCCAAGTACCTGTATGCCCAACTACTTTCCCTTTCCATCCGCAGGCTTCAATCAGCCAGCCAGCAGCTAGTTTTACCATGCCGTTAGTAGCAGGATAATTAACCAACTCTGGAAATTCGGTTTGTATTTCAGCAAATTGCTGAGGGGTAATTATCGGGTTTTTGAAAAAACTACCAGCATTGCCAATGGTAGAAGGGTCGGGGAGTTTAGAGACCCTGATATGTGAAACTACACGCGATACATCTTTTATAGTAGGGGTAGTGATATTATGATTGTTCAACTCTTGTTCGATAGCTCCATATTTTAAATTGATATTAGGAACGAGCGACAAGTGATATTTTACCGATACAATGATGAATTTTCCTTTTAGTTCGGTTTTGAAAATGCTTTCACGATAATCGAAACGGCAATCAGTTTTGCTAAAGGTTTTGAAAGCACCCGTAGCTATTTCAAATGCACGGCAACTATGAAATACATCTTGCAACTCCACCCCATACGCACCAATATTTTGAATGGGGGATGCACCAACCGAGCCTGGTATTAAGCTCAAGTTTTCGATACCTGCGTATCCTCTATCCACGCAAAAATTAACCAAGTCATTCCAAACCTCACCAGCACCAGCTTCTACAAAAACTTCTTGATGATTTATGCGATGTTCAATCCCTCTGATATTCATTCGTATCGCTAGCCCATCAAAATCGTTCACCAGCAAAAGATTACTGCCACCACCCAAAACCAATCGTTCGGTTTGTTGCCATTGTTTATCCATAAACAACTCTACCAAATCATCCTCATGGTTTATCTCTACAAAATACCTCGCCGAAGCATCAATACCGAAGGTATTAAAGTTTTTTAGCGAGAAATTTTCATGGATTTGCAGCATGTGTATCTCTTAGATATGTATCGCTCTGTTTTCTGTAGCGGCCAAACAAGCCTCACGCATAGCTTCGGTATAGGTTGGGTGCGCATGGCTCATGCGCGATATATCTTCGGCTGATGCACGGTACTCCATCGCAACTACGGCTTCTGCTATCATATCCGCAGCACGTGGGCCAATAATATGTACGCCTAATATTTCATCAGTAGTCGCATCTGCCAATACCTTTACAAAACCATCCAAATCGCCACTTGCTACCGCACGCCCACTCGCCCTAAACGGGAACGAACCTGTTTTATATTTTACGCCCTTTTCTTTTAGTTGCTCCTCGGTTTGTCCCACAGCAGCTACCTCTGGCCAAGTATATACTACGCCTGGTATCAAGTTATAGTCGATATGCGGTTTTTGCCCTGCAATAGTTTCGGCTACGAGTGTGCCTTCGTCCTCTGCTTTGTGTGCCAACATTGCACCACGTATCACATCGCCAATAGCATATACGCCTTTCACGCTCGTTTGCAAGTGCGTATCTACGGTAATCTTTCTGCCACGCTCTTCAACGGTGATACCAATTTTATCCAATCCCAAATTATTGGTATAAGCTACACGCCCTACTGCCACTAAGCAATAATCGCCTTTCAATTCTCTTTTCTCGCCATTAGGAGCATCAAAAGTTACAGTTACTTCTTTGCCTTTGGTGCTTGCGCCAGTAACTTTATGCCCTAAATAAAATTCCATCCCTTGCTTTTGCAATACTTTTTGCAACTCTTTGCCCAAACCTCTATCCATAGTAGGGATGATAGAATCCATAAACTCAATTACCGATACCTTAGCCCCCAAACGTGCATAAACCGAACCCAACTCTAAGCCAATAACCCCACCACCAATCAATACCAAATGTTTGGGCACTTCGGGTAAGTTTAAAGCCTCGGTAGAGGTAATGATGCGTTTTTTATCTATTTTAATAAATGGCAAGCCCGATGGTTTTGAACCAGTAGCTATGATGATATTTTTACCAGTAATTTCTTGTGTAGTGCCATCAGCTTTTGTAATGGTAATGGTATTTTTATCTTTAAACGAGCCAATGCCTTGATAAGTATCTATCTTATTTTTTTTGAATAAGAAGCTAATGCCTGCGGTGTTTTTTTGTACTACTTCGTTTTTGCGTTTTATCATCTGCGCCATATCAACCGATAGGTTTTCGAGATGGATACCATGCGTTTTGAAAGCATGGGCAGCATTGTAATAATGTTCGGACGAATCAAGCAATGCTTTTGAAGGGATACAGCCTACATTAAGGCAAGTGCCACCATAAGTGCTATATTTTTCAATACAAGCAGTTTTTAAACCTAATTGTGCACAGCGTATAGCTGCTACATAGCCGCCAGGCCCCGAACCGATTACGATAACATCATATTGCATAGTAGTGTTTATTTGGTGCGCAAAGTTAAATAAAATAGTGATTGATGAGTGCGAGATTTATTGTCTTAAAAATATATTCTTATTAAAATTGGATGATGTAACAATTGTATAGCGAATAAATGTTAGTTGTAGATATTGTTACTAAATTTGAAGCTTCTGATTAAGACTTATTCGATGAAAAAACTATTTTCTTTTATGCTGCTTATGGGTGCACTGTGTACCTATTCGCAAGCGCAACTCATGGTTCATAAAAATGGATTTACCCGTGCCGATTCGCTTAGAGGTAATCTTACCCCTTTGCGCACCTGCTACGATATTAATTATTATCACTTGGATGTGAAGTTTGATATTGCTAACAAATTTATAAGCGGTAGTAATCTTTTCAAGTTTACAGCTACGCAAGATTTTACACAATTACAGTTCGATTTGTTTGCGAATTTAAAAGTCGAAAAGGTAGTTTATAAAGGGAAAGAAGTGCCTTTCAAGCGTGAATTTAATGCGGTATTTGTAACCTTTCCACAACCAATTACTAAAGGTAGTAAGGATGAGTTTACCGTTTATTATTCGGGAAATCCTACAATTGCTAAAAACGCACCTTGGGATGGCGGTGTAGAGTATAATGTTGATTCTCTTGGGCATCCATGGGTATCAACAGCTTGCCAGGGGATGGGTGCAAGTGTGTGGTGGCCAAATAAAGATCATCAATACGATGAGGTAGATAGTGCACTTGTGAGCATCAGTTGTCCTACGGGATTAAAGGATGTATCAAATGGGCGTTTACGTAAAATTACTGATTTAGGCGATGGCTATACTCGATTCGATTGGTTTGTGGCTAATCCTATCAATAATTATGACGTTGAAGCAAATATTGGCGACTATGTACATTATGAAGATACTTATATGGGCGAAAAGGGCAAACTGACACTTGATTTTTGGCCTTTGAGTTATAATTTGGAAAAAGCTAAAAAGCAATGGGGCGATAATACTAAGCCCATGTTAAATGCTTTCGAATATTGGTTTGGGGCTTATCCTTTTTATGAAGATGGATATAAATTGGTCGAAACACACCATTTGGGTATGGAGCATCAAAGTGGTACAGCTTATGGCAATCATTACAAAAATGGTTATTTAGGGCGCGACCTTTCGGGAACAGGATGGGGGTTAAAATGGGATTTTATTGTAGTGCACGAAAGCGGTCACGAATGGTTTGGGAACAATATCACCTCCAAAGATTTAGGCGATATGTGGATACACGAAAGTTTTACGGCTTATTCGGAGTCGCTATTTATCGAAAAATTGTATGGTAAACAAGCAGGGCAAGAATATGTGCATGGTACACGTGCAAATATTCTGAACGATGAGCCTATTGTAGGGCCATATAATGTGAATAAAGAAGGCTCGGGAGATATGTATTACAAGGGTAGCAATATCCTAAATATGCTGCGCACTATTATTAATGATGATGATAAATGGCGTAATATTTTGCGTGGATTAAATAAAACTTTTTACCACAAAACCGTGACTTATGACGATGTGGTAAATTATATCAATAAACAATCGGAGATGAATTTATTGCCTGTGTTTGATCAATACTTGCATTATAAAACTCTTCCAACGCTTGAATTCATGGCAAAGGGTGGTAAATTGTTATGCCGTTGGCAAGCTGATGTAAAAAACTTTAAAATGCCAGTAAGGGTAAGGGTAAAAGGAGGAGAATATCAATATATCAAACCAACTATGAGTTTTACGCCTGTAAATATTAAGGGTATTACTAAAGATAATGTTGAGGTAGATACTTTTAACTATTATATTGGTGTATTAGTTGATTGATGTTTGATTAGCACTAAAATATTTGAAAACTTCCTTTAGCGGGGAAGTTTTTTTGTTTTTATGTGCAACCTTTTTCGATACTTAGCGTCTTATTTCAAAACAAGTAAAAACCATGAAATTATTAAGCAAATTATTATTAGCCTCAATCCTGCTACTAGGTACAGGATATGCTTACGCTAAACCGAATACTACAATAAGCAGTAAATCCATTAAAACAGAGGATAGGCATCTTTCTGGTTTTAATGCGGTAAACTTAGTAGGTTCGTACGATGTGTATATTATCCAAGGTGCAACCGAGTCGGTAATTGTAAAAGCACCAGATAATGTTATCGGTAATATTGTAACAGAAGTTCAAAATGGTGTGTTAAAAATATACAACAAGCATAATTCGGGCTTTCATTGGGGGTGGAATAACGGGAACAATAAAATGGTTATATATGTTTCAGTTAAAGATATTAATAGTATTAGTGTTACAGGTTCGGGAGATGTTTATTTTAAAGAGGGTATTAACACTAACTCATTAAAACTGATTGTTGCAGGCTCGGGAGATATTTATGGAAAAGTAAATGTTAAGAGTTTAGAAAGTAGCGTATCTGGCTCGGGCGATATTAAAATTTCAGGCTCTGCCGAAAATTCAACAGTAAAAGTAGTAGGCTCGGGCGATTTTGTAGGAGGTAATTTACTTACTGTTAATACCCAAGTAAAGGTAGTAGGTTCGGGCGATGCTAAAGTTAATGCAAGCAATAAAATAGATGCTTCAGTTGCGGGCTCAGGCGATATACGCTATACGGGTGCAGCAAAAAGCGTTTCCACCTCTAAGTCGGGTAGTGGCGATATAGAACGATATTAAATTTCAAAAAACAAGCAGGAGCCTCTTATGATAATTATAAGAGGCTTTTTTGTGTTGTATAGCTATACGCTTCTGCTATATTTGCATTAATGGGCAATTGGTTTAAGCAACAACCTATCAAAGCACGAATAGCAACCAGCGTGGTGTTGGCATTCATTATTTTTATACTGATGCTTGTTAATGCTCATCCACATTTTATTGAGTGCTATTATTCGGGAGGGTTTTATCGGGTTGTTTGTCGCATTTTACATTCCATTTTTAATTTATTTCCATTTAGCGTAGGCGATTTATTGTATATCCTCACTGTTGGATATTTAGGCTATATTACTTTTAAACTAATCAAGCTGTTGTTTAAAAAGCAATGGAAAGCTGCAAGTTTTCTATTGTTAGGGGTGATTGTTGGGATTCAGGTTTTTATCATTAGTTTTTATATGCTTTGGGGGATGAATTATTATCGACCATCAGCCGCTAAACGATTTAACTTACCTGATAGCGGATATACTACTGCCTATTTGAAAACTGTTACCGCTATGCTGATTGATAGTGCGAATAGTTGCCGAAGTAAAGTAACCCCAGCAGAGTGGCATCAGGATAATACTACTATCTACCAAACAGCCATCAAAGCTATTAATACTATCGCAACCGATACTCAGCATTTTAATACTTATAAACCAGCAATAAAGCCATCGTTGCTTACACCTATAATGAATTATTTGGGCACTTCGGGTTATTATAACCCTTTTACTGGCGAAGCTCAAATCAATTATCAAATGCCTGTGTTTTTAAAGCCCTTTGTAGCTTGTCACGAATTGTCGCATCAAATGGGCTTTGCGCCCGAGGACGAGGCAAATTTTGGTGGTTTTATTGCGGGGGTAAACTCGAAAAATCATCTTTTGCGCTATTCTACCTATTTTATTGGCGTGCAAGAATTTATGTTTGCATTGAAGCATCAAGATAGTATGGCAAGAAATGAATTGCGCAAAAAAATATCCCCACCCGTGCTTAATGATTTTAAAACCGAACGTAAGTATTGGCTCGCCTACGAAGGTAAAATCAATGCCATAAGTAGCTTGTTTTATGATGATTTCTTGAAGGCTAATAATCAACCCCAAGGTTTGAATACGTATAACCAAATGGTGCGTTTGGTAATGGGATGGTATAAGCTGAATAAATAAAAATAATAATCTCATAATACAATCAAAATCTGTAACTTAGGGAATAATATTTAAACTATTGCAATGACAACAACTACTGCGCCGATGCTCAAAAATCGTATCGAATCCATCGATATATTACGTGGTTTAGTAATGCTAATAATGGCAGTTGACCATGTTCGCGATTTTTTTCACTTCGGGCATCCCGAACCTACTGATTTGGCAGTGACAACCCCAATATTGTTCTTTACACGCTTTATTACTCACTTTTGTGCACCCTCATTTGTGTTTCTTAGTGGTATATCAGCATACTTAGCAGGCACACGCCGTACCAAAAATCAACTAGCTGTGTTTTTGCTAAAGCGAGGGTTCTGGCTACTACTGGTCGATGTTGTTTTCATCAGTTTTGCAATCACACTCAATCCGTTTTACAACTTGTTGATTTTGCAAGTAATATGGGCAATAGGTGCAAGTATGATTATTTTGGGTTTGTTGGTATGGTTCCGAACACCTTTAGTAGTGATAGGCATCATAGGGGCAATTATATTCTTTGGGCATAATATTTTAGATATTGTAAAAGTTGATTCGCTCCAAAAAACATTTACAGGCAAGTTGTTATTTACAGGTGCAGGGTTTGGGGAGTATTCGCCAATTAGTTCTACTAGGGGGATAGTACCTGCCTATGCACTTTTGCCGTGGACAGGGGTTATGCTCATCGGTTATGTATTTGGTTCGTTATATAAAAATACTGTTGATGCCATCAAACGGAAGAAACTTTTGATGTATTCGGGCTTAGGCTTATTGCTGTTATTTGCGGTGTTAAGATATTTCAATATTTATGGCGATCCATCACCTTGGGCAGTTCAAAAAACCACTACATTGAGTATCATCTCCTTTTTTAATGTGTCTAAATATCCTTGCTCGTTGCTGTATTTGTCTATCACTATCGGTAGCTCTTTAGTTGCGCTTTCGTTGATTGAAAATGTTAAAAATAAATTTACAGCACTATTAATTGTATATGGCAATGTGCCGTTTTTCTATTATATATGCCATTGGTATCTCATCAAAATATTTAACATTATTGCCTTTTATGGCATGGGTTTTAAATCCAGTCAAATTGCCAATCCAAATTACCCTATCAATTTTCAACCAAAAGATTTTGGAGTAAGCTTATTAGGTGTTTATGTAATATGGCTGCTAGTTATCTTTATACTGTATTTCCCATGCCGTTGGTATGGGAGATATAAACGCACCCATCACCAATGGTGGTTAAGTTATATTTGATGTTGGCGTTCTAAACTAAATTCTTCACGACGGCTGTAATGCCACCTTCCATGCCATAGTAATTGGGGGCTTTATGTAGTAAAGTGTTTTATCTCGATGTGCTCGGTATAGCGTGAACGCAGTAGCGATATTGTTTGTGTATTTTTGTATTTAAGTAGTTGATTATTTGATATTTAATATATAATAAATTAGTTTTAAAAAGTATTCAACCACTCATGTTTATAACTAATTGCCGATGTTAAAAACTATCACTAACATCGTAATATTCTCATCCGCTATATTTGAAACTGTAAGTTTTTTCACAAACGCTATCATGTAATTGCCGAATAAAAAGCGGTATTAAAATGGTAACTGCGTGTAAGTCATAGATTGACAGTCAAACAGTAGTGCCAGATGCCCTTGGGATAGATTTGAAGAAACTTTCATCAATAGAGCTTTGGCGGAAATTTTTCATCATCTGCGTTATTTAAAACGTGTTGATACATCACTTTTGTCGGCTTAAAAAAATAGAAGAAGAGGTATGAAACAGGAAAACGAAGTGTTATTAAGGGAAAACAAAGACAGGTTTGTTATTCTTCCAATCAATTATCCCCGTATTTGGGAAATGTACAAAAAGCACGAAGCTAGCTTTTGGACAGCCGAAGAGATTGATTTGTCGGATGATTTAAAACATTGGGAAAATCTGAATGCAGGCGAGAAGCATTTTATATCGCACATATTAGCATTTTTTGCTGCAAGTGATGGTATTGTGAACGAGAATTTGGCAGTAAATTTTATGAGCGAAGTGCAAATTCCAGAAGCAAGGTGCTTTTACGGTTTTCAAATCATGATGGAGAATATCCATTCCGAAACTTATGCTTTGTTGATAGATACTTATGTAAAAGACCCTGCCGAAAAAGACCACCTGTTTCATGCTATTGATACCGTACCTGCCGTACAGAAAAAAGCCGAATGGGCATTGCGTTGGATAAACAATGGCACATTCGCTCAACGTTTGGTAGCATTTGCTGCGGTTGAAGGTATTTTCTTTTCAGGTAGTTTTTGTTCTATCTTTTGGCTTAAAAAGCGTGGCTTAATGCCAGGTTTAACTTTCAGCAACGAGTTAATCTCGAGAGATGAAGGGATGCACTGCGAGTTTGCCTGCTTGTTGTATAGTATGCTTAGCGAAAAACTGTCAAAAGAGGAAGCTACTAAAATTATTACTGATGCGGTTGAAATTGAAAAAGAATTTATAACCGATGCTTTGCCTGTAAACTTAATCGGTATGAATGCCAAATTGATGAGCCAATATATTGAGTTTGTAGCCGATAGATGGTTGCAAGAGTTAGGCTATGATAAGGTGTATAATGCTACCAATCCGTTTGATTTTATGGAGATGATTTCGCTACAAGGCAAAACTAATTTCTTTGAGAAACGAGTAGGCGATTATCAAAAAAATGGCGTGTTGAATACACAAGAAAGCAAAGCATTTTCATTAGACGAGGATTTTTAATAAACCAATTACTGTTACCATTCATCATTCATTAATATGTTCGTAATAAAAAGAGACGGCAAAAAAGAAACCGTAAAATTTGACAAGATAACAGCACGCATCGAGAAGCTTTGCTATGGTTTAAATCCTGCATTGGTTGACCCAATTGATGTAGCCAAAAAAGTAATTGAAGGTTTGTTTGATGGGGTAACCACATCAGAACTAGATAACTTAGCCGCCGAAACAGCCGCTTCGTTAACCACCAAACACCCTGATTATGCTTTGTTGGCTTCACGTATAGCGGTATCCAATCTACATAAAAACACCATCAAATCATTCTCCGAAACGATGGCGATGTTGCATGGTTATGTAGATGCCAAAACAGGAAAAAGTGCGTCGTTGCTTGCTGATGATGTATGGGAAGTAATTAAAGAAAATGCCGAAGTATTAGATAGTACAATTATTTACGATCGTGATTTTGGCTTTGATTATTTTGGTTTCAAAACACTCGAAAAGTCATATCTATTAAAATTGGATGGTAAAATAGCCGAACGCCCTCAGCATTTATTCATGCGGGTATCAGTAGGTATTCATAAAAACGATATTGATAGCGTTATAAAAACATATAACCTGATGAGCGAGCGTTGGTTTACACACGCTACACCAACACTTTTTAATGCAGGTACACCAAAGCCACAAATGTCATCGTGCTTTTTGTTGACGATGAAAGATGATAGCATCGAAGGTATATATGATACATTGAAGCAAACGGCTAAAATATCACAAAGCGCAGGCGGTATCGGTTTAAGCATACACAATGTACGCGCTACGGGTTCGTACATCAGCGGAACAAATGGTACAAGTAATGGCGTTATCCCGATGCTAAGGGTGTTTAATGATACGGCACGTTATGTAGATCAAGGTGGGGGTAAACGTAAAGGTGCGTTTGCTATTTATTTAGAGCCTTGGCATGCCGATGTTTTTGAGTTTTTAGACTTACGCAAAAACCACGGTAAAGAAGAAATGCGTGCTCGCGATTTATTCTACGCACTTTGGGTGTCCGATTTGTTTATGAAACGTGTAGAAGCTAATGAAGATTGGAGCTTATTTTGCCCACACGAAGCACCTGGTTTAGCCGATTGTTGGGGTGCCGAGTTTGAAGCATTGTACGAAAAATACGAGAAAGAAGGTCGTGCACGTAAAACTGTAAAAGCACAAGATTTGTGGTTTGCCGTATTGGATGCACAGGTTGAAACAGGAACACCATATTTATTGTATAAAGATGCTGCCAATGGCAAATCGAACCAGCAAAATTTGGGCACAATAAAAAGCTCGAACTTATGTACCGAGATTATAGAATATACATCGCCCGACGAAGTAGCAGTTTGTAACTTGGCTTCGTTGGCATTGCCTCGTTATGTAATTAATGGTGTTTTTGATCATCAGAAATTATACGAGGTTACCTACCAAGTAACTTTAAACTTGAATAGAATTATTGATAATAACTACTATCCAGTTGAAGAGGCGCGTTACTCCAACTTGCGCCATCGCCCTATTGGCTTAGGTGTGCAAGGTTTGGCTGATGCCTTTATTTTATTGCGCTTACCTTTCGAAAGCGAAGAAGCTAAACAACTGAATAAAGAAATATTTGAAACCATCTATTTTGCAGCAATGACCGCTTCAAAAGATTTGGCTGAGAAAGAAGGTGCTTACCAAACATTTAAAGGCTCGCCACTATCAAAAGGGCAGTTTCAATTCGATATGTGGGATGTAAAACCTGATAGTGGCAGATGGGATTGGGAAAATCTACGCTTAGATGTAATGAATCATGGTGTGCGCAACTCGCTATTGGTAGCACCGATGCCTACGGCTTCTACCTCTCAAATATTGGGTAATAACGAGTGTTTCGAGCCATATACATCAAATATTTATACACGTAGGGTATTGAGCGGAGAATTTATTATTGTAAACAAATATTTGCTGCGCGATTTGGTAAACCGTGGTTTGTGGGATAATAGCATGAAAGATAAAATTATCACCGCAAATGGTTCGATACAGGATATTGCCGAAATACCACAAGAGCTTAAAGATTTGTACAAAACAGTTTGGGAAATTAAGATGCGCAATATAATTGATATGGCTGCCGATAGAGGTGCATACATTTGCCAATCGCAATCATTAAACTTGTTTATCAATTCGCCTAATGCTTCTAAACTAACTTCTATGCACTTCTATGCTTGGAAAAAAGGTTTAAAAACAGGAATGTATTACTTGCGCACGCAAGCTGCATCGCAGGCAATTAAGTTTACAGTAGAAAACCAAGGTGGTAAAAATATGGAGCCTGTAATACCCGAGCACGTAACTCAAGTTGCTGACGAAATACCAGCAGGACCAACTTGCTCGATGGAAGAAGGTTGCGTAACCTGTTCGGCATAAACTGAAAAGCTAATAAATTTTAAAGTCCGAAAGATGTTGAGGTTAATCCTAATCCTATCTTTCGGACTTTTATCTTATGATGAGTGCCAAACACGAGATAATACGTTGCGAACGTTGCCAATCGGCATTTGAGTGTAAAGCCAACTCGTTTACCAAATGCCAGTGCACCACCGTGCAACTTACCCTGAACGAAACACAATACATCAGCGAGCAGTACGATGGCTGTTTGTGCGCAGCGTGCCTGTTGGTGCTCAAAGAAGAGCATCAAAACACTTGCCTATAATCAGTAATGCTTGTGGATAGCATTTGAGCCTTTTTAACTTTCCTACTAATTCCCTATCTTCATCCCCAGAAAATCATTCAGAATAAAATGAAATTATTAGAAGGAAAAACCGCACTTATTACAGGTGCTTCAAAAGGTATAGGTCGTAAAATAGCAGAGAAATTTGCCGAGCATGGTGCTAATGTAGCATTCACTTATTTATCGTCAGTCGAAAAAGGTCAAGCGTTGGAGCAAGAGTTGCAAAGCTTTGGTACGCAAGTAAAAGGCTATCGTTCGGATGCTTCAAAATTTGATGAAGCCGAAAAATTAGTAGATGCCATTGTAGCCGATTTTGGTACGCTACATATTGTGGTAAACAATGCAGGTATTACCAAAGATGGCTTGTTGATGCGTATGACCGAGGAACAATGGGATGAGGTGTTGGATATCAACCTGAAATCAATATTTAATGTAACCAAAGCGGCATCAAAAATTATGATGAAAAATCGTTTTGGTGTGTTTATCAATATGAGTTCGGTAGTTGGTGTGCAAGGCAATGCTGGGCAGGCTAATTATGCGGCTTCTAAGGCTGGTATCATAGGTTTTTCTAAATCAATTGCTAAAGAATTAGGCTCACGTAATATACGTACCAATGTAGTGGCTCCAGGTTTTATCAAAACCGAAATGACCGAAGTATTAGACCCTAAAGTGGTTGAAGGTTGGGCGCAAGCTATCCCGCTTAAACGTGGTGGCGAAACCGAAGATGTAGCTAATTGCTGTGTTTTCTTGGCATCTGATATGGCATCGTACATCACTGGGCAGGTAATTCCAGTAGATGGTGGAATGTTGTAATCAGGTTAAGAATTGTATGTTTTGAACCTATAATTATTCATTTTATATTGCAGAGCACTTATATTACAAAACTTACAACAAACAACTGAAATGCTAACTTGGGGAACAGTTTCGGGATGGTGGACACCTGCTTGTCTCGTGCTGGGGGTGCTGTATGCGTGGCTTTTGTATAGGCAATCGGATAGTTTTAATACCCTTCTTCGTTACGGTTTGTTTGCCATCCGAGCAATCGGCGTTGCCATACTTTCGTTTTTATTGATAGCTCCGCTTATAAAATCGGTAACGTATAATCAGCAAAAGTCGCTGATACTTATCGCTCAAGATAATTCAACCTCTATAAAGTTATTTGATAAATCCCTCTCTTCTCGAGAGGGTTTGAATACATTTGCTGCGCATCTTTCTGAATTAAAGCAGCAGTTAGGCGACCAGTATGATGTGCGAGCCTTCCATTTTGATAAGGGTATTAAAGAGGGCTTTTCAGCGCTACTCCATGGAAAGCAAACCAATATAGCAGCAAGTTTGAACGAACTCAACGAACGTTTTGTTAACCAAAATATTGGTGCATTGATATTAGCTACCGACGGTTTATATAATCAAGGCAGTGACCCACGATATGAAGCTAAAAACCTGAAAACAAGCATTTATACCATAGCATTGGGCGATACCATTGCCAAGCGAGATTTGCTGATAGGTAATATTAACTATAACCGAACTGCTTATTTAGGGGATAGTTTTGTGGTAGAAATGTTGGCAGAAGCCTATCAAGCTAAAGGTGAGAATATACGCCTAAGTGTGTTAGAAGATGGTAAGCAAGTGGCTACTCAAAACACATCAATAACATCTGATAATTTCAAAAAAGTAATTTCATTAAAACTAAATGCGGATAAAAAAGGTATCCGAAAATTTACCTTCAACATTGCAACGGTTAAAAACGAAGTATCAGTTCAAAACAATATCGAAACAATTTATGTAGATGTATTAGATGCTCGACAAAAGGTGTTGTTGCTTTATGATAGCCCACATCCCGATATTACGGTAGTAAAGCAATCCATCGAAAGCAATAAGAATTATGAAGTAAAAGCCAGTCCAATCAGTAATTTATCTCAATTAAAACTGAGCGATTATAGCTTAATTATTTTGCACCAATTACTGGGCAATAGTTCGGTAACTCTTCAAGGTTTTATGGCTAAAATCAAAACACCAATTTGGTATATGCTGGGTGCACAAACTAATCTGCCGCAGCTCAATAGTGAGCAAAAATTGGTGCAGATTAGCGCAAATGGAGAGCAAACACAAGAAGTATTTGCGCAGCCAACGCCCGATTTTTCATTGTTTACTTTATCCGATTCAACCACAAAAAAGATAAGTCAGTTTCCTCCATTGCTTGCACCTTTTGGTAATTACGGCAGTGGTGGATTAGGTCATACGCTGTTGAAACAAAAAATAGGAGAGGTGTCAACTACTTACCCTTTGTTGGTTTTTGGAGATGATAACGGGCGACGCATAGCTGTATTAACGGGCGAAGGCTTATGGCGATGGACGTTGGCTGATTATCAAGCCTATGCCAATCACCATGCGCTTGAAGAATTGATGGGGCAGGGAGTGCAATACCTTACTGCTAATGCCAATCAGCAGCGTTTTAGAGTATATGCAGCTAAAAATATTTTCGACGAAGGCGAAAACGTACTGCTCAATGCCGAGTTATATAACGATGCTTTAGAATTAGTAAATACACCCGATATCAAAATTGAATTGAAAAGCAATTCGGGTAAAAATTATAGTTATCTGTTTACTCGCAGCGGTAAGAGTTATCAATTAGATGCAGGTGTTTTGCCCGTTGACGAGTATAGTTATGTAGCTAATACAAAATTGGGAAATCAAACATTTACGTCATCAGGACGATTTACCATAAAACCTTTAAACCTCGAAACACGCCAAAGCGCGGCCGACCATCATTTACTGCGTGACTTGGCAAAGCAATCGGGCGGGCAAATGGTATATCCTAATCAAATTAATCGCCTTGCTGATATGATTCGTAAGAATGAGAATATCAAAACCGTAGTTTATGAAGATAAACACTTTAGCGATTTGATAGATTTGAAATGGATATTTATATTAATTGTAGCTTTGTTGAGCACGGAGTGGTTTATCCGTAAGCGAGAAGGAATAATATGACCATTAATATTTCGGCTATTATCGAGATTTCGGGAACAGTAGCATTTGCTGTATCGGGTTCTTTTTCGGCTATGCAAAAGCGATTGGATGTTTTCGGCGTAATGATAATGGGTTTTGTAACGGCTATTGGTGGCGGAACGATAAGAGATGTTTTGATAGGCGATACCCCCGTTGCTTGGATGCGTGATTATCAATTGCCATTAATTATTTTAGGAACAGTAGTAGCTACCATCTTTTTTAAAAAGTATATCAAAACTTTTAAAACCATGTTGTTTTTGTTTGATGCCTTAGGACTGGGGTTGTTTACTATTATAGGCATACAAAAGGGCATAAGTGCAGGGCTTAACCCAGGTGTATGTGTAGCGTTAGGAACAATTACAGGATGCTTTGGTGGTGTGGTTCGAGATATATTGCTGAATAATATTCCCCTCATATTTCAAAAAGAAATTTATGCAACTGCTTGCATCGTAGGTGGAACGATATATATGCTTCTTATTCATCAAATGGATGCCGATGTAGTTAAAATATTAGCCGTAACCGTGGTGTGTGCTATCAGAATTATTGCGGTAAAATATAAACTAGCATTGCCTAAGTTTTATGCTTAATTTTTGCTATTCTTCACAATCACAAAAACCTCTTCGTTATCCCGTTTCATCAGGTATTTTTCACGAGCAAATTTTTCTAATTTCTCTTTGTTAGAGTTCAGTTCATCCAAGTCTTTGTGAACTTTGGTTGTTTCTTTTTGATAAAAATCGCGCTCTTGTTTTAGTTTACTAAGTTGATGATGATATTGATATTGAGAAAAAAGGTCGTTACGGTCGAAAAACACCATCCATACCAAAAAAGCGGTGCTCACTAAAAAGTATTTATTTTTGAAAAGATGAATAAAACGCTTCATGCTTAACGGGGTAAAATAACGTTTAAAGCTATTTAATTAATTTGAATGGTGCAAGTAGATTTTATTGTTGAATAAAATCTACCCGCAAATCATCTTTATTTTCTTCCACCAAAACGTTTCTTTCCATCTCTACGTCCAGATGAACGTTGATTGCGTTGTCCACCCGAACCACCTTTATTAGCTGGCTCTAATTTTTTTGCCATTAATGATGGGCTCATGGGGTAGGGATGTGCTTCGTTTACGGGAATGTTTTTTCCTATCAGCTTATGAATGTCTTTTAAAAATTCAATCTCTTCTTCGTCGCAAAACGAGAGTGCTATACCACTTGCCCCAGCACGCCCTGTTCGCCCTATGCGGTGCACATAAGTTTCGGGTATATTTGGCAGCTCATAATTTATTACGTGGGTAAGTTCGTCAATATCAATACCACGTGCTGCAATATCCGTAGCGATTAAAACCCTTGTAGTTCTGTTTTTGAAATTGGTTAATGCACGTTGCCTCGCATTTTGCGATTTATTACCATGTATAGCTTCGGCGGTAATGCCCACACGGGTAAGGTCTTTTACTACTTTATCGGCACCGTGTTTGGTGCGGGTAAATACTAATGCTGTTTTTATGTTCTTATCTTTCAATACATGAATAAGCAATGACCGCTTATCTGATTTTTCTACATAAAACAACGATTGTTGTATAGTATCGGCAGTAGATGATATAGGTGTTACCTCCACCTTTTCGGGATGCGATAAAATGGTATTAGCTAGTTGTTGTATCTCGTTGGGCATGGTAGCCGAGAAAAATAGCGTTTGTCTTTTAGCAGGTACTTTGGCTATTATTTTTTTCACGTCGTTTACAAAACCCATGTCTAACATACGGTCGGCTTCGTCTAATACCAGCATTTTGATATGGTCTAACTTAACAAAGCGTTGGTTCATTAAATCTAACAAACGCCCTGGTGTAGCCACTAAAATATCAACCCCACGACGCAAAGCATCTACTTGCGGATTTTGCGATACACCTCCAAATATAACCAAGTGCTTTAAGCCCGTATGTTTGCCATAGGCAGCAAAACTTTCGTTTATTTGGATAGCCAACTCGCGAGTTGGGGTAAGAATAATAGCCTTTATAGTTTTTTGCTCTTTGTGTTGCAGCCTATCTTGATACAATAATTGTAAAATAGGAATAGCAAAAGCTGCCGTTTTGCCTGTGCCAGTTTGTGCACAGCCCAATAGGTCTTTATGTTGTAATATAATGGGTATAGCTTGTTCCTGTATGGGAGTAGGTGTAGTATAACCCTCGGTTTTTAAGGCCCTGAGGATAGGCTCAATTAAATTTAAATCTTGAAATAACATGTATTGTAATTAATGTAATATGTGCTAACGCGAATGCATAAGCGGATCTGAAGAGTCGTCTGGAGAAATCAAAGCCGTAAGCGAACGGGTAATTATTTTTACAAAGATACGCTTTTTATTTTTAGCAAGGCAAGAGGATAAGATTACGCTATATTTAATAATTAGTGTTGTATGCTAAATTCTTCATAGGCGGCTGTAATACCATACTCAATACCATCGCCATGCCAATTTGATATGCTTGGTATCGATTTTACTTTTATTATTTCCTCTTTCGTTTTACCAGCTTTGATACTCGATTGAACGTAATCTGCTAACTTTTCTAGATAGGTTTGCATCGCCTTTAGGTCGTCTTTTGTGCCTGTTACTTTTTCTGTATCAGCCGCATGGCCAAATATAAAAAGTGTATCCTTATCGAAATGTTTCTGCGCTTTTTCGAGTACCAATGCCCAATTTTTAACCGATGCGCCAGCACTTCGATCAACATAAGGATAAAGACGATTAAACACCAAATCGCCCATGTGCACAATATTGGCGTGCTCAAAATGAATCATGCTATCGCCATTAGTGTGCCCTGCTCCAAAATAATGGGCTTGTATTCGCTCGTTGCCTACTTTTGTTTTCCACGATTTGTCGAAGGTAACATTAGGATATAATTGTTTATCTTCTGTTTGCCTTTTCTTCGCTACTGCGGTTTGGTTTGCTAACGAGTTGACATGAGCTGCTACATTTTTCACTAAGCCTTTAAAAGCAATATTCCCCGAAGTATGGTCGCCATGATGATGGGTATTAATAAGCCATTTAAAAGGTTGATGCGAATGGTTTTTCAATTCGGCTATCAGATGCGCTGCCTGCTCAGGAAATTCAGCATCAACCACCGCTATGCCCTCCTTATTGGCAAGCCATGCAATAGTACCGCCCTGCTCTGTAAAAATGCCCACATTATTACGCAATGGGGTAAATTGATAACTAGATTTAGCCATTGAAGAAGCAAAACTCCATTTAGTACCCAATAAAGTGAGCGCACTTGCTGCTATTGCTGAATTGAACAGGAATTGACGACGATGCATAGTTTTTTTATTTGAAGGTATGTAAATTAAAAATAGAAATAAAACACAGGCAAACGGACTGTCATTCTTTTACAAAATATCAACAATTGGAAGTGTGGTTGTAAGGGGCTTCTCATAGGAAATATACATTTCGATATTTATAATTGCGCATTCAGTATTACCTTTATCGCAATTTAAAATAATCTAATGGGGCAAACTCAATCGGCGAACAATTACAAATGGCTTTATGTATTTATAGCTGCGGCTGTTTTAGTCAATTTTAGCGGATTGTTTATTACTATTATTGGTCCCGATGGTACATTATACGCCACCATTGCCAAAACAATGGCACTCAAGCACGATTATATCAACCTCTATGCACAGGGGGCTGATTGGCTCGATAAACCCCACTTTCCGTTTTGGATTACTGCTTTATCGTTCAATTGCTTTGGTTTTACTACATGGGCATATAAGTTGCCAGGTATTCTTTTTATGATGATGGGGGTAAGGTACACCTATCTGTTTGCAAAAGATATATACAATAAAGAGATTGCTCTGTGGAGTAGTTTGATACTACTTACTGCACAGCATATTGTTGTTTCAAATTACGATGTGCGTGCCGAGCCTTATCTCACAGGGCTGGTTATAGCAGCGGTATATCATCTTTATAAAGCTTATTTAGAGAATAGCTTTTGGCAATTATTAGCAGGGTGTGTTTTTGCTGCTTGCGCCATCATGACTAAAGGAATGTTTGCCTTGATACCTATTGGTGGTGCAATAGCAGGACATTTACTAATTACTAAGCAATGGCAACAGATGTTCAGCTGGCGATGGCTTGTTGCAGGGGTTTTAATTTTGATATTTACCTTGCCCGAGTTGTATTGCTTGTACGAGCAATTTGATTTGCATCCCGAAAAAATAGTTTTTGGACATAATGGAGTTTCGGGTATTCGTTTCTTTTTTTGGGATAGCCAGTTTGGACGCTTTTTTAATACAGGGCCAATAAAAGGGCATGGCGACCCTTCGTTTTTTGTGCATACAACGCTTTGGGCTTTTTTGCCTTGGTCGTTAATATTGTTTGCTGCAATATTTCAATTTATCAAAAAAGGAATTAAAAATGTACAAAACTATGAGTGGTTTTGCCTTTGTGGTTCGTTGCTCACTTTTGTGGTTTTTTCGGCATCAAAATTCCAACTACCCCATTATTTGAATATTGTATATCCATTTTTTGCTATCCTAACTGCACAATATATCTATCACCTCACCACCGAAAGGGCTATTCGTGCGGTGCGGGTTACCCAATATATAATTATGGGTTTATTATTGGTGCTTATTATTACATTGCATTACTTCTTTCGCCCCGAAGCATTTAATGGGATAATAGGAGGTGTGTTGCTGATATTATTTATCGTGCTAGTATTTTTACCACGAATGATTACCAATAATACATTATGGCGTATAGGCTTCAGTACATTATTGGTTTCGTTTATGGTGAATTTATACCTCAATTTGGCATTTTACCCTTCGTTGCTACATTATCAAGCATTAAGCGAAGCAGCTTTTTGGATAAATAATAATAACACATCCAAATTGCCAGTTGTGCAAAGTGGTGATGTGCCATTTGCAATGGAGTTTTATTTCAGTCAACCTCTAATCAATATCAACCCCGATGGTACGGGAACTGCTCCTCAAAAGCCTTATTTGTTATTTGCTCAAACAGATATTATTAAAAATTTACAAGCCAAAGGCTGGCATATTGAGCCCGTAAAAACTTTTGAACGATATTGGATATCTCGATTAAAGCCCTCATTTTTAAACAGAAATACTAGAACTAAAGCTTTAACATACAGTCAACTAGTAATTGTAAAATAAATTTCATTCGGGTTGTAGCATTTTGGAGTGTCGTTACGTAATTAGTTATTGAGTGATATAGCTTTAATAATTAACTGATACATTATCCTACCTGTCAACGTGTTCATCTGCCAGATGCTTTAGCATTTATTGTGTTCTCTTCTTCCACAAATACAATAAATACCCCTATTTAAAGCATCGGCAGGTAATACGTTTGTTAAGGTTTTAAAGCCTCAATTTCTTTTAACGTTTTAGGGAAATACTTTCCAAGTGTATGATAGCCTGTATCGGTTATTAAGAAATTATCTTCAATACGTATGCCGCTAAAATCGCGATAGGTGTTAAGTACATCATAGTTAATAAAATCAGCGTATTTTTTCTCTGCCTGCCAGCGGTCAATCAACTCAGGAATAATATATATACCAGGTTCAACAGTCAATACATACCCTGCTTCTAATTCACGCCCAAGTCGTAACGATTTTAAGCCAAAAGTTGAGGTTTCTTTTTTCAACGTATCCGTATAGCCTACATATTGCTCGCCCAAATCTTCCATATCATGTATATCCATACCCATCATGTGTCCCAATCCGCATTGGAAAAACATGGTATGTGCACCTGCTGCAACCGCTTCGGCAGGGTCGCCTTTCATTAAGTTAACAGCTTTTAAGCCTTTCACCATTTTTTGGCAGGCTGATAGGTGAATGTCTTTATAACGCACACCTGGTTTTAGCATTTCAATAGCATGGTTCATTGTTGATAGCACCACTTCGTACAATTCTTTTTGTCTATTGGTAAATGTTTTACCAACAGGAAACGTCCGAGTAAGGTCGCCACCATAGTGCATATTATTTTCGGCACCTATATCGCATAATATCATTTGCCCTTCTTGCAAAGTATTACCGTAGTAATTGGTATGCAAAATTTGCCCTTGCGTGGTTATAATAGCAGGATAACTAAGTCGTGAGTTGTTTACAGCGGCAGTTTCGACAGCTTTAGCTACTAGTTCGTATTCCTTTATACTTGGTCTGGTATTTTTTAATACAGCAAGCTGCATATCAATACTGATGGATACCGCCTTTTCTATTTCAGAAACTTCGAGAGGAGTTTTAATTAATCGCTGGGCAATAATCGCTTTGATAAGTTTTAAAGAGGCATATCCAGCTACTTCGTCTAAATTGATATTAAGCCATGATGCCAGCTTGATTTTATTTTCGGGGCGATATGGTGGTAGTATATGTACCTTTCTGCCCGATGATAGTGCTTTTTGTATATAGCTTGTTATAGTATTATAGGGTTTGGTTTGCACAACACCTACCATCGCTGCCATTTCGCTCACAGTAGGTAAAACGCCAGTCCATACAATATCATCAATAGTGAGTTCGTTGCCAAACACAATTTCTTCGCCACTTTCCGTATCAATTATAGCTGCCAACTTGGGCACATCTAAACCAAAATAATAAAGAAAACAACTATCTTGCCTAAACGGATAGCAATTATCTTTATAATTCATACTACTATCTTCGTTACCAAGTAGTACTATAATGCCATCTGCATCTATATTTTTTGTTAATACACGCCTTCTGTCGGTATAAACTTGCTTGTCGAAAAGATTAAGTTCCATAATACAAATATATTCTTCTTGTGTAATAATATGTATGGTTTTGTATTAATTAACGATTAAAGATACAAATGAATTGTTGTTAAAGTATGTAATAGCTTATTTGGCAAAGCTATCATTATAGATGCACTAAGATGTGTAGATGAATCTAATTTTAGAGCTATTCGTTTCTAAAATAGGAGTTTAAAAAATTAATTAAAAATATTTTAATTTTCATTGTTTTTTCATGTTTAAACATTAAATTTGTTTAACCAATTATTAATAAGCATTTAAAGAGGCGCATTATATTCGTTTAAAATAACTTAATAATATTTATTATTTATGTTATAATTCCCCTCAATTATATATACCAAAGGTGTTGCAATATTTTATTGCACACCTTTATTTTTTTATAGGTATTCCTACCGTATTTACTGAGATAATAATATGCTATAAAGCAACAAATGCAAGTATGGAAATACTTGCATTTGTTGCTTGGTTAAAAACTAGTAATGTTTTTCTACTACCAGTTTGCAGCTTGATGTATTTTAGGATTTTTGCTGATTTCCGCAAAGGGCACAGGATAAACATTGTGTTTACCATCAATAAAGTTGTTTGCAAACTCGTGATTATGCAGTTTTAATTGATCGCTTATCTTTTCAGGAGCAACTTTACTTAACGAATAGCGTAACATATCTGGCCAACGTATTTGATATTCCATAGCTAATTCGCATGGTCGTTCATGATGGCGAATTTGAGTTCTTAATGCAGCTTGCGACATTGGTAAAAGTGGAGAAGCATGTGAGCGAGCTCTTACGGTATTTACTAATGCTAATGCTGGAACACTTTGCCCTAATTCGTTTTGCACTTCGGCATCCATCAGCATCACATCAGCCAAACGAATAAGATTCATGTTTAAACCAGTATAATTTCCATTATCAGCAAGGTCGGTTGGTACTGTGTACTTTTTGAAAAAATATGGAAAATCAAGATCAGCTTTTACATCCGAGTAGTTTTTGAACACACTAGGTTGGTCTATTACAGCTGTTTTTGAATTCGGATCATCAAAAAATATGGTTCCATAAACCCTGTCGCTATAACCACCACCAGTAGTTACATCGGTTTTCAATTCATTAACAATCCATGGCGAAGGGTAGAAGAGCTCCCACCCACCAATTACGGCTGATGAAATTTCCCACGAAATAGGATTACGCTCATCGTTTCCATTCGAACGGTCGGCAGAGAATTGAATTTCAAACAAGCTTTCGGAACCATTTTCGTGTGTTCCGTTGAAATTATCTTCATAATTTGGAAGTAATGTACGATCAGAGTGATTTATAACCGCATCAAATTCAGCATGAGCTTCTGCAAATTTTTCTTGAAATAGATACATCTTACCTAGGTAGGCTTGCGCACTCACGCTAGTTACTCTCCCCAGTTCTGAGCCGCTACGAGTAGCTGGTAAATATTGCTTAGCAGTTTTTAAGTCGCTTTCAACCAATGCCCATATCTGCTCGCGTGGAGCGTCTGGTTGGTAAAAATCACTGTTCTTTGTTGGTACGGTAGTAATTAATGGGATATTTTGAAAATAATTTAACAAAACAAAGTAAAAATGCGCTCGTAAAAACTTCGCTTCAGAAATAAGCGATTGTTTCTGCGCATCCGACAATCCTGTTTGGCTATTGTTAGAAATATTAGGAATATTGCTTATACATTGGTTTGCCCTATTGATACCAGCATAGCACATTGCCCATAAATTAGTAAAATAAGAAACATCGGTAGTGTAGGTATAAGCATGCAGTGTTGAGCCATACCCACTAGCTTTATTATCAACTATAACATCAGTTTTGTATTCAGATGCTACATACGTTTCTTCAAACCATGTCCATTTGCTACCTGTGTTTGATTGTAAGGCAGCATAAGTAGCAATAACTCCTGCAAGTGCATCATCGCCAGTTTTCCAAAACGACGCACCTGATAATTGATTTTTATTAGGTTTATCCAAAAAGTTTTTTTGGCAAGCGCTGAAAAACAGAATGGGAAGAGTGATAATTAAAAAAAAGCAAAATATTTTTTTCATAACACTTAGATTTAAAAGTTTAAAGATAGACCTGCATAGATGCTTCTTGAAAGAGGATATAATCCTCTATCAACGCCTCTAGCAAATGATGAATAATTTACTACACCTGGGTCGAAGCCAGTGTATTTTGTAATGGTAAATACATTATTGGCACCTATATAAATACGTGCTGTATTTAAACCTTTAATTTTAGGACTATAGCCAAGTTGAATACTTTTTAGACGCAGATAGGAACCGTTTTCTAAAAACAAATCACTTGGGCGACTATAGTTGCCATTAGGATCGGTATAAGAGTTGCGTGGTGTGTTCGAATTTGGATTTGATGGCGACCATGCGTTTAACAAATCGGTTGATTTATTCCAAAACCCATTGGTATATAACAATCTTTTCAAACCATTATAAATTTTGTTTCCCAACGTACCTTGGATAAAGATATTTAAGTCGAAATTTTTATAATAGACATTACCAGTAAGCCCGTATTCAAATTTAGGGAGACCTGTACCTGCATATACTCTATCATCGTCATTAAGCTGCCCATCTTTGTTTACATCCACAAACATCACATCTCCTTTGTGAGCATTCGGTTGTGTTTTCTTAGCTTCTGCTAGCTGGTCATCAGTTTTTATAATGCCATTTGTTTTAAATACATAAAACTGCCCAATACCATAGCCCGCTTCGGTTCTCGTAGTAGGGAAGTTGTTGTAATCCAAATAGCCATCTAGATAATATTCACTAGCTGTTCCTAGTTTTACTATCTTATTTCTATTCATCGTAAAATTGCCTGTAATATCAAATTTTACGGCATCAGTATTATTTCCCCTATATGTAACCGAAATATCCATGCCTTTGTTTTCCAGTTCGCCAGCATTGGTAAGTGGATTGGTTAGCTGGCCGCTTGATAGCGGTAGGGGCAAACGAAGGAGCATTTTTGATGTTTTTGTTTTAAATACATCAAAAATTATCGAGATTTTGTTTTTCAATAAGCTCATATCAAGCCCCAAGTTTGTTGTGGCCGATTGCTCCCATTGTATATTAGGGCTAGATGTGGTTGTGATAATTTTGCCAATAGCAATAGCTTGTCGTAAACCAGGTCCTAGTGGATAGTTTATATTTACATCGTTATCGGGATTGTTTGTAGATACTGGAGGAGGTAGATATAGATAATCAGGAATAGTTTGATTTCCTAAAATACCGTAACTGCCTCTTAGTTTTAAATCGTTAATAACGGGAGTAATATTGCTGAAAAACTCTTCGTTGCTAATACGCCATGCAGCACTACCCGAGTAGAAAGTTCCATACCGATTTAGGTCAGAAAAGCGTGAAGAACCATCACGTCTTATACTAGCACCTAATAAGTATTTACCATCATAAGCGTAGTTTGCACGCGCAAAGTATGAGCGAAGCGCGCTTTCTAATAAAATACCGCCAGATGTTTGATTGCCAATACCACCATTGAGTGATAAAAGATTGTTTGATGGAAGGTTTGAGTTTCCTCCAAATAAACTTCTATATTGTTCTGTTTCTTGAGAATATCCAGCTATTGCACTTACCGAGTGTACTTTATTAAATACTTGATTATAGGTAAATACGGCATTTAATACATGATGAAATGTTTGATCCCTCGCTTCTGATAAGGTAGCTGTAGGATTATTAGCATTGTTGCCCATAAAATAGGTAGGTACATGGTAATACGAATATCCATCAATCACATTTACACCATATTGTAATTTAAATGATAACGGTGTAATAATTTGATATTCGCCAAATACATTAGCAAGCATAGTACTGCTCGAACTGTAATTGGTAACAAGATTTTGTTGCCCAACGGGGTTAAGATCATCGGGCATTTGAGTGCCTATTCGTGAGCTATAACCACCATCATTATTAGCATCATATATTGCCCTATGTGGTACAGTTATGATAGGATAATAAAGCGGAGGAAACCCAGCATTTTGCCCGTTTGATGTACTTTCGCTAGTTGACCATAGGATATTCCGTTTGCCAAAAGAGTAAGTGAATGATTCGCCAAATTTGAATTTTCCTTTAGTTATATCAGTATTCACTTGTAAATTATACTTGTCATAACCAGTATTTATAGCTATCCCATCTTGACTGTATTTCCCAAAAGATACATTCATTTTTAAATCATTTGTTCCACCCGAAATGCCAAAATCTAATTTACTTTCAGGTGCTGTTCTGAAAAATGCACCTTGCCAGTCAGTATTTGGATAAGTCTGTGTTTTTCCATTTGCATCTACATAAGTGTCATTCGCCACATAATCAGCATAAGGCGAAGTGCCATCATTATCATAAGCTTGTTTTATAATGGTATTGTATTGTTGCCTATTTGCAACAGGTATTTTTCTGGCCAAACTGTTTGAACCATAGTAACTGCTCAGGTTGATTAAAATTTTACCTTCTTTACCTCTTTTGGTGGTAACAATAATAACCCCATTTGAAGCTCTTGAGCCATAAATAGTAGCAGCTGAAGCATCTTTTAGTACATCTATTGATTGGATATCAACTGGATTTACGGCTGCAATATCTCCCGGAATGCCATCAATAATGTATAAAGGCTCATTATCGCCAATAGTTGATAACCCTCTTATTCTGATTAATGGGCGTGCGCCTGGATCTGCTGATGCTGGTGCTGCATTTACACCTGCTGCCTGCCCTTGTAACAGGTTTGATACATCGCCGCCTGTAAGTTTCCCAAGGTTTTTTGTGTTTACAGACGAAACTGCACCAATTACATCTTTCCTTTTTTGTGAACCATAACCTACTACTACAATTTCATCTAGTTTGCTTACATCGCCTACTAGGGTTATAATCATATTTGCATTAGGCGATACTTTTACCTCTTTGGCTACAAAGCCAATTGATGAAAAAATGAGAACAGCGTTGTTATTAGGCACATCAATTTTAAATTTACCGTTGGCATCAGTTACGGTAGTAGTAGTTCCGCCTTTTAGTTTGATAGTTACACCAGGTAAAGGCTTATTCTCAGCATCAACTACCTGCCCCGTTATAGAAATAGGTGCTGTAACTATGCTTGTAGTAGGAACGCTATTTGATACAGTATTCTCAATCGTATGGCTGCTTTTTAAAATTACAGTGTTGTTAATTACCTTATATTCAAGTGGTAATTTTTTTAAACACTGGTCTAACGCCTCATTTAGCGAAGCCTCTTTTAATTGGATAGTAATGTTTTTTTGACGGATATCTTTTGTTTCATAAAAAAATACATATCCGCTTTGTTTGCTAATTAATTGCAATACCTTTTTTAAAGGCGAATTAATCTCGTTTAAATTGATTTTTTGACTATACCCCTTTGCGCTGCATTGCAGGAAAGCTATAATCAATATCAGAGAAGTCAATTTCATAACCAAAAAGATTTTTTTCGGTAGTCGATGATTGAACACGACTGATTTAAAAGCATTTAATTTCATACTTTTGTTATGTCTGGGTTAATTGAATAATAAAGGTTGCTTAACTTTTTTACCAGATTAGTCTGGAGGGTTAACTCAGCTATTTTGCGTATCTCGACTGCAATCGAGATGCGCTTTTTTTTGAATCAACCTCTTGTAGATGTCTTAGGTTTTTCTTTGTATAATTTTTCTCATTTAAATTGGTTTTTAGGGTTAATAAATAGTTGATTTAGTTAGTATCTATGGCATTACTATAATTGTTTTGCCTTCTATCCTGAAATGTATATTTTCAAAACTTAAAATATCCAATATTTGTGATGCATTTACATTGCGAGAAATAGAACCTGAGAATTTTCTATCAGGTATATTCCCATCATATTTAACATCAACATCATACCAACGACTTAGCTGCTTCATGATATCAACAATGTTATCATCCTTAAACTGGAAAATTCCTTTTTTCCAAGCAATTACTTCATCTACATCAACCGATTCAATACGAAAACCTCCATTTTGCAATTGAGCCTGCTCGCCAGGTTTTAGTAGTTCTTTTTTATTGCCTGATAATATACGTACGCTACCTTCCAATAAGGTAGTTTTTACAGCTTCATTGTTGTTATATGAATTAATATTAAAGTGCGTTCCTAATACTTCAACAGTTTGCCCGTTTGATACTACTCTAAAGGGCTTTTCTTTATTATGAGCAACTTCAAAATAGGCTTCGCCGCTAAGTTCTACTTTTCGTTCATTACCATTAAAGGCTACAGGGTATTTTATAGATGATGCCGCATTTAACCAAACCTTTGTACCATCTGATAGCACTAGTTGAAATTGTCCACCACGTGGCGTTGTTGCGATGTTAAAAGCATTGATTGGAGGTGTGTTATTGTTGTTTCTCAGGTCATAAATAATTTGTCCATCCTTGTTTTTACGGATAGTGATATTGCCTTGATTGGCAAGCGTGCCATTGTTAGTGCTATTCAAAACAATCGTTGAACCATCGCTAAGTGTTAGCATTGCTTTATTGCCACCTGGAGCAATGTCTTGATGATATGCAAATTTTTGTTTGCGAACAGTAGTATTGGTATGGTTTTGAGTAACGAAATAGCCAATTAATGATAAACAAAGAATGATTGATGCTGCAGCAGATATACGATACCATAGGTTCGTAACTCGTTGATTTTTTGGTAAATAATTGAACACCTCGTTTAAATCCTGTTCAATTTTATCCTCATTCAAATCAAGTAATGGCTTATGATGGTGCTTTATATACCAAGTTTCTAACAGTGCATTTTCTGCATCGGTTGTTTCTCCCTTGGTATATTTTTCAAGTAGTGCCTTTACTTCTTCTGTGCTCATATTACAGTAAAGACCCTTGACTGAATCTTAGGGCGTAGAAAAAAAATATTTTTTTAAAAAATTTCTGCGATTAAAATTAAAAGCCATAGCAGATGTCCGAATTTTACACGTAATACTTTTAAGGCGTTGTTTACTTGCTTTTTTACAGTAGGCTCGGATAGCTTGAGGTGGGTAGCTATTTCTTTGTGCGATAGATGTGCTTGCCGGCTTAAAAGAAAAATCTCTTTCATTTTTTTTGGGAGAGAGTGTATCTCACTCTCAATAAGTGCAGCAAGTTGGTTTTGCCTTGCCATATAATCAGTTATACATTCATGAGTTTGTATAGAATGTTGTATTGATTCTAAATATTGGGTTTTGGCTTGATTGCTTGCAAGTTTTTTAAAAACTCGATTTCTAACAGCAGCATATAGATACCCCGATAGATTAGTTTGAATATTTAGCTCGGTGCGTTTATTCCAAATGGTGATAAACAAATCTTGAATAATATCCTTTGCTTCCTCTCGGTTTCTTAATTTATTATAAGCGTGTATATATAAGACACCACTATATCGCTTATATATTTCGGTATAAGCCGAATGGTTGTTTTCACTAAGCAGTATTAATAATTCATCATCCGTATGTGAACTTAAATTATCCATCCCTTAATTAAACGTAATGTTTCACCAATACGAATGTATGTAATTTTTTAAATCATACCTATTACTTTTCAATAATTGGTTGTATAATAAATACAAAGCAATAAGCATATCGCACACTTATTGCTTTGTAAAGTAGGATGTTTAAGCGTTGTCGAATTATTTATATATCGAAATATGGGTAGTTTTTATTGTAAGCATAAATGATTTTCCAACACTTATTTTTACATTCTTATCTTGGAAAAAAGCTTTCACCGTTTCATCAGCTTTTAATAACTCAAACAAATCTCGGGCTATTGCCGAGCCACTAATATTATTAATTACCTTGCCATTTTCAATTTGTATATTGAAGGTATAGCCCGATTTACCTCTATCACCAGCCGACTCAAAATCAGTAACTTCTAATTTAAATTGCTGATCGCCATTAACACTTTTCTTTAGATGTATGCGGATAACTGGGATGTATTTTTTCCAAGTCTGCAAATATTTTCTCTCTTCCATTATATGATAATTTGAATGCTTTGTAATGTGCTTAATAAAAAACCCTTGCACATAATGTTACAAGGGTTTTATGATTATAATAGATGGATAGGCTTTTTACCTAACCCAATTATTTATCAAATTGACTGCAAATATTATTGGATAAAGGTAGATAATTTTTTAGAAAGGTATGCCTTTTTGGACAAATAGACTTAAATAATAACGTAAAAGCAGTCATTACCTCGCGCAACGACTGCTCCTTTACTAAACTAAACTAACTATAATATAACCATCGCGCCTTAAATAGGGAATGCCAAATAGGCATAACGATGATTGTGAAGAGCTATAATGTATAATAAGCAGCAACACTTGAGTATATATAAATGCGGCTCACTACTTGTTTAATGCGCAGGCAAATTTCGAACATCTTTGGATAAAACTATACAGTGAAAACACGGTAATTGATGCGTAGTTTTACGTAATTTTTAAGGATAAATTATAAAATAGCCTACTTTTACTATAGATATTGAATATATATTCTGTCTTATTTATGACATATATATTCAGTTTAATTTTAATATTTGTTTTTACACATAGGAGATATGAATGAAAGTTCTACAGTTTACTATACCCGTAGCACACAATAAAAGCATAATAGCACAGCACGAAAATCGACCTTATTTTTATCCTCATTTACATCGTCATAAAGAAGCGCAGGTAACGTGGATATTAGATGGCGAAGGCACTTTAATAGTAGGCAATAATATGCATACTTTTAAAGCAGGAGAAATCTACTTTATTGGGCCAGACCAGCCACATCTTTTTAAAAGTAATCCCGAATATTTTCATTCAGAGAGTAAAAAAACTATTAAAGCGCTTGTTGTTTTTTTTGACCCAAATGGTAGTTTATCATCTTTGTTTGAACTGCCAGAGATGAAGATATTTAAAGATTATATATATCAACATCGCCACGGGTTTAAACTTCCAGCTGCTTATGTTGATAGAGCTTCTAGTTTTATGCAACAAATTGAAGATAGCTCAGACCCCGACCAAGTAATTTATTTTTTGCAATTAATTAGAACATTACAAAGTATTCCTGATAAGCAAGAATCATTATCTGATTTTGGATTGATGCCCAGCATTACCGAAAGCGAGGGGATACGTATTAGCAATATTTACAATTATATTTTACAACACCACAATTTAGCCATTAGCCTTAATGATGTAGCTCGTGAGGCACACATGACACCACACGCATTTTGTCGGTATTTTAAAAAGCATACAGGGCATACATTCATCTCATTTTTAAACGAAATGCGTATTAACGAAGCATGTAAAAAACTGACAACTAATAAGTATGAAAGTATTGCAACTGTTGCCTACAAGTGCGGATTTACCAGTGTTACCAACTTCAACCGTGTGTTTAAAAGTATTATGGGCAATTCTCCAAGAGGTTATATTGATAACTATTTGAACAAAGTAGGTTAATCGTTCCAAAGGCTCACTCCAATTAGTTTACCCAAACAGGGCAACCCTTTCAACTTTATTACCGTAACCTTATTAAAATTAAAGGGTTTTTAACTAGTTATTATAATTTCGGCGAGTGCAATTTATCAAAAGTATATTTACTATACTAAATCAAAAAGAGCGGGTACGTTTATTGCTACTCACCTTTTTCGATATCATTATTAGTGGGCTCGATATTGTATTTTTAGGCTTAACCGTACTTATTATTAATTTTTATAGTAAAAGTGCGTCCTTTCCATACAATGCTTTATTGCCAAGCAATCTAACCAATAGGAATTCAATTTTACTAATAGCTTTATTTTTTGTACTGTTCGGTATAAAAAATTTAATAGCTTACTGGCTTACTGCATCAAAGTACAAATTTATTTATAGCGTAGCATCCCGATTGTCGGAATATGGTATTAGAAAGTACTTGAAGGACGATTATCTCAACTACGTTAAAGTCGATTCATCCTCTCATATTCGTAAAATAAGCCAACAACCTATTGAGTTTAGTCATTATATACTTACCAATTTTCAACAAATTATCTCACAATCAACATTGGTATTATTTACTATAATAGCTATTTTGCTATATAATGCTACATTGTTTTTATTGTTGCTTGTGCTGTTGTTGCCTGTGGTTGTTTTATTGGCATGGCTTTTAAAAAGACGTTTAAAACATATTAGAGAAAGTATAAAACAAACAAGCGAGGAAACTTTAAAAAATTTGAACGAAGCCTTAAATAGTTATATAGAAAGCAATGTATATCATAAAGATGAGTTTTTTGCATATCGCTATTATCAGCAGCAGCAAAAATTGAATGATAATATATGTAGCCAGCAAACTATTCAATCGTTACCCTCTCGTATGATTGAAGTTTTTGCAGTTTTAGGCTTTCTGATATTGATTGTAGTCAATAAATGGTCAACCGATACGCCAATTATTGATTTGCTTACTATTGGTGTTTTTATGGCAGCTGCTTATAAAATTATACCAGGGATGGTAAAAATATTGAATAGTGCTGGGCAAATAAAAACATACGAATTTATACTGAATGATATGCAAGCTATCAGTAACGCCAATATCGTAAATCGTCCACCGTTAGTTGCCAACATTCAATCTATTAGCTTTAAAAATGTATGTTTTAAATACGATGAAAACATTGTTTTAAAGGATGTTAATTTTACTATTTTCCCTACTGATTTTATTGGTATATCTGCAAACTCTGGGCGAGGTAAAACCACACTTATGCACACCCTACTGGGGTTTGTTGAGCAACAGCAAGGTGTAATCTGCATTAATGATAGCGTTACCACAGCAACCGATAGACGCAATTATCAAAGAAGAATTTCCTATATAAAGCAGCAACCATTTTTTATACACGATACCGTTTTAAAGAATATTACGCTTCAAGATATTGATGAATATGATTCGACAAAGTTGCAAGAGGTAATGGAGTTTTGTAATTTGGATAATTTGCTTGAAAAACATACCGAAGGGGTAAACCTAATAATTACTGAAAACGGTAAAAACCTGAGCGGCGGTCAAAGACAAAGAATAATGCTGGCTCGAGCGTTATACCACGATTGTGATTTACTGATTTTGGATGAACCTTTTGCTGAACTGGATGATAAATCAGAGCGAGATATTTTAATCAACTTACAGAAGTTAGCTGCAATGGGTAAGATGATTTTATTTATTACTCATAAAAAGGATAGTTTATCATTTTGTACTAAAACCCTTTTTTTAGATGAATAATAAGCTCAAGACACTCGTTATTGTAACTCCTGGATTTCCCGAAAACGAAGCCGATAGTACTTGTATTCCAGCTTTACAAGTATTTGTGAAAGGGTTAAGAGCAAACTATCCTTCTCTAAATATTATTGTAATAGCGTTTCATTATCCATTTGTCAGAAATGAATATGAATGGCATGGGGTTAAAGTATTTTCTATTGGTGGAAAAAGCAAGCAAGGTGTTTTTCGGCTCAAAGTTTGGATACAAGCTTGGCAAATTCTTAAACGGTTGAACAAAACGTATCAAATAATAGGGTTGCTTAGTTTTTGGTTGGGTGAATGTGCTTTTGTGGCTAATCGTTTTGCAAAGAACAATAAATTAAGACACTATACTTGGTTAACAGGGCAAGACGTTAAAGCAGGTAATAAATATTTTAACTGGATAAAACCTAAGCCGACATCGTTGATTGCCATGTCCGAATTTTTGGCAGAGCAGTGCAAGAAAAATTATAATATATCTCCCCAATACATTATCCCATTTGGAATAGATACCTCAATATTCGGAACAGTTTCTTTAAAAAGAAATATTGATATTTTAGGTGTAGGCTCGTTAATTCCGCTAAAACAGTATCATTTGTTTGTGGAGGCAGTAGGTTTTTTAAAACAATATTTACCCAATATTAAGGCTGTTCTTTGTGGCGATGGAGTAGAAATGGAGCAGTTAAAAGTAATGACTACCTCATCAGGATTGGAAGATAATTTGGTGTTTGCTGGCGAAGTTTCACACAAGGAAGCATTATTACTCATGCAACAGTCCAAAACGTTTCTACATCCTTCAAACTACGAGGGTTTTAGTACCGTTTTATCCGAGGCGTTATATGCGGGTGCTCACGTGGTATCTTTTTGTAAACCTATGGCAGAGCAGTATCAGCATCATTATGTAATAAAAACCAATGATGAAATGAAAACTCAGTTATTGACTTTGCTCGATAATAAGGAACTAAATCATCAACCAGTATTAATATCAGCAGTTCAGGATGTTGTAAAAAATATTATGAAACTATTTGATTATCAATCAACTGAGCGTAGTGATTTGTGATAGTGGATGGATTAGATAAATAGCAAAAAAGTATGACACTCAAAATACCATTTTCGCCCCCACATATTGATCAAAAAATAATTGATGAAGTTGTAGATACTCTGCAATCGGGATGGATAACCACAGGGCCAAAAACTAGGCTATTTGAACAAAGACTGACCGAATATACAGGCGCAAAGGCTACCCTATGTGTTAATTCAGCAACGGCGGGCTTAGAAACTATTTTAAGATGGTTTGGAGTTAAAGAAGGGGATGAGGTAATATTGCCCGCATATACTTATGCCGCAACTGCCAATGTGATTGTGCATTGTGGAGCAACGCCCGTGTTTGTTGATGTTTGTGACGATTTTAACATCAGTATTAAAGCTATTAGAAAAGCTATTACGAAACATACAAAGGTGATTATGCCTGTTGATTTTGGTGGCTGGCCATGCGATTATGATGAGCTTAATAATTTGGTGAACGATGAGGTATTTAAAATGCTGTTTACACCATCAAATCATATCCAACAACAATTAGGTAGAATTTTAATCCTTGCTGATGCTGCCCATTCTATTGGGGCTACTTTTAAAGGAAACAAATCGGGTAATCTTACAGATGTTACTGTGTTTTCTTTCCATGCTATAAAAAACATCACTACTGCCGAAGGGGGGGCTATTTGTTTGAATTTGCCTGCACCATTTGATAATTTAAAGCTATATGAAAAATTGGTAGTGACTACATCGCATGGGCAAAATAAAGATGCCTTAGCTAAATTGAAACTCGGAGCATGGAAGTATGATATTATTGAAGCGGGTTATAAATGTAACATGACCGATATTCATGCCTCAATAGGCTTGGTAGAATTGGAACGATATGAAAGTGACACGTTATTAAGAAGAAAACAAATTGTTAATCAATATAATACATTGTTGAAACAGTATAATTGGGCTGCACTTCCTACTTTCATAAATGCTGAGAAAGAATCGTCTTATCATTTATATCCGTTGAGAATTAATAACGTGACGGAAGAAGAGCGAGATAAGATAATTGAGCAAGTTAGCCTTCAAGGAGTAGCTGTGAATGTGCATTTTATCCCTGTTCCGATGATGAGTTATTATAAGAAATTAGGATATAATATTGCCAATTACCCTAATGCTTATGATAATTATAAATCGGAAATATCATTACCCATATTTTATGAGTTAACCTTTTCACAGATTGAGATTATTGTCGAAACGTTAAACGCCTGTGTGAGTAGCGTTTGTGCTAAGCAGGTATTGTATTAGCTACATCTTCAATTCTGTTTGCAATAGCTTCAAACGAAAGGTTTTTGATGTAATAGGCTAACGAAAGGCTTTGTTTGGATAATACATCCTCATGCTCAAGTTGTAATAAGATAGAAAGTAATGCAGCTTCGTTTCCAGCTTCGTATAAAAAGCCACATTTTGCTTGATTGGTTATCATCCTAAACGACGGAATATTGGTTACAATAGGCATACATCCGCACGACATCGCTTCGCATATTGCTGTACCGCTGCCCTCGTAATGCGAGCCTGATAGGATTATATCAACACTATTATACCAATACCCCAACAAATTGTGATGTATCTCTCCAACCAATACAACATTGTCTTTTTGCTCCGAGTGGTTTAGTAAAGTTACGGTATCGGGCAACAACTCATCCGTTTGATATATCATATACAAACGTGCGGTGGTATGTACCTCAGCATATTTCAAAAATGCTTTAACTACCGTTAGTGGGTCTTTGTTTTTGTTTAACCTACCTACCCATAAAAAGATTGGGTTGCCTGCTGTTATGCCTGTGTGTTTTTTTGCAGATGCTTTATCCATTGGTGCGAATACGGATGATATTTCCATCACCTCGTGTATCTTTTCGGTTGATACCAAGTTGCCTGCTTTTACCCATTCGGCACCTAAATCATCCGAAGCAAATAAATAAGCATCCGTAAAATAATAAGCCAATTGTTGTGCATACTTTTTTATGCCTTTAAAAGGCTTTTCGGCATGATTCTGTATAATTATTTTTGTTTTAAAGCCCAATGCCAATCGCAATTGTATAACTTGTAAAGGGAAGTGCAGGCTTTGTATAACAACCACATCTGGGTTTTGAGATTTGATAAATCGATGTAATTTAAACGGAAATAATCGCCCCCATTTGCTGTATCGCTTAAAATGGTAATACACCCCATTATGTTGATAATCGCCTTCGTAGTTAATTTGCTCTATACTAATCACTTCATTATTAGAGGATAATGCTTCAAGTATGCCGATGTATGCTTTAATGCGATTGAGCCATTTCGTAGGTTCATCATATTCATTAGTATAAACATAACTGGCAAAAACAAACTTCATACAAATTCACTAAGTCTTGTTAATGGTGTCATAATACCGGAAATATGGTTTCGGGGCAATATGTTTTTATTTTGTTTATCAATGCCGGTAAATTGCCCTTTACATATTTGCAGGTGTTATCAACATAAATTTTACTATAGGCACTTAAATCAATAGGCTTTAGTTGTGGATACAACTCCTCGTCAAATAAACTAATTTTACCTTTATGTATTACCATCAAAACGTCGGAAGGGTCGTTTTCAAAAAAACTCGTTTTATTAGTCTTTGTTATTAGTATATCAGCATCTCTCCCTTTAGCAATTTCTCCACTATTTATACCCCATATAGCAGCTGCATTAAGGGTTAAAGTATTGTAAAGTTCACCATCAGTCATAAAATTAGTTTGCTTTGCCAAGCGCAGGTGTTCCCAAATATTCCAACTACCCGTTAATGTCGAGTCGCTACCAAATAAAACAGGTACATAGCCTTTTAGTTGGTTAATTGCAGCGGTTTTACCCAATAGAAAATAATTCGACTCGGGACACCAAACCAATGCTTTGAATGCTTTTGCTTGAGTTTTCGTCATCGCTACCCCATGTATTGCAACAATACTTCTATTCAACAAGTTCCATTTAATAAGGGCATCTATTTCATTACGAGTTATGTCGTCTATCCCTTCGCCGCAATGGATAGCTGCTAGTTTGTTTTTTTTTAATGGATTATTCAGTGCTAATTTCCATTTGGCTTCAAATTGTACCGAGTGTATAGATTGGCAATTTTCATAAACCGTAATCAAATCGGTAGGCTGTTGCATTGGCTTACCATGATTTACCACCGTTGTGACTCCGCAAAGCAAATTTTTATATATCCCCCATTGCTCGCGTAAATCTTTTGGAATTTTTAAAACAGTATTAATCTCCTTTTTGTAATTCTGATGGATATAATTTCCCCATTCAGTATAATTGTTGTACTTGCGGTTTCCTAAAGAAGGAAAGAGATTAAAATCTAAATGGTCGTGCGAATTGATAAATCCAAGCGAAACAACAGCATTATCAAAACTTAAATTAAGTTTATCCTTAGCATCTGCTATATGTGCATTCGAAATTTGTACTATTTTATCATCTGTTATATTGATGTTAATTAGGGTATTCGTTAATGCTATTTTTAGATTATTTAGTACCATTATTACGCCTTAAATGAATACCATAAATAGCAGGGAAGCCTTTAAATTGTTCATAAACTGCTAAAGCATTTTGATTGATATAATAATGCGCTAAGGTTTCATCTATTTTGATTTCTTCTTCATTAATTACTATGAAGCCATTTTCTCCCAAAATGTTTTTCATCGAGCTAAGTGAATGAACAAAATTTTGAACAGCTAATGAGGTATTATTGTGTTTAAAAGTACGTTTACCACCGTATGCCAATAAGCTTGGATGAAAATCAGTAATAATAATATCGGCATTTGGTTTTAATATTCTACACCATGCTTTTAAAGCAACTTCAATATTAGGAATGTGCGCTATCGTTAGTGTAGATACAATGGTGTTGAAAGTAGCATCCCGTACATCTAAAAACAAGTCATCGATAATTTTATAGGTATGGGCATTTGGAAACTTTTCACTTAGTTTTTTTAACATCCCTTCCGATACATCAAACCCAGTTAAACTAAATGGATGCTTATCTAAAATCCTTTGCCAGTGCCTTCCTGTACCACAACCAATATCAGCAACCGCTTTATGTTTAATTATTTCGGTAGATAGTAGTTTCGGGAATAAATACTCATCCAAATCGAGCATTAAATTGCCTGGCTGAGCATCATAACTTTTTGACCATAAATCATACGCTTCTACTGAACTTATTTCAGCTATTGATTGTTTTAAAACACGTTGTTTAATAAAATTCTTAACAGTTGTTATCACTATTTATATGGTTTATATTCCAAAATACGAACCACTGTTAACAATGGTTGCCAGTAGCTATGTTTTATTTCCATAGCAAAGCAACCGAAGCTTATCTATCAGCGTAATTGATGATGAACGTTTAATTTTAGTTTATTAGGTAAACTAATGTGATTTAATTGGCGGTGGGCAACTTGCCCATCGCTTTTATTAAAAGCAGCTAATCAGTATTTATTACATGAATAAGGTATTATTATTTAATCCTAAAAGTGCTAATGCGAAATATCGTATCCCCAACTCTATACTTAATATTGCAGCTTCTATTGAAGGCAAGTATGATTGGGTTATTGTGGATGGGAATTGCGAGGCTGACCCATTTAAAAAAATAGAAAGCTATCTTGATACTGAGAACTTTAAATACCTTGGGTTTACAGTAATGCCTGGCCCGCAACTAAAGCAAGCTATTTCTATTGCAAAAGCGGTTAAAGAAAAATATCCCTACACCAAAATGATATGGGGTGGTTATTTCCCTTCCAATCAGCCCGAAACAGTTTTGTACTCTCATTATGTCGATTTTATCATTAATGGGCCGGGCGACCATGCTTTTCCACTGCTTATTGATGCTTTGGAGCGTGATGAGCCTTTCGAGTTCATCAAAAATCTAATATACCAAGCTGTTGACGGTAAGATAATTAAAACTGCCAAAGAGGATTTAATAGAGCAAGATACATTACCACCACTACCATACGATAAGCTGAATGAGTTTTACCCGATTCCGAAATTTTTAGGAAAAACCTATTTGGGCGAAAAAACATTAGCCTATCACTCTAGTATTGGCTGCCCGTTTACTTGTTCGTTTTGTGCGGTAGTGCCTATTTATGAGGCAAGGTGGAAAGCAAAATCGGCTCAAGCGGTTTATAACGATGTAAAATATATTAAAGATAAGTGGGGGGCTGATGCTATTGAGTTTCATGATAATAATTTCTTCGTTTCGGAGAAACGAGCGGTTGATTTTGCCAAACTGATTAAGCCCGAAGGAATGACATGGTGGGGGATGGCACGTATTGATACCATGAGTAAGTTTAAAGATTCATCATTGCAGCTTATTCGTGAGTCGGGATGTAAAATTATATTCTTTGGTGCCGAGAGTGGTAATAATGCCATTTTGGAGCAAATGGATAAAGGAGGCACTCAAACAGGCGACCAAATTATTGAATTTGCTGAACGATTAAAAAAGTTTGATATTATTCCTGAGTACTCGTTTGTGTTGGGTACACCAGCACCCACTCCAAAACAAGTTCAAGACCAAATAGATTTTGAAATAAATTTTATTAAAAAAGTAAAGGCAGTAAATCCTCGTACCGAGATCATCATATACACATATAGCCCTGTCCCCACAGAGGGTTCGGAGCTGTATAAGCAGGTGTTGGATAGCGGCTTTAAATTTCCTCAAACTTTAGACGATTGGATAAGCCCTGCATGGGAAAACTTTGATTTGCGGAAAAATCCACTCACGCCTTGGCTCACTCCCGAAATGATAGATAAGATACGAAACTTTGAAACGGTTTTGAATGGGGTATATCCAACAGTTACTGATATTAGATTGAACAGCGTAAAACGTAGCGCAATAAAACTTATAGCAAGTATGCGTTATAAAGCCAACCTCTATAGTTATCCATACGAGATAAAACTACTTCAAAGAGCATGGAAATATCGCCAACCCGAAATACAAGGATTTTAAATTTTAATAACTTGAGTGAGCACGTTAAAGATATTGAAAAGGAGATGCAGCAAGAAAATCGTGCCTTATGTTTCGAGTCGCTTTATATTGCTGTGCGGCAGCAAGAAAATAGAATATATACTGATGAAGAGTTATTGCTTTTACCAAACACGCATCATACCCATAGCGATGAATGGCGTATAAGAAAAGCGTCGGCAAAACGTTTAGTCAACTACCTTCGGCAGCAACATACGAATTTAAAAATATTAGAAGTAGGGTGTGGCAATGGCTGGTTGTCGGCTATGCTAGCAAATATACCTAGTGCCAATGTGGTAGGTTTAGATGCGAATCAACTCGAAATTGAACAAGCAAAACGTGTATTTAAAAAAGATAATTTAGCATTTGTTTACAATAGTTTTGGTGACATTACCTTTGAACAACAGCAGTTCGATATTATTGTTTTTGCAGCATCTATTCAATATTTTCCATCCCTTGTTGATGTTTTAAATAGAAGTTTGTTGTACTTAAGAGATGGCGGAGAGATACATATCATTGATACCCCTTTTTATAATCAACTAGCGGCTCAAAATGCTCAAATGCGTAGTGCTATGTATTACATAGCTATGGGTGTACCTCAAATGGCGGAGCATTATTTTCACCACGAAGTAAGTGTGTTTAATGAGTTTAAATCCGAAATTATGTTTAACTCAGCCAGTTTAGTTAATAGGTTATTGAAAAAGCATCCATTTGATTGGATTAAGGTAAGTAAATAAAAATGAAACAGTTGCAAGATATAGCCCACGCCTATAAACGATATCGCACTTTGCAGACACATAAAATATTAGCATTGCCAATAGTGATACTAATGCCTCATAGTGCCTGCAATTGCCGCTGTGTGATGTGCGATATATGGAAGGATAATAAGAACTTAAAGCAACTTACCGAAGATGATATTAAACAATTACTTGCATCATTAAAACAATTTGGTACTAAGCAAATCGTCATGTCGGGAGGCGAAGCATTGCTAAACCCGAACTTCTTTACCCTGTGCGAGATTTTACAAAATGCAGGTATTAAAGTATCGCTACTCACAACAGGACTTACTTTAAAAAAACACACCGAACAGTTGATAAAATGGGTGGATGATGTAATTGTATCGTTAGACGGCGACCAGCCCTTGCATGATGCTATTCGGAATATACCCGATGCCTTCAATAAGTTAAAAGAAGGGGTCGAGTTTATCCATTCATTTAATCCTACTTATAAAATCACTGCACGAACGGTTATTCATCGATTAAATTTCCGTAACTGGCTATCCATTATTCGCGAAGCAAAAGCAATGGGGATACAGCAAATCAGTTTTTTACCAGCCGATGTAAGCAGTCATGCTTTTAACAGGCAAATGGCATGGGAAGAACCTCGGCAGCACGAAATTCTTATCTCCGAAAAAGAACTAGCCGAATTAAAAGCAATAATTGATATAATAATTGAACAACATAATGCTGATTTTGATAGTCGATTTATAGCCGAATCGCCTCAAAAAATTAAAGATATTTATAATTATTATGCTGCTTTCTATGGGTTAAATGCGTTTCCATATAAAAAGTGTAACGCACCTTGGGTATCAACCGTTATTGAGGCAGATGGTGGTGTGCGTCCATGTTTTTTTCATGACGAGATAGGTAATATCAGGGATAATAGTTTGAGTGATATATTAAATAATAGTAATGCTATTGCTTTTAGAAAATCGCTTGATATGAGCACAAATGCTACTTGCGTGAAATGCGTTTGCTCGTTGAATTTGCCACCACGTATGAATTTATGATAGTATTGCTTAAGTAAGATGCAACAGAATAATATACTTTTTACACATTCTTATTTTTTAAGGTTCGACCCTAAACAATGGGCATTAGGGCAGCCATATCCTCCGTTGGGTACTTTGCATGCAGCATCCTTAATGCGCCAAAAAGGATATGAAGTATCATTATTTGATACCATGTTTGCTACAACAGCCGATGAGATTGTGCCGCAGCTAAATAAATTCGACCCTCAGATTTTTGTAATTTATGATGATGGATTCAACTATCTTACCAAAATGTGTCTTACTAATATGCGCGAAGCGGCTTTTGATATGTGCAAGCTGGCTAAAGCAAAAGGGTGTAAGGTGATAGTATGCAGTTCAGACGCTACCGATCGTTATGCTGATTATCTGCAAGAAGGTGCTGATTTTGTAATTATTGGCGAAGGCGAACAAACCCTGCTCGAATTGGTAGCAGCAATAAATAGCAATGTTGCAGATTATACAACTATTCAAGGGTTAGCATATATTAAAAATAATCAACCTTTTAAGACTTTAGGGCGACCTGTGTTAAAAGATTTAGATAGCTTGCCATTGCCCGCTTGGGATTTGGTTGATATAGCGCAATACAGAGAAACTTGGCTTAAGCATACTGGATATTTCTCATTAAATATGAGCACCACACGCGGTTGTCCGTTTAAGTGCAATTGGTGTGCAAAACCGATTTATGGTAGTCGATATAATTCTCGAAGCCCGCAACATGTGGTGCAAGAGATAAAGTTTTTGAAAGAGCAGTATCAAATAGATCATCTTTGGTTTTGTGATGATATTTTCGGGCTAAAACCAGGGTGGGTAGAAGAGTTTGCCGAGTTGATGCAATCAGAAAAACTGAATATCAGGTTTAAAATACAATCAAGAGCTGATTTGCTTATCGAGGAGCATATTGTAAAAGGATTGGCAGCAGCAGGCTGCGAAAATGTATGGATAGGGGCGGAGAGTGGCTCGCAAAGGATATTGGATGCTATGGATAAGGGGACTACAATTGAGCAAATCCACCAAGCAACCTTATTGATGAAAAAGCATGGTATTAAACCTTCGTTTTTTATTCAATTTGGTTATTTAGACGAACAGAAAGAAGATATTGATTTGACTATAAAAATGATAAATCAATTATTGCCCTACGAAATAGGTATTTCGGTTTCTTACCCTTTGCCGGGCACAGTTTTTTACGAAAAGGTAAAAGCCGAATTGAAAAATAAAACTAATTGGACAGACTCGGACGAGATGGCTTTGATGTTCCGAAACACGTTTCCGCCATCCTATTACAAACAGCTCCATCGTTATGTTCATCAAAATTATCATCAGCATTTAGCAAAAAATAGTATGGTGGATTTGATTAAAAAACCATCAACTATAAGTGGCTATAAACTAAGAAAGGCATTATCAGTATTTTATCATACGCCTGCTACCATTGTTGAAAAAATGAAATTGAAACGATTAGAAAAAGCAATATGATAGAAACTACCCCTAATCATATTAACGAAAAGCAAGCTGCTGATGCTTTTACAGGGCAGTCGGGTATATTTGATAAGCTGTATGGTAATGATACGCTTATTAACTATAAACGAAGCCGAGTACGCAATCATATCCTACAATTTTTAAAGCCCAATAGTTCTATCCTCGAATTAAACAGCGGTACAGGCGAAGATGCTATTTTCTTTGCTCAAAATGGGCATAAGGTGCACGCTACAGATATTTCGGAAGGGATGCAGCAGCAATTGGTACAAAAGGTAAAAAAGCATGAATTGACTGCATTGGTAAGTAATGAATTATGCTCCTATACCAATTTAGAAAACCTGAAAAATAGAGGGCCATTTGATTTGATTTTCTCCAACTTTGCAGGGTTAAATTGTACTCAAGAGCTAGATAAAGTGCTACTTTCTCTTGATGCTTTGCTTTCGCATAGTGGAGTGGTAACTCTTGTTGTATTGCCTAAGTTTTGCCTTTGGGAAACGTTGTTGGTTTTTAAAGGGAAATTTAAAACGGCGTTTAGGCGTTTTTTTAGTTCCAATGGTCGTACTGCCCATGTTGAAGGTACTTATTTCAAATGCTGGTATTATAACCCATCATATATTATCAAGCGAATGAAAAATTTATTTGATATGCTTGGGGTAGAGGGTTTATGTACCATTGTTCCACCATCATATATTGAAGGTTTTGCTGAAAAGCATCCAGCTACATACCAGTTTTTAAAGAATAAAGAAGATAAGTTAAAATCAAAATGGCCTTGGAAATTTATAGGCGATTATTACATCATCTCATTAAGAAAAAAATAAACCATTCTTAATCTATTTTGTAATAGATTAAGAACTAGTGTACCATAGCTTTTTCCGAATATGATATAATTTCGGTTATTCGAGTTTGGTATCTATTAATAAGTTTTTGCTGGAAGTTTTTAGGGTCGGGTTTGGCATAATGTTTATCAGCATCCATACTCATCACTAGTCCTTTAGCATTAAGTTTTTGTGCTTGTGTTTTTTTCAACCATCTACTGGTTGTAATCTTCATCAATCTATTATCAATAGCCTCTCCTAATTTATTATTAAAAAATTTCTCAATCAGTCGTGTTAAAAAACTTTTCTTTACAGCCTTTGCAGTAGTAAGTCGCATCAATTTATTTGGTAAAAAATCTCTATACCAAGCATTAGCCATATAAAATTGCTCAAATGTGGTATCGCCATGTAATGGTATCAGGGTAGTTACTTCAATGGCAGTATAGATGTTTTTTTCGCGTATTTGTAAGGCTTGCTCATCTATATAATAGTTCATGCAAAAGTAATCCTCTTTATTTACCAAAAAGGTCAGTTTCTTAAAGCAATGCATAATAGTGCGTGCTATCCAAAGTTTATTTGATTGGGTAATAATGAAAAAATCAATATCCGATTTATCATCCGCGAAATTTTTGGATAGCGAACCAGATATTGCAATACCTTTTACATAAGGGAAACGAATAAGTAGATTGCCCACCCTTTTGGCGGTTGCAATCATCTCGTCGGCTTTGGTGTTGCCTTTTAATCTTCGTTCAACTAAATAATAATCGTTTTTTAGCGTGTAAAACCTATCGAAATTAAAAATGCGCCTATCAATAATCAAGCACTTTAGTTCGTATTCAAAACTACCACCAGTACACCTAATGGAAAGGTACAATCGCAATTCATCAATGGTCAACGGATAGTCGAACAAATCGAAATAGGCTAGTGTAGCTAATATGCTTTTTTTAATTTTTGACAATGCTTTACCCTATATTTAAACGTTAAATGCCTTTGCTATAATGACGTAACTAACGTTTGTTGGGTTGCCACATCTATGAAATATTTATTGTCTTTTCGGGATAATTTTCAATTGCGTTTTGATAGGAACTAAATGCAAAGAAGCTAAAGAATATGCTATAAAACATCACCCCCTTATCAACATCTAAGAGGTTTTCGGAAAAGGATACAATGCTCACAATCAGCATAAAACTGAAAAATACTATATCGCTTTTTTGCATTGCTTTTTTGAACCCATAAAACAAGGTAAGCAAGTAAATAAGCAGCCCCCATATGCCTGATTTTATTAAAAAACTAAGGTATTGGTTATGCGCATTGAGGTGACTGATGAACGAGTAGTAGTATTTTTTATCAAAATATTTTTGCTCTAATAAGCCAATTTCTGTTCCAGCGCCATACCCAATTAATGGCGATTGCTGGATTAGTTCAGTAGCTATTATCCATCGTTCCATCCGAGGTTCTAAACTTTCTTCAGTATTAGTTGCTGAGAGGTCTTTTCTAAACTCGGTTAGGTAGCGATTTTTAAAATACGGGGTATTGACTATGCCAATGAATGCCAATACAGATATGGTTGAAACAATTAAAAAATACCTGCTACGTGCCTTGCCTTGTAATGCAATAAATGGTAATGCTAAATTGATAATGAGAAACAGGGCTAAAAATATCGATTTTGAACTTAGTTGAATAATGCCAGCAATGAGAATAATAACACATAAGCGATAAATGCTTTTACTTATACGAATAGTGTTTTTATTAATTAATTGCGACAGTAGATGAATTAACCCAATAACAAGTTGCAATGAAAAGAAAGTGGCATGTATATTTAATGGTTTTGAAAAATTATGATTAGTAAAAGCAGGAGACAAAATGGCTTTAAAAGATAATTTGTAATATCTGATGGTAATAAAGGCATCAAAATATAAATAAACGATAGTAGCAGTACAGCCTAATGCAAATATCAATAAGAGGTTGGATTTGTACTTTCGTAAATCAATGGGATTGATGCAAAGCAACAAGGGGAGTATCAAAATAGGAATGTCTAATCCCCATTCAACAAAGGCGTGCGTGCGGTTTGATGTGTAAATTGTACTTATTGCCGTCACAAAAAATACCGATTGTAAAGCCAATGTTCGCAGTGTAAATATTGGCTTTACTGCATTCTTTTTATATTGAATGATAGTATGTATAGCAAAGCTAATAAGAATGATATGGCTATAAAAGCGATCGAATGGCAAGCTAAGCAACAGCAGCATTAAGTGATAATAGCTGATTTTGTTGGCAAGTGTATCTTTAATAAGCAACAACTCTTTCATGTTTTACCCCTGCGTAACATTCTAAAATATAGGTTTCGTACTCGTCAACAATTTTGTCCCAATTAAATTGGAATGCTATTTTGTTTCGATTGTTTTTTACCATGGTATATTCATTTTCTTTGCGCTGCACATTTTCAACTAGATGGCGCACTTCGCTTGAATTTGAAAAATAAAAAGCATCCGTAGTTAATACCGATTTATTAAATGGATTATTGTGTGCAGCTATTAATGCCTCGCTAGCCATTGCCTCTAACAGCGAAGGATTGGTACCACCTACACTATGCCCATGAAAATATAAATACGAATTGTTTTGCAGGGCTCGTACTTTGGGAGTATCAAAAATTGCTCCTTTAAATTGGATACGAGTATCATTCTTAAACCGATGCTTGATATACTGCCCAAATTTGTTGCCAGTATCTCCTAATACCTTAAACTTTTTATTTGAATTACTATTATTGAATCCCTCTAATATGGTTTCAATATTATTTTCTGGCTCCATTCTTGCCATTAGCAAAAAGTAATCTTCTTTTTTGGCGGTATGTATATCTATCTGCTCTCTCTCTTGTTCGCTCAATACTTCTGCACCATAGGGGATATATTGGCTATATAGGTCATATTTGTTTTCGAGATAAGCCTTTATTACTTTCGAATCAGAGATATAGTAATGGCTATATTTTACAGCAAGCTTTTCGGCATATTTTAAAAACTGTTGAACTTTTTTTGAATATTTCGACCTCTTCCACTCCAAACCATCCATATTAGTGATAACTATACTATTTTTTGGATACAATTGCCCCCAAATAGAACTGCTTGTGTATCCCATAAATAAAATGACATCAAAATTTTGTTTGCGAGCATCCATTATACAATTGAAATCATATATAAATTGCCCCGCTGTGCCAACGAGGTATTCGGGGTCAAAACAGTGTTGTATTTTTACACCATTCCAAGTATCGGCTCTATAAGGATGATTGTGCGAGTTATAAACAGTTACTGAATGTCCTTTTTTTACTAATCCTGCCGAAACATATTCTGATATATGTTCAAACCCACCATAATGATTAGGTATACCTCTTGTCCCTAAAATTGCTATTTTCAAATTTTTCATGTGGTAATTATTTGTTGGTATGCGTTTAATGTTTCCCTTGCGGCCTTTTCCCAAGTATATTTTTCAAGTATCATCTGGTTTAATTTTTCATTATACAAACTGTAACTCGCCTTTTCAACCGCATCCAAGATTGTTTCAGGCTTATTTGGTTTGCAGTAATACGCGCAATTACCAAAGTATTCTTTAGCATCACCCTTGTCTGTAATTACAATATTGCATCCCATTATAGCCCCCTCTAACGAGCTTAATCCAGTAGTTTCAAACCAACTTGGTAATATGTGCACCTTCGCTTTTTCGTAGTACTTTAATAAATCCTGCTGCGAGATGTGGTCAATAAAAGTGACATTTGGAGCAGCTATACTGCGGCATTCATCATAATATGCTTTTTGATTTGGTGCATACGAACCGATTAATAACAGCTTAAAGCGTGTATTATTAAGTGCTTTTATTAAGTTGAGTTGGTTTTTTATACCTTCAATCCTCGCCACGCATAAAACCAGATTTACATCTTTTTTCACAAAATCATTCCGTTTAAATAAAGAAGGATTTACACCATTAGGTACAATAGCGTATTTTATTTTAGATGGATAACTTTTCACTATGCGCATATATTCCGAGTTGGAATTAGGCAATATCATGGCTGTATTATTAAGTACAGCTTTTATGCTACGGCGTTGTCCTTTCCATAGGTATTGCTTGCTTCTTAAATAATCTTTACCAAGTATCCACCGAGCAATTGTTTTTAAATATTCAATATTATGCTGCGATAAAAAACTTAATAGAATGCCTATTCCTTTCCGATGGTATTTATCATATTCAGCGTAGTTGACTAATATGGTTGATACCACAAATGGTTTATTAGCTTTCTTACTATGGTATAAAATATCGGCTGGGCGTGTTAAATTAAAAAAATGCAATAAATCATATTCAGCATAATCAATCTCTTCAATTGAGCGCTTGATGACTACTATTACGCCTAATGCCCGCAAATGATGTGCAGTTTCTACAAGCTGTATGGTATCCCCACCTGGTACAGTAAATAAAGTTGAACGTGTTATAAAAGCTACTTTCATACCATTATGTGGTTACAATTTATTCGGGCTTTTGGCATGTAGCCAGTTGATTATTGATTGCGGTAAATAGCTTGCCATATAAAGTAGGTAATTGTCTAATCGTGTAGGCTTTATACTTATCGCATTCCTAATATGTGCGCGTGCTTTTTTAGGTTGATAGTTATCGGCTAAAAATTTTTTTCCGCATAAGGCATGGTATGCGCCTTCTTTTATTTTGCTATCATCCTGACTTTTTATGATAGCTAATAACTCGTCGCCTTCTTGCGGAGTAATATTACCACGAAAGGTGGCCACTCTTTTTATTTCACGAAAACGCTCCCCTCGCCATTTCTCATCAATAGTTACAGATGATGGATTGAACCGCACTTTTAATAATGGTTCTGATAGGTTATGTAATTTGCCTGTTCTAGCAAGACTTGTCCATAATAAATAGTCTTCAAAATGATGAGCATGAATATTATATCCGCCACTTTGTATTACCAAATCACGCTTATACATTACCGATGAATGAATAAATGGGCAGTAGAAATACATTTGTTGTTGTATTTCTTCGTTAGTATGTGCTATGCAAGTAAATTTAAATAAGAATTCGCCATTTTCTAATAAATATTCGGCATCACTTCCTACCATTACATAATCGGGATGAGTTTCTAAAAAAGTAAATTGCTTTTCAAGCCGATTGGGCATACAGATATCATCCGCATCAAACCGAGCAATGTAGTAGGTGCTGGCAAGGTTTAATCCAGTATTTAACGCAGCAGCTACACCTTCGTGCTCTTTATTTACTAATACAATTCGAGGGTCTTTAATAGATAATATTTTGCTAAGGGTATCATCTGTTGAGCCATCATTTATGATGAGTAATTCAAAATCAGTATAAGTTTGCGCTAATACCGATTGTATGGCTTCGCAAATGTACTTACCTGCATTATAAGCAGGCATCAATACTGTTATTTTACTTTTATTAATGGGCATATCCTAATACAATTTTGGATGAGTTTTCTTTAATATCAAGTAGTAATAACAGCTCAAAAAATAGGAGTATAGACAATTGTTCAAACCAATACTCCATAAGTAAAAAAGCCATGGTCATAAAAAGAATAGGCAACCCGTATGTTAGTATTTTATAATGTTTCAAAAAATATCCAACATACCATATCACGAATATAATTAACCCCAATATGCCATATTCCGAAATCAATTGGTCGTAAACAGAATTAGGGCTATTAGTTAGCGAATGTAAATCGGTTTTTTTACTAAAATAATTTAGATATACATCTAAGTGATTTGATAAAAAATCAGGATTGATATAAGTGTATTTTTCGGGGTATCCACCAGCAAAACCTAATCCACTTGCCCTGAATGCTAGTTTGGATGAGAAATTACCTATGCCGTTTCCTGTGATTGCTTTAAGAGGATGCTGTGCTAAAAAATGTAAAGTTTGCAACCAACTCGTGATTTTCCCAAGAAGCTGAGGGGCATCGCTTTTTGACGATAATGGCAAATTGTTTTTGTGCGTACTAATAAAAGCTAATAAGTGTTTTTGATAATTATTTGTATCAATAATATGCTGATAGGGTTGAGTATTAATATCGGGCTCGGGTATAACTATTCTACCTTTATAAGCAATCTCGTCTGAAAGAGATTTGTTTGCTTTGTGTTTTAGATAATAAATGCTATCAATATATTTATACGCTATTTTTAATTTTATTTCTTCAGTAGTTAATAAGCTATCAGGCATCAAAGTAATAGGCTTATACAACCGTTCTTTGTTTTGTTTATTTATCTCTGGTTTTATGTGTAGGGTGTTTTTAATAGTCTCATATATGTATTCATAATTTTGCGGCGATATTTTTGTCATAAACAGCAACACAAACATCAGGCAGATTAAAATCAGGCTTTTTTGGTTGCGATTACTCTTGAATATAAATAGAATCAAAAGCAAAAAGAGCAAAATAATATTGACGCAATTACTCCCTGTAGCCAGCATCGTTATCATGCAAAGCAATAGCATTATAGTGTTTTTTTTGGTTAGAAAATAAACTACGCCAAAAGCATTGAGTATGGCATTGGTAGAGGATGTATCAAAAGTTAAACCTTTAATATAGTCGCCAGTATTAATAAAATATTTTTGATACTGGCCTTGATAAGTATATGGGTTGATTGTGCCTGTTTCGATAACAATACTAGCCAAGTTGAAAAATGATAAAATGGCATTTAGTATAAAAAAAGCAATGATAGTTTGATGGATAATTTCTACATCATTTTTTTCGATAAAAAGCTTTACTTGCTGCATTGCCAATAAGCATAAAATCCAAAAAAATATGCCATTAATAAAAACTAGGTTGTAATTAAGGTTCGAGTAATATCCACCAATTAGCCAGTTGAATATAGCTATCAGTATTATGAAAGGATAAAATAGCGATAGCCTTGGGTTTTTAAAAGTAAACCCAAACTTGAAATCAAATTGTAAAAGGTATATAATAGCTATTGTAGGAATTTTTATTGCCAGTTTTACATTAAGAAAAAAAACTAAAAAGCAGAGGAGTTTCCAATCCACTAGGTTTTTTAGTTTTTTAATAGTTAATATATTGTTGACCACCATCCAATAGTTCTTTGACTTGTTCAAAGAGACTACGCCCCGAAATTTGAATTGGTTGCCTACTGGTAGGTGATTTTATTTAAAAATCATGGCTGTAAGATATTTTACATCGCGCCACCGTATTTGAAGAGAGATGATTAACCCTATAATATAGCACACTATTGCACAGCTTAGTTTTGCCCACAAGTTTAATGGTAATACTTTTGCGCTATAAATAGCAATACAAGCTATGATGATACATATCGGCAACACATACCATGCTTTATTTAATCCCTTCGTGTCTGTTTTTACCATAAAGTATAGTGTTTGAGCTATATATCCCAATAAATAGCCTAAGGCAGCTCCTTCGTTTTTATAAAGAGGTATCAAAATTGTATCAACAATTATATTGATAACAAGGGTAATAAGAAAGCCGATAAGTATCATTTTCAACTTCCCTTTGGCAAAATTAATTGTCCACAAAAAATTGGTGAGGTATAGTAACGGAATACAAAGCGATAGGATAAATATAACAAGCTCATTTGCTTGTCCATATTTGCCCATGGTTAGCTTATCTATAATCGGCGACCAGCAACTGTTAATGACGACAATGGTAAGCCCTGCTATTATCATCTCAATTCGTAGTAAGAGTTTTAATTTCGATGTATCAATGCTTGTATCATCATTTTTAAACAATCGGGTAAACCATGGTATTAGAAGCGGTGCTATTGCCAAAAGTGGTAGGGTTGATAATTCAAAAACCTTGTATGCAAAACTATATTCAGCAAGTTTAACGGCTGATAATACAATGCCTATAAATATCCAATCAAATCGGGCTAATGTTGAAGTAATTAATACAACTCCCAATTGCGGTAGTGCTTCTTTTATCAGATGCTTATAGCCAATTTTGTCCCATTTAATATTTAACGAGATAGAGGTATAATATTTAAATAATATTGCCCCTATAAGCAGTTCTAATACATCGCCTGTAATAAATATAATCACTACAATTTGTAGGTTAATTTGGTGCAAGAATGCCAATACAATAAGACAGCTCGCTCGTATAGTATTTGATATAATGGAAAGATAGGCTAATAGTTTAAATCGCTCTAACCCGATTGCAGTTTGTTTTAATGGGGTCGAAAAGTATATCATTAATTTTCCTGCTCCTATCAATAAAATAATAGGATATGAACTGGTGTGCGGGAATAACAAGCCGCTAATAAATAAAAGTAGATAAAATATTACTCCAGTAATTAATACATGACTAATATAAAGCGATAAGAGCGTTTGCGGATTTTCGCCAGCTGCAAGCTTTCGTACAGCAATTTGATCAATCCCAAATGAAAGAATATTGAATATAGCCAACATGAGGGCTAATGCTAAATTGAGCTGCCCAAAACTATTTTTATCAAGGTTAATGGAAAGTATATAAAATATAATGAGCCCTAAAAGTTGATTGCCAATAAGCTGCAATGTATTAGCCGAGAGGTTAGATGCAAACTTTCTTTTCATTTATAGCGCTATCAACCCAGTGGTTTTAATATTCTACCATCATTAAATTTTCTTCTTCTTTAGCGGTTTTTTCATGGTGGTGTTTAGGCTGATGTTTTAGTAAATGATATTTCAACTTTGTTTGCTTGGCTATCATTTTTGCAATAGTAAAACCTTCACGCCCATCCATAAATCCTAAAAGTACAATATAGTTTTTAATGAAATGAAATATAGGTGCAATATAAAGCTTTAATAGGGTGGGTTTTTTGTTGTTGGCAGCATATTTTCGGGCACTAAGCACGGCATAGTGCAGGGCTTTGTTTGAAAACTCCTCCTCATCTTTTACCGAGTAGTGATGAATATGACCAACAAGTTTTTTTACGCTCACATTTTTAGGAAGTATTAAACATTCGTGAACTGGTGTTTCAGTCCATTTTACTGTCTTTCGATTAAATAAGCGAATGTGGTGGTCTCTGCCCCAAGTTCCGTATCGAATTAATTTTTTTTCAAAATACGTTTTAAACGGAATGTCATACACTATATCGGGATTGTTTAAAACCAATCCATGTAATGCGCCAATAAGAGACATATCTACTACTTCATCGGCATCAATACTCAATATCCAGTCGTATTTAGCATAAGCAATCCCTTTGTTTTTGTTAGCACCATACCCATCCCATGTTTCATTATATATCCTGCACCCATAAATTCTCGCTATTAAAAGCGTTTTGTCGGTACTATTATTATCAATAATAATGATATCATCACTAATCAATATAGCAGCATTCAAGCAAGAGGCTAGTATATCGGCTTCATTATTGGTAATAATAACAACAGAAACAGGAATCATTCAGCTTTTTATTTATTGTATCACGATACCAAAGTGATAAAGGTTGCCTTTGCGGGTGAAATAAATTTTATGAATATTGATTGTTATATGCGTATTATTTTACAAATTGTGTGCGAATTTGAGTTAATTGTATCATAAAATAGAATGGATGTGTTATTATTAACTAATTGTTATTCAATCAATTTTATATTTTTTATTAATATTACTATAAATAAAGGCAACCTTTTTTCAATAACGAACGTGATGTAGTTAAGATAAGGTTGTATTTATTAGGGAGTTAATCTCTACTGCATGTTAGAAGAAGAGTTACATCAACTAATCAACGGCTGTATTAACCAAGATAGGGTTAGTCAAAAAATGCTGTATAAGGCATTTTATGGCTTCTCAATGGGTATATGTTTGCGCTATGCAAATAATAGGGAAGAAGCTGCTGAGGTAATGAACCAAGGGTTTTATAAGGTTTTTACAAAAATTAAAACTTATGATGCTGCTCGGCCATTTAAGGCTTGGTTGGGAAGGATAATGATGAATGTATCTATTGATTATTATCGGGCTAATCTTAAAACAGCTTATAACGAGGACTTGGATAAGGCTGAATATTTGACCGATGGCGAATTGCCCGATAGAAAACTCAACTACGAAGACCTTTTGGCTATGGTGCAAAAGCTCCCTAACGCTTATCGTACGGTGTTTAATTTGTTTGCGATAGAAGGCTATTCGCACGAAGAAATAGGCGAAATGTTGGACATATCATCAGGTACATCAAAATCAAATTTGCACAAAGCACGACAAAAACTAAAACAGATGGTTTTGGAAGCAGATATGCCTACGGGTTCGGCTCATTATAATAAAGGAATGGATTTTTCATCATTTGTAGCTATCAGTAGGGTAGATATATATAGTGGTGAATTTAACAAAAATATTTGGAGATAAAAATGGAGAAGGGCGAAGAAATAGATAAGCTATTTAGAAAGGAGTTTGATGACCCAGTTAATATGCCAGCTTTTAGAGAAGCTGACTGGGAAGCAATGGAGCAAATGCTCGGCGAACGTAAAAAGCGTCCAGTTATCATCTATTGGTTGTCGGCAATTGGTAGCGCAGCTGCATTAATACTTGTTTTTTTTGGGTGGCTATTTTATAAGCCCGAGATAATTAAACCTACTAAACAAGAGCAAGTTGCTGCAGTTATAGAGTCTAAAAGAGCATCTTCAGGCAAAATACATTATACAGATAGCGCAAATACTGATAATAAAATAAAAGAGCATACCAGTAAAAGCGACGAATCTGCTCGGCAAGAGGCCAATGGAGTAAAACAAGAAGTGTTAATTTCGGCCAAAAGTGCTGGTACATTAGCTCGAAATGGGCATGTCAAAAACAGCAAATCGTTCTTTACCTTATCTTCCGAGGAGCTTCGTCGCGATAATACTGGAATAGAGTTAAATAAAACAGAAGAAAGGGATGGCGATTTATTAGTAAGTGCTAATGTTCTAAATATTGATGCAAATGATGCGGCTATCAGCACTTCTGCAATTACAACACATAGCTTATTACCAACAACGCCTATTTTCAATGCCGAACTATCGGAAGGTATAGCAAATGTGAGAAAAAGCTTAGGAAATAAAGGGAATAAGGCAACATCACCCAACCGCCCGCAATATGCAATAAGCGTATTAGCTTCTCCTAATGTAAATGGAGTAAATTCAGCTTTTCAGCGGGGAAAAATAGGGGGAAGTATTGTTGGGACATTCTCAGCTACTTTTGCTCAAAAATGGACTATAAGTACAGGCATAGGGTATAGCATTACACCATATTTAAGTAGTTTTAGTGATTACCATACCAATTACCATTTTGCTACTTCACCATCAAGTGTATATGCCAATTGCCGAATATTAGATGTGCCGCTTAATGTAAATTATCAGATATATGCAAATAAGGGTAATAGAATAACATTGGGTACGGGTTTGTCATCCTATTTCATATTATGTGAGGATTATAAATTTAACTATGATAATGGTTATGCAGGTAAAGGGCCAAATACATTTCGAGTTGTAAATAAAAATAAGAATATATTAAGCATATTAAATATCGATATTACATATACACATCAACTCAATTCAAAAATAGGGCTAACCGTTCAGCCATATTTAAAAAAGCCCTTAGTAAATGTTTGCGAAAGCCAAGTAAGATTGCAAACTACAGGAGTAGCAGTTGGGCTTAATTGGAATATAAACTCAGCAATAAAACCAAAATAAAATGAAAATTATTACTATTATTTTACTTGCTTGGATGTCAATCAGCCAAGTGGGACAGGAAACCTACGTTTGTAAAAATGCCAAAGTTAATATCTACTCAAGTGCCCCAATTGAGGATATCGAGGCTACTGCCAATACAGGAGTATCGGTCTATAACTCGGCTACAGGCGAGCTAGCTTTTAGCGTGCCTATCCGTGCTTTTCATTTCCCTAAATCACTAATGGAAGAGCATTTTAATGAGAATTATATGGAGAGCGAAAAGTATCCCAAGGCATCGTTTAAAGGTAAAATTCAAGAACATATTGATGTTTCAAAAGATGGAACATATCCAGTAACCGTTGTGGGCGATTTCGAAGTGCATGGGGTTAAACAAAATCGAACCATTAAAGGCAACCTTAAAGTAGTTAACGGCGTAGTTACTATGTCATCAGAGTTTATGGTAAAGTGTGTGGATCATCATATCGAAATACCACAAATTGTATTTCATCATATAGCCGAGAGTATAAGAGTAAGAGTGTCAGCAACCTATATGGTTTATAAAAAATAGAGAAGAAGTTTTCTACACTAAATAAATAATATTTCGTAATTTAAAAACGTTAACTATAAGACAAGCTATGAAAAGAATAATAACTGTAACATTAATATTCATTGCAACTATTCAGTTTGCAAAAGCGCAACAAACAGACTCATTGTTGAATGCAATATCAACGGATAATAAGCATCAAGATGTTTTGGGTGCATTTAAAGCCACTCGTTTAATTCTATCGCCTACAACAGCAACAATACAAAAGAATAATTTGAATGTCTTAATCGTGCACCGATTTGGCGATATCGCATCGCCTAATACTGGTGCACAAACTTTATATGGCTTAGATAGAGTTCAAGATGTATATATCGGATTAGAGTATGGTTTATCAAATAATTTGAATGTTAATTTTGGTAGAAGCACGATAGGAGAATTGCTTGAAGTAGGATTGAAGTATGCCGTTGTGCATCAAAGTACTGATAATACAAGCCCTGTTGCAATTACTTTATTAGGAGATTATGGGGTTAATGTATTTAATTATTATGGCAACCCTGTAAAAAATCGTAGTTCTTATTTAGGGCAGGCTATTATATCTCGTAAGTTTTCTTCTAATTTTTCATTACAGGTATCGCCAATATTTTTAAGTACCAATACTGCATTACCTAATTACTTATCACAAGATCATCAAATATTTGCTTTATCAGGAGCAGCACGTTTGAAAATAACCAAACGAATGAGTATTGTAGTAGATTATGAACATCCTTTATCGGCTTATAATACAAACAAAGCTAATGGATTTGTAAATCCACTTGGTTTTGGAATAGAGGTAGAAACAGGGGGACACGTATTTACGTTAAATATTACGAATGCAAAATCAATATCTGAAATCAATAGCCTAAACCTTTCAAATTCGAGCTATGGGCGAGGCGAATATCGTATAGGATTTACAATCTCTAGAATATTTGATTTTAACAAACATCAAAACAATTATAAATAATATGGAAAGGCAAGAATTTATATCGAAACTCGGACTTGGTTTGCTTGTGGCATGCACAGGCTGTAGTCTAGTGGCTTGTGGCTCAAAAGGAGATAACCCAGCCCCTAATAATACTAACAATAATAACAACAATGGCGGGCCATTAGTTACAGCCAATTTAAGTAGTCAATTAACCAATGTTGGCGACTCCCTTGTCTCAAATGGAGTTATTTTAGTGCGAATTGCTGCGGGTAATACTGTTGATGCTTTTACAGCGGTGCAGGTTGCTTGTACACACCAAGGAACTTTTATTAATTATCATAATGATCAAGGTAAATTTGTTTGCCCTAATCATGGTAGTGAGTTTAGTAAAACGGGAGCAGTATTATTAGGGCCAGCTACAACCGCATTGAAAAAATATACCCTCGCAATTAATGGGAGTGCTTTGACGGTAACCGCCTAGTTTTATAAAATTAAGTACACAACTTTTACTATCACTATACCCAGCAAGAAAACTTGCTGGGTATTTTTTTGTCATATTTTTTTAGTTAATAGTATAAAATGCAATAATTATATATACATATTATTAATATTTAATAATATTAATGCTTTTTTGTAATTATCAAAACTTTGATAGTGTCCTTTACGTATATATTGATTAATATATAGCTAATCGTACTTAGTAATATTGAAATTGTCATTGAGTAGATGTCAAATAATATAGCATGATTTTTTTTCGAATATTGAAAAATTACTACTAAACTACTAACTGAAACTATGAGGAAGTTATTTTCTGTACCCCCAAAAGTATTAAATATATTTCTTTTTATACTTGCACTTGGTACGCTAAGTGTACGTGCTGCCGTCCCCACTATCTCATATTCGACACCTAATGTATATACTATTAATACCGCAATTTTTCCTTTAACTCCTGTTAGTAGTGGTGTGGGTACGTTTGGTTATGGTTCAGCCACCACACTTAGTGGAGGAACGCTTAGCGGACCTTATGGCATTGGTGTTGATGCGTCTGGAAATATTTATGTACCTAATACCACATCTAATACTATACTTCAATATAGCTCGGCAGGAACATATTTGGGGGTGTTTATAACTAGTAATACCATATTACATCCAACCCGCATCGTATTTGATGCATCGGGCAATGCTTATATCACTAGTCAAAGCAATGGAACGGTTGTAAAATATAACTCTAGCGGTACTTATCAAAGTACAATTGTAACAGGTATAGCAAATGCTTATGGACTTGCTATAGATGCATCAGGAAATTTATATGTTGCCGATCGTGCTTCTGGAGCCTCTACTGGCTCAGTCATAAAGTATAGTTCAACAGGAACTGTGCTTTTAACTTTGTCAACAACTTATATATTCCATCCTCAAAATGTGGCGGTAGATCCTCAAGGGAATATTTATGTAATTAATGGATCTGGGCAATTACTTGAATACAATTCAAGCGGTACTTATATAGGTAATTTTGTTACATATAATAGCCCTTTTGGTTTATCTATTAATAGCGGGGGAACTATTTTTGCAGGAGATGTGGGTAGTGTTAATAAAATGTTTATCTATAACTATAACCTTTCACAGATAGCCTCGTTTTCTACTGCAACTGGGGCATACGGCATGGTTTGCGGAACCAGTGGGGTATTGTTTTCTGCAAGTGCCAGTGCAAATGCAGTATATAAATACACACCAACGGGGGGATATTTTATTGATAAACCATTGCCAGCTGGTTTGGTATTTGATTGTACCACTGGTGCTATTACTGGTACACCCACTGTTGTTACTCCTACTACCACTTATACTATAACTTGTTGGAACGCTAGTGGTAGTGCAAGTGCTACTTGTAGTATAACAGTAGGACCCACAAATCCCAGCTCAATTACAGGTGGCGGAACAGTTTGTGCAGGTAGCACCGTAACACTTACCGCATCAGGAGGCTCACCATCAGGTGGTACATACTCGTGGTGGACTACATCAACAGGTGGAACGCTTTTGGGTACAGGTAATACGTATTCGCCTACTGTTAATTCAACTACAACTTATTATGCCAGCTATACTGTTAGCGGTGCAACCTCTGCTACGCCCTATACCTCAGCAACGGTAACAGTAAATCCCAATCCCATTATATCAACTGCTCCCATTTCTGGTACCGCAGCAGCTGGATTAAATTTGGCTTATCCTTTTTCAGGTAATGCAAATGATGTATCAGGCAATGGGAATAATGGTATTCCACAAAATTCTCCTACACCTACTACTGACCGTTATGGAGCAGCAAATAGTGCTTATAGCTTTAATGGTTCTACACAGTATATTGCCACAACAACGGCCATATCAAATTCATCAACTAACACTTGGGGGCCTCAAAATTTTAGCATTAGTGTTTGGTTTAAAACAACTACCACATCGGGCGGTTTATTAGTTGGATTTAGAGCACCACAAACAGGAGTAGGTACAGAGACAAAGTGGGATAGACATATTTATATGACCAACTCGGGGCAACTTTATTATGGCGCTTATGTTGTTACTACCGCATCAAGATGGACAATTAATACCACCTCTACTTATAATGATGGTAATTGGCATCATGTAGTAGCAACTACATCTACCACAGGAGGCTCGTTTTTATATGTTGATGGCGTGCTTCAAGCATCTAATACAGGTATGACAACTAGTGAGAATTTTCTAGGTGTTAATGGCTATTGGAGAATTGCTGCTGGACGATTAGATACATGGCTAAGTGCACCTACAAGTAATTATTTTGCAGGATCATTAGATGATATAGCCATTTATACGAGTGCTTTAACACAATCGCAAGTGTATTCGGCTTATGGGGCGGGTATTCCAACTGTTTGCGCAGGCTCTCCGCTAACTTTACAAGTGAATACGGTGGCTGGAGCAACCTATTCGTGGACAGGGCCTAATAGCTACACTTCAACATCACAGAATCCTACTGTTTCGAATACTGCAACAACTGCTATGGCTGGCGCATATACCTGTACCGTAACAAGTGCGAGTGGGTGTACCTCAACTATAACTTATCTGGCAACAGTAAATGCCGCTCCTTCGGCTGCGTTTACAGCTACTAGTTCGGTAGTGGTAAATGGTAACGCAACTATTACCTATACGGGAACTGACCCTGTAACATCAACCTATGCTTGGAATTTTAATGGTGGAACACCTTCGACAGGAACAGGGCAAGGGCCATTTACAGTAAGTTGGTCATCAACAGGAACTAAAACCATTACATTAACTGTAACTAACGCCAATGGTTGTCAAACCACCTCTACACAAAATGTTTTAGTAGGGCCTTATGGTAATTATGCCTTCAATGATATTATAACCCTGAATACTACCTCACTAGGTATAACATCAAATCTTACAAATTTCCCAGCATTATTGAGTATTCAGGATAATAATCTCATTATATCTACAACTTGTAACAATAAGGTACAAAACCCCAACGGGCCTAATTACGATTTTGCTTTTTACGACCCGGCTACATCATCAGAATTATATTATCAAATAGAAAGTTATAACCAAACTACTGGTACACTATTGGTTTGGGTTCAGATACCTACCTTGACTTATGCATCAAATAAAACTATTACATTTTGGTACGGTTCTAATTCGCCACCTACTACCCATAATACTACATTTTTCCAAAATACATGGGCGAGTGATTATCAAGTAGTGTATCATTTTAACGAAGCTTCTTATACTGGCTCGGTAACTGATGCAACAGCCAATAGCTTTACAGGTACTTGTAATAATATGACCTCGGCTAATTTTGTAACGGGTAAAGTGGGGAATGCTTATTCTTTTAATGGTACAAATACCAGTATTAGTGCAGGTAATGTAAATGCAACATCGTCGTTTACTTTATCGGCATGGGTAAATTTATCTCAAACTGGCGTTGATCAAAAAATAATGACTAACCAAACGGCTGCCAAATCGGGATATAAATTGGGAGTATATTCCAACAATTTACTTGAAGCAGAAACCAATCATGCGTTAGATAGAGGAAGCACACCAGCACCTTCTTCCTTTTCAATAGGGGCATGGCACTATGTGCAAGGTGTATATACGGGGTCGTCATTAAGTGTTTATGTTGATGGGGCAGGACCTTATCAAACACTATCCACATCTTCTAACTCAGTTGCAGGTACACCGTTTTATGTTGGAGTAGGCGAGGGAGGAAATACACTCTATTTTAAAGGGTTAATTGATGAGGTGCGGGTATCTAATGTGGTTAAAACATCAGATTGGATAAAAGCCGAATATACTAACCAAAGCAATCCTACTTCATTTACATCGGTAGGGGCTACTACTACAAATGTTTCCAATGCATCGGCTTTGTCGGGCGCACTTACTTATACATGGACTGGTGCAACAAGCACAGACCCTTCGGTAGCAACCAACTGGAATAACACAACCGCAAGTATAAGCAATCAAGCACCATCACTTGCATTAGGTACAGCAACATTGGTGATACCAACAGGATTAACGAATTACCCTACACTTACTGGAAACTCAAGCATATATGGATTGACTATTGCAAATGGAGCAACTTTAAATTTAAATGGTTATACACTTAGCGTGGGCTGTAATGTTTATAACAGTTCGGGTGGGCAATTACTTTATGGTAGTAATCACTCGTCAGGGTTAATTTGGAATGGTTCATTGGCAACGCAAACTTATGCAGGATCATCTACAAGTAATACTGCCTCATTGGGTAGTATGACAGTTAATAATTCGGCTGGAGGCACAGTTATCATTTCGGGTGGGCCAGTAGATATTTATAAAACACTTACTATTACCAAAGGCAATTTATCAATTGGCTCATCGCCAGCAGGGTTGACTTTAAAATCAACCGCAACGCAATCGGCTAGTGTAGCTGCTATACCAAGTGGTAGTAGTATTACAGGTACGGTGAATGTAGAACGGTATATTACAGGAGGAGCTATAAAATATCGCGGATATAGGTTGCTATCTTCTCCTGTATATTCGGCAACAGTAAGTTCTAATAATGTATTTAGTATAAATTATTTACAGAATAGTATATATCTCACAGGTAATGCAGGAGGGGGCTTTGATAAAACAGGCAACCCTACGCTTTATTTATTTAGAGAAGATTTAGTGCCATCTAATACAACCTTTATTAGTGGTAATTTTTGGGGCATCAGCGCAATGAATAACTCGCCAACATATAATTATTATATGAACGGTGGTTCGACTACATATAACATACCAGTAGGTAATGGATACTTGATGTTTTTTAGAGGTAATAGGAGTGCAACAACGGTAGCTGCCGAAACGGTTACTTCTTATGTTCCAACTACGGTTACATTAACAGCATCAGGCACACTAAACCAAGGGCAAATAGTAGTGCATAATTGGTACACACCTGCATCAGCCTATTTGGGTTATACAGGTAGTGGTACAGCTAATACCACCAACTATGCTGTTCGTGGGTTTAACTTGGTGGGAAACCCGTATGCAAGTTCAATTGATTGGGAACAATTTAATACATCAAGTACAACTACAGGTATCTATGGTAATAATGTAGGGAATACGATATATGAATGGAATGATGCTACCAATAATTATGATACATATCAACAGGGAGGTATAAACACTAATAATGGTACACGAACCATAGCAAGTGGGCAAGGTTTTTTTGTACTAACTTCAAGTGCTTCAAATCCACAATTGATTTTTAATGAGAGTGCTAAAACTGTTACGCAAAATACAGGGGCAACACTATTTATGAGTACTCAACCCGAAATTGCAGGCTCAAATGTAGGAAATATTCGCCCGCATATCCGTATGCAACTGGCTATGGATAGTATCAATAAAGATGATACCTATATCGGTTTTTTTTCAAATGCAAGCTCAAAATATGTTTTTAATGAAGATGCAGAGTATAGGCAGGGCAATGGAAGGATAAATTTAGCAAGTATATCAAGTGATAACGTGCCATTGGCGATTGATAAAATGCCGCCGTTGACTAAGCAAACTACTATTATTCCGCTATATGTAAGAGCAGCCAATGATGGTGTATATAAGCTAAATCGTACCGAATTGGAAGCGATACCGCAACTATACGATATATGGTTAATAGATGCGTATAAAAAAGATTCGGTTAATATGAGAGCGGATACATCCTATTCATTTGATATTATTCATACTGATACCAATACCTATGGCAGTAAACGGTTTAGATTGGTTATTCGTCAAAATATTGCCTATAACTATCATTTGTTGAGCTTTAATGCCGCAAAAGTTGCAAGCGTTAAACAAGTACAGTTAAACTGGATAACGCAAAATGAGCAAAACTATACCAATTTTACCGTTGAGCGTAGTACTGATAGTGGAAAATCATTTCAGATAATTGGTGGGATGGAGAGCGCAGCCGCGGGTAATTATAATATGTTGGATAAAAACCCAAGTGATGGATTAAACTTATATCGACTTAAACAAGAGGATATAAACAATATGATTACTTATTCTAATATTGTACCCATACAATATACAGGCTTAAACAGCACTTTAGAAGATGGTAAGATAGGTGTTTATCCAAATCCGGCTAAGAGTACTATTAATATATCACTAAATATCGATGTAAATACAAATGGGAGTTTATATAATATTCAAATTACCAATAGTTTAGGTTTGGTGTTAAAGCAAATTAGTACAAATCAATTTACTTGGCAAACAGATGTAAGCAACCTCATGCCAGGCACGTATATGGTTAAAGCCTATAATGCTAAAGATGGATCACTTATAGGAAGTGCTAAGTTTGTTAAATTATAGCGTTGTGTGCTGCTCTTTAAGTCAGTTGAGTTATAATAATTATTAGAGTGATAAGAAATACAAACTATACGGTACTTGTAAAAATCAAAGGTTCGATGGAAAATCCACCGAACCTTTTTTATATTACTTGTTCTTTTTGATGTAAAAGAACGGTACTATTATTTTTGTACTTTAATTTCTACCCTACGGTTAAGCACTCTTCCAGCCTCTGTTTTATTATCAGCCACAGGGTTTTTTTCACCAAAACCTGTAGTAGTTAAATTTTCAGCACTAATGCCCGAATTTACTAAGTATGCCTTAACAGAGTTTGCTCTGTCTTGAGATAATTTTAAATTATGTGCATCAGTTCCTTCAGCAGAAGCATAGCCATTTAATGCAAATTTAGCAGTAGCATCTTTTTTCATTTCAGCAACCGCTTTATCCAAAATAGCATACGCATCTGTTTTTAACACACCCGAGTCGAACTCAAATTGTATATTACTAAAGTTGTAATCTGGAGCAGGAGGGGCTGGTGGTGGCGGCGGTGCAACAGGAGCTGGTGATGGAGCCGGAGCTACTGGAGCCGGAGCTTCTGCTGGTGGCGGTGGTGGTGCTTGAACTACTTTCTTTTTAGCTTTGCAAGCCTGTAACGAAACAGCTGCAACTACAATTAAAATTGCTGCGAAATGTGATTTGAAAAACTTCATCTTTTAATATTTATTTAAATTAAACGCTGCCAAACTTGGCATATTGCTGCAAGTAAGCAAATTTGAGTTTAAAATTCAAATTTTTCAAATAACTATTGTAATTAATATGTTACTTTTAAAAAATACTTATTAAACGCTTGTTTTGTTTAATAAAATGAATAAATGATTGATAATTTGTAATTATTAGGGCGTTTTTTTCAGAAGTATCTTATCTGTATGCCACAAATCCCATTGCTGAGGAATGAATAATAGGATAATAAGCAAGGCAGCACGAGGAATTACATGCTGTAAATCCCAAATAGGTTCTGCTAATCCATGGCCAAAAGAAACTATAAGTAAGTCAATACAAAGAAAAACTATGGCATATCGCCTGCATAAACCTATGATGAGTAAAAAACCACAAAGTAGTTCGACATAAGAAGTATAATACAATGTGCTCACAAGTAGCCATTGGGGTAAACCCATTTTTTCAAAACTTTTAAAAAACAAGTCATAAACCTTTGGTAGCGTATAGGTAAATACTTTCCCATAACCCTGCATTATAAAAATGATACCTAATAAAACTCTAACAAATAATACCCCAAAGGCTTTTGATACTTTTTCATTCATGTTTCCAAAATAAAGAAAATATATGAATGTAAGTCTGTAAACAGGTTTTTAATTACTGTGATTCTATGATGGGAATACCAGTATTGGTGTATGATGGATATTATTGGGGACGATGTAAGGCGACTGGTGTCCAAACATTTCATTAAAATGAAATCTATTGTTTACCAATACCAATAAATCATTATTCATACCATTTACTAGCACATCCAACGCTCTTGGTATATCGCGCTCTCGTATATTACTAAAATACATGTGCTCCATGTTTTTATTTGTTAATACGGTATCAGTAAAAACAGTTTTGGCATAATTATCCTCCATATAAGGTAATCCCTTTGCTGATATATTGGCAATTAATATACTGGCATTAAAAGGTTGTGCTAATTGAGATAGGAATGAAACAATATCGCGCCTGCAAAAGCGTAAATCAGTAGCATACGCTATTTTTTCAAATGATTTGTGTGGCGTTGTATCAGGGATAAATAGTACAGGACAACCCGATTTGGTAGCACAGTTTAATACTTCAGTTTCTATTTCTAACAAGTTTTCATTGCTACTAGTAATACCACGAATTAATAAACCTATGTCATGTTTTCTTACGATTGATAGTACCAATTCAGACGCATAATCAACATCCTCTATAAATTGTACATGGGGTAAAGTGCTGTTTTCTAGATTTAGATTTGATTCTAATTTTACTATCCAATTTGTGTTAAATGTGCTCGACTCTATATTTTCTTGATAGCCATCTGCCGTAATTAGTTCGTGAATAACTGGATTTATGTGCTTGTCTAACACATTCCACACATAAAGATTGACCTTCATTTGCCCCGCTAAAAGCAACCCTATCTCAGTAGCATGTTCTGCTTCTGGAGAAAAATCATTAAATACTAAAATATTTTTCATGTTAATTTATTGCAAATAACAATTAGGGGAGTAATGTGAATCAAAGTTAAATGAAAAGGTAAACGATAAACATGATTAACGTCACATTACATGAATTAATACGAGAACCTTTGAACAAAGGTTACTTTATTACACAGATGTGTTAATTGCTTAATGCAAAAGAAGTTAAAACACGTGGCAGCAATAGAGTGTTGTAGTTTTGTTAGTGTTTTACTTCTGTTAAAAACTCTTTTTGATATTTTAAGGGGCTTTTTCCTGTAATTTTTTTGAAAAATTTGTGAAAGCTGGCGAAATTGTTGAAGCCACTTTCGTAGCAAATTTGTTTCACATTTATTTTATCCTCAATTAATAATTTGCAAGCATTGCCCACTCTTATTTCGTTGATGAATTGTGTATAGGTTTTGCGTGTTCTCGATTTGAAATAGCGACAAAATGAATTAGGACTGATATTCGCAATTTCTGATATGTCTTCGAGTTTGATGGTTTCTTTAAAATGATTTAAAGAGTACTCGTAAATAGCATTTATACGGTCTTTGTCTTGGTCTTCAAAATTGTGCTGAAACACAATTGAGGATAACTGATCGTGCCTACATTGCCCTACTGCCGTTAAAGCCTCAATTAAATAAACAATTTTTTTGGGGCCTTCGGCTTCGAGTAGCAAATCAAAAAGTCCCCATATATTTTGCTTAGCTTTTCCCTTTATTTGAATGCCTCTTTTCGAGCTATCCAATGTTGATTTAATGATTTTATTTTCAGGTAAATTCAAAAAATGCTCTCCCCAAAAATTTTCATTAAAATGTATTACTCTAACATCAGCACTTGTTTTAACTTTTTCGTCGAAATATATATCATCAAAACGCCAATAATGGGGTAGATACGAACCTATTAATACAATATCGCCTGATTGGAACCTTTTGATACTATCACCAATAAATTGTGTGCCAGCTCCTTTTTTAAAATAAATCAATTCTACCTCTGGATGATAATGCCAATGATTATTAATATAGGGTACAGTATCGCGCCTTACGCTGAACGATTGGATGACATTGTTAGTTACTTTTAATAATTGCGGCTTCATCAGAATAAATTGGTTAGCCTAATCTAACTTTTATAAACGCTATTTGCAAATTTTAAAGATAAATTTTAAATATAATGCTAATATTGCTTATTTATTGGCTAATTAAAGTTAATTTGAGCTTGGTTTATCATGCTTTTATTAATCATAATTGGCTATATGTAAACCCGTGTGGCGGAATAATTGTTAATTATACATAATTAATCGAAGGTGTTTACGAATATTGTTTTCACAAAAAAAAGGCACTCCTAGAGTGCCTTTTACTAAACTAACTAAATCAACTAATCATTATATTCAATACTGATTAATTCTACTTGATGGGTGTTTAAGCAAACTTTTGCTTAAACGGATATTTACTAAATCAATAAAAAAACTATCAAGCTCCTTGCGCCGTGCGCTCCTATTACTAATGATTGTTCAATATCTGCTGTTTTTGATGGTCCGGCAATAAATGTCCCAAAACCATAATTATCGTTATCTATTTTCTCATACGCCTCGTGCATCAATTCTACAATGCTATTCGCTTTTAGTACAATGTATAAATGCTGGCATATAAATGGTAATACTCGGTCTATTATTAAACGCTCAGTAACCCATATTGCACTATTTTCCGCCACACCTATTTGTCCTTCAATTATGGCATGTTCAATATTTTCGAGTGGATAGTGTAATCTTGTTTCGGGAGTAATCAACTCAGCAATATCTCCTATTTCGACTATTGATGATATAATACGGCTATTGGCATCTAAATTTTCGATAATATAGGTGCGTACATCCGCTAAACTATTAATACTAATAACCTTGCCACCAATACTGTTTAGCTTGTTTTCAAAGGCTTGCTTTAGGTCGATATTTTCAGTTGAAGTAAAAGAAAGCGCAGGCAAATCAACATACGTTGGCTGATTTTTGCTTATGGCATCCAAAATGATATTTCTACTATTATTACTCATCGTTTTGCCCTCTGTTCTTTTTATACCATTCGCCAAAAGAGTATGCAGGTACTTGAGGCATCTCTCGGTGTTTGTACCAGGGGTTCATGCCATTATTAACCACAAACGGAGTCCATTTCATTACTGCTTTACCTATTTTGCCAGCAAGTTTATATTTTGTGGGCGATGATAGCGTAATATCCATAACCTTCATGCTTGCGTTTTTAAGCCAAGGCGCATGCCCATTTTTTACAATTACTTGTCGCCATTTATATAGCTGGTCGTGAATATCAATTTTCACTGGGCACACATTACTGCACGAACCACAAAGGGTAGATGCAAAAGGCAAATCAGCATACTTTTCCATATCCAAGTTAGGGGCTAGTATTGAACCAATAGGTCCTGATATAGCTGTGTGGTAGCTATGCCCGCCGCTACGACGATATACTGGGCAAGTGTTCATGCACGCACCACAGCGAATACATTTCAACGAGTTGCGGAATGCCTCTTTACCTAATTGTTGGCTGCGCCCATTATCTACTATAATAATGTGCATTACGCTATTTTTACGTGGTTTGCTAAAATGGCTCGAATAGGTGGTAATAGGTTGCCCAGTAGCACTACGTGCCAATAATCTTAAAAATACACCCAAATGTTTTCGTTGAGGGATTATTTTCTCGAAACCCATACTCGCAATATGTACATCGGCCAAATGCGCGCCCATATCCGCATTGCCTTCGTTAGTACAAACCACAAATTCGCCTGTTTCGGCTATGGCAAAGTTTACACCTGTTAATGCTGCTTTGCGGGTTAAAAACACCTCTCTCAAATGCTGCCTCGCCGCTTCTGTTAAAAATTGAGGGTCGGCATTACCTTTTGGTGTATTCAAATGCTCGTGAAAAAGCTCCCCAATTTCTTCTTTCTTTTTATGAATACATGGGAGTACAATGTGGCTCGGTGGTTCGTTTGCTAATTGAACAATTCGTTCGCCAAGATCCGAATCAATAACCTCAACGCCGTTTTCCATCAAATACTCGTTCAGATGGCATTCTTCGGTAAGCATTGATTTGCTTTTAACCATCCGTGTAATGCCATGTTTGTTTAGTATTTCTCGTACTATTTTATTATGCTCGGTTGCATCAGCAGCCCAATGTATCTGTATGCCGTTTTTTATGGCATTGGCTTCAAATTGAAGTAAATAGTTGGATAAATTAGATAATACATTGTCCTTTATGCGCGATGCCGTTTCTCTCAACAATTCCCACTCGGCTATTTGCTTTACAGCAATATCTCTTTTAGCCCTTACCCACCATAAAGTTTTATCATGCCAGTCAACCCTTGCTTCATCTTTATTAAAAATGTCAGCTAATGCTGGGTGTTCTTGTTTCATGCTTTTGATGTATTAATTTTATTCATCATTATTTGTTGTCGTTTTACCGATGGATTATTTCCCATTCAGTATTTCGGCAATATGTATTACCCTCACAGGGCTTCCTTGTCGTCTTAAAATACCTTCCATATGCATTAAGCACGATAAATCAGCCGCTGTAATGTATTCTACCCCATTACGTATATGGTCGGCTACTCTATCTTTCCCCATTTTTACAGATACCGCTTCTTCGCTTACACAAAATGTACCACCAAAACCGCAGCATTCATCAGCTCTATCAAGCGGCATAATTTCTAAGTCTGAAACTAAGTTGAGCAATTGACGAGGTTTTGAAAAATCAGAGGCTACTAGTTCAGTCATTTGCGATAGATTAAGCCCACGTTGCCCATGGCAACTTTGATGCAAGCCTACCTTATGCGGAAAACGAGCATCTAAATGTTCAATTTTTAGAATATCAGTTAAAAACTCTACTAATTCGTAAGTTTTGCTTCTGATTTCGGCAGCTTGTTTTTCTTGTTCTTCCGAAAATAAATGATGCTTGATGTGCAACGTACAGCTTCCCGACGGGCAAACGATATAATCAAACCCCGAAAAGTTTTCTACAAATAAGTTATTACAGCCTTTGGTAAGATGCTCGAAGCCCGAATTAGCCATTGGTTGCCCGCAGCAAGTTTGTTGAGATGGATAATATACATCTACCCCCAATTTTTCTAACAACTGCAGCGTAGCAATTGCCGCAGAGGGATAAAATTGATCAACATAACAGGGTACAAACAAACCAACTTTCATCTTATTGTATATTAGTTGGTTCAAAACAAATTTAATAATTAGTTTAAATTATTCAGAACCTAAATCAATATTACAATTAAACTGAAAATTTTGGGCAAAGTATTACATTCTATAAGCAGGATATTCAATTATTTTGGCACAAATGCTTGTAATAGTCTAATACTTATGTTTATTGAAGATATGTTTATTGAAATATATTATTGAAATATTATTTATAAAAAAAAGGCTCTACCTCTTTATTGTTGAGGTAAAGCCCATAGGTATAATTGGTTTGTGTGAATATTATGCTACTAGTTTATTGTTTTCAATAGCTCGCTCGTCTTCTATTTCTTTAATAGCTTTTACCGTTTTCATATACGAATCAGGGGTAACCGAAATAGTATCGATACCTTCTTCAACCAAGAATTGAGCAAAATCTGGAAAATCTGACGGCCCTTGACCGCATATTCCCACCTTTACCTTCATCTTTTTGGCGGTTTGTATGAGCGACGAAATCATTATTTTAACTGCTTCATTGCGCTCGTCATACAGCCCAGCTACTAATGATGAGTCGCGGTCGAGACCTAGCACTAATTGGGTTAAATCATTCGAGCCAATTGAAAATCCATCAATATGTTTAGCAAATTGGTGTGCCAATATCACATTTGAAGGCACTTCTGCCATTAGGTACACTTCCAACCCATTTTCGCCTCGCTTCAATCCGTATTCGTTCATCGTGTCATAAACTTGTAGTAACTCATTTACGGTGCGGCAAAACGGAATCATGACCACCAAATTGTTTAAGCCCATTATCTCTCTTACTTTTTTAATGGCTTTGCACTCAAGTCCGAATGCTGCTTTGTAATTTGCTGAATAATATCTTGATGCACCCCTCCAGCCAATCATCGGGTTTTCTTCAGTCGGTTCGTAGTATTTACCACCAAGCATATTGAAATACTCATTGGTTTTGAAATCCGAGAACCGTAGAATTACTTTTTTAGGATAAAAGGCTGATGCAATTTTGGCAATTCCGCAGGCTAATTTCTCTACAAAAAAGTCCTCGCCGCTTTCATAGCCTTTGGTTATTTCTAAAATTTCTTCGGTTAGAGCGGTATCATTTAATTGCTCATGATTAATTAATGCCAATGGATGCACCTTAATGTAATTGTTGATGATAAATTCCTCCCTTGCTAAGCCTACGCCTGCCGCTGGATAATGCGCGTAGTTAAATGCCATATCTGGCGATGCAACGTTTAGCATTATCGGCGTTTTAATTTCGGGAAGCATATCCAACTGATGGGTGGTTTTTTGATATTCAATTGCACCATCGTAAATAAAGCCGGTATCACCTTCGGCACACGAAGCCGTAATAGCCATGCCACTTTTAAGTATTTCGGTTGCGTTTTCGCAGCCTACTATGGCAGGTACACCTAGTTCGCGAGCCACAATTGCAGCGTGGCAAGTTCTACCACCTTTATTGGTAATAATAGCTGCCGCTTTTTTCATAATGGGCTCCCAATCAGGGTCGGTCATATCTGTAACCATAATGTCGCCCACATTAAAATTGATATGCTGAATACCATGCTTATCCATACCAGTAAGTAGGTGTACTTTGCCAGTTGCTATTTTATCGCCTACGGCTATGCCTTTTAATAATACTTTTTTGTGTCTGTTTTCGTCTAATATCTTAAACTCGGTAATGCTACCTTTTTCTTTTCTCGAATGGATAGTTTCTGGCCGTGCTTGTACAATAAATAACTCGCCTGATATACCATCAATAGCCCATTCAATATCCATTGGGCACCATTTGCCTTTTATAGAGGTGTAATATTCTTCAATAATTACTACCCATTTGCTCAATTGCAGCACTTGTTGTTCGGTCAAACAAAAACGATCGCTATCTTCTTTAGGAGTATCTATAATACGCACGCTTTCGTTGTCGCCATCTCCATAAATCATTTTTTGCTGTTTTTTGCCCAATTTTTGCTCAACAATAGGAGCGAAGCCATTTGCTAATAAAGGCTTAAAAACTATGTACTCGTCAGGATTTACCGAACCTTGTACTACCATTTCGCCTAAGCCAAATGATGCGTTAATTACGACTACATCTTTAAAACCGCTTTCCATATCTAATGAAAACGCTACACCCGAAACACCTTTATCGGCCCGAACCATTTTTTGTACGCATACTGATAAGCCTATGCTGAAATGGTCGTACCCAAATGCTTTACGATAGCTAATTGCCCTATCGGTAAATAGTGATGCAAAGCAATCTCTAACAGCAACTAACAAATTATCAGGGGTGCTGATATTGAGGTAAGTATCCTGTTGTCCTGCAAATGAGGCATCGGGCAAGTCCTCGGCAGTTGCTGATGAGCGTACTGCCACATCAACCGCTTCGGCTTTATATTTTACACAAAGTGTAGCATAGCCATCACGTATTTGCTGTTCCATATCAGCTGGAAATTTTCCATTGCGAATAAGATTACGCACAGCTGTGCCGCATTCTCCAAGTTGTTTCAAATTGTCAATATCAGTAGCATCAACAATCTTTCTTATCGCAATATCTAATTGGTTGTGCGCAATAAATTCGTGATAAGCCCCTGCTGTAATGATAAAACCACCAGGGATATTAATACCTCGTTTGGTAAGGTTTTGAATCATTTCGCCTAATGATGCGTTTTTGCCACCCACCTTATCAATATCGAGGATTGATGCTTCGTTTAAGCCAAGTGTGTATTTTGTCGTTTTCATATGCTAATGTTTTATAAAGCAAAATTACTGCTGATAACATGGCGGTTATTTGTAAATATTAATAAAAACTGATACTATTTTAATAAGTTATATAAAAAAATGTAAATTTGATGTTATAATAATATAGATGAAGGCAAGATTAGATAAACTATCAGTAAATAATGATTACTCCTTTTCATTAAAGACGGATACGTATTATCATGCGCTTAACGATTGGCATTATCATAAAGAGCTCGAAATAACTTATGTTTTGGAAGGTCAAGGCACGCTTTTGATAGGCGATGTTGTAGAACAGGTAAACACAGGCGATATGCTTTTGATAGGCAGCAATGTGCCGCATATGTTTAAGTTTGATAAGCACAGCTATGTATATCCACTCATACGGCAAGGAAAGCAGGACATCCCCTTGCAGTTACTCACGCTACATTTCGACCCAAATGTTTTGGGTGATAAGTTTTTACTATTGCCCGAGAATAATATGCTTGTTAATCTTTTTGTTGATGCTTTAAAAGGATTCGTAATTGTTGGCGAGTGTAAGCAAAATGCTATTGAGATGATGCAAAAGATACAAGATGCGCCTATACACGAACGGCTTATTTTGTTTATCCAATTGCTAACTTATATCTCTATAAGTGATGAAAAGAAATTTATTACGAATGATTTAGGAAAGCAAGAATATCACCGTACAGATGAAAATAGATTATCTAAAGTATATATCTACACACTCGATAATTTCCATCGTGTAATCAAATTAAAAGAAGTGGCAGACATTATTTATATGTGTCCCAATGCCTTCTGTCATTATTTTAAATCAAGAACCAATAAAAGCTATTTTACATTTTTGATGGAAGTACGTATAAGTCACGCTTGCAAGTTATTGCGCGAGCAAGATTATAGCGTAGTAGTTATTTGTTACGAATCGGGTTTTACCAACCTGTCTAATTTTAATCGACACTTTAAACTCATTACAGGTAAAACACCTTTAGAGTATCGTAAAGCATTGAGGCAAGTAGCAGCCTAAAATTGACTAATAACAATATTGCTTAATGTTTTGTTAATTAAAGATTGTTTTTGAATACAAAAGAATGCTTCCTTTACAATAATGCTTATTAAATTGAAGTATGCTGTGTATAAGCCATATTTACCATAAGCACACTAATTGACGGAATATAATTCTTATTAATAATTATAATGATTAAAACGAATAAAATAAAATCGGCACTATTAACAATTGTGTTATTTACTACTGCATCATTCACTGCACAAGCGCAAGAAATTTTTACCAAGCCCGACGGCGCGCAAACACGTTGGGTTAGTCCAGAAAACCCCACAGGAGAGAAAGGTGGTGGAGGTAAAGTAAATAAAGGCGCAAAAGGTAATGCCTATTTTATTGTAGCTCCTGGCGAGAAGAAAACCTTGTTTGATGTAAAGGGTGCAGGTATTATTGAAAGAATATGGATGAGCGGTACAATAGCAATTAATGCCGAGCAACGTAGGGCAGTAAGATTAGATATGTTTTGGGATGGCGCATCAAAGCCAGCAGTATCTGCTCCATTAGGCGATTTTTTTGGCGTAGGATTAGGGCTATTAGCACCATTCCAAAGTGCTTTATTTGCATCGCCCGAGGCACGCTCGTATAATTGTACTATTCCTATGCCTTATAAGAAATCAGCCAAAATTGAAATTACTAACGAATCATCAACTTATGTTTTTATATGGTACGATGTTGATTATTTACAACTAAAAAAGGTTGATGAAAATGCGATGTATTTTCATGCCTATTGGAGTCGAAATCCTAAAACTACATTAGGAGATGATTTTCAAATACTACCCGAAGTAAACGGCACAGGTAGATATTTAGGCTCAAATATTGGTATAATTGGCAATCCCGCTTTTATTGGAACATGGTTTGGGGAAGGCGAAGTGAAAATGTATTTGGACGATGATAAAAAACTACCAACCCTTGTGGGCACAGGTACTGAGGATTATATTGGAAGCGGCTGGGGGCAAGGTATATATTATGGCCCTTATCATGGCGCATTAATAACAGATAAAACCAATGATATATATGCCTTTTATCGTTACCATACATCTGACCATGTATATTTTTATAAAAACTGCAAGGTTACTATCCAGCAAATGGGAAGCGCATCTGTAGCTAGAATATTAGATATGCAAAACCATCATATCAATATGAAGCCATTAGATATTATTGATACCAAGGATGAAGGTTTGCCTTACGTAAAAAAACTTGACCCAAATCCGCATACACGTTTATTAGACCAAACTACCCCTGTTGACTTAACGAGCAAACAAATATCAGGTAATGCAGTTTTGAACTTTTATAGAGGAGATGATGATGTGTCGGCTACGGCATATTTTTATTTAGATAAGCCAGAGAGTAATCTGCCTGCATTACCGCCAGTAGAGTTAAGAATGCGCGATATGAAAAAAGTATTTGATAAAGAAATTAAATAACAAACAAGAAGATAATAAGCAAACCAAAAGTATATGAACCCAAAAGCATCACTCTTTTTAGGATTGTGCGCAATAGCATTGGCATCCTGTAATCAAAATGCGGCAAAGCAAACTGCCGCAAGTAAAGTAGATAGTGCAGCTAAAAATTATGGCGACGACCGTCAGTTTTTAGAAAAGCATGTAAAAACCATCGAATTATCTCAAGGTGATGCCAAATTACTAGTTGTGCCAAAATACCAAGGCCGGGTAATGACTAGTACTTGCCAAGGCGATACCGGATTTAGCTTTGGTTGGATTAATTACAACCTTATCGAGAGTAATAAATATCAAGAGCATATAAATGCTTATGGTGGCGAAGAACGTTTGTGGATGGGGCCAGAAGGTGGTCAGTTTGCATTGTTTTTCAAAAAAGGCGACCCATTTGATATAAAGCATTGGCAAACACCTGCCATTATGGATACCGTTACATTTGATTTGATTAACAAGACAGCAAATTCGGCTTTGTTTTCTAAATCATTCGAGATTGAAAACTATTCGGGTACAAAGTTTAATGTGAATTTGAAGAGAGAAATTGGATTACTTGATAAAGTAAAGGCTGAGCAATACCTTGGGGTTAAATTAGATGATATTAAATGGGTGGGTTATCAAGCCAAAAATACTATCCAAAATACAGGCGATAAAGATTGGGATAAAGCCAATGGTGTATTGTCTATCTGGTTGCTTAGTATGTTAAAGGCCGCCCCTCATAGTGCTATTATTATACCATATCAAAAAGGTGGTGCAAAATCAGTAAATGATACCTATTTTGGTAATATACCTGCCGAGCGATTGGTAAAAAAAGACGACCATTTAATATTTAAAGCTGATGCACATTATAGAAGTAAAATAGGGATACCACCTGCTACATTAAAACCTATTGCAGGTAGTTATGATGCTGATAAAAATGTATTGACCATTATGCAGTTTGATTATAATGGTGAAAAAGAATATGTAAATTCTGTTTGGAAACAACAACCTAACCCATATAGTGGTGATGTATTAAATGCGTACAACGACGGACCTAATGACACCGGGACACAGCTAGGGCCATTTTACGAAATGGAAACATCGTCACCTGCCGTTGCTTTAAAAAAGCAACAAACACTAACTCACGTAAAACGTATTTTCCACTTTAGTGGCGACCAAAAAAAACTGAACGCTATTGCTGTTCAATTACTCGGAGTAGAATTATCCGAGTTTGGCAAGTGAGTTAAAATGAATTAGGGTATTGAGTAAGCTTTATACCCTAATTCATTGATATTGAATGTGTATAATGTATAAGTTATTAGGCTGATGCTATTTTTGCTGAATAAATAGCCAATAACTGTATTATAAAAGACAACTATTCTTATTTCTTTGTAATATCAATTTTGTTTTAATGCAAACTATTGCCAGATAGCTTACAAAGCAAAATGATATACTAAACAAACCAATTAATATTATATAACATGGAAAGGCGTAAATTCTTAAAAGCAACCAGTTTGCTTACAGCCGCTGGTTTTTTTTCAACTAGGTTCCCTTTAATAGCAGGGCCATTTAATAAAGAAGATTTTTTTAATTCATATTTTCCGTCTGATAAAAAATTAGATGCTGCATGGCTCAATTCTTTATACGAGCGCGGAGAAGTAACCACGTATTCAAAATCAAAAAACGAACTACGCTACATAGGTATGCCAGTGGGTGGTATATGCGCAGGATGTGTTTATTTGGGTGGCGATGGTAGGTTATGGTTGTGGGATATTTTCAATCAAAATCAATTTGGTGTGGTAACCAAAATATTACCTATTAAATTAGATAGCTTTGGAATGAAAGAGATAAAAAATAGCGAAGGTACATTATATCTCGAACCACTTACACAAGCATCACCTTTTCAACAAGGTTTTGCATTAGTTATTACGCATAATGGTAAAACTGTTACTAAGCGTTTGCAGCAAGAAGATTGGGACGAAGTGCTTTTTGAAGCCACCTATCCCATTGCCACTGTAAAATATATGGATAACAACTTGCCATTAGAAATATCATTAAAGGCATTTTCTCCATTTATACCCGGAAATGATTTGGATAGCGGTTTACCAGCTACCATCCAATCCATCAGCATAAAAAATACATCAAGTAGTAATATAAAAATTGAGGTTGTGGGCTGGATGGAAAACAAAACACTGCTTTATGCCGAGAAAACACATAAGGATTTTACACGCGAAAATGTAGTTTTAAATAGTAAATCGTGTAAGGGAGTTACCTTAGGATATAGGACTGATAATAAGGCATTGGATAAAGAAGCCGATGCTGGAAATATGTTCCTCGCTGCTATCAACCAAAATGCAAAATGCGTTGCTGATGTATCAAAAGCTGAAGGTAAATGGGCTGGGGTATTTAAAAAATTGGTTAAACCCGTTGATGGCTCTCCAATTGCAGGGGTGTATTCAACCCATAACCTGAGCCCGAATAAAACGATTACTGCTGATTTCGCTATAACATGGTATATGCCAAACCTTTCTTTTTATAGTAAAGGTAATCCACAAGGAATGACCGTTCAGGGGGCGGAAACACAGTATTATTCCACTCATTTTTCGAGCGCACAAGCTGTTGCCGAATATATTGCTGGTAAATATGATACTTTAAAACACCAAACTGTATTATGGCAAGAAACATGGTATGCTAGCACATTGCCACATTGGTTTTTGGAAAGAACTTTTTCAAATATTTCTACCTTAGCTACTACTACTTCACATCGTTTCCAATCAGGCAGGTTTTATGCTTGGGAAGGCGTAGGTTGTTGCCATGGTACTTGTACACACGTTTATCAATATGCTCATGCAATGTCGCGTGTGTTTCCAGAGTTAGAGCGTGATATGCGCGAAAGAGTAGATTTGGGTATTAGTTTCGACCCCAAGACTGGTTCAATTGCAATTAGAGGCGAGCAAACAGGACCTTCTATTGATGGGCACGCAGGTACAATTTTGCGTATTTACAGAGAGCATCAGATGAGTGGGGATGATAGTTTCTTGAAAAAGAACTGGTCGAAAATAAAACAAGCTGTTATCTTTTTGATGGCTCAAGATAAGAATAATGATGGGATGGAAGATACTCCGATGGAAAACACATTGGATGCTTTATGGAGTGGCGAAATAGCTTGGATTGTAGGTTTGTGTATTGCTGGCGTGCGCGCAGGGCAAGCAATGGCTGAGGAAATGAATGATACCGATTTTGCAAAAAAATGCGCACAATATGTGGAGTTAGGTAAGAAAAACATGGAGCAATACCTCTTCAATGGAGAGTATTTTATACATCGTCCCGATCCAAATGTGGAAAAAAAAGAAATAGGCTCATTTAATACTTGTCATATCGATCAGGTTTATGGTCAAAGCTGGGCATGGCAAGTAGGGCTTGATAGGGTAATTGGTAAAGAAAAAACCATGAGTGCTTTACGTGCACTTTGGAAATATAACTATATGCCAGATGTGGGGCCGTACATAAAAGTGCATAAAGATGGACGCTTTTATGCCTTAGCAGGCGAAGGTGGTATGGTAATGAACACTAATCCTAGGAATGATGAAAATCCTTATGGTAATGCTAAAGCATGGCAAGTAGGCTATTTTAGCGAGTGTATGAGTGGGTTTGAACATCAAGTAGCAGCGCACATGATGGCCGAAGGTATGGTTGAAGAGGCCTTAGTACTCACTAGGTCAATACACGACCGTTACCACGCTGCAAAGCGTAATCCATTTAATGAGATTGAATGTAGCGATCATTATGGACGTGCAATGGCAAGCTATGGTACATTTATTACCGCTTGTGGCTTTACCTATCATGGGCCTAAAGGTCATATCGGGTTTTCGCCAAAAATCGCTCCTGATAATTTTAAAGCACCATTTACAGCCGCCGAAGGATGGGGAACTTATAGTCAACAACGTACAAGCACTACATTTAATGGTTCGCTGGCAGTTGCACACGGAAAATTAAAAGTAAGAAAGGTTAGTGTTGATTTAGAACAAGGGCATAAAGCTGGTAATGCAACCCTTACCTTGAACGGAAAGACAATTGCTTGTAACATTACACAAACAGATACACGTTGCGAAATTACCATCAACGAGCCGCAGGTAATTAATGAAAATCAATCACTTGTATTGCAAATTAGTTAGTAAATAAGTTGATGAGTAAATTAAATTTATTTTTAGTCGGTGGTTTTCTCGGAAGCGGGAAAACTACCGCTATATATCAGGCAGCAAAAATAATACAGGCCAATGGCGAGAAGATAGGCGTAATTACCAACGACCAAGGAACGCAGCAAGTAGATACGCAATTTTTTCAAAGCCAAGATATTGCATCTGAAGAAGTGGCTGATGGTTGTTTTTGTTGTAACTACGCTGATTTGGAAGATAGAATACAATCGTTACAACTTAACGAACATCCAAATACTATTTTTGCTGAGTCGGTAGGTTCATGTACCGATTTGGCAGCCACGGTAATCAATCCATTACTAAAATTCAACCCCGACCAATACCATGTCGTATTATCAGTTTTTGCTGATATTCGGCTGCTAGTACAATTTTTACAAGGCAATAAATCTCTTTTTTATGATAATGTGAATTACATTTACGAAAAGCAGTTAGAAGAAGCCGATATTATTGTAGTAAATAAAATCGATTTGCTTACCGAGCATCAATTAAAACTTGCTAAAGAGCTTATCAATGCCGAATTTGGAAATAAAACGATATTGTATCAAAATTCATTATCGCCCGATAGCATTACCAATTGGTTGGATGTAATTACCAATCAGTTTAGCAATGCTGCTTTGCGTACCACATTAGAAATTGATTATGATATTTATGGTGCAGGCGAAGCCGAATTGGCTTGGTTGGATGAAGAGGTTGGTATTGTTGCGAATGATAACAATGCGGTAGCTATTGGTTATTTATTCATGCGTAAATTGTACAACAAAATATTAACACAAAACTATCCGATAGGGCATTTAAAATTTTTGATGGATAATGGGGTAAATCAACATAAGGTTAGTTTTACCTCAGTAGCAGTTAATAATTTAGTGATTGAACCACCAGTATTTGACGAAACGGATAGGATGGTTATATTGATAAATGCGAGAATACAAACTACTCCCGAAACATTAAAAAGTATAGTAGATGCCGCAATTATCGAAACAGAAAGTGAAACCAATTGTAAAATTATAGCATACAAACTTGCATCATTTAAACCAGGGTATCCAAAGCCAACACACAGGTTGGTAGAAGTATAGGAAAACTTGGATAGTGTAATATGTACAATATATTATTTTGAAAAAGCAATAAATTGTGATATTATATTTTTATTCGATGGGTAATTTTCCTAAATTAGGAGAACAAATTTTAGAATGTTAGATATTAATTTTCTTTCAGATCAAGAATTGGCTGCTTTATTAAAAGAAGGAGATGGCGACGCTTTTGAAATCATTTATAAAAAATATTGGGATAAACTTTTAGTAGTAGCAGGAAAGCGTTTGCATGATTTGGAAGAAGCTGAAGAAGTAGTACAAGATATTTTTCTAAACTTATGGAAACGAAGAGAAAAATTTAGTTTAAATATCGGATTTGATAATTACTTTGCAGTGGCTGTTAAATATGAAATTATTAACAGATTAGCTAAACGTTCTCGAGAATATAACAGAAATAAACAATTTTCTCAGGGTCTGACTGAGAAAACCGAAATGCAGGATGTGCGTTTTGATTTTGAATTACTACAAAGACAATTGGAAAGCACAATTAGTCATCTACCTCCAAAATGCCAACTCGTGTTTCGCATGAGTAGGCGCAAAGAATACACCAATAGAGTAATCGCTCAAAAACTAAACATCTCAGAAAAGGCAGTTGAAAAGCATATCACTAATGCTTTAAAAACACTACGTACCATATTTAAACATTATCTAACAATTTTCTTGTTTTTCTTATAAAAAAAGGTAGGGTATCAGGTTTTTGATTTGGCTATGTTATAAAACATAGTTAATGATTAATCAAGAACAAGAACAAGCGGAGCGCATGGCTTTGCTAGCGAATAAATGGAAAACAGGAAATATTACTCCTGATGAAAAGATTGAGTTTGAAGAGTGGTATAATTCGCACAATAATGTTATTGAAATTACCACCGACGAAACAAGAGAGCAATTTGAGCAACGTGTATATACTGCAATTGTTACTAAAATAAATGATAATACTTTAACCAAATCCAAGCGGCTATGGTTTAAAATAGCCGCCGCAGCCTCCGTTTTGTTTTTTTTAGTGATTGGAAGCTACATGATAATGCTACGTAAAGGGCAAACCACCCAGCAAATTGCTAAAACAAAATCGCCAATAGATATCGCTCCCGGCCACAATCAAGCTACCCTAACTTTGGCTAACGGGCAGAAAATTATACTAACCCAAGGCTTACACGGCAAATTAGCCCAAGATGGCAATGCTTCAATTCAGGCAGGTAACGGCGATGCAATCTCATATATATCTACGAGTACAAATAAAAATATGGTGAGTTACAACACCATGTCAACAGCTAAAGGAGAATCATCTCCTTATCCATTGATTTTGGCTGATGGCACTAAGATATGGCTTAATGCTTCTTCATCAATCACATTCCCTACAGCATTTATTGGAAAATATAGAGAAGTTAAAATTACTGGTGAGGTGTATTTTGAAGTAGCGCATAATAAGGATAATCCATTTAAAGTAATCTCTAACGGGCAAGAAATTGAGGTTTTAGGTACACATTTTAATGTGAACGCTTATGACGATGAAGAAGCAATTAGAACTACGCTTGTTGAGGGTAGTGTAAGAGTTTCGTCATCAGGAAAAATAAAATTGCTTAAACCAGGCGAACAATCTCGCATAAATGATGGAAATATTGTTGTGGCTGATGTAGATGTGAATGACGTGGTAGCGTGGAAAAATGGCTATTTCGATTTTAATGAAGAAAATCTAGAAAGTATTATGCGAAAAATATCGAGATGGTATAACGTAGATGTTGTGTTTGAAGATTCGTCATCAAAGCAATTGGTGTTTACAGCTATTACATCAAAATATAAAACAGCATCAGAAGTGATGAATAAACTAGCTTTAAGTAATCTAGTAAAATTTACAATTAAGGGAAAACAAGTAATAATTAGCAAAATTTAATCTACTTAAAATCAAATATATAACTTAATTAAGGATGAAAGAAAATCAACACAACGGACCATGATGCAGCGCATCCAGGTATATGTATGTACTAGGTATATATAAAAAAATCAGGAGCGCTGGCACGCCCCTGACACATACCTGTTTAATCGAAACCAATAGCTAACAAAGATTTATGAATTAACCAGATAAACAAATGTATAAAATTTATACTCAGAATGCATACTGGCCTAAAAGCCGTATGCCTAAAGTTTTGCGCGTTATGAAGATATTTACGTTCCTTCTAATTGCAAGTATATTACAAGTAAGTGCCTCTAGCTTTGCGCAAAAAATCACGCTTAATATGAAGCAAACCACGTTAAAAAAGGTTTTTAACGAGATAAGAAAGCAAACGGGGTATGACATTGTATGGTCAAACAAAACCGTAAAATCAAACACCCTTGTCGATGCCAATTTTAAAGATGTTGCTTTAAGTGATGTGTTAACGCAATGTTTAAAAGGCAAACCACTCGTTTTTACAGTAAAAGATAAAACAATAGTTATATCAGAAGTTTTAAAACAAGTAGAAAAGCCTTCGACATCAGTTGTTGAACAACTAAATATAAAAGTTGTAGGTCACGTACAAGACGAAAAAGGTCTTCCATTGCCTGGAGCCTCAGTTAAAATTAAAGGGCAACCCCAAGGAACCACAACAGATGTTGATGGTAATTTTAGTATTGAAGTTCCTGATGCAGGAGCCATATTGCAGGTTTCTTTTTTAGGATATCAAGCAAAAGAAGTGGCTGTTAAAAAAGCAGGGAGGATTGTAGTACAATTACAAGCACTTGACCAAAACTTGAGCGAAGTAACAGTGGTTGGATACGGCACTAAGCCTAAAGCAACATTAACTGGTGCTGTTACCACTGTAACTGCTGCCCAATTGGAAGGCAGACCAACAACCAACGTAATAAGCAACTTACAAGGTATTGCACCAGGTTTGGCTGTAACGCGTGGTAATGTTGGTCGTATAGGTCGTGAGTCTGACAATTTGGGGATACAAGTGAGAGGATTGACATCTAGATCAGGTGCCGGAATTTTGATTATTGTTGATGGTATTATTCAGGAGTCAGGAGAATTATCAGGAAAATCTGATGCTTCTCAATTAGATAATATTAATCCTGATGATATTGAAAGTGTAACAGTTCTTAAAGATGCTCAGGCAGCTATTTATGGCTCAAGAGCCTCTGGCGGAGTAATGTTGATTACAACTAAAAGAGGAAAATCAGGCAAACCACTTATTACACTAAATGCTAGTGCCACCCTAAACACACCGGGTATAAGAACAGAACATACCAATATTTTGCAAACACTTAAAGATTTGCAAGATGCTTATACAAATGATGGAGTTCCTAATAACTATTGGACAGCTGCATACAATTATACACAGACACATCCAATTGACTTAAATCAAGTAACAGCATTGCCTGGGCCATTTCCAGATACTCAAGATATTACTGCAAGTAACAATGATTGGACAAAAATTATGTTTGGTAATGCTTGGCAGCAATTTCACACATTGTCTGTTTCTGGTACCACCGATAAGTCTAATTATTACGTTTCTCTAGGGCTTCAAGACCAACATTCTATGTTGCAATACGGAACAAATACAAATAAAAAGTATAATGTTCGCCTTAAGTATGATTATGATATTACAAATTACCTCAAATTTAAAACTAATATATCAATACAAAGTGGTAGTTTGATTGAACCGACTAACTACGATTTAATCGAAAACTTAACCAACTATAGTTTTAATGGAAAAGCTAAATATACGCCAACTGGGAAATATTATGGCTTTGGTGGTTATATCAGTACAATTGGATTGGCGGAAAAAGGCGGAAATGATGAAGAAAAATCTACCGAAACAAGAACAACATTCGAATTAGTTTTTAATCCAATTAAAAACTTAACCTTTACTGGTCAATTAGCTCTTAATAGGGATGTGAGTGATGCTTTCTCTCAAAGATTAGGTTTCAATAGCTATACTTATGAAGATGTATTGATATTTAATTCAAATTTATACTGGGGAGGTAAAGATCAGGTAAATGCAGCATATGCTAGATCTAGTCAAACCCTTGCCAATATTTTGGGTAGCTACAAATACGATTTGAATAAGCATCATTTTGATATTTTAGCAGGTGCTTCCCAAGAGCAAAATGATTATAGAACATTTTCTGCTTACCGGCAAGGTGACCCCTTTTTATTGAATAATAACATTCAATCATTAGGAGCAGGTGCTGTAACAGCGGAGTTTAATGCTGAACAACGTGCTCAAACTGCTCTTCAATCATTATTTGGAAGATTTAGTTACGATTTTGACAAAAAGTATATTTTTGAAGGTAATGCCCGTGTAGATGGTACTTCTAAATTTGCACCTGGTGATAAATATTCTTCTTTTTATGGAGCATCGGCAGGTTGGGTACTTACAAATGAATCATTCTTTGAATCTCTTAAAAAATACGTTAACCTAGCAAAACTCCGTGTATCGTATGGTTTATTAGGTAATCAAACAGGAGGATTAATTCAACCGTACGATTATATCCAATTTATTAATACGGGTTCTCAATATCCTTTTGGTCCTATCAATTCGCCAACACGTAATCTAAGTACATATGTGCCAAAATTAGCAAGTCCGGATAGGCATTGGGAGAAAATAGCTGTTAAGAATATTGGTTTAGATTTTGGTGTATTGGATAACAAACTTACAGGTAGTTTTGATTATTTTAATAAAGAGAATCAAAATTTCTTCTATGTAAAAGAATTTCCTTCAGTAATTGGTATACAAACTCCTCAGATTAATGGAGCTAAATCATTAACTAAAGGTTGGGAACTTACTTTGCAGTGGAGATCAAGAATCGGTAGAGATTTTGAATACTCTATTGGTGGTAACATAACTGATAACACGAATAAGGTTACTTCCTTAACAGAAAATGGTGCTGCAGTTCCTGCACAGGGTATAAATGGTTATAGAGTTGGCTATCCATCTAATTCATACTTTGGTTATGTGTACGATGGGCATATTCAAGATGCACAAGATTTGGCAAGTTACAAGTCTGCTTTAAGCGGAGGCGGAATTTTGAATAATTTAAGAACAGGAGATACGAAATTTAAAGATTTGAATGGTGATGGTAAACTAACCCCACTTGCATACGACCCTAAAAACCCTAGTGCTGGTGGTGATTTACAATACCTAGGAAACATCAATCAACGATACCTTTATGCTATTAATTTAGGAGCTAATTGGAAAGGGATATATTTCAGCTCTATACTACAAGGCGTAGGTAAATGGTTAGTTCCTGATTATAATCAAGCTATTGCTCCTTTCTTCAGAAATCCATTATTGTACCATCATGGCAATACTTGGACGCCAGAAAACCCAAATGCACTTTATCCTAAATCGTCTGAAGATTTTGGTATAAACGGATATAATTACCAGTTTTCAAATGCACCATATTTTTTAAGAAGTGCTGCTTATTTGAGGTTGAAAAATCTTCAAATTGGGTACAATATTCCAAGTGTATTTACGAAAAAATATGGTATCAACAGTCTTAGAGTTTATATAAACGCAAGCGATTTGGCTGAGTGGAGTGCTATTCCTAGAGGGTTTGACCCAGAGAAACCATTCGCTGTTCAAAGTACACCATATCCTAGGGTATATTCATTTGGTTTAAATGTTTCACTATAATCTTTAAAATCATGAAACTCAGAAATTTTTATATAATAATTTTAATCTTAGCGATTTTTTCGTGTAAGAAAACGATAAACCTAGCACCTTTGGATAGACTGAACGACGCGGGATATTTCCAAAATGCTAATGATTTTCAGACATTTGCCAATCAATTCTACTTTACTTTGCCTGATTTGAGTGCTGCTGATGATAATTCGGATATTAGCATGGCAACTGGCTTCTCGCAAATCAGTAATAGTTCATATTCAGCTCCTGCAGGTGATGTGGATTGGGATGGTAATTATGCAAATTTATGGCAAATCAATTACTTACTTCAAAAAGCAGCTGCTTACAAAGGCAGTGATATTGCGAAATATGTAGCCGAAGCCAAATTTTTCAGAGCGTTTGCTCATTTCAATTTAATGAAAAAATTTGGAGATGTTCCTATTGTAACTCAAGCACTCGGTGTTAACTCAAATGATATTGTGTATGGGGCTAGAAATTCACGCGCTGATGTGACTACTCAAATCATGAACGATTTGAATGCCGCTATAACTGATTTACCAGATGCTAGCGCTGATGGTAGGATTACAAAATCAGCAGCTTTGGCATTGCAGGCTCGTGTAGCATTATTTGAAGGCACATGGCGTAAATATCATGGTGGTGGCGACCCTAACCCTCTATTGGATATAGCAATTACATCTTCTAAAACAATAATGAACAATAGTGCTTACAAATTGTTTGATAGAAGGGATGTCCTAGGCGATAGCAGCTATAGATTTTCTTTCTTATTGGAAGGAAAAAGAACAACAAACCCAGCTGGATTAACTAAAGCAGATAATTTAGAAACTATTTTGGCCCATAGACATGACCCAGATATTTCTCCATCAGCAACTGTAAATATTGGTCAAAGTAACTTGTCGCCAACTAGGAAATTGGTAGATATGTTTTTATGTAAGGATGGGCTTCCAACTACACAATCGCCTTTGTTTTTAGGTTATAGTCATATTACAGATGAGTATCAAAATCGCGACCCTCGTATGACTCAAGATTTGTTATATCCTTTTCAAAAGTATTGGTTGTTTACTCAACCAGCATACTATCGTGATTGGACTAATCCAACTCATGGTGGTATTACCTTTGATATTGCATTTGGTATATTAACGCAAACAGGTTACTCTACACATAAAATGCAGCAAGAATTAGGTGGCCCAGAAGGTAATGATTATCCTGTATTTAGATTAGCTGAGATGTATTTAATATTTGCAGAAGCAACTTTTGAAAGAAATGGTACAATTAGTGATGGTGATTTAAATTTGTCTATCAATATGTTGAGAAACAGAGTTGGAATGCCTGCTCTTACCAATGCATTTGTTGGTGCAAATGGGTTAGATATGTTAACTGAAATAAGAAGAGAAAGAACCATTGAACTTTTTGTAGAAGGTTTCAGGTTTGATGATTTGCGCCGTTGGAAAACTGCAGAAACTGAACTTTCGCAGGATGTAAGAGGTATCAAATATACAGGTACTGAATATGCATCAAAAGCACCATGGAATACTTTAGTATTTACTACAGATGCTAATGGATTTATTGTTTTGGAGCCAGCGTCTAAAAGACAGTTTGCTCAGAAAAACTATTTATTCCCGATTCCATTACGTCAAATAATACTGAATCCAAAATTAACTCAAAATCCAGGATGGTAATTTTAAGTTATTTATGCAATGATATTTACTTTTTAAATAAAGCTATGTTATAAAATAAGCAATCAATTGCTTTGTGCTCTACTGAATTGAAAATATTAAGAGTAGAGTGGTTATCTAACTCGTTTCATATTCAGTTATTTTTGGGTATGCCGCCTCATAATTAATTTATGGGGCGGTTTTATTTAAGATAGTTTAAATAGTAAGGAAGATATATTGAATAGTTTATAGAGGGATACCATTTTATCAATCGTAAAACCAACAGATACATCTACAATTTACATATAGCGAATATAGTTCTGAATTTATGTGACAATATTGCTGAATAGTTGGGCAATAAAATAAAATTTGCCAATATAAAATCTGCTTTCTTTGAAATAGGCTATTCCAGTATTTTTTTTACATTTAAATGAATATTGGTAACGAGAAGGATAAGTGAATAAATGTTTTACTAAGATTTCGACTTTTATCTCAATTTATATACAACAAACCATACCCTAAATTAATAATTAACCAAAACTAGCATGGAAAAAAACAAGTACTTATTCCCCCTAATTCTAGTAACCTCGCTGTTCTTTTTATGGGGGTTTGCTTATGGCTTACTCGATGTATTGAATAAGCATTTTCAAGAGGCATTGAATATTACGAAAACGCGCTCCACATTATTGCAAGCGGCATATTTTGGAGCATATTTTTTAATTGCTTTGCCAGCAGGCTTGTTCATGAACAAATACGGTTATAAAAAAGGTATCATTTTAGGATTGATATTATATGCTACTGGTGCTTTCCTTTTTTATCCAGCTGCGCAACAATCAAGTTTTAATTTCTTTTTGGGAGCATTATTTATTTTGGCATCGGGTTTGGCTTGTTTAGAAACAGCGGCAAATCCTTATGTAACTGTTTTAGGTTCTCCCGAAACATCCGAAACACGTTTAAATCTTTCGCAATGTTTCAATGGTGTAGGTTCGTTTTTAGGACCCATTATAGCAGGCTATTTGTTTTTTGGTGCAGGTAAAAGTGCGAATAACGGAAACCTTGATTCTGTAAAAACCATCTATATCGTCATCGGTATAGTGGTGCTACTTATTGCAGCATTATTTATTCGTACCAAATTGCCAGAAATTAAAGAAAGCGAAATAGTATCATCTGACGAATTGGATAAAAAGCCATTGTTTAGCCATTCAAACTTCACTTCGGGTGTAATAGCACAATTTTTTTATGTAGCGGCTCAAGTAGGTATAGCTGCATTTTTTATTAATTATTGTGTAGAGAGTGGAGTGGGTATCGAGAATGCTAAGGCAGCAACCTTGCTTTCGGTTGGTTTAATATTATTTACTGGCGGTCGTTTTGTGGGTACAGCATTAATGCGAGTAGTTGCCCCCAATAAATTGCTTACTGGCTATGCCATCATCAATATACTATTGTGCGCTGTGGTAATGGCAAATCATCAATGGCTATCGGTTTATGCCTTAATGGCGATTTTCTTTTTTGAGTCTATTATGTTCCCTACTATTTTCGCATTAGGAGTAAAGGATTTAGGACATCATACCAAAAAAGCATCATCTTTTATTATTATGTCAATAGTAGGAGGGGCTTTAGTGCCAATAGCAATGGGGCTGCTTGCCGATAAATTTTCGACAGCTACTTCTTATGCGATACCAATGGCGTGCTTTGCAATAGTGGCATGGTACGGATGGCGGGGATACCGTGTAAAAGGTGGCGATAATTCGGCACTTGTAAAAGTCGAATTTAAACACTAATAGGTAAATCTTAATTGTTATAAATATAGAATAGGCTTTTTTGCTTTATGAAAAGATATTGTTTGACACTTGATTTGAAAGATGATGCACAGCTAATTGCCGAGTATGAGCAATATCATCGGGAGGTGTGGCCCGAAATTAAAAAGAGCATTACAGATTCGGGCATTACTAATCTGGATATCTATCGGTTTCAAAACCGCTTGTTTATGATAATAGATGCTGATGATAATTTTAGCTTTGAACGTAAGGCAGTCATGGATGCCGCTAATATCAAGGTACAGGAATGGGAAACATTGATGTGGAAATTTCAGCAACCATTAAAAAATACAAAACCAGGCGAAAAATGGATGTTGATGGATAAAATATTTGAATTGTAAAAGTCTAATCGGCATCATAACAAAAATAAAATATGAAAAGGGATTGATTAGCTCTACTAAATCACCCCAAATTAGGAATAATAATGAGTAATACAGATAATATAAACAGCTTCGTACGCATTCACCCAAAAGATAATGTATTGGTTGCACTACGCGATTTGGAAGCAGGTACTTCTATTGATTTTGAGGGTGAGAAATTTGAGCTGGTTGATAAAGTATCAGCCAAACACAAGTTTACTATCAATGCTTTAAATCCCGATGATACCATATACATGTATGGTGTATTGGTGGGTAAGGCTACCGTTGCTATTCCGCAAGGGGGATTGATAACAACCGAAAATATACACCATGCCTCAAGCGAGTTCCAGTTGGGCGAGCGCAAGTTAGATTGGCATCAACCTGATACAACCAGTTTTGCTGAGAAAACATTTATGGGGTATCATCGTGCCGATGGTGCTGTTGGTACTGCAAACTATTGGTTGGTAATTCCATTGGTGTTTTGCGAGAACAGAAATGTTCAAGTATTGAAAGAAGCCTTAGTAGAGAAGCTTGGTTTTAAAAAGGCGAAAAGCTATGAAAACGAAGTTGACCACCTGATTGATTTGTATAAAAATGGCAACTCAATAACAGATATTTTAAATGCTGATTTAAAACCATCTGCTATCGAGAATAAAACCAATAAGCTATTCGCCAATATTGATGGCATTAAGTTTTTAAATCATGATATGGGTTGTGGTGGTACACGTACAGATTCGGATGCTTTGTGTGGCTTATTAGCAGGCTACATTACACATCCCAACGTGGCAGGCGCAACAGTTTTGAGTTTGGGTTGTCAGCACGCACAAGCTGGTATTTTGGAAAAGGAAATCATGAAACGCGACCCTAATTTCAAAAAACCATTAATTGTACTAGAGCAGCAAAAAATTGGTACAGAAAGTAAATTGCTACAAGAAGCCTTAAAGCAAACTTTCGCAGGCTTGGTTGAAGCTAATAAAATAACACGCACGCCAGCCCCACTATCTAAATTATGTATCGGGTTGGAGTGTGGAGGTTCTGATGGCTTTTCGGGTATATCGGCAAATCCCGCATTAGGCTATTTATCTGATATTTTGGTTGCAGTGGGAGGGGCAGTTATTTTGGCAGAGTTCCCCGAATTGTGTGGTGTAGAGCAAGAATTGAGCGACCGTTGTATTGATGAGCAAACCGCCACCCGCTTTATGCACTTGATGCGCACTTATAATGCACTTGCCGAGGCAGGAGGGTCGGGATTTTATGCTAATCCATCGCCAGGTAATATTAAAGATGGATTGATTACCGATGCAATAAAATCAGCAGGTGCGGCAAAAAAGGGAGGTACATCGCCAGTAACATCGGTGCTTGATTATCCCGAAAAAGTAACTAAAAGTGGGTTAAATTTGTTATGTACTCCAGGTAGCGACGTAGAAAGCACTACTGCCGAAGTAGGTTCGGGAGCTAATGTGGTATTGTTCACTACGGGTTTAGGTACGCCAACGGGTAATCCTATCGCTCCAGTAATTAAATTATCAACTAATACTCGTACCTTTCAGCAGATGCCTGATATTATTGATATTAATTGCGGAACTATTATAGAGGGCACAGAAACTATTCAGCAAGCGGCTGAACGCATACTTAATTATGTAATAGATGTAGCGAGTGGAGTTGCTCAACCCAAGGCAGTTCAGTTGGGACAGGACGACTTTATTCCGTGGAAAAGAGGTGTTTCATTATAAAAAATATAAATGATGTTTAATTTATCAGGAAAATCTGCCGTAATTACAGGCGGCGGAAGTGGTATAGGTAAAGCTATTGCAGTACTTTTTGCACAGCAAGGAGCTTCGGTACATATTGTTGATTTGGATTCCCATACAGCAACTGCTACAGTTGCCGAAATACAACAAGTAGGAGGTGTAGCAGCATTTCATCAATGCGATGTGAGTAAACAACAGCAAGTAGTTGATGTTTTCAATGCGATAGGTGAAGTCGATATTTTAGTAAATAATGCCGGTATAGCGCATATAGGTGCTGCCGCTACAACTAGCGAAGCCGATTTCGACCGTGTGATGACAGTAAATGTAAAAGGAGCATACAATTGTTTATTTGCATCAATCCCTTTGATGAAAGCAAACGGAGGTGGGGTGATATTAAACACAGCTTCGATAGCCGCAAGTGTAGGTTTGGTTGATAGGTTTGCCTACTCAACCAGTAAAGGAGCAATTTTTGCTATGACACTATCCGTAGCGCGCGATTATTTGCATGATAATATTCGTTGCAATAGCATATCGCCAGCACGTGTTCATACTCCTTTTGTTGATGGTTTTATTGCTAAAAATTACCCAAATAATCAGGAAGAAATTTTTGAGAAACTTTCAAAAAGCCAACCAATAGGGCGTATGGGAAAACCCGAAGAAATTGCTGCTTTAGCATTATATTTATGCTCTGATGAGGCTGGTTTCATAACAGGATGCGATTATCCTATTGATGGCGGCTTTATAACAATTAACACATAGGGCGATGAAATTAAAATTACTAGCTATTGCAATGTGTTGTGTTGCTACATTAGGTGTAAATGCACAAGACAGTCAACAAGAACACACAAATACTTATACCCCTACTGCCGAAAATTTAGCAGCACGTAAAGAGTTTCAAGATAGAAAATTGGGAATGTTTATTCATTGGGGTGCATCAAGTGTACTTGGAGATGGAGAGTGGGTAATGAATAATAGAAATATTTCTGTTAAGGATTATGGGCAATTAATCAATGTTTTTAACCCCATTTATTTTGATGCTAAAAAATGGGTTGCAGTTGCCAAAGCAGGCGGAATGAAGTACATCACTTTTATTACACGCCATCATGATAGCTTTAGCAATTGGGATACAAAAGAGTCGGATTGGAAAATTACAAACACACCTTATGGTAAAGATGCACTAAAGCAATTAGCCGACGAGTGTCATAAAGAGGGTATAAAATTGGTTTGTTATTATTCACTATTAGATTGGTATAGAACAGACTATCAATATCAAACAGGAAGAACAGGCAAAGGGACAGGTAGGACAGAGAAAGGAAATTGGGATAATTATATTCGGTTTATGAAAGCCCAATTGACGGAACTGCTTACAAATTATGGAGAAATATCAGGTATATGGTTTGATGGGCATTGGGATCAAACTAATGAAGAAGGTTCGGCAGATAGAGGTTCGAGAGTGAATTGGCATTATGATGAAATTTATAGCTTGATACATAAATTGCAGCCAAAATGCTTGATAGGTAACAATCATCACTTATCACCATTTGAAGGTGAGGATTTCCAAATGTTTGAGCGTGACTTGCCTGGCGAAAATAAAGCAGGATTGAGTTTTCAAAAAGCATCAGACAAATTACCTTTAGAAACCTGCGAAACTTTAAACGGTAGTTGGGGATTTAATATTACTGATAAAAATTATAAATCGGTAAAAGAGCTGGTGCATTATGTAGTAAAAGCAGCTAGTTTGAATGCCAATTTCTTATTAAATATTGGCCCTAATCCTGACGGAACTATTCAACAAGAATTTGTTGATAGATTAAAAGGGCTTGGCGATTGGATGAAGGAAAATGGCGAAAGTGTATATGGCACAAGAGGTGATATAATAAAAGAACAGCAATGGGGCGTAATTACTGCTAAGGAAAAAGCCTTGTATGCACATATATTTACAGCCCCTAATCAGGATTATATCTTTATTCCCTCTATAAAACAAAAAATTACTAAGGCAACTACACTAAAGGGCGATGTGAAAATTAATTTTAAACAGCAGCCAGAAGGTGTGTTTGTTTACGTAAAGGGTATAAATATTGACCCATACAACACAGTTATTAAATTGAGTACTAAATAGAAATACAATAAGAATAAATAAGCTATGAAACTGATTAGATTTGGAGAGGCGGGGAAAGAAAAGACGGGGGTTATTATTAACGAAAAGCAATACGATACTTCTGCCTTTGGCGAGGATTATAATGAGCAATTTTTTGAAACAGAAGGGTTAACCCGTTTAGCTGAATACATAAAAAATAATAATATGCCCGAGGTGGGGGCTGGTGTGCGTTTGGGAAGCCCAATTGCTCGCCCATCAAAAATCGTTTGCATTGGGTTAAATTATAGCGACCATGCTAAAGAAACAGGAGCAACAGTGCCAGCGGAGCCTGTTATCTTCATGAAATCGACCACCGCACTTGCAGGCCCGTTTGATGATATAATGATTCCTAAAAACTCAGTAAAAACTGATTGGGAGGTCGAATTGGCTGTTGTGATTGGTAAAAAGGCAAGTTATGTAGAGGAGAAAGACGCGCTTAACTATGTAGCAGGCTATATGCTACATAATGATGTTTCGGAGCGTGAGTTTCAGTTAGAACGTAGCGGAACATGGGATAAGGGAAAAGGTTGCGACACTTTTGCACCTATGGGGCCATTTTTGGCTACCCCTGATGAAGTAAAAGATGCAGATAATTTGCGCCTTTGGCTTAGTGTTAATGGCAAAATGATGCAAAATGGTAATACGTCAAATTTTATATTTAATGTGCCATTTGTAATTGCCTATGTAAGCCAGTTTATGACATTATTGCCAGGCGATGTGATTTCAACAGGAACACCAGCAGGTGTGGGATTAGGTTTCAATCCGCCGATATACTTAAAAGCAGGTGATGTGGTAGAGTTAGGTATTGATGGTTTAGGCACTTCAAAGCAAAAGGTTGTATCCTATGCAAAAAATTGATGCACATCAGCATTTTTGGCACTATCATCCCGTTAGCCATAGTTGGATAAACGATGCGATGGCGGTGCTGAAGAATGATTTTATGCCATCAGACATTGAACCCATACTTAAAAAAAATGGGATAGATGGTTGTATCAGTGTGCAGGCAGAACAATCAGAAGCAGAAACAGAATTCTTATTGAGCTTGGCAAATCAACACTCGTTTATTAAAGGTGTGGTAGGATGGGTTGATTTGGCAAGTGATAATATAGAAGATAGATTAGCTTATTACAGTCAGTTTTCTAAAATAAAAGGCTTTCGACATATTTTGCAGGATGAAAAGGATAGGGCATTTATGCTTACACCTGCGTTTAAGAATGGAATAAGTAAGCTTAAAAAATTTGACTTTAGTTATGATATTCTTATTCACGAAGACCAACTAAAATATACACTTGATTTTGTTCAGGCATTTCCTGACCAACGGTTTGTGATTGACCATATTGCGAAACCACAAATAAAGAATCAGAAAATAGTAGATTGGAAAAGCCAATTAGCAGCTATTGCAAAGCACGAAAACGTTTGTTGCAAGGTATCAGGTATGGTAACTGAAGCTGATTGGACTGAGTGGGTGATTAGCGATTTCAAACCGTATTTAGATGTTGTGTTTGAAAGCTTTGGAACAAAAAGAGTAATGTATGGGTCTGATTGGCCTGTATGCTTGCTGGCAGCAAATTACGAACAAATGAAAGAAGTAGCTGATAATTATATTCAGCAATTATCAGAAAACGAGCAACGGCTTTTTTATGCCGATAACGCTATTAATTTTTACCAATTGCAATAAATTGAAATATGAATTTGAATTTGAAGGATAAAGTAATTATAGTTACAGGTGGTGCTAAGGGTATTGGTGCAGGTATTGTAAAAGTACTTGCAAACGAGGGAGCTATCCCTGTAATTGTAGGACGTGATGAAAATGATAACAAAAAACTATTAAACGAAATTACAGATAATGGTGGCTCGGCGTTTCAAATTGTAGCTGAACTTACTGATCCATTGAGTAGCGAAAGAGCAGTAGCCGAAACATTAAAACAATATGGGCGTATTGATGGCTTGGTAAACAATGCAGGGGTAAATGATGGAGTAGGTCTCGAATCGGGTAATTATGATAGTTTTATGGCTAGTATTCATAAAAATTTGGTTCATTATTATCTAATGGCGCATTATGCTTTGCCTGCATTAAAGCAGTCAAAAGGAGCAATTGTAAATATTGGTTCTAAAACAGCCGAAACAGGGCAAGGTAATACATCGGCTTATGCTGCCTCAAACGGCGGGCGTAATGCTTTGACTCGTGAATGGGCTGTTGAGCTATTGCCTTATGGTATTCGTGTAAATGCGGTAATAGTAGCCGAGTGTTGGACACCATTGTACGAAACTTGGATTAATAGTATTCCTAACCCTCAAGAGAAATTAGCGTCCATCGTTGCTAAAATACCTTTTGAAAAACGAATGACAACTGCCGAAGAAATAGCGAATAGTGTTGCTTTCTTACTATCAGAACGCTCGAGCCATACAACAGGGCAATTAATACATGTTGATGGCGGCTATGTACATCTTGATAGGGCAATAAGTTAGCTTAATGCCTATCAAGTAATATTATTATTACGCAAACGTTTGATTTGATTTAAAGTGCTTTTAGGGCACTTTTTTGTTGCTTATGCACCCATAGTTGCGCACGCAATGGATAATAATGTAATTATGCAAATAATAAATTTTTTAATAAATGAGAATAGGCACTCTCTTATGATGTAAAAAAATATCTTACAGGTATAGATAAAGTTGTTTTGTTAAATGTTGTAATATATGGTCAGAATTGGCTAATATTCAGTAAATCCAATAATTTATTAATAATGAGTTGTTTATAATAATTAAAGTGCTAGATTTATATTAGCAATCGCAATAAAAATAGGAAAAGCATATTCATTAATTTGTGATGTATTGTATAAGTAACTTCTTTTTATGCAAACGTTTGCGCTAAGCAAACCCTAAATTTTATTTGATTTTGCTTCAATAATTATCTAATTTTAACATAAAGTTGTTTTAAATTATCATTGCTAGATGGTCAACTGTTAAAAGCACATAATAAGCTATATACTATACTATAATTAATCGTTCACGTTCTATTAAATTCAATCAAACAAATGAGAAAATTCTACAAAAGAAGGTATTACTTGACTGCGATGCTGCTACTGTTTTCAGTAATCAGCTTTGCACAAGTAAAAATCACAGGGATTGTTAAAGGAGCCGACAATGGGCTCACATTACCTGGGGTATCGGTAACAGTTAAAGGTGCAACTACGGGTACAGTTACCGACGCAAATGGACGGTATGCAATTACTGCTCCTCAAGATGGTATCCTAAAATTTACATTTATTGGGTATGATACGCAAGAAATTAGTGTAAAAGGGAAAACAGTAATTAATGTAACCTTAGGAGCTGATTCAAAATCATTAAACGAAGTAATCGTTGTTGGTTATGGTACTGTTAAGAAAAAGGATCTTACTGGGTCAGTAAGTTCAATCAAAGCCGATGACTTAACTTTAGGTGGTGTTACTTCCAATGTGGGTCAAGCCATACAAGGCAAGGCGGCTGGTGTGCAAGTACAACAGTCTGATTTCTCGCCTGGTAGTACACTATTAATTACTATTAGAGGAGGTAACTCTATCAGATCCACAAATACTCCTTTATATGTAGTGGATGGATTTATTAGTGATGCAGGCAATCAAATTAGTCCTAATGATATAGAAGATATCCAAATATTAAAGGATGCATCATCAACTGCTATATATGGTGCAAGAGGTGCTAATGGTGTAATTTTGATTACCACCAAAAAAGGTAAAGCAGGAAAAGTAACTGTTGATGCTGATGCCTCTCATGGTGTTCAGTATGTATCATTTAAACCAAAGTTATTGAATGGGCCACAATACCAAGCAATACAAAATGCAATGGCTGCTGAGGATGGTAATCCGCCAATATTCCCTTCTAGTTTCCCTACAACCAATACAGATTGGTATAAATTGGCTACACAAAATGCCGATGTCGAAAATAGAAATGTAAGTTTAAGTAGCGGTGATCAAAACTCAAAACTTTATATATCGGCTAACTATATTAATCAGAAAGGTGTTTTAAAAGGGGCTGATTTGACAAGATATTCTGGACGTATAGGGACAGAAAAGAACTTAAATGATAGAATAAAAATTGGAGGTAATTTTTATGGAGCTAGCTCGATTTCAAATCACCAATCATATAGTACTGATATTTTATCGCCATTGTTTAGCATCTACCAAGCACCGCCTAATGTGCCAGCTTTTAATGCTGATGGAAGCTATTATTTTTACTTAGGGAAATACAATGCTTACGCTAGTTTGCTAGAGCCTACTAATATTACCAATAATAAACTAGCTAGTGCAAATGCGTTTTTTGAGTACGAAATAATAAAGGGGCTTACCTACCATGCCGATGCAGGTGGCGAGTATAATCAAACACGATTGGGTACTTATACACCGCAAACATTAGTAGCAGGTAAAGCAGATAAAGGTTTGGCTAGTGAAGATATGAATAATACCTTCAGGTGGCTTATTCAAAATTATCTAACATATAAGCGTACCATTGGAGATCATTCGTTTTCAGTAACATTAGGTTCATCAGCACAAAAGGATGTGTACGAAGATTTGTATGCTGCTAGTAAAGGTTTTTCAACTGATGCATTTTTATTTAATAGACTTGATGCTGGAGGGCTTAATAATGGCTATAGCAGTTTTACAACCCAATCGCAATATGCTTCATTTTATGGTAGAGGGAATTACTCTTACAAAGATAAAATTCTAGCTACCTTTACATTAAGAGATGATGGATCATCAAAATTTGGTGCAAATAAGCGTCATGGTATTTTCCCATCAGGTGCTTTAGCCTATAATTTTACAGATGAAAGTTATATTAAAAACCTAAATACTTTTTCAAATTTAAAGGCAAGAGTAAGTTATGGTGTAACAGGGAATGACCGTGTAGGAGATTTTACATATTTATCGCTTTTTGGACCATATAGTACAGTGCTTACACCAAATGGGCCACTACAAGCAGGTATTGAACCTACTTTATTGGCAAATCCTAATTTTGCATGGGAAACTACTGCACAGTTTGATGCTGGGTTAGATTTGGGCTTTGCTAATGGGCGTATCAACGCTACTATTGATTTTTATAGTAAAAAAACCACAAACCTATTAGTAAATGTGCCAATTGGGCAATGGTGGGGTTTTAATACACAATTACTTAATGCTGGTTCAATAAGTAATAAAGGGATCGAGTTAGGTATTAATACGAATAATATCAAATCAAAAGACTTTTCGTGGAATAGTAGTTTTAATATAGCTTATAATAAGCAAAAATTGTTATCATTCCCTAAAGGCGTTGCCACGCTTGATGCCAATACAGCAAATCCAAGTGGTACTGTATCAGGCAAGCAATTTACAAAACTAGTACCAGGAAGAGAGTTAGGCGAAATTTATGGCTTTGTTTATGCAGGTGTGATAAAAACAGGAGAAACTTATGCCCCAGAGCCTACCGCTAAGCCAGGCGACCCTAAATACGCCGATTTGGATGGAGATGGAAAAATTACCCCTAATGATAGAACTTATTTGGGAAATACTTCGCCGCATTTTACAGGTGGTTTTAGTAACGATTTCCGCTATAAAGCATTTCAATTGAATGTGTTTTTTCAAGGTTCATTTGGGTATCATTTATATAACATGAACCGATTGGTGTTAGAATCTACAACGGGTGTTGATGCACTAAATAGATGGGTTGCTAATACCAACGAGAATACATCTACACCACGCGAAGGTTATTTTTTAACAACTTATGGAAGCTATGTAAACTCTCGTTTTGTTGAGAACGCAGCTTATTTAAGATTAAAATCGGCTACACTTAGTTATTCAATTCCAACATCGTTGTTACAAAAAACCAAATTTATTCAAGGTTTAAGGATATATGTTACTGGACAAAATCTATTGACATTTACGAAATATACCGGAACCGATCCAGAGGTAAATGGACATTCTGGAAGTAATATAGGTGGAGGTATTGATTTTAATTCATTCCCTGCGTTTAGAACCTTTGTTGTAGGGCTTAAACTTTCATTAAATTAATAACGGTTATCTTTTATATAGAGACTAACATAAAATAAAAAAGACATGAAAAAATATATTATTCTTATCATTCCCATACTTTTTTTGCAACTATCGTGCAAAAAATTCTTGGATCCCGTTGTAAAGAGTAGCCTTGTAGCTGGAAATGCTTTTCGTACAGAGGCCGACGCCATTGCAGCTGTAAATGCCGTATATGCGCGCTTAAAAGGCCCTGTAGTTGGCGATAACTTCGATTATTGGACAGTAAGACACTTTGCCCTTACAGATTTAACCACCGATGTTGGACACTGCCGTTATGGAGGCGACCCTGGTCAACTTTCATTAGCTAAATGGGATGCATCAAATGGATTGCTTGCCGAAGATTGGCGTCAAATTTATAAGCTTATTGCTGATGCAAATAATGCCATATTAAATATATCAGCAATGAAGACCATTACTGATGCTCAAAAAACTCAATTTTTATCAGAAATTAAGTTTTTGCGCGCTATTGCTTATATGGATTTAACAGATTCGTGGGGGCCTGTTCCACTTGTTACCGAAAAAGAAGTGGCTAATCCCAATTATTTGGCTCAAATTCCCCCTGCACCTGTAGCTACAATTGAGAGTCTTTTAATTGCCGATCTAACTGCAGCATCTGATGCTTTACCAGTTGATTATAATAGCAACGCGATATACCCAACAAACGATTTGGGTAGAGCGACAAAGGGAGCTGCAATAACCCAATTGGCAAAACTATATTTGCGTCAGCATCAATGGCAAAAGGCAGCTGATGCAGCCAAAAAGGTAATGGATTTAAATGTTTACCAACTTTATCCATCATATCTTGGCTTGTTTAAAGAAGCCAACAAATTCTGCTCCGAGAATATATTTTCGGTACTTTGTGATGCTAATGTTAACGGTGCCGAGTTATTGAATCACTTCGGACCTATCAATCACCAAATAATACAAAACAGATGGCAATATTATGCCGTATCATGGGATTTCTATAATAGTTTTGATAATGCCGATGAAAGAAAGCAATGTTTCTATCCTAATTATGTAGGTATTGATAACTTAACTTATCAGCAGCCTCCTTCAATTGGAGCAATCCCACCTGCGGGAGTGTTTTATAATCCAGATGTAGCTACCGCAAAATACGCCGACCTTTTATCTCAATCATATTATGATGGACATAGTGTTGATATATTGCGTTATGCTGATGTGCTATTGAGCCGTGCAGAGGCTTTAAACGAATTAAATGGGCCTAATGCCGAGAGTATAAATTTAATTAACCAAGTAAAAGATAGGTCTCATGCGCCGTTATTGACATTAGCAGGTCTTACCCAATCCTCTTTAAGAGATGCTATTTTACAAGAACGCGGTTGGGAGTTCTTTTACGAAGGAAAACGTAGAGCTGATTTAATCAGAATGGGTAAATACGATGTTATTGTAAATGCATATTTAACTCGCATTGGGCAAACACCTACCATTGTTATGCCTAAAAATCAATATTTCCCTTATCCTCAAAATCAGGTTAACTTAAATCCACAACTAGATAATAGATCAAGATAAAAGATTGGCTTATCTGTATAATAGAAAAGAACATACGAGCATAAAGCGGTATGTTCTTTTCTGTTTTGTTGATTGAAAACCCTTAATTGCATTGCCAATAAGTATAGTTTTTAACTTATATTTAGTTCGACTTATTCATTATAGTGATAACAAATGATAAAATATTGGATACGAAGTATTGCAGCATTAATGATAATAAGCACCTTTTATGGATGCTATAATACCAATATTATTAAAGAAATAAATGTAGGTCTTCATCATAACAATGAACTTAAAATACAGATTGATGTAGCTACTACAACAAATGCAGATGTATATGTTGAGTATTGGCAAAATAAGAAGGGCGATTCAACTAAATACGTATCAACTATATCAAAGAATAAGATAGCGCACACTCTTGTGCTTTGTAATATGCTCCCTCAAACAAGCTATTCTTATCATATTATTGTTGCAAAAGACGGAGCAAAGCAAGTAAGTAAAACATATACATTTCAATCACAAAAATTGCCATTATGGCTTCAAGAACAATTTAAGCCAAATAGTGTATCAGCTAATTTATTACCTAGTGATTTCAAAAATGGCTTAATGCTTGTGAATAAGAGATACCCTCCTGGAGCTGTTTATTTGGTGGATTATAAAGGGCAAATAAGATGGTACCATACTGTTGATAAAGTGGGAGTGAAGGTGGCTGCATTTACCCAAAGCAAAACTATTTTGACTATTTTGGGTAGAAGTGATGAACCCACCAGTTATGGAAGTGAAATTTTAGAAGTCAATTTATTGGGTGATACATTATTGCACTTGAAAAAGGGGCAAGGGCAGTTGCCACAATCTATCCATCATGAAATAATAAAAAATGATAAAAATCAAATAGTAACGCTGTTTGTAGATAAACGAAATATGGACTTAACTACCATAGGTGGTTCTAAAAAAGATACTATTGTTGGCGATGGTATTATCGTATTAGATAGAAATGGAAAAAAAATTTGGCAGTGGAGTGTGTTTGATGCTTTGAATCCTTTAAAAGACCCTAATGCTTATAAAAGTAAAAAAGATTGGATGCACGCTAATAGTTTAAACTTTGATAAAGATGGCAACTATATCATTTCGTTCTACAACAACGGACAAATTTGGAAAATTGATGCAAAAACAGGGGCTGTTTTATGGAAACTCGGTAAGGGTGGAGATATAAAAACACCTGCCGAATGCGATTTTACACAAGCCCATGCAGTTCATATGAATAAGTATGGAGATTTGATGTTATTTGATAATGGAGTTGAAAAGAAGCAATCGAGTGTTTTTGCTTTAAAACTAGATGAATTGAATAAAAAGGCGACGATAGATTTACATGTTAAATTACCAACTCAAATATATAATGGACGTATGGGTAGTGCATACATGATAAATGATACCTCAGTATTAGTATGTTGTTCAAAACGTCATATTGTGGCATTAACCAATAAAAAAGGCGTTTTACAATGGACATTAGAAACAGCTATGCCAACTTATAGAGCTGTATTTGTTGATAGTAAACAATTAATCCCTTATTTAAAACCATAAAAAATTAGATAATGAAAAAAACATACCAATACATTAGTTATATATTACTATTGCTTATAGTTTTTATAACGACTCAGTTATTCACGGCTTGCAATCAAAAAGGAAGTGATAAAGCTACTGAGTTATCTAAGGCAGATACTATTCCTGTGCTTAGTTTATCAAAAATACCTAATGATAAGTATGGAGAAGCTGTTAAGTATGGTAGAGAATTGATGTTGCATACCGCTTATTACATTGGCCCCGATGGAATAAATGGAAAGAATCTTCGCAATAAGATGAATTGTACAAACTGTCATCAAAATGCAGGTACAAAAGCCTATTCATTAAATTTAATGCTCTCTTTTAAAAATTACCCTCAATATAGGGCGCGCGAGGGTAAAGTATTGACCTTGGCCGAGAGGGTAAACAACTGCGTGATGCACCCTCATAATGGTAAACCTTTACCACTTGATAGTAAGGAAATGGTAGCATTTTTATCATACCTAAAATGGATAAGCGATTCATCTCGTGTTGTAAGTACAACCAAAGGCGTAAAAAACCTGCAAGTAGATTTTCCTGATACAGCAGCCTCATCAAAAAATGGTGCAATACTTTATGCTGCTCAGTGTGCAAGATGTCATGGAGTTTCGGGCGAAGGAAAAATGCAGGCTGATAATGTAACTTATATTTATCCACCGCTTTGGGGCGATAAGGGCTATCAGCCAGGTTCGAGTATGCACCGTGTGATTAAATTGGCACAATGGCTGCGGGGCAATATGCCATACGATAAAGCTACACACGCTAATCCAACACTTAGTTCTGCTGAAGCACTCGATTTAGCTGCGTTTATTAATGACGACAAAATACATAAACGCCCTACTGTGGTCGATTTTCAATATCCGCATTATGAAGAAAAGTCCATTGATTATGATAAAGGACCATTTAATGACCCATTCTCAGAAGCACAGCACAAATATGGACCATACAAGCCTATAATCGACTATTGGAAAAGCAAGGGTAGGAAACCAACCTACTAATAACAGTAGTTGGGTTAAATAGGCGTGGGCGAAGAAATAACTTATGAATAATTTTTGACGATATGAAAGTTTAATCACCATGAAAAGAAGTTGCTTAACCGTTTGCTTATTGTTTGGAATTTTTTTCAATACCATTGCGCAAAACAATGCCTCTATTCGTGAATATCAAAAGGCGATTACTACCTATCCTTTTTCCGACCCTAACCCTATTCCAATAACCACAAACATATACCCGTATTTTCGTTTTGATGGTTTTACAGATAAACCTGTACAAAAGCAATGGAAAATTGTAGAACTGCAAAACGACTATATTAAGCTTACAATTTTGCCCCAAATAGGAGGTAAAATTTGGTCGGCAATTGAGAAATCAACGGGTAAGCCATTTATTTACGAAAACCATGTGGTAAAGTTTAGAGATATTGCCATGCGTGGGCCCTGGACTAGCGGCGGTATCGAGGCTAATTATGGCATTATAGGGCATACGCCAAATAGTGTAACTCCTGTTAATTATATAGCACGAAAAAATGATGATGGTAGTGTAAGTTGTATCATCAGCGTTTTTGATATGTTGACTAGAACTACTTGGACAATGGAAGTGAATTTGCCTAAAGATAAAGCCTATTTTACTACCAAATCGTTTTGGCATAATTCAAATAATATAGAAGAACCATATTACCATTGGATGAATGTGGGTATCAAAACCAAAGGCAATTTACAATACATCTATTCTGGCACAAACTACCTCGGACACGAAGGAGAGTATGGCGATTGGCCTATTAATAAGCGAAATGGGAAAGATGTATCCTTGTATGAGCATAACAATTTCGGGGGATATAAATCATACCATGTATATGGTAAATACACTGATTTTTTTGGTGCTTATTGGAAAGATGATGATTTCGGGATGGCGCGTTACTCTAATCATGACGATAAAGCAGGTAAAAAAATATGGATATGGGGACTTTCGCAGCAAGGCATGATATGGGAAAAATTATTGACTGATACTGATGGTCAATATTCGGAAATTCAATCAGGTCGATTATTTAATCAAACGGCCGAGAAAAGCACCTTTACCCCATTCAAACATAAAAACTTTTCGCCAGGTGCAACCGATACTTGGACAGAATATTGGTATCCTGTAATACATACAAAAGGTTTTGTTGCGGCTAATAATTATGGTGCATTAAATATTACAGTAGAGGAGGGCTGGCTCAAAATTTATTTTAACCCAGTTCAAACTATAGATGATGCAATAGAAATAAAGCAAAGCGAGCAAGTGGTTTACCATAAAAAAGTAAAACTTAGTCCATTGCAATTGTTTGTTGATTCTGTGAAAGCAGATGCTATTGGTAATAATATCACGGTTACATTAGGCGGTACTAAATTGGTATATCAATCTAACCCAGATGCCAATACTTTGAGTCGTCCTATTGCGTCGCCATCGGGTTTTGATTGGAATTCGGCATACGGTTTGTATCTACAAGGTAAGGAATACTTAGATGAGAAAATGTATGCCTTAGCCGAAGCCAAATTGAAATCGGCTTTAGATAAAGAGCCTAATTTTATACCCGCATTGGTAAATATGGCTCAATTGCTATATCGTAATATGCGTTATAATGAGGCATTATCATTTGCTAAAAAGGCATTAAGTATTAACACCAACGATGGCGCAGCAAATTATTATTATGGTATCATAAACGCACAATTGGGCAATATGATTGATGCTAAAGATGGTTTCGATTTAGCAAGTTTATCGGTTGAGTATAGGAGTGCAGCATACGAACAGCTAAGCGGAATATACCTAAAAGAGAAGAATTGGGATAAAGCATCCGAATATGCTTCAAAAGCACTTGATTTTAACAGGTATGACATTACTGCATTGCAAAGAAAGGCAATAGCGATGCGTTATCAGCATAATGATACGGAGGCTTTAGTGGTTTTAAATACTATCTTATCTTTCGACCCACTCAATCATTTTGCACGATTTGAAAAATATTTACTAAACCCATCCGAAGAAAATAAATTGCAATTTACCACGCTGATACGAGATGAGCAACCATTTGAGGTTTATCTCGAATTAGCAGCAAACTATTATCAATTAGGTTGTTTGGCTGAGTGTGAAAAAATATTGACACTATCGCCCCAAAACTCGTTGGTAAACTATTGGCGAGCATTTATTGAAAATAAAACTGGCAAGCAATATTCAGTAACTTTAGCAAACGCAAAAGATTTATCTCCCGTATTCATCTTTCCTTTTCGGTTCGAAGATGAAGAAGTGTTACAATGGGCAATACAACAAAGCAACAGTTGGGTACCCAAATACTACTTAGCATTGTTGTACAGAGATAGGAACAGACTAGAAGAAAGCAAAAGGTTATTGATTGCTTGTGCTAATGAACCCGATTTAGCACCATTTTATGTAGCTCGCGCTTCGACATTAAATGATGGAACGGATATAGTTGATTTAAAAAGAGCAATAACCTTAGATAAACAAGGTTGGCGATATCATAAAGCATTGGCCGAATATTATGTCAACCATCATGAATACTCGAATGCTTTAACAGCAATTGAGCCTTTTTATAAAACACATACTGATAATTATATTATTGGTATGCTATACGCCAAAATACTGCTGTATAACGAGCGATATGCCCAATGTGATAAACTATTATCTCAAATCAATATCCTTCCATTTGAGGGAGCTACAATAGGCAGGGAGCTATATCGAGAAACCAAATTAATGCTTGCTATTGAGCAGATGAAGGCTAAAAATTATACCAAAGCACTCGTTTTGGTTAATGATGCAAAAAAATGGCCTCGAAATTTGGGCGTTGGTAAACCGTATCAAGAAAATACAGATGAACGTTTAGAAAATTGGATGGCTTATTTGTGTTATCAAAAAATAGGGGAAAGTAACCAAGCTATTGATGCGCTAAAAATGATTACCCAATTTGTGCCTAAGATTGAAAACACAGTAAGCAACTTTATGCCTGCCAATCACCTTATAACAGCTTTAGCTATGGAAAAACTGAGTGGCAGAGCGGTAGGGGAGAAATGGCTAAATGAGCAAGTGAATTTATATCCTGATAATAAAATATTGAGTTGGTGTGTGGATGCTTTTAAAAATAAGCAAATGAGTGCAGGTGATAATAGTGATGCGAGTGTGCGCATTATATCCAAATTGCCACAATAATATATCAGAACATATACTATCACACAAAAAAAGGCTACTATTTAGTAGCCCTTTCATTATTTAGAAAAAGTTGATTTATTATTGACGATTACCTATCTTTTTGTCCACTTATGTTTAAGTAAACTCATAAAATAACCACCTACTACGCTTCTGGCTTGAAAACCTACCATATTACCAGTAGTAGTTTCGTGCCAGTCGCTAATAGGTACTCTCGAATTAGTTTCGGTAGCATATTTATATACAGGGTCAATTATCGCTTTAAAATCAGCTTTGTTATTGGTTAGTGCAGCAGTCCATAATATCCAGTCCGATTTGGTGTAGGTTTTACGACTATCTAATGGTAAGCCAAAAGTATTTTGTTTACTGATGTAATATTTTATTTCTTTATCATATACACTTTGAGGAAATAGGTTTAAGCCCAAAACCCTATCCCAAACTAAGTTGTATTTCTGACTCCATGAGTTTTGGTCGCCAAATACTAAACTATAATGGTCGCCAGCATCTGCTTTAGCTATCCATTTGCTTGCTAAATCTTTTGCCATTTCGCCATATTTTTTACCTGTCTCTTTTTCGCCTAATTGGTTGGCGAGATTGGCATAACAAGCTATACCAATAATAGCTTTGATAGATAAATTAGCATTGTGCGCTAAATGCCCTGCAAAGTCATCAGTGCATAATTGATTGGCGGGGTCAAAACCTTCTTTTATTAAATAGTTTGCCCACATGGTAAGAGTTTTCCAATGCTTGCGTGCATACGCTGCATTACCTTCTGCTTTGACAATTGCGGCACTTAGTATAAGCATATTGCCTGATTCCTCTACGGGCATATCAGCGCCATAAGTTTGTCCATTGGCAATAGGATAAGTACCTAAATCGTGCGCAGCAAATTCCTTCTTCCACATTCCACTTTCGGTATAATAAAATATACCGTTCAGCATCCCTTCCATTAATTTAGGGTTATAAATTAAATACAACGGTGCTGATGGGTAAGTAACATCTACTGTATTGATTGAGCCATTGCTGAAGTTTTCTTTCGATAGGAATAATATATCGCCATTAGCAGCTTTGGTAAGCTGGTGCGCAGCTATACTTTGGCGATAGCCTATTACACACAAATCAGCATAATGACTTCCTCCTATCAATTTAGCTTCGCGATACATTGTATTATTAAAGATGGCGCATTTTTTCAGGACACTCGCATATTCATCAGCTGCACGTGTTAATTCCTTTTCAATTGTGGTTTTATATTTGGATTTCCACCATGGGCGCAAATTTTGTTTAAAATATTGTACCGAGTATAAATCATCATACCCCACTTCGATAAACTTTTCTTTAGTTATCGCTCCAACTTTTCCAAAAGGAATAATGGTATTCATTACCAATTGTGTGCCTTTTTTGATGGTTGCAGGTATATGGTTATTTATTAGATAGTCTATTGCTTCGGCTTCTGTACTAATGTATTGGATAGTATTTGATGTTTTAGGCGCAGCTATATATACGTAACCCCAGTCTATCCTTAAATCATCGCCTTGTTTTTGTAAAATAGGTTGTTCGGTAGTTCCTGCTTTTAATATAGATAGTTTATCAGTAGTATATTTTTGTATAGTTACTTCTTGTGATGATTGATTTACAGCAATATTAGTTGATACGCCAAGATATATTTTTGCATCATGTGCTTTACTATCATTTGAGTGCACTTTATAACTAATGTAAGATACCGGACGTGAAAAAAGGTCTAAGTCGTTCATCAATAGTGGAGATGTGAAAATTACTTCTAAATCAACTTTACCACATTTAAACTGATAGATGGTTTGAGTAGCGGTTAAGTTTACACTTGTTTGTTCAGCTTGTGCAATTTTTACTTTCTCAGTTCCTTTCCCCATAAAGCAATAAATAGTGCCATCAACTTTAATCAACCCTGTTAACGATTGGTCTGTGCCAGTCCAATGTTTAGTTGTTGATGCGTTTAGTGTATCAGTAAACGACCATATACTAAAATAGGCATTGTGATTGATTAAAGGGTAGGCGGGTGCTTTCCCAGTTTGGGCGTATAGTAAACCTGTTACAAGTAATAATATGAGCGTCGAAAGTATTTTTTTCATTTTTGAAGTAGATAACAGATATTTAGTGGCAAAACCAATTTTCAGGAACATCTTGAGGAGCCGAGTTGTTAATACTATATTTTAGTTTTAATGCAAATCCGCCACCGCCGTTAAAGAAATTGAGCAAGAAACTATGTAAGCCTTTTTTAAGTGCTACTTGTCCTATTTTTTCTATTTCAGAATGATTTCCATCATTATCTACTACTTTTCTATCAGCGATAGTAAGTGTGCTACCGTCATCGCTGTTCAAGTAAAAGGTATAAATATCATCTTGTGGCACATTGATGTAACCTTGATATCTTAGCGCAAATGTAGGCGTTTTAATGGTAGATGGTATTGTAATGGTTGGTGTGGTAAAACTACTATCAACTGTTAAGCCTTGCATTTTTTTAGTATTATCAATGGTTGCTTTGTAATAGCTTGCTTTAAGCCCCGTTGCCGTACTATTGCTTTGTATTGCTTCGGCATACGTTTGCTTTTGATATTCTATATTGTATATATCGCCTCTTCTGCCATTTGGTGCAAATAGTGCTATTTTAAAGGTGGTAGTTTGGTTTACCGATAAACTATCATGTAACTCGGTCGAATTTAAAGTAGGCATACTACCATCCGTAGTGTATCGTATTTTAAAACCTTTTAAGGGTGGATGTGCAACCAATGAAGCAGTGGTAATAAATACTTTGTTCTTCAACAATTCAGGAATATCGGGTAACCTATAATTCAACTTTAAAGCATCCATTAACGGATATTGTGCTGTAAGTCGCTTTAAGTAGCTATCATACTCGCTCGTTTTATTAGTCCATAGCAATTCGGCTAAAGCCGTCATACGAGGCATATACATATATTCAGCTCTTTTTGTTGATGGGATATACTCTGTCCAAATATTAGCTTGTGCACCAATAATTGCCTTAGCTTCATCGCTATTCAACCCCTTTGGGATAGGATTAAAATGATAAACATTATATATCGAGTTTTGATCGGGTGCGTGGTCAAAATAAAGCGGGTCGCCAGGTGTCATGATAACGGTATTACCATTCTTAGCGGCCTCATAGGGGGCTTTTTCGGCCCAAGTGCGCCAGTACATAATTATTGCAGTAGGGCTAATGCCGCCTTCTAATATTTCATCCCAGCCAATTAATTTACGCCCTTTTGAATTGAAAAATTTTTCCATCCGATGGATAAAATAACTTTGTAAAGCAGGTAAATCTTTAATGCCTTCTTTTTGCATCAATGCCTTGCAAGCTTCCGATTGCCCCCATGTAGTACGTTCTACCTCATCGCCTCCAATATGGATATATTTTGATGGAAAAATATCCATAATCTCGCTAAATACATTTTCGGCAAATTCAAAAGTGCTTTCATTACATGGGCAAATTGGTGAAGAAAAATCTTTGCCCCATTTATTTTCGCCATTGCAAGTTAAAAAAGGATAGGAGTTTATTGCAGCCATCATGTGGCCAGGCATATCAATTTCGGGGATAATATCAATGTGTTTGCTTGCAGCATAAGCCACTAAGCCTTTCATTTGCGTTTGTGTATAATATCCGCCGTATATTGTTTTTCCATTTTTGGTGTAAATGTGTTCCTTATCAATAGCATAATCAGAATTAGTTTTTGCTAATTCCATACAGGTCGAATCCTGATTATTGAACGTTCGCCATGCACCTTCTTCGGTAAGCATTGGATATTTTTTTATTTCGATGCGCCACCCTTGGTCGTCAGTCAAGTGTAGATGCAGCTTATTCATTTTGTAAAGTGCTAACAAATCAATAAACTTTTTGATATAGTTGATAGCGTAGAAATGCCTCGATACATCAAGGTGCATACCTCGCCACGAGTATGATGGACTATCTTCAATACGAAGCGCAGGCAGACTTAGTTGTTTACTTATAATATTGTTCTCTACCGATAGCGGTAATAACTGTCGTATGGTTTCAATAGCATGAAACATACCTATACCATCTTTTGCGGTAATAACTATCTCCTGTGGTTGGATTTGCAAAGTATAAGCCTCGGGGTTAGTTAATGCAGCATTATATACTAATTTGATTTGGTAATTGCTATTTTGTGAAAGGATAGGTAGCGTATGCCCTAATCCTTTAGCAAGCAATTGATTTAAAAAAAGAGCTTCGTTTTTAAACTGGCCATTAGTAGGCAATCCAATAGTAGTTTTTGCTGTAATAATAAAGCTCCCTTGTTGGGTTTCAAGGTGTGTAGGGTAGGGAATGAGCTTTAAAGGCTCAATCTTTGATTTACCTGTTTGTGCAAATGAGCCAAGATAAGTGCTAATTGCTAAAAAGAAAAGTGCAAAATGGAGAGTTGATTTTTTCATTATGACAAAATTAATCATTGAGGCTTAATTAATACGACTGCCCCTCATATTAACGCAAAACAGCCACCCGAAAGAGTGGCTGTTTTGTTTATTAGTGGATAATATTAAATAATATAATATTATGGCATATCCCACCAAATACGACCTTTGGTGTCTTCGCCTCTAGTACCATAGCTTGCGTCTTTAGTAATTAGACCATTTAATGCACTGTTGAAATTAGAAATATTCAGACTAGAACCTGAACCACCTAAAACAAATTGCATTCTACGAGGAATTAGTCTGTTTTTAGAACCATCAAACATATTCTCGATGTATGCTATACCCGAACCATCTCCAATATTTGAAACTTGATTGTAACGGTAATCAGTAAGTTGCGGATAGCCAGTACGTTTCCACATCGCATAAGCTGCTTCAGGTTGAACCATGAAATGAACCCATGCTTGTGAATATATACGTGCTAATGTACCATCATACTTAGCAGCAGATGAATTTAAGTATGTGTCTATTTGAGTACTAGTGATTGCTGGATAAACTATACCTACATCATGGGCTACTCTGGTATATTGATCAAAAGAAGCTCTCACACCTGCTTCATACCATTCCTGTTGTGATTTGCCAAATTGAGCAGTACCTGTTTTATTAGCAATTTCTGCCATCATAAAGCAAGTTTCGCCATAGCTTAACCATAAAGTTCTCATCTTAACACTATTACCATCCAAAACAGTTTCATCGGTATGTAATAATGGATTTCCTGCTCCTATACCACCATTTTTGATGAAGTATCTACCCTGTATTACAGAAATGTAATCTACATCGTGAGTTAAACCGTTCGGTCCATAGCTTAATGTTACAAATCTACCATTTGGCGTACCACCTAATATGCCATACTCAGGAGCCTCGGATGCAGTAAAAGCATGTCTTCCATAGTACCTTTGTTTGTTTTTAGGGTCATTAATAAATGTAGTAGTAGCTGCTGGTGTTCCAGGAGTTAATAAGTCATTATAATAAGTACCATTTGCTCCTAAGCCATTTTGTCTCACCAATAAAGGCAATCTAGGGTCATTTATTGATTTAAGGAATTCAACAAATGCAAAACTTGCGTCAAAGATGGTATAAATAGCATTGGTATCATCTGTATTGTTGAAAAAACCAGGAGTATGAGTTACACCAAAAGAGCCATCATTACCAGCTATGATATTACCAGTAAATGTGGTTTTTACATCATTTAGTACAGCTGTAAAATTAGCAGCATCACGTTTTTCATAACGTTGTGCAATTTTTATACGTAATGTATTTGCAAATGCTAACCAACCCTTACGCTCTCCGTCAGGGAAATTGCCATAGAAAAAGTCTTGTTTTCCTAAATCTACTTGATTGGCTAAATTACTTTGAAGCGTACTTGCTGCACTTTTTAATTGTGCGTCAAATACCTTATACAAGGTATAATCGTAGTCATACGCTGGCGCAGGGAATTTAACATCGTTGAAAGCTTGACTATATGGCATTGCACCGTATAAATCAACAGTTTTCCAAGCTTCGTATGTATCCAAAATTACACAATATGCTCGTAAATTGGTATATTTAGCTTTGTCAGCTGCGGGAAGTTGGTCAATTTTATTTATGATAAAATGCAATGACTTACCAATTCCGCCAAAATACTCATTATAATAAGATACGCCTAAATCAGGGCTTATGTTTTTACCAGGATCACAATACCAAGCATTAAAATCTGTTGAAGGTCCTTGCTCGGGAGTAATATACTGAACATAAGTCATAAAGTTATAACGCTTTATAACATTATCTCTGCTAGTTTCATCTAAATCTATGGTAGCATTTGCAAAAAGATCTGTTACAGATGCATCAGTAACCCTACCAGGATCTGTATTAATTTTGGTAAGCTCTTTCTTGCAAGATGGGCTTATAGCTGCAAGCAATAAAACCCCAAGTACAAATTTATTTAATTTTTTCATTTTCTTTTCATTTAAAGTTTAGAACTTAACATGTAACGATACTGCATAAGTACGAGCGAAAGGGGCACCACCTGGGATATAAGGCGTAAATGGATTGTTACCTAATATCGACTCAGGATTTTGCTTATCAGGTAATGCATTGTATAGATATACCAAGTTACGTGCAGTTACATTTAATCTAGCACTTCTTAAGAATTTGATTTTACCAATTATTGAACTTGGTAATGAATAACCTAAGCTAATTTCTCTTAATGAAACCCATGAATTAGTACCTACAGAGTGGTTGTAGTTAATACCAGTGCCCCATCCATAGGTGTTTTCATAGAAATCTTCTACTTGCCACGATTCAACTAATCCTTTTGAATAAGCTTGTGCAAATGTCATTCCGCTAATGTCAGCACCTGTAATAGGGCTTACTTGTCCTGTATTAAATACTGCATTTGGAATAGCACCATTATATACTGTTTTTCCAGAATATGAATCGGTACGAGCTACGCCACCATGTGCTTGATCGCGATATTTTAATGTTCCAAGCGGAGTCCCTCGGCCATACGCATAGTTAAATGCTTCTGAATATAATAATCCACCAAAACGCGCATCAACCTGAGTATATAAACTAAATGCTTTATATCTTAAAGTTGTGTTAATACCACCTGTTAAATTTGGTTCAACTTTCCCTAAATTGATAACAGGTTTTGCATCTGTTCCTGGGTCAGCTCCAACATATGCATATGATGCAAAGTCATACTTTGTACTAGGATTTGTACTAGTATTGCGACCATTAGTTTGAATAATTGGATACCCAGTTTTAGGATCTAATTTATTAGAAGCCCACGTTTCTGAGGCTAGTACACCAAAATCTCCTCCTTTGTATGCCCACACCGAAACACCATCATAGCCATAACCTACGTTCCATTTGTCAATTCCTGGATTGAATTCAATGATTTTACTTTGGTTGTGTGCTAAATTTACTGCAATATCCAAAGTCCAATCTTTAGAACGGATAGGAGATACATTAACTAATAATTCTAGACCAGAGTTTTGTATGTTACCAGCATTGATAATTCTTTGTTGATACCCAGTTTCAATTATAGTAGGAACGTTAATAAGCTGGTCAAATGTATTGGTTTTGTACCAAGCAAAATCAACAGTAATTAAATCTTTAAGTAAAGAAAAATTTGTACCTAGTTCAATACCTCTTTGGAATTGTGGTTTTAAATTAGGATTAGGTTTTACATTAGCATTTATTACACTAGCTGTAGGTACAGTATTTCCATTGGCGTCAGTAAAACTGCCCAAGTTATAACCTACACCTGTGGTGTATGGCTGTAAAATACCTTGACTACCTGTATAAGAAAGGGATGCTCTTAATCTACCAGATGATAACCACTCAGGCATTTTATCTTTGTAATGATCAAAGAAAGAATACGAGGCATTTATTGATGGATAAAATACGCCATAATTATTAGCAGCATCTTGACCTGTTGGATAGGTAAGTTGAGAAATCCAATCTTGTCTAGCTGATAATTCAAGGTTTAAATATCCTTTATAGTTTAAGTTTAAAATGGCACCAGTACCAATAGTAGCCCTTGTTTGTGGGGCTGAACCAACTCCAATATCATAATTTTCAACTCGGGTTGGGTTAATTGAGTTGCTTATTGCAAAAATATTAGGAATACGTAAGCCGCCATCGGTGCTAATGCTATAATTGGAGTGTCTTCCATCGCCATAATATTCACCTAATACACGTAAATCCGCACTCAAATCACCATGTAATGCTTTCTTAGTAGCATGTCCCATTACTAATAAGTTGTAAGCTACGCTGTTTCCTCCGAATTGACCATAGTAGCCGCCAGCATTATTTAAACCATTGCCTTTGTTTTTTTGCTCAGCAAAATTGGCTTGATAATTAATATTACCTTTTGCACTAAAATCTAACCAAGAATTTACTTGCGCTTTTACTTGCAAGTAACTTAATAATGAATTTTCATTATTTTGATAATTGTTTTTATCCAAGTTAGTAAAGGCGTTTACAACACTACCACCTTGTCCGCTAAATCCAGGATCTGGTTTGGTAGTATTATCAGCATTCCGATAATTAGCATACCATGAAGCAAAATCAACGTTTCTTGGTAAATAATATGTATTAAAGGCTAAATTTTGACCTGAACTATAGTTGTATCTACCTTGATTATAATAGTTTGAAGTACTAGTATGAGCATAATTAACGCCTACTTCTGTTGATAGAACTTTGTTTATCTCACTACTAATTTTAATATCAAGAGCATCACGCTTTAACTTGTTTTTAGGTACAAAGCCAGTTGCATCTGTGTTTGAATATGAGATACGGTAGGTTGTTTTTTCACTTCCACCACTTAAGGTAATATTATTGTTTCTATATGGAGCATTGGTTTGATAAAAAAACTTCCAGTTATTTGGCTGTGCTACATAAGGTACCCACTCACTTGTTGGTGCATTTGGATTCCAAGCCGGTGGGTGTAAAGTACCATCGTATGCTGGACCAAAACTTACGCTTCTTCTGTTGCTTCCTTGTGTACCATCTGTAGCAAAAGCTCCTTCACGTCCAAATGCACCTTGACCGTAGGTGTTTTGTAATGCCATGAAACTTTGATAAACATCAGCGCCTTGGTACGAACTACTAAACTCAATTCCTAAACCTTGTTTAGTTTTACCACCTTTGGTGGTAATCACAACAGCACCGTGTAAGCCTCTTGAGCCATAAGCAGAAGTAGCAGCAGCGCCTTTCAATACGGTTATAGATTCGTAATCGTCTGGATTAAGGTTTTTCAATTGTGAACCAGCGTCAGCACCGTCAGGACCTGAGATATTGTTTTCAATTACGTTTCCATCAATTACAAATATAGGCTGATTATTTCCACCTAATGCACTAGCACCACGTATTTGAATATATGGAGATGCTTGTATGCCAGAAGCAGTAGTAGTGGTAATTACAGCCCCTGCAACTTTACCTTGTAATGCAGTGATTGGGTTTACTGTATTTGTACGTTCTATTTCGTCGCCTTTTACAGTAGTTACAGAGTAACCGATGTCACTAGTTTTCTTTTCGATACCTAATGCAGTTACGGTTACTTCGCCTAATGCTCCTGATGATGTTGCTAAAGTTACAGAAAGACTTGTTCTGCCATTAAGTTCCACCTCTTTGGTAACAAAACCGATATAACTAAACACTAATGTAGATTTTGCGTCGGGTGCAGTTATTTGGAAAGCACCATCAACATTGGTTACGGTAGCAGTAGTAGTACCTTTAACTTTAACGGTTACACCTGGTAAAGGTAAACCTTGATCATCTACAACTTTACCCTTTACGGTTACTGGGGCAGCATGTTGTATTTTATTTGGTGTATTGTTGCCATGTTCGGCAGCGTTAATTTGCAATGTCACTGCAATTGTCATAATTACAGTTAGTTTCATGACCATTAACGTCTTTTTTAGCCACTGGTAGTTACTCCGTGGCTGGCAAAAAGTAGAAAATTCCATATTTTCGTTATTTTTTGGGTTTTTAATAATGGTTAATATTTTCAATTTAGAAACACCAGCCATAATCAATATCTATTGATATTTTACTGGGTTGAACTATAAAGCCTAGCTTTAAGTTCGATCTTGACTTTTCAATACACTATTTTCTCGACCTCCTTTTTTATGTTTTGTATTTTATTTTTTGTCTTCTAAGTTACGTTTTAATGGTTTAGTAATTTAAAAACTTCCAACCTGTAATTTTACAGGCTGGAAGAAAAATTAACTAACTATATAACTGATATTTATTCTAAAATCCACTATCGTCTAATGCAAACATATTTTTTCTTGTTTTCCATTTTCCTTTTGTAAAATCAGGAAAGTCAAGCGTTTTATTACCCTCTTTAAGTGATTGCGTTGATAAAGGAGCGATAACACTCATCGTTACCGAGTCATATACATCAATTGGGGTTTGTTTTTGTTGCTTTACAGCTTGTATAAAAGCATTAAAAACAAACCAATCCATACCGCCATGCCCAGCACCCTCGGCATTTTTTTCGTATTTTTTCCAAAGTGGGTGGTCGTATTTTGCAAACCACTCACTTGCTTTATCCCATTCATCATCATTTTTTGATAAATGGTCGATATAAATAGATTCGTTTACATCCATCCACAATCCTTTAGTACCTTGAACACGGAAACCTATTGAATATGGGCGTGGTAAGTGCGTATCGTGCGATAATAACACGGTTTCGCCATTTGCACAATTAATCAAAGTGGTAGTAACATCACCATTGTGGTATTTTAATTTTGCATTTGGATGCCCAGGAGCTTGTTCTTCCACATAAGCGGCAAGCCCACGTGCTTTTGAACTAAATGAAACTAAACTTGTAAATCTATTACCACAGTTTATATCAATATAGTGCATCATAGGCCCAGCACCATGAGTAGGATATAAATCACCATCACGGTCGATATTAAATTGTGTTCTCCATTGCGCTTCGCTAAGTGCTTTTTCGCCATATTCTACACCGTTCCCATAATAATGCTTACCATCATTAAATAATACAGCTCTTAAATTATGCTGATAGCCTGCTTCTAAGTGCACGAGCTCGCCAAAAAGGTTTTGTTTAACCATGTTTAATGCCGCCATTACATCTCTACGGTAGCATACATTTTCTAATGTCATGTAAGGCATACCAGTTGATTCGGATGTTTTTACAATATCCCAATGCTCTTCAACTGTTAGTCCTGCAATAACCTCACAACCTACATATTTGCCGGCTTTCATGGCATCAATAGATTGCGCATGGTGAAATTGCCAAGGAGTAGCAATAATTACCGCATCTATATCTTTTCTCTCAATTAATCTTTTATAAGCATCCAAACCTCCGGTATATTCTACAGCAGCAGGTTTGCCATGCTTGGCTATAAATTCTCTACAAATTTTTAATGAACTTTCTTGAGTATCACATATCGCTACTATTTCAACATCCTCACGCAATACACCTTCCGAAATATGGCTCATACCACGTGCACCAACGCCAATATAACCTAATCGTACTTTGTCTTTAGGAAAAGCAAGCAAATTACCTTTTGGTAGTACACTCAAACCGGCAGTAGCTATTGCGCCGTTTTTTACAAATTCTCTTCTGTTCATGTATTAATTTTGTCTATATTTTTTTATTAGTATTAGTTTACGATTTCGATTTTAATTGATGTCCCCATACCGCGAAATAACCTATAATTACATAGCATGGTATTAAAATAAAATAAGCCATTTGTGGATTAAACATATCGGATAAGCGACCATAAGCCAGCGGGATTAATGCACCACCTGCTATTCCCATGATTAATAGCGAAGAGCCGATTTTGGTAAATGAACCCAACCCTTTAATAGCCAAAGGCCAAATAGCAGGCCACATCAATGAATTGGCTAAACCCAACATTGCAATAAATAACACAGAGGTAAAACCAGTTGTGAAAATAGCACATAGTGAAAATATTACCCCTAATATGGCCGATACTTTTAAGGCTAACTCTTGTTTAAAATAGCGTGGAATACAAATTATACCGATTATATAACCTGCTATCATCCCACTAAGTGTAAGAGAAGTGAAAAATTTAGAAGTTGATAAGCTAATACCTTGACTCGAACCATAATTTACAATCGAATCGCCTGCTAATACCTCAACCCCTACATATACAAATAAAGCAATTACACCTACTATTAAATGAGGGAATTGAAAAATGCTCGTTTTTTTCTCTATTGCAATATCGTTTGCCTCATCTTTTTCATCAGAATCAATTTCAGGAAGTGTAGAAAAATAAATGAGGGCAGCAAGTATAATCAACGCTACTACAATTATAATATAAGGTAGTATTACTCTATTAGCCAAATTGCTAAGCGCAGCAACTTTATCAGTTTCTGATAAAGTAAGCACTTTCTTTTTTAGCTCATCAGCATCTTTTAATGTAATGGCACCTAATATAATAGGGGCAATTACACCCGCTACTTTATTGCAAATACCCATAATGCTGATGCGTTTTGCAGCACTTTCTATTGGTCCTAATATGGTGATGTATGGGTTTGATGCTGTTTGTAATACTGCAAGACCAGTACCTTGTATGAATAATCCAGCTAAAAACAATAAATACATACGAGTAAGCGCAGCAGGAATAAAAATAAGTGCACCTACCGCCATAATTGCTAAACCTGCCGACATCCCGTTCTTGAATCCTATTTTCTTTAATAATAATCCTGACGGAATAGCCATTACTAAATAAGCAATATAAAACGCAAATGCAACAAAGTATGCCTCGAAATTATTGAGCTGGCAAGCAATTTTTAAGTATGGAATTAAAATAGAATTGAGCCAAGTAATAAAGCCAAATACAAAAAACAACATACCTATTATATAGATAGGACTTAAGCCTTTTTTATTCATTATTTCTGTTTCTGTTGGTTTCGTTTCCTGCATTTTATTTAAATAATGTTAAACTAACATTTAAATTTATATTTATACAATATTATGTGTAATGAAGATTGGTTTAATTATCTAAAATTAAAGATATGTATCTAAAATATTAAAATTACAATTTATAACAGATTATTATTGCGCAAACGTTTGACTGAACGAATGAATGTTTTAAGTTTAATATTATTCGCAAAATATACCTTTTATTTGATTGTTTAATTATTTAAAATTGGCAAATAATTATTTGTTTTTAACAATGGATAAATAATTTTAATAAATGAATTGTAAATAGCTATTTTTAAACCTTGATGAATTAAAAGAGGGAGTATATCTTTTGAAACCGACTACAATTAAAGAAATTGCCCAATTACTAAATATATCTGTTTCGACAGTGTCTCGAGCATTGCACGATCATCCAAGCATCGGGGCTGTTACTAGGGATAAAGTAAAGCGTTTGGCTAGTGAGCTTAATTATGAGCCCAATCAAGCAGCTGTCTTTTTTCAAAAAGGTCGTACCTATTCTATAGGAGTTATTTTACCAGAGCTATCCGAGAACTTTTTTTCTAAAGCTATAAGTGCTATTGAAGATACGGCTTATAAGAAAAATTTTTCGGTTTTAATATCGCAATCACATGATAATGAGCAGTTAGAAAAGCAATTGACTGAGAATATGAAAAACCATCGAGTAGATGGTATTTTAGTATCGGTAGCTAAAAATACCACCTCGTTTGAACATTTTGAACAGCTAAAAAAATACAATATACCTGTTGTGTTTTTTGATCGGATACCATCCATCTCGGATATTCATTATGTAGCATGTAATATGGAAACAGGTACGATTGAAGCGGTAAACTATCTACTTAAAAAAGGACATAGAGCCATCGGAATGATAAATGGCCCTGCTACATTATTTGCTACTAGCGAACGTAAAGAGGGATATATTAAGGCAATTATAAAAAATCGTCTTAAGTTCGACCCCTCATTGGTAGTTAATTGTGATCTTACAGAAGAGGGAACAGTAGAGGCTTTTGATGAATTGATGGCGAACAAACGTAAACCTACCGCAATTGTAACCTTTAATGATTATGTAGCATTATTTGCCATAAAGCGTGCACGTAATTTGCAAATGGCTATAAATAAGGATGTTGAATTTGTAAGCTATTCTAATTTACCCCTAATAGATTATATCGAAAACATCCCCATGGCATCTGTTGAGCAGTTTCCTTATTTGCAAGGACAGAAAGCAACTGAAATATTATTGGATATTTTGAGTAAAAAGGATAATGATATTTTTGATCAAAATGCTTATTATAAACTAGTAGTCGAATCGCAATTAGTTGAGAACCGAAAGCGATAGCAGAGCGCAAATAAATCTATTAAAATAATAATGTATTAATATAGTTACGCAAACGTTTGCGCAATGTTTTTTAATTTAATAATGTTGTTTTGACATTTAATTAATACTATGTTTGATAATAAATACAAATTATAGTTGAAGCAATAATTTAGCTTCGTGATAACCAATGAATTTAACCAATATGAATGTAAAAAAGATTTTTAGTGTATTAGGACTTGCAGTATTAGTAAATGGAGGTATTGACAATGAACTAATAGCACAAACTCAATTAAAGGCCGAAGTGCTACCCAAAGTAGCGAATACGAAAATAAACAGTTTTTATGCGAGCAATAAATTCCCGTTGCAAAAGCAATATTTTGTGAAATTACCAGTAGGTAGCATCCAGCCAGGCGGATGGCTTAAAAAAGCATTAGAATTGCAACGTGATGGTTTGACAGGAAACTTAGGCGAGATAAGTATATGGCTAAGTAGAACCAACAATGCATGGTTAAATAAAGAAGGGAAGGGTAAATATGGATGGGAAGAACTGCCTTATTGGTTAAAGGGTTATGCAAATATTGGATATATGCTACACGACCAAAAAATAATTGAAAATGCTAAGTTTTGGATTGATGCAGTATTAAATAATCAGAGAGATAGTGGCGATTTTGGTCCATCGGTTGAAAATAAAGGTAATCGCGATTTGTGGACTAATATGCCTATGTTGTGGTGTTTACAATCTTATTATGAATATTCAAAAGACCCAAGGGTAATTCCATTTATGCAGCGATATTTTAAATGGGAATTGTCTTTGCCGGATAGTAAATTTTTAAAAGATTATTGGGAAAACAGTAGAGGAGGAGATAACCTTACTAGTGTATATTGGCTTTACAACAGAACTGGAGAGAAATGGCTGCTTGATTTAGCAACTAAGATTGATAGAAACACAGCCGATTGGCGTCAAAAAACTAATCTTCCAAACTGGCATAATGTAAATGTGGCTCAATCATTCCGCGAACCAGCTACTTATGCACTTCAAAGTCATAAAACCGCCGATGTTGACGCTACCTATAACGATTATAAGTTGATACGTGATATTTACGGGCAAGTACCAGGAGGTATGTTTGGTGCTGATGAAAATGCACGTGAAGGATATATTGATCCACGTCAAGGAGTAGAAACATGTGGTTTGGTAGAGCAAATGACCTCAGACCAAATGTTGTTGAGTTATACAGGTGATAATTTATGGGCTAATAATTGCGAAGACGTAGCATTTAATATCTTTTCTGCTGCATTTGCGCCTGATTATAAATCATTACGCTATCTTACTGCTCCCAATTTAGTGATAAGTGATGGCAAAAATCATAATCCAGGTATTGATAACACAGGCCCGTTTTTGATGATGAACCCTTTTAGTAGCCGTTGCTGCCAGCACAACCATGCTGCAGGCTGGGTGTATTATGCCGAAAATACTTGGATGGCAACACCTGATAACGGCTTAGCTGCGTTACTTTATACCGAAGGCGCAGTAAAAGCTAAAGTAGGTAATGGCACTCAAGTTAAATTAACAGAGAATACAAAATATCCATTTGATGGGCAAATTAGTTTCACAGTAGGAACAGCTAAATCAGTGGCATTCCCATTGTATTTAAGAATACCCGAATGGTGTAATAATGCTACTGTAAAGGTGAATGGTAAGAAACTATCAATTGCCGCTACACCAAATTCATATATTAAAATAAACAATACTTGGAAGAATGGTGATGTTATAGTTTTAGAACTTCCTATGGATTTAAAAGTTCGTAAATGGGCTTTAAATAAAAATAGTGTAAGTATCAATTATGGGCCACTCACCTATTCATTAAAAATAAAAGAGAACTATATTGCTAAAGATAGCAAAGCTACCGCTATATGGGACTCGCATTGGCAAGATGGTGTTGACCAATCTAAATGGCCTTCATTTGAAATCACGCCAAACTCGCCATGGAATTATGCCTTGCTATTGGATGAACAGCACCCTGAAAACGATATAAAAGTGATTAAGAAACCTTGGCCAAAAGATGATAATCCTTTTACCAATGATGGCGCACCGATAGAATTATTAATAAAAGGTAAGCAAGTGCCATCGTGGGGTATTGATCAATTTGGTTTATGTGCGCCAGTACCACAGAGTCCAGTAACAACTGACCAACCTGTTACAGAATTAGAATTAGTGCCAATGGGAGGAGCTAGATTAAGAATTTCGGCTTTCCCTACAACAAGTAAATAAAATACATTATTTTAGGAATCGGCATAAAACAGTGCCGAGTCTCAATAATTAAAAGCGATACATATTTTAAATAGATATGAAAAACAACAACAAAAAATATGCAGCATTAGGTGCTGCGCTAATGTTATTTATGACAGCTTGTAACTCTACCACTCAAAAATCAGCTAGTTCGTCATCGGCTGCTGATGCCATTAAGCCTGCCGCGTTTGAAAAAACGATAGATGGCAAGCAAACCAAATTGTACACTTTGGAAAATAAAAATGGAATGAAAGCACTCATTACCAACTACGGCGGGCGTTTGGTGAGTTTATTTGTTCCAGATTCTGGCAAATTGGTTGATGTGGTAATTGGTTTCGAATCGGTTGATGGATTTGTAAAATCGGCAGAACCTTATTTTGGAGCTACAATTGGTCGTTATGGCAATCGCATAGCAAAAGGTCATTTCACGCTTGATGGGCATCAATATACATTATTCAAGAATAATGGTCCTAATACGCTTCATGGAGGTAAAAAAGGTTTTCAAGATGTAGTTTGGGATGCAAATAAAACTAACGATACTACATTGGTTTTGACATATTTATCTAAAGATATGGAAGAGGGTTTTCCTGGTAACTTAAAGGTGAAAGTAACTTATACGCTTACTCAAGATAATGCTTTGAAAGTTGATTATGAAGCCACAACTGATAAAACTACTATTGTAAATCTTACCAATCATGCCTTTTTTAACTTAAATGGCGAGGGTAGTGGAACTATACTTAATCATTCATTACAAATTAATGCGGATAAATATACCCCAGTTGATACTACTTTAATTCCTACTGGCAAATTAGAAGAAGTAACAGGAACTCCATTTGATTTCAGAAAGCCTACCACTTTGCAGGCTCGTATCAATGATAATAACGAACAATTGAAAAATGGAAAAGGGTATGACCACAACTTTGTGTTGAACCAACATGATGCAAAAGCACCAGTAGCAATTGTAAAGGGCGACAAAAGCGGAATTACAATGGAAGTATATACGCAAGAGCCTGGTTTGCAGTTGTATAGCGGTAACTTTATGCAAAGCAAAAATGTAATGAAGGGTGGTAAAAAGGATGATTTCCGTACGGCGTTTGCTTTAGAAACACAACATTTCCCTGATTCACCTAACCAACCATCTTTCCCATCTACTGTATTAAAACCAGGCGACACTTATCGTACACAGTCTATCTATAAGTTTTTAGCAAGTAAATAGGAAGAAATTTTAAAATAAAAGTATCAACAGTTATTCCTCCTACGACGGGATGGCTGTTGATATTATATATCTAATCCAATTACAATTTGTTTACTTCTATCAGCTTTAAAACTAAGTATGAATAATTATAAAAAACACACAAACGTTTGCGTAATGATTTAATGAAAGAATGGATTAGTTTTGGAAAAGATGGAGCAAATACTTAAGCTTGGTTTGATACTGGAGCAGTATGGACTAAGTGGAAGCGATTTTAAGATTTTGGAATTTGGGTCTGGTTTAATTAACCATACATGGAAAATATGCGGCACGAAAAACTATATCCTGCAACATATTAATCAGTATGTTTTTAAAAAGCCAGAGGATATTGCATTTAATTTAGAATTGATAGGGGATTATTTTCAAATAAATACTCCCAAGTATCTTTTTGTAAGACCATTACCAACATTATCGGGCGATTCGCTAGTTCGTGGAAACGATGGAGAATATTATCGCTTATTGCCATTTGTTGAGAACTCGGTAACCATAAATGAGATTGATAATCCATTATTTGCTTACGAGGCAGCTCGGCAGTTTGGTCAATTTACCTTTCTCTTAAATAATTTCGATTCTACAAAACTTCACTATACATTACCTCAATTTCACGATTTAAGCCTCCGTTTTAATCAATTTCAAGAAGCTCGAAAAACTGCTGAAAAGGATAGAATGGATGAAGCTGAAAAGGAAATTAAATATATTTCTGACAACGTAGATATATTAGATACCTATCAGAAAATTATTACTCAGCACGAATTACCGTTACGTGTGATACACCACGATACTAAAATCAGCAATGTGCTTTTTAACCAAAGTATGAAAGGCTTGTGTGTGATTGATTTAGATACGGTAATGCCAGGCTATTTCATCAGCGATATAGGCGATATGATGCGCACCTATTTGTCATCAGCTAATGAAGAAGAGAAAGATTTTAGCAAAATTCAGATAAACGAGGATTGCTTTTATGCTATTTACGAGGGCTACCTTTCGGCAATGTCATCTGTAATGACACCTAAAGAAAAACAATACTTTACCTATTCGGGAAAGTATATGATTTATATGCAAGCATTACGCTTTTTGACCGATTTTTTAAACGGAGACAGCTATTATCATACTACTTATCCAAAACAAAACCTTATAAGAGCACAAAATCAGATAGTATTACTTCAACAGTATATCAATGCTGAACAAAGGTTCTGTGAGTTTATTCAGAAATCAGATATAAACAGCTCAATTTATCATAATTAGCATATTATACTGATGCGTTTGTAGTTTACATTTTAACAAATACAAAAATGAAATTGTTTCAGGTAAAATATTGTCTGTTTGCTTTTGTTGCGAGCTTACCTTTTTCTGCACTTATTGCTCAAGAAGTTGTAAATCATGTTGTTATTACTCCCAATGATAATGCAGAGGCTATTATTAAAAAGGCTGCTAACATTGTGCCATCGCCTCGGCAACTACGTTGGCAACAACTCGAACTCACTTCGTTTATCCACTTTGGGATGAATACTTTTACGGGTAATGAGTGGGGAGATGGTAAAGAAAATCCATCCCTGTTTAATCCTACATCGTTGGATGCTGCTCAGTGGGTTACAGTTTGTAAGCAAGCAGGTATTAAGCAAATTATCTTAACAGCAAAGCACCACGATGGTTTTTGCTTATGGCCGAGTAAATTTACTGAGCATTCTGTCAAAAATAGTCCGTGGAAGGATGGTAAAGGCGATGTAGTGAAAGAATTGTCTGATGCTTGTCGCAAGCAAGGGGTTGGCTTTGGTATATATCTTTCGCCTTGGGATAGGAATAACCCTGATTATGGCGATACCGAAAAGTATAACGCTTATTTCTTAAATCAATTAACCGAACTACTTACCAATTATGGAAGAATAGATGAGGTATGGTTTGATGGAGCAAATGGCGAAGGACCGAATGGTAAAAAGCCAGTTTATCATTTTGAAGACTGGTATGCACTTATTCGTAAATTACAGCCTAATGCTGTTATTTCAATCATGGGGCCGGATGTGCGGTGGGTAGGTACTGAAAGTGGCTATGGTAGAGTTACCGAATGGAGCGTAGTGCCTATTGAAAAGCAATCAAACACCGAAATAGAAAAGAATTCGCAAAAGGATATTGCATTTGCTCCAAAAGGCGATATGACAGGTGATGATTTGGGCGGGAGAGCTAAAATATTAAAAGCTGCCGAATTGGCGTGGTATCCTGCCGAAACAGATGTTTCTATTCGCCCAGGATGGTTTTATCACGAAGAGCAAGATACACAGGTAAAATCGCCTGATAAGTTATTAGATATTTATTTCAGTTCGGTAGGGCGCAATTCGGGGCTGTTGCTCAATATTCCTCCCGATAAAACAGGCTTAATCAATAACCATGATGTGCAAAATTTGAAAGCATGGAAAGCATTAATTAACAAAACATTTGAAAACAACTTGTTAAAGGGGGCTCATATTACATCTAATGGTATCAACAATAAAGCACTACTGAATGGTAGTGTAAAAAACTATTGGACTACCAAAGCAAATGATACCACCGCAACTATAAATATTGATTTTAAATCGACACAAACTTTTGATGTATTGATACTTAAAGAAAATATTGCTTTAGGACAAAGAGTTGAAAATTTTTGTTTAGAATATTTTCATGATAACGCATGGGAGAAAGTAGTAGATGGAACCACTATAGGGTCGAAGAGACTATTGAGGTTTAAACCAGTTAGTACTCAAAAGATAAGGTTGAGGATTTTATCATCAAGATTGAACCCTACCTTGATAGGATTAGGCTTGTACAAGCAGCCCGAGCATTAATTGATAGAAATAAAAGCAAACTAAAACTATAAATGAAGAGTAATGTATTTCGTGGTAGCGTTTTAATAATGTTACTGATGAGTAGAGCTGTTTTTTCTCAGCATCAAAACATCGTTAATCTCCCAATGTATAACAAAGACATATTGAGGGAAAAAGTAGATTGGTTAATAAAACCAGTAGTGCAAAAGAGTGTAGTTTATCGTACTCCCGAGAATTATTTAGCATTTTCAAACGGACTTATTACACGAACATTTTCAATTGCACCCAATGTTGCAACCATTGGGTTAGATAACATAGTTACGGGCGAATCATTAGTTAGAGCAGCATCGCCCGAAGCCATTATTTGGATAAAAGGTAAAGAAATTAGAGTGGGTGGATTGATAGGACAGCCTATTGGTAATTATCTGCTCCCAACATGGTTGAAAGATATGAAAGCCGACCCCAAAAGCATGAAACTGGTTTCGTGGGAAACATCGCCAAATAAAACTCGTTTTGATTGGAAACAACGTAAGGAATGGATTTCGCAAAATGTTGACTGGCAGCCTAAAGGTACTGAACTTACTTTTACTTATAAGGCTGATGAACAAATGATTGCTGCTTTAAAAAATCAGTTGCTTGATGACGCACAACGTAAACTGGTATGGAAGGACGATTTTTTGACACTTTCATCAAAATGGCAAATCAAATCGGGTTCTGGTAAAGTAAAGATGTCGTTCTTAAACGAAGGGAAACCTGGCGAAACGTTAGGGGCACCTGATAATGTAGCTTATGCCGAACAACCACTCCCTACGGATGCTAAAGTAATTATTTGCAAACTCACTAGTGGTACAGATTTGAGTACCACCTATGGCGCAGGATTAACGTTAGCTTTTGCTGATGGTAAAAATATTAAGTTCTATTTATCAGCAGGCGATAAAAAATTTGCCGTTAATAATAGAGGCGAACTTAAAACCTTCGATGGCTTGCAATCGGGTAGTACATACTATCTACGAGCCGAATTGAAAGATAACGAAGTAATATTGGGTATCTCTACTCAAGGCGATAAATATACCACCTTAACCCGTCTGCCAATAGTTACAAAGCCAATAGCTATCAGAGTTGGTAAAACCGACCCAATGGGTGGCAATCAGTCGGGCAACCTTACTTTGGGTACAATAGGGCGTAGCAAAATTGATGGAGTAACTATTTTGGGCGATGTAGATAATGCGTCGTATCAGTTTTTATCAGATTTGACAGTAAAAGTACATTACGAGCTTTACGATGGTATCCCAGTGATAGGCAAATGGGTTACAATTGAAAATGCCTCAAACAACGAGGTTGTAATTGATAACATAGCTACCGAGCGTTTGGCTATTACCGAAGCAGAAAATGCTGTTGAACATAAGAAATATTGGCAAGAGCCGTCAATTTTTGCGCAAAGTGATTTTGCATTTGGCTCGGGTACACCAGCTGAAGCCGCTGGTAATGGATGTGTTGAATGGGCTACCGATTCTACTTATACTACACAAGTAAATTACGAATTGCAATCGCCAGTTATACTACAATGCAAACCTAAACATGGGTTGGGGCAAGAGGTAAGTGCTGCTAAACCTTTTGAAAGTATGCGTTTATGGGAATTGGTTTATGGTAGTACTGATAGAGAGAGAAGAGGATTGGAAAAGCGAAAAATGTTTCGCACCATAGCACCGTGGTCGCAAGAGAACCCTATTATTATGCACGTAAGTGGATCGAGTAATCAAGCGGTTAAAAAAGTAATAGACCAATGTGCCGAAGTAGGTTTTGAAATGGTGATTATGACCTTTGGAAGTGGATTTGATGTAGAAGATACTACCAAAGCCAATATTGATAGAGTAACCAAATTGCGCGAATATGCCACATCAAAACATATTGGATTAGGCAGTTACTCATTATTAGCGAGTAGGTCTATTGATAAAGATAACGATGTGGTGATGCCGAATTCATCTGTACACCCTATGTTTGGAAATTCGCCATGCTTGCAGAGCACATGGGGGAGAAATTATTTCAAAAAACTATACACCTTATATGAAAAAAGCGGGCTCGATTTATTAGAGCACGATGGCTCATATCCTGGAGATATATGTGCATCTACTACCCACCCAGGGCATAATGGGCTCGAAGATTCGCAATGGAAGCAATATGTAGAAATACGCGATTTTTATCATTGGTGTAGGAGTAAGGGGATATATTTGAATGTTCCAGATTGGTATTTTTTAGCAGGAAGTAATAAAATTGGGATGGGCTACCGCGAAACCAATTGGTCGTTACCAAGAGCATATCAAGAAGTAATTGAGCGTCAAAATGTATATGATGGTACATGGGAAAAAACACCATCAATGGGTTGGATGCTTGTGCCATTGGTTGAATATCAAGGCGGAGGAGAAGCAGCTACCATTGAGCCATTAAAAGAGCACTTGCCGCATTACGGGCAGCGATTGGCAAATTTATTTGGTGCAGGTGTGCAAGCTTGTTATCGTGGGCCTCAATTGTATGATTCTCCCGAGACTAAAGCAGTTGTAATTAAGTGGGTTAGTTTTTATAAAAAACATCGCCAAGTATTAGATGCAGATGTTGTTCATATTCGTCGCCCCGATGGTAATGATTATGACGCATTGCTACACGTAAATCCTAAAGGAGAAGAAAAAGGCTTATTGATGATTTATAATCCATTAGAAACACCAATAACTAGAACATTGGATATTGATTTGTATTATACAGGCTTAGCACAGCAGGCGCAAATGAGCGAACAAGATGGAGCTTTTAAGCCACTTAAATTGAATGGTACAAGAGCTACTATTAAAGTAACTATCCCAGCCAAAAGCCAAACTTGGGTAGTATTTAAGTAATCAATTTTACATAGAATAGGCAGATGAGGATACTCTTATCTGCCTATTTGCTATATTAAGAAATTGGATTATTTCGCAGCAATTAAAATCAATTCTTTTTGTGGTGGGCATAGCCATTCGGCTCCACTATCAGTCACTACCACCATTTCTTCTATACTTACAATACCTCTTTGCGGTATTTTTACACGAGGCTCGATGGTAAATACCATATTTTTTTCGAGCAGTTGCAGAGGCTTCTGAGCGTATTTCTCCCATAATGGACCCATCAATGCCGTGCCATCGTGCACAAATTTACCTAGTTGATGTCCCAAACCTGCTGCAAACTCATCATACCCAGCCTCCGTTACCATATTGCGGGCAATGGCATCAATGGTGTAGGCTTGTACTCCTGCTTTCATGCCATCCTTTGCCGCTTGAATAGCGTTTACAATGGTGTCAAAGCCATGCTGTACCTCAGGTGGGGCACTAGTTTCGTTATCATCCAGCAAATAAAAAACACGCTGCATATCCGATACATATCCATTTTTTCTCACCCCAAAATCAATATTTACTAACTCCCCTTTCTGGAGTAGTTTATTACCAGGGGCAAAATGGGCTTCGGCTATGCCTATACCCGAAAACACGGCTGGGCACGATGAGGCTTCCCATGCTGGTTCGCAATCATAATATTTTATTCGTTCGTGAACAAAATCAGCCACTTCTTTTTCTTTTAAACTAGGTTTGATAAACTCTGCTAACTCATTCCATATTTTTTCAGTTATTGCGGTAGCACTTTTTATACATTCTAATTCTTGTGCTGATTTTCGCTCACGCAAGGCCGATACCATCCTTTCTGCTGATACTAGCCTTTTTTCCACGCCATCGCCCGCTTCGGTCAATAAATCTTGTAAGGTAAAATACATCCCAGTAGTAAGCCCATCGCATATTTCACTGCCCTTCGAGAAGTTGATGCCAATTTTTGCTGGATTTTTTCTTTTTATATGTTCTATAAAAGGCGTCTTAATACCTTCAACAAAGCCTGTCACCTTATCATACACCCCTAATGCTTCAATAGATGGCACATCATATCTGCCTACAATAGCATGGGTTTCGCCATCTCTATGAATAAAAAATGCGGAGTGCCAAGTGAGTGTTGTTTCCGAAAGATAGGTTAAAGCAGGGTCGCCATTTATACCGCTTTCTCTCACAAAAGTTAGCCAGCAATCTAAGTCAAACTCATTTAGTAAAGCAACCGCTTGTTTTATTTTTTCGGCTATTAAAAGGTTTTTCGACATATTCTTTTTCAAAATTATTTACTAAAATCAACCGTTAGTCCAGTCCATTCTGTAATCAATTGTTTTATCTCATTCTGCATTTTGGTATCCATATTTTTAATACGTGCCGTTCCGTGACTTTTCCCTGGAATTATAAATGCTTTTGAATTTACTTTATCCGATGGGGTTACCCTATCAGCACTCCACGTATCGTTACCGCCATATATGTAAATCAAATTATTACCATTATCGTTCAGCCAAGTGGCTACTTTTTCATTCAAACTATTATCATATACTATATTTCCAACTTCTTTTGGGTAATAGGAGGCAAGTGGATTGGTTTTAAATTGCTTGATGTAATTTTTAAACGGTGCAATGTTGTAACCATAATATCCCATTTGTGTAGCAGCCTGATAATAATGAGGGGCATAAAGTTTCATACTGGCATCACTTAAAAAATCAATGGATGATACTTTGAGTAGATAATTTAGTGTCGAATCCAACGATTGCTTTACTGGTATATCCTCTATCTTGTTTCCCCATTGCCAAAATGAAAATGGAAACTCTAAAATGGCTAATTCATACGCTTTTGCAATAGAATTATCTAAATAATGAAAGGTAAGGTGCGAGCCTTTTGCATACCATTTTAATTTTTCTAAAGCCTTATCTTCATTTTGTAGTAAAATTTTTTGCAGGTCGAATATTTTTTTTCGGGTTTCGGGCGAGCCCATTGTATCCAAAAATTGATAGATGCGTTTATCCTCAATACTATGATTAAACGGAGCTACATAAGGAATAGCTACATTAACATCATGGGGGTAAAAGTATTTATAAAAAATAGTGGTTTGCCCACCTTTGCTGATGCCCGTGCTTATCCATTTGCCTTTGTATATTTTTCTAAACAATTCGTTGATGTAATGCAAATCAGCTGTAACCTGTTCTAAGTTTAAATATTTCCATTGCATACTATCGGGTACAGATTCTCCAAAAAAACGATGCTCGATATTCAAATGATTGGCATTTAAAGCTGTTTCAAGTTCGTTTTTGCCAAAATATAACTCATAGCCTTGTGTTTGCATCATTGTAGGATTTGTAAAACCATGATGCGTTAATATAACACGCTGATAAATAAAACCTTTGCTTATATCGTTATGGTCTAAAGGTTGTTTTATCTTCAGCATATATTGCAAAAAGGTATCATTAGTCTTGGATACTTTTGTAAACGAAACATTTGGCAGGTCGAATAATGCCCGCTCTAATTTTTTCTCATCAGGATTTTGTGCCCAAGTGCTTATCGCGAAGATAATTAGTCCGAAAGTGAATAAAATTTTACGCATGATATTTTATCTAAAAATGAAACCGTGTTTGAAAGGGTCGGCAGGGTCGATATAAAATTGATGTTGCCCTGTTATGCTTGCTGTGCCACCCACCTGCGGAATTACCGCATCGTGCTGCCCATATTTTGTTGTCGTTGTTGCTTTTACAGTCATTACGCTGCCTGTAATGCTTTCTATCGAGATGGTTTCGCCAATAGCTAACTCGCCTTTTGCATGATGCAATGCAGCCCTTGCTGACACCCCCGACCCCGTAGCCGACCTATCTACCTCGCCCTCGGCAAATACACATACATTACGGCTGTGGTTTTTGTTATCTTGTGGTTTACCGGTAAATATAGTACCATACAAAAAGCTCAAATCATCTTCAAATGGGTGCTTTATTTCAAAATTTTCCATCACCGCATTTTTAATACGCCTGCCATAATCTACCAATTGATTAAAGTTTTCGGGCAACATACTTATGCCCATTTCATCGGCATCAACAAAGGCATAAAATGCACCACCGTATGATATATCAAACTTAACTGTACCTATACCAGCTACGTTTACAGTTTTATCGCGCATATATAAAAATGATGGTACGTTGATAAACGACATATCTGTAACCACATCATCATTCCATTTGGCAGTAGCCTGTACTTGCCCACACGGTACATTAATGGTAAGGGTAGGGACTTCTTTATCTTTTGTTATAATGCCCGTTTCTAAAACTAATTTGGTAAGCGCAATAACGGCGTGCCCACACATGGTACTATACCCCTCGTTGTGTAAAAAAAATACATCAAAGTCTGCATCTTTTGACGATGATATAATTGCCCCATACATATCGGCATGCCCACGTGGTTCCCACATTAGAGCGGTACGTATATAATCATAATTATCTCTAAAATACCGTCTTTTTTCTAATACAGTATCGCCCTTTATTTCGGGTAATCCACCTGTAAATACACGTAGTGGCTCGCCACCAGTGTGCATATCAATAGTTGTTATTTTGTGCCAATTTGCAGGCACTTGCCAATTCCAATCTTTTAAAAGTTGTTGCATATTATTTATAATTCTACAATTTGTCCTATGTTATTTTCGATGGCTTTTTTATAAAGTGCTTCGGCGGCAAATAAATCAAATAAAGCCATCCCTGCCGATTTGTAAACCGTAGTTTTGTTTACATCGATGTGGCGTTCGCCAGTAATCAATTTACCAATAGTAAACACATTATCTCCTTTTATATATCCCTTTTCGATGGGGTTAATGATATCGCCAGTTTCGGTACGTGCATATACCGAGTCGATAGCCATTTGCTGTGCCAGTTTATACACCGCATCGGGCAGCTCCTGCATGGTAGGTTTGTATGAGCCGATGCTGATAAAATGTTTGCCTTGCAGTAAATTAGCATCATCAGGTAATATTGGCGTAGCCGAAGTTGTAGCAGCTATTATAACGCTGGTGTTTTCGAGTATTTCTTCAGCTGTATGGCAAGCTATAACATCAACCGAAGGAAATTGAGATTGTACCAAATTTTTGAAATCAGCAAATGCGCTTTCGTTCCTTTTTAGTGCAAATACTTTCTTTATCGGGCGTATAGCACAGGTAAACAAAACTTGCTGCAAACCTTGTGCGCCCAAACCTATAATGCCTATGGTGTCAATATTTTCGGGAGCAATGTATTTAACCCCAACTGCACCCAATGCGCCAGTTCGTAAGGCGGTTAGTTTGGCAGCATTCATTAAGGCAATGGGCATCCCAGTTTCAGCATCATTTAAGAGCAATGCTCCGTTGGTAACAGGTAATAGCTTTTCTTTATTATTAGGCACTACCGATACTAATTTTGTCGCGAAATGATACTCATTAAATGATGGCATACACAATAATGTATTATTTCCATTATCAATGTGCATTCTTTTAGGAGCATAACTCGTTTTCTTTTCAAATGAAATCATAGCTGCTTCTACCGCGGCAATAATTTCCTCAAAAGTCAATAGCCCATTTATATGCTGGTTACTAAGTATTAACATGGATATCTTTAGTTGTTATAATTGGTTGCTCGATTTTAATATGCTGTATATCAATAGTAATAGAATGTATTATTCTGTATTTAATATATTAGCCAAAGTATAAAAGTTTTACTGAAACTAAAATTTTATATCCTATAATGATGTAACGTATCTGTTATAAATAACGATTTGGTTTGGCTTTAGTTTTACATAACTGTATATTCAATAGTTTTATTAAAAAACTCTTAAACAATTTTGTATGAAACGTTTGGTCTATGCTCTTTTTCTACTTGGTTCAGCACTGTTTTGTAGTGCTCAAAAGTTGGCTCCAACTCCACCAATGGGGTGGATGAGTTGGAATTATTTTGGCGAAAATATTAACGAACAAGTTATTCGCGAAATGGCGGATGCATTGGTGCAGTCGGGTATGGTTGAAGCTGGTTATAATTATATTTTTATTGATGATGGATGGCAAGGGGGGCGAGATAATAAGAACAATATTATTCCGAGTGCACAAAAATTCCCATCAGGGATAAAGGCATTGGCTGATTACCTGCATAAAAAGGGTTTAAAATTAGGAATATACTCTGATGCAGCTCAATTAACTTGTGCAGGTTATACGGCGAGTCTGGGTTTTGAGCAACAAGATGCTAATACTTTTGCTTCGTGGGGAGTTGATTATTTAAAATATGATTATTGTGGTGCGCCATCCGATTCAACTACTGCTAAAATCAGATATAAGGCTATGGCTGACGCATTACGTCAATCGGGTAGGTATATTGTTTTTGCAGTATGTGAATGGGGCGAAAGAAAACCTTGGTTGTGGGCAGCAAATGCAGGTGGGCAGCTTTGGCGTATATCGGGCGATGTGCGGGATAAATGGAGAGATTTGAATAGAGATAAAAGCAAGTCAGAAAACTACTCTTACGGTATAGCTGATATTATTTACGAAAACACACAACTATATAGCTATGCTGAGCCCGGTAGATGGAACGATATGGATATGCTAGTAGTGGGTTTGTACGGTAGAAAAGGCCCATCGGGTGATTTGGGCGGTATAGGTTGTACGGATATCGAGTATCAAACGCAAATGAGTATGTGGTGTATGATGTCGGCGCAATTATCAGCATCAAATGATGTGCGACAAATGAACGAGGCTACTAAAAATATCTTGATGAATAAAGAAATAATAGCAATCAATCAGGATGTATTAGGCAAGCAAGCCGAACCAAAAGTACTGACTAAAGATTTGAATGTGTTTGTAAAACCTTTGGCTAATGGCGATTATGCTGTTGCTATACTCAATCAAAGTGATGTGCCACAAAACATCAATATAAAATTTGCTGATTTAGGATTAACCGGCAAATATCAAATCAGAGATGTTTGGCAGCATAAGTTGATAGGTAAATCAAATAAATGGCAAGGCAATGTGCTGAAGCATGAAACCAAAGTTTTCAGGTTGCAAAAGCTATAAACAAGAGTATATTAATTAAGTTTCAATCCCAGTTTATTATCAGTATAATCTAATAGATACTCGTTGTTTATAAAGTATGATAAACTAATAATTGAAACCCGCCCACCCGAAGTATTAGGGTTTTCAACATAAGTTAAATTAGAAGTATTAGTAGTGGTGTATTGATAGCTAAAGCCAATTGGAGCAGTAATATTTACCGTGGTATTGGATGGTAACAGAGTAGGGTTACCATTAAATGTAGGGTCTTGTAAATAGCTATATGGTTCTGTTCCAGTATCAAATATAACATCAGTACTTACATTTTTGTTGTTGTAATTTATGGTTGCTGGAATAATAGGCGCATACCCCACTTGCGACGAAAGCTGACTTATAACAAATCCAGATGACGGAGATAGGTCAGACGGTGTCAAGCCTAGAGTAAGTAACCCCGGTGTATATATGCCACTATTTGAGTCGGTAAATTGCCCTAATGCAGCTAATTTAAAACCTTTTGTAAGCCCTGCTCCGGGGTCGTAAAAACTAAGTGGGCTTTGAAGACTTACATTATTAGAGAAAGTTAAATCCGATTCGGTAGATACACCAAATACATCAAAATCGTGAGCGGCTTGTACATTATTGTTACCATCAACTGCTTTATAGTATAAAAAGAAAGGTAGATTTTGTACCACAATATTTCCATTAGCATCGCCAATGGTTACAGGGGCATACGCTAGGTTACCATATACTGTTACCGTGGTGTTATTATCAGCGCCATACTGAATGGAACTGCTTTGATTAGTAATAGTAATGCCATTTACAACAGTTGATGCACCTGAAAAATTAAAACCGTTGGTGGTAATCATTGATGCTGGTACAATACCACTAGCATCAATTACCAAACCACCCGAGCCCGTATCAAATATTAAACCATAATTAACGGTACTCGTTCCAATTTTAGATATAGCCATTAGTAATAAAAAAGCATTATTGGACGAACTAGCGGCTTTATATAAACCTAATTGTTTTGGTGTGGCTGTTGTTGGTTGATTTGAATTTACCTTATTATCTTTTTTACATGATGATACAATCAACAGTAAACAAAAGGCGATAAGTAGATTTTTCAGTAGGTATTTTTTTATCATATTTTCTATTAAAGAAAGTTGTTTAATTCTTTATACGAGGTTTAAGTAAAAATAGTATTATATGTACCAACTTTTATTTATTTTTTCACATTTCTTCAAGCCATTTACCTGTTTGATAAAAATTAATTAATATTGAACACAATTCTTGTTATTTTTACAAGAACGTTTCTTTTCCAATGGTAGATTGTCATTCATTTTCGGATGTTGAGTTGACCGACTTGCTTAAGTCGGGAAATCAAATGGCATTTACCGAAATCTATAATCGCTATAAAGGCTTACTATATATATATGCCTGCAAAATAACTAAGGATGAAGATGTAGCTGAGGATATTGTGCAAGATGTTTTCATTTATTTGTGGGACAAACGTAAAACCATTGATTTTAAGTTATCCATCTCTTCATATTTATACAGTGCTATTCGCTACAAGTTTTTTGATTTGATAGACCGCGAAAAGGTAAGAGAAAATTATATCCAAAAATTCCAAATATTTTTAGATAAGCAAGAATACACTACCGACGAATATATTGCTGAAAAAGAATTAAGAGCAACGATTGAAAAGGAGATTGACAATTTGCCTGATAAAATGCGTGAGATTTTTTTGTTGAGTAGAAAAACAAACCTCAGCAATAAAGAAATTGCCGAACGATTGGGTATTTCAGAAAAAACAGTAAAAAATCAGGTCAGTACTGCATTAAAAACTTTAAGAATAAAACTCGGACTGTTTACCTTTTTAGTTTTACTCATCTATTATTAAAATAAAAATTATTTCTTATAGGACTATTACACCAGCTAGCCTACATATATGTAAGCAGTTGATTTTATACGGCTATTTATATGAGCAAACATCAGGCAGATGAGTTAATTCATAAATACCTTCAAGGAGAAACTACTCCTGAAGAGGCTAATCTTGTTGAACAATGGTTTCAAAAGGAATTAGAAAACAGTATCCACATCCCTGCAAAACAAAGGATTGAAGAAGCAGATAATCGGATTGCTGTTAATTTGATAAACCATATTAATAAAGATAAAAAGGCGGATCGAGTTATTAACCTTTGGCGATATGCTGCAGCTGCAATGGTTTTGTTATTTATATCATTTGGTGCCTATTTTATCATACACAAGAAAGAAGCCAAAAAGCAACAGATTGCTCAAAATTCAATAAACGTTAAGGCACTTGATATAGCTCCAGGAAGCAATAAAGCCACTTTGACTTTAGCTGATGGAAAAAAAATTATATTATCAGAAAGCCAAATTGGGGTGTTGGCATCAGAAGGAAGTGTGGCAATTAATAAAGCACAAGATGGAAATGTAGTTTATGATGCATCTGCTAAGAAGAGCTTAACCAATCAGGATGATACAAAATCAAATACTCAATTTAATATTTTAACTACCCCACGTGGCGGTCAGTTTTGTGTTACACTTTCTGATAGTACAAAAATTTGGCTCAATGCTAGCTCATCTGTTAAATACCCAACTGTATTTAGAGGTAGCGAACGTATTGTTGAACTTTCGGGAGAGGCTTATTTTGAAGTAGCGCATAATAAGTTAAAGCCATTTAAAGTAATTACTAGTCAAAATGGTGAACGTCAAGAAATACAAGTATTAGGTACTCACTTCAATGTAAATAGCTATAATGATGAAACTAGTACTAAAACTACTTTGATACAAGGTTCGGTGCGTGTATCTAGTCAACAAAATTTATCAAATAATACCCCTAATTATATTGTTCTTCATCCAGGACAACAATCTATTTTAACACACACAAAGTTAAGCACCCAATCAGTTGATACCGACGAGGCTATTGCTTGGAAAAAAGGATATTTTCAAGTAAATGAGGCCGATTTGGGCAGTATTATGCGGCAGTTATCTCGCTGGTATAATATTGATGTGAGGTATGAAGAAAAATCTCCTACCATGCTTTTCCACTTTAGAGTTTCGAGAAACTTAAAGCTCTCGGAAGTATTAAAAATTTTAGAACTAAATGGTGTCAATTTTAAGATAGAAGGGAGGACGCTTATTGTAAAATCATGACAAAACCCATTTGCTCAGAAAAAAACCGGAAGTGTTGCGAGCACTCCCGGATAATAGTTCTGGGTATAATAAAAGATTAATCCTGATAGACGAAATCAAATTATCAACCCAAAATCAGCTGACGATACATTTACCCGAAAGGAAAAATCGCTAGCAGAATAAACTAAATAAAATTATGAATAAAAATTTAGACTTGTTTAAGGTAATGAAATTAATCATTTGTTTGCTTATCATCGGTGTTCACGTAAGTGCTGCGGTATATAGCCAAAATATTTCATTGAATGAGAAGAACGCTAGTCTTGAAAGTGTAATTAAGAAAATTGAGCAACAGAGTGGTTACTCGTTTGTTTATAAAATTGATTTATTGCGTCAAAACGCGACCAAAATAAACGTGTCGTTAAAAAGCGGAACATTAGATCAAGCACTTCAAGAAAGCCTTAAAGGCCAACCTTTAAGCTATGTTATTGTTTATAAAACAGTAATCATAAAATCAAAAACCGAATTGCCCACTCAAAGCGCAGTTGTAATTTCTAAAACCTTGCGTGGTAAAGTGGTTGACGAAGCCAACCAGCCCATACCGGGGGTTTCGGTAAAGATAGATGGTACAAATATTGCCACTACAACGGATGCTAATGGTAGCTATAAGCTTGATTTAACCCCGGGTAATTATAAAATAGTATTTAGTAGTATTGGTTACGAAACAAAAATTTTCGCCAAAACCATCTCAAGTACTGATGAAAATTTGACCTTAAATATTACTTTAACTAGCAAAATTACCAATCTACAAGAGTCTATAGTAGTAGGTTACACCGTCAAAAAGGCGAACGAAATTACAGGAGCACTACAAACTTTTAATACCAAGCAGCTAGAAGGAGTAACATCAAATGATGTTATTGCTGAATTAAAAGGGAAAGTTTTAGGTACATATATTACTGAACCATCAGGTAATCCTAACAGTAAATCAAGTTTTGTAGTGCGTGGGCAAGGTACTATCCCAATTACAGGCGATTTACGTGTTACTAATAACCTAAATCCTTTAATAGTAGTTGATGGAATTATATACTCTGATGTAACAAATCCAAGTGATATTGTGGCTACGCCTGATATCGAAACTATAACATTTTTACGCGATGCAGCTTCAACATCAATATATGGTTCGCGTGCTAGCCAAGGTGTGATTGTAATAACAACTAAAAAAGGTGTTGCTGGAAATACTAGAGTTGAGGCAAATGCTACTTATGGTGTAAGTCAGCGTAACCTAGGTAAAATAAAGTTTATGAATTCGCAACAACTTTATGATTATCAAAAACAAATATTACTCAACTCTTTTGCAATTAATAACGAAGGCCTATCGCAGGCAGATTATTTGGCACAATATCTTCCTAATGCTTCTGTATTAAGTAACAATACCAATTGGAATAGTTTAATTTATCGTAATGGTTTAACCAAAGCACTTAACGCATCTATATCTGGCGGTGATGACAATACACGGTATTATTTCGGTGTAAACAATTATAACGAGGATGGGGCATTAAAAGGTAATAGTTTAACAAGAACAGGTGTTAAACTAAACGTAGAGCATAATGTCAGCTCAAAATTAATTATTGGTGGAAACATAAGTCTTATTTTTGATAGAGGTAATGAAAGCCCATCATTGGGCGGGGGCGAAGTGTCTAATTTGCCATGGTACACACCTTATAATGCTGATGGTACTTTTAAAAAGGTATTGGGTCAAGATGTGTTAGGAAATTTCACCACCAATCCTTTGTATGATTTATCATATAACAGCAACGAAACCAAGACCCAACAACTGATAGGGGTTTTCACAGCTAAGTATAACTTTACTAATTGGTTGACATTTGCATCAAACAACGCATATAATACCAGTTTTTCTGATAACGAAGTTTATAATGATCGTTTATCACTTGCCGGCTTTGGTAATAATGGAACACTAACCCAGAGAAAAACAGATGGAAATTCATTTCTGTCATCTAATTTATTGACGCTTAATAAGCATATCGGTAAGCATAATATTAGTGGATTGGCTGGATATGAATATAATCATAGTGTTAACGAATATAACGGCTTAGCCGTTCAAAATATACCATCAGGTATTAAAATTCCATCGGCAGCAGCAGCACCATTTGCTACTTTTAATGGAAAAGCAATCGTGGGAGAAAAATTTACACGTGGTTTCTTTTCTGACTTTTTTCAAGGCGGATATAATTATGATGAGCGGTATTATTTTAACGCCTCATTCCGTTCAGATTATTCAGATAATTTTGGTATAAACAATAGATATGGAAACTTCTATTCGGTAAGCGGGGCTTGGTTATTAAGTCGCGAAAGCTTTTTAGCAAATAATAGCGTTATTACCAATTTGAAATTAAGAACAAGTTACGGTACTACTGGTAAAGTAGCTGGCGAAGATTTCCTTACAGAAAGCTATTACAATTTCTCATCTCAGTATGCAGGCGACCCAGCTGCTGTAATATTCCAATTAGGAAATAAAAATATTACTTGGGAAAGAGCAAATAATATAAATGTTGGTATTGATTTAGGATTATTCAACCGCATCACTATCAATGCTGATATTTATCGCAAACGTACATCTGGTTTAATACAGAAGGTTCAAATATCGGCTTTACAAGGTGTTCCTAATCAGTATCAAAATATTGGACAAATATTAAACCATGGTGTCGAACTTCAATTGAGTAGCAAAAACATAGTAGGCAAATTTAATTGGCAAACTCAATTTAATATCTCATTTAATACAAATAAGGTAGAAAAATTGGTAGGAGAGGTTTCAGGCTATAATGGAGTAATAAAAGTAGGGTCAGATATTGCTGCAGTAAATACAGTAAAATGGTTGGGTGTAGATAAACAAACAGGGCAACCACAATTTCAACGCGTAGTGTTTGATAATAATGGTAAAGTTACAGGTTATCAAACAGTTAATAGCTATGATGCTGTTTTTGATGGTTTAAGTGGTGCTGCATTTAGAGGGCAATTTCAAAATGTAGGTAATACTACTCCTAAGTTTTTTGGTGGTATGTTGAATACATTTTCGTATAAAAACATAGAATTATCAATATTATTAAATTTTGCTCAAGGGTATTTAGTGTATAATAACTCGCGTGGCAATTTCTTTGCAACCGAGGGTAACAATGCCTTACAATACAATCAAATATTACCAGCTGCTGGACAGATAATATGGCAAAAACCAGGTGATAACGCTACCGATCCGCAGGTTATACGTAACCGTACAGATGGTGCAGACCAACCTACATCAAGATTTTGGGAAGATGCAAGTCATATACGCATACGTAATGTGCGTTTAAGCTATTCATTACCTCAAAAATTAACCCAAAAATTACTAATAAAAAGTGCTAGAATATTTTTAAGTGGTGATAATTTGTATGTATTCACTAAGAAAACATTTTACGGAGTTGACCCAGAAGGTGGTTTAGCGGGTAATGATTCAGGCTCGACTGGTGGTATTGGTGTTGGTTATGGTGCAAGCCGTAAATATTTGATGGGTTTACAATTATCATTTAATTAAATAATTAAGTAAATTATGAAAAAGTACATTTTATATATATACATAAGTGTAATAGCGATGGGTTTTACTGCATGTAAAAAGGCGGTAGATAACATACAGCCATCTAATGACGAAACTGATACTCAGCTGTTAAAAAATTTGGATGGTTTAGCTACTGCTACAAAAGGTAACTATTCTTTACTTGTATCATCACAAACTGGAAATATTACTTATACAGATAGTTGGTGGAATTTGAGCGAATTGAAAGGTAATAACCTGATGGCAGTTGTTGAGGCATTCCCTCAATCAAGAAGCGATAGCTATACCTACACTAATTCGCCAGTGCAAAGTGCGAGCAAGTTTTTTTGGCCTAGCTCTTATCGTATAATTTTTGGAACAAATAAAGTTATCGATGCAATTAAACCAGGGCAAGGAGCTGATTACGATCAATTAAAAGGCGAAAACTATTTCTTAAGAGCAATGGTTTACTTTAATCTGATACGAGTTTATGGCAGACCATATTATGAAAATAACGGCGATAATTTAGGTGTTCCGTTATCATTAAGTTCAAATGTGCCGCTTGATTACAAACCCGCACGTAACAAAGTAAAAGAAGTATATGCCAGTATCATTTCTGATTTGCAAAATGCAGCAAGATTGATGACTAAAAATAAAGCTAATTATTATGCTTCTAAACAAGCAGCTTGGGCATTATTATCTCGTGTTTATTTGTACATGGGCGGAACGCCAACAGCTCCACAAGCCGAATTTAATGCAAAAGCAGCGCTGTATGCAGATAGTGTTATTAAGGTGGGTAATTATTCTTTATTGCAGGGTAATGATTATACCAATTGTTTTAATGTAGATGGTGCAACAAATAACGAATTTATATTTGCATTTAGGCATGATGCGGTTAATGGTAATACTATTAATGACTATATTATTCCTGTAAATTTCTTTGGCTCATACATTACAGGCGAATATGCAGTTTCTCCTGATTATCAAATCATAGTAAGCCAAAACCCTGCTGATATTAGGAACAATTTCATCTTTAGTGATACCGATCCACGATTATCAACTCCTACTCAACAACGTTATGATGTAGGTAAGTATAATTATATGCAAATATATCCTCCTGGGAGTTTCAACTTTTCAACAAAAAGTCAAAGCTCAACACCTTATTTAAGATTAGCCGAAATGTATTTGAATAAAGCTGAAGCAGAGGCAAAGGCAGGAGATAATGTTAATGCGTTAGCAGATTTGAACGTAATTAGAACAAGAGCAGGAGCTCCTGCTTGGACGAATGCGACACTTACTTCTGCTGGTATGACTATCTTTCAAGCGGTGTTGAACGAACGCAGGCTGGAATTGGCTTGGGAAGGTCATAGTGCATTTGATAATTTTAGAAATGGTTTACCAATGATGAGAAGTTATGCTGATTATAATAAACCAAGTATCAATGTGCCAGCTTCTGATAAAAGTATCATAAGCCCATTGCCACCAAACGAGTTATTACTTAATCCAAATTTAGTTCAAAATCCATAAGCATATTTGGGGTGGTATAATTTATACCACCCCTATTTTTTTAAACATGAAGAAAATATTATTGGTACTCAGTTGCTTTGTTGCCTTATCAGTAGGTGCACAAAACAGAGAAATTATATTTAAAGATGCTGATTGGAAAACGCAACTCGCAGCTGCTAAGAAAGAAAATAAACTCATCTTTTTTGATGCCTATACCAGTTGGTGTGGCCCTTGCCGAATGATGGCTAAAGATGTATTTACACGTGATAGCGTAGCTGATATGTTTAATCAATCATTTATCAATGTTAAGTATGATATGGAAAAAGGGGAGGGTGTTGTACTTAAACAAAAGTATGATGTGAAGGTATATCCCACCTATCTATTTATTAATGGCGATGGAGAGATAGTATATAGGCTTGCAGGAAGTATGGCTCCCGATGTTTTTATGAAAGAGGCATTAAATGCTTTAAATCCAGAAAGTACATTGATTGCGATGGCAAACAAATTTAATTCGGGTAATCATTCAGAAGCTATCGCTATAAAGTATATAGATATGCTTCAAAAGGCTTATGAGTTGGATAAAGCAAGCGAGGTAGCAAAAATATATTTTGATGGTTTAGAAAAGTCATCATTATTAGAAGAGCATAACTGGAATTTAGCTTTAAATTATTTAACTAGCCCTCCGTCACACGCATTTGCCTATTTGTACGTTAATAAAGATAACCTGATTAAAAAATATGGTGTCGAGAAAGTAGAAGCATATTTTCAAGAAACATTTCAGTCAACTGTTTATGCCATTAGAAATGCCTATGGCAGAAAGCAAGGATTAACAGAAGCAAAGGAAAATATGGATGCTATGCGCAAACTATTAAATAATAAGAGTGGTTATGCAGTAGCAATATTAGCCAAACTGGATATTATTGAATATCAGGTATCGGGGCAGTGGGATAAGTTTGTGGAGAGGGTGAATAAGGTATTGGTGGATACGAATTTTACTTTCAGCCAAGATTTTGCTGTTGATGCAGCAAATGATTTGGTAAGTTCGGCACCGTCAAAATATTACGATAGCGTTTTAAAATGGACTGATGTAATCGAAAAAAGCACCCCTGATTTGTTTAAGCAAATACAAATTTTCGACCTTAGAAAACGAGTTTATAAACGACAAGGAAAAATTGCTGAAAGTGAAGCAATGGCAAAAAAAGCAGACGAATTAAGACAAACTGCTGTAAAAAATGGGCAGATGACTCCACCAATGTATAATAATTAAAACATTACTTACTGATAAAAACATGATAAAAAGAGGATTAATATTACTAGCCGTTGTACTATGCTTTGTAAGTAATAGTTATGCGCAAATGGGCAAAGTTGTAACTTTTACAGGCACTGTTAAATTTCCTGACCCAACAGGTAAGGAGAAAATATATCTCGGAAAATATATTGGCGACGACTACAAACGTGTATACAAAGTAATAGATAGCGCACAATTGGATGCCAATAATTCGTTTTCATTTAAAGTAAAGGTAGATACGCCTGATTTTTATCAAGTAAAAGTTTATTATTTCGACCGTATTGACTTTTGGGCTGATAAGGATAATATCCATGTAAATGTGAGAGGGATAGATACGGCGAAAATGAAAATCAAAAATCCGCCATATATCTATATGGAAAATACATCGGCTGATAATGATGTAATCAACCAAGTAAATCTTGATAATTATTTAAATTTTCAGGATATGATTGCCGTAGGACAAGAGCAGTTTAATGCCGAGGCATCAAAAGATACAGTATGGATGAACTATGTAAAAGATGGTTTCGACCATTCGTTCAATCAAATGCAAACTCGTATGCAATATACTGTTAAACGATTCAAGGATAGTCCAGCCGTATTATATGCTTTAAAGTTTTTAAGCTGGAAACGCGATAGCGTTTTGATTTTGGCAACTTTAGATAATTTGATTGCAAAGTACCCTTGGCTTACTAAAGCAAGAACTGCCAAACAAGCTATTTTAGATAACATTGCTCAAACAGCAAAAATTGAAAATGGTAAACATACACCTGATTTTTCGTACCCCGATTTGAAAGGTAAGAAACATGGCCCTAAAGATTTTAAAGGCAAGTATTTAATTATTGATTTTTGGGCTTCATGGTGCGGGCCGTGCCGTAAAGAAATACCACATTTGAAAGAAGTTTATAAAAAATATCAAAGCAAAGGTTTAGAAATATTATCTGTTTCTATTGATGCTAAAATGAACGACTGGACAAAGGCAATTGGCGAAGAAAAAATGCCTTGGATGCAACTGCTTGCACAAGATGGTAAACCATTGATGGGGGCTTATTTATTTAGTGGAATACCATATTTAGTGGTGGTTGATAAAGAAGGGAATATAATTGAGAAAGATTTGCGTGGCGAACCATTAGATAAAAAACTAAAAGAAATATTCGGTTTTTAAGTATTGTAAACCAAAGAAACTATAAAATGAAAAAAATAATATTATCTCTATTAAGTTTGTTGTGTTTGATAGGTGTACAGAAAGCCCACGCTCAAATGGAAGCTGCAGAGCCTGTAAAATGGGATTTAACCCAAGAGTGTAAGCTAAATATCTCTCAAGATGCGTTATGGGTAATTTTAACCGATGTTAAGCAATTAGCACCGTTGTCAAATGGTTTTGTTAGTTCAATTACTGATAAAGGTAAAAATGCACGTGTCGTGACTTTTGCTGACGGTAGTAAACGTACCGAGAATGTAACGCAATCTGATACCGAAAATAAATTTATGGTAATTGAGTTTAGTAAAGAATCTTTACCTGAGGGTATTTCTGATGCTCAAATTGCAATTTTTACTAGAGAACAAAATGACAAATCGACTCTTGTATGGAGGGTACGTATCACAGGAAAAGATAAGAGTAAGCAATCACTTATTGCTCGATTGAAAGAGGAGTTTTCAAATTATCAAACGGGTTTTGTTAAGAATAAGAAATAAGTTAACCCAAAATAACTGTTTAGTAGAAGGGCGCATTAATTAAATTTGATGCGCCTCTTTTGTACGGAAATATATTATCTATCTACTTCGCCTAAAACAAAATCAATAGAGCCAATAATGGCTATTAAATCGGCTATCATTACATTTTTGGCAATAGCAGGCAATACCGATAGATTACAAAAACTTGGGCCGCGAGATTTTACCCTTACTGGAATTTCCGATTTTCCATCGGCTACAAAATAAAACCCTAATTCGCCTTTTGCACCTTCGCCTCTAATGTAAAATTCTTGCGCTTTCGGAATAATCTTTCGAGGCATTTTTGCACGAGGGTCAAAATCGGGTGTGCGCTTTAATTCTTTCTGCAAGCGGTCTAAACATTGCTCAATTATTTTGATAGATTGTGTTATTTCATCTACCCGCACTTTATATCTGTCCCAACAATCGCCAACTGCACCCATCTCGCCTTTACCTACGGGGATTTCAAAATCTAATTCGGGGTAAACCGAATAACCATCTATTCGTCGTAAATCCCATTTCAAACCCGAACCTCGTAACATAGGCCCCGAGCATCCATAATTAATGGCAACATCCATAGGTAATACACCAATATTGGCAGTACGACTAATGAATATCTGATTATCAGTAAGTAATTGATTTAATTCGGTTAGTTTGGGTTTAAAGTAATCTACAAATTCGCGGCAGCGTTCCTCAAAACCAACTGGCAAATCGTAAAACAAACCACCAATCCATATATAGTTGTATAGCATTCGCGAGCCCGATACCCACTCCAGCATACCCATTATGTGTTCTCTATCTCTAAAGCACCACAAAAATGGTGTAAAAGCACCAATATCAATACCATAAGTGCCAATAGCAATTAGGTGCGAACCAATACGATTGAGCTCGCATACCAATACTCGGATATACTCTATACGTTTTGGAATATCTTTATCAATACCCATCATCCGCTCCACACCCATAGCCCATACATGACTATTATTCATTGATGCGAGGTAATCCATCCTATCAGTAAAAGGAATAGTTTGCTGATAGGTTAATGACTCGGCATGCTTCTCAAAACAACGATGCAAGTAGCCCATGTGGGGTATTACCTCCTTTACTATCTCGCCATCGGTAATCAACTCCAATCGCAATACACCATGAGTTGATGGGTGCTGCGGCCCCATATTCAACACCATATCCTCGGTGCTTGCTTCTGCAATGCGCTTAGTGTAGTTCTCTAATGCTTCGTCGTATTTTGTATTTCGAATGTTCAATTTCAATCTATCTTTATTCCCTTATAGTATTCGGCTGTTTTGTAATCTTTTCTTAGGGGATATCCATCCCAATCATCTGGCAATAAAATACGTCGCAAATCGGGATGGTTTTCAAAAAATATACCCAACATATCAAATGCTTCGCGCTCGTGCCAATTAGCCGCTTGGTAAACACTTGCTATTGATGGGAACGAAGGCAAATCGTTAGTATCTCTATTGTTTTCTTTTGTAATTTTTAATACCAATTGCATTTGATAGGGGATAGACGCTAAATGATATACCACACCAAAACGATTACTCTCTACACCATAATCAACCCCGCTCAAGCAGGAAAGAAAATCAAAATAGGTTTTTTGATGATCTCTCAACGCCAAACAAACATCAACAATATGGTCGGGAGCGATGAGTAAAGTAGGCTGCATACCCGATATTTCTTCACCGATGATGATGCCTTCGCCAAATTTTTCAATAAGCAACTGTTTTATTTCAGCAAAGGTCATGGTGCTAGGCGTACTATTTTCCAGTTTTTATTATCCACTTTTTTATACACAATACGATCGTGAAGTCTATTGGCTCTTCCTTGCCAAAACTCTATCAATCGGGGTTTTAAAATATAACCACCCCAGTACGATGGTTTGGGAATGCTTTGGTCGTTATACTCGGTTTCTAACTCCTGCATTTTCTTTTCCAGTACAGCCCGATTAGGTATTTCCTGACTTTGTGCTGAAACCAATGCACCTAGTTGACTTTCTCGGGGTCTGCTTTCAAAGTATTTACTAGATTCTTCTTTGCTTATCTTTTCTATGGTGCCCTCAATACGTACTTGTCTTTCTAATCCAGCCCAAAAAAATAATAATGACCCTAGTGGGTTTTTAGCTAATTCTTTTCCTTTACGACTAAGGTAATTGGTGTAAAATACAAAGCCATCGTTGTCGAATCCTTTTAATAATACAATCCTCGCCGATGGTCTGCCATCGTGCGTTGCAGTAGCCAATGTCATAGCCGTAGGCTCTTGTGTTTCGGCTTTCAGGGCTTGGTTAAACCACTTGTCAAACTGTTTAATAGGATTGGCACTCACATCATTTTCTGATAATGTGGCTGCAAGGTATTCGTTCCGTATGTTTTGTATATCTTCCTTATTCATCAATGCAAACTTAACAAATTAATTACACGAGTAAATTAACCAAGTGTTTTATAATTTCATAAATGCTTCTATTTTTACATTTAAGTTATTTTAAAGAATTATGCTAAGTACTATCGCCCCTAATATAGGCCGACTATTGATATCAGAACCATTTATGCTCGACCCCAATTTTAAACGTTCGGTAATATTACTTACCGAATATAGTGAGGCTGGGGCAATGGGTTTTGTGCTTAATCATCAGAGTGAGTACACGCTAGGCGATTTACTGCCCGATGCACAGTATGCCGAAATGCCTGTTTATGTGGGCGGGCCAGTAGCCGAAGATACGCTTCATTTTATACATTGCTGTCCTGATAAGATTGAGGATGGGATTGAAATTGCCGAAGGCGTTTTTTGGGGTGGCGATTTTGAAACAGCTAAAAACTTGGTGGCGAACAATCAAATTGGCGAAAACGAGATAAAGTTTTTAATAGGCTATTCGGGATGGACAGCAGAGCAATTGGATAACGAAATAGTGGAAAGCACTTGGATAGTGAGTGATAAATTTACCAAAGAGCTGTTGTTCGGTACAGACGAACAGGCTATGTGGAAAGAGGTTGTGAGAAACTTAGGTCAACGCTATGCTCATATTGCTAATTTTCCGGAAAACCCCGAGATGAACTAATGCTATAAAGTAGTATCTTTTTTAAAGCTTCGCACTACCAATAAAATACTAATGAGCATTAAAACACCACCAAGTAGATAGGGTGCTCCTGGAAAATATATTATCGAATTTTTACTAGTAAAAATTTTAAATACATAGCCCATCAACAATGGACCTATAATAAGACTAAGACTCGAAAGTAAAGTTAGCCCGCCTTGCAGCTCGCCTTGTTCATTCTTTTCAAATTTAGAAGTGATTAAACTTTGTAATGCAGGCCCCGATATTCCGCCAAGGCAATATGGAACCATAAACACATAAACCAACCAACCTCTGTTAGCAAAGCCAATCAAAGTCAACCCTACGAAATAAAGTATTAATCCCCATACAATATTTTTCTTCAACCCAAATTTGGGGATAAGTATTCTAATCAATCCACCTTGTATTCCTATTAAAAGCGTGCCTATGAAAATCCCCAAGAAGCCTACGCTCGTCATCGCCCAGCTAAATTTTTCATAAACATAAAATGCCAACTGATATTCAACAGCTTTTTGGGCAATATATACAAGGGTAAAGGCTATGGCAAGCCCCGCAAAAGCTTTGTATTTGCCAAGGCTTTTTAATGTTCCCCATGGCATAGAGCGTTTCCATTCAAATTTTCTCCGTTCTTCAATAGGTAATGATTCGGGTAATACAAACACACCCCACAGCGCATTAAATAAAGCTACTGCTGCTGCTGCCATAAAAGGGAATTTGATATTCAAATCGCCTAAAAAAGCTCCTGCCGAAATGCCGATGATAAAACCCAAGCCTGATGCCGCACCTATAAGCCCAAAATTAGCCGAACGCTTATCGCCCGTACTGACATCAGTAATATAGGCAGTTCCTGTTGCCATTGTAGCACCTGTAATGCCAGCTATAACACGCCCTATAAATAGCCAAAAAATGCTGGGTGCAAATGCCATAAATAAATAATCAATACTAAACCCGAATAACGATATTAATAATATCGGTCGTCTGCCGAAACGATCACTTAAATTGCCCAATATCGGCGAACATACAAATTGCATAAAGGCATACGTGAATGTCAACCAGCCGTTATACTCGGAGGCTACCGAGTTACTCACATTGCCCAGTTGTTGTAGTAATTTGGGTAATACTGGAATAATAATACCTAAGCCTAAAATATCAATAAAAATAGTGACGAAGATGAAGCCGACGGCGGCTGATGTTTTGGGTTTAGGTTTTATATCCATAGTTGACGAATACGCTACACCTGAAATTCAGAATGTTAAAGTAAAGGTTTGTTTTTTTTGAGTGATAACACCGCTAATATAGTACTTATAAGCATTAAAATTGAACCAATCAAAAATGGTGCGCCAGGAAAAATAACTAGCGCATTTGGTTTAGTATATAAATAGAATACTGTTGTCATAAGCCAAGGGCCAAATATTGAACTTAAACTTACCAAACTAGTAAGCCCGCCTTGTAACTCGCCTTGCTCGTTAGCTGGTACACTGTTACTCATATAGCCTTGTAATGCAGGCCCTGCTATCCCACCTAAGCAATAAGGTATTAAATAGGCAAACATCATCCACCCTTTTGAAGCAAAGGCAAATAATAATAAGCCAATACTGTAAAGTAATAAGCCTATCCATATACTGCGTTGCTCGCCCAGTTTGGGTAATATTATTCTTATGAGCCCACCTTGCACAATGGCAATCATCAACCCTACAAAACCAAGCGAATAACCCACCCATGCCTCGTTCCATTGAAATTTGTAGATGGTGTAAAAAGTCCAAACACTTTGCACGCTTTGTGCGGCAAAATAAACCAAGAATAAAGCAATAGCTAAACCGATAACCGATTTGTATTTGTTCAATTTTATTAAAGTACTTAATGGATTTGCTTTTTTTAAATCTAATGGTCGCCTGTTTTCTTTTGCTAATGATTCGGGTAGGATAAAGAAACCATAAGTGGCATTAAGTAATGCCAAACCAGCAGCAGCCAAAAAAGGATATTGTACGTTATATTTCCCTAATATACCACCTAATACTGGACCAATAATAAAACCAAGACCGAAGGCTACACCTACTAATCCGAAATTCGCTGCACGTTTCTCGGGTTCGCTAATATCAGCAATATAAGCAGTAGCCGTTGTGAAGCTTGCACCCGTAATACCTGCTATAATGCGACCTATAAACAACCAACCAATGGTGGGTGCAAATGCAAGAAATAAATAATCGACACCGAAACCTAATAATGAAAGTAATAATACCGGTCGGCGACCGAACCTATCGCTCAAATTGCCTATTAGTGGGGCAAAGCCAAATTGCATTACGGCGTAGGCTATGGTGAGTAGCCCAGCATAGCGCGAAGCGTCGCTTAAATTGCCATGTATGAGGTGTTCAATTAATTTAGGAAAAACAGGGATAATAATACCCAATCCTATTACATCAATAAGCAGTGTTGCAAATATAAAGCCTAATGCAGCCTGTTTTTTGGGTCGAAGCATATAGGCGCAAAATAAATATTATAGTTTGTATTATAGTAGAGAAAATATAAGATAGCATTATTATTAGTGAATGGAGTAATCAACCTTTATAGTGATTGATGCCGTCTTATTGCGCGATGATGTATTAAAAGTTCCTCCAAATTGATAGCCTTCGTTATCATGTTCTCCAGTAATCTGAAATACCCCCATGTTCGCTTTTCGGATATTGCCAAGCGAGCTTCCCGAGTTTTGAGCAATGGTTTCGGCTCGTAGTTTCGCATCAGCACTAGCTTTAGCTAGTAAACCTATTTTAAGTTCGGATAGATTAGTATAATAATACGCTGGTGGTAGCGAATTCATTTCTATCCCTTTTTCAATCAACTCGGTTATTTCACGCGATACTTTTTCAACTTTATCTACATCTATTGATTGTATGGTGACTCTTTGTTTTAGTGTATATCCATCAAATGTTGAGCTTAATACATTTCCTCTATTATCATTAGTAGTGATAAAGTTTTTATTAATATCTACCGACGAAAACTGTAGTTCTGACTCCTTTATCCCTTTGTTTTTTAGGTAATTTGAAACAATAAGTTCGTCGCTTTTTAATAACGAATATGCGCTTTTTAAATCTAATGTTTTACGAGAATAGTCGCCTTTCCAAACTATCAAATTACTGGTAAAGCTTTTTTCGGCAAGCCCCGTTACTGTAATTGTTTCCTCGCCTTTAAATTTATATTTATAAGCCCCAGCCATAACAAAGGCAGTAATAATAATGGCGATGCAAATAGCAAATGTAGAAAGGTTCTGTTTCATGTTCAGGGGTTCAATAATGTAAACTTAAAAAAATCTATTTACATTATTACCAACTCGAATAAACAAATTTGATGAGTAAACTTAAAAATTCGGTTTCAAAACATACTTATCATAGAAACGGAAGATGTGCTCTGCAGCATCTTCAGCGGTATCAACCAAACGATATAAATTCAAATCATCAGGACTGATATTGTGTTCTTGCGCTAGCATGGTTTCTTCAACCCATTTAAACAAACCACCCCAGTAATCAGTACCTACAAACACAATAGGGAAACGTGCTATTTTACCAGTTTGTATCAATGTAATTGCTTCAAATGCTTCGTCCATAGTACCAAAACCACCTGGCAATACAATAAACCCTTGCGAGTATTTCATGAACATTACCTTTCGGATAAAAAAGTAATCAAACTCTAATAGTTTATCCCTGTCGATATATTTGTTATGAAACTGCTCAAAAGGAAGTTCAATGTTTAACCCCACCGATTTCCCCCCAGCTTCATAAGCACCTTTATTGGCGGCTTCCATTATACCTGGCCCCCCGCCCGATATCACACCATAACCACGCTCGGTTAATAATCTGGCAACATCTTCGGATAGCTTATAATATTTGTTGGTATGCTGTGTGCGTGCCGAACCGAATATGGATACACATGGCCCTATTTTGGCAAGCTTTTCAAAACCATCCACAAATTCGGCCATGATTTTAAATATCTGCCACGAGTCGGTAACTTTTATTTCTTGCCAATCTTTGTTTTCAAAAGCGTGTCTTATCTTATCTTCACCTGTCATATCTTGTTATTCGTATTTTTTATATCGAAGGTTGCGTTGTTTGGGTTTGTTTTTTGGATGATGCAGCCCAAAGCCCAATAAAAGTAAGCAAACCATTTATGATAATGATTTCTATATCAAAAACATATCCGTTTAAAAGAGTTGCCGAATAAGTGCTTAATAGATAGCAAATAATAGGGGTGCTAATACAAATAAAAGGTGTTAGTTTATCGTTTACTTGTCGTTTATTAGCATACAATCCAAATGCGTATAAGCCCAATAAAGGGCCATAAGTAAACGATGCTACTTTAAATATCGAACTTACTACCGCATCGTTGTTAATAGCATTAAAAATTACAATTGTAAATAGCATCAATACCGAAAAGGCAATATGCACCCAATGCCTTGTTTTTACCATGGCTTTACTATTGGCATCTTTAGTTTTGTTAAACCCTAAAAAGTCAACACAAAAGGAAGTGGTTAATGAGGTTAAAGCCGAGTCTGTTGTGGCAAAGGTGGCTGCGGTTAGTCCCAACATAAATATTATAGCAGGTACAACACCCAAATATTGTAATGCTATGGTAGGGAATAAATAATCTGTTTTATCAACTTTAATTCCATATTTAGCAGCATACATATACAACAATGCCCCCACGCTTAGGAAGAAAATATTAATGATGACAAATACACCAGTAAAGCTGAACATATTTTTTTGAGCTTCTTTGATGTTTTTCATACTCAAGTTTTTTTGCATCAAATCTTGGTCGAGCCCTACTATGCCAATGGTAATAAATATGCCGCCGAAAAATTGTTTTACAAAATGTGTTTTGCTGCCAAAAAAATCGTTGAGAAAAAATATTTTAGAATAAGTGCTATCCTTTATGGCATCAGCGGCTTCAAAAATATTCATGTTTAAGCTTCGGCAGATAAAATACAGCGATAAAAACACCGATGATACTAAGAAAAATGTCTGCAAACTATCGGTAATAATAATGGTTTTTAATCCGCCTTTAAAGGTATATCCCCATATCAATATCAAACATATTAGCACAGTTACAGCGAATGGGATATGATAAGTATCAAAAATAAATTTTTGTAATACGATAACTACCAAATAAAGCCGGAATGCCGAGCCTATGGTGCGACTAACTAAAAAAATTGCAGCAGCCGTTTTATAACTCCATGTGCCCAATGCTTGCTCAATATAACTATAAATGGAAGTCAGTTGCAAGCGATAGTAGAGCGGCAAAAGCACTTTTGCAACAATAATAAAACCGATAATATTGCCCAAAACAAATTGAAAATAGGCAAAATCGGTAACACCTACTTTACCTGGTACAGAAATGAATGTTACGCCGCTTAATGCTGTTCCTATCATCCCGAAGGCTACTAAATACCATTTTGAGTTGCGGTTGGCTACAAAAAATGTATCGTTATCGGATGATTTTCTTGACGTTAGCCACGAAATAATCAGTAATGCAACAAAATAGGCAATGATGAATGATAGTAGGACTATTGGAGGCATATTTGTTTTTATAAGTAATGATAACGTACGATGCTGTTATTTATGAACCGATAGCGATTTACTTATTATTTTCTAATTTAGCAACATGAATTTTTCGTCGAAGTTGTTGGAAAATGCAGTTATCGAGTTTGCAAAATTACCAGGGGTAGGGCAAAAAACCGCTTTACGCTTAGTGTTGCATTTGCTTAATCAGGATAAATTGGATGTCGAAAAGTTTAGTACCAGTATTAGTAAACTGAGAAACGAGATACAATTTTGTAAAATTTGTAATAATATTTCCGACTTACAGATTTGCGAAATATGTGCATCGCCCAAACGCGACCATAGTACAATATGTGTAGTTGAAGATACGCGAGATGTAATGGCTATCCAAAATACTAATCAATACAACGGCGTGTATCATGTACTAGGTGGGCTTATCTCGCCGATGGATGGTATAGGGCCTTCGGATTTGCAGGTAGATACATTAGTAGCACGAATAAAAGAAAACGAAGTTAGGGAAGTGATATTTGCTCTAAGTGCAACAATGGAAGGCGATACTACTTTGTTTTATCTGCATAAAAAATTGAAGGATTTTAATATTAGTATTTCGACCATAGCTCGGGGTATAGCTTTTGGTGGCGAACTGGAGTATGTAGATGAGATTACCTTAGGGCGATCTATCGCTACACGTATTCCCTACGAAAATTCGCTATCAAAATAATATATCATCACATAAAACTCATAAGCCAAAAATATTCACCATCGTATGCAATTGAATAATAAAATAGTCATCATCACAGGGGCATCATCAGGAATAGGAAGAGCTTTGGCAGTTGAGTTTGCCAGTAGGGGGGCACATCTTGTTTTAGCCGCTCGCCAATATGTGGCACTATGCGAGTTGACCGAAAGTTTAATCAAGCAATACCATATACAGGCGGTTGCAGTGCAATGTGATGTTTCGGTGGAGGAGGATTGCGATTTGTTGATAAAGCAAGCTATACTTACCTATGGTAAAATTGATGTTTTGATTAATAATGCAGGCATCAGTATGAGGGCTTTGTTTAATGATGCCGATGTCAGCGTCCTTAAATCATTAATGGATGTGAATTTTTGGGGTACAGTTTATTGTACCAAGTATGCCTTGCCACATATCATCAAAACAAAAGGTAGCGTGGTGGGGGTGTCGTCGATAGCAGGGTACAAAGGGTTACCGGGGCGTACGGGTTATTCGGCATCCAAGTTTGCTATGAATGGTTTTTTAGATGCTTTGCGGGTAGAACATTTAAAAACTGGAGTGCATATTTTGACAGCTTGCCCAGGATTTACAGCATCAAACATACGTAACACGGCTTTAGCAAAAGATGGTTCGCAGCAGGGGGAGAGCACTTTGCACGAAGAAAAAATGATGACTGCCGAAGAAGTAGCTAAAAGAATTGCCGATGGCGTAGCAACCCGAAAGCGCACATTGATTATGACTGGGCAGGGTAAACTAACCGTATTGTTGAGTAAGTTTTTCCCAGCATGGTTGGATAAATTGGTTTATAACACATTCGCTAAAGAAAAGAACTCATTGCTACAATAAAAGGGACTAATTTAAGCCATTTTACAGCCTTTGTATTGATTTGATTATAGATATTGATGTATATTTATATAAAAAATCATCATGGCAGAGTTAAAAACAAAACCCACAGAAACATCAGTTGATAGTTTTTTGAATGAGCAAGTTGCTGATAGTAATGTGCGCAAAGATTGTCATACCATTATCCAAATAATGGAAAAAGTAACTGGCGAAAAGGCGAAGATGTGGGGCTCGGCTATTATTGGTTTTGGGAGTTATCATTACAAATACGATAGCGGGCACGAGGGCGATATATGTGCGGTAGGTTTCTCTCCTCGAAAAGCTAATTTAACTTTATATGTTTTGGGAGGAACGCCTGCACAAGATGAGTTGCTTCAACAACTTGGAAGATATAAAGCCAAAGGCGGTTGTTTGTATATCAAAAAACTATCGGATGTGAATTTAGAAATACTTGGCGGCATTATACGCCGATGCTATTTATCTAAAAATGCCACCAAGTAAGTAAAAAATCAGTCTGTTATTTATTAGAATACTAACTGTAACTGTGCCTCAAAAATATTGTTAGGGAGTTGGATAGTTGCTTCTCTGCGGTCGAGGTAATTAATTGAGAATTTAGCCCAATTGTTGAAAAAGTAGTTTGCACCACCTGTGTATATGCGTGTGCTGCTATTGGCTATGTCCTTGTTGGCATTATAATTGTCGTATTTTGCTGCCAATTGTAGCTTTTTCGGAATAACAAAATAGGCAGTTTGCGCATACCAACCATCTTTTTTAATAGCACCATCAGTACCTTTATCATATTCGGCAGTAAGTGATAAATTACCTACAATATATCTTGCATCAAAACCCGTACGATTGCGGGTATAGTTTTGAGCAGGAGTACCATAATTACCTTGCCCGCTATAAAAATTAAGTCCTATTGTCAACTCATTAATAGGATGTATGCCTAATCTGCCTGCAATATCTTTATGAGCATTGTTGTCGCTTGCTACATTGATGCCATTCCCATTAAATACCCCCAATGTATAATCAAGCAAATAATGATTGTCGGTTTTAATAAAACTGCCACTCGCTTGAATGCCAGCATCTCTACCTTGTTGATTGCCAATAACATCTGTTTGCCTGCCAGCAAGCGCATTCACAACTTGAGAGCGATCAATAAATTCGAGTTGACTATCTGATGTAATATTCTCCTGCGAGAAAGGTGTTTTAAATTGCCCTGCTGTGAGTTTTAAATAATCAGCAAATTTGTAACTAATATAAGCATCAAATATTTTAGGGCTATTTGTAAATTCAGTACTTAACTCATAGCTCCAATTATCGCTAATTACGCCTTTCAAAATTAACCGAGCTCGGTGCAGTAAAAAAGTATTTGGGATATTAGTTTGTTCAAATCCTTGATATTCTGTTTGTAAGAGTCCACCTAATTGTAATGCGTTGTTTCCAATAGTAATTCCTTGTTTGTCTTTTTGTCCGTTTGTTGTTGCTTCTTTTTTTAGCGAGTCAGCTTCTTTTGGAGTTATCAAGTTCTTTTTTAAAAGCAAATTGATTAGGTTGTCATGCTGTTGTGCTTGTGATAAATTACCATAAAGCGTTGTAATTGATAATAATAAAATGGTTAACGTACGAAATGATTTCATGGGTGTTTTTGTATATTTAATCTATCTAGTAGTTAAATATGAAATTGATAAATTAACAATTAAAATAATTGAAAAAAATAATAGTATTGGGCGAACATTCAAGTTATTAAGGTATGTTGTTTTTAGGCTTTAATTAAAATTATTATTACAAGAATATGGCAAGAAAAAACAAATAGATTAGTTGTTCCTCATGTAAATTCCCTAAAATTACATTTCCTTTCAAACCCAATTATGAATATCGAGTTTAATAAAAATGAAGACGTAAATAAACAACTTGTGTACGACTTATACAACAAGTTGAAGAAAGTACATCAAGGAGGAGGCGAGAAAGCTGCTGCCAAACAAAAGGAGAAAGGTAAAATGCTTGCACGCGAGCGAGTAACTTATTTAATTGATAAAGATAAACCTTGGCTAGAGATAGGTGCTTTTGTAGGTGATGGTATGTATGCCGAGCATGGCGGTTGCCCATCAGGAGGAGTAGTTTGTGGTATTGGGTATGTATCGGGTAGGCAATGTGTTGTGGTAGCAAACGATGCTACTGTAAAAGCGGGTGCATGGTTTCCTATTACTGCAAAAAAGAACCTACGTGCGCAAGAAATTGCGATGGAAAATAGGCTTCCTATTATTTATTTAGTCGATTCGGCTGGAGTGTATTTGCCTTTACAAGATGAGATTTTCCCTGATAAAGAGCACTTCGGGCGCATTTTTCGCAATAATGCCATTATGAGTAGTATGGGTATTGTTCAAATATCGGCTATCATGGGGTCGTGTGTAGCGGGTGGGGCATATTTGCCTATTATGAGCGATGAAGCCATGATAGTAGATGGCACAGGCTCGGTATTTTTGGCGGGCTCGTATTTGGTTAAATCAGCTATTGGCGAGGATGTGGATAACGAAACATTAGGTGGTGCTACAACGCATTGCGAAATATCAGGAGTGACAGATTATAAGCAACCTAATGATGCCGCCTGTTTAGATTCTATCCGAAATATCATGAGTATGCTTGGCGATTATACCCCCGCAGGGTTTAATCGGATAGCACCCGCATCACCTAAGCTGGACGAAAATGAGCTATACGGCATACTGCCCGAAAACAGAGAAAAACCTTATGATATGAATGATATTATTCATCGTTTGGTAGATAATTCGGAGTTTGAGGAATATAAAGCTGGTTATGGGCAATCTATTATTTGTGGCTTGGGTAGGGTTGATGGTTGGGCGGTAGGCATCGTTGCTAATCAGCGAAAGGTACTGAAATCAAAAAAAGGAGAAATGCAATTTGGCGGGGTAATCTATTCCGATTCGGCTGATAAAGCCACCCGTTTTATTATGAATTGTAATCAAAAGAAAATCCCCTTAGTATTTCTGCAAGATGTTACTGGCTTTATGGTAGGTAGTCGGTCAGAACAAGGTGGTATTATAAAAGACGGTGCCAAAATGGTGAATGCTGTTTCAAATTCGGTAGTGCCTAAGTTTACTTTTATAATAGGTAATTCGTATGGGGCGGGTAATTATGCCATGTGTGGCAAGGCTTACGATCCACGTTTGATATACGCTTGGCCATCGGCAAAAATAGCGGTAATGGGGGGCTCGCAAGCGGCTAAAACATTAATGCAGATACAAGCATCGGCATTAAAAGCCAAAGGGGAGGAAGTTAATCAGCAAAAGGAAGAAGAACTGTTAAAGCAAATAACTGATAGATATAATTCGCAAACAACGCCGTATTATGCCGCATCGCGACTTTGGGTTGATGGTATAATAGACCCGCTCGAAACCCGAAAAGTTATATCAATGGGGATTGAAGCGGCTAATCATGCTCCTATTGAAAAGGCTTTTAATGTGGGAATAATACAGACGTAAGATGCACAATTTACTAGTTAAATAGTTCCTATTATCTTTACGACTATTTGACTAAAAAAGCCTTCTTTTTTTTTAGATTTGCCAATATTATAAAACTTCAATGTCTCAAGAAACAGAACACGTTAAATGCCTCATCATAGGATCGGGGCCTGCTGGCTATACTGCTGCAATATATGCTGCCCGTGCCGATTTAAAACCAGTTTTATATACAGGTTTACTTTCGGGCGGTCAACTCACTCAAACTACCGAAGTTGAGAATTATCCAGGTTTTCCTGATGGGATACAAGGCCCTGCGATGATGGAAAATTTTGAAAAACAAGCATCACGTTTGGGTACTGATATTCGCTTCGGGTATGTAACCTCGGTTGATTTTTCGAGCCTGCCACACAAGGTAATAGTGGATGAAAGCAAAACAATACTTGCCGATACTGTAATTATATCTACTGGTGCTTCGGCTAAGTGGTTAGGGTTAGAATCAGAACAAAAATATAATGGTTTTGGAGTATCGGCTTGTGCGGTATGCGATGGCTTCTTTTTCCGTGGGCAAGATGTAGCCATAGTAGGAGCTGGAGATACGGCAGCCGAAGAGGCTACCTATTTGGCTAAATTATGCCGTAAGGTATATATGTTGGTTCGTCGCGATGAGTTTCGTGCTTCAAAAGCAATGATGCACCGTGTAATGAATACGCATAATATTGAAGTGATTTATAATACCGAAACAAAAGAGATTTTGGGCGACGGGCAGGTAGTAACAGGTGTTAATGTGATAAATAACAAAACCAACGAGGAGCGTGTATTGGATGTAACGGGTTTCTTTGTAGCTATTGGGCATCACCCGAACACCGAAATATTTAAAGGTTGGATTGATATGGACGAAACAGGATATATCATTACGCAACCAGGCTCAAGCAAAACCAATATCGAAGGGGTGTTTGCTTGTGGCGATGCGCAAGACCATATCTATCGTCAAGCAGTAACTGCCGCTGGTACAGGTTGTATGGCAGCTATTGATGCCGAACGTTATTTAGCAGCTAAAGAGCATGTAATAACGGCATAATCTATATATAATATCCAAAATAACTAAAAAAGAAGCCGCTTCTACATTACATAGAGGCGGCTTTTTTGTGCTCCCGACGAGATTCGAACTCATATCGATGGTACCGGAAACCATAATTCTATCCATTGAACTACGGAAGCATTATGCGCAAAGATAACAGTTTTAGCGAGTGAATGTCAAATACTATCTACTCTCCAAATAGGATATCAATCTGTATCTTGAAAAATGTAATTATAATTTAAACATTAAACCTAAAGTGCATAATATCGCCATCTTGCACAATATAGGTTTTCCCTTCAATAGCTAGTTTACCTGCATCTTTAATAGCGGCTTCAGAGCCATTGTGTTTTACAAACTCATCATACTTAATTACTTCGGCACGTATAAAACCCTTTTCAAAGTCGGTATGTATTACGCCAGCAGCTTGTGGTGCTGTAAAACCTTGTGTGATAGTCCAAGCACGCACTTCTTGCACTCCAGCAGTAAAGTAGGTTGATAAATCGAGCAATTTATAAGCAGCTTTAATAAGTTTATTTACGCCCGATTCTGCCAATCCCAAATCATCCAAAAACATTTGACGCTCTTCGTATGTTTCTAATTGTGCAATTTCCGATTCTATTTGAGCCGAAATAATCAGCACTTCGGCATTTTCTTCTTTGGCAGCGGCTTTTACCTTTTCAACATAAGCATTACCCGTATTGATGGATGCTTCATCTACATTACATACATACATTACAGGCTTGGCAGTTAGTAGCCAAATATCAGCTATGTGCTCTTTATCTTCTTCGGCAACGGGTGCAGTTCGGGCAGATTTCCCTTCCAGCAAATGGTTTCTATAAATGGTCAATACATCAAAAGCTTTTTTAGCTTCTTTATCGCCCCCAGTTTTAGCCATTTTTTCAATTTTACTTATCTTCTTTTCTATCGAATCTAAGTCTTTTAGCTGTAATTCAGTATCAATAATCTCCTTATCACGTATCGGGTCAACAGAGCCATCTACGTGAATAACATTATCATTATCAAAACAACGCAACACGTGGATAATGGCATTTGTAGCACGTATATTAGCCAAAAACTGATTGCCCAAGCCTTCGCCTTTGCTTGCCCCTTTTACTAGCCCAGCTATATCTACAATCTCAATCACATTTGGTACAATGTTTTTAGGCTGCACTATTTCGGCAAGCTTGGTTAAACGCTCGTCTGGAACGGTAATCACACCCACATTTGGTTCAATAGTGCAAAACGGAAAGTTTGCCGCTTGCGCCTTAGCATTCGATAAGCAATTAAAAAGTGTTGATTTACCTACGTTTGGCAAACCTACTATTCCACATTGTAAACCCATTTGTAATATTTATTTAAGTTGAGCGAAGGTTTTATTGAGTTAATTTATTGATAATGTGATGTTATTTTGTTTTAATCATCATTTTATCGGCTCAATTCATCATTCGCTTTAAAAAGCGCAAAGATAGCAGAAAATTCTGCCTATAATTTGAAAAAAAAACCGACTTTTGCGCAATATTACCACAAGGCAAACAGATTTAATCACGATGTAAAAAAGAGGGGCGTTTTATGGAAGAAATGGTTGAGCAAATAGAACTATTACTGGAGCAGAATGATGAGCTGCAACTTCAGGAATACCTCAACAACCTTAACATATCAGATGTTGAAGTGCTGATAGGTGAATTTCCAGAACATGGTGCCAAATTTATCGAGATACTTTCTCTTAATCGTGCTGTAAATGTATTCCGTATTCTCGATTTCCCTGTGCAAGAGCGTTTGCTCAAAAAACTATCAGGTATTAAAGTTGCCGAGCTTATAAATGAATTGCCTCCTGATGATAGAACATCACTGTTTAGTGAGTTGCATGGCGATACTGTAAAAGCACTCATTCAGCATTTGCCACCAAATGATAGGAAGGAAGCCTTGATATTACTAGGTTATCCAGAAGATAGCGTGGGGCGATTGATGACACCCGATTACATTGCGGTAAAAAAAACATGGACGGTTGAGCGGGTATTGGCACATATTCGTGAATTTGGTAAAAACTCCGAAACTATTGATGTTATCTACGTAATTGATAGTAATGGCGTGCTATTGGATGATATCAGAATACGCGAAATATTATTAGTGAGCCCCGATACTAAGGTGAGTGCTTTAATGGATAGCAGGTTAATAGCTTTAAATGTAAAAGACCCGCAGGAAGAAGCTATTAATATTTTCAGGATGAATAATAGAGTAGCGTTACCCGTTACTGATGATGAAAATGTGTTGTTGGGTATAGTTACGGTGGATGATATCCTTTGGATTGCTAACGAAGAATATACCGAAGATATACAAAAAATAGGGGGTACTGAGGCTTTAGACGAGCCTTATTTGGATATCAACTTATTTAAACTTGTAAAAAAACGTGTAGGGTGGCTTATCATTTTATTTTTAAGCGAGATGCTAACCTCTACGGCAATGCAATATTTTAGTGATGAATTAGCAATAGTGATACAATTGGCGTTCTTTGTTCCTCTTATTATGTCGAGCGGAGGTAATAGCGGTTCGCAGGCGTCAACATTGATTATTCAGGCAATGGCTTTGGGCGAGGTTACTATTGCTGATTGGTGGCGAGTTATGCGTCGCGAAATACTTTCGGGTTTAATGCTTGGGGTTACACTGGGGTTAATAGGTTTTTTACGCATTATTTTATGGGTGCCATTTAGTAGTATATATGGGGCACATTGGCTTATGGTAGCTAGTACGGTAGGTTTCACCTTAATCGGGATAGTTTTATGGGGCTCATTGGCAGGTTCAATGCTGCCACTATTGTTGAAAAGATTAGGTTTCGACCCTGCAACTTCATCGGCACCATTTGTGGCTACGTTGGTAGATGTTACAGGTTTGATTATCTACTTTAGCGTAGCTTCGGTTGTTATGTATAATGTTTTACACCCAGGTCCAATACACCCTATTATTCACGTGCTATGTGATTAATAGTTCAGTAAATAGAAATAAAATAGTATTCATAACAAGAAACCCTGCACTTGCAGGGTTTCTTGTTATAGTGTCTTATATAATTCTTTAATTAAATTTCAAAAGAGAAATCATCATCTATTGATTTACCACCTTCAGGCGTTTCGCTAAACTCGTATCGTTTCTCTACTACTTCCTGATTGGCTTTGATATAATCAACAGTTTCTTTTAATCCTTCGGCAAATTTTTCAAAATCCTCTTTGTATAAAAAGATTTTGTGTTTGATAAAAACGCCATCCTCCAAACGTTTTTTACTTTCAGTAATTGTAACGTAATAATCGTTTGAACGTGTTGCTTTTACATCAAAAAAATAAGTTCTCTTTCCAGCTCTCACCTTTTTCGAGAAAACCTCTTCACGCTCTCTGTTTTCAAAATCACCCATGTTAAAAAATTGTAATTAGTTTTTAATCGGCATAAATATAAATAAATTTTCAAACTGCAAGTATTAAAAACAATATTGTTGTAATTTTTTCAAATAATACGATATATTTTTTGTTTCGGGAAATTCGCTATACGTTTTCTTCTTCGAGGAGTTGTTTTTCGTACAATTCAAAATAAACACTCTTTTGCTGCATCAGTTGGTCGTGAGTGCCCTGTTCTATTATTGAGCCATTATCCATCACTAATATTTTATCAGCATTTTTTATGGTCGATATGCGGTGAGCGATGATAATGCTGGTTTTACCTTGCATGATACTGCCTAGGTTGCTCAATATTTCTTCTTCGGTACGCGTATCTACTGCCGATAGGCAATCATCAAATATTAATATTTGCGGCTGTTTTACAATTGCCCTTGCTATTGATACACGTTGCTTTTGCCCACCCGATAAGGTAACGCCTCGCTCGCCAATCAAGGTATCGAAACCTTTTTCAAGCTCCATAATATTGTTATAAACGGCAGCATTTTTTGCAGCTTGCTCAATACGTGGCATATCCAATACATCGGCACTAAAAGCGATATTATTGGCAATAGTATCCGAAAACAAGAATACCTCTTGTGGTACAAAACCTACCTGCCCCCGATACCCTTCTAAATTAAGTTGATGAATAGGATACCCATCTATCAATACCTCGCCGCCTGTGGTATCATACATTCGCATAATCAAATTTGCGATAGTTGATTTACCCGAGCCAGTACGCCCAATGATGGCTATCATTTGCCCCGCTTCGGCAGTAAACGATACATTGTTTAATGCCCGAATACCTGTATCGGGATAAATAAATGATACATTGTTGAAGTTAATAGTACCTTGTATGGATTGCACAGGTACGTTTGGCGATTCGATTTCGGGTTGTGTATCTAAAAATTCGTTAATGCGTTTTTGAGATGCCGCCGCACGTTGTATCAACGAGGTTACCCATCCTAACGACATTACAGGAAAAGTAAGCTGATTGAGATAGACGATAAACTCGGCAATATTGCCTGGCGTAATAGTACCCTTCATTACCTCCACACCACCAATATATATTGTTATCACGTTGCTTAATCCTACCAACAAAAGCATAGTTGGATAAAACATAGCCTGCACCTTTACCAATGCCATCGAGTGTGTTTTGTATTGTGCACTTTCTTCCGAAAACTTCTCCCGAACGGATTGCTCTCTTACGTAGGATTTGATTACCCGAATGCCCGAGAAATTTTCTTGAACAAAACTTGATAGTGCTGATAAGCGTTGTTGTATTTTTTCGCTACGAAAATTGATAATGGTATTAACATAATAAATAATAACCGCCAAAATAGGCAATGGTAATACCGAAAAAATAGCTAGCCTGACATTAACAGTAAGCATTATAGATATTACCAAAATAAAAAGCACCACGGTATTTATTGTGTACATAATACCAGGCCCCAAATACATACGCACTCGGCTCACATCTTCGGTTGCTCGGTTCATCAAATCGCCAGTATTATGCCTGCGGTAAAAAGCAAGTGATAATAATTGATAATGATTATAGATTTCGTTTTTCAAATCATACTCTATATGTCGAGACATAAGGATGATGGTTTGTCGCATGAAAAATAAAAATAAACCACGCAGCAATGCTAACATCAATACCAATGCACCAAAAAGCAATAGACTATAACCAAATATATGATAAACAATAGTTTGCCTATCAAAGCCCGAGAACAATTGATAAATGGCTATGTTTTCTCGTACCAAATCAAAAGCCATCCCTATTACTTTGGCAGGTATTACCCCAAACGCATTAGAAATAATGACGAACAATATACCCGGAACGAGTCGCCAGCGATATTTATAGAGAAATTTATTTAAGTAAGCAAGGCTTTTCATCGTTGTGCAGCAAAGGTAAGTTTTTATCTGCGATGGTTGGTAGATAGTACCTCATAGAAAAATCATAAAATAGGCACTTTTGCAATTAATTAGTGGTCAAAACAGAGCGTAACCAATCAAAATAGATTAAAAATTAAGCAATTCAGTCTATCGTCAATTAATTTTGTTTGTCACAATCAAAAAAACCTATACTTTTGTCGCATTCCTAGTACAGTTACATAATGCCAGTTCAAAATACCAACGATGCGCTTTTTGACCAGATGAATGCCTTTGGTCATCAAAAAATTGTATTTTGTAATGACCCCGATACTGGCTTGAAAGCCATTATCGCCATCCACGATACTACATTAGGGCCAGCATTAGGCGGCACACGTATGTGGGCATACAAATCGGAGGCTGACGCTTTAAATGATGTGCTTCGTTTATCAAAAAGCATGACCTATAAAGCAGCAGTAGCAGGGCTTAATTTGGGAGGGGGAAAGGCTGTAATTATTGGCGATTCGCATAAAGGAAAAACAGAAGCATTGCTGCGCAAATTCGGTCGGTTTATAAAAAACCTTAACGGAGAGTTTATCACAGCCGAAGATGTGGGTACAAACCCTAAGGATATGGAATATATCCGCATGGAAACACAGCACGTAATGGGTGTTCCCGAAAGTATTGGTGGCAGTGGCGACCCCTCGCCAATTACAGCTATGGGTGTTTTTATGGGCATAAAGGCAGCTGTGAAAGAACTGTATGGTAATGATACCTTAGCAGGAAGATCGGTTGTAGTGCAGGGGATAGGCCATGTGGGCGAGAATTTGGTTCGTTTGCTTCGCGACGAAAATACGATGGTGTATGTAAGCGATATTAATGACGAGCGCACAGGACAAGTAGCTAAAAAATATGGCGCGCAAGCAGTTTCGAACAATACCATTTTTGATATTGATGCTGATATTTATTCGCCATGTGCATTAGGAGCAACCATCAATAATCAAACAATAGATAAATTTAAATTCTCGATAATTGCAGGCTCTGCCAATAATCAATTAGAAGACGAACAAGTGCATGGCAAAATGCTATTGGATAAAGGCATATTATTTGCGCCTGATTATGTAATTAATGCAGGAGGATTGATTAATTGTTATTCCGAATTGATGGGCTTCAGTAAAAAACGCTCATTACAGCTTACCGAAAATATTTACGAAGCTACACGCAACGTGTTGAAACTATCAAAATCAGCCAATATTTCGACAATTGAAGCGGCAAATAAAATTGCAGAAAAACGTATATTAGATATCAGAAAAGTAAAATCAACATATTAAATAATTAATAGAATAATAAACACGGTAGTTTAAACTATCACAATCGTTCTTTACAAACATGCTAAACAGAAGACATCTACGAGTAAAAGTATTACAGGCATTATACGCTTATCATCAATCTGAAAATAAAGAAATCAAACAACACGAGAAAAACCTACTTCAAAGTGTTGATATGGTGTACGAAATGTACATTTGGATGCTTTCTTTAATTTCGGAAGTAGTGCATTACGCACAAACTGATGCTGACGAACGTGCCAATAAACATTTACCAACCGCCGAAGACCTTATACCGCAACTCAAAATTTTGGAGAACAGATTTATTACTTCATTAATGCAGAATGCTGAATACCAAACTGGATTAAAGAAGTATAAAGTATCATGGAGTTTTGAACCCGAATTGGCAAAATCATTATTTATCATACTCAAAAACTCGACCGAGTATGCCGAGTATCTTCAAAAAACAGGCGATACCATACAAACCGATAAGGATATCATTAAATTTATTTTCAAAAGAGTGATTTTAAAATCTCTTCTTGCCGAGCAGGTTTTTGAAGATAAGTTTATTTTTTGGCCAGTTGATAAAGATGTATTAAAAGCATTGGTTGCAAAAACATTTAAGAACTTTGTATACGATGAGCCTAAACTGAATAAACTAGCCGAAGTAACAGGCAATTGGGCTGAGGATAGAGAGTTTATTGTCGAGTTGTTTAAACACAGTATACGTCACGATGAAGAGTATCAAGAGCTCATTAGTAAAAAAACTCAAAATTGGGAGCCCGAGCGTATTGCTATGATGGATACCTTGTTGATGAAAATGGCTATTGCCGAGTTTATTAATTTTACATCTATCCCAGTTAAAGTAACGATAAACGAATATTTAGAGATTTCAAAAGAGTTTAGCACGCCCAAAAGTAATTCGTTCATAAATGGTATCTTAGATAAGATATTGTATGAGTTGAAGGCTGAGAATAAGATAAAGAAGATTGGTAGAGGCTTAATTGAAGAATAGCATATATTAAAATCTTAATAAAATGATTAAAAAATTATTTTATGGCATTATAGCAGCAAGTATGCTAATGGCCTGCAATAGTAATTCGAATCAAAAAAATGATAGCTCGACGGTAAAATCAGCCACGGCTGATGCGCCGATAATGCAGTTTGATAAAGAGAATTTTGATTTTGGAAAAATAAAAGAAGGAGAGAAAGTAACTCACGATTTTAAATTTACTAATACAGGGAAAACGCCTTTAATTATTCAAAATGCGCAGGCTACTTGTGGCTGTACTATTCCGCAATGGAAGCATAGCCCTATTCAGCCAGGCGAGAGTTCAAGCATACAAGTAACATTTAATAGTGCAGGTAAACACGGCTTGCAGGATAAGCAAATTGTAGTAACCGCCAATACCAACCCTGTGCAAAATATAGTGCATTTAGTTGGCGAGGTTTTAGAAAAATAACTTATATAACAATATGATAGCAACAATTTTATTACAAGCAGGTGCTGCGACAGGTGGCGGTAGTTTAGGAATGTTATTACCAATGGTATTAATCATTGTAGTATTCTATTTTTTTATGATTCGTCCGCAGGTAAAGAAGCAAAAAGATCAGAAAAAATACGTAGAAGAGCTTAAAAAAGGAGATAGAGTAATTACTACTGCGGGTATTCATGCCAAAATCATTGATATTGCAGAAACTACTTTTTTGGTTGAAACAGAAGGCGGGCATAAAATACGTTTTGAAAAATCAGCCATATCTTTAGAATCTTCTAAGGCATTAAATACCCCTCCAGCAGTAGCTAAATAAGGGTCTAAATTCAGAAGTAAAAAGTCAAAAAAAAAGAAAGCATATTGGCGAAATTTGAATTTTGGCTTTTTACTTTTGATTTAAAATGGCATTAGTAAAATTATCAACAACAGAGCGGCGACGCTTATCAGCATTTATTACCTGCTTGGTATTTGCCACCATTGCATGGGTTTTTACTACGCTATCCAATAAATATACTTTCACCGTAAAGCAGCTTATAGCATACCGAAATGCTCCTGTAAAGCGAGTTTCTCATTCATTACAACCAGATACCATTACAGCCACTTTGCAAGGCACAGGCTGGCAAATGCTTTTCTCGAAGATAAATGCAGAAAATAAAGTTATAACTGTTGATTTACAGCAACTAGCTAATAAAGATTATGTGGTTCTTAGCTCGCAATTAAAGCAAATTAATAGCAGAAAAGAATTTGATGAACAGGTAATGGCATTATCGCCCGATACCTTGTTTTTTGATTTTTTGGATAGAGCGGTGAAGCGTGTGCCCGTACAATTGGTATCTAATATTAAATATCAACATCAGTTTACACAGTCAAACGATGTTATTATCAAGCCATCGTACGTTACCATAAGTGGTTCGAGTAGTGCCATTGATAAAATTAAATCGTGGAATACTGATACTTTGAAACTGGATAGTGTGAGCGAAACGGCGCATTCATTAATCAACCTTCAAACACATAAAGAAGGTGGTATAACTGTATTACCACGTACGGTGCAGGTAACGCTCCCTGTTGATGAATTTACCGAGAAAACAATAGCTATCCCCGTAAAGTTGTTAAATAATCATAATTACTATATTGTAAAGGTATTTCCACAAAAGGTTAAGGTTACATTTATGGTTGCTTTAAATAAATATACGGTTGTTGATGATGATTTTTTTGAAGCCACGGTCGATTTAAATCTTTGGCAGGAGAAAGGTTATACAACCTTACCCATCAAACTAACACAAGTGCCTAAGTATTGTAAGATAGTAAAAATTGAGCCTCAAAATGTTGATTTTATAGTTAGAAAATAAATGCTGAAAATAGGTATAACAGGCAATATAGGTAGTGGCAAAACTACAATAAGCAAAATATTTGAAGTATTGGATATTCCAGTTTTTTATGCTGATGATGCAGCAAAAAGGGCTATGGTTGAGGATGAAATACTTATTGATGCCATAAAATCAGCATTTGGTAGCGATGCCTATTTTGCTGATAAAACACTAAATCGTAAACATATTGCCGACATTGTTTTTAATAACGATTCGGAATTAGCCAAACTAAATTCGTTGGTGCATCCAGCGGTTTTCAGAGCTTTTGATATTTGGGTGGATAGCATGAGTGATAAAGCACCTTATGTGGTAAAAGAAGCAGCTTTATTATTTGAAAGTAACTCCTACAAAATGTGTAATTACTCGCTATTAGTAACAGCACCTTTTGAATTGAGGGCACAAAGAGTAATGCAACGTGATGGTTTATCGCGCAGCGAAATAGAAAGCAGAGAGGCGAGGCAATTTTCGGAAGAAAAGAAAACCCAACTGGCTAATTACATTATCCGGAATGATGATACCACGCTAGTAATTCCACAAGTATTAGCCCTGCACGAACAATTTTTAGCCCTTGCTGCCAAATGATATTGGACGATTTTGTTTGTTTTGATGGCAAGGGTTTGTATTGCCGATATGGAGATTTTTATATCGACCCACAACAGCCTGTAAAAAAGGCGATTATATCGCACGCACACGCCGACCATGCTATTTCGGGTAATGGCGAGGTGCATTGCACCGAGGCAACAGCCGCATTTATGAAATTGCGCTATGGTAAAAATTCCGCAAAAGAATTTATCATCCCCACCTATCATCAGTTGTTTAATGTAGGTGGTGTGCACATCACTTTTATTCCAGCAGGGCATATTTTAGGTTCGGCGCAAATCTTGCTCGAATATCAAAACGTACGGTATCTATACACAGGCGATTATAAACTGCAAGCAGATGCTACTTGCGAGCCAATAGAATGGGTAAAAACGGATGTGTTGATTACCGAAAGTACTTTTGCCAATCCCGATATTATCCACCCCAATCCAATTGCAGAGATTGAAAAACTGAACGATATTAAAAGCAATATTTTGTTGGGGGCGTATGGCTTAGGTAAAAGTCAGCGTTTGATTAAACTTATCACGGAGTATGCACCACAAAAAACCGTATTAGTACACCATCGTATTATGCCCTTAAATACTGTTTACGAAAAGATGGGGTATTCGCCTGGTAAATATCAATTATATAGCCGCAAATTGATGAAAAGCCAACAAGAGTATGTGTATATCGTACCGCCATTTACTTTTGATAGCTATATAAACGCAGTAGGGGTAAAGCGTTTGTTTGCCTCGGGGTGGAAAAACTTGCAAGTAAATCAAAATGATACCTTATTTATTTCGGATCATGCCGATTGGAACGATATTTTAGAAATGATAAAGCAAACGCAACCCCAACAAGTATGGACCTTGCATGGTAATGGTAATTACTTAAAAAAGCATTTTGGAGATATTATTTTTGTTAAATTGTTGAACTAAATATGCTGGTCGAGAAGGTAGATTATTATATAAACGAGGATGGTAATTTCGTATTTACTAAAGAATACCATTTAAAACGAGGCAATTGCTGTAAAAATAAATGCTTACACTGCCCTTGGGACTATGGAAAACCAAAAGTTTCAAAAAAGATTAAGAAATAATCAACATATTTGTAATTAGCCACCGTAAAGTAAAATTTATATGCGTATTGAAGACGAAATTAAAACCAATAAGTTTGAAGATAACTATCACAGGGTGGTGGTAAATCTTACTTATACTTATGGGTGGCTCAATAATGTTTTAAGAGTAGAGCTCGAAAAGCATAACCTTACGCATCAACAATTTAATGTATTGCGCATTTTAAGAGGACAACATCCCAAACCCGCAACTATCAATTTGATAAAAGATAGGATGTTGGATAAAATGTCGGATGCCTCACGCATAGTTGACCGCCTAGTACAAAAAAAATTGGTTTCGAGGTGCACCAATGAAAAGGATAGGCGAGCCGTAGATATTCATATTAACAAAGCAGGATTAGCTATTTTAGCAAAGCTCGACATCGATTTTAAAACTAAAGAAATACTGAAAAATAATATCTCGGATGAAGAGACTGTGCAATTAAGTCTTTTGTTAGATAAACTAAGAGGGTAAAGTTTTATAATTCTGCAATAAATCCAACCAAAGCAGTTCCAAATCCTAGCAAAACGACAATCATTTTTTTGATAGTAAATTTATGGTCAGAGCTTGACTCGAATAAGATAGTAGTCGATATATGTAAAAATATCCCAATTACTACTCCCATTATTCGGTTAAAATAATGCTGTAAGTTTCCGATACCGCCTGTGCTCAATAAATCGCTAAAGCAGTAACCAATTGGTGCCATCAAAGCAAATAAAACAATAAAAAATAAGGTTTTATTCTTGCCTTGCTTATTGGTGAGTAATACCGTTCCTAAAGCAAAAGCAGCAGGTATATGATGTATGGCTATACCCCATACCAATTGATTTTGATTGTTTTGGGCTAATGGCATACCTTCTAAAAAGGCATGAATACACAAGCTAATAAGAATGCCTAATGGGAAAGCAAAATGCTCGTGATTGGGGTGGTGTATGTGCCCATGCTCTATACCTTCCGAAAACTGCTCGAGTATAATTTGGAACAAAAAGCCAATCAAAATAAACACACCCACATAGTTATCATTACCTCGGTAGGCATCGGGTATAAGGTGCAAAACAGTTATCCCAAACAAAAATGCTCCACTAAAGGATAATATCAGCTTTAAATTTTTATGACTATCGCCTTTAAATACAAATACAGCTGTACCACCAATAAATGCGCTGAAAAAGAGAAGAATTGTTTTCCAAATAACCATTAAAAATCGGGTTGTAATTTTTTAAATAAAAATGCAAATAATGTTCCCACTAGTGTTCCGTAAAGTGCACCAACTGTAACATCAATAGGGTAATGAACGCCCACATATACTTGCGCAAAGCAAATAGATGCAGCCCATAAAATACCCCATAGCCATACCCAACGCCATTTTTTAAAGAAAACTAAGCATAAAAAAATCGCGATAGCAAAATGATTGCTTGCATGAGCCGATGGGAAACTATATCCCGAGCCGCAAGGTATGCGTGCAATAATGGTTTGCAATAATGCAGGGTCGTTACAAGGTCTTATTCGTTTTACCATGTTTTTGCCAATGCCGGCACTGCCACTATCGGCAACGGCAAAAGTTAATAGCACAAAAACGATGATATAAACGCCTGCTTTTTTATATTTATAGATACAAAAGCAGATAATAAACAAATAGAGCGGTATCCAAGTTCGAGGTTCTCGAAGTATGGGCATTAGCCAATCGAAAAAGGGATTGCTAAGACAATGATTGATAAAATAAAATAAATGCTGGTCGAATTGTAAAAGATGTTCAAGCATTTGATATTTCCTAAATAGGGTATTGTGTGTTAAAATATTGGGCGAAGTGAGTAAACAATAACACCCTCGCGCTTTCTATTAAGAGCTACAAATATAAAAATAATAAAGAGGGAATTAGTCCATAGGGTATTTATGCCATAATCGGGCAAAATGTTTAATTTTGTAAATAAATAAATTATAACGCTTTGACATTAATAAAATCAATTTCGGGAATACGTGGCACTATAGGTGGTGTTGCAGGTGATGGATTAACTCCATTAGATATTGTAAAATTTACTTCGGCATTTGGCTCTTGGGCAATAAAAAAATCAGGTAAAAAGAAAATTGTAGTAGGTCGGGATGCGCGTATATCTGGCACTATGGTCAATAACTTGGTGATAGGTACTTTGCAAGGTTTGGGTATTGATGTGATAGATTTAGGCTTATCTACCACCCCAACGGTTGAAGTAGCCGTTCCGGGCGAAGAAGCTGCTGGAGGTATTATCCTAACAGCAAGTCATAATCCAAAGCAATGGAACGCCTTAAAATTGCTTAATCATAATGGTGAGTTTATAAGCGATGCTGATGGTAAAGAAGTGCTTGATATTGCCGAAAATAGTGATTTTGTGTATGCCGATGTGAACGATTTGGGTACAGTTACGCACGATGATAGTTATCTTAAAAAACATATAGCACAAGTATTGGCTTTGCCATTGGTTGATGTAGCAGCTATTACCAAAGCCAATTTTAGTGTGGTAATAGATTGTGTTAACTCAACAGGGGGTATTTTTATTCCTGCTTTGTTAGAAGCTTTGGGCGTAAAAACAGTTCATCAGCTTTATTGTGAGCCTGATGGACATTTCCCCCACAACCCCGAGCCGCTGCCCGAAAACCTGATTGCGCTATCGCAAGAAGTAGTAAAAAAAGGAGCTGATTTGGGTATTGCTGTTGACCCTGATGTGGATAGACTTGCCTTTGTGTGCGAAGATGGTAATATGTTTGGCGAGGAATATACGTTGGTAGCTGTTGCTGATTATGTATTGAAAAATCAAAAAGGTAATACAGTTTCAAATCTTTCATCAACTCGTGCCTTGCGCGATGTGACCGAAAGCGCAGGCGGCGAGTATAATGCCGCAGCAGTAGGAGAGGTAAATGTGGTAAATAAAATGAAAGCCACTAATGCCATTATAGGCGGCGAAGGTAATGGAGGGGTGATATATCCCGAGTTGCACTATGGTAGAGATGCTTTGGTGGGGATAGCCCTATTCTTAACTCATTTGGCAAAGTATGGCAAATCGGTGTCGAGTTTAAGAAGTACTTATCCAAGCTATTTTATCTCGAAAAATAAAATTACGCTTACTCCAGAAATGGATATTGATAATCTGTTGCTCAAAGTTGAAGAAAAATACAAAAATCAACCACACTCAACTATTGATGGCTTAAAGATAGAGTTTGATAAAGAGTGGGTGCATTTGCGCAAATCGAATACCGAACCAATTATTCGTATTTACTCGGAAGGCAATTCAGAAACGGTTGCAGATAATTTAGCAGCAAAAGTGATAGAAGATATCAAAGAAATATTACATTTGAAAAACTAAATTATACAAGATAAATATCTTTTATCTCCACAAACCAATAGAGTAAACCTAATAAGCTAATATATGCGTGTGTATTTTGATAATGCAGCAACTACCCCTATTGATGCTGAAGTTTTAAAAGAAATGTATAAAGCGATGGAATACCATTATGGTAACCCATCGTCTATACATAGTCATGGTAGAGAAGTGAGGTCGTTGATAGAGAAAGCACGCAAAACTGTTGCCAATTTGTTAAATACTTCGCCCTCCGAAATATTTTTCACATCGGGAGGCACCGAGGCTGATAATACAGCCATTAGATGTGGCATAGTCGATAATCAAATTAAGCACGCTATTACAAGCCGTATTGAACATCATGCTGTATTACATACGCTTGAGGCAATGGAGAAAGCAGGAACTATTAAACTGAGTTTGGTTGATACGGATAGTAAAGGAAATGTAGATTATCAGCACCTCGAAGATTTACTGAAAACCAATGAGCGTAGTTTTGTATCATTAATGCACGCAAATAACGAGTTAGGCACGCTTACCGATATTGAGCGTGTTGGCGATTTGTGTGCGCATTATAACGCTATATACCATTCGGATACGGTGCAAACTATGGGGCATTATAAGCACGACCTCAGTAAATTGAAAACTCATTTTATGGTTTGTGCTGCACACAAGTTGCATGGCCCTAAAGGGATAGGTTTTTTGCACGTCAATCATCGTGTAAAAATAAAGCCATTTATATATGGCGGCGCACAAGAGCGCAATATGCGTGGCGGAACAGAAAACGTGTATGGTATTGTGGGTTTGGCTAAAGCACTCGAAATAGCTTACGCCAATATGGACGAAAATCATCATCATATACAAGGCTTGAAATCGTATATGATTGAGCAACTGAAACAAAACACATCGGGAGTTGAGTTTAATGGCGAAATAGGAGCTGATAATAGCCTATATACGGTACTAAACGTATCTTTCCCATGCAACGAAATGGCCGATATGCTATTGTTTAATTTGGATATAGCCGGCATATCCGCTTCGGGTGGTAGCGCATGCAGTTCGGGTACTGATATAGGTTCGCACGTACTTCATGCCATAGGAGGAGATAATACTCGCCCATCAGTGCGTTTTTCATTCTCGAAATATAATACCAAAGAAGAAGTTGATTACACCGTAGCAAAATTGAAAGAATTGTGCTTGGAGAGTGTAGGTGTATAAAAAGCAAAAAAGTATAATATAGGAGAGCTGGCATTTTTGCCCATAACGCCCCTTCTTCATTACCTAGTTTTTCTAAGAAAAGCAATAGTAGTGTTATTCTCTATTTTTAATCAGTAACAGTTTTTGAGCAAGCTTACACCCTGCCACTTGCCCCCCAGCGAATACCACGTATATAGCACCACCCCGTTGAAGTATTGAAGCCTATTTTAATATCGGGCAAACTTGTAATAGTTGATTTTTACCATTATATTAGTTGACTAATTAATTACAGTCTAAAATTAAGGAGTGTTGTATTCCTAATATCAATACTTTGTTGCATTTACTAAATAGAATTACCGCTATTTGTAAATTATTAGCATATGCATGAAGCATTAAACTTATAGTTGTTGTCTAACATTACTAAGCTTTAGCTATTTTTATATTTTATTGTGGAAATTAATAAACGTGATATAATTTTTATTGGGCATGCTACACCTGAAGATAACGAATTCACGCTTTGGCTTCAATCTAAGCTTAAAAACGAAGGCTATAATTGTGAATGTGATTTGTCATTTTTATTAGGTGGGGAATCTGATTATTGGAAAAGTTTACAAGATTTATTAGGACAAAAAACCATCAAGTATATTCTCGTGGTTTCAAATGTAACATTTGATAAAAGCGGAGTACTGGATGAATGGGAACAATGTAAAAGTATTGAAAAACAACACGGGTTGACAGATTTTATAATTCCTGTTAAAATCGATAATTCCGCATATAATACCAGAATTGGACTGAACAGGAAAAATATTATATCGTTTGAAAGTAATTGGGGCGATGGATTAAAGCGGTTACTAAACAAATTGGCACATGATACAGTACCGAAAGCTATCGCGAACAATAACTCCATCATGGACTGGTATGACAATGTTTATACCCAATATTCAGGAGTTGATCACAAGGATACTGACACCTTTTTTTCTAATTGGGTAAAAATCCCTCATTTGCCTAAGAAAATCCATTTTTACAAATTTTATAGCAAGGCACAAGCAAAGGTTATTCTAAATAATTTGGTTTATCCTGGATTCCGGCATGGTAATATGATTGTCACATTTCAAAAAACACTGAATTATTATTTATCAGATGAAAAACTTGAAATAAATCCGACCGAGCATTTAATCAAGGATACTTTTGAAGCTTTTGAAAGATACGAATCAGACGTTTTTCCGAGCTATAATGATTTTAGACGCTTGTTGGTCAGGCTACTTAGAGGATGTTTTGAAAATTATTTGAGTGGATTAAACCTGATTCCTTATGAGCTTTCTAATAGTAGCTGTTATTATTTTGAGCATAAAGGAGAAGATAAATCAAAGGGTAAGTTCTATGTCAACGGAAAACTGAAAAACATAGGGGTAACCGGGAAATATTACGATGCGTTTTGGCATTATGCAATAAGCTTTCGACCACTTCTTTATCCAGAAGTCTGTCTAAGTATAAAAAACCATATTATTTTCACCGAGGATGGAGTAAAAGCCTGGGACGATAAAAAGAAGATGCACAGCGCCAGAAGGGATAAAGGCAAGAATATGCGGAATAAGGAATGGCGTGATCAACTTTTAGCTTTTCTTTCCTGCCTTTGCAATACCGAGAGCGATGAAATTTCAATTCCTATCGCCGAGGATGAAAATATTGTATTATCTACTACACCCATTACTTTTAAAGCTAAATTTAGTTACATTGAACCTAATGATGAGGAAAGATTAAAACCGATTGACGATTTTTTAGAAGAAGAGGAATTTTACGAGGAAACCGAGGGGGAAACAGATGTTTGAATTGAAGCACATAAAAGAGCCTGTTTTACTTTTCAACTATGATCAAAAAGTAACTGATCCTCGTGATGGCTTAACGCTATTTGGTCCCTTAAATAAAAACAAGATCAATAATTTCTCTATAGGAATTATCGGGACAGACAAAGGCATCATAAGAATGAAGAAGTGGATTGCCCGTTTTTTAAAACCGATGCAGCCACTAAAGAAGGATTATGCTAAACCTTTTTATCCGGGATTTGAAACAATATTTGGAGTTACCATCAACCTTAATTCTACAATTGAAATAAAGGTCGATGAAAATAAGCTTAACGAATTTTATCGATATTCAGATGCTCATGTAAGGGTTGCGAATATGGTCAATTTGTATGTGGATGCACTCGTCGAATATAAAATTGATGATGATAGACCTCCGGTTAATTTATGGTTTGTAGTAATTCCGGATTTAGTATATCAACATGGAAGGATAAAATCCAAAGGTTTTGGTGAGGCTATTAAGATTGGTATTAAAAATAAATATGATCGCGCTAACCCCGGTCTGTTCGATGAGATTGACCCTAAATATGCTAAACTTAAAGAGTGCTACTTATATGATAATCACTTTCATAATCAATTAAAATTAAAACTCCTAAAGCATGAAATACTAACACAGATTATTCGTGAATCGACGGTTGCATATAAGGAAGAAGAGTTTTTGAAAAAAAATCGAGAACCCAAAAGGGATTTGTCAAAAATGGAAACGGATATTGCTTGGAATATCGCAACGTCTACTTATTATAAAATTGGTGGACTACCGTGGAAACTCGGTACTATAAGAAAAGATGTATGTTATATTGGTTTAGTATTCAAAGTAGATGAAAGGCAAAAGTCAAACAAATATGCTTGTTGCGCAGCGCAGATGTTTTTGGATTTCGGTGATGGTATGGTTTTCAAAGGCGCAGTCGGCCCTTGGTATAACAAAGAAACTAAAGAATATCATTTAACTAAAGATGCAGCTTTGGATCTCCTTTCAAAGGCCATACAATCATTTAAAAAATCTAATAATCAGAATATTCCTAAAGAGGTATTTATACATGGTCGTACCCAATTTGATAATGATGAATGGGAGGGTTTTTGTGAAGCAGTGAAGGATTTAAAAATCGCATTAGTTGGTGTAACGATAAAAGATGAAAAAGTATTTAAACTTTACAGGGATAAAAATTTCCCAATTTTGAGAGGAAGCCTCTTTGTCAAAGATGAAAATAATGCTTTTTTATGGACTAAAGGTTTTATCCCTAGATTGCAACAACCATTGGGAATGGAAACTCCCAATCCTTTAACCATACGGATAACACGAGGTAAGGGCAATGTGAAAATTGAAACAGTTTGTCAGGACATTTTAGCTCTTACCAAGCTAAATTATAATTCCTGTCGCTTTTGTGATGGATTACCTGTAACGCTAAAATTTGCTAATGTCATAGGTGATGTATTAACCGCGGGTACTTTAGATGGGCTAAAACCAGCGTTACCTTTTAGGTATTACATTTAATCATTTTATTCTTGTAAAGATTTTACCAGTAATTATTGAATAATTGAGTGGTTAAATGTACTTAGGATTATCATTGGGGAATAAATTGAAGAACTATTACATAAATGCATTCCGATTTAGCCCTCCCCCCTTAATAACAAACTCATAAAAAATGCCCTTATTGTTATAATAAGAGCATTTTTAGTCAATTCTGCTGTGGAGCCGGAGGGATTTGTATTACCCTTGTACCCCGCTGATATTCAATATTTTATAATGGCTTAATTTCTTACTCACCGAAACACTCACCACTTTTTTAAATACAGATGAATTGCAAATCTTATAAAATAAAGATACGAAATATTGAACTATTATGCAATTTTAATGAATGACTTTTAGTGAAATCATTTGTTTCTAACCGCCCTGCAAGCCATAGCGCACACCATCCCATTTCACCAGTTAAGCAACCAACAGCGCGAGCCGAGTAAATGTCAAGGCCGGGCAAGCCGCTAAAAACAAAACACAACTGCACGCTTGTATAGCCTTTACTTTTTATCCCGGCGGTGGCTATCTTTGCTGTACTGGTGAATATGGAATATCGTATTTATGATATTTTGGGCGCCAGTCGATTTCATAATCAAATAACAATGGCATGTTATTGATTATGGAATTAGCTTTAATTTAAACATCTATTTTATTATGTTCTTTCCCATATCTCATAGCCTTCTGCAAGCCCGCTTGGGATGGTATTTTTATAGTAAACAATTATTCGGCGTGTATTTTCTTCGTCCACTTGGAAATCATATTTTCCGAAATCGTCCTTCCCGGCATACTTATAACTACCCATGCCTGTCATTTTATTTGCCAAATTCAAATTAAGCGTAACAAATGCCGTGGCTTTGGTTTCGGTATCTCCAAAATATTCGACCGTACCTGTATAAATTCCATGATACTGATATTTTAAATCAGAAACATAGTTTATGTCAGACAGATTATAATAACTAATTTCACGGTAGCAACTGTCACCGATCCGTTTTAGATTATCCTGTCCGTCTGGAATACGTTCTGTAATAGATACTTTCTTGTATATACCACTAATAAAGCCATATTTTCTTTTATCATTCAAATAATTGATAATTTCTATAATTAAGAGAAGTATTGCTGATGATATAGCTCCTGTTAAGATATTTTCAAAAGTTGAATTAATTTTAAAATAGCAACGGCCAAAACATGGTAAAAAGGATGCAACAAAAATTATTACAAATAACCAGATGATATTATTAAAATAAGGGTTTTTCATTTAATTTAGGTAACTATATACGACTTGGGGGTAAATTAAAATGAAAAACTGGATTAGGAAAATATTCGCCATATTATTAAAATCAAATGCCGCGTCTCCCAAAGAAGAAGAAGAAAAGCAATTACAGCAGCCGCAACCGTCCCACAGGCAACCCATTTCGTTAGATCGTTCAAAGTATCCGCCTGTCCGCGTTGGTAAACTTCTACAGCATCCAGCCTCTTATTTTCGGCATCGGTAACTTTATCTCTATCTTCATAACCATTAAATAACAATCCCTTAATTGTTATTCTGTATTTAAAGCCATGATTGCCAATAAGGCGATTAGGATTGGTTTTTTCATTGTCGTATTTGGGTTTTAAAAAATATGGCGTAACTATTGTATAATTAGCAACCCAGGGTTACGACGCCCTACACGCATAAAGATACAGTTACGCCAATTCAGCGTACCATAACCTTTATATTGCGTGTTCAATTTGTCGTAATTCGAGTTGCAATAAAAATTCAGTACAATATTATTCCTGCTTTTTAGCAGGTGGTTTACCCAAAAAAGAAGCCTGTATGACTTGTTCAAAGCTGGCATTAATAGCCAGCTTAGTATCATATTTATGGGCTCTTTTTTTAGGTATTTTTTCTTTCTTTTCTTTATCCATTAGTCAAAATTATGAAATTAATTTAGCATAAGTCAAACGTCCATTATGAATCAATTTAAAAGCATCTTCAAATCTTACAACATCGGATACTTTGCGGGTATTATAGCGATAACCGAACTCATTACAATAACGACCCAAATGTTTTGGAGAAACGTAATGATAAATTCCTACGATACCTCTTTTTAATAAAGACCAAAATCCTTCGATATTATTCGTATGATCTTCTCCAACTGTAATGTAATTATTTTCAGTGTGCTTTACAGTGATGTGATTATAAACAGCAGATAAGCCATTATAAGATCTGTAGGCATCTGTTACAACAGTTGCATTTGGATTTACATTTGCTAACATGATTGGCTGTAAAGTGCTCGATTCGGTGTTGTCAATTACGAAAGTTTTAACATTGCCATTACGTTCTAATAAACCGATAACAGCAGTTTTGCCGTTGCCACTACGTCCCTGTGAATTAGGGATGCGTTTTGAAACGTGTTTGTTTTTGCTTTTACCACCTACATAGGTTTCATCAACCTCAATAGTACCATTAAGATATTCAGGGTTGTTATAAGCTAACATTTCACGAACACGGTGTAATAAAAACCAAGCGGTCTTTTGTGTTACATTCAAATCACGGCTTAACTGTAATGATGAAATACCTTTTTTATGAGCGGTGCAAAGATAGATAGTAGCAAACCATAATCTTAATGACAATTTGGTGTTTTCAAAGATAGTACCGCTCGTTACGCTGAACTTCTTTGAACATTCTTTGGCAGCACACGTATAACCCCTGTTAGTTTTCCATGCTTTAGCATTACCGCAATGTGGGCAGCAAGGTGTTTCGCCCCAGCGTTGGTGTGCTAAATACTGAATGCAGGTTTCTTCATTTTTGAAGTAATCTAACACTTGGATTAAGGATTTAAATTGAGTTGTCATGTTCTTATCGTTTGCTTATGTAAAGATAACATTACTCCCCGATAATACCTAATTTTATTGCAATTATTTTCACTTTTTTTAAAAATAAACCTGAACAATTATGATCGAACCTAAAAATCCCAATGAGTACAGGGGTTATTTTATACATGAGTTTGCAAAATTAGAGTACGAAATAGACTATTATTTAGCTAATTTTTTTGTCGGGCCGACTCCGCTCCAAAATCCATTGATTTCAATACTTATTGACAGGATACCGTTTGAAAATAAACGCACAGCTATTAAAGCACTTTTGGACTTTCAATATCCTAAGCAAAACGGAAAGAAAAGCCCCCGGTTTGGAAAGATGTTAGATGAGATAGGAAAATATGCAAGAATAAGAAACGAATTAAACCGAGTAAGGGCAAGGACTACGCTATAAAAACTGCGCAATCTCGATAGCGGTCAAAGTCCCCCCGTCCTCCATATTAAAAATACACAAATAACTTTTAATTTCAAAGTACTTTATGTTATATTTATATGGTAGTTACTCCCAAGTGAGATATAGTTACCTTAATTAATTAGGTTTTAGTAAAAAAAGAATACTCATAAAGTGTAAGTATTCAATACTTGAAGATATAAAAAGTCAATCAACAAACACACCATAACATTAAAAAAATTAGCTTTGTGATATCCGTCTATTATACCATCTAATTGATACCTAAAACCATGAAAAGACTATTATTTATAAGTTTTCTATTTGCAGCAAAATTGGGATTTTCTCAAGATGTTACATTGACGGGAATGGACGATCGTAGGTTTGAAGCAAAACCAATTGTAGAAAATCCAAATAACATTACAGGTAAAATTGTTCTTGATATTCGTGCGAATAAACATGGGCATATTATTTATGAACGGGCCGGGGCAAATGGGACTACGATACCAGTAAACGAATTGTGGGGTAAATGTGAGAATGCCGTAAAAGACGTATTTCTCAATCCATCACTTACTGCGCCAGATGAACAGTCAGGCACGATAATATTTGAATTTTCACAAAACATTAAACATGATACTATTGAATATGATTTTGGTCATTACAATAGATACATCGGTAAAAAACTGATCTTCACTTTGAAAGGCAATGATTTCAAAGGCGAAAATATTATATCTGACGAAATTTATAAAGCCGGTAAAGATGATTGGCCTGAATTTGGGAATAGGACTAAATTATATAAAGCTCAAAACTCATCTTTTACATTAGCGGATAGTTTGTATAATAAAGAGTTCATCTGTTTGGCTGCGAAAAGTAATGGTGTTTCTGTTGATTTGAAGCTTGAAAATACAACAACGGGTATTTTTGTTTGCGAGTTTTCAATTCCATATTGTCCATTTCAAACCCCAGAAGAAATAGAGAAAATAAAAATGGGTGACTTAGCTCAAAAAAAAGTCGAAGGAAAAAAAATGATTGAATATAATGAAATGATTAAAAATCCATGTTTGCAAATTGATGAAAGTTATGACGATTTTAGTCGCACTAAAAAATACGAAACCGGATATTTTAAACCTGAAAATCCAAATAATTCAGAAACATTGAATCCTACACATGAACCCCCTTATGATATTATGTACTATAAGGAAAAGTCTAAAAATGGTATAAGCTACTTCATGAGTTTAACGGCCAATTCAATAACTGCGCTTGCGCGTGAAAAGGGGGTCATAATATTTTTAAAAAATAAGAAGCGAATAAATAAACCTAATGCAATTGTAGAAACAGAAGTAAATGAGCATGGGGATGATTATGATAGATTTATAAGAAGAAGCTATATTAAATTAAACGCTCAAGATATCCAGTTATTAAAACAATCGCCAATAGATGAATTTGAATTATATGATTCACAGGTATCTGAGATAGATTATGACAATTTACACAAAGTTTTTTTATGCTTGCTGACCAGATGATATTTTACTTTATAGAAGAAAATGAGAAATAATTTATCTATCTCCTATTGGCCGAAGTTACGACTTCGATAGTTATTTACTCACTATCTACCTTCAAAAGAATAACTTGATTCTAATCATAAGTTTAAGTGTAACTATTGTTTAAGTTTTGAAACCTTTTAAATGCTTAACAAATATTTAAAAGATTAAATTAACATTTAAAAAGCAAATGAAACAACATTATGTTCCACGGGTTTATTTGAAGAATTTTGCCGTAAAAAGAGGTAAAGAATATTACGTTGATGCTTATGATAAATTGGAAAAGCGGGTATTCACCCCAAATATTACTAACATTTGTGCTGAAATAGACTTTTATACACTTGATGAAAATTCAGAAATAACATCCGACCCATTAGCATTAGAACAAAAGTTACTTGCTAAAGGCTTTGAACCAATGTATGAGAAGGCCTATAGAATTTTGATCGATGATAATATTATAGAAATTTCTAATAGCCAAAGAGTAGAAATACTAATCGGAATTTTCCAGTTATATGTACGTAACCCAATTTTATTAAAAACTTCTATAGAACATCATAAAGCAGAAGTTATTAAGCTATGTTATGATGCAAAAAATAAAGGGATAAAAGGTATCTCATATCTTGATGAAGACTTTAGTTTTAAAGAATGGGCTGAAGAAAAAATTATTGCGCATTTTACCGCGCTGACAACTAAAATATTTAAAGAGGGGATCCCTCTTGGTGTCGACAAAATTGGGACTTTTCATGAGTTTTCAAAATTTGAAGTTTCAAAAATTATTGATGATTCCCAATTTATCACAAGTGATAATCCAATCGTTATGGAAGACTTAGTTACTAATAACGATCAGCCTTTCTTGAAATCAAAAGAATTTTATATTCCTTTAAATCCTAAATACTCCTTAAAAATATATCATGATAACACGGAACGATTAAATACAATAAAACGTACAATAACTGTAAGCGGAAGTGTGGCAATTGCTAACTCACTTGTATTTAATCAGTCAAATCGTTTTTTAATAGGGAATAAAAAATCTTTTGAAGAATATTTTAAAATGATCGACTTTTTATCTAACCCCAGTTTGGACCTTAAGATCGATATGATGAGGCAAATCGTTGCTAAGGTTCCAATAGCTGCAGATACCGAAGAAACAACAAGAATCATGGAAGAATATCTTAAGAAATATGATGAAAAAGGTTCATTAACTAAGGAAGAAAAAAATGAATTTCATGAAAAGATTAGAATTCAAACCATCAAATGGAAAAAGAGTAGAATTTGATATTACCCCCTCAGGTGTGTATCCAAAGCCCCTAATATTCGTTGTTTTCATTAATATTCATAATCACGTTACTTTACGTTTATTTGGCAGTCGCTAATTTTACGCAATGCGGTGAAATGGCGTATTATTTTTTTTCCCCTGGTCGGGAAAGGCAGGTGTGTTATGAGGGACGAATTTCACTCCTGCCAGCGGCAGCGAGGCTGACGGCGCAATGAAACCCAGCGCAATAGCGCGTGGTGCAATGAAGCCGCCTGCCGTAGCTGCATGGTTCCAACGGGTGTATGTGTCGTTTTGCTTTTCAGTAGCAAGGCTGGACGATTTAAATCAACCGCCCGACATGCTACTTAGGGAGCTTAGCGGTTCTATCTTTAATGTTATAATAGTTTTCAGAAGCAAGGCAAGGCGAACAAATGCCCGCCTGCCAATACTGCTGAGGCTGTCAACACTTAATATCGTCTATATATTGCTTGTAAATTCTTTCTGCGACCTTATTGAACTTTGTTACCTGTTTTGATAGTATTCTTACTGAATCTTCGTCAGGATCAAATGAACTGTTATATCTTGATTGTGAATAGGCATTTTGCAACAATTGATATAATTGCGCCCCCTCGGTGGTATTCAATTCAAAAACCTCTTTTAATTCATCGGTAAACAACAAGGTAAGCCGTAGCAACCTTGACAAATTATGCATCTGTATTCGGTAGCCTATAACGGCTTGTATAATAGCTTTTAGAACACTTTCAACAGATTGGTGCAAAAGAAATGCTGCAAGCCTGAAATTATTATCTGCCCGGTATAATTCTGCACTTCTTAAAAACTCGCTGCCTTGCTTTCCCCATCTTTCCCAATTGAACTTTGCCCTTTCCAATAATCCCTCCTTAGTTATTTCCTCATGCTCCGGTAATATTAATTCAGGGGACTGATATAAAACAAATCCCTTGTCCATAACGGTTGACCAAAAGCGCCTACCGATATTTAAGGCTTCTTTTGCGCTGTTTGCCTTATGAACTATGGCATGTACATTAGCAAGATATTGGCAGTTGTCCTCAATCTTATTACTGATTTCATGCTCCGGCGTTTTTTCATCATCGCCTATCAGGATAAGCAGGTAGAATGTAAACGGCTTAGGATGTGTCCCTAAATGAATAATCATTTGAACCTGCGGACAGCGTTTTAAAATCAGATTTTTAATTTCCTCCAATGCCAGTTTTTCGGCTGCTGTCGGTTCGGGGTTTATTGTCCTTAACTCAATTGGTTCGGTGGATGTTTCTGTTAAGCTACTTTCAAGCTTGCTACGCCTTAACTGCGGGCGACCACCCTCCCGTTGGCAGATTAGCCATGCTGCCGAATACAGCTTAATTAAGTTTTCATAAACAGTGATAACCTCACCTGCATATAAAGCCTCGACATCCGCATTATTGTAAAGGGCTACGTGTGACCACTCATGAAGCTGATCCCTATATTCCTGCGGCTTAATTTTCTTAAAGACTTTCTTAACTGCCTTATAAGGTTCAAGCTGTTCTTTCAGGGAAAGGTTTTTAGGGTAGCATGCCCATTGTTCCTTTTCTTCTTCCAAATGTTCTTCCGTAAGCTGTTTCCGCTGGTAAGAGAAGTTCTTGTAATTGACTAATAGCAGGTACATAGCTTCCAAAATCCTCAAATTAAGGTCGTATATAAGCAATGTGCCGGGGCCATGTCGTTTTTCATCGTAATGCTCGTCATTAACTATGTGCCGGGGCCATGTCGTTTTTCATCGTAATGCTCGTCATTAACTACATAGTAACGCCATTCCTTTAATCGCTTGCCGTGGCCTTTTACTGAATCAGCACTAAAAAAATCGACTACTACAGACATTGGATTTTCAACTTCGTAATGGCGAAGTGTTTTAGGGTAATGTTCCCAGGGGGCATAAGTTCCATTGTACATGATGCTCTTTTTTACACCGGCCTCCATTAACCGGCAAAGCAAAAGAATAACGAAACATCACCGTACCGAACCATAAGCGATTGTACTTTACAATAAAGCCGTTGTTTTGTACATTTACATTTTAACAATACATTTGACTTATGGCAGAACCAACCTTACATATCGGTAGAAAAATCAGTAAGATCCGTGAATTAAAAGGTATGAAGCAGGAAACTCTTGCGCATGAATTAGGTATTAGCCAACAAGCTGTTTCTAAAATCGAGCAGAGTGCAGATGTTGATGGCGAAGCTTTAGAAAAAATTGCGAAAATTTTGGGGTTGTCTTCTGAAGCCATTAAGGCATTTACAGAGGAAGCGGTCTTCAATATTATTTCAAATACTTTTCATAACACCAGCAGCGATAATTCAACTTTAATAGCCAGCTCTTTGAACTATCAACCAACCTTTAATACGGTTGAAAAAATAGTTGAATTATATGAAAGGCTGTTACAGGCTGAAAAAGAAAAGAACGAACTGTTAAAAGGTAAATAACAAAAGCAGCCCAAAAAATATTAAATTACCACCATCTAAAAGGACAAATTCTTTTGTCCAATTGTGATAAGGTTTAGGTTAAAGTCCCCTAACAGCGAGTGAAAGGGGACTTTATTTTTTAACAATTAAATTATATAAGGGTTTATTTATCTGCTGTTTTAGTATAAGCTGTATCCATAGCTGATAAAGTTCTCCTTTTCGCTATCTGCTTTAAATAAATCCAAGCCCGTTGATAATGGGCTGATTGTTGACTTTGTTTATGTTGACTGTAGGTATCAATTGCTTTCCCACCTAAAGAATATAAATAAGTAATAGCGACTAAACATAAACCCCAGGGAATAAGCCTGCCAAATACAATTTTGTAATATTGTCCCTGATTAGTTTCGGGAAACAAAATAATTCGCAATTGCTTAACAGCTGACTTTGGTGCCTTATCCAACTTCTCGTTAAGGGCTTTAAGCAGAATCAATTGCTGACCAGCTCTATCATTTTGTTTGATTTCCCTTACCTCCCGAATTATGGTATCCATCGCCACTGAATAATCTGGAATATGGATTTCAGCGATTTTAGCGACCTGCTTTTCCATTTCTACACTATTTTTTACGAGGTTATCTACGATTTCCTCACTGCTGTCCATTCTATTATTTAATTCATCTATCTCTTTCATCTTGATATTCCTCTGCTTTGTTCGTGTTCATTTTTCTTTCTCCTTTTACGCTCCGGTGTATCGTCTTCCTCCGGCATATTCGCAAGTAAACCGCCTAACAGGCCAGTTCCCGCCGATAAGGCTTGTTTCAAATAATGTGTTTCCGGTTGAGGCTTTAAATAAGTGGTTTGTTCCTGCTTTTGACTATTGCTTTTTTCCTGTTCGGCGTTTCTCATTACTTCCCTTAACTGATCTGCTAAATTCTTTTCCGGCTTGGCCTGCTGTGCTATTGCGTGGCTAAGTTTTGCATAACTTAAACTACGGTCAATCTCTGACCCCTTAAACTTATATTCCCCTTTGCTGAAACTAATACCCTGTATCTCATTAGTGCCGCTTTTGTATTTGTAAAGCATACCAATTCCCTGTTTTGCCAATACTTGTTTAAGTTCATTAAGGGTTTTTACTTTTTTGCTGGCGGACTTAATGGCATCGAATAATTCATATTTTATTTTATCCTTGCCTTTAAGCTGCTTCCGGTTTACCTGTTCTTTTCCCGGTGACATGTAAAGGCCATGCTTTAAAGTCATATCCTTGCATACTTTGACATTCCGTTGCTTTTGAAAATTATCAGCTATAGTTTTACCGTTATTATCAACCCGGTTGTAAACTATGTGTATATGCGGGTGATCCCTGTCCTGATGTTTAACTATTAAATACTGCGTTTCCTGTATTTTCATTTTTTGCAAATACTCTTTAGCCATATTTACCATTACTTCATCATTAAGCTTTGACAAGTCGTTAATACTCCAGCTTAAAGCAATGTGTCCAACTGCCTGTCCTAAATTCGGATTGTACTTTCTTTGCAGGTTAAAATCATTTATCGTTTGGTTGGTTTCTTGTACTCGCACACCTGCTCCCTCCAGTATTAAGGCATCTTGCTTTTGTATTACATAGCGGATACAACCGCCGAAACTTCTACCCGTTATCACTTTCCCGATCATCTTTGTTGAGCTGTGTTAAAGTATTATCAATTTGTTTCAAGACTTCCTGGCATTGACGGACTACCCTTAATAGCCCAAGCTGATGTGCCAGTTTAGTCAACTGGTTAAGGTTGTTGGCAAGCTCTGCAAGCATCCAAAGGATACGCCGCTCATCATCCGTTAATCGGGGAACTATCTTCGCGCTTTTAGCTGCTGCCCTTATCCAACTGCTTGACCGCATACCTGCGGTCTTGGCTTTATTGTCGATAAAAAAGCGCTCGGTCGCTGTCATCCTAATACGGATAATCAGCTCCCGTTTAACCCTTTTTTTCGGCGCACCTCCCTTGTTTTTTGGTTGGGTTACCTGCTGTTTATTAGTCGTCTTTACTGTTGTTTCCATCGGTTAACTCCTTGATTTTTCTGCGCTTTATTCCTTTTGCAACCAACGGGCGCAAAAGGCAAGTTTGCCCGGTGCCGTAGGCATCCGGGATGTTTTTGTGGCAACAAAAACACAAACTCATACTTTAGCAGAGTAATTCAGGAGATAGGTTAATGAGTAACTAACACAAACCTGCAGCACCATAATCATGTGTATGCTTAGCAAGATCTTACCATCCCGATCAGAGGATTACAAGAGACAGAAACAAGAGTACCGAACATTAACCTGCAGCAATTAACAAGATGTATGCATAGCGAGATATCACCTTGTTTTTGTAATGTAAACAGGATGCCCGGCCCGAGAGTACCTAACATAGCTTTGCAGCGAGCTTATTGCATGCCTAGCCAGATATTACCTCCCCGGTCTCCTGTTTCGTTTATTTGTATTTGATTAGTAAACAATAAGATATTGATATAGAGGGGGAACGGCAGTAGAGCATCCACATAGCTAGCAGCATCATAGATGATGATGTATGCCTGAGCAAGACCTTACCATTGCCGGGTTCTTATCCATGAGTCTCCATAGTATTTTAAGCCGGGGGATTTATGCCCTGAGCCTGTGTAGAATATGAGTATAGACTGTGGGATATATCTCTCTGTTTCGATTCTGTAACAATTCAATTATGAGCAAAAAAGCAACATTGAAGCAGTGCCTGGGCATTGACGTATCCATGAAAAAGATCGATTGCTGCCTGTCCTTCTATACAGAAGACCTGAAGATCAAGGTAGTGGCGACAAGTGGATTCGAGAACAGCCCCGACGGGTTTATAAAGCTACGCGAGTGGCTAAACAAGAAGCAGGATAATGGCCTTGCTTTGTATGTCAACATGGAAGCGACCGGCACCTATCACGAAGAAGCCGCTTATTTTATTAGCGGTGTGGGTTACCGGTTGAGCGTCATCCAGCCCACAAAAGGTAAGCAGTATGCCAAAAGCCTGGATGAGAAGAACAAAACGGACAAGATCGATGCCGGTATGCTGGCCCGTATGGGCCTGGAACGGGAACTGACGCTCTGGAGCCGGCCTAATGAAACACTGCGCATATTAAAAAGGATGAGCCGTGAGCGCATCGGCCTGATCAGGGACAGGAACGCCTTAACCAATCAGCTACATGCGCTGAACCATTCTTTCGATGCTTTTGCTGATAGCGTGGAGCGTTTAAAGGAACGTATCGCTTTAGCCACCAAACAGCTTGGCGATATCGAGCTGCAAATGCGTAAAGTTACAGAAAGCGATCCTGAGCTATCGAAGAAAACCAAACACGCGATTACAATTCCGGGAATCAACTTTGTCACAGCCATTACCGTGATTGCCGAGACCGATGGTTTTGCCAACGTCGGTAACCGGCGGCAGCTGGTCAGCTATGTCGGTCTGGATGTGGTCATGAAAGAATCAGGCACGCTAACCTGGCGGCCCCATATATCTAAACGGGGCAATGCCTACATCAGGGCAGGATTATACATGGCTGCTGTCAGTTCTATTATTCACAATAAAACCCTGAAGGCTTATTTTAACCGGCTGAAGGATAATGGCAAACCGGGAAAGACCGGTATCGTTGCCCTGGAAAGAAAGCTGCTGGTACTGATCTATACCCTTTATAAGAACGGCCAGGATTATAGCCCGGATCATAGGTAACGTAAGATCTGGTACTGCCTTTTTTAAAAGGAATAGCCCGCAGAGCGGGCTATAGTAGATGGTCTTTGCCCTAATGGTAGGTCATAACCTCTATACTGTAAAGATAAGTATTATTCTGTTTTTATAGTACAGCTTGGTTCAGCGCGTGATCTGCTGGCCCTGTGATCTTTTCTTTCTTTTTTTCTTTTGCTCGGAATCGCTATCCGGGACGATATTGGTACCTGCGGTATACAAAGGTTCCAGCATGACTTCCAGAAAACCCGCCGCTGTCTTGCCTGCTGCGGCCAGCATACCGGCAGTAGTTGTGAACAAACCTTCCGCAATACCCTGGGCAAGTTCGTTCGCCACTGATCTGCTCTGGTAATTCTGCGAAGCACCTTCGGTCAGTAAGCCCAACTGTTCGCGCTGTGTCAGTTTACCGTTCTTCTGGACGTTAGCGTAGGCCATTGTATCTTTAAGCTGCCTGTCAAACGAAAACAAACTGTCAAACAGTGTTTCGCCGCTCTGCTTGAAAGCCACCCGGTCAAACTGGCCCATCTTTTTGGAGTGCTCCTCATTCTTTCCCCGGGACGTGTTCATGGGGCTAAGCTTGATCTTATTGGTGGCATCCTTGCGGCTGACAATGACCTGTACATGCATCTGTTCACCCTCTTTGCGCTCGCCCCGTTGTTTCAGGCCGTGTTTCACCTCAGGGTCTTTGTGGCTGTAGTAACGGTGGTTTTCCAGCTTGGCGAACCATACCAGGTCTTCGTGGCTATTCACACCATCCCGGTTGAAGTTCCGGGCATAGGCGTCCATCACGCGGACGGCAAACCCTTTCATTTGTTCTCTGGCACCATCCTCGCCGTATTGTTCTTTCAGAAACGCGATCTCTTTCTGACTGGGGCTGATATTGACCAGGAAGAATTTGGCATCGTCTCTGCCCAGCTTAGCGACATTGGCATCGATCTTCGCTTTGACCTTGTAAGGCTCGATCCCGATCTGCTGGCCATTAAACCAATATTCAGGGTCCTGTTTGTGATCGAGCCTGTTTTCTTTTTCCAGGTAATGTACCAGGCCTCCGCTGCTGCCTTTATTGGCAGCTTCCTTGTTGTCGGTAATATTGATAAACATACAAGCTTCCTACTACTGATATTACTTACAATAAACTGATCTGCGCTTTGATCACAGCGATCAACTCTTCTTTTTCCCTGCCAGATGTCATCATTCCAAAAGCATCTCTCGACTTAATATAGCTTTCCAGAATGAACATAAACTGCGACTTGAGGGCTTCCTTGCTTTTAACCCCTTTTTGCATCGTGTCCATGATCATCCCGATAGCGTTCAGCTTTTGATCCTGAGTATTTTGATTATTCAGCAGGTCGGTATTGGCTTTGAGTATTTGGGTGTTAAAGCGTTCGATGATCTTACTTTGCGATACAGACACCCTGTCCATCTCCGTTTTGATCGGTATGAGCAGCATATTTTCCTGGCTTTTGATAAAACCGATGTATTGCTGGTGGTTCTTCATCAGCGTATTTTTTAACAGCTCATCATTCAGGTCAAGCGGATCTTTCTTGCTTTTGTAAAAGTAATCGACCATCTGGATAAAGACCTGACGCTTCGTGCGGCCCAATTTCAGAGCGATCTTTTCAAACTTCTGGTCAACCGTAACCGGGTACCTGACTGACCTTACATTGATATCTTCCATCATAAATCCTTTCTTTTCACTGGCACGGCTGTTTATACAGCTACGCCTTTATCTGTTTATACAGAATACCCCTAAGTATCCTGTTTTCTTTTCTTTCATAGGCAAAAACGCCCTAAAGTATCCCCGGAGGATACGTAAAACCCCCGTAGCGAAGCGTAGGGCAAGCAAAGTAGGGCTCTGCCCAACTTCCGCTTGCTCCTTTTCTTTTGCAAGAAAAGGACGCGTTTGAGGTTATCACCGCTATCCAATAGGTAGACGGCTCCGGGGAACCCAATGAAAAAAAATGCTGAAAAATTTGCTTTTCATAATAGTATCTTGCTCCTTACAATCGGATAAAAAACCGCTATCCCCGCAAGCGGGAATAGTCGGTCTATCTGCATAGCTCAAACTGCTTTAAAGCCGTTGGCGTTTAAGCCATCCGGCCAATAAATCAAGCTGCCTTTTGCAGGGTGAAAAGACGGCTGATAACGGATGTAACCATACTCGTCCAATTCCCTGATGCACTTGTGATAAGTCGCAATGGATGCAATTTTGGAAAACGCCATTACGGTTTTTCGGGTAATGGCAAAAGGACTAATAAAGCCGTCGCGCTGCCAAAAAATAAATAAAGCCGTGAACAAGCTTACATGGGTTGCCAGTACCCGCTTGTCCCTACCCATGCGTTTAATAATGTCGCTGTAACCATTTAATTCTTTTGAGATAATCATTGTCCGTTCTCCTCCAATACCTTGTTGATATCCTCTAACTTGTAATACATGATGCTCCCCATTTTGGTAAAGCGTAACGTCCCGTTGATGCGCAGGTTCTGTAAGGTGCCTGGTGATATATTCAGCATCTTTCTTACCTCGCTGCTTTTCAACCATTTTTTGGGTTGGCTCTGTCCCGGCTGTACAATCTGTTTGATCTCTTTTAATAAATCTTCCAACCGCCTTAAATCTTCTCTTGTGACCAATTCCACATTCATCTGTCATCCTCCTTTTAATCTTTAATAGTTTGTTGCATGGCATTGAGTACCTCACTTTTTTTGAAGTACACCCGTTTATGCAGGCGCAAATAGGGTAAGCCTTTTTTCATCCAGTCGGTAAGCGTTACCAATGACACGCCGAGTTCGGCGGCAAGCTCTTGCTTGGATAAAAGTTTTTCTGAATTTTGCGGCTGACTGCCGCCTGTTTTAAAGTGTTCCTGTAGTTCTGCCCTGACTGCCTCGCGTATGCATTGGCTTAGGGCGTTTGTGCTGAATATTTCCATAGCCTTTGATTTTGAAATCAAATAACTGGCAAAAAGGCTATTTTTCGTTACCACGCAGATTCGCGTGGTTAAATTGGAGTGGTTTGAGTTAAGTTGCAATGCTGTGCAATTAGCTCATTATCAATAAAATGATAGATGGTGTTAAACAAAGGGGCTAAGCGAAAAGCGAGCTATTTCAGCTTCGCTTTTTCGCTTCAACTATTTGAAAAAGCTGTAATTTAGTGGGAACTGCGGCTGACCTGCCGCTGGGTTCATCAGGGTTGCCGGGGAAATATCGCCGTATAGTTTCAAATTTAATTTCTTTATTGCCATGCCTGAAATTCTTACAGATCATCTTTGTCCAGACAGTTTGTGTTTGTGAAAATACAAGTTCCTTACCATTCAATTCTAAGTCCTGCATCTTCTTGGCAAGGTCAACCACGGTCAAAAGATAGCCCTCCTGAATATTAATAAAGTCTTCGGTTTCTAATTTCCTCGCGGCTTTAAGCTCATCTTTAAGTTCTGCTAATTGTTCTTTCAGGCTTCTGATTTCACCCTCCTTGTCCGCAATTATTTCGTCTTTGGTTCTACCTGTGTCCCACTGGTCAATAGTTTTGAGATAGCCTAAAAAGCTTTTTAAATGCTGTTTGTTTCTAAATTCCATTGCGTGCCTGGAAGTGTAGCGGTTTTTTACTTTTAGTTCAGCAGTTGTGTCGTCAATGATTTCCCAAACGTGTGTAAAAAATTCTTTTTCTTCGGCATCAGGATAAAGCTTTAGGAAATTATCAAGGTGATATTGATAAAAAGCAGGAAATTGTGCTTCCTGCTTATCATATAGCCTATATAAAAAATGATTGTCTTCGTTCTCTTTTGGCCAAAACAAGGGGCGGCCTATATCGTTGGTGTCTTTGGAAAAATCAGCCCAATGACGGTGTTTAAAATATTGTGCTCTCATAAACTTGTTTCTTAGGTAGATAACAAATTTACAATAAAGCTTTGTTTTAAAATGGTTCTTCAAAAGCCATCAGGTTTAAAGCCAATTGTTTTACGTGGTGGCTGGTTTTCTTTTTTATCGATTAGTTCGTCAAGATAGCGAAATACGATTTCCATATTCTTATCCTGATTATCAAGCTTGGATTTTATCTTTTCAATAGCTAACCAAACTTCGGTTTGTTCGGCATAGACCTCTCTTAGCCTAACAAAAACGTCTATAATCCGAATACTTACCTGTACAGCGCTTTCACTTTTAAGTACATTAGACAACATTAAGATGCCATGTTCAGTAAAAACAAATGGTAGGTATTTGGAATGTTCCCCTTTCTTTAAGGTCGCATTTTGCGACCTTAAAAGTTCATTTTCCTGCCGGCTTAACTCGAACATAAAACGTTCGGGAAACCTATTAATGTTCCTTTTTACTTGTTCTTTTAATCGCTTAGTTTCTACTCCATACAGTTCTGCCAAATCGCTATCGAGCATTACTTTTTGCCCTCTGAAATAGAATATTTTACTCATTATGATTTCATCAGGTATTATTTGATTTTCCATTTTTTAGATATTATTGTGTGTTTATGAAAATCTCTAAGGTCGCATTTTGCGACCTTAGAGATTAAGAAGACTAAATTCCGGCGTATTTTTGTTTAATAGCAGCCATATCCTGGCTAACTTTTAAATCCAATATTTTAGCATAGTGCTGCGTGGTTTTAATATTAGTATGACCGAGCATTTTGCTAACGCTCTCTATAGGTACACCGTTAGAAAGTGTAACTGTAGTGGCAAAAGTATGTCGGGCAATGTGAAATGTTAAAGGTTTATCTATGCCGCAGATACCCGCAATTTCTTTTAAGTAAGCATTCATCTTTTGGTTGGTACTTACTGGAAGTGCTTTACCTAAGTTGCTGCAAACCGGATGATCAGTATATTTATTAAGTAGACTTAAAGCAGACGGTAATAACGGAATACGGCTTGGGGTATCCGTTTTTTTACGCTTAGTGAATATCCACATTTCTCCGTCCAGACCTTTAACAATTTCGTTGCGCCTGAGCTTATTTACATCTGCATAAGCTAAACCTGTGAAACAGCAAAATAAAAATATATCCCTTACTTGGTTTAAGCGTTCCGTCGAAAATGCTTTGTCTGCCATAGCTTGCAAATCGTCTCCATTAAGGAAAACCCTGTCAACCTGTTTAATTCTTATTTTGTAATTGATAAAGGGGTCCTTGTCCAACCACCCGCTTGATAAACAAATACCAACAATTTTTTTGAAGTTCTTTATATATTTAAAAGCAGAGTTATTAGCGCAATTACGTTCTGAACGGAGATAAAACTCGTAATTGGTAATGAAATCATGGTCGATTTTTTTAATATCTATATCCGACACTTTGTATTGCCACTGCAAATATTCTTGTGTATGTTTTAGTGAAGTTTGATAGCGAATCGACGTACCGGCGGCATACTCTTTACCAACTAATGTTGCAATTTTCTTATTGTGGTCTTTAAATATGTCTATAAGCATTCTTGTTTTTTCGCTTTTACCCAATAATTTATCCCTAAGAGCTTCAGCGGTAATACTGATTTTTACTTCGGTCAATTGACTGTGCGCTTCATACACTTGTTTTTGCAAAGTGTCTAAATAGGCGTTAAAGGATTTAGTGTCTTCTTTAGTTCCTTTTAATCGGCCAGCAATGCTGTTCCATAGGCTGGGATCACACTCGCGCCCGGTGGTAGTTTCCGAACGCTTACCGTTTACAGTAATACGCAGATAAATTGGCACCATGCCGCTTTGATAGTTCTTTGGCTTTTTTAAATAAAAAAGCAAGCTGAAATTAGTTTTCATAATGTTTTAAGCATTAAAAAGTGAAACAAAATTAAGCTTGCAATCACATCTTCACAAGATGTTCAAAATTTGAACACATTGATTATCAAAGCAATATGTCGTTTTGGTGAGTAAGGAATTTCTAAAACTTACTCACCGAATTACGCTCCTTTTTATTGCGAAATGGTGAATAATATAGTCATTTGACTAAAAAACAAAAGCCTGCAATCATTTGATTTGCAGGCTTTTAGTCCGTTTTGACATTGAATTAAGTGGAGCCGGAGGGATTCGAACCCTCGTCCAAACATGGTATAAGGTAAGCTTTCTACATGCTTAGCTACTATTAGGTTGTAGAGAAGGGGAAGGTTAGTTGCTCACCTATACCGTCTTCCTTAGGTGCTTTATCTCGCCTGCTATGCACACCTTAAGCAAGCCAGTTTCATTTTTCGATGCCCCTGTTGCCAATCCAATGAAACGGAAAACTGGCGGGACAAAAGCTAGCTAAATTCTAAATTAAGCAGCTAAGGCGTAGTTATTTTCGCCATTTGTAAGTTTGAGCGTTCAGATTTAAGCGCTAATTCACCCAACGCGCTGCATGCTTACTTACTTATCTCCATCCTGTCAATTCCGGTCGACCCCAGTTTTGATATAATAGTTGATAAGCTACAAATATAACGTTTTTACCGCTACTTCTCTCTTTATTTACTAATGCTATCTGCCATTGCCGCATTAGGTATTACCCTGCCGGGGTACACTTTTAATGCCTCATCTAAGCATTGCATGGCTTTCTGCAAATCGTCGCTGTTTAAAACATAAGCCATCCGCACTTCGTTCAGCCCTGCACCTTTGCTGCTGTAAAAGCCCGTTGCAGGAGCCATCATCACGGTTTGGTTGTTATAGCTAAACGTTTCGAGCATCCATTGGCAAAACTTATCAGCATTATCAATAGGCAATTGCGCTACCACATAAAACGCACCACCCGGATTTGGGCAATACACACCATCCATATTATTTAGTGCTTTTACCAGCACATCCCTACGGTGAGTGTATTCTTTATTTACCTTTTCAAAATAGCTATCAGGCGTATCAACAGCAGCCTCGCCAGCTATTTGCTCCACCATACCCGGACTTAAGCGTGCTTGCGCAAATTTTAATCCTGCAGCCCAAACCTCTTTGTTTTTGGTAATCAAACAACCCAAACGAGCACCGCACGCACTATATCGCTTGCTCACGGTATCCATCACAATTACGTTTTCGTCCAATCCATCCAAGTGCATTGGCGATATAAATTTGCGCCCATCATAGCAAAACTCGCGATAAGCCTCGTCCGAAAACAGATATAAATCGTATTTTAATGCCAATACCTTCAACGCCTCTAACTCTTCTTTTGAGTATAAATACCCCGTCGGGTTATTCGGGTTGCAAATAATAATGGCTTTAGTTTTATCTGTAATTAGTTTTTCAAACTCGCTGATAGGAGGCAATGCAAAACCATTTTTGATATAGGATAATATGGGTTTTACCACAATATCGCTTTGGCAAGCAAAACCGTTATAATTAGCATAAAATGGTTCCGGAACAATCACTTCATCGCCTGGGTCGAGGCAGGTCATCATCGCAATAGTAATTGCTTCCGAGCCACCTGTGGTCACTAATATGTTATCAGGCGTAATGTTATAGCCCAACTTGTTGTAATATTCGGTAAGCTTTTTTCGGTAAGACAATGTACCTTCCGATGCGGTATAAGCCCAAACTTTAAAGTCAATGTTTTTGATGGCATTAAGCATCCCTTCAGGTGTTTCGATATCAGGTTGCCCAATGTTGAGATGATATACTTTTTTACCTTCTAGTTTAGCTTTATCGGCATAAGGGGTAAGTTTACGTATAGGCGAGGCTGGCATTTGCAGTCCCTTTTTTGAAATAATTGGCATACGCAAAATTAATAAAAAAGATACGAATAAGTATTTGCTTGAGGTTTAAACAATCAGCGAAAAGTAAAAAGGCATCTTGATTACTCAAAATGCCTTTAAAGTGTTTTTAATGAAATACACTACTAGTGCGTGCCCGATTGCGGTGCTTTTGCTACTACAACTTCGCCCACAATATTCAAATATTTTTCGGGTGTTTTCGAGTTAGATTTTACTACAATAGTTTTGTTGAATGGAGAAATAGCTGCAGCATTGTAAGTAATTTTTATAGTGCCTTTTTCGCCACTTTTTACTGGTGCTTTGGTGTAATCGGCTATTGTACAGCCACATGTAGGTTTTACTTCGGTTAAGATAAGAGGCTCTTTACCAATATTCGTGAATTCAAAAACAGTGGTAACAGGCGTGCCTTGTTGTATTTTACCAAAGTCATGTTTTTCTTCATTGAATTTAAATTCGGCTTTTTGATTATCTTGCGCCGATGCAGTAAATGCAAAACCAAGAATTACTGCAAATAATAAGATTAGCTTTTTCATAGTGTGTTTTAACGTTTTACAAATATAAAAAGTTTGTCATAAATAAAAAAGTATTCCACATACAGCGCATTTTGTGGGGATAGTATGACAATTACAAAATAGAATTTTATAATTTTGCAGCATAAACAAAATATTATATGCCCGAAACTGTAACAAATACGTTTAGTAAATTTAATACTTCTGAACTCAGTTTTGATGATTTTAAACAGATAGTAATAAACGACTATCGTATTGGTTTCGAGAGCCGTCAAGCTAGCTTGATAGGTAGGCGAGAGGTGCTTACTGGCAAGGCTAAGTTTGGCATTTTTGGCGATGGTAAGGAAGTTGCTCAACTGGCTATGGCAAAGGCATTTAAGGCAGGCGATTGGCGGGCAGGCTATTACCGCGACCAAACCTTTATGTTTGCCACAGGCATGAGCAATCTGCACGAGTTTTTTGCTCAATTGTATGCCGTTCCTGATATAGAAAAAGACCCCGCATCAGCAGGAAGGCAAATGAATTGCCATTTTGCTACACGATATATTAATACTGATGGTGCATGGGCTAATCAAGCAGAGGCAATGAACTGTGCTGCTGATATATCTACCACAGGCGGGCAAATGCCTCGATTGTTAGGTTTAGCTTATGCCTCTAAACTATATCGCCAAAATAAAGAACTCGAATATCTCAATCAATTCTCAATAAATGGCAACGAGGTAGCTTTTGGTACTATCGGCAATGGCTCTACATCAGAAGGTTTGTTTTTTGAAACCCTTAATGCGGCAGGTGTTTTACAAGTGCCTATGGCTATTTCGGTTTGGGACGATGCTTATGCGATATCGGTTCCGGCAAAGTTGCAAACCACTAAAGAAGATATTTCCGAAATATTAAAAGGTTTCCAACGCGAAGAAGGTACTAATGGCTACGAAATATTTAAAGTACGAGGCTGGGATTATGTGGCTTTGTGCGAAACTTATGAGCGTGCAATAGAAGTTTGTCGTCGCGAGCACGTGCCAGTATTGATACACGTTATAGAAATGACCCAACCGCAAGGACACTCTACCTCGGGTTCGCACGAGCGTTATAAATCAAAAGAGCGTTTGGAATGGGAAACCGAGTACGATTGTTTGGCGCAAATGCGTAAATGGATTGTTGAGTCAGCCATTGCAACTCTCGAAGAAATGGACGAGTTGGAAGCCGTTGCCAAAAAGCATGTACGCGAATGCCAACGTGAGGTGTGGAACTCATTAGCAGGAGAAGTAACGGTAGAGATAAACCAAGTATCGGCACTGATAACCCAACTGGCGCAACAAAGTGCAGCGAAAACCGAATTGGATGAAATAGTATCAGCATTAAAAACTACTATCGACCCAGGGCGGAAAGATGCAATTGCAGCTGGGCGTAAAGCGTTGCGTATTACCATAAAAGAAAAATCAGCAGCAAGGCAAGAACTAGTTAGTTGGCTCAATAGCGAAGCTGTAAAAAATAAAGAACGGTTTAATTCTAAACTATTTACCGAAACACCCGAATCGCCATTAAATATACAAGTTATAAAAGCTGAATATGCTGATGATGCTCGTTTGATAGATGGGCGCGAAGTGCTTAATGCTTGCTTTGATTTGAACTTTGAGCGTGATAAAAGTATAGTGGCTTTTGGCGAAGATGTAGGTGGTATAGGCGATGTGAACCAAGGTTTTGCTGGCTTGCAAGGTAAATACTCGGAGCTTCGTATATCAGATACTGGTATTCGCGAAGCTACCATTATAGGGCAAGGTATGGGTTTGGCAATGCGTGGTTTCAGACCAATTGCCGAAATACAATATCTCGATTACCTACTATATAGCATTAACGTGTTGAGCGATGATTTGGCTACTTTAAGCTATCGTACACGAGGAGGGCAAAAAGCACCTTTAATAGTGCGCACACGTGGGCATCGCCTCGAAGGTATATGGCATTCAGGTTCGCCGTTGGGTTTAATATTAAGTTCGATGCGTGGCTTGCATATCTGCGTGCCACGAGATATGACGCAGGCTGCTGGTATGTACAATACTTTGTTGCGTAGCGATGAGCCTGCCTTAGTAATTGAGTGCTTAAACGGGTATCGATTAAAAGAAAAATTGCCTACAAACGTAGGCGAATTCACCGTTCCATTAGGTAAAGCCGAATTGCTATACGAGGGTGGAGATATGACCGTGGTATCATACGGCTCAACTTTACGTATCGTATTAGAAGCTGCCGAAGAATTAGAGGCAATGGGCATATATATTGATGTTATTGACCCTCAAACGCTATATCCATTTGATACCGATAACCTTTGTGGTGCTTCGTTAAAGAAAACCAATAAGTTATTAGTGGTTGATGAAGATGTACCAGGTGGAGCTTCGGCATATATATTGCAAAAAATATTGGAGGAGAAAAACGGCTACTATCTATTAGATGCACAGCCTAAAACATTGACTGCTAAAGACCACCGCCCGCCTTATGGTAGCGATGGAGATTACTTTAGCAAGCCATCTGTTGATGATATAGTAGAAACTATTTACACCATGATGAGCGAGGCTAACCCTACCAAATATCCAAAACTCTATTAATATTTAATGATTGGTTGAAGAGGAAATATCGATTTCCACTTCAACTAATCGTTTTATTCTTTTCTTAATAATATCCATATTCAACCAATGGGATATTTAATACAACTCAGCCGTCTTTATTTCGTATAAGTGCTACATTAACAGGGTTTATCACATTTGTTAATTAAATCGAAACAGATTATATTAGTTTGATTTAATTTTTACTTTTGTACTATTCGAGACTAAAAACTGTTGATATATAATTGATTTACTAATAAACAAATCAACGGATAATGATGAAGAGACATTTTTTTGGGTTAGTAGTTGTATTATTGATGGGAGCTAATTTTTTGGTTAGCTGGAAAAGTGCAACCCCTAATGCTGTAAATAAAAGTACACCCAATGCGATAATCAATACGCCTAAGGCATATTTTTCACAATATCTTGAAGATGTTTACAATACTGCGCAATTGAGTAGTGCTGGGCTTGATATGGCGGTATTTCAGAAAGCTGTTGTTGGCTTTTTTAATCTGAAAGCAAGCAATAAAGTACCACAATATAGCTCTGTACTTACCATTATCGATTATTCAAAATCGAGCTGTACCAAGCGTATGTGGATTGTGGATTTGATTAATAAAGCATTATTAGTAAATACATGGGTAGCCCACGGGCAAACTAGTGGCGACGATTTGGCCAATCGGTTTTCAAACCAAATAGAATCGCACGCAAGCAGCTTAGGTTTTTATGTGGTTGATGAGGTGTATATGGGCAAGCATGGGCGTTCGTTGCGTTTAAACGGGATGGATACTGGCTTTAATCATAATGCACGTACACGTGCGGTGGTAATTCATGCGGCTTGGTATGTATCTCAAAATGCTATTAACGAAATGGGGCGATTGGGTAGAAGCGAAGGCTGCCCTGCGGTTTCTCCAAAGGTGGTGCACCAAGTAATTGAAGCTATGAAAGGAAAATCGGTATTGTATATTAATGGCAACGATGATACTTATACCTCAAAGTATTTGGATGAAAATTTAGCTAGCAATTATTTTTATCCTACCAATGGCTCAAACGGGCTTTTTAATGCCAGTTTATAGCTGTTTATTCGGCAGGTAAGTATTTTTTCAGGTTCTCATATAATACAATATCCAAACCATATACATCGCGCCTAAATTGCAACTCATTCTCTGCATCGGGCCAGCAAGTAACATAAGTGATATACACAGGTATGCGAGGGCGTAGATATATGTCGTGCGGTTTTGGCTCTTCATCTGTCATATCTTTTGCTATTTGATTATAGCGTGTGGTATCGCTAAACAAAGTATGAGCAAGGTCTAAAGGCTTCTCTAATCGCACACAACCATGACTTACCGCTCGCATAGCATACCTGAAAGCATCTTTAGCGGGCGTATCGTGCAAATAAACACTGCTTCTGTTTTCAAACAAGAATTTTATTTTTCCTAATGAATTATCCGCGCCAGGCTGCTGCTTAAACATATATTCCGATTTTTTTGCATCTACCTTTTTCCAATCAATCGTTTCGGGATTTTCTATCAGTTTATTGTTTTTATACACATTAATGTTTTTGTTCGATAGGTAAAAAGGGTCTTTTGCAGCTTCTACAATTATCTCTTTAGTGGCTATACTGCGGGGGATATTCCATATCGGGTTTACCTGTACGCTATGTATCACACTATTCAACATCGGCGTTTCTCGAGGATATGGATTATCAATTTTGCAGGTATCGTTATAATTTTCTAGGCTGTTTAAGTATTTTTTATTCCGCCCTTGCCCCACACAAACCCTCATGTTTAATACCGATTTCCCGCTATCCATCACATCCAATTTAAAATCAGGAATATTCACATACACATATTTATCGCCTGTTGGTTTATTCTTCCATCTCAACCGTTCCATGTTTACTAGTAAAATTCGTTTGGTTTCTTCTTTTGATAGGTTTGGAGCTTCATAACCTTCGAGATAGGCTTTTTGCAAAGCAAGATAATCAGGACTATGAGGCTGAATGCTATCTAAATAAACCTTCATGTTATTTATATAAAATAGTTTATTCATGCTGGTCGTATCGGGGCGTTGTGTTTTTATAAAGTACCGCGAGTATATTTTTTTAGGGTTAATCAATCCATATTGTAAATCGTTTGAGTAGCTGATTAACGAATTGGCGGTTAATACTTCCAATTCGGCCATTGTTTTATAGGCATCATCAGTAGTTTTAATGCTGTTTTTATCCTGAAGTTTATTTGCTAAAGCATTAATTTGTTCAGGATTAAACAGGTTCGGGTTGATACCATGCTCGTTTACTTTTTCAAACTTATCCAGCATCGCATCAATATCGCCATTCCAAAGGTGGTTTATCACAAAGGTGGGCTCGTAGCCATTTTCTTCGTAATGATTAGCAATTAATTGTGCATTATTGATTTTAAGCTTTTGCTTTTCGAGCTCGTTTTTAAACAAAATCGTAAACTCATCAAAGTCGAAATCTTTAAAAACAGGATTGTGTGTTTTTTTGAATAAAATATTTGCCATTTCCGAGCGTTTCTTTTTACAACTCTGAAAAGTGGCTACAATGCAACAAAGTGTGAATACTAAAACAAGACTAAGGCTTTTTTTAGTATTTTTAGATAAAACCATATAACGATTAAATTAGTGCAGTTATCATTACGGTACTTATATCTATCCCAATTTAAGTATTTTTACGATAGATTTAGATAAATGTGGCGCAGTAATGTTTTTGCGCTGCAAAAATGTACATTATAAATTGATTATTAAACTAACAACAGTATCATTTTTGCTAAAGGCATAAAAAGATGAATGCAAAGCTAATAGGATGGAATGCAAGAAATAGAAAATAAAAATAGGAGAGAAGTATGGCTTAGAGGAGCTTTGCCTGATATAATACCACTATTGCAGCCTATTGCACACACACTGTTGCAAGTAAAAGACGAAGCAAACAAAATAATGGTTGATTTTCCTGAGATATTTTTATGGGTAAAACCGTCGGGTATGGCATCGCCAGCTTTTCATTTACAACATATAACGGGCATCCTCAATCGTTTGTTTACCTATGCGCGTGGTGAGTCATTGTCGCCTGAACAATTAAATTACTTAACATCAGAAGGTAGAGAGCCTGAGCAAGAGTGTAGTTTGGAGATGCTATTAAATAATTTGAATCAACAAATTGATGAAGCCATAACTGTATTAAGCCATACGAGTGAAGCCACATTAACCGAGCCAAGAGGGGTAGGGCGTATGCAAGTACCATCAACAGTTATAGGGTTATATACCCATGCTGCCGAGCATAGTATGCGACACATAGGGCAACTTTTGGTTACGGTAAAGTTGTTGAAAAACTAAACTTAAAAAATAGTTTCTTCGGTAGGGATAATACTATCAGGTTTTTGACTGTTGTGTTTGTAGAGCAAAAGAAAACCAACCGATGCGCTTAAACAAATAGCACCTATTATCCACCATAGTAAATTATAACTGTGATGCGCTATTACTTGTCCGCCCATAACGGGTGCTATTATTTGCGCTGTTGACCATGCCATGGTGTATAAAGCAGCGTATTCGCCGCGATTGTATGGTGCAGTACGCATTATCCAAAACGAATTCATAAAAGGCATACTCATTATTTCGCCCAAAGTAATAAACAGCATCACAATAATAGCTGCATATGTACTAGCAGGTAAAAAATTGAGCAATACAAATCCTATACCTACAAGTATTATACCCAAACTAACGTACCTAAGCGGATGTTTTTTACCCTCTAAGTTGTGAATTATTACCATCTCGAAGCATACAATAATCAATCCGTTCAAACCCATTATCAGTCCGATGAGTTGTTCGTTAAAATGCCATTGCGTTTTGTAAAACAAGGGCTGCATGGTAAATAGTTGGAAAAAACAAATGGCAAAAAGTATTACCAAGCCAATAAATATCAAATAAACCTTGTCATTATACGCCGAGCTACCCTTTACTTTTTTAATAGCACTTTGAACATGCTGAATAACTTTTGCCTTCGGCATCAGTTTTAATAAAAGCAATGCAGCAAGTATATTGGTACAGCCATCAACCCAAAACAATAGGTGATAGTTGATATGCGCCAATAATCCGCCTAAAGTACCACCAAATGCCCAGCCTAAGTTTACAGCTAAACGATTAAGCGAATACGAGCGTGTTCTATTCTCGTCGTTACTGTAATAGGCTATTGCTGCTGAGTTTGCTGGTCGGAACGACTCATTACATACACTCAATACAAACGAGGCTATGGCGATAGTAGGAAATGTTTTTTGAAACCCAAGTGTGATAAATAATGCACCGCCTAATAATAAAGCCATCACTTGCACGTAGTAAAAGCCATATTTATCGGTTATTTTGCCGCCTATAAAAGCTCCTAAAATAGAACCTAAGCCAAATAAACCCATGATATAGCCCACCTGCTGAACCGAAAAGTGTAGTATTTGCGCGCAGTAAATAGTCATGAATGGGAAAACCATAGTTCCACTACGGTTGATAAACATCACCAAACACAGATACCAGCTGTTGCGAGAAAGACCGCTATATGCTTTTTTGTATAATTGAATAGGAGAAGAAAGCATTAAGCAAATATAATAAATAGGGCTAATGAGTAAACGTGCTTGCTAATAGATAAGCACATATTATACATAGTAATGACTAAGAAGTCAATATCGAGTTTCGGTTTCTCAACCAATGATCGGCTATTACTAAAGCAGCCATTGCCTCCACAATTGGTACAGCACGTGGCACTACACAAGGGTCGTGCCTACCTTTTCCTGATATTGTGGCTTCGTTGCCTTTGCTATCTATTGTTGCTTGGCTTTGCATAATAGTTGCTACAGGCTTAAACGCTACCCTAAACTCGACAGGCATACCATTGCTGATGCCACCTTGTATGCCACCCGAAAAATTGGTTAAAGTACGTACAGCACCTTGTGCGTTTTTAATAAACAAATCATTATGCTCTGAGCCACGCATTTCGCTACCTTCAAAACCCGAACCAAACTCAAAACCATGCACGGCATTAATGCTTAACATAGCCTTACCCAATTCGGCATGAAGTTTATCAAACACAGGCTCGCCTAAACCAACAGGACAATTTTTGATATAACAACTCACTTTACCACCAACGGTATCACCATCTTTCCGCACCGAATCAATAAACTCAATCATTTCTTCGGCAGTAGCTGGATCGGCGCAACGGACAATGTTTTTTTCACGTTCGTTTATAAAATCGTTAATGTTTTGAATGCCAACGTTAGGTGCATTTATTTTACCTACGCTACTCACATGGGCTACAATTTCAATACCTTGCGATTTTAAAAGCAACTTAGCCAATGCGCCAGCAGCTACTCGTGCAGCAGTTTCACGGGCTGATGAACGCCCGCCACCACGATGGTCGCGGATGCCGTATTTAGTTTGATAGGTATAATCGGCGTGCGAAGGGCGAAACACATCTTGATTGTGGTTATAATCTTTTGAACGCTGATCTTCGTTTGGTATCAACATAGCAATAGGCGTACCCGTAGTTTTACCTTCAAATACACCCGATAATATTGTAACCGTATCGCTCTCTTTGCGCTGTGTAGTAATTTTTGATTGACCAGGGCGGCGTTTATCCAACTCAGATTGAATATAATCGATATCTACTTCTAATTGAGCAGGGCAACCGTCAATAATTACACCTATTGCTTCGCCATGCGATTCGCCAAAAGTTGTTATCCTAAATAATTGCCCAAATGAATTGCCTGCCATAATCTAATTGTAAACTGCAAATAAGCCGATATGCAAATGTGCAGATAATTTGTTTTATTATATTGCTATTATTGCTCGTAATGTGCTGTTGTTAAGCTTTTACAAGCATTTCAAATCCTGTTTTTTTCAAATCTTCCCAAAACGCTGGGTACGATTTTTCAACCACCTCATAATCCTCTATTTCTAGCTCGGATATCAGCAAAGCTAATGGTGCAAAAGCCATTGCCATGCGGTGGTCGTCATAAGTATTGATAAATATACTATCAGGGATGTATCGCTCACTGCAATCCAATTTATACACTTGCCCTTTTTCTATTAGTTTTACGCCCATTTTGGCTAACTCGGTTTGCAAAGCCAATACACGGTCGGTTTCTTTTATCTTCAAAGTTTCCAAACCCGTAAATGTTGCCTCGTGCCCTAGTGCAGCACATACCACAATAATAGTTTGTGCCAAATCGGGACATGATTTTAAATCGAATATTTTACGACTTAATGGCTTTGCCTCTTTTTTGAGATATGCACCACCGTTTTTAAATTGCGAGGTAATGCCAAAGTTTGCCATTATCTCGGTAATCACACTATCGCCTTGTAGGCTATACGATGTTAAACTAGGTAAAAGCAACTCCGCTTCGGATGATAAAGCCGCTATGGCATACCAGTACGATGCCGCACTCCAATCGGGCTCAACGGTAAGCGTAGTTTCTCTAAATTCTTGATGTGGAATGTGTATCGTGTTGCCTTCCCACTCATGTTGTATGCCAGCTTGCCGCAACATGGCTAAGGTCATCTCTACATAAGGTTTCGAGGTAAGTTCGCCTTCAATCTCAAGGGTTAAACCCATAGGCAACCGTGCCGCAATAAGTAGTAATGCAGTAATATACTGGCTGCTAATATCGCCCTTAATCGTAATCTGATTTTTTTTCTGTTGCCCCGAATTGCCTTTGATGAGTAGGGGTGGATAGCCTTCGTTTTCGGTATAGGCAATATCCGCACCAATAGCGTGCAAAGCATCCACCAAAACACCAATGGGGCGTTGTTTCATCCTTTCGCTACCTGTCAATACCACATCCTTATCGCCAAAACTTAAATAGGCGGTTAAAAAACGCATTGCCGTACCCGCTGGGCCAATATTTATCTCGACTAAATCGCTATTTAAAGCCTTTTGCAGCGTAACAGTATCGGCAGCATCTGATATGTTCTCAACTTTAACCTTCCCACCGCTTAATGCTTCAATGATTAAGGCACGGTTGCATTCACTTTTTGAACCTGTGAGCTGCACCGTACCATTAGTAGTTTTATTTTTTTTAGAAATAATGATGTTTTGCTTCATCTCGATATTAAGCGTGCGTCAATTTTTCTTGTGGCTGCCCAGCTTGCCCTTTGTTCATTATTTCGGTTTGCTTGCGGATAGATTCGCTGTGTATCAACTCTAATAATTTCTCAGTAAACTCGGTGCTCAATTTTAATGCTTTTGCGTAAGATGTGCGTTTGTTTAATATCTCATCCCAACGATTTACTTGCAAAATAGTAATTCCGTTTTCTTTTTTGTAATTACCTATTTTTTCAACTATCTGCATCCGCTCTGCCATTTTCTGAATTACCAAATCATCTATTTTGTCAATCTGGTTACGCAACTCGGCTAATTTATCTTTCAACTCATTACCTTTAATTTCGGGCTTACGTAAAGTTAAACGCTCTATAATTTCGTCTAAAGCAGCAGGTGTAACTTGTTGTTTAGCATCAGTCCATGCTACGCTTGGGTCAATATGCGATTCAATCATCAAACCTTGCATATCCAAATCCAATGCTTTTTGCGAAACATATCCAATCAACTCACGATTACCACAAATATGACTTGGGTCGCAAATAATTGGCAAATGTGGCGCATGAGTTTTTAGGTTGATAGCCATATCCCACATTGGTTCATTACGGAAAGCAGTTTTTTCGTGTGATGAGAAACCACGATGAATAGCTGCTAATTTGGTAATACCAGCATTGTTGATGCGCTCCAATGCACCAATCCATAATGATAAATCAGGATTTACAGGGTTTTTTACCATTACTGGTATATCAACACCTTTAAGTGCATCAGCAATTTCTTGTACCGTAAATGGATTTACAGTTGAGCGTGCACCCACCCAAAGGATATCTACACCAGCTTTAAGTGCTTCTTCAACGTGCTTTCCAGTAGCTACCTCTACAGTAGTAGGTAAACCAGTTTCTTCTTTAGCACGCTTAAGCCATTCTAAGCCAATGCTGCCTATACCTTCAAACTCACCTGGACGAGTACGTGGTTTCCAAATACCTGCACGCAAAGCTGATACTCTGCCTGTTTTTGCCAACAAATGGGCGGTTGCTACTAATTGCTCTTCTGTTTCGGCGCTACATGGGCCAGCAATTAAAAGAGGTTCTTTACCTGTTTTAATCCAGGATTCAAGAGGTTGTATTTTTAAATCTATTTTCATACTATTTTATTTGTCCGTAAGTACGGAATGTGTGTTTTTCTTTATTAATTACTTTACTATTTTCTTGATGTCGATATATTTTCGGGTAATGGTTTCTTGCGCACGGTGTTTTTGTTCACGCTCATTGCTAGTGCTTTCATCATCATGACGCTGATACTCGCCCAATATGTTAAAGTTATGCGTGTATTTTAAAACTTGGCGTATAGCAGTATCATACTGTTTGCTGTTACTCCATTCAACATCTACATAAAAATTATACTCATTGCGCTTACCTATCACGGGCATCGATTGTATTTTACTCATGTTGATATTTTGCTCGGCAAATATCTTCAACACTTTTGCCAATGCACCTACTTGATTGTTTACCTGAAAGCATAATGAGGCTTTATTATTCTCTTTTTTCTCTACGTTTTCGTGATGGGTAAGAATTAAAAAACGAGTAAAATTCTTTTTGTTCGATTCTATCCTGCGTTCAAGCACATCCAAATCATACAAGCGAGCAGCCAAAGTATTGGCAATGGCTACGGTATCGGTCAACTGCTCATCTCTGATGCGTTTTGCACAAGCTGCCGTATCGTTGCTTTCAATTATTTTTAGATGGGGGTATTCATCAAAAAAATCAACACATTGCCTAATAGCAATGGGATGGGAGGTAACGTACTTTATATCATCAAACCTAACACCAGGCAAAGCCATAAGGTGTAATTGAATTGGCAAATATACTTCGCCTACTACTGGGAAGTTGTAACTCAACATCAGCGAGTAGTTGGGCAATATGCTGCCAGCAATGCTGTTTTCAATAGCCATCACTACATAATCAGCCTCGCCGTTTTGCAATGCCTCAAATGTTTGCTTAAACGAGTTGCATTCAATGGTTTGAATATCCTCACCAAAATGCAAAAACGCAGCTTCTTCGTGAAACGAAGCCTTTATACCTTGAATTGCGACTCTTTTTTTGTTACTGTTCATAAAACTATATTAAAGCAAAAAAGTCCTGGCTTTTTGTGCCGGGACTTTTCAGTTTATCTTATATGTTTGTTAGTGCATATTAGTCCCGGCTCTTACTGGTAAAGTAAAAGTAGTAACCATAAAAATATGCATTGTTCATCTTCATTGTTTTTGTTCGTGCTGTAAATATACGGTTAAAAATAAATTTATCAATAGAAAATTTTATTTTTTTTAAAAATAATCAATGTTAACCAAATTTTATTTGTTCGGAGCGGTTGCGAATTATTGTGATAATTTACAACTTCTCTAGTATAAAAGTAATATTAGTCCAGTTTGGTGCTGAGGTGTCACTGTGAATACATTGTTTAATCGTCCATCCCTCATCCAAATATTTGTTTACATCTTTTATCTCGTATGCCGAGTGACGGTTGGTTACGCTTTGTTCGTAAACATTAATATTTACAGTTATTGCTTTTTGTGCCATGGTATTGGGTTTATTGTTCCCAAATGTACAAAAAATTAAGCTTCTGCTATGCTAACGCTTACTAATGCGGGGCTGCTATGCAACTCTAATATTTTCTCTAATATTTTCTTCGTGTTGTCGGGATAATTTACACTAATCACTTTGCCATTTTCTATCCAGTTCAATATCGTTTCGTTGTGTTTGGGTTTCAAACTTTTTATTACCGTTACCCCCATTGATTTTAACGCAGCAGCATTCAAGTGCTGCTCATACTGGCTTTTCATCGGTATAACCAATAGTTTTTTCTTTAAGTATAATGCTTCCGCAGGGGTTTCAAATCCAGCACCACAAAGTACCCCTGCCGATTGCGCCATGCTTTTTATAAATTTTTCGTTATCAATAGGTTGTATTGATACGTTTTTATGCTTGCTTATCTTTTTGTTGTGTTTAGAAAACACATCCCATTCTACATCTTTAAATTCGGTAAGGCGTTTAATTAATCTCTTATCATCATAAGCAGGCAAATAAACGGTATAATGCCCTTTAAATGTAGGTTTCTGCTCGCGAACTTGTTGGCGTATTACTGGAGTAAAAGTATTATCGTCAAACGCTTTAAAGTGGAAGCCGTATTGCGCAGTTACAGGGGCATAGTTTTTAAGTACAAGCTTACCCACCATATCAGTGTCTTCGGGTTTCGGTGCATTTTCTGAAAGTACTGCCGCTTGATGACTTAAACCAATGCAAGGTTTATTTTTTAAATAACAAGCCCAAGCCGATACAGGCTCAAAATCATTAATCACCAAATCATACTCTTCAATAGGTAGTTTCTGAATTTCTTTAAAAAAATTACGAAGTTTTGATTTGTATAATGATTTCCAAATATCAACCCCGCCCGATTTTCCGAAGATGAAACCAAAACCATTTAGTTTGTACTTTACTGGGAAAGGTAACTTCAAATCGCCTTGATTTCCACTTACCAAAACATCCACTTCAGCCATTTGTTGTAACAATGGTACAATATCCATTGAGCGACTTAAGTGCCCGTTTCCTGTTCCTTGTATAGCGTAAAGTATTTTCATGTTTGTTTAAATAAATATTCAAAGGTGCACAATAAACATTAAGCAAACATTAAGAAGATGTTAAGTGTTTGAATAGTTAACAAATACTTATCAACATGCAGAATACATCACATTTACTTAATAATAGGCTAACACATAATGAGTTGATTTGTATAAAACAAGTCAATCATGAGCACAGCAGTATTTAAACCAGAAACTATTGTTAATGAGGTTTTTTCGTTGTATGAAAGCGATTCGAACACTCATTTTTTAACCGAACCTATTAGTCGTTTGCAATTTAATATTTGGCAAACAGCAGTATTGGCAGGTGATGACGGTTTTGAGGATGAGGTATTATTAGCCGCATTTTTTCATGATATTGGCAGATTGTGCACCTGCAATAGGAATTTTAAGCTTAATGATAATTTGAATTACGAACGTGTTGGAGCTGATTTTTTGCGAGAGAGAGGGTTTTCGGAAAGATTGGCCAGTTTGGTCGAAAATCAAATGGCTACCCAACGCTATTTAGCCTATAAATACCCTTCTTATTACAACCAACTTTCTGATATCGATAAAGCTAAATTGCAAGAATGTGGCGGTGTGATGAGTGCACAAGAAGCAATGAGTTTTGAATTGCAACCCGATGCCGAGTTTTTTACCAGCATACGTAATTGGGATTACAGCAACAAAAATGTAGGCAAACAACTCTTCGATTTGAATTATATCAAACTGCTTACCATTAGCCATTTGTATAAAAATAACTAAGGTTCTGTTTAACGGGCTAATCATGGTTTGAGAATATTGGCTATTCATTTTAAAAAAGTGAATAAATAATTCGTAATTCTTTTAAAGAATTGTTCACTTTGCAAATCGGGAAAACTACCTGATAGTAAAAATGAAAAAACTGACCGAAGCTAATGCAAGGCAATATACCATTGCTTTAATACTGATTACATTTATCATACGCTTATTTATAGCTGCCTATACAGGGCTTGGTATAGGCGAGGCTTATTATTTTCGTGGTGCAATACACCTCGAATTAAGCTATTTCGACCAACCACCACTATTCTTTTGGTTAAGCGGTTTTACTATCAAACTATTAGGTTTAACCAATTTGGGACTACGATTACCAGCCGTAGTATTGTTTGCAGGTACAAGTTGGCTCATGTTTCTTATTACACGCAAACTCTTTACTGCAAAAGCAGGTTTTTGGGCTGTTGTGATGATGAATTTAAGCGCAGTATTTACCGTAGCTATAGCTTGCTGGTTTCAGCCCGATGCTCCTTTAATGTTTTTTTGGTTGGCAAGTATCTATTTCTTAGTGCAATTGATGTTTGATAGAGATGGTGAGGATTTGAAAAGCATACGCAATAGTAAACGCACATGGCTTTTATGGTTGCTTATTGGTATCTCGTTAGGTCTGGCTACTTTAAGCAAATACCATGTGCTATTCATCTTTGCAGGGGTGTTTATGTTTGTAGGGACTAACAAAAACCAAAGGCATTGGCTTTGGCATCCAGGGCCTTATTTGGCAGTGCTAATTACCTTTATTATTGCATCGCCAGTATTATGGTGGAATTATAATAACAATTGGGCTTCCTTTGTTTTTCAAGGCTCAAGGGCAGGCGCAGGCAGCAAGTTCGAGCTGCATTTCGATTGGTTTGGTCGTAGCATATTAGGACAATCGTTAGTTATATTGCCTTGGATATGGATGCCCATTATTATCCAACTTTATAAATCGTTCAAACTTCGTACTATTTCAAAAGCATATAGCTTTTTCTTTTGGCTATCCATATTACCCATTGTTTTTTTTACCATTGTTACACTATGGGCAAACCTGCAATACCACTTCCATTGGCAAGCTCCAGGCTATATGATGCTTTTTATCCCTTTGGGTTATGCTATTGATAATAAACTGAGTAATGGGACATTGACTAGTAACGGCACACGTCGCTGGCTTATTTTTTCTGCTTGTTTTACGGTAATCACTATCGGTGTACTTAGTTTACACATGGTTACAGGTTTTTGGCAATCATACGGTCCCAAATGGGTAGTAAATAAGTTTCATGGCGATACTGTTGACCCTACCATACAAGGTATTGATTATGAAGATATCATGACTCGCTTTCAAAAAGAAGGCTGGTTGCAGAATAAAAAAGTTTTTGCAGGTAGCACACGTTGGTTGCTTGCGGGTAAGGTAGATTGGGCTTTGAAAGGTAAAAAAGAGATTATTTGCTTTAGCGACGACCCTCGTAATTTAGCCTTCTTAGTTGACCCTAAAACATTGTTAGGTAGCGATGCCGTTATCATAGGGCAGGAGCATCAAGCCAATGTAGATAAGGATGTGAAGCCATTTTTTGATAGCGTGAAACAACTGCCTGATGTAGCTATCGTTCGCAATGGGATTGATGAGTTGCATTTGCAGGTATATTACTGTACCAATTTCCATCAAGCTAAAACCCCTCGTACAGATTTGCCATTGTATCATCAGTTAAATGGCGAGCCACCATTTGGTAAGTGATTGGTTATAAAATAAAAAAGGGTTGCACGAATAACACAGTGCAACCCTCATAGTTTTATGATGGAGTATTAATTGCTGTAGGTGGCATTGGTAAAAATACTCGCGCTTGGTTTGTCGGAGGCATTGGTAGATGCCGCAAGTCCATTAAGCGATATGGTATATACATAGCCTGCACTAATGGTAACATTTTGTAGCGTGGTTAATACCGTGGTAGTGCCATGCTGAACAATATCAAAAGTGTATTTTCCTTGTCCATCTAAAGGTGTAAAAGAAGAGTGGCCTTTAAATATTTTGTTTGATGCCAAGGTAGCACCACCATGCACTACTAAATCAACAGTAGGGGCATCGGGGCTAACATTAACAAAACGGATACTAGCTTTACCAGCAGCAGGTGCACTAATAGAATCGGTAAGTAATAGCGTTTCGGCGTGTGCTGGTGTATTTACTAAATAAAGCGAGTACGGAACACCTTGAACCAAGTTGATATTACCAGTGGCAAGCTTTGGCGTAGTAGAGCCTTGTGCATAAAAATTGGCTACCCTTGCACCTGCATAAGCATTAAAATAGGAGAACGAATTTCCATAAGCAATAGGGCTAGTATTTACCTTATTGTTGTCTAAGTAAAAATCAAGCGTTGGCTGATTGGGTGACGCTTGAAAAAACGCGACATAGGCAACCGCCGGTGGAACATAATCCTGATTATTGTTTTTCAAGCAAGATGTGAGCGATAAAGCGAGCAAGCATACCGAGCTAAGTATTACTGCCCATCTTTTTGACGTATTTGTATAAGTTTTCATAATAAATATTTTAAAGATGTATTATACTGATGATTACGCAACTAAACATACAAATGCTACATTTAAACAGATTTTTTTTAAATACTCCCTATTTATTTTTACACTTGTACATAATGCAACTATTATATGCAAAAGTATAACAACCAAAAAAGAATATTAATAGCAACAGATTGTATTATTTTTGGTTTTGATGGTTCTAATATAAAACTATTATTAGTTCAACGTGCCATTGAACCAGAGATAAATAAGTGGAGTTTGATGGGTGGATTTATACAACCAACCGAATCGCCTGATGATGCTGCTATCCGAGTGTTAGAACAGCGTACGGGTTTAAGTAATGTGTATATGGATCAGTTTCACGTTTTTGGGAAGCCCGACCGTGACCCTGTTGAGCGAGTTCTGTCAGTAGCTTATTATGCCTTGATTGATATACATCAATACGAAAAGCAAATCAATGATGAGTATCATGCCGAGTGGTTTTTATTAAACGAAATGCCCGATTTGATTTTTGACCATACAGAGATGGTGCGGTTAGCCCTGCGTCAGTTGCGTTATAAGGCAGCAATGCATCCTATATTATTTCAACTATTACCCGAAAGGTTTACCATTCCGCAACTTCAAGCACTGTACGAAGAGGTTTATCAAACCGAATTTGATGATCGTAATTTTAGCCGCAAACTTTTATCAACAGGCTTATTAGTGAAACTACCAGAGAAGGATAGGCTATCATCAAAAAAAGGAGCGTTTTATTATCGCCTCGATCAAACCCATTATCAGGATAATATCGATTCGTTTTTAAACTTAGTACCAACCCAAGTAAGTTTTTTTAGAATAGCGCAATACTAACGGTTACAGCTCTTTTCTTAACCGAGCAACGGGGATATTCATCTGTTCTCGGTATTTAGCTACTGTTCGGCGTGCAATATTGTAGCCGCTTTCTTTTAGTATTTCGGTTAGTTTTTCATCAGCTAGCGGATGGCGTTTATCTTCGGCACCAATATGCTCTTCTAATATCTTTTTAACTTCTTTGTTTGATACCTCTTCGCCGTTTTCGGTTTGTATAGCTTCCGAGAAAAATGATTTTAGCAAATAAGTTCCATGCTCTGTTTGTACATACTTTGAATTTGCCACTCGCGATACCGTCGAAATATCCATGCCTATTCTATCAGCAATATCTTTCAATATCATAGGTTTTAAATTCTTATCATTTCCAGTAAGAAAAAACTCATATTGATATTGCATTATGGCATTCATGGTTTTTAGCAATGTTTGCTGGCGTTGTTTTATAGCATCAATAAACCATTTAGCCGAGTCGAGCTTTTGCTTTACAAACTGAACTGCCTCTTTTAATTTTTTATCTCTATGCGAAGCTTTATCATAATGTTCAAACATTTCTTGATACGAGCGACTTACACGCAGTTCGGGTGCATTTTTTGAATTTAAAGTCAATATCAATACCCCATCATTGTTTGAAATATGAAAATCGGGTATCACCTGCATTTGTTTGCTGTTTGATTCGCTCGAATCGCCAGGCTTAGGGTTCAGCTTCAAAATCTCGTTGATAACTCCTTTTAACTCTTGCGAAGTCATATTGAGCGATTTCTCGAGCTTATCATAATGCTTCCGAGTAAACTCATCTAAATAATGCTCAACCACTCGTATAGCTTTTATGACGATAGGGTCATTTGATTCTTTTTTGCGTAATTGTATCAGTAAACATTCTTGTAGGCTTCGCGCCCCCACACCAGCAGGGTCAAATGATTGTATTACTTTCAGTATCTCTTCCACCTCATCTTCATCAGCCATTACATTTTGTGAGAATGCCAAATCATCACTCAATGAGGTAATAGACCGACGCAAGTAACCATCATCATCCAAACTGCCTATAATTTGCTGCCCAATTCTGAAATCTTTATCCGATAGCGGCAGCAAATCGAGCTGCGCTTGTAGGTTTTCAAAAAACGAGCTTTGTACAGCTATCGGTATTTCTTTTCGATCGTCGTCGTCATCGCCGTTTTGATCATACCTTGAGCCATAATCATTCACGTTATCCTCTTGTAGATAATCATCAATGTTAAACTCATCAGCCGCTCCCATATCGTCATTATCATTGTAACTGTCATCTTCAGGGTCACGGTCGGGGTATAGCTCTTCGGGCTCATTATTATTGGTTAAACTCAAATCTTCAAGCGCAGGATTATCCTCCAATTCCTCCTTTATACGTGTATCAAGCGATACCGTAGGCACTTGCAACAATTTGATGAACTGTATTTGTTGCGGCGAAAGTTTCTGTAGAAGTTTTTGTTGAAGATTTTGTTTAAGCATAATATTAGATACCTCAAAAATACAGCATTTAACATAAACTTAAAAAATTAACTTCATGCTATTTGCTGCAATCACTTAAACGTAAGTCGCAAATATTTGTTGGTAAGAAAAACCATTTTGTAAATTGCTTGTTAATTATTTTAATATATTTATAGAATAAAACCTTCAAAATTAATGTTATGGCGATTGTAAAAGAATTTAAAGAATTTGCTATGCGCGGCAATGTGGTCGATCTTGCCGTGGGTGTAATTATTGGAGCTGCTTTTGGTAAAATTGTAGCATCGCTGGTAAACGATGTTATTATGCCACCTATTGGCTACTTAACAGGCGGTATCGATTTTAAAAACCTGAAAGTATTGATAAAACAAGGCGACCCAAGCAAAAAAATAGCTGATATAGCTATCAACTATGGTAATTTTATCAATACCGTAATCGAGTTTTTGATTGTAGCTTTTTGTATTTTTATGGTTGTAAAAGCAATAAATGCGATGAAAAAGCCAGCAGAAGAAGCACCAGCCGCTGCACCTGAGTCTACAAAAGAGGAAATTTTGTTGACAGAAATAAGAGATTTGCTTGCGAAAGGGAAGTAAATTTGCATTTTACAAACAGTGGATGGATGAGCTTTTAGAGGCATCAGTAAGTTTGTTTTAGTTAAATTAATATTGTATTTGAAAAGTTTTAAAAATACACTATATTTGCGCTCTCGTTTTAAAAAACGATGAATAGAATAAAATAACAATGAAAAGAACGTTTCAGCCTTCTCAAAGAAAAAGAAGAAATAAGCACGGTTTCCGTGAACGCATGTCAACTGCTAATGGCAGAAGAATATTAGCAGCAAGAAGAGCTAAAGGCAGAAAAAGATTATCTGTTTCTGACGAGCGCAGCCACAAAGCATAAAAGCATTATTGCTTAAAATCCTTTGTATAAAGGATGCTGGCCGAGTATTTTTTCAAATTGCGGTTCAGGCATGAGCAAAATACACACTTTTACAAAAGAAGAACGTTTATGTAATAAAAAGCTGATTGAACAGCTTTATCATGAAGGTTCTTCTTTTTTATGCTATCCATTCAAAGTTTCGTGGTTGTTAGTAACCAACGCCCAGCCTGTCCCAGTGCAGGTAGTTTTTTCTGTATCAAAAAGAAAATTTAAGAACGCTGTCGATCGTAATCTCATCAAACGCCGTATGCGAGAAGCGTACCGATTGCATAAAAAACAATATTTATATACCACTTTAAGCGAAGTAGATAAAAAAATTGTGCTTTCGATAGGCTATATTGGCAAAGAGATAACAGCTTTCGACTTTATAGAAAAGAAAGCCTTAAAGTTTTTTACCCAACTTGCTGAACAAATTGCCAAATGAAACTATTGGGCGATATATTGAGAACTATAGTTGGGAGTTTTTTTATTCTCCTCATAAAAATATATCAATATTTTATCTCGCCTCTTAGTGGCGCATCGTGCCGTTATACCCCCACTTGTTCGCAATATGGCGTAGAAGCCATAAAAAAACACGGTGCTTTTAAAGGCGGATGGTTAACTTTGAAGCGTATTGCCAGTTGCAACCCGTGGGGAGGGCATGGGCACGACCCAGTACCATAAATAGTATGAGCTTAATTTTACAAATAGAAACCGCAACAACTGTATGCTCAGTAGCACTTTCAGAAAATGGAAACCTTGTAGCTTATAAAGAAGTATTACAACGAAACATACACGCCGAAGCGATTACTTTGTTTATTGATGAAGTGTTAAAAAGTACTAATAAGCAATTTGCAGAGTTGAGTGCCGTGGCTGTAAGCTGTGGCCCTGGCTCTTATACAGGTTTGCGGATAGGAGTATCGGTAGCAAAAGGTTTGTGCTATGCTTTAGATATTCCTCTTATTGCTGTCGAAACGTTAGAAGCAATGACCGATGGAATGCTGAGTGAAGATATGAGAGGTGATGATACCTTGTTTTGCCCTATGATAGATGCACGCCGTATGGAAGTTTTTACGGCGGTTTTTGCTTCTAATGGCGATAGGGTGATGCCAACATCGGCTGAAATAATTGATGAAAATAGTTTTAGCGAACTATTACAAGATAACAAGATAGTTTTCTTTGGCGATGGTGCAGCTAAATGCAGCGAGGCATTAAGCGCGAACTCCAGCGTGACCATCATTAGCGATTTCAATAACTCGGCACGCTATTTGACAAAAAAAGCCACGGAAAAATATGTGGCGAAAGATTTTGAAGATACAGCCTATTTTGAGCCTTTTTATCTGAAAGATTTTATAGCAGGAAAAAAGTCAAGTTGATTTTATTGATAGGTTTTGAAAAACCTGTTCCACAATCTGCCGAAAAATCCCTTGTCGCCATTAGGTATGGTACTTGCATTTAAAGGATGCTCAACCACTTGTCCGAATTTTAAAGCAAAACCTAAGAAAAAATTTCCACCAGCGTATGATGTGTTCGAATAGGTAGTTGGGCTATGGATAGCACGAGCAAATCCAGCTGTTTGAGTAATACGCTCGCTGCCGATAAAAAACTCCACATTGGGTGATTTTATCATAAACTGCAACCCAACGTTAAACAGGTTGAAATTATCATACGAACTAGTTACACTTATATGGTAGTTTTGATATTGAAAGTGATTCACAAAAGCACCTGCTAAGCCATTATAAAATAGCTCTTTTGATACTACCAATGTAGGCGAATACTTAATGTGATTATCGCCATCTAAATAATACGATTTAGTAGCACTTACTTCAAGCCTTGCATTAGTATAGGTAGTAAATGAGCCTATTTTTGCCGAGGTGTTGGTTATTTTACGTATAACGTTTGCTAAACTATCTCCTGCTACTTTAGGTTGTAGATTGGTTGTACTAACAGTATTATTAAAACTACTAGAAGTTGAACTACTATACCAATGTATAAAACCAAGGTCTTTAATATTGCCTTGGAAGGTGATATGATCATCAGTTTTATATGCCATACCCATACTGATTTGAGCACCTGGGCTACGTAGCGTGGGTAATAAACTACTAGAATTAAAGCCCCCTGGTTCTTGACTGTTAAAATATCGCCCTCTTAGCGAAATAGTGGCTGAATTACTTACTTTATTAATATTGAGGTGCGATTCATCTATCGTCAATTTATTGTAACCAATTCCCATCAATGCACTAAATTTAAACCCAATAGCAAGCTGTTTGTTTATCTGCTCTCGGTACGATGCACCTATTGCATCATATAGTTGATAGTAGTAATGATTGTTTAAAACATTATCGTATGTATTGCTTGGAAACGAACTTACCCCTGCTAATAGCGCAGCCGATTCATCAGTAAAAGCACCTTTACCTTCTAATCGGGTTTCGGTAAAAAAACCCACTTCTTGATAGCCTTTGATATTGGTAAATATTTTAAACATTAATGAATAAGCATCAGCATTTAGGTTTACATAATTATACTTACCACCACCAATAATTAAGGAGTTGTTGTTATATGTGCCATTAAAAGCACGCCTTATTAAAGTTGATTGTGCATCTCCTGTTAATAGAAAATTGCTGCTTATGTTGGGTATAAAAAAGTTAAAAGCGTACATCCTGCTTGAGTCGGGTATAAAGGAACGTTGCGAGGGGTTCTCAAACGAATCGTATAAAGTACCAGTATTGTACTGCGAAAACTGTTGTGAATAGCCTTTTATCCCGATAATTAGTAAACAAAAAATAAGTAAAATCTTCTTCATTGTATCGGGTAAGGGTATTTTGTAATTAGTAAAAATAAATTTCAAAAACCAATTTTATGTTATAAATTAAAAATTAATTAACCTTCAGTTTTAACGAAATTTTTGGCTTTTGGTTGTGCATAAAGGACGTATTTTTTTAAAAAGTATCTTTTAATGTAGTAGTATCGGTTTTTAATCCCATGCAAAAGTTGGTGTAATAACTTTTATCTGATGTAGTAAATTGCCACGCTGCACCATAAAAATTGCGCCATCCAATTGCTGAACTTGTGTATCTGTCATAATTCTCAGGTTTTAAATCAAGTTTAAATAACGACTCTGCATTTCTAAATTGAATAAAGAACGACATATTGCTTTGCCCAGTCAATAACCCATCAAATTGATTATATCCCTCTGTTTTATTTAAAAATTTCCTGTTGATGTAACTATCATTATAACTCATCAACTCGGATAGACTATTACAGAATAATAAGTAATTGTCAATCACTTTATAATAAGGGCGTTTTAAAATATTAAAAGCATCTCCCAATAGTATTTGCGGGAGCATTTCGTAATTCAATAAGCCACTATCATCACTATTCGTTTTGCTAATGCTACTTAATATGGCTCGCATCTTTGAACCATTTTTTAATTGCACTATACCTATTTTTTCACGATAGCGTGTAGTTATAATAGCAAATTCAGTGCCAAGCAGTGCTTTAAATTCCTTTTTTATATCAATACTTGTCTCGGTTTTAATTTTCTTTAATATGGCTTGCTCAATTTTTAACTTGCTTTTAGCTTGTTGTGCAGATAAAGCATCTTCAAATTTTACTGGGTTTGATATCGCAAAACTAGTGCAATAGGCCGTTGTTGAAGGGAAGATTGCTTTTAAACGATTAACTACCGGTTGTTGATTGATAAGCAAATCCCAATATCCATTACTATGCTCATTTTTTATAGCGGTTAAGCCACTGAACATGAACGCATCCCTTTTATAATTGATACTCAATGCCGCAAAAGCTGGAGATTGTCTAAAGCTTTTAAAAATATCAATGTTTTTATTGATAAATAACTGCTCAAACAATGGTGATAATGCCACATAATTGACATATAGATTAGCTAACGAGTTTGTACTCTGCCGTTCTGATAGCAACACAAAAGCTTGTTTCTCTTTTCTATAATCATATTTAGCGTAGGCACTTATCAGCTCTTTCGAGAAACTCCCCGCAAGTGTGTATTTATCCTTTGTTATTAAATAAAATCTTTTTTTTATCTCCTTTATGTAAATGGTATAACCTTGTTTTCCGCCTATATCAATGCTTGTAATAACCAAGCTATTGTTTGTTTGCTTTGCTAGTTGATTAACTATTTCTGCGTTGAAATCTTTTGCAACCGATGTGGTTAGTATAAAATCAATAGCATCGTTTTTTTGTGGATGTAGTGATACGAATATACTTTGTTGCTTTAAGAATGGTTCAATCAGTGAGTTTTGGAGCAATGTATTTTTTAATGCGGCAAGTTCTGCTATTTTTTCTTCGCCTAATAGGTTTACGAAAAGCTTATTGTCATTATAAATATCATAAAACTCTTTTTCGTTATTAAATTCAAATATCAATGCAGCATTATTGGGTATAGTGCGCAATACCAAGCTAGTATGTTGTGTGGTGTTGTTTAAATTTTTGAAATAAATAACCGTTACCATTGCGGTAGCCGTAAGCAATAGTATGGTAATAATAATAAGTCGCTTCATATACTTGCCATACAAAGGTAGATTTTTACAGGGCTGTCGTAAAGTAATACTTTCAATTGGTAACTTAGCATTTTAAATCCCAAATGAACAGACAAATTATTATTACCGCTGCTGTGTTAGGTATGTTAGGTGTAATTGCCGGAGCATTTGCAGCTCATGGATTAAAACCACACCTTACAGCTCATCAACTCGAAATTTGGCATACAGGTGTGCAATATCAGTTTTATCATGTTTTTGCGATATTGTTTTTATCTACCTTTGGTCGCTTCCGAAATAGCTTTATAGCGGCTTCATATTACCTATTCACATTGGGCATTATTTTATTTTCGGGTTCGTTGTATCTATTAGCTTGTGCCGATTTGTTGCGATGGGGTTGGTTGGCGATAATGGGGCCTGTTACACCCATTGGGGGCTTAATGTTTATTGCAGGTTGGGTTACACTGGCTTTAGCTGCTTTCAGAAATAAATAATCAGATGCTCGAATTTGCTGATGTAGAACATACCGATAGGGAAACGCTTTTTGTGGAGGTGATTTTGCCTTTAGCTATTACAAAAAACTATACCTATCGTGTGCCGTTTCAATTAAATCGAGATGTCGAAATTGGTAAAAGGGTAGTGGTGCAGTTTGGTAAAAGTAAGCTATATACGGCTATTGTTTTATCAATCAGTAATCAAGCACCTGATAAGTACGAAGCCAAATATTTGATGGAAGTGCTTGATAACAGCCCTGTGGTTACCGAGCAACAATTGCAGTTTTGGCAATGGCTGGCAGATTATTATATGTGTAATGTAGGCGAGGTAATGAACGCCGCGCTACCATCGGCCTTAAAACTTGCCAGCGAAACCAAAGTTGCGTTGAATAAGGATTATGAGATAGATAAAACTTCGTTACACGATAAAGAATATTTAATAGTAGAGGCATTAGAAATACAACCCGAACTAACTGTTGGCGATATTGTAAAACTACTTGGGCAAAAAACGGTAATGCCTATTTTGAAGTTGATGTTCGAGAAAAACATTATTCACATTTCTGAAGATGTAAATCAACGCTACAAGCCCCGAAAGCGGATATTTATCAAGCTAAATCCTATATACAATAATCAAGATAATTTAAAGGCATTATTCCCCATATTAGAGAAGCGCGCACCCAAACAGGCTGATGCTTTGTTGGCATATATTAAATTAGCACGTCATCAAAAAAGCATATCAAAAACCGAATTGATAGACGATAGCGGGGCAGGAGATAGCAGTATCAAATCGCTTATCGAGAAAGAGGTATTTATTGCCGAAGAAAAAACAGTAAGTCGTTTATATTTTGAGGATGAGGAGTTGAGTGCCGATTTTCAATTAAGTACCCATCAGCAAGATGCTTTGCTCGAGATTAAAGAACAGTTTGAGCAAAAAGATGTGGTGCTGCTGCATGGCGTTACCTCATCAGGCAAAACGCAGCTTTATATTCGTTTGATAGAGGATATCATCAGCTCGGGCAAACAGGCGCTTTATCTTTTGCCCGAAATAGCCCTCACTACGCATATTATTGAACGTTTGCGCCAATATTTTGGTAATAGCATAGGCGTGTATCATTCCCGATTTAATGATAACGAAAGGGTGGAGGTTTGGCAAAAAGTGCTTAGCAATGAGTATAAAGTAATTTTAGGTGCACGTTCATCAGTCTTTTTGCCGTTTTATGATTTAGGGTTGATAATTGTTGACGAAGAGCACGAAACTTCGTACAAGCAATTCGACCCTGCACCACGCTACAATGCCCGCGATGCGGCTATTTATTTGGCCAATAGGTATCAAGCTAAAGTGCTTTTAGGTTCGGCTACACCATCTTTCGAGAGTTATTATAATGCACGCTCGCAAAAATATGGACTGATAGAACTCACCGAGCGTTTTGGCGGTGTCGAATTGCCCAAAACCGAAGTGGTAAGCATAACCGACGAAACCAAAAAGAAAACCATGCAGTCGCACTTTACCAGTGTGCTGATGAACGATTTGGAAAAAGCACTCGCCAACAAAGAGCAGGTAATATTGTTTCAAAACCGTAGAGGGTATGCGCCATTGTTGATTTGTAAAGTTTGCGCTCATACGCCCAAATGTATCAATTGCGATGTGAGCTTAACCTATCACAAAAGCAGTGGTAAATTGCATTGCCATTACTGTGGTTATAAAGAAGATTCGCCATCTATTTGCTCGGCATGTGGTTCTACCCATCTCGAATATAAAGGTTTCGGTACCGAAAAAATTGAAGATGAATTGAGTGTACTATTGCCTCATGCACGCATAGCACGTATGGATTTGGATACCACCCGTTCTAGAAACTCGCTGCAAAATATCTTAAACGACCTCGAAGAAAAGAAGATTGATATTTTGGTAGGCACGCAAATGGTAGCTAAGGGTTTAGATTTTTCGGATATTACACTTATCGGGGTTATTAATGCGGATAGCTTGCTCAAATATCCTGATTATAGAGCCAACGAGCGCAGTTTTCAGATGCTGGCACAGGTGAGCGGCAGGGCAGGACGGCGCGGTAAGCAGGGTAAAGTAATTATACAAACCTACGACCCCAATCATCGGGTAATAAAACAAGTGATAGAAAACGACTATCACAGCCTTTATTTTACCGAAATGGAAGAACGTAAGAGTTTTAAATATCCACCGTTTTATCGCATCATCAATTTAGATATTAAACATAAAAATCCTGATATATTATACAACCAAGCCGAGTATTTGGCAACAGAGCTTCGCAAGCATTTTGGCGATAGGGTAATAGGCCCCGAAATACCAATGATAACCCGTATTCGCAATTATTATATCAAATCAATCATGCTAAAGTTTGAAAAGGACGGTGTATCTATCAATAGGGTAAAAACTGCCATTAAGGATGTCATTACCCAGTTTCAAACCACCAAATTGAGCAAGGGGAGTATTGTTCAGTTGGATGTAGATCCCTATTAGTATTGATTATTAGCGAATTTAAAAATCCTAACAATTCATTAAAATCTGTAAATCATGCGTAATTTTGATTTCTAAGATGGCGTATAAATTTGTTGATAATTACCGCGAGAAAGGTGCTCGAAAGCAGTTGGTAGGTATATTAAAAGAGAAGGGTATTGAAGATAAGCAAGTGCTAAAAGCTATTGGCAAAGTGCCGCGCCATTTCTTTTTTGATGAAACCTTTTGGAATCAGGCTTATAAAGATATTGCTTTCCCCATAGGCGAAGGGCAAACTATCTCACAACCTTATACCGTAGCCTATCAGAGCCAACTATTACATATCAAAAAAGGCGATAAGGTGTTAGAAATAGGTACGGGTTCGGGCTATCAATGTTGCATTCTACTAGAGTTGGGTGCTAAGGTTTATACTATCGAAAGGCAAGAGAAATTATACGAACGTACTACCCAAGTATTACCTTATATGGGTTATAAGCCCAATTTCTTTTTAGGAGATGGCTCTAAGGGGATAAAGCAACACGCTCCTTACGATAAAATTATTGTTACTGCGGGTGCGCCTACTGTTCCCGACGAATTACTAAAGCAACTCAACATAGGCGGCATATTAGTAATACCAGTGGGCGACGAAGAATCGCAAAAAATGGTTACTATTCTTAAAACTGGAGAAAACGATTACGAAAAGCACGTGCTCGATACCTTCAGATTTGTACCCCTAGTAGGCGATAAAGCTTGGTAGTGTGCCAAGCTTAAAAATCATCCGAACGCTTTTTCATCGTGTTGTATAGCATTTCTATCTTACGCAAGAATAAAGCATCCATTGCTTTAAGCACCCGCCTGCTACGTCCTAATCCTAATAAACCTCCGCCTTTATCTTTATCTACATCATATAAAGGATGCACGATATTTTTATTGTCGCTATCCATAAAAGTGATGAAAATATTATCAATAGTATATCTGTAACGCCCTTTCTTCATCTCAATTTTGAATGTGTATTTTAATGTCATTGGGTCGCTACCTATACCTGTTTGGGTGCTATAAGTTGCAGGTTCTTCAATATCTACAATCACTGTACCTTCTGTAGCGTTGTCATAAGTAACGTCGGTATTGGTAAGTGCTAATTTGGTAATGAACAATTTAGCATCTTTATACAAATCGTTTATAGTAAATGAGGTATCTACCTTTACAACATCTCTATAATACAAATACCTATCTTCAATTTTATAATTAAATGGGCCAGATGTTTGCGCTTTTACTAAAATAGGCAGTGTTAAAATTAGGGCAATTATTAGTTTTTTCATGTCGATATAATTTTGATAACCAAAGTATATATTTTGTTATAACACTCAACTTTTCAAAATGTTTGAACAGGGTACGAAAATTTAATAAGGGCTTGATTTAGAGTGACGAAAATTATTCTTCATCAACACCAACCACTCGGCGTTGTAGAAAGCCTATACGCATTTTTATAAAAGAAAGATTTAACTGCACTAAAATAATATGCAAACCAATAAATAACATGGAATAGAAAAGCAAGGTTTGAAACCACGTTCCGACACAAAAGTTATTGATAATGTATTGGTACATTTTATTGTTGCTATAGTTCAGATTGAATTTTAAATATACAGAACAATTATTTAATAAAGCAAGTATTGGATACAACATTTCTGAAAAAAATAAAATTACCTTAAAGGTCATAGGTGTTAATTTAAATTATAAATATTATATAAGTTTAAATTATTAGGAATTTTTTATTTAATTAATAGTGTGTTTAGTACGAAGTTTAATATTGTTAGGTTTTACTAAATTATGAATTATTTAGTAAAAACATGATGTTCCCTGTCATTTTTACATGAAAATATACTTTGCAATCCATCAGACTTTTACATTTTCTATCTAAAGTATAGGCAAACCTATACAATGTTATTTGTATCCAATCGTTTTTCGTAGCAATAAAACCGAAGATTAGGTCTGAAACCCAAGCCAATTTCGCCAGCAAACTTGTAGCCAAGTTTAGGGAAAAGCTGTTGCGTGGCTTTATTGTTTGTATTGGTGTCAATTCTTAATGTTGGTATGCCACGAGCAATAGCTTCCAATTCGGCTTGTTGTAACAGCTTTGAGGCGATACCTAATCCTCTGTAACGTGTACTCACCGCCAATCGGTGCGTTACAATGGCGGTTTCGGTAATATCCCAGCCTACATTGGCATATTCGGCTTCTTGGTCGGTAGTAATAGCCGATACGCCAGCAATATCGCTATCAACCTCGGCTATCCAAAGTTGCGCTTTAGCGATGTCGTTCTCAAACACAGCGGCATTAGGGTAGGTGTTGTCCCATTGCAAATTGCCCGAAGCAATCATTGTAGGTACTACTTCGGCAATAAGTAGCATTATTTTATCAATATCATTTAACGTAGCACGACGAATTAGCATACGTAAAATTATAAAAAGGGAGCGATTTACCGCTCCCTTTTTTAGACTAGTAGATTTAGTTAGATGTGCATCTTTTGATTATGCACCCACGGTGCAGGTAGGGTCCCAGTAATAATAACCATATAGGTTTTGACTTTGCCCATCATCCGCTAATGTGTATAGCGCAAAGTAAACATAAAAGTTTTCTGTGCCCGATTGTTTTACAGTAGTATTTAAACTAGTAAAACTAATAGGAGCTTGCACTGCAGGTAATCCATTTGTTGTATCAACATTTGGCATTACTGCTCTATTTCTTTTAACCAAAACAGGAGTGAATTGGTTAAATACTTTATCACCACTCCAATAAACAATGCCATAAACTATTACAGCATCATCTGAGTTTTGATAAATAGATGTCCCTCTGAACCATACAGAGTCGCCAGGGTTGGCTTTAAAATTCAAATCAGCAGTTCCTTGTCCTGATATTATACCACGAGGGTCGCTACATATCATGTACTGACTACTGTGATTAATGCCTGTTGGATTGTTTGGATCTTTGCTAGGGTTAGGATAGTTTTTTTTGACATACTCTGTGTCAATTACAACTAAAACGTCAATAGCAACTGTTGATGCAGTACTTGGTACCATAAGTAAATAAAATTTGTTTTGCCTACTCTTTGATCGGATTTTCGACTTACTCCGTTTAATTTTTAAGCAAAAGTGTAAATACTCATTCAATAATAACGCAGTGTTTTGACTGTATTTTTATAGTATTTTAACTATATTTAAATGGGTGTTTATCAATATTTTGATACGTATTTTTACGCTTCGATTTATTTGTATTTATTCAATTGGTTATATTTTCTTAAAATGAAATTAATCGTAGTTTAATCATACCTATCAATAAAGCACATGAAAGCCATTTTTGCTCAATTGTGTTGAAATAATAAACTACGTAAAAACCGCAATCAATTACCGTAGTGCTACGCTGTGCTAATTATCATCTCCTTAATAAATTTGTCCCGAAAATTTTAGAAAACATTTTGCCTTTTTTGGATAAATGAATGGGGGCAGAAGTGTATCTATTGACTATTTAACTATACGGTGTGTGTGAATTTTACAACACAAGCAATTAACATTCAATAAAATATATATTTCAACTAAAGTATGAAAATGCCAAGCTTGACTACAAAAGCAAATAAACTATAAAGATTGGATAGGTATTTATTAACACTTTATAAAAAGGTAAGTAATTGCCGATGAGTGGTATAGCTATTGATAATAATAAGGTAAACGAATTTGTGGTATGGACTACTTAAAAATAAAATCAGAAATTGAGGCAAAAACTTGCCCGATACATAATATAAGACCATTGGTTAAATTAGAAAGCGGAAATATTGCATTGCGTTGCTGCTGCGATATGTTTACCAGCAGATGTATGGCCGAGATTGACAAAATGGAACGCGACACGAGCCTGTTTAATATTGTTGACGCTTGGGAAGCCGATTTGTTTAGCAATAAGATGCAGTTGGTATAAAAAAACCGATTAGGAGGTCATTTATAGCAAAAAAGTCTTAGCTTTCTTAGCTAAGACTTTTCTATAAAAAATTATAAGGAATTAAAATTTAGTTCCGTCTGAAACCACCTTTGCCACCACCGTTAAAGCCAGGACCTTTGTCCTCAGCTACATTAACCGTGATTTTACGACCATAATAGCTTGCGCCATTCATACATCTGATTGCTTCTTTGGCTTCGCTTTCGTTCACCATCTCTACAAATCCAAAACCCTTACTCTCTTTTGTCTCACGGTCTTTAATTATTCTGAGCGATTTTACTGGCCCAAAATCTCCAAAAACTGCGGATAATTCTGCCTCGTCTACTTCAAGGGGCAGTCCTGCAATAAATACCTTCATCAATGTTTTAAAATTTCCACAAAGGTACAATTAATAAGCCGCATTATTAGGCTCTATTACAGAATAGCTAAACGCAAGTTTGATTTGTTTTACAAAGAGGCGACAAAATAAAAAGAGGTAGCTGTGTATTTACTAACAAGCAAAGCTAGTATTATTAGCCAAGCAATATACTATCGGCTACTTTATCAATATCGCAACTTATTTTATGTATAAAGCCTAGTTGCTCTTTTAGTAGCAATTCGTTGGCGCTAAGTGCTGGTCGTTCTTCCAAAGTAATCACTTTCTCAGTCATAAACTCACGTGTTTCTCCATCAAATTTTTTACAGTTCTCGTTAAGTATGGTAATGCTCTTTCGCAGTAACTTTATGTTTTCGGGTTGAGTTTTATGTAAGTTTTTTTCGGATATGCCCGAAGCCAAATTGGCAAGGTATGATGAAAGGATATGGCTCAATACCACAAACTTATGTATCTCTTTTATCTTTCGTTGTTTACTTTTAGGTTCCGATGTCATTCTCTCAAACGTGGCAGATAAGTTGGCCGATTTTACATAGATTTCTTTCCGTGCCAATTTGTAGCTGGTGGTATCAACAGATTTGCCTGTTACCATTTCGGCTATTTTTACCAAATAGGTTACATTGGCTTCCAATACATCCCTGATGTTCTCATTCACCAATTCATATTCCCATGTAGGGAAGATAACATAACTAGCTATTAGGGCGATAGACGAGCCAATAAGCGTATCAATAATGCGCTCTTCGGCAAGGTTGATATGCCCTACACCCAAAAACCTGAATAGGATAAGTATAAAAGGTGTCATCAAAATAACGCTTACCACATAGTTTAATCGGGCAAAACTGTATGTGCCTATCATAAACACAATCATGAATATAAATTGTGCTGTTTTATCTTGAATTAAAGTCAAAATCAAAACCCCTACAACCCCGCCGCAAATAGTACCTATAAGACGTTGATAATTTCGTTGTTTAGATAAACTAAAACCAGGCTTCAAAATTACAATAATGGTAAGTAATACCCAATAACTATGATGCCCAAGCGAAATAGATTTGGCAGTAATAAAACCTACTAAACATACCAATGCTACCCTCAGCGAGTGTTTGAATGCCGCCGATGAAAACGATAGGTTATCAAAAAATATTTGTGGGGTATAATCCTGATGGGTTACAAATTTTGAATACTCCACATCGTGCGAGCTTTCTATTAATGTTTTAGACGATTTTGAGTTGTAATAACTAAAAATATGGCGAATATTCTCATTCAAATCGCGTAGATTGATGAGTATTTTTTTCAATACCAAATTACTAATACCCGTTTCGTTGATAGATATTTTATCAATCTTTGTTTTTAGTTCCTCCAATTCGATATTAAAATCATGCAAATAGCCATATCGTTTGTTTGATTGTATGGCATAGCCAATGTTCTCAAGCTCTTGTGCCATTTGTTGCAGTACGCGTGCTATCTCGGCTAATATGCCCGTGTTGCCAAACTTCTCTCTTATTTGGTTGTAATCGTAGTGAGTAGCCAATATTTGCTCGTACAAATCAACCAAGTCAATAAAAATAAGCACCAATACTCTGCTCGCATTAGTTGATTCGCGCACCATCACCCTGCTTTTAAATAATATTTCTCTTACTGCATCCTGATGCTCGCTCAATTGTATTTGATGCGATACCAATTTGCTGTAATTCTCATCAACATTTGTATCAACTAAATAGAAATCAGCCTTTATCCTCAAAAACTTAACCACATCTAGCATACTTTCGCCCAAAGCTTGTTGCGCAGCTCGATAGGGGCGTACAATATAAAATGCCAAACTAAAAAGCATATACCAAATACCGCCAGCAGTTACCGTAAAGGCATAAGTCAACACATCTTCGGGCTTAATGTCTTTATCAATCATAAAAATAATCATCAATAAGGCAGCAGTTCCTATTGATGCCGTACGGTTGCCATAAACCGTGAACATGGAAAACAAGAAAGAGCAGATGGTAATTTCGATACCTAAAGTAAAAACGTTTAACCTTGCAAAACCAGTAGTAATGGCAACCAAAAAGATACATAAAACGCATACTGCCATAGCATTGCGTTTGTGAAATACTGGGCCTGGGGTGTCAACTACCGATACGCACAATGCGCCTAACGATAGGGCAAGCCCCATATCAAACATATCCAAATAGTTTAGAATGAGTGATGGCAGCAGTATAGCCAAAGTCATCCGTAACCCATCCGAAAAATATTGGGTGTAGAAAAAGCTCTTTATTTCTTTATGCTGAATATTCATTAATTGTTTTTTAATGAAGGTGGAGGTGCAAATTTACAAAAATTTAATCTTTTTGACTTGTTTTGTTAATTATTGCATTGATATTGAATAAAAATTATCAAAAATTTACATTTTTATGTATTTTATCGTGAATTTGATTAAATTCACAGCGATATTTTACAAACGCTAACAAAATAAAAAAATCGTATGCCTTCATCGCTAAAACTCAGCCACAGAGAAACAGCTTTTAATCAAGAAGTTGTAACCCGTTTTGAGTTGTATAACAGTTTGTTTCAAACGCTCCCGTTTTATCAGGTAAAGGATACAGGTATATTATTGCCCTTTTTTAGTTCACATTGCGAAAAGCAAACTATTGAAAACTTATCGCCTACGGCAACTATTCAATCATTCTTTAAAAAGTATGTGCCTGATATCGATCATCAAGAGCAAATCAATCGCTTATTTCGCTTTATACAATATATCGAAAGGCAAGTAGTGCTGTTTGATGCCATCGAAGATTCGTCGTTTAATAAAATAGGGCGTACTGATGATAGTGGCTCGCTGCAAAGTTTGCTACAATTGGCAGCACAAAGCGATAAAGCGCGAACTGATATTAGCGATGCTTTAAAACAATTTTCGCTTCGGTTGGTGCTTACTGCACATCCTACACAGTTTTACCCAGGTAGTGTATTGGGTATTATGACCGATATGACAGAGGCATTGAAAACCAACGACCTCAATAATATTGATGTATTACTACAACAACTAGGCAAAACACCGTTTTTTAATAAAACATCGCCCACGCCAGTTGACGAAGCCGCTAGCTTGGTTTGGTTTCTCGAAAATACATTTTATCATTCGGTATCGGCTATTCAATCCAAATTAGAAGAAGAGTTTGATATAAATTATGCCAATAATCATCAAATATTAGAGATGGGCTTTTGGCCGGGTGGCGATAGGGATGGAAATCCTAATGTAACTACCGAAACCACAAGTTCAGTTGCTCATCTATTGCGTCAGGTTGTTTTCCGTTGCTATTATCGCGATTTTAGGGTGCTGAAGCGTCGCATTACTTTTAGAGGGATTGAGAAAACTATATCACGACTCGAAAAGTTATTATATCAAAACGCATTTAACACACAGCATCATCCCAAAGATTTGCAAAGCGAATTACTATCGCTGCTTAATTCAATCAAACAAACATTAATTACTGATCATGGTGGCTTGTTTGTAAATATTGTAGATGGCTTGATGCAAAAAATACGCTTGTTTGGCTGTTATTTTGCCACCTTAGATATTCGCCAAGATAGCCGAGTACTACGTAGCGTGTTTAAATACTGCACCCAACAATCAGAAATAAAATCGGGATTGGGTAAAGGGTACGAAAATTTAACCGAAGAGGAAAAACTAGGCAAAATTTCATTTAACGAAGCCGATTTTTATTGCCCAGAGGATGCTGATGAGTTGACGAAAGATACTTTAAATACGATTAGACTAGTACAACAAATACAGGCAGCAAATGGCGAAAAAGCCTGCCAAAGGTTTATTATCAGCAACTGTCAGCGTGCATCGGATATTTTGCAGCTAATAAATTTGTTTTTGTGGAGTGGTTGGAAAAAAGAAATCTTGACGGTAGATTTTATGCCCCTATTTGAAACAGTAAACGATTTGACCAATGCTGCACAAGTGATGGAAAGTTTATACACGCATCCGTTCTACATGGAGCATTTAAAAAGACGTGGCAATAGGCAAACTATTATGCTTGGCTTTTCGGATAGTACCAAAGATGGGGGCTATTTAATGGCGAATTGGTCGATATATAAAGCCAAAGTTGAGCTTACAGCAATGGCACGCAAATACGGTATTGATTTAGCCTTTTTTGATGGTAGAGGAGGCCCACCAGCAAGAGGAGGAGGCAAAACCCATCGCTTTTATGCTTCAATGGGTAGCGAAATAGCCAACGACCATATACACCTTACCATACAAGGGCAAACCGTAAGTTCGCAGTATGGCTCTGTCGAAACCGCTCGCTTTAATATGGAGCAGTTGATAAATGCGGGGATAGTATCAGCACTAAAACCAAACCCAAATGATTTGTTGAATGATAAAGCCAAATCAATGATTTCGGAAATGGCTGATGAGAGCTATCAATCGTTTATGACATTAAGAGAACACTCGCTTTTTGTTGATTATTTAGAAAAATATAGCCCGCTTAAATTACTCTCAAAAATCAATATCAGCAGTCGCCCTACAAAGCGCAATATGGATGCCCAGTTAAAATTGGAAGATTTGCGCGCTATCAGCTTTGTTACCTCATGGAGCCAGTTAAAGCAAAATATACCAGGTTTTTATGGTGTAGGTTCGGCTCTAAAAAGAATGAAAGATAATGGTAGATGGGACGAGGTGAAGCATTTGTATCAAACATCGGGTTTCTTTAAAACCATGTTAGATAACTGCAGTATGTCGATGTCGAAATCTGATTTTAGAGTAACAGCCTATCTCGAAAAGGATAAAAAATTCGGCGAGTTTTGGAAGCTGCTAAAAGACGAATACGAATTAACCAAAATAATGCTATTGGAGCTAACAGGTACTAGCTTGCTAATGGAAGAATATCCAGTTGAGCGACGGTCGATAGCTATCCGCGAGCGCATTGTTTTGCCATTGGTTATTATTCAGCATTACGCATTGCAATGTTTAAATAGTAACGAGCACGAAGAGATGCGCGATATTTACAATAAGCTGGTTATTCGTACAGTTTATGGTATTGTAAATGCAGGGCGAAATCTAGCTTAAATTGGTTTTAAAAACAGGTAATTTTAAAAATTACGATACAGCGATAAAAAACAAATAGTTATACTATAAAATTACACTATTCTTCCGTTAATTTGCTGCCAGTTACAAAGGTGGTAAATATGCGCCTATTGTGCGCTAATAAAGCGTTTTATGAAAAAAAGTAAAAACATCATACCACAATTTTTGTTTAAAGCTAAACTGCTTGTGTATGTTGTCCTTACTGTTTTAAATTATAAAACTGCTTTGTTATTTAAATTGACAATAAATTAATAGATACCATTCCATCATATTAGCATAAATACATTTCCACATTATTAAAAAACATGGATTCGACCACACAAAACATTGAGCAATTAAGTATTGATACCGTAAGGATATTATCAATAGATGCAGTACAAAAAGCAAATTCGGGGCATCCCGGCACGCCTATGAGTATTGCGCCTATGGGACACGTATTATGGACACAGTTTATGCACTATAATCCCAAAAATGCAAACTGGCCAAATCGTGATAGATTTATATTATCAGCAGGGCATGCTTCAATGTTTCAATATAGTTTTTTACACCTATTGGGTTACGATTTATCGTTGGATGATATCAAAAATTTCAGACAACTACATAGCAAAACAGCAGGACACCCCGAGTATGGTTTGGTTGAAGGTGTAGAGGTTACTACTGGGCCATTAGGACAAGGTTTTGCGCATGGTGTAGGCTTTGCTATTGCACAAAAGCATTTGGCTGCACGTTACAATAAGCCAGGTTTCGATTTGTTTAACTACAAAATATATGCTATTTGTAGCGATGGCGATTTGATGGAAGGCGTAAGTGCTGAGGCCGCATCATTGGCTGGGCATTTAGAACTGGGCAATATTATTTATTTATATGATGATAACCACATCTCTATTGAGGGCGATACAGATATTACCTTTAACGAAGATGTAACCAAACGTTTTGAGGCTTGTGGATGGCACGTGCAAACGGTAACTGATGGTAACGATATAAATGCCATAGCAAATGCAGTTAGAAATGCGAAAAGTGAAACCAGCAAGCCATCGTTAATAAAAGTGCGCACCCAAATAGCTTACGGTAGCCCTAATAAAGTGAACACGGCAGGTGCACATGGGTCGCCGCTTGGTGCTGATGAGATTAAACTAGTTAAAAAGTTTTTCGGGTTCGATCCAGAGCAATCATTTGTAGTGCCTGATGAGGTAGCCAATTATTACCGTGCTGCGGGTGCAAAAGGTGAAGAAACCGAAAGCAAATGGAACGAATTGTTTACAGCCTACAAAGCAGCATATCCAGAATTGGCCGCCGAGTACGAATTGGCAGTAAAAGGCGAATTGCCAAAAAATTGGGAAGCTAATTTACCTGTATTTAGCCCTGCCGATGGCAAAATGGCTACTCGCCAAGCATCGGGCAAAGTATTAAATGCTATTGCTGATTGCTTACCTACGTTGATAGGTGGTTCAGCGGATTTAGGGCCATCAACCGAAACTACATTGAAGAAATATACTTCATTTTCTGCCGAACAAAGAGATGGTCGTAATTTCCACTTCGGTATCCGCGAACACGCAATGGGTTCGGCATTAAACGGTATGGCATTAACCAAAGGAGTAATCCCTTATGGGGCTACTTTCTTAATGTTCTCTGAATATATGCGCCCGCCAATACGTTTGGCAGCCATTATGAAAATACGCCCAATATTGGTTTATACGCACGATAGTATTGGTTTGGGCGAGGATGGTACTACGCATCAACCAATAGAGCAATTAATCTCTTTGCGTTCAATCCCGAATATTACAGTAATTCGTCCTGCCGATGCCAACGAAACCGCACAAGCATGGCGTGTAGCTATTGAGCATAAAGATGGACCAGTAGTATTGGTGTTTACCCGCCAAGGTTTGCCTATTATCGACCAAGATAAATACGGAAAAGCAACCCAATTAGAAAAAGGAGCTTATATACTTTCGGATACTGAAAAAACACCTGATTTGATATTGATTGCTACTGGTTCGGAAGTGCCATTGGTAATGGAAGCACAAGCAAAATTGGCTCAAGAAGGTATCCAAGCACGTGTAGTAAGTATGCCATCGTGGGAGTTGTTTGAAAAACAAGATGCTGCTTATAAAGAGAAAGTATTACCAAAAGTAATCAAGAAGCGTTTGGCTGTTGAGATGGGCTCGCCACTAGGCTGGCATAAATATGCTACGGATGAGGGCGATATTTTAGCCATGAATACTTTTGGAGAATCGGCACCTGCTGAAGAATTATTTAAACTATTTGGCTTTACGGTTGATAACGTTGTAGCAAAAGCAAAAGCGTTATTAGGTTAATTAAATAAAGATAAAAACAACAATCATGGCAACTAATAAAGTAAAACAAATACACAGTTTCGGTCAAAGTATATGGCTTGATTTTATTGATCGCGAAATCATGAAATCAGGCAATTTGAAGAAATTGATTGACGAGGATGGTGTAAGAGGCGTTACTTCAAACCCAGCTATTTTTGAAAAAGCCATTACCAGTAGTTCCGATTATGATGCTGATATTAAAGCGTTAGCAAAAACAACCAACAGCAACGAAGAATTGTTTTTTGGTTTGGCAGTTACTGATATTCAAAATGCAACTGCTTTGTTTAAAGATATATACGAGGAGTCGGATTCCGTTGATGGTTATGTGAGTTTAGAAGTATCACCTTTTTTAGCATTAAAAGAAAAAGAAACAGCCGAGCAAGCCGCCAAACTGTGGAAGCAAGTTGATAGAAAAAATGTGATGATAAAAATACCTGGCACAAAACCAGGATTGGCTGCCATACAACAATCAATAGCTGCGGGTATCAATATCAATGTTACGTTATTGTTTGGTTTGCAACGCTACGAAGAAGTAACCGAAGCATACATTGCTGGTTTAGAAGAGCGTGCGAAAAAAGGCGAAGCCATCAACCATATCTCATCGGTAGCGAGTTTCTTTTTGAGCCGTATTGATGTCATGGTCGATCCAATGTTGGATGCAAAAGGTTTAGGCGAATTGAAAGGCGAAGTAGCCATTGCATCAGCCAAAAAAGCATACGAAATATATAAGCGTGTATTTAGTAGCGATAGATGGAAAAAACTTGCCGAAAAGGGGGCTCAACCACAACGTTTGTTATGGGCAAGTACTAGTAGCAAGAACCCCGCATTTAAAGATACCAAATATGTGGAGGCACTAATAGGTGCTGATACTGTTGATACTGTTCCTTTAGAAACTATCGAGGCATTTCGCAATCATGGCATAGCTGCCAATGTATTAGAAGATGGTTTAGATACCGCTACCGAAGTTTTAAATAAAGTAAAAGCAGCAGGTATTGATATGGATGCAATTACCCAAACATTGGAAGATGAGGGTATTGAAAAATTCAACAAACCATTCGAGAAATTGCTACAAGCAATTGAAGAGCAAAAAAACAAATAAGCGTGAGAAGTGCAGCTCTAAAGGTTCTGTTTTTTGATATTGGAGGCGTGTTGCTTACCAATGGTTGGGGGCACGAATCGAGGAAAGAAGCATCCCAATTGTTTGGATTAGATTATGACGAAGTAAATGCACTCCACAATTTCATATTTAATGTATATGAAATAGGTAGTATCACGCTCGACGAATATTTAGATACCGTAGTATTTAATCACCCTCGTGATTTTACACGGGAGGATTTTAAAGAGTTTATTTATCGTCAAAGCAAAGAACTGCCCGATACCTTAAAATGGCTAAAAGAGTGGAAAAAGGATTGCGGCTTTCGCATCATTTCTATCAACAACGAAGGAAAAGAATTGAATGATTATCGTGTAGAAAAGTTTAAACTGCACGATTGTTTTGATGCTTTTGTATCATCGTGCGAGGTAAACATACGCAAACCCGATCCCTCTATTTTTAAACTGGCTATGGGTATTGCAATGGCTTCGCCACAACAATGTGTTTATTTCGATGATAGGATAATGTTTGTAAATGCAGCACAAAAACTGGGTATCAGAGCGTTTCATCATACCAGTTTTGAGGAAACTAAAGAAATATTAGAGCGTTTAAAAAAAGAAAATTTCGAGTAAAATGAGTACATCTAAATATGCTTTCGGCATGATAGGTTTGGGCACTATGGGGCGCAGTTTGCTGCTCAACATGGCCGACCATGGTTTTGCAGTAGCAGGACACGATAAAGATACCGCCAAAGTAGCTTCGTTGAATGAAGAGGGAAAGGATAAAGCAGTACAAGGTTTTGGCGATGCTAAAGAGTTTATCCAAAGCCTAACCACTCCGCGTGCCATCATGATGTTGGTACCAGCTGGTAAAATTGTAGATAGCGTTATCGAGGAGTTGACCCCGCTATTAGATAAAGGCGATATATTAATTGATGGCGGTAATTCGCATTTTACCGATACCAACCGTCGTGTCGAAGAATTAGAAGCCAAAGGTTTACACTTTTTTGGCATGGGTGTTTCGGGTGGCGAAGAAGGTGCGCGCAGAGGGCCAAGTATGATGCCAGGTGGCGATAAGCAGGCTTATAATGTAATGAAGCCTATTTTTGAAGCTATTGCTGCCAAAGTTGATGGCGCACCATGCGTTACCTATATAGGGCCAGGTGCATCAGGACATTTTGTAAAAATGGTGCACAATGGTATCGAATATGGTTTGATGCAGCTAATTGCCGAAACCTACGAGATATTAAAAAATGGCTTAAAATTGGATAACGAAGCCATCCAAAAAATATTTACCAAATGGAACGAAGGTCGTTTACAATCATTCTTGATGGATATTACCAAAGATATTTTTGCATTTAAAGCACCAAATACCAATCATCTATTAATTGATGATATAAAAGACGAAGCAAAGGCAAAAGGAACAGGCAAATGGACATCGCAAGTAGCAATGGATTTGCAAGCACCTATCCCTACTATTGATTCATCAGTAGCTATGCGCGATTTATCAAAATATAAGCAATTGCGCGAGCAAGCTGCCGCATTATATGGTGATAACGAAGCAGCTATTGAGGCAAACACAGATGAGTTTGTAGCTGCTTTAGAGCAAGCATTTTACTTTAGTATGGTAATTGCCTATGCACAAGGGATGCACCTACTTTCGAGAGCATCCGAAGAGTATAAATACGATTTAAAACTAGCCGAGATTGCAAAAATATGGCGTGGCGGCTGCATCATCAGGTCATTATTCTTGAACGATATTTATAACGCCTACCATCACGATGCAAACTTAGCCCATTTACTACTCGACAACAATGTACATAATTTGGTACAAGAAGCAGTAAAAGGTGCACGCAAAGTATTATCAGCTACTATTACAGCTGGTATTGCAGCACCATGCTATGCCGCATCGTTAAGCTATTTTGATAACTTCCGCAACAAACGTATGCCATCAAATTTGACACAGGCGCAACGCGATTATTTTGGTGCACATACTTATGAATTGATAGGTAAAGAAGGCGTATTTCATACCCAATGGGTAGCTAAAAAATAAACTCGCATAACCTAATTATAGACAGAGAAACAAACTACTATGAGTGTAAATGTAAAATCAGAAGCAACAGTTTTTGTAATTTTTGGTGGCACTGGCGACCTTAATGCACGGAAACTTGCTCCGGCACTTTATAATTTATTTTTGGAAGGCTGGTTGCCCAATCAGTTTTCAATTATTGGCACTGGGCGCACCCAATTATCTGATGATGATTTCCGTAAAAAACTGTTAGAAGATATCAATCAATTTTCGCGGAGCGGTAAAGCCGAAGAGGCAAAATGGAGCGAGTTTTCTAAAAATGTTTATTATCAGGTATCGGATGTGAAAGATGCCGAAACTTATAAAGAGTTTGGCAAACGAATAGAACAGCATAACGCCGATTGGAAAATAAAAGCTAACGTAATCTATTACTTAGCCGTGTCGCCCAATCTATTCCCTATCATCGCCTCAAATATTGCTAAAGCCAAACTTGCCGAAGATTCTGATAAAACAAGAATAGTAATTGAAAAGCCTTTTGGACACGATTTGGAGTCGGCTAAAGCGTTAAATAAACTATTGGCGGGCATTTTTGATGAACGTCAGATATACCGTATCGACCATTATTTGGGTAAAGAAACGGTACAAAATATTATGGCTTTCCGTTTTGCCAATTCTATTCTCGAACCAATATGGAACCGAAACTATATTGAGCACGTGCAAATATCAGTTACCGAGCAATTGGGTGTTGGCGATCGTGGCGATTATTACGACGGTGCTGGTGCATTGCGCGATATGATACAAAACCACTTGTTGCAATTGCTTTGCTTTATTGCGATGGAAACCCCGATTGATTTTAGTGCTGATGAGGTGCGCAATCGAAAGGTTGATGTGCTACGTGCTATGCGTAGGTTTACACCCGAGGATGTGCGTATGTCGGCAGTGCGTGGTCAATACGATAGTGGGTGGATGGCAGGCAAAGAAGTGCCAGGTTACAGAGAGGAGGCAAAAGTTGACCCTGATTCAAATACCGAAACATTTGCCGCCATCAAATTTTTTGTTGATAACTGGCGTTGGCATGGTGTGCCATTTTATATGCGCACAGGCAAGCGTATGCACCAATCGGCATCTATCATCACCATACAATTTAGAGATGTGCCACATTTGGTTTTCCCTGCCGAAGCAACCGAAAGCTGGCAGCAAAACAGGCTGATTATCAGCATCCAGCCCGAAATGAGTATCCGCCTGCAAGTGCAAGCAAAACGCCCTGGTTTGGATATGGTATTAAATACGGTTGATATGGTATTTGACTATAAAGGCACATACACCAGTCAAGCTCCCGAAGCGTACGAAACACTATTGCTTGATACCATGCTTGGCGATCAAACCTTATTTATGCGTGGCGACCAAGTAGAAGCAGCGTGGGATTTATTGATGCCAATTTTAAACACATGGCAAGGTAAAAAAAGCCTTAATTTTCCTAATTATTCAGCTGATTCGTGGGGGCCAGAGGTTGCCGAAGCATTAATAGCTCGCGATGGTTATCATTGGTTTTCATTACCTACAAATCATAAATAATTGTTGCTCATGAAAGTAAATATTTTTAATACCGAAGATGAGGTATTGATAGGCTTAGCAAACTATTTTGTTGAGGTTGCAGCACAATCGATAGCACGTCATGGACAGTTTTCGGTAGCCCTTTCGGGTGGGAGTTCACCAAAAAAATTGTATGAATTATTAGCATCTGCATCATTCAAAAATAAAATAGAATGGGATAAGGTACATTTCTTTTTTGGCGATGAGCGTAATGTGCCCCATACCGACCCACAGAGTAATTACTTGATGGCAAAAAAGGCACTTTTCAAACCCCTCGAACTAAGCGGTAAACAAATATTTCGGGTTGATACCTCATTACCTCCAGCAGCAGCAGCCAAAAAATATACAACAGATATAAAGTACTATTTTGCTGGGGTTGATGTGTGCTTCGATTTAGTTTTACTAGGCTTGGGCGATAATTCGCATACCGCATCACTATTCCCGCATACGCCTGTGTTGCACGACGAAACTGTGGCTGTAAAAGAAGTTTTTTTAGACGACCAACAAGTATATCGCATCACCATGACAGCCCCCATGATTAATCAAGCGCATCATATTGCTTATTTGGTTTATGGCGAAGGTAAGGCACTTGCGGTGCGTCATATTATTGAGGATGATAAGGATATTGATAACTATCCAGCCCAATTGATAAAACCGCTAAATGGCGATTTGCAATGGTTTTTAGATACTAGCGCAGCATCTCAATTAAAAAATAATTAAATTAAAGTACAGTTAAGAAAAACTAATTTATTTAAACTATTTTTGATAACGTCTTAGGTAACACATCTAAGGCGTTTGTTTGTTATAATAATACCCCTAGTTAATTGTTTGTTATAAAGCTTATTTGTTTTGTATATGTTGTTTTTTTAAAATAAAAATGCATTTTTATATAAACAAAACCATAATTAGAAGCGTATAAAAGCCGATACCCCGCTTAAAATACAAGTTTTAGATTTCATTTTTTAGTCCAATGACTTTGAGAGTGTTTTACAAATATTTTTTACTTAACCTGTTTCTTAATTATTAAAGAATTATGCCAGTTGAAATTGATTATTGGAAAAATATGTTGCGAGGGGCAAAACCTTTAAATCTATTTACCGATTGTGCAAGGATTGATAACCAGCATATCAATAACAAAGCAAGTGTTGAACTTATTATTGATGAAACTATCAATAGTAAACTTATGCGTCTAAGTGCACAGTATCATGTGCCATTATTTGTTACCTTACTCGCAGCCTATAAAGTATTTTTATACCGATACACTACACAAGAAGATATTTGTGTGGGTAGTATTGCGCTTAACCCTAATCAAACTGAACAGATTGATAATGATATTAATTCGCTGGTTTTCAGAACAGAAATAATAGGAAGTAATAGTTTTATAACATTATTGCAAAATGTTAATTCGGTAGTAGAAGCAGTTTATCAGTATCAAAACAGTGATTTCGAGGAGATAATTAATAATCTTGACTTTGAGCAAGGGCAGGCAGTAAACCCTTTAACACAGGTAATGTTCATCATGCAAAATGAGTTTGAACTGCTTGAAGACTGCTGCAAAGCGCATACATCCAACTCAGATATCGCATTCGTATTGAAAGAAACTGCAACCCTTATACATGGTAAAGTAGAGTATAATGCCGATTTATATAAAGAAGAAACAATTAAGCGATTTATCAATCAATATACAGTATTACTACAATCAATATGTGCCCAACCAGATAGCAGCATCAATACATTGCCTATGCTATCAAAAGAAGAAGAGCATAAGCTATTGGTCGAATTGAATGATACAGAAGTAGCTTATCCAAAAGATAAGTCACTTGTTGATTTATTCGAGGAGCAAGTAAACAGTACGCCCAATAACCTTGCTGTTATTTATGATGATATCGAACTCAGTTACCACGAGCTAAATAGCTTAAGTAATCAGTTTGCTGATTACTTAAGAAAAAAATATTATATCCAACCCGAAGATTTGGTAGGGCTTATGCTTGAGCGTAGCGAGTGGATGATTATAGCCATACTAGGGATATTAAAGGCGGGTGGAGCTTACGTGCCTATCGACCCCGAATATCCTCAAGAGCGCATTAGCTATATGATAGCAGATAGTGCTTGTAAAGTGCTGATAGATGAAGCCGAATTAGAGCAATTCAAAAACTCAAAATATGATTTAAGTAAAGAAAATCAATCTGTTGGCTTGCAACCGCATCATTTGGTCTATTGTATCTATACATCAGGCTCAACGGGTAATCCTAAAGGTGTATTAGTTGAACATAGGAATGTGGTTAACTTAGTTTGGACACAGTGCGTTGTATATAACATTACAGCCGACGAAAGAATACTACAATTTAATACCATCACTTTCGACCCTTCGGTCGAGCAGTTTTGGATAGCCCTTTTGAGCGGTGCAGCATTGGTGGTTTTGAACAAAGCAAGCCTGAACGATATAAGAGGGTTAGAAGAGTACATTATTGATAAGAAAATAACTCATGTTGATACTGTGCCATCATATTTGGCTGAGTTGTCTATAAGCGATATGAGTAACGTGAAACGTGTAATATCGGGTGGCGAGAGTTGTAGCCCATCATTGGCTCACAGATGGAAAGCCAATGGTGTGTTTATTAATGCCTATGGCCCTACCGAAACCACCATTACCTCTATTGCATATAAAGCCCAAGAAACTGATAATTACAACACCAATGTGCCTATTGGTCGTCCTGTTGCCAATACCCAAGTATATATTTTAGACGAACATTTGCATTTAGTACCATTTGGAGCATTAGGCGAGATATGTATTGGTGGCGACGGTGTATCACGAGGTTACTTGAATAGACCCGAACTTACAGCCGAGAAGTTTATTGATAATATATACAAACCAGGTACACTGAATTATCGCACTGGCGATTTAGGTAGATGGCTCTCCGACGGCAATATGGAGTATCAAGGGCGTATTGATGACCAAGTGAAGGTAAGAGGGTATAGGATTGAGTTGGATGAGGTTATAAATATTATACAAAAACATCCGAAAGTAAACACCGCGGTTGTACTAGCCAAAGCCATACGTGGGCAGGATAAAGAATTAATAGCCTATACTACGGGAGATGTTGAAGCTGTCGAGTTGCGCGATTATTTAAAAGAGCAATTGCCATCCTATATGGTGCCAGGCTATTATGTGCAGTTGGATGTAATGCCATTAACACCTAACGGAAAAATTGATAAAAAAGTACTTCCATTGCCCGAAAGCACAGGTTTGATAGATGCCGAATATATTGCTCCATCAACCGATATCGAAAAAGCTTTAGCAATGATATGGGCCGATGTATTGACTATGCCTGTTGAAATGATAGGTTTAAAGAGCGATTTTTTTGATTTAGGCGGTCATAGTATTAAAGCCATACGTTTAAGAGGGCAATTGCACAAAGAACTCGGCATCAGACCATCATTAAAAGAGTTGTTTTCCGAAAGTACGATAGAGCGTCAAGCGCAATTAATCTCAAGTAGAGAGTTAAATATATACGAAACCAAAGAGCTAGTAGCCGAGCAGCCCGATTACGAACTGTCATCAGCCCAACGCAGGGTGTGGGTATTGCAGCAGCTTAACTATACCGAGAGTGGGTATAATCTACCATTAGCAATGGTGTTTGATGGTGATTTGGATAAATCGGCATTAAAAAAGGCATTCAATCATTTAATCGCTCGTCACGAAATATTAAGAACCGTATTTAAAGAAGATAGGCAAGGTAATCCTCGTCAGCAAATCATCACCACCAAGGCGTTCAACTTTAAACTAAAAGAAACCGATTTACGAAAACTACCAGATAACGAAGCTGCGCTCAAGAATTTGGTAGATAAGGATTTAAAAGAAAAGTTCAATCTAAGTAAAGGCCCATTATTACACGTACATCTCATCCAGCTCGATGTAGAAAAGCACGTTTTGGTAATCGTACACCATCATACCATTAGTGATGAGTGGTCAATGGATATTTTTCGTAAAGAACTGAGTGTGTGTTATAATGCATACGTTGAAGGAGAAACACCACAATTACCAGCGTTAAAAATACAATATAAAGATTACGCTGCTTGGCACAATCAGGAATTGGTATCTGATGATATTGCACCTCATAAAGCATATTGGCTAAAGCAATTTGAAGAGGAAGTGCCAATATTAGAATTGCCTGCCGATAAAGAACGCCCAGCAGTAAAAACCTTTAATGGCGCAAGTTTAACTATCACTATTGATAAAGGAGTATTAGATGAGTTAAATAAAACAGGGAAGGCTCTAGGCGGTACGCTGTTTATGACGCTGATGGCTTGTGTAAACACCTTGTTTTATCGCTATACTGGGCAGGAAGATATTGTAGTAGGTAGCCCAACAGCAGGGCGCGAACATCCTGATTTGGAAGAACAGATAGGTTTTTATATCAACACCTTAACACTCCGAACTCGTTTTGATGGTAGAGGGAGCTTTGCCGATTTATATCAACAGATTAAAGAAGTTACCCTAGGGGCATACGAACATCAACTTTACCCTTATGACGAGTTGGTTGAAGCTTTAGAACTACCCCGCAATATCAACCGCAATCCATTGTTTGATGTGATGGTGGTATTACAAAACTCGGTAGAGTTGGATGCTGCGTGTACCCTGAATGATATAACTACAAGTAGATATAAAATTCAAGATTTTCAACTGGTAAAATTAGATGCCACGTTCTTGTTTTCAGAAACAGCGAGTGGGTTAGAATGTTTATTAGAATACAATACCGACATATATAGCACCGAGCAGATGCAAAAGATGTTGCAGCATTTTGTAAACATCGTATCATCAGTAATAAAAGATACGCACCAAAGTTTATCAAAAATCGACTTTCTAACATCAGAGGATAAACATCAATTATTGTATGTGTTAAATAATACAACCGTACCATATTCTGATGATAAAACCATAGTCGATTTGTTTGAAGAACAGGTACGAAAATCGCCACAAAGTAAAGCAGTAGTTTATCATGATATAGTACTTAATTACGAAGAACTGAATAGCTTAAGTAACCAATTTGCTGATTATTTAAGAAAAAATTACCATATCAAGCCCGACGATTTAGTGGGTATTATGTTGGAACGTAGCGAATGGATGATAGTGGTAATTATTGGTATTCTAAAATCGGGTGGGGCATACGTACCCATAGCACCTGATTATCCGCAAGAGCGCATTAATTATTTGGTAGATGATAGCGGATGTAAAGTGCTGATTAATGAGGATATATTAAAAACTTTTATCCAATCACAAGCCGAATATAGTCAGCAAAATCAATCCATCGGGTTACAGCCGCACAATCTGGCTTATTGTATCTATACATCAGGTTCAACAGGCAATCCTAAAGGTTGTTTGTTGCAGCACTCAGGTTTAGTAAACAGATTAGAGTGGATGCAAAAAGCCTATCCTTTAACAGCAAACGATGTGATTTTGCAAAAAACCACCTTCTCGTTTGATGTGTCGGTTTGGGAATTACTTTGGTGGTCAATAGAAGGGGCTAGTGTTTGTATGTTGCAGCCAGGTGGCGAAAAAAACCCCGAAGCTATTATTGATGCAATAGAGAAACACCATGCTACTGTAATGCACTTTGTGCCATCAATGTTGAGTGTGTTTTTAGAATTCATTGAAGATGATGCACAAAAAGTAAATCAACTAAAAAGTTTAAAACAAGTATTTACAAGTGGCGAGGCATTAACATTAAGCCAAGCCGAAAGATTTAATCATCTTTTCCCTGATAAGGCATTAATGAACTTGTATGGCCCAACCGAAGCAAGTATTGATGTTACCTATTTTGATTGTAAAAAAGAAACATTAAAAGGCACTGTGCCAATAGGCAAACCTATTGATAATACACAAATATACATAGTAGATAAATTTAGAAATTTAGTACCTATAGGGGCTGTGGGCGAGATATGTTTGGGAGGGGTAGGTTTAGCAAGAGGTTATTTGAACAGACCTGAGCTAACAGCCGAGAAGTTTATACAAAATCCATTTAATACATCCAATCGCATTTATCGCACAGGCGATTTAGGTAGATGGATGCCTGATGGCAATATTGAGTATTTGGGTAGGATAGATGACCAAGTAAAAATACGGGGCTTCAGAATAGAGCTCGACGAAATATCATCAGTATTGCAAAAGCATCCAAATGTAAAAGATGCCATAGTAGTAGCAAAAGAGATTAACCGTCAGGAAAAAGAATTAGTAGCATACTATACTGGTGATGCGGGTATTGCCGAACTAAAAGAATACCTAAAAGAACTATTGCCTATTTATATGGTGCCATTATACTATGTATTAATGGACGCGATACCATTAACTAGCAATGGGAAGGTTAATAGAAAGGCATTGCCAATGCCGCAGGGTATTGGTAATGAGGTAAGTGAATATATTGCGCCATCGTCCGAAATTGAAAAAACTTTAGTAAAGATTTGGAGCGAAGTATTAGGAATATCAGAAGAAAACATAAGCATACGTTCTGATTTCTTTGACCTAGGCGGGCATAGTATTAAAGCTATACGTTTGCTAGGGTTGATACATAAGCATTTGGGTGTAAAGCTTCAATTAAAAGAGCTTTTCTCCGAAAATACTATTGAACAGCAGGCTGTTATTGTAAATAGCAGAGAGCGCAAGGCTTATCGGATGATAGATGTTATATCCGAATTGCCTACCTATAATTTATCATCGGCTCAGCGTAGGTTATGGGTGCTCAATTATTTTGATGGTGCTCAAAATGCCTATAATATACCATACGTTATATTACTCGAAGGTAAGTTGAACAAAAATGCTTTAAGCCAATCTTTTAAGGCTATTGCTGCTCGACACGAGATATTGAGAACAGTGCTAAGAGAAGATAGCGAGGGAGCAGCATATCAACAAATAATTAATGCCGATGAGTATGTTGTTGGGTTTAAAGAAACAGATTTAAGAGCCGTTGCTGATAAAAAAGTAGAGCTTGACCGTTTAGTAGATGAGGAAAATTTCGGTGCTTTTGATTTTAGTAACGGACCATTATGGCGTTGCCACCTAATTCAGCTAGAGGCTGATAAGTATATCCTCACTATGGTTCATCATCATATTATTAGTGATGGCTGGTCGATGGATGTTTTTCGTAAAGAGTGGTGCAAAATTTATAATGCCTTTACCGAAGGCGTAGAGCCGCAACTATCGGCATTAAAAATTCAATACAAAGATTATGCTGCTTGGCACAATCAACAACTGGCATCCGAAGAAATTATCCCTCATAAGGCGTATTGGTTAAAGCAGTTTGAAGGCGAAATTCCTATTTTAGAGCTACCTGCCGATAAAGAACGCCCATCCATAAAAACCTTTAATGGAGCGAACCTTACCGCCACAATTGATAAAAAGGTGTCAAACAAACTTGAACAAACAGGTAAAACCTTGGGTGCTACTTTGTTTATGACATTGTTAGCTTGTGTAAAAACCTTATTTTATCGTTACACAGGGCAAGAAGATATTGTAATAGGTAGCCCAGCAGCAGGGCGTGAGCACCCTGATTTGGAAAATCAAATAGGTTTCTATATCAATACATTGGCATTGCGTACTCGTTTTGACGGGGCAGGAACTTTTACCGATTTGCTATATCAAATAAAAGAGATTACCCTTGGAGCATATGAGCATCAGCTATATCCTTATGATGAGTTGGTAGAGGCTTTAAAACTGCCGCGCAATATCAATCGTAATCCTCTGTTTGATGTGATGGTGGTGTTGCAAAACTCAATGGAGCAAGATGCAGAGTTTACCTTAAATAATCTTCAAACTAGTTTATATGAAGAGGGAGAGTATAGGGTAGCAAAATTCGACATCAACTTTATATTCTCTGAATCAAAAGGAGGGCTGGATTTATTTTTAGAATACAATACCGATATATACAGCACCGAGCAGATGCAAAGAATGTTGAATCATTTTGTCAACATCGTATCAGAGGTAATACAAGACAGTAAGCAAAAATTATTAAAAATTGACTTTTTGACTCAAGATGATAAAAGGCAATTATTACAAGAGTTTAACAACACCATAGTTGATTATCCTAAACAAAAAACACTTACTGATTTATTTGAAGAGCAAGTATTAAAAACACCCGATGGTGTAGCATTGCGCCAGCATGACAAAGAGATGAGTTATGCCCAACTTAATGCACAAGCCAATCAACTGGCGAGGTATTTGGTGGAGAGTGGTGTACAAAAAGGAGATAATATAGGACTTTTGGTTACCCGTGGGTTTGATATGATTGTGGGTATGTATGCTATATTAAAAGCAGGTGGTGCTTATGTACCTATTGACCCTGAGTACCCGATTGATAGGCAGGAATATATCCTCGAAAACTCATCGGTTATAAAAGTAGTAACCGATGGCGATTACCCCTTAGAGCAAATAGCTGCGCAGGGTATGTTTGTGAAGCTAAAAGCAATTGATTTATCAGCGTATAGTACCGATAATTTAGGACTTAAAATTGATAGCCAACAGTTGGCTTATACCATTTATACTTCGGGTTCAACAGGGCGACCAAAAGGCGTAATGATTGAGCATCACTCGGCTGTAAACCTCGTATTATGGGTAAATACCGAATTTAATGTAGATGCAAACGACCGCTTGTTGTTTATCACATCCATGTGTTTCGACCTGTCTGTGTACGATATTTTTGGCATACTTGCTGCTGGTGGCTCGTTGGTGATAGTGCAACAGCACGAATTGCTTGATTTATCGATGCTGAAAGATATGATGCTGAAGCATAAAATTACTTTTTGGGATTCGGTGCCTACCACGATAGATTATTTGGTGCGCGAACTGGAAGCAAACGACCCATCTTATCTGCAAAACAACCTGCGAGTAGTGTTTATGAGTGGCGATTGGATACCAGTAAATTTGCCAGATAGAATTAGAAAATATTTCCCAAATACACAAGTAATTAGTTTGGGTGGGGCAACAGAAGGTACAGTTTGGTCAAATTTCTACCCGATAAAAGAAGTAAATAGCAAATGGCCAAGTATTCCTTACGGTCGCCCTATGAATAATAATTTCTTCTATATCCTTAACGAGGAGTTGCAGCTTGCGCCGATAGGTGTAGCTGGCGAACTATACATTGGTGGGGTAGGTGTGGCACGAGGCTATGCTAACGATAAGGAGAAAACCGACTATGCCTTTGTTAAAGACCCATTTAATGATATGGCAGGTGGGCGGATGTACCGCACGGGCGACCTTGGACGTATGCTCCCCGATTTGAATATGGAGTTTATCGGGCGTAAGGATAATCAGGTAAAAATAAGAGGTTTCAGAGTCGAGTTGGGCGAAATTGAAAGTGTGCTACGCCAATGCGAAATGGTAAACCAAGTGGTAGTAATTGCTAAGGCTTACGAAGGCAAGAAAAAGGTTTTGGTAAGTTATATTGTAGGTAATGCAAATTATGATAGGGCATCGGTTATTGCATTTTTAAAAACCAAACTGCCCGATTATATGGTGCCATCATTATGGATGGAGATAGATGCTATTCCACTCACCTCAAACGGTAAAATTGATAGAAAGGCATTACCCGAAATAAATACCGACGGTCAAATAAAAGAGCAATACGTTGCACCGAAAACAGATACTCAAAAGGTGTTGGTTGCAATATGGGAAGACGTTTTAAAAGTAAACAACATAGGTATCTCGCACGATTTCTTCGATTTGGGTGGGCATTCCTTATTAGCCGTTCAAATAGTAAATCAAATTAAACGCAAAACAGGTAGAGTATTGCCCATATCGCTTTTATTTAGATACAGCACTATCGAAGCATTAGATGCCTACTTTAACGAGAACGGTGCCGATAAAGAAGTAAAATCATTAATACCTATAAAACCATCGGGTAGCAAGCCGCCAATTTATTTTATACATGGGGTAGGTTTAAACGTGATGAACTTTGCCGATACCGCAGCGTATTTGGATGCCGAACAACCTGTGTATGGCTTGCAAGCATTGGGCTTAGGTGGAGAAAAGCCTACTTTAAACACTTTGGCCGATGCAGCCAAAATATATGTTGATGAAATTATTGAGCACAATCCAACAGGGCCGTATTATATTGCGGGTTATTCGTTAGGTGGGTTCATCGCATTAGAAATGCGCAAGCAATTTGAGGCGCGAGGTAAGGAAATAAAAGTTCTGGCGATGATTGATACCAACGCCGACCATACAGAAGCATTTTTGCCGCTATTGCCTAAAAAAATAAAAAGGCGATTAAGTAGATACACGCATGTGGTAGCTTCATTTATTCGAAATCCTTCAAATGCGATAGCAGAGCAAAAAGAACTGAACAGAGAAGAACGGGAATATAGGTACGATGCCATAAAAATTGCAAAAGAAAGTGGCGATAAGGAACATTATTACTATATGCGAAAGTTGCGCGATATGTATTTTGCTGCTTTTAATAAATTAAAAATAACGCCATTTAATAATGTTGTTTATCTATTTAGAGCGCATACTTGCCTCCATTATACAAATGATAAGCAATATTTGGGATGGAAAAAATATGCACAAAAGGGAGTAAAAGAATATGAAATATCTGGCGACCATAGAACCATGTTGCTGAGACCAAATGCGGAAGCATTTGCGAAGGCTTTGCAGCAAGTTTTAGATAATAGCTAATGTTTTGAGTGATTGAAACAAAGAGCTAGTATTAAATGTATATAATATCAAAACAAACTATAATATAAATACCCCCTAATAATCAACTTAGTAAAATAAGTTACTATTAGAATAATAATATATGATTAAATGAAAATAACGCATATCATAATGAATTTGGATGCAGGTGGTGCACAAACTTTTGTGGCATCATTGGCTATTGAACAAAAGCGTTTAGGACACGATGTTTCGATTATTGTGATTGACGAATTGGTAAATTCAAATTTCCAAGTATTGTTGATGAATAGTTTGAAAGCGCATGATGTTCAATTGTATTGCATGAATAGGCGACTGGGTAAAAATGTCACTATTTTTAAAACTGTGAATGGGATAATTAGAACTCTTGCAGCTATTAACCCCGATGTTATAAATAGCCATATATCAACAGCACATCTAATTGTAAAGCTTTGCTTGAAATATAGCAAGATAAGAGCCATGCAAAACCGACAAGTAATTACCGTGCATAATGCCCCCGAAGCTTGGCATGGTCTTACAACTTATTTTAATAAGCATACGCCTACTATTTACTGTTCTTATTCGGCATTGGAGATGAACCCGAAGCGCGATTGCATGGGCGTGGCTATACAAAATGGTATTCCACCGCTTCATTTTAATGACAGTGCGATAGAACTTTTAGACCGATTAAGCCAAGATAGGTCACGAAAATTTGTTTTATCGGTAGGGCGTTTGTCTAGACAGAAAAATTACGATATGGTATGCGACATTGCCAAGCATTTTGAAGACAAAGGGGTCGATTTTTTGGTGTGTGGCATAAAGCAAGAAACCGCCGAGCAAGACCTACGTAATTTCAGCAAACATCCAAACATTCATTACATCGGTGTAAAAACTCAAGACGAAGTATATTCGTTAATGGGCAATTGTGATTGCTTTTTAAATGCATCCATATTCGAGGGGTTGCCTATTACAGTCCTCGAGGCATTTTTTGCGGGTATTCCTTGTGTGCTTTCCGAAATACCACCTCATAATGAGATAGGTACTAATATGCCACAATGCTATATTTCTGATTTAGCTTCAAAAGAAGCATTTATCAATAATGTTGAACAAGCATTGAGTTGTACAGATAGCAAACAAGATATTTTAAACGATAGGCAACCACATCTCGAAAAATATTCGATAAAAACTACTGCCAACAATTATATTGATTTTTACACCAAAGTATTAAAGAGTATCTCCTAAACGTAGTTTGAATGTAATCGACTAGTCTTTCTAACTTCTCGACTTAAAACCTATCTTTGCGGCATGGGCGTAAACTTCGAGGATTTTAAATTTAACAGGCAAATATTAAATGCCATAGCCGATGCAGGTTACACCGAGGCTACCCCCGTGCAGCAAAAAGCTATTCCACCTATATTAAATGGGCAGGATGTAATGGGGATAGCACAAACAGGCACAGGCAAAACAGCTGCCTATGTGTTGCCCATCATTATGCGACTTAAATATGCCAGCACCGATTTTCCTCGTGCTTTAATAGTTGCACCCACCCGCGAGCTTGCTATCCAAATAGAAGAAAACATAAAAACCTTTGCTACTTATACCGATTTGCGTGTAGTATCGCTATATGGCGGTTTAGGCCCCAAAACGCAGATAGAACAGGTTACAAAAGGTGTGGATATTATTGTGGCTACACCAGGCAGACTTATGGATATTTACCTAGCAGGGCATTTGGTTACCAAGTTGCTGCAAGTGTTGGTGTTAGACGAGGCTGATAAAATGATGGATATGGGCTTTATGCCCCAAATCAATAGGATATTGGAGGTAGTGCCGCGCAAGCGTCAAAACCTACTGTTTTCGGCAACCATGTCTGATAAGGTACACCAACTGGCGGGCAACTTTTTAGAAAACCCGATGGTAATAGAGGTTACCCCTCAGGCTACGCCAGCGCAAACGGTAAATCAACGTCTTTACCATGTGCCCAATATCAAAACTAAAATCAACTTGCTTAAAGCCTTGCTTGCCGAGCCCGATGATATAAAAAAGTTGATGATATTTTGCAAAACACGTGCTACTGCCGAGGATGTTTACAAATTTTTGATACGCAAGTTTGGCGATAAAGAAGTAAAAGTATTGCATGCTAATAAAGGGCAAAATACACGTATCAACTCTATCAATGCATTTAAGAACGACGAAGTAAAAATATTGGTAGCTACTGATGTGGCATCGCGAGGGATTGATGTGAACGATGTGAGCCATGTAATCAATTTTGATGTGCCTTTTGTGGTCGAAGATTATGTGCATCGCATTGGGCGCACGGGGCGTGCAATGCAACTCGGCGAGGCCATTACCTTTTGTACCCCTGCCGAGGAATATTATATCCACAAAACCGAAAAACTGATTAGGCAAACTATCCCCGTATATCCTGTACCTGCCGAGGTATTTATAGAAGAAACACCTTACGAAGAAAAGCAAGACCAAGCCCGCGAAATTGATTTGCAAAAGCGTAAAGAAGACCCCGAGTTTAAAGGAGCTTTTCACGAAAAGAAAACACAAAATCAGCGTAAAAAGTTTGATGCTGCCAAAGCCAAGGCAAACCCCAACTCGAAAGCAGCCAATAAAGCACGCTCAACCAAAGGTTTTAAGAAAAAGCGATAACAAACATGAAATTCAGAATATCACCCCTAAACTTTGCCACCGCATTTTTTTTGATTTTGGCGGTATATGTTTGGCTAAATGGGGCAAGCATTACAGGTAGCAAATACCAACACTGGGGGGGCACTATTGCGCTTATATTTTTACTGTTTGCCTTTGTAGTGTCATTTCTCGATTTGATATTGCGTAATTTCTTTCCTAAAACCAAAAGTTTATGGATTGTAGAACTAAGCTTTATAACTTTGGCAACTATTATATTTTTACTGGTTAAATAAAAAACATGAAGAAAGCAGAAATTAAACTAACGATAGACCTTGATGATAACAACGTGCCCGAGCGTATTATGTGGGAATCAACCGATGCGCAAAACAAAGAGGCATTGCCAGTAAAATCAATGATGTTGGCACTTTGGGATCATAATTATAAAAACACCCTACGTATTGATTTGTGGACAAAAGATATGGCTGTTGACGAGATGAAACGCTTTTTTTACGAAACCCTGCAAACCATGGGCGATAGTTTTTTGCGTGCCACAGGCGAAACCAATATTGTAGAAGATTTGCGCGATTACTGTGCACACTTTGCCGATAAAATGGAAATAACACAAAAATAAACCATGAAACTTTCTTCCTTTATCACATTTGCAGGCTTTGTAATGCTTATAGCGGCAACCTATTGCCCGCTGCTGCGTCCATTTCATTTGGTTAATTGGGATGTACCATTGCAACAAGCCTTATGGCATAGTCGTATTGTTGGTAGCGGTGCTGGGAATTATAGGTGTAGTGCTCAACCAGCGCAAAGTGGCACGCTTAGCGGCATGGCTATCCTTAGTGCTGGTTGTGTTGTTTTATGGGTTGGTGCTGCTCAAAATCAATACCTCGTTCAATTTTATGCCATTCAATTTTTTAGCTAATTTTATGGCACACCAAATCAAATTTAAGTGGGGTTGGTGGTTGCTACTTGCTGCACCAATGATAGCTTTAATAGGTGTATGGGCTGATAAACCTAAACGCAAGTTGGCTAGTAAGTGACCATATCAGTGGTGAAATTCTCGATTAATTTCAAATCCAGTAGCGTGTTAATATCTCTACGATAACCAAATAAAAGCTAACTTTGCCTAAGCAATGGAACTTTATACCCAAACATGGCATTTGTTTAAAAAAGAAGTACTGATTGAGTGGCGGTCAAAATACGCTTTCAATGGGGTGTTGCTTTATGTGGTATCTACCGTGTTTATTTGTTATATCGCTTTCGAGCTTACGCCGGGGTTTAAAGAGAGCAAAGGTTACCCCATCGTTTGGAATGTGCTGTTTTGGATTATCATGCTTTTTGCATCGGTAAATGCTATTGCCAAAAGCTTTATGCAAGAGAGCAAGAGTCGCTTGCTGTATTATTATACCATTGCAAGTCCGCAGGCTATCATCCTTTCCAAAACCATCTACAATATCCTGCTCATGTCATTATTAAGCATTTTGGCATTGCTGGTTTATCTGCTATTTTTTACCAATACCATCGGCGATCCGCTTTTTTATTTTATCTCGGTACTATTGGGTAGTATTAGTTTTTCAACCGTTTTTACCATGATATCGGCTATCGCATCCAAAGCGGGCAACAATGGCACATTGATGGCTATTTTGAGTTTCCCTGTTATTGTGCCAGTTATATTGGTACTTATCCGCCTCAGCAAAAATGCAATGGATGGCTTAGAACGTAGTGCCAACTACGGCGGGATAGGGGTGCTGTGCGCTATCAATATCATCGTTATCATCACTTCATTACTCTTGTTTCCTTTTTTGTGGCGCGACTAAACCACTGTTAATGAGTATGGATGGTTGTTTTAATATATTATTTGTAATTAGTCTAAATAAGATTAACTTTGTGTCATCAAATAATATATACAATGGAACTCAAAAGAACACTACTCGTATTATCCTTATCGGCTATTGCATTTAAAGGCATAGCACAAAAAGCAGCAATAATAGCAGAAGATACATTAGCAAAAACAAAAACAGAAAGCACAACTACCATAGGCGGCTATGGCAATGCCTTTTATCAGCGCAATTCGAGCACTAAAACTGCCAATGTTAATTTAGAACGATTTGTGCTTTTTGTGGGTCATAAATTCAACGATAAGATTTCATTCTTTTCCGAAGTGGAAGTAGAGGATGCAAAAGTAAGCGGCGGCGAGCATGGCGGCGAGGTGGCTATTGAGCAGGCATATTTAAAATTCAATTTGAATGCCAATCAATACATTACCGCAGGGTTATTTATACCACGTATCGGTATTTTGAACGAAAACCATCTGCCTAATTCATTTAATGGCAACGAGCGCAACTATGTAGAAACCTATATACTGCCTTCTACTTGGCGCGAACTGGGTGTTGCACTTTATGGCAATTTTAACCGTTTGCCGCTTAATTATAGCATCGCCCTTGTAAATGGATTAAACTCTTCGGCTTTTGAGCATGGTTCGGGCATTCGCGAGGGGCGTTATGAAGGGCGAAATGCTTCGGCTAATAATTTAGCAATTACAGGCGCATTGCAATATTATCAAGGCAATTTTAAGGCACAAGTATCGGGCTATTACGGAGGTACGGTAGGGGCGAGCAAAACAGATGTCGATGTGTTAGGGTTGAAAGCGGGCACATTTGGCACACCCGTTGCCATTGGCGAAGCCGATGTGCAATATAGCAACAATGGCTGGTCGGCAAGGGTATTGGGTACTATCGTTTCTATCCCCGATGCTTTTAATATAAACGCAGCTTATCACAACAATACCCCGCAGACAGAATACGGTGTATATGCCGAGCTAGGGTACGATTTACTATACACAGCCAATAAGCAAAACCAAAAGCAATTGGTAGTTTTTGTGCGGGATGAAAAGTTCAATATCAATTCAAAAATTCCATCAAATGGTGTGGTTGATGCCGCATTGAATCAAAACCACGTAGTAGCAGGTTTTACTTATTTACCTATTCGCAATGTAGCTATTAAAGGCGATGTACGTTTTGTAAGCACGGCACAGCAAAATTCTAATTATAATTTAGTTAATTTGGGTGTCGCATTATCATTCTAAAATTATGGATAGAAGATTATTTGTAAAGCAATCGTGTACCATGTGTGTAGCCATAGGCGCAGGCTTGGTAATAGGGTCAATATCATCGTGCGCTACATTGCCAGTATATAAAACTGCAATAGCCGATAACAAGCTATCCATCCCCGAAACATTGTTTGCAAATAGCGATTTCCAAATTATCCAACCTAAAGATTTTTTCTATAACATAGGTTTACGAAAAGAACAAGGCGGCAGCTATACCGCCTTGTTGCTTAAATGTACCCATCACGATAATCAGTTAATAGCTATGGGCAATGGCTTTAAATGTAATTTGCATGGTAGTGTTTTTGATAACGAAGGGCAAGTAACCGTAGGCCCAGCCCGTGCAGCCTTGCATAAATACCATACCGAGGTGCTAGCCGGTCAAATTATTATACACATATCTTAGAGTATTCGTGTCAGTTTCTGTAATGAAAATCTTACGCCATAGAGGCGACATTTTCATTAATAATTCATGATATTTGCTTTTATTAGTAGGCTTAACGCTAATTGAAGTTAACATATCCAATGCACCCGAATAGGCTATTACTACTGCTGTTTTTATTTCCGTTAGCTGTCTATTCACAAACTATTACTATTTCGGGCAAGGTTACTACTTCGGTATCGCATACAGGTATAGGCAGAGTAAGTGTTTTTTTGAGTAATTCATCGTACGGCACAGTTACAGCCGAAGATGGTTCATATCGATTATCGGGCGTGAAACCTGGTCAGTACGATTTGGTAGCATCATCCATTGGTTATCAAAGCCATTCGGAAACTATTTTGGTAGGTAAAGAGGCTATGCACATTGATATTCCACTGCTGTCAAAAGTAAATCAATTGCGTGGTGTGGTAATCTCAAGCAATGCCGATTGGAAAAGGAACTACGAAGAGTTTAAAAAGGCATTTATTGGTGCATCCGAAAACTCAAAACAATGTGTAGTGGTAAATTCTCACGAAGTAAATTTAATCAATCATGGTAGGCAGCACAATTTAGAGGCATGGACAAATGATTTTTTAATTATCGAAAATAAAGCATTGGGCTACCGAGTGAAGTTTTTGATTGATACTTTTTCGCGAAATGAGCTTACTAATATTGTTTCGTGGCAGGGTAAAACACTTTTTGAAGAATTGCCAGGCAACGAAGCTCAAAAAAAGATATGGAAACAAAAGCGAGAAGAAACCTACTATGGTTCGTCGCGACATTTTTATAGAGCTTTATATACTGATAAATTGACAGAAGAAGGTTTTATCTTAAAAAAACTTCATAGAGAACTCAACCCCGAACGACCACAGCAAGATGTAATCCTGCGAAAAATAAAACAGTTTAATGATGGTAAGCATCGCGATTCTATCAACTATTGGATAGGAAAACAAAATATATCGAGGTATTTTCACGAAGCTTTAACCAAGCAACCTATATCAAGTTATCAGGTTGTTGGTAGAACAGGTAAACCTGGCTTATTTGTGTTAAGTTTTACCGATTGCCTTTATGTTATTTATACCAAAAGGCACGAAGAAACCGATTTTAAAGATTTGTATCGCCCGTTGGATATGGAAAACTTTGAAATTAGTGTGCTTACCTTGCAAACCCCTTATGCTGTATTTGATATGAATGGAGTAGTGGTAATAGGTAGTCCGCTTAACGAAGGCACATGGTCTAAAGCACGCATAGCCGAACTATTACCCTACGATTATGCGCCTAGTGATAGTAAATAGACATTAAGCAAAATAAAAAAACCACCTGCAAAAGCAGATGGTTTGGTTGGTATTATATATAGGTAGGGAAGTTTAAAAGATGCCACCTCTGTGGTTGTTGTGGTTATCGTTTCTGCTATAACTTTCAGTGCCCCTGTTGCCATTATCACGGTTTCTGTTATCTTCTCTGCGGTTGTCAAAATGGTTATCCCTGTTGTAATCTCTGTAGTTATCAAAGTGCCTATCTCTATTATCATTATCACGACGATAGTACCTATCACGATTGTCATTATCAAATCTTCTGTCATCTCTGCGGTAGCCATCGTAACGATAACGGTATTCTTTTGCGTAAGCATAGTTGTTATAACAATGGTTCCAATCGCCATTAAATACTACGCCATTATATCTGGTTCTATAATATTCGTGGTGCATAAATGGACGAGGGGCACGAACTTCAAATCTGCGGGCATAACGCCAGTCGAAATCATGATATGCACCAGGTAAATATGCTGCTGATACCCAGCTACCATTGTAGTTATAAAAGTAGCAGCGTTGTGGTATGCTGTAATAGGCATCTACCTCTGGTAAGTAGTAATAATCCTCTTCACCATAGTAATTTACAGGTTCAACATACTCAACTGGAGCTGGTACAATTACTCTACGAGGACCAAAGTTGAAACCAATATGTACTCTTAGTTGTGCGCTTGCAGCATTATAAAATAAACTGCTCATTGCTATTGCCGAAATTAAAACTAACTTTTTCATAATCGTAAAATTTATACAATTATGACAGTGGTAGATAGCCCAAGGTTTAACGTGATGATAAAACAAATCGCAAATATTTTATAATCGAAATTTAATTTTGCGCCTTGCTTCGCTTCAAAATATAAATATTGGCGATAGATGATTTTTTGATGAAAAACTGCCGTAATATATCAATGCCATTGACCTCTGTAATTGAATTGATACAAAATAATTTAACTTATTTAAGTAGGATTAGTTTAGTTTTGTGTATAAGAACTATTTGTCATGAAAAAGAAAACCACCACTATTGTTTTAGCAACATTTGCATTAACGGCTTTGGTATCGCTATCGGCTTTAAAAACCGATTTAAGTGCGAAATACAAAAACAATGCAGTAACAGATGGGGGAGCGGGGCTCACATTGCCTGCTGGTTTTAGTGCTCGTATCATTGCCGATAACACGGGCGGAGTGAGGCATCTAGCAGTTACGCCACAAGGCGATATTTATGCCAAACTAAGAGGATTAGAAAAAGGTAAAGGTATTTTGTTGTTGCATGATAATGGTACAAAAGCCGAAGTCAAAATGAGCTTTGGTAATTACCCCGGTACAGGCATCGCTGTTAAAAATGGCTACCTGTATGCTTCATCAGATCAAGAGGTATTTAGGTATAAGTTGAATGCGAAGGGAGAGGTTATCAATCCTGATAAACCCGAAAAAATAATTACAGGACTACTCAACAGGCAACAGCACGAGGCTAAAGCCATTACACTGGATAATGCAGGGCATATCTATGTAAACATTGGAGCTTACTCAAACTCGTGCCAAGTGAAAGACCGTCAAAAAGGTTCAGCAGGTCAAAAAGGATGTCCTATCTTAGATTCGGCTGGGGGTATTTGGCAGTTTAGTGCAAGCAAACTTAATCAACATTATGGCGATGGTGTGCGCTATGCAACTGGCTTGCGCAATGTAGTAGGGTTGGATTGGAATACACAATTAAACCAGCTTTTTGTGATGCAGCATGGGCGCGATCAGTTGCACGATTTATACCCACAATATTACGACGAAAAGCAATCGGCCGAGCTACCTGCCGAGTGTATGTATGGTTTAAAAAAAGGCGATAATGCAGGTTGGCCATATATGTATTACGACCAAATACAACATAAAAAAATATTATCGCCAGAGTATGGCGGCGATGGCAAAAAAGAAGGTGGGCAAAATGCCATTAACCCAGCCGCAGCATATCCAGGGCATCTTGCACCCAATGGTTTGTTGTTTTATACAGGCAATCAGTTTCCAGCTCGGTACAAAAATGGTGCTTTTATAGCCTTTCATGGTTCGTGGAACAGAGCACCTTTGCCGCAAGCGGGATATTTTGTAGTTTTTCAGCCATTTAAAAATGGTAAAGCTGTGGGTAAGTGGGAGGTTTTTGCTGATGGTTTTGCAGGCACTGCCGAGCAAAAAGCTAAAGGAGCAGCATTGCGCCGCCCATGTGGTTTGGCACAAGGGCCAGATGGCTCGTTGTATGTGAGCGATGATAGCCGAGGAACGATATATAAAATTACCTATAAAAAGTAAATAGTGATTGATAGGTCTGATAGAAATACTTCCCAATAGGAAAAGGTATTGATGTATTCTCAGAAAGCGAGATGGCTTAAAAAAGGTAAGCGGGTAGGGCTAAAAAAATAAAAAATAAGTCAGTTTTTTTAGGTTTTGCCTGAGTTTTTCTAAAGCTATGCTCATGTGCCGCTCTACTGTTTTTGGTGAAATATCTAATAAATCGGCTATTTCTCTATATTTCAAATGATTAAATCTGCTCAACATAAATACCTGTTTAGATTTTTCAGGCAATTTATTAATCGCATCGTTGATTTGATTAGTCAACTCTTTCCCTTCGTAGCCATTATCTACCGCCGTCAGCATTTCATCAAACAAATTATTTCTTTCTAAGTATTTGATATAGAGATTTTCTATTTTTTGATGCTTTAAGTAGTTAAGACATCGGTTTTGAACCATTTTGAATAAATAGAATGGTGCTGGATTTTTGAATACAATCTCCTCTCTTTTTTCCCAAAGTGTGGTAAAAACATCAGCCACAATTTCTTCAGAGATTGTCAAATCATTAGTAAACCGATTTGCAAAAAGCGTAAGTTTCCTGTAATGAGTTTTGAATATTACCTCAAACTGTTTGACTTTGTCTTCTTCATAAAATCCATTTTCTGTATGCATTTCAGAAATAGTACCTATTAAAATTATCTACAATATATGTAAAAGAAACGCAAACCTAAAATTTAACAATGAAATAATTGCATTTTAACATAGATTATTTTGTTAAAATAAAAATATTAGAAAAAAGTTAGAATACGATTGGGGGTATTTGTTAGGATAGTTGTCTTACTTATGTCACGATGGAAAATGAACTTTTAAAAACCCTATTGGTTAAATATATTACTGGCGAGGCCGATGATACAGAAGTGCAAAAAATAAAGCACTGGCTATCATTGCATCCCGAGAATGAGCAATATTTTATTGAGTTGTATGAGGCTTGGCAAAATATGCTCCTACTTGAACCCGAGTTGATAAATACAGAAAAGGCTTATCAAGCATTTTTAACTAAAGTAACTCCTGAGAAAAAAACTATTAGATTGTGGTCGCCTTACGGGAAGATAGCTGCTGCCATAATGGTTGGTGTTTTAACTTTAACTTTCTTTTTATCAAAAACGAACAACAAAACCGAACCTACTTATCAAATTGTTGAAGCTAAAAAAGGTACAACGCTTCGGTTAACCTTAGCCGATAGTACAATTGTTTATTTAAACTCGGGAAGTAAATTACGTTACGAAACTACATTTGGCAAGAAAAACAGGAATGTTTATTTAGATGGGGAGGCTTTTTTCGACATTGGTCATAAGGTGAAGAATATGCCTTTCATTGTGTATGCAAAAAACTACGTCATAAGAGATATTGGCACCAAATTCAACCTAAAAGCATACGCTAATGATGCTGCTTTTGAAACAACGGTAATAAAAGGAGAAGTTTCGGTTGAGGGTAAAGCTGATAATACTGCACAAGAAACTAATCGTATCTATCTAAAACCGCATCAAATACTTAAAATATATGCTCCTGCTAAAGATGAAAGGACATTGAAGCAAACACCGTTTAATGAAGTGCAAGTGGCTCTTATAGACTCGACAAAGCTGCAAATTTATGATGGATGGAAAGATAATTTACTGGTATTTGAGGGTAGCACCTTAAGCGAAATAGCAAAAATATTGGAGCGTAGATATGATGTAACGATATCAATAGATAATCAAGAATTGCAAAACTTGAAGTATTCGGGAAGTTTTAAAAATGTGGCAGATATTAATAAGGTACTTCAAATTATACAAGAAAATACACCGATTAGCTATACCATAAAGGGGCAAATGATAACCATAACCAAAAACTAATTAAAACTTAAAAAACGACGATATGACATAAAACTGACTTATAAAACAAACCCGGAATGCGCTAACACTCCGGGATATGTATTGAAATTAATAGCTAATACCCTATAGCTTGGGGAAGCACAGTATTAACTAATAACACAAATTTATGAATATTTTTTATAGAAGACCTTCTATTGCAGCGGCGTCATGGCAAAAATTGCTTAAAATTATGAAAGTCACCGTCTTTTTGCTCTTTGTAGGCATTATGCAGATACACGCTGCTGCTTACTCGCAAAACACATATAACATTAATGAGCAGAACACTTCTGTGAAACAGATGTTTAAAAGGATTGAAAAAACTGGGAAATACACCATTTTCTATCGGCTTGATCAAGTAAATCTTGACCAAAAAGTAGATATCAATGCAACAAATGCACCTGTCGAAGAATTGATGAAGCAGATTTTGAAAAATCAGCCGCTCGCATTTCAGGTAATCGGTGATGTGATTGTTATAAAGCCGATACAAAAAGGTGCAATTATCAGCCTTACCATTACTGGAATTGTAACCGACGAAAAAGGTTTACCACTGCCTGGTGTAACCGTAAAGTTAAAAGGTAGCACTACCATAGCCGCAAGTACCAATTTGCAAGGCAAATACAGTATCACTGTTCCCGAAGGCAATGGTACTTTGCTTTTCAGTTATATATCATACACTACGCAAGAAATAGCGATTGGTGGTAAAATAACAATTAATGTTCGATTGGTTGAGGAATCAAAAGCATTAAACGAAATAGTTGTAGTTGGATATGCTAAACAAAAGAAAAAAGATTTAACAGGTGCGGTTACAGTAGTAAATGTAGCCAACTTAGTTAAAACACCATCAAGCTCGGTGAACAATCTTTTACAAGGACAAGCAGCGGGTGTTTCGGTTACAGGCTCAGGGCAACCAGGTCAGGAGTCTGATATTCATATTCGTGGTCTTAATACATTTGGTTCTAATGCTCCGCTATATGTTGTGGATGGTGTCCCTACGTCGGATGCTAGTACATTCAACCCAAATGATGTAGAGAGCATCCAAGTATTAAAGGATGCAGGCTCTGCATCAATCTATGGTTCAAGAGCATCAAACGGGGTAATTATTGTTACCACTAAAAAGGGAAGTGGAAAAGTAAAAGTTCAGTACGATTCATATACTGGCACACAGGTTCCAAAAGGAGGTAATGTGTGGCATACATTGAACCCACAAGAAACAGCCGATTTAACACTTCTTGCTAAAAAAAATTCGGGTTTAACAAACTTATCTGATGACCAGTATGGCAATGGACCTACCTATGTACTGCCTGATTATATTCAACCAGCAGGCGCGCATAATGGCGACCCATCAGTCAATCCTGCTTTATACTACGTTAACCCTTATTATACTGACCCTACAGACTACAACAACTTTTACAGAATTGTAAGAGCAAATAAAACAGGTACAGATTGGTTTCACGAGATATTTAAAACAGCACCTATTACTAGTCAAAATATTTCAATAAGTGAAGGCTCTGATCAAGGAAATTTCCTTTTCTCGGCAAACTATTTTAATCAACGAGGTACTTTAATTAACACTTACGAGAAACGTTACATTTTACGAGCAAATGGGCAATATAATGTAAGTAAATCTGTAAGAATTGGCGAAAACTTGGCTTATTCTGTTACTGAAAATCCACAAGTTGTACTTAATAACTCTGATGCAGTTATTACACACGCACTTAGAGAACAACCCATTATTCCTGTTTATGACATTAAGGGTAATTATGCTGGTGGCGATGCTCCTGATTTAGGCGATGCTTTTAACCCAGTAGCTATGCAGCAGCGTACAAAAAACGATAAATATTTAGGGTATAGATTATTTGGAAATATTTTTGCCGAAGCTGATATCATAAAGAATATCACATTGAGGTCTTCTTTTGGAGGCGATTTGAATTCGAGCACCAGCCACTCTTTTATTTATCCAACTTATGAAAATGCCGAAAATTCTTCTGTAAACCAATACAATGCAGGTTCGGCTAGTGGCTATCACTATACTTGGACAAATACTATAGCCTATAGTAAAGTTTGGAGAAAAAACGACTTGAAAATATTAGCGGGTATTGAGGCTAATAGTGAAGGCGGTAGTGGCGTAAACGGTAGTCGTCAAGGTTATTTCTCTTTCGACCCTAATTATGTTAATCTTAGCACCGGAACATCAGCAATAACTAATGATAGTTATACTCTTCCTACTCGCTCGCTTTTTTCATATATCGGCAGGGTTGATTATGCTTATGACAGCAAATACTTATTAAGTGGTATTATCAGACGTGATGGATCTTCTGCCTTTCTTAGTCAATATGGCTGGTTTCCAGCTATAAGTGCTGGATGGCGTATTTCGCAAGAAAACTTCATGAAAAATATTTCGTGGATAGCTGATTTAAAAATACGTGGTGGATACGGCATTTTAGGTAGTCAAATTAATATACCAATAGGAAATCAATACACTCCATTTGGCAATACCATACAACAATCATATTATGGTATTGGGGGGACAAATTTAGCACCAGGTTATTATCAAAGTGCGGTTGGGAATCCTAATGCAAAGTGGGAGACAGATATTAATAGCAATATAGGTATTGATGCAACCTTATTCCACGGAAAAATTTCATTTACTATTGACTATTATAGAAAAGATATTCGTGATTTGCTTTTCAACCCGCCATTACCTGGCACTAATGGAAATTTAACACCTCCTTATGTAAATGTTTCTGCCATGAGCAATACTGGTATTGATTTTTCGGTAACAGGAAACTTTAAATTAGGTAATGACATTAATTTAAACTCAACACTATCGGTTACTACTTATAACAATAAAATTGTAAAAATAGCCGATGACTTAAATTACTTCAACTCACAAAAAGGGCGACGAATAGGAACTAGTTTAACACGAAACCAAATAAATCATTCGCTTGGCGAGTTTTACGGTTATAAAACAAATGGTTTTTGGAATTCGCAAGCCGAAATTGATGCAGCAAATGCACAAGCACGAAAGGTTACAGGAGACCCTAATGCAGTTTATGAACCAGATATGGCAGTTGGGCGTTTTAAATATGCTGATGTAAATGGCGATGGGCAAATAACTGATGCGGATAGAACCTTTATAGGAAACCCTAATCCTAAGTTTAGTACAGGGCTTAATTTAGGCTTAAATTACAAAAGTTTTGATTTCAGTGTATTCATTTACGGAACTTTCGGCAACAAAATATGGAATAACGTAAGATACTGGAGAGATTTTTACTCGTCGTTTGGCTCGGCTAAGAGCACTACAGCATTATACGATTCTTGGACACCTACGCATCAAAATGCTAAAGCTCCGATACAAGAAATCAACAGCTATTTCAGTACAAATAGTGTTGCTAATTCTTATTTTATCGAAAATGGCTCGTATGCGCGAGTTAAAAATATGCAATTAGGCTATACTTTTCCAAGTGCTGCCATGAAAAAAATAGGTGTACAAAAACTACGAATATATGTATCGGCAGCCAATTTGTTTACCATAACGGGCTATTCGGGCGTTGATCCCGAGTTGCCGGGCACATCCGGAAAATCATCTACAGATTTTGGAGTTGACGAAGGAACATACCCTAGTTCTCGTACATTTTTATTAGGCATTAACCTTTCATTATGATGAATATTTTAACGATAACCAACATGAAAATATCAAAATATTGCATAGTGTTGATGATATTCAGCATTATGACCACAACATATTCCTGCAAAAAATCTTACTTAACATCGCCACAAGTAGGCTCGTTAAGTCCAGAACTTTTAGCAACTAAAGCAGGAGTAAACGGATTATTAATAGGCGCATATAGCGCATTAAGGGGCGTACAAGGAGATGATTTGGCATTTGGAAATTCGGGTGCTGATTCGTGGCAAAGCTCACCAGATAATTGGATATACGGAGGTGTAGCAGGTGGCGATGCACATAAAGGCAGTACCGGTGGCGACCAAGATGATATAACCAAAATTGCGATATACTCCCCATTAGCTACTAGCCCATTTTTTGACAGCAAATGGATTAGCAATTATGAAGGTATTACTCGTTGTAATAATGTAATAAAAATAGCTGCTAAAACTTCAGGTTTTTCGACATCTGACATGGCTAATATATTGGGGCAAGCTCGGTTTTTAAGAGCCCACTATTATTTTGATTTGAAAAAATTATTTAATAATGTGCCTTGGATAGATGAAACCACTACGGATTTTAAGCAACCGAACACCGCAGATATTTGGTCGAAAATTGAAGATGATTTTAATTATGCTTATAGCAACTTACCCGAAACACAAGCAGATGCTGGGCGTGTCAATAAATGGGCAGCAGGGGCTTACTTAGGGAAAGTTTATATGTACGAACATAAATATGCTCAAGCAAAAGCTATTTTCGACCCAGTAATTACCCAAGGTCAAACCGCAAATGGGGTGCCTTATGCACTAGTGGCAAAGTTTCATGATAATTTTAATGCCGATACAAAAAACAATTCTGAAACAGTATTTGCATTACAAGCTATTCCAAACTCCGACCCAACTGGTATCACACAATCCAATGATGGCGATAGACTTAATTATCCTTATGGTAATTCGAGTCCGTTTAGCTGTTGTAGTTTTTATCAACCAACTATTGATTTAGCAAACCATTTTCGGACAGACCCAGCTACTGGCTTGCCGTATTTAGATGATTATAACAATCATGCCATAGCAACCGATATGGGACTAGCATCAAGTGATAATTTTACACCAGATGCTGGTACTATCGACCCTCGTTTAGATTGGACTGTCGGTCGTCGTGGTATCCCTTATCTTGATTGGGGTTTGCACCCAGGTAACGATTGGATTAGAGATCAGCAATTTTCTGGGCCATATTCGCCCATCAAACATGTTTATACACAAGCAGAGCAAAATATTAATGGCGATGCACACTCATGGGGGCCAGGCACGGGTGTAAACTATTGCTTTATACGTTTTGCCGATGTATTACTAATGGCCGCCGAGGCTGAAGCACAATTAGGAAATTTACAGAAAGCCCAGGATTATGTAAACATGATACGCAATAGAGCGGCAAATCCTGATGGGTATGTGTATCAGTATATAGATAATACTAAGCCTATGGGGGGGTATTCAAATACACCTGCTGCAAACTATTTAGTTAAGCCTTACCCATCTGGAAATTTTGCAGCGCAAGGTTTGGCGTATTCGCTTAAAGCAATTTATTACGAACGTCAAATAGAATTGGCTATGGAAGGGCATCGTTTCTTTGACCTTGTGAGATGGGGTATTGCCGACCAAGCCTTAAACGCTTATCTGCAATACGAAAGTAATATCACTACCGATTTGATTGGGGGGCATTTTACAAAAGGCAAAAACGAATATTATCCTATACCTCAAACTCAAATAGATTTGGAGGTAAAAGGCGGTAAAAGCGTACTTCAGCAAAATCCGGGTTATTAATATCAGCATACCACTCAGTAACTATCCGATTTACTGAGTGGTATATTTTTCTCACAAATTATTAATCATTTAACAAGATAACCTTGATGAAACGCAACTACTATATCGTCATATTAATAATGCTCGCCTTTTTTGTAATCTCGTTTCTTACCAACGTGATTGGAGCATTAAACCCTGATTTTATAAAAGGGTTCGACTTAAGCCTCACTTTAGCGGCTTTTTTACCATTTGCATTTTTTATTGCCTATGGATTGGTATCTATCCCAACTGGGATGCTGTTAGAAAAATATAAAGAAAAGCGAATCATGATTGCTGGCTTTGGAGTAGCCTTTTTGGGTTCACTTCTTTTAGCCACAGTGCCCAATTATTTAAGTGCCATAGTTTCCTTATTTCTAATCGGTTGCGGAATGGCTATGTTACAGGTGGTAATTAATCCGCTGCTGCGCACATCTGGCGGCGAAGAGCATTATGCTTTTAATTCCGTGCTGGCTCAACTAATATTTGGAGCAGCGTCTTTTTTAAGTCCACGAGTATATTCTTATTTTACACTACATCTTAATGATAAGGGTAGTAGCAACTCGCTTGAGTTTTTTCATTCCATTGTTCCGCAAAATCTCCCTTGGATATCTCTTTATTGGTTATTTGCAGTAATTTCTATCGTGATGATTTTGATTATAGGTTTTTCAAAATTCCCAAAAGTTGAGTTAAAGGAAGATGAAGAAGTGGGTGCTTTGCAAACACATATTATGCTGTTTAAAAAACCAGCAGTAATCATGTTTTTTATTGCCATGATATGTTATGTGGGAACAGAGCAAGGCATAGCCAATTGGATATCACAATTTTTAGAAACATATCATGGGTTAAACCCACAAAAAGAAGGTGCCGATGTAGTAGGCAATTTTTGGGGATGGATGACTGCTGGAGGTGTTGCAGGATTATTATTATTAAAAATACTAGACAGTCGTAAAGTACTTATCGGTTTTACCATAATGGCAATAGTTTGCCTATCTATCGCCTTATTTGGTTCAACATCGGTATCGGTTATTGCATTTCAATTGGTAGGCTTTTTTGCCTCCGTAATGTATCCTATTATCTTTTCATTGGCACTTAACTCTATCGACGAGCACCATGGCTCTTTTGCTGGTATTATGGTTACTGGAATTATAGGCGGAGCTATTGTACCACTTATTATAGGATGGTTGGGCGACCATATAGGGTTGCAAATGGGTATGTGTTTCCTTTATATAACGCTCGCTTATATTTTAAGTATCGGTTTTTGGGCACGCCCATTAATTGTAAATAAAACTATTAATCTTAAAAAGAAAACTAACGACTAATGGATAGGATGATGAATATAATTGGAATTGATTTGGGTGCAACAAATATTCGTGGAGCATTAGTTAATGGTAACTCACATGGCAAAATAGTTTCGCGTCGTATAGCAAGTGATGGCTCAATTGGCGAAGTATTAAGTGATATATTTTATATTGTAGATGAACTTATTGACGATTCTGTAAAAGCAATAGGCATTGGTGTGCCAAGTGTGGTTGATGTAGAAGAAGGGATTGTGTATGATGTGCAACATATCCCCTCGTGGAAAGAGGTGCGCCTAAAAGAAATTTTACAATCTCGATACAAAATACCAGCATACATCAATAATGACGCAAATTGTTTTGCTTTAGGCGAATATTATTTCGGCAAGGGTTTAAATCACGAATCGTTAATAGGTTTGACACTCGGTACAGGTTTAGGATCAGGCGTAATTTTAAATAAAAAGCTTTACTCGGGATATAATTGTGGTGCTGGCGAATTGGGCTGTTTAGGTTATTTAAACAATACGCTGGAGTTTTATTGTAGCGGGTCATTTTTTCAAAATGTGCATTATTTAGATGGCGTAAAGATACATCAAGCTGCAAAAAAGGGAGATAAATCAGCACTTGCGCTCTACTCCGAACTAGGTATGCACATAGGCGAGGCTATCAAAATTACGATGTATGCTTACGACCCTCAAATCATCATTTTAGGTGGCTCGGTAAGTCATGCTTATCAATACTTTCAAGAAAGTATGTGGGCGCAGCTTAAAACATTTGCTTATCAAAAATCGCTTGAACGTATTAAAATAGAAGTATCAACCCTCGAAAAAAGTGCCATATTGGGTGCAGCAGCATTGTTTTATGATGCCAATAAATAATCCCGAAATTTTATGAAAAAATACATATTCACTTTCTGTTGCCTGCTTATGTGTGCATATACATTTGGGCAAAATAGGAAAGAGAGCTTTCAAATAGTGCTTAAAAAGGATTGGAAAATGCAATCTGCTGTTACAGACACCAATACGGGTGCTTTAGTTTCACAATCATCATTTCAGCCTCAAAATTGGTATAGTGTAAATGTACCTACAACCATTATTGGAGGCTTATTGGCTAATAATTATTATAAGTTCGACCCATTTTATAGCCAAAACTTAAAAAAAATGAACGACTCGCGTTTAGACCATCCTTGGTGGTTTAGAAAAACTTTTACTCTCCCTGCTTCACAAATTGGGAAAAATGTAATCTTGACCCTGCACGGTATTAATTACAAAGCCAATGTATGGCTTAATGGTGTTAAAATAGCCGATTCGACTCAAATACAAGGGCCGTTCAGAATTATACAATTAGATATAACTAATTGTATTAAACCTCTTGGGCAAAATGTGTTGGCTATTCAAATATTAAGGCCATTTTCTCCTCAAAAAGAAAAAGGCGATTTGGCAATTGATTATGCCGATTGGATTCCTTATCCGCCTGATTATAATGGAGGTATAGTGAACGATATAACCATCAGAACGTATAACAAAGTAGGTGTTCAATACCCATTGGTTACCACCCATTTCGATTTACCTTCGCTCAAAATAGCGCATTTAGGGGTTGATGCACAAGTAACCAACTATGCAAATACGCCTCAAGATATTGTGTTAAAGGGCACTATCAATGGCACTATCAATTTCAAAAAAGTAGTGCATTTATTAGCCAATCAATCAAAAAATATTTATTTCTCTCCAAATGAATTCCCTCAGCTTAATATCAAAAATCCACGTATTTGGTGGCCTTGGCAATATGGCAAACCCGAGTTAAATCATATCAAATTAGCCGTCGTGAACAAGAATCAAGTAAGCAATACCATTGAAGAAGATTTTGGCATACGCGAGATAACATCTAATATGCTGAATGATAAATCGCGACAGTTTATTGTAAATGGTAAGCCAATTTTGATTAGGGGTGCTGCATGGTCGCCTGATATTTTTTTACGCCGTTCAGAAAACAGGCAAGAGCAGGAGATAAGATTGGTGAAGGATATGAACATGAACCTTATTCGCTCGGAAGGAAAACTTGAAGACGACCATTTTTACGATTTGTGCGATAAATATGGTATGCTGGTAATGAGCGGGTGGATGTGTTGCGGCACGTGGCAATATCCCGAAAATTGGGATGCAGCTAAAAGAAAAGTTGCCATGGCATCGGATAGTAGTGTGATGTATTGGTTGCGTAATAAAACTTCAGTAATGGCTTGGCTAAATGGAAGCGATATGCCTCCAACTGATACCACTGTTGAAAAAAGTTATTTAGCGATTGAAAAATCGCTTAAATGGCCAAATCTACTACTTGCAACAGCTAATGAAACGAAATCTAAAATTTCGGGCTTTAGTGGGGTGAAAATGGCTGGCCCTTATGAATGGGTGCCGCCTATTTATTGGGAAACAGATACCACGCAAAAATATGGCGGTGCATATAGTTTCGCTACTGAGATTTCGCCTGGGCCATCTATCCCGCCTTACGAGAGTTTAATAAAATTTATCCCAAAAGATTCGTTGTGGTACACTTCGGCTGATTGGAAATACCATTGTGGTACGGCTGAGTTTGGAACAACGGATGTTTTTAATACGGCTTTAATTTCGAGGTACGGGAAAATACCTACTATAAAAAACTATATTGCTAAAGCTCAGTTGCAGAATTATGAAGGGCATAGGGCAATGATGGAAGCCTATGGGTTTAATAAATATCACACCGCAACTGGTGTAGTGCAGTGGATGTTGAACAACCCTTGGCCTAGTTTAATATGGCATACCTACGATTATTATCTAAACCCAGCGGGTACTTATTTTGGGATGAAAAAATCAATGGAGCCTTTACATATCATGTACTCCTATAAAAATAACGAAGTAGCTATTGTAAATTCATTGCTGAATGATTTTACTGATTTAAAAGTCGAAGCAATGGTGTATAATCTTGATGGTAAGCTTGTGTATCAGCATAGTGTTTCTACTGCTGTAAAAAAGGATGATGTTGCAAAGTGTTTCAAAATCCCGCATCTTGATAATCTATCAAAAACATACTTTTTAAAACTTTTACTGACTGATAAAACGAATGCTGTGAAGAGTATTAATTGGTATTGGTTATCGCAAGATGTAGAGCAATTGGACTGGAATAAAACCACTTTTGTTAATTCATTGCAAACAAAATATGCTGATTTTAGTGATTTACAGAATATGGAAAAAACGTCCATTAGTATGTCGTACTCAACACACATAAAAAAGGATAGTATATCGCATCAAATTAGCCTAATTAATAATGGTAAAAGGATAGCTTTTTTTGTTCGTGTGTGGGCGTTGAAAGGGAAAAGTGGTGATGATATTTTACCAGTGTTTTTTAGCGATAATTATATCTCACTAGCCCCTGGCGAAAAACGTGTGATTACTTGCACTTATGCCACCAAAGATGCGGGCAAGGTGCAACCTTATTTTTCAACTTCAGGATGGAATGTGGACATTGATGCAAGCCATGCAGTAAATAATATGTCGAGCTTTGAAGCAGCATTTTAATTAAAGCAGCTCAATTATTCGCCTTGTTGATTTTAAATTTAATGTAACATTTATCTTATAATTTTTATTACTGTTTAAAAATGTGTTAATTGGAGCAGCATTAACCAATAAACCCATTATGCAAAGAAGAAGTTTTTTAAAAGCCAGTTCGGTAGCCGGACTAGCGGCAACCACTTTAGTAAGCACTTCCTGTAATTTGTTTTCGAGCAAGAAAAAAGAGCAGGAAGCCAATAATGATACAGTAGAGGATAAATTTGAGTTAAATGAAGTAACCGTTGATATGCTGCAACAAAAAATGCAGAATAAGGAATATACTTCGCGCTCGATAACCGAACTGTATTTGAAACGGATTGAGGCTATTGATAAAGCTGGGCCAAAACTAAATGCCGTAATAGAACTTAATCCGGATGCTTTGAGTATTGCTGATGAGATGGATAAAGAACGGGCTAATGGTAAAGTACGCGGGGCATTGCATGGCATCCCAATATTAATAAAAGACAATATCAACACTGGCGATAAAATGATGACTACCGCTGGCGTGTTGGCACTATCGGGGAATATTGCCAGTAAAGATGCTTTTATTGTTCAAAAATTGCGCGAAGCGGGGGCGGTGCTGTTGGGGAAAACCAATTTAAGCGAATGGGCTAATTTCAGATCGACCCACTCAACAAGCGCATGGAGTAGCAGAGGCGGGCAAACCAAGTGTCCCTATATTTTGGATAGAAACCCAAGCGGCTCGAGTGCAGGAACAGGCTCGGCGGCGGCTGCCAACTTATGCGCCATTGCTATCGGGACAGAAACCGATGGTTCTATTGTTTCGCCATCATCAGTAAATGGACTGGTAGGTATCAAACCCACGGTAGGTTTGTGGAGCAGATCGGGCATTATTCCTATATCTAAAACGCAAGATACAGCAGGCCCTATGACACGCACGGTAAAAGATGCCGCTATATTGTTAGGCGCATTGGCTGGCGAAGATGCGCAAGATACCTATACGCTGAGTAGCAAAGGGAAGATTCAGGCTGATTACACCAAGTTTTTAGATGCTGATGGTTTAAAGGGTAAACGCATTGGTATCGAGAAAACAGCATTAGAGAGTAGCCCCGCTATGGTAGCTTTATTTAAGGAAGCTATCGAAGTATTAAAAAGCAAAGGTGCTACCATTGTTGAGGTGGAGTTGAATAAGCTATTGAAGCAACTTGGTAATGATAGTTTTACTGTATTGATATATGAGTTTAAAGATGGGGTAAACAACTATTTGAGCAAAGCCAACTCGAATATGAAAACTTTGGCAGATGTGGTAGCGTTTAATAAAAAGAACGAAGCCAAAGCCATGCCTTACTTTAAACAAGAAACGCTTGAGATGGCACTTAAAAAAGGTGGACTGGATAGTAAGGAATATTTAGATGCGGTAAAAAATACCACAACTACTACCCGCACCGCTATTGATAAACTATTGAAAGATAATAAACTAGATGCTATTGCTGCGCCTACCAACGGCTTTGCTTGTTGTATTGATTTGATAAACGGCGACTATGATAATGGTTTCTCTTTTTCGAGCCCAGCAGCTATGGCTGGTTATCCGCATATTACCGTGCCTATGGGCGCATGGAACGATTTGCCGATAGGCTTGTCGTTTATTAGCACCGCTTATGACGAGGCTGGAATAATTAAAATAGGATACGCCTACGAACAGGCCTCTAAAAAACGCACACCGCCAAAATTTAAGAAAGATTTATTAGCATAAGCTTCAAATGGATAGCAAATAGAATGATAAGGGTGAAATTTTGTAAATAAATATGAATATCTTTTTTTTGGATAGTAACCCGATAAAATGTGCCGAATATCATGTAGATAAGCACGTTGTTAAGATGATAGTCGAAACAGCGCAATTGTTATCAACAACGCACAGAATATTGGATGGGCAACCGACTACGGCATATTACAAGCAGAAACCCAAAACATTCTATTTGTTAGCTGATGAATATATAGACCAAGTGATTGACCGTGGAGAAGCAAAACCTATAATCACTAATAGGGTTTGTTATAGCATTACTCATCAAAATCATCCATCAGCAAAATGGGTGCGCGAGAGTAGCGCAAACTATAAGTGGGCTTTCGAATTGTTTCAAGCACTTTTAAACGAATATTCCTTTAGGTATAATAAGGAACATAAAAGCATTTATTTGATTGATTTTTTGAGCCAATTGCCTGCGAAAATCCCGATAGGAGGGCTTACTTTACCCCAATTAGTATTTGATGATAAGTATAAGGTTCTGGAATGGAGCGAAGGTAATAGTTTTGAAAATTACGCCATTGTTAATTACCAAAACTATTACCGTATTGCAAAAGAGAAGTTGCATAGTTGGACAAACCGCCCAACACCTTATTTTATTACAACGCCTCCGATACCACTTCGGTAACTTCGGGAACCATGCGTTTTAGTAAGTTTTCAATACCTGCTTTTAATGTAATGGTTGATGATGGGCATCCGCTGCACGAACCACGTAGCTCAACCGTTACCACTCCTTCGTTAAACGATTTAAAAGTAATAGCACCACCATCTTGCTCTACAGCTGGGCGCACATAATCCTGCAATATCTGCTGTATTTTTATTTCAGCTTCTGTTCCTTCAAAAGCTACTTCTGCCTGCTCTTCTAATTGTACCTTTAATTCCGACTCAACGGCACCTTTTACAAACTCTTTTACAATCGGCTCAACATCGTTCCAATCGCTACCTTCAGTTTTGGTAACGGTTACAAAGTTACTGGCAAAAAACACCCCATTTACAAACGAAAATTTAAACAATTCTTTTGCAAAAGGCGATTTTTCGGCACTTTCTTTGGTAGCATAATCAATACTTCCATTAATCAACAACTTGTTCACAATGAACTTCATAGTTGCTGGGTTTGGTGTCGATTCGGTATATACGTTGATATTCATTTTTACTTTCTTGATATTTAATAACGCACAAAGTTAGATAGCTTTTTTATTTCTTTAACTATCCAAAATAGTTATGACTTGTAGCTGACTTATATGCCTGTATAGTTGCTAGGTGTTATTTTCTTAATTTCTTGTTTAATAGCATCGCTCACTTGCAGGGTTTCAACAAACTGGGCTATGGTTTGCGCATTTATTTGTTGGTTGGTGCGGGTTAGCTCTTTCAATGCTTCATACGGGTTGGGGTAGCCCTCTCTGCGCAATATAGTTTGTATAGCTTCGGCTACTACCGCCCAATTGGCTTCCAGATGCGCATTTAAAGCAGGCTCGTTTAATAGTAGTTTATTCAATCCCTTTACGGTCGATTTTATAGCGATTAAAGTATGCGCTACGGGTACGCCTATGTTGCGCAATACGGTCGAGTCGGTCAAATCACGTTGCAAACGCGATATGGGCAATTTAGCAGCCAAATGCTCAAATAGTGCATTGGCAATACCCAAGTTACCTTCCGAATTTTCAAAATCAATCGGGTTTACTTTATGCGGCATGGCTGATGACCCTACCTCGCCAGCTTTTATTTTTTGCTTAAAATAATTCATCGAGATATATGTCCACATATCTCGGTCTAAATCTATTAAAATCGTGTTTATCCTTTTCAAGGCATCGCATTGTGCAGCAAAGTTATCGTAATGCTCAATTTGCGTTGTAAACTGCGAACGGCTCAACCCTAAAACATTATTCACAAAGTGATTGCCAAATTTTTTCCAGTCGATAGCAGGATAGGCAATATGATGGGCGTTATAATTACCCGTAGCACCACCAAACTTTGCCGAGTAAGGCACTTGTTTTAAAAGATGTAGCTGACCTTCTAATCGTTCCACAAAAACCTGAATTTCTTTCCCCAATCTTGTTGGCGATGCAGGTTGCCCATGCGTATGTGCCAACATTGGTAGCGCATCCCACTCCTTAGCATATTGTTTCAACAAATCAACCAATTCGGTTATAGCTGGTAGATACGATTCGTTAATAGCTAGCTTAAAAGTATAGGGGATAGTAGTATTGTTAATGTCTTGCGAAGTCAACCCAAAGTGAATAAACTCTTTGTATTGCTCCAAACCAAGTTTGTCAAACTCTTGTTTAATAAAATACTCAACCGCTTTTACATCGTGATTGGTTATTTTCTCAATGTCTTTTATCTGTTGCGCATCGCTTTCGGTAAAATTTTGATAGATGAGGCGTAACTTTTCTGCTATTTTTTTATCAAAATCAACGAGTTGCGGTAGTGGATGCTCGCACAACGCGATGAAGTACTCAATCTCGACAAATACCCTGTATTTGATGAGTGCATATTCAGAAAAATAGTTTGCAAGCGGTTGTGTTGTACCACGATACCGACCATCAATAGGAGATATTGCAGAAAGTGAAGAAAGCGACATAACGATTGTAGTATTTTTTTGCAAAGGTAACAATTCAGAGGCGTATTCAATAGTATAAGCTTAACCATGATTAACAAGTGTGGAAATAAAAAAGCATTGGAAACTTTGAAATCAAAAAATGTTTCCATAGTTTTACTTCGTGAAAATAATGAGTCAAGCAGAGCGGATAATATTAGGTGCCGAAGAGCTTTTTTTTAAAGCAGGGATTAAGAGCGTAACGATGGATGATATAGCCAAGCATTTGGGTATGTCGAAAAAAACAATTTATCAGTTTTTTAAGGATAAAAACGAGTTGGTAATTGCTTTAGCAAAAAAGAAACTACAAGAAGATGAGGAGCAGATAACAGCAATTGTTCATAACTCGAGTAATGTGGTTGAGGAGATGATTAATATGATGAAATGCTTAGAAGATACATTCTCACGCATTAATCCAGTAATGATACACGATTTACAAAAATACCATCCCGATGCTTGGCGAGAGTTTCAAAAATTTAAAGCTGAAGTAATTGTGCGCACTTTGGAAGGTTTGTTAAATAAAGGAATAGAACAAGGATACATTCGCCCCGAAATAGATGTGAAAATATTAGCAACAATGCGAGTAACACAAATAGAAATGGGTTTCGACTCTACACTTTTTCCAGTCGCTGCATTTAATATATGGAAAGTGCAACAACAACTATTAGAGCACTATAACTACGGTATTTGCACACTTAGAGGGCACGAATTATTGAACGAATATTTAAGTAAAAACAATACAAATAATTAACACTATTGACATAAGGTTGTCACATTGAGTATAGATAATTGCATAATGAAATTAACCAACCAACAATATAATATGAAGCATATATTTTTTACAATGCTGGTATTGTTAGGCATCACATATCATGCGAATGCCCAGCAGGCTGCCCCAGCAACTAAGCCGCCATACAATTTTTCGTTAGATGATTGTATAAACTATGCCTACGAGCATCAAGATACGGTAGTAAATGCCCGTCTCGATGTTAAAAGTGCAGAGTATAAGGTACGAGAAACCACAGGAATCGGGTTGCCACAAATAAATGGTGCTGTCAATTTTCAGGATTATTTAAAAATCCCTACCGTTTTATTTCCTAACTTTGTTACACCTGCCGTTTATGATGTGTTGATTAAGCAAAAAGTTAAAGATGGTACGGGCAATACCATCACTACAACGCCAGCCGGCGCAGGCGGATATCAATCGGTAAGTCTTAATCAAAAATACAATTCTAATATAGGTATTACGCTCAATCAACTATTGTTTGATGGTAGCTATTTGGTTGGGTTAAAAGCATCTCGAACTTATAAAGAGTTATCAGAGCGCAGCTATGTTCGTTCTCGAATTGAGGCGAAAGTAAATGTAACTAAAGCCTACTATCAGGTTTTGGTAAGTAACGAACGTTTGAAGCTTTTGGATGCCGATTTGGAACAATTAAAACAATTGAACGACCAAACCATCGCATTAAACAAGCAAGGTTTTGTTGAGAAAATTGATGTAGATAGAATAAAAGTTCAATACAACAACTTACTTACTGTAAAGGAGAACACCATCAGACTATTGGTTTTAAATTATCAATTACTGAAATTCCAAATGGGAATGCCTGTAAATGATGAGATTACGCTTACTGATAAGTTAGAAAACATTAAACTTGAACTCGACGCATCCCCAAGTACAGATACCTCGTTTTATCATAACAGAGTTGAATACAATTTGGGCGAAACAGCATTGAAACTTAATCAGTTGGATTTGCAGCTTAAAAAATCAAAATACCTACCATCATTAGCGGCGGTAGCAAGCTCGGCATTTCAATTCCAAAACAACTCATTCGGTTCGCTTTACTCAAGAAGCTATCCATCAACCTATATTGGAATAGGTTTAAATGTTCCCATTTTTAGTGGCGGGCAACGTAGCAATCAAGTAAAACAATCGCAAATAGCGGTATTAAAATCGCAGAACGATTTGTTTAATCTTAAAAATGCTTTAACGCTTCAAGCCAATGCAGCGCAAATTACCTACATCAATGGATTGCGCTCGTTAGATAATCAAAAGCAAAACCAGCAATTGGCACAAGAAGTTTTGAGAGTATCGAAAATAAAATACCAACAAGGCGTAGGGTCGAGTATCGAGATTACACAAGCACAAACAGCAATGGAAGACGCTGATAACAAATACATACAAAGCCTATACGATGTTTTGGTGAGCAAAGTAGATTTAGATAAAGCATACGGACGCATTAAATAAAAAAACAATCACAATAGATAAAAAACAGACATGAGAAAATTATTATATATCCCAGCAATATTCCTAATAGCAGCTTGTAGCCAACCGAAAGGTAAGGATGCTAAAGTGGCCGAACTTGCCAAATTGAAAAAAGAGCAAGCCGATATCAACGCCAAAATCACAAAACTTGAAAGCGAGATTGGTGCGAAAGATTCTGTTAAAAGTAAAGATGTAAATGTGGTAGAAATAAAACCTGTAAAATTTACCAACTATGTTCATTTACAAGGGCGTATCGATGCGCAGGATAACGTAACTGCCTATTCGCAAGCCGCTGGTAGCATTACTTCGCTTTTTGTAAAAGCAGGACAACACGTGAGCAAAGGGCAGGTTTTAGTACAGTTGGATAATAGCGTGTTGGTACAAAACATTGCTCAAGCCGAGTCGCAAGCTACATTGGCGCAAACAGTTTTTCAACGTCAGAAAAACCTTTGGGAGCAAAAAATAGGAACTGAGGTGCAGTATCTTCAAGCTAAAGCCAATTTCGAAGCTACACAAAAGCAAGTTGCAGCTTTAAAACAGCAAGCAAATTTATACCGCATTACTTCGCCTATTAATGGTACTGTTGACCAAATGGATTTAAAACTTGGGCAAATTGTATCTCCAGGATTGACAGGCATACGTATTGTAAATGCCGATGTTTTGAAAATAAAAGCCGATGTACCAGAGTCTTATGCTAGCAGAATAAAGCAAGGCGACAAGGTAAATATTACTATTCCTGATGCGAAAGACTCGCTGATGGCAACTGTAACTTTTGCTGCTAAAGCTATCGACCCAGCATCGCGTAGCTTTGGTATCGAGATAAAACTACCTCAACGCAAAACACTTCGCCCCAATATGACAGCAGTAATCAACGTTGCCGATTATTCAAAAGCTAATGCTATTGTAATCCCGCTAAACACTATCCAACGTTCAGAAGATGGCGATTACGTGTTTGTGAATGATAATGGTATAGCAAAGCGTAAAAATGTAAAAACAGGAGCAAACTATGGCGGGCGAATCGAAATAGTATCAGGTTTAGCCGTTGGCGATAAATTGATAATAGCAGGCGGTACCGAAATAGAAAATGGCGACAAGGTAATTGTATCACAATCATCTGGTAATTAATACCTAAAACTAATTGTATATGAAAGATATTGAAAAAGAGTTTAAACCCTCGAGCTGGGCGATAGATAATAAAACAGCAGTATATGTAATGATATTTTTGATTACAGTACTAGGCTTGTTGAGTTATTACAGATTGCCAAAGGAAAACTTTCCGGATATAGCGCAATCAAAAGTATTTGTAACAACGGCATATATTGGGCAATCGCCTCAAAATATCGAAACACTGGTAACTAAGCAAATTGAAAAGCAATTGAAATCGCTTAAAGGCTTAAAAAAGGTTACCTCAAATACACAGCAAAACGTATCGATAATAACGGCTGAATTTAATGCCAATATTAACATCAAAGATGCAAAGCAAGATGTAAAAGATGCGGTAGATAAGGCTAAGCAAGATTTGCCTCAAAACGATAATAACCTGAAAGAATCGGTTATATCAGATATTAATGTGGCTGATTTGCCTATCCTTTATATCAATATTTCGGGCGATTATGATTTGAAAAAATTGAAAGAGTATGCTGATAATTTGAAGGATGATATTGAGGCAATGAAAGAAATATCAAAGGTTGATGAGATAGGTGCATTAAAGCCAAATATTCAAATCAATGTTGATATTAATAAAATGACAGCCGCACAGGTGGGTTATGGCGATATTATTCAAGCGGTAGGGAGCGAAAACATCATCTCATCAGCAGGGGTAATTAATACCGATGGCGTGCAGCGTACCATTGATATTAAGCAGGATTTTAAAAATGCTGCCGAAGTAGAGGCGATGGTTATCAGAAACCCAATGGGTAGGGCAGTTTACTTACGTGATATTGCCGAAATAAAAGATGGCTTTAAAGATCAAGAAAGCTACGCTCGTTTAAAAACAAATGATAACCCCAATTTCAAAAACGTTATCACTTTAAACGTGAGTAAACGCGCAGGCGAAAACCTGATTGAGGCTTCGGATAAAATAAACTCGCTGATTGTTCAAAAGCAAAAATCGATATTCCCGAAAGGGTTAAATATTACCGTTACTGGCGATCAATCTGATAAAACACGCACCACGCTAAATGATTTGATAAACACCATCATCATTGGTTTTATATTGGTAACTATTATTCTCATGTTTTTCATGGGTAGTACCAACGCTATATTTGTGGCATTATCAGTACCACTATCGTGTTTTATTGCGTTTCTCATCATGCCAACTATCGGCTTCACGCTCAACATGATTGTGTTATTCTCTTTCTTGTTGGCATTGGGTATTGTGGTTGATGATGCTATTGTGGTGATAGAGAACACGCACCGTATATTTAACAATGGTGCTATGCCGATAAAGCAAGCCGCTAAATTAGCAGCGGGCGAGGTATTTCTACCCGTATTTTCGGGAACAATGACTACCCTTGCGCCTTTTATTCCATTAGCATTTTGGAATAGCTTGATAGGGCATTTTATGTTCTTCCTGCCTATCACGCTTATCATTACCCTGTTGGCATCGTTGGTAGTTGCTTATATTATGAACCCAGTTTTTGCGGTCGATTTTATGAAGCCACATCACGACGGCGAGCACGATAATCCTAAGTTTGATGCCAAGGTAAAACGCGCGCTTATTATACTCGCAGTTTTTGCGGTGCTGGGTTATCTTATCAATATTGGTGTAGGCAACTTTGTCGTATTTGCAGCATTCTTGTATCTACTCAATCACTTCATTTTGTTGAAACTGATAGACCGTTTTCAGAAAAATGCTTGGCCTCGTTTCCAATCGTGGTATGCCCGTAGATTAGAGAAAGCCGTACAATCGCCATGGATAGTTTTAGGAACAATCTGTTTGCTATTCATATTCACTTTTGTTTTTATGGCAATACGTAGCCCAAAAGTAGAGTTCTTCCCAGCTGGCGACCCTAACTTTACCTATGTATATGTGGCTATGCCAATAGGCACCGACCAATCGTACACGAATGAAGTGATTGCAAAATTGGAGAAAAAGGTAGCAACGGTAGTTGAACCCGATAAGAGTATTGTATCGTCTATCATCTCTAATGTTTCTGTTGGTGTAACCGACCCGCAAGACGAAGACCAAGGTACTTATTATAACAAAGGTAAAATAACAGTAGCCTTTGTAGAGTACGGTAAACGTAATGGAAAGAGTACTAAAGATGTGATGGAGCGCATACGCAAATCTGTTCAAGGTGTGCCAGGGGTTAAAATATCTGTTGCGCAAGAACATGGTGGGCCACCAGTGCAAAAAGATATAAGTATTGAGGTAATAGGCGATAATTTGGATACATTGGTAAAAACTACTGCCCGTTTGCAAAAGTTTATTGAGAAGCAGAATATAGCAGGTATTGAGCAGCTTTCTCCCGATGTGCAAAATGATAAGCCCGAAATTGTATTTGATATAGATAGAGAACGTGCGAATAGGGAAGGTATAACCACTAATCAAATCAATCAAGTATTAGGAGTTACCATATTTGGTGCTAAGGCATCTGATTATCGCAATACTAAAGAGGATAATTACGAAATTACAGTACGTGCACAAGACGATCAGCGCAATGATGTTGATGCTATTCGTAATATGAAAATAACTTATCGTGATTTTGCAACAGGTGGTGCTATCCGTCAAGTGCCAATATCAGCCTTTACCGATGTGCGCTTTACCAATACTTATGCTAATATTAAGCACAAGCAATCGCGCCGTGTAATTACTTTAGGTTCTAATGTGCTCAAATCAAGCAATGTTAACGAAGTTAATGCACATATTCAACAAGCTATTAATAATTTCAAAACGCCCGAAGGTGTAACTATACACATGGGTGGCGGGCAAGAAGATCAACAAGAGGCGGCTACATTTTTAGGCACAGCCTTATTGATTTCGTTCGGAATAATATTACTTATCTTGATGACGCAGTTCAACTCTATAGGTAAAACGATGATTATTTTGAGCGAGATTTTCTTCAGTATCATAGGGGTATTTTTAGGTGTGAGTATCTTCGGGATGACTATCTCTATCGTGATGACGGGTATAGGTATAGTTGCCTTAGCGGGTGTGGTAGTTCGGAATGGTATCTTGCTGGTTGAATTTACCGATATGCTGATGGAGCAAGGTGCTAATTTGCACGATGCCGTAGTTGAAGCAGCACGCACACGTATGACACCAGTACTATTAACCGCAACTGCAGCTATACTAGGGCTTGTGCCATTGGCAGTAGGTTTTAATATTGATTTTGCTGGTTTGTTTACCTCATTCAAACCGCATATTTATTTTGGTGGCGATAACGTAGCATTCTGGGGACCGCTATCATGGACAATGATATTCGGTTTAGGATTTGCAACCATCATCACTTTAATATTGGTACCTTGTATGTACATCATCAGAGTACGTATGAAAGACAGATTATTTAAAAAGAAAACAGTAGCAACATTAGATTAATTTCGGTGATATACTAGCCATAAAACAAGAGCAGCCGCACTAATTTTAGTGCGGCTGCTTCGTTTTATACATAATAGACTATTTGCCGTTTTCCATTTCTTGGGCAGATTCCTCTACTTTTTGTTTTAATGTTTCTTTGTAGGTAATCAAGTTTTTGCTGATTGCCTCATCAGCCGTAGCTATAATTTGCGCAGCTAATATCCCCGCATTTTTTGCCGCATTAAGGGCTACTGTGGCTACCGGAATACCATTTGGCATTTGCAATATAGATAGGATAGAATCCCAGCCATCAATAGAATTGCTCGATTTTACAGGTACACCTATTACAGGCAAATGTGTTAGCGATGCCACCATGCCAGGCAAATGCGCAGCACCACCAGCACCCGCAATGATTACTTTTAAACCACGCTCGGCTGCCGATTTAGCATAGCTAAACATACGGTCGGGGGTGCGATGTGCTGATACTACCGTAATTTCGTAGGCTACGCCCAATTCTTTTAAAACATCTGCTGCATCTTGCATTACATTCAGGTCAGATTTGCTGCCCATGATAATGCCTATTTGAGGTTTACTCATCATCTAACTAATTACTTTTAAAGTTTCTTGTACAAAACGTGCTTTTGCTATGGCTTTCTCTCTATCAGCATCAACAATGGTTACGTGTCCCATTTTTCTGAATGGTTTGGTTAATGCCTTACCATATAAATGGATATACACACCAGCACAGTCTAACGCTTTTTCGATGCCTTTATATATAGCAGGGCCTTCGTAACCAGCCTCGCCCAATACGTTAATCATAATGGCATGGTTTAAGCAACTCGTATCGCCTAATGGTTGATTAAAGATAGCACGCAAATGTTGCTCAAATTGCGATACCACATTGCCCTCAATAGTTTGATGACCGCTATTGTGCGGACGTGGGGCTAACTCGTTTACCAATATTTTACCACTTTTATCCAAAAACATTTCAACCGCTAGCAAACCTACAATATTCAAGCTATCGGCTATTTTTTTGGCTATACGCTCGGCTTCTTCGTGCACCTCAAAGGGTAGGGTAGATGGTGCTATTAAAAACTCCACCAAATTGGCTTCAGGATTAAACTCCATTTCAACCATCGGGAATGTTTTTGTTTCGCCTTTTTCGTTTCGGGCTACTATTACAGCAATCTCTTTTTCAAAATCAACCCAACGTTCAACTAAGCTAGGTGCGGTAAATGCCTTTGCCAAGTACGACTCGTCAATCACCTTATAAACGCCTTTGCCATCGTATCCATCGCGACGCAGTTTTTGAATATACGGAAATGGGATATGACTTTGTTTTAACTGCTCGGGCGACGAGATGATTTGAAAATCGGCAGTAGGTATATCGTTCTCTTTAAAAAACTGCTTTTGCAAACCTTTATCCTGTATCAAACGGATAATGCGCGGTTGAGGATACACCAATACGCCTTCTTTTTCAAGCTGTTCTAACGCATCAACGTTTACTTTTTCAATCTCGATGGTCAATAAATCAACCGTTTTGCCAAAATTGTAAACCGTGTCGTAATCGCCCAACGAACCTACAAAAAACTCGTCGCATAGTTTTCTACAAGGTGCTTCTCGGTCGGGGTCAAGCACTTTGATAGTTACATTATAATTAATGGCTTGCTGTATCAACATTCTACCTAGTTGACCGCCGCCTAAAATTCCTAATTTTAAATCTCCGTAAAAAGCTTTCATTTTGATGATGCAAGTTTAGCCTAAATCTTTCAAAAAGCCTAAATCAATTTAGATAACTGACTAAAAAATTGCTCTTTAAGCTGTATCTTTGCCCAAATTTTCCGTTAGGTTTAATATATGAAAACAAAGATAGCCGTAGCTAAGGGGGATGGAATAGGCCCTGAAATAATGCAATCCGTTTTGCGAATTTTTGAAGCCAACAATGTACCGCTCGAATATGAGTATGTAGAGATGGGAAAATCGTACTTTGATGCAGGGCACTCAACAGGGATGACAGCCGCAGCAAAGGCAACTATCGAAGAGTTGGGCATCCTTTTCAAAGGCCCAATGGAAACGCCAAAAGGCAAAGGCGTAAAAAGTATAAACGTAACCGCACGTAAAGTGTGGAATACCTATGCCAATCAGCGCGATTTTAGAACTTTGAACGGGGTCGAAACTGTGTTTTCAAAAGCAGGTATCCCTATCAACTTAACCATCATTCGCGAAAATATTGAAGATACCTATGGCGGTATCGAGCATTTACTTACTTACGACGTAGCTGTTGGTCGCCGTATTATTACACGTCCAGGTTCGGCACAAGTAATACGCTATGCTTTCGAAATGGCACGTCGCAAAGGCTATACTAAATTGGCTTGCGGTCATAAAGCCAATATCATGAAACTAACCGATGGGCTTTTCTTAGAAACTTTTCAAGAGATAGCCAAAGAATATCCAGATATCGAAACAAGTGATATTATTGTTGATGATTTGTGCATGAAACTGGTTACGCATCCCGAGCGTTTTCAAGCCATCGTACTTACCAATTTACAAGGCGATATCGTGTCCGATTTGTGCGCTGGTTTGGTAGGCGGTTTGGGTTTTGCACCATCAGCCAATATTGGCGATAATATTTCGATATTCGAGGCGGTGCATGGTACAGCTCCTGATATTGCGGGCAAAGGCATTGCAAACCCTACGGCATTATTGCTATCAGGTATTTTGATGTTGCGCTATATGGGCTTTACCGAAAATGCAGCAACTATCGAAAACGCTTTGTTATACACACTCGAACAAGGTAGTCATACAGGCGATTTTGGCGATAAATCAACCCCTAACTTAAATACAAATGATTTTGCTGATGCTATTATTGCCAATTTGGGTAAAGCCCCAGCCAATGGCGGTGTGGTAGGCAAAGCCAATTTGGAGCATCATGCCAATGCACATCAACATCTAACTAAAAACAAACTAACGGTTACACAAGGTATTGAAGAAGAGATGGTAGGGGTGGATGTATTTGTTGAAGCGAATGATTTGCAACCTGCCGAATTGGCGGAGCTAGCAAAGAAGCGATTGACAGATAATTTCGATTTGGTGATGATTTCTAATCGTGGTACACAAGTTTGGCCTACGGGTTCAATTTATACCGAATTGGTAAACGAATACCGTGTACGTTTTGAGAAAAAGGCGGGTAAAACAGTTACCCAAAAAGAGCTGTTACATATAGCTGCCGATTTTTCGCAAGATGCTAAAGTTTGTTCGGTTGAGTTCTTGATGAAATTTAATGGTAAAATAGGTTATACCTTGGCACAAGGGCAATAATTGTATCTTTTTTGTTAAAATTTATTATAACGGGGAATTTTTTTTATAATTAGCCGTTATAAAATCAAACTATTAAAAACAAAAGATAAATTAAGAGTAAGTATGAAAAAACCTATTTTAGTTGTTGCCGGTATATTGGCATTAAGTTTATTTTCAAATTCGTTATTTGCGCAAGCTACTGCTCCAGCCGCTCCTGCAGCAGCAACTGCTGCCCCACAAGCTACTGGCGATGTGGTTGCTACGCTTACCTCATCTGATAATTTTACAGCTTTGGCTATTGCCGAAAGAGCAGCCGGATTGAGCGAAACATTAGAAGCGGCAGGGCCATTTACCATATTTGCACCTACAAACGAAGCATTTGGTAAAATTCCATCGGCACAATTAGATGCTTTGGTAAAAGATGTAGCAAAATTGGCTACTGTGCTTAAATTTCACGTTGTAGCTGGAAAATATACCAAGGCTGATATTATTAAAGCTTTAAATGCTTCAAAAGATCGTAAAGTAATACTTAAAACTATTGATGGGCAAACTCTTACTTTAAGTGTTGCAAGTGGTAAACTTCAATTGGCTGACGACCACGGCAATACAGCTTTGGTAAGCTCGTTTGATTTGCCCGCTACCAATGGTACTATACACGGTTTAAATGCTGTGTTATTAGCCAAATAATAAATACAAAATTCAATTATATACGAAAGCCCTGCCAACAAGCAGGGTTTTTTGTTTTAGCCCTGTATCATTTTTTCACCTTTAATCTTCTTTTGCAGTTCCAATATAGCACCAATTAAGGCTTCGGGACGTGGGGGGCAGCCTTGCACATATACATCTACGGGTATTATCCTATCTACACCTTTTACCACATGATAGCCGTGTTGCCAATATGGGCCACCGCAATCAGAACACGAGCCCATTGATATCACATATTTTGGTTCGGGCATTTGCTCATAAAGGCGTTTAATGCGCTCTGCCATTTTAAAAGTAACCGTGCCAGCTATGATGATAACATCAGCCTGACGAGCCGATGGGCGAGGGAATACCCCAAACCTATCCATATCATAAGTTGATGCAAAAGAACCCATCATCTCGATAGCACAACAAGCAATACCAAAACTTAATGGCCAAAGCGACGACAATCGAGCCCAGTTGAGCAAGTCGTTCATCTTGGTAACTACCACGCCACCACTTTCATTCATGCTTTCAGGATTCATTGCTTGGTTTTTTAAAAGTTGGTTTAAACATGGGCTTTCTTATAGGTGCAGGTGCAGCAGTTTCGGTAGCAGTTGGCACTTCAATAGATGTTTCTAAAGTAAAAGGCTTTACCGTATGCACACTTTGCTTTTTATTTAAGGCATCGTATAATGATGCAGGTACACGGCTATCAACTGTTGGTTTAATGGAAGTGGGTTTTATCCAATCCAAATCGCCTTTTACCCACACATAGGCAAGCCCAAGTATCAAAATACCTAAAAAAATAAACATCTCGGTAAGCGATAGCCATCCCCAGCGTTTATCAACATTCATCATCTCGCGATTGCCAAACACCGTAGCCCATGGCAAAACAAACACCATCTCGACATCAAACAAAAGAAAAATCAACGCAATGACATAAAAACGTGTATTAAATGGTAGCCATGCACTGCCAGTAGGCTCTTCGCCGCACTCGTACGAGGTTAGTTTTTCGGGAGTAGGATTATTGGGTGATAATAAACGGGTGATAAAAAAGGCAAAACTCACCATTAAAATTCCGGTAATTAAAAAGATAAGTATCTTACCAAATTCTGATATTTGCGAAACACCGTTCATGACTACAAATTTAACAAAACAAACAGACTTTGATGCAATAATAATTGGCGCAGGTGCTTGCGGCTTGATGTGCGCTGTGCAAGCAGGCTTTTTGGGTAAGCGTGTGTTACTACTTGAAAAAAACGATAAGCCAGGCGCCAAAATATTGATAAGTGGCGGTGGTAGATGCAATTACACCAATTTGTATGCCTCACCCCAGCAGTTTATTTCGCAGAACGAGCATTTCTGTAAATCGGCTTTTGCACAATGGACGGTTGATGATACCATCAGTTTTTTTGAAACTTATGGCATTGTAGGGAAGGAAAAAACCTTAGGGCAGCTTTTTCCTGAAAGTGATAAAGCAAAAGATGTGGTAAATGTTTTCACTAATCTTTGTGCCGATATGGGGCAAGAGTTGTGGCTAAATACCGAGGTGAAGCGAATTGAAAAAACAGGAGATGAATTTTTGATAGCTATCGAACGGTATGGAAAACCCCAAACCATTAAAGCTAACAAAGTAGTAATAGCAGCGGGTGGCTTGCCAATAACCAAAATGGGTGCTACCGATTTGGGTTTGCGCATAGCCCGCCAATTTGATATAAAAGTGGTAGATACTGCGCCTGCTTTGGTACCGCTCACCATTACAGGTAAAGACCAAGCATGGTACGAGCAGCTATCGGGCAATAGTGTTTTTTGTAGGGTTTGGAATGATAAGATGAGTTTTGAGGAGAATATCTTGTTTACACATTGGGGGTTGAGCGGGCCAGCAATTTTGCAAATATCATCCTATTGGAAACCAGGCGAATGGATATATATTGATTTGCTGCCTCATCAAAATATAATAGATTTGATACAGCAGGAGCGCGATTTGAATGGTAAAAAAATGTTGTTGAATTACTTATCTACTTTGTTTACTCGCAAATTTGCCGAAGCTATAAGCGACCGCCTGCCTGCCGAGAAAAACTTGGCATCATTAAGTAAAACCGAATTAGAAAATATAGCAGCGCTAATACATCAATTTAAAGTAAAACCAGCAGGGGATAAGGGTTATGATAAAGCCGAAGTAATGCGAGGGGGCGTATCAACAGACGAGCTATCATCTAAAACATTGGAAGCTAAAAAAGTAGCAGGACTATTTTTTGGCGGCGAGTGTGTAGATGTAACAGGGTGGCTTGGGGGCTATAATTTTCAATGGGCTTGGGCAAGCGGGCATGTAATTGCTCAAAATATTTAAGACATTGGTGCATCCAATATTATCGTACTATTTTGTAGTTCTTGTATTCGCCTACGCGCCAGCCAGTCAAATCCTCTATTTTTTGCAATAGCTTTCTTCTAAAGGTCATATCTTTTTGAAGTGGTTTCGCACTGAAATCTAATTTCCAATTAGTAGCATCAATTCTTTTTTGCATTACAGCAGGGTGGGTGTCAGTAAAAGCAATCAATCTATCAGCATTGCCATAGTCAAATTCGTAGGTTTCGGGCAAGTGCTGCTCCATCCATTCATCATCATGATAAAATTTGTTGAAGTTGCGTATTTTATTGCTTAACCCTTGTGGAGGTTTTGCCCATCCATAATGATAGATATAAGCATCAATCAGTTTTACGTTTATTTTTCGGTCATTCAATCTAAAACCTTGCGCATCTCTGTACGATTTGATGCCTTTAATGTTTTTTAACAAACGAATTTCTCGCCTATACCACCGCCTCGAATGCCCATAATAATCATACGAGCCATAAAAGTGCAGGTATTTGAATAGCAAGCCTTCAATTTTTGTATCATTTAAGCAGGCTGCCATTTCTGCTTTTATCAAGGCATGATATTTTTCGTGAACCACCTCGTCGCCTTGTATGTAAAACGCCCAATCGCTATCGGCTAATATAGCCGCAAAGGCTTTATCCGTTTCAACAGCAAATGCACGCCCACCTTCCTTTAAAGTATCATCCCAAACCGAATCGATTATTTTTATAATAGGCGAGTTAATGTTTGTTATCAAAGCCCTTGTATCATCGTCCGAATTACCTACCACTACAATAAACTCGTCGCACAGTGGTAAAATAGAAGTAATGGCCTCCACAATAGGGTAATCGTTCTTAACGGCATTTCTAATAAAGGTAAATCCAGATACTTTCATTTAATAATAGGAGATAAGCCAAGCCAAAGGTAATAAAATGCTGTGCCGATGATGAAATAAAAGAAAATTGTCCATCTCGATGCGTTGTTACTCCATTTTATAAGCGCACGATAGGCAACACCTTTGTACTGTCAATGTTGACACAAATTAAAACATTAAAACATGAAAAAATTAGGTAGATTATTTGTATTAACTGTACTAGTGCTAGCTAGTGCCATTGCCATTGCAAGGGCTCAGGTGGCATACAGGAGTATTAAAGTAGATGGGTTAAATATTGCTTATCGTGAAGCAGGCGACCCTAAAAATCCAAAGTTGGTTTTGTTGCATGGCTTCCCAGCCAGTTCTCATCAATATCGCGATTTGATAAAACTATTGTCTGATAAATTCCATGTGATTGCGCCTGATTATCCTGGGTTTGGACTTAGTGATATGCCCGACCCAGCTACCTATAACTATACGTTTGAAGGCATATCCGAAATAGTTGAACATTTTTTACAATTAAAAGGATTTAACCATTTTGGCTTATATGCACAAGATTACGGTGGTCCAATTGGGTTTAGAATAGCTGGTCGCAATCCAAAAGTACTTGATTGGCTTATTGTTCAAAACACAAATGCTTATGAAGTAGGTTTTACAGCAGCATGGGATGGTTTTCGTGGTGCTTTGTGGAAAAACAGGTCTGCCGAAACCGAAAAACCACTAGCTGCATTTTTAACTCATGATGCAATTAAAGGAATTTATCTATACGGAGCTAAAAACCCTGAATTAATAAGTCCAGACAATTGGGAAGTAGATAATGCCTTTATGCAAAAACCGTATGCCGTACGTGTAAATCTTGATTTGTTTTACGACTATCGTACAAATGTTGCTTTGTATTCAAAATGGCAAGAGTTTTTGCGTCAAAATCAACCCAAAACAATCATTTTTTGGGGTCAAACTGATGTTTTCTTTACCCCTGCTGGTGGCGAGGCTTATTTAAAAGATTTACCTAATGCCGAAATTCATCGTTTAGATGCAGGGCATTTTGCAGTAGAAGATCATGCTGAGTATATTTCAAAACAAATGCATCGTTTTTATGCTGAAAAGGTAGCCAAATCAAAACATACCTCTAAAAAATAATTGATATACTGTTGTAATTTATAACCTCGACTGTGTAATGCAGTTGGGGTTATTTTATTGATTTTTGTGCGATGCCTTTACCTGTTTAAAATAGGCAATTAGCTTATCCATATTGCCGAGGATATATTGCCCAGCTTGTATTTTTTCAACCACCTCGGGTTCGTCGCCCATTATATCGCTCATCACATCTTTAAAATTTTGCTCGGTCAATTGTTCCATCACGGCAGTATTAGCACCATAGTAGTAAGTAGTAGCTATTTTGCCACCGCTTCTACCACCACCGCCACCCAAATTGATAGATATACCACCACCCACACCACCATAGCCACCTGTGCCCAATCCTCCACCAAAAGTAGGCGAAATGCCCACGCCACTACCGCCACCACTGCCTCCAACACCCACATTGGCAACATATAGTTTTACTTCCTCGTCTAATGCTACTTTTACAAAATCGAGCTCTTTTTTGCTCCAAGTTTGATTGTGCGGCGCATGGGCTACCACAAAACTATCTTTCCCTACCGTGAACGATTTGAGGTCGCTTGCGCTTAGTTTATAGGAGTTTGCCTTAGCATCATCCTTAAACTCAATAAAACCTTCATCTTTTATTGGCCCTTTGCCCGATGGGTTTTCGCGAATTAGTCCAGCTACTTTATTTCCTTTAATATCAGTAAACGAGCCAGATTGCCATTTTTGTGATTTTGCTGATACATATATCAACATGAAAAATAAAATGAGTAAAATTGAGCGCATAAAATATGATTGATACAAAATAACGCAAAATTAGCATATATATGATAACTGTTGATTTAAGAAGTGATACCGTAACCAAACCAACACAAGGGATGTTGGAAGCCATGTGGAGTGCCAAAGTAGGCGATGATGTGTTTGGCGAAGACGAAACAGTAAATGCCTTAGAAGAGAAAGCCGCAGCCATGTTTGGTATGGAAGCAGGGATATTTTGCCCATCGGGTACAATGACTAACCAAATTGCGATTAAATGTTTTACCCAGCCTTTGGACGAATTAATAGCCGATCAAACCGCTCACGTGTACCGATACGAGGGTGGGGGTATTGCTTTCAATTCGGGTGTATCAACTCGTTTGCTCAATGGCGATAGAGGACGTATAACTGCCGACATGATTGCCCCCGAAATAAATGCCGAAAACATACACTATCCGCATACCAGTTTGGTGGTTTTAGAAAACACGGTAAACAAGGGCGGCGGCAGTTGTTATACAATAGACGATATTAAACCCATAGCCGCATTATGTAGCGAGAAAAAACTGAAACTACACTTAGATGGCGCACGCATATTTAATGCCTTGGCTCATACGGGCGATAAGGCTATTGATTATGGTAAATACTTTGATGGCGTTTCGGTTTGCTTGTCAAAGGGTTTGGGTGCGCCAGTAGGTTCTGTCTTATTGGCTGATAAAGAAACTATTAAATATGCACGCCGCATTCGTAAAGTATTTGGTGGAGGTATGCGTCAGGCGGGATTTTTGGCAGCGGCTGGTATATATGCGCTTGACCATCACATCGAAAGATTGAAGATTGACCATGCTCATGCCCAAACAATGGCAAATGCGTTAAGCAAATGCGATTGGGTGACGAACGTACTACCAGTAGATACCAATATAGTTTTGTTTGATACCGTGGCACCTGCCGACCAAATCGCAACCAAACTATCTCAAAAAGGAATAAAAGCTATTAATACCGATGCGCACCGCATACGCTTTGTAACCCATTTAGACATTACCCCACAACAGGTTGATTGGGTGCTGAGTGTTTTGAGTAAGCCGCTTTAGTATTATCATCTTAACTCTACGTTGGTTTAAACAATCTTGCTGATGATAGGCATTAGTGGTTTACTCTCCACAAGCATTCGCAATGACGCTTGGATGTTATTACGTCAATGCAAGCTGTCGGCAAGCCAGCTTCAGTCGAAGCGATGCTGAACAGATAGCCTATGAGCAATGGCAAAAGGCATAGCAGTAAGCATTTATTGTAGCCTGCGGTTCAGCAGAGCTTGCAGCGCAAGGCTTGCGCCCAAGAAGCCTTCTTGCCGGCTTGATTTCTGGTTCTTTGTATCTAAGACAAAGAACATTGAAAGAACTATACCATACTTCGATAGCCTCAGCATGACAGCCCCATTTGAAGAGAAAAGCAATGAAAAATATAATATCCAGCTATAACTGCCTTCGGTATTTGGTAATTATAGCTGAATGGGGATTGCTTATTTAAAAGCGTTTTCGCCAGTAACATCCATGCCGGTTATCAGCAAATGAATATCATGTGTGCCCTCGTAGGTAATTACCGATTCGAGGTTCATCATGTGTCGCATAATAGGGTACTCGCCTGTAATACCCATACCGCCCAACATTTGGCGGGCTTCGCGTGCAATGTTGATAGCGGTTTCAACACTATTGCGTTTACCCATTGATATTTGCGCCGCAGTAGCTCTGTTTTCGTTTTTTAACACACCCAAACGCCATACCAATAGCTGTGCTTTGGTAATTTCAGTTATCATTTCGGCAAGCTTTTTTTGTTGTAGTTGGAAACCACCTATCGGGCGGCCAAATTGCACACGCTCTTTTGAGTAGCGTAGCGCAGTATCATAGCAATCTGTAGCTGCACCTATTGCACCCCAAGCAATACCATAGCGTGCCTGATTTAAACAACCAAGTGGGCCTTTTAAGCCCGATATGTTTGGAAATATATTCTCTTTCGGAACTTTTACATTATCAAAAACCAACTCGCCAGTAGCCGATGCTCTTAACGACCATTTGTTGTGCGTTTCGGGCGTGGTAAAGCCTTCCATGCCACGTTCTACCACCATACCGCGTATAGTGCCAGTTTCGTCTTTTGCCCATACTACGGCTATGTCAGCAAATGGAGCGTTTGATATCCACATTTTTGCACCGTTTAATATATAGTGGTCGCCAGCATCTTTAATATTGGTTACCATACCGCTTGGGTTCGAACCATGGTCGGGTTCGGTTAGTCCAAAACAGCCTAACATTTCGCCAGCAGCCAATTTTGGTAAATATTTTTTACGTTGTTCTTCCGAACCATAAGCATATATCGGATACATTACCAACGAACCTTGAACCGAGGCAGTAGAGCGAATGCCCGAATCGCCACGCTCAATCTCTTGCATAATAATACCGTAAGAGATATAATCTAAACCAGCACCGCCATACTCTACAGGTATAGTAGGGCCAAAGCCACCTATTTCGGCCAAGCCTTTAATCAATTGTTTTGGAAATTCAGCTCGTTGAGCATAATCTTCAATAATAGGGCTTACTTCTTTTTTTACCCAATCTCTTACCGTAGCACGTATTAGTTTATGCTCATCGGTAAGCAATTCATCAATTTGAAAATAATCTGGTGATTCGTACAGATCTGTTTTTGCCATCTTAGTTAATTTTAGTGCCCAAATATAGCGGATTTATCTCGAATGATGAGAAACATTATAGGGCTAAGTGGTTAAAGTCGAACTAAATCAGCTATTTTTGAAGCATGGTTAATGTCGAATTACAGGGGGCTGAATTTTTTGCCCATCATGGGTTTTACCCTCAAGAACAGTTGCTGGGTTGTCGGTTTTTGGTAGATATCTCAGTTGGTTTTGTGCCCATAGGCGAGTTAAACGAAGATAATTTAGCCCATACTGTAAATTACGAGCAATTGTATGCCATAGCAGCAATCGAAATGAAACATCCTCGAAAACTAATAGAAACTCTTGCCCAAGCGATGATTGATAAAATAAAGGTAACTTATCCATTTATCGAAAGGGCGGTGGTAACTATCAAAAAGCTAAACCCTCCCCTACAAGGCAGGGTGGCACACTCGGGCGTTACTATCACTTATAAAAAAGTATAAATATGACTTATCATAAAATATCAAACCAAATACTGAACCAAATAAAACAAATTGTGGGCGATGACGCTGTGCTATACCATCGTGCTGACATGGAGCGATATAGCCACGACGAAACCGAAGATTTGGTGTATTATCCCGAAGTAGTGGTAAAGCCCACAACGGTGCAGCAAATAGCGCAACTGATGCGCTTGTGTAACGAAAACTTGATATCCGTTACCCCACGTGGCGCAGGTACAGGTATTAGCGGTGGTGCATTGCCCGTAGCAGGTGGTGTGCTGTTGGCGATGGAGCGTTTTAACAAGATTTTGGCTATTGATGAAGAAAACTTGCAAGCAACCGTAGAGCCGGGCGTAATAACCGAAGTATTTATGGATGCCGTGGCAGAAAAAGGGTTGCTTTACCCTGTTGACCCTGCAAGCAAGGGCAGTTGTTTTATAGGGGGCAATGTATCGCATGGTTCGGGTGGTCCACGAGTGGTAAAATATGGTACTATTCGAGAGTATATATTGAATTTGGAAGTAGTGTTGCCCAATGGCGAAGTAATTTGGACGGGGGCTAATACCCTCAAATACGCATCGGGCTATAACCTTACCCAACTGATGATAGGCTCGGAAGGTACGTTAGGCATCATTACCAAAATTGTAACCAAACTGATACCCAAGCCTACGCACGATGCCTTGCTGCTGGCATCGTTTACAAGCAACGAACAAGCTTCTGCTGCTGTGTCGGCTATATTTAGAGCGGGCATAGTGCCATCGGCATTAGAGTTTATGGAGCGGAAAGCATTAGAATGGGTAATAAAATTTGATGGTATCAATTTTGATTTGAAAGCGGATATCGAAGCATTTTTATTGATAGAAGTAGATGGTACTAATACCGATGTGATATTTGCCGATTGTGAGAAAATAAACCATGTGTTAGAACAGTTTGGCTGTAAGGATGTGCTATTTGCTGATACCGCCGCACAAAAAGACGAATTATGGCGATTACGACGCACCATGGCAGTATCGGTAAAATCGAACTCGGTGTATAAAGAAGAAGATACCGTAGTGCCTCGTGCCAAACTACCTCAACTGATAAAAGGAATAAAAGAGATAGGCGCAATGTATGGCTTCGAGTCTATTTGCTATGGGCACGCAGGCGACGGCAATGTGCACGTGAATATTATAAAAGGCAATATGAGCGATGATGATTGGAATAATAAACTGAAAGAGGGCATCAGCAAAATATTTGAACTAACGGTAGCCTTAGGCGGCACGCTATCAGGCGAGCATGGCATAGGTTTGGTGCAAAAAGAGTTTATGCCTATAAAATACACAAATATCCATTTCGAGCTATGGCGAGGTATAAAACGCACTTTTGATGCCAATGGCATACTCAACCCAGGGAAGATGTTTTAGATGTAGTGTGAGTGTTTTTTGGTACCTGTATTTTTTGTACTTTTGTAATACTTTAAATAACCTGATTTAAAGTAGATTACTATGGATAAATTAATTGAATTACCTACAAAAGACCTTCTTGATAAATTTGGTTTAGGATCTCATAAACCCGGTTCAGGGAGTGCCGCAGCTTTGCAGGCATTGTTAGCAGTACAACTAATACGGACGGTTATAAAGTTGAGTAAAGAAAGGGATAATTATAGAAAATATCTATCTAATTTTAATAGAATTGAAGAGGACTTAGATAATCGAATTTATCCAGAATTACTGAATTTTTTTCAACTTGATTCTGAACAATTTGACAAGGTTATAAAATTGCGTAAGGAACGTTACGATGAGAAAAATGACATTAAGAAAAAGAAAATAATAGAAAATTTAGATGATGCTTTATTGCAGGCTACAAAGACACCAATAGCAATAGCAAAACTATCAGTAGATTTAGCAGAACATGCTTTATTTATATTTGATAATGGTTTTAAGTCTGCAAGAGGGGATTCAGGTGTTGCCCTAAATAATGCAATGTCCACAGTTTCAGGCTGTCTTTCAATTATTAATCTAAATTTATTAACATTAGGCGATGATAAGCAGGTTGATGTGATTAGATTAGAATCAGTCCAGTTAAGGGATTCATTCCAAGAAATGATTATTAAGACCACCGAACGACTTGATGTGCTTGAAAAGGAAGTGCAGCGAAATCAAACATATAATGAAGATTTAAAGAGCCTTTTACTGGAAAATGGGGAACGTTCAGATTTGTCATATGATGAAATTGAAAAACTTGTGCGTCGGGTACAAAATTTTCTATGGAGGTATTCTGATAAAATTTTTAAAAAAACGCCCCCCGAAAATATGATTGACCTGCTTAATCCTGAAATTGTTTTAACCAAAATTTTAGGCTATCAATTTAAAAAGTCAAGAAATTTAGGTAATCATGGTACAGAAGGTGGGACTTTTGAAATAGCAGGAATTATTGATAAATCTCAAAAGCAGGTTACTATTTCTCAACATTTTCCTAAAGAGAGCCAAAATTTCACAGCAGCACATGAATTGGGGCACGTATTTTTACATCGACAAACTGTATTACATAGAGATAGAGCAATAGATGGGGCGAGTATGGGTATTTCTAGAGAGCCGATAGAACTTCAAGCAGATAAATTTGCCACGTTTTTTTTACTTCCCAAAAAAAGAGTCAAACTTATTTTCAGGGATTTATTTCTATCTGATAAATTTATTATAAATGAAGATACAGTATTTGCATTGACAGGCGATAGAGTAAGTACGTTTAGAAGGAAATATAGAAATTTACGAGAATTATCTAGATTTATTGCAGGTGCTGGGTCTTATGATGGAAATCAATTTAATTCCATGTCGAAAATATTTAATGTATCTGTAGAAACAATGGCTATTCGTTTGGAAGAGCTTGAATTAGTAGAGTTTCCTTCAATCGAGTAATAAATTCTCAGTATAAAAGAAAATATGGTGTTGTATAGCTTGCTAAGCAAAATAATCTATCAAACATTTCATCTCCACCCTACCGCATCATCCCTTTATTGGCTGCATGATAATGTTTTTTTAATTTTTAAAGGCGGTGATTTAAAACCAATCTCATCAACCGCCTCGCAAAACCTATAATTCAAAATATTGGTTAAACTTATTTAAATGCACTTTGATGCCATCTAATGATTGTGCTGCTTTGCCCAACTTTGTAGTATGTGCAAACTTTGTTACCTGCCCCATAAACGGTTCGAGCCATTTATGCAAAGCTTGGTGATCAGCTCCCTTCATTTTGCATTCTTTTATCATTTTATTTAAGCCCGCTTGCAAATCGCTGGCTGTTTTATGGTAGGCGTTTAAAGATTTGTCTTTGCCAGTGTTAAACGCTTGCACAATTTCCTGTAAGTGTTTAACATTGTTATTGGTACTGTTGTCAACCTTCCATTTCGCCCCTTTGTTTAGGGTCAACATTTCTGATGATGTTTGATAAGCAAACGCGCTTGCGTTATTTACAAGTAGTACACAGGCTATTAAATGGAGTGTTATAAGTAGTTTTTTCATTACGACTGATTTAGTATTTGTTTAAAGAGGCAAAATAGCTACTTTTTTATTATCCCTCTCAATTGCGGTTTTTTATGACGATTTTATGAAATAAAAAAACAAGACGAAATGTCACTTTCGAGGCAATTTTATTTTTTGTTATACTACATGTATTTTTACACACATTATTTTTATTAGTGTATGATTATATAAATTTATCCAACTCAACGTTTTATTAGCATTCATGTAGCGAATTTTATAACTTTTGAGCACAATTGTATAAATAGAGTCCTTAATTATTGTATATCTTTGTAATTACATGAAGAAGGTAGCAATCTTTAGCATAATGATATTTTATCTGTTTCTTTCAACAGATGTATATGCGTGCTTTATGCATTGTTCAGCAAAATATCTTATTGCGAGTACGCATAAACTTAGTTCCCGTTATCAAAAAAAACATTGTACAAAAAGCAAGGCGTGTGATTGCTGCAAAAACCATGGTAGTTTTTCAATCAAAGAAAACATTAAGCCAGGTTTTGTTTTTCAATTTTCAAAAATTGTATTCATTAATACCAAGACATTATTGTCAGGATTTCTTTTAGATGTCCCAACAATAAACAATGAGATTTATTGGGCCGAAAATCATAGCCCGCCTAGTAAATCAGGCAGAATGTTATTAACAGAAATCTGCTCCCTTCAAATTTGATTTTTAAGCTGTAATAGTATCTTTTGCTGATTTAGATATTTATATCTTTTCGTTTAACAGCTTAATTAAAATGCCACTATACATAAAAAATATGGTTTGCGACCGTTGCAAAATGGTAGTAAAGCAACAGTTGGAATATTTAGGTTTTCAAGTGTCCGAAATTGGTTTGGGTATTGCCACAGTAGTTTCGCAACCCGATAGTAATCAATTGCTTGAAATATCATCTTCGTTGAAATTATACGGCTTCGAACTCGTCGACAATGAAAAAGATCGGATAGTTCAACGTATTAAAGATTTGATTGTTGAAATAGTACATCATTCCGATTTAATGGATGGAGGTATTAATATTTCGGAATATCTTTCACAAAACTTGAATAAGCGTTATACTTATTTAAGTAAACTGTTTTCCGGTGTCGAGGGTTTTACGGTGGAAAAATTCATTATTCAGCAAAAAATAGAAAAAGTAAAAGAATTGCTTGAATATGGTGAGCTTAGTCTTAATGAGATAGCTTGGAAAATGGGCTATAGCAGTAGTGCTCACTTAGCAACGCAATTCAAAAATATAACTGGAGTAACAACCAGTCAGTTTAAGTTATCAGAACAAGGTGGAAGAGTACCACTTGACAAAATTAAATCATAATAAATAACATCATGAAAAAAATATTTTTATTGGTTGCAATAATTGCAACTGTAGTTGTAAAATCAACTTTTGCTTTGAGTATCTCTGTATCATCGCTTTCATCATTACTTTCGTCATACTACGATATAAAAAATGCGTTAATCAATTCGGACGTTAATACAGCAGCTTCAAAGGCAGGCTATTTTGTGAAAGAAATAAATAGCATTGATGTGAAGTCATTATCCGAATCGGATACGAAAGTTTTTATGGAGTTTCAAGAGAAATTGATTTTTGATGCGCGACATATTTCTGAAAACAAGGACATAGCCCATCAACGGGAGCATTTTGCCAATTTTTCAGCCAATTTTTACAAACTTGCAAAAGCTATTAAACTAACCAATCAGGCTATTTATTACGACTATTGCCCGATGCAAAAAGGCTATTGGTTATCTGCTGATGCAGTAATTAAGAACCCTTATTTTGGGAAACAAATGTTAACCTGTGGTAAGATTACTGAAACGCTGAACAAATAATAAAGAAATTACAACAACGTGAGTTTTAGTGCTCACGTTGCTAAATTGTATTAAAATAAACATCATGAGAAATATAATTATTATTGCAGTAATTGCAATAGCTATACTAAGCTGTAACAACAGCATAAATTAGAAACTATTAGCAATGCTTTTACCGAAGGAACTATGCCATTTTCTTCTTATTTGCTAATACGCCCTAATACAGCTCTTTCGCCAAACGAAAAAGCAATAATAAACAATTGGATTAAAGAGATAAAAAGCAATCTACGAGATGCTTTATCAGCAAAAGTCTATTTATATTAACATTATTGAAATGAAAAAGATAACAATAATTACTTGCTTTTTACTTTTAGAGGCTACAACATTTGCTCAAATGCAAATGACTATGCCAATGAAAAAAGTAAAATCGAAAACAAATACAACAACAAAACAAGCCGAAAAAAAAGAAGATGTAATGCCTGAAAAGGCAAATATAACTACTACGACTAATTCAACCAATCAAAAGCTAGTCTCATTAACACCTGCTACAAAAAGCGGAAAAATCATCAGGTATGATTTGTATGTTAAAGATACCACTGTAAACTTTACTGGAAAATCAAAACCTGCAATTGCGGTAAATGGCTCTATTCCTATGCCTACACTTTATTTTACAGAAGGGGATACAGCAGAAATTTATGTGCATAATACGCTTAAAGAAAGAACAATAATTCATTGGCATGGGCTTATTTTGCCTAATCAATACGATGGTGTTCCATTTTTAACTACTCAGCCTATAGAGCGGGGTAAAACGCACCTTTTTAAATTTCCAATTGTTCAAAATGGTACATATTGGTATCACTCACATCAAGAGTTGCAAGAGCAATCAGGGATGTACGGTTCTTTAATATTTCATAAACGCAATGAGTCCGAGATGAAAGAATTTCCGATGATATTAAGCGATTGGACAGATACGAATCCGAAAGAGGTTAATAGAAGTCTTCATAATCAAACAGATTGGTTTAGTATTCAAAAAGGTACAACACAAAGTTATGCCGAAGCCATTAGGTCAGGTAATTTCAAAACGAAACTAGCTAATGAATGGAAGCGAATGACAGCAATGGATGTGAGCGATGTGGCTTATGATAGATTTTTGATTAATGGAAAAACCAATAATGAGCAACCTCAATTTAAAGCTGGTGATAAAGTAAAACTAAGGATAGCTAATGGAGGTTCATCAACCTATTTTTGGCTTACTTGGGCTGGCGGTAAAATGACAGTTATTGCAAACGATGGAGAGGATGTTGAGCCAATTGAGGTTGATCGCTTGATTGTGGCTGTTGCCGAAACTTATGATATAATTGTTACAATTCCTAAAGATGGTAGATATGAGTTGTTGGCTACACCAGAAGACAGAACAAGTTCGGCTTCGTTGTGGTTAGGCGCAGGCACTAAAATAAGCGCACCTCATTTACCTAAGCTAAAATATTTTGCTGGAATGAAGATGATGAATGATATGATGAAGATGAATGGCGATATGAAAGAAATGGATAGTATGCAGATGGCAAATCAAGTAATGGATATGAATACAGTAATGTATCCCGAAATTTCTGGGTCAGAAAGTGCAGATGTCAAAATGAGTGATACTACGCACAATACGATGAAAGATAATATGAGTGGGATGGACATGGGAAGTATGACGCCAGATATAGTTACGCTCAATTATGGGATGTTAAAAGCTGTTAAAAAAACCACACTACCCAACGCGCCTACAAAGAACTTATATTTTGAGCTTACTGGTAACATGAATAGGTATGTATGGACAATTAATAATAAAACTGTTTCAGAAGCAGATAAGATATTGATTCGGAAAGGCGAAAATGTGCGCATTGTGTTATACAACAACACAATGATGCGTCACCCGATGCATTTGCATGGGCATTTCTTTCGGGTATTAAACGGGCAAGGCGAGTATTCGCCATTAAAAAACACATTGGATATAATGCCTATGGAACGTGATACCATAGAGTTTGCTGCTACCGAAAGCGGTGATTGGTTTTTCCATTGCCATATTTTATATCATATGATGAGCGGGATGGGGCGCGTTTTTCAATACGAGAATTCGCCAATTAACCCCGAAATACTCGACCAAGTAAAGGCATTTAAAATGGTTAAACGCGAAGATCGTATGCTGCATTTTATGGCAAAAGTAGGTTTAGAAAGTAATGGCACCGATGGAGAGTTCATGCTAGCTAATACTCGCTGGAAAGTTTCTTCATTATGGCATCTTGGCTTAAGTAGTAAAGAAGGATATGAAAGTGAAACGATGATAGGTCGATATATTGGCAAAATGCAGTGGCTATATCCTTATATTGGTTTCGACTATCATTTTAAAACAAAGAATCTTAACGAAAAAAATATTTTTGGTAGTGATTATAAAACACTGTTTGGACAAATCAGCAATAAAGAGAGTAGGCGAACGGTAGTAGCTGGTTTAGCCTATACATTGCCATTGTTGTTTGTAGCCGATACACGTATTGATGGTGATGGCAAAGTGCGAGTTCAATTGGGGCGAGAAGATATTCCTGTATCAAAACGTCTTCGATTTAACCTAATGGTGAATACGGATAAAGAATATGCAGCTGGTTTTCGTTATATAATAACAAAATACTTTTCCTTATCAACACATTATGATAGCGATATGGGATTGGGCGGGGGATTAACAATAGTTTATTAATCAGTAAGTATTATTGCAATTAATTTTTCCTATATGTAAGAGAGATTATATACTTATACTTTAATGTGGGAATGCAGCGCTATCGATACGCCAACTGGACAAATAGAGCATGGATTTTAGAAATTCAGTTTATTGATAGAGTGAATAATATTGGTGGCTTTTTTGAGTAATTATTGCCCACTAATGTTCACTAAATTGCTGTAACTTCCTAAAATAGATTGACTATTTTAGGAAGTTACAGCAATTATGATTAAAAGTAGGGTTTATTTAAAGCTTACCGCATCATCCCCTCATTGGCTGCGCGGATAATATTTTTTACCATTTCGGTTTTGGTTACTTCAATGCTAAACTCATCTACATAGTTGAGCCCCATTTTTATATGGTCGTTTTGGTATTGCATCACGCTGCTTACACGCCCTTTGGCCGATGAGTGTATCTGGGTAGCTTTGGTAAAGTGCACCAAATCGGATACATTGCGCTCTTTTATACCACTGCCTGGCATAATGATAATACGGTTGCCCGCTTTTTCTATCAGATGGATTAAATTGGGCGTACCTTCAATGGCTGTGCTTTTTCCGCCAGATGTTAGCAGACGCTCGCAACCAATTTCAATCACATCTTCTAACGCTTGGCTCAAATCAGGACACATATCAAACGCACGATGGAAGGTAACACCAAGTCCAGCTTTTTTAGCCATTTGTGTCAACTCTTTACAACGTTTTTTATCGATAGTGCCATCCGAGTTCAAAATGCCTATTACAATGCCGTCGCATTTAGCATCAATGCAATTTTGTACATCGGCTTTCATTATCTCAAACTCGGTATCGGTATATAAAAAATCGCCACCACGTGGGCGAATAAGCACATATAATTGGATGTGTAATAATTTACGGGCTACCAGTATTTGCCCATACGAAGGTGTAGTGCCGCCTTCGTTTAAGTTTTCGCATAGTTCAACACGTATAGCACCGCCTTCTTGTGCTGCTAACGCCGAGGTAACAGAATTGGCGCAAACTTCGAGTTGGATAGTAGTATAATTATTCATGGTTGATGATAGATAGTTCAATTTTGCTACTCATGGTAGGTAGCGTTTGTGCCAAAATTAATAAGCACTTTTTCCTTTTACTAATTGTTCTTGGTTATCGGCAGTACACACAGCAAACGAAAAACCGCTTTGAATAGCATAAGCACCGTACTCGCCTTTTTTGTTGATAGCCAAAAAGCCCACTTGTATTTGTTTGGCTGTTTCGGGTTTCTTTTTGATAATTCTTCTTACAGCTTCTCTGCAAGCATCTTCGGGCGATAAGCCTTGACGCATCAACTCTACCACCAAAAAGCTACCCACATTGCGTATCACTTCTTCGCCCACACCTGTTGATGTTGCTCCGCCTACTTCATTATCTACATATAAGCCTGCGCCTATGATAGGGCTATCGCCTACACGCCCGTGCAGTTTAAAAGCCATGCCACTCGTAGTACACGCGCCCGATATATTGCCTTTGGCATCAATAGCCAGCATACCTATGGTGTCGTGATTGTATTGATTACCCGGAACGTGTTGTTTGTTTTCGATATTCATTACAGGGCTATATTTGGCAGTTTTGAGCCACTCTTTCCATGCCTTTTCCGATTCCTCACACAAAAGTTTTTCGCGCTTAAAACCTTGCTCTACAGCAAACTGACTTGCTCCTTCGCCAACTAACATTACGTGCGGCGTTTTCTCCATCACCAAACGTGCTACTGATATAGGATGTGCAATATCTTCCATTGCCGCCACTGAGCCACAATTGCCAAACTCGTCCATAATACAGGCATCGAGTGTTACGTGCCCATCTCTATCAGGATAGCCAGCTCTACCCACGGTATGGTTTTTCATATCCGCTTCGGGTATTCTCACTCCAGCTTCTACCGCATCCACAGCCCGCCCGCCTTTTTTCAGCACTTCCCAAGCACCTTTATTGGCTGCTATGCCAAAATCCCAAGTAGAAATTACAATAGGAAGATTGCCACTCGGTTTTAGTGCTAATGTTTTGGCTACTGCCGAGCGCGACAAAGCCGCAAGTGATGCACCTGCAGCTGATATTTTGATAAATTTGCGGCGATTATACATGACCGCTAATATAGAAAGTTTGAACCGATATTAACAGTGTGTTAACTACTTTCCTGCGGTTTGCATTAATGGGCGAACTTCTACACTTCCACCAAACTCAAATATGGGGCATTTACTCGCTATGGCTTTAGCATCGTCTATATCATTAGCCTTAATAATCAATATCGAACTCATCAATTCGCCATTGGCTACATAAGCTCCTTTTTTAACGGTTTTGTCAGTACCACTTATGGTTTCGCCGTCATTAGTAGGGCGATACCCGCTTACTATATTGCCGTTTTTTGCCAAATTGCCCATGTACTCCATCCATTTTTTAATATTGGCTTGCATGGCTTCAGTTGATGGCTGCGGTGCTGCAATATTGTAGCGAATAACAAATATGTATTGCGATTGTGTAGGTGCTTTTGCTTGGTCTTGGGCAAATAATGCAGTCCCTGCAAATAAAAGTAATGTTAAAAGAATGATTTTTTTCATGACGTTTCTTCTAAGTTTTCGTTGTCGGTTTTTTCAGCAGCTATTGTTTCGCATTGCTCCAAATCGCGTGCAAATATTTTCAACTTAATGCCGCCTATAGCTTGGTTATAGGGTGCCATTACGCCCATGTTTTGGTCGGTTATAAAGCAGTGGATACCCCTATCTTCAAACTTGGTGCGCATAATTTGCGCTTGCATTGGGTCGTAGTAAGTAGCAAATGTGATGATATCGTCTTCTTTTTGCATAGCTAATAAATAATTTACGCTTGATAGTAATCTTATCCAAAAATGAGAAATTGTTTTGGTTAATTTGAATAATTATGAATCGGATTGATCGCATCGCAGCTATACTCATTCAACTTCAATCGCGAAGGGTGGTAAAAGCGAGTGATATTGCCGAACGGTTTGGTATCAGCTTACGCACCGTTTACCGTGATATTAAAACCTTAGAAGAAGCAGGCGTGCCATTAATAGGCGAGGCAGGAGTAGGGTATGCTATTATGGATGGCTATCGATTGCCGCCCGTGATGTTTACACGCGATGAGGCAGCAGCTTTTTTGACCGCCGAGAAGCTGATGGAGAAACTAACCGACCCTTTATCTGATGAAAACTATAAATCGGCGATGTATAAAATTCGCTCAGTATTGCGCGCCACCGATAAAGATTTTTTAGAAAACATCGATGGGCATATCGAAGTTTTTAAAAGTAGGCGTACATCGGGGAGTAATCAGCTTCATCTTAATCCATTACAATTGATTTTGAATAGCATTGCACACAAAAATGTAGTGGAGATAAGTTACTTTGCCTCATCAACCCAAACCGAAAGCAAACGCTGTATTGAACCAGTAGGTGTTTTTTATCAAGATAATTATTGGCACTTGATAGCTTGGTGCAGGTTGCGAAATGATTATCGCGATTTTAGGCTCGACCGTATTTTGAATATTACTCTTACTGCTGAATATTTTAGCACACAACACCCCAATCTAAAGGAGTTTATTAAAAAAGAAGCGAAAGAGAAAAACCTGCAAACCGTAATCATACGTGTCGAGAAAAAGGCATTGCCCTATATCAATGAGCAGAAGTATTACACCGGTTTCGTATCAGAACAAGAGATGGGCGACGAGGTAGAAATGACTTTCTTAACCGAGTTTATAGAGGGTTTTGTGCGCTGGTTGCTGATGTATGGCGATATGGCAAAAGTGATTAGTCCTGATAGTTTAAGAGTGCGGGTTAAAGAATTGGCGAGTATTATCTATCAAAAACATTAATAATTTATTTCCTGCTGACATAGGGTTGTCATTACGAGGTGGTTGATTTGTGTAAATAATCAAATCAATCAATATGGAAATCTTAAACATTTCAATAAACTTAAATGCCAGTATGGGCAAAGTTTGGCAAGCATTAACAGATGCAAGCATAGTAAAGCAATATTTTTTCGGCACTAATTTAACTTCAGATTGGAAAGTAGGCAACCCCATAGTTTTTGAAGGAGAGTGGGAGGGAAGGGCATATAAAGACCAAGGCATTATCCTCGAAATTGAAACAGGGAAGTATGTAAAGTATAGCTATTTCAGCTCCATGTCGGGCATGGAGAATAAGCCCGAAAATTATGTTAATATCAGTTATCATTTATCCGAAAAAGATGGCGCAACGCAATTAATAATCACTCAAGATGGTATTAAAGATAAAGCATTGAAAGAGCATGCCGAACAAACTTGGTTGTATGTATTAGGTAAAATGAAGGAGCTAATAGAAGAATAATCTATTTAAACTATTAATATATATAAATGGTATAATAATTTGATTAATAATTAACTGTAAATCAATATAACTAAAGGTAATGAGCGATTTAATGGATTTTAGACAGGAAAATATTGGGCAGTTTTATGTTATGGGCGTCTCGACACGCACCACAAATGCAGGTGGGCAATCGCAAAAAGATATAGGAGATTTATGGGCTAAGTTTATGTCTGATAATATTTCCGAGCGTATGAGCAATAAACTATCAGAAGATATATATTGTGTTTACACCGAGTATGAAAGTGATTATACGGGATGCTATACTGTGATTATAGGTTATAAGGTAGCACACGCTGATATAGTACCCGATGGGCTTGTTGTTGCTCCAATTAAAAAGGGTAAATATCAGATATATTCACCACAGGGTAAATTCCCTGATAGTGTAATAACCACTTGGATACATATATGGCAAAGTGATATAGATAGAAATTATACTACCGATTTTGATTGCTATAAAGCAGGGGCATTAAGTTTTGAAGATACCAAAGCAGAGGTGTATATAGCAGTAAAATAATACGCTATAAAGGCATTATCTATTAAAAGTCAATCTTTTGCCAATATTACCTTCAATAATACTTCCATTATGATAGGCTAAATTGCCTGATACTATGGTACTCATGACTTTTGATTTGAAGTTTGTACCTTCAAAAGGGCTCCATTTGCATTTGTAAAGCAAATTGTTTTTATCAACTGTCCACGCATTGTTTAAATCAACCAATACTAAATCGGCATGATACCCTTCACGAATAAACCCTCGCTTTTCTATTTGAAAGCAAATAGCCACGTTGTGCGCCATTTTTTCAACTATTTGAGCGAGGTTTATTTTATTTTGATGATACAACTCAAGCATAGCAGGCAAAGCGTGCTGCACCAATGGCCCACCCGATGGTGCTTGCAAATAAGCTTGTGCTTTTTCTTCGATGGTATGCGGTGCATGGTCGGTAGCAATCACATCAATACGCCCATCTAATACAGCTTTTAAAATGCCATCCCTATCGCTTTCTTTTTTAATAGCAGGATTCCATTTTATAAAGTTGCCTTTAGTGGCATAATCTTTATCGCTAAACCATAAATGATGAACGCAGGCCTCGGCAGTTATTCGTTTGTCTTTTAGTGGGGTATGGTTATCAAAAAGATGCGTTTCGCGCGCTGTTGATATATGTAAAATATGCAGGCGAGTATTGTGCTTTTTAGCTAATTCAACTGCCATTGACGAAGATAAATAACAGGCTTCTTCGCTCCTGATAATGGGGTGCATATCAATCGTAATATTATCGCCCAATGTTTGCTTGTATTGAGTAGCGTTCTGTTTGATGGTAGCCTCATCTTCGCAATGCACGGCTATCAGCATAGGCGATTGGGCAAAAATGTGATCCAACGTGATAGGATTATCCACCAACATATTGCCTGTTGATGAGCCCATGAAAATTTTTATTCCGCAAACGTTATTGGTGTCGGTTTTTAATACTTCTTCTAAATTGTCATTAGAAGCACCCATATAAAACGAGTAGTTAGCCAGTGAGTTATGAGTTGCTATTTGATACTTTTGTTCAAGTAAATCTTGCGTTAAAGTATTCGGAACAGTATTGGGCATCTCCATAAACGAGGTAATACCACCTGCTACTGCCGCTCTCGATTCGGTATATATATCGCCTTTATGAGTTAAGCCGGGCTCTCTGAAATGCACTTGGTCATCAATACAACCGGGTAATAAATGTAAGCCTTCGGCATTAATTACCTTATCAGCCGTGGCATCAATTTGTGTGTCTATCCGCTCAATCAAGCCGTCTTTTATCAATACATCGCTGATGTATTCACGGTTTTCATTTACAATAGTGGCTGCTTTTATGAGAATAGACGACATAATATTGTTTCGGAGTTTTAATACGTTACAAATTTAAGATATATAAATCCAAAATATTCAACAGATGTACAATTTATGACGTGAGCCGAGTAGATAAAACAAGTAAGGCTTCCCGATATGGAGAAGCCTATACTTGCAGATGTCTGTTTATGATTATCGCCTTTTACTAGGAGTATAATGCTGGTGAATAGTATCGGGGATGATATAATTCCCTGTACTGATTTGTGTGTTTCGCTTTTTAAATTGGTCGAAAGCGTTTTTTAGTTGGTTAGCTTTTTCGTCATCATGTATCGGGTCTTCACCCAATTCGCCATTGAGTTTAAATAGATTGTCGCCGTTCAGATGATATTCGCCCATAATGAAATCGATAATATCGGTCTTGGTTTGCATCAATGGGTAGTTGTGTATATTTTGGAAATTTCGAGCAGTATCTAATCCTTGCCCCATCCAACTTACCAACGAAGGTCCTTTGGTTTTGAAATTGTGATGCAAATAGGAAAGCAAACTCGGACTAATATCAAAATGTGTTGATACTGATGATATTTGTGCAGAGCGTTTCAGCATTGGCGAATAAACAATGAGTGGCACATGGTAACGGTCTATTTTATCACTCATCGGTATTTCGGGCATACGGTGGTCGCCTGTTATCAAGAAAATAGTATTGTTAAAATCAGCACGTTTTTTGTAATTATTGATAAACCCACGCAAAGCATCATCTAAGTATAAAATACTTGCATATTGCAATTTGTAGTTACGATACTCGTTCTTTTTAGCATCATCAAAACCAAGTTTAGTCATCCTATCCTCAAACTGTTTTAGGTATTTATCTTCCTCGTTTATCGCAAACGGATTGTGAGTTGATACCGTAAGTACAACACTTAGCTGAGGCATGGTAGCTTTTTCATCTCTGGTTACTAAGTAATGACGGAATAACTCTTTGTCGTTATACCCCCACGAAAAGCCATTTGGTGCAGGCAAACGTACGTATCCTGCTGGGAATGATTTTTCGTCATTTAGCTCGTCAACGGCATTCATTTGCAAAAAGGTTTTCATGTTGTCGAACTTTGCATCGCCACCGTAGTAGAATGAGGTATGATAGCCATTGTATTTTAAAAGACTTAGCAACGATAAATGCTTAGGCATACCATCTCCTAGCCCTAAGAAACCATTTTTTGCAAATGGTAACGAACCTAATACCGATGGTAGCACGGCAAAAGTACGACCACCTTCGCTCAAAAAGTTTTTCCAGTATAAGCTTTTGTTTGATAGCGAATCAATAAATGGAGTGAAATTGCCCAAATATGCGCCTTCGTTTGTAAATGCTCTACCCAAACCTTCAACCAATACAATCACAATGTTTGGTGGTGTCGAACCACTTTTTATAAATGGCGATAACACATCGTTCACACTATCACTATGTAAAAATGGATAATGCTCAGGGTCGGTATATTTAAAGCCAATTGCTTTTGCCTTGTTCGAGTCGCCATAATCGTTGATATAGCTATCGGCATAAATATCAATATCATCAGGTCCTGGGAAGAAATGCTTGTAAGATGCTGTCCAAAAGAAATCAGATTTATTAATAACTAAATTGTTTGAAAAATCGGATTTGAAGCTGGAATGACCAATAAGAGCTTGCCCGCCAATTATTACAAATAGGAGCGAGCCCACAACTAAACAGGTAGCCCCATATTTTTTTACCCTCATGCGTGGGGCTACACGCCACACCGCCACAAAAGTACAAGCCAGTATAAAAAAGAAACCAATAAGCGAAATAGCACTTACGCCTGATGCACCTACGGTTTGCTTAATATCTTTAATGGAGTAGCTATACAAATCGGCACCAAGCGGTACTAATGAGGTAGTAAAATAGCTTACCAAACTCACTTGAATGACTGCCGCCAAAATGATGAAGATTGAAAATACTATCCATGCAATTTTTTGCGAAATCCAGTTGAGTATGGCATATATAACAAAAAGATATATTTGGCATTTGAGCCAAAAAGTCAAATCGTTTAATAGCATCCAAAATATAGTACTACCAATGTTTTTTGGGAATTGGTGTGCAATGCCATTATAAGTAAGCTCAAATAAGCTCAAAATAAAAATGAGCATTAACCATACGAGCGAAAGCTTGGTAAATAATATACTTGCTAAGGTATATTTTAGCGAGAACTTTCTTTTTCGAGTTATTTTTTCTTCCATCTTCCTTGTCTTTTATACTTTTTTATCTGCAGCAAAACCTTGTCTAGTCATTTCGCCCCAGCTATTGCGTTTCCTTATCAAATCGATATTTCCCCTTATTGCCGAGAATACTACAAACGGGTGGAATATGATAGGCTCTAAAATGGCTACTAATACTAGCCGTAAAATATCTTTTGTGTTTTTGTATTGATTATAGGTTATCACTTCCATCAGGATAGCGAAAATGGAGTATAATATACCCACACTTATTACCCCTACTATGATGAGTAAAGCCGAATAATTGAGCTGCCCTGCTAAACAATAGATGATAAGCCCTATTGTACCCAAGAATTCAATAATAGGTGCTAAAAATTCAAAAAACAACCAATAAGGATAGCTAAGCATGCCCATTAAACCATAATTGGGATTGAAGAACATTTTTCTATGAAAGCGTAGCGTTTCAATAGTTCCTCTTGTCCAACGGTTACGTTGCCTGCCTAATATTTTAAATGTAGTAGGAGCTTCTGTCCAGCACAATGGGTCGGGTATAAAACTTACCTTATATGGTTCGCCAAGCTCTTCCATATATCTACGCATCCGCACTACCAGTTCCATATCCTCACCTACGGTATCGGGGTTGTATCCACCGCAATTAATCACTACTTCACGATCAAATGCACCAAATGCACCCGATATAAGTAGCAATCCGTTTAAGCGTGTCCAAGCCATACGACTTAGCAAAAAAGCACGTATATATTCAAGTGTTTGTATGCGGGGTAAAAACTTTTTAGGCAAATTTACTTTTACAAGTTTGCCATCTTCTATTTCGCAACTATTGGCTATCCGCACCACACCACCCGAAGCAATTACTCTGTGTGTGGCGTTTTCTAAGAAAGGCTTGGCTAGTTTCAGTAACGAATCTTGCTCCAAAACACAATCCACATCAATACATACATAATAATTGTTTTGACCAATGTTGATACCCACATTTAAGGCATCGGCTTTGCCACCATTCTCTTTATCAACCACTATAAGTTTACGATAAACAGGATTGTAGCTTTTATAAACACCTCTTACTTTTTTTGTTTTGATACGCTCGTTTACAAAATAATCTACCTTATGCAGGTCGTATGCTTTAATTAATTTTTCGAGCGAATCGTCTTTACTCCCATCGTTTATGATAATTACTTCCAGTTTATTATAATGTAGCGAAAGCAAGGAGCGCACGTTTTCGATGATAGACGAGCCTTCGTTATAGGCTGGTGCGAGAATACTAAAACTCGGCAACTCATCCGAAGATGCTAGCACGCGATAATCGGTAAAGCTATTTTTATGTAAGTAACGGCGCGTTTCGCTAATAGAAAATATACCTATTAATATATAACAGGTCATTAACAACAACGAATACAGCAATATGCCGTAAGTAAATATGTGTAATATAAACGTTTGCCAACTCATGCTGCTAATTCTCCTTTTATTTGCATCACCATTTCGTTAAGTGGATAACCAACAGCCTCCACATGATTATTGAGTGAGTTTAATCCGCTTTTGCCTATTTTAATTAAAGCACGAGCAGCATTAATTTTTATCTCATTGTTTTTATTGTCAAGCAAATCAACTAAAAATGGAATATCATCTTCTGAGCCGATATTTTCAAATGCTTTTACTATGGCTACTTGGTGTTTGATGTTCTCCTTCATAAATCGCGACATAAGCTCGCTTGCAGTTTCTTCGGTATATATCTCCGAAAGGCAATGGATAGCTTCTAATCTAACTTGCGATTTGGTATGGTCAAGACATTGAATAATAGTATCATGTGCCTCAAAACGGTTGTATTTTCGTGCAAATTTCAGGGCAAATGCCACAACGCTACTGTTGGTTGATTGTAGCCAATTATCAATATTTATTTCGGTTGGCGCAGCGGTTGATAGTTGTTGTAAAAGCTTTATTTGTTGCCAATCAGAAATAGGATAGGTAATAGTATCTAAAAATTGAAGTCCGTCGAACCCATCAAACTGTACAATGGCTGTTTGCGCTTCCATACGTACCAATTCGTTCGGGTGGTTGGTTAATGAGAATATTTGCTCTACATATTCCTTCATCTCCATCACTGTAAGCTCTTGTACAGCTTTGGCTTTAATATGCCAAAACCTACTTTTTAAATTGCTTAAAGCATATTTATCCAGTCGTAATTGTTTGTAAAGTTTTATTAAATTATCAGATGATGTTCCAGAAATGTTCTTTTTTGCCAACATGATTTCCTGCATCAACAACCGCCTGAAATGCCTGCTACGAAGTAGTTTTTTTGCTCTGCTGGTTACAGGGATAGTGGTATTTTCGCCTTCTTCCTCGTCTAAAAATACGGCTTTTTGTATCAATAAATCCGATATTAATCGCCATTTATCATGCTTGCTTTCAAAAATATTTTTGTAGAGCATATAAAGCAGCATGAACACCAAAATACAGCTAATAAGACAGCCTATGGCAAGCATTACTGCTCCTTGATAATGGAGTTTTATAGGATATACCCCTGTTATAAATGTAGTAATGTTCAATTTTTTTATTGTTAATAGCTTATATAGATTGCCACCTGCCATGCTTTGTTATAGTATTCAAAAAAACTGTCAAATGTTATTTTACAGTAGTGGTATCAAATCTGCGTACACGTACTGATAATTCATTCGGACTAAATGGCTTAGTGATATAATCATCAGCTCCAAGTTGGAATGCTTCGAGTACCACGTTTTCTTGCCCCATACCCGATAATATGATAATTGGCGTGCCCGTTGGGTATTTCTTTTTTACAGCACCTACTACTTCAAGTCCCGATAGGTATGGCATCATAATATCGGTAATTACCAAATTGGGTTGAAATTCTTCGAGTTTTGCCACAGCCTCTCTACCATCGTGCGTAACAATTACTTCGTGCCCATCTTTTTTAAGACGAAACTCAAGCATCTTAAGCATTAATTGATCGTCTTCGGCTATCAAGATTTTCATACTGTATTTTTTTAATAATCAAATAAATAAAATACCACCCTTTGAAGGCAATATCGCTTGTATACGTGGCAGTATTTATAATAGTTCCGAAATTTGAAATTTAGTTGCGTTGGGTTTTATAACTAATTAATATATAGCTATTTATTGAATAGTTGTATGCGAAAAGTTGGATGCTTAATAGCGATATTATTTGCATGAAAAAAGCATTAAACTACATATGTTTTTTGAGATGCTTTACTATGTAAAACATATTTTATGAACTGTATATATTTTAAATGAAACGCTATTTTATGTTTATTTGTAGCACATTCTTTTAAAACACCTTCAAGATGAAAATACATTTTATAGCCATTGGTGGCAGTGCTATGCACAATATGGCTATTGCTTTACACAAAAAAGGATTTCGGGTTACGGGTTCGGATGATGTGTTGTTTGAGCCATCAGTTTCACGCTTAGCTAAACATAGTTTGCTACCCAAAAAAGAAGGCTGGCATCCCGAAAAAATTACTACTGATATTGATGCTGTTATATTAGGTATGCACGCCCGTGCCGATAATCCCGAATTGTTGCGAGCGCAAGAGTTGGGCTTGAAGATATATTCGTATCCCGAATACATTTACGAACACTCAAAAAATAAATTGAGAGTGGTAATAGGGGGTAGCCATGGTAAAACAACCATTACCTCCATGATATTGCACGTGTTGAAAAATGTAGGTAAAGATTTTGATTATATGGTAGGGGCGCAGTTAGAAGGGTTTGATACCATGATGAAACTAACCGACGATGCTCCAGTAATTATAATTGAAGGCGATGAATATTTGTCATCACCAATTGATAGGCGACCAAAATTCCATCTATACAAAGCTAATATTGGCGTAATAAGTGGTATAGCTTGGGATCATATTAATGTTTTCCCAACGTTTGATAATTATGTTGAGCAGTTTAAACTGTTTATGGATACCATAGCGGCAGAAAATGGCGAACTTATTTATTGCCAGCAAGATAATGTGTTGAACGATATTGTTAAAAATACTATTTATAAGGTAAAAAAATTACCTTATAATTTACCTAATTATATAGTTGAAAATGGAATTACTTTTATTATTACAAAAAATAATAAATTTAAATTAAATGTTTTTGGCGAACATAACTTATTAAATATAGAGGCTGCACGGCTAGTTTGTGAAAGTTTGGGAGTAGCTGAAAGCGAATTTTATACACAAATAAACAGCTTTAAAGGTGCAGCACGCCGTCTCGAGCTAATGGGCGAAAATGAAAACTCGAATTTTTATAAAGATTTTGCACACTCGCCATCAAAATTAAAGGCTACTATTCAGGCAGTTAAGGCGCAATTTCCGAATAGGAAACTTATTGCCTGTATCGAGCTGCATACTTTTAGTAGCTTAAATAAGGAGTTTTTGAACGAGTATGCCCACACTATGGACGAAGCAGATACAGCTATTGTATTAATAGACAGAAAAACTTTTGAGCATAAAAATTTAACGCCATACGGAATTGATGAAGTAAAAAGTGCTTTTGAAAGGGGAGATTTATTGTTTTATGATAGCCCCGAAATGCTTTTAAAATACTTGGAGAGCCTTAATATGAGTGATTTAAACTTATTGATGATGAGCTCTGGAAACTTTGGAGGTATTGATTTAAATATTCTTTCAAAAAAATATTATAAATAATTGCTTTATATTTAATTTTTTTGTTGTATTTTTATTTAACTAAAGAGAAACCTTGTCTTAGTTATATAAAAATGAAATTAATCGGAAAAAAAATCAGGCTGCTACGCCATCAAAAAGGATGGAGCCAAGAAGATGTAGCAAAAAAATTGGACATCTCAATCCCAGCGTTCTCTAAAATAGAAACAGGGATAACGGACATCAACTTATCGCGTCTTGAACAAATTGCTACTTTGTTTGAAATGACGGTTATACAGTTGCTTACATTTGATGAGGATGATAGTACTAGCAAGGAGTTTATTAATGAATTGGAAACAATTAATAGTAAACTTTTGCAGCGAGAGGCGGAAGTAATTGAATTACAAAAGAAGGTAATTGAATTGTTTGAAGAGATAAGAAGCACCAAACAGAGAGTTTAGTTGTTACTAAAATTTGATGATGGTTATCAGCGTTTCATTGCTCTGTCCATCTCAATTTTAGTATCACGTTCTTTTAATGTTTCGCGTTTGTCAAAAGTCTTTTTACCTTGAGCTAAACCAATTTCTAATTTAGCAAAACCGCGCTCACTAATAAAAAGGGCAAGGGGCACTATGGTTAATCCTTTTTCTTCGCCACGGGTTTGCAGTTTTTTTAGTTCTTTTTTATTCAATAATAAAACTCTATCACGTTTAGCTTCGTGGTTATAAAATGAGCCGAAAGAATATTCGGCAATATGCAAATTGCGCACAAATAATTGATTATCAATAAATGTACAAAAAGCATCATTCAAGTTGGCTTTCCCATCCCTGATTGACTTTATTTCGGTACCCAGTAATTTTATTCCGGCTATGTATTTATCCAGAATACTGTATTCAAAATAGGCTTTCTTGTTTTTTATATATAAATCCTGACTCATCTCTTGCGCTTTTGCTGCAAATATGCAAATTATTTCGGTTGTGGCTTTACTACCAACACAGGCACGTTTACTAAATGGCGCACCGAGTTTACCGTAGTGCCAAATATAAGGTCTTTAATGGCTTTATGACCATGCGAACCCATTACCACAAAATCAATATGTTTATCATTTACAATTTGTGCTATTGCTTTGGCAGCTCGCCCATAGCCAATTTCGCCTTTTGCGGTATAGCCCATCTCTGTTAATGAGGTTACATATTTACTTAAATTATCCACATCGCTTTGTGTTTCATGATCCATCACCTCAGTACCATAATAGCGTGCACCAGCCGTTTCAACTACGTGTATTAAAGTATAATGTGCATCTTCCCCACCTTGCATAATAGCGTGTCTTATACAATCGCGGTCGTTACTCGAAAAGTCAATCGTGATACCAATATTTTGATAGGTAATAGGTGTAAGGTCGGTTATTTTTGTAGCCAATCCATGTGGTACTTGTGCAGGTTGGTCTTTATGTTTAGATAATATTGGCATCAAAAATACATAGAGTAATAATAAAGCTGTTGCAATGGTAATAGGTATCACTATGGCATATATCCATATTGAAGAGTGAGGATATTGATTTATCCAGTCATTAATTTGACTATATACCAATTTGGCATTTAGCCCGATGATTAATACAGCGCAAGCCCAAGCTAAGATTTTAACTTTCAGTCCGATAGCAAATTCGCCCATGCGTTTCTTATCCGAAGTAAAGTGAATAAGCGGCACAATGGCAAAACCCAATTGCAGGCTTAGCACTACTTGGCTTAATATAATCAAACTTCCAAGCCCACTCTCGCCAAAATAAATAATGGTAAATACAGCAGGTATAATGGCCAACAGCCGAGTTAATAGCCGCCGTAGCCAGGGCTCGATACGCAGGTTGATATGCCCTTCCATAATAATTTGCCCCGCAAGTGTACCTGTTATGGTCGAGCTTTGCCCCGATGCAATAAGCGCAATAGCAAATAGCGTAGGGGCTAATGAACCGAAGATGTGCCCTAATAGTTTGTAAGCATCCTGAATTTCGGCTACTTGATAAAACCCGTTTTTAAAAAATGCACTTGCAGCTAATATTAATATGGCAGCGTTGACAAAAAATGCAAGATTGAGCGCAATGGTGGTATCGTAGAAATTGAATTTGATAGCCGCTTTGATGCCCTCGCTGCTACGGTTTATTTTTCGGGTTTGTACTAACGACGAATGCAGATATAAATTGTGTGGCATAACGGTTGCGCCGATAATACCAATGGCGATATACAGCATATTCTGACTGATAGTATCGCCTTTAAATAAATTGTTAGGGATAAATCCTTTAGCTATTTCGGTAACATTTGGACCAACAATAAACATCTCTATCAGGTAAGATATCCCAATAATGAATATCATCGACATGATAAAAACCTCCAGCTTTCGCATCCCTTTGTTCATTAAAAACAACATCAATATGGTATCAGTAATGGTGAGCGATACACCCCATACCAAAGGCAAATGAAATAATAGCTGTAAGCCAATAGCCATGCCAATAATTTCGGCCAAATCGCAAGCAATAATGGCTATTTGTGCCAATATGTAAAGCCAAAAGTTAACAAAATGAGAGTAAGTATTTTTTGACGCTTGTGCCAAATCGAGCCCTCGCACTATACCCAATCTTGCACTTAATGATTGTAGCAGTAAGGCAATTAAGTTGGATACGAATAAAACCCATGTCAGTTTGTAGCCAAAGGCACTGCCGCCAGCAATATCCGTAGCCCAATTGCCAGGGTCCATATATCCAACACTTACTAAATAAGCAGGACCCAAAAAAGCCAATAACTTGCGCCAGCCCAATTTGTTTTCGGTACTTACTGAGCTATGTACATTGGCTAATGATTGATTTTGTTTATCGTTCATATCGCAATCAATAAGTTATTTGCCACTTCTCGGCTGATGTGTATTTTTTGGTCATTCACTTCTATAGTTAGCGAGTGGTCGTAAGCATTAATCTCTCTGATGGTTATTTTTTTGCCAATGGTTAGGTGCATCTTTTCGAGATATTGAAGATAGGTGGGCGAGTGGTCGCGCACACCCGAAATAATACCATTCTCGTTAATAGCTAATGCCGAAACGGGCTTTAATTGGTGTGTTTTAAATAAGCCATTGCTGTCGGGTATTGGGTCGCCATGCGGGTCATATTTCGGATACCCCATAAACTCATCTAAGCGATTAATCAACTCTTTCGATGAAATATGTTCCAATTCTTCGGCTACATCATGCACTTCATCCCATTTAAAATTCAGCTTCTCTACCAAAAAATATTCCCAAAGCCGATGCTTACGAATAATATCTACGGCAATTTTTTCGCCAGATGGGGTGAGTGTAACGCCTTGATATTTGGTATAATTGATGAGGTGTTTATCTGCCAGTTTTTTAAGCATATCCGTTACCGATGCCGCTTTGGTATTCAACGAACTGGCAATTTGATTGGTGCTGGCATATTCATTTTGTAATGATAAATGAAAAATAGCCTTCAAATAATTCTCTTCAGTAAATGTATTCATTTAAACAAATCTAATAAAAAATTTAGATTAGTCTAAAAATTTAAGAGAAATTTTATTTCGATATAAATAGTTTTTTGAAAAATTATATTTTGTTTATTAACTTAAAACTATATTTGTACCATCATGGCAGCTGAACTAGATAAGATAGACCTACAGATTCTTAAAATATTGCAAGAGAACGGCAGAATTACAAATTTGCAACTTTCAAACGAAATTGGACTTTCGCCTGCACCCACGTTGGAGCGTGTGCGTAAACTCGAAAATGCCGAGTATATAAAAAGTTATCACGCGCTTGTTGATGAAGAAAAATTGGGTTTAGGGATAAAAACATTTATTCAGATATCGCTTGATTTTCATAAAAACAATACCATTCAGGTGTTTTTAGATGAGATACAAAAAATAAAAGAAGTAACCGAGTGCCATCATGTTACAGGGCAATGCGATTTTCTGTTGAAAGTGTATGTAAGCAATATTAAAGCCTACGAACAACTGATAATGGAGAAAATAAGCCGCATACCTGTGGTTAAAACTTTTCAAACCATGATGATTATGTCAACCAGTAAAAAAGAACCAATAGTTCCGTTGGAGTATTAGTCTTTTGGGTTAAGCAAACAATTTCCTGTTTTAATGTATTTGCCAGTCAACTGGTGCATTACCTTCTTTTTCTAAAAGCATATTTGCTTTTGAAAAAGGTTTTGAACCATAAAATCCTCTCTCGACAGATAGTGGCGAGGGATGTACTGATTTTAAAATATGATGTTTACTTTGGTCTATTAATACTGCCTTTGATTGTGCATAATTGCCCCACAATATAAATACGATCCCCTTTCGTTGGTCTGATAGCTTTTTAATCACCACATCAGTAAATTGCTCCCATCCTCTTTTTTGATGCGATGCTGCCTCTCCTGCCCGAACAGTAAGTGTAGCATTGAGTAGTAATACACCTTGCGCTGCCCACTCTTCCAAATTACCGTGCTTGGGTAGGGTAAAACCGGTTATATCAGTCAATAGCTCTTTGTAAATGTTGTTTAACGAACGAGGTATGGCAATACCTTTTTGTACCGAGAATGATAAACCATGCGCCTGATGCTCGCCATGATATGGGTCTTGTCCGATGATGACCACTTTTACTTTATCGAATGGCGTTTTGTTAAATGCGTTGAAAATTTCGTTACTCTTTGGATAAATCACACGCCCTTCAGCCTTCTCTTGTTTTAAAAATTGCTTCAGTTTTAGCATATATTCCTTCTCAAATTCTTCCTCTAAAACTTTAAGCCACGATGTTTCTAAATCTATTGCCATAAATATTGATACAGATGTTGGTTAAGAATACAAATAAACGGATATTTGCAGTCTATTTTATAGCATACAAAATTATGTCAAATATTCTTCGATTAATTATTGCCTGCGTTATAGCAGGAGCGGGTGTTACACTATGTGGTTTTGGTTTTTGGGGATGGGGTATATTGGTGTTTTTAATGGGTGGTATGGTGCTGCTTACTTATTTCTTTAACGAAAATATGCTGATAGCTCAGTATTATCTACGTAAAGAAAATACAGTAAAAGCCGAAGAGTGGTTGTTGAAAATAAGTAACTACGAAAAGCAATTGAACAAATCGCAACATGGCTATTATAATTTATTGATTGGATTGATAGAGTCGCGCAAAGCACCTATGAAATCTGAAAAATATTTTAAAAAGGCACTTTCTTTAGGAATGAAAATGTCGCACAATACAGCATTAGCAAAATTGAGTTTAGCGGGTATAGCAATGGGTAAACGTAATAAGCGAGAGGCTCAAATGTATTTGCAAGAAGCTGCTAAGGATGATAAAAACAAATTACTTGCTGATCAGATAAAAATGATGAAAGGGCAAATGGCGCAGATGGATAAACAGCAAGTGGTTCGTGGGGGATATCGCCAGTTTTAATTATAAAAAGTAGGCTTTAAAAGATTTTACCTTTTAAAGCCTATTTCTCATCAAGCGAGCTGTAATAATCGGGCTCTGATAGCTTAAATTCTCGCGACGTGCTGTTATCTTCAGAGATATTTTGCGTCGTATCAGTTGTATTTGATACCTCAACTATCTTTAATAAACTACGAATAAACGATAAATCGAACTTACCTCTATTTAGTTTTATTAAGTACTCACTCTCTGTAATTTCTAAAATTGAATTTGTCATAAATATACTATTAGCTATTGCGCATAAAATTAAACGGAATAGCCAATACTAAAGTTTTGATGACTTTATGATTTTATTATCAAATTGTTAAGCAAAACTATTCAAACCAAGCCATTACCGCCTCTTTTGTAGGTATGGTGATATCCAGTTTTAACTTTTTACGCATCCCGCCCAAATCGTTAAAAACCTTGTTCGGGTTGGCTGCTTTTAACTCTTCTACAGTATTAAAGCCCATTTTATTCAACACCACAACCCACTCGGTAGGCACGCCAATTTTTATGAAATCATCAGCAGTGGCTACTTTTGCTTTCTTTTCGGGGCGCATTTGTGGGAAAAATAGCACTTCTTGTATGGTGCTTTGGTTAGTCATGAGCATTACCAAACGGTCGATACCAATACCCAGCCCCGATGTAGGCGGCATACCATATTCTAAAGCACGCAAAAAATCATCATCCATAGCCATCGCTTCTTCGTCGCCACGCCCTGCCAATATCAACTGTTCTTCCAAACGTTGGCGTTGGTCAATCGGATCGTTCAACTCGGTATAAGCATTGGCTATCTCTTTACCATTTACAAATAGCTCGAAACGCTCCACTAAACCATCTTTGGTACGATGCTTTTTAGCAAGCGGGGTCATTTCGATAGGATAATCGGTAATATAGGTAGGTTGTATAAGGTTGGCTTCTACTTTTGCGCCAAATATCTCATCAATCAATTTACCTTTACCCATGGTATCATCTACCTCAATACCCAACTCTTTACAAGTTTCGCGTAGGGCAGCTTCATCCATTGCCGATACATCTATACCTGTGTATTTCAATATCGAATCGTACATGGATAATTTGGTGTATGGCCCTTCAAAATTGATTTCGTTTTCGCCTACCTGCACTACTGGTATGCCGTGTACAGCACGGGTAACGTGCTCTAAACAAGCCTCTACCATTGCCATCATCCATATATAATCTTTATAAGCCACATATATCTCTACCGATGTAAATTCGGGGTTGTGCGTTCTGTCCATCCCCTCATTGCGAAACATCTTACCAAACTCATACACCCCATCAAAACCAGCCACTATCAATCGTTTCAGATACAACTCGTTAGCAATGCGCAAATAGAGCGGCATATCCAAAGTATTGTGATGTGTAGCAAACGGGCGTGCAGCCGCACCACCATGCACAGGTTGTAGGATAGGGGTTTCTACCTCCATCCAACCGTTGCTATTAAAATAATCGCGCATCGAGCTGATTACTTTAGAACGGTTCATGAATATTTGTTTAAATTCTGGATTTACAGTCAAATCTACATAACGTTGGCGATAGCGCATTTCGGGGTCGGTAAAGCCATCGTGTATATGCCCTTCCTCATCACGCTTTACAATAGGAAGCGGTTTTAACGATTTTGAAAGTAACGTAAATTCACGCACGTGTACCGATATTTCGCCAGTTTGGGTTAAAAACACATACCCTTTTACCCCAATATAGTCGCCTATATCCAACAGTTTTTTAAATACAGTATTATATAGCGTTTTATCCTCATCAGGGCATATATCATCACGTTTTAAATAAACTTGGATGCGCCCAGTCGAATCTTGCAACTCAGCAAACGAAGCATTACCCATAATGCGGCGCGTCATGATACGACCAGCCAATACCACATTTTGATAGGTATCAGCATTTGTTTCAAAGTTTTCCTTTATATCTTGGGCAAATGCGGTGATAGGATAAGCCTCGGCAGGGTATGGGTTGATACCCAAGTTGCGTAGCTGTTGTAACGATTCGCGGCGTAATATTTCCTGTTCGGATAGTGCAATACTCATAGTTTTTATTAAAGAATGCAAAAATAGGACTTTTTTTGTGGACTTATAAGCCAATAATGAGCTGTTTTGCCCGATATTTTAAAACAGATTAAATACTTTTCGTTATTTAATCAACTTCTGTTTCCATTAGGTACATTTCGTCAATAGCGGTGGCATATTTTTTCTCAATTACCTTGCGCTTGGCTTTCATGGTAGGGGTTATCTCGCCATCTTCGATACTAAACGGGTTGCGTTTTACTTTAAAGTTTTTTATGCGCTCAAACTTTGCCAATTCGGTTGATAAACGTTTGATATCTTGTGCTATCCACTCCGTTATTTCTTTATCGTCAATAAAGGGGGTATTATCGGCAAAAAAATCATCTCCTAAGTTGAAATTCTCTTGCAGTATCTCGCGCGAGGGTACAATTATAGCAGTAATATACTCACGCTTATCGCCCACTAAAAACACCTGCTCTATTTTAGGGCTTTTCAAATAAGTGTTCTCAACAGGGGTAGGATATACGTTTTTTCCATAGGCATTTACCAGCATATTTTTAAGGCGGTCGGTTATTTGTAGATTGCCTTTATAAAACCTGCCGATATCGCCCGTATGCAGCCATCCATCTTTATCAATTACGCTGGCAGTTTCTTCGGGTTTGTTCCAATAGCCTTTCATTACACAATGCCCACGCACTATAATTTCGCCTTCTTCTGATTGAAAATTTTCTTTAAACGTATGGTGAGTTTGTATGGTGTGAATTTCCTTGGTATCTATGTTTTGTATGCCTACTTCGATACGGGGGATGATGCGCCCAACGGTTCCGTATATCACACGTTCGTTTTCGGTAACAGCCATTACTGGCGAGGTTTCTGTCAACCCAAAGCCTTCTAATACTTTAATGCCTAAATCGCCAAAAAACTCGCCGATGTTTTTGGGTAAAGCACCTCCACCCGAGATAAGAAATTTTAACCGTCCGCCTGTTCGCTCTTTTATCTTGCTGAAAACTAACTTCTCGGCAATTTTATGCTGCCTGCGTAGTAACAAACTTGGTTTTTTGCCGCTCTCTATTACCAATCTGTATTTGCGCCCAATAGCCAACGCCCACACAAAAATCTTTGTTTTTAAACCACCTGCCGATGTGCCATTTTTCATGGCTCTATCGTGTATGCGTTCCAATAGTCGGGGTACGCAACACATTACAGTAGGACGCACTTCGCCCATGTTTTTTGCTAATAAATCTAAGCTTTGTGCAAAGGCAATAGTGCAACCTTCGTACAAACAGATATGATAAGTAGCAGTGCGTTCAAATACATGCGATAGGGGCAGAAACGACAAAAATTTATCTGTATTTTCGAGTACTTGTATTTGCTCCAAACTTGCACGCACATTTTCGGTCAAGTTATGATGCGTAAGCATTACACCTTTGGGTACGCCCGTAGTACCCGATGTATAGATGAGGCACGATAAATCGGAAGGTAAAATAGCCTCACGAGCAATATTAATAACAGTACGGTATTGATCAACAAGTTGATGCCCTTCTTCAAGTAATTTTTTCAGACAAATGATACCCGAATACAAATTAGCTTTACTACTATATTTTTCAAAATCATCAAACGCAAGAATAATACGTATGAGCGAAGGGCAATTGTTGGCTACTTTATAAACCTTTTTTAACAAAAACGGAGTGCCCACTAAGATAGTTTTGGCTTCCGAGTCGTTCAGTATATACTCAATTTCGCTTTCGGATAGCGTAGGATAGATGGATGTGTTTACTGCACCAATTTGCTGCAAAGCTTGATCATAATAAATATAATCAGGTCCGTTTTCAATAATTAATGCTAAGCGGTCGCCTTTTTTTATGCCGATATTTAATAACCATGCCGATATGGTATCAATTTTTTCGAGTGCTTCTCTATACGAAATCTCAACCCATTCATCCTTAACCTTGTGCACCAAAAAGGGATGGGTATCAGGATGTATATTAGCAACAATGTTGCGTATCAAATTAGGGACAATGGTACGTTCGGCTACAGAATTCATTCGGTATAATTGACTTTCACTAATATTTTAGCGATAAATATAATGATTGTACTGATTTTATTTCAATACAATCATTTGTCAATAGTTTAAATGAAGTGTTAAACCGAAAAACTTTCGCCACAACCACAGGTGCGGGTTGCGTTAGGATTATGGAAATTGAAACCTTTGCCGTTTAATCCATCCGAAAAATCAAGCTCAGTACCAGCAAGATATAAAAACGATTTCATATCGAGGGCTAAGCGTATGCCTTTATCCTCAAAAAACTGGTCGCCTTTTTTTATTTCGTTATCAAAATCGAGGTTATAGGATAAACCCGAACAGCCACCACCTTGTACCGAAACACGCAAAAAGTAAGACCCATCAAGACCTGCATCTTTCATCAAATGCTCTACCTTACTTTTTGCTTTATCCGTTATAGTTACCATTGTGTTTTTTTAGCCACAGCATTTGCAAGAGTTACCACCTTTTACTCGGTTTTAACTCTCGAAAACGTGTTTCTGTAATTAATGATGTGTTTTTTCGCTTTCAATTGGTGCAAGACCATTCTTTACACGATAATCGTTAATGGCTGCTTTAATAGCATCCTCAGCCAGTACCGAGCAATGTATTTTTACTGGTGGCAAAGCCAATTCTTCAACAATGTCCATGTTGTCAATCTTCATGGCATCATCAATTGTTTTACCTTTCAGCCACTCGGTAGCTAATGATGACGATGCAATAGCCGAACCGCAACCAAATGTTTTAAATTTAGCATCGGTAATGATATTGTCGTCATTAACCTCAATTTGCAAACGCATTACGTCGCCACACTCTGGCGCACCTACCAAACCTGTTCCTACTTTGCTGCTACTTTTATCTAAAGTGCCAACATTGCGTGGATGGGTGTAGTGATCAATTACTTTATCTGAATAAGCCATAGCTTTATGTTTTTAATATTAGTTTTTTATTTACTCAATCAATTTCCAAAATGCAGTATTGCTTAGTGTTCTGCCCACTCTATCGAATCTAAATCGATACCTTCTTTAAACATTTCCCAAAGTGGAGAAAGCTCGCGTAAGTGGGTAACCGCCTTTTTAGTTACTTCAATAGCGTAATCTACTTCTTCGTCTGTTGTAAAACGTCCTAGTCCGAAACGAATAGATGAGTGTGCTAAATCGTCGGATAAACCTAAACTCTTTAATACATACGATGGTTCAAGTGATGCAGATGTACATGCCGAGCCGGATGATACCGCCAAATCTTTCATAGCCATCATCAAACCCTCACCTTCTACGTATTTGAATGATATATTGGCTACATGCGGCAAACGGTGTGTCACATTACCATTTACATAACTCTCTTCTAATTCTAATAGTGAAGTTTGTAATCTATCGCGCATAGCCGATAAGCGTTTGGCTTCGCTTTCCATTTCTTGCCCGCACAGCTCACAAGCTTTACCAAAACCTACTATACCAGGTACGTTTAACGTGCCTGAGCGCATACCACGCTCGTGCCCGCCACCATCCATTTGGGCAGTAACTTTCACTCTCGGGCCTTTGCGGCGTACATATAATGCACCTACACCTTTAGGGCCATACATTTTGTGCGCTGTAAAAGCCAATAAATCAATACCATCAGCATTTACATCTACTGGTATTTTACCTACTGCTTGGGTAGCATCAGTCATAAACAATGCGCCAAACTTATGTGCAATAGCAGAAATTTCTTTAATAGGTTGGATAACGCCAATCTCGTTATTGCCATACATGATTGAAACCAAAATAGTTTCGGGAGTCATAGCGGCTTCCAATTCTTGCAAATTTACCAAACCATCTTCTTGAACAGGTAGATAGGTGATGCGTGCACCTAATTTTTCTAAATGTTTACAAGTATCTAAAATGGCTTTATGCTCGGTTACAGTAGTAATGATGTGATTACCTTTATCTTTATACATCTCAAACACACCTTTGATAGCCAAGTTATCGGCTTCGGTTGCGCCTGATGTAAAGATGATTTCTTTTTCACTTGCACCTATTAGTTTGGCTACTTGCTCGCGAGCGTAATCAACACCTTCTTCGGCTACCCAACCAAAGGCGTGGTTGCGACTTGCGGCATTACCAAATTTTTGATTAAAAAATGGTAGCATAGCTTCAAGTACCCTCGGATCCATTGGGGTAGTGGCGTTATTGTCAAGATATATTGGGATATTCATATCAATTTTATTAATAATGTACAAAGATAAGTAAAGTTTTTATTTAAAATGATTACAAACAAGGTTGAATAATCAGATAAACGTAATTATTTACAATATTTGGACATGAAACATATTGAACATATTGGTATAGCTGTTAGTGATATTGCAAGCGCAGGTAAACTATATGAAAAATTGCTGAATACAGCTGTTTATAAGGTAGAAGAAGTAGCATCAGAAGGAGTAAAAACAGCCTTTTTGCAAACGGGGATAAATAAAATTGAGCTTTTAGAAGCTACTTCTGTGGATAGCCCTATTGCAAAATTTATTGAGAAAAGGGGAGGAGGCATACACCATATTGCTTTTGAAGTAGAAGATATCATAGCCGAAATGGAGCGATTAACACAAGAGGGCTTTATCTTATTAAACGAACAACCAAAGCAAGGTGCTGATAATAAATTGGTGTGTTTTGTTCACCCCAAAAGCACAAACGGTGTATTGATAGAGCTTTGTCAAGAGCGAAAATAAAATAATAAGGCTGCTTGTTATGGTAACTTGCTGAAATCTATATCGGGTGTTTGGTGTTGCAATGGGCGTTCAAAATTACCATTACGAGGCGTGTAATTATTAAAGAAACCGCAATCTTTTAGGTAGAACGCATTGCCCTCTAAACCACCTGCATAATCCATCCGATAGCCCTTTGCGCCTGTGTTATCGCAAGTAAAGTGAGCTTTATTCAGTTCATGCCAGTTGCTATTGGTGTCGTATATCCATTGGTTGTTGAATTGTACGCTACGTGTAATAGTACCTTGCTCGGGTTCAAAATTCTCTAAAAACGAATATAAATGGTTTAAATAGGTAGTTGTTTTTGGGCGACTAAAGCTTGCTATCAATTGCCATTTGCCCAACTCAGGAGCATAAAAATAAGCGGTATAGGTAGTTCTGTCTTGCCCTTCGGGTTTAGCATGTAGCAAAAAACGATAGGTGTTTCCAGCCTTCCACATATAATTCAAATAGCTTTGCCCTCCTGCGCCCTCATTGCCAAACTCTCCAATATGCACGTTCTCGCCTTTTTTTAATAGATTTATTTTTTGGTCGGCAGGTATTGCTTCGGGATTATCAGTATTAAACGGACTCCATACCGAGAACAGAATATGGCGTTCGGTAGGCGAATTTACTTGCATCCCAAAATATCCCTCCCCAAAGCCATCAGCCATAAAATACGAGCCCAATACATCATTTCCTTGTGGTACAGTTACCTCGTTATAAAACCATTCGGCATTTACATTATCAGGCGTATTATAGTTTAAATGTACTGATGGGCCACGTCTTCCCCAATGAAAAAAATTATCATCATTGTTTTTTACATAGGCGGTTTTGTTATCAATAACATTTCCACTTAGTTGAATACTACTAATGTTTGCAAATAAATCGCCAGTTTTATTAACGCCATGTATTTTGATGGCTACATAACCGGTGTCTTTTACCGTCCATTCGCCTGCATAGTAGGTTTTTGATAGATTGTTGTTTACCTTAATTTCTTTAGTACTTCCTAAAGTGGAAACGGCTATTTTGCTTTCGCCGTTAGGTACAGCAATGTTTAAGTATAATTTAAACTTGCCAGTATGCCCAAAACGCACATAAGCAATAAAATCTGCTTTAGCATCACTCCAATTTACAATGCCATCATTACTGATGTTGCCACCAAGTGTATCTTTATCCACTCGCCAAGCATTACCACCCAACGGAATATTTATTAAGCTATCAGTCTGCGGCATTGTATGTTCTGTTGCTTTAGCACAACTTATACTAATTATGGATACAGCTATTATTGGGATGACGAAAATGATGTGAAGTTTGGAGCGTAGGGTCGAAATCATGAGTTATTTGGATGCTGCTTTAAATCGGCGGCAATGATATGAAATATTTGCATAAAATCATCATAAAGTTCATTTCGATATGCAGTTAGCACGGTATTCATGTTTTGCTCATGCTCGGGTGTAAACGGGTTTTCCCATACACGCATACATATTCGTTTAAGGGCATAGGCTATTTTTTCGGTTTCTACATAAGTTTCTAGATAGCGACTCGATTTGAATTTTTCATAAAATTCAAAAAATCGTTCGGTTGTTTGCAATCCTGCAAAGTTTAAAAACTGTGCAATTACTTCATTGTCGCAGTTGTTTAGGTGTGTGTAGAAACTGTTTGTAGCTATCTTTTCGGTAGTGAGTAAAAGATTATCCAATATCAACTCAAGGGCAATATGCCCCAAGAAAAATGGTTTTACGGGCGAGCCTGCAATAGATGGAGCAAGTATATTTTTGAGTTGATGCGAGTGCGAAGTAAAAAAAGAAGATGAATGAAAATAGCGGTCAACTTCCAAATGTTTTTTCCAACCAGTGATGATGCTGTTTATTTCGCTATTCGGATGATTTAGCTTTTCGGGATGAATAATGATGTTTTTATCTGCATTTTTCAACAAATCGGGTAGCACTATACCCAATATATGGTATGGATTGTTTATATCCTTGTCGAAATAATAATGCGATAGAAAATTCATATTGTTTCACTTCTACGTGTTTTATAGGCATAATGTACAAAAAATATCTGATTGCTGTTTAATTAGAAGGTAAAAATCAATTTTTCGGCTATTCTTCTATCTTTGCAGCTTTAATATATACGATGAATTTTGTAGAAGAATTACGCTGGAGAGGCATGCTGCATGATATTATGCCTGGAACTGAAGAATTGCTAAATAAGGGCATGGCATCGGGTTATATAGGTTTTGACCCTACTGCCGATTCGTTGCATGTGGGTAGCTTGGCTCAAATCATGACTTTAATCCATTTTCAACGTGCAGGGCACAAGCCTTTTGCATTGGTAGGTGGTGCTACTGGTATGGTGGGCGATCCCTCTGGAAAATCGCAAGAACGTAATTTGTTGTCAGAAGATGTGTTGCAACACAATTTGGCTGGCATACAAAAGCAACTAGAAAAGTTTTTGAATTTTGATTGTGGTGCTAATAGTGCCCAAATGGTGAATAATTACGATTGGTTTAAAGATTTTTCTTTTCTAAACTTTATTCGCGATGTGGGCAAACATATCACCGTAAACTATATGATGGCTAAAGATTCGGTAAAAAACCGCATCAATGGCGATACCGGTATGTCGTTCACCGAGTTTACTTATCAATTGGTACAAGGGTATGATTTTTATTATTTGTGGAAACATCATCAATGTGTTTTGCAAATGGGAGGCTCAGACCAATGGGGTAATATTGTTACTGGTACTGAACTGATACGCCGTAAAGATGCTGGCGAGGCATTTGCACTTACTACACAACTTATTAAAAAAGCTGATGGTACTAAGTTTGGTAAAACCGAAGGTGGTAATATATGGCTCGACCCCGAAAAGACATCGCCTTATCAGTTTTATCAGTTTTGGCTGAATACTAGTGATGCTGATGCCAAGACTTACATTCGGATATTTACTTTGTTTGATAGGGCTAAAATTGAAGCACTGGAAGTTGAGCACGATACTGCGCCGCATTTGCGTTTGTTGCAAAAGGAGTTGGCAAAGGATATTACTATTCGCACGCATGGCGAAGCTGCATACCAAAAGGCGATTCAATCGTCGGAGTTTTTGTTTGGGAATACGGGTATTGAGTTTTTGAATGAATTGAGCAATGCCGAGGTATTGGCATTGTTTGAGGGTGTGCCCAATTATAATATCAGCGCAAGCGAATTATCCGAAGGTGTAAATGTGGTTGATTTGCTTGGCGCAAAAACAGCTGTGTTTGCATCAAAAGGCGAAGCTAAAAAGATGATACAAGGCGGTGGGGTAGCTATTAATAAAAGCAAGATTGAGTCCGTTGATAGCATCTACAACTCCGAAAACCTAATTGGTGGCAAGTTTTTAGTAGTACAAAAAGGAAAGAAAAATTATTTTTTGATTGTTGTAGAATAATTTGCAAAACCGACAAAAAGTATTTATTTTTGGATAAATGTCCAAGAAGGTAAAAAAATATACCGATAATATAATAGAGCCAAGCATCGTAAGTGAGCCTATGGTAGCTTATATTGCTTCGCCTCCTAGTCATCCTTTTTATAGTTTATTGGGTAGCTCTAAGCAATCTCGGTTTGTTAATGATCAGGATGTTTTACAAATCACAAGGGATGGCTTGCCAAAGCTTACGCTGTTATCATTAGCTCAAAAAATATCGCTCACTATTCAAGATTTGGCAAATATCATGCACATTTCTGAGCGCACTTTACAGCGTTACGATGATAATGCCATTATCAAAACCGAATATTCTGAGAAAGCTATTGAGCTTGCTCGCCTTTATACTCGTGGGGAGGAGGTTTTTGGTTCGATGGATAAATTCAAAGTTTGGATGAAAACTCCTAGTCATATATTTAATGGTGATACTCCTATGTCGCTCTTAGATACGTCTTTTGGTTTTAATATGATTTTTAAGGAGTTGGGTCGTATCGAGCACGGTATTTTTGCTTAATCATGTTGTTGTATCGTTTATCTAAATGTATCTACGCTGATGATTTGAGCGGTGCTGGTGCAAGGTTATATGGTGGTAGGTGGAACAGCGAAGGTAAAGCTTTGGTTTACTTAGCATCAAGTCGTTCGCTGGCGGTGTTAGAAACCTTGGTTCATTTGCCGCCTACGCTTATTCCTGATGATTTTTGTATGGCAACTATCGAAGTGCCTGATCATAATTTTGGCGCTATTCAACAGCAATTGTTGCCACAAAATTGGCGCGATTATCCCGATCAAGGTATATTAAAGCAAATGGGTAATTTCTTTTTACTCGAAAATAAACATTTGCTTTTACGTGTTCCTTCGGCAGTTGTAGGCGAAGAGTTTAATTATTTGCTTAACCCAGCACATAGCAATGCCTCAAAAGTGAAAATCAAAAGCATCGAGCCTTTTTCTTTCGACAATAGGTTGATTACTTAGTGAAATTTATAAATCGCTCAATAATTCCAATTTCTTAGCATTGTATTCTTCCTGGGTGATAAGTCCGCTATCAAACAATGTTCTAAGTTTTTTGAGTTTTTCGGTAAGTGCATCTGCTTTTGGGGCTTCTTCGTGCACGGGTGGAGCCTCAACTATTACTGGCGCAGGCTGAGGGGTTACCACTATAGGTTGCGCTGCTATGGCTGCACCCGCATGACCTTCTAAATTAATTGAGCCCGATTCGGCGCGTTTTTCTTCCAAATCACGTAAGCGACGAGCTTCACGCTCGGCTTCTTTACGTTCTTGAGCGTATTGGTACAATTTTCTGCCTTGTACTTTAGGTAGATAATCAACCCCCATTTCGGCACCATTGGTAGCTTTTATGCTAAATATTGCACCTATAATTTCTTCTTTGGTATATACATCTACTATATCTTTCCAAACAAAATCAATAAATTTTATCGACAAGCCTAAATTGGCAGGTGTAAAAAACAATACTCTTTTGTTGGTTAGTGCTACGCAATCAGGCAATATATTTACCAATGGTTTTTTTTGTGTGGCAATATATATTATCTCTTCGCCAGTGGTTAAAAGGTCGGTAAGGCGCGAATATACTTTTTCAACAGCTTTTTGGTCTTGCTGATCGTTCAAAAATTTCTCAATCATTTTATTTCGATATTGATAGAGGCAAAAATAGTAATAATCTCTTAGTTGTGATATAAGTTTTAAGCAATCAGTAAATTACAGCCCCGTATGTCCGAATTATCAAAACGCCCCAATACTTCAAACGAACCATCGGCATATACTTTCCCCAAATCTTGTGTGGCAATAAAAGCACACGAGTTGATATTTGCCAAATCAATCACATTAATGCCACCTGTTTTGCCGTTTTCGAGATAGTTGATAGGGTCGTTGGTGTCACGTGTTTTGATTTTCATCCAAGGGGGGCAATTAAATATTCCATTGCCTTTAGAGTATGCTTGCGATAGCAGCTCAGTCATCCCATATTCGGAGTGTATGGCATTCACCCCAAAACCATTGCATAGTGTTTGATGCAATTCTTCGCGTATCATTTCTTTACGCCGCCCTTTCATGCCGCCCGTTTCCATTACAATCAGCTCTGGAAAATGGATAGTGTGGTGCTCAACAAAATCGAGCAAAGCAAACGTTACGCCAATAAGCAGGGTAGGTTTTTGAGCTTGTTGCTGCTTTTTTAATTGTTCAAATAAATCGACATGATTATGCAAAAAGAAACCACTATCGGCATTGTTTGATTGTTTAACCAAATCTTCTGCCATATAAATTAACGATGAGCCGTCTCTTTCGAGGTACGATGGTAGCAATGCTAATACACAGTAATTGGTAATATCACCATAAAATAGCTTAAATGCTTTTCGATAGCTTTCTTCGTACCAACTTACATCCGTTACCAAATGTTTACTGTTAATTGCACCCGTAGTACCCGAACTGGTAAATGCGATTTGCACAGGCTTATTGTCGCTCAATACTTCGTGCGACTTAAAAAAACTAATAGGTAAAAATGGTATTTGATTGATGCTGTTTACCGAATTGATATCAACCTTAAGATGTGTGATAAACTCGCGATAAACCGCACAATGCTGAGCCTGATAGCGAAATATTTGCATAGACATATCATCAAACTGTTGTTCGTTTGCGATAGCAAATAGCTGTTGCTTATTAGGCTTTATCATGCTGGCAAAGATAAGTTAATGTATAGATATGTAAGCAGAACGAAATAAATTGTAATTGCTCTATATTTATTTCTATCGATAGAAAACAAGTGCGATATTTTTACGTTTTTTGTGTATAATTAATTTACGTCATTATGAACAAGTCAAAATTTATTGTCCTTCCTTTATTGCTAAGTATTGTATTTATCATCACATCAGCACTACGTATTGATGACGACAAACAAACCGAGAAAATAAATAGTGCTACTACTGTTTTAAAAGAGTTTAGCGAAATGAAAGAAAGCATCCCGCATGAATTGATTTCGGAGTGTGAAGGCATGGTGATTATACCCAAAATGATAAATGCAGGCTTCGGGATAGGTGGTAAAAGAGGGAAAGGTGTAGCAGTTGTTAAATTGCCTAATGGTAAATGGAGCGACCCTGTTTTTGTAACCCTTACTGGTGGTAGTGTTGGTTTTCAGATAGGTGTGCAATCGGTTGATTTGGTATTGGTTTTTCGCCATAAAGGTGTGCTAACAAAAGTTAAAAAAGGCGATTTTACTATCGGTGGCGATATATCAGCAGCGGCTGGGCCAGTAGGTCGGAACACATCAGCAAATACCGATTATAAATTTGAAGCCGAGGTTTATTCCTATTCACGTAGTCGAGGCTTGTTTGCAGGTATCAGTATAAATGGTTCAAATTTGGCAATTGATAAAAAAGCCAATGCCGCCTATTATGGCGATGATGTTTCTTCTCAAGATATTTTCGGCAGAGCCAAAAGCAAAACAGATGCTGTACAAGAATTGAAAGAGGCATTAGATAACCTATGAGAATGCCCAAATTTGATTAAATAATATTGCTTTCATAATCTGATAGTTAGGTTGTTTTATTTAAACTATCGGCTTGTTTTTTTAGAAAACTGCTGCCTAAGTAAAACTTAATCCTATTGTTATCGTACAACGACGAATACTAACTTTTGTAAGTATGTTGTATGGTATGAACGTAAAACGATATTTCTCTTTTTTAATACTAATCATTTTTGTTAAAATAGCTTCTGCACAAGATGGATATTCGTCTGATGAGCTTTTTCAGCAGGCACGCAAAGCGGCATTTGACCAAAAAGATTACCCCAAGGCAATTGCATTATGCAAGCAGGCATTAGTTAGAAGTCCCGATTATGCGGATATTCATATTTTTTTAGGTCGAGTATATACTTGGAGCGATAAACTTGATAGTGCACGTGCTCAATTTGATGAGGTAATAACCAAACATCCTGATAATGAAGATGCTGCTTTGGCGTATGGTAGTTTAGAGTATTGGAATAATAATTCGCCAAAAGCTTTGCAATTGGTACAAGGCGGGTTAAATCATCATCAGCAATCAAAAGATTTATTGCTATTAAAAGCTAAGGTATTGAACGATTTGCATCGTTATAAAGAGGCGAATAATACGCTTGATACTTTGCAAAAAACCGACCCAAGCAATACCGAAGCACGTGCTTTGGCTGATAGGATAAAAGACAACGCATCGGCAAATAAAATTGGTGTTTCGTACGATTATATTTCCTTCGATAAGCAATTTAGCAACCCTTGGCATTTAGCCAGTTTTGAATATAGCCGGCAAACCAATGTAGGCACTATAATAGGTATAGTGAACTATGCTAATCGGTTTAATTCAAATGGTTTACAATACGAGATAGATGCCTATCCACATATCTCAAAAACGTTTTATGCCTATGTAAGCGAGGCGTATTCGGGTAATGTAGGTGTGTTTCCAAAATACAGAACGGGAGTTTCATTATACGCCAATTTGCCTAATAGTTTTGAAGGCGAGGCAGGGTTTAGATATTTACATTTCACAGGCGATACTTGGTTATATACACTCTCGTTGGGTAAGTATTATAAAAATTTTTGGTTCAATTTCCGTACTTATCTTACGCCATCGTACAATTCTATTTCGCAATCTTATTCGTTCCATGCTCGCTATTATACGGGCGGTGCCGATGATTATTTTTCATTCGGTATAGGTACAGGGGTTTCGCCTGACGACCCACGCAATATCATATTGCTAAATAATGGTAATAATTATAAGCTACACTCTAATAATATATCGGTAGGGTATAAGCACTCTTTCAAAAAATTCGATATCATATTTATTAATGTAGGGCTCGAAAATCAAGAATATCAATATCAAACACATGGTAATCAATTGGATATAGGCATAGGTTATCAAAAAAGATTTTAATACACGATGAAGAAAAGGCATTTACTGTTGTATGTAATTCCTGGTATTTTACTATTCCCAGTTTGGATGTTATTGGCTTGGTATTTTACCCCAAAAACCAAACTTGTGGCAGCTATAGTTGATAAAACTGTGCTTAATCAAGATGGGCAAGAGCATATCTCGTTTAATTGGCTTCTGAACAATATGCGATATACCAAAACCAGTAATGAACGGTATCACATAGGTGCTGATTATTATGGCTTTTTTCCGAAAGAAAATAAAAAATTCAGGATTAAAGGTTTAGAACGATTTTCATCAGAGCAGTTACAACAGTTAAGTACTGATGCCGATATGACTTATTTTACCGATACCTACGGCATTTATAAACAAGAATGGTATAATCAGCACGAAAGCACCGAGCGTTCGGGTATATTGTATGGTGGTATGAGTGCTCAAGATGTTGAGTTTTTGCAAAATATGAAAGCAAAACACAAACTTATCATCGCCGAGTTTAATACCATAGCCTCGCCTACTAATGTGGATAATAGAAACAAATTTGAGAAGCTTTTTGGTATGCACTGGACAGGCTGGACGGCACGCTATTTTGATAGTTTCGATACCATAAAAAATAAAGAATTACCTCGATGGCTGATTAATGATTACAAGCGCGATCATGCCAAAACATGGCCTTTTCATAAATCGGGATTGGCATTTGTGAACAATAACGACCAAGTGGTGATATTAGAAGATAGTACCCACATGACCGACCCTGTACCACATATTATTACCTTAGGATATGGGCAAAAATACCTTTCACTTCCCGAGCGAATGAAATATCCATTTTGGTTTGATGTAATAGCACCCGATTTATCTGTAAACCATGCCATATCACGGTTTGAATTGGGCTTAAATGATAAAGGCACTGCCGAACTTAAAAAGAACAATATCCCCACAACCTTCCCTGCTATTATTATGCACAGAGGCAAAGATTATAAGTTTTACTACTTCTCTGGCGATTTTTGTGATAACCCCATTGGTATAGCTACATCCTATTTTAAGGGCGTTAGCTTGTTTAAATGGATGCTATACAATACCGACGACCCTACCGAGCGTAAAAGCTTTTTTTGGGACTTTTACCGCCCTATGATGACCCATATTTTGGAAGAAGATATACCAAAAAAGAAATAGATGGAGTTTATTTTTTTTCGAGGCTAAAAGTTATTGGCAAAGAATAATATACTCGTACAGGTTTGCCATTCTGGAATCCAGGAGTCCATTTAGGACTGTTTTTTAACACGCGTATAGCCTCCTCATCTATTTCTTTTGATACACTTCTCAAAACCCGTATATGACTTAAACTGCCATCTTTTTCAACTACAAAGAAGAGGAAAACTTTGCCTTGAATATTTTGTTTTTGAGCTTCTAGAGGGTATTTAATATTTGCGGCGATGTATTCAGAAAATGCTGTCATTCCTCCCTCAAAAACAGGTGGAACCTCTACACCTGTGAATATTCTTTTATCGGTGTCATTTTGCATTTTTGGTAAATCATTGCTCACTTGCGCTTTAGCTACTGTAAAGCAGGCAGTCATTAATAGTGTAATAAGGATTGTTTTCATGTTTATTCGATAATTACTTTTTTAATATAAAATACTTCGGGGTCTATTGTTGGGATTGTTTTACTATTTAGAGTTATACCTTTACTATCTATCATCAAACGCTTAGTGCTCTCATCGGTGCGAATATCAAGCGGTAAAGCCATATTAATGTTTTGTAATTTGATGTGATACTTATTGTTTGGCAATTGTTTGATATGTACTTCCAATTTGTTGGTGGTGCGTAGATACAAATCAAACAATGGTTTCAAATTGTGTCCTGTTTCTTTTGTGAAAAATCGTTCTACATCATCGGTATTTACCAAATTATCATACGTGTATTGCGAACTGGTTGCAAACTTTTTCAATGCAGGGAAAAACAAACTATCGCCTATTACATAGCGCAATGTGTGCATAAAAAATGCTCCTTTCGAATAGATATCATCAGTATAGGCAGCTTCTTCGTCCATGTCGGGGTGCTGCACTACGGGCAATTTATTTTCGATGCCATAAATACTTTGCTGAAATATTTTATTATAGGCATTTTCCCCTTCAAACTCTCTGGTATATAAAGCATCTCCAAACGAGCATATCCCTTCGTGTATCCAATAGTCGGCCCAATCTTTGGCGGTTACTTTATTACCCCACCATTCGTGCCCAAATTCGTGGTGCATCAACCAATCGTAATCTTCGCCACCAATTTTGGTGTAGTTAAATTTATTGCCATAAGCTACCATGCTTTGATGTTCCATACCCAAATGAGGCGTTTCAACCATACCTATCTTTTCTTTAGCCCAAGGATACTCACCAAAATACTTTTCCTGCTCACGAATAGTTTTTACAAAAACATCCAAAAAATGCTCGGCTTTATCAGCATGCTCATTCAATACATAAAATTGAACAGGAACAGAATGCCCATCAACGGTAGTATATGGTCGGCTATATACTTTATAATCGCCTACATTAAACAATATGCTATAATTGTTGATAGTATAATTTGTTTTCCAATGATAGGTAGCCGTATTGCCTTTTTGTGTCACACTTTGCAATAAGCCCGGTGCAGCTACTACCAAATCTTTCGGAACGGTAATCATCATATCCACTCCTTCATTTGGTTCGTCGGATGGATGGTCTTTACAAGGGAAATAAACTTTACCGCCAGTGCCTTCGGCAGTTATAGCCATCCATTGATGCCCAGTTGCATCTCGCGTCCATGTGAAACCATCGTCCCAAGGTGGGCGACGCGCTACGTGTGGTTTGCCGCCATAAAATACTTTTACACTCGCTTTTCCAGTAGCTAGTTTTTTATCAAGATGGATAGCAATCAGGTTGTTTTTATAATCAAACTTTTCGCTCTTCCCATTTACCAATACACGATGCACATTTAACGAGTCGAGCAAATCAAATAGTAATACACGTGTAGGTTTTGATAGGATGATATCAATAGTGGTATAACCCTCAATAGCATGCTGGTCAAAATCAATATTTAAGGCAATGGTGTAATGTCTTACATCCATTATAGCTTGTTCAGGCTTTAATTTTCCACCCGATGTAAGTTTTTGGGCATCAACTGTAGTAAAGCACAAGGCTATTAATATTAAAATAAAAAATGCTTTCATTGTTTTAATATAATTAGTATTCTCTTATCATTAACCCGTCGGCAAAGTCGCGGAGGTATTGTTTATGCTCGGTTGGTAGGCTGATAGCATCAAGGGCTTCAAATGCTTTGTCGGTATAAGTTTGCATCGCATTTTCGGCAAATTGTCTTACCTGCAATTGGTTGTATAACTCGGTTACGGCTATTACTTTTTCTTCATTTTTATTGGGTTGTTGTACACTTATCCAATGGTTTAGTTCACGGGTTTGTGCTTCGTTAGCCAATGCTAATGCTTTTATCAGGAGGAATGTTTTTTTGTTAGCCAATATATCGCCGCCTACTTGTTTGCCAAACTTTTCGGGATTACCATATACATCCAAAATATCATCCTGCAACTGAAAAGCAATACCCAGTTGTTCGCCAAAAGTGTATAGCAAATCGGCATCTGTACTACTTGCGCCACCTATCATCGCGCCAATTTTTAATGCTCCACCTAATACTACTGCTGTTTTTAGCCGTATCATATTGATATACTCCTCAATATTTACATCGCTACGGTTTTCAAACTCCATATCTATCTGCTGCCCTTCGCATACGCCTACGGCTGTATCGTTAAAGATATCTAATATGGGGCGAAGCAGATGGTCGTCAACCTGCATCATTAGCTTGTAACCCTCTATCAGCATTACATCGCCTGATAGTATTCCCACATTTTGGTTCCAACGCTCGTGCACGGTTACACTTCCACGTCTTAGCGGGGCATTGTCCATAATGTCATCGTGCATTAGGGTGAAATTGTGAAACACCTCGATAGCCAAAGCAGGAGGGATGGCTTTTTGTACATCTCCGCCAAACATATCGCAAGCCATCAGTAACAATGCTGGGCGCATGCGTTTGCCGCCAAGCGATAGTATATATTTTATAGGCTCATATAACTCTGCTGGATAGGTAGGAAAACTGAGTTTGTTTACTTCTTCGCTTATTATCGTTTGCAAATCAAAAAGTGGCTTCATATATTTAAAAAAGTAGGGCAAAGTTAAACTACTATTGCAGTAACGAGAAATCAATCTGCTTCTTTGTCAAATCAACATTCTTTACTCTAATGCGCACTTCATCTCCTAAGCGGTAAACTTTCTTTTTACGCTGACCAATAATGGCATAATTTTTTTCGTCGAGGGTATAAAAATCATCTGTTATATCGCGTAGGCGTATCATGCCTTCGCATTTGTTTTCGATAATTTCTACATACATACCCCACTCGGTAACGCCCGATATGATACCCGTGTAGGTTACACCAATTTGGTCTTTTAAGAATTCGGCTTGTTTATATTTTACTGATGAGCGTTCGGCATCGGCCGCTTTCTTTTCCATTTGCGACGAATGTTGGCACAGTTTTTCATAATGCTCGGCATTGGCCGATTGCCCGCCATTAAGATAATGGAATAATAGGCGATGCACCATCACATCGGGATAACGACGTATAGGCGATGTAAAGTGGGTATAATAATCAAATGCTAAACCGTAGTGACTGCTGCTTTTGGTGGTATAAATAGCCTTTGCCATAGCCCGAATAGCCAAATGCGTTAATACATTTTGCTCTTTTTTGCCCTCTACATCTTCCATCAAAAAGTTTAATGATTTGGCTGTTTCTTTGTCCGATTTCATATTGATGCGATAGCCAAACCTTGCAGCAAATTGCGCAAAACTTGCCAAGCTTTCGGGTTTGGGCGAGTCGTGCGCACGATACACAAACGTATATTTGTGTTTCCCTTTGCCTTTTTTACTGATAAACTCTGCCACTTTTCTGTTAGCCAGTAGCATAAAATCTTCAATAAGCTTATGCGCATCTTTACGCTCTTTTACATACACGCCTACAGGTTTGCCCTGCTCATCCAATTTAAATTTTACTTCGGTAGTTTCAAAACTAATAGCACCATTTTTAAATTTCCTATCCCGTAGTTTATAGGCTAGTTCATTTAGTTTTAATATTTCGGTATCAAATTCGCCTGCTTTATTTTCAATAATGGTTTGCACTTCTTCGTATGTAAAACGCCTGTTCGAGTGGATGATAGTTTTGCCAAACCACTCATCAACCACGTGGGCTTCTTCATTCAGTTCAAACACTGCCGAAAAGCAAAGTTTATCCTCTTTTGGGCGCAACGAGCATAAACCGTTCGAGAGCCTTTCGGGAAGCATGGGTATTACCCTATCAACCAAATAAACTGATGTGCCTCGTTCAAATGCTTCTTTATCCAAAGCCGAATCGGGGATGATATAGTGCGATACATCAGCAATATGCACACCTATTTCGTAATTACCATTGGGGAGTGTTTTAAACGAAATTGCATCGTCAAAATCTTTAGCATCAAAGGGGTCGATAGTAAAAGTTAAAATATCCCTAAAATCTCGTCTTTTTTTAATCTCATCAGCCGTAATAACGTCCGAAATTGCTTCGGCATCGTGCTCCACCTCCGCAGGAAACGACAAGGGGAAACCATACTCGGCAAGTATGGCATTCATCTCGGTATCATTCTCGCCTTGTGCCCCCAAAATATGTTTAATGCGCCCTACAGGATTTTTTGCTTCGGCAGGCCAATCGGTAATTTCGGCTACTGCTTTTATGCCATTTTTTGCTCCGTTAAGTTCGCTGATGGGGATAAAAATATCGTGCATCATTTTCCTATCATCAGGAATAAAAAATGCAAACCGTTCGGATAGCTTTACAATACCCGTAAACTCCATTTTATTGCGCTGGAGTATTTCTATAACCTCGCCCTCTTTGCGCGAGCCTTTGCTTTTGGCATATACATACACCTTCACACGGTCGCCATTTAAGGCATTGCGCAGCTTGCGAGGTGCTACAAAAATATCGGCCTCGCTGTCGTCATCCGTTACAATAAAAGCCGAGCCATCGTTGGTTAAATCAACCTTACCCTCTACAAAAGTTTTCAACTCGCGCAGTTGAAACTTACCAGGCGAAAGCTCGCGCAGTGTGCTTTTTTTTGCTTCTTCTTTTAAGATATCGAGTATAATGTCGCGTGCTTCGGGGTCAATAATGTTGAGCTTTGCAGCAACTTGCTTGTAGTTTAGTGCGGTATTACCATTTTGCTCAAATACCCCAAGCACCAATTGGGTGAGTACTTGCTTAATAGATGAGCTGTTTTTATGTTTCGACATAAGTGCGTTTTAATTGCACTAAAGGTACTAAGATTACCCGAACCCAAATGGATAATAATTATCTTGATGCTATACCATCGTTACGCCAAAAACTAAAGCGAGATAAACTCTTTGTCATCATCTATCACAGCTATTAATAAACTCAACAGTATTGCCTTTTCTTTCAGGGTTTCCTAGTAAATACCAAACCTGTTCGAGTGTTTACATATATTGGAACATTTTTTTATTTATTAAGTAAGAGCCTAATCTTGGTTCTAAGTCATTAAGATGCCTTTTTTCTTTTTGGAACTTCGTAGGCAGCTTTAAACCATTCATTTAATTACAAAACTTCCATACTTGAACAATTCTATTATCATTCTCAATAGCTGTAAGATTTAGTTTATTCAAGACTATATCAATGTTACTTTCTCCAACATTACCTCAGTATCAAAAGAACCTTCTTCAATATCGTATATTAAAGTTTTCGACTCTAAAGTGTTAGTATAATCTATATGGAATTTCGTATCAATGAGCAAGGTTAAAGGGTAAATAGCGTGTTTTGTTAATTTATTTACAAGAAGATGAATGCCCTACCAAGTAGCAGGAGCAATTTTATTCTTATTTGGTATTTCAAAAACGCTATTGTCTAATTTCATAGGAGTTATACTTATAGCTGTGCTAGAGAAAGTGAACAGCTCATTTTCATATACCGTTTTTAGGGGTAATGCTTTCGTTTTTGACACCATGTCGTACCAATTTCCATAAGCATGTTGTTTAAATAGATCAGGGTTTACCCGATACTTCGTATTGTAATAATAATATACCTTACTTTTCGGAGTATAAACTATTAGCACATCACAAAGTACCCCCATAACAGTTTCTTTGCTTTTTCTAATTTCATACTTTGTTGCGGCATCTTTATTTTTACTATAATCTTCCCAATAAAGCGAATCAGATTTAGCTGTAAGCGAATAACTTCTATTTTCTGCACTTTTATACAGTTGCATTTTAACAAACGAGCCATTGAAGATGGATTTGTAATCACCTCCCTTAATATAATATTCCTGTGTTGTGCCCATAATTGTATTCAGTTGCTCATCCTTCAATCGAGCAGAGTTGCTTTTATAGGAATTGGCGTAAGTAATCTTTCCCTCAAAGGATTGAGCAAAGCCAATCATTGGACTAAATAATAATAATAAAATAAATACTTTCATTCGTTTGGGTGTAAAGGTTTGTTTAAAGTTAGATAATTTTTCTTAAATTCTATTTCGACGGTATTGCCAATTCTAGCGGCTGTAATGTGTAAGTTACCAGTAAATGTTTTTTGTCAACTGTAAACTTAGAGGAATAGGTAAACAAAGGATTTACAGAATGATTTCCCATATAATTACATTCAACAATTATTTTATTTCCTACATCTTTAGTCATTTTCGATAGTTTTTATAGCAGCGTGCGTGTCCCCTTACCGCCAGCACCCAATTATTGCTCCCATCAAGGTTAATGATACGATGCTATAGCCGCCGTTTATAAAAATATGTCGCCAGCTGCGTAGTTCAAATAAACTATGAATAGCAATTGCCGAAAATGCCCATATCCCAGCCAAAAAACCGGCTTCGGCACCCCAAGCGGTGGTGGTTTTTGCATCAGCCAAAAACATAGCCAAATTTACCGCCATGAGTAACGAAAATATAGCAGTAAAGCCAAATATCTTTGCTTTGTTGCCTTTTTCAAGTTGTTCAACAGTCAAATTGCTGTCGTTCATCCAAGCGTTGCCAAATACCGAACGTGAATACCAAACGCCACCCACGGCAAATGATGATAAGCCAGCCACTAGGGTAGCCAACCAGTTGATTTGTGAAAAGTCCATCGTTTAAAGGTTAATTAAAGTTCAAATAAAGATAAAAAAACTTTATTCAATTTTACTGCACCTTATATCGATATACGTATCGCCCTATATTACCATCTTTATCAATACCCTCTATAATGGCTTTATACGTGCCCACGCCATCGGCATTATAAAACTCGAATGTGGTATTTCCATTTTTATCGGTTATAATGTTCGGGTTCCAATAAATGGTACTGCGGTAATCGTTCGGTGTGCTATTACTTGCAGGTCGGTCGTATTTCGGCGAGTAAAATACTCTTGAGGTAGTATATCCACCAGGGTAAAACTCCACTACATTGTTTTTGGGCAATAGTGCCAATAGTTGGTCTTTGGTTATTTTCTCGCCTTTGGGCTGCTGTTTCATGTTTACTACCAAAACCCCTTTTGTATTCGTGGTCCGATTGATGCTGCTTAATCCATCGCTATTAAATATCTCAACAGATTCCACCATATTAGGGTCAACGTTGGTAAGGTAATTATAATCAACCGACATACCATTCACATATATTGCTACAGGCAATCTATTTCCGCTATTATAATCGCGTGTTACATAAAAGTTATCGCTATCAAAAGTCAATCCAATAGCCGACCCAAGTAAGCATTGTGTAAATACTCCACAGCCTTTAAATCTATCTCCTGTTATGGTATGGTCGGCTTCAAAACTTAAGCCACTTAATGTACCATAATCGTTATGACTTGCTTTTTTTAAAGCCACTTTTGATTTGATGACCACTTCTTTTAGTTCACGAGGTTTATTAAACTGCTTTTTGCTGTTTTGTAAATAGGGGTGCAGGATGCTATCTATATTGGCTACTGCTCCTACTTGATTAATGAATAGGGTAGATGGAGGAGCAATTACACCATCTACATCCACTTTCAAATTATTACCATTGGCATTATCTCTACCATTTACTACTACTTTAGACGAGTCGGCCAAAATGATATTTGAAAACCTAAACCTACCATTTACATCGGTAACAGTTTGTGTCGAAAAGCTTTTATCAGGTATAAATAAACGTACATTGCCTCTTGCAACGGGTATGCCTGCATTGGTACGCAATGTGCCTGTTATTTCAATGCCTTGTTCGGGAAAGAATGTGATTGGAGGTATTTTATCAGCAATCAAATTTTTGTACGAAAACCTCCTGTAACCTTGTGTTAGCATCAACACATCCAAATCGGCATTAGTTTTTTCGTTCGGGCGATTGAAGTAATAGTTGGGTTTTTCAATAAAGCCTCTCAAGTCTGATGTCAATAGTTGATAGGTTAAAATAGTGGTTTCGTCGTTTTCGTCATAAGGTACAATACTTTCGTTGATAACCGATGCCGAAAAATTACCTTCCACAGGCACAGTCTTGTTTTTAGCCAAAACTAAAAACTTTACTTTTTGCCTACGCGAATAGGAAGCAAAGTCGGATTTTAGTGACAGATTTAATTGGTCGTGGTTTTGGATAAATACCACACGCTCGCTTAATGGAGAGCCTTTTACCGAAAAAATAGTTATCTGTAAAACCCCCGTCGGGAATTTGCTTTTAGGGATATATGCCACATATACAGGGTTTTTTAAAATGGCTTGTGCTGCATAGCACACTATGCCACCACTTTGTGCCATTACGTAGAATGATTTGTTTTGATTTTTTTCAAAAAACTCGCTATTGGCGGTAATTTTAATGGCAATGGTATCAACTCTCGAATTATTTACCGATAGGTTGATGCCTTGTATGCGCGCCGTAGGTAGGTCGAAACTATTTTGTGTGCCATCAGCAAAAGTAAAATTAGCTTTATAGGTTTTATCCACTTCGGGCAATAGCGCAAATACACCCATGCCCAAATGCTGTGAAGTGAAGTTTGCCACCACTGCACCCGTGTTGTCAACTATTGTTCCAGTAGCACCTATGCCCAAGCCATCGGGCTTTAAGGCTTTAAAAGCCACTCGTGAGCGCACACCATTTATTAATGTGCCACCTTCTGGAAAAAACTGAACATCAATACTTGGTGGTGTTATTTCTATCGGGAAGGCTTTTGTGATAGGCTTTGTTTCGCCAATATTTAGCTCGGTGTTTATCGTACTTGTTTTAATGTCGGTAGTTTTTTCTGTCGAAAAACTGATATTAAGCACTCCATTTACATCTGTTTCTCCTTTGCCTTTTGCTATAGTTTCGTCGGAGTTTACTACCGTCCAATTTACTTTTTTATTGCTGTAAGGCTCTCCGTTTTGGTTTTTATATACTACAGTTGCGTTTATTTTCGATAGCTTATCAGTAATAGAATTTTTAAATGATATGCGTGGTATTACCTGCCCATCTTGAGTGCTGCCAATGGTTATAGTTTTGTTAAAATAGTAGGCAATATCAGCGTTTCGCATCCAACGGGTATATGCTCTGATGTGATAATGCCCCCGTTTTATATAGGTAGATGGTAACGGTATATAGCCATTACTTGTGCCATTTACAATCGGTAATTTAAGTTCGTTTATTAGTTGGCTTTCATCATTAGTTATATCTACATACAATATTCTACTTAGTGCCGAAAGTTGATGCAAGTCAATCGTTACGTAAGCCTTAAACCAAATGGTATCACTCGCTGCATAATATGGCTTATCGAAATGTAAGTAAACTTTTTCGGTAGGTCTATCATTAGTAAGTTTCGAGGTTTTAGCAATAATAGTTGTAAGTGGGATACTATCACGTTGTGCAGATACGGTTAGATGTGTAATAGCTACTATAACGGTTAGTACGAATAAAAATCTACGTAAATTCATCAAAATAGGTTGAAAAAAGATGTCCGATAAATATAGGTATTTAGCCGAATAGCTGAAGGGTATATTTGGGGTTTAACACTTTTTTACAATTGCAAAATGGATAGGTATAAATAAATAAGACTTAATTTGGCAGCTCTCAGAAACAGAAGCCAGCAAATTAAGTCTTATTAAAAAAGTGTAAGGTAGAAATTAACTCCAGCCAGTACCTTTTTTTGCGTTGCCATTTTGTATATGACCTTCGGCAGTAGCCTTGCTCATAATAGCAGCCATTTTATTACCTGCGCTATCTTTTCCTGTTGCAATGTACCTGCCTGATTTTACGTCAATAACTGGATCAATCATTGGAACGTTTTTAGTTTTTGTTTTTACTGAATACGCGGTTATACCGCTTCCTGCTGTTGCCATGATAAGTTGTTTTTAATTTGTTTATATAAACCCGTTTTAAGGCTAATTGTTTACAATAAACGTATTTTTTGGCATTCCTCCCTATTTAAGTTATCAACGTATTATCCGTTTTCAACATATTTATTTAGCATACTAATAGTGTAATTAATTGCAATGTTTGTAAGTAGCTTTTAATCAAATAGATATGAATATGCTAAGTGTGCCCAATTAATGATAGCGCAGTTATACAAAAAAGTAAAATTTGTTGTTAATATTGTACAAGCAAAATCAGCTATGAACAAAAAGCGAGATACAAGTATAGCCTATCTACTTTTAGGTATATATGCGCTCATGGTCAATTGGTATTACAACCACTCCATTATATTGCTCATTTTTGCCTATATTTTTTGGCCTTTTTACTTGGTTTACGAACTACTTTCGGGGCATCTATCGCATGATATGTGGAAGATTATCCCTTTATCTTATTTTAAATAATCAATATGGCAAAGTTTTCAGACAGCATTCAACCCTCACACAAAGCATTTATGGAGCATCAGAAAATGTTTTGCGTGAGTAGTGCACCACTTAGTGCCGATGGGCATATCAACCTTTCGCCAAAAGGAACAGATTGTTTTCGAGTATTATCACCCAATAAGGTAGCCTATATGGATGTAATAGGTAGTGGTAACGAAACATCGGCTCACATACTCGAAAACGGACGCATCACCATTATGTTTTGCGCTTTTGATGGGCCACCCAATATTTTACGTTTGTATGGTACAGGCAAAACAGTATTGCCAAGCGATGCCGAGTGGGATGAATTGGCAGTTCATTTTGAGTTGAAACTCGCTACACGGCAAATTATTGTAGCCGATATAGCCCAAGTGCAAACCTCGTGTGGTTTTAGTGTGCCTTTGTATGAATATGTAGGCGAGCGCGACCATGCCGATAAATGGGCTAATAGCAAAGGTGCCGAAGCATTAGAAGCCTATAAGTTGGAGAAAAACCTTGTAAGTATTGATGGTTTACCTACTGCCTTGTACAAGAAGGAAAAGGCGACACGATAAGTGTAAGTTTCTTATGCTGCTATCACTTGTCCAATAAATAGCAACGTTTTGGTATGGGGGATAATGATATGAATTTCTCGCATACCATACGCTCTGTTGAAAGGCGGTTTTACTTTTATGCCCTCAAGCCTGTTTTTGATTTGTTCCCATAAATTATCAATATCATCTACTTCGAGATAAAATTCCATTTCGCCAATAGCTTCGCCTGCTTGCAAAATATGAATGCTGCAGCTATTTTTATCGATAATGGCATAAGTTCCTTCATCTCTTACCACCCCGAATCCTAATACTGTTGTGAAAAAACTAAGCGTTTCTCGCACATTATACGAGGGTATCATCGGGCTTAAATGTAATGCTTTATACATTTTGTGCTAAAAAATTGCATTACTAATGTACAGTTTTCTCATACTCTTTTTGCATTACTCGTGCAGTTTGGGTTTTGCCTTCGTGATGCCAGCCTGGCGGGTTGATGAGGTATTTTAGTTTGGTTTTCAAATCGGGGGCATACTTCACATCTTGTAATAATGCCTTCCATTCGTGAAATAAGATATTTGCTGGCCCTGCATCTTCAACAGGTTTCGTGATGCCGTATTTAATAGGTTCGGGTAGGTTTTCTTCTCTAAAAGTACCAAACAATCTATCCCAAATAATAAACATCATCCCCATATTTTTATCTAAATAAGGAATGTTTGAAGCATGATGAACACGGTGATGCGATGGGGTAACAAAAATCCATCCATACCATTTGGGCAATTTAATTTGATATTGCGTATGCACGATATTGCCATAAAGTTGAGTGACCAGATAGGCATACAAAATATCTATCGCGGTAAAGCCCATTAATGCTAATGGTAAATAGAAAAATACACGATACAACGGCTCGAACACAGTTGAACGAAAACCAGTAGTAAGGTTAAAATGTTCGGATGAGTGATGTGTAACGTGCACAGCCCAAAACAAGCGGCAATAATGACCCACATAGTGCAACACCCAGTATAAAAAATCTTGTGTGATAACTAATATTGCCCAATAGGCTACGGCATTTTTTAGCTCGAATAGTCTAAATTGATAGGTGTATTGTAGGATAAAAAAAGTAAAGCCTTTAACAATTAAATTAACTACAAAAGCGAGCAAAGTGAGGTAGATATTGGTTATAGTATCTCGCTTCTCGTAATACTTTCGATTTTCGCGATAGCTTAGCCACATCTCAACAAGTGTAAGCAATACCAATACGCTTATTAGTATTATCACCGCCCCACTTCTTGAATTTATATCGAACATCTTATAATGAAGAATAATAGCTCAAACTATTGTAAAGTTCGTCTTCGGTACAGATATTATCAATACGGCATTCGCCAATAGCTGCCAATAAAGTGCAATTTATTTTGCCCGATTGGTTTTTCTTGTCCTTTTGCATAATGCTGTATAGTTCATTATAACAACCTTCGGCTATGGTATATTTAGGATATAGCTGGTTGATAGTAACTACTATTTCGTTCAGTTCGGCTTCACTTAAACCTGTTTTTAGGTTTGATAGTTTTGCTTCACAAATCATCCCTATTGCAATAGCTTCGCCATGCGTAAGCGGGTTTTCATCATTCATCAACGAGTAAGTTTCAACCGCATGACCAATGGTATGCCCAAAGTTTAAACTCTTGCGGATGCCCTTTTCGTGTGGGTCTTCAATTACCACCTTGTTTTTTATCCCAACAGAGTGATATACCAATGCCGCAGATGGTTTTTTCAAATCGCTGGTTTTTAATAAATTCCAGTAGCTGGCATCAAATATTAACCCGTGTTTTAACATTTCGGCAACGCCCGATAAAATTTGTCTTGCTGGTAAAGTTTGCAGAAAAGTATGTTCGATAAAAACGGCTTTAGGTTGAGTAAATGTGCCGATGATGTTTTTGATATTATCCATATCAATACCAGTTTTACCACCTACCGAAGCATCAACCTGCGAAAGCAGGGTAGTAGGTATATGCACAAAATCAATCCCACGTTTATAGGTTGATGCTGCAAAACCGCCCAAATCACTAATCACCCCGCCACCTAAATTGATGAGCAAACTTTGCCTATCCGCATCAAAATCAATCAGCATTTTCCACACACCTATACAAAAATCAATATTCTTGTTTTCTTCGCCAGCGGCGATTTCAATAATATCGAAATCCTTAATATAATCTTTGATAATAGGTAGGCAATGCTCCCCGGTGTTTTCGTCAGTCAATACAAAACACTTCGAGTAATTACCTTTTTCTATAAATGTAGCCAGCTCGGCTAATGTATGCTTAAAATAAATTGGATAGCTAATGCTATTTAGCGTATTCATAAAGTTATACTAACTTAATTATTGTTCCCCTGAATTCAACCATATCGCCTTGTTTTACTTTCAGGCGTTTGCGATAATCAACCTCGCCGTTATATTTTACTTCGCCTTCGGCTACTACAATTTGCGCCTCGCCCCCTGTATCAACCAAAGCAGTTGCTTTCAAAAGTTGTATCATGGGTATATAATCGCCTTCTATTTTGAACTCTATCATTAAGGGCAAAAATAAACTATTCAAAGGATATTGAGTTATTTGCTTTGCATTTTATAATTTTGCGCCATGCTCAATAACGAAACTGTTACTAACCCCGGTAAGGGCGAACTATCTTTTGAAAATACCGAAATAGCTTTCCGCCATTCTTCAAATGCTGATTTAAAACGTGCCTATTGGCTTTTCAGCATGATAAATATTAACTTTTTTGTAAAGATGGGGCCACCTATTACCAACTTTGCCATGAAAATTGGGTTGCCTATAAAGGGTATTATTAAGGCTACCATATTTAAACATTTTTGCGGTGGCGAGGCTATTACTGAGTGCGATAATACAATTAAAAACCTGCACAAAGGCGGCGTAGGTACTATATTAGATTATTCTGTTGAGGGTGAGGATGAAGAAGGTGTGTTTGATGCTACCCGCGATGAAATTATCTTAACCATTAAGCGTGCCACAGGCGATAAAGCTGTGCCTATTACCGTATTTAAAGCCACAGGCGTTTGCAGGTTTGCTTTGCTCGAGAAGTTGGATGCTGGTATAAAATTAACCCACGATGAGGAAATGGAGTGGGAAAAGGCGCAAAATAGGGTATTGGCAATATGCTCAAAAGCGCATGAAAATGGCATTCCAGTAATGATTGATGCCGAAGAAACTTGGATACAAAACACAATTGATTTATTGGCATTAAACATGATGCGCAGGTTTAATAAGGAGAAAGCAATTGTGTATAATACCTACCAAATTTATAGGCACGATAAATTAGCATCGTTAAAAAATGATTACACCGTTGCGGCAAACGAAGGCTTTATTTTGGGTGCAAAATTGGTTCGAGGAGCTTATATGGAAAAAGAGCGTAAGCGTGCTGCCGAAATGGGTTATGCTTCGCTAATTCAGCCCGATAAGCAATCTACCGATAGGGATTATGACGCTGCTTTAAGTTTTTGTGTTGAGCATCTTGCACAAATAGCTTTTGTAGCTGGTACACACAACGAAAATAGTTGTCGTTTGCTTGCCGATTTGTTAAACCAAAAAGGCATCTCCTATCATCACCCACATGTATATTTTTCTCAATTACTGGGCATGAGCGATAATCTGAGCTTCAATTTAGCTGATGCAGGATATAACGTAGCCAAATATGTGCCTTATGGGCCAGTAAAATCGGTATTACCTTATCTGTTCAGACGAGCACAAGAGAATACCGCAATTGCAGGGCAAATGAGCCGCGAATTGAGTTTAATTATTAAAGAAAAAAATCGTAGAAAAATTTAATCGCATTTTACCCAATTGTGGCATTTTTTGCTGATTGGGGAAATATGATTTTATTAGAAAAATAAAAGTATTTCTATTTTTCTATAAATTCAATTAAAACTTAAATCGAAGCCTTTTTTAAGAAAATAATTGAAACATTAACCCACCCAAAAACGTTTAAATGACAGTCGATAATCATATAATTTATAAATAGTTATATCGACTGTTCTTTATTCAATTGGTTTGCACCGTGTTTTTGGGTGCTAACTACCTGTTTTTTTACTAAAGCATTCAAAGCAAAATTGCTTGCATTTTCAAACAAGCAGTTTTTAATTTAATTAAGCTTGATTAAGCATTTAATTGCACCATTATGGTATGATTTTTGCCTGTTCGAGTAATTAATTATTAATAAAAGCCAGCAATTGTATAATTGTTTTTAAATTTATCTGAAAATATAAAATGGTTGCTTTTAAACAATAAAATATAATTTTGAGACCTATGATAAACTTTAAATTAAAAAAAATAGCTATTGCTCTTATTGTTTTGGTTTTGTCTTGCAGCTCATGTAGCTCATACAGAAATGTCCCATACTTTCAGGATGTAGATCAAAACACGATTAGTAAGGAGGATATTAACAATTACTCGCCATTTGTAATTCAATCAGGCGATTTATTGGGTATCAATGTTACCACCGATTCGAAAGGAGCAGAGGCATTTAACTACAATTTGAATAGAATAAGCGGCATTTCGGGCGATACAGGTTTGCATAATGAGATGGGTTCTCAAAACTCGGTTATAGGGTTTTTGGTTGATGTAAATGGTAATATCAATTTGCCATACATTGGTTTAATGAAGGTTACAGGTTTAACAACAAATAACTTGGCAGAACAGCTGCAAAACAAACTGGTAAACATATTTAATAAGCCAGTAGTTAATGTAAGAGTTTTAAACTTCAAAATATCAGTTTTGGGAGATGTACAACGTCCTGATGTTTTTACCGTTCAAAACGAACGTATTACTATAACTGAAGCTTTAAGTTTGGCTGGCGATTTGAATATTACAGGTATCAGAAATAACATATTGTTAATTCGTGAAATTAACGGTAAACGTGAATACATACCAATAGATTTAAACTCAAAAAAATTATTTAGCTCGCCATTTTATTATCTAAAAAATCACGATGTAATTTATGTTACACCAAATAGGGCTAAGTTTTCGAGCAATAATACGGCTGGTTTCCAAAAAGTGAGTTTAATTATTTCAGCAATTTCGGTTATTGCCCTCTTCCTTGTCAACAAAAAATTATAATTACAACAATTAGTACATGAGTGTTAATAATAAAAACAATCAAATAACAACTTTTACTTTACCAGTAGCGCAAACTCAATCAACAGATTTTGCAAAACGTATAAAACATTATCTTTTTTATTGGCCGTGGTTTATTCTATCACTGGCACTATTTGGTGCAGGAGCTTATTTTCTTATTAAAAATGCGACACCCATCTACCCAATTACTGCATCTCTCGAATTTAAAAACTCAAAAGGTGTTACAAATTATAGCTCCGAAAAGAAAAGCTTACAAGAGCTTGACCAGATAAGTACCCCTATCGTTTTTCAAAACGAAATAGAGGTAATACGGTCGAAAAAAATCATGTTGCAAGTAGTGAATAGCCTCAAACTTTGGGTGAGCTACTCAAAAAAGGATGGAATGAGTACTCGTGACTTGTACAATGCAAGTCCATTAAATTTTCAATTCATCAATACGCCCGCTTGGATTGATAGTAAAGGAATATTATTAGCTATCATTATAAAAGATAGTGATAGCTTTATTGTAAAAGATAAGGATGATAAACAAACCTTATTCAAATATGGGCAATACATAAAAAGTGATTTTGGACTTTGGAAGCTAGATAAAACAGCTTTAATCAATAATTATTTAGGAGCTAATATTCAAATTAAGGTGGGTAATCCCTCATTAATTGCAGATGGGTATGTAGCAGGTATAAAAACCAATTTTGAAGATAAAGAAGTACCATTCGTAACCGTAACCTTCTCAGATATCGTACCTAAACGTGGCGTAGATATTTTAAACCAGGTTATCAAAACATATATTCAAAGCGGTGTTGATGAAAAGAATAAAAAAACACAAGCTACCATTGCTTTCTTGACTAAACGCATAGATTCTATTGGTAAAGATTTACACGCCAATGAATCGCAAATTGAAAACTATGAAGTAAAACAAGGGTTGACAGACATTGCATCGCAATCACAATCGTATGTGCAAGATAAGCAGGCCAATACACGTTCATTAAATGATATTAATATACAGATTAGAATAATTAACAATATCGAAAGATATATTAATTCGGCTCAAGATATTGATAAACAGCCATCAACGCAAGGATTGCAAGACCAAGGATTGAATTACTTGATGGAGAAATTATCAGAATTGCAACTACAAAAGCAAAATTTACTGGCTACCAATCCTAAAGACAATCCAGTATTTGGCCCACTTAACAATCAGATTAAAAATATTCAGGAAAAAATAAGAGAAAAGATACGTACAAATAAGGAAACATTACTATTGACCAAAAATCAGTTAGAATCTTATGGTTCAAAATCGGAAGGTCAAATACGAAATGTGCCTACTCAGGCTACACGCTATGCCGGTATGAAACGCGATAAAGATGTAGAAGAGCGTTTATATACCATTTTGTTAGACCAAAGAGAGCAATTGTCATTAAACATAGCTTCAACTGTTTCTGATGCGCAGGTTGTAGATGATGCACGTGCGGGAGCCGCAACATGGCCCAAGCCAGTACTGTTTTATATGTTTGCCGTAGCATTGGGTCTGTTAGTACCTGTAGGAGTTATTTATGGGGTGGATAGCCTTGATTTTAATAAAATTACCAATCCTAAGCAAATTGAAGATGCCTTAGGACTACCAATTTTAGGCGAGCTTTCGTTTCAAAAATCAACTTCGCCATTGGTTATCACTCAAGGTAAAGAAAACAATGCCATAGGCGAGCAATTCAGGCTATTACGCACCAATTTGAGTTATTTATACAACAACATCGAAGGCAGAGATAATACAAAAGGCAGAGTTACTTTGTTTACATCGAGCACAGCGGGCGAAGGTAAAAGTTTTGTAAGCTCCAATTTGGCGATGACATTGGCTTACTCTACCAAAAAAACCATCATACTCGAGATGGATTTACGCAAGCCAAAAGTAGTATCTATGTTTAACCTATCGGCAGAACATTTAGGGGTAAGCAACTATTTGAGTGGCGAAAACGTAAGGATAGAAGATTTGATACAACATACGGATGTAGCGGGGTTAGATATTATCAATTGTGGTACTATTGATATAAATCCATCGGAATTATTAGAGCGCGAACAACTTGGCGAATTAATAGCACGGCTACGTACCATGTATAACCACATTATTATTGATACGCCGCCAGTGCATTTAGTTACCGATGCTTTAATTATTGCGCAGCACGTAGATGTATCGTTATATGTAATTCGTCAAGGCTATACACAAAAAGACGAGCTCGATTTTATCAAGGTTACTAACCTTGCCGAGCGATTGCCACAACTCAATATCGTATTTAATGGCATCAAGCGTGTTAAATATGGCTACGGGTATAATTACGATACGGGATACTATGTTAATAAGTAATACCCCTATTTGGTAACTAAGTTGTAAAATAAGATAATAAGGTATTTATCTATTCTTCATAGGTTATAATCACTTTTGAGAATACATAAACAATACCTTAATATCAATTTAAGCTGGATAACCAGCACTTGAAAGAAAAGGATTTTAAAGCTTTAGGGATACATCTATCAATGTCTATATTAAAAAAACTAGCTAATAATATTGTAGTAAAAAATGCCTCATATGTTACTATTGGCGGTATTTTAGCACAGTTAATCAACCTAATTGCATTAATAAAAATTGCTAAAATTTTCAGCCCAAGTTATTATGGTGTTTATACATTTTTAGGTGTTCAAGAACAACTATTGGTTACACTAGCCGATTTGGGCATACGAAATATAATTATACGCACCATTGCCAGAAATAAAATGGCTACCAATGATATTTTGGTGAATGGCATATTGCTACGTATGGGGTCAACCCTCATCGTTGCCGCTATATACTACATCTACAACCTTTATGCAGGTAGTTTATCAAATGTGTATGTTGCCCTAATTTGCATTTATGTGTTTTTTAACTGTATATCCAATTTGTTAGAATCCATTTTTTGGGGTCATCAAAAGATGTTACCAACAGCATTGGTTAATGTATCTACAAGTATTATTTGGCTCACTACAGTTTATTTTTTACCCTTAAAAAGCTTTACCGTTCAAAATATATTTATCATCCTGTTTTGTATCAATGTGGTATTAGCAGGCTCGATATATTTTATTGTGTTAAAAGTGCAAAAACTGTTGATGGGTAAAATTCAACCCTTCCTCAAATCATCTACCGCGCTATTGAAAGAAAGCTGGCCATATTTTATGCTGATATTAATTAGCATACCTTTCGGTTATCTTACCAACAATTATTTGGATATCAACTCTACAAAAACTGAGATAGGCTATTTCAACCTTACCCAAAAACTGATAAGCCCCGTATCAATGGTTATAGGGTTTACGCTGTCGGCATTATTCCCAAATCTTTCCAGTCTTTGGGTAAATGATGAGGGCAAGTTTAAACGCCTATTGGTAAAAGGCATTCGCTCTTTTATGCTGGTAGCCTTGTTATGCTGCTTTATGTTTACCTTGTTTATTGATGAGGCAGTGCATCTCATACTACCCAAATACGCACCAGTGGTAAAAGTAACCCAATTGCAAATTTGGTATGTGTTTTTGATGGGAACAAACAGTTTGATAGGCACAATTTGGGGAGCTACAAACAACGAGAAGAAGTTTATCAAAAGTACATTTATAAATGTTTGTATATCGGCACCAATATTATTTTTTGGTAGCAAATATGGCGCAATAGGGCTATCATACGCCTATGTAATATCATTTGCTTTATTTGAGGTGTACCTTTGGAACGATTTCAAAAAATCAATCAAAATTACTATCCCTCAAGATAAACTATTGTGGTTGATAGCCATATTTTTATTCGTAGTTTCTTATTATTTATTAGATAAGGTGGGGTTAATATTAAAAATCAGCATATCGGGTTTAATCATCTCTACTATATCATATTATATCTATAAAATTTCGAGAAAGCAGCCTGTAGTAGAAGAGGTGAAGTAAAATTGTTAAATCTGTTTAAAATAATATCAATCATAGTTTAAAATGCTTTTTACAATTGCCATACCAGCTTATAAAAGCAAGTTTTTGAAAGAGTGTATTGATAGCATCTTGGCTCAAACATACACCCACTTTGAGTTGATTATTGTAAACGATTGCTCGCCCGAACCAGTTGATAGCATTGTTAGCCAGTTTACCGATACCCGAATTAGCTATTATAAAAATGAAGTAAACCTCGGTGCCGAAAACTTGGTTAAAAACTGGAACAATGCGCTAGCAAAAGCATCAGGCGAGTTTTTTATGATGATGGGCGATGATGATAGATTAGAGCCTAATTACTTAGAAGAATTTGTGAGCCTGATTAAGAAGTACGATACATTAGATGTTTTTCATTGTCGTTCTAAAATTATCGATGAGCATTCCGATTTTATCCAACTAACCCCCTCTTGGCCCGAATATGAGTCGGTTTATGATAGCATCTGGCATCGCATAAACAACTATCGACTGCAGTACATTTCAGATTTTGTTTACCGCACCGAGGTGTTGAAACGCAATGGCGGCTTTTTTGATATTCCGCTAGCTTGGGCTTCCGATGATATAACGGCCTATATAGCAAGCATCGGAAAAGGCATAGCACATACCAATAATCCAGTTTTCAATTATCGTCAAACACGTTATACCATCACCTCATCGGGCAATAGCGAATTGAAGATGAAAGCTATTTTGATAGAACATAATTGGTTCAAAACTTTCTTAAAATCAAAACCAACTCACCCCAATGATTTGATAGTTTATACTAATTTATGCGAGCAGGTTGATGGGTATATCAACGTGAAGAAATTAGCAACGCTAACTGCATCATTAAAAGGAAAGCTTTTTTCGGGTGCAATGAGTTGGTATAAAAATAGGGAGAAATATCACTTATCTACTTCAACTATCGTAAAAGCTGTTTTGAAGCGGTTAAAACTGATTATTAGAAATAAAGATAATAGATAAGAGAGTAGATAATATGGAGCAAAACGCAATATACCCAAATCAAAAACGATGGCATTTCTATTATATCTTGCTGATTGCCTTTGCGTCTTTTGGTTTTTTTAAGCCAACCATATTAGAAAAAACAGTTGTTGAGCATTTTCGTAATTTTTATTTCGACGTTCTTTTGCTCTTGTTTTTGATAGCATTGCCAACTATTTTAAAATTTACTTTCCAAACACCCAACTATTTATTTACGCTACCTTTAAAATTGTTTGCCTTAGCTATACCACTTTCAATGCTAATGGCAAGCGTATTTTGGCAACAAAGTATATCCGAAAACATATTTAGCGAGCTTACCATATCCTGCTATCTGTTGTATTTCTTTTTTATGGCTAAGAATATCCCCGTCAAGATAATGGAACGCATTATTACGATTATTGGGTTTACCTATGCTTTTTTGTATTTAGTTAGTTTCGCAATCAATCCAGTAAAATTTCTCGAATACAAAATATCAACCGATAGAGAATTCTTACGTATCTTTTTATATGGCGATGGGTTCTTATTCCTGTTTTACTTCTTTTCGCTTAATAAATACTCATTCAATAAGTCGAAAATATGGCTTTTGGGGGCATTGATGGCCTTTTCGTGTATCCTTCTTAATCAAACACGGGTATATATTGCAGCAACGGCACTTATTACTGTTTTTTACTTGTTTAGCAGTAAAAAACTATCAGTTAGATTTCTAACGTTGGTAGTTACAATTGCAGCCATATTGATTATACCACAATTAGATTATGTACAAAAGCTACAGAAAAAAACTGATAAGGATTTAAAAAAGAGCGATAACTATGTGCGTGTAAAAGCTGCTAAATATTACATTGATGATTTTCAACCATCAGCCGTTACAAGGGTTTTAGGCAATGGCTTTCCAGTAGGCGAAACATCCTTATATAGTCGTACTATATTTAAACTACAAGCAGTACAAGGGTACTATACCGAGGATATAGGATTGATAGGATTATATGCCTATATGGGAATACTTCCCGTTTTAGCATTCTTAATGATTTTTTACCGAGGGGTTAAAACAAAACTTACCGAAGGGTATGTTTATCTAAAAATGTTTATAGTGTTCTTAATTAGTACGTGCTTAACTACCGATTCGACCTTTAGCGGAAGCTATGTGGTTGCTATTGCTATTGTGTTATACTTATATGAGCATTGTAGAGTAGAGGCGCAAAATACAATCATTATTGTTTCAGAAAATACAACAGAATAATTACAGATAGGTGGATATTTAATGAAAATAGCAATCATCGCTTATAATCACCCCGAGAGCTCTATTGTTTTAGCCAAGCATTTGGCTCAAAACAATGAGGTGCACTATTTTTATATTACCGATAGAAAACGAAAATCAATACCTGGGGTTGGTGTTTTGAGCGATAATAATTTCAAGATAGGATTAAACGAAATTCAACTCAAACAAGAACATCCATTATATAGTTATTTTAACAATGTCAATCTTAAAATAACGGTAATTGCATACCCATCCTTCCGCCAAAGTTTACATTGGCTAAATAAGCTATTAACCATTGCTTTCTCATCCAAAATAAAACAAAACAACTACGATGTAATCAATCTTATTGGGCAAGAAGAGCTATTGTGCACTTATTACAAAACTTTGGATAATAGTAAAATTGTCCATTCATTGCACGAGGTTGCTAAGCATTACAACGAGCAGGATTTTAAGAACAAACTGATAGCAACTTTATATACCAAGCAAATACCAGTAATTGTACATTCAAAAAATTCATACGAGCGATTGTTAGAACAATATCCCTTCGACCCCAAAAAGGTTTACAATATCCCATTTGGCTTGTTCGAAACGTATAAATATTTTTTAACAGCTACTAAAACTAAAGGCGAAAATATAATCTTGTTTTATGGCTTTTTACAGCCCTATAAAGGTTTAGCCACATTTATAAAGGCGGTTAAATATGCACAACAGCAAGTGCCTAATTTAAAAGCCATAATTGCAGGAAGCGGTACGGATGTTTCATTAGCCGAGATAAAGAATGATGCCACTTTTGAAATCATCAACAAGTTTTTGGATAATGATGAGATAGCCAACCTGAACGAGCAGGCAAAAATGATAGTTTGCCCTTATACCAGTGCCTCTCAAAGTGGTATTGTTACCACGAGCAACGTTTTTAATAAACCTGTTATCGCATCAAACCTCGGCGGGTTTAAAGAAATTATTGAAAATGGCGATACAGGATATTTAGTTGAAGCGAATGATTATGCTGGAATTGGAAATCGGATAGTTAATTTATGTTTAGATGAAAGCGTTTTAAAAGCTATGGAGAAAAATATAAGTAACTTTTTTGAACAAGGCGAGTATAACTGGACTGAGATAGCAAACCGAACAACGGATTGTTATCAATCGGTATCATAAAGAAAATCGGAGATTGAAATAAATTAATGATATGACTATTTTTATAAGGGCAATATTTCATAGATTACCAATAATTCATAAACTGCTTGGTAAGCGAACTTATCTTTTTGCTTATGCTTGGGGGGTAAAAATTGGTAAAAATGCTGCCTTTTTTGGTAGAACACACTTTTATCGGAAAAAGAAATCGCAAATCATTATTGGCGATAATTGCACATTTATATCCGATAAAACCACTAATTGGATTGGTGTAAATCATCCTTGTTTAATATCAGCCCAAGTAGAAGGGAGCGTTATTATTATAGGCGATAATTGCGGATTTAGCGGCACATCAGTAGGTGCGTTTAAGAAAATTGTATTGGGCAATAATGTGCGCTGTGGAGCTAATACGGTGATTACCGATTCGGATTGGCATTTGGATGATCCACGTGTAGGCGAACCTGTTGAAGTAAATATAGGCGATAATGTTTGGCTGGGGGTAAATAGCGTAGTGCTTAAAGGCGTAACCATAGGCGAGAACACCATAATTGGTGCGGGAAGCGTGGTTACAAAAAGTATTCCGGCCAATGTAATAGCAGCAGGCAACCCTTGTAAGGTAATAAAAGCAATTAATCAATAATAGTTTGTGTAGTGGGGATTTTATAAGTTTATGAAAATTACAATTATTTTAAATGAATCTTATCCGCGCGGAATGGCGGCTACTAATAGGATACATTTATATGCCAAAAGATTTAAAAGTGCTGGGCATGATGTCGAAATAGTTGTTCCTCGCCCTACCGAACGCCACCACACCAAACCACTTAACCACGAAATAAAAGGCGAGTTTGAGGGTATCCCTTTCCGCTATCCATTAAGCCCAGTCAGGAGCGATTCGTTTATTAAACGCCGCATCAACGATTTCTTGTCCTACTTCAAAACCTTAGCTTATATTTTTGGTAAAAAGGGGAGTAGCGATGTATTGCTTATAGTTGACAACAGATTATACATGATTGTGGTCTATAAGTTATTTTGCTGGTTGTTTTGCTGTAAATATGTGCTCGAGATAAGCGAATTTCCATTTGTTTTTCATGGCGATGGCTTCCTCTTCAATATTTATAAAAAGCTTTATGTAAATAATGTATTCAAGCTGTTTAATGGCATGATAGTGATTTCGGATAGCTTGTACACCTATTTTCAGGATAAAGTAGGAAAACGTACCAAGCTCTTGAAAGTACCAATTTTAACCGATACCAGCAATTTTAAATATACCGAAGCCAATAGTGGCGAAATAGTTTATACAGGTGCTTTAAACCAGTTTAAAGATGGTATAATGGATTTGCTGCAAGGCTATCTCGATTTTAGTAAAACAAACCCTCATAAGAAGTTGGTTTTGATGGGCGATTTAAATGTATCTCCCGATAAGGATAGGGTAAAGGAGTTTATCGAAGCAAATAAAATGCAGCACGATGTTGAAATAACAGGCTATGTAGCTCGCGAAGTGATGGTAGATAGAATGTGTAATGCGGCTGTTTTGGTTATAGTTAAACCCAAAAACAAACAGTCCGAACATTGTTTCCCCACCAAAATAGCCGAATACCTATCCACTAGTAAACCTGTGCTCACTACCAATACAGGCTCGATACCACAATATTTAACCGATAAAAAGAATGCTTTTTTGATTGCGCCTAATAGCCCTTCGGAAATAACCGAAAGATTGACGTACATCTTCGATAATTATGGCGAAGCTGAGCTAGTGGGTAAAGCTGGTCGTCAATTGGCCGAGAAAGAGTTTGAATACACGAGGCAGGTAGATAGGATAGTTGATTTTTTTAATCAATTACGTAGTATGTAAATATAGTTGATTTGATACAGTAACATAAATTAATAGCTAAGCACAATACAGTAATGGAAGTTTTACAAAGCCAAAATCCGCTCAATATCTTAATGGTAAACTATGTATGGTACCAAATAGGCGGCGATTGGACTTATATAGATAATTTAAGAAAACTCTATCAAAGCAAAGGGCATCATGTAGTGCCTTTCGCCATGAAATCAGACAAAGATGCCGAAAGCTATGGGTATGATAAGTATTTTGTTGATTTTATTGATTATAAACAACTAAACGCCAATAAAAGTATTGTAAACGGCGTAAAAGCTTTAACCAAAAGTATCTATTCGCGCCAAGCCAAAGCAAACATGGAGCGGCTTTTGGCTGATACCAAAATTGATATAGCACATTTGCACAATATCAATCATTATATCACCCCAAGCATATTGCCTATACTCAAAAAGCGTAACATTCCAATAGTTTGGACATTGCACGATTATACATTGATATGCCCCGAAAACTCTTTTATATCACACGGTAGTATTTGCGAAAAATGTAAAGGCGGCAAGTTTATTCAATGCGGTATCAACAAATGTAAAAAAGGTTCGGTATTGGCAAGCTCATTAGCAGGGTTAGAAAACTATGTTCATCGCTATATGAACCTGTTTAAACACGTCGATTATTTCCTTTGCCCATCCGAGTTTTTATACAACAAATTTTATGAATTCGGCTTTTTTAGAGATAAACTGCGTGTAACCAATTTGTGCTTCAATTTTAATAACGAGGCATTGGCAGCGCAAACCAAAAGCGACGAGCGTTATATATTATACGTAGGTCGTTTAGAGAAAATAAAAGGCATCACCACGCTGTTAAAGGCGGTAAACGGGTTAAATATTCCGCTTAAAATAGTAGGCGGTGGCAACTTACAATCCGAGGTACAAGAATATATCAATGCCAACAACTTAACCGATGTGCAATTGCTTGGGCATAAAACGCTACCCGAAGTGTATAATTTAGTGGCTAATGCCCAGTTTACTGTATGCCCTTCAGAATGGTACGAAAATTATCCTTTCTCGGTAACAGAAGCTATGTCGTTCAAAAAAGCAATTATAGGTGCCAATATTGGTGGTATTCCCGAATTGATAATGAACGAAAAAACGGGTTTACTGTTCGAGTCATTCAACGCTGATGACTTACGAGAGAAGATTGTAAGGCTATGGAATGATGAAAACCTGAGAAAAGAATTGGGCGAGAATGCTTATCAATTTATATCGCATCAGGTAAGCTACGAGCGGCATTACGGCATACTCAAGGATATTTATAGCAATCTAAATATAGCCCTTTAAATAAAACGCTACAATGAAAATACTAGTATTGGGCACGCGAGGAATACCAAATATTCCGGGAGGAGTGGAAACGCATTGCGAACACCTATACCCCCGCATGGTAAAGAGTGGCGAGCATTCGGTAACAGTAATTTGTAGAAGTGGGTATGTAGAGGATAAAAGCTGTTTAACATATGAGGGCATTGCTTTAAAGCATATATACTCGCCTCAAAACAAATCGTTTGAAGCTATTATACATAGTTTTTTATCCATAATGTATGCCGCTGTAAAACGTCCAGATGTGGTGCATATTCATGCCATAGGCCCTAATTTGGTAACTGGTTTTGCCAGATTATTGGGTTTGAAAGTAGTAATGACGCATCATGGCCCCGATTATAAACGGATGAAATGGAACGGCTTAGCAAAAACATTTCTTAAAACTGGCGAATGGATGGGGGTGAAGTTCAGCAAAAAAGTGATTGTCATATCGCAAGAAATTAAAGAGCATATTGAGGCTGTATATCGCCGAAATGATTGTGTTTTGATACCCAACGGGGTCGATAAAATGACGAGAAGCCTCGACAAAGATTACTTAGCATCAATAGGGCTTTCAACCGACTCGTATATTTTTACATTAGGCAGATTTGTTCCCGAAAAAGGCTTTGATTATTTGATTAAGGCTTATGCACAATCAACCATATCAAAAAAATATAAATTGGTTATTGCTGGCGATGCTGATCACGAATCGGATTATTCATTAGCATTAAAAACATTAGCCAAGCAACACAATGTAATATTAACAGGTTTTTTAAAAGGCGAAAAATTAAAACAATTGTTCTCCAATGCAAGTTTGTTTGTTTTACCCTCATTTTACGAAGGCTTGCCCATTGCATTGTTAGAAGCCATGAGCTATGGCTTACCTATATTGGCGAGTAATATCGCAGCCAATACGCAGGTAAATTTACCCACGAGTTGTTATTACGAAGTGGGTAATGAAGCCGCATTAACCAATTGCCTCGATGCTATTCAATTGACAGAAAATCAACAAATATCGTATGATATGAAGCAATACGATTGGGATTTAATTGCTGATAAAACATTAGAAGTATATAAAAGTATAGTCTAACTATTTTAAGAATAACTATACAATTAAAAACCCCTTGCTGATTTGCTCAGCAAGGGGTTTTGTTTTTATAGCGATATTACTTTTTTAGTTTCGTGGGTCGGCTTTGTATTTCAAATTATATTCGTGAGGTGTACCTATACCGAGCAGGTTTTTTACAAAATAATCCCAACGGCGGCGTGCCATATATAACGAATAGCTACCATAGCCGTGCGCACTATTAGGGAATACTACTAAGTCATAATCTTTATTAGCTTTTTCTAAGGCTTCTATTACCAAGAAAGTGTTTTGCGGTGGTACATTATCATCCATTAAACCATGAGCCAGCATCAGCTTGCCTTTAAGGTTTTTAGCAAAATTTTCATTGGCTTGAGCTTCGTAAGCTGCTTTGTCAATCAATCCATTATATCGCTCGCTCCAATCATCCTCATAATTACGGTTATCGTGATTGCCTGATTCTGATATGCCTACTTTGAAAAAATCGGGATAATGGAACATAGCGGCTGCCGTAGCAAAGCCACCACCCGAGTGCCCCCATATACCCACACGTGCGGTATCAATATAATTATAGCGTTGTGCCAATTGTTTGATGCCTGTTATTTGGTCGGGGATAGTGTTTTCAGCCATATTGCCATAGTTCATATCGTGATAGCTTTTTGAGCGTAGCGGATTGCTTGTACCTTCAATCACTACCACAACGAAACCTAATTCGGCTAATGCTTGATGGTCTCCTCGTGCAGTTTCAAACGACCAGCTACCTACGCCACCACCTTGCGGGCCAGGATAGATATAATCAATAATGGGATATTTCTTATTGGGGTCGAGGTTGGTAGGGGTGAACAATAAACCATAAATATCTGTTTTGCCATCGTGCCCTTTTACTGTAATAGGCGTAGGAGCATGCCATCCAGTTGCAGTCAGCCTCGAAATATCAGTTTTTTCTAACGTATTGATGAGTTTGCCATTCATATCACGCAATACGGTAACCGCTGGAACATCGGGTTTTGAATAGCTATCAATAAAAAAGTTTTCTGATGGCGATAAAGTAACCTGATGATTGCCAGCTTCGGGAGTTAAAACGGCAAAGTGTTTGCCATCAAACCCAATTTTACATAATTGACTGAAGTATGGATTTTCGGCTTCTCTACCATTGGCAATAAAATATAACATTCGATTTTTCTCATCTACTTTCAAAAGCCTAATTACCGCCCAATCGCCTTTGGTAATTTGATTTTTTACTTTGCCACTTGCAGCATCATATAAATAAAGATGTCCCCAATTATCACGTTCTGAGAACCAAATAATCTCATTGGTTTTTTGCAGATAACGCCAGTTGATAGCACCCCATCCCGATTCAAACTGAGTAGCTACGTTTTCTTCAAAAATTTCACGCACCGCACCAGTTGCAGCATCAGCAATACGTACTTTTTCGTTTTTATGGTCGCGCGAGGTTGATACAAATGCCAACTGTGTGCCATCGGTACTCCAGTTTACATCATCAAACGTACCACTACTTGCAATATCATCACTAAGCGATGCACGATGAGGGTCGGGCGCAACTTGCAGATTTATCACCTTGCGGTTTTCTACATCAATTACCACACGTTGTATAGTTGTAATGTCCTTATCGCCAGTAAAAGGGTACTTCCATGCTTTTAACTTTGGTTTGCCCACATTGGTAGTTACCAAGTACATATCGCTTGTGTTGCGTTGGTCTTGTTTAAAAGTGGCAATCTTTTTTGAATCAGCCGACCATTGTAAAATAGGTGCATCGCTGTGTTGCCAGCCAGCATTATCCGTAGCATAGCCAAAATCTTTTATACCATCGGTAGTCAATTGTATATGTTCATCACCTTCCAAGCTGTGTATCCATAGGTTGTCAGCTTTTATATAAGCAGCCCATTTACCATCAGGCGATGCCACTTCATTATCTACTGCTTGCCTTCTACTGCGCTTACTGGTCGAGTTTTTCATTTTAGTCGAAGCATCTTCGGTACAGCTATAAGTATGTAAATCGCAAAGCCACTGCTTCCCATCGGCTTTAAATACAATCCCATTACCATCATCAGTAAAAGTAAAGTAGCTAAATGGCAACATAGCTGCGGTGTATTGCTTTCCTGTTGCTGCCGATAGCGAAGCAGCCAATTTTTGCTGGTCAAAAGCTGCCGTACGTGTTTTTTTAGTAGGGTTTACTAATATAAATTCACTCCCTTGTGGTGTCAATACACGATACCAAAATCTATCGCCCGATAACCATTCGGGACGTACATTGCTACGGTCAACAAGCTGTTGGGTGTTGTAACCCCAAAAACTTTCGGCATGGGCATAATCTTTTGCGGTTAGGCTAGCTTGTTGCGCACTTGCAGCAGTTGCCAAAGCAATAGATGTGATTGTAAGTAAAAACTTATTCATTGCTGAGATTTTAAAAGATATTTATAATGGAACGACCAATCTAAGGCAAATTAATAGTTTTTACAACACTGTTGGCTTAATGTAATAGTATTGTGGCAAAACGATGATTTTATTGGCACAAAAAAAGCCCTCCTGTGGGGGAGAGCTTAAACTATTAATTTGTTTGTATTAGATTAAATGAGGCTTACGCTACGATTAACAAACTCTGTTAAATCGGCGCCAGTTAATAATCCTTGCGAAAGTAAAGCCAAATCAAACGCTTGGCGAGCCAATGCTGCTTGCTCTTGCTCGTTTTCATCGTTTAATATGCGGGTTATCAGTTTATGGTTAGCGTTTACTATTACCTTGTAATTATCGGGCATACTGCCATAAAAGCCCATACCACCGCCCATTGCTGCCATTTCTTTCATGCGGCGCATAAACTCGTCCATCGTTACCGTTACAGGCAATTCCTCAGGGTTCAGACTTTCTAACTCAACTTTATAAGCTGGGCGGTTAATTGCTTTATCGAAAATCGCCTTCACTTTGGTAGCCTCATCTTCGCTTAAAATATGTGCCGGTGCGTCTTCCTTTTTAATAAGCTTATCAGCCACATCCGAGTCCACACGTTTTAACGAAGTGTTCTCTAATTTATGCTCCAAACTGCTCACAAAATGATTATCAATAGGCGAGTTCATCAGCAATACATCATACCCTTTTTTATTTGCCGATTGCACAAAAGCATCTTGCTTTTCAGGGTCGTTGGTATAGATGTAAACTAACTTTCCATCCTTATCAGTTTGCTCAGGAGTTACCTTTTCTTTATATTCATTTAAGGTAAAGTTTTGCTTGGCGGTATTGGTTAGTAAGGCAAAATCTTTTGCTTTATCATAAAACTTCTCATCGCTTACCATGCCATATTTTACAAATAAACCAATATCTGGCCATTTTTCTTCAAAACCTTTGCGGTCGGTTTTGAAAAGCTCTGCCAATTTATCAGCTACTTTTTTGGTGATATAGCTGTTGATTTTCTTTACATTGCTATCGGCTTGTAAGAAACTGCGCGAAACATTTAACGGAATATCTGGCGAATCAATAACGCCATGTAATAGCATCAAAAATTCGGGAACAATATCTTTTACCTCATCGGTAATAAATACTTGGCGAGAGAATAATTTGATTTTATTGCGTTGAAAATCGAACTCGTTTTTAACCTTAGGGAAGTATAATACACCTGTAAGGTTAAAAGGATAATCAACATTTAAGTGTATCCAAAAAAGAGGCTCTTCCGAGAATGGATACAATTGTTTGTAAAATTCTAAATAATCCTCATCCTTTAATTCGCTTGGTGCTTTTGTCCAAACAGGATTGGTGTCATTAATCAAGTTTGGAACATCAATTGATTTATATTTCGGTTTGCCTTCTTCATCTTCGCCATCTGGCTCGCTTTCGGTTTTTGTGCCGAAAATGATTGGAACAGGTAAAAAGCGACAGTATTTATCCAGTATTTCTTGCAGCTTATACTTGCTCAAAAACTCTTCCGATTCTTTATTGATGTGTAGCGTAATTTCGGTACCACGCTCGGTTAAACTACCTTCACTAAGCTCAAATTCGGTACTGCCATCGCAAGTCCAATGTGCAGGCTCTGCACCTTCTTGATACGATAAACTTTCAATTTCTACTTTATCAGCCACCATAAAAGCCGAGTAGAAACCTAAACCAAAACGCCCGATAATTTCGTTAGCATCTTTGGCTTCTTTAAATTTCTCCATAAACTCGGTAGCACCCGAAAAAGCAATCTGATTGATGTACTTTTTAATTTCATCGGCTGTCATACCAAGTCCGTTATCTGATATGGTAATGGTTTTTTTCTCTTCGTCAAAAGCTACCTCTACACGCAAGTCGCCAAGTTCGCCACTGTATTGACCTAATGAGCTTAAACGTTTTATTTTTTGCGTAGCATCCACGGCGTTTGATACCAATTCGCGCAAAAAAATCTCATTATCAGAGTATAAGAATTTTTTAATAATAGGGAAAATGTTTTCGGTGTGAATCGAAATAGTTCCTTTTTCTTGCATAATCTATAAATGTTTAGAAATGAATATACTTAACTGTATGCCTACCCATCAATGCTTGTTCCAAAGTATGGATATTGTCAAATTGGCAGAGCTAGGTATATTCACAATAGATTGCAAGCCCTATTTCAACCGAGGCTATTCTTCGCCATCCTGCGTGGTGTATAACCAAGTTTCTTTATTGGTAACAGGCAAACTCACGCTTTCGCCTTTGCTCATTTGCCACCAAAAACGTAGGCGAGGCTTTTCGGTATTACCTATTTCGTTCATCGATTCGGCATCGTATAACCGTCCATTCACCATCACATATTTAATTTTCTCGCTATTGCGGATATCCACAATCGGGCTGTCATTCAATACCACCATATCCGCCAATTTACCCACTTCTAGCGAGCCTATTTCTTTATCCATACCTAAATACGATGCGCCATTGATGGTAGCACAACGTAGTGCCTGCATTGGCGACATACCGCCTTGTGTAAGCATCCAAAGCTCCCAATGTGCACCTAAGCCTTGCAATTGTCCATGTGCGCCTAAGTTTACTTTAGTGCCGCCGTCGGCTAGTTGTTTTACATATTTCGATACCTCTATATGCCCATAATCGCCGTATTCAGCAGTGCTTCTTCTGCGCGAGCGTGCATCAATAATAGATTGCGGCGTGAAGTTCAGCAAGCGGTCGTTTTTCCAAACTTCGGTTCTGTCGTACCAATAGTTTTCGCCCGATTGCCCACCATAGCATACAATAAGCGTAGGTGTATAGCCTGTTTTGCTGGCATTCCAAAGGCTTTTAACATCTTTATAGATAGGTACTACAGGGGTATTATGCTCTATACCAGTATGCCCATCCAATATCATATTCATATTGGTAAAAAAGGTCGAGCCCCCCTCAGGCACAACTTCCATTTGTAATTCTCTCGCTGCTTCAATAATTTGTTGACGCTGTTCGCGACGTGGTTGATTATAGCTTTTTACCGAAAATGCACCTACGGCTTTTAATCGTCTTAGATTTGATAAAGCATCGTTTAAATTATTTATTACCACTTTAAAATCGCCATCGGCACCATATAAAATAGAGCCTGTCGAATACACTCTTGGCCCCACCATATTGCCTGTCTTTAGCATTTCCGATTGGCTAAAAACCATTTCGGTATTGGTCGAGGGGTCGTGTGCTGTAGTTACACCATACGCAAGATTGGCATAATAGTGCCAGTCTTGTTGTGGCGAAACCCCATCCGGACTCGGGTTTAAATGGGCGTGCACATCTACCAACCCAGGGATAATAGTTTTACCAGCCAAATCATACAGCTTCGCATCAGCGGGTATTTGCACATCGTTTACTTTTCCAATAGCTACAATTTTATTTTTGTCGATAACAATACTGCCATTATCAATCACCTCATCGCCTTTCATCGTAATGATGCGTACGTTTTTGAAAGCTATTTTACCATCAGGTACGTTGGTTTTCAATTTCAGGTCGATATCTACACCAACCGTATCAATGGCTGTTGTTTTGTCATCGCCACCTTCAATAAATGGGAACGCACTATGTATATCGCGAACAAAGTATTTTGAACCCAATGTCCACATCAGTTTCTGACTGTCTTTACTCCAATGGATATACGTGCCAGCATCTCTTGTCAGTTTGGTTAGTGGGATAGCTTTATTTCCTGCTGATAAATCCTGCACGCTACCCGTTGCAATCATGGGGGTGATGTAGCAGTTAAACAACTCGGTAAAAGCCATCCATTTACCATCAGGGCTTGGTGCAAACTGTGTAGCGTAGGTTGATGTGTACAATGTTTTTTGATTATTACCCGTAGTGTCCATCGCCTTTAAGGCTTTTTTATCGCCCTCGCTACTTTGGTAATATATTTTCGAATCATCAGCCGAAAACAGTGGCTCAATACCATTGTCAATTATCAATTTAGGTTTTCCGCCGCTTGCAGGTATCATGTATATACCAGGGTTTTTACCAAAAGCATAGCCCAATACATCATTTCCTTCGCCTTTGCGATAAACAATTTTATCGCCTTTGTTCGAGAATTTTGGCGAATAGTAAAAGCCTTTTTCTGGAGTTAAACGGGTTATCACACGTGTCGTTAAGTCAATTTTATTAATCGCACCTTTTAATTCATCATTCCAATCAACATAGATTAATGATTTACCATCAGGACTAAACTGTGGTTCATATTCTAAATCGGCAATGCTATCTATACGCATAGGTTTGCCATCGGGCAGGTTTTTAAGGTAGATATGCCCTGCTGCATTAAAAGCCACTTGTTTGCCATCGGGCGAGGTGGTAAGTTGGCGTATCATTTTAGCCGAAAACTCATCCTGAAATACCTTTTGCTGAAAGTGCAGGGCTTCGGTAATGGTTTGTTGCGATGTTACCTCAAATGGTATTTGTTCCGCATTTTGCGAAGCTATATCCAAATTCCATATTTTACCTTTAGCATAAAATATAATGTTCTTACTATCAGGTGTCCAATTAAAATTGGGATACACCCCAAAAATAGCCCAAGTTTCTTGCTGGTCTTTTGATAGGTTGTCATATACAGGCCATTCTTCGCCAGTAGCCAAATTGTGTAGGTATAATACCGATTTTAATCGCACACGTTTTACAAATGCTAATGTTTTACCATCAGGAGATAGCTGAGGCCTACAAGCACCACCCGCATCGCCTGTTACGGTTTCGATATTGCCTGTTTCGCGGTTCAATCTTTTTATAGCATATATACCTTTATATGGGTCTTTATTGTATTGAAAGTATGGGCCAGGTGTTACATCCTCACTCCAATAAATATACTTACCATCAGGCGATACAATGGGTTCGCCTGCATCTTGTTGGTCGTTTTTGCGTTTGGTAAGCTGCACACCATCGCCACCGGTTTTATGGTATAGCCACATCTCGCCAGCACCTAATGAGCGTGAACCTGTAAAGTGCTTGCGTGCTACCAAATATTGCCCATCAGGTGTCCAATAGGCATTGTTTAATAGCCTGAAAGTTTCTTTCGTGATAGCGTGTTTGTTGCTACCATCGCTATTCATTATCCAAATATTATCAGCCCCGTCCTTATCACTTGTGTACGAAATTTGTTTACCATCGGGGCTAAAGCGTGGTTGCACTTCCCAAGCCTTTCCACCTGCCAACAAAGTAGCTTTGCCACCTTTAACGGGGATGCTATAAATATCGCCTAACAAATCAAATACAATGGTTTGCCCATCAGCACTTACATCCAAATTCATCCATGTACCTTCGTCGGTATTGATGGTTATTTTTTTAGAGGGAGCTGTGGTGTTTTCAATATTCCATTTTTGTGCGTGTAATACCTGCGTGATGAAGAGAAATGATAGAAGAACTGAAATTTTTTTCATGAATTGGGCTTTTAACGCTGCTAATTTAGAAATATTGATTCGTTTTGATAGCTTTGAAACTGCCACAATTCCATGACAATTCAAGAAATATTAAAATATTACTGGAAACACGATAGTTTTCGTCCGCTACAAGAGGAGATTATCCAATCGGTTTTGCTGGGGCAAGATACTTTAGCATTGCTTCCTACGGGTGGTGGCAAATCTATCTGTTTTCAAGTGCCTGCTTTGGTTAAGGCTGGTATTTGTATTGTGGTTTCGCCATTGATTGCCTTAATGAAAGATCAAGTAGAAAACTTAAAAGCCAAAGGTATCGAGGCTATTTCTATTGTATCGGGCATGAGCAAGAGCGAGATTGATATTGCTTTAGATAATTGTATTTATGGTGGTGTAAAATTCCTCTATCTATCGCCCGAGCGTTTGCTGTCCGAACTGGTGCGCGAGCGTATCAAATATATGAATGTAAATTTGATAGCGGTTGACGAAGCACATTGCATATCGCAATGGGGTTACGATTTTCGTCCACCTTATCTCCACATTGCCGATTTGCGCGAATGGCACCCTCAAGTACCTGTTTTAGCACTTACCGCCACCGCCACTGCCGAGGTTCGTGATGATATTCAACAAAAGCTATTGTTTAAGCAGCCAAATATTTATTTGCAAAGCTTCGAGCGTAAAAATATTAGCTATGTGGTACAACACCAAGAAAACAAACCTCGCAAACTTTTAGATATAGCCAAAGGTGTAAAAGGTAGTGGCATTGTATATGTACGCAGCAGGAAAGAAACAGTAGATATTGCCAAACACTATAACGAAAACGGGTTTAAGGCTGATTATTATCATGCAGGCCTAACAATGGAGCAGCGGTCGATGAAGCAGGAAGATTGGAAATCAAACCGTACACGTATTATAGTAGCTACCAATGCCTTTGGTATGGGTATTGATAAAGCCGACGTTCGGTTTGTGATACATAAAGATATGCCCGAGTGTTTAGAAGCCTATTATCAAGAAGCGGGTAGGGCAGGACGCGATGAGCATAAAGCCTATGCCGTATTGCTATACAACTATGCCGATAGGTTGAAGAATGAGAAAAAACTACTCAGCAATTTCCCTGCTGTTGACGAAATAAAACAGGTGTATCATCATTTGGGGAGTTATTTTCAATTGGCCTACGGCACAGGCGAAGGGGTAAGTTTCGATTTGGATATAGCCGAGTTTTGCTCACGCTATAAATTGGATGCTGCCAAAACCCTAAATGCCTTGAAGTTTTTGGAGCAAGACGAATATCTCTCGTTCAACGAAAGCGTTTTTTTGCCCTCAAGGTTTAGGTTCGAGGTGTTTAACGAGCAATTGTATAATTTTCAAATTCAAAACTCGGCTTGGGATCCTTTTATTAAAACCTTATTACGTTCGTATGGCGGGGCGTTTGAAAACTATGTACGATTAAGGGAATACGACCTTGCCCGCCGTAGTAATTTAAGCGTGCAGCAGGTGATTGAAGGCTTAAAGCAATTGCAACAGCAAGGCATATTAAATTATTTGCCACAAACAGACCAACCGCAGATAACCTACATTAGACCACGATTGCAGCACAATGAGTTGATTATTAATAAACGCTATATCGATGAGCGCAAAGCCATAGCTATTAAAAAGATGGAGGCCGTGTTTGCTTATGCCGAACATAAAAAATGTCGCAGTCAAATGCTATTGGCTTATTTTGATGAGAATAATGTACCTAAATGTGGCGTATGCGATGTTTGCTTAGAAGAAAAACGCCAACGCAATTTGATAGAAACAGCAGATAATATTACCGACGAAATAGCCCACCTATTAACCGCCAATGTGCTCACTATTGATGAACTGATGAGTAGTTTGAAAAACGGTACAGAGAAGGATAGGATAGAAACCATCCGTGTGTTGCTCGATGCGGGTAAAATTAAAACCGATGGCGAGCGATATTACCTCTAATCAAAGCTTGCCTTCCTTTCTTATTGCCTGAACACCCACCCCAATCAGAATTTTCACCGATTAAATTCAGCCTTTTGCCGAAGAAATAATGCCGTATATCTAATATACCCAATTGCGCTGTAACGTTTTATCGCCACTAAGGTCTTATGGATGTATTAAAAAACAAACAATATATACAACAGACAATCAAAATATTAAATATCATGAAAACTAGAATTTTATCTTTCGTAACCCTTGCAGCAATCGTTTTAGGAATAAACGCTACCAGCTATGCAGCCAATAAAGATGGTGTAAAAACCAACAATAATGAAGTAAGCACTGTGCTAACCAATGTGAGCAAAATCAACAAAATTGAAGTGCGTGGTAATGTGGAGCTTTTTGTAATTGACGGCAACGCCGACCAAGTAAAAGTTTACAACCGTTATTATGCCGAAAGTGCTTTAATCCAAAGCCAAAAAGGAGTATTGCGCATTGCATCATACTCAAACCAAAAATTAGTTGTTTTGGTTACTGCCAGCCAGCTTGATGCCATTTCAGCTTATGATAATGCCGAAGTAAAATCATTCGGAAAACTTTCTCCTATCGAGTTGAACGTTACACTAAACGATAATGCTTATGCTAAGCTAAATATAGATGGCTATGCTGCAAGTATTATTGTAAACAACCGTGCAAAAGCCGATTTAACAGGTAATGTAAATGAGTGCAGCTTAAAATATAGCCGCTCGGCAAGTGTAAATACTACCAATTTTACAGCTACAAACATGGATAAACAAGTGGATGGACTAAGCAAAAATAACGAGCAAGAGTTTGTAAGTTTATAACTCGAGTTCTCTATCATATACACATGGTTTAAGCTACAAGGGGTCTTGTGGCTTTTTTTATTTAAAAAATATTGTGAAACTAAAAGGTTGCATATATATTTGCAATTGAATGATTGCAAATAGACCCATGGGTAATATATTGGCATAAATATTTTTTTAGTAATAGAAGCCCAATACAAATATTAATAAAATAAAAAACAATAAAATGGCAACTAAAAATTCAACTCAAATTATTGCTGAAAAAGGCAAGCAAGAATTATTTATTATTCGGGAGTTTGATGCCCCACGAGAAATGGTTTACAAAGCCCATACCGATCCTCAATTAATAACCCAATGGTTAAGCCCAGCTAATAGAGAAGTGAAAATCGAAACCTATGAGGCTAAATCTGGAGGCTATTATCGTTATTTTATATTAAACAAAATGGGTGCGCAAATAGCCGCTTTTAATGGTACGTTTCATGAAGTAACAGCACCCGAAAGAATTATTCAAACTTTTGAATTCGAGGGATTGCCCGAAAGAGGGCACGTTACACTTGATACAACTTTGTTTGAAGTTTTGCCAAATAATAGAACAAAACTAACCATACATTCGGTATGCCGTTCTGTTGCCGATAGGGATGCAATTATTCAAAGTGGTATGGAAACTGGGCTAAATGAAGGTTATCATAAGCTTGATGATTTACTGGTAAGCATATCTAAAATTTAACTATCTTTAACTTATAAACTTAAAACCGTTTTTATGAAAACAGCAAGAATTATTTTTTGGACAACCACTATCCTCATCTTTTTGTTTGAAGGCGTAATGCCCGCACTCACATCGCAAACCGAGATGGCAAAAGAAGGCATCAGGCACTTGGGTTATCCAGCATATTTTGGAGTAGCATTCACCGTGTTTAAAGTTTTAGGAGCTTTAATTTTAATCACTCCCAAACTACCACGCTGGCTCAAAGAGTGGGCTTATGCAGGTTTTGTGTTCGATTTCCTTTTTGCCAGTATCAGCCATTTTTGTGTAGAAGGTTTTGGTGCTGAAGCACTGTTCCCACTGATAGTTTTAGGTGTTTTGATGCTTTCTTATGCTTATTACAACAAACTTAATCCGTCGAGATAATAAATTCATTCACCAATAAAATCACCATCGTAGTTATAAGTCTTACATAGTGGATTGCTATTTTCTATTTAATATGTTCACGGACGGTATTTCCATAAAATATTACTTTTGTGCTTAACACCATCTCTCGATTCTATCATTCCATTTCAATTATAGTTTAGTGGGGTCTGTCTATATCTTTAATAATTATCTCATCTACTCCTAATTTGTTTGCAATTTGACGAAGTATCATATATTGTTTCTTTTGATATTCAACAATTACTTCTATTTTAAATATCCAGCGAGTGATGTACACCCCAATAAGAAACATGATGAACGGAAATGCTACAATCAATATTAACTCTGGTGCTCCTAGTGATCCCATATTTTATATATTTTAGGTTTAATTAGTGTAAATATAACCAATTATGTTTTGAATTTCGTATAGGTGAAATCACCCAATTTTTACCGTTAAAACACCTATCACGAGTGTTGAAAAATCTTGAGAGTTTTTTGAGTAAGTGCGGCATTTCATAAAAAATAAGTCTATTTTTTTATGAAATCAAATCTTGTTTAAATTTAATTAGTGACACTAAAAAACTCAAGTAGAACAGTTTAAATAAACAGAGTATGCTAATTAATGCTTCTATTTTTGAGAACAAATAATATTCTAGCACACCCCAAATAAGGGATATACTGAATTGTAATCTGTATGAGATTGGTGCTGAAAATTAAATTAATCCGTCGAAATAATTAAAAAGCAATAGTGTATTGGAAATTGATAACAGCATCTCGTGTTAATCCATCAGGGCGTGCTTTTCGAACAACAAAAGGTGCGCCCAAAATAATTTCAAATTGATTGCCATTGCTCAATCTTTTTGTAGCTACAATAGTTGCATTGAGTGTAACCCCTTTCGAGTTAGCGATGGATGTTCTATTTCCTAAATCATTTTCGTACGAATCGTTATCCAAATGATAAATAACTGATAAGCTGGGTTTTAGTGTAATAGATGATGCTGATAGTGGAATATAATAGCCTATTCGTCCTAATAGGTCGCTTTTTCTCCTAAAATTGTTCGTAGCTAAAAATTTCAACGCTCGCACATCCGAATAAAGAGTAGGAGAGAACTGGTTTTTATTAATCTGAATGACAGGTATTTGAGCAGCCAAATCAAACTCCCATGTTTTGTGTACAATATAATTGATACCACCAATTGCATCATAAGTTCCAATACTTGATTGATAATCTAACGGTAGCGAATTGCCTGCACTGTTTTTATCATTTCCAGCTGTAAAAGGCGTTTTAACGCCAGCAATAAAGTTTAAATCATTATCGCTGTTCAACTTAGCATTATAACTAATGGTGTTGTACCAATCGCCAATATCAAAATTACTGCCCAAAAAGCCAGTTGCATAGGTTGCTGTTATTTTACTTTGAAAATTAAATCGAGCACCTAATTTTAAACTATATTCTACATAAGGGTTTATGGTACTAGTCTGTTGCTCGCCAAGCCCGTAATTTAGCCCAAAACGTATGGCTTGATGGCGTGCACTTACCGAATCGGTAATGTTGTTTTTTAGAATTCCCAAACTACAAAAGCCAGCATCGCTACACCCTTGCCCGTAGGTGTAAGTTGTAAACAATGCCGATACAAGTAAAATAAGTAAGATTTTCGATTTCATGCAGCAAATTTTTCTTTCCTTAGTCGTTCGATATATCAAAACCTTACAGATTTTTTTAAATCATCATAAATATTGTAAAAAACTCAAGTATAGTAGTTTAAAATAAACGGGTTGTGGTTACCGACTTCAATTTTTAAAAAATTATTAATACCTTTGCACTCCCAAAATAAGGGGCGTGCAGCGTTGTTATTTGCACAATTGGTACTGAAAATTAAGTTAATACGTCGAAAATAAGATGAATATTTCACAAGAAAAAACTGGCAAATTAAACGCCGTTGTAACCATTAATATCAAACCCGAAGATTACCAACCAAGGGTTGATAAAGCTATAAAAGACCATGCTAAGAAAGCTAAAATTCCAGGGTTCAGACCAGGAATGGTTCCACCATCGCATATCAAAAAAATGTATGGTAAAAGCATATTGGTTGATGAAGTGAATAATTTACTTTCGGATACACTAAACAATTACATCAACGAGCAAAAATTAGAAGTACTTGGGCAGCCACTACCTAAGGTAGATGATAACAAAGAGTACAACTGGGATTTTGCTGATGATTTTGAGTTTAATTACGAATTGGGTTTAGCACCCGAGTTTGAAGTTGATTTTTCAGCAAAAGATAAATTAACACAATACGTTATTAAGGCTGATAAAGAAACCTTAGAAGCACGTATCAAAAACATCCGCAGAAGCTATGGTAAAATGACAAATCCTGACGTATCGGCAGATGATGATGTTTTATATGCCGAATTGGTGCAGGTTTCTCCTGATGGCTCTGTTTTTGAAGGCGGTATCAGCAATACTACCTCTGTAAGATTAGACCAAGTTCAGGACGAGAAAGTGAAAAAATCATTAATCGGTTTGAAAAAAGGCGATGAGGTAACAATTGATATTCAAAAAGCTTATAATAATGATGCTACACGCATTGCAGCAATATTAAAAGTTGATGAAGAAACAGCAACCGATTTAAAATCAAAATTCCGCCTAACGGTTAAAAATGTAAACCGTTTAGAAGAAAGCGATTTAAATCAAGAGTTCTTTGATAAATTATTTGGCGAAGGTACTGTAACTACCGAAGAAGGGTTTAGAACCAAAATAACCGAAGAAGTGGAAGCAATGTTTGTGCAAGATGCCGAACGTAAATTGCAAAACGATATCTACAAATTGAGCATCGATAAAGCAAAATTTGAGCTGCCAGACGAGTTTTTGAAACGTTGGTTAAAAGCAACAAACGAAAAACTAACTGACGAAGAATTGACCGATGGTTATAATGATTTTGCTCAAAACCTGAAATGGACTTTGCTAGAAAACAAGATTATTAAAGATAATAAGATTGAGATTAAGTACGAAGAAGTGTTTACCGCTGCTAAGCAACGCTTAGATGCCCAGTTCAGAATGTACAGTCCGCAGCCATTAGCCGAGGAGCAATTAGCACAATACACCGTTCAGTATTTGCAAAATAAAGAAGAGGCAAATAAAATATTTGAAGAAGTGAAAGCACTTAAAGTAATAGATTATCTTAAATCTGTTATCACTTTAGATAAGAAAGAAATAGATGCTAAAGATTTCAGCTCGGTAGAATAACACTTAGCATATTTCAGCATAAACTAAAAGCAACTCGAAATATGGGTTGCTTTTGTTTTTTCAGGCTATTTTTATATGATTACATAAATTTTACTTTTTACCAACTTTAAATTAGAATTTCTAAAAAACTAAAAACTATATTTAACGCATTCAAAATATTAAAAACATGAGCAATATCGATAAAAACGAATTCAGAAAATATGCTGTTAAGCATCACCGTATCAACAGCTTATCTGTAGATAAATTTATTTCGAACGTAGAGAAGAGTCGTGTTCCAATGGGGATGACGCCATATATTATTGAAGAACGCCAAATGAACGTAGCACAAATGGACGTATTCTCACGTTTAATGATGGATCGTATCATCTTTTTGGGTGATGCTATATATGACGGTATTGCCAATATTATACAGGCGCAATTATTGTTTTTACAATCAGCCGATAGCAAGCGCGATATACAGATATACATCAACTCGCCAGGTGGCTCGGTATATGCTGGTTTGGGTATTTATGATACCATGCAATTGATATCAAACGATGTAGGAACTATTTGTACAGGTATGGCAGCATCAATGGCAGCTGTATTGTTGTGTGCAGGTACAGCAGGCAAAAGAGCTGCGTTGCCACATTCAAGGGTGATGATACACCAGCCGTCGGGTGGAGCACAAGGTCAGCAGTCTGATATCGAAATCACCTATCACGAAATCACCAAACTAAAAAAGGAGCTTTATCAAATCATTGCCGACCATAGCGGAGCACCATTCCAAAAAGTTTGGGACGCATCAGACCGCGACCATTGGATGATTGCCGAAGAAGCACTTGAATTTGGTATGGTTGATGAAATTTTGAGAGGTAACAAGACTAAAAAATAACCAACAATTAATTAAACTTTGCGTATAAATTATAAGTAGATGTTGTGAAAACGGCATTTATTGCTAAATTTGATTATACATTATTGTTATGAATAAGAGTAGTAAAGAAATAAGGTGCTCGTTTTGCGGTGCTGGTAAGCAAGATACACTGATGCTGATAGCAGGCTTAGACGCACATATTTGCGATAAATGTGTAAATCAAGCTAATGATATATTGGCAGAAGAATTGAAAGTGCGTAAAGTAAAAACGGCATCCTCTTCGCTTACTTTATTAAAACCTTCCGAAATGAAAACCCATCTTGACCAATACGTAATTGGGCAGGATGATGCTAAAAAAGTGCTCTCGGTAGCGGTGTATAATCATTATAAACGATTGAACCAACGCATTGATAAAGATGAGGTAGAGATAGAAAAATCGAACATTATAATGGTAGGCGAAACAGGCACAGGCAAAACCTTGCTGGCCAAAACATTAGCCAAAATATTAAATGTTCCGTTTTGTATCTGCGATGCTACCGTGCTAACCGAGGCAGGTTATGTAGGCGAGGATGTAGAAAGTATCTTAACACGCTTGCTACAAGCTGCTGATTATGACGTAACTGCTGCCGAGCGCGGTATTGTATATATTGATGAGGTGGATAAAATAGCGCGCAAAAGCGATAACGCTTCTATCACTCGTGATGTATCAGGCGAGGGTGTACAACAAGCTTTACTGAAAATACTGGAAGGTACGATGGTAAACGTGCCACCACAAGGCGGGCGTAAGCATCCCGACCAAAAAATGATTACCGTAAATACCAACAATATTTTATTTATATGCGGTGGTGCTTTTGATGGTATCGAGAAAAAAATTGCGAACAGACTGCGTACACAAACTGTTGGTTATAAACTATCGCACCACGATGATGAGGTTGATTTGAAAAACCTTTATAAATATATCACACCTCAAGATTTAAAATCATTTGGTTTGATACCTGAGTTAATAGGTCGCTTACCAGTACTTACCTACCTCAATCCTTTGGATAGAGAAGCATTGCATAATATCCTCACCGAGCCTAAAAACTCATTACTTAAGCAGTATAAAAAACTATTTGAGTACGAAGGTGTAAAGCTTGAGTTTGATGCCGAAGTGCTTGATTTTATTGTAGATAAAGCGATGGAATTCAAATTGGGTGCACGTGGATTGCGCTCAATATGTGAGGCAATAATGATTGATGCCATGTTTGAGTTCCCTTCTAAAAAGGAAATAAAACAATTGAACGTTACAATGGATTATGCACTTGATCAGTTTGAAAAATCTGATTTGAAGAAACTAAAAGTTGCATAAATGCAGGGTAATTAACATGTTTAAATAGTGCAAACCCTGGTTATATAGCCGGGGTTTGTTGTATAAAATGAATATTATGCCAAATACGAACGAAAAAGATAATGAAGGAATGGATGCCCCTATTAAAAGAGAAGCATTAACCGCTAATGGGGTAGGGCTTAAAACCAAAGAAAGCATCGTGACCAATTGGTTGCCACGTTATACAGGTAGGCAACATGAGGATTTTGGCGAGTATATTATCCTGACTAATTTTTCGAGATATGTGCAGCTATTTTCCGAATGGAATGATAATGCGCCAATTTTAGGTTTAGATAAGCCTATGCAAAGTGCTTCGGCTGGCGGTATTACCATTATCAACTTTGGTATGGGCAGCCCAGTTGCCGCCACGGTGATGGATTTGCTTACCGCCATTAAACCCAAAGCAGTTGTTTTTTTGGGCAAATGTGGCGGGTTGAAAAAGAAAAACAAAGTAGGCGATTTAATCCTCCCTATAGCAGCTATTAGAGGCGAGGGCACATCAAACGATTATTTACCACCCGAAGTGCCTGCTTTGCCGGCATTTGCTTTGCAAAAAGCCATATCCACCACTATTCGCGATTTTGGTAGAGATTATTGGACAGGCACTTGCTATACTACCAACAGGCGTGTATGGGAGCACGATAAAAGCTTCAAAAAGTATTTGAAAAAACTGCGAGCTATGGCTATTGATATGGAAACCGCCACCATTTTTATCACAGGCTTTGCCAATAAAATACCTACTGGTGCGCTACTACTGGTATCAGACCAACCCATGATACCCGAAGGCGTAAAAACAGCCGAAAGCGATTCGTCGGTTACAACACAATACGTGGAGATGCACTTAAAAATCGGTATCGAATCGTTAAGGCAATTAATAAACAATGGCTTAACAGTAAAGCATTTAAGATTTTAAATACTTTATATTTAGTAAAGCGATTGTTGATTGTTTTAAATTTGCGCTTATTTACGCTACTTTAATTTGAGATTATCTAATGCAGATAAATAAGCTGTTTCGAAATCTTCTTTCGACATCCATTGTACACGATGCGCATTTTTACCTAAAAAAACTACAGCATCTTTGCATTTACCTTTATAGATAGCTTTACGTTCGCCAGTTGAGTCGTACACGCCTATGTTTACATAAACTTCGCCACGAGAGGATGTTTGATCAATAATAAAACCGCCTACGGTTTCATTAAAGGCGATGTCGCATTTAATAATGAAGGTGTATTTATAGGCTGCTGCTGCTTGCTTTTCAGTTTTATTTAATTTACCTACACCTGCTAACCTGTTTAAACCTTGCTTATACTGGATACGAAATTCATTTGGCAAGCCGATAGAATCTAACTGGAATTGTTTTTGTAAAGAGCTAAGCGTAGCTGCTATGATACGTTCGTTAAAATTATCAACGCCTTTGCTTTTACCAAAAGTACCCATTTCGGTATCCTGCGTGCCTTCTATTGAAAATTTGGTTAATAATCCTTTTGAAGCAACTTGCGCCTGTGTGCTTATCCCAATGGCTAATAGTAGTATAGCTAATAAATTACGTATGTTCATCTATCGATTTTGTTTGATTTTTTTTACAAAGTTAACGAATTAGATAAGTAAGATATTGCCATAAAAGGCAAGACAATCTTACAATAATTAATGCGATTTCTATACTGCTCATTTTTTCAAAAAAGATGATGCAAATACAATGCTTATTAGTTAAAATTGTACTGTATTATCTATGAACTGCAAACACCCCTGCCTATATAAAATTATCTCATCACTTTTGCTTACTGTGGTTTTGGTTTCGTGCCAATTTTGTTTCGGGCAACAAGCTAAATCTAAGCACCATCGGCATAAAACCGACACGGCTACTACAGTGGTTGCACCGTTGTTTAAGTTAAAAACCATCATACTTGATGCGGGGCATGGTGGTAAAGACCCTGGCGCACATGGTGCATATTCGAAAGAAAAAAACATTACCCTATCTATTGCCAAACGATTGCGTGATGCGCTGAACGAGCAACTACCATCAGTAAAAATAGTGATGACACGCACTAACGATGAATTTATACCCCTGCATCGTAGAGACGAAATAGCCAATACAAACAACGGTAATTTGTTTATATCCATCCATTGCAACTCCAATCCGCAGCGTGTGGGTACCGAGCGAGGTGTAGAGCTATTGGTGTATGGCTACCATCGTAAAGACGAACAGTTGGAAGCCTTGCGCGAAAATGCTGCTATTTTCATAGAGAAGGATTACAAGCAGCAATACAATGGGTATGGAGAGAATGATATAGTAAATACCATTATGCTGAATAGCTTTCAGCAAAAATACAGGAAAGAGTGCATTCGTTTTGCCAATTTACTGAATACCGAATTTAAAGAAGTAGATGGTAGGCGTAGTTTAGGTGTAAAAGAGCAAGGTGTGCTGATACTGCAACAAAGTGCCATGCCAAGTGTGTTGATTGAAACAGGCTATATCAACAACCCGAAAGACGAAGATTACCTCAACTCTGACGAGGGTAAAAACGAAATAGTACAATCTATCATCCGTGCCATCAAAAAATATAAAGAAAGCATAGAAGTAGCAAAATAGAGCAATACCCTTTATGTGGTGTTACAATATCCAAGCGTCATTGTGAGGAGGAACAACGAAGCAGCCGCTACTTAGGCAACTCTACACTATGCACTGTCGGCAAGCCAGCTTCAGTCGAAGCGATGCTGAACAGATAGCCTACGAGCGACGGCAAAAGGCATAGCAATAAGCATTTATTGCAGCCTGCGGTTCAGTAGAGTTTGCAGCGTAAGATACGAGCCCAAGAAGCCTTCTTGCCGACTTGATTTTTGGTTCTTTGTATCCAAGACAAAGAACATGAAAGAACTATGCAATCATGATAAAATAAATAAACCCGTCATTGCGAGGAGCGGCAGCGACGAAGCAATCTATATGCTGTACAGAGCCTAAGTAGAGATTATTAATGTATTGTTAGTTTTTTATAGGTATTAATGAGCTCCCTTTGGTCGGTTGCTTCAATCGTTCGCAATGACGCTCTTGGAGAGTAAACCGCCATGCAAGCCGTCGGCAAGGCAGCTTCAGCCGAAGTGATGCTGAATGCACGACTGGGGCGATGGCAAAAGGCATAGCAATAAGTATTTATTGCAGCCTGAGGTTCAGCAGAGCTTGCAGCGCAAGGTACGAGCCCAAGAAGCCTTCTTGCCGAATGATTTTTGGTTCTTTGTATCTAAGACAAAGAACATTGAAAAAACTATACCCAACCGCACCATGCTTCGAGAGCCTCAGCATGACACGCTAACCCGTCATTGCGGGAGAGGGAAAATTGTCCATGTGCATACGCCATTCCTCCATTCTTTGCCGCTGCAAATAGCCACACCTTTGTAGTGTTAATTCACAACAATAAAAACATTAAAAAAATAAAACAAAATGAAAACATTTGTAGTACCAACCCGCGACCAAGTAAACCCTACCAACCAAGCTATTTTTGATAACCTACAAAAAGGTTTAGGCATGGTGCCAAATCTGTATGCTACAATGGCTTATTCGGAAAACGGATTGAACAATTATGTCGCTTTGCAAAGTGGTAAAAGCTCGCTACGTGCCAAAGAGCGCGAAGCTATCAACCTAGTAGTAAGCCAGGTAAATGGTTGTATCTATTGCCAAAGTGCACACACCGTATTGGGCAAAATGAATGGCTTTACTGATGAGCAGGTGATTGAAATACGCAAAGGCGGGGCATCGTTTGATGCCAAATTGGATGCCTTAGTAAAATTGGTAAAAAGCATTACCGAAAATAAAGGTCGTGCGGATGCTGCTTTGGTTGATGCCTTTTTTGCAGCAGGTTACAACGAAGGTAATTTGGTAGATGCCATCATCATCGTAGGCGATAAAGTAATTATGAATTACTTACACAACCTTACCAATATTGCGGTTGATTTCCCTTTAGCACCAAGCATCTAAAATAAGTATGAATAGTGGCATTGGGCTGATTGTGCGAAGCGAAACAATAGGTTAACTTTGTATGATTGGCTCGATGCCTTTAAAACATTTTATCGTGATAGAACAACGACACCCTATACCTCCATTTACTATGGAAACCGCTTTGCAAAAAGTGCAAGCTGCCGAAGATGCTTGGAACACTCGCGACCCTGAGCGTGTAGCACTAGCCTATACCGTGGATACCGAATGGCGCAACCGTACCGATTTTATAAACGGGCGCGAAGAAGTAGTAGCATTTTTGAAACGCAAATGGGCAAAAGAGTTAGATTATAAATTGAAAAAAGAACTTTGGGGCTTTCGCGAAAACCGTATGGCGGTAAGGTTCGAATATGAGTGGCACGATGCCGAAGGGCAATGGTATCGTAGCTATGGCAACGAGTTGTGGGAGTTTGATGCCAATGGCTATATGCAAAAACGATATGCCAGTATCAATGATATGCCTATAAACGAGAGTGATAGAAAACTAAAATAAACCGAATATGCTTACAGATAAACCACTTACGCTCATAAACCCTCAAAATGGCAATTTGGCATTTAAGGTTTTCACGTTTGATGATAATAGTTATTTCGACCATATACAACGCAACAATTATTACAGCATGGTGATAGTATTGAACGGAAGTGGTAAAGTAAAAGCCGATTTCTCGACTTATAATTTTGAAGCACCTGGGCTGATGTGTTTTGCACCATATCAGCCTTTTATGTTTGGCAATAGCGATAACATGAGTGGGGTGGTGCTCAACTTTCACCCCGATTTTTTTTGCATCCACAAGCATCAAAAAGAAGTGGCTTGCAATGGGGTGCTGTTCAATAATATCTATCAATCGCCCTATATATCATTGGCACAAAAAGATATAGATGCGTTGCAACTCGTGATAGATCAAATGCGTGTAGAGATGCAAAACCCCGAATTGGCACAATACGAATTGCTGATATCATACCTCAAAATTTTCCTCATCACAGCATCACGCCTTAGGGTAGCCCAAAGCGATGCGGCTCAAACTTTGGTTGAGGAAGCAAAAGAGCCTTTCGTGCTACAAAATTTGAAAGATGCGATTGAAGAAAACTTTAAAACCAAACATTCGCCTGCCGACTATGCCGATATGCTGAACATATCGCCCAAGGCATTAGCAAAAATAACACGCGCGCACTTCAACAAAACGCTTACCAATATGATAGCCGAGCGCATAGTGATAGAAGCCAAACGCGAGCTATACCTCACCTCGAAACCTGTAAAATCAATAGCCTACGAATTGGGTTTTAATGATGAATTTTACTTTAGTCGATTTTTTAAAAACAATGCCGATGTATCGCCACAATTGTATCGCGATACGGTAGGTTTTGCCCGTGCCGAAAATTGAACGGGAGAGAAATTTGTGATTAAGGGGGTAAAACAAATCCGTTATAGCGACCGACCGAAGGGAGCTCATTAATACCTATAAAAACTAACAACACATTAATAATCTCTACTTAGGGTTGTCATGCTGAGGCTCTCGAAGCATGGGCAAAGTTCTTTCATTGTTCTTTGTCTTGGATACAAAGAACCAAAAATCAAGTCGGCAAGAAGGCTTCTTGGGCGCAAGGCTTACCCTGCAAGCGTTGCTGAACCGCAGGCTGCAATAAAATTTATTGCTATGCCTTTTGCTGTCGCTCGTGGCTGTGCATTCAGCATCGCTTCGACTGAAGCTGGCTTGCCGACGGAGGCATTGGCGGTGAATGTCGCTTATAAAACGATTACCACGCTTCAAGTGCCTCAGCATGACAGCCTCGCTTCGTGGTTTCTCCTCAAAAGTATAGGTTCAATTTTTTCAATATTCTTTTTTGGTACGTTTTTGCATCATGGTTTGCTCACGCTCTTTATCAACGCTTGTGCTACTGTGCTTAAGTTGTTGATTGTATCGGTATCTATAATTTTGCCTTCGTTGTTTATTCGTGTGCGTATGTAGGGAAGCAACAAAGTGGCTTCGGGTAATAAATGCGCATCAACAGCTCCTAATATTCTGACTAAGGATTCGTGGGCATATTGCCCGCTGGTAGATGCTGTAATAAGAGCAGTGGGTTTGCCTGTAAATGAGGCACTCGAAACCATCCAATCAATAGCATTTTTTAATGCTCCGGGTACGCCAAAAGCATATTCGGGTGTGCAAATAATGATGGCATCGGCTATGGCCAATTGTTTCCTCAATTCGACAACTGCAACTGGCTGATTTTCAGTATCTATACTCGGACTAAAAGCGGGTATCTGCTCCAGTTGATTATAAACGGTATAAGTAATATTACTCGGCAGTATATCGCCAATTTTGTTTAAAATAATATGCTGCGACGAGCCTAAGCGTAAACTACCCGATATGGCAAAAATGTTTTTTTGTTCCATTGCTATTTGAAACCCAATAATAAGCAATAAGTAAATGGAAAGTTGAGGGCTGATAAATTATGTCATACTGTTGACAAGGGGTATAATCCGTTGTTTTTCTTCGCAACTAAAGTTTATTTTTTTGCAGCTTCCTTTTTTAGTGCCAAAGCGAGCTCATCGGCACTATTAACTACTTTTGTAATCAAGCCCTGCTTATTAACAATTATATGCGTTGGATATTCTACAAATTTCATGGTTTTTTCTAAATAATCCTCTTGATTGGATATCGGGGCGTAAGTAAATTTATTCTTTTTTAAAAACGCTTCAATATCTGTTTTTGAGTCAAATATTAAGCTGATGAAAAGTATATCTTTCCTGTTATGATATTGCTTAGTTACAGTATTTAGAAACGGAATTTCTTCTCTGCATGCTTGGCACCCTAAAAACCAACATTTAATTACTACAATTTTATCTCTTGTGGTTTCTTCATTATATATATATCCGTTAATATCAGTAAAGTTAAAATTTGGCATTTTGAGTCCTTCGTATTTATAATTTCTTAAATCATACGAGGCATATTGTTTTACAACATTTCGTACTTCCTGATTAGTTTCTTTATCCAGTTTATACAATAGATATTTAGCAAGATGTTTGTTTGATTGTAAGCGTAATGCCAGATAATTTCCAGTTGCTAATTGAGTTAAAAAATCTTCTTTTATAGTGTACGACCATCCATATCATAGGCAGAAAACTCATCCCACAGCTCTAAATATTGTTGACGGTATTGTAAAAAACTTACCAAATCTTTTAAAATAACGGATGGTTCTAGTATTGGTTTTTGAATTGTTTGAGCTTGGCAATAGTTTGCTTTTATACAAAAATTTATAAGTAAAAGTGTATTTATGAATAATAATTTGACTTTATTGAACATATTGGTTTGGTAAGATTGAATTAATAAAGATATATTTTATTGATGGATTTTTGATTAATAATATTTGAAGAATAGGTAACGTCGCTGCGCTCCTCGCAATGACGCTTAGATATTGTACACCATGCCTCCCGTCGGCAAGGCAGCTTCAGCCGAAGCGATGCTGAATGCACAGCCACGAGCGGCGGGAAAAGGCATAGCAATAAATTTTATTGCAGCCTGTGGTTCAGCAGAGCTTGCAGCACAAGCCCCGAGCCCAAGAAGCCTTCTTGCCGACTTGATTTTTGGTTCTTTGTATCCAAGACAAAGAACGATGAAAGAACTATTACCATGCTTCGAGAACCTCAGCATGACAATAACCCTTACAATTGCGAGGAACTCAGCGACGAAGCAACCTCTATAATTTTACGCTATTAAACGCATCATCAATATCGGCTATAATATCCTTATAATTTTCGATACCGATGGATAGGCGAATGAGTTTATCGGTAATGCCTATCCGTTGTTTTTCGTCGTCGGGGATGTCGGTATGGGTCATGGTGGCGGGGTGCTCTGCCAAACTTTCGGTACCACCCAAACTCACGGCAAGTTTCATCAACTTTAAATTATTCAAAAACCGAAAGGCTTCTTTCTCGCCACCTTTTATTTCAAAACTCACCATTGCACCTGCACCCTTGCATTGCTTGTTGTATATGGCATACTGCATAGGGTTATTGTGTGGAGTGATGTGTCCTAGATACAAAACCTTCTCAACCATAGGGTGTTGTGCCAAATAATCGGCTACTTCTTTGGCGTTTATCTGTTGCTGATCCATCCGCACCTTTAGCGTTTCTAAGCTTCGCATCAATAACCAACAGGTATTGGGGTTGCACATATTACCCAAAAACGTACGCAATACTTTCACGCGCGATATTACCTCGCTACTACCCAACACCGCCCCCGCTATCACATCGCTATGCCCGCCTATGTATTTGGTAGCCGAGTAAATAACGATATCAGCACCATGCTGTAGCGGATGTTGCCACAAGGGACCCATATAGGTATTGTCAACCGCTACCAGTACTTGTTTATCGGCAGTGCTGTGTTGCTTGGCAATATCGGCACAAAGGGCAATATCTATCAAATCGTTGGTTGGGTTGGCAGGTGTTTCGATGTAAATCATTGCCAATTTATCTTGTGCGCCTTCTTTTACAAGCAGGGCTTCTATATCCTCGCGCGTAGCTTTGGCACTAAAACCAATAGCCCTGATACCAAACTTATTGAGCACATGGTTCATAAAATGATGCGTGCCGCCATACAAAGGCAAACTGTATAACACCACATCGTTTGGTTTCAGAAACTCCATTAATACGGTCGAAATAGCACTCATACCGCTTTCAAACACGGCAGCTTCTTCGGCTTCATCCCACAGGGTGAGGCGGTTTTCGAGTATTTCTATATTAGGGTTGTTTATTCGGCTGTATATTAGTCCAAGCTCTTCGTTTTTATTTTTATGACGCTTGCCATAGGCTATTTCAAAAAATGCTTTCCCTTCTTCGGCGTTTTTAAATACAAATGTCGAGGTTTGAAACACGGGGCATTTGATAGCACCTTCGCTCAATTCGGGTTTGTAGCCATAGCTCATCATCAAGCTTTCGGGGGCATATTTATGATTTTTCATTCTACTTAGTTTTTTATAAAATTCGGTATATTTGATATAATTATCTACTATTGTTATATATTTAGATAATATGTCTATTAAATGTTATTTATATAGATGATTATATCAATAGTTTGTTTTGGAATTTTATAAAAAAGAAAATTTATCTATGCAACTCGATATTACTGATTTGAAAATACTGAACCTGCTTCAGCAAAATGCCAAACTCACTACCAAAGAGCTTGCTGAAAAGGTAAATAAAGCTAGCACACCCGTGTATGAGCGTATCAGAAAAATGGAACAAGAAGGCTATATCAAACAATATGTAGCCCTGCTCGATGCCCGTAAAATAGGTAAAAGCCTGATTGCCTTTACCACCGTGCAACTAAAACAGCACGAGCATACCATGATTAAAAGTTTTGAGCAAGATATTATGGTGTTTGATGAGGTGATGGAGTGTTACCACATGACAGGTACTGATGATTATATGCTAAAAGTAATAGTGCGCGATATGGACGATTATCAGCATTTTATTGTAAACAAGCTATCCAAAATAAGTAATATAGGCACGGTGCGCAGCTCGTTTGTGATGACCGAGGTAAAGCACGAAACGGCTTTTGTGTTGCAATAGGGAGAGGGGTAAATCGATAATCACAAATTATAAAAAAACCTACGAAGTTTATAAGTTTATAAAACTTACAACCCTCATAGGTTTATATATAATAGTGTTAGTATTAATTAATTTGATTTTACAGATGTTGCAGGAGGCGTTGCTGGTGCGGCATCGTTTGCTGGACGCGGTTTGTAAATTGCACATGTAGCAAAGTCAACAATTGCACCGGGCCAAAATAATAAGATATCGGCAATTAGCGCAACTGGACGTATTCTACGTGCCTCTTGACCAGGTAATGGTTTAGTACGTTGATACGAATTAACACTGCCACCAAAAACAGTAGCACAACTTTGAAATACACATAATACAGCGAAAGCTAAAGCAAGGTTCTTGTAAGTTTTTTTCATTTTGTTTAAGATTTATTTTTTTCAAATATAAGTTTTTGCCATGCATTATTAATTAACAATTAATGATATATTTTATACAATATATGCCATATCATTAGTTATTAAAAACTTATACCGATATTAATATTTGATACACTATTTCTTATGGCAGATCTTGTGTTGTCTTTAAGCACATCCACCACACCACCTTGCCCGTTAAGTTCTATAAATAATCTAGCCTTTTTTGCAATTGGGAACTTAACACCTATACCTACATCAAGTCCACCATCAACAGTGTTAAAAGTATCTTTTACATTGCCATTAAATGATGATAAAGAAGCATTTAATAAAATACCTACATAAGGACCAAAATTTAAATACCAATTTTGAGTGTGTCCAAAATGCCAGTTTGCCATTAGTGGGATAGTAAGATAATTTAATTGAAAATCAGTAGTAAAACTACTGTTGCCAATAGCAAGAAAACCTTCGCCCCAGCCTTTTTGGTCATAAACTAATTTGCTTTTAAAACTCCAAGTATCGTTAAAATAATAATCGGCCGAAACCCCTACATTGAAACCGCTTCTGTAAGCAGTATTGGTTTGTCCTCCAACAGTTACGGTAGCAGCATTGTAGCCAACGTTAATACCGAACTGAGTAGTACCAGTGGTTTGTGCTGATGCTGTGGTGTAAATACAAAGCACCAAGAAAGATAGAATTAGGCTTTTGAACGTTTTTTTCATTGTGTTTTTTGAATGTATGTTGATAGATAATGTTTTATTACTCGGCTGCCTTATTTGATTTTTTATAAGTCGCTTTCTCCACACCTTTGTTAAAGCGCATTATTGCTCGGTAGTATTTGCCGTCATTAGCCAACTCAAGGGCTTTGGCGTTGGTGGCTACCATTTTTTTGATGTTACCGTCGGTAAATTTCTCCATTTTGCCGCCATTAAGACTAATGCCTACAATGTTTTCGGGCTTGTAATCATTTTTACCTAATTTGGAGTATTTACCATATACTTTTATCGCTCCAATAATGGTATCAAACATCCAGCAGCTATCAGTGGGTTTGCCAAAGGTATTATAGGTATAATCATCAATCGTATAATCATAAGAGCGCGATTGAACAGCTATTGTAAGAGTTTGGTCGGGGTATATTTTTTGATAACGATGTGCCGCGTCAGACCTTTTAAATTTTGTATCTTCAAAAATGATATAGTCCTTATGTTTAATACTATCGGTATAAATAAACGAAGTAATCTCTTTCACAGTGCTATCCTTTAGCTTTACTTTATAAGTGTCGGGAAATACCTGATTGCCTCGCAGTAGGGCATTTCCCATCATCATCATCCATTGATTTTGTTGATTAGCTGCTATTTGTTTATAAACTGCAGCCATACCAGGGTATTGCGCAGCGACTTTCGTATTACAAAAAATAAATGAGGCAATTATTGTTACAAAAGCAAGAAGGTTTTTAATAGGATAACGCATGGTAAAACTAATTTTTTAGAACTCAAATATAAACAAATAAAATAATTTGAAAATAATAGATACGTTACCAAAATCGACAAAGTTAGACCTATTGGTGCAGCCATAAAAAACTCACTATATTTATGTTATAAAATCAAAAAAATGGCAACTGTAAATCCTTATTTAATTTTTAATGGTAATTGCGAGCAAGCGTTCGATTTTTATCAATCAGTTTTTGGTGGTTCGTTTACCACGAAATCAACTTTTGGCGAAATGCCACCTATGCCAGGCTACGAAATGCCTGAGGATGCAAAAAGCAGAATTATGCACGTTGCCTTACCTATTAGTAGCGAAACTATTTTGATGGGTAGCGATGCAAACCCTGCGATGGGTGTGCCACAACAGGGGCAAAACATTTCATTAGCAGTAGGTGTTTCGAGTAGGGATGAGGCTGATAAAATTTTTAATGGCTTGGCTGATGGTGGAAAAATTAATATGCCTATGGCTGATACATTTTGGGGGGCTTATTTTGGTATGCTGACGGATAGATTTGGGATAGAATGGATGGTGAATTTCGATAAGCAATAGAGGGGTATATTATTGGGTATAGTAGGTTTGTAATTATTTACAAATTCAAGATTAATAAGATATATAGATAATATTTAAAGTAGTAAAAGTTTGTGCAATTTGTGCAGTTTGGTTGCAAAATGAAAGGCACTTAAGTAACTGATTTACAACACACTTCTATTCAAACTGCACAAACTGCATAGGGTAAAATAAAAAAACAAAAAAAAGACAATGGAACAGTTTAACTTAAAGTAAATAATAATATATTAAGTATATAGATTTAGTAGATTAATAAATTTATATATAGGGGGGTGTTATTTTATCGTTTTTTCTGCTTTTTTATTCGTTATGTCGCAGTTTGTGCAGTTTGTGCAGTTTGGTTGTTTTTGATAGTGTAGGGGCACTTTTTTATTGCAATCATTTTGCAAACTTTGCAAGATGTCAAAAAATGGTATGCGAATTCGTATTTAACTATAAATAAAATCTAAGGTGCATAAAAAAACCTAATCCAATTTTGGATTAGGTCTAACTCGTGGATAACTACTGTATCAACAAAAAAGCCAATAGCATTCGCCATCGGCTTTTTTGTTCACACTTTATCTTTTCTATTGTGGAGTTATTTTTCTGACTAGATTATTCAAACCATCAGCCACATATACATTACCCAAGGCATCTATTGCTACACCTGCAGGGTTGTTAAAAGAAGCCGCCGTAGCCAAGCCATCAGTTTTACCTTGTGCACCACTACCTGCCAATATGCTTACCACGCCTTGTGGGGTTATTTTTCTGATTAAATTATTACCACCATCTGCCGCATATAAATTACCTACGGCATCTATTGTTATCCCTCGAATACCTTTAAAAAAGGCTGCTGTACCTATACCGTTTGCCAAGCCCGAATTTTCGTCACTTCCTGCAAATGTACTTACTATCCCACTGGGAGTTATTTTACTAATTAAATAGGAAGTTGAGGCATATATATTTCCTGCCGCATCTACTGCTATGCCTTGGATGCTATCAAAAGTTGCAGCCTTACCCGATGTATGGTTGATGATGGTACTTACCATTCCAGCAGGTGTTATTTTCCTAACCAATGAATTGCCATTATCTGCCACATACACATTGCCTACGGCATCAACAGTTATACCCCAAGGAGAATTAAATGAGGCTGCTTTGCCCAAACCATCAGCATAACCTGGTTTGCCGCTACCTGCCAATGTGCTTACTACACCATCGGGGGTTATTTTTCTAATAGAATTATTGGATAAATCTGCAACATACACGTTTCCTGTGGCATCCACAGCCACGCCAACAGGGGAATAAAAAGAAGCTACTGTACCTATACCATCAACATTGGCTGCTTTACCATTGCCTGCAAATGTACTTACCTCGCCACTGGGGGTTATTTTCTTAATTAAATTATTTTGTGCGACATATGCATTGCCACTAGCATCTAATGCTATAGATGTAATGCCAATAAAAGAAATAATAGCTTGAGGGTCTCTACCATCATTAAACGAACCACAACTAGCAAGTGTGCTTACCTTTGGGCCGCTTGGTGTTACTTGTTTTTTACTACACGAGGTGTTTAGCAATGCCACAAGGCATAATGTAGCTATCGAAAAAAAATTAAATGATTTGTTTTTCATGGAGATGTCTTATTCTTGATTTAGATAAATTTATTATCACAAAAATAATAATTAAAATGATGAAGATAAATTTAATCATTATATAATTGTGTATATGATGTATATTGTATTTGACTTGATTTAAAACGGTTTGTTTATTTTTAATCAAAATAATTGAATATGAAAAAGGAGTATATGCTGTATATACGCAACGCTGGCGATGCTAAAGCAGCATTAACACCCGACGAGCATTTAGCATTCATAAAAAAAAGCTAATGGGGCATATTCCATTGACTTTTTGTACACACTTTATATTAGTTTATTGTGGCGTTATTTGCCTCTAATTGGGTAGATGTTTACCTTTGCCGATAACCCTATTAAATTAGCATGAAAAAAATCATATTTCTTCTTACTATCTGTTTATTATTCTCTTGTCGCAAAGAAACTGATAAAATAATACCTGATAATACAAACAATGGTGGTAATAATGGCGGCGGTAGCAATGCTACTGTACACCTACCTTTTCCTCATCATACTTCCTATTTGGGGGCTGCTATTAAGCCTAATAATTACAGTCAAACCGATTTAGATAATCAAACCAAAGCATTTTATGATAGCTGGAAAGCAAAATACCTGATTAATGGTTGCACTACAGATCAGTATTATATATTGTTTAGTAATACCGTGCACACTACTTCCGAATCAATAGGATATGGTATGCTTATAATGGCTTATATGGCTGGGTACGATGCCAATGCGCAAAAATATTTTGATGGTTTATATAAATATTTTAAAGCTCATCCAAGTGTGAACAATAAAACATTGATGGCTTGGAAGCAAATAACTTGTAACGACTCGGCAAACGACAAACAAGACTCGGCAAGTGATGGCGATATTGATGTAGCATTTGCACTATTATTGGCCGATAAACAATGGGGAAGCACTGGTACAACCAACTATTTGACTGAAGCTAAAACCTTACTAACTGCCATTATGCAGGACGATATTAATCCATCAACTTGGACTGTTAAACTAGGCGATTGGGCAAAACCTGCCGAACCTAATTTTTATTATGGTACCCGCTCGTCTGATTTTATTACCTCGCATTTTAAAGCTTTTGCAACAGCAACAAATAATCCCAATTGGACAAACGTAACCGATAAATGTTATAGTCTTACTACTGCTCTTCAAGACCAATTGACTGGCTTAATACCCGATTTTATTATCAATACCAATACTACCGCCGCGCCAGCTGGGCAAAACTACCTCGAAGGGGTTTATGATGGCAATTATTACTACAATGCTTGCCGTTTTCCTTGGCGCATTGGCAACGATTATTTGATTACGGGCGATACACGTGCAAAAGCTGTGGTTAATAAATTAAACACTTGGTTGGCTACTAATACGCGAGGCGATGTTACTAAAATCTCGAATGGATATTACCTAAACGGTAGCAATATTAGCGATTTTAACGATGCTACCTTTTTGGGGCCATTTGCAGTAGGTGCTATGGCTGGAAACAACCAACAATGGTTGAATAATTTATACACAGCGGTATTAAACACAGGCGTAAGTAACGACTACTTTGCCGATACTATAAAAATATTATCAATGATAACTATTTCAGGCAATTGCTGGAATCCGTAATCAACACAGAAGCACAATTTTGAGTGTATTTTGAGCGTTACACTATTAATACAGTAAATAGTAAATAGTATAAGTAGTATATTTACCTATACATTTACGGTGCTAACTTTATCAAAAAAACGTCTCGATTATGAAAAACTTAAAATGCCTTTTAATTATTGCGCTGATAGCCCTCAATCTACATACCACCGCGCAAACCACTCGTAAAGAGAAAAAAGCGGCTAAAGAAGCTGCCATCAAGCAAAACGTAGATAATCGTAATTATACTTTTATTGCCAATACGGTATTGCCATTGCGAGGGCATACTCGTTACCTCACATCCGAATACGATTTACGAATTACCAAGGATAGCGTGATAGCATACTTGCCTTATTTTGGGCAGGCGTATTTCGATGTTGCCTACAACGACCCAGATAAGGCGGGTATTAAATTTACATCAACCCATTTTAGCTATGTGGTGAACGAAAAGAAAAAAAATGGTTGGGAAATTGTAATCAAGCCAACCGATGTAAGAAATACCAACTCATTAGTATTAAACATCTCTACCGATGGCTATGCCTCGCTATCAGTAAATAGCACTAATCGCGATTTTATAACTTTCGATGGCTACTTAAAATAAAAGTGAGCATTACACAAGGTGCGTAGCTATCAAACAGTAGATGTTGAATAAAATGCTACTTTTGCCCACAATCGCATTACAACCATACAATAAAATGTTTACAGGAATAATAGAAACTTTAGGCAAAGTAACCGATTTGCAGCATGAACAGGGTAATGTGCATATCACAGTAACATCATCTATTGCTGCCGAATTGAAGATTGATCAATCGGTAGCGCACAATGGTGTTTGCCTTACAGTAGTGGGCTTGAAAGAAGGCGAGCATACAGTAACCGCTATTGCCGAAACATTGCAAAAAACTAATATAAAACATCTAAAAATAGGCGATTTAGTGAATTTGGAACGCTGTATGCAAATGAATGGTAGGTTGGATGGGCATATTGTTCAAGGGCACGTTGACCAAACGGCAGTATGCACGCATTTGAAAACGCTTGATGGTAGTTGGGAATATACTTTTGAATATGATGCCAGTAAAGGTAATGTAACGGTAGAGAAAGGCTCGGTTTGTATCAATGGTATAAGCTTAACGGTGGTGGGCTCTCAAGCTAATAGTTTTTCGGTAGCCATTATTCCCTATACCTTCGAGCATACCAATTTGCAACAAGTGCGTGTGGGCTCAATTGTCAATCTCGAGTTCGACATTATAGGCAAATACGTAGCCCGATTGATGCAACGGTAGTATCACGGCGCATTGTTAAGTTGAAACAGCTCGTTGCGTTAGCTAATGATTAATTTTTAATTATTATTTTCTTTTTGTAGTATTACAAAACGATGCGCATCCTTATCTTAGGTTCAACTGGAAGAATAGGGAGAATTTTAGTTAACGAAGCTGTACAAAGGGGACATGATGTAATTGTGGTAGTAGGGCACAAAAGCCGCCTTAAAATCACCCCCGATTTGCTAACCGTTTTTGAAGGTACTCCGCTAAATAATTATACGCTTGCCGAGGCAGCACGTGGTTGCGATGCTATTTTGAGTACGCTCAATTTATCGCGCACTTCTTATTCGCCTTGGGCAAAACTTCGTGCTTCTAAAGATTTCCTTACACAAGCCATGACCAATATCATTGCTGCCGCTACCGAGCAACGTATCAGTCGCATTGTTATCAGTACTGCTTTTGGGGTGGGAGATAGTAAAAAGCATCTTCGGTTTTGGTATCGATGGTTGATAAGAAACAGCAACCTACGCTATGCCTACGATGGGCATAACCAACAAGAGCAATTACTAAAACAGTACGGAAATAACTGGACTATAGTGCGCCCCGTATGGTTCAACAAATCATCAGAAGAGAAAGAAGTAAAAGTATATCTCGACCAAATACCTAAAGCATCAGCCAAAATAAGCCGACAAAGTGTAGCCAGTTTTATGCTCGATGCGGTAGAGCAAAATCTGTACACTGCTCAATGCCCCATTATAGCCGAAGAATAATTTATAGCAGCGTTATCAAATCTACCATGCTATTGGCACGGGCTATCCATCCATTCTCAACCACCCCAAAACCATATGCAGCAAATATAAATGGCACACCTGCCTTTGTGGCGGCATCCCTATCGCCTTTGGTATCGCCTATGTACACAGGTGCTTGCAGATGATGATCGGCAACTATGTCCTTAATATTATCGGCCTTAGGTAAACCTTTAGTACCATAGCATTGATGCCCCAAAAAACAATGTGCTAATGGGCAATGTTTTAAAAATATCTCGATATAGCCACTTTGGCAATTGCTCACAATGTATAGCTTGTATTTGCTAGCCAAGTAAGTAATAGCCTCGGCAAAGCCTGGATACAAAATGCCACCTTGGGCGGTAAGTAAATCTATCTCGTTTTGGGCGCATAAGGTTTGGAAAATACTACGTTGCTCGGCATTAAGTGTCGGAAACAAAGTTTCAAAAATAGCATCATAGGGCATACCCGCTATTTGCTGCACATGCGTAGCGGTAATGGGCGTATCTACATAATCAACCTTGTTGCGCATATTGTCCCAAGCCAAGGCAACGTTGGGTGTCGAGTCCCAAAGCGTGCCATCCAAATCAAAAATTATACTATCAAATTGTATTTTAAGTGCGTTATCAGCCATTTGCATAGCACAAAAATAGCAGATTTATTTGGGGGTAGATACGTATATTTGAAACCAAAATAACCCCATAACCATGAAAACTATAAAATACCTTTTTGCCGTTGCGCTTTTTGCAATGCTTACCCATGTGCAAGCCAGCACTATTGATGCCAACACCGCCATAAACAAAGTGCTGAAAAGTTATTTGGGTATTAAAAATGCGTTGACTGATGATAATAGCAAAGTAGCCAACGAGGAAGCCAAAAAACTTACCGCAGCTATAAAAGAGGCTAATACAGCGCAAATGAGCGTATCGGAAAAAGCGGTGTGGACTAAATATGCCGAGAAGCTACGCTTTGATGCCGAGCACATTAGCGCGTCGAAATTAATCGCTCATCAGCGCGAGCATTTTGGCAATCTATCAACCAATATATACGCTGTTTTAAAAGCCTTTCATAATAACGAGATAAATATTTATCAGCAATATTGCCCTATGGCAAAGAAATCGTGGATAAGCGAATCTGCAACTATCAAAAATCCTTATTTCGGTAAAAAAATGCTGGAGTGTGGTGGTACAAAAGAAACCATAAAAAAAGTAATACAATAAGCCAGTTGTCAATCTAATTGTATTGATACTGAAATTAACTTGCTTTATAGCTTTGCATTAGCAAATATCTAAGTGTCATTCTGTTACTATGTATAAAAAAAGACCGAGTATCTCGCTCGGTCTTTTTTGTTGGGTTGATGGTTAGTTTATTTACTTTTCCAAACGTTGTTGCGCAAATCAACATCGGGTAATCGTTTGTCGGGGTCTAATACAACGCTTTTAATGGCTGATGTGCTTGGATATTTAAACTTCCACACGCCGCCACGTTGCCAAATGTTTACTGGTAGGTGCAGGGTTTCGGTTTTGCCGTTTTCTTGGGTTATTTGTATATCCACAGGCATTGCCATTTTTTCTTTGTTTACAAGGGTGATAATTGCACCGTTGGCAGCATCATTTTTTACATAAGTTACTGCTTCAATTGCTTGATCGAGCTTCCATGTAGTGAAAAACCATTGCTTCCAAAACCAGTTTAAATCTTCGCCAGCAGCATCATTCATCGCACGGAAGAAATCGTATGGTAGGGGGTGTTTAAACGCCCAATTTTTGATGTAATGGTTAAAGGCATAATCGAAACGGTCGTGCCCTAGTACTACGTTGCGTAGCATATCCAATCCGCCCGATGTTTTTGAATAATACTGCCCATAATCGTTTAGTCCCATTGCTTCTGATGGTATCATCAATGGGTCGTTTAGTGTTTTTAAATACCCTACAAGGCTGTGTACAGGTCGTGCCGAAGTATCGGCATATTCGCCGTGGTTAAATTGCTCGGTCGAGTATTCGTTGATAAAGGTATTGAAACCTTCGTCTTGCCACATATATTTACGCTCGTTTGAGCCTACAATCATCGGAAACCAGTTGTGCCCAATTTCGTGAGTTACATCGCTCCATAGGTCGTCATTTTTTAAATTACTTAAACAGAAAATAATACCTGGATATTCCATTCCCAAAGCCACACCCGATACATTTACAGCCGAATTCCAAGGATATTCAAAGTATTTTTTTGAATAAATTTCCATGCTGTTTTTTAGGTATTCGGTTGAGCGTCCCCATCTGTCGTTTCCTGAACTTTCAACAGGATATGCCGACATGGCAATGCCTTTGCGACCCGAGCGGAAATTGACACGTGCGGCATCCCAAATAAATGCTTTTGATGCTGCCCACGATACGTCGCGGGTGTTCAGCATTTTAAAGTGCCAAGTTTTAGTGCCTACAAGGTTAGCATTTTGGTTTACTTCTTCGGGTTTAATAATCATAACGGTTGCATCGCTATTGCGTGCTTGTGCTAAGCGTGCTTGTTGTGTAGCCGAAAGCACTTGCGCACCGTTTTGCAAATCGCCCGAGCCTACTACCGTCATATTAGCAGGGGCGGTAATGTAGTAGTCGAAATCGCCATACTCGCAATAAAACTCGCCCAAGCCCATATAAGGCAAGGTATTCCATCCCTCGGCATCGTCATATACACACATACGTGGATACCATTGTGCAATTTCGTACACATAGCCATCCTTAAATTTCTTACGTCCCATACGGTCGGCACCATAAAAAGGTATCGAGAAGCTATAATTTACCTTTACTTGTATTTTACCACCTTTGGCATCCAACGGCGCGTTTAAGCGCAATTGCATACGTGCATCGGTAATAACTGGTATAACGGTATAGGTTTGATTTTTGTAGGTGATAGTTACCGAAGCGATATGGTAACCACCACGACTAAAGCCTTTTACATCGAAGCGGTCGCCGCTGATAGGGGTAGTAGCTGCTCCGCGCGAGTCGGGTTTAAATAAGTTTTGGTCGAGTTGCAACCACAAATAATCCAACTTATCAGGACTGTTATTGGTATAAGCAATGGTTACTTCGCCACTCACAGTGGTATCTTGTGCAGCTTCTTTTAAAGCAGCTTTAATGGTATAGTCGGCACGGTTTTGCCAATAATTTTCGCTAGGTAAGCCATTTGCCGAGCGGGTATTGCCGCTAGTTACAGGCCAAGTAATAGGCGTAAACAAATCTTGGTGATTGTACTTGGTGCTATCTGTGCCTTGCTGTGCCGAAACACCTGTGGCAAGCAGCAACACGATACCAACACCCGATAGGTGTTTTAATTTAAAAAAGTTCATTGTGGTTTGTTTGATAATTGAAAAAGCAAATAAACTAAATTATTTTGATGATATACGGCAATAGATGATTGTGAAATAATAAAGTTACATGAGTAGCCTAAATTTAATATTCGTATTACAAAACTCTGCTGCCGAATGCGCAATTTAGCATCCTAATATTTTATTATGAATCGTTTGGCTCAATCGGCTTCGCCATATTTGTTACAACACGCCAATAACCCTGTTGATTGGTATCCTTGGGGGGCTGAGGCTTTGCAAAAGGCAAAAGATGAGAATAAACTGCTATTAGTGAGCATTGGTTACTCGGCGTGCCATTGGTGCCATGTGATGGAGCACGAGAGTTTCGAGGATGAGCAAGTGGCTGCCGTGATGAACGAGTATTTTGTGTGTGTAAAGGTGGATAGGGAAGAACGCCCCGATGTGGACCAAATATATATGAGTGCCGTGCAGTTGATGACGGGCAGGGGCGGTTGGCCGTTAAATTGTATTTGCTTGCCCGACCAACGCCCTATTTATGGAGGTACTTATTTTAAGAAAAACGACTGGTTGAGTTTGTTGTTCAACTTGGCTGATTTTTATAAACAAAAACCTGCCGAAGCCGAAGAGTATGCCGTGAAGTTGACGGAAGGTATTCGTCAGTACGAAGCTGTAGCGTTAGTAAGCACCGCAACCGAATATACTAAGGATGATTTGGTAAACATACTTAGCAATTGGCAACGCTATTTTGATGCCAAAGAGGGTGGCATAGGCAATGCGCCAAAATTCCCGATGCCGAACAACTGGCAATTTTTGATGCGTTATGCCTTTTTGATGAAAGACGAGGGTATAGCCCAGCAGGTGCAACTCACGCTTCATAAAATGGCGTTTGGTGGTATTTACGACCATATAGGCGGGGGCTTTGCCCGTTACTCGGTAGATGGGCGTTGGCACGTGCCGCATTTCGAGAAGATGCTGTATGATAATGCACAGCTTGTGAGCCTATATGCCGAAGCTGCAATATGGCAATACGATGCACTATATGCGCAGATAGTGGATGAAGTGATTGCTTTTGTGAAGCGCGAACTTACCTCGCCCGAAGGCGGATTTTATTCGGCTTTGGATGCCGATAGCGAAGGGGTAGAGGGTAAGTTTTATACCTTTACCAAGCACGAAGTAGCAGCTATTTTGGGCGATGATGCGCCGCTGTTTTGCATCTACTACCACGTAACCGATGAAGGTAATTGGCACGAAGAGCAAACCAACGTTTTTTATCGGCACGAAAGCGATAAACAGCTTGCCGAGCAATTGGGAATGGGAGTGGAGGAGCTCGTCGCCAAAATTAATCTATCGCGCAGCAAAATATTAACTGCACGAGCCGAACGGATACGACCAGGATTGGATTATAAAATAATAGCATCGTGGAATGGCTTAATGCTAAAAGGGCTTTGCGATGCGTATAGAGCATTTAATAACGCCGAATATCTTGCTTTGGCTTTGAAAAATGCGCAGTTTATAGTCCAGAATTTGATAAATGATGCAGGCAGATTGAGCCGCATTGCATCAACCCAAAACACCGTAACTACTGCATTTTTGGACGATTATGCCAACGTGATAGCTGCCTATATTGCGCTATACGAAGTGAGTTTTGATGAGGCGTGGTTGCATATTGCCAAAAAACTGACCGATGCGGCTATTCGGCATTATTATGACGAGGCAAGTGGTGCGTTTTTTTACACGGCTGATGACGATGAACAATTGATAGCACGCAAAGCCGAAATAATGGATAGCGTGATACCGGCATCAAACTCGGTAATGGCGCATAACCTGAAAAAGCTGGCTTTGCTATTTGATAACAACGAGTACGAAACAGTATCGGCGCAGTTGCTGCGTAATGTAGTGCCACAAATGGCAAAATATGGGTCGGCGTACTCGAACTGGGCAATGCTGCTGCTCGACGAAATAACAGGCGTGTATGAAGTAGCCATAACTGGCGATGATGCCGATACCATGCGTGTAGCCGTAGAAAAAAATTACATCCCCAACAAAATTATGTTGGGAGGTAAAAAAGGAAGTTTACCTTTGCTGCTGAACAAGTTTGCCGCTACTACGCGCATTTTTATTTGTAAAGACAAAAGCTGTGGTTTACCATCTGAAAATATCGAAGAAGCATTAAAACAAATTTGTAATTAAAACATTAGCAAAAAAAAGATAGCATGAAGATTGAACCACAACACGTAGTATCGTTAACGTATGATTTGTATGTTAAACAAGAAGATGGCACCGAGGCTTTAGTAGAAAGCACTACCCCCGAGCAACCGCTTACATTTTTGTATGGCGCAGGGCAAATGTTGCCAAAGTTTGAAGAGAATTTGAGCAGCTTGGCTACGGGCGATAGCTACGAGTTTACCCTTGCCGCCGAAGATGCTTATGGGCAGTATGACGAGCAAGCCGTGGCAAATTTGCCAAAAGAGATGTTTAAAGGGATTGATATACCCGAAATAGGTAGCATAGTGCCTTTGCAGGATAACAATGGCAATCATTTTCAAGGGCAAGTGGTATCAATAGTTGAAGATGCAGTAATTGTGGATTTAAACCACCCAATGGCAGGGCAAGAGCTGCATTTTAAAGGGAGCATTATCAACGTGCGCCCAGCAAACGCCGAAGAGCTATCGCACGGGCACGCCCACGGCATAGACGGGCAACACCAGCACTAAGCGGTTTTGATAAATATTGAATACAGAGATGTTCAATTTCGATTATAAAAGTGCGTACTTTTATTTTTGAGGTTGAACATTTTTTGTTGATATCGAATTTGGAATGTTCAATTTCGGATTTCAGGTAAGATTTGATTTGAAGTTTTTGTTGATATCGAATTTGGAATGTTCAATTTCGGATTTCAGGTAAGATTTGATTTTGAGCAGTAATACAGTTCTATTTGAAAAATAGGTGAAACAAAAAATAATCCTATTAATACCCTACCACGATGGGTAGTAAATCTCATAATCGCTCTCAAAACAACCTCCTTTGTTGAGGTATGCGACAGGTTATTTTTATGATGGATAGTACCTTGGTACCGTTGTAGGTGGCGGGTATAAATTGCTTGTCGTCGTCTTTAAATAGTTTGGTGTCCAGTTTTATGGTATTGATGATGCGCCCTGTTGGGCTCAAAAAATGGACTTTAAATTCGGCTAACCTCCCCAGTGGGCTCACCAGCAATTCTACCTGTGCGTAATACGCTCTCCAATCATACAAATCTTCATTAATGAGCGATTCGTAAATATTTTTGTAGGGTAAATAGCCATAGTATCTACCACCTATTTTTACTGGTCGGGTTACTTTGTCGGTATCGCTTATTGTTCTATCAAAATAATAATTAATGCTTGATAGCGAGTCTTCGGGTGCTTCGTAATGTAGGGTATTGGTATTGTAGTTGTATATCTGCAACAAATCGCCTTTGGGCGTATAAAACCGCCATAAGCCTGTTTTTTTACCGTGGGTGTATTTACCCATAGCCACGGGTGTTTTGTTTTTGTATAGTGCTTCGTAAAATCCTTCCCTTGCTTGCGGTTTACTTTCTATTATTTGAAATTTTTCTACCACATTGTCGCTTATTCGTTTTTTTTGGGCTTTTAGTACGGTATCTTGCGCATAGCAAGGGGCTAAGTACAGCAGGCAAAACAGTAGTAATAAGATTTTACTTGTAGGTATCATAAAGCTACCAAGATAGGATATGTAGTAATAATTTCAAAGCATGAATGATTATTTAGCTTAATGTTATGATATTCATAGTTTAGTTGCTTAAACTTGTAAAACAAAAATATGTGTAACCATGCCAAACCCTGCTGATGCTGCATCTTATAAACCAGTAAGCTTTTCGGAAACGGTAATAACCGAGCTGATGATACCTTCGTACTCCAACTTTGGGGGAAAAATACATGGTGGGGTGTTGCTATCGCTAATGGATAAAGTGGCTTATGTGTGTGCTGCAAAGCACGCGGGCAACTATTGTGTAACGGCATCTATTGATACGGTTGATTTTTTGCAACCTGTGGATGTGGGCGATTTGGTTTCGCTGATGGCATCGGTAAACTACGTGGGCAATACCTCGCTAGTGGTGGGTATTAAGGTAATATCAGAGAATATCAAAACCAATAGCATAAAGCATACCAACACTTGCTATTTTACTATGGTAGCCAAAGATGATGATAACCAGCCAGCACAAATACCAGGGTTGATATTGGAGAATGAAACGCAAGTGCGGCGGTTTTTGGAAGCCCGTATCCGTAAAGATTTGAAGCAAAAGTATAAGCACGAATCGAAACGGATTGAAATGCCCGAAAGCGATGATGCTTGTATGCAAATGCTGGTAGGCGAGCGATGTATGGTAGTGGGTTGATGTTTGGCTGATAAAATAATTAGTATGAAAACGTCGCGTCGAAATTTTATTAAAAACACAGCCCTCATTACCACAGGGGCGGCTTTGATGCCTAAGCGTATAGTTGCCTCAGTTGTTTATCATCGTAAAAAGCAATTGAATATGAAAAAAGTAACGGGCATTGGTGGCGTATTTTTTAAATGCGACAACCCCAAAGTAATGAACGAATGGTATGCCAAAAACCTCGGGTTGCCACTTAGCGATTATGGTACAACGTTTAGATGGCGGCAGGACGAGCATCCTGAAAAAAAGGGCTCGACTACGTGGAGCACTTTTCCGCAGAGTACGAAATACTTTGACCCATCAACCAAACCTTTTATGATAAATTATAGGGTAGAGAATTTGGTTGAACTGGTAGCCGAACTGAAAAAGGACGGTGTAACCATAGTGGACGAAATAGCGGTGTACGACTATGGAAAATTTGTGCATATCCTCGACCCCGAAGGCAATATCATAGAGCTTTGGGAACCAAAAGATGGATAAGATAAATTAGCGTATATTTATAAAAGAGGGCTGCAAGATTTGCAGCCCTCTTGGTTTTATTTAAAAGAAAATAGCAACTCTTAGTTTGGCTGCAAAAGGTGTACCGGGTGTAAAACTCATTTGGTCAATAGGAGCGGTTTCTCCCTTCAATCTGCTCACTTCTTCGGCTGCAAACTCGTTCCATTTCGTATTTAGTAAGTTCTCAATGGTTAAACCTATTTCATAGCGTTTTTGGGTATAATTAATCTTCAAATCGCTTACGAAATAGCCATCAGCTTTTAATGTGCCCGTATTGTTACCAGGGCGACTATGCAAGTAACGATAGCTTAAGCCACCATTAATGCCATTAGGTAATTTAAAATCGAGCCCACCTGTGCTCGTAAATGTAGGAGCGAGGGCAAGATAACCCGTATTTTTGGCACTATCAGCCAAGCGAGGTCGCGCTAAATTGATGTCCAAATCGGCAAATAACCAATTGGTTAGTTGATACCTCGCCGAAAAATCGACACCCAACCGTTTGGTTTTACCTCCCGGAACTACCAAGCCATCATCCGAATACACAAACTCTTGTTGCAGATATAAATACCATAAAGCAGCATTGATGTATAAATGATGGAAAGGTTTCCAATTTAATCCTAAATCAGCACCATACGCGGCAGGTAATATTCCAAAATTATTGTTACCAATTACCGTGGTAGCACTATTGGAATGAAAGCCCTTGCCTGTTTTTAAATACAATTGTAAGCTATTGTTGGCAGTATATTGGATGTTGAATTTGGGACTGATGATCACATTGGTTTTCGTAGTATCGTGAAATTTGAAATTAAAATAATCAACCCTCGACCCAATATTGAACACCCATTTTCCTGTTTTCAATGTTTCATCTACATAAACGCTACTGTTATTTTGCTTGATATTCCCTTTTTCTATATAGTCAATCAATTGATATTGCTCCGTTACGTTACTGCGTTCGGTGCCATAAGTTCTATCAAAACGGGTACTTAACCCAATTGCTGATGTTAAGGTAGCATCTCCAATATAATTTTGCTTAGTTAGCTTGCCATTATAGCCAAATAAATCTCTAGCTTGATTATGCTCCTGCTCTCCAGTCAAACCATCTTCAGCCAAAAATGTAGAATTTACATGCAGCAAGAAGTTATAATGAGAATAGTAGGCTTGATTTTCGAGCGTTAAATTGTTTTTTAGATTGGTGTTAAGCTTTGCAATAAAATTAAACCGACTTGTTTTCCCACCCTGTGCACTATCAATTGTACCAAATCGGTTGATAGGGTTTGCATACTGAGGGATGATGATAGCGTTTCCGCTGGCATCAATCGCAGTCGTATTTGCCGCAACAGCACGTTCAGGTATTTCGCCCGAAGCACGCCAAGTAGTAGTAAATGCCGATGCGCTTAGGGTTAGCTTATTGTTCTCATTCAGTTGATTACTGTATTTCCCGAAAATATTAAATCGTTTGTAGTGCTCGGCAAAAGTGAATGGGCCATCGGTATAGTTGTATTCGCTGGCTACATAGGCATTTTTGCCATGAGCTTTAGCTGCCGAATCTAACAGGTTGATAGCCGCCATTGCACGAAAAGTGTTAAACCGTCCAGCTTCAATGCTTGCAATGTTTTTATCCAAAGCATCTTTTGTTCTCAAACTCAAGTAGCCAGCAGTAGTAAAATCACCACGTTCGGTATAATATGGTCCTTTACCAAAATCGTAAGTAGATACCGTTTCGGGGATTAAAAAATGTAAATCAGCATAACCCTGCCCGTGTATATGCGATACCATGTTTACAGGTAAGTCATCAACGGATATATTCACATCGGTACCATGATCGGCATCAAACCCACGAATAAATATTTGTTCGGCTTTACCGCCGCCCATGTGTTGCGCAATAAATAATCCTGGAACTTGACGTAGTAAATCTTGCGATGAATTAATGGGACGTAAACTTAAATCTAAAGCACTAAGCGTGTGGAATGATTGCGTGCTTAGTTGCGGCGAGATGATCACCTCTCTTAAATCTACCTTGCCTTGTTCTAAGCTAATGGTAATAGGTTTGCCAATATTTTTAACCGATAGCGTTTTTGTTTTGTAGCCAATATAAGTTGCGGTAACGGTAGCTGTATCAGTTTTTAAATTAAGCTGAAAACGACCAGCTTTATCAGTACAGCAAAATTTGCCATTGATGTTTACACAAGCACAATCTAAAGGTTGATGGGTGTTGTTATCCACCACTATCCCTTTATAAATATGTTGCGCTATGGCAAAATGTGTAGTAAATAAAATACCACAAAAAAAGAATATTATTTTTTTATAAGTGTTCATTTTGTAGAAGGTGTAAGTACTCAAAAGCACAATGATTTGAATACTATTTTAGTATAATTATTAATTGAATATCCAGCATTATCATCTCGGTTCGAGTTTTGATAAAATGGGATACTACATCAGTATTGACTTTACCAATCAGATACGATGTACATTAAAAAAATACTTATCCTATTTGTGGAGGGTGAAATACTGCACTATACCCACTTGGAAGTATAATGCGATGGTTGGGGATAGCAATAGTATGCAGTAAATGGGTATAGAATTTTACTTTGGTAGTAGTATTGCAATAGGCTTCTTGAAAAAGATTTTTCTGATTTTCTCTTTCGGTACTATTTTGCTTTTCCTCGGCTTGTTTTATTTTCTTCATTAAGTAACATTTCCCGTTACAGTGAAGCCACGGTTTGTTCCTATTTTCGCAAAGTTTTGAAGCTATATAGTTTTGATTAATTTTGAAACCAGCATAAACAAATGAGCGAGAGAAATTTACCGATAACATCGATACAATTAATAACCACGCTGTACATTGTTTGAGCATATACCTTATCAAAAACTGACTTATTGTTTTTTGATGCGGCAAAGTTATATAAATATTTAATGCGTGTGAATTGTTTTTCAGAAAATCAGATGTTGACCATTTGTTAATAAATAATCGTTTGTGGAAAATTATTGATAACCTTTGGTAGCTTTTGGCGTAGAAGTGTGTGATTTGTTATAGGTAAGATTAATAACAGATACGTTCTTTACCCAATCACAAAACCCTGTTTCATTAGCAAACAGGGTTTTTTCTTGTCTTTACCTTTCCCATAAAACATCCTGATAATAAAACACAACATCAAGATTATAACCGAAATGTTACCCCAAACTATTTCATAAATTTTTATTTTTACGACGCGTATTAAAAAACTTTTATGTTGAGTAAAATAAAACAGTTTGGTGTTCTTTTTCGGCAAGCAATAGCAGGCAGCGAGCATAATTTTACCGAAGGAAGTATCCGCAAGGCGGTATTTTTATTGGCTGTACCCATGATTATGGAGATGATTATGGAGTCGGTTTTTGCGGTTGTGGATATATTTTTTGTAGGTCGATTAGGCAATCAAGCTGTTGCAACAGTAGGGCTGACGGAGTCGGTATTAACCTTAGTTTACTCAATAGCTATTGGTATTACCATAGCTGCTACTGCATTAGTAGCGAGAAGGGTAGGCGAGAAAAACCTAACCGAAGCGGCACACGTAGGACTACAAACTATCCTGTTTGCGGTTTTTTTGTCGATAATTATAGCCATAGTAGGCGTATTCTCCGCCCCGTCGATACTGCGTTTGATGGGTGGTAGCGAGAAGATGATAGCCGAAAACGTGTATTATACTCGCATTATGTTCGGGGGTAATATCGTCATCATGCTGTTGTTTATCATTAACGGAATATTTAGAGGGGCAGGCGATGCCAGTATAGCCATGCGTAGCTTGTGGATAGCCAATATTTGTAACATTATATTGTGTCCGGTATTGATATATGGTTTCGGTCCAATACCAGCATTAGGGCTTAAAGGTGCTGCTATTGCCACAACCACTGGCAGGGGGATAGGCGTTTTATATCAATTGTATCGCTTATTTATTCGTAGAGGATTGCTTCATTTTGAATTAAAGCAATTGCGACCGCATCCCGAATTGTTAAAACAAATTTCAAAAATAGCTAGCACAGGAACAGTGCAGTTTTTGGTGAGTTCGGCAAGTTGGATATTTATGGCGCGCTTGATGGCTGGCTTTCACGAGGCGGCTATGGCTGGTTACCAAGTAGCCATACGTTTATTGATATTCTTTTTACTACCCGCTTGGGGGTTGAGCAATGCCGCTGCAACCCTCACAGGGCAAAATTTGGGTGCAGGTAAACCCGAAAGAGCAAGCCAAAGCGTATGGGCTACCACAGGCTATAATGTGATTTATATGATAGTGGTTACCTGCTTTGTTTATGTGTTTGGTGGTGCAGTTATTAACTTTATGAATACGGATATACTCGCTCGCCAATACGCTCACGAGGCATTGCGAACGATAAGTATAGGCTATGTGTTTTTTGGTGTGGGTATGGTAATGCTTAATGCGTTTAATGGTGCAGGCGATACACGCACCCCAACGATGGTCAATTTGATTTGCTTTTGGTTAATCCAAATTCCATTGGCTTGGTTTTTAAGTCAATATGTATTTAAAGCACCATTAGGCATATTTATAGCCATTGTTATTTCGCAATGTTTGGCGGCTGTACTGAGTTTGTATTTATTTAAACGAGGTAGGTGGAAAACTGTAAAGGTTTAGTATCTCTCTTAGTTTATTCAAACTGAACATCCCACAAAATAATGCTTTTATCATCGCTTACCGAAATAAGTTGATTGCCATTCCATGCTAATTTATTAATAGACAATCGGTGACAGGCATAACCCTTTTCGCGACTAATGGTTTTGTATAATTTAAAGTCGTTGCTCCCCCAAATCTTAATGGTTTTATCCATGCTTGCCGTGGCAAAATAGGGTAGTGTGGGATGAAAAGCAATATGATTGATAGCAAACAAATGTGCAGGGATACTGTGTATCAACTCGAATGATAGGCTATCCCAAACTTTCAATTGCGCATCTCTTGAGCCTGATATAATGTATTCGTTATTGGGTGCATACTGCACCGTAAAAACCGACATAGTATGCCCATGAAGTGTTTTAACCAGTGTAAAATCATCAAGATTATATATACTGATTGAATTATCGCGACAGCCAAATGCTACTTGATTTTCGTTTGCTGATATACTGATACTTCTAATGGTATCAGTCGAAACATTGATGGTATATACTTGCTCAAGCGTATCTATATTCCATACCGATGCCGTGCCATCTTCTGATGCTACTAAGAGTTCTTTTTTTCGGTTGATGGATTTGATGTCAAATACAGGAGCTTGATGCGTTTTTAATATCTTGATAACTTTTTGGGCTATAAAATCGAACACCAATACATCGCCATTGCGTAAACCAGCAAACAGCAGCGGATAACCAACAGGACAATGAATAGCATAAATAGATGCCGAAACAGGAAACATTACTTTAATAAAAGCATTGTTTTTTAAACTCCACTCTACCAAGCCTTTATCGTTTCCGCCAGTAAACAGGATGCCTGGTTTCTGCGAAAGCTCTAAGGTAAATATAGGGTTACCATGTCCAGTAAGGTCTGCTGTTTTTTCTACTTTAATCATGTAGTTTGTTACTGATAGGTTTCAACCGAAACCATTAATTGCGTGGGTTATTTGTGCCTTTGTTCTAAATTTTTAGCAATGGTTTCGAGGCTTAATCCTTTTTCGCGAAGCAAAACTAAGAGATGGAAAACCAAATCAGAAGCCTCGTCAATCAACTCATTTTCTGATTGTGCCAATGCCGCAATCACCGTTTCAACTGCTTCTTCGCCTACTTTTTGAGCAATTTTATTTAAGCCTTTGCTGCGCAATTTATTTACATACGAGCTTTCTTGTGGATACTCGTATCTGTCATTAATAATTTGCTCAAGCTGTAAGATAAAGTTTTGATTGTAAGTAGCATTAAAGCAATTGCGAGAACCTGTATGGCAAGTAGGGCCATCGGCTTTTACTTTAATCAATAGCGTATCGTTATCACAATCTAACTGTATGCTTTTTACATGCAGAAAATTATTGCTGGTTTCGCCTTTAGTCCACAATCTGTTTTTTGAACGCGAAAAGAAAGTTACAATGTTTTCCTGCACGGTTTTGTCATAAGCTTCCTTATTCATATACCCCAACATCAACACTTCTAAAGTTTGCTCATCCTGTATAATTACCGGAACTAGTCCGTCGCTTTTATTAAAATCGATATTCATTTTATTTTTCTTTTCGCTGTTGCTATAAATCAGTAACAACGCTTATTTATAATTCTCTTACTTCGATGTTATTTTGCTTTAAAACGGCTTTTAAATCGGGGATGAGTATTTCGCCATAATGAAATACCGATGCGGCTAATGCGGCATCAACATTGGTTTGCTGAAACACATCCACAAAATGCTGTATAGTGCCTGCTCCACCCGATGCGATAACCGGAATATGAACGGCATCATTTATTATCTTTAATAAATCGTTATCAAAGCCGCCCTTAGTGCCATCATGATTCATAGAGGTGAGTAATATCTCGCCCGCTCCACGCTTTTCGGCTTCCAATATCCAATCAAAAGTTTCCTTTTCGGTAGCTATGCGCCCACCGTTTAAGTGCACTAAGTTTTTGCCATCTACTAATTTGGTATCTACGGCTATTACTACAAACTGAGCCCCAAATGTTTTTGCCAATTCATCAATCAAATCAGGATTGCGCACCGCCGCCGAATTGATAGAAATTTTATCGGCACCAGCATTTAAAAGCGCATCAGCATCAGCTACTTCGTTAATACCACCACCTATGGTAAACGGGATGTTGATTTGCCTTGCTACCGCTTTTACCAGCTTCACCATTGTCTTTCTGCGCTCGTGTGTGGCTGTAATATCCAAAAAAACCAACTCATCTGCACCTTGCGCCGAGTAGTTCCACGCCAGTTCAACAGGGTCGCCAGCATCACGTAAATCAACAAAATTGATACCCTTTACAGTACGACCATCTTTTACATCAAGACAGGGAATTATCCGTTTGGCAAGCATAGTTTTATTATCATCTCACTACATTTGGGTGTAATGAATGTGCTTTTATATTGATATTAATGACTTTAAATTCCAGTTTTTTATTTCTTCGATACTGATACGCCCTTCGTAAATGGCTTTACCTACCACACAGGCCTCTACTTTTATTTTACTTAGTTCGTTAATATCATCCATTGAACTTACACCACCCGATGCAATTAGTTTGATAAACGGCGAATGGTCAAGCAGTTTTTGATACAACTCAACCCCTGCACCACCCAATTTGCCATCTTTATTAATATCGGTACATAAAAAACGGAAAAATCCTAATTGCAAGCATTTATCAACATAATCCATCAATTTGATGGGCGAACTTTCCATCCATCCCGAATATTTTATTACCTCATCAAGCACATCTATTGCCACCACTACTTGGTCAGAGCATTTGTCTTTGCCGCAAATCTCTTTACTCAAATCCTTCAAGAAACTAGGGTTGGTAATAGCCTGGGTGCCTACTATAACACGATGCACGCCCGAATCAATCAGCTCCTTTACTTTTTCGATGCTGCGTATGCCACCACCATATTGTACTTTCATGTCGGTTTTTCGGATGACATCAAAAAGATACGCTTGATTGCTAAAATCGTTTTTTGCACCATTCAAATCAATCACATGAATAAAATCAGTACCATTTGATTGATATTTCTCAATCATTTCTTCAAGTGTAACATCGTATTGGGTTACTTGTTCGTAATCGCCCTCGCGTAATCGCACTACTTTTTTATTCAAAATATCTATTGCCGGAATAATGTACATATCGTTTATATATTTGAAAAGTTAGTTAATAATAGCTCGCCATATTTGCCTGATTTTTCGGGATGAAACTGCACGCCGTAAAAATTATCTCGCCAAATAGATGCCGAAAATTTAGTAATATAATCTGTTGATGCTAAAGTATATACTTCGTTAAACTCAATAAAGTATGAATGTACAAAGTAAAAGTGTGAACCTGACGGAATATTTTCAAAAAGTGCATTATCCTTTTCAATATTTACGTTGTTCCAGCCTGTATGAGGCACTTTATAGGTAGCATTATCAGCAAATTTTAAGGTTTTTATGGGGAAGATATTGAGCAAATTGGCATCCCCTTCTTCAGAATGTGCGGTGAGCAATTGCATACCCACACATATACCCAAAGTAGGCTTTTTTAGGGCTTTTATTTTGGCTACTAATCCAGTTTGCTCCAATTTGTTCATTGCCGCCCCAGCATGCCCTACACCAGGGATAATATAACGGTCGAACTGGTCAAAATCAGCCTCGGTATGCACCATGCCATAGGCAATGCCCAAGCGATTTAAAGCAGCAGTAAGCGAAAAAATATTGCCAGCACCGTATCTAATTATACCTATCATTTCATTTAAGCATTATTGTTCACTCAAAAAATTACAGAACACCTTTTGTAGATGGTAAAACCATGTTATTTATATCACGCTTTACAGCCATTTTTATTGCCTTTGCAAATGCTTTAAAAATAGCTTCTATCTTATGATGCTCGTTTTGCCCTTCGGCTTTGATATTCAAATTGCATTTGGCAGCATCCGAAAACGATTTGAAAAAATGATAAAACATCTCGGTAGGCATCTCGCCAATTTTCTCACGTTTAAAATCAGCATCCCACACTATCCAGTTTCTGCCACCAAAATCAATAGCAACTTGCGCCAAGCAATCGTCCATAGGTAAGCAAAAACCATAACGCTCAATTCCTCTTTTGTTGCCCAATGCAGTTGCAAATACTTCGCCCAAGGCAATACCTGTATCTTCGATGGTATGATGCTCGTCGATATGTAAATCGCCTTTGGCTTCAATTTCTAAGTCGATATTACCATGTCGGGCTATTTGGTCGAGCATATGGTCAAAAAAGTGTAAGCCTGTTGATACTTTGGCATCGCCTTTTCCATCCAAATTAATTTTTATGCGGATGTCGGTTTCTTTGGTAGTTCGGCGATGTGCTACCACACGTTCGCCAAGTTTCAAAAACTCGTATATTTTTTGCCAATCGGTAGTTTCTAAGGCAATAGTATCGTGCAAGTCGTCGTGCTGCTGCTGTGTAAACTCGGCACCACCTAAGTTGCTATTATTGTTAATCCAAATAGCTTTAGCACCTAAGTTTTTGGCTAATAGGATATCATTCTTACGGTCGCCGATGGTATAAGAGTTTTTCAAATCATACTTTTCGGCATCAAAATATTGGGCGAGCATAGCCGTACCTGGTTTGCGGGTAGGGGCGTTGTCTTTAGCAAAAGTACGGTCGATACAAAAATTTGAAAACTTAACACCCTCATTTTCGTAGGTTTTTACAACTAAGTTTTGTACTGGCCAAAAAGTATCTTCGGGAAAGGATGTTGTACCTAGTCCATCTTGATTGGTTATCATCACCAATTCAAAATCGAGCTCCTTTGCAATTTTTGATAACCAAATTATCGCACCTGGGTAAAATTCCAATTTGGCAAACGAATCAATTTGCTCGTCAACGGGTTCTGATATCAATGTGCCATCGCGATCAATAAACAATACTTTTTTGAGCATGGTTATTTAAAGTTTTTTAGTGTTTTTAACAATGTATTATTTTCATCGGGTGTACCTACTGTAATACGTAAGCAACCTTCGCATAAATCAATTTTTGAGCGGTCGCGTACGATGATGCCATGCTCAACCAAAAAATTATAAATACCTTTCGGGTTGGTAGTTTTTACTAGGATAAAATTAGCATCAGATGGATAAATATCCAGCACGAAATCATAGTTTTTTAATTCAAGTACAAGTTTATCACGTTGTGCCAAAGTTTCTTTAATCCAGTCATTTATCTGCTCAATATTTTGCAATGCTTGCAATGCCAATTGCTGCGACGATTCGTTGATGTTATAAGGTGGTTTTACCTTATTCATCACTTCAATAATCTCTTCGCTTGCAAATGCCATCCCCACACGCAAACCAGCCAAGCCCCATGCTTTTGATAGCGTTTGTAATACCACCAAATTGGCATATTCGGTCAATTCTTGAATAAAAGTTTTTTGCCTGCTGAAGTTGATATAAGCCTCATCAACCACTACCAAGCCATTAAAATTTGCCAATAGGGTTTCAATATCATCTCTGTTGATGGAGTTGCCCGTCGGGTTATTGGGCGAGCATATAAATATCAGTTTGGTATGCTCATCAATCGCTTCGGCGATGCCTTCCATGTGGAGTTGATAATCGGCAGTTAGCGGTATTTTTTTTGTTTTAATATCGTTGATATTTGCCGATACCTCATACATACCATAGGTAGGTGGTACCAATATCACATTATCAATACCAGGGTTACAAAAGCTTCTGAACAAAATATCAATAGCTTCGTCGCTACCATTGCCCAAAAATATATTCCGAGGTGGTACACCTTTAATCTCGGTCAACCGTTTTTTTACCGCATATTGTAGTGGGTCGGGGTAGCGATTAAATTGCTGATTTAATGGCGAGCCAAAAGCATTCTCATTGGCATCTAAATACACGCTAGCCTCTCCCTGAAACTCATCGCGTGCCGATGAATAGGGCGTTAGTTTCTTTATATTTTCGCGAAGTATATAATTGATATTAAACATGACTAATTATAAGCCTTAAATGTTTTTGAAAATTTTGTTATTCTATTATTTCTCATATTAAAATAAATCGTATCATTTTTTAAATAAGGAATCGGGAAATAGCCCCTATCATCACTACTTATATCATCATTAAACAAATAATAATTTTTCGTTTTGTTATTTATAGGGTCGTATTCTGCCGCCAGTATTTTATTTAATTCAGATGATTTTTGCTTTTTGATTTGCCAGAAATAGACTTTGCCATTAATTACTTGAGGCGAAGAAAAGCCATCATTAAAATCAGTCGCTAATTTAGCTATGTGTTGTTTTTTTTCTTTAGCTATCAGTATATATCTACCAAAAGAACCACTAATGCCATTCATATATCCAGTTTTTTGTAGCGTATTCTTATCAAGAGGGGCAGTGTCGGTTATTGTAAGATATAAAAAAAGATTATTATGAATTTTTTGCATTCCAAAACCTTTGTCGATAGTATCAATTAGCTTTCCGTTTTTTTGAATAACGGCATATTTACCTACATTCTCAACAGCATCCAAAAATCCAGTATCAATTACCGTATAGCCATCAATTAGTTCGTATGGTGTAATAATAATGTGTTTAATGCTTTTATTGATATTAGATTTTATGCTGGTTATATCACATTTAATTGGTTTTGTATTGTTCATACAAGCAATCAAAAATGGTAAAAGGAGTATGCAGAATGCTTTTTTCATATTGATGATTAATTTTTCATTCTTACACTTACTGCGTTTTTATGCGCTTGCAAGCCTTCCAATTCGGCTAAAGTTTCAACTGTTGTGCCTATATTTTTTAAACCTGTATCGGTAATATGCTGAAAGGTTATCTTTTTGATAAAAGAATCAACCGAAACACCCGAGTAGGCTCGCGCAAAAGCACTTGTAGGCAACGTATGGTTTGTTCCCGAAGCATAATCGCCAGCACTTTCGGGCGTAAGATTACCTAAAAATACCGAGCCAGCATTTATAATCTGATTGGTTATTTGTTGCCATTTTTCTGTTGCCAATATCAAATGCTCGGGGGCATACACATTGCTAAACTGCATCGCCTCATCCAAATTATTAACCAAAATACTATACGAATTTGCCATTGCTTTTTCGGCAATCACAGCACGAGGCAAGGCGGGTAATTGCTTATTCAACTCGGCAATAGTTTTTTCTATAAGCTCTGTCGATGTGCTTACTAAGATAGATTGACTATCAATACCATGCTCGGCCTGTGCTAATAAATCAGCCGCCACATACTCGGGAATAGCAGTATCATCAGCAATTATCAATACTTCTGATGGCCCTGCAGGCATATCAATTGCGGTATTGGTGGTTGATTGTATAATGGTTTTTGCTTTGGTAACATACTGATTACCCGGCCCGAAAATTTTATCCACCTTCGGGATGCTTTCGGTGCCATACGTCATAGCTGCAATAGCTTGTGCACCGCCTGTTAAGTATATTTTATCGATACCTAACAATTGGGCTACATAGGCTATAAAGGCATTTATTTTGCCATCTTTTTGCGGTGGCGAGCATACCACAATTTCGGTACAACCCGCAATGCGTGCGGGTATGCCGAGCATTAAAAATGTGCTTGGCAAAACAGCCGTACCGCCCGGTATATACAAACCTACTTTTTCAATAGGGCGTGCTTCGCGCCAGCAAGTTACACCTTGCATGGTTTCTACCTTTGCTTCGGTATGTAATTGGCTTTCGTGAAATTTACGAATATTATTATAGGCAACATCTAAAGCCTTTTTTTGTTCGGGCGAAACAGCAGCAGCCAATTCGGCTATTTCGGCTTTATCTACACTTAGTTTTTTTAAATCAACCTTATCAAACTGTGCTGCATACTCAAGCAAAGCAATATCACCCTGTTTGCGAACATAGCTGATGATACCTTCTACTACGGCGCGAATTTCGTCAGACGAGTCTGTATTACGCTGAATGAGTTGTTGAATATTGGTTTTGCTTAAATCGGAATATTTGTAAGTTTTCATCTGCACAAACCGATTGATTATAAAATTATTTTCTCAATTGGCATTACCACAATGCCTTGTGCGCCAGCTTGCTTTAATAAACTTATTCTGTCCCAAAAATCGCGCTCGGGTATTACTGTGTGCACAGCCACCCAACCTTCTTCTGCAAGCGGCACTACTGATGGGCTTTTAACACCCGGTAGTAAATCGATTATCGATTTTAAGTTTTTTTGGAGCGTGTTGAGTACTACATATTTGGTCTCTTTTGCACGTAAAACGGATTGTACACGTTGGATAAGCTCTTTAACTAAATCTTCGTTTTCGCTACCTGGACGACCAATTAACACGGCTTCAGACGACATGACATCAGCAAATGGAACTAATCCATTGCTTTTAAGCGTGCCCCCTGTTGATACCAAATCGCAAATGGCGTCACTTAAACCCAAACCTGGTGATATTTCGACAGAGCCCGAAATGGTACGTATATCGGCTTTAATATTCCATCGTTTTAAAAATTTGCCTAAAATAACAGGATAGGTGGTAGCTATTGCTTTACCATTAAGCTCACTAAGCTCGTTGATGCTGTTGTTGTTTGGGACAGCTATTTTTAATGAGCATTTTCCAAAACCCAGTTTTTGCAGATAACTTACTCTTACTTCGGTTTCTTGTATCACGTTTTCGCCTACAATACCCAAATCGGCAATGCCATCTTGCACATATTCGGGTATATCATCATCGCGCAAGAAAAGTATTTCGAGTGGGAAGTTAGATACTGATGAGATAAGCGAGCTTTTATAATTATCAAAGCTTAAGCCACAATTTTTTAGTAATTCTACTGATTTTTCGTTGAGCCTTCCAGATTTTTGGATGGCAATTTTAAGTGTTTTCACAAATTAATTTTAAGGGTACTATATTGTAATAAATAAACTGGGGTGATATTTCTCGTAGAAACAAACATTATCTTGTCGCCATATGGTGGCGATGATGCAGATGCAGATGATGTATGTTTAACCCGTTCATTTTGTATAGTAATGCTATAGATGAAGTATTGCAAATATAAAGAGTAGTTTCGGAAATCAAAATAATAAATAAAATCTGTTTTAAGATATTGATTATTAGTATTTTGAAAATTAAAATAACAGATAGTTATATAAACTAACCAGCAATTTTTTGATTGTTGTTACCTTTCAATTCATTCAATTGCAGTTCATATACACGCATACGGGCGTGCAAAATATCAACTTCGGTACGTAGCATTTGAATTTCGGTAATAAGTTTGGCAGAGTCGGCTTTGTTTATTTTTTTATCACCAGTACCTATAATAAGCCATTCGGGAGAGTATTTGAGTTGGAAGCAAAGCTTGCGGATAAGGTAATAGCTTACCTCTTGTTTTTTATTTATCACTTTACTGATAAAACCTTGATCGACACCAATAGCGTTGGCTAAGGCAAGTTGCCCGCCATGTTCTTTTACTATTACTTTTAGGCGTTTTACTAAGGCATCGTCAGACATATATTGCTTTTCTTGCAATATTAACGAAAGAAACTGAAATTGCGAATCCTGATAATCGCGATTTTAATAAGCTATTGTGTTTTTAGCTTAAATCGGCAATCAAAAGTTGGTTATGCTGATACTGAGTATGCTGGGATAGTAGTTTTTAATTTGTTTACACTGATAAGCAAAGAGCCTAATTTGGTATAATAGGAAGCCAATGGTATCTCTCTATTTTTATAACTATCTATTATTTTATCTAATTGTATAGCTATTTCTTGTTTCGATTTTTCAAGCTCTTCGGTTGAATAGCCTGGGGTATTTAGTGCTGCACGTATCGCATTTACTTTTAACTCGGCAGAGCGAAGCATGAATAGAGGTGGCACATTTTTGTTTGCTCTCAATATGTCGTTTACTTTTTTCTTATTTTGTTTATCGTACTGAATAATCAAAAAAACGATAACTACACCTACTACCAAAAACAAGTAAAAATAGTTCATAACATTAAAAATTAAGTTTGTAAAACGGTTTTGATTAATGATTTTTTAGCCTATCATTCCCTTTTTACGTAGATAACACTTAAGTAGTTACGTTATTTATAAAGAAAATTTATGTCAAAAAAAATTAGTGTGTAGTGGGGTACACTACCGTCCATGTAGGATAAGTTACCACTTCGTTTGATGATACGTTTAAAACATCGCCTTGTATAGGCAAACCATCAATATAGGCGTTGATGGCTGTTTTTAAAAAATTGCCTATTACATCTACTTTAAATTGGTCATTAGGTTTAGCTGCGAAAGCAAAATTGTAACTCTTGCTTATTTTCGATACAGAGTCGGCTAAGGCAGTTTTTCCTGTTAAATAGGTTTTTATATAAACTTTTACGTTAAAGACAGAATCGTTGCGAACCACCACACGTACCAAATTACCAGTAGCATCGGCCGCACTGCGCCTTTGTAATGTAGTACTGGTTACAGCTAATGCAGGTACAATTTGATGCCCATTGTGATAAAGTGTGCTTTCGGTTGATGCTAAGGTAATGCTTTGCTCGCTCAACGAAATTATTTTGTAGTTTACATTGGTCTTATCGGGATAAACGATATTGATATAAAAGCCACCGTTTTTTGTAGTTAGTGTATAAGTGCCATGTAATATGGTAATAGGGTCGGGGCGGATATCCACTTTAGAAACGCCATCAAAATTAAATGCCGATGCAGCTAAATTCTGACTTGGGCGCAATGCTTTGCCATTGCTATCAACTACCGTGAGTATTTTAATAGGAAATACCCAGCTTCCTTTTAATTGTGTATTGGTATTGGCAACATCGACAGCAGTAATTACAACGTTAGCATCCTTTTTGCAGCTACTGGCTACAATTACGATTACAAATAATATAAATACAATTTTTTTCAAGCAGATAATAATTTATCGCCTATCAAAAATTTGAAAGGTGAATGTTTGCCGCTTTGTACGTATATATAAAAGCTATTGTTGTATTAATGTTACTTTAGTTCACGAATTTTAATGTTTCGGAACGAGATATGATAGCCATGGTCTTGCAACGATATATGCCCTTTATGGAACATAGCAAAGCCTTTCCAATCTTTAAATTTGCTTTTTGCTACTAATGCAGTCCAGTTAGCATCCCATAAATGTGTTTTAACTGTTTGCACACCATTGAGCCAAAAAGTAAGCTCGCCATTATGCAAGCGTATTACGGTGTGATTCCACTCGCCAGCAGGTTTTTCAACCGCTTTAGTAGGTGCAATAATATCATACAATGATGATGCTAAATGGTTAGCTGCTTTATTATCTTCGGCTTTTTTATCATCAAGTAATTGATATTCGGGACCAGTTATGTAAGTGTTTTCAAAAGCAGCATCTTCGTGCACCAAAAACATAATGCCACTATTACCGCCTTCGGCAATGTTCCAATCAATAGCTAATTCAAAATTTTGATACTCATTAGCACATACTACATCGCCTCTGCCATCATTAATGGTAGGGTCGAGTTGTAAAACACCATCTTTTGCACTCCACGCTGCACCTGCCGATGGCTTTAAATAGTTGTGCCAGCCCTCAGTACTTTTACCATCAAACAGCAAGTGCCAACCTTGTTTCTGCTCTTTTGCGCTTAAAGTATTATGCTGTTGAGCAAATAGATGACTACTCATCATTAGCGTTATTAATAGGGCAAAAGATTTTTTCATGCTGGTTTGATTTTTATAAACGTAAATGTATGAATTTAAAAGTTGGAGAGATGAGAAATCAAATAGAATAATCCACAAAGAAACTTTTTTCAACAACGATATTAAAAACCCAGTAAGCGTTTAACTTTACCAGTTGATAAATACAAATACTATTGGCAAAAAATACAGGTAAGGAAACGCCATTAATGCAACAATACAACCAGATAAAGGGTAAATATCCTGGTGCGTTGTTGCTGTTTCGGGTAGGCGATTTTTATGAAACATTTGGCGAAGATGCCGTAAAGGCTGCTGGTATATTGGGTATTGTACTTACTCGGCGGGCAAATGGTGCAGCTACGCATATCGAGTTGGCGGGCTTTCCTCATCACTCATTAGATACCTATCTACCCAAATTGGTAAGAGCAGGGCAACGTGTGGCAATATGCGATCAGTTGGAAGACCCGAAAGCTACCAAAACCATTGTACGCCGTGGCGTAACCGAGTTGGTTACACCAGGAGTGGCTATTAGTGATAATATCCTCCAACAAAAAAATAATAATTACCTCGCCTCGCTGTATTTTGAGAAAAATAGCATAGGCATAGCATTAATTGATATTTCAACAGGCGAATTTCATACTGCACAAGGTAGCAGCGCATATATTGATAAATTGCTACAAAGCTTTAACCCGAGTGAGGTTATTTTCCCTAAAAGCAGACAAAAAGAATTTAAAGATACTTACGGCGATAGGTTTTATATTTATACACTTGATGAATGGCCTTATACCAGCGATTATGCGCAAGAAACCTTACTAAAACATTTTGGAGTAAAATCATTAAAAGGTTTTGGTATTGATAAACTCAATTTGGGCATTGTAGCGGCGGGAGTAGCCTTGCATTACCTTAATGAAACTGAGCATCGCAACCTGCAACATATATCAGCAATAAGCAGGATAGAAGAAGATAGATATTTGTGGTTGGATAGGTATAGTGTGCGAAATTTAGAATTGATAGGCTCGGCTAATGAGAATGCGCATACTTTGGTAGAGGTGTTAGATCAAACCTGCTCGCCAATGGGTGCAAGGTTATTGCGTAGGTGGATAGTAATGCCCTTGAAAGAGATTAAGCCGATAAAAGACCGTTTAGGCGTAGTGGAATATTTGATTGAGCATGAGGAACTACGTGAAGAGCTGAAACAATATATCCGCCAGATTGGCGATTTAGAACGATTGATTTCTAAAATAGGACTTCAAAAAGCTAATCCTCGTGAAGTATGTCAACTTAAAAAGGCATTAAAAGCTATTGAGGTAATAAAAAAGCAATGCGAAGAAACAAATAATAACCCATTAAAAGCGATTGCCGAGCAGCTGAACCCTTGCGCCATGATGAGCGAAAAGATTGAACGTGAGCTAAATCCAGAGCCTCCTGTGATGCTTGTAAAAGGTTCGGTAATGAACTCGGGCATAAATGAGGAATTGGATAGGTTGCGGAAAATTGCTTTTGGTGGTAAGGGTTATCTGCTAGAGATACAAAAGCGCGAAGCCGAGCAAACGGGTATTCCATCGCTCAAAGTAGCTTTCAATAATGTGTTTGGCTATTATTTAGAAGTTACTCATGCGCATCGTGATAAAGTTCCTGCCGATTGGATACGCAAGCAAACTTTGGTAAATGCCGAGCGATACATTACCCCCGAATTAAAAGAATACGAAGAGCAAATATTAGGTGCTGAGGAGAAAATTTTAGCCTTAGAAACCCAATTGTATAACGATTTGTTGTATTCGCTTGCCGAGTATATTAAACCGATACAACTAAATGCACAATTGGTTGCACGTTTAGATGTGTTATTAAACTTCGCTACCATAGCTATCAAAAACTATTATGTAAAGCCCGAAATAAATGAGGGTAGCATAATTGATATTAAAGGAGGCAGGCATCCAGTAATAGAAAAAAACTTGCCACTTGGCGAGGAGTATATTACTAACGATGTTTTTTTAGACAGCGATTCGCAGCAAATTATCATTATAACAGGGCCCAACATGGCTGGTAAATCGGCATTGCTACGACAAACAGGCTTAATTGTATTGATGGCGCAAATGGGTTGCTTTGTTCCTGCAAAGGCTGCCTCCATAGGTTTGGTTGATAAAATATTTACAAGGGTAGGGGCATCAGATAACTTATCATCGGGAGAATCAACCTTTATGGTGGAGATGAACGAAACGGCGAGCATTCTCAATAATTTATCGGATAGAAGTTTGATATTGTTAGACGAGATTGGTCGCGGAACATCTACCTACGATGGTATTTCTATTGCTTGGGCTATAGCCGAGTATTTGCACAATCATCCTACGGCAAGAGCCAAAACTTTATTTGCTACACACTATCACGAATTAAATGAGTTGAGCAATTCGCACCCTCGGGTAAAAAACTATAACGTAACGGTAAAAGAAGTAGGGCATCAAATTATATTCCTCCGCAAATTAGTACCAGGGGGTAGCGAGCATAGTTTTGGTATTCATGTAGCCAAACTTGCCGGTATGCCATCAAAAGTATTGGCACGTGCCAATGAGATATTAAAAAAACTCGAAAACGAGCGTACAGGCGGCGAGCATATCAAAGAAAGCATCAGAAAGGTGCAAAAACAAGCCGTTCAGATGCAGATGTTTAGTATCGACGACCCAGTATTGGTAAAAATACGAGATACATTAAACAACCTCGATGTAAATACTTTAACCCCAGTTGAAGCCTTAATGAAGTTAGACGAAATACAACGAGTAGTTAAAGGTTAAGCAATTGCTATGTTGAAAAGTTAAAAAACTACACGCATGGGCTTGGGCTAATCATCTTATCTTTAGGGTATGATTAAACGGCATTACCTATTTCTGTTTTTTGTTGTTATTCTGTTTTCGGCTTGTCATTCCAAACGTAAGGTGGTGCGAGATATAGCTATTGATAATACAAACCTGCCGCCCACCATCGCCGAAAAGTATGCAACCATAATGGGAGTGCGGGCTGAGGCTATTCAAAACAATAAGTTATATGCTTTTATTGATGAATGGATAGGCACGCCTTATAAATTTGGAGGCTTAGATAAATCGGGGATTGATTGCTCGGGATTGGCATTGCTATTAGAGCAACAAGTATATGGTATTACTTTGCCGAGGGTAACCAGTCAGCAAGTGGCTATAATTAAACGCAAGTACGAAGAAGAATTACAGGAAGGCGATTTAGTGTTTTTTGATTACGATGGTAAAAAATTTAGTCATGTAGGCGTGTATCTTCAAAACGGTTACTATGTGCACGCAAGCACTTCAAAAGGGGTGATGATTGGCAAATTGCACGATACCTACATTTATAAGTATTTTTCGCGATGTGGTTCGGTTACAAAAACAGATGCCTCTTCATCGGGTAAATAAACAATCAATTGCTTATTTACTTAAATTTGCAATGCTATGAGCAAGGAAAAAGAAAGCTACGATTTTTGGACTAAGTATAAACGTTTCGCTAATACCGAAATATTACTCTATATCATTATGATAGTAGGTATTATACTCGGTATTATTATTTTTAGTTAGTTTTTTACTAAGGCTACATTATATAAGTCAGCATCATTTACCGTTTGGTAAAAATCTACCATCTCATCATAAGTTTCTTTACTATAAGTGCCGTCTTTTAATTGGAATTTCCTTTTATAAGTAAGCTTATCGCCATTAAGTGTCATAATTACTGTAAAACTGCCAAAGTTTTTATTGATAGTTTTATTAAGCGGTTCCGAATCTAAGCGATAACCTTTGGGCAAAGTATAGGTTATTTCGTCTTCTTCAGTATATCCACGATTGATATAAACAGGATTAATGCGGTTTTGCATTTGCCGTAAAGCATTGGTACGATTTACCGAATTGATAGCAAAATATAGCTTACCGTCGGTTACAGCGGCATATTCATGTGCCGATAGTTTTATGTATTCGGTAGTGGTTGGCTTTATGCTTTTATCTTGCTTATAGTCCAACTTTTCAATTTCAAGGTTATTTATGGGATAATATCGGTGTACTTCTTTTATCCTGTCGGCTTGTGCTTCAGCAATTAACCCTTCTCTATCTTCATAATCAGTACCTTTAAATACGGTTTCCATATCTCCAGTTAACTCGCCAGTTGCACTTATCACGAAATTGGCTTTTCGTTTTTCCAAATTATTATCTGCTGTGTATTTTGGTGTGTGGAGTAGTTTGCCACCTTCGGGCGTACACGCCAAAACGGTGCGATCGTCAGTAAAATCGCCTAAAAAGCCAAAAGGCATTTTTTGATTGGTACACTCCAACCAAGTGGTATCATTTTTAAACGGAAGACATAGTATAATATGATTGCCTTGTATGCTGGCAAAATCATCAACCATACCTATTTTTTCGCCTCTTCCAGCGTGTACCACACAATAATATGATTCGATGCCCACTACATTAAATAACGATTTGGTGTAATTTACCAGTGCTTTGCAATCACCATAACCATCTTTGTCCACATCTGATGCAAGAAAAGGTCTATACCCACCTATACCCACTTGCACGCTGATGTAATGGGTTTTATGCTGCATATACTCGTATATTTTTTGGGCTTTCAACTTAGGGTCTGTAATACCATCGGTTATTTGTTTTATATAATTGGCTGTTTCGGTAGGTACAGCTTCTCTGTCTTTTATCAAATCGTCATACATCCATTTGCCAAATTGCTGCCAATTGGTAAAAGAACCCGAAAAAGTTTCATAAACAAATTTTTCGGGAGCAAGCATTAGCTTAATTTCTGCAGTGTTTTTTATTGGTGTAAAGGGCTCGTTTTTAAGTGCTTTAATATGCTCAACTTGCCATTTGTAAATTTTAAGTCGCCCATCTTTTGAGGCACTCATTGCCATTTTTGATGGGATATTAAATTCTTTATATCTAAGGTTATACCCAACTGGGCAAGTAAAACTATAAGCACTTTTTTCTACAGCCAAGCCAGTTTCGTCATTGGGTTGCCATGATGGAAAATGTAACGATTGTTTGGCTTTTAGTTCGTACTCAAACTCGATGGTATAGGGGTATTGGTTAATAGCTTTTTTATAAACCTTCACTCTGTCATCATTAAATAACGAAAACCCATCAGATACTGCGTAATCATCAAAATCTTTTTCAGCTATTTTTTGAATGGATTTGCCAAACTCGTCATAAACAAACCCTTTTATAGTTTTTACACTCGTTATTTTATCATAATAAATAGATAGCCCCGCTTTAGTATCTCCATTTTTATTGAGTACAGTAACGACTTTTTTAATGTGATAAATTACATTATCTAAGTCTTTAATCTCGATGTTTACTTCTTCATTTCTTACAACTACACTTGCGTAGGGTAACAAATCTTTGGCGATAAGATCACAAGCATAATTGTTTTGCGCAATTCCCTTAACACAGACTATGGTTAATAGAAAACTAAATAATATTCCTCTCATTACTTTCTTTTAAAAATGAGCTCGTTTTTTTCGGTTAAAATAATTTTATTGTATAGCTCTTTTAAGTAGCCATATTCTTCGGGGCTATATATTGATTTGTTGAATTGAAGCCCATACGAAAACGTAAATTGATTATCACCTTGCTCGAAATTAGTAAAAAATCTACCTCCATTATTGGGCAATCCGTAGGCTACTGTTTGAGGTGGGTTTTCTAATACAAATTGCGAGGGTAGGTGTACGGTAAGAACACATCTATCCATTGATGGCATACCCCAATCTACAGGAAAATCGCGCTCATTTAGTTTAAATGGATTGGTAGTGATATGATTAAATAAATAGGGATTGAACGAAAAACGACCATGGTTTTTCATATCATCATATTCTTTTATTTCAATCGTATAAGTTTCGCCTAAAGGTTTTTCGAGGGTATCAAGGTTTGCGATTTCGTATTTAGTAATTTTTGTCTTATTCAACTCTTCTCCAAATTTTTCAACATATTCATCCAACGAGTTGAATTTCTTTATTTTTTGCCTTCTTAAGTACGCACTATATCCACCCGAAAACCGGGTATAAGTTCCTGTCAATTTACCGTCATTTTGTAAAGTAAGGTCAAATACATACGTCACACTTTCTCGTTGTTGGGTATTCATATCTATCCAATACGATGGCTTATCTAAACTAAACGCACGCCCTTGGTCGTTTAAACATCTTATAGGTAGTATTCCAAAGGGCAAGAGCGGGTCGGTAGCATCCAGTAAATAGCTTTTACCGCCTATATTAGCTTTAGCTACCACATAATTGAAGCTACCTATATTAGGATATAGTTTATTAATAAATCCATTCTCCCGTGTCGAAAGTAAAACAGCTTCTGTTGGTATCCCACCTGCATTCAAAGCAGCTACTAATGTAAGGTTAATATCACCCGCACTTCCACTATGGGTATCCAAAGCTTTTTTGATACCATCTATGCTACTGTATCCATAGTTGTTATTCCATTTAAAGTTCTTCTTTATAAATTCATAAATGGCATTTGCTTTAGCTAAACTATCGGTCTTGTTAGCAATAATAGGAGCTATACGCTCTTTTAAAAAGCTACTTCGTTTTAGTTCTTTGCCAATATATTCATTTGTTTTTAATTCGTAATCTATGTCTTTCCAAGTTTTTGTGTATTGGGTTTTAGAACCCGTATTAAGATTTACTTCTTCTTTTAATTCAAACCTGATTGCCGATTTGTAATTTTTTGGCGATGTCATATAATCTTCCTCAACAAAGGCAGGTACATCATTTATACCATAAACAATATTTGAACAATCAACCTTTGCTGAACCAAACGAAAAACAATCTTTTTCAACCTCTGCTTTGTTTTTGGTTAGTTTCAAAAAGCCATTTAAAACTACGTTATATGTCCACAAGCCTGGTATATGCACCTCATACTCCGAATTTATTTTGGGTATATTATCCTGAAAATGCCATGATTGGAAAAGATAGAGGTAAGGCGATATGGTTTCATAACTATATTCAATTACACAGCCTTTACGTAAAGCAGGCATAGCAAACTTTACAGTACTCCAATGCTTGCTATCTTTAACAGTCACAATTTTTTTAGGGTCGAGCTCTGCTGCTTGGGTAAGCCCATTATCATCTATGTAATATGTAATTCCCTTTATGTTTTTTGCTTCTTCATATACAGTACCATCGCTACTATATATAGGTATCTCAATAGTACCCTTGTTTTCAAACTCTTTTGTGTCAAAAAACTTTATTTTAGCATGATATTCATAGTATAGCCTTATTCCGTAATCATCATATCGTGCTATTCTCGATTTCCCATGCTCGTTAATATATACCGCATGAGCCGAAGTATCCTTGGCGTATTTAGTCATGGCAAGGGCATCGTTGTCAACATTTCCGTATGGGAAATCTTGTGCGAAAACTTTAGTTGTTGCAAGAAATAGGCTTAAAAAGAGGAAGTATTTTTTCATTGTTATGGATAAAGCTTAAACGCTATAAAGTTAATGTTAAAAATATATATTTAAATAACGTGAAAAAATTTAATCTGCTAAAACTTTTTATGACATTTGCCCATTATGCACCTATCAATACCAAAAATGAAATTGAACTTAAAGCGACCACTTGCTTTTTTTGATCTTGAAACTACTGGCGTTAATGTTGGAGTTGACAGAATTGTTGAAATATCCATCATAAAGGTGCATATTGATGGCAGCGAAGAGGTAAAAACTTGGCGTGTAAACCCCGAAATGCAAATACCTTTGGAAGCATCGTTGGTGCATGGCATCTATCATGATGATATTAAGGATGAGCCTACGTTTGAAACATTAGCCCCTCAAATTATTGATTTTATAGCCGAAAGTGATTTGGCTGGCTACAATTCAAATAAGTTTGATATCCCTATGCTGGTTGAGGAGTGCTTGCGGGTAGGTATTGTTTTTGATTTGAATGGTAGATATACGGTAGATGTGCAAAATATTTTCCATCAAATGGAGCAACGTACATTAAAGGCAGCGTACAAGTTTTATTGCAACAAACAAATTATCAATGCACACTCGGCCGAAGCCGATACCCGTGCTACCGTAGAAGTTTTACTTGCTCAAATAGATAGGTATGCCGATGCCGAATTTGAAGATAAAAAGGGTAACAGGAGTAAACCCATTGTAAATGATGTAGAGGCATTACACAAATTTACTAATTTAAACAGCCCTGTTGATTTTGCAGGACGTATGGTTTATAACGATAAAAGGGAGGAGTTGTTTAACTTTGGTAAGCATAAAGGTAAAAAGGTTGAAGATATATTAAATATAGAGCCAAGCTACTACTCGTGGATGATGCAGGGCGATTTTCCATTATATACCAAATGCAAGTTGAACGAGATATATAATAGGGTAAATGCTAAAAAAATAGCCGAACGCAAAGCTGCTAAATTGGTAGAGCAACAGCAGACTGACAACAAAAAAGTAGCGCATACTGATAATAAACCCGCCGACAAAAAGCAAAGCCATCAGCCTAAAAAAGAATTTCAAAAACCTGTGCATAACGAGGGGCAACCAGCTAAGCCAATAATTAAAAAGAAAAGCGAGCCAACCCGCCCTGTGAATGAGGATATGCTGAAAATGCTTGCGGATAAATTTAAAAATGGCTAATCGGTAGTTTTAAGAAAGGCGATATTTCGTTTTAATCCCGAAAACTTGGTTCGCTTTACAGCCGAATTTTTGAATACTTTTTGAAATACATCTGCTGTGATTTCTTCCCAGTCGTGCTTTTTTATATCTAAAAGCTCGGGATGAGGGGTAAATGCTTGCTCTTGATGTACTACCGAAAACCGATTCCATGGGCATACATCTTGGCAAATATCACATCCAAACATCCAATTGTCCATCTTGCCTTTAAACTCTTGGGGTAGTTCGTTTTTAAGTTCGATAGTTAAATAAGATATACACCTGCTGCCATCAACCACATAAGGGGTTACAATAGCTTGGGTAGGGCAGGCATCAATACAACGAGTGCAAGTGCCGCAATGGTCGGTAGTAGAAGGTATATCATATTCAAGCGCAATATCTACTATCAATTCGGCTAAAAAAAAGAATGACCCTGTTTTGGTATTAATAAGATTGGCGTTTTTACCAATCCAACCTAAGCCCGATTGCTTTGCCCATGCTTTATCCAAAACTGGTGCCGAATCGACAAAGGCACGCCCATCTACAGCTCCTATTTTTTCGTTGATAATATGAAGTAGTTGTTTTAGTTTTTCTTTTATTACCGAATGATAATCAGCTCCATAAGCATATTTTGATATTTTAGGCGCAAGCAAATCTGTTTGTTTTTCATCGGTATAATAATTTAGCCCCAATGATATTACTGATTTTGCCCCATCCACTAATAAGCGAGGGTCGAGCCGCTTATCGAAATGATTTTCCATGTATTTCATTTCGCCGTGCATACCCTTGTTGAGCCATGCTTCCAATCGAGGTGCTTCTTCTGTTAAAAAATCAGCTTTGGCTATACCACAAAATAAAAAGCCAAGCTTTTTTGCTTCGCTTTTTATTAAGTTGCTATAAGCCGATTGGTTTGCTTGCATCAATGCAAAGATAGCGCAATATTCATTAAATTGGATTTACAAGGCTATTGATGCTATAAACAGTATAGCCATACAAAGTATAATAGATACCGAGTACATGACAGTTATCCCAAATAGTTTGGTTATTGTTCTAAACCAATGTCGCTCATAAATTACCTTTAACGATTTATAGATATACCAAATAATATATAGGGTAGAGAACGTGATAATTAATTCGTTGATAGTATTTAAGCCCGATGATGTAATGATGCTGATTAACATCAAAATTGTGAGCGTTAGAAATAAAAAGCAATGTAGGTGGAAGGTGTAGATTAAATGCTCGACATAAAATTTCTTGTTTCGCCAAAATGCCACTTTAAGTATAAGTGCTAGTAAGGGAAGCAATAGAAACATCATTTTTGGGATATTGTGCTTTATTTCTTCAACAAATATTTCTTGAGCTACTGAGCCATATTTTGCATTGTAAATTAATGTTTTCTTGTTCCATGATTTAGTAAAGAAATCATCTTGCTTATCCTTTGTTAGCTTTTTTTGATTGGCTTCATATTGTTCATAACTTGTATCGGCAGTTTGTGGATGAAACCAACCATTTGCTTTTATCTTTTCAATACCTATTATTTTAGTTTTTTGTACTAACGATTTTTTTACCGAATCGGGGATGGTATCGTCATCCTCAATCTCTTTTTTTACCGAATCAATAACCACTTTTTCAGTTTTGGCTGGCTGCTTATGAGTTTCGTTTACCTTTACAATTTCGGTATTGCTTTTAAATAATAGTAAAAAGTAAACAATGCTTATAAAGATGTACATTTTTACGGGATGCAGGTATCGTGCACGCCTACCTTGCATATACTCTTTAGTAAGAAATCCTGGTTTAAAAAATAGCGGTTTTAAGGTGTTGAAAAATTGATAATCGAAATGAAAATAATCACTCACGGCATGAACAATCATGTGACCGAAGCTTTCTTTTATTTCAAGGTTCTCTTGCCCGCATTGATGGCAAAATTTACCTTCTAATAAAGTGCCGCAGTTGAGGCAATCATTTTCTTTGCGATAATGTTTTTTCATACAATTACATTAATATACCCGCTATAGTGGCCGATAAGTAAGAGGCAAGTGTGCCACAAATTAAAGCTTTTAATCCCAATTTTGCCAAATCAGCACGCCTGTTAGGCGCAAGTTCACTTATACCACCAATTTGTATAGCTATTGAGCCAAAATTAGCAAAGCCACACAGCGCAAAACTAGTAATTCGTAGTGTTTTAGGATCCATAGCACCTTTTAGTTTTACCAAATCAAGATAAGCTACAAATTCGTTTAAAACCATTTTTGTTCCCATCAATGAGCCTGCTACTTGAATATCTTTATGAGGTACACCCATAGCCCATGCAAAAATGGAAAATATAGCTCCTAAAATTTGTTTCAAGCTTAATGTTTTTAAATCGATATTGATAAAATCGAGCGTGCAATTAAGGCGCGTAGCCAAAAAGAAACCAGTTTTGCCTAATACATAATCTAATAAACCTATTATGGCTATAAACCCAATAAGCATAGCTATTACATTTAACCCAATTTTTAACCCATCACTAGCACCATGCGATATAGCTCCTAATAGATTGGCATCTGCTTTTTTTACTTCAAGCAATACTTTTCCTTTTGTTTCCGATTCTTCTGTCTCGGGCCATACAATTTTTGATATAACCAACGCGCCTGGGGCTGCCATTATACTTGCCGCTAACAAATACTCCGCAGGTACTCCTAAAGCAATATAAGTAGCCATTACCCCGCCCGCAATGCAAGCCATACTGCCTGTCATTGATGCCAAAAGTTCAGACATGGTCATTCCTTTCAAATAAGGTTTTATCATTATTTGCGCTTCTACCTGCCCCACAAAAGCACTGCCTACATTAGATACGGCTTCGGCACCACTTACGCCCATCACTTTATAAACCACCCATGCAAAACCCTTTACCACCCGTTGCATAATACCAAAGTGATATAAGATACTGATGAGCACGGCTACAAATATGATGGTTGGGATTACCCTAAAAAAGAATATAAAACTATACTGCGCCCCTATAATTTTTGTAAGCTGAGCATCTTTATTGGCCACTATCCCAAATACAAACTCGGCACCTAAATCTGAAAACGATAATACTTTTTTAACGATGGCTGCCAAAAAGCCAAATACATCTTTACCGATATTGGTTTTTAGAATAAATAGGGCTAAAAATAATTGAACACCTAATCCGGATAGAATAACACGATAATTAATCGCTTTCCTATTGTTCGACAGTGCAAGTGCAATACCAAATATTAAAACGATACCAATAAAGCCAGTATATCTTTCCATTCGTTTTTAGGAGATTTATATGTAAATTTTAAATTATAACCCTTTTTGAAATTTATTTTGAGCAGGGTTATAATTCTTTTTAAATATATAAAATCATTTTTTAGATATACGAATGGCATTAAGAAGATTTACGCCTGTTTAGCTCATCACGAATTTTGGCTGCTTTTTCATAAGCCTCATCTATCAATGCTTCTTGTAGTTTGTTTTTCAATTCCTCGGTACTTAATGCACCATAACCACTTGTTGTAGGCGTAGTAGCTGCCTTTTCTTCGGCTGGAGCATCGCTCATATTCTCGAGGTAAACAAAGTCGTTACCCTCAATTACGATACCAGCGGTTGATAAAATAAATTCGTAGGTATTGATGGTGCAATTAAACCTTACTGCCATAGCAATGGCATCAGAAGTGCGGGCATCAATCTCAATTGTTTTTTTACCGTCGGAGCAGATGAGTTTAGCATAAAATATGCCATCAACTAAGTTGTAGATAATAACTTCTTGAATAACGATGTTGTAGGCTTGAGCAAAATTCTTAAACAAATCGTGCGTGAGCGGCCTACTTGGTGTCATTTTCTCTATTTCGATAGCAATAGCTTGTGCTTCAAAACTACCAATAATGATAGGTAGCCTGCGCCTGCCATTCACTTCGCCCAGCACCAAAGCATAAGCACCAGATTGCGTTTGACTATACGATAGCCCTACTATATCCAGCTCAATTTTTTTCATGTTATTACCCATCACTAATCTATTTTATGCTGAAGCTTTATACTCTTTTACTGCTGCAATTAACTGCGGAACTACCTCAAAAGCATCGCCTACAATGCCATAATCAGCTACTTTAAAGAAAGGTGCTTCGGGGTCTTTATTGATAACTACGATTACTTTTGATGAGCTTACGCCAGCCAAATGTTGTATTGCACCCGATATACCTATTGCAATATATAAATTGGGGCTTACGGCTATACCTGTTTGCCCAACGTGCTCGCTATGCGGTCGCCAATCGGCATCAGAAACAGGTTTTGAGCAAGCCGTAGCTGCACCAAGCAAACTGGCCAATTCTTCAATCATTCCCCAGTTTTCAGGACCTTTCAACCCACGTCCGCCCGATACTACAATTTCGGCATCAGGTAATGATACCTTATCCGTAGAGCGCACTATTTCTTTTATCATTGTGCCAAAATCAGATGCTTTGCATTCAACCGAAAAATCCTCAATTGTACCAGCAGCACTGGCTTCTACCAATTGATAAGAGTTGGGTATTAGTGCAATTACCTTTATTGCCGATGTAAGTTCAACCGTTGCAAAGGCTTTGCCCGAGAAGGCCGTTTTTTTAACGGCGAATTTACCTCCTGCTATTTCGGGTAATGCTACTGCACCATCGGCAACGCCTGCTTGTAGTTTTGCACCTATGCGTGGCGCAAGTCCTCTGCCCGAAAACGAATTAGACAATACTACAATATCCGCACTTTCTTTTTTAGCTGCCTCAGCTACTACCGAAGCATAAGCCTGATTGACAAAGTTTTTTAACTGAGCGTTTGAAACATGAAGCACTTTATCAGCACCATATTTCCCGAGCAAGCTCAATTGTTCATTATTTACATCGCCAATAGATAAGGCTACAAGTTGCGTATTGGTTTGGTTGGCAATAGCCTTGGCGTACGAAACTGCTTCAAAAATTGATTTTTTGAATTTACCCTCGGCGTTTTCTGCGTATATTAAAACTGACATATTATTATCTAAATCGTAAAACCTCTATAAACTTTATATAACACGTGCTTCGGTATGTAATAAACCGATTAATTTGCTGCTTTCGTCAGCCGAAACCAATTTTACTTGTCCGCGAGGAGCAGGGGTTTCATACGAAGTTATTGCCGAAAGTGTTTGTACTTCAATGGCATCAATCACGTTTAATGGTTTGGTTCGAGCCGACATGATGCCTCGCATATTTGGTATTTTTGGTTCGGCTACGCCCTCGGCTGTGCCAGCCACAAATGGGAAAGAGATGGTTAATACCTCTTTGCCACCTTCAATCTCACGCTCTACGGTAGCGGTATTGCCATCAATATCCAGTTTTTTAATGATAGAAACCGATGGTATATCCAAAAGCTCGCCTATCATTCCAGCTACTTTCGAGCCGTTATAATCTATTGATTCGCGCCCTGTTAATATCAAATCAAAAGCGTTTTGTTTGGCATAGTTGGCTATTTGATTGGCTACAAACCAAGCATCATGCGGTTGGGCGTTTACACGCACAGCATCATCAGCACCTATTGCCAACGCTTTGCGTATGGTAGCATCGGTAGCAGCTTCGCCTACATTAATAACAGTTACAGTACCTTTTCCGCCTTCTGCCAATTCAATCGCTCTTGATAGTGCAATCTCATCATACGGATTTAAGATAAATTGCACACCATTGGTATTAAATTGGGTGTTGTTATCAGTAAAAGTTATTTTTGTCGTTGTATCAGGAACATTACTTATACATACCAGTATCTTCATCAGGATATTTGTTTAAAATTGGCAATTATATTTATCCTATTCACGAAATAGGTTTTGCAAATTTAGTTAAAAAAGAGAGAGTTTAAAATGCAGATGAATAGATTAGAGAAGCTATTAGAGTTTTTAAAGAACGAACCTAACGATGAGTTTTTGCAATATGCCTTAGCAACAGAGTATTTACGATTGAATGATACCGCTAAAGCCTTGCAGTATTACGAAACTTTGGTAGAGAAACATCCTGATTATGTGGGTACTTACTATCATTTGGGTAAATTGTACGAAGCTTTAAACAGAAAGGCTGATGCGATTGTTATTTATGAGAAAGGTATGATAATTGCCCGACAAAAGCGGGATAACCATGCCTTATCAGAATTGCAAACGGTTTATAACGAGGCTACAGGTTTTGATGATGACTATTAAAAAGTAAGCTATTGGAAAAACGACAACTCTTATTTCTTCGCGATGCGTTTATTTATACATTTAGTGCATTTGGTGGCCCCCAAGCACATATTGCTATCTTATTGCGTGAGTTTGTAGAGAAACGAGGGTATATAACCGAACAACAATTGGTTGAACTAAATGCGCTATCGCAAATATTACCAGGGCCTTCATCAACCCAAACCTTAGTAGGTATAGCGTGGAAGGTGGGTGGTTTACGATTAGCCATACTCACTTTTTTGATATGGGTATTACCATCAGCTACTATTATGTGTATGGCTGCCATCAGCTATAAAATGTTTCTTACGCATAGCAAGTTTGTTCAAATATTGCGTTTTGTGCAGCCCATAGCGGTAGGCATAGTGGCTTATGCAACCTATACCTTTGCCGTAAAATTTGTAAATACCAAAGTAAGTACCATGCTCGCCATTGGCTCGCTTATAGCTACGCTTATTTTACAAAACGCTTATGCTTTTCCTATTTTGATATTGTTGGGTGGTATTATTTCATCGGCGATGGAAACTCAACCACAAGAAAACGAATTGCGGGTAAGTCTGTTTAGCAATGTAAACCCTAATAAGGTAGCTTATTTTGTGGGGATATTGCTTGCATTTGCAGCCTTAGGAGCGGTTGTAAATCAAACCTCGCCATTTAGTTTGCCTATTCGTTTGTTCGAGAATTTTTACCGCAACGGACTGTTGGTGTTTGGTGGCGGGCAGGTTTTAGTCCCGCTGATGTACACCGAGTTTGTGGAAGTGAAACATTATTTGAGCAGCTCGGAGTTTTTATCAGGCTTTGCCATACAACAAGCCTTGCCTGGCCCTACGTTTTCGTTTACCTCATTTATTGGCAGCATTACTTTGGGCAACAAAGGTTATAGTGTTGGTGGTCAAATATTAGGTAGTTTGATTGCTGTAATTGGAATTAACCTACCCGGACTTATCCTGATACTATTTATTGTGCCTTTTTGGGAAGATTTGAAAAAGATTACCCGTATCCGAAACTCGTTGAGTGGTATTAGTGCGGTAGCCGTGGGCTTTATGGCAACTGCATTTATACTTTTGGTAAGACCATTCGGGCTAAACTGGATGGCTTATGTTTTAATGATAGGCACTTTTTGTTTGCTATACTTTACTAAAATAAAAACCCCAATCATTATCATCATTGGGGTGCTTTTAGGATTAATATTTTAATTAAAAAGGCTCATCATCAATATCATCCATTCGCGATGGGCGGATAATGAAATTGCTTGGCTTCTCAAAGTCTTGCGATGGATTTAAACCTGTAAATGGAGTGCCTTGCGGTAAAAATGTACCCATACCTTGGTCTAAATCGGTAAATTTTACATACTTGCCTACAAACTTTAATCGCACTGTTCCAGTTTCGCCATTACGGTGTTTGGCTATAATTACTTCGCCCACACCATTGGTAGGGTTTCCGTTTTCATCTTCCGTCATTCCGTAATATTCTGGACGATAAAGGAATAACACCATATCCGCATCTTGCTCTATCGAACCCGATTCACGCAAATCTGATAGCATAGGGCGTTTGGATGCACCTGGTCTGTTTTCAACCGCACGGCTTAATTGCGATAGTGCTATCACAGGTACATTTAACTCTTTAGCTACCGATTTTAATGCACGCGATATACTACCTATTTCCTGCTCACGATTACCACCACCTTTGCCATCACTACTTTTACCTTGCATCAATTGCAAGTAGTCGATAATAATCAACTGAATATCGTGTTGCGATTTTAAACGGCGGCATTTCGCTCTAAATTCAAAAATATTTAATGCTGGCGTATCGTCAATAATGAGCGGAGCTCGCTCCAATTTGCCAATTTTTGAGTGTATTTGCGCCCATTCCCATTCTTCTAAAGTTCCTTTACGGATTTTTTCTTGCTCAATTTCGGTTTCGCCTGATATCAAACGATTAACCAATTGTACGGATGACATCTCGAGCGAGAACACCACTACTGGGCGACTAAAATCCACAGCGGCATTACGTGCACAGCTCAATACAAAAGCAGTTTTACCCATCGCAGGGCGGGCTGCTATAATCACCAAATCCGATCGTTGCCAACCCGATGTCATTCTATCCAAATCAGTAAATCCAGAGGCAACACCCGTTAGTCCGTCTTTCTTATCTTTTAATGATTCAATCTCTTTTAAGGTTTCGTGCATCAAGTCATCCATTTTTCTTGAATCGCGACGAAGATTGTTTTGCGCTATTTCGAATAAGTTTTTTTCGGCTTTATCTAATAAATCGAGCACATCGGTAGTATCTTCATAAGCATTGTTGATTACCTCGGTAGATATGCGTATCAACTCTCGCTGAATAAATTTTTGAATAATAATGCGCGAGTGGAACTCGATATTAGCAGCCGATGCCACACGATTAGTAAGCTCGGTAATGTAATATGCACCACCAATGGCTTCCAAATCGCCTTGTTGACGTAGTTGCGCTGTAACGGTTAAAATATCTACTGGAGATGTTTTTTCAAACAAATGACGTATCGCACTAAATATTTTTTGATGATTATCACGATAAAATACCTCGGGCTTAAGTATATCAATTACCGACGAAAGCGCATCTTTCTCAAGCATCAAAGCACCCAATACAGCCTCTTCTAAATCAACCGCTTGCGGTGGCAATTTGCCTAAGCCGCTATAAGGAGTAGGGTTTGATAACCTACTTCTTCTATCATTAGTGTTTTGTTTGTTGTAAGGGCTATCGTTCTCCAAAATCATAAGAAAACAAAAATATACAAAATAAAATTCAGTTCGCTAACACTTTGTTTTTTATCTCCCCAATAAACCACGTTGTGATATTATTTTGATGAAAGATATTCACACCAAATGTTAGTAAGTTGTTGATGGTGGATATAAGTTGTTGATTTACAAATGCTGTGTATAAAGATTGAAATTGTTAATTATTTTTAAAATGTTGTCAAAACTGAACATTTTTATAAGTGTCAAAAATCAATTAATATGGCTAATTTTACACCCTTATTTATTTTGTACTAATGGCATATAACAACAGGGAAAGCAGGGATAGTAATCAAATGGTTTTTGGTATCAGGGCAGTTATTGAAGCAATACGCGCGGGTAAAGAAATCGAATCGTTATACATTCAAAGAGGCGGCGGCGGCGGTTTGCTTAATGAGTTAAAAACATTAATGCACGAGTATGGTATTGTAGCCCAGCAAGTACCTATTGAGAAACTGAACCGTATTACATCCAAAAATCATCAAGGGGTTATTGCAGTAATATCACCCATTGTTTATCAAAAAATAGAAAACATCATCCCCCAAATATTTGAAAAAGGCGAAGTGCCACTTATATTGGTGCTTGATGGCATTACCGATGTGCGCAATATGGGTGCTATTGCACGTACTGCCGAGTGTGCGGGTGTGCATGCTATTGTATTGCCAGCCAAAGGCTCGGCGCAAATTAATCCAGATGCTATCAAAACTTCGGCAGGCGCATTGTATAAAATACCTGTTTGCAGGCACGATAATTTGATGCAAACTATCCGTTTTATGCAAGAGTCGGGCTTGCAATTGGTATGCTGTACCGAAAAAACTAAGGATGATATTTACACGCCCGATTATACTGCACCTACTGCTATTATTATGGGTTCGGAAGAAGATGGCATTCGTAACGAGCTGATACGCATTGCCGATTATTTGGCTAAAATTCCCATGTTTGGTGAGATTGAATCGCTCAATGTATCGGTGTCAACTGGGGTGATTTTGTACGAAGCTATCCGACAAAGAGGTGTTGCTAAGTAATGGCTATCAGCCTAGTTTTGTTCTTATTTCTTTTGAAATAGCATGAGTTGCTTGGATAATATCATCAGCAATAGAAGTATTGTTGATGATGATTTTATCACATTCGTCCTTGTAGGGTAATAAATATTGCTGATAGGCAGGCAGCACATGATTGTCCCATTTATATAGCACATCATCGTGCGAATATCCCCGTTCAATCAAATCACGATTAATACGGCGTTGTAATGCAACCTCATTATCGGCATCAACAAATATTTTCAAATCAAACAATGCGGCTATTTCTCTAAAGTGTAATATAAAAAGCCCTTCAATAATTAAAATAGGCGCAGGCTTAATCTCTAAAACCTTTGGAGTTAATGAAGGGTTGTTAAAAGTATATTCTTTTTTATAAATGGTTTCTTGGTTAATGAGTTTGCCTATGTCATCAATAAAATGCTCATGATTAATAGTTTCGGGCAAATCAAAATTGTATAGCTTATTTTCCTCCGAAGTCATATTTGCATTCACCGGAAAATAGTAGTCATCTTGCGAAATAAGGGTTACTTCTTCATTGGTAAAATGTTCTAAAAAACACTTTAGGAAAAATGTTTTACCCGAACCACTTGCTCCGGTAATGCCAATAATAAATGGTTTATCGGATGATGTTTGATACATATATCCATCACATAAAATTACTATTCGGCAGGAGGGGCGTAGTTCAAAGTTACTTGGAAACGCTTGTCTAAAGCACCCAATGCCTGCGCTACATTTTTTGTCATTACAATAATCACATCCTTAGTTTGCTCATTATCAGTAAATCTGCCCACTACTTTGGCAAAGGTAGTTTTGTTGCTCATGATGTTGGTTATTTTTATAACCGTACCAATAGGTGCAGTGCGGTGCAATACCAGTTTTTTATTGGCATCAAGTCCTTCATCGTCCATCCAAGTAGCTACACCTTTTTCTTCTTTTTCGCTTATACCATAGCGGTTGGTTGCTACGTGATGAGCTATACCACTGCTATCTTGCCCCATTGCTACCGAAGTCGAATCGCGCTTGGCAACAATTGAAGGAGCAGGTGCGGGTATTACTGGCGCAGGAGTATTTGATTTGATGATTAAAGTTTCGCCAGGGGTAATGGTGTTCGAGCGTAAATTGTTCAGTTTTGCAATAGCCTCAACCGTTGTATTAAAACGTTTTGCTATCGAATATAAAGTTTCGCCTGCCGATACCTTGTATTGGGTAGGGGCATCTGCCTTATTATCGGCAATAGCTTTCTCAGCCTCTTGCTTAATGGGTTTAGTTGGCGATGGTTGTGTAGCTTTAACTTGATTTACAGGTGCTTGCTCATTAAACGGTCTATCAGTAGGTACTTTTATAATATTACCTATCGTCATTTTGGCATTGTTATTAAACTTAATGATAGCCTTTGGATTTACATTATAACGACGACCGATAGCGTAATAATTGTCTTTAGGAGCAAGCTTGTGAAGGATTATTTTCTTTCCATTTTGATTTTCAACCCCGACAGAATCAGCTACTGGTTTTGCATACACAGCCATAGAAAAGACTGTTGAGCAAATGGTTAGCAATAATAATTTCAATTTCATTTTTATAATACAATAGTTATAAGTCAATAGTTTTTAACTGTGTCCGATTTTTTAAATAAATCAAACAATGCTTATATAGTATGAACGCCTCTGGTTGCAACTTTTGTATATCGGTGTTCAACAAATCGTGATAAACTACGGTTTTATTGTCCAAAATATATAAATGTTGTTGTAGGCACCCATCAATAAGCGAGTGCAAAGATACAATTCTGAAATTATTGTAGTCAAGATAATATATTGCATCGCCAAATGGCAAAACGGGTATATCCGTCATGCTTATACTGTCGGTAGAAACAACATTGGGTAATGTGATATAATTTTCAATTTCCAAATCAATTGAAGGTTCAAATTGCCTTTTAATACTACCCGTTTGTATATCTAACAGAAATAACTTTCGAGGCTGTATTCGTGTATCATACGCTATAAAGCCATTGGTAGATAAATGGTCAAAACTATAAGTATAATTCTGCCACCATGTTTTTCCTGTTGCAATATCAATGGCTATTAGCCCTTTATGCGTGGGGCTTGCGTCAGCCGCAAAACGATGAAGGAGCAAAATACCTCTATAAGCACATTCGATTCCAATAAGCCAGCGTTCTTCGGTTTGTAGGTTTTCAAAAAAAACTTCTCCGCCTTTTAAACTGATAGCTGCAAATGCTACTTGCTTATCGGCTTGATTTCTTGCTTCAATCAATATAGTATCGCTCAAAGCGTCAATCTCGAACCGCCAAATGGGCGCATTAAACTGATGTTGGATGTGTGCTTGTAACATTTTAATAATTTACAAATATGGGTATTTAGGTTGGATAGGTTTGTATGTGAAAATCTGCTCAGGTAACGTTTAAATTTATAAATTTGGGCTTTATTACAATTTGAATAAAATAAATAGCACTTGATATAATATGAGCAAAGGGATAATAAGCAAAGATGAAGATTATGCACAATGGTATAACGATTTGGTAATCAAGGCCGATATGGCCGAGTATTCGCCTGTAAGAGGCTGTATGATTATTAAACCGTATGGATACTCTATTTGGGAAAAAATGCAAGCCGTGTTGGATAAAATGTTTAAAGAAACCGGACACAGTAATGCGTATTTCCCCTTGTTTATCCCCAAATCCTTTTTCTCAAAAGAAGCAAGCCACGTTGAAGGTTTTGCAAAAGAGTGTGCTGTTGTAACTCATTATCGCCTAAAAAACGATGGCAATGGCAATATTGTGGTAGATGAGGATGCAAAATTGGAAGAAGAACTCATCGTTCGCCCTACATCCGAAACCATTATTTGGAACACCTATAAAGGTTGGATACAGTCGTATCGCGATTTGCCTATTTTGGTAAACCAATGGGCAAACGTAGTGCGATGGGAAATGCGTACACGTTTGTTTTTGCGCACTAGCGAATTTTTGTGGCAAGAAGGGCATACGGCTCATGCTACATCAGAAGAAGCCATAGCCGAAACCGAGCAAATATTGGATATATATGCCGATTTTGTTGAGAATTGGTTGGCATTACCCGTTGTAAAAGGGCGTAAAACGCCGAATGAGCGTTTTGCTGGTGCTTTAGATACCTATTGTATCGAGGCATTAATGCAAGATGGTAAAGCCCTGCAAGCAGGTACTTCGCATTTTTTGGGGCAAAATTTTGCTAAAGCTTTTGATGTAAAGTTTACCAATAGAGAAAACAAGCTCGATTATGTATGGGCTACCTCGTGGGGAGTATCTACCCGATTGATTGGTGCGCTCATTATGTCGCATTCTGATGATGCAGGCTTGGTATTGCCACCAAAATTGGCTCCTATACAAGTAGTAATTGTGCCTATTTATAAGCACGATGAAGAGCTGGATAACATTACCGCTTTTGTAAAAGCATTAACCAAAGAACTTAAAGCTAAAGATATATCAGTAAAATTTGATAATCGTGATACACACCGCCCTGGTGCAAAATTTGCCGAGTATGAATTAAAAGGTGTGCCTTTGCGTGTGGCTATTGGTAGTCGCGATATGCAAAACGGTACGGTCGAGTTGGCAAGGCGCGATACCAAAACCAAAGAAACCGTAGCACAAGAAGGGTTAGCAGCGCATATCGAAAAGCTGTTGGAAGATATCCAACAAAATATTTACCAAAAAGCATTTAAATTTAGAGAAGAGAACATACGTGAGGTAGATAGTTACGACGAGTTTAAACGTTTGTTAGACGAAGAGCCAGGCTTTTTATCAGCCCATTGGGATGGCACTCCCGAAACCGAGCAACGTATAAAAGAAGAAACAAAAGCTACTATACGCTGTATCCCCTTGGATAATAAACAGGAAGAGGGTAAATGTATTTTAACGGGCAAACCATCAACACAACGTGTGTTGTTTGCAAGAGCCTATTAATACTAAATATAAAGATGATGGACGCAAGCAAAATGAAATTCGGCACTAAAGCCATACACGCTGGGCAAGAGCCCGACCCTACTACGGGAGCTATTATGACCCCGATATATCAAACCTCAACCTATTGGCAAAAATCGCCGGGTGATAATAAAGGGTTTGAATATTCGCGCGGTACAAATCCAACCCGTAAGGCTTTAGAAGAGTGCTTGGCGGCTTTAGAAAACGCCAAATTCGGACTTGCGTTTTCGAGCGGTATGGGGGCTACTGATGCCGTAATGAAATTATTGAAGCCTGGGGATGAAGTGATTACAGGGAATGATTTATACGGTGGTTCGTACCGAATTTTTACTAAGATTTTTACGAATTATGGTATCAAATTCCACTTTTTGGATTTAACAAATCCCGACATCATCAATCAATATATTAACGAAAATACCAAGCTAGTTTGGATTGAAACACCTACCAACCCAACTATGCAAATAATTGATATAGAAAGTGTTGCCAAAATTACTAAGGCGAAAAATTTACTATTAGCAGTTGATAATACATTTGCTTCGCCATATCTGCAAAACCCTATTGATTTGGGTGCCGATATTGTAATGCACTCGGTAACCAAATATATTGGCGGGCATAGCGATGTAGTGATGGGCGCATTGATGCTGAATGATGAAGATTTGTACAAAAAACTTTGGTTTATCTATAACAGCTGCGGTGCTACACCAGGCCCTATGGATAGTTTCTTGGTTTTGCGCGGCATCAAAACCTTGCATTTGCGAATGAAAGCACATTGCGAGAATGGTAGAAAAGTAGCCGAGTTTTTAGAAAATCACCCACGTGTGGCTAAAATATATTGGCCCGGTTTTACCAATCACCCCAATCATGCGATAGCTAAAAAACAGATGCGCGATTTTGGTGGGATGATTTCCATCGTACTAAAAAATGCTGATTTGGCAGAAACTTTCAGAATAGCATCATCATTTAAAGTATTTTCATTAGCCGAGTCGTTAGGCGGGGTCGAATCATTAATCAATCATCCAGTAACCATGACACACGCCTCAATCCCTCGCGAGGAGCGTGAAAAAGCAGGCGTAGTTGAAAACCTGTTGCGCTTGAGTGTTGGGGTAGAAGATATTGATGATTTGTTGGACGATTTACGACAAGCACTTGCTTAGTGTTGTTCAATACTCAGTCAATGATAGATAATTTAAAAATCTTCCTTGATTCGAAAGTTATACAATACAATCGCCCCGATTTTATAAAAAACGACCCTGTATCCATTCCGCATTTATTTACTAAAAAGCAGGATATCGAAATTATAGGTTTTTGGGCAGCAATATTGGCATGGGGGCAGCGTATAACTATCATTAATAAGTGCAAGGAGTTGATTAGTTTAATGGATGGTGCTCCGTACGATTTTATAATAAATCATGAAGAAACCGACCTCAAAAAACTGTTAAACTTTAAGCATCGCACGTTTAATGATACGGATACGCTGTATTTTATTGCCTTTTTTAAGCAGCACTATTCACAATTTACCTCGTTAGAAGATGCTTTTATCGCTCCAAACGCATCGGGTAATGAAGTAGCGCATTCGCTCAATCATTTTAGAGATTATTTTTTCTCGTTGCCCGATTTTCCTCATCGAACTAAAAAACACGTATCATCGCCATCGCAAAAATCTACCTGTAAGCGTTTGAATATGTTTTTGCGATGGATGGTGCGGAAGGATAATTGTGGGGTTGATTTTGGTATTTGGGACAAACTCAAACCAGCAGATTTGATTTGCCCTTGCGATTTGCACGTTGACCGTGTGGCTCGAAAATTGAACCTGATTACACGCAAGCAAACCGATTGGCAAACTGCCGTTGAGCTGACTAATCGGTTACGTGAATTTGACCCGCACGACCCTGTGAAGTATGATTTTGCTTTATTTGGATTAGGAATAGAGGAGCAATTTTAATATTCCTTATTTTTATAAGCTAAAATATTAAATATGGAAGAGCATCCAGATTTATCTCGATTTTTTGCTGGCAAGTCTGAGCATACAATGATGTTGTTTCATCACTTCGTGGGCGAATTTCAAAAAGTAGGTAATGTGACTTTACACCCAGCCAAAACAATGATAGGTGTAGCAAATTCGCATAAACGAATAGTTTATATCACCCAACTAGGCAAGAATTTTATTCATGTAGTTTTCCCATTTAAGAAAAGATATGAGGATAATTTTTGTTTTCAGAAAATAGCACAAGTGCCTGGCGATATTCAGTGTAATCATCATTTTAGAATGCTTCAAAAGGAGGATGTGAATGAAGAAGTGCTATATTATATGTCGATAGCTTATTATGGCGAATAATGATGGTATTATAATTCAACGGTATCTTTTGAAGATTTGCTATGTAATCAACTCACAAACTTGGGGTTGACAGAAGCTTCAAAATTGTTTCAATAATCGTCTTATCCCTATGCCTCTTCTTTAAAATAAACCTTATAATAATTCATTGATTTACCTTCGTCGAAACCTTTTTCAATCAACTCTTTATCGCCATGAATATAAATATGGAAGTTTTTATCCAGTTTTAATACACTTTTATAAACCCGTTGCTGCTTTTTTACCGCATTGCCTGATATTTCAAAGGTATCAGCAATTGGGCTGTCAAACTCCTGTTCGTATTGGCTTTTAAAGTTTTTGAACGATTCAATAGCTTGTGGATTGCCAATTACCTCGCCTGCAAATTCATCTATATCAAAAGTTTCTTTCTCTTTAAAGTATTTTATTGATTTGTTGAGCAAATCTATTTTATCAGCCTTGCTCAATTCAAATTCATCGTCTAGCTTTTGGGTAACAAAGTTTTTGTAAATGCCTAAGGTATTGTTAGTTTGATTGAAACTATCATTACGGATTTTTAGTTGCAAAAACTCATCTTTCCAATAAGCCGCCGCATCTTGCCCACGGTTGGTATGGTCTATCACCACTACTTTATAACCATTCTCTTTTTCGATATTGAAAATTAAAACACCTTTATCCAACTTGTTGATATTGATGGCGTTTTCTTCATAATCCATACCAAAGCCACCTTGCTCGGGATAAACTTTTAAATAGGTTTCTTTATTTTCTGATTTAAAAATCCCTACTGCATCCAATAAATTACCCTCAATCTGTACTTGTTTAAAGTAAGCCACATACAACTCGCCCGATTTGATATTGGGGTGGTTTGATGTTTGATATAGATGTTTTGCTATTTGGGTTGATGCTTCGTGGAAATAGCTGTTATCATCAAATATTTGGGTTGCAAAATGATGAACCTCGTTGAGATTAAGGTCGCCACTGCTGTGCATGAGATGAAAAACCTCGTTTACTTTCTCAAAAGGCTTTAAAAAATATTGTAATAGCAATTGAGGGATAACCTCATCTTTAAAAGTAAGCGACTGTTCTGATAAGGCATACAATTCGTTTTGCGATTGATTGCCAATATGATGTACCGAAACAGCTTGTAACGAAGCTTCAAAAGAAGTTACCATAGTGTGGATGTCTTGATTGTTTAAAAATAGGTAAACTTTATTTGTTGTTAGCCTCGTCGTAATAATATATCGTACCTTCTTTAGTGCCGCCTATTTTTACCAGCTTTTTGTGCTTGAGAATATCATCTAAGCTAATCAATTCGGTATTGTACAAACTATCAAACCAAATCAGATAAAAACGTTTGTGGGTATAAAATTTTTGTACATCAGTTTTAAAATATTGATGTGGTACAAGTTGCGATGACATTCCCGTAAACAAATATACCGCCTCGTTGGCATCGGTATAAATGGGAACGGTAGGTTTAAATAAATGCTGATGTTGCTTTAAATACACCACAAATGCTGATTTGTTCCAAGTATCATCGCTATATCCGGGTACGCCATAGTCGCATTCGTCATCATATCGTTGGTAATCTACCCGAAAAGTCGAATATTCAAATGCCAGCATCATCACAATAGCTATCCCACTTAAAGCATATTTTGCGATTTTTGATTGAACTAATAATAAAACATCGGGCACCCAACTGGTACAAGCTATCAATAATGGGATAAACATGGGTGCGAGTAAGCGGCTATTGATGCGCTCGTATCGAGATATACTTGCCGATACCACGATGAAAAGCCCATATACAATGGCAAAAGCTATCACAATGTTTTCGTAGCTATTGATACGCTTTTTGTAGGCTTTCCATAATAAAACGGCTATCAATGCTATTAAAATAACGGCGGCGGCAAGTTCGGCAAAAGGGTAGGAGGCTTTGCTGAAACTAGCCCAATCAAATATTACTGTCCCAAAAAAGTATAAGTTTTTGATGAATGGGGTAATAGATGGTTCGCGTGTGCCTGTGCTTAAACCCGTAGCCAAGCTATTCATTACCAAATTGCCTACCAATAGCGAAATAGCTATTGACCCATACAGTAATATATGCCCTATTTTTTTACGAATAGGAAGTTCATTATCTAATAATAACATTAAACCGCCCGCACCAATAATGGTAACACCAGCATAGCGTGTAATACAAGCAATAGCTGTAACGAGTGCTACTACTAACAACGATTTTATACTATGTGTTTGCAGATAACGCCAGTAAGCAATGATGAATAGCAAAGTTTCAAAAATGAATAGCGTTTCGGACCATAAGAAACTATACACCTCTAACAAAGCAGGACTTAGTATAATAGCTATCAAAATAAGCCATTTATATATGCGCGAGTGCGAGATGAATTTCTCCATTATCCAACCGCTAGTAAATAGTACCGACGCAAACAGCAAGCTATTAATGGTAGAGCCAGCAGTAATAGGGTCAACTCTTGAAATAAATTGTACAATGCTTAAAAAGAAGGGATAAAACACAGGAAAAAATACCAAAGGTGTTTTATTAAACGTCATGAGCGAGCCATGTGCTTGTATATTGGTAGCTGTGCTGGCATACATTACAGAATCGGGCGATAAGCCCACACCGCTATAACTGGTATATAAATAGATGACAAAATAACCAATAATAGCAGCTATCAGCGAGTCGATATTTTTTAAGTAGGGGTTCGGTTTCATATAGCGTTAGTAAACTTTGTCGTTCGTGGTTTGGTAATATATGCGTTGTTAATTTAAGCAATCAAATGTAAAATATCACTTATCGGCTGGTCGCTATTAATAAGTATGCCTTTTACACCAGCGGCAGTTCCTGCTATTACATCGCGCTCACGATCGCCTATAAAATAAGATAAAGCAGGGTTGATGTTGTATTTCCTGATACCGTCTAATAGCATACCGGGTTTGGGCTTTCTGCAATCGCAATCGCCAGTAAAATCAGGATGATGCGGGCAATACAAAATATCAGTAAACATAACCCCATGTTGATGATATACTTCGCGCAAATGGGTGTGCATTTTTGCAAGCTCATCCTCACTATACCAACCCTTTGCCAAACCACCTTGATTGGTAGCTACAATCAACATATAGCCTCTATTTTGTAGTGTTTTTAAGGGTTCGATGTTATGTTCCAATACATGAAAATCCTCCAATCGACATACATAATCACCCAATTCCTTGTTTAGTACACCATCTCTATCCAAAAATACGGCTTTATTTTTTGCAGCTATTGTATCCATTGCTGCAAAGGTAGCAATTCCGAAAAATATCAAAGCTGTTGTTTCTGCTTACTTAATATGTATAGTATTTTGGTAGATATTATACTATCCTTATTGCTATGCAGGCATAATAAACGCATGGTTTCAATTATGTTATTTTTATAATAATGTATAAATTATTAATAAAATGATAAAATTGATATTTTATTGATAATATTATTTAATGAAATATGAAAAATTGCTAACTATTTCATAAAAAATTGATTTTATTGTAATTTCGTCAAAACGGACTTTTTGTAAATACAAAAGCGATAGCGAGATTAAAGATGGATCAAACGAATAGCCCCCAACAAGGTCTTTACAGACCCGAATTTGAACACGATTCCTGCGGAACGGGATTTATAGCCAATATAAACGGGCATAAATCAAACAAAATTATTGATGATGCACTTACCATGTTAGAAAACATGGAACATCGTGGTGCTTGCGGATGCGACCCCGAAACAGGCGATGGCGCAGGCATATTGATACAATTGCCACACGAGTTTTTGATGGAAGAGTGCTCAAACTTAGAAATAAGTTTGCCAGAGCCAGGCGAATATGGTGTAGGAATGATATTTTTTCCTAAAGAACCATCACTCAAAAAGGCTTGCCGCATGGTGATTACTAATGCTATCGAGCGTTTAGGTTTGCACAAATTGGGTTATCGTAAGCTATCGGTTGATTCGTCGGTAATAGGCGAAACAGCTCATTTGGCCGAACCCGATGTGGAGCAATTGTTTATTTTGCGCCCGCATCATATTACCAATGCTAATGATTTTGAACGTAAACTTTACGTTTTACGACGCTATATTAATAAAACCATCACCGAAACCATACCAGGGGCTGGCGAGCATTTTTATTTTACCTCATTATCCTGCAAAACCATTATTTACAAAGGGCAGTTAACTACTTATCAACTTCGTAAATATTTTGCTGATTTATCAGACCCGAGAATGGCATCAGGCTTAGCCATGATTCACTCTCGTTTCTCTACCAATACTTTTCCCTCATGGAAGCTAGCGCAACCATTTAGGTTGATAGCCCATAATGGTGAGATTAATACTTTGACAGGAAATCTTAACTGGTTTTACTCGGGTGTAAAATCGTTTGTATCATCTTATTTCACTAACGACGAAATGGAGATGCTACTGCCTGTGATTGATAACAATCAATCCGACTCGGCTTGTTTAGATAATATTATCGAAATATTGCTTCATTCCGGTCGTTCGCTGCCTCATGTAATGATGATGCTTATCCCCGAAGCGTGGGATGGTAACGAGCAAATGGATCCTATCAAAAAAGCATTTTACGAATATCATGCTACCTTAATGGAGCCTTGGGATGGTCCGGCGGCTATTACGTTTACAGATGGTAAATTAATTGGGGCTTTGTTGGATAGGAACGGTTTGCGCCCATTGCGTTTTGTAGTTACCAATGATGGGCGAGTTATAGCCGCATCAGAAGCGGGAGTATTGGCAATTGATGATAAAACGGTGCTGCGCAAAGGGCGTTTGCAGCCCGGTAAAATGTTGCTGATTGATACCGAAAAAGGCAAAATTATTACTGATGAGGAAATAAAAAAACAAATATCATCACGCCAACCATACAGTACTTGGTTGGATAATTATAAAATCAAGTTAGATGATTTGGCCGAGCCACGTTTGGCATTTGCTACACTATCGCCTGCGGCTGTATTTCGCTATCAACAAGTATTTGGTTATACCCGCGAGGATATTGATACCATTATTAAGCCTATGGCGGTTGATGGTAAAGAGCCAATAGGCTCGATGGGTACTGATGTGCCTTTGGCAATTTTGTCGGATAAGCCACAGCATTTATCAAGTTACTTCAAGCAGTTTTTTGCACAAGTAACCAATCCACCTATCGACCCGATACGTGAGCGTTTGGTAATGAGCTTGGCTACTTTTATCGGCAATAATGGTAATTTGTTGGATGAAGATAAAATGCACTGCCATTGTGTAACGCTAAAGCATCCGATATTAAAAGACTACCACTTAGAGAAATTAAGAAGTATTGATACAGGCTTATTTCATGCCAAAACCCTGCAAACATATTTTGTAGCAGATGGTATGCCGGGCTCGCTCGAAAAAGGTATTGCGCGCTTGTGCCGCTATGCCGAAGATGCAGTAGATGAGGGTTTTGAAGTATTGATATTGTCTGACCGTGCTATCGACTCCGAACACGCTCCAATACCATCGTTACTGGCTGTATCGGCAGTGCATCATCACTTAGTAAAAAAAGGTCGTCGGGGTGCGGTAGGTTTGGTAGTTGAAGCAGGCGATGCTTGGGAAGTGCATCATTTTGCAACCTTGTTGGCATTTGGTGCTACGGCTATCAACCCATATTTGGCACTATCAACCATTGCTACGGTTAAAAACAATGGCAGCTTAGATACCAATCTTGATGCTAAAAAACTAATAAACAACTATGTAAAAGCCATAAATGATGGCTTGCTGAAGATATTTTCAAAAATGGGTATCTCCACGCTTCAATCCTATCATGGTTCGCAAGTGTTCGAGATATTGGGTATCAACAAAGACGTAGTAAACCATTATTTTACTGGTGCAGTAACACGCATAGGTGGTTTAGGGCTGGATGAGATAGCTCGCGAGTCGCTTTGTAAACATCGCATTGGGTTTGGAAGCAGCAAATCAGAAAGCGGCTTACTGCCCGAAGGCGGTATATACCAATGGAAACGTAGAGGCGAAGAACATTTGTTCAACCCTCAAACTGTTCATTTATTACAACACGCAACCCGTACCAACGATTATTCGGTTTACAAAAACTACGCAAAGTTTATTAACGAGCAAGGCGAAAAGCATTTTACTATACGTGGTTTGTTTGATTTTGCACACCATCGCGAAGCAGTAGCTTTAAGCGAAGTAGAGCCAGCCGAAAGCATTATGAAACGCTTTGCTACTGGGGCTATGTCGTTCGGTTCAATATCGCACGAGGCGCATAGTACATTAGCCATTGCTATGAATAGAATAGGTGGCAAAAGCAATACAGGCGAAGGTGGCGAAGATGAATTACGTTACGAAAAATTACCAAACGGCGACTCCATGCGCTCGGCTATCAAACAAGTAGCATCAGCACGTTTTGGCGTTACATCAAACTACCTTACCAATGCCGATGAGCTTCAAATAAAAATGGCGCAAGGTGCAAAACCTGGCGAGGGTGGGCAATTGCCAGGGCATAAGGTGGATGAATGGATAGCCAAAGTGCGTCATTCTACTCCAGGGGTAGGGTTAATATCGCCACCGCCGCACCACGATATTTATTCGATTGAAGATTTAGCACAATTGATATTCGACCTTAAAAATGCCAATAGAGATGCCCGTATCAATGTAAAATTGGTATCGAAAGCAGGGGTAGGTACTATTGCAGCAGGTGTTGCCAAAGCCCACGCCGATGTTATCCTTATTGCAGGATACGACGGCGGTACAGGTGCATCGCCCATCAGCTCTATTAAGCACGCTGGTTTACCGTGGGAGTTAGGTTTAGCCGAAGCACATCAAACTTTGGTTCGTAATAAATTACGTAGTCGTGTGATTTTGCAAGCCGATGGTCAGTTAAAAACAGGTCGCGACCTTGCCATAGCCGCTTTAATGGGGGCTGAAGAATGGGGCGTTGCTACGGCGGCATTGGTGGCAGGTGGTTGTATCATGATGCGCAAATGCCATTTGAATACTTGCCCAGTGGGTGTTGCTACGCAAGACCCTGAGTTGAGGAAACTATTTACAGGTAAACCCGAGCATATTGTTAACCTTTTCCGCTTTATGGCTGAGGAGTTGCGCGAGATTATGGCCGAACTGGGCTTCCGCACCATCAACGAAATGGTGGGCAGGGTACAATTCCTAAAAGTAAAGGATAATTTAAAAAATTGGAAAGTAAAGCATATCGACCTATCGGGTATTTTGCATCCAGTAAATAATACCAAAGGCATGACCTTGTATAATAGCGAAAAGCAAGATCATGGTATTGCCGATATTTTGGATTGGAAACTATTTGAACAAGCCAAAGCAGCCTTAGAAGATAAAACACCAGTATTTGCATCATTTGATGTGAAAAATACCGATAGAACCATTGGGACGCTGCTGTCAAACGAGATTTCAAAAAAATATGGCTCGGCTGGTTTGCCCGATAATACCATTAACTATAAGTTTAAAGGCTCGGCAGGGCAAAGTTTTGGTGCATTTACAGCCAAAGGTATATCGTTTGAGTTGGAAGGCGAAGCTAATGATTACGTAGGTAAAGGGCTTTCGGGCGCGCAATTGGCTATCTATCCATCGGCTGATGCTACTTTCACCCCCGAAGATAATATCATTATTGGCAACGTAGCCTTGTATGGTGCTACCTCGGGCGAAGTATTTATCAGAGGAATGGCTGGCGAGCGTTTTGCGGTACGTAATTCGGGTGCTACGGCTGTTGTTGAAGGTATAGGCGACCACGGTTGCGAGTATATGACAGGTGGACGTGCTTTGATATTGGGCAATACAGGTCGAAACTTTGCCGCTGGTATGAGTGGCGGTATAGCTTGGGTTTATAACCCTGATCATACCTTTGCCGATAACTGTAACAAAGAAATGGTTGACCTCGACCCGCTATCGGCAGAAGATGCAGAACATATCATCACTTTATTAAAAAAACATCAGAGTTTAACAGGTAGTAAACTAGCAAAAGATATGCTGAAAAATTGGGATGTGGTTTCTACTCAATTTGTTAAAGTGTTTCCGAAAGAGTATAAAAAGGTTTTACAAAAATCAGAATTTCAAACTATTAGCTAATTTTTATGGGAAAAGCAACAGGATTTAAAGAGTTTAATAGAGAGCTTCCATCTAAAATAGCTCCAGCAGAGCGTGTAAAAAACTATAAAGAATTTGAAAGTTTATACACCGAAGAAAAACTGAACGAACAATCGGCACGCTGCATGAATTGTGGTATCCCATTTTGCCATTCGGGTTGCCCACTCGGCAATATCATCCCCGAATTTAATGATGCGGTATATCGTAAAAACTGGGAAGAAGCTTATCAGATATTATCATCAACCAATAACTTCCCCGAATTTACAGGCAGAATATGCCCAGCACCATGCGAATCGGCGTGTGTATTGGGTATCAATAAACCGCCAGTAGCTATTGAGGAGATTGAAAAACATATTATCGAAATTGCTTACGAAAAGAAACTGGTAAAACCAGTTGCCCCCTTAGTTAAAACAGGCAAAAAGGTAGCGGTAGTGGGTTCGGGGCCAGCGGGATTGGCTGCGGCTGCGCAATTGAGCAAGGCAGGGCACGCGGTAACAGTTTACGAGCGTGATGACCACCCTGGTGGATTGCTGCGTTATGGTATTCCCGATTTTAAATTAGAGAAATGGGTAGTAGAGCGTCGTGTGCAATTGATGGAAGAAGATGGTATCGTATTCAAATGCGGTGTAGAGGTAGGTAAAGATATACCAGCCGATGAGTTGGCGCGTAGCAACGATGCCGTAATATTGGCGGGCGGCTCCACCATACCACGCAATTTGCCCATACTGGGCAGAGAGTTAAAGGGTATTCATTTTGCGATGGATTTCTTGAAACAGCAAAACAAGCGTGTGAGCGATATTGGTTTTGATGCCGAGGATATACTAGCTACCGATAAAGATGTAATTGTAATAGGCGGTGGCGATACAGGTTCGGATTGTGTGGGTACATCAAATAGGCAGGGTGCAAAATCAATCAAACAATTTGAGGTGATGGTGCAACCACCAGCACAACGTACCGAGCATATGCCTTGGCCTAGCTACCCGATGGTTTTAAAAACCACAAGCAGCCACGAAGAAGGTTGCGAACGTTATTGGGGTATCAATACCAAAGAGTTTTTGGGCGATGAAAACGGAAACCTAAGAGCGATAAAAGTAACCGATGTGAGTTGGGAATTGGATGTGATGAGCAGACCAATAAAATTTACCGAGGTAGCAGGTTCTGAACGAGAGATAGCCTGCCAACGTGTGTTTTTAGCGATGGGATTTTTGCATCCGCAGCACGAAGGATTGTTGAGCAGTTTACGCGTTCAGTTAGACGAGCGCAAGAATGTAAAAGCCAAAGAAGGTGTTTATCGTACCAATGTGAGTAAAGTATTTGCCGCAGGCGATATGCGCCGTGGGCAGTCGTTAGTGGTATGGGCTATTTCCGAAGGGCGCGAGTGTGCACGCAAGGTAGATGAATTTTTAATGGGGCATTCTGTTTTAGAAAGTAAAGATTCGGTCAATCAGTTCGAGCAGGTGTTTTAAACACATAATGATTACTGCCAGTACATCATATTAAAATACGATAAAGTTTATTTATCGTATTTTTTTGTTTTTAAACCGTCAGAATTATATACGCCCATTTAGTAATCCCCCTCAAAAATCTTAACTTAGCGGTCTTAATATATCAATATGCCAACTATACAAATTGCACGTGTTCAGGGCGATTTTGGTTTTGAAGCCAAAGACGAGAACGGTCATGTTATTAAAATGGACAGCAGCCCCGAAAGCGGTGGTCAAAACTTTGGTGTCCGTCCTATGCAAACCCTTTTAATGGGCTTGGGTGGCTGCTCGGGTATTGATGTTATCAGCATCTTAAAAAAACAACGTCAGGAAGTGGTTGATTATAAAATGACCATCAACGCCGAACGTGAGCAAGGCAAAGAGCCATCATTATGGAAAGCCATAAATGTGGAATTTCATTTATATGGCAATATCGATTATGATAAAGCTGTTCGCGCGGTTGACCTTTCTGTAAACAAATATTGCTCGGTTGCTGCTACCTTAATGGGTTCGGGAACTGAAATCAAAACGCAGGTTTTTGTGCACCCTGCTCAATAATACATTACATCGTTACAATTATGTCGAAAAAATTAGACCCCATAACCCAAGCTATACGCATACAAACTGCCAAAAGTGCTCAAAAAGAACACTCCACGCCGCTATATATTACCAGTAGTTTTACTTTCGACGAAGCCGAAGCCATGCGTGCTGCCTTTGCCGACGAAACCGATGATAATATTTATAGCCGTTTCAGCAATCCCAATGTAGATGAGTTTGTAGCAAAAATGTGTGCTTTAGAAGGTGCCGAAGATGGTTTTGCAACTTCTACGGGTATGAGTGCTATATTTTCGTCGATGTTTGCACTACTAAAACAAGGCGACCATCTTATTTGTTGCAGCTCCGTATTCGGAAGCACATTTGTTACGGTCACTAAATATCTGCCTCGTTTCGGTATTACTTGTACACTTGTGCCTGCCAATGATAATGCGGCGTGGGAAGCTGCCGTGCAGCCCAATACAAAAATGATTTTTTTAGAAACGCCTACCAATCCGCAATTAGAAGTTTTGGATTTGGAGTGGATAGGGCAGTTTTCAAAAAAACATCAATTGATACTTAATGTAGATAATTGCTTTGCTACGCCATTGCTGCAACGCCCGATAGATTTTGGTGCCGATTTGGTAGTACACTCCGCAACCAAATGGATTGATGGGCAGGGTAGGGTATTAGGCGGTATTATAGTAGGTCGTGCCGATTTGATTAAGGAGATATACCTATTTTGCCGCAATACAGGGCCGTCTATGTCGCCATTCAACGCATGGATATTGAGCAAAAGTTTAGAAACTTTAGATGTTCGTATGCAACGCCATTGCGAAAATGCGCTCAAAATAGCCGAAACATTACAAAGCCATCCCAATGTTGAATGGGTAAAATATCCATTTTTACCTTCTCATCCACAATATGCCATTGCCAAAAAGCAAATGAAACGTGGTGGCGGGGTTTTATGTATCGAAATAAAAGGGGGCTTAAATGCAGGGCGTAAGTTTTTAGATGCTTTGCAAATGCTTTCTGTAACGGCCAATTTGGGCGATACACGCAGCATCGCTTCACATCCAGCAAGTACAACCCATTCCCGATTGACTGATGCCGAAAGATTAGCAGTAGGTATTACACCAGGTTTAATACGTATTTCGGCAGGGCTGGAGAGTGTAGATGATATTATTGCCGATATTACTCAGGCGTTAGAAAAAAGTACACTATAAGTATTTGCTTGCTTAATAGTATATAAGCTATGATTAATATTAAAGTAATAGCTTATTTTTGTTAAATTGCATTATTGTTTACAAAACAATGTTGTAACCTATACAAGTACTTGATAGCACATTTATGAATTTTCGACTTAAAATAAGCACCTTATTAGGATTGGCGGTTTTTACTTATGGTCAAGTATCTGCTCAAACACCTGATACCACGCTCTATAAAACGTATGTGCAACCTTTCTCTCCCGAGAGTGCTTTCCGTACATGGTCGGTAGGGTTTAACGTAGGTGCTTTCACTACAAATACACTTTTCGGAAGTAATAATCGACAAGATTTTACCATCCCTAAGGCACAATTAGGCTACGGAGTTTATGTAAAAAAGCAAATCTTGCCTTCATTTGGTATTCAAGCCGATTTTTTTGCTGGCAAACTACAAGCCGATAAGGCGCAACCACTCTCCAATTTGGTTATACCTTATACTCAGTTTGATACAAAAATAAGCTGGGCAGCAAGTGCAAGTGCTCATTTTACCTTAGCAAATATCAACTGGAAGCATCAGAAAAGTTTTGTTCAGCCATACCTTACGGCTGGTGCAGGTTTAATGGGTTATACTCCCGTTTTGCATTCAAGTAATGGCACAGTAGCCAATTTTAAGCCTACCAACAACGGATATATTAAAGAGTTTTTTGTTCCGGTAGGTGCTGGTGCTAAATTTAATGTAGCATCTGGAGTAAATATCGACTTAGGTTATACTGTAAATTTTGTCAACTCAGATAATTTGGATGGATATAGCTACGGTTCGCAAAATGATCGGTTTTCATTTATACATGTTGGTTTAGAGTTTATAATCGGCAATCGAGAAAAACCACAGTTAGCAACTTATAATCCTGTTACCTCCATGCGGTCGGAATATTTAACCAAAGAGGAAATGCTCGAAAATACTTTAAATGCACAACAAGCCCAATTTGAAGCTCAAAAAGTGCAATATGAGCAATTGAAAAATGAGTTGAGCATTACCAATGATAAACTTGCTAAACTTACCATGGATAGCGATGGCGACGGTGTGCCCGATTATTTTGATAAATGCCCCAATACCCCTCCAGGTACAAAGGTAGATGGTTCGGGTTGCCCGCTTCCTGTAAATAAACCCGATGTTAAAATTTACATTACCGAGGATGATAGGAGGGTTATCAAAGAAGCTATCAATAATCTCGAATTTGATTCGGGAAAAGCTACCATCCGCGAGCATTCGTTCGGAAGTTTAGATAAAGTGGCACAGCTATTAATCAGCAAAAATTTTAGCCTAAAACTGGCTGGGCACACTGATAATGTAGGGTCTGATGATGCCAATTTGAAATTATCAAAAGATAGAACCGAAGCGATAAAGGCTTATTTGGTAAGTAAAGGCGTCAATCCATCGCGTGTTGAAGCTACGGGCTACGGCAAAAATCAACCTATTGCAAGCAATAAAACTGCAAAAGGTCGTCAATTAAATCGCAGGGTCGAGTTTACTTTGTACTAAAAATCAAAAACCATCGAAAAAATCAAATAGCGCACCAAAATAAGAGGTATCCCAGCCATCGGCAAAGCTGTCATAATCTTTGTCGGGGATATTGGTATGGCGCAGTTCAACGGATGTTCCTTTTTTATCAGGATGAAGTTTGATAGTCACTATCGAGGCTTCGGGTTCGCCATCAAAATACCATTGTTGTACTATCTTCTTATCTTTTTCAAATTCTAAATTTTTGCCCACAATACTACCATCCCACATAGAAAATTCGGTGTTGGGCTCGGTACACATCACAGCCTCATCGCCAGTCCACAACTCAATAGTAATCGGGTTGGTTAAAGCGGTATAAATTTCCTCGGGAGTAGCAGGTATATGGTAATATTTTTTAAAATCTTTCACGTGTGCAATATAGTCAAAGTAAGCTTGTGGTTGAGGCTATCAATCAATTTTCCTTATCATACAAAGCACCAGCTTTTTCGGCTGATGTTTTAATGCCTTTTATCATTGCCGAACTAAAGCCATTGTGCTCCATTTCGTTTAATCCTGCTATGGTGCATCCTTTTGGCGAGGTTACTTTATCAATTTCCTGTTCGGGATGCGAGGCCAATTGCAGTAATAAATCAGCAGCACCTTTAGCGGTTTGTGCCGCCATTTTTAAAGCATCATGCGCATGAAAACCTATCTCTGTACCACCTTGCGATGCCGCACGAATAGAGCGCAGGAAAAATGCAATACCACAAGCGCAAAGTGCGGTTGCTGATGTCATTAATTCTTCGTTTATCTGTATCGTAACACCAACGGTGTCAAACAATGATTTTACTATTGCAATGTTTGCCGTCGAAGCGTTATCGGTAGCAATGCAAGTCATTGATTGCCCAATAGCGATAGCCGTATTAGGCATGGCACGCACCACTTGCACACTCAATTGTAATTGCTCGCAAATATCAGCACAACTTACGCCCGATATAACCGAAATAAGTAAATGCTTATGCTCGTTTATAGCAGGTTTTATTTCCTGTAATAGTTTGTTTAATTGTTGTGGTAATACCGCCAAAACAATAATATCAGCATGGCTTACTGCGTCTAAATTGTTTGCAGTAGTTTGATAACCCAACTCATTATATGGTGCTAATGCCGCTGCATTGCGTCGTGTTAAAGTAATTTGAGATGGGGCATAAATGCCGGCTTTTACCAATCCTTTAGCTAATGATAGTCCAATATTTCCGCTGCCTAGTATGGCAATATGTTGTTTGTTACTCATCTCTTATTACTTAATCGTGTGCCGAATGTTTGACTGCTTTTTAATTGGCTCAACTCATCGGACTTACCAATGATAACTGCCTTTACGCCCGATTGGATTGCCGCAAATGCATTATCCAACTTTGGCAACATACCACTATGGATAATTTGTTGTTGTTTTAATTCTTCGTACTGCTCGGGGTCAATCTCATTTATTACAGATTGCTCGTCGTTCATGTCCAATAGCACCCCTTTTTTCTCAAAACAGTAAACCAAAGTAGTATCATATATTGTTGATAAACCTACCGCCAATGCTGATGCTATTGTATCGGCATTGGTGTTTAGCAACTGCCCTTCGCCATTATGCGTTATGGCGCAAAATATGGGTGTAAAATCTATCTCCAACAACTTGCTGATTTGCTCTGCATCAACAGATTTTTCGTCAATATCGCCCACAAAGCCATAGTCAATTGTTTTAACTGCTCGCTTTTTAGTTCGGATAAAATTACCATCAGCACCAGTAAGCCCAATAGCATTATTACCCAATTGCTGCAATTGCGCTACTATATTTTTATTAATTAATCCCGCATACACCATTGTTACCACACGTAGCGTTTCGGCATCAGTTATCCGCCTACCATCTACCATTTTTGGCTCAGTTCCCAATGTAGCTGATAGCTGCGTGGCTATTTTTCCGCCGCCATGTACCAATATTTTATATCCTTCTATGCTTGCAAAATCTTGTAGAAACAGGTGTAGGTTATTGGCATTATCAATCACATTACCGCCTATTTTTATAACATGAAGTTTTGGTTTATTCATCGTTATAAATTATTTTGATAAGAATTGATTGATTGCTTCAAAAGTTTTTGCAGGCTCTTCTATTTGTGGGTTATGCCCCGATTTTTCAAACATAACAAATTGCGCTTGTGGGCAATATTCTTTAAACTTGATAGCCATCCAAGGCACTGCTACACGGTCGTAACGTCCTGTATAAATTAAAACAGGCATTTTTAAATTTTTTAACTGCTTCCGATAGTCAAACAAGCCAATATCACTACCAACTATAAAATCGCCATCTTTGCCCACCATTTGGTAGTACAGTTTAGTATTATTGGGGTTTGGGTATGGCTTTCCACCACTAAGCTCAAAGTTGATGGGGTTAAAAGCATACAAAAATCCATACGGAACCCTATTATATATTTTTTGATGTATCTTATCACTCGATACAGCACCCTGTTCGCGCACTTTCATCAATTCTTCCCAAACTTCGGGATAATTGGTTTTGATTTCTCGGTTGGAATTATCGTCATTTTCTTGCCACATCAAAAAACTATGAAAGGTATCAGCCAAAATTAAATGACTCAAATTTTCAGGATATTTAATAGCATAACCCTGCGCTACCACGCCACCATACGAGTGCCCCAAAACGGTTATATGCTCTAATTTTAGAGCTTTGCGCAGCCCTTCAATATCATCAATATCGCGCTCTAAAGTATATTCGCTTACGTTTTTTGCTGTGTCAGATTTGCCTCTTCCAAAAGCATCAAAATAAATAATTTGATGATGACTGTTGGTTAATGGGTCGAAACAACGGTACCCGATATGCGAATCGCCTGGCCCACCCGGTATGATGATGATAGGGTCGCCTGTACCAACCGTTACCACCCACAAGTTTGCACCATTTACATTGATATATTTGCCATCTGTCCAGCTATCAACCTTTTTAATTTGACCAAAAACTGTTGTAGCACACAACAATATGATGTGTATAAATAATAGTTTTTTCATCCCCCAATCTATAAAATGCTAAAATACCAATTCAAAAGTATAGTTTTCTTAAAAATTACCATAAAATGATAAATATTTTTCATTAAATAGGCTTTTTAATTGCAATTCGTATCGGTTTATCGCTAATTTGCGTCGAAAATAAACCAATATCAAATGAATCAGCCAAAATCAGCAAACAGACCACGAGTAGTAATTATTGGTGGAGGCTTTGCAGGTATCAATTTAGCTAAAAAATTAAACAATAAACCAGTTGAGGTATTAATGCTCGATAGGCATAATTATCATACTTTTCAACCGCTGCTTTATCAAGTAGCTATGGGTGCTATTGAAGCCGATTCTATTGGCTTTCCGATACGAAGGATATTTACCCATCAAAAAAACTTCACTTTTCATTTGGCCGAAGTGCAAAAAATAAACCCCGAGAACAATACAATTACGGCTGATATTGGAGAGATAGCTTATGATTATTTGGTGATAGCTACTGGTGCAAATACCAATTTTTTTGGCAACAAAATGATTGAGCATTATACCATGCCCATGAAGAATATTAGTGAGGCATTAAATATGCGCAGCTTTATGCTTCAAAATTTGGAGAAGGCGGTTATAACTACCGATAAGGAAGAAAAAGAAGCCTTGATGACTTTTGTAATTGTGGGTGGCGGGCCAACAGGGGTAGAGCTGTCTGGCGCATTGGCCGAAATGCGCAACCATGTGTTGTGTAAAGATTATCCTTCGCTGTGTAGTAGCGAAATGAAAGTTTATTTAGTTGAGGGTAAGCCCGTTGTGTTGGGAGCAATGTCTGAACAAGCATCAGCAAAAGCAAAGGAGTTTTTGTTGAAAATGGGCGTAACTATTTATAACAGTGTGCACGTGCAAAGTTACGATGGGCTGGAGTTGAGGATTGATAATGGTGCTTTAATAAAAACACGCAATGTGTTTTGGGCAGCTGGTGTAATGGGCGAAGTGCCCGAAGGTATAGATAAAGGCACTATTGTGAGAGGGGGAAAAATACAAACAGATGAGATAAATAAAATTGTAGGCTATCAAAACATATATGCCATAGGCGATGTATCGGCCATGATAACCCCCGAATATCCCAACGGTTTGCCTGGGGTAGCACCAGCAGCTATACAAGCAGGGCAACATTTGGCCAAAAACATTGTGCGCATGGTAAATGGCGAACCTACTGTTCCGTTCAAATATTTTGATAAAGGCTCGTTGGCTACCATTGGGCAAAACAAAGCCGTTGCCGATTTTGGCAAACTACATTTTCATGGCTTTGTAGCTTGGGTGTTGTGGATGTTTGTGCACCTCATGTCGTTAGTAGGGTTTACCAATAAGGCTACCGTGTTTGTAAGTTGGGCAGCAAAATACTTCACCAAAAATACCGACAATAGGTTGATCGTTCGCTTCTTTAACGAAAAAACACGAATGACCGACCCAGTATCAAAATAGAAAAACTAACTAAGTTAAGGCTGTTATACCCTTTTGATATTAGCACCAATTGCTCTTAATCGTTCGTCTATATTTTGATAGCCACGTTCTATCTGTTCAATATTATAAATGGTTGATTTACCTTGAGCCGATAGGGCAGCTATCAACAGCGATACCCCTGCACGAATATCAGGCGAGGTCATTGATATACCACGCAATTGCACTTGCTTATCGAGCCCAATTACAGTAGCACGATGCGGGTCGCAAAGGATAATTTGAGCGCCCATATCCAATAGCTTATCAACAAAGAACAAACGGCTTTCAAACATTTTTTGATGTATCAATACCGAGCCTTTTGCTTGTATAGCTACCACTAGTACAATACTCAACAAATCGGGGGTGAAACCAGGCCAAGGCGCATCGGCAATGGTCATAATAGAGCCATCAATAAAAGTTTCTATTTCGTAATGCTCTTGTGCCGGAACAAAAATATCATCTCCTCTGCGCTCTAATCTAATACCTAGGCGTTTAAACACATCGGGTATAATACCCAACTCGTCGTAGTGTACATCTTTTATGGTTATTTCGGAGCCTGTCATAGCCGCCAAACCAATAAAAGAACCAATCTCTATCATATCAGGCAATAGCCTATGTTCGGTTCCATTAAGCGATGTAACACCCTCGATAGTCAATAAATTAGAGCCTATGCCACTTATTTTTGCACCCATGCGGTTAAGCATTTTGCACAATTGTTGCAAATAAGGCTCGCAGGCGGCATTGTAAATGGTGGTTGTGCCTTTGGCCAATACTGCTGCCATCACCACGTTTGCAGTACCCGTAACGGATGCTTCATCAAGCAAAATATACGTGCCTTTTAAATCAGAAGCATCAACATTAAAAAAGCCATTTTCGGGGTTGTAAACAAACTTTGCACCTAGTTTTTCAAAACCCAAAAAGTGTGTATCCAAGCGTCGGCGACCAATTTTATCGCCACCTGGTTTTGGTATCGATGCACTTCCAAATCGCGCCAATAGCGGGCCTACAATCATAATAGAGCCACGCAAACCGCCACCTTTTGTTTTAAAGGCTTCCGACTCAAAAAAGTTATGGTCTATATCTTTTGCTTCAAATGTATAGGTATCAGCATTAAGGCGATTGACTTCAACCCCCATATCGCCCAATAATTCAATCAGTTTATTTACATCTTTTATATCGGGTATATTACTTATCGTAACTTTTTTATCAGTTAAAAGCACTGCCGAAAGCACTTGCAATGCTTCGTTTTTTGCCCCCTGTGGTATTATCTCACCCTTTAAGCGCGAGCCGCCAATTATCTCAAATGCGTTATTCATTGGTTATAAACCTTATATTTTATCAAAAAAATCAATATTTTCTTGTTCCGCCGCCATTATTACGGTTGCGGTTATTTTGATTATTATTGCTGCGTTGGTTGTTGTTGCGTTGCCCACCACGATTATTTTGGTTGTTATTGGTGCGACCACGACTCGTGTTTTGATTATTATGTGAATTTGCACGATACTCAACACGAGCAAGATTTACATTTTCTTCCAGCTTTAACTGACCGCCTGATAGCGCACGCAAATCAGCCAAAATGCTTTCATCGGCCACCGAATCTTTATTCCATTGCACATAAGCCATTTTCATAAAATTGGCGATAGATTGCACCATACTTTGCCTACGCTCGGGCTCTTCTATTGATTTTGCTTTTTCAATCATCAGCTCTATCGTTTTGCCATAGTGCTTGTATTTGATGCGTTGATGAGGGTATTTAAGCGGCTCGGGTTTGAGATGAATTACATCAGGAGATGGCTTTGGATAGGGTGCATCCACATCAATCTGAAAATCGGAAATGATATGTAAATGATCCCAAAGTTTGTGTTTAAAATCAGCAACATCGCGCAAGTGTGGGTTTAAAAATCCCATCAAATCAATCACCACTTGGGCATATTTATTGCGTTCTTCTTTAGTGGGCAATGCAACAATATATTTTACCATATTTTGCACATTCCTACCATATTCAGACAAAATTAATTTACTCCTTGTCGAGTTATAATCAAATTGTGGCGTTGTTTCTTGAGCCATGTAATTATTGTTTATGAAAATTAATCAATTAATAAAATTAGCGCAGATCCCCGTTATCGAATAGCTGGGCGGCTAAAGTTGAATATTGTATTGAAGTAGGGCAAAGATAATGCAATTGTATTAATGTGCAAATTATTTATCATTCGCCCTTTTATGCTAATATTGTATAATGAAACCAGCAATCATTACCCATATTGATATTTACCGCTTTAGCATACCGATGGAGCCGTTTACCATAGCTACTGGTACAATGGATTATGCACAAAATGTATTTATACGTGTGCATACCGATGCTGGTTTTTATGGCGTGGGCGAGTGCTCGGCATTTCCGATGATTGTAGGCGAAACGCAAGATACTTGTTTGGTAATGGCTCGAGATTTTGCTCGTTTATGGAAGGGCAAAAATGCACTCGAAATATCCGAACGTTTGCAACAATTACACGATTTTACGGCGGGCAATACTACCATTAAAAGTGCATTTGATATGGCTTTGTATGATATTGCTGCCAAAAATGCTGGTTTGCCTTTGTATCAGTTTTTAGGCGGAAGTAAACGAACGGTTGAAACAGATATTACCATTGGGATAGGCGCACCACAAACAATGGCTCAAAAGGCATTGGCGTTTAAACAAAAGGGTGCATCTATATTAAAAGTTAAGTTGGGGAAGGATGCTAAAACTGATGTAGAACGGATAAAACAAATACGATTAGCCGTTGGCGATGGGTTGAAAATACGGGTAGATGCCAATCAAGGGTGGAATTTTGATGATGCAGTATTTGCCTTGCAAGCTATTGGCGCATACGATATCGAATTTTGCGAACAACCGATGCGCACTTGGTATGATACTCAATTGCCCGAGCTAATAAAACAATCGCCTGTAAAAATTATGGCTGATGAAAGTGTTTATAATCATCACGATGCAAATAAGTTAATAGCTGGCAAAGCTTGCGATTATATCAACATCAAGTTTTCTAAATCGGGTGGTATATACGAAGCCAAACAAATACACGATATAGCTGCCCAAAATAATATTGCCTGTATGATGGGAGGGATGCTCGAAAGTAGAATAGGATTGAGTGCCAAATTGCATTTTGTATATGCAAGTCCTAATATTCGGTTTTATGATATGGATACCTGTATGCTTGGGCATTTAGCCGACCCATGTTTTGGAGGGGTTACCTACAATGGGTTCGAATTGGATATTAACGATAGCGCAGGTATTGGGGCTGATGCTGATTATCAGTTTTTATCCGAGTGCGAGCACTTTTGTATTTAAGATAGTGGTTCATCGTACTTGTTGATAAACCACTATCCCGAAAGTATTACTTACTCAATTCGGCAAAGTATTTGTGAAACAAGGGGATAGTTTCAATCCCTTTGTAGTAATTGTAAATATCGTACTTTTCATTTGGCGAGTGCAATGCATCGCTGTCCAAACCAAAACCCATTAATACCGTTTTTAACCCCAATTCGGCCTCAAATAATGCCACAATAGGGATACTGCCACCGCCACGTGTAGGGATAGGCTCTTTGCCAAACGATTCGGCTATTGCTTTTTGTGCCGCTTTGTAAGCTACGCTATCAATTGGGGTTACGGCAGGCTCGCCACCATGATGCGGCGTAACTTTTACTTTAACAGATGCAGGGGCTATCTTTTTAAAGTGATTGGTAAACAACTCGGTTATTTTCTCCGAACTTTGATTAGGTACAAGCCTCATTGATATTTTTGCACTAGCTTTTGATGGCAATACGGTTTTTGCACCCTCGCCAATATAGCCACCCCATATACCATTTACTTCCAATGTAGGGCGTGTGCCAGTGCGCTCAAAAGTAGTATAACCATTTTCGCCCCATAGCTCATCCACCCCAAGGTCTGTTTTATATTCATCCTCATCGTATGGTGCATTGTTAAGTGCTTTACGTTCTTCGGTAGTTAAATCAACCACATCATTATAAAAACCAGGTATGGTGATTTGATTATGCTCATCGTGTAGCGAAGCTATCATTTTTGCTAATATCGTAGCAGGGTTTGCCACCGCACCGCCATATACTCCCGAGTGCAAATCGCGATTTGGACCTGTTACTTCAACTTCCAAATAAGCTAAACCTCTCAGCCCTGTTTCTAACGATGGATTTTCCATACTAATCATCGAGGTGTCAGATATAAGCACTACATCGGCTTTCAATTTTTCTTTATTGGCTTTTACAAATATGCCCAAGTTTGAAGAGCCTACTTCTTCCTCGCCTTCAATCATAAATTTTATATTGCAGGGCAAGCCATCATTTTGCATCATCAATTCAAATGCTTTTACGTGCATATAAAATTGCCCCTTATCATCGCAAGCACCACGTGCATAAATTTTCCCATCACGAATGGTAGGTTCAAACGGAGGCGTATGCCATAGTTCAAGTGGGTCGGCGGGTTGCACATCATAATGCCCATATACCAGTACCGTAGGTTTTGAAGCATCTATTATTTTTTCGCCATACACTATTGGATAGCCAGCCGTAGAGCATACTTCCACATTATCGGCACCAGCATCACGCAGTTTTTGTGCTACATAATCGGCGGTTTTTAGTACTTCGGGCTTGTATTTTGGATCGGCACTTACAGAGGGGAAGCGCAATAGTTCGAATAGTTCGTCTAACAAACGTTGCTTGTTTTGTTCAACATATTGTTTAATCTTCTGCATAATTTTCAATTTGAAACAAATATAGCTTTTCTACTGAAAGCCATATTGATTTCAAAAAGTATTTGCCGAAATTTTACAAACGAAATTTAATCCACAAGCGTGCGTGGATTAAATAAAAAAAGGGCTGTAATTAAATAGGTATATTCAGTTTTTTTACAAAAATGGTGACCATGTTTCGCAACACGAAACACCATTGTGATAGTTTTTTTATTGTACATTAAGTATTTGATTTTGTACACAGCTATTGCTAACTACGTCCCCATCATCTCGGCAATTAGGTTAATTGCCGAATACTTATTGTTAATTAGTCGCCAGTACCAAGAAGTCTTCTGTGATCGCCAGTACCAAGAAGTCTTCTCTCGTCACCAGTACCAAGAAGTCTTCTGTGATCACCAGTACCAAGAAGTCTTCTGTGATCACCAGTACCAAGAAGTCTTCTCTCGTTAGTAGCACCTAATTTCTTATCACTTTTCGTAGTGAAAGATGATAAAACACCAGTACTTGCTAAAAGAAGGGCAGAAAAGATGATTTTTTTCATGTGAATGTAATTAAAAGGGTTATTAAATAATGGTTAATTATTCTTGTTTATTTAACTTTTTGATGACAATTAAAAACCACAAGCGCACTTGTTTTTTTCTTTTTTGCCCTCAAAAACGCTACTTACCTCAATTTACATGATATAAACCGTATAACTAATTAATTATATGATTTTTATCAATAAGTTAATTTTTTCTATTATTATACAGAGTGGGGTTTTAAAATTAAACTTTAAATTACAAAAATGCTCAAAATTGGCAAATTTTATCCACTCATAACAACTTAATAATTAACAACTTATGTGTATTAATTAAAGTAAGTAGAACAAATATAGAGATGTTTTGCAGAAAAAAAAATAAACTTTTTAAAATATTCTGTTTCAAACGCATCATTTTGTAGCTCACTTCCGTAATAAGGATAGTTTATGAAATCAATTTATATGGATTGGGCATTTGCCTTTTACAATTTAGTTAATGAAAAAAGCTTATTTAATAGTTATATTTTTACTGATAGCCACGGGTGCGAATATTTATGCTGAAGCTCCTCTAACGGATGTAACCCAAGATACTGCACAAGTAAATTTGCTCATCAAACAGGGTTATAATAGTAGGTTGACTGATTATCAACAAACTATTAAGAAGGGGAAAAGTGCCTTAGATATGGCTCAAAAGCTGAACTATTTAAATGGTATAGCAGAAGCCTATAGAATAATGGGTATTGGCGAGTATTATGCCAGCCATGAAGAAAAAGCTATCTCCAATTATCTGTATGCCTTAAATTATTTTAAATCAGCCAATAATTTATTCGGTCAAGCTAAAGTATATAATAATATAGGAAATCTGTACCTGTTTAGTGATTATGACAAAGCATTAGAGTATATACAGAAAGGATTAAAAACTGCACAAAAACTCTCAGATGACAGAATGATTGCTAATGCATATATCAACATGGGTAATATTTATAATTTAAAAAAGAATTTTACCCAAGCACTTATTTATTATACCAAAAGTCAGGAATTGTTTAAAAAATTAAATGACCCTGTAAATTTGATATTATGTTCTGAAAATTTTGGATTAGTGTATTATGAATTAAAAGATTATGATAAAGCCGAACATTTTTTATTAAAATCTAATAAGGATGCTGTAACAATGGATTTGAATACTACTGTTTGTAGTGTTGATTTGGCTTTAGCATCATTATATATTGATAAGAAAAATTTTAATGAAGCTCAAAAATACTTAGATGAAGCTAAAGCCTATGCTGAAGCTATTGATGACGATAAAGCAAAAGCGGATGTAAATTATACTTCGTACTTATTGCAGCTTAACAAGAAAAATTATCAAGCTGCCTTACTCTCGTTACATAGCATTTATACTAGGGATAGTACAATTGCAAAAAGCAATCTTTCATCGAGTTTGAATTTATTAAAAGAGCAACACGACCAGCAAGAAAAGCAACATGAAAGCGATTTGATAATTGAACGCCAGAAAAACGATAGGGTTAAATTTTGGTGGGCAGTATCGGGCTTTGGTTTGCTATCTGTTGTAGTGATTTTATTGGTAAACAACGTACAACGCAAAGCAAAAACTAATGCAAGCTTAAAAGATTTGAATACCGAAATATCTAAACAAAAAGATAATTTGGATAGAATTAATCATCACTTAGAGGAAATAATAGACGAGCGTACAAGAGATTTACAAATCAAAAATAAAAAGCTATCCGAATACTCGTCTTACTTATCGCATCAAATACGTGGACCAATTGCTACGCTAAAAGGTTTAATGAATTTGGAAAAAGAAGGTTTGGTTGACGAGAAAGAGTGTATCAGCATGATGAACAAATGCGTATCAGATATTGATGATAAAATAATTGATATGACCGAGGTGCTGCACAATCCAAAACGTACCAGTTTCGAGTCGTAATAAGCGTTTATTTTACTACAACTTGGGCAGTATTCCTGCTTATTTGTTCTAATAATACTACTTTATTAGCTATCAACTCATTTAAAGCATTTTGGTTATAATGCCTAATGGTAATTAAAGTAAGGTCGTTATTATACTTTACTTTAAAATCTTTATTAAGGTCGGTTAATAACTTGTCAAAATATTCTGCTTTAAAATCAAAACACACCGTAAAACTCAATGCCGAGGTTTGCATTACGTTTGTTTTTACATGGTTTTGAGCAAAAAGTTTAAAAATATCACTCAGGTGTTCTTCGGATATAAAGGAATAATCTTTTGCCGAGATAGATAATAATATTTGATTTTGCTTTAGGATAATTACTGGCTTCAGAAACTTCGTATTTGCCGTTTCTTTAATAATAGTTCCAGCCGCATCCGTATCATTAAAAGATTTTACCAGCAACGGAATATCCGCATTTTGTAAGGGTTTTATTGTTTTGGGGTGGATAACGCTTGCGCCATAATACGTCATCTCTATCGCTTCCGAGTAGGATAGCTCATCAAACTTAATGGTATCAGCAAAAAACTTAGGGTCGGCATTTAATATACCAGGTACATCTTTCCACGTTGTAACCGATTGGGCATTGAGGCACGATGCAAAAATAGACGCCGTATAATCCGAACCCTCACGCCCAAGCGTGGTAGTAAAGTTTTCGGAAGTACCACCCAAAAAACCTTGTGTTACAACCACGCCTTTATTTAATAAAGCAGGGATACCCTCATTGATACTTGCTTTTGTTTTAGCCCAATCAACATTCCCTTCGCGGTAGTTATTATCAGTATGAATATAGCCCCTCACATCCAACCATTGCGTTTTTACACCTACTTTGTTTAGATAAGCAGCCACTATTCGGGTCGAAACCAGTTCGCCGATGGATACAATTTGGTCGTAAATAAAGTCATAACTATCGTGTGGCTCATCCTCAATCATCCAATCAATCTCCACAAAGGTATTAGCCACCTCGTCGTAAACAGGATGATTAGGCTCAAATAAACCATCTAATATTTGGTGGTGATAGGCCTTTATTTGGGTATATATATTATCCAAATCATCAGTTTGGGCAACGTAGGCTTTTGTTAATTGCTCTAAGGCATTGGTCATTTTACCCATTGCCGAAACCACAATCAAAAGTTGTTGATTTTCGTATTTTTTAACAATATTACTGAGATTGATAACTCCCGCAGCATCTTTTACCGATGCACCACCAAATTTAAAAACAAGCATTATTTAAGATATTGTGTTATGACTAATACGTCAAAATAAGTATTCTATAAATTCAACCTATTATCTGTTCTTTTGATAACGATACATTTAACCAGCCACCTTCAAAAGCAGCATTATATTTTTTATAAAAATTAATAGCAGGCTCGTTCCAATCCAATACCTGCCAAGTGATGCCGCTTACGCCTATCTCGCGGGCTTCTACTATCAGTTGGTCGAGCAGTAATTTTCCTAAGCCTTTACCTCTGTAACTTTCGGTCACTATCAAATCTTCTAAATACATTCGGCACCCCTTCCAAGTAGAATAACGAATATAATATAGCGCGAAACCCACAATATAACCATCTGCTTCGGCTACAAAAGCTTTCCAAACGGGTTTATTGCCAAAACCTGCATCTTCAAACTCGGCTAATGTTACCGTAACCTCTTGCGGCATTTTTTCATAAACTGCCAATTCGTTTACCAATTCGAGCAAACGTGGGCAATCTTCTTTTGTTGCTACTCTTATTATCATGTGCTATTTTGATATACCTAAAGCTTAGTTATTTTTCCAATGTTTAATTACCCGTTGCCCAAAAACTGTACTACCCAACCGAACCATATTGCTGCCTTGCTCAATAGCTATTAGATAGTCGGACGACATCCCCATTGATAGGGTGTCAAACCGAGGGTCTTTCCTAAAATAGCTTTGTTTTATGCCATCAAAAAAAGTTTTCAATTCGTAAAACTCCTCCTTCAATTGCTTCTCATTATCGGTGTTGGTAGCTATTCCCATCAATCCTCTTATACGTACATGGCTTAAGTTGCTATACTCTTCCGAACGTAACAACTCAATCACCTCATCAAACCCAAGCCCATATTTTGTTTCTTCATCAGCAATATACACTTGTAGTAAGCAATCAATAGTGCGGTTGTTTTTTTCGGCGTGCTTATCAATCTCTTGCAATAGCTTTAAACTATCAACAGATTGTATCATGCTGATAAATGGTGCTATATATTTTACCTTATTGCTTTGTAAGTGACCTATCAAATGCCATTCAATATCTTTTGGTAAGGCTTCATACTTTTCCACAAGTTCTTGAACCATGTTTTCGCCAAATAAACGTTGCCCCGCTGCATACGCTTCGCTTATATCTTCCATTGGTTTGGTTTTAGATACAGCTATTAGTTTTACATTTATTTTATCAGTTTCGTTTTTTAAGCTCTTTATGTTATCTGCAATGCTCATTTATCCGTAGTTTTGCTTAAATATTTGCCGCTAAATTACAGAATGCATAAATATAATAAGCTGTTTTTTTCAGTATTGATTTTTTTAATAGCCTGCAAAGGCAATAAAGCCCCTGATGGCATTATTCAGGAAGAGCAGATGACCAACCTGCTTACCGATATTCATATTGTGGATGGGAGTATGTATAATATGATGCAAACGCCTGATACCTTATATAAATATGGTACAGATAAGTATCGGGTGCTGTTTAAAAAATACCATACCGATTCGACACAATTTAAAAAGAGTTTTAAATACTATAATGTTCATCCCGATAGGTTGCAACTGATGTATGAGCAAATTGTAAAAAATATTAAGAAGAAGTCTGACTCGGTTACGCTATTAACCAAACAACAAATGTTGAAAGATAATAAGCGCAAAGCCGACTCTATAAGTAAATTGCCCAAAAAAGCTCCTATAGAACCAGCTTCGCCTGTTGCACCGCAAAATACTAGTCCAAATTTCAAGCCAAAAAAAGGAAATGCTTTACCCATCAAATAGTATTGATAAACTTGGGTTTACCGAAATAAGGGAATTAATTAAAGCACATTGCTTGAGTACAATGGGGCAACAAATGGTTGACCGCATACAGGTGATGAATAATTTTGAGCAAATATCAAAATTTCTCAATCAAGCCAATGAGTTTAAAAATATATTAAAAAATGATGATGCACTACCGATACATCATTTTTTTGATATAAAATCATTAGCCAATAAAGCCAAGATAGAAGGCGCGTTTTTAACCGAAGAAGAGTTTTTTCAAGTACAAACATCGCTGGCTACGGTATTTGCAGTAATAGCTTATTTTAATGAGCGCGAAGGGCAGTACCCCAATTTGGAGGCATTGTTTGAGCATTTGCCTATTGAGCGTTCTATCATAAAAAAGATTGAACTGGTAATTGATGCAAAAGGTAAAATAAAACCCAATGCCTCGCGCGAGTTGGCGGAGCTTACCGCCGCTATTGCCAAAGCCGAGCAAGAGGCAAGGAAAAAGATAGACCAAATTTTTAAAGCCGCATCAACTAATAATTGGACGGCCGATGGCTCATTAACGGTAAGAGATGGTAGGTTGTGTATCCCATTGTTGGCAGAAAATAAGCGCAAATTAAAAGGTTTTATTCACGACGAATCAGCATCGGGGCAAACCGTATATATTGAGCCAGAAGAGGTATTCGCCCTCAATAATCGTATTCGCGATTTAGAGTTTGAACGCCGCCGTGAAGTAGTGAAAATATTAACCATACTGACAGACGAACTGCGCCCTTATGTGCCATTACTACTATCATACCATAGCTTATTAACCAAGCTCGACTTTGTGCGAGCGAAGGCATTATTTGCTATTGATATTGAAGCCGAAATGCCGATTGTGGTAAACGAAGCCAAAATAAAACTATTAAATGCACGCCATCCTTTGTTGATGTTGAGTTTTAAGGCAGAGAAAAAAACGGTAGTGCCGCTCAATATTACTATTGATGATAACACCCGAATAGTGGTGGTATCGGGGCCCAATGCAGGTGGTAAATCGGTATGTATGAAAACCATCGGGTTGCTTCAAATGATGGTACAAGCAGGTTTGCTTATACCTGCATCAGAGCATAGCACGGTAGGTATATTTAAACAATTGTGTGTTGATATTGGCGACGACCAATCTATAGAAAGCGATTTGAGTACGTATAGTGCGCATCTATCCAAAATGAAAAATTTTGTAGAGATGGCAAGCGGTAAAACATTGGTGCTGATAGATGAGTTTGGTACAGGTACCGACCCTCAATTTGGCGGGCCTATTGCCGAGGCTGTGCTCGAAACGCTCAATCATAAAAAAGTAAAAGGAGTAATCACCACGCACTACTCCAACCTAAAGGTGTTTGCAAGTAATACATCGGGTATCGAAAACGCTTCGATGCTATTTGATAATGTGGAGATGCGGCCTTTATATATGCTCGAAGTAGGTAAGCCGGGTAGTTCGTATGCTTTCGAGATAGCGCAAAAAATTGGATTGCCTCAGCAAGTGCTTCATCTAGCTAAAAATAAAATCGGCACTAATCAAAAAAAGGTAGATACGCTTTTGGTTGATTTGGAACGAGAAAAAAAGGAAATTTTCGACACTAAATTAAAATTGGATAAGCAACAACGCAAAGTAAATGAGCTACTTGTCGAAAACGAACAATTAAAAAACTACCTCGAAGAAAATAAAAAAGCATTGATACGTGATGCCAAGCAAGAAGCTAAAAACATTATCCTAAATGCCAATAAGCTAGTTGAAAACACCATTGCCGATATAAAAACCAGCAATGCCGATAAAGAGAAAACCAAACAACTAAGGCAAAACCTAAACCGAGAATTAGAAAAGCATAGCCCTCAGCCCGAAGTGGTTAAGAAACCAGTAATAGATACCGAAATAAAAGTAGGCGATTGGGTAAAGCTCATCGACTCCGATACCACAGGGCAAGTAATAGAGTTGGTAAAAGAAAACATCATTATAGCCATAGGCGATTTGCGCACTGTGGCTAAGAAAAACAAAGTGCAAAAGGTATCGAAAAAGGAAGTACCCAAAGAGGTAAGAAAAAGCTTCAATTCGCATACCAATGATTACGCCAGTTTTAGTCCCGAAATAGATGTGCGTGGCAAGCGTGGCGAAGAAACACTTTACGAAATAGAAAAAATGCTGGATAGGGCTGTGATGATGGGCTTTAGTAACCTGAAAATCATTCATGGTAAAGGCGACGGTATTTTACGCAAACTTATTCGCGAGTATCTAAAAAAGTACGATGCCGTAAATAGGATAGAGGATGAGCACGCCGATAGAGGTGGCGATGGCATTACCTACGTATATCTGAAATAATAAACCTTTATAATGGGTAAATCCTGTTATTTTTGTCCAACCAATTATAAAATATGAATAAAGTTGTTAGCAATGCTGATGAGGCTATCCGTGATATTCAAGACGGTATGACCTTAATGTTTGGCGGGTTTGGCTTATGCGGCCTGCCCGAAAAATGTATATTGGCTCTTGTAAAAAAGGGCGTAAAAAATCTTACCTGTATCTCCAATAATGCGGGTGTTGATGATTTTGGCATCGGGTTGATGCTGAAGCAACGCCAAGTAAAAAAGATGATTTCGTCGTACGTAGGCGAAAATGCCGAGTTTGAAAGGCAATTGTTGAGCGGCGAGCTAGATGTCGAGTTGATACCACAAGGCACATTGGCCACCCGTTGTATGGCTGCTGGCTATGGTATGCCTGCCATTTTTACCCCTGCGGGCATAGGTACCGAGGTAGCCGAAGGCAAAGAGGTACGCAATTTTAATGGCAAAGATTATTTAATGGAGATGGCTTTTGATGCTGATTTTGCTATTGTGAAGGCTTGGAAAGGCGATACAATGGGCAATTTGGTATATCGCTCCACAGCACGAAACTTTAACCCTGTAATGGCTATGGCAGGCAAAATTACCATTGCCGAAGTAGAAGAACTGGTAGAGCCAGGTATGCTCGACCCTGATCATATTCATACCCCCGGCATATACGTGCATCGTATTTTTCGGGGCGAAAATTATGAGAAAAGAATAGAGAACAGAACAGTAAGGAAACGCATTTAATAAGATATTATGCTTGACAAAGAAGGAATAGCAAAGCGTATTGCTAAAGAAATAAAAGATGGCTATTATGTAAATCTCGGTATCGGGATACCCACCTTAGTAGCCAACTATATACCCAAAGGGATGGATGTAGTGTTGCAGTCAGAAAACGGACTGCTGGGCATGGGGCCTTTTCCCTTTGAGGGCGAAGAAGATGCCGATACTATAAATGCAGGCAAACAAACCATTACTACCTTAGCTGGTTCGGTGGTGTTCGATTCGGCTTTGAGCTTTGGCATGATACGTGCCAAAAAAGTAAACCTTACCATTTTGGGTGCGATGGAAGTATCCGAAAATGGAGATATCGCCAATTGGAAAATACCCGGTAAAATGGTAAAAGGGATGGGCGGTGCGATGGATTTGGTAGCATCAGCCGAGAATATTATTGTAGCCATGCAGCACGTAAACAAAGCAGGCGAATCAAAACTATTGCCCAATTGCGGTTTGCCACTCACAGGCGTGCGGTGTGTAAAAAAGATTGTGACCGAATTGGCAGTATTAGATGTGCTACCCCAAGGCGGCTTTAAATTATTAGAACGTGCACCAGGGGTGAGTGTTGACGAAATAAAAAAAGCAACCGCAGGTAAACTAATTATAGAAGGTAATATCCCCGAAATGGTGATTGAGTAATTGAAATTATGTAGCTTTATGATATTCTCATATCTTTAAAAAATGAACCTGAAATTAGAAACTGAGTTTAGTAAAGCACAAATTTTGCAAGAAGTAGATGCCTTAAAAAAGCAAATAGACGATGTGCGCCCATTACCTGCTGATATAGAGGATAGGGTGATGCAGAAACTAAAGCTTGATTGGAATTATAATTCTAATGCGATAGAGGGTAATAAGCTAAGCCGTGGCGAAACAACTGCTCTTTTGATGGAAGGCATTACCGCTAAAGGTAAACCTTTGAAAGACCATTTAGATATTCAAGGTCATAATGAAGCTATTGGGTTTTTGCATTCTATAATAAAAGAGGAAAGACCATTTTCGGAAGCGGATATCAGGGCATTACACAAAATGTTGTTAATTGACCCATACACCGTTGATGCACAAACAGCAGATGGTAAAGCTAGTAAAAAAGTTATCAAAGTTGGCGAATACAAAACTACGCCCAATCATGTTGAAACCATAACAGGCGAAATTCATTATTATGCCACGCCCGAAGAAACTCCTGCCAAAATGCAGGAATTGATGGCATGGTATAGCGAAGTATCTGCAAATAAAGCTATTCATCCCATTGTAGTAGCTGCTTTGTTTCATCATAAATTTGTTGAGATACATCCCTTTGATGATGGAAACGGACGTGTTTCGAGAATGTTGATGAATTTGATATTGATGCGAAATCACTATCCTCCTGCTATTATAAAAAATACCGATAAGCAAAATTATTATGCCTTATTAATCCGAGCAGATGTTGGAGATAGTTTTCCTTTTATAGAATATATTGCCGAACGCACAGCAAGCTCATTACAACTCTATTTAAAAGCGATTAACCATGATGATATTGATGAAGACGAAGATATTGACAAACAAATTGCGTTATACAAGATAGAGTTGTTAAACAAGATAAACGCTAAAGAGATAAGAACGAATACTGTTATTAAAGAGATTCTTATTACTCAAATTCAACCTTTGGTAAAAAAACTTATTAGTAAAGTAAATCAATTTTCTGATTTCTTTTTGATTTTGACCCATGATGTTTTAATAAATAATTTTTCTGTGAATTCAATCAATGAATATATAGATATAATTGATGAACAAACATTGGAAAAGCGTTTACTGGATTTGCAAAAAGTGACATTATATTTCAATTTTAATAAATTTAAAAGAGTTGATAATGACTTCAATGTTACCATTTATTTGCAAGTCGTATTTGAAACATATTCTTATAAAATCCTTAGTTTTTTCGGTAGTAATGAACTAGTTAATAAATTATACCCAGAAAAGCTGACCAAAAAGGATGAGGAAATTATTATTAAAAGTGTTGTTGATGATTTAAAAAATCAAATTGATACGTTATTAAAAAGCCCAAACTCTGATTGAATTTGGGCTTCGTTTTATCTTGTAGTAGGCTACTCAAAATATTCTTTCATCCTGTCAAAAAAGCTTTTCTCGTTTTTACCGGGGCTTGGTTTAAAGTTTGGCGAGTTTTGTAGCTTTTCTAATATTTCGCGCTCTTCGCGGCTCAGTACTTTTGGTGTCCATATATTTACGTGCACAAGCTGGTCGCCACGATGGTAGGAGTTTACCTCTGGCACGCCCTTAGCTTTAAGGCGAAGTATTTTACCACCTTGTGTGCCTGCATCAATTTTTATTTTTACTTTCCCATCAATGGTAGGTACTTCAACACTTGTGCCCAATGCCGCATCCACAAAATTTACGTGTAAATCGTAAATAATATTGTTGCCATCGCGCTTTAAAGTTTCGTGTGGTATTTCTTCAATCAAAATAATCAAATCGCCCGGCATACCGCCACGTGGGGCTGCATTACCCTTGCCACTCATGCTCAGTTGCATACCTTCGCTCACACCAGCCGGAATATTGATGCTGATGGTTTCTTCGCCACGTGTTACACCATCACCATGGCAGGTGCTACATTTTGATGTAATTACCGAGCCTTCGCCATTACAAGTAGGGCAGGTGCTGGTAGTTTGCATCTGTCCGAGTATGGTATTAGTTACCCTGCGCACCGCACCTTGCCCACCACAGGTTTTACAAGTTTGAAAAGATGATTTATCCTTCGCACCCGTACCATCGCAAGTAGTACAAATTATCTGTTTGTTTACTTTTATTTTCTTTTCAACACCATTGGCAATTTCTTCTAAAGTAAGGCGTACTTTGATGCGTAGATTACTACCACGTGCTACACGCCTGCCGCTATTAGTGCTTTGCCTGCCACCGCCAAAAAAACCTTCAAACGGACTGCCGCCGCCAAAAATATCACCAAACTGGCTGAATATGTCTTCCATATTCATATTGCCGCCGCCATAGCCACCACCACCATTGGCTGAGTGTGCATTAGCTGCATGCCCAAATTGGTTATAACGCTGGCGTTTCTCAGGGTTGCTCAATACCTCATAGGCTTCGGCTGCTTCTTTAAAATTTTCTTCAGCTTGCTTATCACCTTGATTTTTATCGGGGTGATATTTTATAGCCATTTTGCGATAAGCTTTTTTTATCTCATCGGCATCGGCACTTCTCGCAACACCCAAAATATCGTAATAATCTCTTTTTGACATTTATCTCTTTTCAATAATTGATAATCAATTTCCAACTATAACTTTCGCAAAGCGAACCACTTTGTCATTCAAATAATAGCCCTTTTCCATCTCGTCAACCACTTTGCCTTTCAAATCATCAGTAGGGGCAGGAATATTGGTTATCGCTTCGTGAATTTCGGGGTCGAATGCTTCGTTGATAGATTGCATTTCTTTCAAGCCCTTTTGCGAAAGTGTATTTTTAAATTTATTCTGAATCAACGTAACACCTTCTTTTACGGCAGCTACATCGGTTGTGTTTTCCATTGAGCGCATAGCACGATCAAAATCATCCAATACAGGCAATAGCGCAACTATTACATCTTTCCCTTCAGACTTTCGCGCTTCTTCGCGCTCTTTGGCTGTTCTGCGGCGGAAATTATCAAACTCGGCATAAAGGCGCAAGTATCTATCATTAGCTACTTCAAGCTCTTTTTTAAACAATTCTTCGGGCGATGTTTCGGGCTCGGTAGCAGCAGCTTCGGTTATTACTTCGTTCTGAACTTCTTCGTTTTCTATATTTTCTTTCTTCTTTTTCTTTAACATGGTATTCGTATTCATTATTCGGTTTCTGCAAAACAAGTATCTTGCCATTGCCTAAAAGCCGACAAGCTGGCAGTTTTTTGTTTTTGCCAACTGTTTAATTTGCAGTATTTATATGGCAGTTTTTACTTCAACAGATTTGATTGGCAGTTTTATGCTATCTGCACATCTTCCAACACTTTGCCGCTTTCGCACTTAATAATACGCGAAGGGAATGTACGGATGATGTGATAATCGTGCGTAGCTATTAATACCGCCGTGCCCGATTGGCATATTTGTTTCAAGAGTAGCACAATCTCCTCAGATGTATCAGGGTCGAGGTTGCCAGTAGGCTCATCAGCCAATATAATTTCAGGCTCGTTAATTAACGCTCTCGCTATTACAATACGTTGCTGCTCGCCGCCCGAAAGCTCGTGTGGCATCTTTTTTAATTTAGAGCGTAAGCCTACTTTTTCTAAAACATCCAACGTGCGCTCGGCTATCAGTTTTTTATCTTTCCAACCAGTAGCTTGCATCACAAATTTTAAATTATCCTCTACCGAGCGGTCGGTAAGTAGTTGAAAATCTTGAAATACAATGCCTAATTTTCTTCTTAAAAACGGAATATCATTATTGGCTATTTTCTTTAAATCGTATCCACAAGCATGACCTTCGCCTGCGGCTAAATTCAAATCGCCATAAATTAATTTCAACAAACTACTTTTTCCAGAGCCTGTTTGACCTATCAACCACACAAAATCACCTTTATCAATATGTAGGTTTACATTAGATAATACTAAATGCTTTTGCTGAAATACATCAACATTGCTAAGTTTTATAATAGAGTTTCCAATCATCGTTAAAGTTCTAATTTCAAAATCTGCCCAAAAGGCAGGTCTTTTATAATATTCATAATATATTCGGTTTTATTACCCAAGCCCACCTTATCTAATGATTTATCAGGTCTGTCAACCCTGAAATATGCCAATAAGGTAAACTGCTCATCGCGCAGTTGCACATAATCAGGTATTTTGGCTACGCCTTTCACTTTTATGATATACATTTTTATTCGTAGCTAATAACGCTAATTGAGTAATAAAACTTATCGATTATATTTACCAAAGGTATCGTTTATTTAAAGCTTTGTCAAGAAATCCATCGTATCAATACCATCGGCATAATCCCACAATTCGGGCTGCTGGCTTTTACCAAAGTCAACCACCTGATTGTTTACTTTTAAAGGGGCTTTACTTACTATGCACTGTATGTTTTCGCTTTCGTGTGTAAGCAATGCTTCTACGGTATTCATATCATCATAATGCGCATAAAAAACCACCGCTAATGGCGAAACCATGCGCTCATCTTCTTTTACCAATAAAAACCCATTATCCAAATGTTTATCACGATTTACCAGATAGATAGATTTATTATAATCGTAATTGTTGTTGTATTTATGATGATTTATGATGGATTGATAAGGCTCAATAGCTTCAAAAAACGGCACAAAATTATAATCCTTTGGCACAAATAGCTTCGATACATTTCGACAACCTAAGCCATAATAATCAAAAATATCGCGCCCAAGCGCATACAACTGTTCAGTAGTTTCGTTGCCTGTTAGCACGGCTACGCTATTTCTGTTTTTGCGGATGATGTGCGGCACTTTGCTAAAGTAAAACTCAAAATAACGAGAAGTATTATTACTCCCAGTAGCAATTATCGCATCAAAGTTTTCGAGCCTTTCGGTAAATGCAAACTGATTGTTGAAAGCGGGTTCAATAGCTACCAGCATTTTTAAAACCTGCTTTATCAACCTCGAATCTTGCGACGAAGCTTTAATAATGGCTTTGTTGCCACTTGCCAGCACGCATAATACATCGTGAAAACCTACCAATGGGATATTACCAGCAAGTATTACGCCTATATTTTTTCCACCTTGGTTGCTGTTTTTGTTGTATTTGCCGAGCCATGTATGTAGTGCCTCTGCGTTCAGCATTTTGCCCAAAGCAGCTACGGCATTGCCTACACTCGACGGCGTAAACCAAGCATTGTAATGATGCTCATCGGCAATAATTGCAGCTAAATCAGCATCAGGCGAACTTAATTGCTTGCCTAACGTACAAAGTACATCGACTAAGTAGGATATATTAAATTTTGACATATAAATGGTATGGGAATAAACCCCTAAAGCGTTTTTTTGTTATATTTGCATCCTTGTTTTGACAAGGCAAAGGTAAGTTAGAATATAAGATATTAAAAGGTATGGCGATTAAAATCACCGATGAATGTATAAATTGTGGGGCTTGCGAACCAGAATGCCCAAATAATGCTATTTACGATGCTGGCGCAGCTTGGCGTTTTTCTGACGGAACAGGCTTAAAAGGTTTGATTGATTTTGGCGATGGTAACACATTGAATGCCGAAGAAACTCAAGCAGCATTATCAGACGAGATATATTACATAGTGCCCGATAAGTGTACCGAGTGCGTAGGCTTTCACGATGAGCCGCAATGTGCTGCCGTATGCCCAGTTGATTGTTGTGTTGATGATGAGGATGTGCGCGAAACTAAAGACGAACTTTTGGCCAAAAAAGATTGGCTGCACATGAATGAATAGTGTTTTAAAATATTTTTTTTTAAACTTGGGAATGTATATCTTTAAATACATTCCCTTTTTTATGCAATATTTTAATATTAAGTTCATACCCAGTGTGTTTCACTCTAAATCTTTTCAATCATAATGGAGTATGGTATTTGTAATTTAGCTGTTATCCCTTTGCGGGCCGAACCAAGCGATAAAAGCGAACAACTATCGCAGGTGTTGTTTGGCGAAGCTTTCGAGATTTTGGAGTGGAAGGAGCGGTGGGTGAAAATTTGCATGGTAAACGAAAAGTATGAGGGATGGATAGGACGATTACAATTTGCAATGTTGGGGCATATTGCCTATAAATCGCTCAAACAGCATCCAGCCCCAATTACTTATCGTGCGGTAACGCAAGCATGGAAAAAGGCTGATAATAGTGTGATGTATTTGCCAGTAGGTAGCTCGTTAGTATTTCTGAAGGGGACTACTTGCCATATTGCTAACGAGAAATTTGAAATAATAGGCGAAATAGGCGAAACCGAAAATATTGCCACCACAGCAAAATCTTTCCTCAATACAGCATACCTATGGGGCGGGCGCACACATTATGGTATTGATTGTTCGGGATTTGCACAAGCGGTATATAAATTGCAAGGAATCCGATTGAATAGAGATGCCTATATGCAAGCCGAGCAAGGGAAGGTAGTTGAGTCGTTAGCTGATGCGCAATTGGGCGATTTGGCATTTTTTGAAAACGAAGAAGGGCGAGTGATTCATGTGGGGATATTGTTTAATAGCGAGCAAATTATACACGCTTCGGGCAAAGTAAAAATTGATGCTATTGACACCGAAGGCATCTACTCAAAAGAACTTAATCGTTATACACACAAATTGAGCACGATAAAACGTTTGCTTTGATATTGCTATACTAAAGTTTCTATTGCTAAACATTTATTAGCGTTTGGCTGTTAAACTAACTACTTTTTTTGTGGTCATATCATTATATTTAAAAACCTATTATCATGAGAAAGATATTTTATATACTAGCTCCAATTGCAATGGTATTTGCAAGTTGTGATGCACTACTACAATCGGCAGCAAACGAACCCGCTCAATCACAATCATATTATGCCGAGGATAATAGATATGATAATAATTCCGATCAATTATTTTACGACGAATTAAGCCCATACGGCAATTGGATTGATTATCCTGATTATGGCTATGTATGGTCGCCAAATGTAAGTTCCGATTTCAGACCGTATGCTACTAACGGTTATTGGGTATATACCGATTATGGATGGACATGGGCATCAGATTATCATTGGGGATGGGCAGCTTTCCATTATGGTAGATGGTTTTACGACGATTATTATGGATGGCTTTGGATGCCTGGCCATCAATGGGCACCAGCATGGGTAGTATGGGGTAATTATAATGATTATTACTGTTGGGCACCGCTAGCACCTTATGTTGATGTGGCTTCTAATGATAGATGGATGCCCGCTGCAAATAGCTGGAATATGATTAGAGGGAGATATATCACTCGTAATAGAATAGATAGCTATATCGAAACTGGTAATTATAGAATTGTTAACCGTATAACCATCATTGATGATTATCAAAATAACAGTTACAGAAGAGGGCGATATAACAGAGGACCACGGGTAAATGATATAGAAAGCATTACTGGACAAAGAATTGATAGAGTGAAGATTGTAAGTAACAATAATGCACGTCCAAACTCACAAGTGTTGACCAACAATCAATTTCCCGTTTATAGACCTGCTACTCCATCATATCCTAATAATAACAAAGTAGCACCACGAAGATATGAGCCTTTTAGACATAGAGGAGAAGTAGATAATATTCACCAAAATCAATCTGTTACAAACGGTGGTAATAATAATCAGCATCCCAACAATCCATCACAAAATCAATGGAATGGGGGTCAACGCTCTACTACTCCGCCACAAAATCAACCCAATGGAGTGCCGCCAAATACCAATCAAAATCAAGGGCAGCATCCCAACAATCCAACAAACAATCAATGGAATGACGGTCATCGCTCAGCTACTCCGCCACAAAATCAACCCAATGGAGTGCCGCCAAATACCAATCAAAATCAAGGACAGCATCCCAACAATCCATCACAAAATCAATGGAATGGTGGTCAACGCTCTGCTACTCCGCCACAAAATCAACCCAATGGAGTGCCGCCAAATACCAATCAAAACCAAGGACAGCATCCCAACAATCCATCACAAAATCAATGGAATGACGGTCATCGCTCAGCTACTCCGCCACAAAATCAACCCAATGGAGTGCCGCCAAATACCAATCAAAATCAAGGGCAACAACAAAATAATCCAGCAAACAACCAACAGCCCAATAACCGTGGGAACAGAATTTTGATTGACCTTAACAAGCCACAAAATCAGCAGCCTAATAATAAACCCAAAGTCGATACCGCCAAAAAAGCAAGAAAATTTATACCAGGGTTAAAAAGTTAGGAAGTTTTTAGAATATAATATATACAATATAACTAAGTGATATGCTGCAATTTATAGCATATCACTTAAATATGCTTTTCTTAATACTTGGTTGTAAAAAGCTCATTTTTATAGTGTTAGCTATAACTTTTTCAGTTGTTTTTGCGTAAAAGTCCAACTATGTGATATTATTCTATTTTGAAAAAAAACACAATATCACCTACCTGCTTTTGTAGTAGAAATTATCAGGTTGATATAATAATTTTAATCAGATCTTAGGTAAAATAAAAAATAATTAACGCAATTAAACCATTTGAAATTAAAACGGTCTTAAAAATATTAAAACAAATTAAATCCTTTAAACACTATGAAAACAATTAGACTCTCTCTCGTACTCATGATGCTTTCAATAGGCATTTTTTCTTGTAAAAAAGATAGTACGGCTACAGACGCATTATCAACAGACCAAGTTGCTGACCTTGCCGCTGGATCATTATCCGAAAACTCTCAAGGACTTGCAACTGTAACTGATGATATTACTGCCAATGCGCAAACTTTAAATGCAGCAAGTACTAATGGGCTTACAGTAAATACCACAAATGGTATAGGAAATCCTTGCGGTACTACCCGTACAGATAGCGTAACTAGAGCCATTACTAAGGACTCGGTTTCAATCAGTTATTTTATGAAATATAGCCATACCGTATTTTGCAATCCTAATAACCAACGTGATAGCGTGATGAATACTTTAACTTACCACGGTAATTTTGATGGCCCAAGAGTAACTTCGTCAAATACTGGTAGTGCTGTATTTACTGTTGCTGGATTATCTCCAGACGCAGCAAATTTTACATTACATGGCGAATATAAGCGCAGCGGTCAGTTCCAATCAAAAATTGGTAACAAAGGCACAGGTAATCATAGTATCGACTTAGTAGTTAAAAATTTAGTATTATCAAAACCAGGTAGAAAAATATTAAGCGGAACAGGTACGCTTACATTGGTAGTAAATACACCTAAAAAATCTATCAATTATACAGGTAGTATTACCTTCAATGGCGATGATACTGCTTCGGTAACCATCAATGGTGCTACATACACCATCAATATCCAAACTGGCTTTAGAAAAAGAAAATAAAGTAAATTACTAAATAACGAACCGGGCAGTTAATCACTCCCGGTTTTTTTGTTTTATATTAATTCTAATTAGTTCAATTATAGCATTATAATAACTGTAATTTTTACAATATTTGCTGTTTGTAATTTTTATTTATATAATGAAGGATAATTTACACCAAGAATTTAAGAAACTGTTTAATAAACCAGCCGAAACCTCATTCTTTTCGCCTGGTAGGGTAAATCTTATTGGCGAACATATTGATTATAATGGCGGTTTGGTAATGCCCTGCGCTATCACTTTTGGTACTTATGTTTTAATAGCACCCAACAATGATGGCATTTTTCGGCTTAGAAGTTCAAATTTTAACGAAACGTTAGATATCCCTTTACAAAACAATTATACCAAAACTGATGAGTATTGGTTTAATTATCCATTAGGCGTAATTCAATATTTTTTAAGTGCAGGGCATCAATTGCAAGGGCTTGATTTGTTTTATTATGGCGATATTCCTATTGGTTCGGGCTTATCCTCATCCGCATCTATTGAGGTAGTAACTGCTTACGCGCTGAATGCTTTATTCAACTGCAATTATTCAAAACTCGATATAGTAAAAATTGCAAAAGATGTCGAGAATAAGTTTATCGGTGTAAATTGTGGTATCATGGATCAATTTGCGGTAGCTTTTGGCGAAAAAGATAAAGCCTTGATGCTCAATTGCGACACATTAGATTATAAGGCAGTTGATAGCAATCTGGGCGATTATGTATTAGCCATTATCAACACCAATAAGCCACGAAAACTTGCCGAATCGAAATATAATGAGCGTGTGCAAGAATGTCAAACCGCATTAAAATTACTACAACAAGAGCTGGAAATTGAAAACCTATGCGATATTGATAGCAGCACGTTTAAAAAGCATCAACATTTAATAACCGATGAGGTGGTTTTGAAACGAGCACAACACGTAATAGAGGAGAACGATAGGGTACAATTGGCTGCCAAAGCATTAGCAAGTAGCGATTTGGACGAATTTGGGCGATTGATGTATGCCTCTCATCATTCGTTAAAAAACCTTTACGAAGTGAGTGGCGTAGAGTTGGATACCGTGGTTGAATATGCAAAAACCAACCCTGATGTAGCAGGTGCAAGAATGACGGGGGCGGGGTTTGGTGGTTGTGCCATTGCACTGGTAAAAGAAACAGCTTTTGAAACATTTAGTGCCGAAGTAAGTAAATACTATACTGATAAGATAGGCTATGCACCATCAGTTTATAGCTCATTAATAGGCGATGGAGTAGGGGTATTGAATACTGTTTATGCGTAAACTAAAACTCGACGAATTAAACCGAACATCTGTTTCCGAATTTAAAACACAGCAAAAATTACCCCTTGTTGTAGTTTTGGATAATGTGCGCAGTATGCACAATGTAGGCTCAATTTTTCGTACTTCCGATGGTTTTGCAGTAGAGCGGGTTTGTTTGTGTGGTATTACAGGGCAGCCCCCGCACCGCGAGATTGAGAAAACAGCTTTAGGAGCTACGCAATCTGTTGATTGGGTGCATTATGCTGATACTACCGAAGCTATCACTCACCTACGAAACGAGGGCTATAAAATAATAGCTATTGAACAAGCCGAAAATAGCATCATGCTGAACGAGTTTGAAGTGAATAAGGATGAAAAATACGCACTTATATTTGGCAACGAAGTAAACGGCGTGAGCGACGAAGCCATGCAAATGATTGATGCTTGTATAGAAATACCACAGTTTGGTACCAAACATTCCTTTAACATTGTAGTATCAGCAGGAATAGTGCTTTGGGATTTCTTTGTTAAGTTTTCGTACTGAAAAAAATGCCAGTTATTAAGTAGTAACTGGCAATACTATTCCTTCTTTTTTCAAAGCCTCGTAAATATCAGTTAATATCCTGCTCTTAAGCTCCATATAACTCGATAAATCATCAGCCCAACAAAATATTCTAAAATCAACAGATTTATCATTCACACCATTTAAAAATACCGATGGTGCGGGTTTGGTCATAATATCCCCTCTTACACTCATTAAGTTGGTTAAAAGTGTTTTTGCAGCCTGTATATCAGTGCCATACGCAACGCTAATGATTAGCTCTATACGCCTATTGCTATTACTCAGCGTCCAGTTTACAACATTTTGCGATATCAAATCGCCATTAGGGATAATTACTTCCGAACCATCGCTTGTAGCCAATTTGCTCGATCTTACCCCAATTTCTTTTATAGTTCCCGAGCGGTTATTTACCTCTATAATATCGCCTATTTGTACGGGTTTTTCAAACGCCAATATTAAACCCGATACAAGGTTGTTTACAATATTTTGCAAGCCAAAACCAATACCTACACCAAAAGCACTGAAAATGATAGTAAGCTTATCTAATGGGAAACCCGAAGCGGCTACTGCAAGTAAAAAACCAGTAGTAAATACACCCATTCGTATTAAAAGGGTAGAGGCGCGGTTTTTTTTCTTTAATGCCGAAAGGTCAGTTACATTACGTGCAGATACATCATAAAAATAACTGATAATTTTTGATGCTACTGATGATAGCCATATAACAGCTATAAATATAACAAAGCCACCAAATGTAAATGATGCACCACCTATCGTTCGTGATTGATTGAGCACAGTAGCTAAATAATCACGTACCCAATCGTCAACATTCAAATTTTGAAGCAAAAAGTATAACCATGCAATAGCACCCAAAGTGCCTAATAAGCCTAAAAACTTTTTTTGTATCAGGCTATAATCCATCAAATTGGTAATACTATTTTCCTTTTGTTGGGTATGAAATTGTAAAAACAGTCCTTGTATAATTATCTCCACAATAAAATAGAGTGCAACCAGCATCCATAAATTATATATTGCAGTAATGGCTATTATTTTGGCAAGGCTAAATCGCCCTGCAATATTTAATACAACTGATACAAACTGAATGATGATAAAAAGTTTTAATACTAATTTTGTATAAGGTAAATGCGCTTCTATATTTGTTTGCACTTTCTTATAAAACCCTACCGCGCTAATAATTGAAATAATACTAACTAAAAGAATTACCATTCTATCAAAACTGGTAATCCTTATGAGTAAATTACTCAAACCGCATATTACAAACAGCCAAAATAATAGATGCAAAAAGTTAAATATTGATTTTGGTAGGTTTCTTTTAATGAGTACTAAGATTGAAATAAAGCCAACTAACAGCACACCTTCGGTAAATAATACTGGCGGTTGATTATAAAAGAAAGGTGTTATAACGCTTGTTGTTATTAGCGAGGCGATGATTGGGCTTTGCGAAATGTAATTTGTAGAATCATCTATTTTTTCGTGCTTTTTATCATCATTTCTTATTTTTAGCCATATATAAATCAGCCAACCAACAACTAATAGTATAACTATAAGGCTTATAAAATGCGTAGTTGTTTCGTTATATATAAAGTATAATAATTGCGTTTTGTTTAGCTCAATAGTGTTTGTTATCGATGAAGCAAAATCTTTATAGGTAAGGCGAGTATTCCATATATAGTCAAAATCACCATCCAAATAACCATCGGCAAATTTTACAATTTTCGCATCTATTTTATCGGTTTCATCCAATATAGTTGAATAGATATCTGATACCTTATCTTGTAGTAGATTTACTTTTAAAAGACTATTCCTATTGCTTACATCGGTTTGCTGCCACAAAAGCTTTACTTTTTTTTGATGGGCAAAAAAAGTACCCCTCAACAAACTATCATCAGGCAAACTCCTCAATAACGAATCTTTTGAAAAACGAACAATATCGTGCTGATTTTGAATTAATTTTGAACTAATCTCCTCAAGGTCGGTTTGTATATCCTCTACTTGGTCTTGAATATGGTCTAAATCATCCCTCAATATGGTAAGATAGCGTAACGAGCTTGGTTTTTTATCGTTAGCCAGCGTATGTATGTCTTTTAATCGCTTCGCTAATTCGGGTATTTGCTCGCTTATATCGGCTGTATCTAAACCTTCGGCAAGAGTATTGTTTATTTGGTTAAAAGTAGAAGTATATTGCCCTATACGTTGTAATAAACTATTTACAGAGGTATCAGTTTTGCTATAAGATTGCAATATCGAATCGCGAGCGTGCGATTGGTTTCTTACAGCTTCCCGTGTCGATTTCGGTTTGTGGCTTTTCTTGCTTTGTGCCAAACCATCTTGAACACAAAAGGCAGAGAAAAAAAGGAATATTAAAACAAATACTTTCCACACGCTATTCATAGCTTTAAACAGTTGTTTATCAATTTTATAATTAAGGCTAATGCCTCTATCCATTAATCAAGTTTTCAATAGCCAACCTATACGAATCGAGCCCGAAACCTGCAATAACCCCTCTGCAACTTGCCGCCAAAAGCGATTTATGCCTAAACTCTTCGCGCTTATACACATTTGATATATGCACTTCTATTACAGGAGTTTTAATGCCCGCTATGGCATCGGCAATAGCAACGGATGTATGGGTATATGCCCCAGCATTGAGCACTATACCATCATAACTAAACCCGATTTCGTGCAGTTTATTAATAATTTCGCCTTCAACATTACTTTGATAATAATTTATAGTGATGTTTGCATAGCGTTTGCGCAAATCGTTCAGGTAATCGTCAAAACCAGTATCGCCATAGATTGATTTTTCGCGAATGCCAAGTAAATTTAAATTAGGGCCGTTGATAATTTGTATATTCATTAGCCCAAACTTAACTATAAATCATTAAAACAAAAACCCATTGGACTGGAGTTCGGCAATAAAAGGTTTTCAAGCCTATTTAAAATTAGAAAAAGGACTTGCAGATAACTCTGTTGAAGCCTATACCAGAGATATAGAAAAGCTACAACAGTTTGCTGATATACAGGGCGATAAACTAAAGCCTGATGCCGTTTTATTGGCTGATTTGCGCCTTTTTATCAATTGGGTAAACGAGTTGGGAATGATACCCGCATCGCAGGCGAGGGTGCTATCGGGTATTAAATCTTTTTATAAATATTTGTTGATGGAGGATATAATCAAAACAAATCCTGCCGAATTATTAGAATCGCCTAAGAAACAACGAAAATTACCCGATACTTTAAATCATCAAGATATTGATAACCTAATTGCCGCTATTGATTTATCTCGACCTGATGGTGCTCGAAATAAAGCCATTATTGAGGTGCTGTATAGCTGCGGTTTGCGAGTATCAGAACTTACCGAGCTTAAACTATCCAACCTCTACCTCGAGATTGATTTTATAAAAGTATTGGGCAAAGGCAATAAAGAGCGTTTAGTGCCTATTGGTGGCGAGGCGATAAAAGCACTAAAAATATGGATTGAAAACGTGCGTGTACACGTACCTATAAAAAAAGGAGAGGAAGATTTAGTGTTTCTAAACCGCAGAGGTACGCGAATGAGTAGGGTATATATTTTTATGCTGATAAAACAATTAGCCGAAATGGCAGGTATCAAAAAATCTATTAGTCCGCATACTTTGCGGCATTCGTTTGCTACACATTTAGTGGAGGGCGGTGCCGATTTACGTGCAGTACAAGAGATGCTGGGGCACGAAAGCATTACCACAACCGAAATTTACACCCACTTAGATAGGGCGTATTTAAAAGAAACCATTATATCCTATCACCCGCGAAACTGAGCCTTTGTCATTCTTGCTCTATTGCTCATGTCGTTTCTTAACTCAATGTCTTTTAATCCATTATCACTCAATAGCTCAACAGTTTGTTTGCCATAGTTTTCATTAATTTCAAAAAACAACAATCCATTTTCCTCGAGTTGTTTTAAGGCAAAATCAGCAATAGCTTTATAAAACAGTAGCGGCTCGTTTTCGGGTACAAACAGTGCGGTATGCGGTTCAAAATCTATTACATTTTGGTGCATCTGCTTTTTATCATCAAGCGTTACATAAGGCGGATTGCTAATAATAATGTCGAATGGAGGCAAATCAACTTCTATATTTAAAATATCAGCTTGAACAAAATGTATATCCACTTGGTTCAATGCGGCATTTTGCTTAGCCGTTTGCAGGGCATCGGTTGATATGTCTATCGCATATACCTGCGCATCGGGTATTTTTTTCTTTAGGCTGATGGCAATACAGCCACTACCCGTTCCTATATCCAATATACGAAGCGGTTTTTTAGGGGCTGATAAAAGCACCCAATCAACCAATTCTTCAGTTTCGGGGCGAGGTATCAATACCGATGGATTTACCTTAAACATCAAGCCGTAAAATTCGGTATGTCCTAATATGTATTGCAAAGGCTCGCCCGTTTGCAAGCGGAGTAATACCTTTTCAATTGTATCTGCTTGTTCGTCTGTTATTTCCAATTCGGGAAAAGCTTTAATTTTTGCAGATGAGATGCTTGCTACCTCACTCAATACCAGCATATAAAGCGAGTTGATTTCTCGCTCATCATACAAGCCCAATAATTGCGCATTAAAAGCTTTTGAAACGTGTTTAACAGTTTTCATCCAACAAAGAAACATAAAAGCTACTTTTGCACAATGCTTTTACACGAAAAATACATGCAACGTTGTATGGAGCTTGCCAAATTAGGTGCAGGGCGTGTCAGCCCAAACCCAATGGTAGGGGCGGTAATTGTGCACGAAGGGCTGATAATAGGCGAAGGCTATCACGAGCAATACGGCAAGCCCCATGCCGAAGTAAATGCAGTAAATAATGCGATAACACGCTTTGATGATGCCGAAGAGTTGTTCAAAAACTCAACTATTTACGTTTCATTAGAGCCATGCGCACATTTTGGCAAAACACCACCCTGTGCCGATTTGTTGATTAAGCATCAATTTAAACAAGTTGTAATAGGTTGCCGCGACCCATTTGAGCAGGTAAATGGCAAGGGTATCGAAAAATTGACTGCGGCAGGTATAGACGTAATATGTGGTGTGCTTGAGGCGGAATGTTTGTGGCTAAATAGGCGTTTTTTTACCCGTGTGCAAAAACAAAGACCATACATTATTTTGAAATGGGCACAAACCAAGGATGCTTTTTTTGCCCCATTAAATAATCAACAACTTTGGATAACAGGCGACGAAGCACGCCGTTTGGTACATCAATGGCGTAGCGAAGAGGATGCTATATTGGTTGGTAAAAATACAGTAGCTATTGATAATCCTCAGCTCAACGTACGCTATGGGCAAGGCAAAGCACCTAAAAGAGTAATTATCGACCGTAAATTAACTTTAAGTAAAAGTTTAAATATCTATAATCAACAAATTGAAACACTGATATTTAATGAGTTTAAAACAGATATAGAAGGCAATATCAAATACATCGCATTAGAAGATTTCGACCGCTTTGTGCCTCAATACATCCTATTTCAACTTTATCTTCAAGACATACAATCTGTAATTATCGAAGGCGGTGCACATACACTCAATTCGTTTATTGAGGCGGGTTTGTGGGACGAGGCACGCATTTTTACAGGCGATGTGCTATTAGGAGAGGGGGTAAATGCCCCTGCTATTACTGGTAAAATTATAGATGAACTTTCAATAGGTTCAGACGATTTGAAAATTATCCAAAACTCGTAACCCAATAATGCTGTTTGATGATACATACCTAACTATCGAAAAACCTACCGAAGCTATATTTCGCGATAGGGGTAGCAAATTTATTGCTTATGCTTACCCTATTACCAGCGAGCACGACATAAAAAATATTATAAACGCTTTAAAAAAAGAAAACCCTAAAGCCAATCATCATTGTTGGGCAATGCGCTGGAGTACCGATAGAACGGTTTTTAGGTTAAATGATGATGGCGAGCCTTCGGGTACTGCGGGTCGCCCAATCCTGAACACACTATTATCGCGCAATATGACCAATGTGGCGGTGGTAGTGGTGCGGTATTTTGGTGGTACGTTGCTGGGTGTGCCAGGCCTAATTAATGCCTACAAATCAGCAACCGAGATGGCACTTAACGAGGCTACCCTCATACAAAAAACGGTGAATGATGTTTACACCATTGCGTTTGATTATTTGCAAATGAATGATGTGATGCGAATAATTAAAGAAGAAAAACTTGAAATAGTAGCGCAGCAATTTGATACCCATTGTATCATAAAAATTTCTATCCGCAAAATGCAAGTAAATCAAGCTATTGCAAAACTTCAGCAACTAACATCTGTAAAACTTCAATACAATTTTAGTTTATAACACGCATTACAGATTATTCGCACAAGGTATTTTCTCACTTTTTTCGCAGCTATTGCAGCATATTTATGTATTTTAGTCGGGTATGCAATCATTTGAAATCAACAAAGCCGATTTAGCGCGAATTAAAGCCGCACTCGAAGGTAATGATGCCCACCTAGCCGAAGTGCTGCAAGAGTTTCATGCTTCTGAGATTGCCATACTATTTGAAAAACTCCCGCTCGAAGCACGAGAAAAAATAATCAATATCCTTCCTGCCGAGGTAGCTTCGGAAGTAATAGCCGAAATGCACGAAGAGCAGGATGCAGGAGAGCTACTTATCAGCCTCGACCCTGAAAAGCGTTCGGAAATTATCGAAGAGCTTGATTATGATGATGCTACGGATATTATTTCTCAATTAGACGAGGATGAGCAGGAAGAGCTATTAGAGGATATTGACCAAGAGGACGCCACCAATATACGTGCGCTACTAAACTATGCCGAGGATACGGCGGGTGGTTTGATGAACTCGGAAGTTATTAAGGTAAATATCAAACTTAATAAGAAAGATGCTTTAGACGAAATCATCAAACAATCCGAAGAAATGGAGGAGTTTTACACCATTTATGTGGTTGATGATGATAATGTATTGAAGGGCATTTTATCAATCAAATCTATCATCAAAGCCCCTGCTTATGCAAAGGTGAAAGATTTGCTTAATGATGATTTTATCTATGTAAAAGCCGATTTAGACCAAGAGGATGTAGCGGGATTGATATCTCAATATAACTTAACCACTATTCCAGTTGTGGACGATGGCATGAAACTGCTGGGTAGGGTAACGGTTGATGATATTATAGATGTAATAGAGCAGGAAAGTACCGAAGATATATTAAAAATATCGGGGGTATCAGAAGATGAAGAACTGAGCGGTAACTGGAAAGATGCCGTAAAAAGCCGTTTACCGTGGTTGCTCATCAATTTGGGTACAGCCTACTTAGCCGCCTCTATCATTAGGCATTTTGATTCTACTGTTGCTTTACTGCCACTTATACCCGCTTATATGACCATTATTGCAGGTATGGGAGGCAATGCCGCCACTCAAGCATTGGCAGTTACGGTAAGGCGTATTTCACTAAGCGACCTTACCGATAATCAGGCGTATTATACTGTATTTAAAGAGTTTTTAGTTGGGATGATTAATGGCGCAGCCAATGGCTTAATTGTTTTTGGTATTGCATTGTTTTATGATGCCAATTTGATGTTGGGCTTAGTGCTTTTCTTTGCGATGACAGGAAACTTGATTGTTGCTGGTTTAACAGGAGCATCCATACCGCTGATATTGAAAAGGTTAGGTATCGACCCAGCCGTGGCATCATCCATCATTATTACCACATTTACCGATTGTGCAGGGTTTTTATTACCCCTTTGGCTAGCTACCAAGTTTTTATTAGGACATCATTAACCCGCTATAAAGGTTTTATTATTAAATTTGACCGCTAAACGAATACACCTATGACGGAGATAAGAAATAACTGGACAAAAGAAGAAATATCCGAAATATACCATAAACCATTGCTCGACCTTGTATATGAGGCAGCAACTATACATCGCGAAAACGAAGATTATTCCGAAGTGCAAATCAGTTCCCTAATATCTATCAAAACAGGTGGATGTTCAGAAGATTGCTCTTATTGCCCACAAGCGGCTCGTTATAATACTGGGGTTGATGTGCACGCAATAATGCCTAAAGATGAGGTAATTGCTGCTGCCGAAAAAGCAAAAGCAGGCGGTGCATCGCGCTTGTGTATGGGTGCTGCATGGCGCGAAGTGCGCGATAATCGCGATTTTGATAAGGTAATAGAGATGGTGAAAGCCGTGAACGATTTGGATATGGAAGTATGCTGCACCTTGGGTATGCTTACCGAAGCGCAAGCGCAACGTTTGGCTGATGCGGGCTTGTATGCCTATAATCATAACTTAGATACCTCTGAGGATGATTATAAGCGTATTATCACCACACGTACTTACGACGACCGTTTAAAAACATTAGAGAATGTGCGCAAAGCTAAAATTACAGTTTGTAGCGGCGGTATTATAGGTTTGGGCGAAACGGTAGAAGATAGAGTTTCGATGTTGAAAACGCTTTCTAATTTGCCAAAACATCCCGAATCTGTTCCTATTAATGCTTTAGTACCAGTAAAAGGCACACCCTTAGAAAATCAACCCCGAGTAGCTATTTGGGATATGGTGCGCATGATAGCTACTACACGCATTATAATGCCCAAAACGGTAGTGCGCCTATCGGCAGGACGTACCGAAATGAGCGAAATAGAACAAGCATTTTGTTTTATGGCAGGTGCAAACTCCATATTCGCAGGCGAGAAGTTATTAACTACACCCAATCCATCGTTTGATACGGATATGGCCATGTTCGAGCTTTTGGGTTTGAAGCCCAGAGCAGCCTTCAAAAACGGCCGACCAGCTAGAGTAGCTCAAGAGGCTTAACATAAAAACTCCCCAGTAATTCAACAAAATAACTGGGGAGTTTCAATTTAAGATAATCGCTGATTATATCTTTTCTACAACTACGGCAGTGCCATAAGCCAATACTTCGGTAACGCCTTGCATCACTTCGTTTGCATCATAGCGCATATTGATGATAGCATTTGCGCCCATCACCTCGGCGTGTTGTATTAAAAGCTGATAGGCTTCTTCTCGTGTTTTCTCGCACAATTCAACATATATAGAAAGCCGACCACCAAAAAGTGATTGAAAGCCTCCGGCAATATTGCCCAATGCACTACGGCTACGCACGGTAACACCGCGCACAAGCCCCAAATGTTTTACAATTTTATACCCTTCTAATGAGGTACTGGTAGTTACTAATGAATGATCCATTTTGTTTATGATTTAAGTTTACTCAAATGTAAGCTATATTACTTAGACCATCATGAAATAAATTTGTTACTTAAAGCGATGGTTATTTAAAATCCCACCAGTAAACTTACTAATAGACTAACGGTTAAAACTATTAGAAATGCTCTCCAAGTGCTTTTGTATTCATAATCATCGTCTGGAAAATACTTTTTATAAAAATACTCCGCCAAAATAGCACCTCCAATAATATCACCAATAAGCGGATAAATAAAAAATTGAGGATGATTTATAATCGTATTACGATCAAGCTGTTTAGGTATCCCTTTTAAAAACAAACTTATAATGATGACTGATGTTATCCTGAAAATAATGCCAAATAGTAAAACCGCTGTGCCTTGTTTTTTATAACCTACCGAGCGCAAATTCAGCATCAATAAAATAGCACCCGCTATGGGTGTAAAGAAAACAGAAAACAGTAAAACTGATAGTTTTGAATAAATGGTTACCCCTTGTTCGTCTTGATTTTGCTCTTCAAATTCATTCATATCCATGCACAAATATAGGAGGCATTTCATAAACTCTTGTCGAAAAAATAAAGAGTATCATTTATAATCAAAATCTAATTTCTTTTAGAAAAATTATCGCGATAAAAGTACCACCTTTGGTGCTGGACGAGTAATGGAATAAATAGCGTAAGATACTAACCATTAAAATTCTTGTATTTAACACAATTATTTCGTTGTTTCGCCGCTGCTATGGGCATATATTGATGGATAACAATGGTTAAATAATGTTAAATCGTAATTCGACTATAATTAATAAATACTAAATTCGCTACCAACAGAAATAAAAATATGAATAAACTCAAACTATTAATCCTTCTTTTTGCATCGGTTATTTTTATACAAGGTTGTAAAAAGGATACAGTAACCGCCTCAGTTTTTACTCACGCGCCATTTTATGCCAATATTAATGGTTCGGCGTGGGTGCCTACTGCCGATAGTATAAAAGCAGACATTACTTATACCGCAGCAACCCAAAACAAAACACTCACTTTTACAGGTACACATAATCAAAAACGTATCACTATAGCTATTACCATAAGTGCTGCTACAAATACAAACGATTTTCCATTATTGACCTATAATATAAATGCAACATCTGTAAATGCGCAATATTATACGCAACAATTACAAGCAGGGCAATACGTTTTTCTACCTCGAGGAACAGCCGATATAGGTTCGGGACAGGTTATTATAACGGCTATTGATCCGGTTAAAAAGCAAATCACAGGCATATTTAATTTTTATTCACGCTCTACCACTACCGATGGCGCGGGCAATGTAACAGTTACTGTCGATAATATTTTTGGTGGTAATTTGAATAGTATGCCATATACTTTCACAAGCAATTAATCAAACCACGATTTTAATAGCACAAATATTTATATGAAAAGATTTTTTTTACTATTATCCATAACCTTTATTGTAGGTATCAATACCAATGCTCAGGTTAGGAGTTATTTTGGATTTTTGGGTGGAGTATCTACCCCGACAGGGCAGTTTGGTGCAGCCGATTATTATAACAATACCGCAGGTTTTGCAAAAAAAGGAGTGACATTTGGAATAGATGGGGCTGTTTATTTTCATAAAAACTGGGCAATAGGAGCTACAATTGCTTTTAATGATCAAGGCGAACTCACAAATAATGATGCAACTGCACTTATATTGGGCTATGATAATGATTTTAAACCTACTGCAATAACAGTAACAGGTGTAAACCGATACCATTATATAAGTGCGCTATTTGGCCCACAATATTCATTTACCAAAGGAGCATTTATTTTAGATTTAAGACCATCTTTCGGTTTTCTAAGCATCTCTTCAACCCCATCGCTACAAATTGATGTATCAGGCTCGCAAGTGCTGCAAAACTCAAGCGAGATTAAGCAAGCTTCTGTTTCAAAATCTGTGTTTGGCTATGGTGGAACTGTTGGATTGCGCTATAAATTGAGCGAAAAGGTGTGTTTTGTTTTACATGGCAATTATATCAACTCAAATGGCCCTAATATAATAACCAGCAATCCAGCGCAAGTAACAACAAACGGACATACCGTTGCAGTAGGTAGGTTGGTCACAAAACAACCCATTTCGGTTATACAAACCACATTTGGTATGACTTTTGGCTTGTAGTAAAAGTTGACGGTTGTACAATAAAATCCATTCGATGAAATAGATTGAATGGATTTTGTGTTTTTATGAAGTTGCATTGTATCTTTAAGAAAAATGGATAATCTTTTAGCAAACATTATGGATTGTAAAATATGCCAGTCGTATTTACCTTTTGCACCCAAGCCTATATTGCAAGTTAGTCCTGATGCTAAAATTCTCATCATAGGGCAAGCCCCAGGCTCAAAAGTGCAGCAAACGGGCGTGCCTTGGAATGATATGAGTGGTAATGAACTAAGACGCTGGTTGGGAGTAAACAAGGAGCAGTTTTATAATCCCAATTTATTTGCCTTTATGCCCATGGGGTTTTGCTATCCAGGTAAAGGAAATGGTGGCGATTTGCCGCCCCGTCCCGAATGTGCACCAAAATGGCATGCCGAGATATTGGCAAAAATGCAGGGCATAAAACTTACCATACTAATTGGACAATATGCCCAAAAGTATTATTTGAAGGATAATTTTAATCCTACTCTAACCGAAAATGTTCGTCAATTTAAAAACTTTATCCCTAATGGCTATCTGCCTCTTGTTCATCCATCACCAAGAAATAAAGTATGGCATAAGCGCAACCCTTGGTTTGAGTTAGAGATATTACCCGAATTGCAACAGTTAGTTGCCAGTATTATTTAATTATGTGCATTGGCACATATTTTGTATTTACAATTTAATCTCTACCTAAAAGATAACCAATTGGGATAAGTTTATTTTAATGTGTTAATATAAGTATGATGATTTCTTAATCATGGTAATAGATACATTTAATTAACTTTACATATTTCTATTTAACCATACAATAATTTTACACTCATGTCGGCAATAATGACTTTGATTAATAAAAACATTTTAAAAAGCAATATGCTTTTAAAAACTAAGTCGTTTAGCCTGTTTTCTAAAATATTGAATGAGCAAAGAGATATACAATTGTATGCACAATTAACAGAATATGATAGTAATAATAATCCCAAACCTTGTACAATAATATATCTTCTTGATGGCGATGAGCATTTTTTATCGTTCAAATCTTTATTGAAAGAAATTGTGCCGACGGAGAATGTAGTAGTAGTGGGCATGCCAAATACCAATCGTATGCGCGACCTTACACCAACTCATTCGTTATATGGTGCTGAAGGTAAAATAGTCCGTAGTTATAAAACATCAGGCGGTGGCGAAAACTTTATTAAATTTATCGAAACCGAATTGATGCCGCATATCAACACGCTATATCCTTTAATTAAACGCCGTGTGTTGATAGGGCATTCGCTGGGAGGGCTCACCGTAATCAACACTTTACTTCATCATACCCACCTTTTTGATGCTTATGTGGCTTCCGAGCCAAGTATGTGGTGGCATCATAAAGCATCGTTGTTTGATGCACGGATAACTTTAAAGCAAAAGCACTTTACTGATAAGAGTTTGTTTGTTGGAATTGCAAATACAATGCCAAAAGGAATGGATATTGGGCATATAAAAGATGATATTTCGGATACTACTAATCATATGCGCTCCATACTCGAACTGGTAGATGTGCTCAATACCAATACTGTAGATGGGTTGAAGTTTAACTATCAGTACTATTCTACAGAAAGTCATAACTCTATCCCGATGGTAGCGTGCCGAGATGCTTTATACTATGTGCTAGCTAAATAAGCAGCATCTTTATATACTCCTCGGTATTAATTTGTATATTTGAGTATGGGTAAAGCCGAACGTACACGCGCATTTATTGTCAAAAAAACTGCTCCTATATTTAGCCGTAAGGGATATTCAGGCACTTCGATGACTGACATGACCGAATCAACAGGGCTTACAAAAGGAGCTATTTATGGTAATTTTGAAAATAAAGACGATGTAGCCATTGCTACATTTGATTATAATTTAGAATTGCTCATCAATCAAGTAAAAGCCGAGCAAAGTAAAGAGCCAAGTGCCATTGGTAAGCTTTATGCCTATATCAATGTGTATCGCAATGGCTTAGCAGCATCTTATCTATCGGCAGGCTGCCCAATTATCAATATGGGGGTCGAGGTTGATGATACCCATGCGCAATTAAATAAAAAAGTAACCGAAGCATTAAGCAGTTGGCATAAAAGCATTTCGGCAATTGTGCATCAAGGCATACGCGCAGGAGAGATTAAAACCAATGTAGATGTAGCCTCTTTTGCCTCGTTAATGATTGCGATGATTGAAGGCGGAATTACCGTGTCAAAAATATCAGGCGATATGAGCTATCTCGCCCAAAGCCTAAAGCAACTAGAAGATTTTATCGAAACCAATCTCAAGAAATAAAATTAGCCATATGCTGCCTATTACCTGAGTGTTGATTTCTGGCAATTAAATCTAATTGATGTGTAGTGTTTTGTAGTAGCAATAAGTAGGAGGCGCATAAATAAAAAAGAGAAGGTTTGGGGTCTTCTCTCTTTTCTCAATAATTAACTGAACTCATCATTAAATCATAAAGAACAACGTTTTTGGCACCGATTGTAAAAATGAATTAAACAAATATAATCTCTTATTTGATAGATGGGTAGTAAGTTTTGATTTATTTTGCTATTTGTTTTCCACATTTTTAAAAAATATGTTAGTTTATTAACAAACACATCAATAATTGTCAACCAAACAGCTCACTGCTTAAATACCTATCGCCTCTATCGCAGCAAATAAACACAATTACGCCTTCTTGTATTTCTTGTGCCAGTTTGATGCTTGCCGCCGCTGCGCCACCACTGCTCATACCTGCAAATATCCCCTCCACTTTGGCAAGCTTGCGGGTCATGTCTATTGCTTCGGCCTCGGTAACATCCATTACCCTATCTACTCGTTTTGGGTCGAATATTTTAGGAAGATAGGCTGCTGGCCAGCGTCTTATACCTGGTATTGATGCACCATCAGTAGGTTGGCAGCCAATTATTTGTATATCGGCATTTTGCTCTTTAAAATACCTCGAACAACCCATTATCGTGCCAGTAGTACCCATTGCGCTTACAAAATGGGTTATCTTGCCAGCGGTATCATGCCATATCTCGGGGCCAGTAGTTTTGTAGTGTGCTTTATAATTATCAGGATTAGCAAACTGATTGAGCAAGAAATATTCGCCCGTGGCAGCTTTTCCTTCAGCATAATCTCTACACGCTTCAATGCCTTCTAATAGTATCACCTTTGCGCCAAATGCCTCCATGGTAAGCATACGCTCACGAGTCGAGTTTGATGGCATAATGAGTTCAATCTCCAATCCAAATAAGTTGGCTATCATCGCCAAAGCAATCCCAGTGTTACCACTTGTGGCCTCTATTAGTTTAGTGCCTGGTTTTATATCCCCACGCTCAACAGCACTGCGTATCATATTAAGCGATGCCCTATCTTTTACACTCCCTCCGGGGTTATTGCCCTCTAGTTTACCATAAATCGTAACGTTCAGGTTGGGATTAAGTTTTTTAAGTTCAACCAATGGCGTATTGCCAATCAAATCAAGTATCCCCGCCATTATAATATGCTATCTTTTATTGTTTCTTTTAATAAATTTCCCTCATGTGTATGATACACTTTTGAATGAGGTGGGAGCGATTTGGTAAGCCAAACATTACCCCCTATAATACTCCCATTACCAATAATGGTTTTGCCGCCCAATATAGTAGCCCCCGCATATATCACTACATTATCTTCTACCGTAGGATGGCGTTTGTTATTGGCTGATGCTTTGTTTACACTTAGTGCACCCAACGTAACACCTTGAAAAAGCTTTACATGCCTGCCTATGATACACGTTTCGCCTATTACCACACCCGTACCATGGTCTATATGGAAATATTCGCCTATTTGTGCACCTGGGTGTATATCAATACCTGTTTGCGAATGGGCATATTCGGTAAGTATGCGTGGTATCAACGGTACACCCAATTGATAAAGCGAATGCGCCAACCGATAAAACGAGATAGCATAAAAACCCGGATAGGCTCTTATCACCTCAAACTCGCTTTTGGCAGCAGGGTCGCCATTTACAGTAGCTTGCACATCGGTATTTAACAAACGATACAGTTCGGGTATGCCATCAAAAAATGTCTTAGCAATAGTTTCATTTTCGTTATCGTGCACACCTCGCGTAGCGTTCAACATATTACACAGCTCGATATCCAATTTCTTGAACTCGGCTTCTAATTGATGCACCTGTGTAAATAATTGCTTGGTTTGCTCGGGATAAAGCAATCGTATTACGCGCAAAGCCCAATCAGCAATTTCCATGTTTGATGGCACTGCACTCGTAACTTGCTGTTTATCTAATATATGTTGATAAAATTCCTTATTCATTTATACAGATTTTGGCAATAAAATTATTACCCCCTCGAACGTTGAATACTATCGCAAAGTTACAATATTAAATTTATCTATATAATATACCTTTATAGTAGTATAAAATATGATAAATCAATTAGAAATGCTAGTAAATAGAATTCATCAATAAAACATCGCAGATGATATTTTATTTACTCAAACTTTGTTTTTCTTTGCCAATCATGGTATCAATAGCATCTGCTACCTCGTGGCTACTATGAGTTTTAAAATCAAGCCCTAATAGTTTTGCAATGCTTTGTGCTATTTGTTTGTTGTAGGTGGTAGTTTGTGTGGTCATAATGCCATCGGCAGGCGTATCAGGACCCATTATGGCAAGCCATGTTTGTTCAGAGTTTTTTACCCCTATGCCATGATTTTTCCACGCATCAATAGAGGTATCGCCTCGCCCGTGGTCGCAAGTAATTATTAGTGTAGTTTTGTTTTTATAGGTAGGGTCGGTTTGCAAATATTGCCACAACTCGCTGATATAGGTATCCAATTGATGCGCTTGCGACAAATAGAGTTTATAATTGCCTATATGTGCCATATCATCCGTTTCGCCAAAAGCCAAATAAAACACACGTGGCTTGTACTGCTTCAAATATGCCATACCAAATTCATACGTCATAAAATCAATCCGAGTATCTCCCAAATAGTGCGGTGCTTTGTGCTGTATCTCGTTCAGGTATTTCAAATGGTCGCAAGCTTTCTCGTCTTCAAAATTGGCATATCCAGCATTAACTCTCAACCCCGACCGCTGCGAATTCAAAATAGCTGGAAATGCCTCCCACGAGGCAAAAATAGCCACCTTGTTTTCTAAACCCTTTTGTTTTGTCAGGTATTCAAATACATTGGTGTTCGGGTTATCAATAGGCGTGTTAGTACTTATTTTGCTATCAGGAAAGCCCGTAAAAAGCTCATTATATCCCGGATAGGATAAATTATATTTATTACTTACCTCGTCGTGATTGCCAAAGTCCCTATCGCCATACAATTGCCCCCTGTTGGCAACGGTAGTCCAAACAAAAGGCATCAGCAGTTTGCGGCGTTCTTCCTTTGTTGCCGCCCAAAACTTTTTCCGCACATCGGCTTTCATCTCCGTGTATTTTGAATTGACTAATGTCGAATCAGCCCCATGATAAAGCTCTTGCCAACGAAAGCCGTCGATAGTAACAACTACTACATTTTGAGTTTTGTGGGTTTGTGCGAGGGTAGGAAGAGAAGCAATCAGAAATAAAATCAACAAATGAAGCTTTTTCATAAATGTTTATTTACAGCTCAAAGGTATAACGGCGATGTTAAGCCTACATTTAGTATGATTTAAATTAATGATTGTTAATAATTTACTCATTGTTAATAAGTTTTGATTAGGTGATTAAAACTTAACATTTTGAATAAACTTATATTGTACTATAAATTATTTTATGCAGATTAAGAGAATAAGTTTAGCCGAAAAAGGATGGGTCATTCATCTTTTTAATAAATATCGGATGTTTTACAAGCAAATGGCTGATATGGCATTAGCCGATAAATACATTACCGAGCGCATCAAAAACAATGAATCAATCATATTTGTTGCTATTGATGTTGTAAATGGCGAGCAAGTATCACTCGGCTTTACGCAATTGTACCCTAAATACTCTTCGGTTAGTGCCGCCAAAAATTGGATATTAAATGATTTGTATGTCGAAAGCACCCATCGCAAGCAGGGCATAGGCGAGGCGTTAATAAAAGCTGCCATGACTTTTGCCAAAGCCGATGGTGCAAACTATCTGGAGTTAGAAACAGCCGTTGATAACTATACCGCACAAAGCCTATACGAAGCAATAGGTTTTAACAAACAAGCACCCGAAGAAGGCTATTTTACTTACAGAATACCAGTTTAGTTTGATGCACCCATATCTATACTTGCATCGTATGGTTTTTCTGCTCGTTTAGGGTCATAAAACAGGTTAGGAGTAAGCCAGTATAATAATATCACTCTCGAGTAACGATAATTGATAGGGGATAGCAAAAATGCCACACCTAATAAGATACCAATGTATAACCACGGCGACTCGGAGCCTGTGAGTATATACGTCCCAACAGCAAAGGTTACCATCTGCGCTACGTTTAAACCATAGCTCACAAACATGGCTACATAAAAATAACCAGGCTCTATCTCGAATTGAAAATTGCAATAAGGGCAGTTTGCATAGCTTTTTTGCCCAAATAAATTATATGTCCCGCTTTTAAACATATCGCCTTTCCTACACTTCGGGCATTTACATTTTATCGCAGCCTGCAACTCGGGCAAAGGTTTTTCGATGGTAGTCATATTATTATCAGCCATGGTGCAATGATTTTTGGGGGATGAATCACTTTGTTTTAATAAGAGTGTAAATGTGTGTTTCTTATCGGTACAAAAGTAAGATTTAGTGCCCGAATGGAGGGTTTTTTTATTCAAAAAAATCCCCCGCCGGGATGGCAGGGGATTATGCGACTCCTATCACGCGCTAATAGAAGTCTACCTAAACCTTATCAAGTGCAAAGTTGATATTTTTTTATGAACTTTTGATGAACTTTTATAAAGTTTTTGTAATATTTTACTTACAATACCACTTGACTTACTGTGCTTTGGGTAGCCTATTTGGATAAAAGCACAATGTGAGTTTATTTAAACAAACTATTTGAGCATATAATAAAACTGCCGATATTGCCCCCCATTTCTGTTAATACCTTTTTTATGAATCGAACTCTTGATGGATATATTGCTACAAGCACTATAAATGGCGTAGCTACTATTACATTTTATCATCCTGCGCAAAACTCGTTGCCCGCTCATCTATTAGATAAGCTTAGCTACGAAATTACAGCGGCTGGTAATAATCCTGATACAAGAGTAATTGTTTTAAAAAGCGAAGGCGAGCGCACATTTTGTGCCGGAGCTAGTTTTGATGAGTTGTTGCAGATAAAAGATAAAAATGCGGGTGCGGCGTTTTTTTTGGGTTTTGCACGAGTGATTAATGCTTGCCGCAAATCGCCTAAAATTATCATAGCACGCATACAAGGCAAGGCAGTAGGCGGAGGGGTAGGGCTTGCAGCAGCAGCCGATTATTGTTTGGCAACCGATGCAGCTGCTATTAAATTGAGCGAATTAGCCATCGGGATAGGGCCCTTTGTAATATCGCCAGCCGTAATACGCAAAATAGGTTTGCCAGCGTTTTCGCAACTAACCATACGGGCTATTGATTTTCAAACAGCTACTTGGGCCAAAGAGAAAGGACTTTATAACGAGGTGTATCCCGATATTCATCAATTGGACGAAGCCCTCACCGCATTAACTCAAAAATTGGCATCCTATCATCCCGAAGCATTATCAGGGTTGAAGCAAATATTATGGGAAGGTACAGAAAACTGGGATACACTATTAACAGAGCGAGCAGCTATTAGTGGCGAACTAGTATTATCAGCATTTACCCAGCAAGCACTCCGTGGATTTTTAGATACAAAAAGTAAATAATTTTATCAGCATTAATATGGATACTAACATTTTTCGCGAATTTGCCAATATCGCTACCAAAGAAGTAGCCCGAGGCTTTTTATCAAAATTGATACATACCGATGCCAACACTATCAATTTTATTGAAGTAAAAGCAGGTTGCAAAGTACCTATGCACAGCCATCACCATCAGCAATGTTCGTTTGTATTAGAAGGGCAATTTGAAATGACGGTAAACGGTGTTCCACAAATATTAGATGCAGGTTTATTTGCCATTATCCCATCCAATGCCGAGCACGGAGGCGTTGCCATTACTGATTGCAAATTGATAGATATTTTTAGCCCTGTTCGCGAAGATTACAAACATCTATAAGTCGAGTAATCACTTTTTTTACTTTAACTCAGCTTTTTTTCTTAAAATTTTAAAAAAAACTAAAACAAATTTTAGCATTCGAGGTTTCTTTTATATTGTTTTTAGCAACTTATTAATGATTTGCGCGTATAAATTGCAAATTTAAAATCCACAATTATCTTGAGTTAAGTACCTATACTGAGCCAATAAAACGTGATTTTAAATTGAATTTACCTATGAATTAAAGTTTGTGACAGTGAGCGAAAAAAGTAAAATCTTAAATAAGATAACTGCCTTTTGGAATAATCTTACAGGATTGCCTTCCGAATTTGCCCTCGAGCATAGGATAGCTCATTCTATATACCTTATCGCAATGGTATCGTTGTCATTCAGCATACCCTTCAATTTATTTATAGGTTTATACATATCATCCCTCATTACTTTTATAGTATGTGCTGTATTTGCTTATTTGTTTTATATGTCTCGCTATCGGGGCAAAATGCACAATAAAGTAATATGGTGCGGTGTTTTGGGTTTTTTACTACTTATTGTTAATTTTTTTTACAATTCGGGAATAAGCGGCCCTACTGATTTGTTGATGTCATTAGCTGCATTGCTAATTATTGCCATCACACCAGGTAAGCAGCACATGGCTTGGCTGTTTTTTAATATCGCAACGGTAGTGGCATTGCACATTATAGGCTATTATTATCCATTATATATTACTGATAATTATCAAGGTGAATCGCAACATTTTGTTGATGTTACTTGGACCTATTTTATAGTGGTAATTGTAATGTATTTTATCATCAAATATATCCGCACAAATTACGATTATGAAAGGCGAAAAGTGGTTGAAAAGGTTGATGCAATAGAGCAGCAAAATCAATACATTTTAGTTCAAAATCAGGAATTGGAGCATTTGAACTCGGAGAAAAACAAACTCATGTCAATCATAGCGCACGATTTACGTGCACCATTAAGCAATATTCAAAACTATTTAGAGCTTGTTACGGCTTATGGCTTAGATCAAGAAGAACGCGAAATTGTAGAAGCTGATTTGCTCAATGTAACTCAAAATACACTCAATATGCTCTCGAAGCTATTGGTATGGTCAAAAGCACAAATGGATGGTGTAACTGTGAAACTTTGCGATATGAATTTGCTCGAAACGCTTAGAAACACAGTGGAGCTTGAGCGAATGCTCGCAATTAAAAAAGATATTACACTATCGTATGATATCGATTCATCAATTACAGTTATTGCCGATACTGATATGCTACAACTGGTAATACGCAATTTGATAAGCAATGCCATTAAGTTTACACCTACTGGAGGCTCTGTTGATGTAAAAGCCGAAATCCAACGTCACGAATGCAAACTAAGCATAACGGATAATGGCAGAGGCATATCGTATGAGCAGCAAGCCGATATATTCTCACTCAAAGCCCGTTCTACTTTCGGCACAAATAACGAGAAAGGAGTAGGGCTTGGCTTATTATTGTGTAAAGATTTTGTCGAACAGCAAGGAGGGCGTATAGGATTTCAAAGCACACCTGGGCATGGCTCCACCTTTTTTGTATTTATGCCAATGGGCTAAGCCTTGGCGCATTTAGAGATATACCGAGTTTTTGTAATAATCTTATCGGTTTCCTGTGTCAACCTTATTTTATTATTGCGTCAAAGTGAAAATATTTAGGTTAGGATTTTCTTTATACGTTTCTATAGATTTTGCAAAATTAAATTTTAATAGAAGTTGTGTTGATTTCTGATTGTCGCAATGTGTAAAGGCCATTATTTTTTTGACTTTTAAAGTCCGAAACACATAGTCAATCACCGCTTGTATTGCTTCTTTCATTATCCCTTTTCCTTGAAAAGCAGTCAATAATTCATACCCAATCTCGCAACTATTGCTTTCATTTGAAAAGTCAAATAAACAAATTGTTCCTACAAGTGTTTGGGGTGCTGTCAAGGTAATTGCCCAATAATAAGCCTCGTTTTTTTCAATATTATCATTAACCTTGTTGATAAAGCTTATCGCATCTTCAGTTGTCTTACATGGCTGTCTGTTAAGAAACTTGTTAACTCCAGGGTCAGAGCGCAAAGCGAAAATAGCTTGATGGTCATCAATCGATAATTGCCTGAGCGTTAATCTCTCGGTTGTCAAAATTTGGAACTTAGTTGAATTCATATTCATCACTATTGCATCGTTATAAACTCGCAAACTTCACTATTCCTACAATCAACTAAAATAGGATTTATTTTACTAATTAAAATGCTATTTGAGCTATATTATATCGAAACATTAAAGTGTTGATTTGCATTGTTGGGGCATTTTACTAACTTGAGCCATCATTATCACATTAATATGTTCAATTTTAATTTTTCTTTTGAAAGCAAGCCAAGTAATAAAATTATCATCATAGGGCTACTGTCAATAATTATTATTCCTCTAATATTGATGTTAGGCGTCGCTTACGGTTTCAGTAGTTATTACGATAAGCTATTGTACTCCCGCTTTGTTTGCTGGGCTACCGTGCTTTTTACCTTTTGGTATGCTTTAAAGGTAGAACGCCAACCATTATTAGTTTTTAGCGAAGCCAAATTATCTGTTGGCGCATTTATACTTACCGTATTTGTACTTTATTTATTATCAATAGCATCGGGTATTATTGCAACTATTCCTCGATGGTTAGGCTGGCACGAAAACAACGCTATGATTAAGTTTATAGCTCTACTACTTAAAGGGCATCCCATTTTTATCATTTTTATAGCTATTACAGCAGGTGTAACAGAAGAAATAGTTTTTAGAGGATACATACTCACTCGGTTGTTACAATGGCTCAATAAGCCATACTTGGCTATTGGTATTTCGGCACTACTTTTTTCGGCTATGCACTATCGATATAATAGTTTAAAAGAATTGATTTTTACATTTCTAATAGGTGTTTTATTCGGGGCATATTACTTTAAATATCGAAACATTAAAGTGTTGATTTGCACACATATTTTGACAGATATCATCGCTTTAAGCTTAATGCAACATTATAAATTGAAATGATATTGTTACACACAGTAGCTTGCTAAATGTATATTTTAGCCTTTACTTAAAAACACAACCCCAAGGCTATCGTTTATGAAAAATCGCATACTTACTTTTTTATTGCTTTGTTTATCAAGCATTGTTAATGCACAAGATATAACCCATAAAAATGGATTAAAATTGGTTTTTTTCGACGAGTTCGACTATCAGGGTTTGCCTGATTCTACCAAATGGGTATTTGAAGAAGGCTTTGTGCGTAACGAAGAACCACAATATTATACCAAAAACAGATTGGCAAATTGCAGGGTCGAAAACGGTTGTTTAGTGATTGAAACACGAAAAGAGCAATTTACTAATCCCGTTTATCATCCCGACTCGGCAAATTGGAAATATAACCGCCACTTTGCTCAATACACCTCGGCATCTATCAACACTAAAGGAAAATACTGGTACAAATATGGACGTATAGAAGTGCGAGCCAAAGTACCAAGCGGCTTGGGTACATGGCCAGCAATATGGATGCTGGGCGATAATAAGAAAAAAATGCAATGGCCCAGATATGGCGAAATTGACATTATGGAATTTTTAGGGAAAGACTCTACCGTAGTTTATGGCACGGTGCATTATTCCGATTCGGTTGGGCAAATGCAGCATCGCGGCGAAGCTCCTGTAGTGGGCAAACCTGCCGATGGTTTTCACGTTTATGCCGTAGAGTGGAATAAAAAGCAAATTGTTTTTTATTACGATAGCCTCAAATATTTTGTGTTCGATTATAAAAAAGCAAAAGCCAACCCTGGCAATATATTCAAGAAAAAGTTTTATTTATTACTCAATATGGCACTAGGGCACCAAGGCTCGTGGGCAGGTGCTGTTGACGATGCCATTTTACCCGCCAAGTTTTATATCGACTATGTAAGGGTGTATCAGTAAGCGTGTTGGTAATTAATGATAAATAAACTCACCATAGGCTGATTGTATGGTGACTTGTTTTTTATCCATATCCTCAACATGACCGATGATTTGAGCATCCACACCAAAAGTTTTAGAAATCGAAATCAAATCAGCAGCAATCTCTTGCGGTACATACAGCTCCATCCTGTGCCCCATGTTAAACACCTTATACATCTCCTGCCAACTGGTTTTTGATTCCTCTTGTATCAGTTTAAACAATGGCGGGATAGCGAATAAATTGTTTTTAACGATGTGCAGATTATCAACAAAATGCAATACCTTGGTTTGTGCACCACCGCTGCAATGCACCATGCCGTGTATTTGCTTGCGGTATTTATCCAAAATGGTTTTAATAATTGGCGCATAGGTGCGCGTGGCTGATAGCACCAATTTGCCCGCTGTTATGGTATCGCCATTACCAATATCTACCAAATCAGTTAGGTTTTTACTACCCGAAAATATCAATTCGTGGGGTACAGCGTGATCGTATGTTTCGGGGTATTTTTGAGCGATACTTTTATTAAACACATCATGTCGGGCTGATGTCAACCCATTAGAGCCCATGCCTCCATTGTATTCATGCTCATAGTTGGCTTTGCCGTATGATGCCAATCCCACAATCACATCTCCAGCTTTGATACGATGGTTCGATATCACATCTTCGCGCTTCATGCGGCAGGTTACAGTCGAGTCAACAATAATGGTACGCACCAAATCGCCCACATCGGCAGTTTCGCCACCAGTAGAATAGATGCCAATACCAGCATCGCGCAGCTCGGCTAATATTTCTTCGGTACCATTAATAATAGCCGCTATCACTTCGCCAGGTATCAAATTTTTATTTCGCCCTATGGTAGAGGATAGTAAGATATTATCAACCGCACCCACACACAGCAAATCATCCAAATTCATGATGATAGCATCCTGTGCTATGCCTCGCCAAACCGATATATCGCCAGTTTCTTTCCAATAACTATACGCCAACGACGATTTTGTGCCAGCACCATCAGCGTGCATAATATTGCAATAATCAGCATCGTTGGTTAAAATATCAGGTACAATTTTGCAGAAAGCTTTTGGGAAGATGCCCTTATCAATATTTTTTATGGCATTGTGCACATCCTCTTTAGAGGCCGAAACACCCCTCTGATCGTATCGTTGCGAAGAAATCATGGGCAAATATACGGCTTAATACCAGTTTAGAAATACCAAATATCGAAATTGTAGAGCTGCGTTAAAAATATATCTTATAACATTTTCATTAAATATCACTACACCCACCCGTCATTGCGAGAAGGAATGACGTTCGGATATTATTACGCCAATGCCCTGTCGGCAAGCCAGCTTCAGCCGAAGCGATGCTGAACAGAAAGCCACGAGCGATGGCAAAAGGCATAGCAATAAGCATTTATTGCAGCCTGCGGTTCAGCAATGCTTGCAGCCCAAGCCTTGCGCCCAAGAAGCCTTCTTGCCGGCTTGATTTTTGGTTCTTTGTATCCAAGACAAAGAACATTGAAAAAAACTTTAACCATCGCACCATGCTTCGAGAGCCTCAGCATGACAACCACCACTTTGATGGATTATTACGCTAATGCAAGCCGTCGGCAAGCCAGCTTCAGCCGAAGCGATGCTGAACAGAACGCCAAGAGCGATGGCAAAAGGCATAGCAATAAGCACTTATTGCAGCCTGCGGTTCAGCAACGCTTGCAGGGAGAGCCCCGAGCCCAAGAAGCCTTCTTGCCGGCTTGATTTTTGGTTCTTTGTATCCAAGACAAAGAACATGAAAGAACTATTATCATTATAGAGATGGTTTCAGCCATTCATAATGACGGGTGTATTTCCCCCTTCATCATATATTTTCCATACTATCTCATTTAAAATTACTCAAATCGAGGTTAATGTTTAATTTTGCGTTTTAAAATATTCAAAATATGTATAACACCCTGAAACCCGTTTTAGTACAAGAACTTGCCGAGATTGACAACGCCGGATTATATAAACGCGAGCGTATTATTACATCGCCACAAGGTGCGGATATTACCGTGCAAGGTGGCAAAGAGGTGATTAACTTTTGTGCCAACAATTATTTAGGCTTATCGGCTCATCCCAAAGTAATACAAGCCGCCAAAGATGCCTTAGATACACATGGTTACGGTTTATCGTCGGTACGTTTTATTTGCGGTACACAGGATATACATAAACAATTAGAAAAAAAGATTTCGGAGTTTTTAGGCACCGAAGATACCATACTGTATGCAGCTGCTTTTGATGCCAATGGCGGCGTTTTCGAGCCATTGTTTAATGAGCAGGATGCTATCATTTCCGACGAGCTAAACCATGCCTCTATTATTGATGGGGTGCGCTTGTGTAAGGCACAACGCCAGCGTTATAAGCACGATGATATGGCTGATTTGGAAGAGAAACTAAAAGCTACTCAAGCGTGCAGGCATCGCATTATTGTTACCGATGGTGCTTTCTCAATGGATGGTACTATTGCCCAGTTAGACAAAATTTGCGCCCTTGCCGAGCAGTACAACGCTTTGGTAATGATTGATGAGAGCCATTGCTCGGGTTTTATGGGTAAAACAGGTCGTGGTACGCACGAGCATCACAACGTAATGGATAAAATTGATATCATTACCGGCACATTGGGCAAAGCCTTAGGCGGTGCTTCGGGAGGTTTTACATCAGGTCGAAAAGAAATTATTGATATGCTACGCCAACGCTCGCGCCCATATTTGTTTTCAAATACCCTTGCTCCAGCCATTACAGGCGCATCCATAGCGGTGCTGAATTTATTGAGCGAAACTACCGACCTGCGCGATAAACTGGAAACCAATACCCAATACTTCCGCAAAAAAATGACGGATGCAGGCTTTGATATAAAACCTGGTGTGCACCCCATAGTGCCCGTAATGTTGTACGATGCTAAACTAGCACAACAATTTGCTGCAAAAATGCTCGACGAAGGTATTTATGTAATCGGTTTTTACTACCCAGTAGTGCCACAAGGCAAGGCACGCATCAGGGTACAAATATCGGCAGCACACGATACCGCTCATCTCGATAAAGCTATCGCCGCATTCACCAAAGTAGGAAAAGAGTTGGGAGTGATAAAATAATAACCATGCAAGAGAAAATAGACCAATATACAGCCGAGATAAACGCTTTTTCGCCAGCTAATGCCGATGAGTTAGAAACCTTCCGCATCAAGTTTTTAGGTACAAAAGGTATCATTAAAGATTTGTTCGAGCAGTTTAAAACCGTAGGTGCCGAAGAAAAACGCATCTATGGTAAAGTACTTAATCAGTTTAAGCAATTAGCCGAAGCAAAGTATAACGATTTGAAAGAGAGCATCGGCACATCAGCTAGTATCCAAAACGCTGATATCGACCTTACTTTGCCAGGCGAAGGGTTTAATGTAGGCTCTCGTCATCCGCTATCGTTGGTACGTAACGAGATTGTTGATATTTTCAAACGCATCGGTTTCGTAGTAGCCGAAGGCCCCGAGATAGAAGACGATTGGCACAATTTCTCGGCATTAAACTTCCCCGAAGAGCATCCCGCACGCGATATGCAAGATACCTTCTTCATCAAAAAAAATAGCGGGAAAGATGATATTGCCCTGCGCACGCATACCTCATCGGTACAGGTGCGGATGATGGAAAACGCCAAGCCGCCGTTTAGAGCTATTATGCCGGGTAGGGTATATCGCAACGAGGCAATATCGGCACGTGCGCATTGCTTTTTCCACCAAATAGAAGGGTTGTATATTGATGAAAACGTATCGTTTGCTGATTTGAAGCAAACCCTTTATCATTTTGTGCAGGAGCTATATGGCGAGGGTACTAAGGTGCGTTTCCGTCCATCTTATTTCCCTTTTACCGAGCCATCTGCCGAAATGGATATAAGCTGTACCATTTGTAATGGGCCAGGCTGTAATATGTGTAAATACACAGGTTGGGTAGAGATATTGGGCTGCGGTATGGTTGATCCGAATGTACTCGAGAACTGTGGTATCGATAGCAAAAAATATACTGGCTTTGCTTTTGGAATGGGGATAGAACGTATCACGAATTTAAAATATGTGATACGCGATTTACGTTTATTCTCCGAGAACGATGTTCGTTTCTTAAAACAATTTCAAACAGATATTATATGATAAAGAAAATATGCTTGATAGGATTAATACTTTCAGCATATTTTTCATGCGGTAAAAGCAGCGATGTAGTGCCCAATGTGGCTGTGTATTTTCAAGCACCACTTAGCGACCCACGCTTGGCGGCTTTAAATAGCCCAGGTGGTGCCGTATTAATTAGCGGCTATGGCGTATCGGGTTTAGTTATCTACCGCCAGCCCGATTTAAGCTACACAGCTTACGATAGATGCAGCAGTTATCAGCCACAAAACCATTGTGCGGTTATACTCGATGGTAATTCGCTCACCGTAACCGACCCATGCAGCGGCTCAAAGTTTTCATTAGCCGATGGCAGCCCTGTAAAAAGCCCTGCTACACGCTCGCTAAAATCGTATAATGTAAATGTGAGTAATTTTGAGATATTTGTATCCAACTGATAGATGGAAGCAGACAAGATAAAAGATAGCATTAAGCGGGCAGCGCAAGAATTGTTCCGAAAGTTTGGCTACCACAAAACGAGTGTAAACGAGATAGCCAAGAAAGCCAAAATAGCCAAAGCTACTATTTATAAATATTTTGATAGTAAAGAGGCGGTGCTGCACGTGCTGCTGATGGACTATATCAAAGCAAGTGTGGATGATTTGGTGAATATGAATGTACCCGAAATGGACGAAGAGGCGCACCTTAATATCCTCATCATGAAAACCTGTCGGCTATCCTACACCGTTTGTAACGAGTTTATAGGGTGGGATTTCATACGCGAATCTACCAATTCGCAAGAGTTTTTGAAAAACCTATCCAACGAGTTGGAAGATATGTTGGTAAGCTCGTTTATGCAATTAAGCGGATTGCGCAAGCACGAAACCTATATGCAACGCCTACGTTTTTTAATCAAATGCAGCAAAAATATTGTATTCAGCTTTGCATTTACCTCTGTAAGCGATTCCGACGTGCGCAAAAACTTCGTCTCTTTCCAAAAAGAAATTTTACCCTATCTAGTTAAAGCCGCCATGACGGTGTAACGTGTTCGCTCCCCATTATTATAAATCCAAACTTACGGAGCGTTAAAACAAATCATCCATTGCATTTTGCATTTGGGCTGAGGGCTATAAACATTACCTTTGCAGCATGGTTGATGTGATACTAAAAAAGGGGAAAGAAAAAGCGGTGCTTCAACGCCATCCTTGGTTGTTTTCGGGAGCGGTGGAACGCATAAAAGGCAAACCCAATAATGGTGATATTGTAAAATTACTGAACGATAAAGGCGATTTTATGGCGTATGGGTTTTATAACAGCCAGTCGCGGGTAACTTTACGCTTATTGGAGTGGGACGAGAATATCGAAGTTAATGATGATTGGTTTCGTAGCAAGGTAGCAGTAGCTATTGCAGGGCGGCAAAATATTTTGGCAGATGGGCATACCAATACCTGTCGGTTGATTTTTAGCGAAGCCGATTATCTACCCGGTCTTATTGTGGATAAATATGCCGATTATTTGGCGGTGCAAGTGCTCACTTCGGGTATCGAAAAAAATCTATCTGTCATTATCGATGAGCTACAAAAGCAATTAAACCCTAGGGGTATTTTCGATAAAAGCGATGCCTCGGCACGCCAGCACGAAGGTTTACCAACCACCAACCAAGTTTTGGCAGGTGCGCATCCCCCCGAAATTGTAACCGTATTAGAAAACAATATTACCTATGGCATCAATATAGCCGAAGGGCAAAAATCGGGCTTTTATTGCGACCAACGCCACAACCGTTTGCTCACCGCCCAATACGCCAAAGGCAAAAACGTGTTAGATTGCTTTTCGTACACAGGCGGCTTTACTTTAAATTGCCTCAACAGTGGCGCAGCCTCGGTTACCAGTGTGGATAGCTCGGCATTGGCGATAGATACATTGCGCAACAATATCAACCTCAATCAGTTCGATACCACAAAACATACCGCCATCCAATCCGACGTAAACAAACAATTGCGTGCCTTGCGCGAAGCAGGGGAGAAGTTCGACATCGTTATCCTCGATCCACCCAAGTATGCACCCTCACGTTCGGCGTTAAATAAAGCATCGCGAGCCTATAAAGATTTAAACCGAATGGCAATGCTATTGCTCAACAATGGCGGCTTATTGGCTACCTTTTCGTGCTCGGGAGCTATGGATATTGATACCTTCAAACAAGTGCTGGCATGGGCAGCTTTAGATGCAGGCAAGGAGGTGCAATTTATATACCAATATTGCCAACCCGAAGACCATCCCGTGCGTGCATCCTTCCCCGAAGGCGAATACCTCAAAGGCTTATTGTGTAGGGTGTATTAGGAGTGGGTTGGGATTGTGGGTTTAGCTATTTTGGGGCGATAGTGTTTGAGTTGATACAATTACCCCTTCCAAAAAGCAACAATCAACCCACCCGAAACGATAAGCAATCCGCCTATGATTACAGGTAACGATGGTACTGATTTAAAAGTGATATAACTTATTATTTGCCATGTTATAAACAGGGTAGCTATATAAAGCCCCACTACCTTGCCAAATTCAACAGGTGCTAAATTTAGGAAAACCCCATAGCCAAATAATAGCAAAGTGCCTAACAGTCCAAAACCTATTCGTGCTGCACCTGCGTGTTCGTACATGGTTTTGCGTATTATCGCATCGCCGCTTACTTCAAGCGTGGTGGCTACTATTAGAAAAAATATAGGGTGGATGTTTTGTAAAAATGCTTTCATCGTTAAGGGCGAAGGTACAAAAACCTAAATCATTTTGATGGTTTTCAATACCATTCTGCAAGCCATAAATGTATAGATGCCTGTCTATCTACCCAAATAGTAGTCCAAATACTTCCTCAATATTGCCTACGGTTTTTACTTCGATATTGTATCGCGACAAATCCATACGCTTTTTATCCTTCCCGCCCGATGCTAGGTTGTATTTCGATATAAATATCTGCTCAAAGCCCAATTTATGTGCTTCGGCTATGCGCTGCTCAATTCGGTTTACGGCTCTAATCTCGCCCGATAAGCCTATTTCGCCAGCAAAACAAGTTTTAAAAGGGATAGGAATATCCTCGTGCGAGGAGATAATGGCAGCCGCCAATCCCAAATCAATAGCAGGGTCTTCTACCCGTATGCCTCCTGTGATATTCAAAAACACATCTTTCGAGCCCAACTTAAACCCACAGCGTTTTTCGAGTACGGCCAATAGCATATTCATCCGTTTGGTATCAAATCCAGTAGCGGTACGCTGCGGCGTGCCGTATGCCGATGTGCTCACCAAGGCTTGCGTTTCAATCAGCATGGGGCGCATCCCCTCTAATGTAGCCGATATGGTAATGCCGCTCAAAGGCTCATCGCGCTGCGAAAGCAATATTTCGGATGGGTTTGATACCTCACGCAAACCCTCGCCCAGCATCTCATAAATACCCAACTCGGATGCCGAACCAAATCGATTTTTTACCGCACGCAAAATGCGATAAACATGATGCCTATCGCCCTCAAACTGCAAAACGGTATCTACCATGTGCTCCAATATTTTCGGACCAGCAATCATCCCATCTTTGGTAATATGCCCTATCAAAAATACAGGCGTAGCCGATTCCTTTGCGAAGCGCAGCAGCTCGGCAGTACACTCTCGCACCTGCGATACGCTACCAGGGGTCGATTCGATATGCGCCGAGTGTAGCGTTTGTATCGAGTCTATCACCACCAAATTAGGCTCCAATTGCTCAATCTGTTTAAATATATTTTGGGTCGATGTTTCTGTCAGGATAAAACAACCCGCGCCTGCGTCTTTGCCCTTTACCGTTGCCGAAGTCAGCCGCTCGGCACGCATTTTTATTTGTCGCTCGCTTTCCTCGCCCGATACATATAACACCTTTAAGTTAGGCATATTGAGTGCCAATTGCAGCATCAAAGTCGATTTGCCGATACCTGGTTCGCCACCTATCAACACCAACGAGCCAGCCACAATACCACCACCCAGCACCCTATTAAACTCCTTATCGGGCGTAAGCAAACGCTGCTCCTCATCAAAGGTAATTGCTGATACCTGCACAGGCTTGTTGGCACGTTGTGTGGTAGTGCTGTTGCTTTTCCAAGTGGGGATAGCCGTGTTCGTTTTTTCGATAACTTCCTCAACAAAAGTATTCCATTGCGCACACGAAGGGCATTTGCCAAGCCACTTAGGCGACTCGAACCCACAACTTTGACAGAAATATGCAACTTTAGATTTAGCCATGGTTAATTGTGCAGCGTTATAATAGGTTATAAAATATGGAGCTATGCGTAGATATCTACCCAAAGGCCATCTTAAATAGTGTTTTTAACTTATCTTGTTCTAATGATGAGATAGACGCAATTTCTGAAATTACTACGGGTAGTACACTAAATAAATTTTGAAGTGCATCGTGCTCTCCTGTTACCAGTGCATAAAAACTCGCCCCATCAATTTGCCGAATTAATGGATTTTCAGGGCATTTTTGCCCCTTATCTTTATTTGAAGGAGTGAATACTTTGTTAAACCTTTCAGCTTTTTTGGGTATGATACAAACGTAATATGCAGTATAATCTTTATAGATACTGGTTTTATTCATCACTGCCGACTCCAACGACCAATACAATTCGGATAATTTCCCTCCCGAAATGGTATTATACTTATTTTTTATTTCGGAGATAATCTTGCTTTCATGACTAACCAAATCAACAATATTCCCTCGTTTCAAATCTTCCCATCCCTTGCACGAGCCTAATATAATTTGATGAAACTCTCCTATAAAATTTTGTGGCGTTTTTTGTGCTTGCCGAGCTTCTTCGCTCAAAATCCAATGATTGTAATCCATATTAAAACCCGCCATTTCAAAAATTGCCGAAAACGGGTCAACTACATTTTTACCAAAATTGCGCGTCACATCTTTTTTTGCTCTCTTTGCAGTTTCTAAAAGATTTTTAACCGCACTGGTTAAGGCATCGTCACTAATCCAATTAAGCTTTGCCATCAGGTATTATGCTATTTGAAGAGGTAAATTATTGATTGCTTCTTGTTTCAAATACTGGCTATCTGTTTGGTAAACTTTTGATTGATTGGCATAATTCAATTTTTCTAAAAAATTAACAATAGAATGGCCTATTGCCTTGCCCAAGTTTACGGGCACGGCGTTTCCTATTTGTTTATATTGCTCTGTAATAGGCCCAGCAAATTGCCATTCGTCGGGGAAGGTTTGTATGCGTGCATATTCTCTTACCGTAAATGGTCTAGTTTCATCAGGATGGCACCTTTCCGTTTGTTTTTGTGCAGGGCTGCAAGTCAGCGTTAGCGATGGTTCATCCCAACTAATACGCCTTGCCATTCCAGTTTTGCCACCTCCCAAAAAGAAACTTTGCTGCATATACTCTTTTTGAATTTCTAACGGGAGATTGCGCCAATAGCCACCAGGGGGAACTAAGTCTAATATTTCCTTTTTTCTTTGAGGATATTTTACCCCTGCAGATTGGGGCACATCAGTTTTATATAATTTGCCTTTTTTAAGCGCATCTTTAAGCGTAAAAACTTCTTTATCATTTGGGGTAGGATAGTCGAAGTTAATATCAATATCTTTTCTAATGCCTACTATCACCAAACGCTCCCTTTTTTGTGGTGTTTCGTAATGAATGGCTTTCAAAACACGAGGCGGTAATACTCGGTAGCCTATTTCGTCCAAAATAGAAATCATCCCTGCAAGTGTTTTACCTTTTTCGTGATTGAGTAATCCTCTCACGTTTTCGCCAATACAAATAGGGGGCATGGTTTCTTTTATAATTCTTGCAAATTCATAAAAAAGCGTACCCCTTGCATCTTGAAATCCTAAACGTTTGCCAGCATAGCTAAATGCTTGACAAGGAAACCCACCCGTAACTACATCTATTTTCCCTTTTAATTCGGGGAACGAAATGTTTTTTATATCTCCCTCAATCACATTCCAATTCGGTCTGTTGGTTCTAAGCGTTTCGGCTGCGTAACGATTTAACTCATTAAGCGCAACACATTTCAGACCAGCAGCTTCAAGCCCTATTGCCAAACCTCCTGCTCCCGCAAATAACTCTATTACCGTATGTTTTTTATTCATTATTCAGGATTTCCAACAAAAATACTAATATTTTTAGCAAAAATGCAAATAAATATTACTTCAAAAATTCTATTTAATTCTGAAGTAGGCAAGTCTTATTTCTTAACATTATTGCTTTTATCCCCATTGACGCTAGTACCCAATAATAGAGAATAATCACTCAGTCGTGATTTTAACATTTTATTTTCGGCAACCCATATCAAGCATTATATTTGCCTGCATTATGCTCGGGTGGCGAAATTGGTAGACGCACCATCTTGAGGGGGTGGCATTCGCAAGGATGTACGAGTTCGAATCTCGTTCCGAGCACAAAATAGGTAAATCAAAAATTGCCTCAGTTTGTCCACTGTTATTTTGAGTTAAACCTATCTATAGCCTAGATATTGGCTCAACTACTTTTTTTAACAGGGTAGTTTGATGCCAGAATACACCAAAAATGAATTTCTTAAGATGAGATATTATTCTAAACGATTTCAGTTGCCAAACTGACAGTTATATAATATACCCTCCCTGATGCAAATTTCGAACCTTAGCGTAACTTAAACGCAACAACAATAAAATACTGAAAATGGAAATAATTCCTTACAAAGAAGAATATAGAGAACAGATGATTGCCGTTTGGGAAAAATCTGTAAGGGCAACACATCATTTTGTTAATTCAGAAGAAGTTGATAGGTTAAAAGAATTAGTAAAGCAGATAGATTTTAATTCATTTTCGGTGTACTGCTTGATTTCTGAAAATAAAGTATTAGGATTTTTAGGTGTGGAAGATTGTGTAATAGAATCCTTGTTTTTAGACCCTAATTATATTGGACAAAAGTTGGGAACCAAGCTAATAAATTTTGCAATAAATGAGTTGAAAGCTGATAAGGTTAATGTCAATGAACAGAACTCAGATGCTATTAAATTCTATTCTAAGTTTGGATTTGTTACTTATGAAAGAACTGAAAAAGACGATTATGGTAACGATTACCCAATATTGAAAATGAAACTTAAGCCTAAAGTAATTATACGGAAAACTAGTAAAGGCGAGAAAATTCCTTACGATTTGTTATTACTATCAGATGATACAAAAGAAGCAATAGACAAAAATCTCAATAATGGAGAATTGTTTTTAGCAGAAATTAATGATAATATTATAGCTGCATTTATTTTAAAAATTATAGAAAAAGAAACTATTGAAATTAAAAATATTGCAGTATTAGAAGACTACCAAGGCAGTGGAGTAGGGACAATATTGCTTAAATATATAATTTCAATTTCTGCACAAAGAGGTTTTAAAAATCTAATAGTAGGTACTTGCGATCTTTGTACTAAAGAAATCGAGTTTTATAAAAAATCAGGGTTTAATATCACTAATACTCGTAAAAACTTTTTTATTGACAATTATAAAGATCCAATATATGAAAATGGAATACAGATTAAAGATATGATTATGCTTTCGGTAGATTTGAGTGCTAAAATGGTATAAGATGTAAGTCTGAAAACAATTACTGCTAATTCTATTGCTGATGCTAATAATAACCTCATCAGAAAAATAACCCAATAAGTTAAAAAAAAGAGATAAAATCGAAACAGCCAAGCTATCAGCTTGGCTGTTTTTTTATGCGGCAGTTTTATTTGTAGCCGATAATATCCTCTACCTTCTTATTTATGTTTTTTACGTTTGTTGGATAACTACCTTTTTATGTGGTTTCCTTAAAAAAAGGAAATAATATTTTTGTCAAAGGTTGTATCACTCGCCCAACACTACGCGTATTGCTTTATAAGTAATAAATAATTATCTAAAAACAATTAAAAACAAATGAAAAAACAAATCTTAAGTCTACCATTATTAGTTTTATGCCTTGTCGCACTTTTTACTACTTCATGTAAGAAAAAAACAGATTCACAGTTTGGCACAATAAGCTACCCATCTGCTAAAGCAACGTTTTTTATAAATGTAAAAATTACGCCAATAGCAGCAACATTTACTGGCGATAAAGCTCAAAGCTTAACAATAAGCCCTGCATTGCCTGCTGGTTTAGTATTTGATGCTGCTACAGGTACTATTTCGGGTACACCTACTGCAGTATCTGCAGCTACTAAATATACCATTAGTGCTACCTATTTGGGCGGTACAGTAGTACAATATTCTATTAATATTGCTGTATTGGCTACCCCTACGATAGCTTACACTGGCTCTCCATTTGCATATACTAGTGGCACGGCTATCACGGCATTAACACCAACGCTAAATGATGCTAATCCTACAAGTTTTGCTGTAAGCCCAGCATTGCCAGCAGGCTTAACATTAAATACCACCACAGGTGCTATATCAGGTACACCAACGGCGGTATTGTTAGCAACTAGCTATACTGTAACTGTTACTTATCCAGGTTCTGTTACAGCAACAACAACCATCAGCATTGCGGTAGCGGCAGCACCAACAATTGCATATAATGGTAGCCCATTCACTTATACACATGGTACAGCTATTGCTACCCTAACTCCTGTAACCACAGGTGCTACACCTACAGGTTATACTGTTGCTCCGGCATTGCCAGCAGGTTTAACATTAAATCCTTCTACAGGCGTTATATCTGGTACACCAACCACTGCAACCGCAGCTACTGATTATGTTGTAACTGCTGCTTATGCAGGAGGTGTTGCATCAAAAACCGCAACTATCAATATTACTGTTAATTAATCGTTGTAATTGTTTTCTAAAATAGAAAAACAATTATTATCAATACAAAACCCCCAATAGCTTAATGCTATTGAGGGTTTTGCTTATGCGATAGTTTTATCCTCGTGCTGGTAGTACCCTCGAGGATATATACACCATCGCTCCAGTGAGTGTCTAAGTAATGCTTTCTAAAAAGAATGAATATCCTATCTATTTATGTGGTTTTTTTTCAAAAAAGGAAATAATATTTTTATGCAAAGCTTTATCACTTATGAAATCTCCCACAAATTGAAGTCTCTAGTAATTTTTACCTGAAACATATTAAAAACAATTATAATACAATGAAAAAACAATTTCTATCAATTTCTTTATTATTTCTATGTCTTATGGCAGGGGTAATATCTTCCTGTAAAAAAACAAAAATGGAAAGCGGAACTATTGCCTATGCAACAGCACCCTATACCTATTATGTAGGTACTACCATTGCGCCAATAGCAGCCACACTTACTGGCGATAAACCTTCTGGTTTTTCAATCAGCCCAGCCTTGTCTGCAGGTTTAATATTCGATACAACGGTTGGTTTGATATTAGGTACACCCACAGCGATAGCCCCAGCAACTACCTATACCATTACTGCCAATTATCAAGGAGGTAAAAAGGTAACATCTACTGTAAGTATTAACGTATTGGCAACGCCAACACTTGCTTATACAGGTTCTCCATTTACTTATACAGCAGGCGTAGCTATTACTGCATTAACAGCTACGCTAAATGATCCTAATCCTGTAAGTTTTGCTGTAAACCCAGCATTGCCAGCAGGCTTAACATTAAATACCACCACAGGTGCTATATCAGGTACACCGACGAAATCTGCAAGTGCAACAGATTATACTATAACCACTACCTATGTAGGTGGTGCTAAGGCAGTTGCAACCATTAATGTTACAGTATTACGTGGCGTAAGTACTTTTGCAGGAAGTGGCGTAGCCATTTCAACCGATGGTACTGGCACGGCTGCTGCATTTAACAATCCTCAAGGCGTAGCTGTAGATGCTGCGGGTAATGTGTATGTAGCCGATGTACAGAGTAGCAAGATTAGGAAAATAACGCCAGCAGGTGTAGTAACTACTTTTGCAGGCAGTGGCAGCGTGGGCGCAGCAAACGGTACTGGTACTGCAGCTTCGTTTAAAAATCCTTCTAATCTAACTGCAGATGCTACAGGTAATGTTTATGTAGCTGATTTTGGTAATAATTTGATTAGAAAAATAACATCAGCAGGTGTGGTAACTACTTTTGCAGGTAGCGGTGCAGCAGGCTCAGCAAACGGTACTGGTACTGCAGCGTCGTTTAATGGCCCTTCGGCTGTTGCAGTAGATGCCGCAGGTAATGTATATGTTGTTGATAGAGTGAATAATTTGATTAGAAAAATAACATCAGCAGGTGTAGTATCTACTTTTGCAGGTAGCGGCGCACAAGGGTCGGCTGATGGAACTGGTGTGGCAGCTACATTTAAAGGGCCATCGGCTATCGCAATAGATGCTTCGGGTAACTTATATGTAACCGATAGTGGTAATAATTTGATTAGAAAAATAACATCAGCAGGAGTAGTAACTACTTTTGCAGGTAGCGGTGCAGTAGGCTCAGCAAATGGCACTGGTACTGCAGCGTCGTTTAATTTTCCTATAGGTATATGCTTAGATGCCGCAGGTAATGTATATGTAGCAGATACTTTTAATAGTAAGATTAGAAAAATAACATCAGCAGGAGTAGTGACTACTTTGGCAGGAATTGACACAACAGGTTCGACTAATGGTAGTGTTACCGTAGCAAAATTCAACTTGCCTTATGGCATAGCTGTGGATACTGAAGGAAATGTATATGTTGGCGATCAAGGCAATAATCTCATCAGAAAAATAGCCCAATAAGCTAGTAAACAAATAATAAAAAAACAGCCAAGCTATTAGCTTGGCTGTTTTTTTATGCGGCAGTTTTATATTCGTGCTGGTAGTACCATTCGAGGATATATACACCATCGCTCCAAGTGAGTTTGCCATCGGCGGCTACTTGGGCTACTAGGATAGATAAATTGTGCAAAAAGGCACTTTTTATATCTCCATCCAAGCCTTGCAATACTTTTACGGCGCAGGCTGTAATCTCGGCAGGGTCGGTTAGGCTACCACAGCTATCGGCAAGTTTCAACTCGGTAAGGATAGCGGGTAACTTGGTTCGTAGCCAATCTTTTATTTTATCGTCGATATTGCCAGGGATAATGGCAGTAAGTATATCTGCCTCAGGCGAATCGACAAAAGTTTTTACGGCTTCGGTTACCAATACACCTATGTGTATAGCTGTTTTTAACTCGGCAGGGATGCTCTCGAATAATGATTTTATGGAATGCCAAATTTTTGATAAAAATGATTGTAAACTCATGTGTTTTGTGGGTTAAATGGATAATTATTTAAGATTTCTTGATTTTATTTCTTGTACTTGCTGCTGCAATACCGCCACTTCATTTTCGAGTACTTTTAGTCGTAAATCACTCACTCGATTTGATGTTTCTTCACTTGCTTTCACATCGTGTATGTCGTCTTTTAGTTGCCAATAGGTGGTCATTACTGATGCCACTATGCTGGCAGTGCTGATGATGGTTACCAGTAGGTTTTTTACGGTAATGCCTTTTAGTTCTTTGTGTTCAATGGTAGTCATGGTAGTTTAGGTAGATGTAGGGGTATGTATATAAGGGGTAAGAAATAGTTTGCGTTCTTCGGTGCGGCGCGCTTTCAATGTGGCACATTCTTGTTTCAGATGAGTAGTAGGACTGGTAATTTTATCCCACAACAGGAACTCCTCGGCTGCGCCTTGGTAATCTTTCACATTTAATTTTTTTAATAAGGTCGAGTTTTTGAGTGCAAAAGTACCCTCGTTGTAAGTGAACGATACAAGGGCATCAAACTGGTTTTGCATGAGCGGTACTTTTACGTAACTGTTTACCGCATCTTCGTATTGCCCCAAGGTATTACTAAATAAGGCCGAAGCTTGTGCTTGAGTGGCTAACCTATCGCCAGGTTTTACAGGTTTACCATCGTGATAACGAGTTGAACCATAACCGATAGTCCAAACACCAGCTACATCGCGGTAGGCGTTGAGGCGTAATCCCTCAAAATTTTGAATGATTTTTACACCTTGTGTGCTTAATTTCATAGGATAAAGAATAAGGTTTAGGTAAATATATTATTGATAAAATATTAATTATCAAATAATTATATTGTTTAATTAAAGTATTAAATGGATAAATAATTGAAATAAGGCCAATTACTTAGAGTTGCCGAGATAGGCAATAAAAAATATAGTGCTGTATGAGCGGATGCTTTGATGAAGCGAGAAATAACTTTTGTTAGATATAGTTAATTAAATGAGACAGTATTTCTTTTTAAGTTTTTTGGTAATTAATTTACTATCTTTTAATTTTTGGAGAATTTGTATATGTTGAAAATCGGTAATTTCTCCTTTTATATTTTGAGGATTATTTAATAAAAAATTTCTTATTACCTCAATAGGCTGTTCTGAAATAAAATCACAACCAACATGACTATCATATTTTAGGAAGGAATACTCCTTCTTAGTTAAAGTATAATGGTTGTTAGATTTTGGTTTATTTGTATTGATACTTACCATTCCAATAAATTCTTTACAATCTGATATTGCAATTAATATTGCAAATATCTCATAAGAAATATCTGTATATTCAGGAATTTTAATCAATAAAATACCTTTAAGTGATATATCAATACCAGTTAATTTTTCTTTTATATCAGCAGTGAAAAAATCGCTTAAGAGTTGAGCCATTTTATCGATTCAATAAAATCGTAATGTTCTTTTATGAAAGCGATTTCGTTGTGTGGCAATTTCTCTTGCTTAGCTATATAATCAATGGGAACATACATTAACCCTTCACGTTTGCTCATATTATATGCTTCGTCATGAGCTTTGATTTTTAATTCAGGAAATTTTAATTGTTTATTTTCTTGAATTGATAGTTGCAGGCATTCAATTTCACTTTCAGATAGTTCATCAATATCTAATTTCGCAATGGGTTTAAATAATTTATTACTTAATATTTCAAAACTTGGCTCTCCATTGGCTTTTTTTAATAAATCGTAAGAGTTCGAGGGAGTGGAACCATGTTGTAAAGTAGCTATATTATCATCTGTAATAAATCTTCCATATTTTACCAAATGCTTAACTTCAGCAAAATAAAGTATTTTTAAGGTAGAATACTTGTCTGTACTCCCATCTTGATTTTGGATTTTTTCTGCTATGAGAATTAATGAATTAATAGCCTTTGTTTTATTGAAAACACGTTTGTTCATGTTATTCTTTGAAGGACTTAATTTATTTATTAGATTAAATGATAGGTTATTAGGTATTGTATATATCATATATGATATGCAAATATACAAAGGTGTTAGTAAAACAACAATTTTTACTAAAATATTAATTTAATATTTTTCCCACCTCAAAAACTATCAGGCAAAATGCGTTCGTCAATGTTTGCTTTGATGATGTTGGTATCCCAGCCTATGGGTTTCGAGGCGGTTCGAGGGTCCCACCACATATCTAACTCGGCATTTTGTTTATTGTAAAAGCGTATTTTGTTGTAACTAATATTCACATCGGTACTTGGTTTGCCAGAGTAGTTGCCGTAGGATATGCCATTGTTTGAGTAGGGTGTAGCTTTACTGTATATGATATTGTGATCCATTTTGATATGACTGCCGCCTTGCACTTGCATCCCCACAAAACCAGGATTGACCAAAATATTGTAACGCGCTACTTGATAGCTTCCGCCTACATCGCCCAAAACAATACCTGCTGCACCTCCCGAATCGTTAATTACTTGTCCGCCTTTTATCCAATTGCCAATTACTTGTATCGAATCGCCTGGTAAGCCGTTTGATTTGTAAACGCTTAGTCCGTCTTGTGGGTGAGCGGCTTGCCCCACTATATTTACGCATTTATTGTAATTGATTTGACTACCACCACCCGATACATTGTTGAACTGTACGAAATTGCCACTTGGGTATGGGCCTTGCATATTAAGGAAGCGGTTTTTATTTACCTTAACCGTGAAACAGGTGTAGGCTACCACGCCCGCTTTTACATTGGTAATGAAGCAACTATCAATCACCACGTTTTTGCAATTCCATAGCTCGATGCCTAATTGGGTGGAGTTTTGCAGTCTGCATTTGGTAATGTGTACGTTGGTGCAGTTCCAAAGGTGGATGCAATCGGTAGTGCCGCCTGTGATATCATAGCCCGATATGGTTAAATTTTGAACGTTTGCGATAGCAATAGGAGCATGCGCTTTGTATTTGGGTTGCGCTAGCGATGCTAATGCCAATACAATTAAAATAAATGTTGTAAGAGCTTTCATTTGTTTGGATAATTATAGGTGAAAATATTGGAATAATAAAGTGTTTTTTGCCGGCACAAATTTAGCTTTGTGGATGAGCATCAGTGGGTGGTGTGGCGGGTGTAGCATCATCAGTATCTACCTTGATAGCAAACTGCGCAATAGCTGCAATAGCCGAGCCAACCGAAATAAGTGCCGTAGTGATAGTTGGCGAAACGCCTTGTATGGTAGCCAATGTGCCACCCAAGCCAGCCAAGCCGATGCCAAATACTTGAGCACGTTTGAAAAACTTTGGCGTATCGCTCAGGATACGCTGCCATAATGTAAGATTTTTTTGCATGGGAGTTAAGGATTAGTTAGTGAGAAACCGTTTGAGTTGAGGGTAGCAGGTGCAGTGAGGGTATATGTGCCCTTTACGGATACATTGCCTAATAGTCGTTTTGCTCCCGAACCATTTAGCGTTAAGCTTTTGTAACCTGGAGTAGGGTCGGACGGTGTGGTAATGTCTTGATTGCCTGCCAATCCGTAAATAAATGTATTAGCAGCTTGGTTGCAATAAAGCTTGCCTGTTGCCATTGGGGCGGAGGCGTTGTTGTAGGTCATAACACTACGGTTATCAAATATGGCTGTACTATCTGCACCGTTTATTGTACCAGTTGTTATCATTCCTCCAGTTGTGCTGCTAAGGCCTGAACTTGTAAATGTTTTACCAGAAGCAATTAAAAAGCTATTAGCCCATGATATACCAACGTTTCCGGCTGTCCAAGTGCTAAATGTTAAAGATGCTGTTATATTTACTGGATTTGCCCCAAAGTTAATGCCACCTCTACAATCGCCTGTTAAATTCCCAGAAAGATTGACAGTTGGATTCCCCGTAAAGCTAATAGATGAAGTAGCACCGAATAAAGAAATAGTATTTAGGTTTACCGTACCTGTTCCCGACTTGTTTAATACGCCCGTTAATGATGTTGTGCCAGCAACACTAAAATTAAATGTGGATAATTGTAATGAACCAGCATTTAAATTGAGATTGCGACTAACAGTTGTATTACCGCTTAATGTTGCATTTCCTTGTATAGTCAAATCATAAAACGAGGTAAATGGCAAGGTCATGGTTACACTTGCATCAACATAGATATTAGATGTACCGCTATGATTATAATTAAATACTCCAGTTGCCATTGCTGTGTTTGTGTTGCCATAGCCGTATGTCCCATCTACGTTTAAGGTAGATGTACTATCCGCACCGTTTACAGTACCTCGATTAATCCATCCACCTAAATTGCCAGAAATAGGAGTTAATGTGAGTGTTTTTCCTGATGCAATTAGTACCGTATTTGTACCTATTGATGAAGGCTGATTGCTAGCAGTTGTGAAACTCCAAGATTGATTAGCAAGTATATTAAGGGTATTATTCCCAAAATTGATACCATTCCTAGTATCCCCAGTAATTCCCCCATACATATTTACAACAGGATTTCCTGTAAATGTTACTATGCCAGCACCAACTAAACCAGCAGGATTCAAATTGACAGCTCCGTTAAATGTTACTGTTCCTGCTCCTGTTTTACTAAGCTGTCCGTTTATATTAGTTATATTGGATGTAAGATTATATGTGCCTAATTCTAAAACAGCATTTGAAGCACCTATCGAAATGCCATCAATAGTTAATGTACCATTTACTGTTAAATCAGTGCTTAAAAACTTTGTACCAATATTACCTATTTCGAGATTATAATAGGTTAAAGGCATGATAGCAAAATCACCAGCACCATAATAAAATATTGTCGATTTTGTACCAGCTGTCCAATTGTTTATCCAATTAGTAACGCCTTTAATCCATACGATAATAGGACTCGCATTTAACGAAAAATCAATAGCCCCATCACACTGTAAATTTCCACTGACGATTAAATTGTTTTGATTGGTAATTCTCGTAGCAGTTAACTTTCCTACTGAACTAATAAATAAATTACCAATCAAATAATTGTATGGAGTAACAGCTGTGATGTTGGTCGGGTTGTTCCAATTACCACTTATTAATGGATTAGAGTAATCTACTGTATGAGAAATATATACATCATCTCCATATTGAGGGTATACTATATTTCCTTTGTCTAGCGAATTACTCATCCATGTAGTAGGATCTTCCCAATTGCCATCTTTTACGCTGTACCATACGTTGCGTTTGCGGGTCATAAAGATGTGGGCGGGAGCTGTTGATACGGCTATTTCCATGCTTGTGGGTGTATTTTTTGATAATAGCCGAGTTGATGATGTTGGCGGTGTAGTCTTCAATTTGGTCGATAAAGCCCAAATCAAGCGCCTGGTCAGCGGTCATCCAAGTGACGGAGTTGATTAAACTGTTGATAGTAACTTCGTCCAACCCAGTTTTGTTCATATATATCTGAGCCAGGCGCGATTGCACTACGTTCAACATTTGTACATCTTTTAATAGCTCATCGGCATTACCACCCGAGCCTACCATTGGTTTGTGTATCATCAGCAAGGCGTATTTGCTCATTACTACAGTTTGCCCAGCCATAGCCACAATAGAGGCTGCTGATGCTGCTAAGGCATCGATATAAGTGGTAACGGTGCCTTGATATTTTTTGAGCAAATCGTATATGGCAATGGCATCAAATGCGCTGCCGCCTACTGAGCTGATATGTACTTCGACATCTTGCCCTGCTGCGGCTTCTAATGCCATTTGTATGTATGCTGATGATAGGCTGCCCGAGCCGATGCAATCGGTTTCGGTATCGTATAAATAAATTTTGTAGCTCATATTGGTTTAGGTGTTTTGTGCTTGAGAACTAAAACCCTCCCCCTCGAAAGGGGAAGGATTGATTAGCGGGTGTATGGAGTTGTGGTTGTTTTATTGTTGTGACGAGTGGTTTACTATGCTGATTGGCATTGGTAGCATAATTGCTCGTTTTTGTGCCATCTGCTGGTGAGTGGCGTTTGATATATTCAAATATCGGGATAATGTTTTGTAGTGGTGGTGACGATGATTTGTCAGTAGTGAATTACTTGCCAGTGATTAGCGTTGTGCTGCTTTGTTTGATATATTCAAATATCGGGATAATGTTTGGTAGTGGTGGTGACGATGATTTGTCAGTAGGGGTATTTTTGATGTAATATGTTTAAAATCAATTTCTTATTGCTGTATAGTTCTTTTCATGTTCTTTGTCTTAGATACAAAGAGCGAAAATTAGCATCGTATCATGACTGCATAGTTCTTTCAATGTTCTTTGTCTTGGATACAAAGAGCGAAAATTAGCATCGTATCATGACTGCAAAGTTTTTTCATGTTCTTTGTCTTGGATACAAAGAGCGAAAATTAGCATCGTATCATGACTGCAAAGTTTTTTCATGTTCTTTGTCTTGGATACAAAGAACCAAAAATCATTCGGCAAGAAGGCTTCTTGGGCGCAGGGCTTGCGCTGCAAGCGTTGCTGAACCTCAGGCTGCAATAAGTGCTTATTGCTATGCCTTTTGCCATCGCTCGTGGCTGTGCATTCAGCATCGCTTCGTCTGAAGCTGGCTTGCCGACGGTTTGAATGATGTAGAATTGCTTAAGTAGAGGTTGCTTCGTCGCTGCGCTTCTCGCAATGACGGTGAGGAGCGTGCCTTCGCTCTATGTTTCTTCCTCTAGTTATCGCACAATAATCTGAAATCTTCTTTTCCCGAAGGTATTGGTATCGGCATGGTTAACAGTAAAATGATAATTCCCTGTGCGTAAATCGAGGCTATCTTTTAAATAATTATCCTTACACCAAATATGGATGTACGACGGTATTTTACGCAGGTAATAAGCTCTTAAGAAATATGCCCCATTTGCTGCACTTATCATTAGCGGAACAGTTACTCCTGGTGTATAAGGGATGCCATCAATATTTACAGCACCTCCATCACTAGTAAGTGCTGAAATATTCAAATTGGGATTTATACCTGGAACTGTAGCATCTTCAGCATTCTCAAGACTATAGTACAAATGATATACATGGTCGAAATGGATTGCAATTTCGTTATAGAGGATACTGTCTTTTACCAGTTTTACCTTAAAGTAGGCACTATCGGGTATAGTGTTGAGGGTTAAGGGTGTGGATGTGTTGTTTTTTTTGCAAGCAACAAAAGCAAGTGTAATGATTGCTAAAAAGATTACTTTTTTCATTGTACAAGTGATAAATATTCTAGGTTAATCCTAATTGAAACTGAGATACACTCAGCTCTATTTTAAAATATGCTGCAATATAACAACTTATAACCTAACCTACAAATTTAGGTAGTATCGAACCTAAATTTAAGAAAAAAGTCTATAGTGTAGATTTTATTGCTATGCCTTTTGCCGTCGCTTGGGGCTATCTGTTCAGCATGGCTTCGGCTGAAGCTGGCTTGCCGACGGTGGGCATTGGCGGGTTGGGGAATAAAAAATGCTTCGTCGCTGCGGTAATTGCAATGACGAAGCATTTGGGTGTTTTGATAATCTAGTTTATCGGTTTAAATATTCGATTCCATCTGATTTTGTGGAAGAAATCTTGTGTTGAATCGGTACTTAATACGGTAATGATTGCTTTGCCTACGATATGGTCTTCGGGTACGAAACCCCAAAAACGGCAATCGAGCGAGTTGTGACGGTTGTCGCCCATCATCCAGTAATAGTTCATTTTGAAGGTATAGCTGGTGGCTTTTTTGCCATTGATGAGGATATCGCTACCTGATACTGCTACTTTGTTGTGCTCGTACACTTCGATTGCTCGACGGTAGAGGGTTAAAGTAGAATCGGTAAGGGTTATTGTCCAGCCTTTTTTGGGTACAACAAGCGGACCAAAATTGTCTTGATTCCATTTAAAACGGGCATCGTGTGGGAAAATATCTTCTTGCACTTCGCCTACGGCTTTGCTTACTAAGGTTACGCTTTTAACATTCGAAATGGCTCTTACTGCGGCTACATTTTTGTAGGGAATGGTTACGGCAGTAGGGTCGGTTTCGGATGGTTTTACATTCAACTCGCTTAGTAATTCGGGGTTGATGGTAGTGCCATCGGTAACGATGCGGTAATCGGTTTGCGATTGCTCGGGGTTGATGGCTGGTTTGCCATTGATGTAAACTTGTGTATTGCGAATGCTAAGGGTATCGCCTGCGGTAGCTTGGCAACGCTTGATAAGGTTGGTGCGCTGATCGACAGGGATGGTGTTAGTGGTGTCGCCCTCTTCGGGTTTGTTAAAAACCACTATATCGCCTTTTTTTACTTCGGTAAAGCCAGGTATGCGCATATAGGGTAGTTTGATGATATCCCAATAGGTTTTGATGCCATAAACATTTGATTCTAAAAACGGAATGGATAGCGGGGTAGTGGGCATACGTGCGCCATAGCTGCATTTGCTCACAAATAAATAATCGCCTACCAGCTCGGTGCCTTCCATTGAGCCCGATGGGATGGCATAGGCCGAAAACAATAAACCTCGTACTAATGTGGCGGCTACTATTGCAAAAAGTAAGGCATCGCCCCACTCGCGTAGCTTGCTTTTTGGTTTTTTAGGCTCGGTATCTTTTTTCTTTCTAAATGCAAATTTCCATTTCATAAGGGACGAAGTTTATAAATTTAGATGAGAATGGAGAATATTTTGTTACAATTTTTTTGTAAGAAATAACAACTTTTGTGTTTCGAGCTCATGGTGTTATTAAATATGGCTCAAATGTGATGGGTTTTGAGCTTGAAAATGGTGTAAAGTGAGCTTGATTTTATAATGATGAGGATAGTTCTTTTATTGTTCTTTGTCTTAGATACAAAGAACCAAAAATCAAGCCGGCAAGAAGGCTTCTTGGGCGCAAGGCTCTCCCTGCAAGCTCTGCTGAACCGCAGGCTGCAATAAATATTTTTATTGCTATGCCTTTTGCCGTCGCTCGTGGGCTTTCTGTTCAGCATCGCTTCGGCTGAAGCTGGCTTGCCGACGGTTGCATGGTGTAGAGTTGCCTAAGTAGAGGTTGCTTCGTCGCTGTGCTTCTCGCAATGACGGGTTTATTTATTTTATAATGATGGTAATAATTCTTTCATGTTCTTTGTCTTAGATACAAAGAACCAAAAATCAAGCCGGCAAGAAGGCTTCTTGGGCTCGGGGCTCTCCCTGCAAGCTCTGCTGAACCGCAGGCTGCAATAATTTATTGCTATGCCTTTTGCCATCGCTCGGGGCTTTCTGTTCCGCATCGCTTCGGCGGAAGCTGGCTTGCCGACGGTGGCATGGTGTAGAGTTGCCTAAGTAGAGGTTGCTTCGTCGCTGCGCTTCTCGCAATGACGGGTTTATTTATTTTATAATGATGGTAATAATTCTTTCATGTTCTTTGTCTTGGATACAAAGAACCAAAAATCAAGCCGGCAAGAAGGCTTCTTGGGCTCGGGGCTTACGCTGCAAGCTCTGCTGAACCTCAGGCTGCAATAAATGCTTATTGCTATGCCTTTTGCCATCGCTCGTAGGCTATCTGTTCAGCATCGCTTCGACTGAAGCTGGCTTGCCGACGTTTTGAATGATGTAGAATTGCTTAAGTAGAAGCTGTCATGCTGAGGTTCTCGAAGCATGGTGCGGTAGGGTATAGTTCTTTCAATGTTCTTTGTCGTGGATACAAAGAACCAGAATCGGCATAGTATCATGACTGCATAGTTCTTTTAATGTTCTTTGTCTTGGATACAAAGAACCAAAAATCAAGCCGGCAAGAAGGCTTCTTGGGCTCGGGGCTTACGCTGCAAGCTCTGCTGAACCTCAGGCTGCAATAAATGCTTATTGCTATGCCTTTTGCCATCGCTCGTAGGCTATCTGTTCAGCATCGCTTCGACTGAAGCTGACTTGCCGACGTTTTGAATGATGTAGAATTGCTTAAGTAGAAGCTGTCATGCTGAGGCTCTCGAAGCATGGTGCGGTAGGGTATAGTTCTTTCAATGTTCTTTGTCTTGGATACAAAGAACCAAAAATCAAGTCGGCAAGAAGGCTTCTTGGGCGCAAGGCTTACGCTGCAAGCGTTGCTGAACCGCAGGCTGCAATAATTTATTGCTATGCCTTTTGCTGCCGCTCGTAGGCGTGCATTCAGCATCGCTTCGAGAACCTCAGCATGACAACCCTCCGCTCAACCGTTCGCGACGGTGCAATAAAAATCCTGACTCCAGTGTTTTATCACGATTTAAAATACCATTTCACACATCGCAATATTTTCTATATTTTTAGCTTCAAATGGAAGCAAAAAACAACAAGAAAACCATACGCGCTTGGGCTATGTTTGATTGGGCCAACTCGGCTTATAACTTAGTTATTACCTCTACCATCTTCCCAGCCTATTATGTGGCTATTACTGCCAATCATCTGCCCGATAATAAGGTGATGTTTTTTGGTCATCAGTTTGTGAATACTGCCTTGGCTGACTATACTTTGGCGGCGGCATACCTCATCATCGCATTGCTATTGCCCATACTTACTTCCATTGCCGATTATAGGGGCAACAAAAAAGCCTTTATGCAGTTTTTTACCTGGCTGGGGGCTATATCGTGCTGTGCGTTGTACTTTTTCAAGTTCGATACGTTAGAAATCAGCATGATATTTTTTGGTTTGGCTGCCATAGGTTATAGCGGCGGTTTTGTGTTTTACAACTCCTACCTGCCCGAAATAGCCACGCTTGATATGCAAGATAAAGTGAGTGCCAAAGGCTTTACCTTCGGGTATATTGGTAGCGTGCTGTTGCAATTAATTTGCTTTGCATTTGTGCTCAAGCCCGATTGGTTTGGCATTACCGATGCTACTTTTCCAGCCCGTTTATCCTTTTTATTAGTAGGTATTTGGTGGATAGGCTTTGCGTATATTCCGTTTACTGTATTGCCCAAAGGCAGCCCTAATGCTACCTCGCATCATACTAACCTGATACGAGGCGGTTTTATTGAATTGGGTAAAGTATGGCAACAGGTAAAGCAGATGCCCGTATTGAAGCGTTACCTATCGGCATTCTTTTTCTACTCAATGGGTGTACAAACTATTATGCTGGTAGCCACCAGTTTTGGGGCAAAGGAGCTTAAAATGGAAACCAGCTCGCTCATACAAATCATTCTTATCATCCAATTAGTGGCTATTGGCGGTGCTACATTAATGTCCCGCTTGTCAGACAAGTATGGCAATGTAAAAGTATTGGCTTGGGTAGTACTTATCTGGATTGGGGTATGCTTAGCAGCATATTTTACTACCAATGCTACACAGTTTTATATTTTGGCTATTGTGGTAGGTATGGTAATGGGCGGCATACAATCGCTGTCGCGCTCTACGTATTCAAAATTTATCCCTCAAGATATACCCGACTCGGCTTCCTATTTTAGTTTTTATGATGTGACCGAGAAAGTTGCCATTGTAGGCGGGATGCTTAGTTTTGGTTTGGTTGATGATATTACCAATAGTATGCGCAATTCGGCTTTGGTATTGTGCGTTTATTTTATTGTCGGCTTGGTGTTGTTGCTATCGCTATTGGCCTATCAGAAAAAAGCAAAATCAGCATAAAACATCCGCTTAATTACAAAAATCTGACCGCCGTCATTTTCAGTATTTGGGCAATTTTACAGCTTTGCCCATTATGATAATTTATAAAAACTTTGTTTTTGATGCGGCTCATTTTTTACCCAACGTACCCGATGGGCATCAATGTAAAAATATGCACGGGCATACCTATTCGTTTACCGTTTTTGTAGAGGGAGCATTAAACCAACAGATAGGTTGGATAATTGATTATGCCGATTTGAAAGCCATTATCAGCCCTATTATCTCGCTACTCGACCACCATTGTTTGAATGATATTGCTGGGTTAGAAAACCCTACCAGCGAGCTTTTGGCAATATGGCTTTGGGACAAAATAAAACCCCTTTTGCCTAGTTTAAAAAAGATAGAACTGAAAGAAACCGCATCATCGGGCGTAATATATGAGGGCTAAAAGGGCTTGTTAGTTGGCTTTTTTGTGTATTCGTAATATAAGGCGTGCCGATGTAATGAAAATTGTGTTAATTACCGTACTTTTGCGCCAAATTATAGGTGCAGCATGATAACGGTATCCAATCTATCCCTACGCTATGGCAAGCGTACACTTTTTGAAGAGGTTAATTTAAAATTTACCCAAGGCAATTGCTATGGCATTATTGGTGCCAATGGTGCAGGTAAATCAACCTTCTTAAAAATCCTTTCGGGCGAAATAGACCCGAGTACAGGCTCGGTAAGTTTTACCCCCGGCGAGCGCATGGCGGTGTTAAAGCAAAACCACTACGAGTTTGATGAGTATTCTGTAATCGAAACCGTAATGATGGGGCATAAAGAGTTGTATGCCATTATGAAGGAGAAAGATGCCATCTACATGAAAGGGGATTTTAGCGATGCTGATGGCGAACGTGCTGGCGAGCTCGAAAACCTATTTGCCGAAATGGATGGATGGAATGCCGAAAGCAATGCCGCTACCTTGCTAAGCAACTTAGGCATTAAAGAAGAATATCATTACAAACAGCTTAAAGAGTTGGACGGTAACCAAAAAGTGAGGGTATTATTGGCTCAAGCTCTTTTTGGCAAGCCCGATATTTTACTACTGGATGAGCCTACCAACGATTTGGATATACATACCGTAACTTGGTTGGAAGATTTTTTGGCAGGCTACGAAGCTATTGTGTTGGTAGTATCGCACGATAGGCACTTTTTAGATACCGTGTGTACCCACGTGGTAGATATTGATTTTGCTAAAATGACCATCTACACGGGTAACTACACGTTTTGGTACGAATCGAGCCAATTGGCATTAAAACAACGTGCCGACCAAAATAAAAAGTCTGAAGATAGAGTGAAGGAGTTGCAAGATTTCATCCGTCGCTTTAGTGCCAATGCTTCCAAATCGAAACAAGCTACCAGCAGGAAGAAAGCTTTGGATAAGATAAACTTAGACGAGATAAAGCCATCTAACAGGAAATATCCGGGCATTATATTTAACAATCAAGGGCGCGAAGCTGGTGACCAGATATTGCAAGCAGAAAATTTAAGCAAAACCCTGAACGGCGAATTGCTATTTAATAATGTGAACTTTACCGTCAATAAAGGCGATAAAATTGCCATCATATCACAAAACAGCTTAGCCACCAGCGCATTTTATAATATTTTGATGAATAGGGATGCTGATTTTAAAGGCGAATTTAAGTGGGGAGTAACCATCAACGCTGCCGATATTCCTATTGATAATGCCGAATACTTTAAAGGTAGCGATGATAACTTGATTGATTGGCTGCGTGAATACTCGCCTGGCGAGAAAGACGACCAGTTTATCCGTGGTTTTTTGGGTAGGATGCTATTCTCGGGCGAGGAAGTATTGAAAAAAAGCAATGTACTATCGGGTGGCGAAAAAATGCGTTGTATGTTTAGCAAAATGATGCTGCAACAAGCCAACGTATTATTGTTCGACGAGCCTACCAATCACCTCGATTTGGAATCAATCACCGCCCTAAACAATGGCATGAAAGATTACCGAGGCACAATATTATTTACCTCGCGCGACCACGAACTAACCGAAACCGTAGCCAACAGAATAATTGAGCTTACCCCAGCAGGTGTAATTGATAAACTAATGAGCTACGACGAATACATCAACAGCGATGCCGTACAAAAGCAACGCGAAGATATGTATGCCATGGCATAGCGCTATTTAAGCGTTATTTTCAGAAACGGGAGAATGTTATACTTAAGCAATTCTACACCATGCAACCGTCGGCAAGCCAGCTTCTTGCCGAATGATTTTTGGTTCTTTGTATCCAAGACAAAGAACATTGAAAGAACTATGCCATCGCACAATGCTTCGAGAGCCTTTACTTAAGCAATTCTACACCATGCAACTGTCGGCAAGCCAGCTTCAGTCGAAGCGATGCTGAACAGAAAGCCCACGAGCGATGGCAAAGGCATAGCAATAAGCACTTATTGCAGCCTGAGGTTCAGCAACGCGCAGGGCAAGCCCCGAGCCCAAGAAGCCTTCTTGCCGGCTTGATTTTTGGTTCTTTGTATCCAAGACAAAGAACATTGAAAGAACTATGCAGTCATACTATTATACTAATTTTTGGTTCTTTGTATCCAAGACAAAGAACATTGAAAAAACTATACTGCCAGTATTTGCGTTTAGGTAATTTTAGTTACTTTCACAGCGATGTTTTCCCCTTGTAGTTTAAAAAATATAGGTTGGTGGGTGGTGGTGTTTGTTATCGCGGCAGCAAATTGTAGTGAGGCACAGCAGTTTGGGGGTAATCCGCCAGCTATTAAATGGCAACAAATCAACACCAAAGCGGCTAAGGTTATTTTCCCCAAGGGGCTCGATTCGGCTGCTAGTGAGGTGGCTAACATTGTGCAGCAGATGAACAGCGTTATACAGCCTACCATTGGTAATAAGCAAAAGCAAATCAGCATAGTACTGCAAAATCAAACTACTATATCCAACGCTTATGTGGGTTTGGCACCGTTTAGAAGCGAGTTTTTTTTAACCCCATCGCAAAATAGTTTCGAGATAGGCAGCTTGCCTTGGGCAAAGCAATTGGCTATTCACGAGTTTCGTCATGTGCAGCAATACAACAATTTTAATGTAGGTTTCTCGAAGGTGCTACGCACGCTTTTTGGCGAGGGCGGGCAAGCTTTGGGTAACGATTTATCCATCCCGAATTGGTTTTTTGAGGGCGATGCTGTGTATAACGAAACCTTAGTGAGCGCGCAAGGCAGAGGCCGATTGCCCTATTTTTTTAACGGTTACCGAGCGTTGTGGGCTGCCAATAAGCAATACAGTTGGATGAAGCTACGCAATGGTTCGTATCGCGATTATGTGCCCGATTGGTATCCTACGGGTTATATGATGGTAGCCTATGGGCGCGAAAAGTATGGCAACGATTTTTGGAAAAATGTAACGCACGATGCTGCCGCTTTTGCGGGTGGCTTGTATCCATTGCAGCGGGCTATAAAAAAATATTCGGGGGCCGATTTTAAGCATTATACCGATAGTGCTTTTGGTTATTTCAAAAATCAATTTAAGACTGATCGTAAAGCGGAGGTGGATAGTAAGTCGGTGGTGCAATCGGCGCATTTTGTTGCCAATGAAGAGTATCCCGCTTATGTGAATGATAAGGAGTTGATTTACATGAAAACCACCTACAATCATTTGCCTGCATTTGTGTTGCGAAAGGATAACGAAGAGCATATCATCAGCATACGAAGCACATCGTTGGATAGCTATTTCGACTATAATCAAGGCAAAATTGTGTATGCGGCTTATCGCCCTGATGTGCGCTGGGCTTACCGAGATTATAGCGAATTGATGCTACTGGATGTGGCTACGGGGCACGAACAACGGATTACCAAAGCCACTAAATATTTTTCGCCTGCTTTTAATGCCGATAATAAAATGATTGTAGCCGTGCAGGTTGACCCATCGGGCAAAAGCAATCTGCATATCATCAATACCCATACGGGGCAGCCTATCCGCATCGTACCCAACCCCGAACAGTTGTTTTATACCTACCCTAAGTTTTATGGCGATAGCAAGCTGATAGCTGCGGTGCGCAACAGAGCGGGGCAAATGTCGATAGCGATGATTGATGCGGCTACGGGCAAGGCGCATTACTTGCTGCAATTTGCTTACCGACCTATTGGTTTTATGCAGATAAAAAACGAAGTAGTGTATTTTACAGCTACTACGGGCATCAACGATAAGTTGTATGCCTATCATTTGGACGATGGTAAAGTATATCAACTAAAAAATGAACCATCGGTAGGTAATATAGGTGAATACCAGCCTGCTATATCAACCAATAAACTGGCTTTTGTAGGCTTTACAGCCGTAGGTTATCAAATTAACGAATACGATAAACCCAATGTGCAATGGACTGAAATACAACACGTAGTGCCCGATGATTTGCCTACTATGGGCATAACTGCTTTGAATAATAATGCAGCATCAAACCTATTAAGTAATATTAAGGACGAGCCGCATGAGGCAAGCAATTATCCCAAAACGCATCATCTGTTCAACTTTCATAGCCTTATCCCCAATATAAACGACCCCAATTATTCGCTTGCGCTTTCGGGGCAAAATGTATTGAATACCTTTCAGTCCGAAATATCATTTGATTATAATCGCAACGAGGGCTACAAGCAATTAGGGTTCGATGCCGTGTATGGGGCTTGGTTTCCGTACTTGCGTGGCGGGGTTAGCTATACGTTGGATAGGCGAGCTTTGTATAAAGGCAACAGCGTGTTTTGGAATCAAACCGATGTACACGCTGGTTTAGAAATACCTTTAACGCTAAGTAGTGGTAAAAATATTACAGGCTTAGATTTTGGCAGCTCGATATATTTTAGCGGGGCCAATTTTCAAGCACCGTATAATACGGTTTTAAAATCGAGCAATTACACCTATATCAGCCATTACCTTACGTTTACTAATCATATCCAACGGGCTACGCAAAATATTTTCCCTCGTTGGGGGCAAAGCCTCAGCTTAGCTTATAAATCAACCATCAGTGGCTCATCTGCCAATCAGTTTTTGGCAATAGGCAAGTTGTTTTTACCCGGTGCGGCTATCAATCACCATTTGGTAATAAGTGCCGCCTATCAGCAAAATAATGCCAATGGTGGGGTCAACTTTTCAAACAATTTCCCTTTTTCGTATGGCTATGCAGTTGAGGCTTTCCATTTGCAGCATAAAATAGGGGTCGATTATCATTTCCCTATTGCCTACCCCGATGCGGGTGTGGCCAATACGGTTTATGTGCTGCGCCTGCGTGCCGATTTGTTTTACAACGCTACCTATGCCGCCGATCCAGCCATTTATCATAACCAAACTATCAATTTCCGCTCAACAGGTGGGACTTTGTTTTTCGATACCCAATGGTTCAACCAAGCATCTATATCGTTCGGTATCAGGTATAGCCGCTTGTTGGATAATGATATTTTTGGTGCTGCTGGTCGCAACCGCATCGAGCTGGTGCTGCCAGTTACGTTTTTTTAAAGGGGGGAAGGGAATTTAAAGGGGATAAAATCAAATCGGTGTTCAATTCTATCCCCTTTTATGTCTTAATGTTTCGTAATCAATTTTATGATATCGTTGCCGAAGGCGAAAACCATCAAGCATAATACCAATACAAAGCCTACTACTTGTGCACGTTCCAAAAACTTATCGCTTAGTGGTTTGCCTTTTATCATCTCGATAATTAAAAATACTACGTGCCCGCCATCTAAAGCTGGTATAGGCAATAGGTTCATGAGGGCTAATACCATTGATAGCAAGCCTGTGATGGTCCAAAAGCGAAGCCAATCTACATGCGAGCCGTATAATACCGCTATACCTACGGGGCTCGATATGGCTTTGCGTGCTTTTACCTTGCCTGTAAATACCTTGCCCAAGCCTTTGGCATTATCGGTAAAATTGCCCCAAGCACGAGTAGCACCTACGGGTATCGCACTAAAAAAGCCATAGTTGATGGTATCTTCTTTAAGTAGGAAGTTTTTTAGCGGGATAGAGAACCCAATTTTGCCCTCTTTGCTTACTTGTACGGGTACTTGTATGGTAGTTTTGTTGCGCACCACGGTAAGCATTGCTATTTTGTTTTTGTTCGAATCGAGCTGATTGTGCAGTTCGTCGTAAAACACCACTTTATGATTGTTTACTGCCGTAATGCTATCGCCTTTCTTTAAGCCTGCTTTTTTGGCTGCTCCAAATACCGAATCGACACTAAATGTGGTACGTGGCATATGGTTGATAAACTCCTCGATACCTTGGTCGGATATTTCGTTCAAAATAGTTGGAGGGATGGCGATATTCAAATGCTGCGCACCACGACGAACATTTAAAACCGTATTGTTATCCAGCAAAACCTTAGGACTTATCAACTCTTCAAACTTCAATACGGGTTTGCCGTTGATGGCTTCTATTTGGTCGCCAGCTTTTAAGCCTATTTGCTTGCCAATAGCCCCTGGCACAATACCATATTTAATGTTGCTCATCGGGATATAGGTTTCGCCATATTTGAGGGTAATGCCCCAAAAAATGATAATACCTACAATGATATTTACGATAATACCACCCAACATCACAATTAAACGCTGCCAAGCTGGTTTCGAACGAAACTCCCACGGTTGTGGCGGGCCAGCCATTTGCTCGGTATCCATTGATTCGTCAATCATACCTGCAATTTTTACATAGCCACCCAATGGCAGCCAACCTATACCATACTCTACGCCTTTATAGTTGAATTTGAACAAACTTACTCCCCAAGCATCAAAAAACAGGTAAAACTTCTCTACCTTAATGCCGAAAGCGCGCGCCGCTATGAAATGCCCAAACTCGTGTAGTATTACCAAAATTGAAAGACCCAGTAACAACTGGCCCACCATAATCACTATATTCATTCGTTAGTTATAATCAGTTTATATACGTTTTTGATACAATTTGTTTTATCAGGTTTTGCGCAAATATGCGTGTTTCTTTATCAGTATTCAAATAATCATCTAGCGTCGGGTTGGCTTTGTAGCTTATTTTTTGCATACAGGTTTCAATCACATCGCTCATTGCCAAAAAACCAAGCGTGTTGTTCAAAAAGCCTGCCACCGCTATTTCGTTGGCTGCGTTAATGATACATGGCATATTTCCACCTTGTTTTAGGGCTTCAAAAGCTATGGCAAGGTTACGAAATGTCTTTATGTCAGGTTTTTCAAAAGTCAAACTCGGATAGTTTACAAAATCAAAGCGTTTAAAATTGCTGTTTATCCTTTCGGGATAGGCAAGCGCATATTGTATGGGTAGCTTCATATCGGGCAAACCCATTTGTGCTTTTATAGAGCCATCATTAAACTGCACCATCGAGTGGATGATAGATTGCGGATGCACTATCACATCTATTTGCTGTGCCTCTACATCAAACAGCCATTTGGCTTCAATCACTTCCAAACCTTTGTTCATGAGCGAAGCCGAATCGATAGTAATTTTGGCACCCATTTTCCAGTTGGGATGTTTTAAAGCATCTTCGCGGGTTACATCAGCCAAAAAATCAATGGTTTTGCCTCTAAATGGCCCACCCGAAGCCGTAAGTATTACCTTCTCGATAGTAGCCATATCCTCGCCTGCAAGGCATTGGAAAATAGCCGAGTGTTCCGAATCAACAGGCAATATATGTACGTGGTGCTGCTTTGCCAAACTGGTTATCAGCTCGCCTGCTACTACCAGCGTTTCTTTGTTGGCTAGGGCGATGTGTTTGCCTGCTTTTATAGCGTTTATAGTAGGCATTAAGCCAGCAAAGCCCACCATAGCGGTAAGCACTATATCAATATCGGGATGGGTAACTATATCGTTTATGGCGGCTATGCCAGCCAATACTTTTACCGATGTGGCAGCTAACGCATTGTTGAGATAGGCGTATTTGCTTTCGTCGCAAATAATCACGTATTCGGGATTAAACTGCAAAGCCTGCGTGATGAGCAAATCGGCATTGCTTTGGGCGGTAATTACAAAGGCACGAAACAGGTTTGGGTTGTCGGTCACTACCTCCAATGCCTGTGTACCAATGCTCCCAGTTGACCCTAATATGGCGATGTTTTTACTCTTCATAATTTGTATGCCGTTCATTGATTGCTTCGTCGCTACGCTCCTCGCAATGATGGCTTAGTTTGTATATTTCTTCAACTCCTCGGCTATCAGTCTATCGTTTGATAATCGAGGTACTTTATTTTGCCCACCCAGTTTGCCTTGTGCCCGCATATAGTTTATAAATGCGTCTTTCGGCAATGGTTGGATAACCAAAGGTTGCAAAATGTTACCTTCAATGAGGTCAAAATAGTAAATATTTTTCTTTTGCAAGGCTTTATCCACCTTTAAAGCAAATTCTTTCAAATCGGCAGGTGTTTTTCCAAACTCAATCAACCATTCGTGATAGGGCAATTCGCCTTTGGGTGGGTTTACCTGTGGTGCTACGGTAAATTCCACAATATCAACCCCTTCTTCATTAGCTACGCTCAGTAAAGCGTGTTCTACCTCTTCGCCTATTACGTGCTCGCCAAAGGCTGATATATAATGCTTTATGCGCCCTGTTACCAATATTCGGTAAGGGTTTTTGGATACAAATTTTACGGTATCGCCTATGCTATATCCCCACAGTCCCGCCGTAGTGTTCAAAATAAGGGCATAGTTTTTATCCAGCTCCACATCCTCCAAACTGATGCGGGTAGGCTTATCGTTATAAAACTCATCGGCAGGGATAAACTCATAAAACATACCCGAATTGGTGAGCAGCAGCAAGCCTTTTTCTTTTTGCGTATCTTGAAAAGCAATAAAACCTTCTGATGCGGGATAAGTTTCGATGGTATCGATACCAAAGCCTATACTTTCTTCAATACGTGCACGATAGGGCTCATAGTTTACACCACCATACACAAACAGCTTGAAGTTGGGGAAAATGTCTTTTATCTTTTTGCCGCCGGTTTGGGCTGATAGCCTATCAAAATACATCTGACACCAAGGTGGTATGCCCGATATGAGGCGCATATCGGCAGTAATGGTTTCGGCTACTATGGCATCTACTTTTTGTTCCCAATCTTCAATACAATTTACCGCATAACTGGGTAGGCGGTTTTTTTGCAGATAAGCGGGCACTAAGTTTGCCACTATACCCGATAGCCTGCCTACGGCTATTCCAGCCTTTTTATCCAGCACGGGGCTGCCTTGCAAAAAAATCATTTTGCCATCCACAAAATCGGTTTTACCCGTTTCGTAAATATAGCTGAGCAGGGCATTTCGAGCAGCTTTAATATGCTGAGGCATACTCTCTTTCGAGATAGGAATATATTTTACGCCCGATGTAGTACCCGAAGTTTTGGCAAGATAGGCAGGTTTGCCCGTCCACAATACATCGGCTTCGCCATGCGTTACACGCTCTATATAAGGGCGCAAATCTTCATAATCGCGTATGGGTACGTGTTGTTTAAAATCGTGGTAAGTGCGTATGTTTTCAAAACGATGGTCGATACCAAAGGCGGTATTTTTGGCTTGTGCAATGAGGTGCGAAAACGTTTTTTGTTGCAGGGCGATAGATTGCTGTCGGATGCTATTCAAATCCTTATTAACCCATGCCGCAAATACCTTACTCAATACCGCTTTTAAACCCATAGCTTAAATTGTTTCGATAGGCTCTTCATCCGTATCCTGATGGCTATACACTAGCTTTCGATAGGTAACTGCCAAAATAATATTTACAAAAGGATAGGTAAATATAATGGTAAGTGATATTAAAGGATAATATTGTGCCAGTTTGGTTGGTAGGGCTATGAATAATAGGATGATAGCCAATATACCTATTACTTTTAATACGAAACCTTTTGTTAAACTGAAACTTTGTTTTAATGATTCGATAGGGCCCGATTGGTCGTCAACAATAAAGGTATTGAAAAACATGATACGCAAAAACAAGTATAATGCACCAATAACGCCTATGGTTTCAACCAGGGTTTGTATATTGGGATAATCATCTAAATGCTTTACCAAAATAGCAAAATTGGTAATGATAAATGCTAAAATAAAACCTACGGCAAGGTAGCTGACAATCATCTTAAAACTAGGCAACACTTGCTTAAATTCAAATTCGTAGTACTCGCTATCTATTAAAGTAAAAATGAGTTTATATAATCCTAAAGTGGTATAGGCTTGTGTGAGTATCAAAAAAAAGGTTACAAACATTCGTCCTGCAAATGCCTCGGGTGCTACAATCAACTGTATCATAATACCCAATATAGCCAGTAGGATAAACGATATAACCGAAAAAACGGTAATGGTTATAAAATTTCGTTTAAAAAGAAACCAAGCTGTTTTTATGGTGTCTGATACTGAAAAAGGGTGATACATACTTGGTTTATGATAGTTTTAATATTACGCGCTTCCAAAAATCCTGCACAAAACCTATGCCGTAAGCTGTAAGTTGGGTAAATGCAGCAATAATGCTCAAAAATGCAACTTTTGCCGATTTGTTTTTCCACCAAGCATGAAAAAATATCAACAAAATGTACACCGCCACAAAAAAATTGCACACTTCGGCTATTGCCGGATTAATAAAGTTGATGATGAGTGTAAACAACAAACCCAAAGTAAATACAGCAGGGAAAAAATGCACTGCCTTTAGCTCCTTAGGGAAAAATTTATAAATGTTGATGCGTGCCCTGCCAAAAAAGTGTAATTGCTTAAAAAACTGTACAAAATCGGTACGGCGTTTATGAAATACTTTGGCATCGGGTATCAGCCCTATTTTGTAGCCATTGTTGTGTATGCGTATGCTGTATTCGATATCCTCGCCCGAGCGGGTGATGATAAAACCGCCTATGTTTTCCCACACGTGCCTTGCTATACCCATATTAAAACTACGTGGATGAAACTGCCCTATGCCTTTTTTGTTGCCACGTATGCCGCCTGTGGTAAAAGGCGAGGTCATGGAGTAGCTGATGGCTTTTTGAGTAGGGGTAAATGATGGATGCGCATCATCGGGGCCGCCGTAGGCATCTAGCCAATTGGTTTTCAAATAATTGTTTACCGTTTCTAAATAATGCGGCGGTATCAAACAATCCGAATCAAATATCACAAAATAATCGCCTTTGGCACGCTCAAAACCATAGTTGCGGGTAAAGCCTTGCCCTTCGTTCGGCTTCACAAAGTATTGCAAATCCAACACATCGGCAAAGTTTTTTACAATAGCAGCCGCATCGTTTGTAGAGCCATCCTCAATCACCAATACCTCAAACTGTTTGTAGGTTTGATGCGTAAGTGTTTCGAGCAGCTCTTTTATCTCCTGCGGACGATTATATAATGGGATAATGATAGAAAAAAACATTTTTTTTTGAACTATGCGAATTTTGGATGTGCGAATTTTAGCTATGCAGATTTCAAATGTTTTGATTTTAAATATGCAGAAGGCTATGCGTTATATGGTTTCTTCTATTTGATAATTGTTTCTATCGTGCGAACTGCGGGCAACCAACTCGGCAACAAAGCCTGTTAAAAACAATTGCGAACCCACTATAATAGCCACCAAGGCAATGTAAAATAGCGGTTGTGCGGTTACATCGCGGGTTATTTTAATGCCATGCGCTATGTCGTATAGTTTTTGCCCTATCAGCCATAGGGCGATGGTAAGCCCCGTAAAGAAACTCAAAACCCCCATGCTGCCAAAAAAGTGCATAGGGCGTTTGCCAAATTTGCCTACAAAAAATATCGAAAGCAAATCTAAAAAACCATTGATAAAACGGCTCATCCCGAATTTTGTTTTACCATATTTTCGTGGGCGATGCTCTACTATTTGTTCGCCTATTTTCGAGAAACCTGCCCATTTGGCTATCACGGGTATGTAGCGGTGCATTTCGCCATACACTTCAATGTTTTTTACTACGGTGTTGCGATAGGCTTTTAAACCGCAGTTAAAATCGTGCAAATTGGATATGCCCGACATACGCCTGGTAGCAGCGTTAAAAAACTTGGTAGGTATGGTTTTGGTAATCGGGTCGTAGCGTTTGGCTTTCCATCCCGACACCAAATCGTAGTTATCTTCGGTAATGCGGCGGTAAAGCTGCGGTATCTCATCAGGACTATCTTGCAAATCGGCATCCATGGTAATTACTACCTTGCCTTTGGTGGCCTCGAACCCTACATTTAGCGCGGCCGATTTGCCATAATTGCGCCTAAACTTGATGCCTCTAATAGCAGGATTGTTTTCTTGCAGCTTCACAATCATCTCCCACGAACCATCTTTGCTACCATCATCCACCAAAATCACCTCGTACGAAAAACCATTATCGTGCATCACACGACTTATCCACGACGTTAATTCGGGCAACGATTCTACTTCATTATATAAGGGTACTACAACTGATATATCCATTGATGAGCATATAGCGGCGATATATTATATACCTACCGTGTTGCAGCAAAAATATAAAAAAATGATTAGTTTATGATGATGATAGTTTCGGATTTTGGAGAGGAAAAATTAAGCTATCATTATTACCAATGATTGAGCGCAGGTGTCATGCTGAGGTTCTCGAATCATACGAGCGTGAGATAAACCGCCAATGCAAAACCGTCGGCAAGCCAGCTTCAGATGAAGCGATGCTGAATGCACAGCCACGAGCGGCGGGAAAAGGCATAGCAATAAAATTTATTGCAGCCTGTGGTTCAGCAACGCTTGCAGCACAAGCCCCGAGCCCAAGAAGCCTTCTTGCCGGCTTGATTTTTGGTTCTTTGTATCCAAGACAAAGAACATGAAAGAACTATGCAGTCATGATACGATGCCGATTCTGGTTCTTTGTATCCAAGACAAAGAACATGAAAGAACTATGCCCATCGCACCTTGCTTCGAGTGCCTCAGCATGACAGCCCCTTTTTATCAATCGCGTCGGTTTTTTACCCAGTTTGATGTTTCGGTGGGGGGGGTGCTCGTGGCGTGTACTGTTTGGGTGCTGAGTAGCTTTTGCATGATTAGTGATGCTATAAATGCTTCTTGCTCGTTATCAGTAGTTAACAGCTCTTGGTTAAAGTATTTCTTCACAAAATGGGTATCAAAATTGCCCGATGTAAAGGCTTCGTGCTGCATCACAAACTTACCAAAACCAAGTGTGGTGGCTATGCCTGTAATGTGGTACTCATCAATAGCGCGCACCATACGTTCGATAGCTTCGGCACGATCTTTCCCAAAGGTAATCAGCTTGGCTATCATGGGGTCGTAGTAAATGGGTATTTCCATGCCTTGCTCAAAACCATCATCCACCCGCACACCTGGGCCTTTGGGCGTTACGTAGGTTTGCAGTGTGCCTATATCGGGCAAGAAATTATTGGCAGGGTCTTCGGCATATACACGCAGCTCGATAGCGTGTCCGTTTATTTTTAAATCTTCTTGTTTAAAACTGATGGGCAAACCACGCGCTATATTGATTTGCTCTTTTACCAAATCAACTCCCGTAATCAACTCCGTTACAGGGTGTTCTACCTGCAAACGGGTATTCATTTCGAGGAAGTAGAAGTTCAGGTTATCATCCATAATAAACTCAACCGTACCTGCGCCTGTATAGTTTACGGCACGGGCTACATCTACCGCGCAGCGTCCCATTTGCTCGCGAATGGCAGGTGTGAGTACTGACGATGGTGCTTCTTCTACCACCTTTTGATGCCTACGCTGTACCGAGCAATCGCGCTCGAACAGGTGCACAATATGGCCATGCGTATCGCCCAAAACTTGTATTTCGATATGACGGGGCGATGATACATAACGCTCTATAAACACCGAGCCATCGCCAAAAGCCGATGTGGCTTCGGATACGGCGAGGTGCATTTGCTCTTCAAAATCGGCTACGGTATCTACAATGCGCATCCCCTTGCCACCACCGCCTGCGGCGGCTTTTATCAATATCGGGAAACCCACCTCTACGGCACGTGCTTTGGCTTCGCCGATGTCGGATATGGCTTCTTCGGTACCGGGTACCATGGGGATATTGTATTTTAATGCGGCTGCTTTGGCCGATAATTTATTGCCCATTATCTCCATCGCCTCGGGCGATGGACCTATCAATGTTAAACCTGCCTCGCGCACCATACGGGCAAAGGCGGCGTTTTCTGACAAAAAACCATACCCTGGATGGATGCCCTCAGCACCTGTTTGGCGGCAGGCATCTATTATTTTATGCCCCACTAAGTACGATTGGTTGGATGGGGCTTCGCCTATACACACGGCTTCGTCGGCATAGCGCACGTGCAAAGCATTCCTATCCGCAGTCGAATAAACAGCTACGGTTTTTATCCCCATTTCGCGCGCCGAGCGCATAATACGTAAGGCTATCTCGCCTCTATTGGCAACCAGTATCTTTTGCATATCAGCAAATGTATAAGATTTGTGTTGAATGTGCCAACGGCTATTTCAAAACCGTTACCACGTAGCCTATTATTTCTTTGATATAAAAATTCCATCCACCCAAAGTACCTGCATCGGGCATAAGGTAATCAGCCAGTTCCATTTTGTCATCTCCCGAAACGTGTCCGCTTGGATAAGGCACTACATCAATACCTTCTTTTCTGAACGTAAGCAATGCCCTGCGCATATGCCATGCCGATGTAACCAGCAAATAAGGCGGTTGTAGATGTGCCTTTTGCAGTACAGTTTTCGAGAAAGCGGCGTTCTCTATCGTATTGCGCGATTCGTGCTCTATCAAAACTGCGGTATCGGGCAAGTTAAACTTCTTTAATACACCTTGTGCCCAAGTGGCTTCTTTAAAAGCGGTTTGCTGTAAGTTGCCATTGCCGCTACTAATCATCAAATGCGATACCTTACCTTCGGCTTTGAGCTGCATACCTTGTATAAACCTATCGGCAAAGCTATTAAACACACCATCGCCATTTTTATCTTCGCCAGCAAACCCACCCAACACAATAGCGGCACTATACACCTTATTGGCGGGCAATTTGCCTCTGCCTATATCCCAGTTTTTGGCAAGCAGATGCAGCAAATAGGGATTGGTAAACACCAGCAGCAGCACCGCCGCCGCTATTAATGATTTTCGCTTCCATTGCACTCGTTTGTTAAACAAAGCGATGAGCACGAGCGCAATAATCCAATTAATAGGGAACACCAAAAAGAGCAATACCTTCGACAAAATAAAATACATAGCCGTGTATAATTGTGCTGCAAAGGTAAATAATGGTTTATGTTTTTTTAGCTGTTCTTTGTCTTGGATACAAAGAACGGAAATCGGCACAATATCATGACTGCATATTTCTTTCATGTTCTTTGTCTTAGATACAAAGAACCAAAAATCAAGTCGGCAAGAAGGCTTCTTTGGCTCGGGGCTCTCCCCGCAAGCGTTGCTGAACCTCAGGCTGCAATAAATATTTATTGCTATGCCTTTTGCTATCGCTCGGGCTGTGCATTCAGCATCGCTTCGACTGAAGCTGCCTTGCCGACGGGGCATTGGCGTAATAATATTAAAGCGTCATTGCGAACGAAGTGAAGCAATCTATATGCTGTGCAGAGCCTAAGTAGAGATTGCTTCGTCGCTGTGCTTCTCGCAATGACGGGTTGGTTTATTTTGCAATGACCAAATAGTTCTTTCAATGTTCTTTGTCTTGGATACAAAGAACCAAAAATCATTCGGCAAGAAGGCTTCTTGGGCTCGTACCTTACGCTGCAAGCGTTGCTAAACCGCAGGCTGCAATAAGTGCTTATTGCTATGCCTTTTGCCATCGCTCGTGGCTGTGCATTCAGCATCGCTTCGGCTGAAGCTGGCTTGCCGACGGGGCATTGGCGTAGAATTGCTTAAGTAAAGGCTGTCATGCTGAGGCTCTCGAAGCATGGTGCGGTAGGCATAGTTCTTTTTATTCCTCTAAACGATATTCATTTTAAAAGTTTAGCGTGTTATATTTGAAGAAAATCTCTTTCACAAATACGCAGTATAAACTATCCTAATGAATAAAAAAACACTCCTCTTGTTCGGATTTATCCTTATAAAGTTTATCCTGCAATATGTACTAATCAACCCTTATTACGATTTACACCGCGACGAGTATCTGCATCTCGATCAAGCAAATCATTTGGCTTGGGGCTATTTATCCGTTCCGCCTGTTACTTCGTGGTTTGCAGCTATCATAAAGTTTTTTGGTAATTCGTTGTTTTGGGTTAGGTTTTTCCCAGCGTTGTTTGGCGCACTCACAATAGTGGTAGTTTGGAAAGCCATTGAGGAGTTAAAAGGTAATTTATTTGCCCTCCTATTGGGAGCAACGGGCGTGCTGCTTTCGGCGTTTGTAAGGCTAAACTTCTTGTTTCAACCCAATTCGTTCGATGCCTTATGTTGGACAATGTTTTGCTACCTCATTATCAAATACTTAAATACCGAACAAGCAAAATGGCTTTTTATAGCTGCCCTTGTATTTGCCTTCGGGTTTTTAAATAAGTACAATATTGTTTTCCTACTTATTGGTTTTTTGCCTGCCATTGCACTTACCAATCAACGTAAAATTTTCCTAAAAAAAGAACTTTATCTATCCGTTTTATTGGCTGCCTTGCTTATATCGCCCAATTTATTTTGGCAGTATCAACACCATTTCCCAGTTTTTTGGCACATGCACGAATTGGCTCAAACCCAATTGGTAAATATAAATAGATGGGATTTTGTTAAAGACCAAGCCTTTTATTTTATTGGCGCACTACCTGTTATTATAGCCTCGCTGTATGCTTTGCTTTTGTATGCACCTTTCAAAAAGTATCGTGTTTTCTTTTTCACTTTCGTGTTTACCCTTGCGGTGTTTACCTATTTGCGTGCCAAAAGCTATTATGCTATAGGACTTTATCCTGTTTATATAGCTTTCGGGGCGGTTTTTTGGGGTGATGTTTTGAATACAGGATGGAAAAAGTATTTGCAAGCCGTAGTTATAGCCATCCCTGTTTTGTTTTATGTGCTTGGGTTCAATTTGTTTTATACCATCCAAAATCCTGATGGGGTTTTCAAATACAAAAAAGAATACCAAAAATATGGTTTATTGAGATGGGAAGATGGCAAAAACCATCAATTGCCGCAAGATTTTGCCGATATGTTGGGTTGGAAAGAGTTGGCGCAGAAGGTAGATGCCATTAGTAGTAAACTGCCCGATAGCGAATACACCATCATTTTGTGTGATAATTATGGGCAAGCTGGAGCAATAAATTATTACACCAAAAACAAAAAAGTAAAAGCCGTTTCGTTTAATGCCGATTATATTAATTGGTTTGATTTTGATAGAAAGATTGTAAATTTTATACGAGTAAAGCAATTGGAAGAAAGTAAAGACGAACTAGCAAAAACCCACCCATTTTTTGAAATAGCCTATCAAGCTGGTTCAATTACCAATCCATTAGCACGAGAATACAAAACAGCCATTTTTGTATTTCAAAAACCCAAAATAGATATCAACCAACGCCTAAAAGCCGAAATAAACAAAGAAAAAAGTGAAAGATATATGCAACAATAACACTTCAATATTATACCGCCAATGCACCTTCATTAGCAACCCCATCGCACCATGCTTCGAGAGCCTCAGCATGACACGCTCGTTTTGAGATTGCTTCACTCCGTTCACAATGACGCTCGGTTTTTCCGTTATTCCCACGCTCGCATACTTCGAGAGCCTCAGCATGACAACCTTCCGCTCATAATTATCATTTCTCCACCAAAAAAATTAAAATTCTATATTCAAAAGACATACAGTACACCAAAACTACCTACCTTTGCCCGATTGTTATAAAACTACTATGGCTAAAGTTTCTATCAACCTGGCAACGGGCTCAATACAAAAGGAAGATATTATTGTAGGGATTGATTTGGGTACTACCAATTCGCTAGTGGCTTTTATCGACCCTGATAAAAACCCCAAAGTGATAAACGATATGGGCAAGGGTGTGCTGGTGCCATCGGTAGTGCATTTTGCTGATAGTGGCGAAATTACGGTGGGTAATGATGCCAAAAACTATTTAATTACCGACCCTCAAAATACCGTTTTTTCGGTAAAGCGGTTGCTGGGCAGGTCGTACAATGATATTCAAGATTATCAAGATTTTTTTTCATACAAAGTAATTGATGATGATAGCGAAAGCTTGGTGAAAATAAAAGTTGGCGACCGCTTTTATACGCCTATCGAGCTTTCGGGTTTGATACTAAAAGAGCTTAAAGACCGTGCCGAACACGCCCTCAAAACGCCTGTAAACCGTGCCGTAATTACTGTGCCAGCTTATTTTAACGATTCGCAACGCCAAGCCACCCGCGATGCGGGCAAACTGGCGGGTTTGGATGTGCTGCGCATTGTGAACGAACCTACCGCCGCAAGTTTGGCGTATGGCATAGGCTTAAATCCCGACGAAACCAAAACCATAGCCGTGTACGATTTGGGTGGTGGTACGTTTGATGTATCAATACTACAAATCCAAAATGGCATATTCGAGGTGTTGGCTACCAATGGCAATACTTTCCTCGGTGGGGATGATTTTGATAGTGCTATTGTTGACTATTGGATTGAGAAAAACCAGCTCAACAAAGCCGAACTTATCCAAAACCGCGAATTGGCACAAAGTATGCGCCTAAAAGCCGAAGAAGCCAAAAAAGCATTTGCCCATCAAAGTATATTTAACGAGAAAATAGGCGATATATGGTGCACTATTGACCGCAACACCTTCAACCAGTTGATATTACCCAAAGTGCAGCAAACTATTGATTGCTGTAAAAATGCGCTAAAAGATGCCTCGCTCGGCATTGCCGACATTAACGAGGTAGTGATGGTAGGCGGCTCTACCCGCACAGCATTGGTAAAAACAATGGTAGCCGAGTTTTTTGGTCGTGAGGTGCACGATAGTTTAAACCCTGATGAGGTGGTAGCACTTGGTGCAGCCATTCAGGCCGATATATTGGCAGGCAATAGAAAAGATATTTTGCTGTTGGATGTTACCCCGCTATCGTTAGGTATCGAAACCATGGGCGGGCTAATGGATACCATCATCCCCCGCAATTCGAAAGTGCCCACCAAAGCAGGCAGGCAATACACCACCTCTATTGATGGGCAGGTAAATATGAAGATAGCCGTGTATCAAGGCGAGCGCGATTTGATAAAAGAAAACCGCAAACTGGCAGAGTTTGAGCTGAAAGGCATACCATCAATGCCGGCTGGTTTCCCAAAGGTGGATATCAATTTTATGCTGAATGCCGATGGCATACTCAAAATACAAGCAATGGAGCTGCGCTCGGGCGTGAAGCAAGAAGTAGAAGTGAAACCCACCTACGGCATTACCGACGACCAAGTAGAGCAAATGCTGATGGATAGCATTACCCATGCCAAAGACGATGTAGCACAACGTATGCTGATAGAAGCCCGCACCGAAGGCGAACAAATGGTATATACCGTTGAACGTTTTTTGCAAAAAAATGCCGATTATGTATCAATAGCCGAGATGAGCGAAACACAAAAACTCATCAACGCATTAAAACAAGCCCTAACCACTGGCGATAAAGACCTTATCCTGAAAAATATTGACACCCTGAACGAATACACCCGCCCCTTTGCCGAACGCCTCATGGATCAAGCCATTAGCACCGCCATGAAAGGCAAAAGTATTGAGTAGAGGGGGATTATTTAAGATTGGCTTAATAGAAAACCCATCATTGCGATACGGTTGAACGGAGGGTTGTCATGCTGAGGCTCTTGAAGTATGGTAATAGTTCTTTCAATGTTCTTTGTCTTGGATACAAAGAACCAAAAATCAAGCTGTCAAAAAATGCGTAAAACTACGTGTGAAAATACCGTGAAAACACCCACTAGTAAATGATAAACATTATTTAAGTTTACCAACGGCTTGGCTATTGTGCTGTATAGCAATTAATTGCTATAATACTGCCTGCTATTTATAAATACATCCTACACCTTTTCAATTGCTGTTTAAGTACATTTTATTTATGTAATCAAATTTTAATTAAAACACCATGAAAAGGTTTCTTATTTTATTAATCCTAACGTTTGAGCTACACAACGCATTTGCATTAAAAAAGGGTTTGCAAAACTTTTGCGTAGCTGTTGTGCAATTAAAATCGTCAGAGGTGGGCAATTTTGCCATTATGGATGCTTATGCCAAATCGGCAAAAATGCAAGGGGCTAGTTTGATTATATTTCCAGAAGAATCGTTGTTTGGTTGGTTAAACCCCATCGTTTTTCAAAAGGCGAAACCTATTCCGGGGCAATATTCAGATGCCTTTGCTATGATAGCCATGCGCAACAATATTTGGGTGGCAACGGGTATTGCCGAACAAGGTCCACAAATTAATCCTATTTATTACCAAGCATACGATTCGGGCATTCTTATTAACCCATCGGGCAAAATAGTGTTGCATCATCGTAAATATAATGTTTTGAAAAATGCTTTTGATCAATGCCCACCACCTTTTGGTCAAAATGGTTGCAGTTATACACCTGGGCCACTATCGGATATACAGGTTGTGAACACACCTTTTGGACGAACCGCCATATTGGTATGTGCCGATGCCTATACGTATGATTTGACATCACTAAAAATATTAAAAACTCTTAATCCTCAATTTGTAATCATAAATTGGGGTGTTACGGCAGCCGTTATTGATTCGTGTGGGAAGGCATCTTATAATGCTACAAGCTATGCTGCTGCTGCTGCCAAATTTTTGGGTACGGCTTTTGTAATAGGTGCCAATGCCACAGGTAATAGACCTTACGGGCGATTCCGTCCATCGTGCTATTGCGGAACAAGTGGCTTTGCTACTCCTAATGGTTTGATAGGCGGAATAGCAAATATAACAGAAAGTATGCACCTGTTTTATATCCCTACACCTACAAAGGCAACAAAAAAACGACCCATGCACGCCATAGCGAGTAAATAGAGCTATCGGCTATTGCTTCGTCGCTGCGCTCCTTGCAAGGATGGGCAAAGTTCTTTTAATGTTCTTTGTCTTGGATACAAAGAACCAAAAATCAAGCCGGCAAGAAGGCTTCTTGGGCGCAAGGCTCTCCCTGCAAGCTCTGCTGAACCGCAGGCTGCAATAAAATTTATTGCTATGCCTTTTGCCGTCGCTCATAGGCTTTCTGTTCAGCATCGCTTCGACTGAAGCTGGCTTGCCGACGGGGCATTGGCGTAGAATTGCTTAAGTAGAGACTGTCATGCTGAGGCTCTCGAAGCATGGTGCGATGGCATAGTTTTTTCAATGTTCTTTGTCTTGGATACAAAGAACCAAAAATCAAGCCGGCAAGAAGGCTTCTTGGGCTCGGGGCTCTCCCTGCAAGCTCTGCTGAACCTCAGGCTGCAATAAATGCTTATTGCTATGCCTTTTGCCACCGCTCGTGGCTTTCTGTTTAGCATCGCTTCGGCGGAAGCTGGCTTGCCGACGTTTTGAATGATGTAGAATTGCTTAAGTAGAGGCTGTCATGCTGAGGCTCTCGAAGCATGGTGCGATGGGCATAGTTCTTTCATTGTTCTTTGTCTTAGATACAAAGAACCAAAAATCATTCGGCAAGAAGCTGGCTTGCCGACGTTTGCATGGTGTAGAATTGCCTCAGTAGGGGTTGCTTCCTTGTTCCTCCTCGCATTGCGGTTTGGGATTAAATCAATCATTACTCAAAACAAATTAATGGATTTGGGGAGAGGTTAAAAAATTGCATCTTTGTGAATGAATTTGTTTAATCAGATGCGGCAAAAGCCGTTCTTTATTATAGGGCCATGCGTAATGGAAAATCAGGAACTGCTTTATACAGTTGCCGAAAAGGTAGCCCAGTTGGGCGAAAAATACCCTATTAGTGTTGTTTTTAAGTCGTCGTTTGATAAGGCAAACCGCACTTCTATCCATTCTTATCGTGGACCCGGTATCGAGAAAGGGCTCGAAATGTTGCAGAATGTAAAAGAGCGTTTTGGCTTGCCCGTTACTACTGATATTCACGAACCCTATCAAGCAGCTATTGCTGCCCAAGTGGTTGATATTTTACAAATCCCAGCTTTCTTGTGTCGCCAAACAGATTTGTTGGTAGCGGCTGCCGAAACGGGAAAAATTGTGAATGTAAAAAAAGCGCAATTCCTATCAGGGCAAGATATGTTTTATCCAGCGCAAAAAGTAATAGAGGCTGGAAACGAGCAAGTGATATTAACCGAGCGTGGCAATATGTATGGGTATAACAACCTCGCGGTTGATTTTCGCAATATATACGACATGAAAAAGTTTGGGCATCCTGTGTGTATGGATTGTACGCATTCGGTTCAGCGTCCGGGTGGTGCGGGTGGCAAAACAGGGGGCGACCGTACATTTGTGCCCATGATGGCATTGGCAGCCAAAGCTTTTGGTGCTGATGGCTATTTTATGGAAGCACACCCCGACCCAGATAATGCAATGAGCGATGGGCCGAACATGGTAAAACTGCACGAACTGGAAGAAGTAATAAAACCATTATTAGCCTAAAACAACCCGATTGCGATGAAAGATATAGCCAAAAGAGTTTTCGATATTGAAATTGAGGCACTTAACCTAGTAGCCAGCAATTTGGATAGCCAGTTTACGAATGCGGTAAAAGCTGTACTTGGCTCGAAAGGTAAGTTGATAGTTTCGGGGGTGGGCAAATCGGGACTTATTGGGCGCAAAATAGCGGCTACTTTGGCAAGCACAGGTACGCCAAGTTTTTTTCTTCATCCGGGAGAGGCTTTTCATGGCGATTTGGGTATGGTAGAGCACGACGATTTGGTGATTTTAATTTCCTATTCGGGCGAAACCGATGAGGTACTCAAAATTATCCCGTTTTTGAAATGGAACAATAATATCATCATCAGCATTACGGGCAATCCAAACTCCACCATAGCGCAAAACAGTCATCATCATCTTAATGTTTATATTGCTCGTGAGGCTTGTCCGCTAGAGTTAGCTCCTACATCGTCCACCACCGCAACGTTGGTAATGGGCGATGCGTTGGCAGTAGCTTTGATGGAAGCAAGGCAGTTTCAGCACGAAGATTTTGCACGTTTTCATCCGGGTGGAAGCCTCGGGCGTAAATTGGTAGTAAAGGTTAAAGATTTGATGCGAAAGGATAATTTGCCTTATATTGATAAAAATGCTTCGTTTACCGAGATGCTGCTGTGTATGTCGGAAGGGAAATTGGGGATGGTGATAGTGGGTAATCAAACTAAAATAGAGGGCGTAATAACCGATGGCGACTTGCGCCGTGCATTGGTACGCAACCCCAACACAACCGAACTTACTATTGATGATATGATGACCAAAAATCCTATCATCATTGCACCTGACGAGTACATCAGTAGGGCAGAGCAATTGATGATTGAAAAGAAAATAGCTACGGTATTGGTAGGTTCGGTAAAAAACAAAACCATAGCCGGCGTGTATCAAATATATAACGGGTAGCTATCAATTTTAGTTTATCCCTCAAACAACCATTAATAAAATAGCTGCGTAATGCTTAGTAGGACATCAACCTATTTAAAGCATGTTTAGCCATTTTTTTAAAAGATTATTCGATATTCTTTTTTCGTTGTTTATCATTGTTTTTGTTTTTAGCTGGCTGTTTCCGATACTGGCTATTTTAATAAAATTAGAGTCGAGGGGGGCTGTATTTTTTGTGCAAACACGCACAGGCTTGCACAACGAGCATTTTAAATGCTACAAATTCAGAAGTATGTATATCAATACCGAGGCGCATATCAAACAAGCTACTCGTAATGATAATCGAGTTACACGCATTGGTGCTTTTATGCGCAAAACCAGTTTGGATGAGTTGCCGCAGTTTTTTAATGTATTGAAAGGGGATATGTCGATAGTAGGGCCACGCCCGCACATGGTGCATCATACCGAAAAATTTTCGCAAATAACTGATCAGTACAGGAAACGCCATCTATTTAAACCCGGCATTACGGGTTGGGCACAAATAAGTGGGTTGAGGGGCGAGATAAAAAACACCGAGGCGGTATTGAAAAGGGTAGAGGCTGATATTTGGTATTTAAAAAATTGGTCGTTTTTGCTGGATATTAGAATTATTTTTCTTACCTTTTGGATAATGTTAAAAGGAGATACTAACGCGTACTAAACACCAATGCCAATATATACCGACCAATTAAACAGACCAATACATATACCTCAATATCCTAAAAGAATAATATCATTAGTGCCATCGCAAACCGAATTGCTGATTGATTTGGGCTTGCAAGCGCAACTGCTGGGCATCACCAAATTTTGTATTCATCCAGCCGCTGCAACTAAACAAATACTAAAAATAGGCGGTACTAAAGCATTGGATATTAAATTGATAAAGGAGCTCAATCCTGATTTGATTATTGGCAATAAAGAAGAAAACGAACGTGCCCAGATTGAAGAATTGATGAGCCATTTTCCAGTTTGGATGAGTGATATTGCTGATTTGGACGGGGCGATAAATATGATAACAGGTATAGGCGAATTGGTGAATAAAGCTACCGAGGCGGCGGCAATGACTGCCACTATCAAACAAAATTTTGAACAATTAAATGCTGCTGCACCAACCCGAAAAGTGGCTTATTTGATATGGCGCAAACCCTACATGGTGGCAGGCAAGGGTACTTTTATTGATGATATGCTACGCAGATGCGGCTTTGTAAATGTGTTTGCCGAGGATAGGTATCCCGAAGTGAGTATTGAGCAGTTAATTTCGGCGCAGCCCGATGCGTTATTGCTATCGTCGGAGCCGTATCCGTTTAAAGAAAAACATATCAACGAGTTTCGGGCTACGCTACCCCATGCAACTATAAAGCTGGTTGATGGCGAAATGTTTTCGTGGTATGGGAGCAGGCTGCTACAAGCTCCAGCGTATTTTAATAAATTGATAGCCAGTTTTTAATGATAAAAAGCTAAAAATAATCTGTAAAATTGGTTTAAATATTTATCTTTGCCACTCTTTAAAAATCCTAGTTGCGGAAGTGGCGTAATTGGTAGCCGCACCAGACTTAGGATCTGGCGCCGCGAGGCGTGGGGGTTCGAGTCCCTTCTTCCGCACAAAACCCTTTTACTAACGTAAGAGGGTTTTTTTATTTTGGCGTCACTTGTTGCGTCACTTAAAGATAAATTTTACCTCGCATATTGTGCGCAAGCAGGCATATAGTGGTGCTTGGGTTGATTTCGTGAAATATTGTTTTTTTTTGACTTAATTGAAACAAATCATTAAACTTTATGGTATTAATTTGTAATTTGGTTTATAACTACGAATTAATACCACATCACCCATGACCGACAAATTTAAAAGCATTCAAATAAGTCATTTGGCTTTAACGCAATATTACCGCTGGTATCAAGTATATGAAGTCCCGTTTACGGAGGCTCGTATTGCTAATCAGTTAGATATATTGAGCGATGATGTAGAAATTGCATCGCAGGCGGGGCTTTCTAAAGGTAAAGAGAGCTTGCCCGATAGGTTGAAGCTGTTTGAAGGATGGTTGAATGCGCATCATGTGCAAAATACCGAGGTGGTGCAAATTGATGATGAAACCATAGCATTGGAGGCCGATATTTTGTATCAAAACATTCGCCCCGATAATTCGAGATATAGCTATACCATCCATTACTCTACCCGTTTGAAGCTACGTGGCGATGATTTGCCCGTGTTTAACAAAGTAAACATACAAGGTACGGGGATGATTGACGACCCTCAATTTACGCCTGCGTATGCCGATAATAGAGCAAAATCGTGGATGCACCGTTGGTTGTACGGTATCGAAACGGCTAATGGCAACTCGGCAATGTTTAAAGAACTATTAGCACCAAACTTTGAAATAAACACCAGCACATCGGGCAAAATAAATACCACCGAGCTATTTGACCAATGGATAGCCTCGATGGCGCAACGTGTAAAAAATAGCGGGCATACACCTAAAAACTTTGTAGCCAAACAAAATGATGATGGCACTATTGCCGTATCGGTTGATTTTGAATGGCAAGGCATCAGTATTGATGATAAAAATATGATTGCCGAAACGCATCACGAATGGTTGCTTGAGAACGATATGGACGAGCGTTTTGCCCGTGTAAAAACAATGCACATTGCACAAACTATTCCGTTTACGGTAGTAGCGTAATAGGCTGGGGCGATGGTGATTATCGGCTGTGTTAGCGTTTAAATTTGAAAATTTGATTTTCGATAGCATACATCACAAGCCCAGTTTTCGATTTATATAAATTGAAAATGGTGTATGTAATATACTATGCCATAAAACAAAATAACCCGTAAGTTTTGGCTTACAGGTTATTTGCAGTTGATGTACCCAGAGCCGGGGTCGAACCGGCACAACCGTGAAGTTATTGGTGTTTGAGACCAACGCGTCTACCGATTCCGCCATCTGGGCATTTGTGATTGAACAGTAATCGTTCGTTCAAAATCGGGATGCAAATGTATTCAAACTCTCTTTAATACGCAACAAATATTTTTGTCGAAAGTAAATATTTACAATTTCTTTTAATCGGTTTTCTTTAGCTGCATCATCCAGCTGCTGGTAATCTGATGTCAAAATCTGCAGCTCGTCGGTTATAGTATCCTCAAAATTAATTACTTCTGTGCTAATGGCAGCCAATTGCTCGGCATTATCTATTTCCATTAGTCGCTCATTAATATCCATCATTTCCATCAAAAAATCTGCTGGGAGAGTAGGTTTTGCACCATCAATTAGCAAGCCATGTTGGCGCAAAATGTATTCTTGGCGTTTATTTTCATCCGAAAGTGTTTGCCAAGCTTTGTTGTTTATGGTGGATAGTTCTAATATTTCTTGCTGTTTTTCTTCGCTTTCATTCGCATAAAAATCTGGATGATATTGTTTGCTCAACTCATAAAAACGCTTTCTCAACAAAACAGTATCAGGATGGAACGACTCGGGTATGCCGTAAAAATCAAAGTAATTTACCATAGGGCACAAAGGTAATCAAAAACCCTACGTTTAGGATAGCACCACATGGCTGATAGTAAAGCTATCAACCTTGCGAACGTATTTTTTTTATTACAATGTCATAATTGTGTAAGCAATTATTACCTTAGTTTCAAAATTCACCTATATGAGAATCAACAAAAAATTAAGTATAACAGTAGGCTTGTTGAGTATAATGGGCTTATCTATTGCCGCATCAATGCCTGATGATAAAACGCCACCCAAATTGGTAAACTTAAAAGTGTTTCCTAAAAATGTTCCTTATGAGGTGCTTGATCATGCGATGGATGTTTGGGCCGAGTCGTTAGGTGTGCATTGTAGTTTTTGCCATGCACGTAATACCGAAACCAATAAAATGGATTTTGCGAGTGATGCAAAGCCCGAAAAGGAAATAGCTCGTAAAATGTTTAAGATGACGGGGCAAATCAATAAAAAATATTTTAAGGCTGGGAAAGATTCATTGGGGATGATAATGCAAACTAGCGTTAGCTGCAATACTTGTCACAATGGCAAGGCACATCCCGAAGTAAAACCTGTTGAAAAATAAATCGGCAGGGTATAGTACAAACAATTGTTTGTGATTTTTTTATAAAACGCCTCTTTATGGGGCGTTTTATTTTTGTATCAGACTTTCGGTTTTTATATTTTATAACTATTTTGCTCATCCATCATAATAAACTGAGATGAATTTTAAAGCTAAAAAGACGCTGTTAGCGGCTGTAACACCTGTGCTTGTATTGATAAGCATTGCTACAAATGCTCAAAAACCAAAGTACGATAGCAATCAGTTCCAAAACCTACTCATCCCCGATGGTAAACCTACTGTTTTTTCGGATTGGGGGGCTTGGCATTCGTATTCGTTTGCAGTTAAAAACAATCAAATAGGGGGCTTTGTGGGGCCATATTTAATTGAAAGCGAAAACGAATTGGTAGCTGATGCGGCATTGCGTTTTATGCCTATTGAAAAAACTGATACCCTTGTGCCGAAAAAGTTGGCTGATATTACTCAAACCTATTTGCCTGGGCGCATACAGCAAGCATATACCTTGGCGCAGCTTACTATTGAGCAAACTTTGGAGTTTGTAAGCAATCGGTCGGCAGTTATTCGTTATACAATCAAAAACAATGCTTCCGAGAGCAGGCAATTAACTATGCAATGGGTAGGAGGGTTCGACAAAAAATATAGCATAGCGGCAAACGGTAATAGTATTGAAATTTATAATGATAAAAAGGTTAAAAAGATAGCTATCGAGTATTTGGGTTTGAGTACGGTTAAATCTGCCATCAACACGGCAAATAATAGCTATACAATGCTGTTGGGGAAGGTCATCACACTAAAACCCAATCAAGCTATCAGTTTCTACATCCGTCAATCGCACTTTATAAATGCTCGTGATGCCGCATTGCACAAGCAACCGACTAGCATACATACCGAACAGGTGTTTGCTGCAAATAAAATGCGTTGGGATGGCTATATCAACAAAGCCCTAAGCAAGCAAACCCAATGGCTACAAAACGAGGAGTATAGGCGAACAGTAGTGAAAGCGATTGTTACTTTGATGGTAAACTGGCGTAGTGCAGCAGGCGATTTGAAGCACGATGGTATATTGCCCCAAATAAATAGCTACGATGGTTTTTGGGCTTGGGATAGCTGGAAACACGCCGCCGCTTGTGCCTTGTTTAACCCAAAACTGGGCGAGGCAAATATGGAAGCGATGTTTGATTATCAGGACAAATACGGCATGGTGTCGGATTGTGTTTTTACGGATAAAAGCAGGAATAACGATAGGGATAGTAAACCCCCATTAGCGGCTTGGGCTGCATGGAAACTATATACCGAAACAAAGGATTTAACTTTCTTGAAGCGCATATTTCCAAAACTGGTTAAATATCACGAATGGTGGTATAAATATCGCGACCATGATAAAAACGGGCTTTGCGAGTTTGGTGCTACCGATGGCACGCTCGAAGCGGCGGCATGGGAGAGTGGTATGGATAATGCGGTGCGCTATGATGGTTGCAAAATGATAAAGAATGTAGAGGGTGCATGGTCGTTAGACCAAGAGTCGGTTGATTTGAATGCCTTTTTATACGACGAAAAACTAACCCTTGCCAAAATGATGAAAGTATTGGGCGATGCAAGGGAGAAAACGTATTTGACTAAGGCAGCTAAGTTGAAAGAGTTGATAAATAAGACGATGTTTAATACCGCTACGGGTTTTTATTTTGATGTAAAGCTGGATGATAAACATCAGATAGACCTAATGGGCTCGGAAGGGTGGGACCCGCTTTGGGCTGGTGTTGCTACGCAAGAGCAAGCCAAAGCGGTATCGGTAGTAATGGCTGATGAAAAGAAGTTTAATACCTATATGCCATTGCCTACTTTTCAAGCCGACCATAAATTATTTAGCCCTGTGCGTGGCTATTGGCGAGGACCGGTATGGTTAGACCAAGTGTATTTCGGTATTGATGGTTTGCGGAAATATGGCTACAATGATTTTGCTGATAAGCTATTGCTTAAAACCATTACCCACGGCGAGGGCATATTGGGCACGGGGCAGTTTAGAGAAAACTATAACCCGCTAAATGGCGATGGATTGAACGTGAAAAATTTTAGCTGGGCAGCAGCGCATATCATTCTTTTGCTGTGCGATAAGTAGATAGCTATTGTTTAATCAGTTTTTTCACATCTTCCAAATCGAGGCAGCTATTGGTTGTAATAATATTATTAGGATTTTGCCTAAAATAGGCTACAATAATAGCTTCTTCGCTTTCGGTATCGTAATGCTGGTTTGTATTAATTTCAATCTCGGGGATACTGTCAAAATCTTTTTCGACAATACTTTGCTTTACCAAAATGTTTTTCAAAGCAACGGGCAATCTGTTGCGCACACTCACGGTGGTACTCACGCCAAATAATACTTGAGGCTTGGTTTCGAGCCCGATATTGAATACATATTGCTCCATCTCCTCGAAATCTAAATTTTGGCAATTGATATACAAACAACCATCGCGAATACCAATTACCTTACCGCTATACCGATGCCCTTCGGATACCGACCGTACTACCACCTGCCCATTATCCAGCTCTTTCAATACAAATGGCGTTTTGATAATATGGTTACTGCCATCGGTTTTGGGGTAATACAAAAAGTAATTGCCTAAATAATAGCTTTTTATGATAGTTAATGACGAACGATTAAAACCTGCCCCCGAAATGCCAAATCGTGATAAACTATTGTTTTGAACATCGGAGCGTTGGTTGGGTTGCTTTTGCCATTCGTCCCAATCAGCAAAAGGTATTTGCAAAAACACCATCAACACATTTATTTTGATGTACTTGGCCTCGCCACCTTGCCAATAGCTTTGCAGGGTTTTGCCGCTTATCCAGTTAAAAACCCGATACTCGCCCATATTGCTCAGGTATTTAATAAAATCGTAAATATGGCTGCAGCGTAACGAGCGAAATTGCTTTTCGAGGTTTTGCTTTCCAATCACTAAACTCATCTCTATTAAGTCGGGATTGGCTATCACTTCCTTACTTATTTGCTTATTAATTACATTGGCAACAATATTAAATTGTGTGCGTGTAAAGTTTTCCCATTTATTTTCACGATTTTTATTCTGTAACGCAGCAATTATAGCTGGATGCTCGGCTATGGTGTTCTTTAACTTTTCGGAAAGATGCATATCAGTACAATAGGGATAATGAATTGGTCAAAAATAGATAAAAATCTTTTGTCGAACTTTTGACTTATAAATATACCTATATCTGACTAAATGCAAAATATTGTTTATCAATTAATAAACTTTTTTATGAAATTTTTTTCTGACTTATATTTTAACTCGTTTGACTTAACGACATTTAGTTTTTGAAATAAATGGCAATTGTGTATAAATGCCATAGGATAAATTAAAATGAATGCTTTTTGCAATAGAAACAACTATTATATCAAACTATAAGAAATTAAATTTTTAAACCAATTATAACCAATAGTGATTTTAACCCTAAATAATTTTTATGAAGCATAATTTACGCTTACTCATTTCGTTACTTGCTTTGCTGTTTTATGGTAGCATTGCGCCAAGTATCGCTTTCGCACAAGACAGAACGCTGAAAGGCACTGTAAGTGATGCGCAAGGTGCTCCGCTACCCGGAGTTACGATTTTGCTAAAAGGCACACAGCAAGGTGTTACTACGGCTAATGATGGTAGTTTTAGCCTTAAAATACCTGCATCTAACACTTTTATAGAAGTATCATTTATAGGATACGATAAGAAAACGGTAGATGTAAAAGGATTATCGAGTATTAAAATTGTGCTCGAAGAATCAAAAGCGCAATTAAAAGAGGTGGTAGTAGTGGGCTATGGTACGCAAAAAAAGAGCGACATCACGGGTGCTATATCTTCACTAAAAAACAAGGAGTTTAAAGACCAACCCGTATCTAATTTGGCTACGGCTATTGAAGGTAAATTATCGGGGATAAACGTTACACAGCCATCGGGTACACCTGGGGCGGGTTTGTTGGTAAGCATACGCGGTGCGCAAAACCCTTTATATGTGGTTGATGGTGTGCCGATGTTGAGCGAAAGCAACTCATCATTAAGTACATCTTATAACTTATCGGGCTCATCGGTAGGTAGCGGGCAAAATATCAGCTCGATATCAGATATTAATCCTGATGATATCGAGTCTATCGAAGTATTAAAAGATGCTTCGGCGGCGGCAATATATGGGTCGAGGGCTGCAAATGGAGTAGTGCTTGTGACCACCAAAAAAGGCAAAGCTGGCAAAACCAATGTGAGTGTTAATTTTTATACAGGCGTACAGGATGTAGAGAAAAAAATACCGTTTTTAAACTCGCAGCAATTTTATAATCTTACCAATCAAGCTATTGCAAATGATATACAGGTGTATAAAAACGATAGTCAAGCGGCAGGCGGAACCGATCAATCTCGTTTCGGGCCAATATCGGTTTTACAAGCAGTAGGTATTGTGGATGGTAGCGGCAATGCTGTGCCTAATCCAGCAGCGCAGTATTATGATTTGGCAAGTGGTATCAGCACCAATTGGTTGAATAAAATATTTCGTACTGCACCTATTTCTAACTACGAGTTATCGGCAAGTGGGGGTAACGAGAAAACCAAGTTTTATGTAGGTGGTGGTTATTTCGACCAAGAGGGTATCATCATTAATAACTATTACAAACGCTACACCGTACGAACTAATATTGATAACCAAGCAAGTGATAGGTTTTCTTTCGGTACAAATATTAGTGCATCTTATTCGGACAATAAACGAAGCTTTAATGATAATACTTATACAGGTATTGTAACCAATGCTTTGGGTGCATCGCCGCTTATGCCGGTATATAGCTCGCCAGGGGTGTATGCCGATTTTAACAACTATCAAGCGTTTTGGCTTTCGGATAATCCAGTAAAATCAGCCAACGAAATAAATGCGCATACTTATACTGATAGATTTGTTGGGGCGGTGTATGGCGAATATAAAATATTGCCTTCTTTAAAGTTCCGTACTACATGGTCTATTGATTATAATAACGTGAATGATAGTCAGTTTTTCTCGCCAATAACTGTGGATGCACAAACGGTAAATGGCAAATTATTAACTGGCAATCTTACCAGTTTAACATGGTTGAATGAAAACATACTTACTTATCAAAAATCATTCGGCAAAAACAACCTAACCATTTTGGGTGGTTTTACGCAACAACAAATAAAAAGACAGCAAACCGCACAAGGCGGGCAAGGTTTCCCGCTGACAGGGGGCTTGCAAAATATAAATGATGCGGCAACACCATTCCGCATTTTAATTCAACGTCCGCTTGTGTATTCGGATTTGCAATCATTTATTGCGAGGGTAAATTATGATTACGATAGCAAATATCTACTTACAGCTACTATAAGAGCCGATGGTTCGTCGCGCTTCCCTGCCAGTAATCGCTTTGGTTATTTCCCTTCGGCATCAGTAGGATGGAATATTGCTAAAGAAAGTTTCTTAGAGGGCAACTCAAAAATAAACGACTTGAAACTAAGAGTAAGTTATGGCTTAACTGGCGACCAAGAAATTCCTGATTATCAAAATCAAGTGTATTATGCTCCTGCACGATACAATGGTGCTCCGGGCTTAGTAAGTGCTAATATTTCGGCTCCGCCGTTAAGCTGGCAAAATAATGCAACTTTTAACGCTGGTGTCGATTTCGATTTGTTCAATCATTTCTTAAACGGTTCTATTGAGTACTTTATATCCGAGCGTACCAAGTTGTTAGGACAGCAGCCAGTAGCAGGTACTACAGGTTTTGCCAATATTATTACCAATTCGGGACAGATAGAAGATAAAGGGCTTGAAATTCAATTGGGTACAAACAATATCAAAACGCAAGATTTTACCTGGACAACTTCGTTCAATATATCTTTCTTGAAAAATACAATTAAAGCATTGGCTGTTGATAATCAATACCTAAGCTCGTACAGCGACCAAGCTCCAACGCATACATTAAAAGTAGGGCAGCCAGTAGGAACATTTATTGGGGTGCGTTTTGCAGGGGTTAATCCTGCAAATGGCGATGCCGAGTACTATGCTGCTAATGGCACAAAAGAACGTGCCGACCAAGTTGATTTTACACGTGATGCTACTATTATAGGTAATGCTCGCCCTAAGTTTTTCGGTGGGTTTAACAACTCATTTCGGTATAAAAGCTTCGACCTGAATATCGCTACACAATTTAGCTATGGTGCTAAAGTTTTCAACCTTATTCGTACTACTTACGAAAGCTTAGGTTGGAGTGGCGCATCAAACCCTGCATCGGCAAACTTAGCACAGGTATATGCTAATAATGATGCCCGAGTATTGAACGCATGGACACACCCAGGGCAAGTAACTGATATACCGAGAGCATCATTCTTATTACAAAACTACTTCCCCAATTCGTCGGAGTTTTTAGAAGATGGCTCATACTTCAAAATAAGGACGGTAAACTTGGGTTGGAACCTGCCTAAGACAAAATATTATAGCAGCATACGCCTTTATTTCCAAGTTCAAAACTTATTGACGATAAGTAAATATCATGGTTTCGACCCAGAGGTGAGCTCAAATGGTGGTAGTAACGATGCTACTGCTGGGGTTGATTATGCAGCGTATCCGCAAGCCCGCACGGTGAGCATAGGTGTTAGTATTAAGTTTTAATAACAGTAAAAAACAGCGTATTATGAAAAAATTAATATATATATCCATCTTTAGTTTAACAGTAGCTACGGCTATGTTTACTAGTAGTTGTAATAAACTGAACCAAGTTTCGCCTACAAACGTACCTGCCGATAAGCTATTTAAAGATTCGGTAAGTTTACAAGAAGCATTGGTAGGGCTTTATAGCACCCTCGAGGCACGTGAATATTATGGTGGCTATTTCCCGCTTTTTGCTGATTTGAATAGCGATAATGGAGTAGCAGGTGGTTATAATGATACTTCATTAGATGAGTTTGGTACATATAGCGTTACCGCATCAAACGCCTATTTGCAAAATATGTATGTGGCATTGTACTTTACCGTAGCCAATGCAAATGGAATACTCGCCAACGTGGGTAATATCCCCAATCTTTCAACCAAGTTTTCAAACAGTGTAAAAGGGCAGGCACTTACCATAAGAGCCTTAGCGCATTTTGATGTGTTGCGCAGCTTTGGTTATCATTGGGATTTGACTTCGCAATATGGTATTCCGGTAGTTACAACGGTACAAAAAGCTACGGATGTGGTATCGCGTAGCACCGTAGCCGATACTTATACCGCTATTATTAATGATTTGACCCAAGCAGCAACGCTTTTGAACGGGCAAACCAGCAGAGATCCTAATTACATCAATCCAGCAATTGTGAATGCGCTATTAGCAAGAGTTTATTTATACAAGCACGATTATGCCAATGCTGCAAATTATGCTTCGCTTGTGATAAACGATGGTGCGTTTACATTAGCCAATCAAGGCACATTCGCTAATATCTACACCCAAAAATCAGGAAAAGAATCGGTGTTCGAGCTACCATTTAGCTTACAAACGCCAAGTTATTATAACGCAACTACTTATGCCCGCCCCGATGCGGCTTCAACAGAGGTGTTGTTTATCGCATCGCAAGGTTTAAAAAGTTTCTTGAATGGCAGAACTGGCGATTTGCGTATCAATTTGCTTGATACCACAAGTGCTAATTTTAAACCCAATGCACGCACGTTGAAATACAGTAGTGATATTGCTATAAAAGACAACTCGGACTATGTGATACGCATTGCCGAAATGTACCTAATAAGAGCCGAAGCCCTTGGTAGAACTGGCGGCGGATTGGCTGATTTGAATACAATTAGAACCAATAGGGGTATGGCTGCATTACAGCCTTCGGATGTGCCGAATGATAATGCCTATGCACAAGCTGTGGCCGACGAGCGTAGGGCGGAGTTGAATTTTGAAGGGCATCGGTATTTTGATTTGGCACGTACAGGGCAAGTAAATGCCGTATTGGGCGTGCCAGCTACCAATTCGGTTTACCCTATACCGCTTAGAGAAATCAATGCAACGCATGGTGTTGTGGTTCAAAACCCTGGATATTAATTTATTAAATAGGCGCACAATAATAGTAATATGGCTCATTATTCTATTTCCCATTTATTGCGAGGTGCTTTTCATAAAGCCTTACAAGATGATACCGAAGCATTGGCAACATACCACCAGTATCAAGAAGGTAGGCGCAAATTTTTAAAACAAATGGCGGTTACGGCTGCTGGTATGGCTATTGCACCATCTGTTTTGAGCTTGGCATCGTGTAACAAATATTCGAAAGAAAACATCGCCATTATTGGTGCGGGTATAGCTGGCTTAAATGCTGCCTATCAATTACAAAAACTGGGCATCAAAGCAACCTTATACGAAGCTATCGACCGTATTGGCGGGCGAATGTACACCATGAAAGATGAGTTTGGCAAGGGTATAACTACCGAGATAGGTGGCGAATTTATAGATACTACCCACGCCGATATCATACAATTGGTTAAAGAGTTGGGCTTATCATTGTACGATTTGAGGGACGACCATTTAAAAAAGAAAGTATTTCATTTTGGTGGGAAACAATTAAGTGAGGATGATTTGGCTGCGGCTATAAAACCATTTGCTTATCAATTGGTAAAGGATATTAAAACGCTGCCCGAGGTAATCAGCTATAAAGCGGCTTCGAAATTTGAGCATCTCGATCGTCAATCCATCACCGAATACATTACATCAATAGGTATCAAAGGGTGGTTGTTTGATTTTTTGAATATTACCCTCACCCGCGAGTATGGTATGGAAGCCTCGGAGCAATCGGCTGTTAATTTTTTAATGATGTTTATCGCCCCAAAAGATGGTGAAAAGAGTTATGAAATATTCGGACCAGAGCATGAGATTTTGAAAATAAAGGGTGGCAGCCAGCAAGTAACCGATGCACTATATGAAAAAGTGCAAGAGAATGTTAAAAAAGGACATTATCTAAAGGCTATTGCTAAAAATGACGAACAAGGCTACGACCTGCAGTTTGACCAAAACGGAACAATGGTGAACATAAAAGCTACAAGGGTAATTATTGCCATTCCGTTTACTATCCTACGAAATATACCCATTGGCGTGCCCATGCCTGCGGGTAAGCAACAATGTATCAACGAAATAGGCTATGGCAATGGTAGTAAATTTATTATCGGTGTAGCCAACAAGGCATGGCGCAGCAACGGCTATCAAGGCTATACTTTTACCGATTTGAGTTTTGGTTGCGGATGGGATAGCAGTCAAATGCAGTCGGATACCGAAGGCTCGTTTACCGTTTTTGGTGGTGGCAATTTTAGCGAGAAGGTATTTAACGGGAGCGATGAAAAATTGATGTCGGAGTTTGTATCAGCCATGAATACCATTTACCCAGGTATGGATAAAGCTGCAACTAAAAAGAGCATTAAGTTTTGCTGGAAATCAAACCCATATTCAAAGGCATCATATAGCGCATTCAAAAAAGGACAGTGGAGCACTTTGGCAGGATGGGAAGGCGAACCTGTGGAGCAATTATATTTTGCTGGCGAGCACGTGAGTAGAGATTGCCAAGGCTATATGAATGGCGCAGCACAAACAGGGCGCATGGCGGTTGAACTGATGATGAAAGCAATAGAAAAAGAAGGCTAAGCCCTTCGGTAATTTTAAGTAAAGAGGAGTTGTATAAAATTGTTATGAAAGTATTTAAGTCTATTTTTCCATATAACCAACAAATCATAGCCGCATACCCTTTGATGGGCAAATACGAGCTTACGCAAGCATTGCTAAAAGCTACAAAAGGGTATGCGGAGTGGTCGGCTAAAAGTTTCGAGCATCGTGCCAATGTACTCTATAAGGCGGCGGCGATATTAAGAAAAGAGAAAGAGCAATTTGCTACACTTATTACCAACGAGATGGGCAAGGTGCTTGCCGAAGCAAAAGGGGAGGTAGAAAAATGTGCTTGGGTATGCGAGTATTATGCACAAAATGCAGCCACTTTTTTGCAGGATGAAACCCTCGTTGCCGATTATCATCAATCCTTTGTAAGCTATCATTCAATTGGTGCGGTATTGGCTATTATGCCGTGGAATTTCCCGTTTTGGCAAGTTTTTCGGTTTGCTGCACCTACTTTAATGGCGGGCAATGTGGCCTTGTTAAAACACGCACCCAATGTGACGGGCTGCTCGTTGGCAATACAAAAAATATTTGAAGATGCTGGGGCTGATGAAGGTGTATTTCAATCGCTTATTATTGATACCCCTGATGTCGAAAAAATTATCGCACATGATTTGGTTCAAGCCGTAACCCTCACGGGGAGCGAAAGAGCTGGTGCATCAGTAGCTGCCCTTGCGGGTAAACATATAAAAAGATCAGTTTTAGAACTGGGAGGGTCTGATGCACTTATTTTATTGGCAGATGCCGACATTGAAAAAGCGGCTGCCGTAGCCATACAATCGCGTATGCTTAATGCAGGGCAATCGTGTATTGCATCAAAAAGGTTTATCGCAGTAAAAGAAACGGCTGATGAGTTTGTACATCAGTTGGGTTTGCAAATGGCCAAACTTAAACAAGGTAATCCGTTTGAAGATGGCATTACAACAGGGCCTATGGCAAGGGTCGATTTGGCGCAAGAGTTAGAACGACAAATGCAGCAATCCATAGCATCAGGAGCTAAATTGAAGCTTGGTGGCGGCTTAAATGGTGCCAATTTTCAGCCATCATTACTCCTCAATGTAAAAAAAGGGATGACCACTTTTGAACAGGAAGCCTTTGGGCCATTGGCATCGGTTATCATAGCTGCTAATGAGGACGATGCTTTGCAATTGGCAAATAGCTCGCAATATGGCTTGGGTGGCAGTATCTGGACAAGAGATGTTGAAAAGGGAATAGCCTTGGCTCGAAAAATTAATACGGGTGCGGTATTTATCAACTCGTTGGTAAAATCAGACCCACGACTACCGTTTGGTGGTGTAAAAAAATCGGGCTATGGGCGCGAATTGGGCCGACAAGGCATACTCGAATTTGTAAACGCAAAAACCATAGCTGCCGAATTATAAAGCAAATTTTAATCATAAAGGAGAACAGGTAATGAGAAGTTCAAAAGAGCTATTAGATAGAAGAAAACAATTTGTACCCGATGCTATCGGGATATTTAACCCCTCAACCGCAGTAAGTGCTTCGGGAGCATTAATTACCGATGCCGATGGTAAAGAAATGATTGATTTTGCAGGCGGTATTGGCGTGGTAAATGCAGGGCATTGCCCACAACCTGTGGTAGATGCTATTGCCGAGCAAGCTGCAAAACTTATTCATTGTAGCTTTAATGTGGCTACCTACGATTTGTATATGCAACTTGCCGAAAAGCTGGCAGGGCTATTGCCGCATGGCGAACATACCAAAGTGATGCTCACCAACTCGGGAGCCGAAAGCGTTGAAAATGCAATAAAAATTGCACGCCAAGCCACAGGTAGGCAGGCCATTATATGCTATGGTGGTGCTTTTCATGGGCGTACCATGATGAGCATGACGCTTACATCAAAAGTAGGCTACAAATTGGGCTGTGGGCCATTTGCCCCCGAAGTGTATCGCATCCCATTTCCTGATTATTATCGCTATGGTAATGGAATGGATTTGGATACTTTTTCAGATCAACAATTAAGAGAGTTGGAAGATTTTTTCCATACCAACGTACCTGCATCGCAAGTAGCGGCTATTATTGTCGAGCCGGTTCAAGGCGAAGGCGGTTTTAATGTCTCCCCTCAAAAATACATGAAAGGGTTGCGTGCTATTTGCGATAAGTATGGCATATTACTCATTTTGGATGAGGTGCAAAGCGGTTTTGGACGCACGGGTAAATGGGCGGCATATCAGCATTATGGCATCACTCCCGATATATCAACATGGGCAAAAAGCATGGGTAGCGGTATGCCTATTGGTGCGGTGATAGGTAAAGCACCTATAATGGATGCCTGCAAACCATCAACCATAGGGGGTACATATCCAGGCAATCCGGTTTGTTGTGCGGCATCATTAGCTACGCTAAATTATATGGAGCAAATCAACATCAATGCTATGGGCGAGCGTGTGGGGCAAATAGTGCGCGAGCGTTTTGATGCGCTAAAACAACAATACACTGCCATAGGCGATGTGCGTGGCTTGGGTGCAATGCTGGCTTTTGAGTTGGTAAAAGATAACGACCCATTTAAGCCCGATGCCGATTTGTGTAAGAAACTGATAAGCTATTGTGCTGATAATGGATTGATTGTGATAAGTGCAGGTGTAAATGGCAATATCATACGGGTGTTGAGCCCGTTGGTTATCGACGAAAAACTATTAAACAAAGGTTTAGATATTATAGAAAGTGGTTTGCATAGCCTATCAACCAAGCAGGAAACAAGTGCCGAGTTAAAAAGATAAAAGGACAACGATGTTAATAAAATCAACAAGAAACAACCAATATATAAACGGCGAATGGCTGGATGCTATGGATGGGGGGCAAATACCCCTTATCAATCCAGCAACTGAAGACGTGTTGGCACAATTGAGCTATGGTAACAATAAGGATACCCTAAAGGCTATTGCTGCTGCTGATGCCGCTTTTAAAACTTGGAGTAAAACAACGCCCTATTATAGAGCCGAAATATTAAAAAAAGCAGCCCATTATTTAAGAGAAAACTTAGATGCCATAGCCTATGATATGGTAATGGAAAGCGGCAAACCCATGCTTGAGGCAAAAGGAGAATGGACAGTAGCTGCAAACTTGTTTGAATGGTATGCCGAAGAAGGAAAACGTGCCTATGGCAAGGTAATACCCACCAACAGGGTAGATAAAAGAAGCTCGGTAATACTGCAACCTATGGGCGTGATAGGGGTTATTACCGCATGGAATTTCCCTGCATATAACCCAGCGCGTGCCTGGGCTGCCAGCCTTGCTGCTGGCTGTACTGTGGTAGCCAAACCTGCTGCAAATACGCCTTTATCAGCCTATCACTTAACCGATGCGCTAATTAAAGCAGGCTTGCCAGCAGGTGTATTAAATGTGTTGGTGGCTGATGCTGCTTCGGTAGGCGATGCCATGTTGAGCGATGCTCGGCTCAAAAAAATAAGCTTTACGGGCAGTACCCGAGTAGGTAAAATATTAATGGATGGTGCATCGCGCACGCATACCAAGCTATCGCTCGAGTTGGGGGGCAATGCGCCTGTTTTAATTTTCGACGATGTAGATGTAGATGCCATTGCAAAAGCCGCTTCGATAGCACGCTTTAGAAACAATGGACAGGTATGCGTAGCACCGCAACGGTTTTATGTTCATAAAAATATTTATGAGCAGTTTGCCAAAGCGATAAGTAGTTATGTATCAATACTAAAAGTGGGTAGTGGTTTTGAAGATGGTGTAAATGTAGGGCCACTTATTACCAAGCAACAGCGCGATAGTGTGTTTGATTTGCTGGAGAAAACCCGACAAGAAAATGCCGTATTGCTTACGGGCGGTACAGTCCCCAATCATTTAGATAAAGGCTACTACATACAACCAGCCGTTGTGAGTAATCTCGACCAAAACTCGACTTTGGCTCGCAACGAAATATTTGGACCGGTATTGCCGCTTTTTGCTTTTGACAGCCTTGAGGATGCACTCGCTAAAGCCAATGATACCGAATATGGCTTGGCGGCGTATGTATTTACCAATAATTTAAAAACAGCCATACAAGCATCAGAAGGCTTAGAATTTGGAATAGTGGGCATCAACGAATGGGCACCGCATGGTACCGAGTTGCCTTTTGGTGGATGGAAGTATAGCGGGCAAGGGCACGAAAGTGGCAGCGAAGGCTTATACGAATACATGGAAAAGAAACTAATAAGTATAGGTGGCATTAACTAAATTATAACCAATGGGATACGGCGCATTAGCATTAATACCTGCAGCAGTAGTAATTGTACTTGCTATAAAACAACGCACATCGTTTGAGCCGTTGTTGATAGGTAGTTTGGTGGGCTATGCCATTATAGGCTACCACGAGCATAGCAATGTATTTACCAATTTTGTCGATTCGTTTCAACGAGTATTAGGCAATAAAGATTCGGTATGGGTAATACTGGTGTGTGGTTTGTATGGCTCGCTCATAGGGCTCATGGTGCGAAGCGGTGGCACACTAAAATTTGGCGAGTGGGCTTTGAAAAAGATAAAAACCCAGCGAAGCGCACTAATGGGAGCATGGGGCTTGGGTTTGGTTATTTTTTTGGATGATTATCTAAGTGCGCTTACCGTAGGCATCTCGATGCGTAAAATTACGGATGCTTTTAAAATCCCTCGCGAAAAGCTGGCTTATATTGTAAATACTACTGCACCACCTTTGAGTGTAATAGTGCCCATTTCTACTTGGACCATATTTACTGCCAATATTCTCGAAACCTCGCACGTAGCAAAACACGGCGAAGGCTTGCTTACCTATTGGAAAATGATACCCTATATATCATACGGCTATGTATCGGTACTGCTTATCCCATTATTTATTTACGGTGTTTTGCCGTGGTTTGGTAAATTGAAAAAGGCAGATATACGTGCCCACGAAACAGGGCAGCTTACCGCAACTGAATTTAGCGGAACAGCATCTTTAGATGTATCAGCCATGAACCCCGACAAATCATCCAAAGTAATTTATTTCGTATTGCCCATTGTTATACTTCTTGGGGCAACTATATTTTTCGATATAGATGCTTTAAAAGGCGTAATGGTGGCTGTTGTGTTTACTTTTATCTATTACCTCGTTATCAAATTAGGCACATTTAAGCAATTATCCGAAACCCTATTTAGTGGTTTCAATAGTATGCTTTATGCGCTGGCTATATTGATGATGAGCTATGTGCTGAAAGATGTGAACGACAAAATGGGGCTCACCCAATACATCCTACAAGCTACATCGCCGTATTTGAATAAGGAGTTTTTGCCTGTTATTGTTTTTGTTTCGCTCTCGCTTATATCGGTCACTACGGGCTCGTCGTGGGGGCTGTATGCCATTGCTATACCACTGGTAGTACCATTGGCACAGCATTTTGGGTCGAATGTATTATTAAACTGCGGGGCGGTAATAAGTGCAGGAGTGTTTGGGGCTAATGCTTGCCTCTATTCGGATGCTACGGTATTAACGGCACAAAGTACCGAGTGTAATAATCTCGATCATGGTTTATCGCAATTGCCGTATGCGGCTATTGCATTCGGGCTATCAGCAGTTGTTTATTTGGTTTTAGGTTTCACTATACATTAATTAAAATGAACTCCACAATAAAAGAATATTATATTAAAACAGATTCGGGATTGGTAGTTCAAAACACTAAGCCCGAACACGCCGAACAATTGGAAGCACTACAAAGGATAGTATTCCCAACATTGGCTGAGGATGAGCTTATTTTGGCAAAACATTATCTAAAACATTTAGAGATATTTCCCGAAGGGCAGTTTGTAATAACTGATAAAGATGAAGTAATAGGAATGACTACCACCATGCGTAGTACCTTTGATATAGCCAATCATCAGCATACTTTTAAAGAAACCTTTGCAGGCGGGTGGATGACCAATCATAACCCCAATGGCGACTGGCTATATGGCTTAGATATAGGCGTGCATCCTATATACCGTGGGTTGGGATTGGCTCGATTGTTATATCGTGCAAGGCATCAAATGGCATGGCAATTGGGCTTAAAAGGGCAAATAACCGTAGGTATGATGAGCGGCTATGGCGCAGTAAGCAAGCAAATGACTGGGCAACAATATTATAATGAGTTGATAGCTGGTAAAAGAACCGACCCCACCATTACACCACAAATGAAGGTAGGGTTTGAGCCCGTGGCATTAGTGCCCGAGTATCTTAGCGACCCAGTTTGTGGCAACTATGGCGTATTAATTAAAATAGCTATTAAAAAAGAGATTTAAACTTAAAATATACATATCATGTCGTACATAAAATTAAAAACAGCTTTACCCGGTCCAAATGGGATAGCAGCATTAGAGAGAAGGAAAAACGCCCTACCAAGCGGCTTAGCCAAATCAACCGATATTGTGGTTGAGAAAGCCGAGGGTGCTTTGGTGTGGGATGTAGATGGCAATCAGTTGATTGATTTTGCTGGCGGTATAGGTATGATAAACGTGGGTCATAGGAATGAGAACGTAGTAAATGCAATAAAAGAGCAGTTGGATAAATATATTCATACTTGCTCGTTGGTAACTACAATGGAGCCTTATTTGGAGCTGGCAGAGCTGTTAAATAGTGTAGTGCCAGGCAATTATCCTAAAAAAACATTATTGGCAAATTCGGGCTCAGAGGCGGTTGAAAACGCAGTAAACATTGCCAAATATTATACCAAGCGTAATGCAGTTTTGTGTTTTGAAGGTGCATATCATGGTCGTACATTGCTTACTTTGAGCCTTACCAGTAAGTATGCGCTATTTAAAAAGGGTTTTGGCTCTTATGTATCAGATATTTATCGCATCCCAGCACCCAATACGTATAGAGGCATAGCAGGAATGAGCGAGGATGATTATGTAGCATTTTGCATTAAAAAATTAGAAGAAGCATTTATATCGCAAGTTGACCCCGAATCGCTTGCAGCCATAATTATTGAACCAGTACAAGGCGAAGGAGGCTTTTTGCCCATACCAGCGGCCTATCTGCATAAATTGCGCGAGGTATGTGATAAGTATGGCATCGTTTTTATTGCTGATGAAATACAATGCGGTGCAGGGCGCACAGGTAAATTATTTGCTGTGGAGCATAGCGGCGTAGTGCCCGACATTATTGTAAGTGCAAAATCAATAGGAGCGGGGATGCCTATTAGTGCCATTACAGGCAAAGCCGAAATAATGGATGCACCACATTTGGGCGGCGTAGGCGGAACGTATGGCGGTAGTCCGGTGGCTTGTGTTGCAGCTATCGAGGCTATAAAAATTTTAAAAAGCGAAGCGTTTTTGAAGAGAGTGAACGAGGTAGGAGAGATTATTCGTACTACTTTGGAGGGTTGGAAAGATAAATATAGTTTGATAGGCGATGTGCGTGGCATAGGGGCTATGCGCTTGGTAGAGTTTGTGAAAGATAAAGATACGAAAGAGCCTGATGCTGATGCTACCTTAGAGATAATTAAAGATGCCGTGGCGCATGGTTTAATCATGATACGTGCGGGCTTGTTTAGCAATTGTATTCGTTTGTTGCCTCCAATAGTGATTACAGATGAGCAATTGACCGAAGGTTTGCAAGTATTAGAAGATGCTATTGCAAGAGCACAAGCCAAAAGAAGTGTGGTAATGGCTTAATAAACGAGAATTAAAATGGCTTCACTCATTATTCATAATGCTCATTTGCTTTCGTTTCACGAAGGGTTTAAAGGCAATGCTAACGACGCAATTGCTATTGATGGCAATCGTATTAAAGCAATTGGACGATGGGATGAGTTAAAGGCGTTTGTTCAACCAAATACACAGATAGTTGATGCTGCAGGCAAAACCCTAATGCCTGGGTTTAATGATACGCACATCCATATTTGGAAAGTAGGCAACCTCAGTACCTATATGTTGGATGTGCGTACTGCCAGTAGTTTGGACGAAATGTTGACGATGCTGGAAACCTATCATCAGCAAAACCCTGATGTGGCATGGATAACCGCGCGAGGGTTTAACGAGGCGGGATGGAAAGATGGACGAATGCCCACTAAGCACGACTTAGATAAAATAATAAAGGATAAGCCTGTTTACGTTATCAGAACCTGTGCGCATATAGCTGTGGCTAATAGCAAAGCGTTGGAGATGTGCCAAGTTACGGCTCAAACGTCTGTTCCAAATGGGGGTGTAATGGAGTTGGGAGCTGATGGTAAACCGAATGGCATTTTTTCGGAAACCGCTTTAGGGATTATTAGCAAACATATCCCCCCATATACCAAACATGAGCTAAAAAGGATGATAAAAGCAGCTCGCGAACAGCTTTATAGCTATGGTATTACCGCCGCAACCGACCCTGCTGTGCATCCGCTATTGTTAGATGCTTACTATGAAATGGAGCGAAGTAATGAATTGGGCTTCCGTTTAAATGCTATTCCTATTTTATTGCCCGATGGGGGAGAGAAACCGCATGATTTGCCAGAGTATTACTCGTCTAACTGGTTTAATATCAATACAGTTAAGTTTTTTAGCGATGGTGGTTTGAGTGGCAAAACAGCCGCCTTAAAGCGTTATTATAAAAACACAAAGGAGCAAGGTATACTCCGGTTACAAAAGCAGCAATATATGCAATTGGGTATGGCCGCCATGGAAAAGGGTTTGGGTTTGGCTACCCATGCAATAGGCGATGCCGCTATTGATTTTGTGGTAGATTGTTATTGCCAATTGGATAAACTTTTCCCGAATACGATTAAACGCATAGAGCATTTAGGGTTGCCCGAAGAACAGCATTTAGAGCAGATGGCAGCGCATCATATTGCGGTATCTATGCAAAGTGTGTTTATTAGCGAATTGGGTAAAAACTTTATTAAATATTTGGATGATGATTATCTCGATAATTGTTACCCTATAAAAGCGGTTTTGCAGCAGGGCATACTCACGGCATTATCATCAGATGCACCTGTGGTGAGTGATTTTAATCCGCTAAAAGGTGTTGAAGCAGCCGTAACCCGAAAAGATAACGAAGGCAATAGCATTGCACCACAGCAAGCCATCGGTATTGCCGAAGCCTTAAAGGCATATACGGTGAGCTCATCGGCAATCAGCAAAACCCTTGATTTTGGTACTTTACAAATTGGGCAATTAGCCGATTTTATTTTGCTTGATAATAATCCACTAAACACAAACCCAGCAACCATTACCGATATAAAAGTAACCCAAACTTATGTAGATGGTAATTGCGTTTGGGAGAGGGCTTAATTTTATTTTGAACGATACCGCTAAAGGCTTCTTTAAAGATTTGAACATTTACTTAACATAATATTAATTATGGGATAAATTAAAAGATTTACTAATTTGACACTTTGTAGTGCCCAAGCGTATTGGACAAAAACGAAATAAATCAACCCCTATAAATCTTCCTATCGCCGCATCATAGTTGTGGTTATAGGTTTGTTTTCAAAAATATGCCCCCTGCTTCTTTGATATATATAAGAAGCTACCTCTGCATCGTTTTTTGTCATTTTTCAAAAATTGAATTTTCTGATTTCAATTTTTTATACCTCAATGATTTATAAATAAGTGTTAATAATAAAATGAATATGGTGAACATTAAATAATTTCGATAAAGCACTATTTTCCAAATATAATCCTCATTGCCATGTACCTACCGCTTTTCCAAATGAGTGATAATTTTCAGTAAAGTTGCGTAATCTTCATATTATTTACATCCATAATCAGTTAGGTAGACTTACGGACTTATTAAAAACTTGTTTTTTTAATGATGAGAGGTAATAGCATTACAGGAAACTGCAAGATTTTTTCTTTTTACAAGTCCAAAATATAATGATGCGAGTAACTCATTTCAATTACCTTTATAAACAATCTTAAGTTGCTCCGTTGGAATAGTCCTTACCTCCTTTAATACTCTGTCCAAATTTATCAGTTGTTAGTTTTACACGACTGCCTATGTGCACAATCCAACACTATAGCCACTCAATAATAGGTTCTTCATTACTAATAATCTCTACTATGTCATTTGGGGTAGCAATTATGTAATTTCGGTATTGTGTTGTATCACATATAATTCCTGCGCTTTCCGTTGCAACCCAATTTATAAAATCATCATCTTTTGATACAAATAGCGACCAAAGCATTGTTGCCAATATTGGATAGTCAACAAGTGTTTTCAACCTATTTGTCTCATCTACATTCCTATATGCTAGATGTGTAGGGAAGTAAATTCTTAACATACGATTTGATTTAGCTTCTCCTTTTAATAGCACCCTAAAGCCTTCATAATCATCATGCAATCCTTCCAAATATAATTTGGATGGAATATTGGGTAGTGGTTCCCATTTCTCTATTTTTATCATATTTTACTTCTTTGGGTTATATCGTATTTTAATAGGGTTTTTTCTTTGTATTTCTACAGTTGTTCTTTTATCAGTACTTCGCGTTCTAACATTAACAAAAGTGCCATCAGGAAGCTTACCAACTCTCCCGTTGGGTATATTTTTTACTGTTGTCGAATCTACAATATCATCAAAATCTTCATCAGCTTGTTCATCACCACCATCTTTTTATATATTCTTGACCTACCCTTCGTTTCTTCTTCAGGTTTAGATGCTATGATTTTCAATGATTGAGTTAACAGAGAATTTACTTTGAACATAATACTTTACTTTTTAATAACTCTGTATAAATCTTTTAACTAGCTATTGAATATAGATTTGCAATACTAAAATTTGAAAAGAGATTACCAATAACAATAATGTCATTTAATACGCATCTAACACGACAAGTTAAATTAAATAGACTCCTTTGTCAGTTTTGCTGCGGAATAGTAATCAACTTTTACTTCATCTAATTGATTTTTAAGTATAGAAGCGATTTCTTTCCCTTCTTTATCCAACTGCTCTATTAAAACAGTATTCTTAAAGGAATTATAATGCTCATTTTCATATTTAAGTAACCATTCATTAATTTCCTTTATTAGCTCATCATTTAATTCTAAAGAATCAAGTTCTACATATCCTCCTGCATAATAATCACGTACTCCAGTGCTGTGTAATACTGCATCAACTACTAAGTATCTCATATTTATTACTATTTAATCGATTAGCCGTTGTTAAATCTACAACAACTAAAAGAGCACATTACCATATTTATAAACTTTAAAAGCAAATAATAGCACCCCTATTATCACAAACCATAACCAATATTTACTGTAAGTCCTATAACTCTCATGATTTGAAAATTTAAGTATAATGCCAATAAATATTAGCGAAAGAGGAGAAAGAAATCCGATTATAGCATTAAATGTCATAAAATTAATTAAAAAGTGATTTCAATATAAATATTAATCCGACAATAATACCAAGAATTGTTGTCATCCAAAATGTGATATAGTCTGGCATTAGTAGTCCATTCCAGTTTGTTTTATCAGAAGCCGGCTTTTTCTTTCTAATGTAAAAATACATAAGCATCCCTACTATAAAAAAGATAGTCCCTAAAAAGAAAAGTTTAAAATTCATATTACTATTTTTTTTTCTTGGTCTTTATATTTCTCGACCACTTTATCTGTTTGACTTTTGGTAAATGTCGTTATCAGCTTATTAACCTGTTGGGTAACAACCTTAGCTGTAGAAGAGGCTTCAGGGAGGGCATCGTCTATTGCTCTTTTTCCAAGTGCTTCAACTCCTTTGTATAACATCTCATTGCCAGTTGTGATTGCTGCATTTTTATTACTACCCGCAACCAATTCGACGGTCAATTCTAAGACGGTGCCCGCCGTTGATCCTTTGGTGCAAAAATGTCAAAAACTCATAGTAGTTTACAAAACCTTGTTCTACCTTTTTTGAAGGAATAATAATAAACCACACCTTTTCGGCATTTGTCCCATTTAATAGAGTTTTGGTACTATAAAGCAAAATTACATTATTTACAATATTGATTTTTTTTATGTTAGATACAGAAGATGTTAATGATTCGTTATAGAGATTCATGTTCCATTCTTTACTGCCATTTAATTGCACAGCCTCGTATGGTTTTAAAAATGGAATTCGTATATAATCATACCCTCCTCGTGTTGTTTCAAAATTATTCCGTTGTTGGCAAGAAAAGCAAGCTAAAACAGTTGAAAAAAATAATAATCCAAATTTATTCAATTTCATATTATATATATCATGGTAGTCTGAACGGGTTTTTTGAGATTTACCATTAAGTCGAATATATGTTTAATAATATAAAAATCAGATACAAAAAATATAATTACTGAACTTGATAAGCCAAAATTATAGAATTACAAACCCAACGCAAAAAGGTAGGAATACAGATAATGGATAATAGTACAAACAACCGATTAAACAAGTTTCGAGGTGTAAAGTATTCTTTTAACGTGTTATTATTTGGTTTAAACAACACAATTCATATATTTAAACCATCATGTTGGTATCCGAAAATGTTTTGAAATGGGCGTTGCGTGTTTATCCGCCATTGCTGTTTCAGCGCATTTGGGTGCTTAGGTTTCATCAAAATTTTAGCGGTGTATCGGTTAAAATAAACAAAAGCTTTCTCAACAAAAATTATAACCGCTCGATATTTGGTGGTACTATTTTTGCCGCCGCCGACCCATTTTATCCGTTACTTTTTCATCAAATATTAAGTCGTAATGGCTATAAGGTACGCATTTGGGTAAAATCGGCCCAAATAGAATACATCAAACCTGGTAATACTCATCTCTATTTTAATATCAGCATACCATCAAACGCTATTGATGAAATTGAACAAGTATTAAAAAGCGGCGAAAAACATATTAAAGCCTACCCTATTGAAATGTATAATAAAGTAGGCGAATTATGCGTATCTGTTTCGGTAGAAATTTATATTCGTAACCTAAACGATGAGAACAATAATAAATGACAATGCTTTCGTAAATAAAGGTTTTGCTATATCAACAGATAAAACCCTTATTGATTTTGATGTGGTTTATAACTACCTCAGCTACCAATCGTACTGGGCAAAAGGCATACCTACGCATACGCTAAAAAATGCGATTGAAAACTCCCTTTGCTTTGGCATTTATCAGGCATCGGCACAGGTAGGTTTTGCACGTGTAATAACAGACAAAGCCACTTTTGCCTATATTTGCGATGTGTTTGTTTTGGATAATTATCGCCGTTTGGGCTTATCAAAATGGTTGATACAAACTATTAAACAACATCCCGAATTGCAAGGGTTAAGGCGATGGTCGTTGGCTACTGCTGATGCACATGGTTTGTATGAGCAATTCGGATTTACAACCATCACACGCCCCGAAAGGTGGATGGAAATTTTTGCACCTTATAGCTTAAAGGAGGTTCATCAATGAATATCAAGAAAATGATTTTTGAAGGCGAAGGTGTAATACTCGATTTTAAAAAAACCATTACCAGCTGCGAAAAAATAGCCAAAACCATGGTGTCGTTTGCTAATAATAGAGGTGGTAAATTATTGATTGGCGTAGCCGACGATGGTGCAATAAAAGGTGTAAAAGCTGAAGATGAAGAGCGATATATGATACTGAAAGCAGCCCAGTTTTATGCTCGCCCTGCCTTAGAACCTACTTTTGAGGAAATTTATGTGGATGATAAGCTAGTGCTGGTGGTTGATATTGCCGAGAGCGATACAAAGCCTCATTATGCTTTGGCAGAGGACAAAAAATGGTGGGTGTATGTGCGGGTGAACGACAAAAGTGTTTTGGCAAGTAAAGTAGTGGTTGATGTGCTCAAAAAATCGGCTGATGATAAAGGGGTATTGATAGCATACTCATCCAACGAAAAAGCCTTGCTCGAGTATCTCGAAAAAATGGAGCGCATCACCATAAAACAATACTGCGAATTGCAAAAAGTAAGTCGTAGAAATGCGCAACGTATTTTGGTAAATTTGGTGTTATCGGGCGTGTTACGGGTGCATACAACCGAGAAAGAAGAGTATTACACGGCAGCCTAAATCGTCAATTTTTCCTACCTTTGCTCGCTCCTACTAATAAATTTTAATGCAAAAATTGTTTCAAAAATATCGACCATATTATGTGGATAGCTTGCGTTTGGCTATTCCTGTTGTGATATCGCAATTGGGTCATACTTTGGTACAAACTGCCGATAGCGTAATTGTAGGGCATTTTGCAGGTACTATCCCACTAGCGGCTGTTTCGTTGGTAAATAGTATTTTTATATTGATATTGGTTATTGGGTTAGGCATTTCGTATGGCATCACGCCGCTTATTGCGCAGCATAATGGTAGAAACGAGCACGCCGAGTGTGGCAGGTTGCTCTCCAATAGTTTGCTGATTAATGCTATTTCGGGCATTGTATTGTTCATTATCACAAGTTTTGGTACAATGCTGGTAATAGACCATTTGGGGCAAAGTGCCGAGGTGGTAAGCCAAGCTAAGCCCTACTTGTTTTTGATGGGTATATCTATTATCCCTCTGCTCCTATTTAATACCTTTAAGCAATTTGCCGAGGGTTTGGGTTTTACCAAGCAGGCAATGCTTATTTCTATTTGGGGCAATGTGTTTAATATTTGCTTGGGCATCATATTTGTAAAAGGTATGTTCGGCATACGCCCTATGGGTGTTGTGGGGGTTGGATACAGTACATTGATAGATCGTTGTGTGATGGCAATAGTGATGGGCGTTTATGTTTTCAAATCAAAATATTTTAGAGCCTATCTTAAAGATTTTGCCATTACCAATATTGATAAGTTGCGCAGTTTAAAAATATTACGCATTGGTGCACCCGTAGCATTGCAATACACTTTCGAGCTAAGTGCATTTAGCGGTGCCGCTATTTTGATAGGCACTATTAGTCCTGCGGCACAGGCGGCGCATCAAGTGGCCATTAGTTTGGCGGCTATAACCTATATGGCAGCAAGTGGCGTATCGGCGGCGGCGGCTATCAAATCGGGCAATTTTTTTGGTGCTAAAAAGCATCACGACCTGCGCTTATCTGCCATATCCAGCTACCATATTGTTTGGACTTTTATGTCGCTTACGGCTATTATATTTACCTTTGGCAATCATCTTTTACCATGGATATATACTTCCGATAAGGCAGTTATAGTTATTGCTGCACAGCTACTTATCATCGCAGCTTTTTTCCAATTGTTTGATGGTACACAAGTAGTAGGTTTGGGTATTTTGCGTGGCATGGGCGATGTAAACGTTCCTACCCTTATCACCTTTATAGCTTATTGGTTGATAGGCTTACCCGTTGGTTATTTGTTGGGCATAAAACTTGATATGGGGGTTATAGGTGTTTGGTATGGCTTAGTATTAGGGTTGATGGCGGCCTCTATTATGCTATTTGTTAGGTTTCAAGCTATCAGCAAAAAGCATCGCCTATCGGTTTTGCCTATTATTATTGCAAAAGATTAAAAATACAATTCGTTTGCTACGCGATAGGTATTGCAATGCGCATCCACAATATCTTTGATATTTGGCGAATACCCTCCACCCATACTCACCTGCACAGGTATTTTATTTTTGATACATTGCTCAAATACAAACATATCACGCGCTTTACAAGCCTCTTTACTTAAATTGAGCTTGCCCAATTTATCAGTAGCCAAAATATCAACTCCCGATAGGTAAAATATAAAATCGGGTTGATGTTGAGCAATAAGCTGGGGCAAAGTTTGTTTTAAGATGGTCAAATATTCGTCATCATTTGTACCATCGGGCAAGCCAATATCTAAGCTGGATTTTTCTTTTCTATATGGGAAATTATTTTCGCCATGCATTGAAAATGTAAAAACCCGTGCTTCGTTTTCAAATAATTGTGCCGTGCCATTGCCTTGATGTACATCTAAATCAATTATTAAGATAAACTTAGATAAATTGTTATTTAACAAATAATTGGCTGCAATAGCTTGATCGTTTAATAAGCAAAAACCCTCGCCCCAATTGTGCCCTGCATGGTGCGTGCCTCCTGCTACATTAAAAGCAACGCCATTGTTAAAAGCATGGTGGCAACCATCAATAGTACCCTGTGCAATCCTGATTTCGCGCTCTACTAATTGTGCTGATAATGGGAAACCAATGCGCCGCTGCTCTTTTGGCGACAAGGTTAAATCGCGCAGTTGGTGCCAATAGCTTTCATCGTGCGTCCATAAAACTATCTCTTCTGCCAATGGCTCGGGGCAAAACAAATTATCCTGCGTAATGATACCCTCGTGTAGGAGTTGCTGCGGTATCAACTCATACTTCAACATAGGAAAGCGATGCCCTTCGGGCAAAGGATGGGCGTATATTGCGCTATAAGCTACTTTTAGCATAAAACTACTCAATTTATAGCAACAGCATCATTTAAGTGTTTTGCTGCCTCGAAAACGTCTTTAAACGAGTTGTAGAGCGGAACGGGGGCCAACCTGATTACGTCGGGCTCGCGCCAATCGCCAATAACGCCCTGCTTGGCAAGATAATTAAAAATAGCTTTCCCATTACGCTTACAAACGATGGATAGTTGGCATCCACGAATGTCGGGATTTTTAGGGGTAATGATATTAAACCATACATCGTTGTGCTTTTGGTTGATTTCTTCAATCAAAAACTCCAAATAACCTGTCAATAAAATACTTTTTTGCCGTAGTGTATCTAAACCACCTGCCCGTTCAAAAATATCTAAAGCAGCTTTATGAGCCGCAAGCAGCAATATAGGGCTTGTGCTCACTTGCCAACCATCGGCCCCTAAAGCTGGGTCGAAGCCTTTTGCCATCAAAAACTGCTTGTCGGGTTTATAGCCCCACCAACCTGCAAAGCGTTTGAGATGGGGGTTATTAAAATGCTTTTCGTGAACAAAAATACCGCTAATGCCTCCAGGGCCCGAGTTCATGTACTTGTACGAACACCAGCAAGCAAAATCAGCCTCCCAGTCGTGCAGGTTTACTTGAACATTACCCGTAGCGTGTGCCAAATCGAAACCTACATAAGCACCAGCTTGATGCCCAGCCTGCGCAATTGCAGGCATATCAAACACCTGCCCAGTATAATAGTTTAGCCCTGCAAATAGTACCAATGCCAATTCGTCAGCGTGCTGTTTGATAGTTGCAACAATATCTTCGGTGCGCAAAGTATGCTCGCCTTTGCGGGGAGCTACTTCGATAATGGCATCTTCGGGCTTAAAACCATGAAAAACTACTTGGCTTTCGATAGCATACTGATCAGACGGAAAAGCACCTGCTTCCATCAATATTTTATATCTTTTATTATTTGTCTGATAGAAACTTACAAGCAATAAGTGAAGGTTTACTGTAAGTGAATTCATCACCGTAATTTCTTCTGCTTTTGCTCCTACCAACTTCGTCAATGGCTGTTTTAGTTGCTTGTGAAAACTTAGCCAAGGGTTATCGCCTTGAAACCAACCTTCTACCGCAAACGCCTTCCAGTAATCTAATTGGGATGATATATAATTAGTAGTATGCACAGGTTGAAGCCCTAATGAATTACCACATAAATAAATGGCATTTTTATTTTCGTGCTGAGGAAATAGAAACTCATTGCGGAAATGTTTTAGCTCATCGCTAGCGTCTAAGTCCTCGGCAAATGCTAAGGTGTTTTGATATATCATAACGCAATATTACAAAATTGAGCAATTAGGTATATTATTTATTGGGCTTGCTCACATACTTATTGCTTTTGATGTAGAAACGATAAGGCAACAAAGCATCCTCGCCGGCATAAGCTACCCCTATTCGTGGTACGGCGGCTATTTGTTCGTCATCAAAATACAAACCTCTATCCTCAATCCAAAGTTCATCGCTTTGCAAACTAACGCCATTCAATTTGCGAGTAATGCCTAATGCTTTGGCTACCGAGCCTGGCCCAGTGGTGATATTGGGCTTAAGGATAGCCATGTTTCGTCGGGCTTGCATGGTATCAACACCTACCGTAGGTTCAATACCTCTTATTAAAATAGCATGGGGTTCTCCTTTTACCGAAGTAACAATATTCATCATCTCGTGAATACCATAGCATAAATAAACGTAGGCTATTCCGCCTTCTTCATACATGGTTTGCGTGCGTGGGGTTAGCCTACCACCATAAGCATGAGATGCTTTATCTATTACACCTTTATATACTTCTATTTCAGTAATATATCCACCAGTAATTAAACCATTAGTATAAGTAAATAAGTGCTTGCCTAACAAGTTTTTGCCGATAGCAATTACATCGTTACTTAAATAAAATGAGTGCGGGAGTTTCAAACTAAAAGGCTATCAGTTTAATAATCTGTTCGAGATAAATAGCATCTGTTTGGTCGAGCTGGTCTAACTCTTCACTATCTACATCCAGCACACCTATGATGTTGCCGTTGTGATAAATGGGTAAAACTATTTCTGAACGAGAAAGCGAACTGCAAGCTATATGCCCAGGAAAAGCCTCCACATCGGGCACAATTAAGGTATTGCCTTGCTCCCATGCTGCACCACACACGCCCTTACCTTTGCCTATGCGGGTGCAAGCTACTGGCCCTTGAAATGGCCCTAAAACCAATTCGTTGCCTTTTACCATATAAAAACCTACCCAAAACCATTTGAATTGCTCTTTTAAAGCGGCACAAACATTTGCCAAATTGGCTATCAAATCGGTTTCGCCATGTAATAATGCTGCTATTTGTGGTAATAGCGATTGGTATTGCTCCTTTTTATCTATCGAGTGGGTTATTTTTAAATCTTCTGCCATAAAACAAAAGTAAGTAAGCCCTGTCGCAATTAAATAACCTAAATCTCATTTTTAATCTTTTATTTTAAAAACCATATTTACAAATAGTGTTGTGCGTGGAGATTATTACAATGCTTTTGAAAGGTTTAACTAAATTTGACGCATTATGAGAATTATTGCCGAGCTACCACATCCCGAATTTAAAATATCTATCTTCTCGATGAATCAAAAATTTATCGTAAAGATAGAGCAAGACACTTTAGAACAGAGTTATAAAATACCCGAAATAGATTTGACGGATGGGGTAAATAGCGTGTTTGAATTGTTAGACGAAACCTTTTTGAAAGCGGTATCGGCAAGGTTTAAGGAGATGAGAAAAGATTATACAGATACTTACTTTAGATACAACTATTAGTTTAACTAAATGTATATAACTTATTGTAAATTAAATAACTATAATTATAAATATCAAAAAACAAAATTTAATTTGGTGCGCTGTATCAAATTAAAAAAGATGTGTTCATTTATATTAAATTAAAACTTTAATATTGATAATATAAGTATTTGATAATTAAATATATAAATATATTAACAAAATATTATTTGGCTCTTAAAATTAGACAAAATTGAAGCTTTTTAACATAAAAACACCCGAACAAGCAATAGGAATTGAATTGCAAGCTAAGATTGATAACAAGACCAAACCTTTGGGTGCATTGGGCAAATTGGAAACCTTAGCAAAGCAGATTGGTACTATTCAACAAAGTTTGATGCCTACTGTTTCAAAACCTGCGGTAGTGGTATTTGCTGGCGACCATGGACTGGTGCAGGAAGGCATTACCCCCTATCCTCAAGAGGTAACTTATCAAATGGTGATGAATTTTTTGAGCAATGGTGCTGCCATCAATGTATTTGCTCGGCAAAACGGATTAAATGTAAAGGTGGTAGATGCAGGCGTAAATCATGATTTTGGAAGTATTGAAAACCTATTGAACTATAAAGTAAACAAGGGTACAAAAAACTGTTTGAAAGAGCCTGCCATGTTGCAAGATGAATTGGTGCGATGTATTGAACACGGTGCAGAAATTGTAAATACCTTACATACCGATGGCTGCAATTGTATTGCCTTTGGCGAGATGGGGATAGGTAATACTTCGGCGGCGGCTTTGCTGATGCATTATTTTACGGGTATTGATATAGCTACTTGCACAGGCAGAGGTACAGGGCTTGATGATGCGGGGCTGAACAAAAAAATAAGCATACTACAAGCTGTAACCGCTCATCATGGCGAAATGGATAGTTGGGAAAGCATCATGCAAGCGGTTTCGGGGTTCGAGATAGCGATGATGGCCGGTGCGATGCTGCAAGCTGCCGAAAACAAAATGATAATTTTATTAGATGGTTTTATAGCCACATCGGCATATTTGGCAGCGTATAAACTATACCCTGCCATTAAAGATTATGTGATAGCTTGCCATCAATCTGACGAGAAAGGACACCAATTATTATTAGAAAACCTGCATCTATCGCCACTATTAAATTTAGGAATGCGCTTGGGCGAAGGTACAGGTGCAGCAATCGCATTCCCTATGGTAAAAGCTGCGGTTAGCTTTTTAAACGAAATGGCAAGTTTTGAATCGGCTGGCGTAAGCAACAAAGAATGATGAAAAAAGAGATAAGAATATTTTTTACCGCATTGATGTTTTTTACCCGAATACCCTGTCCAAAATGGGTTGACCATTCGGAAGAATACCTCAACAAATCGTCAAAATACTTTCCCGTGGTGGGTATTTTGGTAGGCTCAATAAGCGCAGCGGTGTACTATTTGTGCCAACTGGTATTGCCTACCGATATTGCTTTAATAGTGAGCATTGTGGCATCTATACTCGCCACAGGAGCATTTCACGAAGATGGTTTTGCCGATGTGTGCGATGGTTTTGGTGGTGGATGGACAAAGGAGAAGATACTTTTGATAATGAAAGATTCGCGCTTGGGTACATTTGGTGTGGTGGGCGTTGGGCTTATTTTACTTCTAAAATGGTCGGTATTGAAATATTTTTCTGCCGATGTGGTTGTTATGACCTTAATAAGTGGGCACGCTATAAGTAGGTTAAATGCCGTATCGCTGATATATACGGATGAATATGCCAGAGATGATGATAGCGGAAAATCGAAACCATTGGCTACCAAAATAAGTTTGGGCGAGTTGTGTTTTGCTATGCTGTTTGGCTTGCTACCATTAGTTTTATTCAGAGATTATTACATCGCCTTATCCCTACTACCTTTGCTCCTTGTGCGTTGGTATTTCTCGCGATATTTCAAAAAGTGGATTGGCGGCTATACAGGCGATTGCTTGGGTGCTGTACAACAAGTTTCGGAAGTGATTTTCTATTTAAGTTTAGTATTGATTTTTAAATATACAGGTTGATGGAGGTTTATCTTATTCGACATAGCCCGGTTGCTAATCCTCAAAAGCTATGTTATGGGCAATCAGACATTCAATTAATTGATGATTGGCAAACACATTTTAGTGCGCTACAAAATAAGTTAGCCCCGTATTTAGATGATACCACTGTATATTACTCGAGCCCGTTTGCACGTTGCACACAATTGGCTGATTTTTTATCAGGTAATACCACCAAAACCGATGCAAGGCTTTCGGAAATGAATTTTGGCGATTGGGAGCAATGCAAATGGGATAATATCGAACAATCGGTTTTAAATGCTTGGATGGCTGATTTTGTGCATCATCAAGTGCCCAATGGCGAAAGTTTTGAATTGATGCACCAGCGATGTACCCAATTTTGGGATGAATTGCTTAACCAAAAGCATAACAAGATAGCCATTATTACCCATGCGGGCGTTATTCGCTCTATATTGGCGTATGTATTACAAATCCCATTAGATAAAATATTTCAAATCGAGGTTGATTTTTGCTCCATCAGCAAAGTAACTGTCAATCAAAAACATGGATGCTATCAAACGGTAAGTTTTATGAATCGCTAGGCAGTAAATCGCAATACCAAAAACCCGATGGTTTCTTTGCCGTATCCGACGAGAAACAAGTATCATCAGCACTTTTTGGGGCTTTATACGCTTTAAATACCTTTTCGCCTGTTTGATATTTAATTGTAGATGAAAATATTGACCCTTTAAATACAAACGTATGAAACTCGCCATTTTCTCCGCATACATCTACCTCCTCGGGTAGGTTTTTGATTAAATCGAGCGTAATCTCTTTCCCAACAAAATCTTCTAACTCGGCTTTGGTGCAGGCTATAACCGTACCAAAACCTAAGCTCAAAAACTCATTGATTAACTCGTGTGTATCGCGCTTCCAAAGCGGGTAAATGCCTTTCATCCCCACTTCGGCAAGCCTATTATCGCGATAGGTTTTTAAATCTTCTAAAAATATATCACCAAAAATAGCATGGGTAATTCCCTCTGCCCTAAATTTTTCCATGTGCATACGCATCGCATCATCATACTCTGCCATGCCAGGCATTTCGGGTAGCCTAATCTCATAAAGCGGTATGCCTATACGCTTGGCCTGGAGTATCAACAATTCTTGTCGCACGCCGTGCATCGAAATGCGATTTAAAGCATCATTTACCGTGGTTACCAAATATTTTATTTCGATATCGGGGTTGCGAAGGCAGTGGTACAATGCAAGGGCACTATCTTTACCCCCGCTCCAATTAAATATACATTTTAGTTTTTCGGGCATCAATCAATAGGTATTAGTATAAATCATCTCGCTCATTTGTTTACGAGTTTCCCATTTGAGCAATTCTAATTCGGGTTGTTTATAAAAATGGCTGGTATAGCCGAGGCAAAAATAGCCTACAAGTGTGTTGGCATCGGGGGCATTTAAAAGTTGCTTTACCTTTTCGGGGTTGATAATACTTACCCAACCCATCCCTATATTTAAAGCACGCGCCATTAGCCACATATTTTGAATAGCGCACACCACGCTATACAAACCCACTTCGGGCATGGAGGTTTGCCCCAAAACAGTTTTTTTGTTATCGGCATAAAAGATGGCAATATTGAGCGGTGCTTCAAAAATACCTTCCAATTTTAGTTTGTTGTATTCTTTTTGCTTTTCATCTTCAAAAAGCTTTGCTGCTTTCTCATTTTCGGCACAAAAGCTATCTTTTATTTGCTGTTTGATGCTTTTATCCTTTATCAAAACAAACTCCCAGGGTTGCGAAAACCCTACCGATGGTGCGCTTATAGCCGCCAAAAGTATTTGATTGAGTTTCTCGTCTTCAATAGGCTTATCAATAAAAAGATTACCCCGCACATCGCGCCTATTGACCATAATATCTAACAAAAGGTCGGCTTCTTCTTGACTGAATAATCTTTCGTTAATTGTTTCCATTTTAATACTTTAATAAATTTTCGACCAAACTCACTACTCCTACGGTTGCCTTTTCTTCTATCCTCACCACATTTTTGATATTCGTAATTGAAGGTATATGAGGGTCGATAATATATTTTGGCACATCATCAGCTACATAATTAATCAGCCCTGCGGCTGGATACACCGCCAACGATGAGCCTATGAGGATAAAAATAGTAGCTTGGGTACATATTTCGGCGGCTTTTTCTATCATCGGCACTGCCTCGCCAAACCAAACCACGTGCGGGCGAAGCGGCGAGCCCAATTCGCAAACCTCATCCATACCCAATTCCCAACCATTGATAGGATATGTAAGATGAGGGTTGATACTTGATTGCGAACGGGTAATAATGCCATGCAGATGTACCACATTGGTTGAGCCTGCCCGCTCGTGCAAATCATCAATATTTTGAGTAATGATGGTAAGGTTGTACTTATCCTGCAATTGCGCTAAGGCATAATGAGCGGCATTGGGTTTGGCTTCTAAAACCGATTTGCGGCGCATATTGTAAAACTCTTGCACCAGTTTGGGGTTGCGTTGCCATGCTTGGGGTGTAGCTACGTCTTCAATATCATAGCCTTCCCACAAACCATCGCTATCTCTGAAAGTTTGCAATCCGCTCTCGGCACTTATACCTGCTCCTGTAAGTACAACTATATTGGTCATTTATTTTAAGTGTAATGGCAAACCCGATAGCATCACGATGGCTTTATCAGCTTTTTTGGCAATGTGTTGATTTATCCAGCCTTGCAAATCGGCAAATTTACGTCCTATTTCGGTATCAGCGTGCATCCCCATTCCCAATTCGTTCGAGATAATAATCCATGTGGCATCAATCAACGCTATTTTATCGAACTCGGTTTTTATCAATGTCAATGTTTCATCAACATTATACTTTGTATCGGTAAAAAAATTGGTGAGCCACAGGGTTACACAATCTACCACTATTACTTTGCCTTGTAAATCGAGTTTTGAGGGATAGCGTTCTTCTTCTATATTATGCCAGCGTTCGTCTCTATCTTGCTGATGGCGTTTAATGCGTTGCTCAAAATCAGCATCCCATTTACGAGCCGTAGCCAAATAAACGGGATGATTGCTTAGGCTTAATGCCAGCTCTTGTGCATAGCTACTTTTGCCCGAGCGTGTGCCTCCTGTGATATAGTATATCATAAATTTCGGTTATAAAAAAAGCGACCTGAATAGTACAGATCGCTTTTGTGTATGTTATCAAACTGATTAAACAGCCAATTCGTTAGTAGTGCGTAATATCGAGAACTTTAATTTGGCTAATTCAAAACCGCCAAATAGTATGGTGCCGTATATCAAATTGCCCAAAAGCATTGATTTTTCAAAAGGTATTGCTGCTATTAATGATAGGTAGTAGCCGTATAAGCTTTTAGGATATAATCCACCACTTAAGCATGGTTCTATATCAGTAATTAACCAATGTATCAAAACTGATGCTAATGATGCCAATACCACATTTGTAACGTTTACTTTTTTGATATAAGTACCAATAAACACCATTAATGCAAAGCAGCCATATACTACCAAAGCACCATCATAAAGCAGAACAAACTTGCCATAATAAATATAATTTAAAGCAATATCTGTTACAAAAAGTGTAGATAAAGGCACCAAATAGGCTTTCCATTTATCAGAAAAATACGCTCCTCCAAAAAGTGCCATCGCTCCTATTGGTGTAAAATTGCTCCAAGTAGTAAGATGAGTAAAATTAAAAAGGCGAGTGGCGCCAGCAAATAGCATGATCAAAATGAGTACGCTGTTTCGGATATTTATTTTTTGTAACGACATAATTAGATTTATAATGTAAAAATACGACTTATCTGTTTAAATAAAAGCAATTAATTAAATTGATACCTCAAACCTTGTATAAAATTAATTCTACTGGTGTTATAACCCAACCAATCAGAATATTTTACGTCGAAAATATTTTTCACTTCGGCAAAGAAAAACAAACGTTTATTTACTTGATACTGCAAATGTGCATCTAATAAATTATAGTTTTTGAGCAAAACGGTTGCTCCTGTGTCGAAATTAGTATCATTTCTATCACCAACATATTTATAGTTTAACCCTGCTGAAAAACTGTTTGAAAATTTATAATTAGCTGTTAATCCTAATGTATGTTTAGGTCTGCGAATCAAGAAATTGGTTGCCACACTGTTTTCATCAGTAAGTTTCCCTTCTACATAAGCAATATATGCTGATGCCGAAAAGGCATGAATATCTAATTTCAACTCGCTTTCAAAGCCTTTATTTGTTTCAGACTGACCATTTTTATATATACCAAAAGGAGCAGTTGCTAGTGATTTGAAATAAATAATGTTTTTGGTGTTGTATTGATAAAATGCAGTATTAAACTTCAAAATATTGCTGATAATATCCCAACTTAAGCCAGCTTCGTACGATGTGGTAGTTTCGGGTTTTAAGCCGATATTGCCATAAGGCGAAAATAATTGATACAATGTAGGTGCTTTATAGGCAGAAGCAATGGTTGTAAATAATTTCAATTGTTTGGTTACATAGATAGACGGGTTAAAAGTGTAGGTAAAATTATTACCATACTTATTATCGTGATTGTATCTACCTCCCAACTCTAAGTTAAATATATTACCTTTTAACAGCAACGAACTGTAAATACTTGCTATTGCATTATGTGCATCTTTGCTCGAAATTGTACCGTATGTACCCGATTGGTTTGAATTAAATGATTTAAAATCAAGCCCACTAGTAATTTCTAAGTACTTGTTTAAATTGTAGTTCCAAATAGCTTCACCATTGGTAATATGCCCAATATTGTTTTGCAAATAAGGATAAGTACCTGCTACATCATTATAATTATTCCAAACATTGTTTTGACTGATGTTTACTTTCAATTCTCCTTGGTCTAACTTTAATTTTCCACCTACACCAGCAAACAAAAAGGTGTTGTGATAGGTATAGTTTTTATCATCAGTAAAAGCTCCTTGTGGCAAATCGCCTGCATTATAACTTGTTTGGAAATTACCATTAAGCGTAATTTTTTCAGAAACAAGCTGGGTTAGGTTGGTACTTATTGAACGTTGATGAAAAGCATCATTTTTAAAATTATTCGTCCCAGTAACATCGGTAGCAGCTGGAAACCCTTTCGAATCAGTATTAGAGAAATTGACCGCAATTCCTGTTTTGTTGATATTCCCATTTGCATACGCCGACTCCTTAAAAGTATTATATGTGCCACCGCTCAATTGCACGCCTGCTTTAACACCTTTTCCTTTTGGATGCTTGGTAATAATATTGATTACCCCAGCTACCGCATCCGAGCCATACAATGTTGAGCCGCTTCCTTTTAATATTTCGATATGGTCAATTTGATCTAATGGAAAAGCATTCAAATCGTAACTATTATTTGTAGCTGATGGATTGTTTACTGGAAATCCGTCAATCAAAATTAATGTATTCCCAGTAGCTTCGCCTCTGATATACACATCCGAACTTATGCCAGGTGCATTTTGCGCACCCGAAAATATAATACCAGGGATAGTGTTTAATAGCTCTGGCAATGTTTTACCTTGTGCACGGTTAATGTCCTCGGGCGAAATATAGGCAACTACTCTACCAATATCAGCTAATTTTTGTTTAGATTTTGTAGCTGTAACTACCACCGTATCAAGATTTTTTGCGTGGTCTTGAGCGTGTGCCTTTACAAACATAAATTGTATAAACCCTAGGCTTATGGCAATTTTTACATAATTTTTTTTCATGTTGTTGTGAGTTTAATCCCACAGCATACAGAAATAGAAAGATTAGAATGGAAACAAATTATTTGCCGGCGTTTCACATTCAAGCTTCAATCCCCGAAAGCTATGAATAATATTTGCTCTGGCAGGTCTTCTGACTTACTCCCCTTTTGCTCGCCTTCCCATTCCGAATACTGAATAGTGGCTATTGATGAGCTATGGTTATGGAGCTTACAGCTGCGGGACAGTTCGGGATTTACACCCAATTCCCTTTTAATTCTTTATACAAATAGTAGCATAAAGAAACCTAAAGCGGTGCAAATGTAGATGATTTGATTATCAATGCCAAATCATTATTGGTTTTGATGTAAATTGAAGGTCGGTTTTGGGATACTTGAAACAGAAAAGACCCGCATAAATGCAGGTCTTTTCTGTTTAGATATTTTATTGTTGCGTTTATTTTACAGCATCAACAACTGCTTTAAAAGCATCTGGGTGGTTCATCGCCAAATCAGCTAATACCTTACGGTTTAATCCGATTTGTTTTGCGGCTAACTTACCAATTAATTGTGAGTAAGAAATTCCGTGTTGACGAGCACCTGCATTGATACGTTGTATCCATAAAGCTCTAAATTCTCTTTTCTTGGTTTTACGGTCGCGATAAGCGTATTGTAAACCTTTTTCAACGGTGTTTTTTGCAACGGTATAAACCTTGCTGCGTGAACCATAGTAACCTTTGGCGAGGTTCATCACCTTTTTCCTGCGTCTTCTCGACGCTACTGCGTTAACTGAACGTGGCATCTTTTTGTCTTTTTGGTAGTGAGTGTTCCTTTCGGAAGCTTGTAAACTCTAATACCTGGTTTAAAAATTTGTTAATTACTTTCCGATACAAAGCATACGTTTTACGTTACCCATATCCGCATCAGATACTAAACTGGTGTGGGTAAGGTTACGCTTACGTTTGGTTGACATCTTGGTTAAGATGTGGCTTTTGTATGCGTTCTTTCTTGCAATTTTACCGGTTCCAGTAAGCTTAAAACGCTTTTTTGCACTGGAATTGGTTTTCATTTTTGGCATAACTGTTATTTATTTGTTTTTAGATATTTACGTTTCTCAACGTTTTATTTTTATATCGAAATTTGAATTTTCAATTTCGAGTTTATTTCATCTTTACAACTGTAATTTACTTTTTAACTCCTTTAGATGCAACGGTTAAAAACATTCGTTTACCTTCTAACTTTGGCAACTGCTCTACCTTACCTACATCTTCCAAAGCTTGAGCAAAGCGTAATAAAAGTATCTCGCCTTGTTCTTTATAAACAATAGCACGACCTTTAAAATGCACGTAGGCTCTTACCTTTTCGCCTGCTTCCAAAAACTTGATGGCATGTTTTAGTTTGAATTCAAAATCATGGTCATCGGTATTTGGTCCGAAACGAATTTCTTTAATTACCGTTTGTTTTGCATTATTTTTTATCTCCTTTAGTTTCTTTTTCTGCTCGTAGATAAACTTATTATAGTCTATCACCTTACAAACAGGAGGTACTGCGTTTGGAGAAATTTCAACTAAATCCAATTCTTGCTCCTGAGCAATAGCCAATGCATCTCTTAAACTATAGATGCCTTGCTCTACATTGTCGCCAGTTAAGCGTACTTCGGGAGCTTTGATAAACTCATTAATATTATGTTCGGCTTCCTTTTTCTTAAAGGGAGGCCTTGGTCCTCTGTTAAAATTGGGTTTGTTTAATGCCAAGTTATACGGTTATTTCTTTTATTATTTGTTGTTTAAACTCTTCAATCGTCATGCTGCCCAAATCGCCTTGCCCATGTTTGCGTACAGAAACTAAGCCTTCTGCTGCTTCTTTATCGCCTACAATCAGCATATAGGGTATTTTTTTGACTTCAGCATCACGAATTTTACGTCCAATTTTCTCGTCCCTAAAGTCAATCAGCCCGCAAATATCGGAATCTTTTAATACATCAGAAAGTTTTTTTGCATATTCTTCGTATTTTTCGGATATCGGCAGGATAATAAACTGCTCGGGCGATAACCAAAGCGGGAAATTGCCTGCGCAATGCTCTATCAATACAGCTACAAAACGCTCTAACGAGCCAAACGGAGCTCTATGTATCATCACAGGGCGATGTTTTTGATTATCGCTACCTGTATATTCCAATTCAAAACGCTCGGGCAGGTTATAATCAACCTGGATAGTTCCTAATTGCCATTTACGTCCTAAGGCATCTTTTACCATAAAATCGAGCTTAGGGCCATAAAATGCCGCCTCGCCCAATTCTACTACCGTACGCAAGCCTTTTTCTTCGGCTGCTTCTACAATAGCACTTTCGGCAAGTGCCCAGTTTTCGTCAGAGCCTATATATTTTGCCTTATTTTCAGGGTCGCGTAATGATACTTGTGCAATATAATCATCAAAGCCTAAAGCCCCGAAAACATACAACACCAAATCAATTACCTTTTTAAACTCTTCTTTTACTTGGTCTGGGCGGCAAAATAAGTGTGCATCATCTTGCGTAAAGCCACGCACACGTGTTAATCCGTGCAGCTCGCCGCTTTGTTCATAACGATATACTGTGCCAAACTCGGCATATCGAACAGGTAAATCTTTGTACGAACGTGGTTTGGTTTTATATATCTCGCAATGGTGCGGGCAGTTCATCGGTTTTAAAAAGAATTCTTCGCCTTCTTGCGGTGTTTTTATCGGTTGGAACGAATCAGCACCATATTTTTCATAATGTCCTGATGTTACATATAAGTTTTTATGCCCAATATGTGGCGTAACTACCTGCTCGTAGCCCGATTTTACTTGTGCTTTTTGCAAGAAATTGACCAAACGCTCGCGCAAAGCAGCACCTTTGGGCAACCATAGTGGTAAACCCATGCCTACTTTTTCGGAAAAGGCAAAAAGCTCCAACTCCCTACCCAATTTGCGATGGTCGCGTTTTTTTGCTTCTTCTATCAGATGCAAATAATCTGTCAATTCGCTTTGTTTTGGGAAAGTAACCGCATAAATACGAGTCAACTGCTTGCGTGTTTCGTCGCCACGCCAGTAAGCACCGGCAACGCTCATCAGCTTAACCGCTTTTACAAAGCCAGTATTAGGCATATGAGGCCCACGGCACAAATCGGTAAAATTACCTTGTGTATAAAAAGTAATCGAGCCGTCGGGCAAGTCTTTTATCAAATCGAGTTTATACTCGTCGCCTTTTTCGGTAAAGTAATCAATTGCATCGGCTTTTGAAACCGCTTTTCTGATGTATTCGCTTTTGGTTTTAGCCAGTTCGATAATTTTATCCTCAATCTGCTTAAACTCATCCGAAGAAAACTCACGGTCGCCAAAATCTACATCGTAATAAAAGCCTGTTTCGATAGCAGGGCCTATACCAAATTTTGTACCTGGATACAAAGCCTCTAAAGCCTCCGCCATTAAGTGGGCTGATGAATGCCAAAAGGTTGATTTGCCGTTTGCATCGTTCCATGTTAATAGTTTAACGTGCGCATCTTGCTCAATAGAGCGACTTGCGTCCCAAACTTGACCATCAACCTCGGCTGCTAATACGTTTCGTGCTAAACCTTCGGAAATCGACATTGCGATTTGCATAGAAGTGATTCCGCTCTCATACTGACGAACGGAGCCATCGGGAAGTGTAATGTTAATCATCTACAACTATGATTTATGTTTTAAAATAGTACTTTATATAGTCAGCTACTAAGTGACTTTATCTTGTTTACAAATTTAAGAAATTTTGTTTGATTTTAATCGGCTGAAATAGAACTGGGTATATTTTACACATTTCCCCAGCCATTTGCTAGCACATCTGCCAAATGAATGGTTTTTATGGGCAGCTTATTTTTATCAATATACCCTTGCAAATGCAGCAGGCATGAGGCATCGGTAGATATTATATAATCGGCACCAGCATCTAAAGCGTTATCTACTTTTTGCTGCGCCATGGCTGTTGATATGGCATCAAATTTTACGGCAAATGTACCGCCAAAGCCGCAACAGGTTTCGTTGTCTTTCAAATCAACCAGCTCCAACCCTAACACTTTTGATAGCAACTGCCGAGGTTCGGTTTTAATTTTACACTCGCGCAATGCCGCACAGCTATCGTGATATACTGCCCTACCCTCTAGCTCGGCACCGAAATAATCGAACTGAAGAATATTGACCAAAAAATCAGAAAGCTCATAAATATTGCCTTGCACTGCTCGGCATTTATTGTGCAGGGTGGTATTGGTAAACAAATCGTTATAATAGTTTTTTACCATCCCCGTGCACGATGCCGAAGGGGTGATGATAACGCTATCTTCGGCAAAACCGTTTAAAAACTTATTACCCACTGCTTTAGCTTCGTCCCAAAAACCAGCGTTAAAGGCAGGTTGCCCACAACAAGTTTGCTCGGGATTATAATTAACTGTACATCCGGCTTTTTCTAATACTTTAACGGTATTCCAAGCGGTATCAGGAAATAGCTGGTCAACAAAACAAGGGATAAACAATTCTATCTTCATCGGCTGCTAATTTCAGAAAAAGTTTTGAGTTTAAAGCTAATGATGAGGTATTAATCCAAACCGCTTACCCCTCCTGATATAACAAACTTCATCATATCGGCAGAGTTTTTATCTATCGGTTTTACCTTATCGGCCGATATAATAACTACCTGACCAGCAAACGAATAAGACAATGGGAAATAAACAGCTACTTCGCCAGGTAGGTTTAATTTACTTAAATCTTTTTGCACGAGGAAGCCAATTTTTTTAAGCCCAAATTCATTTATTTCGACAATAACGGCCTCGGTAAACTTTTTTTCTTCTCCTACAAAAGCCTCGGTCAAATCTTTAATAGATGAATACAAGAATTTGAATATGGGCAAGCGGTTTATCCATCGGTTAAACCAACGTTTAATAGGGTCGGTAACTACATTGGTAAGCAATATACCTACAATAATGATAACCACTACCACATTTACAATACCCAAACCGGGTATATACATGGGTTTGCCTTGGCTATCCGTCCAGATATTGGCACTCAAATTAAGTGCATTATCTATTTTTGATATTGCCCAATAAATCAAAAAAAACGCAGCACCTACTGGCACAACTACTATTAAACCTTTAATAAAGTAGTTCAATAATGCTCCGAAAATCTTTTTCATATCGATACTTTATTTACTCGTAAAAGTACACTCTTTTTACCCTTTGCGAAACATTTGTTAATATTTCGTAGGGTATAGTGCCAACAGCTTTGGCGAGTTCTTCTATTGGCAATTGGCTATTAAATACAATTACCTCATCTCCTTCTTGTACATCTATACCTGTTACATCTAATGCGCACATATCCATTGATATATTACCAACGGTAGGTGCTAATTTTCCTTTAACAAGCATCTTCCCTACTCCATTACCAAAAGCACGCCAATAACCATCGGCATAGCCAATACGCACGGTAGCTATTTTGCCTGCTTGCAATAGTTTGCCACTTCGGTTATAACCAATGGTATCATTGGCTTGCACCTCGCGCACTTGCGATACGCTAGTTTTTAATGTGGCAATGGGTTGCAATTCGGTTGAGTGAGGTTCGATAGCAGCATCTACACCATACAGCCCTATCCCCAATCGCACCATATCGTACTGTGCTGCCTGCCAACGGGTGATGCCCGATGTATTGGCAATATGCTTAATAACTGTATAACCCAATGCTTGCTCAATTGTTTTAAATGCTTGTTCAAAACGACTGATTTGTGTGCGAGTAAACTCATCGTGCTGCGGGGCTTCGCTTGCTGCAAAATGTGAAAATACCGACTCGACTTTGATATGCTGGTTATCTTTTATCAACTGGCACAATGCGGCTATCTCGAAGTTTTCGAACCCTAAGCGGTGCATACCCGTATCTATTTTTAGATGTATAGGATAATGTTTGAGGTGATGCGATTGCAGATATTGCGTAAACACGGCTAATATATTGAAGCTAAATATTTCGGGTTCGAGTTGATATTTTATCAATTTATCAAACGCCGTAACTTCGGGGTTTAGCACCGTTATCGGGAGTTTGATACCTGCCTTGCGCAAAGCTACCCCTTCATCGGTATAAGCCACCGCCAAATAATCAACCTTATTGTATTGTAATATATTGGCTACTTCAAACGTTCCACTACCATACGAAAACGCTTTTACCATTGCCATTAATTTTACCCCTGGTTTTAGTTTCGATTTATAATAATTCAAATTATTCAACAAGGCATTCAGGTTTATCTCCATCACGGTTTCGTGTGCCTTGAGGCTTAATGCCCCACTGATGCGCTCAAATTCAAAACTCCGAGCTCCTTTTATCAAAATGGTTTCGTTATCAAAACTTAGCTCATTAATATGGCTAAGAAAATCGGTAGTAGTGGCATAAAAATACTTTTCGGCTATATCAAAGCTATTTTTATGGGTAGATATGGCTTCTCCTATCCCAATAAATTTATCAATCTTTTTGGTTTTAAGCATTTCGGCTACTTGGCGGTACAAAGTTTCCTGTTCTAAACCCGATTGAAATATATCTGAAAGGATAAGCGTACGTTTTGGGTGCTGATTTTGCTGGTTTAAAAAATTCAAGGCAATTTCTAATGATTGCACATCCGAATTATAAGTATCATCAATAACCGAGCAATTGTTGATGCCATTTTTCAACTCCAAACGCATACTCACCGGTATTAAATGCGCAATGCGCTCGCTTGCCTCGGCGGCATTATAGCCCAATGCCAGCATAGTAGCCCAACATACAATAACGTTCTCTACCGAAGCATCATCTGTAAACGGAACAATACATGCTATTTCTTCGCCATTGTATAGCGCTGTTAAATACACTTTGGTTGCGGTGTATTTTTCTGATGAAATATAAAGATGAGCTTCGTGGTGCTTTTTGCTCCAAGTAAAACATTGCTTTGCTGTAATTTCGTGCTTAAAGTTTGCCAGCAATTCATAATTATGTATCAGTAGCTTACAATGTTTAAATAGTTGTAGCTTTTCGTGTATTTTTTCTTGTTTATTTTTAAAGCCCTCGTCGTGTGCTGTGCCGATATGCGTTAATACGCCGATAGTGGGTTTGATCATGCGCTCCAACTTATCCATTTCGTTTGTGGTAGATATGCCCGCCTCGAAAATACCCAACTCGTCTTTTTCGGTTATTTGCCATACTGATAGTGGCACGCCTATTTGTGAATTATAACTTTTGGGATTATGCACCACCTTTTTATCAACAGACATTAATTGATACAACCACTCTTTAACAATAGTTTTCCCATTACTGCCCGTAACGCCTATTACCTCTAAATTGAACTGATGACGATGATAGGCAGCTAAACTTTGCAGCGCGTGCAAAACATCATCTACCAACAAAAAATTAGCACCGGGCATGGTTGCGCTGGGCAATTGGGTTACCACAAAATTGCGCACACCTGCTTCATAGGCTTCGGCTATAAACTCGTGCCCATTACGCCTTCCGTTTATTGCAAAAAACAAACATTCGGCAGCATTGCTCATACGCCTGCTATCAGTTAGTAAAACGCTGATGGTGTGCTCTTTGGCTATATGCCCACCTGCGTTTAGTATTTGTTTTATATCGGATATAGAATAATGGTTGCTAAGCATGGTACGAATTTGCTTATATTTCTGTCAATAGAAGAATTTTTAACGAATTTTGATGCGGAATGGATAAACAAAAAGCAACGAAGATAACCGACGAAAAAGTAGCCCTTGCCAAAGCCGAGCATTTTTGTGCTTATCAAGAGCGATCGCAGCAAGAAGTGCGCAATAAACTATACGAATGGGGGCTTTATCCTAATGCGATTGAAAACGTGATAGTTGAATTGATAGCTGGCAATTTTTTGAACGAAGAACGCTTTGCCTATGCCTATGCGAGGGGGAAATTTAACCAAAAAGGTTGGGGGAAGAATAAAATAAAGCAGGGTTTAAAGCTGAAACGGGTATCAGATGCGTTGATAAAAAAGGCACTCAATAGTATTGATGGTGATGATTATTGGGCGATGCTGAACAAAATAGTAGAAAAAAAGGCAGCCCTCATCAACGAAAAAGATGCGTATAAACGCAAATACAAACTCCATCAGTATGCTTTGAGTCGTGGATATGAAAATGACCTTATTGCTGATGTTTTGAAAAACAGCGACTTATAAAAAATATTAAAAAAAATTAAAATCCTGTTTGCAGAATAGCCTTTTCTGTCTATATTTGCACTCCACAAACGCAGAGGCAAGCTCAAAAAGTTGTGGAAAGCATCGATAAGGTGTTTGAAAATAAAAAAATGCGAAAGTAGCTCAGTTGGTAGAGCACGACCTTGCCAAGGTCGGGGTCGCGAGTTCGAATCTCGTCTTTCGCTCTAATCCCTTCCATTCAAAAGAAGGGATTTATTGTTAAAAGGTAATCACCTGCTCAGATGGTGGAACTGGTAGACACGCAGGACTTAAAATCCTGTTCCCGTTAAAGGAGTGCGGGTTCGATTCCCGCTCTGAGTACATTAAAATCGACTAATAGCCTGTAAGCCAAAACTTACGGGCTATTTTTATTATGCCACATACGGTATTACATACACTATTTACAGTAGTGCATGGCTATAAAGATTTATGCTACTCCAGTATGATATCGCTTTTATAAAGCATCCCCACTGTTTGGTTAATGGAAACTAGTGAGTAGCAATTGTTCAAAAAAGCCCCCAATATTGTTTACCCTATCAATAAACTGTATTTCTAAAATCCATGCACGTTTGTTGCCATTTTTATCTAGTTGAAATATATCGCTATGGTTATCAGGATGAACATCTAAACCCAAATCATCAGGTGCTAACTGTTCGTGCGGATAATGCCCTATTATATGTCCCGCTATTTCTCCTCCAAACTCCCAGCCATATTTTTTCGCAAGCCGACAAGCATAGTCATAATACTCGGCACCGGTAAGCTTACTTTGCTTCATATACCAAGTTTCGGCTTCGTACCAAGCATCTTCTACATCTTTTTTTAGTTTCAATTTCAAAGGGTCGTTGCCAAGTACATAAGTTCGCCCCAAATCGGACTCCCAGCCATTTACTATTGGCCCGAAATCTAAAAACACAATATCGTCCTGTTGTATCATCCTATCAGGCGGATTGCCATTATATGGATGCAGCGTGTTTTCGCCCGAGCGTACAATCTTTTTATGCCAATAGTTTTCTATCCCAAACTTATCCTTTGCTAGTTCAACTATCTCGGCACTAAGTTCGCTTTCCCATTTACTAGGGCTTATTAATCCTAGCTGCTCCACAGTATTGAATAATGTTTTGGCTTTTTGTTCAGCAATAATCAGTTGTTGTTTGGCTTCGTTCATAAAATTGAATAAGTGTAAATAATATTTAAAATAAAAAGTTATTCGTGATTCATATCTCTGCCCGCTTCGAGATCTCTTATAGCATTCTCAGCAAGAAATTTATTTTTTTCTTTAGCTTGTAGGTGTAAATATATATATCCCCCTTTTTGGGGGATGCTGTGGCTATGTAGCATTTATTGATTTTTGTAGTTAATGCTGATTGATACTTTGCTTTATAAAATCGGACGTTACAACCGTTGCAAATTCATTATTTAAACTTGCTAAGGCTATTTCGTGAATAAGTTGGGCTGAGTACTTTTGCCCATCAATACCTGTTTTATTGAATGTGGCGGTTGCATCTGCTACGAGATAAACCTCATACCCAAAATTCCCAGCCATTCGGGTTGTTGTAGAAATGCAATGGTCTGTAGTTAAGCCTACTATCACCAAGGTGGTTATTTGGGCATTATCCAACTGCGACTGCAAATCTGTCCCGATAAATGCATTATTTACCTTTTTCTTTATAATTGGCTCGCCCTTTATTGGTAATACCAAATCATGAAAAGCATTTCCTTGATTACTTTCGTGCAGCATAGATGCTGGATTGGTGGAGCAATGTTGAATATGAAATATAGGAAGTTTGATTTCGCGCCAAATGTTTAAAAGCTCACTTGCACGTAGTTCTGCATCTGAATTGTTTCGTTCGCCTCCCCAATATTTGATATTGCCAAACCCCTTTTGTATATCAATAAGAATTAAGGCTGCCTTCATTATTTTCTTTGAATTCATGATGCAAATCAATACTATTTCATCAATAATATAAAATACTTATTTTTGATTATATAATAACTTATTTTTATTGATATGGATATTCAACAGTTAAAAAACTTTTTAATTTTATGCGAAACACTGAATTATAGAAAAGCTGCCGAGCAAATAAATATCGTTCAACCTGCTTTGAGTAAACAGATTCAACAATTGGAGAATGAGATAGGTGCTTTGTTGTTTAATAGAACCAATAGAGCTGTTACACTAACCCCTGCGGGGATATTTTTCAGAAAGGAAATAAACAGAATTTTACAAGACTTAAACAAAACAATTACCCATACCCAACAATTACAAAATGGAGAAGCTGGCGAAATAAAAATTACTCATTCGAGTTCGGCAATGAATACGGTAGTGCCCGATTTTTTAGTTAAACTAAAACACAATTGGCCCGATTTGAAAACAACTATTCAGGAAACATCAAATTTGGAACAACTGGAAATGCTGATGACAAGAAAAACCGACATTGGTATTGCCCCTAATATTTTACTTCCATCCGAAGTAAACTCAAAAACATTATACCAAGAAAACTTTGTATTAATATTGCCTAAAAACCATCCTTTCATAAAAAATAAGCATACCGACTTATCCGTATTAAAAAACGAAAAGTTTATTTTATCTCAGTTTTCTACTGGTATTGGCTATATCGAAACCATTTTACAAATATTTCAAGGATATGGATTTAAACCCAACATAGCACACGAATCGGCTCATGCAATAGGTGTTATACGGCTAGTAGAAGCCGGGCTTGGCATAGCTATTGAGCCTCTTTCGTCGGTACGAGGCGTAAACATGAATATTGCTTTAATTGAATTGAAAAAGCTACCGCAAAAAGTAAGCATGACACTTTTTTGGTTAAAAGAGCGCGAAGAAGAATTGGGCAAATTTATAGGTATATTTTAATGCGCTGCTTAATCGGGTTAATCTGATTGAACCTAAGTTAATATTGGTTAGTTGAAGTTGTTATATTAATAGTAGTAATCAAATAAATAAACTATACTTCTACTATCACTCCAGCATAAGTGAGGCCACCACCAAAGCCTAATAGCAATATTTTGTTACCTGGTTTTATTTTGCCCGCTTTGCGAGCCAAATCCCAAGCAAGTGGTATAGATGCCGATGAGGTATTGCCATACAGCTCAATACTGGTAAGCATTTTATCCATGGGGTAGTTCAACTCGGCGGCAACGGCTTCAATAATTCTCAAATTGGCACTATGCAGTATTATCCAATCCAATTGTTCTAAAGTCATTTGGTTTTTGGCAAGCAATTCTCCCGCTTTGGTGCTGATGGTTTGTATAGCCCATTTGAATACTACTTTACCATTTTGATGTATTTTGCCATTGGCATCAATAGCTTCGCCATTAATAATAGATACGTGCTGCGAAAGGTATAAATCTTTACCATGGCTACCATCTGTACCCGTTATGGCATTGAGTAATTTAGGTTGTTCCGAAGGTTCAACGAGTGCTACTCCTGCCCCATCGCCAAATAAAATACACGAGGTTCTATCAGTAAAATCAGTAAACTTGGATAATGTTTCTGCACCCAAAACCAATATCTTTTTATGCGTACCAGCGGCAATCATCCCTTTAGCTAATACCAAACCATATACAAAACCAGCGCAGGCCGCCATCAAATCAAGACAACCTGTATTTTGCAAACCAAAGAAGTTTTGTACTTGACTTGCCATATTAGGCATAATCTGATCGGCTGTAGTAGTACCCACCAAAATAAAATCGACACCATTTAAAGATATGGAAGGATTTTCGGCTAATAAATTCTGAACGGCTTTGATACACATATCGCTTGTATATTCGTCAGGAGCCGAAAACCTACGCTCTTTTATTCCTGTACGCGAAATAATCCACTCGTTATTTGTTTCAATTATTTTTTCAAAATACTCGTTAGTAACTATTTTAGATGGAGCATAAACCCCTATTGCGGTGATTTTAGAATTCATGTGTTTAAAAAATTAGCGTACGGGTGGTAGATAATGAGGGATTGCCTGCTACCAACATAGCTAAAGATGGTAATATTTTGCGAATAAACCTTTGATGGGATTAAAATAAAATAAACAGTTTGTAATAATTATAAAGTTATATTTTAGATAATTTATTTTAATTAAATGATAATCAATATATTAAATACTATTATTAATATAACACAAAAACGAGTTTTAAAAACTAATTGATAGTTGTGTTTTTTTTGAAAATTCAACAAACAATATCAATTATTTTTTTGTTTATATTTGAGTGTACCTAATAAAATTTAATATTAAGTCGCAATAAAATCAAAAAACTTAATTTGAATGTAAATATTCAATCTGTTGCAGTTATTTAACAACAATTTTATACCTTTGCACGTTCAATTCTAAAATCAAGAATTGAGGTAATATTCATAAATGAGACAACTCAAAATAACCCAATCTATTACCAATCGCGAATCGCAATCGCTTGATAAATATCTTCACGAAATTGGTAAAGTTGACTTAATCACAGCCGAAGAAGAAGTAATCTTGGCGCAAAAGATTAGAGAAGGAGATCAAGCGGCGTTAGAAAGGTTGACTAAAACCAATCTTCGATTTGTAGTATCGGTAGCAAAACAGTATCAAAATCAAGGGCTTACACTTGGAGATTTGATTAATGAAGGCAATCTAGGTTTGATAAAAGCGGCTAAACGCTTTGACGAAACCAAGGGCTTTAAGTTTATATCTTATGCCGTTTGGTGGATTCGTCAATCTATATTACAAGCTATTGCCGAGCAATCTCGTATTGTGCGTTTGCCATTAAACCAAGTTGGTTCGTTAAGCAAAATCAGTAAAGCATTTTCAAAATTAGAGCAAGAGTACGAGCGTGAGCCTTCGCCAGAAGAGTTGGCTGATATGCTCGAAACTACTGTTGATAAAATATCTGATACATTAAGTAATTCGGGTAGGCACGTATCAATGGATGCTCCTTTTGTGCAAGGCGAAGAAAACACTTTGCTTGATGTATTAGAAAATCAAGAACCCAATACCGACTCTATATTGATTAACGAGTCGTTGTCAGAAGAAATTAAACGTTCGTTATCAACACTTACCGAGCGTGAGCGCGAAATCATCGTGCTATTCTTCGGTTTAGGTACAAATCATCCCCTATCATTAGAAGAAATAGGCGAGAAATTTAATCTAACCCGTGAACGTGTGCGTCAAATAAAAGACAAAGCACTTCAACGATTAAGACATACGTCGAGAAGTAAAATCCTCAAATCATATTTAGGTTAAAAAAAATTAAGCCTTCCCACTCGGAAGGCTTTTTTGTTTCTATAACTTACTGCTATATTAGAGCCTTAAATTTGCGCTCATGAAAATCCCTATTTATCAAGTTGATGCTTTTACCAATCGCCTGTTTGGTGGTAATCCTGCTGCTATTTGTCCGTTAGATGAGTGGCTAAGTGATGAAACCATGCAAAAAATCGCCATTGAAAACAATTTGGCCGAAACAGCCTTTTTTGTAAAACAGGGCGATGGTTTTAAATTACGATGGTTTACGCCCGAGTTTGAAATCGATTTGTGCGGGCACGCAACATTGGCTTCGGCACACGTTATTTTTACAGAGCTAGGGTACAAAGGCGATATGATAAATTTTGAAACTGTTAAAGCTGGAGTTTTAACCGTAAAAAAAGATGGCGATAAATATACTATGGATTTCCCATCGCGCCCTCCTATTCCTATTGAGCCCCCGATAGGTTTGGTAGAAGCATTGGGCGATAAAACACCCGTTGCTATTTATCGTTCGAGGGATTATTTTGTGGTTTACGAAACTGAGAATGATATATTAGAACTTGCCCCCGATTTCTTCGCATTATCAAAATTAGATACCGTGGGCATAGTTGTTACGGCAGCAGGCAAGGATGTTGATTTTGTATCGCGCTTTTTTGCACCTGGGGCAGGAATACCCGAAGACCCCGTTACAGGCTCGGCGCATTGCAATTTGATACCCTACTGGGCAAATAAATTGGGTAAAGATAAACTTCACGCCTACCAGCTATCAGCAAGAAAAGGCGAACTTTGGTGCGAAAACAAAGGCGACAGGGTATTAATGAGTGGCAATGCCATTACTTACTTAAAAGGAGAAATAATGATATAGTGATGGGTTGTGAATGATGCGGTGATGATTGTTTTATAATTATCGCCCTTCTATCTATAACCTACCACTTACAACAGATATGCAGCTTAGTAAGTTAGAGATTAAAGGCTTTAAAAGCTTTGGCGATAAGGTAACTATAAATTTCAACGAGGGCGTTACAGCTATTGTTGGGCCCAATGGTTGCGGAAAATCAAACGTGGTGGATGCTATACGCTGGGTGCTTGGCGAGCAAAGTACACGTATGCTCCGCTCCGAGAAGATGGAGAATATTATCTTCAATGGTTCAAAAAGTCGTAAAGCTGCCAACCTTGCCGAAGTTTCGCTTACGTTTGACAATACAAAAAATATACTCCCCACAGCATATTCGCAAGTAACCATTACCCGAAAATTGTATCGTGCTGGCGATAGCGAATACCGCCTCAATGATGTGCAATGTAGGTTGAAAGATATTACCGACCTGTTTTTGGATACTGGTATTGGTGCCGACTCCTACTCTATTATTGAACTGAAAATGATTGACGAAATTATCGCCAACAAAGAGGGTTCGAGGCGTAATTTATTTGAAGAGGCATCGGGTATATCAAAATATAAACTTCGCAAAAAACAAACCTTTAATAAGCTAAAAGATACCGAAGCTGATTTGGAGCGGGTGGAGGATTTACTTGCAGAGATAGAAAAAAACTTAAAAACGCTCGAAAATCAAGCTAAAAAAACCGAACGCTATTATAAACTTAAAGAGCAATACAAAGCCTTGAGTATAATGCTGGCATCGTTCAAGATTGTATCGTTCAGCGAATCGTTAAATAAAATTGATGCACAAGAGCAAAAGCAACAGGATGAAAAATTGGGGATAACAACCCAAATGGATGCTTTAGAAGCCGCTTTGCAACAGCAAAAAGCAGATAGCTTAACCAGAGAAAAAAACCTCGCTACACAGCAAAAAGCGACCAACGAGTTTGTTGCGAAAATACGTGCCTACGAAAATGAGAAGAAGATAAAAAACGAACAACTTAAATATCAGCAAGATAAAGAAGCGCGATTATCGGAAGAGTTGGAACGCGACCGCAACCAACTAAACCATGTTTTATACAATATAAAACGACTAGCTGAGGAGAAAGCACAAGAAGATGAAAATTTAAACACCGTTCAAGTATTGGTAAACGACCTTAAGCAGGCTGTGGAGGAGCTTAGGGGGCAACAGGGTTCGGCACGTGCAGCGTTGACCGAACTAACCACTATCAACAACGACCTTCAGAATAAAATATACAAGGCAGAGAAAAACCTCGAAATATTACAAATTCAACAGCAGGCTTTAGAACAAGAAAGCTTGAGAAATATTGAAGATGCGAGTAATAAGCAAGTAGAGCTTTCGCATTTTAACCAAGCGGTTACCGAATTGCAATATCGTTTGGAAACGATGGAGAAAGAGTTGCAAGTAGCCGTTGAGTTTGAAAATCAACTAAAAGCGCAGATAAAAAATACCGAGGCCGAAACCGAAAGTATAAAGGAAAGCATTGTAAAAGAAAGCCGTAAGCTAGATGCCAAACAAAACGAATACAACCTAACCAAAAGTATGGTTGATAATTTGGAAGGCTTCCCCGAATCTATCCGTTTCTTGAAAAAAACTTCGGGCTGGGCTAAAAATGCCCCTCTTTTTAGCGATATATTGTTTTGTCAAGAAGAATACAGGATAGCCATTGAAAACTACCTTGAGCCTTTGATGAACTATTACGTGGTTGAAACATACGATGAAGCTATTGCAGCAATCAACTTATTGAGCAGTGCGGCACAAGGGCGGGCACAGTTTTTTATCCTTAATAATTACGAAACGGAGCTATCTACATCAAATACTTCAAATGGGTTAGAAAACATTGCCGTGCCTGCATTGAGTGTGGTTGAGGTGGAAGCACGTTATCAAAACCTGTGTAATCATCTATTAAAGGATGTTTACTTAGTGAACGATGGTACCGAAAATGATTTGAATAATGCGTTGCTACATGGCGATGTGGTGTTGATAAGCAAAAGCGGTAAGTTCAATAAATCGAAACTTACCATGGCGGGCGGCTCGGTAGGTTTGTTTGAAGGGAAGCGTATAGGCAGGGCTAAAAATTTGGAAGGCTTAGCCAAAGAAATAAAATCTGTTGAGAATAAAATCAATAATCAGCGGCAGCAAGCAGAAGAATTGCAAAGCAAATTGATAGCCTTAAAAGCCTCTGATAAAGGCGATAGCATACATAAGCAGCAACAAGACATCAATAGACTTAATACCGAATTGGTAACTGTAAAAACTCGGCAAGAACAGTATCAAGCATTTATTGAAAACAGTCAGAACCGAAAAGCAGATATTGCCCAAAAGATAAGTGGTATAAAAGATGAGTTATTGAAAACTCAACCCGAATTAGCCGAGCTAAAAACACAAAAGCAAATTCAGAGTGATTTATTGAATGTAAAGCAAGAGGCTTTTAATGAGTTGACGGAGTATATATCCGTGCAATCAAACACCTATAATCAAGAAAATATCCGCTTCCATCAGCAGCAAAATAAAGTATCGGGGCTGATAAAGGATATGGATTATCGCGAAAGTCAGAAAGAGAACTTAGAAAGCCGAATAGCCCTCAATAATGCCGAGTTAGTAAAAGTAAAACAGGCTATTAATGAGAATTTGGCTTTATCAGAACATTCTGATGATGATTTGCTGGAGATGTATAACCAAAAAGAGGAACTTGAAAAAGCTACTCAACAAGCCGAGCAGGAGCATTATACTTGGCGTGGCAAAATAAACGAAACCGAAAATGATATTACTTTACTAAGAAGAAAAAAAGAACAAGCCGAAGTAATAGAAAATGAGTTAAAAGATCAAAAAAACAACTTAAAACTGGAGCTTAATGCTTTAAAAGAACGCCTTTCGGTAGAGTTTAATATTGATATTAATGAACTGTTGGATGCTACTCCGCCCGAAAATGAAAACGAAGTAGATTTGCGTGAGAGAACCGACAAGCTAAAAAGACAGTTGGATGATTTTGGTCCTATCAACCCGTTAGCACTTGAAGCCTTTGCCGAAATGAACCAACGATACGAATTTATTCAAACACAGAAAAAGGATTTAAGCGAAGCAAAAGCATCGCTACTGGCTACCATACAAGAGATAGATGATACCGCACGAGAGAAATTTATGCAGGCATTTATCAACGTGCGGGAGAATTTTATAAAAGTATTTCGCTCGTTGTTTAATGACGAAGACTCGTGCGATTTGCTACTCATCGACCCAGAAAACCCATTAGAATCGGATATTGATATTATAGCTCGTCCAAAAGGCAAACGACCGCTATCAATTAATCAACTCTCGGGTGGCGAAAAAACGTTGACGGCTACGGCTATCTTGTTTTCGCTATACCTATTAAAGCCTGCCCCTTTCTGTATTTTTGATGAGGTAGATGCCCCATTGGATGATACCAATATTGATAAATTTAATAATATTATACGCGAGTTTTCAAACGATTCGCAATTCATCATTGTATCGCACAATAAGCGCACCATTGCCAGTACCGATGTGATTTATGGAGTAACAATGGTTGAACAGGGCATATCTCGTGTTGTTCCTGTCGATTTAAGAGAACTTGTTGATTAAACTCGCCCTCTGCCCACTCCTAATTCATAATCAAATGTGGCTCGTCGTAAGCAATCATACGGGCGCGCTCGTCAGCAGGTATTTTTACTGATTGGCTGCTCTTATAATCATAGCTAATACATACCGTTTTGCCGGTAGTGCATATTTCTTCACCATTTTCGGTGTGTTTAACGATAATATACGACACATCAAAACTGCTATTCCCAATACGGCTGGTGCGTACATAGCACTCAATTTTATCGTGCAGCGTAATAGGTTTTAGGTAATTGACTTCGGCACGCCCAAGTATTATCCCTGTTTTGTTCCAATCCCATTGTAATATTTCTCGCCAATAGCTTATTCGTGCTACTTCAAAATAAGTGAGGTATATCGCATTATTCACATGACCCAAGGCATCAATATCCGCAAAACGGATGGCTACTGGAGTTTTAAACTTAAAATCTGATATTTTTTCACTCATATTGCGTCATTATGTCATTTAAAATCTAAATCAAGCAGACAAAATGTCTATTTTTATTACTTTTTGCTACTTGGTACAACTGTTGATTTATCCCGAACGAAGTTAATAAAACAAACAAAATAAAAACTCGGAGGATATAAAAATGACACTCGTAAAATTTAACAACGGACACAAAAATGTAGTAAGCCCTTGGTTTAGTGATGTATTTGATTCGATACTAAACGACCAGCTATTGAGCGATAGATTTGTAAACAAAGTACCAGCTGTGAATATAGCTGAGAATGAAAACGAATTTCATATCGAGCTAGCAGCACCAGGCTTAAAGAAAGAAGATTTTAAAATCAATCTCGACAAAAATGTATTAAGCGTTTCGGCTGAGAAGAAAGTAGAAAAAACAGACGAATCTAAAAAATACACCAAACGCGAGTATAGCTACAACTCATTTGTAAGAACGTTTACTTTGCCTGATAGTGCCGACCATGCCAAAATTAATGCCGAATACACCGATGGTGTATTAAAACTTAATGTGGCTAAAAAAGAAGAAGCTAAAATTCAATCAAGAGAAATAGCTATCAAATAATCATTGTTGGTTTAGTTTGTTATGAGGTCGCCCTAAAAATAGGAGCGACCTCTTTTGTTAATCCATTTATTAGATTACTGCTGTTGCGATAAAGTAGCCAATAGCTCTACCAAGTAGTTTAAGGTCATGGTAAATCCGCCTTGGAAACCCATTTCAATCATTCGCTCCATACGTTCAAGCGATTGGTTATAGATAGTAATATTCACTTTTGTAATACCGTTTTGCTCGCTGAAATCGAAATTCCAATCAGAGCCTGGCAATTGAGGGTTTTCGTCGGCATCTGCAAAGGCATTCAGCATTTTAAAATTAGTTTTGGGGCTGATAGACGTATATTTTTGAACCGACCAATGTTCTGCACCTTCGGGGCTTACCATAGCATAAAAGCGACGCCCGCCAACTTCAAAATTCATCACCTTTGTTTTTGATAGCCAAGGTTTTGGTGCCCACCATTGATCCAAAATTTCTTGCTTAGTAAACGCATCCCAAACTAGCGAAAGCTTGGCAGCAAATTCTCTGGTCACAAATACCGTTTGCTTTGCCTTATCAACGGTAAAATCAAATAGTAAATCATTTTTCATTTTTTATGTTTTTGATGGTTAATAATACTTCGTCTAATTGGGTAAATCGGTTTTCCCAAATTTTCCTAAACTGCTCTATCCATTGGTCTATCTCTTTCATTTTTTTTATTTCGAGCTGATAATAAATTTCTCGCCCTTGCTGCTCTTGCGTTATCAACTTGCACTCTGCCAGTATGCGCAGGTGTTTAGAAATAGCTTGTCGAGTGGTATCAAAATGCTCGGCTATGGCATTGGGCGTCATTGCTTGCAAAGCTATTAGTGCAATTATCGCTCGTCGTGTTGGGTCGGCTATTGCCTGAAAAACATCTCTTCTCATTTTTTATAATCATTTAAGAAACCAATCAGTTGCAAATATAAATGCAACTATTCAGTTTCGCAAATTTTATTTATCAAATTTTACATTGGAGAAGAAAACAGAGATTACCGAAGATGACATATCTTCAGTTTTTTTAGTCATTAAAAATCAAAAAATATTAATTCCTCATATTGATATACTGCAAGGGCTGCCCAAAGTTTTCTGCTCGGCATAGGCTGATTACGGCTTGCAGGTCGTCAATTTTTTTGGCTTGCACACGCACTTGCTCGTCCATTATAGAGGCTTGAACTTTTAGCCCGCTATCTTTTATTTTCTTTACAATTTTTGATGCGGTTGGTTTATCAATACCTTCTTTAATTTTTATTTCTTGGCGTATCATATTGCCCGATGCATATTGCTCTTTACCATCATCCAACACCGAGGGGTCGATGTGTTGCTTTACCATACGGCTGATGATGGCATCTTTTATAGCTTTAAGGCGCATATCGTTCTCGGTTACCACCGTTATTTGATTGGTTTTCTTGTCCAACTCTATTGTGCTTTTTGAATCGTGAAAATCGTAACGATTTAAAATTTCTTTTTTTGCGGTATTAATAGCGTTATCGAGCGTTTGCCCGTCTATCTTGCTTACTATATCAAACGATGGCATAATGATGGTGTGTTTTTATTTTACAAAAGTATGTTCATTTTGGTTAGAATGATAAACTATGTGCATTTATTATCGTATTAATTTGTATATTAAAATAAGGAAAATGAAAGATACTATTTAAAGTTTAGTTAATATTAAGTTAACAAATAAATAGGCAGTTTTGTAAACGGGGCTTTATTGAGCCAAATGGCATGGAGATTAAACAAATACCTTTAATTAATAGAGAAATCAGCTGGTTGTATTTTAATGAGCGGGTTTTGCAAGAAGCGTCGGACGAAACTGTGCCTTTGATAGATAGGATACGTTTTTTGGCTATATTCTCTTCCAATCTTGACGAGTTTTACCGTGTGAGGGTAGCTACGCTAAGCCGACTTGCCAATTTGAACGAGAAGGCAAAAGAGGTATTGGGCTATAACCCGAAAAAGGTATTGAACCAAATAAAAAACATAGTTGTAAAGCAAGAGCGTAAGTTTAACAATCTTTACGAAAACATAATTGTAAAGCAGCTTGCCGAAGAGAAGATATTTATATTGAATGATAAGCAGTTGAACGTAACCCGTGGGGCTTTCGTGAAAAACTATTTCAGAGAGCGATTACTGGCTACGCTAGTGCCTATCATGCTGGATGATAGCAAACCCCTACCCGATTTAAAAGATAGAGCAATTTACTTTTTTGTAAAACTAACCAAGCGCAAAAAAGCAAGATATGCTTTGATTGAAATACCTGATAACCTATCGCGGTTTTTGGTGCTGCCCGATACTAACAACTTGAAATTCATTATTTTATTAGATGATATTATCAGGTATGCCTTAGAGGATATTTTCTTTATATTCGATCATGATAGTATCAATGCCTACTCTATTCAGCTCACTCGCGATGCCGAATTGGATTTGGATAAAGAAGTAAGCGAAAAGTTTATTGACGCGTTAACCAAAAGCTTGCACAAACGCCGCCGTGGTAAGCCTATGCGTTTGCTGTACGATACCGAAATGCCGATGGATATGGTGAGCTACTTGGTAACCAAAATGGGGCTTCATGCCGAAAGCTTGATACCAGGCAATCGTTATCACAATTTTAAAGATTTTATTAAATTCCCCAATGTAGGCAGAGCCGAATTGGAGTATGCTCCTACCGCTCCTTTAACTGTTGAGGGTTTATCGTTCGGGAAAAGTTTAATGGGCACAATAGCTACTAAAGATTTTTTGGTAAGCACCCCATATCAATCATTTGATTATGTTATCCATTTTTTGCGTGAGGCAGCTATCGACCCAAAAGTAAAAGAGATAAGTATTGCCTTGTATCGCTTGGCTGATAATTCGAGAGTGATACACGCTTTAATAAATGCCGCCAAAAACGGCAAGAAGGTAAATTGTTTGGTTGAACTGCGTGCTCGCTTTGATGAGCAAAACAATATTACTTATAGCGGTAAACTGGAAGAAGAAGGTGTAAACGTATTGTATGGCATCAATAACTATAAAGTACACTCAAAAATTTGCTTAGTTACCCGTATAGAAAAAGGCCGACCTCTTTATTATTCCTGCTTATCAACAGGGAATTTTAATGAAAAAACAGCCAAACTATATGCCGATCATACCCTATTTACTGCCGATAAAAGAATAACTACCGAATTGGCTGATATTTTTAAAGCATTAAAAACAAATACGCTGCCAAAAGGATTTAAAAATCTTATAGTTTCGCCTATTGATTCGCGTCGTGCTATTTATAAACTGATAGACAACGAAATTAAAAACGCAAAAGCAAAAAAGCCAGCTTACATGATATTGAAAATGAATAGCTTGGCCGATGAGCAAGTGATTGCAAAACTATACCAAGCAAGCAATGCTGGTGTAAAAATAAAAATGATAGTGCGTGGGATGTGTTGTTTGATACCTGGCATGAAAGGTTATAGCGAAAATATAGAGGTGATAAGTATTATTGATAAATATCTTGAACATTCGCGTGTGCATATTTTTTGCAACGGAGGCAACGAGTTAATTTACCTTACCTCGGCTGATTTTATGTCGCGAAATATTGATAATCGTGTAGAGGTAGGTTTTCCGATTTACGACGAGGAAATAAAAAAAGAAATTCGCCAAATAATTGACATCCAACTGGATGACAACAGTAAAGCCCGCGAAATAAACAACAACAATACCAACAAGTATCATAAAACCAAGAGTGGTATTCCGTGCCGAGCACAAATAGATATATACAATTATTTAAAATATAAAAACAATTAAAGTTGAGATACGCTGCAATAGATATTGGTTCGAATGCTGTAAGGTTGCTTATAGCTGATATTATTGAAAATAATGAGTCGGCCTCGTTTAAGAAAACTACCTTGGTAAGAGTTCCTTTACGATTGGGCGATGATGCTTTTTTGCAGCAATACATCTCGGAGCGAAAAGCGGCAGATTTGGTTAAAACAATGATAGCGTTTCGCAATTTGATGGATGTGTATAAGGTGACGGACTATATAGCCTATGCCACATCGGCTATGCGCGAAGCAAAAAACGGGCAAGACATTGTTCGCACTATAAAATTTCAAGCAGATATCGACCTCGAGATTATTACAGGGCAAAAGGAAGCAAGAATAATCTATTCGAACCATGCCGAGCAAAACATTGATACAGGTAAAAACTATCTTTATATTGATGTAGGCGGTGGCAGTACCGAGTTATCATTGTTTTCGGAAGGCAAACTATTGGCATCAAAATCATTTAATATTGGCACGATACGCATTTTAGATAATCAGGATAAGGATGAAACTTGGGGCGAAATGCGCGATTTTATTCGTGAGCATACCAAACAATTTAAAACCCTTAGTGGCATAGGTACAGGCGGGAATATTAATAAACTATACAAACTATCCGACGAGAAAAGTGGCAATCCATTGTCATTCGTCAAGCTAAAATCGTTGTATAGCTATCTCAATTCATTTTCGTTGAAAGACCGTATTAATGTATTAGGCATCAATCAAGACCGTGCCGATGTAATTATCCCAGCTTGCGAAATTTATATGTCGGTAATGAAGTGGGCTAATATCAAAAACATCTATGTACCTACCGTGGGGCTGGTAGATGGTATCATCCAAACTTTGATAGAAAAAAATATTACGAAAAACGATTAAAAAAAATCAACAAATTGTTAAAAAATTAAAAACAGTTTTTATACATTTGTTATGCTCTCTCAAAGAGCATGTTTTTCATAGGTAGATGTAGGGTCGGGTACTTGTATTCGACCCTTTTTTGTGTCACACAAAATTTAATCCGTAAATTTGTTGTCTATCATGACAAAAAGAAAAATCGTAGTTGCCATTACGGGTGCAAGTGGTGCAATATATGCGCAGTTGCTTTTGCATAAATTGCAACAGCTCGAAGAGCAAATAAAGGAAGTAGCTGTTGTCATGTCTGACAATGCCAAGCAAGTGTGGCAATTCGAGTTGGATAATGATGATTATCAACATCTCCCCTATAAAATCTATCCTAAAAATGATTTTATGGCTCCTTTTGCATCAGGTTCGGCTCGGTTTGATACCATGATTATTGTGCCCTGCTCTATGGGTACTTTGGGGCGAATAGCAAGCGGCACATCGGATGATTTAATTGCACGTGCGGCGGATGTTATTTTAAAAGAACGCAGAAAATTAATAGTAGTGGCACGAGATATGCCGCTAAACTTAATACACATCCGCAATATGGCAACGATAACAGAAGCCGGCGGAATTATTTGCCCAGCCATCCCCTCCTATTACAGCAAACCCAAAACTATTGAAGATGTAGCCATGACGGTGGTAAACCGAATAATAGATTTGATTGGTTTAGAACATAATAGCTACCGTTGGAATGAAGAATTGTAAACGCAAGATTTACAATACTTTCCAATTCAATATTTTAGCTTTTAGCTTAATTGCCTATCTTTGCAGCCTGAAATGAATAAAAAAGTAGCTTTTTATACTTTAGGTTGTAAACTCAACTATTCGGAAACCTCAACCATCGGTCGGCTTTTTAATAAAGCTGGGTTTGATACGGTTGATTTTACTGATAAGCCCGACGTTTTTGTAATCAATACCTGCTCCGTTACCGATAATGCAGATAAAAAATGCAAAAAGGTAGTAAAAGAAGCTCTTAAAATATCGCCACAAGCCTATGTAACCATAGTAGGGTGCTATGCGCAACTCAAACCAAAAGAAATAGCCGATATACCGGGCGTAGATATGGTTTTGGGTGCTGCCGAGAAATTTCAAATAGTAGATTATATCACCGATTTGACTAAAAAACCTAAGGCGGTGGTTTATAACCAACCTGTTTCGGAGGCTAATCAATTTATTTCTTCTTATTCGTTTGGCGATCGTACACGTACCTTTTTGAAGGTGCAAGATGGTTGTGATTATTCTTGCACGTTTTGTACTATTCCGTTGGCTCGTGGTGCGAGCCGAAGCGATACCATCGAAAATGTATTAGAACAAGCTAAAGAAATAGTAGCATCGGGTGTAAAAGAAATAGTGCTTACAGGTGTAAATTTAGGCGATTTTGGTATCAGAGATGGGCAGCGTGAGGATAAATTTTTTGATTTGGTAAAGGCATTAGACGAGGTAGAAGGAATAGAGCGAATTAGAATATCATCTATCGAGCCTAATTTATTGACTGACGAAATCATCGAGTTTGTGGCTACTTCAAAACGCTTTATGCCGCATTTTCACATCCCACTACAATCGGGCAGTAACAAAATATTAGGCTTAATGCGCAGGCGTTATAAGCGCGAATTATATGCCGATAGAGTAGCCAAAATAAAAGCCTTAATGCCGCATTGCTGTATTGGTGTGGATGTGATTGTAGGCTTCCCTAACGAAACACGCGAAGATTTTATTGATACCTATAACTTCTTGAACGAACTGGATATTTCTTACCTACACGTTTTTACCTATTCGGAACGCGAAAATACCCTTGCCAGCGAGATGGAAAACCCTGTACCAGGCTCAACTCGTGCCGATAGAAGCAAGATGCTACACATCTTATCGGATAAAAAGCGCAGAGCATTTTACGAAACGCAATTGGGCAAAGCAGACAAGGTTTTGTTTGAAGGAGATATTAAAGATGGCTTTATGCACGGCTTTACCAGCAACTATGTAAAAGTAAAAGCCAAGTACGACCCTATACTCGTAAACGAGTTGAAAGTGATTACATTAACGGCTATTTCGGCTGATGGTGATGTAGAAATTACCGAAAGCGAAGAAATATTAGTGCATTAACTTTATATTCGTTGCAAAATACTATTGCCCTATGTTTCCAACCATAAGTTCACTTATAAATTACCTTACGGGGATTGATATTCCGCTACCTATCCAAACCTTTGGTTTCTTTGTTGCACTTGCTTTTTTGGGTGCATACTGGGCATTTTCGCAAGAATTTAAACGTAAAGAGCAATTAGGATATATCCATCCGTTTCAACGAACCGTAACCATTGGCAAACCAGCATCAATAGAAGATTTAATTAGCAATGGCGTATTCGGTTTTATATTAGGCTATAAATTGGTCGATTCGTTTGTTAACTATCATCAATTATTAGACGATACTCAAGGCTTTATCTTATCGCTCAGGGGGAATTGGCTTGGTGGTATTATTGGAGCTGCTGTATTTGCGTATTGGGCTTATACCGACAAGAAAAAGCATCAACTTGAGCAGCCTATAACCAAACAAGTAACTGTGCATACGCACGAATTGATGGGTAGCATATTGCTTTGGGCGGCTATTGCAGGTTTTGCAGGTGCTAAAGTATTTAATGCTTTAGAAAACTGGGGAGAGTTTGTAGCCGACCCTGTTGGGATGTTGGTTGGCTTTAGCGGATTGACTTTTTATGGTGGATTGATTTGCGGAGGTGCTGCCGTGTTGTATATAGCTCACAAACATGGTATCAAACCCCTTACCATGCTTGATATTGGCGGCCCGGGGATGATGCTATCATACGGCATCGGTCGTGTTGGTTGCCAAATGTCGGGCGATGGCGATTGGGGAATTAACAATATATCGCCCAAACCCCATTGGCTAAATTGGATGCCCGATTGGATGTGGGCGTTCAAATTTCCGCACAATGTGAACCAAGTAGGCGACAAAATACCCGATTGTGTAGGTAAGTTTTGTACCGAACTAAAAGTTTCGGTATATCCCACATCATTCTATGAATCAATTATTTGTATATTGTTGTTTTACTTTTTATGGCGCATTCGTCATAAAATAAAAGCACCTGGCATTATGTTTGGCTTATATATGATATTGGCAGGTATTGAACGTTTTTTTATCGAGCTAATAAGAGTTAATACAAAATATAAAATTGGAAGTTTAGAGTTTACCCAAGCCGAGTTGATTTCAGTAGTGCTGATTGTAGGCGGTAGTATAATGATAGCGATGGCATTAAATAAATCTAAGCGGCAGGCACTTGAAACGAATGGTAAATAATTTTTTGGCACACAAACTAATAAAAAATCAAGTTTTCAGATTTATCCTATCGGCAGGTGCTGGTTTTTTGGTTGATATTTTTATTTTCAATTTACTATATAAAAAGGTATTTACTCAACCCACCTATCAAGTATTTTCCTACACTATTCTTAACCATAGCTTAGCCCTATCTATATCATTTTTTATGGGGGTAGTTGTCAATTTTTTGATGACTAAGTACATGGTATTCAACGAGTCGAAGCTAAAATCATCTAAACAATTCTTCCGTTTTATATCAGTAGCTATATTGGGTTTTATGGCAAATCTCCTCCTACTCAATTTATTTATCGAAGGGTTTGGTATCAAACCAGTTATAGCTCGTATCATTGCTGCATTAAGCTTGTTTTTTGCAAGTTACTTTGTTCATAAAATATTTTCATTTAGTTTATCATTACGCCATGCATCTCGAAAAACTAACCCAACAAGTAATTGAAATTTCAAAAGAAGCAGGAGCTTTTATCAGGCAAGAGCGCAAAAGTTTTAATGCTGATAAAATTGAATATAAGGGGCTGAATGATTTAGTATCATACGTTGATAAAACTGCCGAGAAAATAATTGTCAGTAATCTCGAAAAAATATTGCCCGAAGCTGGCTTCATTACCGAAGAGCAAACAAGCACTACAATTGCCGACCGCTACAATTGGATAATAGACCCTTTGGATGGCACTACCAATTTTATACACGGCTTGCCTGTATATTCGGTAAGTATAGCTTTAAAAGAGTACGACGAGCTGGTTTTGGGTGTGGTTTATGAAATTAACTTGGATGAATGCTTTTACGCTTGTAAAGATACTCCTGCCTACTTAAATGGCGAAGTGATACGAGTAAGCAATACGCCTACTGTTGGCAAAAGTTTGATTGCCACAGGTTTCCCATATTATGAGTTTGATAATCAGCCTGCTTATATAGGGTTATTTGCCGAATTGATGCGTGGTTGCCATGGTTTGCGCCGATTGGGTTCGGCTGCTGTTGATTTGGCTTATACCGCTTGTGGGCGTTTTGATGCCTATTACGAATACAACCTAAACGCATGGGATGTAGCCGCAGGTATAGTAATTATGAAACAAGCAGGTGGAAAGGTTATCAACTTTAAAGGTGGAGATGAAGTGCTCAACACCCGCGAACTGATAGCTACCAATGGCAAAGTAACCGACGAATTATTAAACGTTGTAAAGAAATACTTTTAGAGATTTAGCTCGCTTTGGAATATTTTGGTGTACTTTCTTCTATCAAACTTATATAGCTTGGCGGCTCTGTACGATACGCCTTTTTGCTTTTCGTCAAGCTCCTTTAAAATACCATAACTCAACATTTTCTTTCTAAAGTTTCGCTTATCCAATTTTTTACTCAATATCGCTTCATACAATTGTTGTAATTGCGTGAGTGTAAATTTCTCGGGCAACAAATCAAAAGCAATAGGTTGATAATTTAACCTACGACGTATTTTACTAAATGCTGATTTAAAAATCTCGGTATGGTCAAACGCTAATTGAGGCAAATCATTTACTGGATGCCAAATAGCTTTACGCGCATAAGGGGTAATAGGTTTTAATTCTTTCTGCCCATTAATTCTAATCAAAGCATAATATCCTACCGTAATAACCCGCCCTTTTGGATGCCTATCTACTTCGCCAAAGGTGTGAAACTGGCGCATGGGCAAATCGCGCAAACCTGTAAGTAAGTATAAAATTCTTTCGGCAGCCTCATCAATACCCTCATCCTGCTCCACCATATAACCCGGCAAAGCAAGCCAATCCTTATACGGCTCTTCGTTTCGTTCAATCAATAATATTTTGAGTTCTCCCGCATCAAAACCGAATATCACACAGTCGATGGAGAACACTGAATTAAATGTAGGTAAATTTACAACTTTCAAAAGCTAAACAATTTTTAGATTTACAATTTAAATATATAATTGATTTATTTTAATTAAAAAAATAAAATAAAATTCCATAGTGTAAAAAATACACTTATATTCGTGTTTTAAAACAACGTTGCGCAAAGATGCATAAAATTTCAAAACTTGCAGTACTCACATCAGGCGGCGATGCTCCGGGGATGAATCCCTGTATTAGGGCAGTTGTACGCACCGGAATATACAATGGTTTAAAAATAGTAGGCATACGAAAAGGCTATCAAGGGCTTATTGAGAATGATATGTATGATATGGATGCCCGCTCGGTAAGCAATATCTTAAACTTAGGCGGCACTATATTAAAAACAGCAAGATGCCTACCCTTCCGTACGGATGAGGGCATGGAAACAGCCTATCGGCATTTAAAAGAGCGTGGTATTGATGCCTTGGTAGTAATAGGTGGCGATGGTACATTTACAGGTGCGTTACGTTTCTCAAAAAAATATCCTGATATAGCTGTAATGGGTGTGCCAGGTACTATTGATAACGATTTGTATGGCTCTACCTATACTTTAGGGTTTGATACGGCTACCAATACCGTTATTGAAGCTATTGATAAGATACGCGATACTGCCGATGCACATGATAGATTGTTTTTTATTGAGGTGATGGGGCGCGATTCGGGAGCTATTGCTTTAAGGGCAGGTATATCGTGCGGAGCAGAAGCTATATTATTACCCGAAAAAGCAACCGCCATAGACGAGTTGATTGAAAACCTAAAAGCGGGTCAGCATAACAAAAAATCATCGAGTATTGTAATAGTTGCCGAAGGCGATAAAAATGGTGGTGCTTATGATATTGCCCACAAAGTGCAAAAGGAAATCAAGTTTTACGATACAAAAGTTACTATCTTAGGGCACTTGCAACGTGGTGGTAGCCCTTCGGCTTTTGACAGGGTATTGGGTAGCAGATTGGGCTATGCAGCAGTAAATGCACTATTGCGTGGCGAATCGCAAAAAATGGTAGGTTTGCAAGCAAATCATATCAAAATAACGAGTTTGGAAGAAGCCCTCACTCAACATCAATTTAAGTTAGAAGAAGATTTAATGGAGATGGCTGATATATTATCAATATAAATTAATGATTGCAGTTGTATATAGTGGATCAAACTATGCCGAATGGCGTTTAGCCGATAAAGGGAATATTATATCCTCTTTTAAAACTACGGGCATCAACCCTTATTTTAACGACGAGAAGCACATCGTTCAACTGCTCAATAAAAACATTAATCTTATACATCATGCCGAAGAAATAAAGCGTATTTATTTTTATGGTGCAGGCTCGTTCTCAAACGATTTGAAGAATGTTGTTCATAATGCCTTCTCTTCGTTTTTCAAATTTGGTAAAATAACCGTTGAGCACGATATTGATGCGGCGGCAATTGCTTGTTGCAAAAACGAATCGGGCATTGTATGTATATGTGGCAGTGGCTCTAATGCAGCATGGTACGATGGTAAAAAAGTAAAACCTAACAACTATGGCTTGGGCTATATACTTGCCGATGAGGGTTCGGGTGCATGGCTGGGGCGGCAATTGCTAAAAGATTTTATGCACGAAACCCTACCAAGTGATTTGCGGAAAAAGTTTGAACATCGGTACGAATTGGATCGTAAAAACTTGCTCGAGAAAATTTATCGACAAAAACAGCCCGCCGTTTTCTTAAGCTCATTTGCTGATTTTTATGTCGATAACAAAGGTCATGCTTATATCAAAAGCATTGTAATAGATGGATTTAAAAAACTAATAAATACTTATTTATTACCTTTGCGCCAACAACACCCAGATGCCCCGATACATTTTGTAGGCACGGTAGCTGCAAATTTTGAAGATTACCTGCTTGAGGCTGCATCTGATACCAACCTTATCATAACTAATGTGATTAAAGAACCTATAAATAATTTATTAACGTACTATTTAAATAAAAATTAAACAAAACTATGAAAATAGGAATTAACGGTTTTGGCCGTATTGGACGCTTAGCTTTTAGAGCAGCAATTGAAAGACCAGATGTTGAAGTGGTAGGTATTAACGACCTTGTTGAGCCTGATTATATGGCTTATATGTTGCGTTACGACTCTACTCATGGTCAGTTTAAGGGCACTATTGCTGTTGAAGGCGGACATTTGGTTGTAAACGGTAAAACTATTCGTGTAACTGCCGAAAAAGACCCTGCTAACTTAAAGTGGAACGAAATAGGTGCAGAAGTTATTATTGAATCAACTGGCTTATTCCTTACTCAAGAAGCGGCACAAAAGCATATTGATGCTGGCGCGAAAAAGGTAGTAATGAGTGCTCCTGCAAAAGATGATACCCCTACTTTTGTGATGGGTGTAAATCATAAAGAACTTAAAGCCGACCAACATATCGTATCAAACGCATCATGTACTACCAACTGTTTGGCACCTATTGCTAAAATATTGAATGATAAATTTGGTATAGAAGAAGGTTTGATGAGTACAATACACGCTGTAACTGCAACTCAAAAAACAGTAGATGGCCCTTCGGCTAAAGATTGGAGAGGTGGACGTGGTGCATATCAAAACATTATCCCTTCATCAACAGGTGCTGCTAAAGCTGTTGCTTTGGTTATCCCTGCTTTGAAAGGTAAACTAACAGGTATGTCGTTCCGTGTTCCAGTTGCTGATGTATCGGTAGTTGATTTAACTGTTCGTTTGAAAAAAGCAGCTACTTATGCTGATATTAAAGCAGCGATGAAAGAAGCATCAGAAGGCGAATTAAAAGGTATTTTAGGTTATACCGAAGATGAAGTAGTTTCGGAAGATTTTAAAGGCGATGCTCGTACATCAATATTTGATGCTAAAGCAGGTATCGCATTAAATGATAACTTCGTGAAAGTAGTATCATGGTACGATAACGAATGGGGTTACTCAAACAAACTGATTGACCTTGTACAACAATTAGGGAAATTATAATCATAAGCTTTTCTAAAACAGAAGGGGTTGCCTTAATAAAGGCAGCCCCTTTTTGTATATCTATTACACTATCAAACACCCAATGCCTGCACATTTTTAAACTAATAAAGCCATTAGCCGATTGGTTTTTTTTCTATTCACTGCTTTTTACTTAGCTTTGGCTTCGAATTCAAAAAAAAGCATTTTAAAAATATGGACTACGATTTAATTGTAATAGGATCTGGCCCCGGAGGTTATGTGGCTGCTATACGTGCTTCACAACTTGGCTTAAAAACCGCGATAGTAGAAAAAGAGTCGTTAGGGGGTATATGCCTTAACTGGGGTTGTATTCCAACCAAAGCTTTATTAAAAAGCGCACAAGTATTTGAATATTTAAACCATGCGGCTGATTATGGCGTGAAAGTATCGGGTGGTGAGGTTGATTTTGAAGCTGTTATAAAAAGAAGTCGTGGCGTAGCCGAAGGGATGAGCAAAGGTGTTCAATTCCTGTTAAAGAAAAATAAAATTGATGTTATTTTGGGTTATGGCAAAATAAAATCAAAAGGTACTGTTGAAGTAAAGGCTAGCGATGGTGCTACCAAAAACTATACTGCCAAACAAATTATTTTGGCTACTGGTGGTCGCTCGCGCGAGTTGCCAAACATCAAACAAGATGGTGTAAAAGTAATAGGCTACCGCCAAGCCATGTCGCTACCTAAGCAACCAAAATCAATGGTTGTAGTAGGCTCGGGAGCTATCGGTATCGAGTTTGCTTATTTCTATAATGCTATTGGTACAAAAGTTACCGTAGTAGAGTTTTTAGATAATATTGTTCCTTTAGAGGATGAGGATGTATCAAAACAACTCAACAGAACGCTGAAAAAACAAGGCATCAACATTATGACTAGCTCGAGTGTTGAGTCTGTTGATAGCAGTGGCGAACTGTGCAAAGTAAACATCAAAACAGCTACTGGGGTAGTTACCGTAGAGGCTGATATCGTATTATCAGCAGTAGGTATCAGCACCAATATAGAAGGAATAGGTTTAGAAGAAAACGGCATTAAAACCGATAAAGGAAAAGTATTGGTTGATGATTATTATCGCACCAACGTGGAGGGCGTATATGCCATAGGCGATATTGTGAAAGGACAAGCTTTGGCGCACGTAGCATCAGCCGAGGGTATTATTTGTGTTGAGAAAATTGCAGGTCATCACCCCGAGCCATTAAACTACAATAATATACCAGGCTGTACTTATTGTATGCCAGAGGTAGCATCAGTAGGATATACCGAAAAAGCGGCTAAAGAAGCAGGTTATGAGGTTAAAGTAGGCAAGTTCCCATTCTCGGCATCGGGTAAAGCATCAGCAGCTGGCGCAAAAGATGGTTTTGTGAAAGTGATTTTTGATGCCAAATACGGCGAGTTTTTAGGCGCACACATGGTAGGTAACAATGTGACAGAAATGATTGCCGAAGTGGTAGTAGCACGTAAATTGGAAACCACAGGGCACGATATTATTAAATCTGTTCATCCTCACCCTACTATGAGCGAAGCTATTATGGAAGCTGCTGCCGAAGCTTATGGCGAGTGTATCCATTTATAAGTAACTAAATTTGAGGTTGATAGTGCGGGTATAGTAAACTAATACTTGAACTATCAACTTTAAATTGCAACCTCCGCTATGAAATTATACACTATTGATACTGGCTTTTTTAAATTAGATGGCGGTGCTATGTTTGGCGTAGTTCCAAAAACAATATGGAGCAAAACCAATCCTGCTGATGATAACAACCTATGCACTTGGGCTATGCGTTGTTTGTTGGTAGAGGATAATAACCGACTAATATTAATTGATACAGGTATCGGTGATAAGCAGGATGCAAAATTTTTCGGTCACTACTATTTGCATGGCGATGCTACTATTGATACCTCATTAGCAAAGCATGGTTTTCATCGCGATGATATTACCGATGTGTTTTTAACGCATCTACATTTCGACCATGTGGGCGGAGCTATAAAACGCGATGGCGAAAAATTGTTGCCCGCCTTTAAAAACGCAACATACTGGAGCAACGCGCAGCATTGGGATTGGGCTGTAAACCCAAACGAGCGCGAAAAAGCATCTTTCCTAAAAGAAAACATATTACCAATACAAGAAAGCGGGCAATTAAACTTCATCAACACAAGTGATGGTGTCGAATTTACTACTGATTTTAATGTTCGATTGGTATCGGGGCATACCGAATCAATGATGCTGCCGCTGATTAATTATAAAGGCAAACAAATACTTTACATGGCTGATTTGCTGCCATCTGTTGGTCATTTGCCTATCCCCTATGTAATGGCTTATGATATGTTTCCTTTAGTTACCTTAAATGAGAAGAAAGCATTTTTAGGCGAAGCCTTAGCAAAAGACTATATCCTATACTTTGAGCACGACCCTATTAACGAATGTTGTACCCTGCAACAAACCGAAAAAGGCATCAGAGTAAAAGACACTTTCAACCTCGATGAGTTGTAAACTCATTATTTAGCTATAAAATCTCCCCTATTTGTTGTTAGTAGATAAACTATAAAAATCTACTAAAGATGTGATCATATCTCAAACTTATACCAATAAAATACTTAATTTAGCAAAACATGATACCTATTGTTTCAAAACTCCCACAAGTAGGCACTACTATATTTACAGTAATGTCGGCTTTGGCTAATGAATATAACGCTGTAAATCTTTCTCAAGGCTTTCCCGATTTTGAAACCTCGCCCGAGTTAATCGAGTTGGTAAACCAAGCAATGATAAGCAGCAACAACCAATATGCCCCCATGCCTGGTTTGATGGCTTTGCGCGAAGCAATAAGCGAGAAAACCGAGAAGCTGTATGGTGCAAAATATAAACCCGATACCGAGATTACCATAACTGCGGGTGGCACACAGGCTATTTATACAGCTATAACCGCCTTTATACACCCCAATGATGAAGTAATAATTTTTGAGCCTGCGTTTGATTGCTACGCCCCAGCTATTAAACTGGTTGGTGGTATTGTAAAATCGTTAGAGCTTGAACCTCCTGATTATAGTATCAGATGGGATATGGTAAAAAGATTAATTAATAATCGTACCAAGATGATTATTCTTAATTCGCCTCACAATCCTACTGCTACTATTTTACAACAATCAGATATTGACGAGCTATCAGCCATTGTAAAAAATCAAGATATATTAATACTAAGCGATGAGGTGTACGAACATTTAATATATGATGGGCAAACGCATCATAGTATGTGCCGCTACCCCGAGTTGCAGCAGCGTAGTTTGGTGGTGGCATCCTTTGGTAAACCGTTTCATGCTACTGGCTGGAAAGTAGGCTATTGTATGGCTCCCGAGGCGTTGATGAACGAATTTAGAAAAGTGCATCAGTTTTTGGTGTTTAGTGTAAACACGCCTATGCAAGTAGCTATTGCGCAGCATTTAAAAAACGAGCAAAACTATTTAGGTCTTCCATCGTTTTTTCAAGAGAAAAGAGATTATTTCAGAGAAGGGTTAAAAAATACGCGGTTTGAACTGTTACCATGCTCGGGCTCTTATTTTCAAACTGTGCGATATGATAAGATAACAGACGAAAAGGATACCGATTTTGCTATCCGTTTAATTAAAGAGTTTGGCGTAGCTGCTATACCCGTATCTGTGTTTTATACTGCTGATACTGACCATCATGTTTTAAGATTTTGTTTTGCAAAAAGGCAAGAAACTTTAGATAAAGCCGTTGATAGATTAATTAAAGTTTAAAGTTGTAACAATAGCAACAAAAAATTAACTTAGGTTTTTAATATTTTAGAATGGAAAATCTAAAAATTACACTGTTTCAGGGTTATCTTTTTTGGGAAAATATTGATAAAAACCTGCAAAATATCTCGTTGCGACTATCCTCCATACGCGAAAAAACTGATTTAATCATTTTGCCCGAAATGTTTAATACAGGTTTTAGCATGGATGCTGATAAGCTTGCCGAACCAATGAATGGCAAAACGATGCAATGGATGCACAAAATTGCCAAGCAATATGATTGTGTGGTTACAGGTAGTTTGATTATTAAAGAAGGCGATAAATTCTACAATCGATTAATATGGATGTGCCCCGATGGTGCGTTTAAACAATATGATAAACGCCATCTATTTACTTTAGCCAAAGAACAAAACACTTATACCGCAGGCAAGAAGAAACTGATAGTTGAGTTAAAAGGCTGGAAAATATGCCCCGTAATATGTTATGATTTACGTTTCCCGGTATGGCTACGTAATGTAAATGAAGCTTATGATTTGTTAATTGTGGTTGCCAACTGGCCCGAACGCCGTGCATTGCATTGGCGCACGCTCATACCTGCACGTGCGGTTGAAAATCAAACCTACGTAATAGGTTTAAACCGTGTTGGACACGATGGAAACGAGATATACCACTCGGGCGATTCTACTTGTATCAGTCCGAGCGGCAATGTGGTTTATTATAAACGAGATGAGGAAGATGTATATACGTTTTCAATCTTAGCCGAAGAAGTTGCAAAAACTAGGCGCACCCTCCCATTTTTAAAAGATGCCGATGTTTTTAAAATAAAGGATTAGCACTATTTTTTTAATAAAATATCGCCTTTAAATGTTTAATTTGTGATTACAATTAATATAAATTTAATTTAATCATAAATGAAGCTTTCTTTACGTTCGGTTTTAACACCCCTCTTTGTTCTAAGTTTTATTTCTATTACATCAGCACAAAAGAAAAATGATTATACCAAGCTGGTAAATCCTTTTATTGGTACTGGTGGGCATGGGCATACCTACCCGGGTGCAGTTGCGCCATTTGGTATGGTGCAATTAAGTCCTGATACTCGCCTCGATGGTTGGGATGGCTGCTCTGGCTATTACTTTACTGATACCGTGGTGTATGGTTTCTCGCATACGCATTTAAGTGGTGTAGGTATTTCGGATTATGGCGATGTGTTATTTATGCCCACTACGGGCAATCCACAGTTTAAGAATACCGATTACCTTTCGCCATTTAAAAAGAAAAACGAAACAGCATCTCCAGGTTATTATAAAACCAAACTGGATAAATATAATATTGGTGTCGAGCTTACTGCCACTAAGCGTGTAGGTGTGCATAGGTATAGCTATCCAAGCACCAAAGAGGCTAATATTATTATTGATTTACAGCATCGTGATGAGGTGATGGATTCGTGGATTGAGGTAATAAACGACCACGAAATAAGAGGTTTCAGACGCTCTAAGGCATGGGCCACCGACCAGTATTTATACTTTTATGCCAAGTTCTCGAAACCATTTAAAACGTATGGCATAGCCTCTGATGATAAATTGCAAAATGGGCAAAGCAAACTTCAAGGCAAAAACATTAAGATGTATATCAGGTTTGATAACCCTGGCGAGGTAATCTCGAAAGTGGGTATATCATCAGTAAGTGCCGAAGGAGCATTAAAAAATTTGGATGCCGAAGTGCCTGATTTCGACTTTAAAAAAGTAGAAAAAAATGCCAAAGCTGATTGGAATACTGAGTTAAACAAAATACAGGTTGAAGGCGGTGCACCACCCGTAGTAAACAATAATCAAAATATACAAAATCAAAATACAAATAGGTATAATGCGAGAGGTGGCTATCAAAGACCTACGGAGAAAAAACTACCTGTGGTTGATTATGCAAAAACCAAGCAAATTATTTTTTATACCGCATTGTATCATACCATGTTGGCTCCAAACATTAGTAATGATGTGGATGGCTTATACCGTGGGTTAGACAAACAGATACATAAAGCCGATGGCTTTGATTATTATACGGTATTCTCGCTTTGGGATACTTTCCGTGCCGAAGACCCATTATTTACTATCATTGATCATAAACGCACAACTGATTTCATCAAATCATTTTTAATGATGTATGAGCAAGGTGGTTTATTGCCAATATGGCCATTGGCTTCAAACGAAACCTATTGCATGGTAGGTAATCACTCTATCCCCGTTATTGTAGATGCGTATGCCAAAGGTATCAAAGGCTTTAACGCCGACGAAGCCTTTACAGCCATGAAAGCGGCTGTAAACCGTAACCAATTTGGCTTGGATAGCTATCGTAAAAATGGTGCGGTATTGGCTGATGATGAACCCGAATCGGTATCAAAAACATTAGAATATGCCTATGACGATTGGTGTATTGCTCAGATGGCAAAAATGTTGAACAAGCCAGCAGATTATGCCGAGTTTATAAAACGTGCCCAATACTGGAAAAATGTACATAACTCGCAAAATGGGTTTATGCAAGCCCGTGTGGGTGGCGGATGGTATGCCCCGTTTGACCCTACCGATATTAACAACAACTATACCGAAGGCAACTCGTGGCAATATTCATTCTTGGTTAATCAAGATGTAGAGGGTTTGATAACTGCGATGGGTGGAAAGGATAAATTTGAAGCTAAATTGGACGAGCTATTTACCACAAATTCAAAATTAAGCGGTCGTGAGCAGGCAGATGTTACAGGTTTGATTGGTCAATATGCGCATGGTAACGAGCCGAGCCACCACATGGCATATTTATACAACTTTACCAACTCGCCCGAGAAAACGCAGTTGATGGTAAATCGTATTTTAAAAGAAGAATACAGCAATCAACCTGATGGTTTATCAGGAAATGAAGATTGCGGACAAATGTCGGCATGGTATGTAATGAGCTCGCTGGGTATTTACACCATACAACCAGGGCAAACCCAATACCAAATAGGCTTGCCACAGTTTGATAAAGCAACTATCAACCTCGAAAATGGTAAGAAGTTTATCATTACCAATTCGGGGTCGGGAGTAAGTATGCTCAATGTATTTATACAAGGTATGTCGCTCAATAAAAAACCTTATACAAAACTTTACCTCGAAAATAAAGACATTGAAAATGGTGGCGAATTTGATGTATATACAGGGCGATTGGTAAACAAGCTTTTTGTACAAGATTTGGAAAAACCGGTATCAAAAATTACCGACGAAGTAATTGTGCCTAATCCATATTTTCTTGCACCATCACCTACGTTCAAAAAACCTTTCAGCCTCGAAATAAAATGTAATGATGCTGCTGCAAAAATCTATTATACGCTTGATGGCTCAGCCCCAACAGCTAAAGCAACTTTGTATGATAAACCCATTACCATAGCTGCAAATACAACGGTAAAGGCTATTGCCATAAGAGATGAGAAAACAAGTTTTGTAAATGAGGGTACATTTACCAAAATAAGAGATGATATTAAACTAACGTTGATTACTAAATACCTAAACAACTACCCTGCGCAAGGCGATGAAAGTTTAATAGATGGATTGCGTGGAACAGCCAATTGGAGATTAGGACATTGGCAAGGTTATCAAGGTAATGATTTGATTGCCGTGATTGATATGGGGCAAGTAAAACCTCTAAAAACCGCAAGCCTTGGCGCATTGCAAGATACCAGAGCCTGGATAGTGTTTCCTAAAGAGGTAGAGTATTGGGTATCTGATGATGGTAAAAACTACAAGCTTATTACCACCACTGCTACCAAAGTTGATGTGAAAGATTTGGAGATACAAACTCAAAATTTTGTAGGCAAACTGGAGGTATCTGCACGATACATAAAAGTTGTAGCCAAGCAATACGGCGCATTGCCCGAGTGGCACGAAAGTAAAGGGCAGTCATCCTATATTTTTGCCGATGAGATAACGATTGAATAATCAAGATAGGGAGCAAAATTGCTCCCTATTCTTTTTCAAGTACTTTTTTTATTTCTTTCAGTTTATCCTTCTCTGCTTTGGGCAAAACGGGGTAAGACAAGTTTAACCCTTTTATGGTATGGAGTATTACTTCTGATACGGCTATTCGTGTAAACCATTTTTTATCAGCAGGGATAATATACCACGGGTTTTCGGGTGTGGATGTTGCTTTTATAGCTTGCTCGTATGCTTGCATATAATCATCCCAAAAACCACGTTCGGTAACATCAGCAGCAGAGAATTTCCAATTTTTTGCGGGGTCGTCAATTCGTTTTAAGAAGCGTTCTTTTTGTTCTTCTTTTGAAACATGAAGGAAAAACTTGATAATGATAGTACCATTCCTATGCAAGTGCTTTTCAAACTCTCGGATACTATGGTAACGTTGCTCCCAAAAATCTTTATCTATTTTTTGTAATGTATCTATCCGTGGCAAATTCTCTTTCAATATCAATTCGGGATGCACTTTGCTTACCAATACATTTTCGTAATGCGAGCGATTGTGTATGCCTATCCTACCATTTTCGGGCAAAGCTTTATAGTGTCGCCATAAAAAATCGTGGTCGTACTCCTCGGCACTAGGTTGTTTAAAACTATACACCTGACAGCCTTGCGGATTTAACCCCGACATGGTATGCGCTATGGCACTATCCTTACCCGCGGCATCCATCGCCTGAAAGATTATAAGCAACGAGTATTGTTTTGCGGCATACAATTCGTCTTGTATGGCAGCCGTTTTTTGTATCAAACCAGCTAGTACATCCTCAGCCTTCTCTTTTACATAATCGGCAGTGTAGGCAGTGTCAAAATTCTTTAGCGCAAAATCAGCTCCCGAAGTAACTTTAAGTTTATCTATTAAGTGCTTCATCATTAAAATTAAGTATATAAAAATTTATATAACTGCTAAGTTAGCTTAAAATTTATGAGTTAAAATTACGTTGATTATATTTGTCGTTCATGCTATAATATCATAGCTATAATTTACATCTTTACCCATGTTCAGACGTATAAAAAACAAGTACCTACGTTATTTTACAATATTTGTATATTTTGTTGTTATTTTCTTTTGTGCTATCGAGATTAATTTTCTTTGGCTATTTGGCTACTCTCCTAGTATTCAAGACATTAAAAACCCAACCATATCGGTATCATCCGAAGTTTATTATGCTGATGGTAAATTAATAGGACGCTACTCAAGAGAAAACCGCTCGCCTATTGAGTTTAAAGACTTATCCCCTGCGTTAGTAAACGCATTAGTAGCTACCGAAGATGTGCGCTTTTATAAGCATAGCGGGGTCGATTTCTTTTCATTCTTCTCCAGTATGTTATCTACTGCCAAAGGCGATAAGCGTGGCGGTAGTACCATTACCCAACAGTTGGCGAAAAACTTATTCGAAACACGTAAAAAGAAGTCGCAGGGTTTGCTTAAACACGTACCTGTTATTAATACCATTGTATCGAAAGTAAAAGAGTGGTTTACAGCTTTTCAGATAGAGCGTGTGTATAGCAAAAATGATATTTTAACGCTGTATTTTAATACTGTACCATTTGGCAACAACACCTTCGGAATAAAAGCAGCATCATTAAAATATTTTGATGAAACACCTGATAAGCTTAGTACAGCACAAGCCGCTATGTTGATAGGTATGCTAAAAGCTACATCAACCTACAATCCTATAAAAAATCCTGAAAAATGCTTAGACCGAAGAAACACGGTTTTAAGCCAAATGGAGAAATACAATTTTATTACCAAGGTTGAATATAATGCGGCGGTAAAGAAAAAACTAAACTTAGACTTAAGCCATGTGGATAATCATTCGGAAGGCGATTCGTATATCCGCAGAGCGGTGGAGAAATGGTTAGATAAATGGTGCAAAGCCAACCACTACGATTTGTATGAAGATGGTTTAAAAATATATACCACTATTGATTCGCGCTTGCAGCAATATGCCGAAGAAGCCGTAGCCGAAAAAATGAAAATGTTGCAAAAACGCTTTAATAATCTGTGGGGCGATGAAGTTCCGTGGAGAGATTTGAGTGGTAACGAAATACAGGATTTTGTTTTAAAAGCCGAACAACGCCTGCCTATTTACAAACTGCTTGATAAAAAATATCATGGCGATGCGGGGAAGATACAACAGTATTTTGAGGCGAAAAAGAAGATGACCGTTTTCTCGTGGAATGGCGATAGAGATACCACTTTCTCGAGTGCCGATTCTATCAAATATTACAGCCGTATTTTGAATACAGGTATGATGACTATCGAGCCATCAACAGGGCAAATTAAAGTATGGGTGGGTGGTATCAATCATCAATATTTTAATTACGACCACGTAAACCAATCGAAACGCCAAGCAGGTTCAACATTTAAGCCTTTTGCTTATGTAACGGCTTTAGACAATGGTTTTTCGCCTTGTGATAAATTTACCGACCAACCCGTATCTATAAAGTTTAATGATAATGGCAAGCCCGATGTTTGGGAACCTCAAAATGCTGATTTCCATTTCAGTTATCAAGAGATGTCGTTACGTTGGGCGATGGGAAAATCAGTCAACTCTATCACCGCGCAACTAACCGAAAAAGTGGGTTGGGATAAAATTGTGAATTATGCGCATAAATGTGGTATCGAAAGCCCGCTAAAATCTGTACCATCTGTATCATTAGGCACAAATGATGTGTCGGTTTACGAAATGGTGAGGGCTTATAGTACGTTTTTAAATAAAGGTAATAAGATTGACCCGATACTTGTAAGTAAAATTACTGATCAGGATAATAATGTGATAGCTGAGTTTAAGGTAAAAACCGAAAGAGTATTAAGCGAAGAAACCGCATGGCTAATGCTTTATATGTTTAGAGGTGGTATGGAAGAGCCAGGTGGTACGTCGCAAGCATTGTGGGAGTACACGGGTTTATGGAAAAAGGATAATCAAATAGGTGGTAAAACGGGTACATCATCAAAATATGTTGATGGCTGGTATATGGGTATTACAAAAGATTTGGTAACTGGTGTATGGGTAGGTGCTGATGATAGAAGTGTCCATTTTTCGACTTCCGAAACAGGCGAAGGCTCGCATACCGCACTCCCAATTTTTGCACGATTTATGGAGAAAGTATATGCCGACCCGGAATCGGGATATACGTATGGATTGTTTCCAAAGCCGTGGGTAAAGATTACGAAGAACTACAATTGCCCATCGCCTCGCTTAAAGGTTGATACGCTTAGTGTTGATAGTTTAAATATGCCTGTTGATACTTTATCTATAACTCCTCCTGTTGAGACTGATAAAGATTTGTCACAGAAAAATAAGTAATTTTTGATATTGATTAATTTTGAATAACAACAACTATATTAGGAAGTTAAATAAGCTATTTTAATCCCCAAAAATATGAATAAGCACTACCTTACCCATTTGCATTATAAAAAATACTTAGCTATCCTTTTAGTTGCGCTATGTTCAATCATGTGCAGTCAAAATACTAATGCTCAATATTTTGGACAAAACAAGGTTCGTTATAAAAACTTAAAATTTAAAGTTTACAAAACCCCACATTTCGAGATTTATTACTACATCAAAAACGATAGTACCATTAAGCGTTTTGCGCAAGAGAGCGAATTGTGGTACACCCTGCATCAACAAGTATTTAGAGATACCTTTAGCAAACCCAACCCTATTATACTTTATGCCGACCATCCCGATTTTCAGCAAACTACGGCTATTGATGGCGATATTGGCGTGGGTACAGGTGGCGTTACCGAAGAGTTGAAAAACCGTATCGTGATGCCCATAATGGAAACCAACCATACCACAAGGCACGTAATTGGTCACGAGATGGTGCACGCTTTTCAGTACCATGCCCTATTAGGTCACGATTCTACCACTTTTGAAAACATCAACAACCTACCACTATGGATGATTGAAGGTATGGCAGAGTACCTTTCAATAGGTAAAAAGGATGCTTATACCGCCATGTGGATACGAGATGCTTACTTGAATAAAAACATCCCCACGTTGAAGGACTTAACAGAAACTAATAAGTTTTTCCCATACCGTTATGGCGAGGCATTTTGGTCGTTTGTAGGTTCAACCTATGGCGATGAGGTAATAGTACCGCTATTTAAAAATACAGCTCGTTTCGGCTTACAATATGGCATCAGGCGCACATTTGGTTATGATGATAAAACACTATCGAGTTTATGGAAAAACGCTATTGAGGCGGCATATAAACCTTTGCTGAAAGATACCATACAGAAGCCAGTAGGTACAAAGGTGATTGACAATAAAAACTCGGGAGAGCTAAATGTAGCCCCAGCTATTAGCCCCGATGGTAAGTATCTTGCATTCTTATCAGAAAAAGATTTGTTTACTATTGATTTATACCTTGCTGATGCCAAAACGGGCAAAGTACTTCAAAAACTGACCAGCAAAATATCGAATACCAAGATTGATGAATTTAATTTTATTGAATCGGCTGGAGCTTGGTCGCCTGATAGTAAGCGTTTTGCATTCAGCATATTTAGTAGCGGGCGCAACCGTATGTTGATAGTTGAAATACCAAGTGGCAAAGTATCAGCAAATATTTCGATGGGCAAAGCCGAGCAATTCGGTAATCTGAGCTGGTCGCCAAATGGTAATGATATTGTTTTCCAAGGAATGTCTGATGGCCAGGGCGATTTGTATATGTATAGTTTTGACACCAAGCAAGTGCGCCAGTTGACCAATGATAAGTATTCCGACTATCAGCCAAATTTTTCGAGAGATGGTAAAAAAATTATCTTTACTAGTGATAGAACTACTTATGATAAATCGTTATCACAAGCTATTTCTTTCAATTTAGCTGAACTGGATATTGCTACTGGAAAAGTTACAGATATAAAAGTATTTGATGGTGCTAATAATTTAAACCCTCAATACTCGGCCGATGGTAAGCAAGTTTATTTCCTTTCCAATCGCGATGGCTTCCGCAATATGTATCGCTATACTTTAAGCGATGGCAAGGTAGAGCAAATGACTGATTTGTTTACAGGTATTTCGGGGATAACCGAGTTTTCGCCAGCCATCAGTATTTCTAATAATGATGATATTGTTTACTCTTATTATAATGCTCAAAAGTATTTCTTATATAATGCCAAGGCGACTGATTTTACTGCAAAAACAGTTGACAGCCAAGCTTTAAATTTTGAGGCAGCATTGTTGCCACCATTTAAAGCAGTAGGTGTCGATTTAATAAACTCGAATCTTAATAATTTCTTGGCTTACAAAAAAATCGCTATCGATTCGGTTAAATCAATCCCATACAAACCAAAGTTTAAGTTAGATTATTTGGCAAGCAATGGCGTGGGCGCATCAGTAAGCCAGTTTGGTGCTGGCTTATCAAGTGGTGTGCAAGGCGTATTTAGTGATATATTAGGGCGCAATCAGATATACGGTGGTTTGGCTATAAATGGAGAGATATATGATTTTGGAGGGCAGTTTATTTACATCAACCAACAAGGCAGATGGAATTTTGGAGTAGGGCTATCACATATTCCATATCAGTTTTCAAATTACTCTTTTGTAAATACTACATACAAAGTAAATAATCAAACTATACCAGCAATAGCACAAAGGTTTGATATAATACGAATATTTGCCGACCAGCTTAATCTATTTACTTCCTACCCACTTTCAAAAACCACACGTATCGAATTTGGTACGGGAGCATCTCATTATAGTTATAGGGTAGATAGGTATAGTACTTATTACGATAATTTTGGTAATTATATAAACAACACACATGATCATATCTCAAACACTGATTATAATAAGGAAGCAGGTTATCAACTAAATCCGTTTACAGTTTATCAAGTAAATACTGCGCTTACTGGCGATAATTCGTATTTTGGAATAGCATCGCCTTTAAATGGTTTCCGCTATCGTTTGCAAGCCGAATACGATTTTGGGACTTTTAAATACTTTGCCCCTACTATTGATTTAAGAAAATATGTGCGTGTAGCCCCTGTTACATTTGCTGGGCGTTTATATGGTTATGGTCGTTTTGGAAATGATAACGGCCTTTACCCTCAATTTTTAGGATACCCGTTCTATATTAGAGGTTATGAGGCATCATCATTTTATGGTGCAAACAATAAACCTCGTACTAATAATTACACTATTGATCAATTATCAGGAAGCAGGATAGCAGTTGCTAATTTTGAAGTAAGATTGCCATTTACTGGGCCCGAGAAACTTTGCCAAATACCATCAAAATTACTTTTTACTGAATTGAATTTCTTTTTCGATGCAGGTTTAGCATGGAATGCAGGTGATAAAATTGAATTTAAAACCAATCCAACTATCCTAAAAACTATTCAAGGTGTTGATGCTAATGGAAATCCCGTACAAATATCGGTGTACTCTCGTGTACCCGCATTAAGTACTGGTATATCGCTCCGAGTAAACGTATTTGGCTATTTTATATTAGAGCCATATTTAGCAATTCCACTTAATCGTACAGATATTAGCAAGCCCGTATTTGGTTTAGGTTTTACACCAGGTTGGTAATAATTGCTAAATTAGATACTAACCATTTTGCGTGAAGCACTAATAGAAGGACGAATAATTGGTCGTGGTCTATTAGTGCTTTCAAAATTTAAACCGATAGTCAAATCTACCCAATCAGGATTTACAGCTCTTATCATTTTCTCTTTTTGCGAACGAGTAAACGTGCTCACAAACTTAAAACGCTCCATTGCTTGCGCCTCGGTATTAATCTCCTCAAAATAAACAAGTCGGTTTAATTGTTGCGAGCTATCAAAAAATAAAGTAGGCATTTGCTGATAAAACTGCAATGCTTTAAGCATATCGGTGCATAATCCTACGTGTAAATTATTCCTGTTTCTGTCGGTAATGATGTAAATAAAACGTTTCATTTCAATTAAAATTTGCTGGTTAAAAAATAATTACTAATTTTATGAGCATAAAAATACTAATAATTTTAGCAATTGCAAATTTTATGTCAATAATTTCATCAAATATTAAATTTCTTAGGAAAAAGAAAGGGCTTACACAGCAACAGTTTGCAGATCAGATAGGTATAAAAAGGTCGTTGGTGGGTGCTTATGAAGAAGAAAGAGCCGAGCCCAAATATGAATTGCTAAAAAATATAGCATCGTTTTTTGAATTGACGGTAGATGATTTTATAAACGAAACCATTAACGAAAAGTGGGCTCCCAAACCAAAAGGCGACCCTGCCAACTTACGCATCTTGAGTATCTCGGTTGATAAAGATGATAACGAGAATATTGAACTTGTACCCGTTAAAGCGAGTGCTGGTTATTTGAATGGCTATGCCGACCCTGAATATGTGGCGGCCTTGCCCAAATTTTATTTACCCATGTTTAAGCAAGGTACTTACCGTGCTTTTGAGATAAAAGGCGACTCGATGTTACCCTTAGTATCGGGCACTATTATCATAGGCGAGTATTTAGAAAACTGGGGCGATATCAAATCGGGCGAAACCTATGTAATTGTATCAAAATCGGAAGGTGTGGTTTATAAGCGTGTAAATGGTAAATTTAAAGAGCAAAAGAAACTAAAATTAATATCTGATAACCCCGTATATGAGCCATACGAAATAGGCGGCGAGGATATATTAGAAATATGGAAAGCTAAGGCATATATATCTACCCATTTGCCAATGCCTACTCCCGAGCCAACGATGGAAAGTTTAACTACCATGATGGCGCAAATGCAACGCTCGATAGCGAACTTACAGCAAAGTGGTGGCAGCAATTAGTAAACAATAAAAAGTATTTTCAACAAAAAAAGCGGCTATCGGTCGCTTTCTTTATTTTTAGCGAAAATTTCAAGCATTTGAATAAGGCAGAGCAATTTATAAATAGCAAACTCGAAGAACGAAAATTGAACGGAAGCTATCGGAAACTTAAACCCGAAAGCAGTATGGTTGATTTTTGCTCGAACGATTATTTGGGCTTTGCACGCTCATCGGTTTTAAAAGAATGGATTGAAAAAGAAATTGCTACCTACGGAAAGGCATTAAACGGCTCTACTGGGTCGAGGCTATTGGCTGGTAATTTAACTTATACCGAAAATGTAGAAAAAAGCGTAGCTGCCTACCATCATAGCGAAGCTGGGTTGATTTACAATTCGGGCTATGATGCCAATTTGGGTTTGTTCTCTGCCCTACCTCAACGTGGCGATACCATTATTTTGGACGAATTGATACACGCTTCCATTATTGATGGTGTGCGATTAAGTTTTGCCAATCGTTATACTTTTAAGCATAATGATTTATCGAGCTTAGAAGAAAAACTAAAACTCGCTAAAGGTAATATTTATGTGGGGATAGAAAGCGTGTACTCTATGGATGGTGATACCTCGCCAATAAAAGAGATAGCTTGGTTGGTAGCGCAATATAATGCCATGTTGATAGTTGACGAGGCCCATGCTGTGGGCTTATATAGCAAAGGGTTAGTTCATCAGTTAGGTTTAAACGATAAGATATTTGCACGTGTTGTTACCTTCGGGAAAGCATTAGGCTGCCATGGTGCTATTGTGTTGGGGAGTAATTTGCTACGCGAATATTTAATTAATTTTTCACGCTCGTTTATATACACAACGGCGGCTGCGTTTCATCAAATAGCTGCTATCAAAATGGCGTATCAGTTGTTGCCATTAGCTCAAAACGAAATTGAACAGCTTAAAAATAATATTCAATTGTTTAAAGATAATATCAAAACAGATGGTTTATTAAATAGCGATAGTGCTATTCAGTGTTTAATAATAGGCGATAATGAAAAAGCGATGAATATATCACTAAAGCTTCAAAACAAAGGCTTGGATGTGCGCCCTATACTTAGCCCTACTGTTGCAAAGGGGACTGAAAGATTAAGAATTTGCATCCATTCGTTTAATACTACAAACGAAATAAATCTATTAACAGAAACTATACAACAACTCTACTATGGTTGGTAACGAGCGTTTATTTGTAACAGGAATAGGTACTGGTATTGGGAAAACTATCGTATCGGCGGTTTTGGTTGAAAAGTTAAAAGCCGATTATTGGAAACCCATACAATCGGGCGATTTGGATAATAGCGATTCGTTATCAGTACAAAATTTATTATCAAATAGCAACACCAAAATACATCCCGAAGCCTATCGGCTCACTCAACCTTTTTCGCCGCACAAATCGGCTGCGTTGGATGGCATTACCATCAATCCCGAAAATATTACCCCACCACAAACCAATAACACCTTGATAATAGAGGGCGCAGGTGGTTTGATGGTACCGCTAAACAATCAGTTTTTAATACTCGACCTTATTAAGCAGTTAGGTGCCGAAGTGGTACTTGTTTCGCAAAATTATTTAGGTAGTATTAATCATACGCTATTATCTATAAACATTTTAAAGCAAAACCATATCCCCATAAAAGGTTTAATATTTAATGGTGTGCGTGATGCAGATAGCGAAAGTTTTATATTAAACTATACAGGCATTAAACTATTGGGGTATATCCCCCAATTTACCAACGTGGATAAAGATGCTATTGTAGATGCTGGCAATGGTATCAATATATAAATCGTAACAGCTTTATTTTGCGAAATAAAGAATTTGCCCCAATTTAGCACCCAATTATAAACACTACATAAATTAAGGAGATGAAAAATATTACGGTTATTGGTTCGGGCACAATGGGCAATGGCATAGCGCATACATTTGCTCAAAATGGGTTTAAAGTAGCATTAGTTGATATTAATAGCGATTCGCTGGCAAAAGCATTGCAAACCATAGCCAGTAACTTGGATAGGCAGATAAAAAAAGGTGCTATTGATGAAAGTGTAAAAACCAACACATTAAGCAATATTACTACCTATACCGATTTGAAAGAAGGTGCAACGAATGCCGATTTGGTAGTAGAAGCCGCTACCGAAAACCGTGATATAAAGCTGGGCTTGTTTAAGCAATTGAGCGAAATTTGCAAGGCAGATGTCATCTTAGCATCTAATACCTCATCAATATCAATCACACAAATAGCTGCTGCCACCAAAAACCCAGCAAATGTAATAGGTATGCACTTTATGAACCCTGTGCCCGTAATGAAGCTGGTAGAGGTGATACGGGGCTACGCTACTACCGACGAGGTAACGCAGCAAATAATGGAGCTTTCTAAACAATTAGGAAAAAGCCCTGTTGAGGTGAATGATTATCCTGGTTTTGTGGCCAATCGTATTTTGATGCCGATGATAAACGAGGCTATTTATACCCTATTTGAAGGTGTGGCAGGTGTAGAAGAAATAGATACCGTAATGAAACTAGGTATGGCGCATCCAATGGGGCCATTGCAACTGGCTGATTTTATTGGGCTTGATGTATGCCTTGCTATATTAAAGGTATTGCACGATGGCTTTGGCAACCCTAAATATGCCCCTTGCCCACTACTGGTAAATATGGTAACTGCTGGGCACTTGGGTGTAAAATCGGGTAATGGTTTTTACCAATACACCGCTGGCAGCAAAGAGTTGGTAGTAGCAGAAAAGTTTAGAGGATAAATATTCTAAGTTTAAATATAGTAAAAGCCGCAAGTGTTATACTGCGGCTTTTTGATTTGTATATCCCAAATATTAATTTGCTATAATGAAAGTATCAAAACTTACAATATTGGCCTATTAATTATATTGATAAAAAACCTAAAATAAAACGCAGTAATTAGCATATTATTAAAATAAACTAAAAGCGCAAGGGTATAAATGAAATTCTGATAAAACACACTCAAAAGCCACTTTTTCGCTTTAAATAGCTATTTTTGCTATAAGGGGTATCTCCTGTATATATGACAGAGTTAAACACACTACATACGCAGGCTGTATGGCTACTGCAACAACTTATTGCTATACCTTCTTTTAGTAAAGAGGAAAATTTAACTGCCGACTTAATTGCTGATTTTTTAACCAATAAGGGTATAAAAATACACCGTAAGCTAAACAATGTTTGGGCGTGGAATAAGCATTTTGATGCCCACAAACCCACTATCCTACTCAACTCGCACCACGATACTGTAAAGCCCAATTCGGGTTATACACGCAAGCCCTATGATGCGGCAATTGAGGATGGCAAACTATATGGCTTGGGTAGTAATGATGCTGGCGGATGCTTGGTATCGCTTATTCATACATTCTTGTATTTTTATGATAAGCAAAACCTGAAATATAATTTCTGCTTGGCGGCTACTGCCGAAGAAGAGATATCGGGTGTAAATGGTTTAGAGTTAATCATACCCGAACTTGGTAATTTGGATTTTGCAATTGTTGGCGAGCCTACTTTAATGCAACTAGCCATTGCCGAGCGTGGTTTGATGGTGTTGGATTGCGAAGCACATGGCAAGGCAGGTCATGCTGCTCGCGAAGAAGGCGAAAACGCTATTTACAATGCCATCACTGATATTGATTGGTTCAGAACGTATCGCTTTCCAATCGAATCAGAAGTGTTTGGACCCATCAAAATGTCGGTTACAGTTATTAATGCAGGTTCGCAACACAATGTAGTGCCCGCCAGTTGTGCTTTTACGGTAGATGTGCGTGTTACGGATGCTTATCGCAACGAGGAAGTATTAGACATTATCCGCCAACACGTAAAATGCACGGTAACGCCAAGGTCGGTGCGGTTAAAACCATCAAAAATTGATAAAAATCATCCTATTGTACAAGCTGGCATCCAGTTGGGGCGCACCACTTATGGCTCTCCTACCACATCCGACCAAGCTTTGTTAGATATACCTTCGCTCAAACTCGGCCCTGGCAATTCGGCACGTTCGCATACGGCTGATGAGTTTGTGTATGTAGATGAAATAAAAGAAGGTATCGAACTATATATTAAAATGCTCGAAAGCATTGTTTAATATTTATGCTATCAGTATAGCAAATCGCATATAGTTACTATAATTTATTACGATTAATCCCATATTTGCAGTATGAGCAAACTTTGGCAAAAAACCACTAATGTAAACCAACTGGTAGAAAACTTTACCGTCGGTCGTGATTGTGAATTTGATGAGCAAATGGCGGCATTTGATGTCTTAGGTTCGCTTGCGCATACCCGTATGTTGCAAAGTATTGGTTTGATGGGCGAAGTTGACCTCAACCTTGTTCAGCACGAGTTGAAAGCTATTTATAAAGATATACAGGCAGGTAATTTCAGCATTGGCGAAGGTGTAGAAGATGTGCATTCGCAGGTGGAGCTATTACTTACCCAACGCATTGGCGATGCTGGTAAAAAAATACATAGCGGTCGTTCGCGAAACGACCAAGTATTGGTTGATTTGAAATTGTTTTTCAGAGATCAATTACAACAAGTAGTAGTAGAAACCGAAACGCTATTTCGCTTACTCATATCGCTTAGCGAAAAACATAAAAACGTACTATTACCAGGTTATACCCATTTGCAGGTGGCTATGCCATCATCGTTCGGGTTATGGTTTGGTGCTTATGCCGAAAGTTTGGTTGATGATTTGGAAGTAGTTTTGGCGGCGTATAAAATCACCAATAAAAACCCTTTGGGCTCGGCTGCTGGCTATGGCTCGTCATTCCCATTAAATCGAACTTTAACTACCGAATTATTAGGTTTTGATGCCCTAAACTACAATGTGGTATATGCCCAAATGGGACGTGGCAAAACCGAGCGCATCATAGCGCAAGCTATATCAAACATAGCTGCTACATTGGCAAAAATGGCGATGGACCAGGCAATGTATTTGAGCCAAAACTTTGCTTTTGTGAGTTATCCTGATCATCTTACCACAGGCAGCAGCATTATGCCACACAAAAAGAACCCCGATGTGTGGGAAATAATGCGTGGCAAGTGCAACCGCTTGCAGGCATTGCCAAATGATGTAGCTATGATGACCACCAATTTACCATCGGGTTACCATCGCGAATTGCAATTATTAAAAGAGTTGTTATTCCCTGCATTTACCGATTTGAAGTATTGCCTGCACATGGCTACTTTTATGCTACAACATATAGAAGTAAAAACAGATATATTAAACGACCCAAAATATGCCTACCTTTTTAGTGTTGAGGAAGTGAACAGGCTGGTATTAAACGGCACTCCTTTTCGTGATGCGTATAAACAAGTAGGTATGGCTATTGAACAAGGTAATTTCGACCCTGATAAAACCATAGCACACACACACGAAGGCAGTATCGGCAATTTATGTACCGAGCAAATAACAACAGCTATGGATAAGCTATTGGGTAGTTTCAACTTCGATAAGGTAGAAAACGCCATCCAAAAACTGGTAGAATAAAATGAACGGGCAAAATAGAAGCGACATATACCCAGGGCTTGAGGTTGATATTATTTTGAAGAAAGACCAACGCAGCGGCAAAACCACAAGGGGTATTGTGAAAAATTTATTAACCAGTGCGGCATATCATTCGCGTGGTATAAAGGTGCGCTTAGAGGATGGACAAATAGGTAGAGTAGTTGAAATTATAGAGGAATAAAAAGCCAATTATATAAACCATGAGCAGCACCACGAAAATAAAAACAAACATTGCCATGCGGATAGACGCACACCATCGTTTGTTGATAGGTTTAGCTGTGAGTGCTATTGTATTTTATTTCATTAGCAATGTATTATCAACCCCTGCTGTTGTGTTGGTTACATGGATGTCGTTTGCGATGAGTTTAATCGTGATGAACTGGATTACTATTTTGAGCACACATCCACGCGAGGTGCGGAAAATTGCCCGTTTGCAGGATTCGAGTCGATACATGATATTTATATTCGTTATTGTAGCATCGCTAATTAGTTTATTATCTATTGTTTTTCTACTCAAATCGGCCAATGGGCATGGCAATGCAAATGTTACAGGGCACGTTTTACTGGCTATGGGCGCTGTTATTATTTCGTGGTGGCTGGTGCATACCATATTTACCATGCGCTATGCTCACCTATATTACGATACGATTTGTAGTGATGATGAGCACAAAAAAGGTGGCGGCTTGCAATTTCCCGATGAGCAAGAGCCTGATTATCTAGATTTTGTCTATTTTTCCTTTGTTATCGGTATGACGTTTCAAGTATCCGATATCGAAATTACCTCGCGCAGCATACGCCGTTTGGCTTGGTTGCATGGCTTAGTATCCTTTGCTTTTAATACTGCCATTGTTGCGCTAAGTATCAATATTATTTCGGGCTTGGTGGCGCAGTAAATTTCTGTCTAAAAATTCCTTTTCTTTATTGATATTATCCACATATTGCCTATATTGTGGTAATGTTTTTTACCGAAGACTTTATTCACTATTTGTGGAAATTTCGCTTATTTGAACGCGACAACTTACAAACTACTACTGGCGAAAGTATCGAAATATCCTCGGCAGGGTTACAAAACACCAATTCGGGGCCCGATTTCCAAAATGCACGCCTACGCATTGGAGATACCACGTGGGCAGGTAATGTAGAAATACACATCAACTCGTCCGATTGGCATAAGCATCAGCACACCAATGATAATGCCTACAATAATGTGATATTGCACGTGGTGTATCGGGATGACCGACCTATTACTTTACCCGATGGCAGGCAATTGCCTACATTAGAGTTGCATAAGCGTATAGCTGCTGATTTGTATAATCGATACCATCAGTTGCTATATGGCAATCAGCAAATTATCCCTTGCGAAAACAGTATCCGACTAGTAGATGATATTACCTTAAAAAATTGGCTTACTCGGATATTGATTGAACGATTAGAAAAACGCTCGGCTACGGTAATTGCAGCTTTAGAAAAAAACCGAGGCGATTGGGAAGAAACATTTTATCAGTTTTTAGCTGCGCAATTTGGTTTTAAAACCAATGCGCTACCATTTGAATTGATGGCAAAAGCATTACCGCAGCTCACTTTAGCCAAGCACAAAAACAACGCAATGCAAATTGAAGCATTGATATTCGGTCAGGCTGGGTTTTTGGATGATGATTTTACAGATGAGTACCCCAATCATCTAAAAAAAGAATATCAGTTTTTACGGACTAAATACAGCCTCTCGCCTATCGAAAAGCACTTATGGAAATTTATGCGCCTTCGCCCGCAAAACTTTCCTACCATCCGCTTGGCGCAATTTGCAGCATTAGTGATGCGCTCAAATCATTTATTCTCTAAAGTGTTAGAAATAAAAGATATTGGCGAACTAAGAAAACTATTTATCGAGCTTGAGATAAACCCTTATTGGGAAAATCATTATAAATTTGATACTATCTCAAAACCTGTATCAAAAAGTTTGGGCACATCATCCATTGATATTTTATTAATGAATACATTTGTGTTGTTCTTGTTTAGTTATGGCAAGCATAATCAATTAGAACACTATATCAATCGGAGTTTGAAGTTGTTAGAAAGTTTAGCTGCCGAGCAAAATAATATTGTAACCAATTTCGAATCAATGGGTATAAAGGTAAATACAGCTTTCGACTCACAGGCTTTGTTAGAATTAAAAAATAGTTATTGCGATTATAAGAAATGCCTTCAATGTGGCGTTGGTAATAAGATACTTAGATTGGCTTAATATGTTGCAAAGGATAATTACTTTTTTTGAACGATACTCTTTCGGTGTTTGCACCTACTTAGGCGAACGCTTTAATATTTCTATTTCTAAAATCCGCTTATTTTTTATCTACTCATCGTTTTTGGCGGTTGGTTTTCCGTTGATATTCTATTTCTTTGCTGGTATCGTGCTCGATTTTCGCAAATACATCAAACGCAAGCACTCTGGCGTTACCGATTTGTAAAATAATTATCACGATAATTTAATATTTGTATTAGTTATAAAAGCCTTAATATTGCGGCGTTAATTTTAAAGCGCAGTATCAATTACCTTAATTATATGAAGTTTGCTTTTGCCATAAGTTTTACGTTGCTATTTGTGGCTTATTTACCCGTCAAACTTTATGCTCAGGATAAAAATATTCCTATTACTACCTTCCCCAATTCGCACCGCCCTGTTGTAGATACCACCGTACAAACTGATTTTCAAGATTTAGTTCAATCTATTTTTACTAAAAACTACAAACCGACAAAGGCAGAAGTGATAGGCAGGAAGCCCATTATTTCGTTTGTACCAGCGGTAGGTTATTCTCTCCAAACGCAATTGGCAGGTACACTTACTGGCAATATTGTTTTTCGCTCATCGCCAAGTTCAAAAGTATCAACCATCACTACAAGCATGGGTTATACTGCAAAGCGGCAATTTACGCTGCCCATAGTATCAACTATTTGGACACATAATAACAACTTTGTATTTATAGGCGATACCCGTTTTTATGTATATCCACAAAGCACGTATGGGCTGGGGAGTAATTCGAACAGAGCGAGCGAATCGGCTATGCGGTATAATCTGTTCCGATTTTCGGAAATCGTAATGAAGCATATTACAGATGATTTGTTTCTCGGTATTGGTTACAAATTACAACAACATTGGAACATCACTTATAAAGAACCTGCGAATGGTGCGCCATCCGACTATGAAAAATATGGCACATCTACACGTTCAACATCATCGGGATTGAGTTTTAATGCCTTGTATGATAGTAGAGATAATGCGGTAAATGCTTCAAAAGGTTTTTATGCTGCTGTGCAATTTTATAGTAGTGAGCGAATTTTGGGTGGTAATAGTAATTGGCAATCGCTTATTATTGATGTTAGAAAGTATTACAAACTACCTGCAAGTTCGGATAATGTACTTGCATTTTGGTCGTACAATTGGTTGACATTAAATGGCAAACCACCCTATCTCGATTTGCCAAGTACATCATGGGATACTTACTCAACCACCGGCAGAGGATATATACAAAGTCGTTTCCGTGGTGCAAATATGGTTTATTTAGAAAGCGAATATCGGTACAAAATTACCAAAAATGGTTTGCTTGGTGGGGTTGTGTTCTTAAATGGCGAATCGTTTTCGGCAGAGCCCGGCACTCGTTTACAATCTGTACAACCTGGCTATGGTTTGGGTTTGCGTATAAAATTGAGCAAGGTATCAAAAACCAATCTCGATATTGATTATGGCTTTGGTAATCAAGGTTCGCGAGGCTTATTCCTTACCGTAGGCGAAGTTTTTTAATCTTTAAGTTTCATCAACAAAAAAGCCACCGCCGAATTTATCAACGATGGCTTTTAGTATTAATTTGGTTACCTATCTTTTCACTCGAGGATTACCTTTAATAATCATCCCATTAAACTTGTTTCTTTCAAATTTAAGTGCAAGGTCTCTCTCTTCTCTTAATGATAATGTTTTAGCAAATGATGGTGTGCTTTGTATAACTTGATTTTTCACAGTATAAGTCCCGTTCTGAACATAGTTAAGTGCGTGTGCAAGTAATTTTTCGGTAGGGTCGCCAAAGTCTTTAGTTACATCATCATAGTCACTTACACCTGGATAACCTGGAGCACCTGGCGTAAAGCCCGAATAATATCCACCTTGCCCTGCCGAGTTTTGTGTATAAAATTCAGGGATATATAATTCGTATTTATTGATATCAATATCAAAGAAACCCACAGGCTTGCCATAGCTGGTTCTCCCAATTAATTGAACATCCATAAAAGGGCGAAGATTGTTGATGGTTAATTCGCTTGCCGAAGCTGTAGAACCTGTAATGATAAAAAACACACGGTTTACATTTAGTGTACCTATTTTAGAAAAATTGGTGCTATTATCAGCTACTGCATAACTAAATTGACCATAATTATAGGTTTGACCTGTACTAGCATCTTTTCTCCATTGGTTTTTTAGTAAAACTTGTTTTTTATTTGTTAAAATATCATTATAATAAGTGGCATACATTAATGTACCCGATTTTGCAGCAGGTACAATTAAGTTGTCAATATGCTCGGCTGTGGCTACATAGCCACCACCATTATATCGTAAATCGATTACCAAATCAGTAATGCCTTGTGTAGCAAAATTGGCAAATATGGGGTCTAATTTTGGATTTGCATTGGTAGGCGAAGTAAAGCTATTAAACACAATATAGCCTACTTTATGCCCATTAGGTTGTGTATAAACATTTGAATAAAGTACTGGATTTACATTATAGTTAGCTACACTTATATTTGACACATTAAGTGTACTACCATCTGGCTTTTTTAAAGCCATTGAAGTAATGGTATTGCTATTAAATATGGCATTTATTATAAAATTAAGGTTTGTACCACTTCCGCCATTACCACCATCATAAGTTAAATTGGTATTGCCGTTGATGCTAGTAATTTGATAGCCACGTTTTATACCCGCCAAATCGGCTGGAGAACCTGGATATACATATTTTATGCGCAAGTCGTTATTTAGATTATAAAATACAGAGAAGCCAAAATCGCCTCTAACTCCATTCAGTTCGGATGATACTGTACCATCATCAATAAATGAATATTTTGCATCGCCAGGACTAGGAGCATAATACTCATAAGGCAAACTCGTAGTAGGGTTAATTGCATATTGTGATAATGCGTTTACTTCATTAGTTAGGGTAGTTTTATCATCAGCACCTGTAAAACCACGAGGGTTAAATGTTTGGTAGTTGGGCAACGAATTGTACCACAAATAATCTTCTGAAGCATACAAATAAATTGAGTCTTGAATTAATTGCAGTGTAGTTCCATTTTTTGATGGACCTGAAGGGTTCGGATTCGAGTTTTTGCTGCTTTTACAAGCAGAAACAAAAACAATTGAAAGTAAAACTAGTGTGTATATTATTCTTTTCATAGTTAAGCGATTAAATTGGCAAAATGGTATTAGTGTGTTAAACGATGTTTTTTTAAATATGTTATGGTTAATTTATGAAAGTTCTAATGGTTTAATAAAATCTATCCCTGCAGCATCGGCACATGCAATATCAATAGCAGCATTGCCTATCATTACAATATTTCGCCTTTGTAGATTGTGTTCTTGTATAATCAAATCGATGGTATCTGTTTCGGGTTTAGGTTTTATTTCGTTTGCAAAGTAACAAATTAAATACTTTTCAAGCGAATTCCATTCAACTTGTTTTATTTTATTTAATTGCTGCTCGGGATTACCATTGGTCAAAATAAATATTTTTTTCCTATCCACTACAATATCCTGCAAAAACGTAAGCATATCTTGATACAATAATAATTTTAAAGGCAGTTTGGCAGTATTATTTAGATGGTTAAAGTTTTGAAGATATTTCCCATCAATATTATATTTTTCTTTTAATCGAGCAAATACCGCATCCTTTCCTTCTGATAAATACGTATCAATCATAAAAGCAGTTGCCTCTTTGGCATTTATCAGCTCGGTATATTCTAAAAAGGCTGTAAATAGATAATAAACCTGATACAGGTAATCTTTTTCGGGATAAAGCACATCATCCAACTCGAATATAAATGCTTCTTTATGGGCAGGTATATCGCTATATCTTATCATGGGGTAAAATTAATTGAATACCGTATTCGTTAAACAACAGCTCGGCTGATAATAAGTTTTGCTGTTCGATATCACGTAGTGGATAAATTGCAGTAATGTTTTTCTCCAAACAAAAAGCAAGCATTAAATGTGCATAAGCTATATTTTGAGGATTGGGCAATTGAAGCACCTTGCCCGATTTGATTAATAATTCGGGTAGTTCCATATAATCGCCTAAGAGGATATGAGCATCATTTAAAGTTTTTTGCAAACTATATGCTTGGGCTGAGTTGGCGGCTGTAATAAGTGTGTACACTGAAGAAAACTATTGAACAATTAAACCATCTTTCATAAATATTTTTCGATCTGATAGTTCGGCCAAATGCTCGTTGTGGGTAACAATTACAAACGTTTGGTTAAACTCATCGCGCAAATCGCTAAATAAATGATGCAATTCATTAGCATTGGTCGAATCTAAATTACCAGAGGGCTCATCAGCAAAAATAAGTGCGGGGTTATTAATCAAGGCACGAGCTACTGCCACACGTTGCTGCTCGCCTCCCGAAAGTTGGCTTGGTTTATGATTTACCCTATCCTTTAAGCCTAATCTGTTTAATAGTTTAATAGCTTTTTGTTCGGCATTAGTTTTAGTTTCACCAGCAATTAAAGCCGGAATACAAACATTTTCTAAGGCACTAAACTCTACCAATAAATGATGAAATTGAAACACAAAACCAATTTTACGGTTTCTGAATGCGCTTAACTCTTTATTATTTAGCTTACTGGTATCAATATTATCAATTACCACGCTGCCCGAATCGGGCTTATCTAATGTTCCTAAAATATTTAAGAGCGAGCTTTTGCCAGCTCCAGAAGCACCCACTATGGTTATTATTTCGCCTTTATTTACTTGCAGGTTTACTCCTTTTAATATTTGAAGTTGCCCGTATGATTTAAAAATCGATTGTGCTTTGAGCATATTTTATGTTTATACGTTGTATATAAGTTTGTTGCATATAAAATGCCATTGTAGTGCGTATTATTAAAAATCTTTCACCGTGATAAATTTTCAAGCCTACAACTTTACGACAATTTAAACAAAAGTAGTAGCTTTACCGCAAATTCTTTACACGACATGAATATTCACGAATATCAGGGTAAAACCATATTAAAAAGCTTTGGAGTAAGAGTACAGGAAGGCATTGTAGCTGATACTGTTGAACAAGCGGTAGCCGCTGCCGAAAAAATAAAAGAAGATTTCGGTTCGAGTTGGGTGGTAATTAAAGCGCAAATACATGCTGGTGGGCGCGGTAAAGGTGGTGGTGTAAAACTGGCTAAAAATTTAGACGAGGTTAGAGAAAAGGCTGGTAATATTTTGGGTATGCAATTAATTACCCCACAAACTGGTCCCGAAGGCAAAAAAGTACATAAAGTATTGGTAGCGCAAGATGTATATTATCCAGGTGAGAGCGAAACCAAAGAGTTTTATGTAAGTGTGCTGTTGGATAGAGCCAAAGGGCGCAACATTGTTATGTACTCAACCGAAGGTGGTATGGATATTGAGCACGTTGCCGAGCATACGCCTCATTTAATATTTAAAGAAGAAATTGACCCTAAAGTTGGCTTGCAACCATTTCAAGCAAGAAAGATTGCCTTCAATTTAGGTCTTTCGGGTGATGCTTTTAAGGATATGGTAAAATTTGTAACTGCTTTATACAAAGCATACGATGCTACCGATTCGTCGTTATTTGAAATCAATCCTGTTTTAAAAACATCTGATAATAAAATATTAGCAGTTGATGCCAAAGTAAATTTGGATGATAATAGCTTATACCGTCATCAAGATTTTGCTGCAATGCGCGATTTGAACGAAGAAGACCCAACCGAGGTTGAAGCAAGCAAATCGAACCTGAACTATGTAAAATTGGATGGTAACGTAGGTTGTATGGTAAACGGTGCTGGTTTGGCAATGGCTACTATGGACATTATTAAACTTGCTGGTGGCGAGCCTGCAAACTTTTTGGATGTGGGTGGTACTGCAAATGCCGAAACTGTAAAAGCAGCTTTCAATATTATACTAGCCGACCCTAAGGTAAAAGCTATTTTGATAAATATTTTTGGTGGTATTGTACGTTGCGACCGTGTGGCGCAAGGTGTAATAGATGCTTACAAAGAGTTAGGAAACATTCATGTACCTATCATTGTACGTTTGCAAGGTACTAATGCCGAAGAAGCTAAAAAATTAATTGATGAATCGGGCTTAAAAGTTTACTCGGCTATATTGCTTAAAGAAGCCGCTAGCAGAGTTGAAGAAGTTTTAGCATAAACTTAGTTTATTAACCAAATAATATAATAAGAGGGGCTTAATGCCCCTTTTGTCGTTTATAATTATCCTTTAACTGGATTATATAGCTTGAGAATTTACATCCATTCGGGTACATCAATCCCTAACAAGCGCATTGCTATGTTGATTACTTTGGCTGATTTAGCAAGTTTCGGGTTTTATTACTTCTCAAATATGTAAACTTTTGCATTTCAAATTAAAAATGCAAAAATTCAAAGACAAATTAGTCCTAATTACAGGTGGAACAAATGGAATGGGGTTTGCGACAGCAAAAGAATTTATTAATGAAGGGGCTACCGTAATTATTACAGGTCGTAGCCAAGAAACTGTAGATAAAGCTGTAAATAGTTTAGGTGAAAAATCAATTGGGATAGTATCAAACGCAGGAAAACTATCAGATATTTTTGATTTACAAAAGCAAATAAAACTTTATAAAAATAAATTAGATATTCTTTTTGTAAATGCGGGTTATGGTAAGTTTGCCCCAATAGAAATGGCAAACGAAGCTCATTTTGACGAGCTATTCAATATGTTGGTAAAGGGAACTTTCTTTACAGTTCAGCAAATGCTACCATTAATGAGTGAAGGTTCTTCAATAATTTTAAATACTTCATTTGTGACAGCGTTTGGAATAGAAAATTTCTCAATTTACTCTGCTGCAAAATCAGCAGTACAATCGTTTATAAAAACATTTGCTTCGGAATGTACGTCAAAGAAAATAAGAGTAAATGGTATAAGCCCTGGTTATATCAAAACTAATATTTTCAATAATACAGGGCTTACATCTGACCAAATTGAAAATGCAGTTGCAGGTATTATGCAAACACTACCATTTAAACGCTTTGGCGAACCATCTGAAATTGCAAAAACAGTTCTTTTCCTTGCTTCTGACGACGCATCTTATATTCACGGAGCAGAAATTTTAGTTGACGGGGGGTTATCAAATCAAAAATAACAATATATCCTATTTGGAGTGCTCCGTGATACGAGACACCATCTTATTAATATTTGTTGGTGTCTCGTATGGTAGGCAATTCCCAACTTGGAACTCGTTTATCAACAGAATTATTCCAACATAAATTTTGGAAATGTAAATTATAGAAGCCAGTATTTAGTATAGCTGATAAGGAATTTTTTATTTGTTTTATCAGGTTAGATGGTGACTTTTACAACTAATATTGCTGGTTTTATTTTCCTATTGTTGTAGTATTTATACGTCTCTTTTAGAATAAAAAATCGCCCCTGTTGAACAATGTACCTACATCCGTTCGGGTACGTCAATACCCAACAAGCGCATTGCTTTGTTAATTACTTTGGCTGCTGCTGCTGCAAGTTGCAAGCGAAATTGCTTAGTCAGCTCGTCCTCGGCTTGTAGTATAGATTTTTCGTGATAAAATTTATTAAATGCCTTTGCCAACTCATAAACATAATTTGCAATAATAGCCGGACTATGATTAGCGGCTGCTTGCGAAATACTTTCGGGGAACTGGCTTAATGTCAATATCAAATCACGCTCTTCGGCATCAATGGAGGCAATATCGGCACTCAATACGGTTGGTGCTTCGGCTCTGTTCAATACCGAGCGGATACGTGCATGGGTGTATTGTATAAATGGCCCTGTATGCCCTTGAAAATCGACAGACTCGTTGGGGTCAAACAATAAACGCTTTTTAGGGTCAACTTTTAGCAGAAAATATTTTAAAGCACCCATGCCTATGGTATGGTACAATTGCTGCTTCTCGGCATCGCTATATTCGGTTACTTTGCCTAAGGTTTCGGTATGTTGTTTGGCGGTTTGCTCCATTTCGGTTATCAAATCATCCGCATCCACTACCGTTCCTTCGCGCGATTTCATTTTTCCCGAAGGTAAATCAACCATGCCGTATGATAAATGGTACAAACCCTTAGCCCATTGCTTGCCTAGTTTTTCTAAAATGAGGAACAAAACTTTAAAGTGATAATCCTGCTCGTTGCCCACCACATAAATAGACTCGTCCATCTCGAAGTCATCATATTTCAATTGGGCTGTGCCTATATCCTGAGTAATATATACCGATGTACCATCGGCACGTAAAACCAATTTCTCATCCAAGCCATCGGCAGTAAGATCTATCCAAACCGAGCCATCCGCCTTTTTGAAAAACACACCCTTAGTCAAACCTTCATCCACAATATCCTTACCCAGCAAATAGGTGTTCGATTCGTAATAATATTTATCAAAATCGACCCCTAAACGCTTGTATGTTTCGTCAAAACCAGCATAAACCCAACCGTTCATGGTTTGCCATAGGTTGATAACTTCGGCATCACCAGCTTCCCATTTCAAAAGCATTTCTTGTGCTTCTAAAGTAATGGGGGCAGTTTTCTTAGCTTCTTCTTCTGTTACTCCAGTAGCTTTTAATTCTTCTATTTGGCGTTTCAACTCCTTATCAAACAGCACATAATACTTCCCCACAAGGTGGTCGCCTTTTTCTCCAGATGTTGCAGGTGTTTCGCCATTTCCAAACTTTTGCCAAGCCAGCATCGATTTGCAAATATGGATACCCCTATCGTTCACCAGGTTTGTTTTTATTACTTCATAACCATCCGCCTTCAAAATTTCGGCTACCGAATAGCCTAACAGATTGTTGCGCACGTGTCCTAAATGCAAGGGCTTGTTGGTATTGGGCGACGAATACTCGACCATTACTTTTTTGCCATTCGGTTTTGCAACAGCAAAATCATCGGGCAATATTTCGGTATGGAATTTATTTATCCAATAAGCATCCGTTAAGGATATATTTAAAAAGCCTTTAATTACATTAAAATCAGCTATTTCTTTTACTTCACTTTTCAACAACTCGCCTATCTCGGCACCAGTTTGTTCGGGCGATTTGCGAGAAAATTTGGTAAATGGAAAAGTAACAATCGTAACCTGTCCTTCAAATTCTTTACGAGTAGGCTGCAAATTGATGTCGGCAGCATTCAAATCTGTTTGATATAGGGCTTTAACGGCTTTAACAGCAGCTTTAATAATAAAATCCATTCGCCAAAATTAGTTAAAAAGCTTCATATAGCATGGTAATAGCCTGTTGAAGATTGAAGAAAATCATCAACAGCCCTACTCAAAACCGCCCTGAGGGTTCTTTCTTCAAATAATTCTGAGTAAATTTGTGACAGATTATAACACCTTTATGAGTAAAAATAAGAATGATTTCAAGATTGATGTAACCTCTGAAATTGGTGATTTACGTTGTTTATTGATACATAGCCCCGATAGTGGTTTGGGTAAAGTGGTGCCTTCAAAAGCGCAAGATTGGTTGTTTGAAGATATTGTGCATTTAGATACGATGCGCAAAAATGAGTATGATTATTACGTTAAATTATTGCTGTATTTTCTTGACCCTGCAAAAATAAAAGGGAAACTAAAAGAAATTGATGCGCCCGAAAACCGACGCAATTTTTTTAAACCTGATAATAAAGATTTCCACGCATCAACCAAGGTAGTTGAGTTACAAACCTTGCTTGCTGATATTTTGGTTGAGGATGATATTCGTAAAAAACTGGTGGCTTCGGTATGTGCTATTGAAAATTGCACTTACAGGCTTCAACAGAAATTGATTAACACCCACCCTACCGAGTTGGCAAAAATATTTATTTCAGGCTCGTTGGGGAATGATGAGATGATATTTGCCCCTATCCCCAATCTGATTTTTTCGAGAGATATTGGCATAGCCGTAAACAATCATTTATTGCTCAATAAACCTGCTAAAAAAGCCCGCTCGCGCGAAACTTTATTGGCTCGATATATTTTCTTTAATCATCCGCTATTTAGTGCTTATCAAAAAAATATATTAGAGATACCCGAAACAGTGCATCATTTTTTGCGCCCTGGCGAAGCCCAAGACGAAAAAACTACTTTAGAAGGTGGTGATGTGATGATGGTGAGCCCACAGCATTTGGTAATTGGATGTAGCGAGCGTACCTCATTGAGCGGGGCTAACGAGGCGATGAAACTATTGTTTGATAACGATGTGGTAAAGAAAGTAACCATTGTAAAAATACCACACAAACGCGACTATATGCACATTGATACCGTATTTACACAAGTAAAACGCAATGTGTGGGTATTATTAGGCTCGCTTTCGGCTGCCGAAAACACAGCTCAACATGCTGATGTGGTGAGTTGGTTTGGCGATAAAAAATCAAAAGATAAGCCCGAAATAGTGCAGTTTGAAAAGGGCAAAGCAAAACCTCATGTGTTTAATAGTTTGGAAGATTTGCTAAGCGATATCAGCGAAAATGATTTGCAGAGCAACAAAAAAACCAAATTTATTTACTCGGGTGGTGGCGTATTCCCTTATGATGCTCGCGAACAATGGACAGACTCATGCAACTTATTAGCAGTAAAAGAGGGTGTTGTGTTAGGATACGACAGGAACGATAAAACGGTAGAAGCCTTTAAGAAAAAAGGTTTTGAGGTAATAAAAGTTGCCGACTTGTTAGAAAAATTTGAAAACAACGAACTCGACCCCGAAAAGATGAAAGATACCTTTGTGCTAATGCCATCGGCTGAGCTTTCGCGTGCGCGTGGTGGTTTCCATTGTATGAGTATGCCACTTTTGAGGGATAAAGTTTTATAATCAATAGGTACAAATCTTTAAAAACAAATCATCGTGTCGCAAACTACTTCAACTATATTAATGATACGTCCAGTAAATTTTGGCTTTAACGAGCAAACTGCTGGTAGCAATGCTTTTCAAAACCGTAATGCCGCACAACAACAGGTGCAAGATAATGCGCTAAGAGAATTTGACGGATTGGTAAATATCTTAAAAGAAAACGGTGTGGATGTAATTGTGATAAACGATACGCCCAATCCGCATACACCCGATTCGATATTCCCTAATAATTGGGTTTCGTTTCATCATGATGGGCATATTTTCCTATACCCCATGATGGCTGAGAATAGAAGGCTTGAGCGTAGGGACGACATCATTGCACAACTAAAAAAGCAATTTACGGTAAGTGATATTACCGATTTAAGCTATTTTGAACCCGAAAACAAGTTTTTGGAAGGTACTGGCAGTATGGTGTTAGACCGCGAAAACAAGATTGCTTATGCTTGCCTATCGCCACGAACTGATAAAGAGGTGCTCGATTTGTTTTGCAAGAAAAGTGGCTATCAGCCTGTGCTTTTTCATGCGGTAGATGAGCGTGGGATGGATATTTACCACACCAATGTGTTGATGTGTGTGGGTAGTAAATTTGCCGTAATTTGTTTGGATAGTATTGCCGATGCACACGAAAAGCAACAAGTAATAACCTCGTTAAAAAGCAATCATAAAGAAGTTGTAGCCATATCATTTGCGCAAATGAACCAGTTTGCTGGCAATATGCTGGAGTTGAAAAATAAAGCAGGCGATAGTTTATTAGTGATGTCGAAAAATGCTTATCAATCATTAAATCAAACACAAAAAACCACTCTTGAGAAATATTGCAAACTGGTTTATGCTGATATTAATACCATTGAAAGCAATGGCGGTGGTAGCGCACGCTGCATGATAGCCGAAGTGCATTTGCCGCTGTAATAATAGAATTATCAAGATTAAAGGAATAGTAAAATAAAATAATCGTAAAAAATTGTTTTAATCTTTAAAATCGCATTCATTTTCCATTAAAAAATCACATTTTTGGCAAAATTTTAAAGCATGCAGAGCTACCAAGAATTTCTTGATTTAAGTGTGGGTTTTCCGCAGGATGGTTTCGATATCATCGATGATGAATTGTACTTCCACGACCTTAATTTAATGGAAATGATTGAAACGTATGGTACTCCCCTACGCTTCACGTATTTGCCCATAATATCCAAAAAAATACAGCAATCAAAATTGCTATTTCAACAGGCTATTATCAAAAACAACTACCGTGGTACGTATAAGTATTGCTATTGCACCAAAAGTTCGCACTTTAAGCATATTGTTGAAGAAGCACTAAAAAACGAAATCCACCTCGAAACATCATCAGCTTTTGATATGCCAATGATTGATGCTTTAGAGAAAAAAGGTGCTTTAAGTAAAGATGTTACCGTGATATGCAACGGTTTTAAAACCTTTCAATATAAAACCTATATTGTAGATATGCTGCACGATGGTTTTAAAAACATCATCCCAGTATTGGATAATAAAGAAGAATTTAACCTATACGATGATGAAATAGAGATGGATACCCCTTGCAATTTGGGTATTCGTATTGCTGCTGAGGAACAGCCCGATTCGCAATTTTATACCTCACGTTTGGGTGTGCGTATGGAAGATGTGATTGATTTTTATCATAATAAAATAGAGGATAACTTGAATTTCAAGGTAAAGCTATTACATTTCTTTATCAACTCGGGTATTTCTGATACGCCTTATTATTGGAACGAATTAGAAAAATATGTAACCCTGTATTGCAAGTTTAAAAAGGTTAACCCCGATTTAGATACACTTGATATTGGCGGTGGTATGCCTTTTAAAGACTCGCTAGTGTTCGATTTCGATTATGAATACATGATTAACGAGATTGTGAGCCGTATAAAAGAGATTTGTGCCGAGCATGATACCATTGAGCCTGATATTATTACCGAATTTGGTAAATACACCGTAGCCGAAGCATCGGGTATTTTGTATAAAGTATTGGGGCGCAAGCAACAAAACGACCGCGAACGTTGGTTGATGTTGGATGGCTCGTTTATTACCAATTTGCCTGATGTATGGGCATTAAATCAGAAATACATCTTATTACCTATCAATAATTGGGATTCGGAATACGAGCGTGTAAACTTAGGTGGTATTACCTGCGATGGACAAGACTACTACAATCAAGAAGCGCACATGAACAGCGTTTTTATGCCTAAAACCCGTAAAGTGCAATATTTAGGCTTCTTTAATACAGGTGCTTATCAAGAAGTATTGAGCGGATATGGCGGCATACACCATTGCCTATTGCCATCGCCAAAGCACGTCATCATACGTCGTAACCGTGATGAAACTTTCAACTTTGAGGTATTTGGCGAAGAGCAAAACAGCAAACAAGTGTTGAAAATTTTGGGCTATACAACGTAAGTGGTATTAACTATCAAACTTATCTAATAGTTTTAATAAAGTTTCAAAGTCTTTTGGATATGGGGCATGGATGGTTATTTCGTTGCCATCCAATAGTTTAAAACTCACTTTGTAGGCGTGTAAAGCAAAGCGTTTCATTATAGGCTGTTCTTCTTGGTCTTTCCCTAAATGATATTTTCGCTTAATCTCTGACAAGAAAACAGGCTTACCTTTATACATCTCATCGCCAGCAATAGAGGCCCGCTGCGTGGCCAAATGTATCCTTATTTGGTGCATACGCCCAGTTACTGGTCGGCACTCTACCAAAGTATAATGTTTAAAGTATTTTAACGATTGAAACCACGTTTCGGCACGTTTACCATCTTGTCTGCTGATGCTTACATTACCTTTGCCCACATTTAGAATAGGCAAATCAATCAATAGTTTTTCAAAAACGTGCGTCCCCTCAATAATGGCATGATATACCTTTTTTACCTGCCGTTTCTCGAACTGCATGGATACCGTGCGGTAAGCTTCGGGATTTTTGGCAATAATTAGCGCACCTGAGGTTTCTTTATCCAAGCGATGGCATATTTGTGCATCATCGCTATAAGCTTTGGCTAAGCGCAGCAAATTAATTTCGCCGCCCTCACGTTCATCCAGCGAACTTAAAAACGGTGGTTTATTTACCACTATTACATCATCATTCTCAAACAATATCAAATCAGCAAACTTCGGAAACTTCATAGCGGGCAAAAATACGTTTTATTAATATAAAACTCGCCAATACTATGATAACCGCGTAGAAAAGAAACAAAAAAGACAATTATTTCGAGTCGTCTTTTGTTATATTTTAAGCTTCAAACTTATAGCCTACGCCTTTTACGGTGGCTACTATATCATCGCCCAATTTTTCGCGAAGCTTGCGGATATGTACATCAATAGTACGATTGGTAACCACTACCGAATCTTCCCATATATTTTTCAATATCACTTCGCGGGTATATACCTTGCCTGGTTTGGATGCCAATAAATAAAGCAACTCGAATTCCTTTTTTGCTAAAACTACTTTCTCGCCACTTAAGTAAACCAAATACGCTTCTCTATCTATTACTAATGGCCCTATTTCGAGTTTGTTGTTTACTTGTTCGTCGGCAGCGGGAGCATTTCTACGCAATATCGCATTAATGCGACTTACTAATGCTCTCGGCTTAATGGGTTTGGCAATATAATCATCGGCACCTACATTAAAGCCAGCAATTTCTGAATACTCTTCGCTCCTTGCGGTTAAAAACACCATAAAAGTATTTTTAAACTCGGGCATGGTACGCATAATTCGGCAAGCTTCTATACCATCCATTTTGGGCATCATGATATCTAAAACGATAAGGTCGGGTAGTGCTTTTTTTGCCTCAACCACAGCCTCTTGACCATTTTTGGCAGTATAAACCTGATAGCCTTCTTTTTTTAAATTATACTCGATAAGCTCCAAAATATCAGGCTCGTCATCAACAATTAGGATTTTCTGCTTAGTAGAAGTGCTCATATTACAAATTTTGTATAAAGATATAAGCTTAAAGAAAGATAATGGTTAATATAATATTAACAATTTGTTAAGTATTACCTTATTTTAACCTATTGTTGAGGCTTATTAAATGTTTTGTTTAAAAAATCTTCAAGATCAGCACCTGTAATATTTTTTGCAATGATAACACCTTGAGGGTCAATCATAAAATTTGATGGTATCCCCTCAATATGATATAGCCTTTGTGTAGGACCTGCAAAGTTTTTTAAATCAGAAGCGTGCTTCCATGTTAAACTATCATTAGTAATGGCTTGTTGCCATTTTTCTTTATCTACATCAAGCGATATGCCTAAAATATTTAAACCCTTTGATTTGAATTTGGCATACTGCCTTACCAAATTGGGGTTTTCTTGTCGGCAAGGCCCACACCATGATGCCCAAAAATCAAGCAGCACATATTTGCCTTTATAATCAGCCAGTTTTACAGGCTTGCCATCGAACCCAGTAGTGGTAAATTCGGGTGCTTTATGCCCTATCGAAATAGGCTTAGCATCCATCATGCCTTTCACAAAATGCTGCACCGCAAGGTTATCATTAAATTTATCCTTTATTTCATCAGCATAAGCTATCATTTGTTGCTCGTATCTATTAGGGTCGAGTGCTGTTATAGCGTAAAAACCAGCAAGCGAGCTTTTATTGGCATTAGCAAAAGCTAATACATCATTACTTTGTTGTGCTAATATTTTCAGAAAAATTGGTTTATAAATGCTCAATAACGAGTCGGACTCGTGCCCCAATGCTTGCCCTTTGGCGCGATACTCGTTTACCAATATTTCGAGCTGCTTACCATATTTTGAGTTTATTTTGTTGAACTCTTTTATTTTTTCCGAATCTTGCGAACCTCCTATGGTATAAGCATGGGTGCTGTCTGATAAGTTTGTCGAAAAATCTATCGCATCGCCATTTTTTGCAATCAAATCAAACGCACTATTGCCTACACGTATTCTAAACAGATTGGCGTATGCCGATGGGTATTTTAGTTTAAATTTTCCACCCTCTCCCAAACTAGTCGAATCAGCAATTGATGTTGATGTTAAACCGCTATCTGTTTTAATCAAGTATATTTTTTTCAGATTACCTTGATTTGTAATTGTACCCGAAACCGTAAATACTGCTTTATCATTACACGAAAACAGAATGGTTGATAGCGATATAATGGTACAATAGATAGCCGAGCGTGTTTTCATTATTTGGTTTCTAATTCTTTTATCAATAATTGGTTGGTTTTTTGAGGGTCAATTTTACCTTTCGAGCGTTTCATTATCTCGCCCATAAATAGCCCCAAAACTCCTTTTTTGCCTTTTTTATATTCAATTACCTTATCAGGAAACTTAGCAATAGCTTCGTTTATAAACTGATGCACATCATCCACATCGGCACTGATAAGTAAATTCAGTTCCTGCGCCAATTGTTCGGCAGTTTTTGATGAATTGCCTATCAAAGCAGGGAACAGTTTTTGAGCAGCTACCGAATTGTTAATTTTTCCAGCATCTACCAAGGTAATCAATCCTGCTAAATTAATAGCTTTAATACCGAAGTCTGTAATTTCTATGCCATTTTCGTTTAAATACGATTTTACTGCACCCATTACCCAGTTAGCTGCCGATTTATAATTGCTGGTATGTAGTATCAACTCCTCGAAATACAGAGCCAAACCTTTATCAGCAGTAATCACAGCGGCATCATAGGCTGATAATTTCAACTCATTGCTATATTTATCATACAACTGATTGGGCAATGCGGGTAAACTTTCGCGTATTTTAGTTACATAGGCTTCGTCTAAACGCAAGGGCTGTAAATCGGGCTCGGGGAAATAGCGGTAATCGTTTGCCATTTCTTTTGACCTCAATACCGACGTTTCGCCCGTTTCGGCATTAAAATTCAGCGTATTTTGGTCGATATGCCCTCCGTTTTCGATAATATTTACTTGGCGTTCAAACTCATGCTCAATAGCACGTTGCACATTACGAATAGAGTTGAGGTTTTTCACTTCGCATCTATTACCGTATTCGGTTGCGCCTCTCAACCTTACCGATATGTTGGCATCGCAACGCATACTTCCTTCTTCCATATTGCCATCGCAAATATCTAAGTAGCGAAGCAGTTTGCGTATTTCGGTTAAGTATTGCCCTGCCTCCTCGCTACTGCGAATATCGGGTTCGGATACAATCTCAATTAAAGGTACTCCTGCTCGGTTCAAATCGATAAACGAATCGGCATGATGCTGGTCGTGCATACTTTTGCCTGCATCATCTTCCATGTGAATATGATGAATGGCGATATGTTTTTGCGAACCATCAGCCAATCGTACCAAAACACTCCCACCTATACATATAGGGGCAGTATCTTGTGTTATTTGATAGCCTTTGGGCAAATCGGCATAAAAGTAATTTTTGCGCGAAAAGGTATTATTTAAATTGATGGTACAATTGCAAGCCAAGCCCATTTTTACAGCATACTCTACCATGCGCTTATTGATACGTGGTAATGTGCCTGGATGCCCTATGGAAATGGCACTAATATGTTGATTTGGAGCAGCACCAAATGCAGCCGAATCTGCACAAAAGGCTTTACTTAAGGTAGATAATTGTGCATGAACCTCTAAACCAACCACCAATTCGTATTTATCTCTCATCATCCCCGATAGAATTTTATAATAAAAATATGCCTCAATAGAGCAGCAAGTGCCAAATATAACTAAAACTACAAAATAGATGGATAATAAAGATTAATCACAAACTAAAGCATCTACCAAGCGTATTAGAGCTCAACAAACGATTTTGCTTTTGCTAATGCTTTATCCAATCCCGTTGTATCGCTGCCGCCTGCAGTAGCAAAAAATGGTTGCCCTCCGCCGCCGCCTTTTATTTCTTTTGCCAGTTCGCGTACGATGTTACCTGCATTCAATCCTTTTTCTTTTACCACGTTTTCAGCAATCATGACGGTAAGATTTGGTTTGCCATCAATATCGGCAGCTAAAACCAAAAACAGATTAGTTACCACATCTTTTAATTGATATGCCAAGTTTTTTATAGCATCGGCATTAGGTAATGCTACCCTCTCGGCTATAAAATTGATGCCGTTTATTTCTTGTGCCTTTTTAGTAAGCTCGTTTTTTAATCCTGATGATTTTTCTAAAATAGATTTTTCAATCTCCTTTTTCAGTTTGGTATTTTCGTCCAATAAAGTTTCGATGCTTTTACCTATATCCTTCGGATTTTTGAGCAGTTCTTTTAATTGATGTATCAGTTTACTTTGCTCGTTGATATAGTTTTCGGCAGCAATACCCGTAATCGCCTCAATACGGCGTACACCTGCGGCTACGGCACTCTCGGCAATTATTTTAAAGAAACCGATATTCCCAGTAGCTTTCACGTGCGTACCGCCGCATAGCTCTTTTGAAAACTGAGCATCAAAAGTAATCACCCGAACAAAATCGCCATATTTTTCTCCAAACAAGGCAGTTACTCCTCTATTAATAGCCTCATTATAAGGAATATTACGCTGTTCATTTAAAGTAATATTTTCGCGTATTTTTTGATTAACGATGGCCTCTATTTGTGCCAATTCATCATCGGTTACTTTGGCAAAGTGCGAAAAATCGAAACGCAAATAATCGGCATTTACCAACGAGCCTTTTTGATTGACATGGCTGCCCAACACTTGTTTCATGGCAGCGTGCAGCAAGTGCGTAGCCGAGTGATTGCTCATAATGCTGGCACGTCTATCGGTATCAACAGTAGCTTTTACCAATCCATCTAACACAGCCGAAGCGGGTATCGTATCTACAAAATGGATAATCAATCCGTTTTCTTTTTTTGTATCGGTTACATTAATTGTTTCGGTAGCAGCAAAAACCAATTTACCCGTATCTCCTACCTGCCCACCGCTTTCGGCATAAAAAGGGGTTTTGTTTAATACTATTTGATATTGCGCTTTACCCTTAGCTGTTACTTTGCGGTATTTTATCACTTGGGCAATGCTCTCTGTTTCGTCGTAACCTGTAAACTCTACCTCGTCTTCGTCGCTTACCATCACCCAATCGCCTGTATCTACTGCTGTTGCCGCGCGCGAACGGGATTTTTGCTCTTTGAGGCATTTTTCAAAACCTGCTATATCAACAGTAAAACCGTTTTCACGTGCCATCAACTCTGTTAAGTCGATAGGGAAACCGTAGGTATCGGATAGTTCAAATGCAAATTTTCCAGCAATTTCTTTTTTCTGATATTGAATAAAGTATTCAGAGTTACCTTTGAAAGAATGTCCATTAATATAATCAAAAAATAAATTCCTTCCCCCTCCTAATGTTTTGAAAAAAGATGTCTCCTCTTCTTTAATTACTCTTTTTATAAATTCTTTTTGAGCTATGACTTCGGGGAAAACATCGTTAAATTGTTCGGCTAAAATATTGACTAATTCTGATAAGAAAGGTTTATAAAGATTCAAATGTTCATAACCATAACGAACCGCCCTTCTAAGAATTCTTCGTATCACATACCCTGCTCCTGTATTAGACGGTAATTGACCATCAGCAATAGCAAATGTTATAGCACGGATGTGGTCCGCAATAACACGCATAGCAATATCGCATTGTTTATAACCTTTACCGTATTTAATATTTTTATTGCTTAGTTGCGCAGCTGTAAAATCTATTAAATCCTTGAACACATCGGTATCATAGTTTGATGTTTTGCCTTGTATTACACGCACCAAACGCTCGAAACCCATCCCTGTATCTACGTGTTGAGCAGGCAATGGTTGCAACGAGCCATCTTTGAGGCGATTGAACTGCATAAATACATTGTTCCAAATCTCAATCACCAATGGGTCGTCGGCATTTACCAAAGTTTTGCCATCTATTTTTTTGCGCTCATCATCAGGGCGACTATCATAATGTATCTCCGAGCATGGACCGCATGGCCCAGTTTCGCCCATTTCCCAAAAGTTATCCTTCTTGTTGCCCATCAAAATACGGTCTTCGGCAATGTATTGTTTCCAAAAATCGTATGCTTCTTGGTCTTTAGGTAGCCCTTCTTTTTCGTCGCCTTCAAAAATGGTTACATACAGGCGGTTTTTATCTATTTTATAAACTTCTGTCAATAATTCCCAACTCCATGCAATAGCTTCTTTCTTAAAATAATCGCCAAAGCTCCAATTGCCCAGCATCTCGAACATGGTATGATGATAGGTATCAATACCCACTTCTTCCAAATCGTTGTGCTTGCCCGATACCCTTAGGCACCGTTGCGTATCAACCACGCGAGGGTATTTTGCAGGTGCTTCGCCCAAAAAAATATCTTTAAACTGGTTCATCCCCGCATTGGTAAACATCAATGTAGGGTCGTTTTTTATTACAATAGGTGCCGATGGGACAATAGTATGCCCTTTGGATGCAAAAAAATCAAGAAAAGCCTTACGTATCTCTGTAGAAGTCATAGGCTGCAAAGATAAGGTTTAGTAGCAAAGTGCGAAAACAAGCGTATAATGAAGTTAACAATGAAAATGAGCAGGTTACGAGTGTTAATAAGGTAAAAACTTTTCCACACTTTTATTTTTTTGGAACATTATTCGCCATTGTTGCGTTTAAATACAAAATCGATAATTACTTTTGAGCTATGCCTTACAAAGAGCACGAGATTAGTAAAATGTACTACACCATGGGTGAGGTGGCTGCGATATTTGATGTAAATCAGTCGCTAATAAGGTTCTATGAGAAGGAGTTTGACGTACTACAGCCTAAAAAAAATAAAAAAGGCAACCGTTATTTCACTCCCGAAGATATAGAGCACTTGCGCATTATTTTCCATTTGATACGCGACAAAGGTTATACCATACACGGCGCACGCGAGCACCTGAAAAAGAATATGGATGAATCGATGGATCAACAACGTGTGATTGATTCGCTCGAAAGTATTAAAAGATTTCTACTCGAAGTTCGCGAACAGTTGTAATTTTTCGTTTAAAGAACATATCTTTATTTTTCAGAATTTGTACTGATAGCTTTCAGTACCTAAATCTTGTTTGAATAATTGATATGATAGCCACTCACAAAGGCGAAATTCCGTTTTTAATACTCCTACTCCCCTTTTTAGCCGGCATTGGCATAGGCATTTATTACCCTATTTATTCGTTCTCCTCCTATCTCGAAACAATACTTTTAATACTCGGCATTGCTTTTATTGGCTTAAATCTGCTTTATAAAGCGTTAAAACTATACCGAATAAAATGGATAGGCGGCGTGCTTATACATACTATTCTATTGGTATTGGGTTACGTGGCGGTGTTTAAGTATGACGAGCTGAATGATGAGGCACACTTTGCCAAAAGTAAAGCCGATTATTTGCTTGTAAAAATAAACAACGAGCCTAAAGTAACCAATGGCATTTTAAGATGCACCGCTACTGTTGAAGCTATTGTAGCAAATAATAAGCAGATAAATAGCACTGGCAATATACTGATAGCCATAAAAGATAGTGCTGCCCATACCTTATATTATGGCGATAAATTGCTTATACCCACGGTTTATAAAACTATCGACCCGCCTTTTAACCCAGCAGAGTTTAACTATAAGCGATATTTAGCATTTCAAAATATCCATTACCAAGCGTTTTTGTATCCACAACAATACGTTGTTTTAGCTAAAAATACAGGCAATAGTATTGTTTCTTATTCGCTACGGCTAAGGCAACGTTTGGTTGAAAAACTAAAACACCATCTACACAATCAGGAAGCTATTGCGGTAGCATCTACCTTGATATTGGGCTACAAAGCCGATTTAAGTAACGAGGTTTTGCAAGCCTACTCCAAAACGGGCACTATCCATGTGTTATCCGTATCGGGGGCGCACGTGGCTATTGTATTAATACTGTTAAATTTTGTCTTAGGCTTTTTAGATAGATTTAAGCATGGTAAACTCATCAAAGCAATACATATCATAGGGGCTATTTGGTATTACTCGTTATTGAGTGGTTTCTCGCCTGCAGTGTGCCGAGCGGCGGTGATGATTTCGATGGTGATTATCGGCAAAACATATAGTCGGTATATCAACACTCTTAATATATTGGCGGTTTCGGCATTCTTTTTATTGCTGTATAACCCCTATTTCGTAGCCGATGTAGGTTTTCAATTATCCTATCTTGCAGTTTTTGGGTTGATTGTATTGCAACCTATTATTTATAAATGGCTCAATTTTGAAAACAAATGGGTTGATAAACTTTGGCTATTATGCTCGGTATCCATAGCGGCGCAAATCATTACCTTTCCGTTGAGTGCCTTTTACTTCCATCAGTTCCCTATCTATTTTCTTATCAGCAATCTATTTATCATCATCCCATCGTTAGCTATTATGTATGCTGGGATTGCCTATCTAATCATCCCCGATATACCTATCATTTCAAACACTTTAGGTTGGATATTAGAAAAATCGATATTGATAATGAACAAAGTATTAGCCATTGTAGAGCATACTCCCTATTCGGGTATCAACAAAATATGGATTACCAATATTGGCTATTTGCTACTGTATGGTATCATTATGAGTTTTTTCTATTTCCTGCACAAGCGTAAAGTATGGCTGTTACAAGTATGTTTAGGTTGCTTGCTCATATTTTCGATTGTTATTACTCTTAAACGATGGAATACCATGCAAAGCGATGCAGTTGTGAAACTTAAATTGAGAAAGCACATCGGTACTATTTTTCGAGAAGGGCATCAAGCTATTGTATTTTCTGATTTACGCGATACTGATAAGGCGTATAAATACACCATACAACCCTATTTAGATAGTTGTCAAGTGAGCACAGTTTACCATATCGTCCCAAAACCAACTAAATTTATTACCAAATACAAATAATTTAAACCACCTGATTTACAATAATTAAATGAATAAATATTGTTTTACTGTAACAAGTGCGTTGTTATATTATCAAATTAGCAAACAAAATATTTGTATCTAATGCAAATAATATCAAATTTGTAGTAACAAAATCAAAACCATGAAAATTAAATTTTTAAGCGTTGCCTTAGGCGTAGTACTATCAGCAACCATTATCACAGCCCAAGCACAAAAAGCCTACACTAAAGGGGCAGTTACTGTTAAAACAAACTTTGGTGGACAAGAAGTTGAAGTTAAACAATATTTCACTCCCGACTCTACCTCAGGAAGTTTTGCAGTTGGACCAGCCAAAATAGGTATATTAGCTGATGCAAAAAATAAGTTTTTTGCTGTGTTAGTTGATGTATCTGTTGCATCTATTAAGAAAGCGGCTGTTTACACACCTGATGAAATTGATCAAAGCACTGCTGAATTACCTACTTTTACTTTTGCACCAGGTACCGAGACTAAACAAGTTTCGGGCTTTAATTGCAAAAAAGTAGTAGCAACAGATAACAAAACTAAAGCGACTTATGATATCTGGGTAACGAATGATATCACAGTACCTACAAACGTTATTCCTTACTATTACAGAAGCATAGGTGGTTTTCCAGTACAGTATCCTGCATTTCAAAGAGGCAACAAAGCAGATGCAACTGTAACTTCTGTTACTGATGAAAAAGCACCTGCTGGAACATTTATCATCCCTGCTGATTTTGAAAAAATATCTAAAGATGATTTAGAGGCAATGTCAGGCGGTCGTTAATTAAGATTTTAACCCATATTGAATAAGGCTTTCAGGTAACTCTGGAAGCCTTGTTTGTTTTACTACATCGCTCTTTTAGCTTAAATTCATTATCTTGGCACTATAAACATAGTCAGATGCTGGAACAATACGACCTAAGTAATATCATGGTAATTGATATCGAAACTGTACCTCAATACAGTACGCACGAGCAATTGCCTGAACACATGAAAAAACTTTGGGATTTGAAAACACAATATCAGCGTAAAGATGAAACACCTGAAGATTTTTATGAGCGAGCAGGTATTTGGGCAGAGTTTGGTAAAATTATTTGCATATCGGTAGGTATTTTTACCAAAAGCAAGGGCACCACAGGGCTTCGGGTAAAATCATTTGCTTCGCACGATGAAGCAGAGTTGCTCATTCAATTTGGCGATTTGCTTCGTTCACAACCCACTGGCTTGATATTATGCGCTCATAACGGTAAGGAGTTTGATTTTCCATACATCTGCCGTCGAATGCTCATAAACGGTACGCCTATCCCATCGCAATTAGAAATAGCTGGGAAAAAACCGTGGGAAATAAACCATTTAGACACGATGGAATTATGGAAATTTGGCGATTATAAAAACTTCACTTCTTTAAGTTTATTAACGGCTATTTTTAATATCCCCACCCCAAAAGATGATATTGATGGCAGTATGGTAGGGCGAGTGTATTGGGTGGATAATCAATTAGAACGCATAGCCACTTATTGCCAAAAAGATGTAATTGCTACTGCCCAATTGCTGAGAAGATATAGAGGCGAAGAATTAATAGCCGACGAACATATTACTTTGATTGGACAATAATAATGCTTCAGGTAAATCATTTAAACGTTCAATTTAAAACACAAAACGGCTTAGTAACAGCAGTAAAAGATAGTTCGTTTACCCTTCAAAAAGGCGAAACGATAGGCATCGTTGGCGAGTCGGGCTCTGGCAAATCGGTTACATCGCTAGCTATTATGCGTTTGCACAACGCCAAAATCACTTCCATAAAAGGCAAAGTATTGCTAAATGGATTAGATATTCTTCAGCTCCCCGAAAAAGATATGCGCATTATACGTGGGCATCGTATCGCTATGATTTTTCAAGAACCCATGACTTCGTTAAACCCAGTTTTAACCTGCGGTTATCAAGTAACGGAGGCTATACAATTACATTTGGGTGTAAGCAAAAAAGAAGCGAAGGTGCGCACTATTCAACTATTTAACGAGGTGCAAATACCCAATCCCGAATTGATTTTTGATAGCTATCCGCATCAAATATCAGGCGGGCAAAAGCAACGGGTAATGATTGCCATGGCTTTAAGCTGTAACCCCGAGGTGTTGATAGCCGATGAGCCTACTACTGCTTTGGATGTAACCGTTCAGAAAAGTATTATCGAGCTGTTACTCAAACTAAAAACCGAACGTGATATGAGTTTGATATTCATATCGCATGATTTGGGTGTGATAAGCGAAATTGCTGATAAAGTGCTAGTAATGTATAAAGGCGAAATAGTGGAAGAAGGCACTACCGAAGCTGTTTTTGCAAATCCTGCGCATCCATACACCAAAGGGTTATTGGCGTGCCGACCAGCACCTCATTATCGACTTAAAAAATTGCCCGTAGTGGCTGATTTTTTGGATAGAAAAGATACCGTATCTATTGAGGATATCAGAGCCAAATTTATTTATGATGATGCGGAAGTAAAGCAAAGAAGAGAAAAATTATACAGCGAGCAGCCTATTTTAAAAATCAACCAATTGTGCACTTGGTTTCCTGCTGGTGGTGGTTTATTCAAGAAAAGCAGAGCGGTAATTAAAGCAGTAAATAAGGTAAGTTTTGATGTTTACCCTGGCGAAACCTTAGGTTTGGTAGGCGAGTCGGGTTGTGGGAAATCGACATTAGGCAGAAGCATATTACGATTGATTGAGCCTACTTCGGGGGAGATTAATTTTAATAATACTGATTTAAGAAAACTGAATAAAAGTGATATGCGTGCTATGAGGCGCGATATACAGCTAATTTTTCAAGATCCTTATTCATCTCTCAACCCACGCCTTACGGTTGGCGATTCGTTAATGGAGCCTTTACAAGTGCATCAACTATATGATAATGATACCAAGCGCAAGCAAAAGGTATTGGAATTGTTAGAACGTGTAAATCTCCCTACCGAATATTTTAACAGATACCCGCACGAGTTTTCGGGAGGGCAACGGCAACGTATAGTAATAGCCCGTGCTTTGGTTTTGAGACCTAAATTTATTATTTGCGACGAATCGGTATCGGCTTTAGATGTATCTGTACAAGCGCAGGTATTAAATCTTATTCGTGAGTTGCAAGAGGAGTTTAGGTTGACTTACATATTTATCTCACACGACCTTTCTGTTATCAAACATATTTCGGACAGGGTGATGGTGATGAACAAAGGCGAAATTATTGAAACTGGCGACCCTGATACTATTTATTATCACCCTAAAATGGAATACACTAAAAAACTTATCAATGCTATCCCCGGTAAATAAAATAGCACTAACCGATTGCCTCAATTAGTGCTATTCGTATATCAACAGATAAGTACTACTTTTTGAAATGCTCGATAATTAAGCTCGCCAACTCCACACCTATTCGCTCTTGTGCTTCGTTGGTTGCAGCGCCAATATGCGGTGTAAGCGATATTTTAGCGTGTTTCAATAATGCTTCTGCTGGTGTTGGTTCGTTGTTAAACACATCCAAAGCAGCAAACGAAACTTTCCCGCTATCTAAAGCAGTTATTAAAGCATCTTCATCAATTAAACCACCACGAGAGCAGTTTACCAAGCCTACACCTTTTTTCATTTGCTCCAGTTCGGCAGCACCTATAATGGGTTTATCTACAAACGGAGTATGTAGCGTAATAAAATCAGCTTGTTTTATAATCTCGTCTTGCGTAGCAGTTTTAACCGTTACATTTACTTTAGTACCACCACCTAAAACTATTTCTACTTCGGGATTAAAAGGAAATAAATCGTAAGCCAATACATCCATACCCACTCCTATTGCTATTTTAGCTACCTCGCGCCCAATGCGCCCGAAACCTAAAATACCCAAAGTTTTGCCTCGCAACTCAATACCTTTGGCATACGCTTTTTTCAGGTCGTTAAATTTGGTATGCCCATCAACAGGCATTTTACGATTGCTATCCTGCAAGAAACGCACACCGCTAAATAAATGTGCAAATACCAACTCGGCAACTGATAATGATGATGATGCAGGTGTGTTATAAACACCTATTCCTTTTTCTTTGGCATAGTCCACATCAATATTATCAACCCCTACACCACCACGCCCAATGAGCTTAAGATTGGGGCAAGCATCTATTAACGCTTTGCGCACTTTGGTTGCACTACGCACAGTTATGGCATCGTAGTTTTGTAATTTTACAGGCAGCTCGTCCTGCGGTATATTGTTGGTATCTACAAAAAAACCTGCATCTTCCAACATTTTTTTACCTATTGGGTCGATACCATCATTAGCTAATATTTTAATCATTTTTAAATTTCTTATCTCGAATAATCAATCAAACTATTTGTTCATTTCCTGAAACTCCTGCATCGCATCAATCAGCACGTGCACGCTGGTAATAGGCAAAGCATTATAAATAGATGCTCTAAAACCACCCACACTTCTGTGACCTTTTATGCCTACGATACCTTTTTCGTCGCAATATTTTAAGAAAGGTTTTTCGTGTTCCGGATTTTCAACCACAAAACAAACATTCATGTGCGAACGGTCTTCAACCGCACATACTCCTTTAAATAATGGGTTACGGTCAATTTCGGTATATAATGCTTTCGCTTTTGCAATGTTCTCCAACTCAATAGCCTCAACACCGCCTTTGGCTTTTAACCAACGTAGGGTAAGCATCGATACATAAATGGCAAATACTGGAGGCGTATTGTACATTGAGCCACCATCAATTTGTGTTTGATAATTGAACATGGCTGGTATTTTACGATTGGTTTTACCCAATATATCATTCTTCACAATTACCAAAGCTGCACCTGCTGGCCCCATATTTTTTTGTGCTCCAGCGTATATCAAACCAAAATCGGCAACATTTATTTTACGACTAAATATATCCGACGACATATCGCACACTACTGGTATAGGCGATGGCGCAAACTGGTGCATTTGCGTGCCATATATGGTATTGTTTGAGGTGATGTGAAAATAAGCTGCATCAGCAGGTATTTCATAATTTTTGGGGATATAGCTAAAATTACTTTCTTTTGATGTAGCTACTACTACGGTTTCGCCAAAGTATTTTGCTTCTTTTAAGGCTTTGTTTGCCCACACACCTGTTTCGAGGTATGCTGCTTTACCACCCTCGGGCAGTAAGTTATAAGGAGCTAAAGCAAACTGGGTGCTTGCGCCGCCTTGCATAAAAATGATAGAGTAATCGTCGGGAACACTGAAAAGCTCTTTCGCCAATTTTAATCCCTCATCCAAAACTGCTTCAAACTCGGGCGAGCGGTGCGAAATTTCAAGTATGGATAAACCTGTACCATTAAAATCTAAAACAGCCTGAGCCGCTTGCTTTAATACTTCTTGCGGTAAGATGCCCGGACCGGCACCGAAATTATGTTTCATGTTTTTTTGATTATATCAGTTAATTAGCTATTGCTAATTTTTCATTTTAATACACCAAAGTTAATAAAATTGACAACAATTAATAGAATTGTTTAGTATAATCTTTACAAATAGATTATAATTTTAAACAATATCATAATTAACAAAACTATTAAAAAAGCAATTTACGGGAGCATTTTTGCCGCTTATTTGTAATACTGATAATTTAAAGTGGATTTTTTAAATTTTTGATAGCCAATTGTTGATTTGAAGCCGAAAAAACAGAATTACCAGCTACCAAAGCATTTGCCCCAGCAGCTACCAATTTTTTGATATTTGCCTCTCCTACACCGCCATCAACCTCTATATATAGGTTCGGATTTCTATCCGCACATAATACTTTTAAATCATGTAGTTTTTTGTAGGTATTTTCGATAAACTTTTGCCCACCAAAACCAGGGTTGACAGACATAATGAGCACCAAGTCAACATCTTCAATAATATCATCTAACACAGCAACAGGCGTGTGCGGATTTAAAGCTACTCCTGCCTTGCAGCCCAATTCTTTAATTGCCTGAATGGTACGATGCAAATGCGTGCAGGCTTCGTAATGTACTGTAATAATATCAGCACCTTTGGCTTTAAATTCTTTTAAATACCTATCAGGATCAACAATCATCAAATGCACATCTAAAGGCTTGGTGGCGTGTTTTTTTACCGCCTCCATTACTGGAAAACCAAATGATATATTGGGGACAAATAGCCCATCCATTATATCTACATGTATCCAATCGGCATCGCTTTGGTTAATCATTTCAACATCGCGTTGCAAGTTGGCAAAATCAGCCGCTAAAATTGATGGTGCTATTAGATGACTCATACTGCAAAGATAATTTTTTATGCCTATAATTATAAAAAAGCAAAAAGACCCTCGTTTGAGGGTCTTTTTATGATATACATTGTTGTATGTTGATTATTGTGCTTTTTCAGGCTTTGGCAACAATACTTTTCTCGAAAGCTTAAGTTTGCCTTGCTTGTCAATATCCAATAATTTAACACGTACTTCATCTCCTATTTGGAAAATACCATCCATAGTTTCAATACGCTTATGGTCTATTTCGGATATATGCAATAAACCATCTTTACCGGGCATAATCTCAACAAATGCACCAAATGGCATAATTGATTTTACTTTACCTTCGTATATTTCGCCTACTTCGGGTTTTGAAGCGATAGCTTTAATACGAGCTACTGCTTTATCAATAGACTCTTTATTATCAGCAAATATTTGTACCACACCTTGGTTGCCCACTTCTTCGATAGAAATAGTAGCACCAGTTTCGCGTTGCATTTCTTGAATAATTTTACCACCTGGCCCTATCACCGCACCAATATATTCTTTATCAATTTTGATAGTGATGATACGAGGTGCATGTGGTTTATAATCGGCACGAGGCTCGCTAATGGTTTTCTTTATTTCATTTAAGATATGCAAACGACCATCTTTAGCTTGATCTAAAGCTTTTGTTAACACTTCGTATGATAATCCGTTGATTTTCAAATCCATTTGACAAGCTACAATACCATTTTCGGTGCCTGTAACTTTAAAATCCATATCGCCCAAGTGGTCTTCATCGCCCAAAATATCCGAAAGGATGGCATATTTTGTACCCATTTCGTTGGTGATTAAACCCATTGCAATACCAGTTACTGGCGATTTTATTTTAACACCAGCATCCATTAATGCCAATGTACCTGCACAAACAGTAGCCATTGATGACGAACCATTTGATTCTAAAATATCAGAAACTATACGAATAGTGTATGGATTTTCGTCATCAGCAGGAAGCACTTGTTTTAACGAGCGCATAGCCAAGTTACCATGACCAATCTCTCTACGACCAGCTCCTCTATTCGGGCGAACTTCGCCAGTTGAGAAACCAGGGAAATTATAGTGCAAAATAAATTTTTGATAACCATTGATAAATGCACCATCTATCATTTGCTCATCATCCTTAGCACCTAATGTAACAGTAGTAAGCGATTGCGTTTCGCCACGTGTAAATACAGCCGAACCATGTGCCGATGGTAAGTAACCTACCTCGCTCCATATTGGGCGTATTTGTGTAGTAGTACGTCCGTCTAAACGTTTGCCTTCATCTAATACTAAGTTGCGGATGGCATCATATTCCACATCGTGATAATATTTTTTAGCCAAAAACTTGGTTACATCGTCAATTTCGCCTAAAGTTTCGATATATGTATCACGTACTTCTTTAAATTTAGCAGCACGCTCATCTTTTGCCGAAGCTGATGATGCGATAGCATACACTTGGTCGTATGTTGCAGCGTAAATAGCTTTTTTCAGCTCTTCGTTGCTGTTTTCGTGGCAATAGGTACGCTTTTCGGTTTTACCAACAGCAATAGTCAACTCTTTTTGAACAAAGCATTGTACTTTGATAGCCTCGTGAGCAAATTTAATTGCCTCAACCAACTCCGCTTCTTGTATTTCTTTCGATTCGCCCTCAACCATGTTGATGTCAAATTCGGAACCCGCAACAATAAATTCTAAAGTTGCGTGCTCTAATTGGCTCAAGGTTGGGTTGATAACTAATTTACCATCAATTTTAGCAACGCGTACTTCTGATATCGGTCCGTTGAAAGGAATATCAGAAACTGCTAATGCTGCCGATGCTGCCAAACCTGCAAGGCAATCGGGCATAATATCTTTATCGGCTGATATTAACGAAATCATCACCTGTGTATCAGCATGATAATCTTCGGGGAACATAGGGCGCAATGCACGGTCAACCAAACGAGATATCAATACTTCATAGTCTGACAAACGCGCCTCGCGGCGTAAAAAACCTCCTGGAATACGACCAGTAGCTGCATACTTTTCTTGATAATCAACAGAAAGTGGTAAAAAATCAACCCCTTCTTTTGCTTCTGGCGATGATACAACCGTAGCTAACAGCATGGTATCACCCATTTTAATCACGACAGAACCATCAGCCTGTTTAGCCAATTTACCAGTCTCAATCTCAATGGTGCGTCCATCACCCAAATCGATTACCTTTTTAATTACATTTAAACTCATCTTGTTTTTGTTGTGATGTGCTTTTCATCTTTTAGAGCACATCGGTTTTTATTTTGTGTGTATTATTTGCAAAAGTAAAAAAGCCATCCGAGTATTGGGGATGGCTTTTTAATAAAAATTTCATAAAGTTACTTAATGATATCTCTAAGCTGTAAAGCTTTGATGATAGCACGGTATCTCGAAATGTCTTTTTTATAAAGGTAAGCCAACAATGCGCGGCGTTTACCTACTAATTTTTGAAGCGAAAGCTGAGTTGAAAAATCTTTTTTGTTCTTTTTCAAATGCTCGGTCAAATGCGCTATACGTGTTGTGAATAAAGCTACTTGTCCTTCTGCCGATCCTGTATCGGTAGCACCTTTGCCATGTTTTGCAAAAATCTCTGTTTTTGCCTCTTTACTTAAATACATTACCTGAATAATATTAAAGCGTTAATAAATTTTGTTAATTGAGTTGCAAAGGTAAGGTTATAATATTAAATATAAAAGCGTAATTTAAAAACAATTAACTTAAAATATATTAAATGGTAGATTTGAATTTCTACTTTTGGATTTTCGCTTTAACAATTGATGGATAAACCTACATATAGCACCTTTGAAACCGAATTTCGTGTTCGCCCCGATGATATTGATATGTTTCAGCACGTGCACAATAGCAAGTATTTTGATTATGTGCTAGCGGCACGTTACGACCAAATGGAGCGTTGCTATGGCGTATCGATGGATAAATTTATGGAACGTGGCTTTGGCTGGGTGGTGCGCGCAGCTTTTGTTGATTATAAACGTGCTTTAAAAATGGGCGATTATTTTGTTGTAAAAACAGGCATTGAAACTATTGATGAAAAAGGTTGCCGAGTAAAATTTGCTATTACCAACAAAACCACTGGCAAAATTTGCTGCGATGGTTGGTTTGATTATACTATGATTGACATGAAAACAGGCAGAGCAGCCAAAGTACCCGCCGATATTATAACCCACTATTTGATTTAGTGTTATAAAATGGTTTGCTTCGGTTTCAACAAATAAATATCTTAGCACAAATTATTTAAGTCGTAATAAACACTAATTAGATGAAAAAAGTTCAAATGTTTAGAAACTTCCTTTGGTTTCCAATCATCAGTATTACTCTTTTCAATATTACCTTCAAAATAGAAGATAAACACTACCAAGTACCTCGCAGTCATTACATTACAATAGGAATATTAGCGGCACTTTTTTTAATTTCTTTTCTATTCAACAAACGGTCAAACACATCTACTAACGAGTAGTTGATTAAAATTGGAGAATTATTTAATGCTAACAGAACAAATCGCCTCAAAATTTCGTTTAAATTGAGCTGATAAGGCATTGATTTATATCAATATATACGTTGATAAAACAGGTTAAAAATTGAGCAAAATGCAATTAATTATAAATCAATCAGTTATTAACTGAAATTAATAGCAGTTATATTTAAGCGCAAAAGCTTTAATATATATTTTTGCAGTGATTTTATAGTTGAATTTACCTTTTAAAATATAGAATTAGATAATCATAATGAAAAAAGCATTAATTACGGGAATTACTGGTCAGGATGGCGCTTATTTGGCCGAACTTTTACTAAAAAAAGGCTACGAAGTGCACGGTATAAAAAGAAGAAGTTCGTTATTTAACACCGATAGAATAGATCATTTATATCAAGATCCGCACGAAACCAATATTAAGCTTACGTTGCATTATGGCGATTTGTCTGATTCGACCAATCTGATACGCATCATACAACAAGTACAACCCGACGAGATCTACAATTTAGGGGCAATGTCGCACGTAAAAGTGAGTTTTGATACACCCGAATACACCGCCAATGCCGATGGTATAGGCACTTTGCGCCTTTTGGAAGCTATCCGTATATTGGGCTTGGAGAAAAAAACTAAAATATATCAAGCATCTACATCAGAGTTGTATGGCTTGGTGCAAGCTGTGCCACAATCCGAAACTACTCCATTTTACCCACGCTCGCCGTATGCTGTGGCCAAAATGTATGCTTATTGGATTACGGTAAACTATCGCGAAGCGTATGGCATATATGCCTGCAATGGTATTTTGTTTAACCACGAAAGCCCTTTGCGTGGCGAAACCTTCGTAACACGTAAAATAACTCGTGCCGTAGCAAAAATTGCTATGGGGCTGCAAAATGTGCTTTTCTTAGGCAATTTGGATGCACAACGCGATTGGGGGCACGCAAAAGATTATGTAGAGGCGATGTATTTGATTTTGCAGCAAGATACTCCTCAAGATTATGTAATAGCCACAGGTATTACCACCCGCGTAAGAGAATTTGTAAGAATGGCTTTTAAAGAAGTAGGTATCGAGGTTGAATTTAAAGGCGAAGGTGCTAGCGAAAGAGGTTATGTGGTTTCATGTGCAAATCCTGATTATCAACTTGAAATAGGAAAAGAAGTGGTAGCTGTTGACCCGAAATACTTCCGCCCTACCGAAGTAGATTTGCTGATAGGCGACCCATCAAAAGCAAACAAGCAATTGAACTGGAAACCAAAATACGATTTGCAAATGCTAGTAAGCGAAATGGTTGAAGCCGATGTAGAACACTTTAGAAAAGAAAAACTACTTAAAGAATACGGCTACGCTATCAAAAATCAGTTTGAATAATTTAAAAAATAGAATAGCTTAATCCTAAAACAAAATAACCCAATCAAAGTTGGGTTATTTTGTTTTAGAGTTTTACTGGAAACCATATTTAGCATAAAACTAAAAAATGATTTCTTGGGCACTATAACTATCCGACCAAATCTATTTCCCCTCATCTACTCCTTTTATAAATTTGATAACGCCGTTCATAAATACTTGTTGGTCGTCCCACATAGCTAAGTGACTGCCATTGGGGCAATATAGGTTTTGCCCGTGTTGCACTTGTGTACTCATCCATTTCATATAGTCGGGGTCCATGGTATCGTATTTTGCGCCTACCATTAATGTGGATACACTTATGGTTTTTAGCTTATCGGTAATATCCCATTTTATCAATCGTCCGCCAGTTTTAAACTCGCTTGGCCCTTGCATCATTACATATATTTCTTCGTTCATGTGTTTAAATGCACGATTTACTGGGTCGGGCAATTCGGGTAGGCGGCACAAGTGTTTTTTATAATATTCATTTATTACTAATGCCTGATAGGTAGAGTCTTTATACATACCTTTGGCTTCGTAGTTTTGTAACGAATCTACCAACGATTTACGCATTTGCTTCCGCAATACACCATTATATTTTTCGTAAGCCGGAATACTTGCCATCATGTTACAAACAATCAAACCTTTCAGGTTTTTTTGATACTTTAAAGCATACTCCATAGCTAAAATATCCCACCCCACGAATTCCCCAACAGATAAAAATTACTATTATCCAGTTTTAATGCTTGGCGCACCTGCTCTACCTCTTCTACAAACCGAGGAGTCGTCCACAAACTGCTATCGCGAGGCTGGTCGCTATAATACGAACCTAATTGGTCGTACTCAATCATTTCAAAACCTTCTTTCGGGAAAAAACTTTCAAAACACTCCAAATATTCGTGCGTCATGGCAGGGCCGCCGTGCAGTAATAGTACTTTGATGCGTGGGTTGTTACCGATGCGCTTTGTCCATACCCTGAATTTACCTACGGGTGTTTGAATGTTTACCATTTTGATGCCTGCATATTGCACACCCGAATCAACAGGAGCAAAATATTGCGCTACGGATACGTTTGTGCTATTTTGTTGCTTACAAGAGCATAAATACATCAAGGCAAAAAGAGCAAGAAAAGAAAACTTTTTCATTTTGGGGCGGTTTAAAATTTTGGTTAATAATGGTTTTCTTGCACAATTTAGGGAAATTGTGAATTACAAACAAATCAAACCAACGCAAGTATTCAAAATTTTAGAAGAGAAGATGCGTTATTCCTTTTTAAATACGATAGCAGCTAAGGGCGGTATATCTACTTGGATGGCATTCTCTTTGCCATGCCAATATTCGGTTTCTGATTTTACAACTTTAGTAGTCGTCATCCCGCTACCCCAATATTGGGTATCATCCGAATTGAACAGCTCTTTCCACGTTCCTGCTTGTGGCACACCTACCTTAAAATTGTGATGCGGCGTAGGGGTCATATTTAAAACTATTACCAAATCGTCTTTGGCATCGTGCCCTTTACGTGCATATACCAGTATCGAATCGTTATCATTGCCGCCATCTATCCATTCAAAACCATCGGCAGCAAAAGCTTTTTCGTATAATGCGGGTTCTGATTTATATAGCTGATTGAGGGCTTTTACAGTTGCTTGTATGCCTCGGTGGTTTGGATAATCTAACAAATACCAATCTAACGATTTGTTAAAATCCCACTCCGTACCTTGCCCAAACTCAGCCCCCATAAATAGCAGTTTACTACCTGGATGGGTAAACATATAACCATACACCAAGCGTAGGTTGGCAAAGCGTTGCCACTCATCACCAGGCATTTTATTTAGCATCGAGCCTTTGCCATATACCACCTCATCGTGCGAAAATGGCAGCATAAAGTTTTCGGTAAAGGCATAAATCAAACTAAACGTAATTTGGTTGTGATGATATTTGCGAAACAGTGGGTCGGTCGAGAAATATTTTATGGTATCGTGCATCCAACCCATCATCCATTTCATCCCAAAACCCAAACCACCTAAAAAAACTGGGCGACTTACTCCCGAAAACGAGGTCGATTCTTCAGCAATGGTTTGTGTATCAGGAAAATTAGCATAGCACGCTTCGTTAAACTCTTTTAAGAATGATATAGCTTCTAAGTTCTCGTTACTACCAAATTGATTGGCTTCCCATTCGCCATGCTTGCGCGAATAATCTAAATACAGCATAGATGCTACGGCATCAACCCGCAGCCCATCAATATGATATCTATCAAGCCAAAACAAAGCATTACTAATTAAAAACGCACGCACTTCGTTTCGCCCGTAATTAAAAATGTATGATTTCCAATCGGGATGAAAGCCTTTGCGTGGGTCGGCGTGTTCGTACAAATGTGTACCATCAAACCGATACAAGGCGTGTTCATCTCCCGGAAAATGCGAAGGAACCCAATCAAATATCACGCCTATCCCCTCGGTATGAAACGCCTCTATCAAAGTCATTAGCTGTTTTGGCGTACCGTATCGGCTCGAAGCAGCATAATAGCCACTTACTTGATAACCCCAACTTGGATAATAAGGATGCTCGGCTATGGGCATAAACTCTACGTGCGTAAAGCCCATTTCTTTTACATAAGGCACTAACTTATCTACCAATTGCTCGTAGGTGTAAAACGCATCAGGATTTTCTGCACTACGCGCCCACGAGCCTAAATGCACTTCGTAAACCGAATATGGTTTATCTAAAGCGTTATGCTGATGCCTGTTTTGCATCCATTGGGTATCTTTCCACTCGTAATAGGTATCGGCTACTATTGATGCTGTGCGGGGTGGCTCTTCCCAACGCAGGGCAAAGGGGTCGCTTTTTTCTAAATCCTCGCCTGTGGATGATTGGATATAATATTTATACGTTTCGCCAACGCCTATATCTTTTATAAAACCTTCCCATATACCCGAACCATCCCAACGCACATACAACGGATGCGCACTTCTATTCCATCCATTAAAATTGCCTATAACCGCTACTTGCTGTGCATTTGGTGCCCACACGGCAAAGTAAGTACCTATCGTTCCATCAAAATCAACCACGTGTGAGCCAAACTTTTCGTACAGCTTATAATGCTTACCTGCTTTAAACAAATTGACATCAAAATCAGTAAAGCGGCTATACACCTCAACAGCTTTTACCTCTTTACCTTTCTTCGCTTTGGGTGTACTAGTAGCTGTTTTAGTTTTTTTCATGGTTGATATGGCTATGCTATACTGCCTAATATGGTTAAGTGCATAAAGTTTTTACGCAGTTTAAATTGTATAGATTGATCTGCCTCAATAGTAAAATCAGTTATCGGATTGTTATCAGCAATAATTCTTTTTGGCACAAAAGGCAAACCAATAATATTGAAATGATAGTTTTCGTAACGTGGTGTGTATAACCCCTCGCTGCTTTGTTCAATAGTTAGTTTACTTTCTTTACCACGCACTACAAATTTCTTTTCCAAATAGATATCTTGCTCGTAGGCAAAGGTTTCGCCATAATCTTCAAAAATAAATGAGTTTACTTCGATATCATTATAATAAACATTGAGCTTTACCTCATCTACTTCTTTTTCGCCTACGTATTGCATCACAGGATATTCGGGAATTACCGAGCCTGCTTTTACAAATATTGGCATCGTATCAAGCGGGGTAAGTACTTCGGTTTCTTTACCACCATCAACCAGTTCATGCGTCCAGAAATTGTACCATTTGCCTTTGGGCAGATACACCATGCGACTTTTTTGCCCTGGTTCTAATACTGGGCATATCAATATTTTATCACCATAAGTAAACTCATCTTGCCTGAAATGGTTGCTTTCTACATCTTGTTCTTGCAAAACAATTGGGCGCAGTATAGGAAAACCATAGCGATGATGCTCCCAAAATGTTGAATATAGATATGGCAACAAGCGATAACGAAGTTCGATAAATTTTCGGTTGATAGAAGTATATGGCTCGCCAAAGCTCCAAGGTTCACGCTCTTTGGTATCGCCCGCCGAGTGTGCACGCATAAATGGCGAAAACGTTCCCATTTGTATCCAACGGGTAAACAATTCGCCATCGGGCTCACCACTAAAACCGCCTATATCTGTACCACAAAACGATATACCCGATACAGATAAACGTTGGCATTGGATATTGCCTAATTTAAGATGTTCCCACGATGCTACATTATCGCCCGTCCATACAGATGAGAAGCGTTGCACACCCGAATATCCTGCCCTAGTAATGGTAAAAGGGCGTTTGTTTTTCATCAGCTTGCGCATACCCTCGTAAGTAGCACGCACCATTTGCATTCCATAAACGTTGTGCGCTTTACGGTGCGAGCCACGATGCCCATCGTATTGATGGCGCACGTCATCAGGAAAAGTACCTGAACCAAATACTGCTGGCTCGTTCATATCGTTCCATACACCTGCTACACCTATTTGTACCAATTCGTCAAACAATCCACCCCACCAATCTCTTACTTCGGGATTGGTAAAATCAGGAAATTGGCAACGGCCTGGCCAAACATGGCCTTCCATAAAATAATCATCGCAACGGCGACAGAAATATTTTTTCTCCTTCCCTTCTTTAAATACCGAATAGTTATCATCCACACGAATACCTGGATCGATAATCACCACCGTTTTAAACCCTTGTTCGGATAATTCTTTAATCATCTTTTTAGGGTCGGGGAAATATTTTCTATTCCAAGTAAAACAGCGATAACCATCCATATAATCAATATCAAGATAGATACTATCGCATGGTATTTTTTGATCTCTAAATCCTTTGGTGATTACTCTCACTTTCGATTCGGGGTAATAGCTCCATCTGCATTGATGATAGCCCAAAGCCCAAAGCGGCGGCATAGGGTGTGTGCCTGTTAAAAAATGATAGCGTTTTACCACATCCATCATGTGTGGGCCATGTATGTAGTAATATTGCAGCTCGCCTCCATCAGCCCAAAAACTGGTTCTGTTGCTTTCTTCGGCACCAAAATCAAACTCGGCTTTAAAGGTATTGTCAAAAAATATCCCGTGTGCTACGCCTTCGTGCAAACTGATATAAAATGGAATACTGCGATACAAGGGGTCTTGATTCCACCCAAAAGAGTAAGCATCTGTATTCCAGTTTTTTAAACGTTTGCCTCGCAAGTTAAACTCGGTAGCCTTATCGCCCATCCCGAAAAAGCTTTCTTGAGGATGACATTTTTTGGTACAATACACATAATAACCACCAAAAGCCACGTTCTCTTCCCAGTGCATGGATTTTGCATCGATACTGGTTACAAAGTTTTGATTATCAGAAAAAGAAATAAAGAAATCTTTTTTACTGATATGGCAGTTTACAATATTGGTAGAAACAATATATTCGCTTTCGTTTTCGGACAAGCCAAAAACGGATGCTTTGCTTTCTACTTTAGGTACTGCATACGAAAACTCTTCTAAAAACACCCCATGTGGGGCAAGTTTCACTCTTATTATCTCATCAGTAACTACGGTTACTTCTACCTTTGCATTACCATCAGTAAAGTAAAATCTATTGCCTTTTTGTTCGCTCCCAATAGGGGCACCTAAATATTTTTTTACAATAGGGCCTATATTAATTACAGGATTGTTTACGTGTTGAAATACTTCTTCTTCAACCAGTTTTCCTATTGCCTGTTCTGTATTTAATAGCTTATTATCTTCCATCAAAAAAATTACTTACCTCTTCCTTAAAATATGTCAATATCCTATTCTTTTACGCAATATAATAATTGAAGTTTATAAATTTAGCATCAATATCCAATTAGTTATTGTATAAAATACACACTATTCCATTAAATAGCACTTTATCAACTACTTATATTTTTATTTTAATGTGCAATTATATAGGCGTACAGATGAGTACATTTTGATACTTGGCAAGATTGGGCTCGAGGTAAGTATAATTAAGAAAAGACGCTGTCGTGAAACATCATCCAAACCATTCTTATGCTCAACGAGCCCCCAATTGCTTAATGATACAATGGGGTTATTATATCAAATTCAACATTTTTTGAGTGGCTTTTATAGCTGCAACAGTTTGGTCGCTATCTAAACCCCTCGTTTTAAACTCTTTACCCTTTGCCGACCATGTAATAATGGTTTCGCATAGTGCATCAGATTTACCCCCTGGCGGGATACGTACGGCATAATCTGTAAGCAAGGGTAATTCTAATTTTTTCTTGGTGTAAATCATTTTGAGCGCATTCATAAAGGCATCGTATTGCCCATCGCCTTGCGCGTGCTCTTCAAACAATTCGCCTTTTACATCAATACTTAGGGTAACCGATGGGCGGAGATTTTTTGAATGTGTGAGCACATAATTTTTGATATTTACCTTCTCCTCAATCGCATTACTATCCAACACATCCGAAATAATGTATGGCAAATCAGATTGTGTTACTACCTCTTTTCTATCGCCCAATTCAATTACCCGCTGGGTTACTTTTTTCAAATCATCGTCTGATAAGCGTATGCCCAATTGCTGCAAATTGTTTTCGATATTAGCCTTACCGCTTGTTTTACCCAAAGCATATTTACGCTCACGCCCAAAGCGTTCGGGCATCAAATCATTAAAGTAAAGGTTATTCTTCTTATCGCCATCTGCATGGATACCAGCAGTTTGTGTAAATACATTTTCACCTACCACTGGCTTATTTACTGGCACTCTGAAACCCGAAAACGCCTCAACAAGCTTACTTACTTTGTATAATGATTTTTCTTCGACGGATGTTTTTACCTCTTTTACATAATCATTAAGTACGGCAATAGTACTTGCCAAAGGCGCATTACCAGCCCGCTCTCCCATGCCATTGATGGTAAGATGCAAACCTTTTACGCCTGCATTTACCGCTTCGAGCACGTTGGCAATACTTAAATCATAATCGTTATGCGCATGAAAATCAAAGTGAATATCAGGGTATTTCGATACAATGGCTTTCAGATATTCGCCTGTTTCTGATGGTATCAACACACCCAAGGTATCGGGCAATAATATTCTTTTAATAGGTTGCGTAGCCAAAAAATCGAGATATTGATACACATAATGCTGCGAGTGGCGCATCCCGTTGCTCCAATCTTCTAAATACACATTACACTCAATATTATTTTTTTGAGCGTAAGCTATGGTTTGCGCTACCTCGTCAAAATGTTGTTGAGGTGTTTTTTTAAGTTGATAGGTTAAGTGGTTGAGCGAGCCTTTGGTTAATAAATTCATCACCTTAGCCCCTGCTTCTACCATCCAATCAACCGATACCATACCATCAACAAAGGTAAGTACCTCTATTTTATCAATAAGCCCGTTTGCATTAGCCCATTCGGTAATTTTCTTTACCGCTTTAAACTCTCCTTCTGATACGCGTGCCGAAGCAATCTCAATTCTATCCACCTTTACTTCGGTTAATAAAAGTTGAGCGATGGTTAGTTTTTCTGAAGATGAAAACGACACGCCGCTGGTTTGCTCACCATCGCGCAGTGTGGTATCCATTATTTCGATATGGCGTTGCAATTGGGACATTATATAGTATTAAAACAAGGTAATTAATAGATGCTTTTGGCAGCGAAAGATTCGATATCTGCTCTCATGGCGTGCAAATAATCAATATCATCAAAACCATTCAGCATATTGTGTTTTTTATAGCCATTGATGGCAAACGATTCCTTTTCGCCAGTTGGCATAAGGGTGATGGTTTGCTCTGGAAGGTTTATTTCTAACTCTGCTTTAGGGTCGGCTATAATAGTTTTGAATATCTTATCCAAAAACTCTGGACTTACCTGCACGGGTAAAATGCCAATATTAAGCGAATTGTTTTTGAAAATATCAGCAAAAAAGCTCGATACTACGCAACGGAAGCCATAATCATAAATAGCCCAAGCTGCGTGCTCGCGGCTACTACCGCTACCAAAGTTTTTGCCACCTACCAATATCTTACCTGTATAGGTTGCATCGTTCAGGATAAAATCTTTTTTAGGAGTGTTATCAGCATTGTATCTCCAATCTCTAAATAAATTATTGCCAAATCCTGTGCGCTCGGTTGCTTTTAAAAAACGTGCTGGTATAATTTGGTCGGTATCCACATTCTCAATTGGCAATGGAACTGCGGTACTTTTTAATATGGTGAATTTATCGTAAGCCATAATGATGTTTCTTGATTTTTAAAGTCCTTCTCTGATTATAACAATTCTCTCGGGTCGGTTACTACTCCAGTTACCGCCGCTGCTGCTGCCACCAATGGGCTTGCTAGCAATGTACGACTACCTGGCCCTTGGCGGCCTTCAAAGTTGCGATTGCTGGTACTCACGGCATATTTACCTGCTGGTATTTTATCATCGTTCATAGCCAAACAAGCCGAACAGCCCGGTTGGCGAAGTTGAAAACCCGCAGCCGTTAAAACATCTAAAATACCTTCTTCTTTTATCTGACTTTCGACAATATGCGAGCCCGGTACCAACCAAGCTGTAATATTATCAGCCTTTTTACGCCCTTTTACAATAGATGCAAATGCACGAAAATCTTCAATACGACCATTGGTACAGCTACCTAAAAACACATAATCAACTGGTTTGCCTATAATTTGCTCATCCTCAGCAAAACCCATATAAGCTAATGATTTTTTGTAGGATGTTTCGCCATCTTTTACTGCCGATGCCGCAGGTATATTTTGTGAGATACCTGTACCCAAACCTGGGTTTGTACCATAGGTTATTTGTGGCTCTATATCATCGGCATGGTAATTCAATTCTAAATCGAATGTTGCACCTGCATCAGTTTTTAAGGTTTCCCAATAGGCTAATGCTTTATCCCAAGCCTCACCTTTTGGTGCTTTTTCGCGCCCTTTTAAGTAAGCAAATGTAGTTTCATCAGGAGCTATCATGCCACCACGTGCACCCATCTCGATAGAAAGATTACACACGGTCATTCTACCTTCCATGGTCATGCTTTCAAACACTTCGCCAGCAAACTCAATAAAATAGCCAGTAGCACCACTTGCCGTAATTTGTGATAAAATATACAATGGCACATCTTTAGGCGTAACACCTTTACCCAATTTGCCATTAATGTTGATGCGCATCTTTTTGGGTTTAGGCTGCATAATACATTGCGATGCCAATACCATCTCTACTTCTGATGTACCGATACCAAATGCAATAGCACCAAATGCACCATGTGTAGAGGTATGCGAATCGCCGCAAACAATGGTCATACCCGGCAAGGTAATGCCATTTTCGGGGCCTACTACGTGTACAATACCATTTTTAGGATTGTTCAGTCCCCAATGCGAAATACCATATTTTGCACTATTCTCTTCCAAAGCCTTTAACTGATTGGCAGAAAGTGGGTCTTGAACTGGTAAATGCTGATTTATAGTAGGTGTATTATGATCGGCAGTTGCGAAAGTTTTGTTAGGGAACATTACCGATACTCCTCTATTTTTTAAACCCAAAAACGCAACAGGGCTAGTTACTTCGTGAATAAAATGCCTATCGATAAAAAAAATATCTGGTCCATCTTCAATCTTCCTTACCACGTGTGCATCCCACACTTTGTCAAATAAGGTACTGGGGCTATTGCTCATTTTATTAATATTTTGTTTTCCTTTTTACTTAATACCTAAACGAAAGTGCAAAATCGGAAAAAACATTCAAAAATTAATACATTATTTTCAATTTTATTTGAAATTCATAATTAAACTCATAAAATAGCCCAAAAACCATTTTAGGCTAATGTTGTATTTTACGCCTATTATTTAGTTTAGGAAGCATACGCTAATTGATACAACATTATTTTATTTTTCGTTTTAGTTATACCTTTTTCATAATATATTCATTATTCTACGTTATTATTGTGTTTAAACATCTAACTATTATATAATCGTGATAGCAGCCGAAAAACAAATATTTAAAAAGCAATGCAAATTGATGGGCAATCAGTTTGAGTTGACGGTTGTTGCCGAAGACGAGTATTGGGCTTATGAGAAAATTGATGCGGGCATAAATGAGATAAAACGAATTGAAAAACTGCTTACTACTTTTAGCGACGATAGCGAAACCAATTTGATAAACCGAAATGCAGGCATCGTGCCCGTAGCGGTAAGCCGCGAAACATTTAATCTTATTCAACGCTCTTTGCGCATATCAGCCCTCACACAAGGCGCATTTGATATTACCTACGGCTCTATTGATAAAAGGCTATGGAACTTTGACCAAAACATGACCTCATTGCCTGATAAAGAAACTGCCCAAAAAATGGTACGCCTTATCAACTATAAAAACGTTGTGCTGGATGATGCCAATTGCACCGTTTTTTTACGCGAGCAAGGTATGCGCATAGGTTTCGGGGGGATAGGTAAAGGCTATGCAGCCGAGCGTGCCAAACAAATAATGAAAGAACAAGGCGTAATGAGTGGTGTGGTAAATGCTTCGGGAGATATGTCGGCATGGGGCCGGCAACCCAACGGGAACAAATGGACGGTTGGTATTGCCAGTCCCGATGCGTCGCATGATGTTTTTTCTTATATGGCTATTACCGATATGGCGGTAGCTACATCAGGCAATTATGAGAAGTATGTAATGATAGGCGGGAAAAAATATTCGCACACAGTAAACCCTCGCACTGGTTTGCCCGTAACTGGTATTAAGAGTGTAACCATTATTACCACAAATGCCGAAATAGCTGATGCAATGGCTACACCTGTGATGATAATGGGCATACATACTGGATTGGATATGATAAACCAAATGAAAGGTATAGAAGCTGTAATAATTGACGACGACGATAATTTATATACATCTAAAAACATTAACCTAAAATAACCCCTATATGCGTAAAGTATTGGTAAAAACTCTTGCTTGCTTACTCTTAGCCATAAGTGTTTCGTCTTGTGTGCGTTTAAAAGAGTATCAAAAAAATAGATTAAAGGATTCGGAAATGGCTTTGGCTAATCGTAAGGTAGAGAAAAACGAATTGAATTTTCAATCGTATCGCGAAGGTGCTTCGGGGGCTAATGCTGGTAAAACCGGTGGTGGCTGTGGCTGTAATTAATTAAAGATTTTTTGATTCCATGAGAAAAGTATATCTATCCATTATAGGATTTTCTATTATTTGCCGTCTTAGTGCTCACGCCCAAACTAAGCCTGATACGGTTGTTAAAAAGCCTGTTTTTACTAGCTACAAATCATCAAGCGGTGATGGTAGCGAATTTAGCCCAAAGGCATTAACTATCGACGAAGTAAACTTCGTTTCAAGCTATTATTGGCAAGATGGTAACCACTCGGCTGTTACAGGGGGTATTGGTACCGAAAATGTAAACGATTTTGCTAATGGTTTGGATTTGAAACTGGTATGGGTAGGCGATAATTTGAAAAAGAACACCATCTCGTTAGGGTTTAATGTCGATCATCATACTTCGGCTTCATCAGCATTTGTAAACCTATCGGGTGCATCAAAAACAGGTGGTACTAGGATATATCCATCTTTTGACTGGACTACCGAAAACAATCAAAAAGGAACATCGTTCGGGCTGGGTGCATATTATTCAGGCGAATACAACTATAAATCAATAGGTGCTGATTTGCATTTCTCGGTTAAAACTCATGATAGAAATGGCGAGTTCAGTGCCAAGCTACAAGGCTATTTTGACCAAGTAAAACTTATTTATCCATCAGAACTTATTCCCAAACCTGTATCAACAGGGCCAACTCAAATTACTACGGCAAGTGGAAATACTTTCTTAAGCAACGGCGAAGTAGTAAAACCAAACATCCCGAGTAGCCCTCGAAACACCTATACAGCAGCATTTTCGTATTCGCAATTGATTAATTCGCGCTTGCAAGTAATGGTACTTGGCGATGTAGTTACCCAAAATGGATTTTTAAGTTTGCCTTTTCATAGGGTATATTTATCTACTGGTTCGGCTGCGCTAAAAGATACTATCGAAAAATTGCCATCATCACGCTTTAAATTGCCTATTGGTATCAGGGTAAATTATTTCTTGGGCGATAATATCATCCTCCGCTCCTATTACCGTTATTATACTGATAGCTGGGGTGTAAATGCTAATACTGCAAACCTCGAAATCGCATATAAGGTTACCCCATTTTTTTCTATTTCTCCATTTTATAGATACTATAACCAATCGGCAGCAAAATATTTTGCCCCTTATGGTGCGCATCCTATTACCGACCAATATTATACCAGCAACTACGAGTACTCAAAATTTAGGAGTGATTTTTACGGTATAGGTTTTAGAATTGCGCCACCAACAGGTGTATTTGGATGGCAAGGCTTGCACGATTTAGAAATACGCTATGGGCACTATACACAAAGTACCGATTTGCTATCAAATGTAGTTTCGATAGGTTTTGGATTCAAATAAGCAACTACGATACTACTGCAAAGCGATAATTTGATTTAAATGCTGTTGGAGATGGGCTAGATAATCATAAGCTAGCCACTCCACAGTATGAAGTTCTGTTTTATCTTTACTCGAGTCGCATTGCACTTGCAGTCTATCCAAAGGATAATTGTCTAAAACTCGTTTTATTTGTAGGTTTAATAGCTTCCATAGTTGCAGTAAGTCGGCAGTAGCTACATCTTGGTAGTGCTGAACTGCAACCCATTCGTTTTGAGCATATACCAGTTTAAAATTTTCCTCATAAGTGCAGCGTATAAAACGTTGCAGATTGATTTGTGCACTATCGCACAAATGCCCAATTATTTCCTTACCCGACCATTTATAAGGCACAGGCTTATAATCCCAATCCATTCCCGTTTGGTTGCTGTGTTCAATAAAAGTATTGATTGTTTGTATCAATCTATTTGTTAATTCGGTCATCGGGTTGCTCATAAAATTATTTATGATAGTCGTTCGCAAAAATCTAAACTTTTTCTAACTTCAAAGCCTGATTGTAACACATGGCTCTAAATTATATCTGGGTAGCTTTTTTTCTAATCGCTTTTGTATTTGCACTGGTAAAATTAATTTTTTTAGGCGATACCGAAGCATTTAAGTTGCTGGTAGATGGTATTTTCGATTCGTCAAAATCATCAGTTATAGATATTGCTTTGCCCCTTGCAGGTGTCATGACGCTTTGGCTAGGTATTATGAAAATTGGCGAAAAGGCAGGTGCCATCAATTTTCTATCACGAGTTATAGGGCCTTTTTTTAGTCGCATATTTCCCGAAATACCTAAAAACCATCCCGCTTTGGGCAATTTAGTGATGAGTTTTTCGGCTAATTTATTGGGACTAAACAATGCTGCAACGCCATTTGGATTAAAGGCAATGGATAGCCTGCAAGAGCTAAACGAGGATAAAGAAACTGCCTCAAACGCCCAAATCATGTTTTTGGTGCTGCTCACTTCGGGGCTGCAAATACTGCCTATTACCATTATAGCCCAACGTGCCATTATGCACGCCGCCAACCCTACCGATATTTTTATCCCTTGCATTATTGCCACCTATGTATCGGCAGTAGCGGGTATGATACTGGTAGCTATCAAGCAAAAAATCAATTTGTTTGATAGGGTGATTGTGCTTTGGCTGGGTGGCTTATCGCTGTTTATAGGTTTATTGGTTTGGTATTTTGTTGCTTTCCTGAATAAAGACCAAATAAGTACTTTCTCGAAAGTTGCGAGTAATTTATTACTGTTTCTTATCCCCGTCATTTTTATTCTTGGCGCAGTTCGCAAAAAAGTAAACGTGTTTGAGGCTTTTATTGATGGTGCAAAATCGGGCTTTGATACTTCTATCAAAATCATCCCCTATTTAGTGGCTATGTTGGTAGGCATAAGCGTATTCCGCTCGTGTGGTGCATTAGGTTATATGAACGATGGCTTAAGATGGATAATCAGTCACGTAGGGTTAGATACCCGATTTGTGGATGCTATGCCAGTAGCCTATATGAAACCATTGAGCGGCTCGGGCTCGCGGGCGATGATGATTACCACGATGCAAACTTTTAAACCCGATAGTTTTGCAGGGCGATTAGGCTGTATTTTTAATGGCTCATCCGATACTACTTTTTATATCGTTGCACTATACTTTGGTTCGGTGGGAATCAAAAAATCTCGCTATGCTATACCTGCTGGTTTGGTAGCCGATTTTGCTGGAATAATTGCTGCAATTTTGGTGGCTTATTTATTTTTTGGTTAATATTTTTTTTTACTTTTTCTTCTCCTTGTACTTCAGCAAATAGGAGCTAACTTCCAATTAATAAAACACTTATTATCTTCTATTTAAAGGGTAATTTTCATCTCCATTTTTACCTCATTTTTTGTAACAAACCTATCTCATTTTCGTAAAAAGGGTTGTTGTTTTTTCCAATAGTTAACAAACTTTAAGAAAATCAATAACATTTCACCTATGTACAAACAGCTAATTGTGATTGCTCCTTTTAAAGCAAACGATTGATATAGTATGGATAAAATATTTACGAAACGCTTATTTCTTTCAGTAATATTCGCCCTATTTATTTTATCTAGCGCATTAGGGCAAACTATTACCATCGGTAATGTTGACCCTGGACCTTATGGACAAGGTTCAACTATCTCCGTTCCTATTAATATAAATGATGCCGCTGGCTGTATTGCGCAAAACAATACATTTAATCTATACCTATCCGATGCAAGTGGGAATTTTGTGGCTGGCGGTACTTTGATAGGCAGTTATACAGGGTTTTATGTTCCATTTTTGAACGGGAAAATACCCAACGGAACACCCGCAGGAGCAGGTTATAAAGTAATGGTGGTATCAACTGCACCACCTGTTTCGAGTGCGCCATCGGCTGCTTTTACTATAAACAATACCACGGGTGTTACGGCTGGGGCGGTATCACAGGCTATTAATGCCTCATTTCCAGAAGTATTTGGCCAATGTATTGGCATCCCAAATACACCTTTTACTTTTACCAATAATTCTGACCCCAATACAACTGTAACGGCAAGCTTTTATAACGAATTATCTCAAGCATTGGAGGCAAGCAATGTTGCTATACCCAATGCGGGCTATACTTTTACAGCTAATGCTGCCAATTATACAGTTACAGTAAAAGCGGTAAATGCAGGAGGCATAGTTGGTACTTATTCGTATCAATTAATAAACAACTTAATTAATACAAGTATTGGTTCTACTGGTACACCTTTTGTATGTTTGGTTAATGGGCGTGGCGACCTTACCTTTAACGTAGATATATCATCTGCATTAGGTATTCAAGTAAACTATCCCGGTAATACTTATTTGCTTACATGGGGAGATGGTACAACTACTACTTATACATTATGTCAAATAAGAGCACTTGGTGGTAAAGTAACACATACTTTTAATTTACCATCGTGTGGTAATATAGCTAACGGGCACGTCAACTCATTTGAGATTGATTTTCAACCTCAAAGCGCTATTTGTGGCCCAATAGGTGCTGCACCTAGTAATTATGCAAAAGTACTTATCACCCCTATTACACATTTTGATGCGCCATTAATTGCTTGTGCTGGTACTGCCATTACCATCCCGAACACATCAAACCCTGGCCCCGACCCTAACTCGACAGTAAATACTTGTGCTAATAACCCCAATGCTTTATATACTTGGTATCTTGATGGTGTAATTGTAGCGCAAAATGTACCGCTTAGCAAACCATTAATTTTACCAGCTAATACCCCTAAGGGTACACATACTATTTTGTTGCACTCGCAAGTGAGTGGAGGTGGATGTGTATCTCCTGATTATTCGCAAACAATTTGTTTGGAAGACCCGCCGCAACCTGCATTTACAATTCCAGGTGCAACTTGTATAACAAATGGCCCTATAATCCCAAACAACACCTCTGTTACTGATAATACCTGCAGTGTTGCGCAATACACTTGGACAGTTACTGGCCCTGCTGCCGTTAGTTATGCAGGTGGTACAAATGCCAATAGTTTCACACCACAATTTGTATTTACGGCACCGGGTACATACCATATCCAATTGGCTATCACATCGGCTGGTTGCGGTGTTTTCACAGCATCTTCGCAGATTATTATTGTTGATAGTGCGCCCGTGGTAAGCCTCTCTCCTGATGCAACTATTTGCGGTAATAATTTAACATTGACTTTCGACCCCAACCAAACCATTACAAAAACTGTGTTATCAGGAACAACACAACCACAAGCTAATACTTATACGTGGACAATTACTGGTGGTGCATATAGCTTTTTGAATGGTACTAATGCTAATAGTCAATATCCTAAAATATTATTTGCTGATTTTGCTACTTATACCATACAGGTTACACAACAAAACTCGTGTGGTACAGCTAGTGGGACACAGGTGCTTACATTTGTACAAGCCCCAGTAGTGGTAGCAGGTAACGATCAAAATGTGTGTGCCAGCAATCCAGCAGCACAACTATCGGGTACTATAACAGGCACATATACCAGTTACCAATGGGTGGGTGGTACCGGAACTTTCTCGGCAGGTAGAAACTCGCTGATTACCACCTATACGCCATCAGCAGCCGAAATAAATGCAGGACAAGTAACATTAACATTGCAAGTAAAAACATCGCTACCTGCTCCATGTAATATAGTAACAGATAATCTAAAAATTATTATAACACCTACTGCGGTTATAACTAGTCCGCCTACTGGGCAAGTTTGTTCGGGGCAACCGTTTACTTATACCATTACGGCCAATCATCCTACGGCAACATTTGCTTGGACGGCATCTGTTACATCGGGTGTGGTTACAGGTTTTACAGCAGCAGGCAATGGCAATACCATAAATGATATATTAACAAACACCGGCACTACCGATGCTACCGTAACTTATGTAATTACCCCTACAATTGGCAGTTGCCCTGGTACTCCATTTAATTTGGTAGTAACCGTGCATCCATTGCCAATAGCAACGGCAACAGCTGTAAACTCGCCTATTTGCAGCAATCAACCAGCAAATATTACACTTGCATCAAATGTTGCCAATACCACTTATACATGGACAAGTGTAGCATCGGCAAACATAACTGGCAATAGTACCCAAGCAGCACCCATAGCAGCTAGCGGCATACAAGATATTTTAAATAATAATGGTTCAACATCTGGAACAGTAACTTATACCATTACACCCTATAATGGAACGTGCCCTGGTACACCAGTAGTGGTGGTTATTACAGTTGACCCATCAACCATACAAGCTAATGCAGGCCCTAACGATGAGATTTGCGGCACAACTACTACTTATACCCTACAAGGTAATGTTCCATCGCGAGGTACAGGGCTATGGACAATAATACAAGGTGCTGCAGGTGCTACTTTTTCTGATAATACTAACCCGAATGCCGTAGTAAGCGGATTGATACCAGGTAATACTTACCAGTTTCAATGGACGATTACTGGCTCGGCTACTTGCCCTACCACATCAAGCATTGTAAGTATTATTGTAGATAAACCACCTGTGGGCGGCACTACATCGAGCCCTGCCATTGTGTGTTCGGGAAGTAATGTTGGGCAAATTACGCTTGCTGGGCAGTTTGGCTCTGTTATCCGTTGGGAATCATCTATTGATAATGGAACTACTTGGCAACCCATTAATAATACCAGTACTACGTTATCCTACATCAACTTAACACAAACCACACAATATCGCGCTATATTACATAATGGGAATGTTTGTGCTGATGTGCCTTCTACGGCAACCATCATCACAGTAAACCCACAAACGGTACAAGCCAATGCAGGTGCAAATGATGAAATTTGCGGTGTTACTACTTATACTTTGCAAGGTAATAACCCTGCACCTGGTACTGGTAAATGGACAATAGTACAGGGCCCTGCGGGTGCTACTTTTTCTGATGATACTAATCCAAATGCGGTAGTAAGCGGCTTACAAGCAGGTAATACCTATCAATTTCAGTGGACGATTACAGGTGCGGCAAGTTGCCCGCCTACTACGAGTACAGTAAATATCATTGTTGACAAAGCTCCTATTGGTGGTACTACATCAAGCGATGCTAGTGTGTGTTCGGGAAATAATGCTGGGCAAATTACCTTAGCAGGTCAATTGGGCACGGTTGTTCGTTGGGAATCATCTGTTGATAACGGTGCTACTTGGCAACCTGTTGCTAATACCAGCACTACCCTATCGTATGCTAATTTGACTCAAACCACACAATACCGTGCAATAGTGCATAACAGTAATATTTGTGCCGATGTTCCATCTACTGTAACTACCATTACTGTAAACCCACAAACAGTACAAGCCAATGCAGGACCAAATGATGAAATTTGCGGCACTACAACCATTTATACCTTGCAAGGAAACAACCCTGCACATGGTACTGGTAAATGGACAATAGTACAAGGCCCAGCAGGTGCTACTTTCTCTGACGATACCAAACCAAATGCAGTAGTAAGTGGATTGGTACCGGGCAGCGTTTATCAGTTTCAATGGACAATTACTGGCGCAGCAAGTTGCCCTCCTACAACTAGTGTGGTAAGCATCACGGTGGATAAACCTCCGTTTGGTGGTACTACATCAAGCCCTGCTACGGTGTGTTCGGGTGGAAACAATGGGCAAATTACCCTCACTGGATACTTTGGTTCAATTGTACGTTGGGAATCATCAATTGACAACGGTGCTTCTTGGCAACCTATTACCAATGTAACTACTTCGTTAACATACAATAATCTTACTCAAACTACACGATATCGTGCTATTTTACATAGCGGAAATGTTTGTGCCGATGTGCCTTCGTCAGTAACAACTATTACTGTAAACCCAGTTACACCACAAGCAGATGCTGGTAAAAATTATGATATATGTAACCAAACCGTTATTACCTTGGTTGGTAACAATCCTGCACCGTTTAATGGTGTATGGACGCAGGTAAGTGGTCCAGCAGTAAATATTGCTAACCCTAATAACTATCAAACTCAAGTTACTGGTTTATCAAGAGGTAATGTTTATGTATTCAAATGGACTATAAAAGGTTTGCCGCCTTGTAGCGATACCGAATCATCAATAACTATTGGTGCTTTTGCCGATGTGATTCCAAGTTTTACGATGGATCAAAATCATGGTTGCGGGCCTACTACGGTTACATTTACCAATAAATCAACACCTACCCCAACGGGTACATTCCAATGGAATTTTGGCGATGGCTCTCCGTTGTATATCGGCGTAAATCCGCCTACACATAGTTTTGCGCCTTCGCCTGATGGTAAAGAGATTACTTATACCGTTACTTTAACGCCTACTAGTAATTGTAATTCGCAAGTGCCTTATATAGGCTATGTAAAAGTGAGCCCACAAAATCCTGTGGCTATTATACAGCCTAATCAAACTTCGGCTTGCGGTGCATTTACATTGATAGTGAAAAACCTCGCCCCTGGCGATAATGCCGATTATGATTTTTATTTAAAAGACAATTTAGGCAATATAATAGAGCATCTACATTATACAGATAAAAGAAATGCTGTATTCCAAAAAATAAACCCAACACAATCAGTTGATTATACAGTTTATTTAACGGTAACTGATAAGTGCGGCAATCAAAACAGTTCAATCCCTATTATTATATCTCTTGCACCTTCTACCATTGTTTCGCAGGTGCAAATTAAAGGTGGGGTATCAGATATTTGCTTAGGTAGTTCGGTAACGTTTCAAAATATTTCGACAGGTGGAAATCGGTTTACACTGACAGTTTATAATGCACAAAAGAAAGCGGTATTTACCATTGCCGATGGTGCTACCGACTTAAACTATACACCTACCGCTACTGGAACTTACTATGTATCTATTATAGCAGGAAATGATGGTTGTGGTGATGCGCCCGAATCGGCTTTAAGACAATTCCGTGTATTCCCTGACCCCAACCCAAGTTTTACTTATACTACTGATAGCTATTATAACGTAACTTTTACCAATACAACACCAAATGCTGGAGATATACCTGCAACATCATTAAATTACAATTGGGATTTTGGTGATGGCTCTCCAATTGAAACATCGCATACGCCTAATAATCATAAATTTAGCCTTGCTAGAACATTTTATACCATCACCCTAAAAGCTACAACACCGGGCAGTAATTGCTTTGCAGTAGCCACTAAAACCCTCACTATTAAGTTTTCGGGCAATTTATTCTTACCAAATGCTTTAATACCATCAAGTCATGATAAGCAATTGAATACGTTTATTGCTAAGGGTTATGGATTTAAGAAATGGCACATGCAGATATTTAACAATTTTGGTCAATTGGTATGGGAAACCACCAAGTTGGATAGCAACGGTTCGCCAGTAGATGGTTGGGATGGCACTTATAAAGGGCAACCAGCACAACAAGGTGTATATATATGGCAAATATCGGGCACGCTATTAAACGGCGAAGACTGGAAAGGTATGGTGTATAATGGCGCACCGCCAACTAAAGTAGGGCCTATACATTTAATAAGATAAGGGATGAAGATAGGTAAGTGGATATTTTTATTTGTATTGCTAAAAAGCCTAACAAGCTTTGGACAGGATCACCTTTATTCGCAATTTTTCAATTCTCCATTATATCTTAATCCTGCACTTACTGGTCAGTTTCAAGGCGATTTGCGCATGAACCTTATCTATCGCAATCAATGGACATCGGTACCGGGCACATTATCTTACGCATCGGCATCCATAGATTATAACGTACCCCAATTTGGTGGTGGTATTGGTTTATTAATATCAAAAGGTAGCGAAGGAACGGCTTATTTGGATAGAACCAATATAGCTGGATGCTACTCATATAGTATTGGTTCGGAAGATTTTGTATTATCTTTTGGCTTGCAAGCCGGTATTACCAACAGGAAAATTGATTTGAATAAATTGATTTTTGACGACCAGATTGACCCTACGCTGGGTATCATAACGGGCTCATCGGCTGCGGCTGCTGCCAATTTCCCATTCAACAATAAGTTTTATTTCGATGCAGGTATCGGGACAAACTTAGCTGTTGGCGAATTTAACTTAGGCGCAGCATTACAGCATATTAACAGACCGAACGAATCGTTTACTGGAGTAACAGCCAAACTACCTATGCGCATAAATGCACACGTAAGTTACAGGTTAGACCTTAATCGGTTTGAAAACATGGATGAGGAAGAAAAATCATACATCATCCCTTCGGTAGTTTTTTACAAACAATCGCAAGCCGAATCGTATAGCATTGGTTTACAATACAAACATAAAAGCATCAACTTAGGTTTATCTTACCGTAGTGGTGCAAGCACCGGCCCTACTGCTATTGTGCTATCATTAATATTTGATTTACCTATCAACACCGCAGGTGGCGAAAAAGTACGCTTTGGCATTAGTCACGATGCACAATTGCAAGGACTTACTTATGGTAATACCAGCGGCTCAACCGAAGGTAGCTTGAGTTATCAAACCACATTACCCGGTTCAGCCAATTCATCAGGGCAATCATCACAACGTTTTGATGGTGCACGCCGCTGCTATGAGTTTTATTAAAATCTTCTTTTGTTGATTAATATTTAGGCATATTAAAAAACAGTAAATAATATTACTTTTGCAATAAACCGCATGAGTAATTATAAGAACTACTATCGAGATGATGATTTTGATGCAGCGCAAACTGGCAACTGCACCCTATTGCTTCAATTAGGAGTATCAACGTTTACTTATGCCGTAGTGATGCAAAATAAACTACTGGCATTTGCAAAAAATGTTGACATCAGCGAAATAGACAATCCTACTGCACAACACGAGATTTTATTAGCCAATTATGAGCAACGCATTGTGGGCTTAGCACAGCAAGGGTTTACTTTTGTGCCAATGAGTTTATTTAATGCGGATTACGTTGCCGATTTTGCGCGTTATTTGGATGTAAAACCAAACGAAAAAGTTTTTTCGCAACCGTTGGATACCGAAAACCAAGTGCTTTATAAGGTATATGAAAACATTGCTTTAAAAGCTATCGAAAAATTTGGTGCTGCCAATATGGTATTTGCTGCCAAAGGCTGGATAAAATCAGCAACGGCAAACAATCCGTTAAATCAGCAACTATATCTAAATATTACTACTAATAATGTTGAACTACTGAATTTTAAAGATAGCAAACTCCGTTTTTATAATTCGTTCGAGTTTAATGTGCCCGACGAGCTAGTTTATTTTACGCTATTTGTAGCAGAGGAATTAAAATTGCAACCTAATCAAATAGAATTGATAATAAGCGGCGATTTGGAAATGGGCGACCAAAATGCCAACAAGCTTGCTAAGTTTTTTGATAAACTAACGCTGAACGATACTCCTACTATCGCCCTACCACAGCAAATAGCATCACACACCGTATTAACCCTTACCGCTTTATCGCTATGCGGATTATCGGAGGCACTTTAAAAGGGTTAAGGCTTAATCCGCCTAAAAACCTACCCGTTCGCCCAACTACCGACCTCGCCAAAGAGGCGCTTTTTAATATCCTACAAAACAAAATAGAGTTTGAAGGCATTAAAGTTTTAGACCTTTTTTGCGGTACAGGCAATATCTCATTAGAGTTTGCTTCGCGAGAAGCCGAGCAAGTAATAGCCGTTGATAGAAGTATCCATTGCATTAATTATGTAAAAGATACCTCAAGGCAACATCGGCTTGAGCAGATAAAAACATTTAAGGCCGATGTTTTTAAATACCTCGAATTGGAAACAGAAAAATACGACCTCATATTTGCCGACCCTCCGTATGATTTAAACAGAATACCCGAAATAGCCAAAATTGTATTCGAAAAGCAACTCTTAGCTGATGGTGGCTTGCTCATTATCGAGCATCAATCGTTACAAAACCTAAGCAATCATCCTGCTTTTGTGGAGCAACGCACTTATGGACACTCGTCGTTTTCGTTTTTTAAAGCTGATGATTGTGATTAAATCTTACCGATTAATATTACTTTTGATAAAGCAATAGCATTATTTTATGAAGATAGCTCTTTTCCCTGGCTCGTTTGACCCTATCACCAAAGCACACGTTGATATTATAAAACGCTCGCTTAGCTTGTTTGATAAGCTTTACATTGGAATTGGTAATAACAACTCAAAAAAAGGTTTTTTAAGCATCGAGAAGCGCGAACAAATGCTACGTGCGGTATTCGAGCATGAACCCAAAATACATATCATTGCTTACGACGGGTTGACGGTGGAGTTTTGTAAAAGTATTAACGCTACTTATATGGTACGCGGTATTCGTACCGTATCAGATTTTGAATACGAGAAAGCCATCGCCCAGATGAACCACTCGTTAGCTCCTGATATCGAAAGCATTTTTATTGTGAGCAAACCCGGCTATTCGTCTATTAGTTCAACCATCGTGCGCGAAATATTGCGTCACAATGGCGATGTTAGTCAGTTTATCCCTAAAGAGGCATTACCGTATCTATAAGCATATCCATCTTTTTGAGCACATCCATTATTGATGGATAGGTATTTTTCACAATGGTATCAATCTGCCCTCTTTTAAACCAGCGCACTTTGGTAATACCTTCTTCCAATTGAGGTTTTAATTTCTCATTACCAGCATAACTCATTTTATACCAATACGTTGTTTTCAGCACCAGCTCGCCTTTTAGCATATAGGTGTGGTAGGTTTTACATATCCTTTTGCCCATTTCGCTAATAGCAATACCACACTCCTCCTCTACTTCGCGCATAGCACCTTCCTTTTTACCTTCGCCTTTTTCAATCTTTCCTTTTGGTAAATCCCATTTTTTGTTGCGGAAAATAAACAGGTATTCGCCTTTTTTATTCTCCACCATACCCCCTGCCGCAGCTATCGGGGTAACGCTTTTAATTATTTTTTGTAAAAACTTTTTGGCATCGGCACACAGTAAATAAAAATATTGATTGCCCTGATTATCATTTATTTCGTTGTAAAACGATTGAAAATTGAAATTTTTAGCATCAACTTTTTGATACTTTTCCACATTTTTGGGCACCGATTCGGTGATAAGTATAACTTTTTCGTTAATATAAATTCTGTACTTTTGAGCCATGTTTAATAAAAGTGAGATAGAACAACAAGTAGCGGAGTTCCTACTGCAAATTAAAGCAATTAAATTACAACCTGAGCAACCTTTTACATGGGCATCGGGGTGGAAATCGCCTATTTATTGCGATAATCGTGTTACGCTTTCGCATCCTACTATTCGTACCTATATTCGCCAAAAGCTAACCCAAATGATACAAGAAGAGTTTGGCTCGGTGGGTTGTATAGCTGGCGTTGCTACGGCTGGCATCCCTCAAGGTGCGCTAGTAGCACAAGAATTGGGCTTGCCGTTTATATATGTACGCTCGAAACCTAAAGACCACGGAACAGGTAGTTTGATTGAGGGCGAAATAATGCCAGGGCAACGTGTAGTAGTGATTGAGGATTTAATTTCGACTGGAAAAAGCAGCCTACAAGCAGTAGATGCTTTGCGTGCTGCGGGATACGATGTAGCTGGCTTGGCTGCTATTTTTAGTTATGGATTTGACCAAGCTGCTGATAATTTTAAACAAGCGAAGTGCAAATTTTTATCGCTATCAAACTACAATGCGTTGCTAAAATATGCCGAAGAACACAACTATATATCGGCAGCACACGTGGATGTGTTAAAAAAATGGCGCATCGCTCCTTCTACTTGGGGGCAATAAACTTTAGTAGCTAAATAGAGCAATTAATATGCTCAAAATATAAGATGGATGACTGTTTTTGAAAGTAAAATAAGCATAAATAAACACATAGCCGAAGTGTATAATTTTTTGGCTGATATGAACAATCATCAGCAATTGATGCCCGAAAACATACAAAATTGGTCGTCAACCACGGATGATGTTTGTTTCAATATTCAAAATATGGGGTCGCTATCGCTTAAAGTAGAAAGTAGAACCACTAATAGCGAAATAAAGATTATCCCGTTTGAAAAACCACCATTTGATTTGGAGTTGAAATGGGGTTTATCATCAGCAGGAAATAATACTGAAGTAACATTTGTACTAAGTGCCGATTTGAACATGATGATGAAAATGTTGGCAAGCGGTTCGTTACAAAAGTTGGTTAATCACGAAACCACAAGTTTAAAGAACATATTAGGTTAAATTGTTTAAATAATAAGATGATGAAAAAACTATTGATAGCTGCCTTAGTTGGTTTAGTATTTGCAAGCTGCACTGATAATAAGAAACTCGAAAAAGAGCAATTAGATAATTTGCTAAAGGTGCACGATAAAGTAATGGGTAATGATGAGTTGCTGATGAAAAATAAAACCCTGTTGGATAGTTTAGCAAAGCTACCTGCTAAAGATACTGCCGAGAAAGCAACTATAAAAACACTTGCCACCAAATTAGATAAAGCCGAAAGTGCGATGGAAACTTGGATGCACAAGTTTGAGCCCGATGTAGCCAATAAATCGCATGATGAGGTGATGAAGTATTACGAAAATCAGAAAAAAGCGATAATGGATGTAGATGCGCAAATGAATGATGCCATAGCCGAATCGACCAAATACCTTTCATCACACCCAGCAAAAAAATGAAAAGGCTAAGCTATTTTTTGGGCATCATTGTATTAATGAGTGCTTGTAAAAGCAATTCGGATAAAAAATTGCCTATTTATGGCAATAGGCAAGCGGTTACAAAAACTGTAGATGGTAAAACTATTACCGATACCGTTTATCAAACCATTGGTGCGTTTAAAACCATCAATCAATATGGCGATAGCATTACCAATAAAAGCCTCGATAATAACATCTATGTAGCCGATTTCTTTTTTAGCACCTGCCCTTCTATTTGCCCTATTATGCACCGCAATATGCTGAAGGTATATAATGAGTTTAAGGCTACAAATGGTATAAAAATTATCTCCTACACCATCGACCCAAAACATGATAGCGTAGCGGTATTAAAAAAATATGCTGACAAACTTGGGATAACTGGCAATATGTGGTGGCTATTGCAAGGCAAAAAAGAGGAGATATACGCCTTATCAAAAAACTACTTGGTAACCAAACCCGAAGAGGATGCAAAAGAACGATTTATTCACGATGGCTCGTTTGTATTGGTTGATAAGCAAAAACGTGTGAGAGGTGCATACAACGGCACGGATGCTAAGCAGGTTGACCAACTGATAGCTGATATAAAAACGCTACAAGCCGAAAACGTTAAATAGTTTAGGATGAAAATAAGAATAATAGGTGGTTTAGTTGCCCTGCTTTTTATTCTTATAATAGCATCGTGCGATAATGAGGCAAATATCGAATTTAAACGCTATTACTCATCGGGGGCGTTGGTGTATCAAACCCATTGCCAAAACTGCCATGGGGCAAAAGGTGAGGGTTTGTCAGCCCTTATTCCGCCTCTTACCGATACCATCTATTTAAAAAACAATAAAGCACAATTAGCCTGCCATATCAAAAAAGGCATCAAGGGAAAGCTCGTAATAAATGGCAAAACATTTGACGATGCCATGCCTGCCGACGACCTTTCGGCGCTCGAAATAGCGCAAGTATTAACCTATATGGGCAATTCTTTTGGTAATCATCTCCATACTATAGACGTACAAACAGTTGAACTAAACCTATCTAATTGCAAATAAATCAAATAGTTATTAATATAATAATTATTAAACAATTGCAATCAGCATAACTTATCTCACTAAATACAATCCAATCAAGTACCTTTGTGGTGCAAAATGTTCTATCGCTTTTGTTTCATACAGAAGAGGAAAGTCCGGGCAACACAGAGCATCCTGCTTCCTAACGGGAAGGCATCGTACAGCCGATGACAGAAAGTGCCACAGAAAATAAACCGCTTCAATCTGATTGAAGTAAGGGTGAAAACGCGAGGTAAGAGCTCACGGCTTTTTCGGGTAATCGAAATCGCGGTAAACCTCAGGAGTTGAAAAACCAAATAGGTTCTGAATTGAAGCTGCTCGCTTCGGCATATTGGTTTTTAATCAATTGCATCAGAATGGGTAGGTTGCTTGAACCTGTTGGTAACAACAGGGCTAGATTAATGATAGAAACAGCTTCGCTTGCGAAGCAATGACAGAACCCGGCTTAAAGTTTTGCTGCTGAAACCATACCCCTTCTTTGCATAAAGGAAGGGGTTGTTTTTTTACAAATAAAAAAGTGTTTACTTTTCTATACAATTCGGCTAACTTTGCAATTAATATACTAATAGGTTTTTATTATAAAGCATGGCTAAAATATTACTGATTGATGATGAGCGGGCTATTCGTAATACGTTGAGAGAGATACTGGAGTTTGAAGATTATGTAGTAGATGATATAGATAATGGCGTGGATGGGCTCAAATTAATTGCCAAAAACAACTACGACTTAGTGCTGTGCGATGTAAAAATGAACAGCATGGATGGTTTGGAAGTGCTTGATGAAGCACTTGCCCTTAAACCCGATTTGCCGTTTATTATGGTATCAGGGCATGGCGGTATCGAAACAGCTGTTCAAGCAAGCAAAAAGGGTGCTTTTGATTTTGTATCGAAACCACCTGATTTAAACCGACTACTTATTACCGTTCGGAATGCCTTAGATAGAGGAAATTTAGTCAGCGAAACAAAGGTATTAAAACGCAAGGCTTCAAAAGTAAGATCCATTTTGGGCAATTCGCAGCCTATCGAAAAAATAAAAGAAACCATTGAGCGGGTAGCCCCAACTGATGCTCGAGTGCTGATAACCGGTGCAAACGGTAGTGGAAAAGAGTTGGTGGCACGTTGGATACACGAAAAATCAAACAGAGTCGCTGCTCCATTAATTGAGGTAAACTGCGCCGCTATACCTGCCGAATTGATTGAAAGTGAACTGTTTGGGCACGAGAAAGGCTCGTTTACATCGGCAGTAAAACAACGTATTGGTAAATTTGAATCGGCCAATGGTGGTACTTTGTTTTTGGACGAGATAGGCGATATGAGTCAATCGGCGCAAGCCAAAGTACTACGTGCATTACAAGAAAACAAAATAACGCGCGTGGGTGGCGAACGAGAAATTGATGTAGATGTACGCGTAATTGCTGCTACTAATAAAGATTTGTTAAAAGAAATTGAACTTGGTAATTTCCGTATGGATCTTTACCATCGTTTAAGCGTGATATTGATACACGTGCCTACCCTTTCGGAACGTAAGGACGATATCGGGTTAATTGCTCAAACCTTTTTGGAAGAAATTTGCACCGACTATGGTATGCCTGTAAAGAAAATATCAGAAGCCGCCATCAATGCACTTAAAGAACAACCTTGGACAGGCAATGTGCGTGAGTTGCGAAATATGGTTGAACGCTTAATTATCATGAGCGATAAAACCATTACCGAGGTAGATGTAAAAACGTTTGCTAACCCATCGATACACTCCTCTACCGAAAAAAATGGAGCAACACACGCACAACCAAATTTTAACCAGTTTGCTAATTTTCAAGAATACAAGGATTATGCCGAATGTGAATACATCAAATTCAAATTGGAGAAAAACAATTGGAATGTATCAAAAACGGCCGATGATATTGATATACAACGCAGTCATTTGTACAGCAAAATAGAAAAATATAAATTAAAAAGAAGCGAGTAAATCAACATATCGCATTAAACAACAAGGCTTTAAGCTCAATAATACGTGAACGCTACAACACAACCTATAGAAGAAACCATAATTGCACTTGCTACACCAAATGGCGTGGGTGCTATCGGTGTAATTCGGTTATCTGGTCCAGATGCTATTGCTATTGCCAATCATGTTTTCAGAGGGAAAGACCTTACCTTGCAAGCATCGCATACCATTCATTTTGGACAAATTGTGGATGATGGTGTAGTATTGGATGAGGTGTTGATGTCGTTGTTTATTGCCCCTCGCTCCTACACGCGCGAAAATGTGGTTGAGATATCTTGCCATGGTTCAAATTATATTATCGAGTCCATCATCAAACTACTGATTAAAAATGGCGCACGACTAGCCAAAGCAGGCGAATTTACGTTACGTGCTTTCTTAAACGGGCAGTTAGATTTGTCGCAAGCCGAAGCCGTAGCCGATTTGATTGCATCCAATTCAAAAGCCTCGCAACAAATTGCTATGCAGCAGCTTCGGGGTGGGTTCAGCAATCAATTGCAAACCTTGCGCGAGCAATTGGTAAATTTTGCTTCGCTGGTAGAGTTGGAGTTAGATTTTTCGGAAGAGGATGTAGAATTTGCCAATCGCAATCAGTTAAAGCAATTGGTGCACGATATTACGAAGGTAATTACCCAACTTATACAATCGTTTGAATTGGGCAACGCTATCAAAAATGGGGTAAATACGGTAATTGCGGGCAGGCCCAATGCAGGTAAATCGACCCTATTAAATACACTCTTAAACGAGGAACGTGCCATTGTGAGCCATATACCAGGCACCACGCGAGATACGATAGAAGAGATATTAAACATAGAAGGGATAAATTTTAGGCTGATAGATACGGCTGGCATACGTGAAGCTACCGATGCCATTGAGCAAATAGGTGTGCAGCGCACGATGGAGAAAATCAATCAATCTGCCCTATTGATATACGTGTTTGATGCCGCCAACAGTACTTTAGCTGAGTTGAATAGCGATATAGAAAGTTTGCAAAAACCTGGCGTGAATATGCTGATAGTAGCCAACAAGGTTGATATGCTCACTAACGAGCAAGTAGCCATGCTCGCAAGCATACCCAACTGTGTAAGCATATCAGCCAAGGAAAAACTACATATCGACGCTTTAAAAAGTAAGATATACGCAGCAGCCATTACCCACCAACTTACTGGCGACGAGATACTTGTAACCAATATACGCCATATAGAAGCCCTACAAAAAACAGAAACCGCATTAGTGAGACTATTAGCAGGCATAAACCAGCACACCACTTCCGATTTTTTGGCGATGGATATCAAACAAGCCCTACACTACCTCGGCGAAATTACAGGCACAGTTACCACTGACGACCTATTGGATAATATCTTCAGTAAGTTTTGTATCGGAAAGTAACTTAACAAAAGTAATTTTCCTTTTTCTATAAATTATGCGATGTTTGTATTATATGTTACAAATACATTTTATAATTAAGATGAGGAAAAAATCTTTACAAATGGTGATGCTGGCTTTGGGGCTATGCAGCCCTTGGCTGGTATCGGCACAAAAATTATCCATCACCAAAACGGGCGATGCTTATAGTGTAGCTGTTTTGGATAATGCTAAAACATTAATGGCATCGCCAAAAGAGGGGCTTTGGTCTATTGCTACGGGTTGGGATAATGGTTGGCCTTCGCAATGGCAACACGCGCAGGCTGTAACCATAAAAGATATTGGCGAGTGGAAGGAGGTAACAGGCAAAATTGTACTTCCCGAGGGCGAATGGTGGCTCAAAGATGATTATCGCGAAGAAGGTGGCAAAATAAAGTGCATCCGTAGGTTTGAGTGGAAGGGAAAAAAAACATTAGAGCACGTTACGCTATCTGTAAGGTGGATATTGCCTACTGCGCATCCAAAGGCATTTTTACCGGGCATAATATTTTATGGCAATCCATCGGGCGAGAAAAACGGAAAAGATAATGTAGCGTGGTATCATGGCGAAGCTGGAGAAGAAGCTTTGTTTGAAGAGCACCGCTACCCTATGCCATTTGCTAGTATGGAGTGGCACGAGGGTAATAACTACTATGGTGCAGCTTTACACACCATCCCGAGTGCGGTGTATATGGGCAATCATTTCGACCAATGGTGGTCGTTGGGTGTAAAAACCAATGCCGATAACTCGGAGTTAGAAATGCTATCAGGCCCTGTTACTTATAATGGGCAAAAAAACATTGTGAAGGCTTTACAATCAAAAGCACTTCCCTATGGCGATACGTATATCAAAGTAACGCCTGGCACTACAATAGAAAAAACATTCTATTTAGAAGCTTATCCTGTGGTTGAAAAAGGTTCGGGACTTGAAACACCGATACATACTTCAATCAATTTGTTTAAGCCTTTTGATACCGACAACTTCCCATCGTATGATGAAACCATTAAATTGAAATATCGATTTACCAATTCGCGGTGGATAGAGGGCAATGGTTATGCGGGTTATAATATGTTTCCATCGTTTGTTCGTCCGCAAATTATTACAGGCTGGGCTGGTCAGTGCGAAGCACCGGCTTATGCCATGCAAGTATTGGCAGACGAGTTGAATGATAAAACAGTGTGGAATAAAGTGCAGCGTTCGTTAGATCATATATGCACCTCTCCTATTGATGCCGAAGGTTTTTGCGTGATATATGATGTAGATAAAAAGCAATGGGATGGCAAAGACCCAGTATCGCAAGGGCAAACCATGAATAGCATTGCATTGGCTATACGCGAAGGAAGAAAAAACAAAAAAGTAAATACAGCTAAGTGGGAAGCATTCCTGAAAAAAGCTGCTGATGTATTTTCTAAAAGGATTTTAGCTAATGATTGGAAGCCATACAATACTGCCGAGGCCTTTTTTATCAACCCTTTGGTTACCGCATCGCAATTATTCAACAATGCTGATTATAAAAAAGCAGCACTTAAGGCTGCCGATTACTATGCAGCACGCCACTTAAATATGGACGAGCCTTATTGGGGCGGTACATTGGATGCAACTTGTGAGGATAAAGAAGGTGCATGGGGCGCTTTCCAGGGCTTTTTGGCGGCTTATGAGCTAACTAAGGATACAAAATACTTACACTATGCCAAACACGCTTGTAATGTTACCCTCGGCTATACCGTTGTATGGGATATTCCTTTACCAGCTGGAAGATTGGCCGATCATAATTTTAAAAGCAGAGGATGGACAGGCGTATCGGCTCAAAATCAACACCTCGATGTGTATGGTGTATTGATTGCACCATCAGTATATAAAATGGGGATATATCTAAAAGACGAGTCATTAAAAAAATTGGCTAAAACCATGTTTTTAAGTTGTGGGCAAATGATTGACCCAACAGGAGCACAAGGCGAGCAGCTACAAGAAACCAACTTTGCACAGCAGGGAGAAATGAATGATGTTTTCAGGCTGCGTGGTGGTTATTCCGAAAGCTGGACAGTATATTGGATTACAGCACATTTTTTGCACGCAGCTGCTCAATTTAAAGAAATGGGGGTAAAACTATAACCCGTTTTAATACCCTAGAAACACAAAAGGCTCACCAAATGGTGAGCCTTTCTTATGCTGTCAGTACGGAAACATTCGTTTTATTTATGATTAGCTTCCGAAGTCATTTTTTTAACAAACTCCGCCTCTTCTTTAGAATAAGGTTCGCCATTTTTTCTAAAAACATCATGATGCCATACTTTTGGTTCGCCTTTATCTGGATTATCCCATGTATGCCAGCCATGTATGGTATTAGTTTTACCAGCTACAAGCCCCCAGCACAATACACCTATATTCATTTTTCGTGCCGATGGTAAAGTACTTTGAAAGGTACAACCATTACGTGCCATAAACTCGGTACACAAAATAGGGCGACCGTATTTTACAAATCGTTTTGCTACGTTTTCCCATCCATCAGTCCAGTTATAATTATGAAAACTCAAAATATCCGAGTTATCAATCACAAAATGTACCAACTCTGCCACGTTCGGGATAGGTGCTATCTCCACATCAGCCCAACCACTACCACAAACATAAGCAGTTAATGGCTGTGTTGGATGTTGCGAGCGCACCCACGGAAATGTTTTTCTAATAATACGCAATACATAATCTACCTTATTAGCCGGTTCGTAATCGTTATATATCTTTCCGTTCATATTATCAGGCTCATTCCAAACATCCCAACAAAGCACTCTTGTATCATTTGCAAAACGCTTTGTAACACCTTTTACATATTTTTCGAGCCTTGCATCCTGCGTGCTATCTCGTAATGCTTGCACACCAGGGCTTTGTACCCAACCACTATTATGCACCCCTGGACGTGGGTCGCGCTGTGGACCTAAATATGGATACGGATCCCACACCGAATCAAAAAACACGAACATGGTTTTGATATAATGCTTATCAGCAATGCTCAAATATTGATCGATACGTTTTAAATATCCTTTGGGATTTTGTTTATACACCAAATCGTGAAGAAATACGCGCATACAATTCATTCCAATAGATTCGGCATAGCCAAGCTCTTTATCAATCAAAGCAGGGTCGAAAGTTTCTTCTTGCCACATTTCTATTTGGTTAATGGCATTACTAGGTACAAAATTTGCCCCCACCAACCACGGTTGTTTAGCATACCATGCGTTTGCTTGTTCGGGTGTCCATCGTTGGGTTGATTGTGCCGAAACATAGCTCGTGAGTGCGAAAAGTAAAAAAAGGAGTCCGAATAATTGTTTTTTCATTCTATTTATATTTTATGATGTACTTATATGCAAATAAATAAATGTCAGTAAGACAAACATAAATAAACAATCGACAAAAACACTTATCATTACCAATAAGTATATTCATATTATCGTAAATTCCTTGTTACGTAAAGTTTAATTAAGGCTTACTAAAGTATGTAGAGCGTATATTATCACAACAGGGCTATTCATTTACAAACTATTTAACACGGTTTTCGTATTAATATTTTAACCTATATGTTAATTTTTAGCCAATATTGTATATTTGCTTAATTTAAAACTAACTTACGAGTACTTGTTATGAAAAAAATACTTATCCTGATATTAATTTTTATTGGCACACATACTTTTGCACAAGACTCGTTAAAGATTTTTAAAGCCGAACGCATGAGCACCACATCAAACGGGATGGCTGTTTTAGGTGGATGGGGTGTTGCCAATATAGGGGTAGGCACGTATGGCTGGCTTACATCAAAATATGACGAACCTACCTATTTTCATCAAATGAATGTGCTGTGGGGTGTAGTAAATTTTGGACGTGCTATAATTACCTATGATGGCGCACAAAAGTACAGAAGAAAAAATCTTACCGCTGCTCAAACACTGCATGAGCAACAGCGGATAGAGCATGTATTTCGCAATAATAGGTATTGGGATTTGGGCTTTATTGGAGCAGGCTTATATCTTAAATTAGTTGGCGACTCGCGCAAATCGCCTATAATGAAAGGCTTTGGCGAATCGACCTTAATGCAGGGTGGCTTTTTATTAATATTCGACCAGTTGATGTATAACGCCGAGAAACGCAACGGCAGCAAACTAACCCGTTTCCTCGAAAAAAATCCGATTACCTTTGATGGCAAACGTGTGGGTATGGTGTTTAATATGTAGAGATTATACTATCAATGGTTATTCACGTCATTAGCAAACACGATTGGAAAGGTGTACATCACTCGTACGGGTACACCACATTGTAGGCCTGGATTCCATTTAGGCGATAGTTTTAATACACGTACAGCTTCTTCGTCAAATCCATAGCCAAGTCCTCTCATTACTTTTATATTAGTTAATGACCCATCTTTCTCAATTATAAAACTAACAATTACCCTACCCTGAATATTATATTTTTTAGCCTCAGCAGGATATACCATATGACTTTGTAAAAACGCATAAAATAAATCAAGTTTTGTATATCTACATTATTTAATATGAGTTACATTATAAGTTCCCGTTTTGCAAAGCAAACACGATTGGAAAGGTGTACATCATTCGTACGGGTACACCATATTGTAGGCCTGGATTCCATTTAGGTGATCGTTTGAATACACGTACAGTTTCTTCGTCAAGTCCATAGCCAAGTCCTCTTATTACTTTTATATTAGTTAATGACCCATCTTTCTCAATTATAAAACTTAGAAATATTTTGCCTTGTATATTATTATCCCGTGCCACATCAAGATACCGTATATATTGGCCTAAAAATCTATAGAGTTTCTCTACCCCTCCTTTAAAAGACGGTTCGACCTCAATAGCAGTAAATAGATATTTTGCACCTTTATTTCCATAACTCGTTCCTTGCTTTATTATTCCTTTTTCATAAACACAAACAAATTTTACCGTGTCATTAAGTTGCCCATGCCATTCTCCATCTTTCAAACTATCAACTACTCTACCTTGTTCAAATATGCGTTTAAAATCAGTCGTGTATCCAATATAATACCCTTTACCCTTTTTAACCAATATTTTACCAGTAGAATCCCGACATTCGGTTATAATTGATTTTCTCATATCAATAACACGATACAGGTTCCCATTAGGATAATAATCTGTTTGTTTACCTACTTTTATTCCGTTTTCGTAGTATGTTTTTGATTGTAGGTTTCCATTCGGATAATAACTAAAACACGAACCTTCCAATTTTACTCGGTAACTTTTAACAATAGACAGTCCTACCATTTTAGGTTTCCCATCTTTGTAAAAATCTTTCACCACAAATAACGCCGTGTCTATATGGGCATTGGGTGGTAAAATTGCTCTGATGTAATCTGCACCATCTTTTTCTTTTACAGGAACATCATTACTATTCATATAATATATTAGTTTTTCATCCTGCGCTTTTGCATTAAGAAAGGCTATTGTACTGATAAGAATGATAAGAAAAGTTTTCCTCAACATAGTAATAATGCTTTTGGTAAAAATAAAAGGAATAGTAAAAACTACAAAGCCACTCATACTATTAATATGAATGGCTTTGCAAGTATGATAAACTTGCTAATTACTCAGCAGCGTCAGCAGCTTTTTTTGCTTTTGGCGCAGCAGCCTTTTTAGCTTTTGGTGCTTCTTCTGTTGCGTCAACAGGTGCAGCTACTTTTTTTGCAATTTTAGCTTTGGGAGCTTCTTCTACTGGTGCAGTTTCGAAAGGAAGAACCGAAACGTATGAACGGTTATCAGCTTTCTTTTTGAATACTACTGTACCATCAGTTAGTGCAAATAAGGTATGATCTTTACCAATACCTACATTTAAACCTGGATTGTGTGGGGTACCACGCTGACGTACGATGATATTACCAGCGATAGCAGGCTGACCACCAAATATTTTGATACCTAAACGTTTGCTATGCGATTCGCGACCGTTTCGTGAGCTACCGGCCCCTTTTTTGTGTGCCATTTCTTATATTTTTTATAGCCAATGTAAATCGGCTCGTTTAAACCTTAATTATAATGTGATACCTGTAATCTCTATTTTGGTAAATTGTTGGCGGTGACCATTTTTCTTTTTGTAACCTTTTCTTCTTTTCTTTTTGAAGATAATTACTTTATCACCTTTTAAATGAGACACGATTTTAGCTGATACTTTAGCACCTTTCAAATCAGTTCCTAATTTGAATTTACCTCCGTTTTCTGCTAATAACACATTGTCAAATTCAATACTAGCGCCTTCATCTCCTTGCAAGCGGTGTACAAAGAGCTGCTGGTCTTTAGCAACTTTAAATTGCTGTCCTGCTATACTTACTATTGCGTACATTGTTATTAATTATTTGTTTTAAAATTTGAGGTGCAAATATAGGAATTCGTATTGCAAATAACAATACCCCTATTTATTTTTCTTTTTACCCTCTTCTTCTTGTAATACTTTCTTTATTTCGGCTATCATTTGCTTGTTAGCATCTTTCAAACGTGGGTCGCCTACAAAGGCATCATCATACACTACCTTTTTCGATTTACGTTTATATTTAAACTCTATTAAGTAACGAGGTGCTTTCTTGCCGTCGCGTTTAGCACTCGTATCACCCAATTCAACTGATGGGAAATCCCAAAAACCCAATTCGGCAGCTTTACGGTGTAGGTATAATAATTCTTCTTTGGGTAGGTGCAAATTCAGTTTAATGAGCGAGTCGCGTGCATCTACAAATTGATATTCGCCCGTTTTAGAGTTGTATTTATTTACCAAACTATCGCCCAAGCCGTATTGAAAGGTAAACGATTCGAACTCGGTAAACCGATAAGGCGCGTTTTTAAACATATGGGCATAGTAATACACACAATAGCCTACAAAGGGTACTATTACGGTTGCCATGAGGAATATTCTTTTTAAACGTGGGTTCATTTTATTTTATAATTATTCGATTAACGTGTTATTAAATTTTGTTGCTATCATCCAACTCGTTTTCCCATTTACACACCACGGCGGTTGCCATAGCATTGCCCAACACGTTGGTTGCCGAGCGTCCCATATCCATCAGCGGGTCAATACCTAACAACAATGCCAACCCTGCTTCGGGAATATTAAACAAACCTATCGCCCCTGCTACTACTACTAACGATGCACGAGGCACACCAGCCATACCTTTGCTCATCAGCATCAATACCAACAGCATGGATAACTGTTGCGAAAATGCCAAATGAATACCATAGGCCTGCGCCAAAAACAAGGAGGCAAAGGTCATATACATCATTGAGCCTACAAGGTTGAACGAGTAGCCTAAGGGTAATACGAAGCTCACAATCTTGTTACTACAGCCAAAGTTTTCCAACTCTTCTAACGAGCGTGGATAAGCTGCCTCGCTGGTTGATGTACTAAAGGCTACCAATACAGCATCCTTAATATTGTTGATGAGTGTAAATGCACGCCCTTTCAACACAAAAAAACTTCCAAGTACAATGAGCAACCAAAGTATAAGTAGCGATAGATAAAACTCGCCAATAAACGAGGCATAGGTGGCTATAATACCCAAACCCTCTTTGGCTACCACGGCTGTTATAGCACCAAATACTGCAATAGGTGCTACTTTCATCACGTAGCCAGTTATTTTCATGATTACCTGTGCTACGGCATCCAAAAACTTGATGATAATCGTCCCCTTCTCGCCTATGGCTGCTGTTGCTGTGCCAAAAAACAACGAGAAAACCACTATCTGCAATATCTCATTATTCGCCATAGCCTCGGTAAAGCTTTTTGGGAATACATGGCTAATAAAATCTTTAAATGATATGGCTGCTTTCTTCACATCGGCACTAAGATGCCCTTCGGGTAATGCTAAGTGCATGGTGCTGCCTGGCTCAAAAAAGTTGACCATCAGCATCCCCAACAATAGCGATACAAACGTTGCACCAATAAACAACAACAGCGTTTTTGCACCGATGCGCCCTACTGTGCCAATATCGCCCACCTTAGCCACGCCCACCACCAAGGTAGTAAACACCAAAGGTCCTACTATCATTTTTATTAATCGTAAGAAGATATCACTTACAATGGTGAAGCCTTCCAGTTTGTTTTCGCGAGCGGTGGTAATTACTACACGCTCTTTTGATTGCTGGGCAATAGCCACTTTCAACTGTTTGTAGGCTACCGTTGTGGTATCTTTTATCGTTATTAACTGATTATTGATTGTTTTTATATTAGCTTCGGCGGTTTTTAGTTTTTTGTTAAAATCATCAATAACTTTAACATTGTAAACATAACCTGTGGCTACACCCAACACGAGTGCTATAAAAATATATAAGGTAAGTCTGCTTTTTTTCTGCATATTGAATTATGGAACTGCGAAACTACAACTATTTACTAAAATAATTAAGCTAAAGGCATGAGCATTAAAACATACGGCGTTCAGGATATAAAAAAGGAGCTACAACACTTGGATAACAACCAATTGATGGAGCTATGCCTACGCCTAGTGCGCTACAAGAAAGAGAATAAAGAGTTGGCTGCTTACCTATTGTTTGATGCTGATAATGAGCAGGCTTTTGTGGAGGGGTTGATAGCCGAAAACGGTTTTATGTTTAGCCAATTGCCACACAATAATTATCACTTGGCAAAAGGCTTGCGCAAAATATTAAGATTACTAAACAAGTACATTAAATTTACAGCATCAAAAGAAATTGAAATAGAACTATTGATTAGTTTTTGCCGCAATTATATACAGTATGTAGATACTAAAGCCGCATCATACAAGCCTTTACGTTTAATTTTGACCCGCCAGCTTGATAAAATAAGCAAAACCATAGCCAAACTCCACGAAGATTTGCAGTTCGATTATAGTCAAACTTTTAATGCGATATTGATAGAAGCCGAAGAAAAATTAAAATGGCTTGATGCAAAAGCTTATAAATTGTAACATCTTTGTACTTGTAACATCTAACCAATAAAATTTAATTAACTGAGGTGGATAATAAGGAAGCGGACTTCAAGCGAATATTTGAAGCTAATTCAAAAAAAATATACCATTTGTGCTATGGTTACAGCGGCGATGATGATGCCGCTAACGACCTGCTACAAGAAACTTTTTTGAAAGTTTGGCAAAACCTCGACAAATTTCGCAATCAAGCACAAGTATCTACTTGGATATACCGCATCGCCGTTAATACCTGTCTTACTTACCTCCGATCGGAAAAGCGACAAGCTAAAGACGAGCTAACGCCTCAAATTGCAGAAACCCAAACCGAAGAATATTCAACAAAAAACGAGCAAGTAGCGCAATTGTATAAGTGTATTGCTAAATTAGAAGAATCAGAAAGAATTATAATTACTATGGTATTAGACGAAGTACCATATGCCGAAATTGCCGAGATATCGGGCATATCAGAAGGCAACTTAAGAGTGAAGATACATCGTATTAAACAGAAATTAACAGAATTATTTAACCACTATGAAAGAGTTTGAGCACTTAATGTCGGTTTGGCAAGACCAGCCAAAGCCCGAGCAGCTTTCAGTGGATGATATACTGAAGCAAGTAAAAAAAGGTATGCGTTGCATTACCAATCAACTATATTGGGGTATTGTAGCAATGATAGCAACACTATCGCTCACCGTTATTGTATTATTCTTTTTCGTATTTACTTCGTGGATGACTTATGTAGGCATATTGACCATGCTGGTGAGTATGTTGCTATACGCTATAATGATTATCAGAAATTATCGCATCCTTAAAAAACGCGACGCTACATTAAATCCAGCCGAATATTTGCAAGATTTAAAAGAATATCAAAAAAACCGCACAAAAATTTCGGGATGGTTTTACTATATCTATTTATTACTCATCAGTTTCGGACTTTCGCTTTATTTTGTCGAAGTATTAAACAACGTAACGATGGTATATAAAATAGTGGTGTATAGCATTACTATTAGTTGGTTCTTGTTTTTGACTTTATACTACAAAAAGCGAATTTTTAAAAGCGAAGAAGAAAAGCTTAATTTGATAATTGAAAAGCTCGAACGTTTGCAAGGGCAGTTTAAATAATTTTATCAGGTTAATTAAATATTCATGATTTCGCCTATAAGTTTAAAATTAGTCACCCCATCTGATGTTGATGAACTACTTTTTGTGAGTAGAAAAACGCTGTATGATGCCTTTGCCCATCGCAACAATCCTGATGATTTTGAGGCTTATACTTCGGTAGCCTTTACTCGCGAAAAACTATTATCCGAAATAGAAACCCCTAATTCGTTTTTTTACTTCGCCCAATTAGACGGTGATACGGTGGGTTATATCAAACTAAACTATGCCGATGCTCAAGTAGAATTTCAAGATCCAAAAGCTGTCGAAATTAATCGGCTTTATGTATTAGAAGGGCAGCAAGGCAAACAAATAGGCAAACAAATGATGGCTTTTGCCACCAAAATGGCACTCGAAAAAAAGCTGCACTATATTTGGCTGGGTACTTGGGAAAAAAACCACGATGCTATTCGATTTTATGAGCGAGAAGGCTTTAAGATATTTAGTAGTTACGATTTTTGGGTAGGTAATGATAAGCAGCTTGATTGGCTATTGAAAAAAGAATTGCGTTAATTTTTAATCTCTCAAAAAAGGGTTAAAGTTACGTGTGCCTACATCCATACCGGCAGCACGACACACCGTTTTATCGCCAAACTTAAAGTTGATTTTATCCATAGCTTGATACAGTTTTATTTGCTGCTCGTTATCCTCAAAAAGGTTAATCTGATAACTTCCCACACAAAGTTGACTTAGCTTCACCCCTATTAAGCGTACAGGTCGGTTTTTGTGCCATGCTTTTTTTAATAGATTTTTTATGCCTGGTATCAATATATGCTCGGCAGCGGTAAGTTCAATTTTCTCTTGTTGCAAATGCGTTTCAAAATTGGCATAGCGTATTTTGATAGAAAGGCACGATGCCAATTTATTCTCGCGCCTCAGTTTGCCCGAAAGCTCCTCTACCATTGATACCAACACCGCTTCAAGCTTTTGCACATCAGCTACATTAGTATCAAAAGTACGTTCGGTTGATATTGATTTCCTATCGGTATGCGGTACTATCTCGGCATTATCAATCCCTCTAGCACGTTCCCATATCCATTTACCCATTTTACCAAAAGTGGTTTCTAAAAACCGAAGTTCTACTTTTTGCAAATCGCCTATCTTCTCGATGCCATATTGATACAATTTTTGTGCAGTACTTGCCCCCAAACCCGGTATAGCCGAAATAGCAAGCGGTGCAAGAAACGATTGTTCGCTACCATGTGGTATATACAACTGCCCGTTGGGTTTGGCTTGGTTGGTTGCCATTTTGGCTATGGTTTTGCCCGATGCCATTCCAAACGAGATGGGTAAGCCTGTATCGTGTATAATTTTTTGTCGCAATGCAGTAGCCAATTGATAGGGGTCGTAAAAACGCTCCGTTCCGCTCAAATCAATATAAAACTCATCAACAGACGATTTTTGATACAACGGCATCATATCGTGAATAATTTGAGTTACTTTTTTTGATTCTTGCGAATACAAAGCATGATTGCCATGTACAAAAATAGCCTGCGGGCATAGTTTGGCTGCCTCGCGCGACGACATACCCGAGTGTATGCCAAACTTGCGCGCCTCGTAACTGCACGATGCCACTACTCCACGTTCGGCAGAGCCACCCACTATTACAGGTTTGCCATTCAATTCGGGATTAAACTTGCGCTCGACTGAAACGAAAAAAGAATCTAAATCGATATGAACTATATATCTTTTGGCATCCATCACCCTTACCCCTATCGAGTAGTTTTTTTTGAATAGCTAATGTAGTAAAAATGCTCAAATATTTAGCATTATAGCTCAATATTCTTCAAAAAATCGGCATACCAATGTCCTGATGCCTTTACAATGCGTTTTTGAGTATCAAAATCAACGTGTATCAATCCAAAACGAGGATGATAACCTTCCGCCCATTCAAAGTTATCTGTCAGCGTCCACACAAAATAGCCTTCTACCTTACAACCTTCTTGCTTAGCTTTTAATACTTGCTGTATGTGTTTTTGCAGATAGTCAACCCGCTTGGGGTCATCTACCTTTCCGTCCACCACTTTATCTGGAAAAGCTGCGCCATTTTCGGTAATTAATATTTTCTTGATTTGAGGATAGGCATCAAATTTCTTCAAAATATGATAAATAGCCGATGGATATACCTCCCATCCCATTTCGGTTGTAGGTACATTCCTGTTTTTTGCCTTTACCAAACGCGCGTGGATGTATGGGGTAAACACCGAGTAGCGCACTATTTCGCGGGTGTAGTTTTGCAGCCCGATAAAATCGAAATCAAAATGTAGATGCTCCTCATCGCCAGGTTGATAATATTTATCGAGTCCTTTAAGTACGGCAATATCATTTACAGGATACCCCAAACCTAATATAGGCTCAATAAACAATCTGTTTACCAAAGCATCAGCAATATGGGCGGCCTTTATATGTAATCGTCGGTTTGATTTTGGTTCGATATGCGAGCACGAAAAAGTAGTACCGATAATAGCATCGGGTAATAGTTGGCGTAATTTTTTACCACCAGCTGCCATGCTCAAAACTATATGATGTATGGCTGGCAAAAAGTTTTTTAAACCTGTGCGCCCCGGTGCATGAATACCAAAAAAATACCCCGCTCCTGCAAATACCGATGGCTCGTTCATTACCATCCAATATTTTACCCTATCTCCAAAATACGTAGCACATACCGCAGTATATGCTTCAAACCATTCTACAATGTTTCTATTCGTCCAGCCGCCTTTATCTTCTAAGGCTTGTGGCAAATCCCAATGATAGATAGTAACCCACGGCTCTACGCCTTGCGCAAGGCAATAATCAATAATGCGGTTATAGTAGGCTATTCCTGCTTCATTTACTTCGCCTACGCCATTTGGCATAATGCGTGCCCACGAGATAGAAAACCTAAAATTGGGGATGTTAAGTTGCTTGATGAGGTTGATATCGGCTTCGTAATTGTTATAAAAATCGCAAGCTATGTGCGCCCTATGCTCATCACGAACTTTGCCTTTTTGGGCAGTAAAAGCATCCCATATCGATTCGCCTTTGCCATCAGCATCGTGTGCGCCTTCTATCTGAAATGCTGCTGTAGATACTCCCCACTTAAACTCGTTACCAAAAAGCGATTTATCAAAATAATCCATAGATAATAATACGACTATTGCCCCGAATGCTAAATTAAATGTTTAATAGATGGCAATAATACGTGTCCCAAATTGTGTAATATATTTGGGTAAAAGAAATTTAGACGGATAATAATTTAGTGAATAAATGATGATTTTAAACTTTTCAAAATCATCCACTCACGCAATCCGCTAATCAATCGAGAGAAAATCAGAATAAATTTCATAACACATTTTTTACGATAGCTAAACTATCTTATTAATATATAGTCAGAGTAAATAATATGTGATATTATTGTTAAAGATTTGGGCGGTTTTAAATAGCCTTTACATTAAACTGAGGGCAAGTATTTTGTATCTCAAAACAAAAATTAAACATTATTGTATATATTAGAAATTAAATTATCTAACGTTATTAATGAAAGTAACTTATACCAGTATAGTAGCTCGCAAATTACTACTCGCATTTTTATCATTTATTATCATCTTAGTTATAGCTGCTCTTTTTGTTCGTAGTTCTATCTCCAGCAGTTTAGAAAGCATTTCGAAATTATCAAACAATACACAAATAGAGCAGTCGCAAGCCGAGCAAGCTTTAATGCTACTACACCAATCGGAAGATGATTTTCAAGCATCATTAGTAAGTGCTGATAGTATTAAATACACCAATTATAAAGTAAAACTAAATCAAGCTTTTAATAAAATTGATACCTTATTGAAAGAAAAATCAGACACCACGAATTTAACTGCTGAGCAAAGAATGAGGGTGAGGTTTTGGTATCAAAAAAAACTTGCTCTATCAAACAAACTATATCTATTTAAACATAATTTCGATTCGTTACTTACCAATTATGCTAAATTGAATAAAGCCGTTGGTGCAAGTACCGATGCACTTAACAAAAACCTGCATCATATAAAAACAAATTTAAAAGACAAATCGGACACCATCCGAAATAAAACTAAAAAGGGCTTATTGGGCAGGTTAAAAGATGCTATTGCAAATAAAGACAATGGCAATTCTGTTGTAATAAAACATACTAAAAACATTAAACAAACCGATGTAATTACTAATAATGCAAGCGGTAAAAAACTATCATTAAACAAAAAGCTACAACAATTGCAACAAAGCAATGTATCGCTGTTAAATATGCAACGTGATTTAGCCATACTCAACACACGCATTATCGACGAAATTGATGATATTATTAACGATATAAGGGATACGAATTATAAAATGGTGAATGATTTTAAAAGCATGGCATTAAAATCGTACCAAGAAAATACAGCTTTGCTGAATAAATTTTATTTAATCGCCCTGTTCTTATTACTTGCATTTACTGGTTTATTAATTGCGTTTGTTATCAAACTAAACGAATCGGAATTACAGTTGCGTAAAGAAATTGAACGCTCTGTTGCTATAGCGCAACAAAAAATGGATTTGCTGCACCACATGAGCCACGAGGTGCGCAATCCGCTTACTGCTATTAAAGGTTTCTTATACATATTTGGCAAAACAGACTTATCCGAAAAGCAAAAAAAGATGCTCGAATCCATTACCGTATCATCCGAAATGATGTTAACTACTCTAAATGATACTTTGGATGCCGCAAAAATGGAAAACAGCGAGTTGAAATTGAATAGCGAGCCTTTTAATCCTGATAATAGTTTAAAAACCATTGTTGAGAGTATGAGTTTTAGCGCATCTAAAAAGGAGTTATCGCTCGATTATCATTTTACTGGCAATGCCGATGCCATTGTATATGGCGATAGTTTCAGGCTAAAGCAAATTATGGTTAATCTTTTGAGCAATGCCATTAAATATACCGAGAAAGGTGGTATTACTGTAAATGCGCAGCTAAACGCTACTGATAATAAACTACAAATTGATGTGATTGATACGGGTGTAGGCATCAGCGCCGAGCAGCAAGCATCGTTGTTTTCAAAATATTATCAAACCAGCTCGGCAAAAGGGCAAATAGGCACAGGGCTTGGGTTATTCATCTGCCGCGAACTGATTAAAATACAAGGCGGTAAAATAACTGTAAAAAGCGCACCCGATAAAGGCACTACCTTTAGTTTTTATATCCCCTATGCTAAAAGTAGAGGTGTGAAACAGGCTTAAAAGCTTTGCTATTTCTTCTTGCGTAGCGTAAGTACGGTTACTTCGGGCCAAATACCCAACCTGCCAGAGAATGCTAAGAAACCAAAACCACGGTTTACGTATAGTTTTCTGCCGTTTTGCTCTACTAAGCCAGCCCAATCAATATAACGATATTGTACTGGACTCCATCTAAAGCCTGCTACCTCTACACCAAACTGCGCCCCATGTGTATGGCCCGATAGGGTTAAATGTATTTTGGTTGGATTGTGTCGCACCTGCTCCTCCCAATGCGTCGGGTCGTGCGATAGCAATACCTTAAAAGCATCTTTATCTACCCCTTGCATCGCCTTATCCAAATTGCCTATTTGCACAAAACCTTTGCCCCAGTTTTGCACACCTACAAGTGTTATTTTTTGCCCATCTTTTTCCAACTCGATATGCTCATCTAGCAACAACCGATAGCCCATTTTTTTGTGCTGAAGTTTCAACTCCTCCAAATTGGCTGCTTTTTCGGCTTCGCTATCCCAATGTATATAATCGCCATAATCGTGATTGCCCAATATCGAAAACTGCCCATAAGGTGCTTTTATCTGCCCAAAACGGTCGATATATGGCTCTACTTCCCATGCAGCATTGTTTACCAAATCGCCAGTAAAAACAAACAAATCGCTTTTTTGAGCTTTTACTAAGTCAATTCCCCGTTGCATCGCTTCGGTATTATCAAAACTTCCTGCATGAATATCTGATAATTGGGTAATGGTAAAACCATCAAAAGCATCGGGCAAATCGTCAAAATACAAGGTATGCTTATGTAGTTTATAATTGTATTTGCCCTTAAACATAGCATAAAAAAAACCTGTAAATGGCACAGCAGCTATCAATACGGCTGCTTCGCTAATAAACTTGCGACGGGCTGGCAAAAAAGGTTCATCTGCTTTGCCGAACAACTGATTGCCCACGCCATACAACAGTCTGCCCAAATCGCCTAAAAAAAGCACCATTGCAAAAACCAGCTTGGTAACAAAAAACGCCAAAAATATACTGAGCACCCACTCGTGAAAAGGTGTCATCCCTTTGGCGGTACTAAAACTACCAAAACCCAGCACCAATAGAACGGTAACCCCTACCGATATAATTAAATAGCCCCACAATATACCTTGCTTTGCACGGGTTGATTGCCAATCGCCTACAATGGTTTTCAATCCGTTAAAAACATACCAATCCAACAATAAAGCAACAATTGCTATAATTATAAATACTGTAAAAAAACCACCTCTGTGCATTTGTAATAAAATTTCGAGCCGCAATTTAGGAAACAGAAAGTAATTAAACCGTCAAAAGTGGACATCCTTCTAATTCGTAACCTATTAGTAGTGGCTTCCGTATGAGTGATTTATATGCGTGGTTATATCAATATCCCTTCATCAATTAAGTGTAATGTGTGCAAGCATTGCGGCACTAGACCCATTATTTCACTTGCAGAAAAAGGCGAATATATCGTAAAATGCCCTATTAGCGACCAGCACTATCAAACTCCAGTAGGTTTAATTGATATTGATGATTGGAACAGGCACAATAGCCCAGCAAACGAATTTGAACTTGAAGATGCCGCTATGGTAGCGTGCTATGATAGCAAACTGAACTACACTTTTTTCCTTCCACAATAAATACTACCTGTTTATACTAAAACCAAGCTAGTTTCGTTTGAATTAACCTTGCTACTCTTTATACTTTCCGAATAGTTTTTCCAAAATTTACAATTTATCGACAATAAAAAATAGATGTTTAAACATTTATATGGGAATATATCTTACCTTTGCGCTATAAATTATAATTATACAAACCCCAATCAAAATGAAAAAAACACTTTTATTAGCTGCAGCAGTGCTTTTAAACACTGTGCTATTTGCACAAAACTGGAAAGTAAACAAAGCACATTCGCATTTTACATTTAGCATTACTCACTTAGCAGTATCGGATGTTGATGGTGCATTTAAAGATTTTGATGCTGCCATTACAGCTACCAAAGCTGATTTTAGCGATGCAAAATTTACCTTTAGTGCAAAAACTGCATCAGTAAATACAGGTGTTGATGATAGAGATAATCATTTAAAAAGTCCTGATTTTTTTGATGCTGCAAAATATTCAACAGTTGATTTTACCAGTACTGCAATCAAACCAGCAGGAAAGAATAAATATAAACTTACTGGTAAATTAACTTTAAATGGCGTTACCAAAGTAATTACACTCGATTTGTTGTACCGTGGTACGATTACCAATCCAATGAGCAAAGCTCCTGATGCTGGTTTCCAAGTTACAGGAAGTATCAAACGTTCTGATTTTAATTTCGGTAGTAAATATGGTTCGCCAATGCTTAGCAACGAAGTAAGCTTTAAAGCTGCAGGCGAATTTGACAAAGTAAACTAATTAACTGTTATATTAACTGATGAATAGCATCTCGACTAACGTTGGGGTGCTATTATTTTTTAAGGATTAACTCTTCTAAAAGTCATTGTACGCCCTATAAATTTAAAACACCAATAGCCTTTTACTTTTAATAAACCTTCTTTATCAATACAACACCAAGCATCCCACTCTTTACCATGCTGGGCATCGTAAATAATGCCATGCTCCCAAGTATCATTATGCGCATCATACACCAAACCATGCAGTACATCCATTCCTAATATTTTACGGCTACGCAATTTCGGGTCGGGGTTGTGCTTATCTCGCCATTCATCCATTGCATATTTAGGGTCGTCTTTATACCAAATTATTTTAGCTTTAAACTGATTATCAGCCTTATAAACCTCAACCATCAAATTTTTTTCTCCCGATAGCCATTTACCACATATCCTATCAGCCCCCGCAGGCACATCGGCAATACATCTCGCCCCTAAACAAACAATAAATAAAAAAAATCTAAACTTATACATGGTTCTATAAAGCAGAATAAACAATCAATTTTAATTGATTATTTCTAAAACTACGTTAATAAATATTAAAAACTTATCAATCATAAATTGATATCAACAAGTAAAATAAGTTACTTTTTGCACTTTGCTTATGAATTTAACAGGCAAGCTACTAACAACCAAATTGATACCAATAAATTGTTTAAATGACATCTAATTAACAAATTTTGTTTTGAAAGTTTTGTTTTAATACATTGCATATTGTATTTTAGCAAAATATTAAGTACTTTTATAAAAATTTTAACAAGTACTCTGTCTTTACTAATTTAACACTATAAATAACTTGAGTTTTTAATGGAAAATAAGCCTAAAAATATAAAAGGTACTCAGTTGAAAAACATGATTATAAAGCGTCTTTATTTCGATAAAGCCCTTTCATGTGCCGAACTAAGTACTCTTTTTGACAAAAGCATCCCTTCCATTACCAAATCAGTTAATGAATTAATAAGTGAAGGTTTTGTTGTCGAAAGTGGATATGCCCCATCAAGTGGAGGTAGGCGACCATTGCTTTATTCTATCAAGTCCGATGCCATGTACATACTTGCTGTGGCAATGGATCAAATATCTACTCGTATTCAACTGCTCGATTTATCAAACCAAGCTGTTGCCGATTCACTTACTTTTGATTTAAGGTTAAAAAACAACACCGAAGCACTCGAGACACTCATCGAAAATATCAACAATTATATAGCTCAATCCAATATTCCGAAATCAAAAATAGCAGGAATTGGTATGGGTATGCCTGGATTTGTAAACGTACGTCAAGGTATTAATTACTCGTATCTACACACTATTGGAGAAAGTTTAACAGAGTATATCTCAAAAAAAATAGGATTACCTGTATATATCGACAATGATTCGAGTTTGATTGCCCTAGCCGAACAAAAATTTGGTATTGCAAAAGCGCAGCAAAATGTAATGGTGATTAATTTGGGCTGGGGTATTGGTTTGGGGATGATAGTGAACGGCGAAATATTTAGAGGACATAATGGTTTTGCAGGCGAGTTGAGTCATATTCCTATTTTGGATGATGATACACTTTGCTCGTGTGGCAAACGCGGCTGCCTCGAAACAGTAGCATCCATGCTGGTTGTAGCCGAAAAAGCTATCGAGGGTATTCAAGATGGGCGGTCAACCAGTTTAAAAAATACAGATAATAACCCTTCAAAAATTTTAGGAGATGCCATATTAGAAGCCGCAGGCAATGGCGACCCATTTGCTATCGAACTACTATCAGATGCTGGCTTTAAAATAGGAAAAGCATTGGCTATTCTTATCCATATCATGAACCCCGAAACCATTGTATTAAGTGGTAGAGGTGCACGGGCTGGTAAAATATTAATGGCGCCTATACAACAAGCATTGCATCAATATTGCATACCTCGCCTAGCCGAGAGTACACAAATGCTGGTTTCGAGCCTTGGTTTTGATGCCGAGCTAATAGGTACTGCTGCGTTGATGATGGAAAATTTTGATAAAAATGCAAAAGGGGCATTAAACGCATAATTACCACGTCGTTTTATTTATTACAACATCCCAACTAATTCTAAAATCAGTTACACTAAATATCAGCCTAAAACGCTATTTTTGCGCCTCAAATGGAGCACATTCGTAATTTTTGTATTATAGCGCATATAGACCACGGCAAAAGCACACTTGCCGACCGCTTACTTGAATACACCAACACTATTTCTAAACGTGATGCGCAAGCACAATTGCTTGATGATATGGATTTGGAGCGCGAGCGCGGCATAACCATCAAAAGCCATGCTATACAGATGGATTATGAGCTCGACGGGCAAAAGTATATCCTCAATTTGATTGATACACCTGGACACGTCGATTTTTCGTACGAGGTTTCGCGTTCAATAGCCGCTTGCGAAGGTGCATTGTTGATAGTGGATGCCGCACAAGGCATACAAGCGCAAACCATATCGAACCTCTATTTGGCTTTAGAAAACGATTTGGAGATTATTCCAGTATTAAATAAAATGGATTTGCCGGGTGCAATGCCCGAGGAGGTAAAAGACCAAATAGTTGATTTGTTGGGCTGTAAGCGTGAAGAGATTTTAGCAGCATCGGGCAAAACAGGCATGGGGGTGCACGATATGTTGCGTGCCATAGTTGAGCGCGTACCAGCACCCGTAGGCGACCCTAAAGCACCATTACAAGCACTTATATTCGATTCGGTTTTTAACTCTTTCCGTGGTATTATTGCTTATTTTAAAGTAGTAAACGGCGAAATAAGAAAAGGCGATAAAGTAAAATTCGTAGCTACCGAAAAGCAATATTTGGCTGACGAGGTAGGTACGCTTAAATTAAATCAATTACCAAAAGATGTCATCAAAACTGGTGATGTTGGTTATATTATATCGGGCATAAAAGAAGCACGTGAGGTAAAGGTAGGCGATACCATTACCCATATAGACCGTCCATGCGAAAGCGGAATACAAGGGTTTGAAGAGGTAAAGCCGATGGTATTTGCGGGGATATACCCCGTAGATACTGAGGATTATGAAGAGTTGCGCGAATCAATGGCAAAATTACAGCTTAATGATGCTTCGTTGGTTTTCGAGCCCGAATCATCAGCAGCATTAGGTTTTGGTTTCCGTTGCGGTTTCTTGGGAATGCTCCACATGGAGATTATTCAAGAACGTTTAGAGCGTGAGTTTGACATGACGGTAATTACTACCGTCCCCAACGTATCATACAAAGCATTTACCACCAAAGGTGATGAGTTGCAAGTAAACAATCCATCCGACCTACCCGATCCAAGTAAAATTGATTTCGTAGAAGAGCCGTACATTAAGGCTACCATCATTACCAAATCGGAGTTTGTGGGGTCAGTAATGTCGCTATGTATTCAAAAGCGAGGTGCTATTACCAATCAATCCTACCTTACGTCAGACCGTGTTGAGCTGATGTTTGAGATGCCAATGGGCGAGATAGTTTTTGATTTTTATGATAAATTAAAAACCATATCAAAAGGATATGCCTCGTTTGATTATCATCAAATAGGTTACCGACAGTCGGATTTAGTACGTTTAGATATCCGTTTAAATGGCGAACCTGTGGATGCGCTTTCGTCATTAATCCATCGTAGCAATTCGTACGATTTTGGTAAAAAAATATGCGAAAAACTGAAAGAGTTATTACCTCGTCAGCAATTCGAAATTATAGTACAGGCATCTATCGGTGCAAAAATTATAGCCCGCGAAACCGTAAAAGCGTTGCGTAAAGATGTAACAGCAAAATGTTATGGTGGTGATATTTCGCGTAAGCGTAAATTATTAGAAAAGCAGAAAAAAGGTAAAAAGCGTATGCGCCAAGTAGGTAATGTGGAGATACCACAATCGGCGTTTATGGCGGTATTAAAGTTAGACTAAAGGATGAATTTACTTGACGGGAAATACGTATCAGAGAAGTTAAAAGGCGAAATAGCCGAAGGGGCAGCACAAGTATTGGCACGCACAGGGCGCAAACCGCATTTGGTAGCCGTATTGGTAGGGCACGATGGTGGCAGCGAAACCTATGTAGCCAGCAAAATGAAAAATTGCGAACGAGTGGGCTTTAAATCTACTTTGGTACGCTATGAGGATGATGTAACCGAAGAAGAGCTATTAAACAAGGTTGCCGAACTAAATGCTGATGCCGATATTGATGGTATTATCGTACAACTACCGCTACCAAAACATATCGACCCCGAGAAAGTAACCGAAAAGATAGACCACCGCAAAGATGTGGATGGCTTCCACCCTATCAATTTGGGGCGTATGCAGCGCAATTTGCCCTCGTTTATTCCAGCTACCCCGTATGGCATTACTTTAATGCTTAAAGAGTATGGAATTGATACTACTGGCAAACATTGCGTAGTAGTGGGGCGTAGCAATATTGTAGGCTCGCCAATGAGTATATTGATGGCTCGCAATACCCAACCTGGCAATTGCACCGTTACCATTTGCCATAGCCGCACACCCAATATCAAAGACTTTACATTGCAAGCCGACATACTGATTGTAGCCATTGGTAAAAAGAATTTTATTACTGCCGATATGGTTAAAGATGGTGTAATTGTGATTGATGTGGGCATGAACCGCGAAACATCTACCCTTACCAAATCGGGCTATAAATTATACGGTGATGTTGATTTTGAAAGTGTTGCACCAAAATCATCTTGGATTACACCCGTACCAGGCGGTGTAGGCTTGATGACTATTATTGGTTTACTTAAAAACACCTTAGCATCAGCCAATAAAGAAGTGTATTTGTAAATCAGCTTACTTAACTGATTTTATCGAAACAGTTGTTTTAATTTTCCCCAAAAGGAATTGATGCCTACATATATGCCATTATCTCTAATCTCGACGGGGTAATTGGCTATATAATCGTTTTGCCCTTCGCTCCCTTTACCTGTGGTTATATCATACGAATAGCGATGTATAGGACAAATGAGCTTTCCATCCTTGCACCAGCCATTGCTCAAATCGCCACCCGCATGAGGGCATTTGGCAGCAAGCGCATATACTTTATCCTCCACACCTACCAAACACAAAATCCTACCAGCTACTTTTACTTTTTTAATAAACGGTTGCCCATCGAGCTGTATATCAGGAACTTTATGCCACTCCATGCGGTTTTAAAAATCGACTTTTAAATTCATCACCGATGGATTTTTTATCATCTCATCCATATTGGTTTGCAGTGTGATGGTTTTCCTATCGGCTGATACTATTGCTTTCGAGTTATTCACCATTTTAACGGGTTTGGCAAAGCTAAGTACCACTTTATAAGGCATATCTATCAGCATAGCTTTAGCCATTACAAGTGCCGATTGCGCCTTTTTGAGGAAGGCATTAAATTTTGCTTTATCAATAATGCGATAAAACTTATGCGGAGTTACATCGTAGGTATAATAATCTTGCCCGCTTATTAATTGTCGTGCATCAAAATTTTTATCGCTGGTGTTTTTATTAGTTACCGCCTTCAAATTGCTATGCGATTCTATTTTCGATATATTTCTCAAATAATATTGCAAATCGGTAGCATCCTTAGCTTGATGAAAAATGCACACCTTCATCAAGTTTTTTTTGAGGTTCATTTGTACCGATAGGTTACTACTTTTTGCCAAATTCACTTCCTCCGCCGTCATTCTTTGTTGCGTACTATCGGGCAATGCGTTAAAAAAATTCAAACTGGTGTCTTTTACAGCGGCAAATTGAGGTGTAGCTTTTACCGAATCGGACATCAAGTTCATCAGCACCGATACCGCCTTACTCATATCAAAACCATAGGTCACCTTGCACGAACCATCACTTTTAAAATCATAATGCTCCTCTACATCAACACAGGATGTAAAACAAACTGATAGCAACAATACAATTAAAATGTAGCGTTTTCGCATTATCAAAAGTTTAAGTAATAGTACAAAAAAGAATTAAAACTTAAAAGCGTAATGCTATTATTTGAACACCAAACTTAAAAGGGTAAATTTGCGGCATATTATGGCAAATCAAGTTCCGGACGATGGCACGTTACTTCCTTTAATGGAAGAGTTTTATACAATACAAGGCGAAGGTTTTCATACCGGAAAAGCAGCCTATTTTATTCGCTTAGGCGGATGCGATGTAGGTTGCCATTGGTGCGATGTGAAAGAAAGCTGGGATGCCGAGCTGCATCCGCTTACGGCTATTGATATCATTGTGAACAACGCTAAGGTGCATCCCTCTAAAGCGGTTGTGGTTACGGGTGGCGAACCGTTACTATACAACCTCGACCTGCTTACTACCTCGCTGCAAGCAGAAGGCATTAAAACATTTATTGAAACATCGGGCGCATACCCACTTTCGGGCAAATGGGATTGGATATGCTTATCGCCCAAAAAGTTTAAAGCACCGCATCCTGGCATTGCTATTCATGCCAATGAATTGAAGGTCATCGTATTTAACAAATCCGACTTTGCTTGGGCTGAGGAACATGCCAAAATGGTTTCGGCTGATTGCAAGCTATATCTACAACCCGAGTGGTCGAAATCAAAAGAGATGACCCCGCTAATTGTGGATTATGTGATGAATAATCCTAAATGGGAAATATCACTACAAACGCATAAATATCTCAACATTCCGTGATAATAAATGTAACTTAGGTTACAAAACTTCGTATTACCTACAATGAAATTTATTTTCTTATCGGTATTATTTTTATTCCAGTTTGAATTTTTATGTGCTCAAGAACACGAATATTCAACTAAAAATAAAGAAGCTATAAAGTATTTTGCCCTTGCTAACCAAAGCTTGGACGACCATCTATATGATGATGCTGTACAGCACCTATTAAAAGCCACACAGGAGGATGCGAAGTTTGTTGAGGCGCATGTGCAATTAGCTGATATTTACAGGCAAGAATGGAAGTATAAGGAGGCGGTAGAGCATTACCGACGGGTAGTAAACATCAACCCTGATTTTAATAAACTTATTTATTTACGACTTGGCGATTGCGAAATACATATTGCAGCATACGAAGAGGCAAAACAGCACTTAGAAAAGTACTTAACCTATCAAGACCCTTCGGCAAAAAATATATTTATGGCTCAAAAACTATTAAAAGATTGCATTTTTAGTATAAATGCCATACAATACCCTGTACTTTTTAAACCCATCAACATAGGCGCAGCTATAAACACGCCTGATGAGGAATATTTCCCCGCCATTACTGCCGATGAAAATACGTTGATATTTACCCGAAAAATAGACAACAACGAAGATTTTTATAAAAGCATAAAGGTTGATGGTAAATGGCAAACAGCTACTCCGTTGAGCGATATGATAAACACCAAAGAGTATAACGAAGGCGCATTATCATTATCGCAAGATGGCAAAATATTGTTTTTTACTGGTTGTAACAGACCCGATGGCTTGGGGCGATGCGATATTTATATTGCCCAAAAAAAGGGCGACGATTGGGATAAGCCGTTTGATATATCGCCACCAATCAATACGCCAGGTTGGGAATCGCAACCGTCTATTAGTGCCGACGGGCGCACATTGTATTTTGTGAGCAATCGCAAAGGTGGCTATGGTGGGTATGATATATGGAAATCGACTTTAAGCGAAAAAGGCTGGTCGGAACCCGAAAATTTAGGTCCTAATATCAACACCTCGTTTGACGAGCAATCGCCATTTATCCATCCCGATGATAGCACCTTATATTTTTGCTCAAACGGCTGGCCAGGTTTGGGTGGAAAAGATTTGTTTGTGAGCCGCTTAGGTAAAGATGGCAAATGGCAAAAGCCCGAAAATTTGGGTTATCCTATCAACTCGAGCGGCGATGAAAACGGGTTAACACTTACTGCCAATGGCGATTATGCTTTCTTCTCGTCGAACAATTTAAACGGACTGGGCGGTTTTGATATTTATACCTTCGAGCTACCTGTAAATCTGCGCCCGCATAGGGTAACGTATGTAAAAGGTATTGTAAATGATGCCAAAACCAAAGAGCCATTAGAATCGATGGTGGAGATAATTGATTTGGAGAAAAACAAAGCTGTTTATCAAGATTATAGTTCGCGCGATAAGGGCGACTTTTTAGCAACTCTTACCGTGGGAAAAAACTATGGATTAAACATCTCGAAAAGTGGCTACCTATTTTACTCTGCCAACTTCTCGCTCATAGGGCAAAGCGATAAAAAAGCTTTTGACATTACTGCTTTGCTCGACCCTATTGAGGTGGGCAATAAAGTGATATTGAAAAACATATTTTTTGATACCAATAAGTTTAACATCAAGGACGAATCGAAATCGGAGCTTGAAAAGTTGATGGAGTTTTTAAACCTCAACCCTACTGTTCATATAGAAGTATCAGGACATACCGACAACGTTGGCAGCGAGCAAGCCAATCAGCTATTATCAGAAAACAGAGCAAAGGCGGTGTATCAATACCTAATTGCAAATGGTATAAAAGCCGACAGATTGGTATATAAAGGCTATGGCGAAACACAACCCATAGCTACTAACACTACTGACGACGACCGCAGTAAAAACCGCAGAACCGAGTTTAAGATTACTGCTAAATAAAAAATCCGAAGGTGTAATGCCTTCGGATTTCAATATTGTTATCATTAGCGATTAATTCCCCAACTCCGACATGAATTTGATACGCATCAATTGTATTTCTTCGCGTGTATAATCATCATGTCCTAATTCGGCTAAGGCATTATCAATAGAATCTATTTCGGCAGTTTTGAAATAATCAAATACCTCATCTTGCTTATCCTCATCTATTACCTCGTCTATAAAATAGTTCAAATTCAGTTTTGTACCCGAGTTTACTATTGATTCTACCTCACGCAATATTTCTTCATAGGTGAGTCCTTTTGACGCGGCTATATCTTCTAAACTCAAATGGCGGTCGATATTTTGGATAATATAAACTTTCAATGCCGATTTGTTTGCAGCACTTTTTATCACCATATCAATAGGGCGGTCGATATCATTATCCTCAACATATTTTTTGATCAAATCAACAAACTGCGCACCAAATTTCAACGCCTTACCAGCCCCTACGCCCGAAATCTGCTTCAGTTCATCAGTATTGATGGGATAATGTGTGCACATTTCCTCTAAAGATGGGTCTTGAAATATCACAAATGGCGGTAAACCTTTTTGCTTGGCAATTTTTTTGCGCAAATCTTTCAGCATTTGCAACAATGCCGTATCCAGCGCACCACCGCCTTGCTTCGGCCCATCTTCCAAATCATCATCATCGGTAGAGCCCATTGGTCTATTCATTATAAACCTGATGGTATGCGGATTATCAATAAACGAATTACCCAGTTTGGTAAGGTGTAATAAACCGTATTGGTCGATATCCTTTGCAAGATAATTATTTAATAACGCTTGCCTTAACAACGATTTCCAAAGATTTTCTCCTTGCTCTTTACCCGAACCAAATACTTCCAATAAATGATGTTCGTAGTTGTGTACCTGCGGGTTATCATTCCCCATCAGTACACTTAGGATATGGAAATCATCAAATTTTTCGCCCAATTGTTTAATAAGGCTCAAGGCTTTATGCAGATGCTCTTCGCCATCAAAATGTTCTTTATGTGCACAGCAATTGTCGCACATATTGTTACATCCAGCTTCGTTAAAATTCTCGCCAAAATAATGAAGCAATTGCTTACGACGGCATACGGCCGCCTCGGCATAATCAATCACTTCTTTTAATATTTGTGTACCAATTTCTCGCTCCGAAACTGGCTTATCTTTCATAAATTTTTGCAGCTTATCAATATCCTTTTCCGAATAGAAAGCTACGCATATACCCTCGCCGCCATCGCGCCCAGCTCTACCCGTTTCTTGATAGTATCCTTCCATACTTTTGGGCATATCGTGGTGTATTACATAGCGCACATCGGGTTTATCAATACCCATCCCGAAGGCAATGGTAGCTACAATAACATCCACATCTTCCATCAAAAATTTATCTTGCGTATCGGCACGCATTTTCGATTCTAAACCCGCATGGTAAGGCAACGCCTTTACCCCGTTCAGGTTTAATGCCTCGGCTACTTCTTCTACCTTTTTACGACTTAAGCAGTAGATAATACCCGATTTGCCTTGATTTTGCTTAACAAACTTTACAATCTCCTTTATCACATTTCGCTTTGCGCGAACTTCATAAAACAAGTTCGACCGGTTGAATGATGATTTAAAAACCGTAGCATTATTCATTTGCAAGTTTTTTTGGATATCCTGCTGCACCTTTGGGGTAGCAGTAGCCGTTAAAGCTATAATTGGAATATCATCGCCTATATTGCTTATTACTTGTCTTATTTTTCGATATTCTGGTCTAAAATCGTGCCCCCACTCTGATATACAATGCGCCTCATCAACAGCTACAAACGACACCTGATTAAGACGTAAAAAATCAATATTCTCTTGTTTGGTAAGAGATTCGGGAGCTACATATAATAATTTGGTTTTGCCACCCAATACATCCTCTTTAACTCGGGCTATTTCGGCTTTATTTAAAGATGAATTTAAAAAGTGTGCAATACTATCCGACCCGCCAAAAGCCCTCAATTGGTCAACCTGATTTTTCATTAATGCAATCAACGGCGAAATCACAATCGCTGTTCCCTCACTCATCAATGCAGGCAACTGGTAACACATAGATTTACCCCCACCAGTAGGCATTATCACAAACGTATCGTTTCCGGCAAGGATATTAGTTATAATCTCCTCTTGTTCACCCTTAAAGTTATCAAATCCAAAAAAGTTTTGCAGGTTATCAAAAAGCGATCTTTTTGTTTCAATCATTATTATTAGTCTATCGTTTATTTAAAGGTTCAAAATAACAAAATTTTCTAATTAAACGCTCAGATTAATGTTAAATTTTATATTGAAATGATTTTTATGTTAAAACAATTTTATTTATTTGCCCCATTTATCTATCTAATATGTATTTTATGCTAAAACGGATTGTGCTTTTAATGACAATTACACTTGTTGTTTCAATTACATTGGCACAAAAAAAGAAAAACACGATGAGTAGCGTTAAAAACTTATCGCCCCAGTTTTTAATCAATCAAACTCCAGCACCTTTATTCAGAGATCCCTTATACGATGGTGCTGCCGACCCATCTGTTATTTGGAATAACCAAACAAAAGAATGGCTAATTTTTTATACCTCACGACGCGCTACCACAGAAGCAAATAATGTAACTTATTGTTATGGAACAGCTATTGGCATTGCTGCTTCGTCTAACTTTGGAAAAACATGGCATTATAAAGGCGCGGCTAAACTCCCGCAACCAGACACAGGCCTAAATACTTTTTGGGCTCCAGTTGTTTTCCAAAACCCTATTGATAAAAATTACCACATGTATGTTGTTTATATAAAAGGGGTGTATAGTGATTGGGGTGGCTTATCGCGTATCTTGCATTACGAAAGCAAAGATTTGCAACATTGGAAACAGATTGGGGTTGATATTGCAGCTGATTACATTGACCCTTGCGTTTTTAAACTACCTAACGGGACATGGAAAATGTGGTTAAAAAACAACAAAACTGCTACTACCTACGCCGCCACTAGTACCGACTTACAACATTGGAAATTTGCCGACACTGCCGAAGTAAAAAATCGGCAGCATGAAGCTCCTATTGTGTTTTTTTGGCACAACTCGTACTGGATGATTACCGACCCTTGTTATGATAGTTATACAGGCTTAGATGTTTTTCGCTCTACTGATGCTACCCATTGGACGTATAACAATACTATTTTGGATACCCCAGGTATAAGGCCGGATGATGGCGACCAAGGTAGGCATGCCGATGTGCAGATTGTAAACAACAAAGCCTATGTTTTTTATTTTACCCATCCTGGAAGGGTTTACCCCAAAAAAGGAGATGAAGACCAAGACAGCAACAGATTGCGGTATCGGCGCTCGTCGCTCCAAGTAGCCGAGTTAGAATATGTAAATGGTAAGATTATTTGCAACAGAAACAAATATGCGCTCGTAAAAGCCAATAAACCAACACCTATACCAGAATAATATTAAGCGCATAAAAAAGCTGTATAAATCTGTAACTTTATAATTAGGTGATTTAATATGTATTTAACAGAATATTGTCCATTTTTGGCGTTTGTTTGCAGCTATAAAATTTGTCACTACTTAAAATGAATAAAAACAATTATGCTATCATAATGGCAGGCGGAATTGGAAGCCGCTTTTGGCCTATTAGCAGAACCTCTTATCCTAAACAGTTTTTAGATATACTAGGCACCGGAAAAACATTAATCCAAAATACATACAATCGCTTTTTGAAGGTTTGTCCCAAAGAAAACATCTATGTAGTAACTAACGAAAGCTATGCCGAATTGGTAAAAACCCAATTGCCCGACATGGACGACCAGCAGATACTTACCGAACCCGTGATGCGCAACACCGCACCTTGCATAGCCTACGGTTGTTTTAAAATTGAAAGCATCAACCCGAATGCGGCAATAGTAGTTGCCCCGTCAGATCATTTGATATTAGACGAAACCGCTTTTATTGCAGCTATCGAAAAATCGCTTGCCGTAGCATCGGCCAACCAATGTTTGGTTACTTTGGGTATTAAACCATCCCGACCTGATACTGGTTATGGCTACATTCAATACACCGAGCAATCATTAGGCGATGATTTTTACAAAGTGAAAACCTTTACCGAAAAACCCACTTTAGAAATTGCCAAAACATTTATACAAAGTGGTGATTTTTTGTGGAATGCAGGCATATTTGTATGGTCGGCGAAGGCTATTTTGAATGCCTTTGAACGCTACCTACCCGAGATGAACGAGATTTTTGCGGATGCACGCCCCGTGTATAACACCCACGAGGAGAAAACGCATATACACCAAGCCTATCAGCAATGCACCAATATATCTATCGACTATGGCATAATGGAGAAAGCCGATAACGTGTATGTATTGCCATCCGAATTTGGTTGGTCGGATTTGGGAACATGGGCATCCATCTATCAACTTGCCGAAAAAGACTATGTAGGCAATGCCGTAATACCATCCGAAAAAGTAATTATGTACGACTCGTCGAACTGTATGGTAAACGTACCTGCCGATAAACTAGTAGTACTACAAGGGCTGCACGATTTTATTGTAGTAGAAGCCAACAACACCCTATTGATTTGCCCGCGCGAGCAAGAACAAAACGTGAAACAAGTAGTAGCCGATGTAAAACAAAAGTTTGGAACGAAGTATATTTAGGTTGTAGAAATAATTAAGACGATAAAAAGGCGAAAGATGCAGAAATTATTAATTATTTGCATTGTTAGTTATACTGTGCTATGTGTTTCAATAAATACTCTTCATGCTCAGAATAAAACTATTAAAGGCAGGATAGTTGATGATAATTTGGAAACTTTGCCATTCGTATCAATTGTCATTAACGACACAATTAAAATTGGCAAATCAGATGTAAATGGTTTCTTCCAAATAGACATTCCTGTTTCTGTGGAAAAAATATCATTTGAGTCTGTAGGATTAGAGTCAGCAACGATAAAGCTTGTAGATAAATGTGATGAAGTAGAGATTGTAATGATGCTAAGCGGCACTTATGATTTTACAACTCTAAAGAGAGTAAATAAAATTCGAATGAAAAGATTTAAGCAGCTACCAAAATTACATAAAGAAGCATTTGATAAAGGTATTTTTAAAACAGATAAAGCTTGCTACACTCAAGAGCTTATTGCTTATTACAAAAAACATAAAAGTGATATTAAGACTCAGTATTAGCAAGTATGTCTGTAATTGTAAATTACACCTACTATTTATTACCTTGATTTTACACGCTTTTAGACTGTTTTAGACAATCTGTCTGCGGAGAGAGGGATTAATTTCATTGATCCCTTTATGGGGTGGCTTAAATCAATTTATTGTCGTTCGTTGCCACTCACTATCAATTTTTGTTTCATGTCTTATACCCAAACTTCGTTTGGCAACACCCTAAAACAAAAATTGTCTAGCTCTATGCCAGACAATAAATTGCTTTGCGGAGAGAGAGGGATTCGAACCCTCGGTACCGTTTCCAGTACGACAGTTTAGCAAACTGTTCCTTTCGGCCTCTCAGGCATCTCTCCTTGTTATAATCAACAACCCCGTTTTGGGGATTGCAAATATAGTAAATCAACGTAGTTGGCAAAAAAAAATGTTTCTTTTTAATAATCTATCCGCACATGATAAATACTCATCAGCATTCGCTTAAAAATCGCTTTGATAGTTTCAATATCTTTCAGCGTTATGTTGCTGTCTTTCAGTTGGTCTTGATTGAGTTTGTATTTTACAATACGATCTACCAAATCACTTATCGATTTCTCGTCGGGCTCTCGCAACGAGCGCGAAGCAGCCTCTACCGAGTCGGCAAGCATCAAAACACCTGTCTCTTTCGAGTAAGGAATAGGCCCAGGGTAGCGAAAAATATTCTCGTTCACGAACTTTTCGGGAAAGTTTTTCAAAAACGATTGGTAAAAATAATCAACCCGAGTATTGCCGTGGTGGGTGCGTATAAAATCAATAATCACTTCGGGCAAATTTGCCTTTCGTGCCATTTCAATCCCCTTGCTTACGTGCCTGATAATAATCTGCGCACTCTCTTCATACGATAGCTTATCATGCGGATTAAAACCTGCACTTTGGTTCTCGATAAAATAAAGCGGGTTTTCGAGTTTGCCAATATCGTGATACAAAGCCCCTGCCCTCACCAGCAAAGCATTACCCCCGATGGAGTAAATGGCATTTTCGGCAAGGTTGGCTACCTGCAACGAGTGCTGAAACGTACCTGGTGCGGTAAAAGCCAATTCGCGCAGTAGCGGTGCGTTGGTATTAGTGAGCTCGATTAAAGTAATATCAGATGTAATAGCAAATACCTTCTCGAACAAATATATAAGCGGATAGGCCAACAGCGTTAATAAAACACTCACCACAAATGGCACAAAATCCAACCAATCAATAGCAGTTATGCTACCCTCTCTGATAAACGATATACCTATAAACGCCAAGAAATAACCAAACGTGATAACCAATGCCGAAATCAAAAATTGCTCTCGGCGTATCAAATTTTTGATGCTATAAATAGATACCATCCCCGCCGTAATCTCGAAATAAGCAAACTCGAAGCTATTGGGCACAAAAAAGCCCGCCACCAGTATCACCAGTATATGTATGTTTAATGCCAAGCGGGTATCAAACAATATCCTGATGATGATAGGCACTATACAATATGGGATATAATAAAAACTAGGCAGTTGCAGGCGGATAGCCAATGATAGCGATGCCAGCATAGCCGTAACTACCAATAATATTAAACTTACCAATCGGTTATCCTCGTATATATCCCTACGGAAAAGATACAGAAACACCATCAACAAACAAATAACGATAGATACCAACAAAAACTGCCCCAGCAGAACCAAGCGTTTATCGCCATTGACACGGGCATTATCTTCAAATGTCCGCTTATACGATTCTAATTTTTGATAAACAACATCGTTTATTACAGCTCCTTTTGTTACTATCGCTTCTCCTTTTTGCACCATACCCCTTGTGAGCGATAAGCCGTCTAATACCTCTTTCTCTTGCCTTGCGGTTAGTTTCTCGTCATATTTCAGGTTGCTTTGTAACCTATCTCCTATCAAGTTCAGCAAAAATACTTTGTCGAAACTTTTTAACTTCGTCAGTTCGCTATCGCAATAGGTTAATGCCTTTTCTTTGGTCAGCAAATCAGCAGTATTTTTATCAGTAGCTACATTTTTGTTGAGCAGGGTAATATAATACTCGGGTTGATATTGCTGATACTTGGCAACAAGGGTAAGTATGCCCCTATCATACACTTCGCTCAATAGCCTTTCGCCCAGGGCAGCATACTGCTTCTTCAGCCTATCGTTTATACCTGCATTATGCCACTTTATTTCTAAATCGTTTTTAAAAGTTGCTATTTGTGTTTTAGCCATATCGGCATCTAACTGATATATGGGGCTGATACTACGCAAGGCAGCTTGGCGGTCGGTTTCAACTTCTTGCTGGGTTTTGAGTATGGCGAAGTTATAGGGCGATATCAAATCTTTTTGCGTCCAAACACGCCCACGGTCGTACTCGTACCTGAATTTTGCTTGCTTTGGAAGCGTAAACACAATAAGGCAAACGCTCGCCAACATCATTAAATACTTGACATTTAATGAGTATTTACGCATGATAGCCTTTTGTCGAGAAGTAGATAGTTTAGCCATTTGCTCAATTAACTTACCAAAAATACTATATTTCTGCTATCTGCATTTATTTTAATTGCTTTAAGTTTGAGCTGATGTTAACCAATCGGCATCAATATCAACTATTCGTTTTAATATTTTATCCCTATTAATTGCTTTTATTATGCTGATGCGATATGCTGTTCGAGCAAAAAAACTAAATTTGTGCACCAATTTATATTAAAAGAGAATGAAAGAAGTATATATCGTATCGGCTACACGCACACCAGTAGGTAGTTTCGGCGGCAGTTTGGCATCATTATCAGCTACTCAGCTTGGTGCTATTG